>NZ_WXEW01000001.1 GCF_009901565.1 Herbidospora solisilvae
CGGGATCAACCGGCTCAAACGCCACCGCGCCATCGCCACTCGCTACGACAAACTCGCCGTCCGCTACGAAGCCGCCGTCCAGATCGCCGCCATCAACGACTGGTTAACCCGACTTCGAAACACGACCTAGCCGGCGTCCCCTGCGGATGAACGTGATAGCCAGGTTCTGCTGAACGGCCAGGGTGTCGGGGTGGTCGCCGCCCAGCACCCGCTCCCGATCGGCCAGGGTCTGCTCGTACAGCGGGATGGCCCGGCCCAGATCCCCCGCCGCCCGGTAGGCGTAGGCGAGGTTGTTGCGGGAAGCCAAGGTGTCAGGGTGGTCACCGCCCAGCACCCGCTCCCGATCGGCCAGGGTCTGCTCGTACAGCGGGATGGCCCGGCCCAGATCCCCCGCCGCCCGGTAGGCGCCGGCAAGGTTGTTGCGGGAAGCCAAGGTGTCAGGGTGGTCACCGCCCAGCACCCGTTCGCAGTCGGCCAGGGTCTGCTCGTATAGCGGGATGGCTCGGCCCAGGTCCCCCGCCGCGTAATAGGCTCCGGCGAGGTTGTTGCGGGAGGTCAGGGTGTGAGGGTGGTCGCCGCCCAGCACCCGCACCTGATCGGTCAGGGTCTGCTCGTATAGCGGGATGGCCCGGCCCAGATCCCCTCCCGTCCGGTAGGCGTACGCGAGGTCGTTGCGGGAGGTCAGGGTGTCGGGGTGGTCGCCGCCCAGCACCCGCTCCCGATCGGTCAGGGTCTGCTCGTACAGCGGGATGGCCCTGCCCAGATCCCCCGCCGCCCGGTAGGCGCCGGCAAGGTTGTTGCGGGATGACAGGGTGGAGGGGTGGTCGCCGCCCAGCACCCGCACCTGATCGGCCAGGGTCTGCTCATGCAGCGGGATGGCCCGGCCCAGATCCCCCGCCGCCCGGTAGGCGTAGGCGAGGTTGTTGCGGGATGACAGGGTGGAGGGGTGGTCGCCGCCCAGCACCCGCTCCCGGTCGGCCAGGGTCTGCTCGTACAGCGGGATGGCCCGGCCCAGATCCCCCGCCGCCCGATAGGCACCGGCGAGATTGCTGCGAGCGGCCAGGGTGTGGAGGTGGTCGTCGCCGAGCACCCGCACCTGATCGGCCGCAGTCTGTTCGAGCAGGGGGATGGCGCGGGCCAAGTCGGCCAGGTCCTGAAGGTAGACCCCGCACCAGGCGCGTAAGGACAGCAGACTTTCGGAAGGGTCACCGAGACTCGCGGCCAAGGTGTGCAGGGCGGTGGTCTGTTCAACCAGCATCTCCACGGCCGGGCGGGCGGTCCAGGTGGCCGCGTCGTCGGGGATGTGGTTGTTAAAGCTGTGCAGCAGCTCGACGGCGTTGTCGAGCACCTGGACCAGACGGTTTACCTCCTCGCTTTTGTCGCCGTCCTCGCCGTTATCGCCGCCGGTGGTGTGGTCGTCGCCTGCGGTGTGGTGGTGGGCGCGTTCACGCAGGACCCGGCTGGTCAGGCGGTGCATCAGCACCGTGGTGCCGTCCTCGCTGAAGGTGATCAGTGAGGTGTCGGCCAGGTCGGCCAGCAACTGGTCGATGTCTTCGGTGGCAGCGGGGTCGGGGTCGGTGGTGCCGTGAAGGATCGCCCGGGGGACGCCGGCCTCGGCCAGCACCGCCAGCAGCTCCAGCATGTCCCGCGCGTAGGGGATGGTCTGTTCGGCTTGGTCGATGGACAGCAGGATGGCTTGGGCGGTCCCGTCGGGGTAGCCGTCTGCGGCGTGCGGCAGATACCGGTACAGCGGGTAGCCGCGCAGCAGGGTGAGGTAGGCGGGGTAGGTCAAGCGGCGGCGGTGGATGTAGGCGCCGGCTTGGCCGACGGCCAGCGGCAGATGCCCCAGCTCGTCGGCGACCTGTTCGGCGCCTGCGCTGGTCAGGCCGGTCCGCTGGTGCAGGAAGGTCGTCGCCTGTGATGAGCTGAAGACGCCGACGTCGACCGCCTCGTACAAGGCGTGGAAGGTGCGGTTGCGGGTGGTGATCAGGATGCGGGTGGATCCGGTGGCCGGGCACCACCACCTCACCTGCTCCACATGGGCGGCGTTGTCGAACACCAGCAGCGCCGACTTGCGGGTAGCCGCCAGCCAGTCCCGCGCCTTCACCGCCCCGGTGTACGCGTCATCCTCCGCGGTGAACAGGCCCAGGCGGCGGGCCAGACCGGCCAGACCGGTGATGACCTGGTCTTCGCTCTCGGCGGTGACCCAGGCGATGACCGGCCACCCGGCCCGCTGGCATGCCCACGCGTAGGAGGCGGCCAGCAGGCTCTTTCCCACCCCCGGCGTCCCGGTGACCGCGTCGACCACCGCCGCACCCTGACCATCCACCCGCTCATGCAACCGCACCAGCAGGTCGGCCCGTTCCTGGAAAGCACGCGGCTGCTGAGGGATGTCACCCTCGACGATCTGTCTAGGCGGTGGGGGCAGCGGCGGCAGTTGGAAGGTCAGCGCCGTCTGTTGGTTGATCTCGTTGATGGTCTGGCCGCCCCCAGATTGGTAGATGCGGGCGCGCCCGGAGGCGGTAGCGTCCATCCGAGTCGACTCATCGGAACCTTCGCCAACAGGACCTTGATCTGGTTCTTCCGGCCCGGCCGGGGTCGGATAGTTCATCGTTCGTTGATGGTTTGGTCGCGGCCGGCTTGGTACACCTGCCCCGAGCCTGACGCTTCCGCGTTCATCTGCACGTTCCGCGCCCCGTCACCGGTGGAGACGATGCCGCGGTTGCCGCCGTGGACGGTGGTCGAGCGATCCTCGCCGATCCGCACGTCCCAGGCCGACCCGATCTGGTTGACGTTCCCGCCGATGTGGCTATTGGAGATGACCTGGCTGCCCGCCCCCGCCGTGATCGGCGCGTCCTTGACCAGGGCGGCGATGTCGGCGGCCAGCTGCCCATCGGCGCTCAGCGCCTTCTTCACCTGCAACCGTAACGCCGCCACCGCGTCGTCGCTGGCGTCCTCGATGACATCGGCCACCGCCTCCCGCAGCGCTGGCCGCGACAGCTCACTGCGGACCAGCAGGTCCAGCATCCGCAGCCCGAAAAGCGCCATGGCCTGCTCGGCCCGGACAACCGGCGCCGTCTCTGCAGGCGTGTCCCACACCTGGGCGCCGTATTCATCAGCCGCGGCCGTGATGTACGGAACCACCCGGCCGGTCAGCTCAGCGACCTCACCCATCGCCATTCCCCTCCCCTTCGCCATTTTTCATCCCCCGAAGGTGGATGCGATCGTAACGCGCCCGCCACCCACAACCACGCGCCAATGACGCGAACAGTCCCCGACCGGACACCATTCACCAATTCGCACCCCTCCCACCCCGGGGACAAAGATCCATACCCCGGAGTTCAGTTGCGGCTATTTCTGATCACCAAGGCGTGCGGAACGCGACGCGCCCGGCGCATCGGAGTGTCTGACCTGCCAGAAGAGAGCAGGGTCCCGGCTGGGGAGGGTGGCGCGACACCGGAGGCCAGCCCGTCGGCGACGCCTGTACCTTGAGCCGCGAATAATCGAAAGCCGACATATGCGGCATTCCAGGAATGTGGTCGAAACAGTGGGGGCGGGAGTTTCTCTCGTTCCGTTCCTGTGACGGTTTCGGGCCGGGACGGGGTGTATCGCGTCAGAGATTCCGGTGTCGGCGATGGGGCGGGATACGATCGCGCGAACCTGTACACAAAAGACGGACAAAAAGGGGATGAGGGGGCGGGGATGGATGTCGCGGAAGTGGCCGCGCAGGTGGTCCCGTACGTGACCGCGGCGATCGGCGCTCTAGGCGGCGCGGTGTGGACCAAGACCCAGGACGCCGTGGTCGACGCGGCCGCCGGCTCGGTGGCTGATGGGGTAGTCGGCTGGGGGCGGCGTCTGCTGGGCCGGGTAGCTGAGCGGGAGGAGGGGCGGCCGGCGTTGGAGAGCGCGGTCGCCGACGTGGCCGCCGACCCCGCCGATCAGGACGCGGTGGCGGTGCTACGGGTGCGGATCCGCAAAGCGCTGGCCGCCGACCCGGCCCTGGCCGCCGACATCCAGCAGATGCTGGCCGCGGCCGCGCCCATCACCGCTGGGCCGGGCAGTCAGGTGATCTCCGGCAGCTACATCGGCGGGGACGCCTTCCAGATCGGCTCGGCGGGCAGCGTGTCGATCGACCGCCGTCCACCCTCTCGGTGACCACCTCCCGGGCGGGACTGGGCGGACAGGTCCGTGAGCGCCTCCCGAGCCGCCTGAAGCGCCGAAGGCGCCGCCGGCGGGTGAGACCGCCTCATCACGTCCCTTTCATCCAGGCCGGTCAGCTCCGGCAGCCATCAGCGCAGACTTCCTCCAGATCGGCCGCACGTCATGTCACCCGACACCCCTGAACCCGACCCCGCACTCACCCCCGCCTCTGATCTCGCCGATCCCCCGGCCTCCGCGCAGGAGCCCAGGCCGGGTGCGGCTGCTCATGGTGGGGTGTCGATGGCGGGGTCCCACATCGGCGGGGACGCCGTCCAGATCGGGTCGGCACGGGATGTGTACATCGGCACGCCACCGGCTGAGGGACCAGCGGGGGCGGGTGGGCCGGCGCGCCCGGTGCCGGGCCGGTTGCTGGCCGAGGTGACCGATCCGTTCGAGCACCAGCTGGAGATTCACCGCGCCATCGACACCAGCACCGGTGCCGCAGGCCCAGCCGCGCCGACGGACCTAGCGGCGCTTCCGGCGTATGTGCCGCGAGCGCATGACCAGGCGCTGGCGCAGGTGGTCGCCCAGGCCGCTGACGGGCACAGCCGGATCGCGGTGCTGGTGGGCGGGTCCTCCACCGGTAAGACCCGCGCCTGCTGGGAAGCCCTCCACCCCCTGCGTGCTCGAGCAGAGGAATGGCGGTTGTGGCATCCCATCGACCCCACCCGCCCGGACGCGGCGCTGGCGGATCTGGAACGGATCGGGCCGTACACGGTGGTGTGGCTGAACGAGGCCCAGTTCTACCTGGCCGACCCCGCCCTGGGTGAACGCGTCGCCGCCGGGCTGAGGGAACTGCTGCGCGACCCCGCCCGGGCTCCGGTGCTGGTGCTGGCCACTTTATGGCCGGCCTACTGGGACGCCCTGACCACCCGTTCAGGCTTTGACGCCCACGCGCAAGCCCGTGAACTGCTGGACGGGCACGCCATCACCGTCCCCGGAGCCTTCACCGACGCCGACCTGAACGCACTGGCCGGGCTGGCCGATGCTGACCCGCGCTTGGAAGAGGCCGCCGGGCAGGCCGGTGACGGGCAGGTCACACAGTACCTTGCCGGGGTTCCGGTCCTGATGGATCGCTACCGGCAAGCCTTACCGGCTACCCGGGCGTTCATCCACGCGGCGATGGACGCCCGGCGTCTGGGGTGCGGACCGCATCTGCCGCTGGCGCTGCTGGCCGCGGCCGCTCCTGGTTATCTCACCGACGCCGAGTGGGAACAGAGCGGCCAGGACTGGCTTCAAGACGCCCTCGAGTATGTCACTGCTCCGTGCAATGGCATTCCTGGCATTCTGACGGCGGCCAGATCCGGAATCGCCCGAAATCAGCGGGGCAGCCGCACTGTCGCCCCCAACCCTCAGCCAGGTTCGGGGCTGCTCTACCGGCTGGCCGACTACCTCGATCAGCACGGCCGCCGTTACCGCACCGAACAGATCCCGCCCATCGACTTCTGGACCGCCATCGCAGCCCATGCGGACCCTGGCGACCTCAACGCGCTGGGGAACGCCGCGTGGGCTCGGGGCTTGTACCGCGACGCTGTCCAACTCCACAAACATGCCACCGCCCACGGCAATCCGCAGGCCGCTTTTCCCCTGGTCGCTCACCTGCATACCCTGCACCCCGGCGACCAACGCCCAGCCCACTGGGCCGCCGCCCACGCCGCTCTCGATGACCCGTCCGCAGTGACCGGGTTGTTGAGCGGGTTGGCGGAGGTGGGGGCGCTTGAGCAGGTCGCGGTTTTGGCCGAGCGGGCCGCCGCTCACGTTGTTCTTGATGATCCGTCTGCGGTGGCCGTGCTGTTGCACGGGTTGGGGGAGGTGGGGGCGTTTGAGCAGGTCGCGGTTTTGGCCGAGCGGGCCGCCGCTCACATTGTTCTTGATGATCCGTCTGCGGTGGCTTGGCTGCTGAGCGGGTTGCAGGAGGTGGGGGCATACGACCGGGTTGCCATGCTGCTGGCTCGTGAGCCTGCCGTCTGCGTCAACCTCGATGACCTTTTTGCCGTGGAAAGGCTGCTGCGTGTGTTGGGGGAGGTGGGGGCGTTTGAGCAGGTCGCGGTTTTGGCCGAGCGGGCCGCCGCTCACGTTGTTCTCGACGACCCGAACGATGTGGCCATGCTCCTGAGCGTGTTGGGAGAGATAGGAGCGTTTGAGCCGGTCGCGGTTTTGGCCGGGCGGGCTGCCGCTCACATCGTCCTCGATGAGCCTTATGGCGTGGCCGTGCTGCTGCGCGGATTGCAGGAGGTTGGGGCGCACAGGCAGGTGGACGTCCTGACTGCGCGGCTTCCCGCTGCAGAACAGTTCTGGCTGTTCCTGGAAATCAGCGGGAACGCGGAGCGGTTCAGATTCGGGCGGGAACCGAACGGCGACGCGGTCGCTTACTGGACATGGGATGACCTTGAGTGACTAGAGCGCTGGCCATCAAACAGAGCGCAGGATGATCTTGCGTATATCGAATTTATCGTCCTGGCCCAAGAAGGGTTTCATGTGTCCGTTCAAACCGCCTGACTGTTTGCAACAACACATGAAACACGGTTCGCCCTGGTGGGACGTCTCGGCTAGCTCTGCTTCATAGGTGGACGCTGTCGATGTCCGAAGTCGACTGGGCGGATCCGAACTCCCCGCACTTTGCACCGTTGGCTGGTTCACCAGCCGTGCGGCCTCAAACCCCCCGGGTTTTGCCCGGGGGGTTGATGTCGTCGGGGTGGGTTCAGGTGGTGGTGTGGTTCTTGTCGGCGCGTGCCCAGAGTTTGAGCTGGGGCCAGGACAAGCGCAGGGGGCCTTTGGTTGTGGAGATCGCGGTCCACAGTTGGCTGGCGGGGGTGTCGTCCGAGCCGCGGCGGCCGTGCAGGATGACGGACCAGGGCAGTTCGGTGGTGTCGCCGAGGGCGCAGCGCAGCAGGGCCCGGTAGGTGGTCGAGGGAGTGCCGCCGCCGTAGCCGTAGGCGAAGGCGTCACTGCCCATGTGCGGCAGCATCGGCACGGGGTCGATCCGCATCCGGCCCTCGCTGGTCGGTGTGAGCGCGAGCAATGTCGTGGTCGACCCGAGTTCGTCGTCGCCGGCGATCACGGTCTTGTCGGTCCAGTGCGCGGTCACCTGCAGGCCGGCCGGCCATTCGGCGAGACTGTGATCCTGGCCGGAGCTGAGGCGGGTCACCAGGATGTAGCGGCCTTCGCTGTCGCGGTAGATGTTCTGGAGGCCGTCGGCGGGGTAGTCGGCGATCAGGCGCTGGACGCGCCGTAGCCGCAGCGCCGCGGCCGGGTCCGGTACCGGGGTCAGGGTTTTGCGCCAGGCCTCGACCACGGGGCCCTGCCAGGGGCCGGTGAAGCGCAGCAGCCCGTCATCGGCGACCGGAACGTAGGCATGCGAATCACGGATCCGGCCGGCTTGCTTGGCCATCGTGCGCAGTTGCCAGGCCAGCAGGGTGATGGCTTCTTCGTAGACCTCACCGCGGGGATCATCGAGGTCCAGTTCGCCCTCGATCGCGCGTAGCCGGGTCAGCTCTGCGCTGACCTGGTCGGGGTCGGTCACGGGCTGCGCTGCGGTGATGAGCTGCTCTACCTCGAACGACGGTGCGGGCCGGGCGGGGCGGCACACCAGGTACCAGCCGGGGCCGGTGTCGGCGAGGTGTTCGTGGGCCGCGCGGATCTCCCTCAGGCCTTCGGCGGCGTCGGCGGCCAGCGCGGCGAAGGCGGCCGGGAACTCCTCGGCCATGCCCACCTGGAGCGCGCGGGCGAGCCGCTCTTGTGCGGCGGGCCATTGGGTCACGGTGTCGGGGGTGATGAAGGTGCGGTCATAGGAGAGGGTCTGCTGGGCGTTGTCGGTGGTGGCGGTGTCGTTGACCCATAGCGGGATCGGGCGGCCGACCACGGCGGCGATCGCGGTCAGGTCCATCTGTCCCTTCCACTTCGTGTCCGCGTCGGCGGGGCTGATGGGGCGGGGGCCGGCCAGGCTGGGGCCGGTGCGGGAGATCCAGCGGCGCAGCCCGCCGAAGACGCCGGGCGCCTCGTCGGGGTCGGGGTCGGTCTGGTGGTAGCGGTCGAACAGCCGGTAGACGGAGGCGGTCTCAGGCAGGTCGTGGATGCTGGAGAGGTAGCTGAGGGACTTCTCCTGCGGCATGACGACCACAGCGTCGGCCCACCAGCGGGGGTGGATGAGCTCTGCGGCGGCTTTGGCCAGCCAGTCCTTGTGCGCGCCGCCGGTGTCGTCCAGGGGCTGCAGGTAGATGAGGTGCCCGTGCTCGGTGTCCCACACGATCACGTAGAAGGCCTGGTCGCGGTAGGAGCCGGGCAGCGTGACGATTCTTCGCTGCAGTTCCGGCGCCGGGCCGGCGGCGGGAGGGGCCCGGAACAGCCACAGGGAATCCTCGCTGACTTTCCGGCCGGTACGGGCGCACCAGGCGTCGATGGTCGCCGCGGACCACAGCGGCCGGCCATCGGCGTCGGCGCCGTCCGGGCGCGGAAGCCCGGAGGGTGTCGCGGTGGCCAGCGCCCGGGCGCGGCCCTCGGAGATGCCGGCACGACGAGCCAGTTGGGCCAGGGTATGCGGCGAGCGGTCAAGTGACTGTTCCATACGTTTCCCTTCGCCATGCCGAGCACTTCCGCTCGTGCAAGGGAAATGGTATCCCATGCCGAGCGGTTCCGCTCGGTATGGGATTTGGTCTCGCTTGGTCGTCGCACTGATGGCGCGCCCGCGATGGGCGTCTCGTAAACGTAGGTTTTCGTTACACCCGCGCCGTGTCGGCGTCGCCGCAGCTCACATCTGTAACGAAACCCGTGTACGCGCCTATGTAACGCTGTCGGATGTTCGCGTTACAGTGGCGGGTGTGAGGATCGGTTATGGACGGGTCTCGACCCGGGATCAGAACCCCGACGCCCAGCGCGACGCCCTGATCGCGGCCGGCTGCCAGCAGGTGTTCGTTGACAAGGCCTCGGGCAAGCTGGCCCGCCGGCCCGAGCTGGACAAGGCGCTGCTGTCGGCCAGCCGGCCCGGCGACCAGCTGGTGGTGACGAAGCTGGACCGGCTCGGCCGGTCGCTGGAACACCTGATCGCCTTGTCCAAGGACCTGCAGGAGCATCAGGTCGATCTGGTCGTGCTCGACCAGGGCATCGACACCTCCACCGCGCTGGGGCGGATGTTCTTCCAGATCCTCGGCTCGATCGCCGAGTTCGAGCACGCGTTGATGTCGGAACGGACGATGGACGGCCTGGCCGCGGCCCGCGCCCGCGGCCGCACCGGCGGGCAGAAGCCCAAGCTCGGGCCCCGGCAGGTGAGCCTGGCCCGGGCGATGTATGAGGAGACCGGGGACGACGGGCGGCGCCGGTACACCGTCGCGCAGATCGCGGCCGAGTTCGGCGTCACCCGCCCGACGATCTACCGCCACCTCAGCAAACCCACCCCCGGACCACCGGCCGCATAACCGCGGTCCATCCCAGACGCGGCGGTGGCGGCCCCGTTCATGTACTACGACGGCAATCGCATCCGTCGCTTGTGTTTCATAGGTGTTTGCCTATGAACACAGCCCCCATGCCACTGCGTTAAGGGGTCGCCGTAGAACTCGCCGAAAGACAGCCAATAAGCTCCTGAGCTGAGGATCTTCGTGCTCTGGCAGGAAGTGGCCGGGTGGCGACCGGACGGATCATCTTCGGCTGGTGGTACGGAGTCTGGGCTGGCGTGCGCCGACCACGCTGGAGCTGACGGAACTGGACGAGTTCCTGCTGGTCATAGCTCAGGTGCGAGGGCGGGCGAGGACAGTCCGGCTTTACCGGGAGGCCGGGCAAGTGGGCTGGTACGGCGCTTCGCGGATGTACTGCCGCCATTCCTCCGGTGTGAATCCACGGCCTGCGATAGCGCACACAGCACCAAGAAGATCACGCGGAAGCGCGACATCCCAGATCCGCACCGTCCCGTCGTAGCTGCCGCTGGCCAGGCGCGTCCCGTCCGGGGAGAACGCCACCGAGGAAACCCAGCCGGTGTGGCCGGTCAGGGGCTTGCCGATCGGGGCACCGGTGCGCGCATCCCAGATCCGCACCGTCCCGTCGTAGCTGCCGCTGGCCAGCCGCGTCCCGTCCGGGGAGAACGCCACCGAGGAAACCCAGCCGGTGTGGCCGGTCAGGGGCTTGCCGATCGGGGCACCGGTGCGCGCATCCCAGATCCGCACCGTCCCGTCGCCGCCGCCGCTGGCCAGCCGCGTCCCGTCCGGGGAGAACGCCACCGAGGAAACCCAGCCGGTGTGGCCGGTCAGAGGCTTGCCGATCGGGGCACCGGTGCGCGCATCCCAGATCCGCACCGTCCCGTCGCCGCCGCCGCTGGCCAGCCGCGTCCCGTCCGGGGAGAACGCCACCGAGGACACCCTGCCGGTGTGGCCGGTCAGAATGGCGCGTTGGGGTCGGCTGAGCAAGGAGATCATGCTCGCCGAGGCTTCGTCGGTGTTGTAGATCGCCCAGGCGGCGGCGGCCAGTCGTGCCGAGACCGCAGGGTCATCGGCGACGGATTGGCTGTCGCTGTAGGCGGCGGCCTGCCGGGACAGGAACTGGGCGTTCTGGCCGAGTACCAACGTGCGTTGCTGGTCGGCGTCGCGGCCGAAGCGGACCGCGGTGACCGCGGTGATGACCGCGATCAGCAGCAGCACGGCCAGCACCCCGGCCGCTGCTTGCCAGCGGCGCCGGGTCCGGGTCGCGGCGCGGCCGCTGACGGTCAGGAAGGCTTGGACAGCATCGGATGCACTCAGAGCGGGGTAGCGGCTGGGATCGGCTCGCCAGCGTGCGGTCGCGCTCCGCGCGTCCTCCAGGCGAGACCCCCGGTACAGGAAGGAGGGATCGTGGCCGCGCCGATCCCACTCGGCGGCGTCCTGGTGGATCTGGCCGTGCATGATCCGGTCCGCCTGATCCTCGGCAAGCCAGGTCCGCAGCCGCGGCCAGGCGGTCAGGAGCACGTCATGGGCGAGTTCGACCGTCCCCACCGTCCCGGCCGGACCGGCCGCCGGGAAACCGTCCGCTGGCCTCGGCGACCTTGCCGTCGGGCCGGGCGAGCTGGTCCCCGGGTGAGAGTCCGGCTCGTCCGCTCCCGACCGCGCCCCCGATGCCGATTCCACTGCTGGTCCTGGTGCTGGTCTCGGTGCTGATCCCGGTGCTGATCCCGGTGCGGGGTCTGACGCCGGTTCCGATGACGGATCGGTGGCGCCGGCCGATGACATGACGGTCATGAGACGGGCGCGGGTGAAGGCCTCCACAACCTGGCGGACCTGACGGACCTCAACGTCCTGACGGTCCCGGGGGTTGTGGTCGCCGTTGGCCGATGGGCCCAGCCCAGTCAGTTCGGTCAGTGAGGCGCGCCGCCGGCTGATCTGCCCGCCGGTCCCGGTGATCGTCAAGGACAGCAGGACCCGCTGGGCGATCTGCCGCTGCGGGGGATCCAGGCGGGTGTAGGTGTCCTCGGCGGTGTCGGTAACGGCCGAGGCGACCCCGCCCGCGAGATCGTAGGCGGCGTGGGTCAGCCGGTTGCCTTCGCGTTTGTCCCAGGTGCGGGCCATGGCCATCGACAGCAGCGGCAACGCGCCCACCGCCGCCGATCCGCCGGGCCGGCCTGGTTCGATGGCCGCGGCGTGCAGGTGGCTGACCAGGTCATCGACGATGTGCTCGGCCAGGCCGTCCTCCACCCGCAGCCCGGCGGCGGCGGCCGGTCCGGTGATGGCACGGCGCAACTCCTGCTCACTCATCGGGCCCAGCACGAACGCCCGCTCCTCCAGCGCGCGAGCCAGGACCGGGTAGGCGGCACAGCGGTCGACGAAATCGCCGCGGACCGCCAGCACCACAGTCGCCGCCGCAGGCCCGTCCACGCCTGCGCGCCATCCTCGCCCGCCCTGGCCGTCACCACCTTCATCTTGTGATCCCTCACCCGAGTCGGTGGGGGGTTGGGGGCGGGCGGTCAGCGCCTGCAGCGCGACCAGGAACCTCTCAGTCTCGGCGAGCTCCCCGGGCCGGTCGCTGGGGGGCGTGGCGGAGGCCAGGGTGAACAGTTCCTCGAACTGGTCGACGACCACGATCAGCCGCTGCACGCCCTCCCAAGCACTCCCGCCGCCCGAGGACTCCCGCCCGCCCGAGGACTCCCGCCGGCCCGAGGACTCCCGCCCGCCCGAGGACTCACGCCCGCCCCGTTGCCGGGGGTGCGCCGGATCCGCTCGGCGGCCAGGACCTGCTGGGCCCGCCGGACCACGGCCTGGGCGGGGTCGGTGCGCAGCTCGGCCAGCACCTGGTCGGGGTCGGCGCCGCACCGCACCGCCAGCTGCACCGCCAGCTCCTGCAACGGCCGGACGCCCGGGGTGAAAGTGATGTGCAGCCAGCCGGCTGTGCCGAAGGCCGCGGCCGGCGAACCGGGCGCCGTCGCGTGCAGCTGGGGCAGCAGCCCGGCATGCAGCAGGGAGGACTTCCCCGCGCCGGAAGCGCCGGTGAGGATGATCGGACCGCCGCCGGTGTGGGCGGCCACCATGCTCACCAGCCGGGCGGTGGCCTGGCCCCGGCCGTAGAAGACCGTCGCCTGGGCGGGCCCGAATGGGGCCAGCCCCTGATACGGGCAACGCCCCGCCCAGACAGCCGACGGCTTCGCCGGGTCCATCCCGCCGGGGCCCGCCGTCGTGGCCGCGTCGGGCAGGCGGACGGCCAGCTCGGCCATCTGCTCGTGGAACTCCAGGAGCAGCGCGATCATCCACTGCTGCTGGGAGCGGTCGAACCGGTGCTCGGCCTCCTGCCGCGACAGGCTCCGCTGAATCTGCACCACCGCGCCGTCCAGGCCCCTCAGCAACGGACCGAACCCGGCTACCTGCCCGCCCAGACCGGCGAAGCCGTCCATCAGCTCCCGCAACAGTTGTTCCTGGCCGCTGGCGACCGCCTCGCCGACCACGACAGCGGTCGCGTCGACCCGCTCCAGCACCAGCGCCAGCGTCCCGGCCAGCGCCTCAGCCTGCTGGTCCTGGGCCGCCAGTACCTGCTCGATCCGGGCGGCGATCTCCTCCCGTACCAGCTCCGCGAACACCGCCGCATCATCGGCCTCCGCCACGCCGACCGCATCGGCGCCATCCTCAGCGCCGTCCCCAGCGCCGTCCTCAGTGTCCGGATCGGGCGTCCGCCTGGCGGATCTCGCGCGGGTGCGGGCGCGGGCGGAGTCCAGGGACTCGCTGATGAGGGTGGCCAGCACGTTGGCCCCGACCGAGCCCACCACATTCAACCCGGCCGCCACCGCCAGCAGGCCCGGCTCGGCCAGCGCGATCGGGACCAGCGCGCTGGCACACAGACCGGCCAGCATCGCCCGCGGGCTGGCCCAGGCGACACCCCGCACGGAAAAGGCAGCGGCCTGCCGATAGGTCCAGCGCCGCGCGCCGTCCTGGGCGGCGCTGATCGACCCGTCCGCGCCCACACCGGGTTCCCCGCCGGATTCCCCACCGTCATGTGGCGGCGGCGACGGCTGGACCTCCTCCGGTCCGCTCACCTGCGACTCCCCGACCATCTGGCTACCACGGCATCCACAATCCCGCGCCCAACCCGCGCGATCGGCTGAAGTGCCAGGAGCACATCTACGGGCTTATCGGTCTCAGAACGGCGATCGCTACGACCTGTACCCGGGTGGTCTCGCAGGAGTCACTCATCACGCCCGCTGGGAACGCGGAAAAGAGGGTGGGTGGTCGCCTGCCGCAAGGGGAGTGTGAGGTCAGCCCTATGGCCAGCCACTGCTCACGCGACCGGACTGCATGAGGAGTCTGCCCTGGTCGGACGTGGAGAGATTCCGCTGATGGTCCCGTAGATCATCGGTAACGCCGGATGCGCCCAGCTGGAAAGCGCTCAGCGGGGCGATCCGGACGACCTCGCCGGTGTGCGGGGCGGGGACCACCTGCTCGCACCCGATGTAGACGATGCGTGGCTGATGCCCCTGGGTGTCGTGGTGGTCGACATCGATGACGGTGTTTCATAGGTGAACGCCTATGAAACACTGGAGTTCGAGGCGCCACTTCCCGACGCCTAACTCCGCTAGATGATAATCATCTAATCGAAATAGACGAATAGTGGGCGACGGCCTAAGGTCACGACATGACCTCCTTCGAAGCGATCTTCGACGAACCGGCAGCCCAAGACTCCGACGAGTCCGCTCACATCACGTGCACCACCTATAGGGCCACCGCAACTCGCGCGGGAAAGCAGTGGATCGTCAACGTCCACGGACTTCCTGATGGGTATGTCGTCCGCGTCCAAGGCGCGACCTGGCGCGAAGCCGAAAGCAACACGATCACGGGCATCACCGACGCCCTGCACGTCGAACCTCCCGCCGCCGTCATCGTCCACATGCGTCCTGACGACGATGAGATCGTGGAAGCGCTGGAGGCCGTCACCGACGCCCGCGCAGCCCGGCTCCACGCCGAACTGGCCGAGAAAGAAGCAGTCCGCGCTGCCGCCCAGACCCTCGTGGACAAAGGATGGACCACCCGCGACGCCGGCGGTGTGCTGCGCCTGTCCGCCCAGCGCATCTCCCAGCTCGCCCCCCGCACCACCGCCTGACACGCCAGGCGGGAGCGGGCCAACCATCAGCCCAGCCGGGCCTGGTGATCGGTGCGGGATCGAGATCGTCGGGTTGGCGCGTTCGGCTGGGCCGGGTGCGGGTTTGTGGTGATGATGACGCTATGGAAGGAATCGGTTCCGGTGAGCCGAAGGCCGGGCAGTCGGCCGTCTCCAGCCGGATCCACGGCGATCTCACCCAGATCGGGAACGTGACCGGTGACGTCGTCATCAACAACCATCCGCCTGCCTCGGTGGCGGAGCAGATCGTCGAGGGGGACATCCCGCAACAGCCGCGTGCTTTCCAGGAACGCGCCGATCTGCTGGCGCGGTTGCATGAACGGGTCCGGGGGCGGGGCGCCGCGGTGATCGATGCGGTCACCGGCACTCCGGGGGTGGGCAAGAGCCTGCTGGCCGCTTCCTACGCGTGGGCGTGTCAGCAGGCCGGGTGGCCGGTCATCGCCTGGATCGCCGCCGAGAGCGAAGAGCAGATCATCACCGGCTTGGCGGGACTGACTCGGCGGCTGGGCCTGTTCGCCGCTGATGATGAGGCGTATGCCGCTGCGGCGAAAGCGCGGGATTGGCTGGCGGCCACCCGGCAGGCGGCGTTGGTGGTGTTCGACAACGCCGCCGATGTGGAGCAGGTGCGGCGGTGGTGCCCGGCCACCGGATCGGCCCGGATTCTGATCACCACCCGCAACCGTGCCTTCCACGCCCTGTATGAGGGCGTTGACGTCGGCGTTTTCACTCCCGGCCAGGCCACGACGTTCCTGCACCACCGCACCGGCCATACCGGCCCAGGCGCCGAGGAGGTCGCCGCCGAGTTGGGGTGGCTGCCGCTGGCGGTCGGGCAAGCCGGCGCCTACATCGCCCGCCGCCGCCTGACCTACCCCGCCTACCTGGCCCTGCTGCGCGGCTTCCCGCTGGCTGAGTACCTGCCGCAATCCGTCGGCGGCTACCCCCATGGGGGCGCGCAGGCGATCCTGCTGTCCATTACCCAGGCCGAACAGAGCATCCCCGGCGCGCGGGACATGCTCGAGCTGCTGGCGGTGCTGGCCGAGGCGGGCGTTCCCCGGGCGGTTCTGTACGGCAGCACCAACCCTGACGACCTCGACCAAGCCGCTGTCGCAGAGGTCGACCGGGTGCTGGCCGATCTGGCCGACACCTCGCTGGTCAGCTTCAGCGAGGACGGGACCACGGTGCTGATGCACCGGTTGACCAGCCGGGTGCTGCGCGAACGCGCCCACCACACCACCGCAGCCGACGACGGCGACGGCAGTGAAGGCGGCAGGGGTGGCCAAAGCCGTTTGACCCAGGCGCTCGACAACGCCATCGACCTGTTGCACCGCTTCAACACGCATATCCCCGGCGGTGCCGCCACGTGGGCCGCGCGTGCCGCGGTCGAGATGCTCCTCGAGCAGACCGCCGCCCTCTACGCCCTGACCGCAACTCTTGGCGAATTGCCTGAACGCCTGCTTTTCTTACGCGCCCGGTGCGCGGACTACCTCGAGGACCTGGCCGATCTGGCACGCGCCATCCCGTTGTACGAGCAGACCCTGGCCGACCAGCAGCGGGTGCTGGGCGGCGACCATCCCGACACCCTGACCTCCCGCAACAACCTCGCCTACACCTACCAGGAGGCGGGGGATCTGGGCCGGGCCATCCCGCTGTTCGAGCAGACCCTGGCCGACCGGGTGCGAGGGCTGGGTGGCGACCATCCCGACACCTTGACCTCCCGCAACAACCTCGCCCGCGCCTATCAGGAGGCGGGGGATCTGGGCCGGGCCATCCCGCTGTTCGAGCAGAACCTGGCCGACAGTGAGCGGGTGATGGGCGGCGACCACCCCACCACCCTGTCCTCCCGCAACAACCTCGCCAGCGCCTATCAGGCGGCGCGGGATCTGGGCCGGGCCCTCCCACTGCACGAACAGAACCTGGCCGACCGGGTGAGAGTGCTGGGCGGCGACCACCCCGACACCTTGCAATCCCGCAACAACCTCGCCTACGCCTACCACGATGCGGGGGATCTGGGCCGGGCACTCCCGCTGTTTGAACAAAATCTGGCCGACAGTGAGCGGGTGCTGGGCGGCGACCATCCCCACACCCTGACCTCGCGTCACAACCTCGCCCACGCCCACCAGGTTGCGGGGGATCTGGGCCGGGCCATCCCGCTGTTCGAGCAGACGCTGGCCGATCGGGTGCGGGTGCTGGGCGTCGACCACCCCGACACCCTGACCTACCGCAACAACCTCGCCCGCGCCTATCAGGAGGCGGGGGATCTGGGCCGTGCCCTCCCGCTGTACGAGCAGACCGTGGCCGACTGCGAACGCGTCCTAGGAGCCGAGCATCCTACGACAAGGGCAGTGCGCGGCAACGTATTGGCCGCCCGCCAACAGGCCAATGCCGAACCCGCGAGCGATTGAACACGGCGCGGCCAATCGCCGTGTTGCATAGGCGACCGTCTATGTAACACGACGGTAGGGATAGGGCGGCAGCGATGTGTTCCGGCAGTGATTACCCGCCGGTACGGTCATTTCGCAATCTAGTCCCGGTGGTCTGCGACGACGGCGAAGATCCAAAATACGTGACATGTTCACGGCGCCCAAGCGCAGATTCCTCTCGCCGGCAGTGGTCACCGCCGGCATCGCACTGGTGGTGCTGGTGGCGGTCGGCGGCGTGGGGACGCCCGAACAATCGGCGACTCCGGATCCGGCGCCGGATCCGGGTCCGGGTCCGTCGACGTTCACGCTCGTGGGCACCGACGTCGTGGTGCACGAACGGGCTGCGGACCCGATGTCCTTGGCGACCTTCTCCTTTTACAGCGACCGCTGGGACCTTCATTACCGCCCTCCCGGTATGGCCACCTTTCTCAGCGTCGCCTACTTCCGCGTCGCGCCCAACCCCGCCCACGACCAGGTTGCCAAGATCCCGTTCGTGTACGAGGGCGACAAGGTCCACTCTGTGGAGATCACCCGGCTCTCCGACGGCGTCACCGTGACCGTGCCGACGATTCCCGCCACGCTCACTCCGATCTTTCTGGATTGGTCGCCCAGCGGCGGGAAACTCCTGTTCACGTCCATGAAGATTTCCGAAAGTGGTAAGAGGCAGGCCCAGGGCTTCGTGGTCGTCGATGTGGCGACCCGGACCGCCCAGACGGTCGAGGTGCCCGATCTGAACAGCGAGGACGCGTTCGGCTGGGCCGGCACCGACGACCAGATCGCCTTCGTCATCGGCGAAGACAAGGGCCCGACCCCCTACATCTACGACCTGCGGGGCAAGGTCCTGCGCACCCTGCCCCACACCGGCACCGGGCTGGACGACCCTCGTGACCTCTTCTCCGCCGGAGGCCGCGCCTTCGTGGCCCGGTGTCCGGCCCACCAACTGGCCCACTGCGTCTGGGACACCGCGACGGGCACGGTGCTGCACGAGTTCGAGTCCGCCTGCGACAAGATGCTGGGCTGGTGGGACGCCACCCACCTCTACTGCACGGCCATGCCTGTCGACGGGAAGAGCGGCGTGGTCGTCATCGACCTCACCGGCGCCACGACCCAGACGCTGATCACGGCCTCCTACGAGGAGACAGAGGATCTCTACCTGAAAGGCGCCTACCAGCCCCGGGCCGCTACGGGTCCCCGTCCGTCGCAGGGGGACGATCACCGCGATTCGCCAGACAGGCACCAGGCGAATGCCAACCTGCCCAGCGGCTGAGGGTGGCGCCACAGTTGCTGCGTTTCATAGATGGCACTTTTGAAACACGGTAACCGGGATGAGACGCGGGTGAGCGATCACCCTGTTTCTTGAGCGAACGCCTATGAAACGGCAGCATCGAAGTCGGGCCTGTCGGCCTTCTTGTTCGCGGCATCGAGACCGCCGGGTGATCGATGTGGGATCGAGATCGGCGGCTTGGCGTGTTCGTGTGGGCTGGTTGCGGGTTTGTGGTGATGA
Organism: Herbidospora solisilvae; assembly: GCF_009901565.1. GTDB lineage: Bacteria > Actinomycetota > Actinomycetes > Streptosporangiales > Streptosporangiaceae > Herbidospora > Herbidospora solisilvae. Next base: position 18,679 of record NZ_WXEW01000001.1, read on the forward strand.
TGACGCTATGGAAGGAATCGGTTCTAATGAGCCGAAGGGCGGGCAGTCGGCCGTCTCCAGCCGGATCCACGGCGATCTCACGCAGATCGGGCACGTGGCCGGTGACGTCGTCATCAACAACCCCGTGCCCCACTCAGTCCCGGAACAGATCGTCGAGGGTGACATCCCGCAGCAGCCGCGGGCCTTCCAGGAACGCGCCGACCTGCTAGCCCGCTTGCATGAACGGGTTCTGGGGCAGGGCGCAGCCATAGTCGACGCGGTCACAGGAACGCCGGGAGTGGGCAAGAGCCTGCTGGCCGCCTCCTACGCGTGGGCCTGTCACCGGGCCGGGTGGCTGGTCATCGCCTGGATCACTGCCGAGACCGAAGAGCAGATCGTCACCGGTCTGGCGGGCCTGGCTCGCCGGCTAGACCTGGTCGCTCCAGGAGATGAGGCGCATGCCGCTGCGGTGAAGGCGCGGAATTGGCTGGCGGGTACCCGGCAGGCGGCGTTGCTGGTGTTCGACAATGCCGCCCAGGTGGAGCAGGTGCGGCGCTGGTGCCCGGCCACCGGGTCCGCACGGATCCTGATCACCACCCGCAACCGCGCCTTCCACGCCCTCTACGAGGCGGTCGATGTCGGCGTCTTCACTCCCCGCCAGGCCACGGCGTTCCTGCATCAGCGCACCGGTCGCACGGGCCCGGGCGCAGAGGAGGTGGCTGCAGAGCTGGGGTGTCTGCCGCTGGCGGTCGGGCAGGCTGGCGCGCTGATCGCTCGCCGTCGCCTGACCTACCCCGCCTACCTGGCCCTGCTACGCGGCTTCCCCCTGGCCGAATATCTGCCGCAGGCAGCTGGCGGGTATCCGCACGGGGCCGCTCAGGCGATTTTGCTGTCCATCACCCAAGCCGAACAGAGCATCCCCGGGGCGCGGGACATGCTGGAACTGCTGGCGGTGCTGTCGGAGGCCGGCGTTCCCCGGGCGATCCTGTACGGCAGTACCAACCCCGACGACCTCGACCAAGCCGCTGTCGAAAACGTCGACCGGGTGCTGGCCGATCTGGTCGACACCTCGCTGATCAGCTTCAGCGAGGACGGGACCACGGTGCTGATGCACCGGCTGACCAGCCGGGTGCTACGTGAGGGCGCCCACCACACGACAACCAGCAACGACAGCGAAACCAGCGGCAACGAGCTCAAGGGTGGCGGTGACGGCGCGGTGAGCCGAGTTGCCCATGGGCTCGACAACGCCATCAGCCTGCTGCATCGCTTCAACGACCACATCCCTGACGACGTGGCGACCTGGACCGCCGTCGAAGCGCTGGTTGAACAGACCAACGCCCTGTACAGCTTGGCCGCCACTTTCGGTGACCCTCCTGAACCCCTGCTCGTCTTACGCGCCTGGTGTGGGCGGTACCTCATGGACCTGGCCGACCTGGCGCGCGCCACTTCCCTGCTCCAGCAGACCCTGACCGATCGGGTGCGGGTGCTGGGCGGTGACCACCCCCACACGCTGGCCTCCCGCAACGACCTCGCCTATGCCTACCGGGAGGCTGGGGATCTGGGTCAGGCCATCTCGGTGTTCGAGCAGACGTTGGCCGTTCGGGTGCGGGTGCTGGGCGGTGATCACCCCCACACGCTGGCCTCCCGCAACGACCTCGCCGGCGCATATCAGGCGGCGGGGGACCTGGGCCGGGCCATCGCGCTGTATGAGCAGACCCTGGCCGATTATGAGCGGGTGCTGGGCAGCGACCACCGCTACACCTTGATGTCCCGCAACAATCTCGCTGGCGCCTACCAGGCGGTGGGGGACCTGGGCCGGGCTATCCCGGTGTTCGAGCAGACGTTGGCCGTTCGGGTGCGGGTGCTAGGCGGTGATCACCCCCACACGCTGGCCTCCCGCAACAATCTCGCTGGCGCCTACCAGGCGGTGGGGGACCTGGGCCGGGCTATCCCGGTGTTCGAGCAGACGTTGGCCGTTCGGGTGCGGGTGCTGGGCGGTGATCACCCCCACACGCTGGCCTCCCGCAACGACCTCGCCTATGCCTACCGGGAGGCGGGGGACCTGGGCCGGGCCATTCCGCTGCATGAGCGGACCCTGGCCGACTATGAGCGGGTGCTGGGCGGCGACCATCCAGATACCCTGACCTGTCGCAATAGCCTCGCTGGCGCCTATCGGGCGGCGGGGGACCTGGGCCGGGCCGTCCCGCTGCACGAGCAGACGTTGGCTGATCGGGTGCGGGTGCTGGGCGGTGATCACCCCCACACGCTGGCCTCCCGCAACGACCTCGCCTATGCCTACCGGGAGGCGGGGGACCTGGGCCGGGCCATTCCGCTGCACGAGCGGACCCTGGCCGACTGTGAGCGGGTGCTGGGCGGCGACCACCCTCACACTGTGACCGCCCGCAACAGTCTGGCCTACGCCTACCGGGCGGCCGGGGACCTGGGCCGGGCCATCCCGCTGCATGAACAAGCCCTAGCCGACTGTGAGCGAGTGCTGGGCGGCGACCACCCCCACACGCTGGCCTCCCGCAACAACCTCGCTCTCGCCTACTACGCGGCGGAGGATCTGGGCCGGGCCATTCCGCTGCACGAGCAGACGCTGACTGATCGGATGCGGGTGCTGGGCGCCGACCACCCCGCCACCTTGGCCTCCCGCAACGACCTCGCCAGCGCCTACCGGGCGGCAGGGGACCTGGGTCGGGCTCTCCCGCTGTATGAGCAGGCCTTAGCCGACTGTCAACGTGTCTTGGGAGCCGATCACCCCACAACAAGGGCGGTACGTGGCAACATGCTGGCCGTCCGTCAACAGGCCGATGCCGACCCCACCTAGCGATTGCAACAAGGCCAGTGAATAGTCGTGTTTCAAAGGCGACCGCTTATGAAACAGCGACCTCGCAGCGCAAGAGAGGAACTGGGCACCACTTGCTCCCATGGACTCTTCTCACGGGGCCGGGGCGGTCGATGGTCAGTGCGGGATTGAGATCGTCGGGTTGGCGCGTTTGGCTGGGTCGACTGCGGGTTTGTGGCGATGATGACGCTATGGAGGGGATCGGTTCCGATCAGGACCCAGGCCGAGATCTTGGCGAGGGTTCCAGTGCGTCGATTCAGATGGAGGCCACCGCCTCCGGCCATGGCGAGGTCAATCAGGCTGGCCACAATCTGACCGTCAACAAGACGGTGAACACGGTGAACACGGTGAACGTCCACCTTCCGCCACCGGCTCCGCCGGTCGGCCAGATCGTGGAGGGGGACATCCCGCGGCGTCCGCCGGCCTTCCAACCGCGGTCCGGCCTGCTGGATGCGTTGAAAGCGCAGGTCCGCCAGGAGGGGGCGGCGGTCATCGACGCGGTGACCGGCACCCCGGGCGTCGGCAAAAGCATGCTGGCCGCCTCCTACGCCTGGACGTGCCAGCAGGTCGGCTGGCCGCTGATCGTCTGGATCAACGCCCAGCACCCCGACCAGATCCTGACCGGACTGGCCGGCCTGGCCCGCCGCCTGAACCTGCACGACCCCGACGACGACGCACAGGCTGCGGCGCTCAAGGCACGTAACTGGCTGGCCGCCGCCGACCGGCCAGGCTTGCTGGTGTTCGACAACGCCACCGCCGTGGATGATGTCCGGCCGTGGTGTCCGGCCACCGGCGAGGTGCAGATTCTCATCACCACCCGCAACCGGGCCTTCCACACCCTGTTCACCGCCATCGACGTGGGCGTCTTCCCGCCCGAGCAGTCAGTGGCACTGCTGCACCAGCGCACCGGCGACACCACACCGGGCGCCGAGCAGGTCGCCGCCGAGCTGGGGCACCTGCCGCTGGCGCTGGGCCAGGCCGGCGCCTACATCCACCGCCGCCGCATGACCTACTCCACTTACCTCACCCTGCTGCGCGACTACCCCTTGCATAGGCAGCTGCCGCCCCAGGCCCACGACGACTACCCCGATGGGACCGCGGCGGCGATCCTGCTGTCCATCGACCAGGCCGAACAGACCATCCCTCATGCACAAGACATGCTGGAGCTGCTGGCAGTGCTGTCGGAAGCCGGTGTTCCCCGGGCGGTCCTGTACGGCACCATCGACCCTGACCCCGCCGGCACCGAGGGCATCGACCAGTTGCTGGCCGATCTGGCCGACACTTCACTGGTCACCTTCAGCGAGGATGGCGCCACGGTGCTGATGCACCGGCTGACCAGCCGGATCCTGCGTGAACGCGCCCACCACACCACCGCCGATGCCGTTGGAAGCCGCCTGGCGGAGATGCTCGACAGGGGTGTCTACCTGTTGCACCGCTTCAACGCCCACATCCCGACAAGCTCCGCCGCCTGGGCCGCTCGCACCGCAGTCGACATGCTGATGGAACAGACCGCCACGCTCTACGCCCTTGCCGCCGACCTCGACGAACCCTTCGAATCCATCCTTTTCTTACGCGCCAGGTGCGGGCAATACCTCCACGACATAGCCGACCTGACACGCGCCATCCCGCTGCTGGAGCAGACGCTGGCCGACTTCGAGCGAGTACTGGGCGCCGACCACCCGTCCACCCTGGCCTCCCGCAACAACCTCGCCAGCGCTTACCGCGAGGCAGGAGATCTTGGCAGGGCCATCTCGCTGCAGGAGCAGACCTTGGCTGACTGTGAGCGGGTGCTGGGCGGCGACCACCCCGACACCCTGGCCTCCCGCAACAATCTTGCGGGTTCCTGCCGGGCGGCGGGAGATCTGACAAGGGCCATTGCGTTGTTGGAGCGGACCCTGGCCGACAGGGAGCGGGTGCTAGGCGGCGATCACCCCGACACCCTGGTCTCCCGCAACAACCTCGCCGGCGCCTATGAGGCGACAGGAGATCTAGGGCGGAGCATCCCGCTGCACAAGCAGACCCTGGCCGACTTCGAACGAGTCCTGGGCGGCGATCACCCCTCCACTCTGAGCTCTCGCAACAACCTCGCCACCGCCTACCAGACAGCGGGGAACCTCAGCCAGGCCATCCCACTACTCGAGCAGACCCTGGCCGATCGGGAGCGGGTGCTGGGCGTCGACCACCCCGACACCCTGACCTCTCGCAACAACCTCGCCTTCGCCTACCAGGAGGCGGGAGACCTGGGCCGGGCCATCCCCCTGCACCGGCAGACCCTGGCCGATCGGGAGCGGGTGCTGAGCGGCGACCATCCTGACATCCTGCAATCCCGCAACAACCTGGCACTCGCCTACGTGTCGGCGGGAGACATCAGCAGGGCCATTCCTCTGTATGAGCAGGTCCTGACTGAACGGGAGCGGGTGCTGGGCGTCGACCACCCCGACACCCTGAACTCACGCAACAACCTTGGCGGCGCCTACCAGGTCGCGGGAGACCTGAGCAGGGCTATTCCGCTGCTGGAGCAAGCCCTGGCCCACAGGGAGCGGATATTGGGAGACGACCACCCTGACACGCTGTTCGCCCGCAACAACCTTGGCGGCGCCTACCAGGCTGCGGGAGACCTGAGCAGGGCTATTCCGTTGCTGCAGCAGACCCTGGCCGACAGGGAGCGAGTGCTGGGCGGCGACCATCCCCATACCTTGCAGTCCCGTACCAATTTCGCCCATGCCCACTACATGGTCGGCAACTTAAGCCAGGCCCTCACCCTGTTCGCGCAGACGCTGGCCGACTGCGAGCGCGTGCTGGGACCCGATCATCCCCACACCGTGATCTCCCGCGCCAACCTTGCTGGCGTTTACCAGGCAGCGGGAGACTTGGGCCGGGCTGTCCCGCTGTTCGAGCAGAGCCTGGCCCAAGCGGAGCGAGTGCTGGGAGCTGACCACCCGACAACGAGGGTTGTGCGGGGCCACATGCGGACCGCCCTTCGACAGTCCGATTCCGACCTTGATTAGTAGTTGAACGTAGGACGGCACATGCGGCGTTTCACAGGCGACCGTCTGTGCAGCACAGCGGCTGGAACGGGAAGCAGGAGAGCTATCACCTGTTTCTTAAGCGGACGCCTATGAAACAGCCGCGCCGACAGATCGCCACTCGGGGTCCCCAAGAGAAACCGAACTCCGCTCGCTTCCGATGGGCCGGCTTGCGGCGTGAGGTCGGTGGAAGCGGCCGGGTGGGGAGCGGATCGGCGGCGTTCGCGGGTTCGGTGAAACGGCGCGTTGGTTTGTGGCGATGATGACGCTATGGCGGGAAACGGTTCCGGCGCGCTCCGGATGTGGCTGCTGGCGGGGTGCGCGGTGTTGCCGGTCGGGGTCGGTGTGGCGGTCAACCAGATCCTCAACGACGGGAAGTGGAACTGGTGGTGGATTCTTGCCGCGGTGGCGTTGTCGGTCGTGCTGACGTGGGTGACACATCTGCTCACCCGCACCGCGCCGCTCGCGCCGGCCGCTGACCGCAGCGGCGGCGAAGACGCCGGTGAACGGTCGGTCACCGTTAGCGGGGACAACAGCGGGATCGTCTCCACCAGTGATGGTGCCCGCAATGTGCAGATGAACGCGAAGACGTCTGGGTCGGGCCGGGTGTATCAGGCTGGCGGCGACCAGACCATCAACGAGCGATGAACATCCCCCCAGCCGATCAGGGCGGCCAGGGCCCGGACGGCGGCCGGCCGCTGTGGATGCGGGCCATCGCTTCTTCGGGTGGCCGGGTGTATCAGGCCGGCGGCGACCAGACCATCAACGAGAACCAGACGGTGTTGCCGGGTGAGACGTTGCGGCTGGTCGATCAGGTGGCGGCGCCGTCGCATCTGGTGAACATCCCCGCGGGGCATGCTCAGGTGTTCGTGGGCCGGGGTGAGGAACTGGCCGTGCTGGGGGAGGCACTGCCGTCTCCGCGGCCAGGGGCGGAACCGACGGGGGCGGTGGTGGTGGCCGCGCTGCATGGGCTGGGCGGGATCGGCAAGTCCACCCTGGCCGCCCGGTACGCGGCCGCTCATGCGGGGGTGTTCAACCCGGTGTGGTGGATCACCGCCGACACCCCGGCATCGATCGAGGCGGGGCTAGCTGGGTTGGCGACGGCGTTGCAGCCGGAGTTGGCGCGGGTGGTGCCCTCGCCGGTGCTGGCGGCGCGGGCGGCCGGCTGGCTGGCCTGCCACACCGGCTGGCTGTTGATTTTGGACAACGTCACCGACCCCGCGCACATTGCCGCGCTGCTGGACCGGACGCTGACCGGGCGGGTGCTGGTGACCAGCCGGCTGGGCCAGGGCTGGCATCGGTTCGGGGCCAAGGTGCTGCGCCTGGAGGTCCTCGATCCCGATGCTGCGATCAGGCTGTTGTCCACGATCGCCACTGGCGAGGGGCTCAACCCTGTGACCGATACAGCCGGCACCACTGGCGATCCCGATATCGCTGTCGATACCGGTGCTGGTGCCGGTCTGGCGGTACTTGACGGCGCGGCCGAGCTGGTGGAGGCGCTGGGGTTCCTGCCGCTGGCGATCGAACAAGCCGCCGCCTACCTGCACCAAAACCAGCTCACCCCCCGCGCCTACCTGGACCTTCTGGCCACCCACCCCGCGGTCATGTTCGGCCAGGCCGCCGAAGGCGGCGACGCCGGGCGGACCATCGCCCGCATCTGGCGCATCACCCTGGACCAGCTGACCGCGGCCACGCCGCTGGCCGGGGAGCTGCTGCGCATCCTGGCCTGGTACGCCCCCGAACGCATCCCCCGCACCCTGCTGGACGGACTGGCGGAAGCGCCGGTGCTGCAGCAGGCGTTAGGACGGCTGGCCGCCTACAACATGATCACCCTCTACCAGGAGGGGATCACCGTGCACCGCCTGGTCCAGGCTGTCGCCCGCACCCCCCACCCCGACGACCCCCACCGCCGGCCCGCCGATGTCACCACCGCCCGCCAAAACACCACCACCTTGCTGAACCAGGCCCTGCCCGATGTGGACGACCCGGCCCGATGGCCTGACTGGCGCCGGCTGCTGCCCCACATCGACGCCCTCACCGGCCACGCTCCCGCCGCCCTGGACAACGACGACATCAGCTACCTGATGGACCGCGCCGGTACCTTCCTGCGCGGTCAGGGCGCTCTGGCCCGGGCGATCGGCTACCTGCAGCGTGCGCATCAGGCAGACCAGCGCCTTCATGGCCCCGATCACCTCGACACGATGACCTCTCGCAACAACCTCGCCTACGCCTACCTGGCGGCCGGGGATCTGGGCCGGGCCATCCCACTGTTCGAGCAGACGCTGGCTGATCGGGTGAGGGTGCTGGGCGGCGACCACCCTGACACCCTGATCTCCCGAAGCAACCTCGCCAACGCCTACCGGGAGGCAGGGGATCTGGGCCGGGCCATCCCGCTGTTCGAGCAGACACTGGCCGACAGCGTGCGGGTGCTGGGCGGTGACCACCCACACACCCTGGCCTTCCGTATCAGCCTCGCCTACGCCTATCGGGCGGCGGGGCAGCTGAGCCGGGCCATCCTGCTGTTTGAGCAGAACCTGGCCGATCAGGTGCGGGTGCTGGGCGGCGACCACCCCCACACCCTGATCTCCCGAAGCAACCTCGCCGGCGCCTATCGGGCGGCGGGGGAGCTGAGCCGGGCCATCCTGCTGTTTGAGCAGACACTGGCCGATCAGGTGCGGGTGCTGGGCGGCGACCACCCACACACTCTGGCCTCCCGAAGCAACCTCGCCGGCGCCTACCGGGCGGCGGGGGAGCTGAGCCGGGCCATCCCACTGTACGAGCAGACCCTGGCCGACTGTGTGCGGGTGCTGGGCGGCGACCACCCCCACACCCTCACCACCCGTAACAACCTCGCCTCCGCCTACCAGGAGGCGGGGGAGCTGAGCCGGGCCATCCCGCTGCACGAGCAGGCCCTGGCCGACTGTGTGCGGGTGCTGGGCGGCGACCACCCCGACACCCTGCAATCCCGCAACAACCTCGCCGGCGCCTACCAGGCGGCGGGGGACCTGGGCCGGGCCATCCCGCTGCACGAGCAGACACTGGCCGACCGGGGGCGAGTGCTGGGCGGCGACCACCCCGACACCCTGCAATCCCGCAACAACCTCGCCGGCGCCTACCAGGCGGCGGGGGAGCTGAGCCGGGCCATCCCGCTGTTCGAGCAGACGCTGGCTAGATGTGAGCGCGTCCTGGGAACCGACCACCCGACAACGAAGATCGTGCGCGACAACGTGCTGGCCGCTCGCCGACAGGCCAATGCCGACCCCATATAGCGATCGGACACGGTATGGCGATCAGCTGTTTCATAGGCGGACATCTATGAAACACGGCGGTCGTAGCGATGGAACGAAAGCCGCGAGGGTCGAGATTGACCAGCAGCCATCGGACAAGGTGATCCGGTTCACCTGAGAGATCATGGGGCGATATTTAGTCTTGATTTCGGGTGTTTTGCGCGCCTGTGGCAGGCGGGGTTTGCGCCTTTGTGAGTTAGCTTCAGGTGTGGTGATGCGGCGGGCGTGGCGCTGGTGTCTTGCCGGAGTGAGTGCGGTGCTGCCGGTCGCGGTGGGGGTCGCGATCAATCGGGTGGAAGGCGCATGGTGGGTTCAGGCCATCGCATTCGGATCTGCGGTGGTCTTGTTCGGCATCAGTCAGTGGGTGCTGCGCGTTCTTGGCCCGCAGGAGGTGGCGGAGGTTCGGTCTGACTCGGTGGTGGTGGGAGAGGTTCCGCGCGAGCCGCATGCCTTCCAGCCACGAGCCGCGCTGATGACGGCGCTGGAGCAGGGTGCGCGGGCGGAGCGGGTGGTGGTATGCGCGGTCACTGGTACTCGGGGGGTCGGTAAGACTCAGCTCGCCGCGGCGTACGCCCGGCGGCGGGCGAGCGAAGGCTGGCCGCTCGTGGCCTGGGTGAATGCGGAGAACAAGGACCTATTTCTGGCTGGGCTCGACGCGGTCGCGCAAGCTGTGGATGTCGCGGTGGCCGGGGAGGACGCTGAGCAGGGGGCTCGCCGTTTACGCCAATGGCTGGCCGGTCATCCAGGTCCGTGCCTGCTGGTGGTGGACAATCTGACGGACGCCGACGCGGCCGACACTTGGCTGCCGGCGGTTGGCCGTACCCAGATCGTGATCACCAGCAACCGGCGCGAGGTGCACGCGCTCGGACGGGCGGTCCAGGTGGATGTCTTCACCCCGGCCGAAGCGGTGTCCTTTCTTCAGCAGAGGTCTGGCCTGGCCGATGAGAAGGGCGCGCTATCCCTGGCTGAGCAGGTCGGGCGGCTGCCACTGGCGCTGGCTCAGGCCGCTTGGGTGATCCGGCGTCAGCGACTCGACTACGCCACCTATAGGGAGCGGTTGAGTTCGGTTAATCTGGATGAGGTGTTGCCAGCTGTGCCCGGTGAGTCATACCGGCAGGGTGCCGCGCAAGCCGTCGGCGTATCGCTGGCTCAGCTGGAAACCAGTCCGTCCGTCGCCCTGGAACGCGGATTGTTGCAGTTGCTGGCGGTGTTGTCTCCGGCGGGAGTCCCCCGCTCCTGGCTTTATCGCGCTGGCGCTCTGCGGCTGGTGCCCGGTGTGTCGGCGAAGCACTCCATGGTGCGGATCGATGAGGCGATTGGGGCGCTGTCTGACGCGTCATTGGTTGTTATGAGCGTGGATGACCAGGCCGTGCTGATGCACCGCTTCATCCAGCAGGTGATCCGCCACAACACCCGCGGCAAAGGCAAAGCCCGGTGGTCGGGGCTGATACGGAACGCCAGCGAGCTGGTCTGGGAGTGTGGCCCTCAGCTGGCGCGGGTGGTGCTCGACCGCGAAGAACGGGAGACCTTCATCGAGCAGGCCGCCGTCTTGCGGGAACACGCGGCCGGCGATCTCCCGATGGATGTCATCAACCGGATCCTGCTGCTCAGCACCTGGGCGGGCCGATACCTGGAGGGGTGCGGGGACCTGAAACGGGCAATCCCGCTGTTGGAACAGAATCTTGATGACCGCATCCAAGCGCTCGGAGCCGACCACCCCGACACCTTGAACAGCCGCAACAACCTCGCCAGCGCCTGCCAGACGTCGGGAAACCTGGGCCGGGCCATCCCCTTGTATGAGCAAAATTTCGATGACCGTCTCCGGGTCCTCGGTCCGGATCATCCCGACACTTTGAACAGCCGCAACAACCTCGCCAGCGCCTGCCAGATGGCGGGAGACCTGACCCGGACAGTCTCTCTTTTCGAGTTCAACCTCAGCGAGCGGACGCGGCTTCTGGGCCCCGACCATCCAGATACCCTGAGCAGCCGCAACAACCTGGCGACGGCTTACCAGTCAGCCCGTGACCTCGGCAGGCCCATACCTCTGCACGAGAAAACTCTCAGCGACCGTATCCGGGTTCTTGGCCCGGACCATCCGTCGGTCCTGGCCAGCCGCAACAACCTCGCCAGCGCCTACCAGGCGGCAGGAGATCTCGTCCGGGCCGTGCCGATGTTCGAGCAAACCTTTCGCGACTACGTCCGCGTCGTGGGCGCTGAACACCCCGGCACGCTCTCCTGCCGCAATAACCTCGCCAGCGCGTACCAGGCGGCAGGGGATCTGGCGAAGGCCGTGGCTATGTTCGAGCAGAACCTCGACGATCGAGTACGCCTCCTGCGGGCCGAACACCCCGACACGCTCCAGAGCCGCAACAACCTCGCGGTCGCCTACCGCGCGGCCGGTGACCTGAAGAAGGCCATTCTCCTGTTCGAGCGCAACCTCGCCGATCGGCTCCGTGTCCTCGGCGGTGAACACCCCGAGACCCTCCAGAGCTGCAACAACCTCGCCGTCGCCTACCGCGTGGCTGGCGACCTTAAGCGGGCGATTCCTGCCTTCGAGCAGGCCATCGCAAACTACGCTCGGGCGCTCGGCCCCCTGCACCCCGACAGCCTGCAATGCCGCAATAACCTTGCCGTTGCCTACCGTGCAGCGGGCCAGCGGGACAGAGCAAAGGAAATGTTCGAGCAGATCCTGGCCGACTGTGCGGAGACCTTGGGCGCGCAGCATCCGATCACGCTGGCCGTACAGAAGAACCAAGAGGCTTAGAACGGCATTCGGGCGTGGTTCCGAACACCCTGTTTCATAAGTGACCGCTTATGAAACACCCAGTCGCATCTAGCGGCGGCTTCCCCCTTCATCTTGATGGATCACGGGGGACGTCGCAGAGACGTCTTGGTTCTGCAGGACGTCTTGGCAACGTCCTGGGACGTCCCGCAGACACGGCCGTTGGGGGGTGCCGCTCAGCTCTCAAAACCTGCCGGGCTTACCCCTGTTCTGGCACATGTCGGCTTGGCGCGTCACGCGCCGGTGATCCGGTAAAGACCGTCGTCGATGGGGACCGACCGGCTGTGGATGGTGTTCTCCAGGGATGAGGGCCAGCGGGTTGTCGGCGACCACAGCAGGTTGATCAGTAGATCGAGGTCAGCGGGCTGGACCCACGTCATCTTGATGCCGCTGACGTCCACGGCGATGTTCAGCAGGTCGCCCGCGACCGCATGAGCGCTGCGTTCTGCCGACTCCAGTGCCTTGATGAGGGCCTTCAGATTGCGTCTCATGTCGGGCACGTCCCTGCCCAGAGAGTTGTCGATGGAGACGCTGCGGCCCTTGCGGTTGAACAGTTCGCCATCGTTGACCAGGTCGTCCAAATCGCAGAAGTCATCGATGGCCTCCTCCAGCTTCTTGTGTCTGCGCTTGAGCGTGCGGAGCGTGTTCTTGTCGTAGGGCAGACCGAGTTTGCCCCGCTTGCCCAGCTGATCGAAGAGGACTTGCAGCCGCACCTCGGCCAGCTTCAGCGCCGAGCCGATTCCGCGTAGCCGCATTTCGCCATCGTCGTCGTCATTGTCGAAGTCACTGTCCAGCAGCTCGCGGGCGAGACTGAGCGCGTAGTGGAATGTCAGATGAGCGTTGACCGCCTCACGGCGAAGCCGGATGATCTTCCGCTGCCAGCCCGAGTTCAGCCGCTGCCGCGCGGCTCGCCGAACCGGGCCATCCTGCCGGGCCCGCTCATCACCCAGACCATCACCCAGCTCATCGCCCCGCTCATCGCCCGGGTCTTCGCCCGGGTCTTCGTCCGGCCCGGCGGAGGCGGCGTCGGGGGCGGCAGCTTCGATCCGGCCTTCGGCCAGCGCCACCCGGCTCCAGGCCGCTTGCCAGGCCATGATCCGCGCTTTATCGCGTACCCCGCACTCACGCACGAACGCCAGCAGCAGCGACCGCGGCGGCACGCGCTTGCCCTCCAGCATCTGCCCGGTCACGGTACGGGAGAGCCGGATCTGGCTGTGCTTGGTCTTGTCATCCAGCGTGCGCAAGGACACATCAGCCAGCCGGTAGATCTCTTTGAGCTTGACCGCCAGATCGTGAAGAGTGGCCACTCCACTGGGATCCACGCGCGAGGCCAATTCAGGGTCGGGGCCTGAAAACGGCACGGCCTTCTCGGCCGGCGCGGTATCGGCGCCGTCCTCGCCTAAGCCGTCTACGAGCTCATCGGACGGGTCTTGCTCCATGGGGGCCCTTCCTGTCGTCGCACCGCTCGCCCGACTATCGGTGCGCAGCCCCTCATCGCAACATCGCCCGACGCGACCTGCTCACCCACTCCCCCTCGCCCTTCGGCGAAAGGCCATCCGCCGGCGCCGGCCCCGGCGGGCGGCCCCGGACGGCTCCTCAATGGCGCCGGCTGGAGCTGTGCCGACCCATCAGATGGCCGGCACTGGCTGCGGATGACCGCCGGTGGGCGCCGGGTGGGCGCCGGGTGGGCGCCGGGTGGGCGCCGGGTGGTCATCGGGTGGTCATCGGGTGGAGGTGAGTGGCCAGCCGATGGCCGCTGATGGACCGGCATGGCCGTTGAGGTGGGCGGACACCGCCCCGGCCGCTTACCTGAAGCCACCACCCCGTGCGGCGGGACTCAGCCGATCACGACGTGCGGGGCCGCTGGATCTTCCAGGAAGGAACAGCCGATGATGCCCCACCTGGCCCTCGCAGCCATAACCATGATGATCTCCCTGGCCTTGCCGATCTGGCTCTACCTGTATTCCGCCGACCCTGGCAAGCGATCTCGGGCCCTGCGCCTGTTGCGCCTGCTGCTGCGCCGCTGAGGAAGCAACGCCACTCCCGACAGCACGCCGCGGCGGCCACCGGCCGGTTGGCTGGCCAGCGGCCGCCGCGGTGGCGAGACATCCCGGTAGTCAGAAAACGCGATCCTCTGAGAATCACGGAACCTGTTATGGAGGAACTCCCGGGGTGATTGGTCGAGCTCGATCCGTCCCGCCCGGCGCGTAACGTCACCGCGCGGTTCCCGAACACTGGAAGGACGACCCTGGCCGAAGACCGTTCTGTTTCATGGGTGGATCCCGCTGAAACACGACGTCGGATTGCGGCTCGGACGAGCAATCACCTGTTTCTTGAGCGAACGCCTATGAAACGCGGCGAATCGACAGCGACGGCAGCGAGTTCACGGCAAAAGCCCGAACTTAGCGCACTTTCGGAGGGCGCCCGCTTACCTCTGGGCGAGGCCGACTGCCCAGGTGTGGGATCGAGTTCAGACTGTTGCTGGGCTCCGGTGAAACGGGGCGCCGGTTTGTGGCGATGATGACGCTATGGCGGGAAACGGTTCCGGTGCGTTCCGGATGGTGTTGCTGGCGGGTACGGCGGTATTGCCGATCGGGGTCGGCGTGGCCGTCAACCAGATCCTCAACGACGGGAAGTGGAACTGGTGGTGGATCCTAGTCGCGGTGGCGATCTCGGCCGTGCTGACGTGGGTGACCCATCTGCTCACCCGCCCCACGCCGGCCGCTGACGGGAACGGCGGCAAAGACGCGGGTGAGCGATCGGCCACCATCGGCGGTGCCAACAGCGGGATCGTCTCCACCGGCGATGACGCGCGCAATGTGCAGATGAACGCGGAGGCGTCGGGGTCGGGGCGGGTGTATCAGGCCGGCGGCGACCAGACCATCAACGAGCGATGAGCAGTTCAAGGTCGGCCGGCCAGGAAGAACCTGGCCAGGGACCTGACGCGGGTGCCGGTGATTCAATCTGGATGAAGGCCGAAGCCTCCGGGCACGGCAAGACGTATCAGGCCGCTCGCGACCAGAACTTTATCGAGATGAACTTCCACCTGCCGCCGTTGCCTCCACCGGCCCGGCAGATCGTCGAGGGCGACATCCCCCAGCAGCCGCGCGCATTTCAGGAGCGTGGCGATCTGCTGGAGCGGCTGCACCGGCGGGTGGTACAGCGGGGTGGTGCGGTGGTCGATGCGGTCACCGGCACGCCGGGGGTGGGTAAGAGTCTGCTGGCCGCCTCCTACGCCTGGGCGTGCCAGCGCGCTCAGTGGCCGGTCATCGCCTGGATCAGCGCCGAGACCGAGGAGCAGGTTGTCACCGGGCTGGCGGGCTTGGCCCGCCGTCTGGAGCTGTGGTCGGCCGATGATGACGCGCACACCGCGGCGGTCAAGGCGCGTGACTGGCTGGCCGCCGCTGATGAGCCGGCACTGCTGGTGTTCGACAACGCCGCCGACGTGCGGCAGGTGAAGAGGTGGTGCCCGGCCACCGGGACGACCCGGATCCTGATCACCACCCGCAACCGCGCCTTCCACGCCTTGTACGAGGCGGTCGACGTCGGTGTCTTCACCCCCGGCCAGGCGACGGCCTTCCTGCACCAGCGCACCGGCTCCACCGGCTCGGGCGCTGAGGAGGTGGCGGCGGAGTTGGGGTTGCTGCCGCTGGCGGTCGGGCAGGCCGGCGCCTACATCCACCGCCGCCGCCTGACCTACCCCGCCTACCTGACCCTGCTACGCGGCTATCGGCTGGACCGGTATCTGCCGAACACCGCTGAGGGGTATCCGCACGGGACCGCGGCGGCGATCCTGCTGTCGGTCGACCAGGCCGAACAGACCATCCCCGGCGCGCGGGACATGCTAGAGCTGCTGGCGGTGCTGGCCGAGGCCGGCGTCCCCAGAGCGGTCCTGTACGGGACCCCCGACCCGCACCTCGACCCCGCCGACACCGAAGACGTCGATCAGGTGCTGGCTGATCTGGTCGACACCTCGCTGATCAGTTTCAGCGAGGACGGGACGACGGTGCTGATGCACCGGCTGACCAGCCGGGTGCTGCGTGAACGCGCTCACCACACCACGACAACGACAACGACAACGACAACGACCAGCAATAACAACGACAGCGAAACCAGCGGCACCGCCAGCGATGGCAAAAGCGGGCAGAGCGGGGAGAGCCGCCTTGCCCGAGCGCTTGCCAACGCCATCGCTCTGCTGCACCGCTTCAACACCGACATCCCCGACGACGCGGCGACATGGAGCGCCCGATCGGCCGTCGAAGCGCTGGTCGAGCAGACCACCGCCCTCTACAGCCTGGCCACCGCCTTCGGGGACCCTTTTGAACACCTGCTCGTCTTACGCGCTTGGTGCGGCATGTACCTCAAGAACCTGGCCGACTTGGCTCGTGCCACTCCCCTGCTCCAGCAGACCCTGGCCGACCAGGTGCGGGTGCTGGGCGGCGATCACCCCGACACCCTGGCCTCACGCAAGAACCTCGCCGGCACTTATTACGCGGCGGGGGATTTGGGCCGGGCCGTCGCGCTGTTCGAGCAGACCTTGGCTGGTCGGGTGCGGGTGCTGGGCGGCGATCACCCCGACACCCTGGCCTCCCGTAACAACCTCGCCAGCGCCTATGAGTCGGCGGGGGATCTGGCCCAAGCCATTGCGCTGTACGAGCAGACCCTGGCCGACTTCGAGCGGGTGCTGGGCGGCGACCACTCCAACACCCTGACCTCCCGCAACAACCTCGCCAGCGCTTATTACGCGGCGGGGGATTTGGGCCGGGCCATCCCGCTGTTCGAGCAGACCTTGGCCGATCAGGTGCGGCTGCTGGGCGGCGATCACCCCGACACCCTGGCCTCCCGCAACAACCTCGCCAGCGCCTATGAGTCGGCGGGGGATCTGGCCCAAGCCATCGCGCTGCATGAGCAGACCCTGGCCGATCGGGTGCGGGTGCTGGGCAGCGACCACCCCTCCACCTTGAACTCCCGTAATAACCTCGCTCACACTTACCAGTCAGCGGGGGACTTAGGCCAGGCCATCCCGTTGCACGAGCAGACCCTGGCCGATCAGGAGCGAGTGCTGGGCAGCGACCACCCCAACACCCTGATCTCCCGCAACAACCTCGCCTACGCCTTCAGGGAGGCGGGGGACCTGGGCCGGGCCATCCCGCTGTACGAGCAGACCCTGGCCGATCAGGAGCGAGTGCTAGGCGGCGATCACCCCGACACCCTGCTCTCCCGCAACAACCTCGCCGGCACTTATTACGCGGCGGGGGATTCGGGCCGGGCCATCCCGCTGTACGAGCAGACCCTGGCCGACTGCGAACGCATCCTGGGAACCACTCATCCCACAACCAAAACCGTGCGCAGCAACCTGTCCGCCGCCCGCCGGACAGGACAACCAGCAAGTACGGGTACGGCTGCCGGGCAACGGACACAGGGATACGGGAACTTGGACCGCAACGCACCCTGCGCGTGCGGATCAGGCAAGAAGTACAAACGCTGCCACGGCGCGCCACCGACCAAGTGAATCGGCTAAGACATCCCCATCGCACGGCAAGCCCGACATCATTTCTCTCGCACAGATACGCGGATTGAGCCGAGCGGTGTTCAAAAGCGACCGTTTTTGAAACAGCTACGCGGGACACATTGGGACGTCTGGGGCGATGTCATTGGACTCTCAGGACGTCTCACGGACGTCTCAGGGACGTCCTGGTAAGCGGTGCCGGATCCTCATCACGACCAGGCCTTCTGTCACATTGGGTGATCGTCTCAGGGTTTGTCTACGTCTTCGTGTCACCGCCTATGTGCAGGCGCGCGCGAGGACGTAGACGAAGACAACCGCTGAGACAATCACGAAGCGTTACCCGAAGGGATACGACCCCCTCTGCCCACCGTCCGCGCGGACCTCCCGGCCGGTCAACAGGCCAGCCTCGGCACCGACTCGGGCCGAGCCGAAGGGAGGCCCGTGGCGGACCACCACGGACCAGTGCTGATCCGCGGGCTCGCCCTGGGCGAGGCCGGTGAGAAACGAGGCGGGCGAGGAACACGGCATCGACCTCACCACCGGCCGACTGGAAGCGCCACGGCTGCGACTCCGGCGCCACCGCGCCGGATGGACGGCCCCCTGGCCATGCCGGCGTGCGACAGCCGCGGGTGCCTGGCGGTGAGCATCGGCGCACCGGCTCCAGCGGTCCCGCCCATCTTCACGATGGTCCTGGCCGGTGAACGGTCCTGGCCGGTGAACGCGAACGGCCCCGACACCATAAAGGTGGCGAGGCCGCTGCGAGACGTAGCCCCCACGATACGCGATCACCGGACCGACCAGCACGAGAACACGAGAACGAGATGCCCGCCACGAGATCGACGCGATCGACAAGGTCAGCCAGATCGGCGAGGCGCTCGATCCCGTCCACCGTCCGGCAGCGCTGAGGCGATCACCGCACGCGACCGGTGGTGGGTCGAAGCGGATCAAGGCCTGGCCGGCCCCCGCGCGGGAGCCGGGCTCAGGCTGGGTCAGCGGTGGGTGATCCACCAGATGGCCAGATGAACCGGGGCGGCGGCCAGAGCCGCGGCCAGGCCGCGGACGGCGGCGATCAGCGCGATACGGGCCAGGCGGCGGGCGTGCTGCCGGTTAGTCATGATGGTCTCCTCACGGTGACCCCCGGGGCCTTGGAACGGCCCGGGGTGTTGGCCGTGATTGAGCCGGTACGGACGGTTTTCCGGTTGGCGCGTCCTTGTCGCCTGTGAGCGGGCAAGGTGGTGGCCTCGGGAAAGCGCGAGGTGCCGGGTTTTCCGGTGGGCGGGGATCCGGAATCGGATCCGGAACGATGACGTACAGGTCAGCGGCGATGACGTGCAGGGGTGTGGTGTGAGTCAGGCGGAGGATGCCACGGCCGTCTACGCCCGCGCGTTACAGGCCCTGTATGAGGCCGCGGGCGAGCCGATCGGCGCGGAGATCACGCGTCAGGCCGCCGCGCAGCGGCCGCCGTTGAAGGTGAGCGCCTCCTCCTGGAGCGACTGGCTCAACGGGCGCAACGTTCCCTCTGATGAACGGCTGGCGCTCTGGCTGGTCACCTACCTGACGGCACGAGCCCGGAACAAGACGCCGGGCTACTCCCCTCGCCCCAAGGCGTGGTGGGAGAGCACGCGCAAGCGGGCGCTGGCCGAACGCCGCCAGGGGGCCCGCGCCGGCGGCCGCCCGCGCCTGCCGCGTTCTCCCGCAGCCCTGGATGGGCCGTCCCCGGATGCGCCGCCGCTGGTGCAGGCGGGGCAGATCCCCGCGGCGGCGGACTGTTTCCAGGACCGGGAGATCGCCGAGCGGTTGCGGCGAGCAGCCGCCGCCGAGGGGACGGTGGTGCTGTGCCAGGTTTTGGCGGGGATGGGCGGGGTCGGTAAGACACAGCTGGCCGCCGCCTACGCCCGTGATGCTCGCGAGCGGGGGGTGCGGGTGCTGGTGTGGGCCGGCGCCTCCTCCCGCGCCGAGATCATCGCCGCCTACGCTGAGGCGGCGGTCAAACTCGGGGTGGGCGAGCGGGAGGATCCCGAGCGGGCGGCGCGGGAGTTTTTGATCTGGGCCGACACCACCACCATCCCGTGGCTGATCGTTCTGGACGACCTGCACGATCCGGCTGACCTGCGCGGGCTGTGGCCGCCGGCTTCGGTGTCGGGGACGGCGGTGGTGACCACCCGCCGCCGCGACGCCGCCTTGGCCGGCCCCCACCGACATCTGGTCCACGTCGGCATCTACAACCTTGAAGAGGCCCGCGCTTATCTGCGCGCCAAACTCGGCGCCCTGGCCGGTGACCAGACGGGAGACCAGGCCGACCAACCGGCAGCGGAGGAGGTCAGGGAGCTGGACGCGCTGGCCGAGGAGCTGGGCCGGCTGCCGCTGGCGCTGGCCCAGGCCGCCGCCTTCATGATCGACCAAGAGATCGGCTGCGCCCGCTACCGGCACCTGCTGGCCGGAAAACTCCTGGCCCACACCGTCCCCGAGACCGGCGGGCTGCCCGATGACCACCAGAGGATCATCGCAGCTACTTGGGATCTGTCGATCGAGCAGGCCGACCGGGCCCGGCCGGCCGGGCTGGCCCGGCCGCTGCTGAACCTGGTCAGCGTGCTGGACCCCAACGGCATCCCCGCCACCGTCCTGACCAGCCCACCCGCCCGCCACTATCTGGCCGCCTACCTCTCCGCCCCTCCACTGGACACAACTGAAACGGGCCCTGAGGCCGACCTCGATGTCGAGGTGGAGAGGGTGGATCAGGCGTTGCGGGTGCTGCACCGGTTCAGCCTCATCGACCACGACCGCGGCGCCCTCCACCGTGAAGTGCGTGTCCACCAGCTCATCCAGCGCGCCACCCGCGAGAACATCGCCACCCAACCCGATCTCGGCCCTGAGCTGTTCGCCGAACTCGCCCACACCGCTGCCGACGCCCTCCTGGCGGCGTGGCCGGACGCCGAACGCGATCAGATCGGCACGGTCCTACGCGCCAACACCACCACATTGGAGACATCCACCGGCACCGCCCTATGGGAAGGGGGCGGCGAGAAGACCAGCCACGAAGCACACCCGGTGCTGTCTCGCGCCGCCACAAGCCTGGGCGAAAGCGGGCAGGTGAGCGCCGCCATCGCCGAATACACCCGCCTGCACGCCACTGCCACTCGCCTTCTCAGACCTGACCATCCCGACACGCTGACCACCCGGCACCACCTGGCACGCTGGCTGGGGGAGGCCGGGGACGTGGCCGGCGCGGCCACCGCCTACCAGGAGCTGCACACCGATCGGCTGCGGGTGCTGGGACCCGACCACCCCGACACGCTGACCACCCGGGGCAACCTGGCTCGCTGGCTGGGGCAGGCGGGAGACGTGGCCGGCGCGGCCACCGCCTTTCAGGACCTGCTCACTGACTTCTTGCGGGTGCTGGGACCCGACCACCCCGACACGCTGACCACCCGGGGCAACCTGGCGTACTGGCTGGGGCAGGCCGGGGACGTGGCCGGCGCGTCCACCGCCTACCAGGACCTGCTCACCGACTACCTGCGGGTGCTGGGACCCGACCACCCCGACACGCTGACCACCCGGGGCAACCTGGCGTACTGGCTGGGGGAGGCCGGGGACGTGGCCGGCGCGGCCACCGCCTTTCAGGACCTGCTCACCGACGTCTTGCGGGTGCTGGGACCCGACCACCCCGACACGCTGACCACCCGGGGCAACCTGGCTCGCTGGCTGGGGCAGGCGGGAGACGTGGCCGGCGCGGCCACCGCCTTTCAGGACCTGCTCACCGACGTCTTGCGGGTGCTGGGACCCGACCATCCCCACACGCTGACCACCCGGGGCAACCTGGCGAACTGGCTGGGGCAGGCCGGGGACGTGGCCGGCGCGTCCACCGCCTACCAGGACCTGCTCACCGACTACCTGCGGGTGCTGGGACCCGACCACCCCCACACGCTGACCACCCGGCACAACCTGGCGTACTGGCTGGGGCAGGCCGGGGACGTGGCCGGCGCGGCCACCGCCTTTCAGGACCTGCTCACCGACGTCTTGCGGGTGCTGGGACCCGACCATCCCGACACACTGACCACCCGGCACAACCTGGCCTACTGGGCCCGGCGCCGCCAGGAGGAGGTCGATGATCTGTCGGGTGAAGGCAGTTAAGGTGGCTCGCCATTCCGTCATTCGGGCCTGATTCGGGCCATCATAATCAGGTTTCAGCTCGCATTACAGAGGACGGTTCGGTGACGACGGGCTCACGTGTTCGGGCGGGCCGTCACGGTCTACTCGATCACCTGGGCGGGCTGACCGCTTCGCCCTGGTCCTGGCCGGGCCTGGCCGGCGAGACATGAACGTTCCCTGACCTACACGAAGCCAGCACCCACCGGCTCAACAACGTGACGATCGGTAGACGTTGGTACGGGTCGGTTTTCGGGGCCACCGTGCCTGGGCCCAGTTAGAAGGCCACGATGCTGGAGGCGCTGGACGGGTCCGGCGACCCCAGGACCAGCGATCCGGGGCGAACGACCGGGGCATGCCGGCCGACCGCGACGCCCAGGACGTGAACCCGTGGACGGACGGGCAACCGGGGTGAAACAACTGACGATCCGGCCAGGCGGGCCTCAGGGCTCCAGATGTCGGGTGATGTCCTTGATCTTCACCATCGCCCTCAACCTCGGCTCCAGGCGGCTGCGGATGCGCTTGGCAATGCGGACTTTTCTCGCGCCCTCGACCCGCCATTCCACCCGCATGTCGTTCGCCTTCGCAATCTCGGCCTGACGGCGCATCTGGTCCGACCAGCTCTCCTCCTTGAGCCGCTGGAATTCGTCGCGGCGTCGCTCGATGACGTCCTCTACGGCGCGCCGGGCCCCGCTGATCTCGTCGAGGACGTCGAAGTCACGAGGGCTCCGTGGATCGCGGCCGAGCGTGCGGTGGCCCTGGTCGGACTTGACCTCCACCATCGTCTGACGGGTCCACGGGTCGCGTGGGCCGAATTCGCCGGTGAAACCGTCGATCTCGGCGGTGATGCCGGTTCGCCGGTCGGTGACCCGGTAGGACCAGTCGCCGCGATCGGTCGCCAGCCATTCGGCATAGGTTCCCAGCCGGGAGAAGCCCCGTTTCAGGGCGCGGATCCGGAGATTCGCGAAGCCCGGCTGCGCCTTGGAGAGCAGCCGCCAACGGGACCGCTGGGCGGGATCCAGACGCGGATCCCCCCACGGCGGTTCCTGGCCGGCGCCCTGACTCTGAGGCCCGGCGGAGGAAGGAGGCGTTTTCGCCGAGGACCCTCCGCCGCCCTTCGTCGCGTTGGCCGCCATCGCGACGACGAGCGCGGAACGTCCGAAGGAGGAGGCGGCCACGACAGGCAGGGTCGCCGTGGCGCGGGCTGCGGTGACGGCAGCGGGCGGAGGGCCGAACAGTCCGGGCCCGGGGGGTGAGCCAACGGTCCAGAGGAATTCGCCGATGCTCGCGACCATCATGGTGAGTTCCAGCGCCTGCTTGATGTCACGCAGTCGTTGCCACTGCGCGTTCCACTCGGTGAGCTGGGGCATGATCGCGCCGAGCTGGTGGTCGAACTGCCGCCACGCGTTCAGGGCCGTTTCGTGGTCGTGGCGGTCGATCGCGTCGATGATCGGCCGACTCTCATCTCTGATGGACTCCCACATCTTCCTGTAGTCGTCGCCGAGTGTTCCGTTGTCATGCCAGGAGGCGGCCATCAGAGCGGCGGGCATGAGTCTGATGGTGGCCACCGTGTGCAGCATGACAGCTTCGTTGGCGGCCACGGCGGCCTCCTCGAGCGCACGGGTCCTGTCGGCACCCGTGGCCCGCCGTCCCTTCTCGAGAGTCTCGCGTGCCCGCTCGACGGCCTTCCTCTGCACGCGGCCGAAGGCTCCGTACGACTGGAAGACGATCTCGGTGAGGGCGAGACGTGCCTCCTTCCGTTCGCCGTAGCTGGCGCCGAGGTCGCTGTTGAGATAGGCCAGCAGGCTCCAGTAGAAATCGAACATCCGGCCCGCGGCGGCCATCGTCGCGGCCGGGCTCTGATACCAGGGCGTGTGCTCCGGGGTCCGGTCCAGGTCGTAGGCGAGGAAGCCCAGCGTGCCGGTGTCGACGTTGCTCAGGACCTCCTCGACGGCGGCGCCGAGGTTCGGTTCGTCCGCTGGTTCCGTCTCCTGGACGGCTCTTGCCATGGGGCCGGCGATCCAGTCGTCCAGCGGTCGTTCGATCAGCTCACGCGCCGCGTCGCGGACGACAGTCTCGGCGGGGGCCGTCACGACTTGGTCGGCCTGCTCGACGGTGATCGCCTGCGAGGCCTGGTCATGGCCAGAGTCGTCGGCGGGGGTGGCGAGCCCGGCCCGGACGGCGGTGATCCAGACGGGCTCGAACTCTATCTCGGCGGCGCCCGCCGACGGCGGCCGCCCGGGCTCGGGCGCCGAGCCCGTGTAACCGGACGCCGTCGTGCCGTGTAGGACGCCGGTGTATCCGTCGGCCGAGCTGTAGCCGACCGAATGGTCGGATTGGACGACTCCGGTGTAGCCAGCCATGCCGGTCACCGGTTACCGTTGCCGGCCACCGCCGCAGGCACGATCTCGATGTCGGGTTTGTCGCCGAGAATCTTCTCGAACGCCTCGACTCGCTCCCCTTCCGGCCGCTGGTGGACGAGGTCGAGTGCGTCGGTCGTGCGGCGGGTGTCGGCGCGGCGCCATTCGATCTCGGCCTCACGGGAGCGCAGGTCGAGCGACTGCAGCGCGGAAGCGTAGGTGTCTAGGGCGTCGGCCTGGCCGAGCAGCGCCTCGGCGACGATGTTGTCGGTGCGCAGCACGACGGAGGTCCGCGCGGTCACGACGCCAGGCACTTTGCGAGTCTGGTCGTCCTGACCGACAGGATCGGAGGCGATGCGCCAGCTGTAGCGGGCGTCCAGTGGCGAATCGGCCAGCTTCAGTCGGCCCTCGTCGTCGAGTTCGGCGGGCGTCCACTTGTAGACGCCGCCGTCTCTGACGCCGTGCTCCAGCATCGTCTGCGGCGTTCCGGTGTGGTCGATGCACTCAGTCACCATGCCGAGGACGAGCCGGGCGACCTCTTCCCGCCTGTCCGGCGCGACGTACCGGTCGAGCAGTTGCCGCAGTCGTGCCAGAGGTACGACCTCGGCGGATCCTGGGTTGCCGTTGTAGAACGCGACCTGCACGCTCTTCAAGCTCGTCACAGTCTCGTGGGTCTGGTTGAGCTCGCGGAACACGAAGTTGAGCACCCGCCGCAGATTGGTGTTGGCTATCTCGCGCACGGTGGTTTGCGAGGAGCCGCTTTCCGACTGCGACTTCGTCTGCGATTGGACGGCCTGGTTCCTGCTCGTGTTGACCTGAGCGGCGTGCTCCTGGCTGCTGTCGCGGACGCTGGTCGAGAACTCCTGCCGCGCCTCCTGGTGGTTGGCCGAGAAGTTCGCCTCGACGGACGCGGACGCGCTCACGAGACCGATGCTCCCCGAGGCCGAGGCCTTGGTGCCCACGGAGACCGCCCAGCCGCCCTGGTCCTGGAACGCCGATCCCGACTGCGCCATGAGGGAGGAGGTGAAGCGGGTTTGGGCGGCCGTGTCGGAGGAGTCGAAGATCGAGGAGGAGTCCTCCCGGGAGGTGGAGTCTGATCGCC
The DNA here is from genome assembly GCF_009901565.1 of Herbidospora solisilvae. Classification (GTDB taxonomy): domain Bacteria; phylum Actinomycetota; class Actinomycetes; order Streptosporangiales; family Streptosporangiaceae; genus Herbidospora; species Herbidospora solisilvae. Next base: position 43,718 of record NZ_WXEW01000001.1, read on the forward strand.
ACGTCTCGACGGTGATGGTGGTGCGCTCGCCGGGGAGCAAGGTGAAGGTCTGAAGCGTCCGACCGAGCCCGTAGTCGCCCAGGAACATCGACAGCTGCCAGGTCTCGACGAGGGCGATGCGGGGTGTGCCCGCCTTGGTGACGTCGTAGTCGACCGTTCGCGCGCTCAGGCCAATTCCCGGCGTGGGGACCTGGATGGTGGTCTCGGGTGTGCCGGCGCTAATGGCTTGCGTCTGCCGCGTGGCCAGGCCTTCGAGATAGGTGTCCCGAAGCCGGCGCTGGGCGTCGACGCCATCGATCTGAATGAGGAGGGGCGCGGTCACCTGCGCTTTCTCCTCGCCTCCGGCGACCCGGGGAACACCCGGCAGGGACACGAGCTCGGGTCTGCCGAAGACCTCGCTCGCCAGCCGCAACGATGGCCGCGTGGCCGGAGGCAACATGCGTTCGTACAGGTCACGAAGGCGGGCGTTGTCGACGCGGCGGACCTTGCCGTCCACCTCTTCCACGACTCCGAGGGAGGACAGAGAGGTTCCCGCCGACCTCCCCGGGCCGAGGAAATGACCCTCGGGAATGTCCAGGGGAATGATCCGCTGGAATGAATAGGAACCCGGCAGTGGCACGTCATACCTGATGGACGCGGCCCGGCTGCCTTCGTCTCCGAATTGCGCGATGCTTTTGGCGATAATGGGGTCTTCCGATACGGGCATCAGCGGCCTCATCGTTTCCGCTCGTGGTGGACGCGGCACCGTGCGCTTCCAGATGGTATTTGGCCGTCCCGGCGGCATCAATAGTTGAATTTCAGAATTTTGCCGACTGTCAGGTCTTCAGTATCGCGACAAATGAATGTCAATCAATTGGCGTGATGCCATTTCTGAGGTTGAATGCCGCGCCGCATCAGCGCTGGTGTCAGGAGGCCACGCGAGAAGCCCAGCCAGGCGCTGGACAACGTGAGGCGACAGGTCGGTGGTGTAGAGCTGGCCGGTCTCCGAGCCGGTGATGGCGATCGGAGTCCCCGGACCGGAGGGTGAAGGGGCATCGTCGCCGAGCTCGATCACGAGCAGTCGGGCGAAGGTGTACGGGGCGATCATCAGTTCCATCTCCCGGTTTCGATTCGAGCGCATCACGTCCTTCACCAGCTCGCCGAGCCGGTGAGGGACGACGGCCCGATGGCGCTTTTGCGGGGTTGGTGGTTTCTGATCACGATTTGTGTTGCGGTTCTGTCGTTGGGCGCGGGCGGGCGGCAGCATGGACGGGGTGAGCCAGGGCGTTCAAGGGCCGGCCGGGGCATCGGCGGGCGGGCAGAGCGTGAGTGGGTCAACGGTGGGTGGACACCTCAACCAGGTGAACGCTCGCGAGGTGACCATCAATCAGAATCACCAGGTGATGTCGCGGCCGCCGTTGCCGGCCGCGGCCATGGTGAGTGGTCCGCCTCCTGGGGTTGGCGGGTTGGTTGGTTTGCCGCGGTTGCCGGCTGTGGTGTTCGCCGGGCGTCAGGACGCCCTGGAGCGGGTTCACGCCGCCCTGGCCGACCAGGGGTCGGATGCCGCCGGTGCGGTGATCACGCAGACGGCGGTGCACGGGCTGGGCGGGATCGGCAAGAGCGAGCTGGCGTTGCAATACGCGGCTGCCCATCGCGCTGCTTACAGGCTGGTGTGGTGGATCGATGCCGACTCTCGGGCGCAGATTCAGACGGGTTTGGCCGCGTTGACGCGGGCGTTGTGCGCGGGCACGCACTCGGTGGCGGCTTTTCAGGCCACTACCGAGGAGGCGGCTGCGTGGGCGATGAGTTGGCTGAGCCTCCGGACCGGGTGGCTGCTTATATTCGACAACGTCGAACAGGTCGATGACCTGCAACCGTATCTGAGTCGGTTGAACGGCGGGAGTGTGTTGATCACCTCCCGCCGTGACATCGGTTGGTCCACCTTCGGGTGCATCCCCATCGACCTCGACGTCTTGGACTCTACGGCGGCCACCGCTGTGCTGGTCGCCCTGATCGGCCTCGCTTCGCCCTCACCATCAGAGATGGCCGAACTGGCTGCCCTGGCAGAGGAGGTGGGATTCTTGCCTCTTGCGTTAGGCCAGTCGGCGGCTTACATCGCCCGCACCCCCGGTATGACCGTGCCCGCTTATCGGCACCTGCTGCACACCGCCCCCGCTCGCGCTCACGCCGCGTCGCCAGCTGGCCAACAGGGGCAGGCGGTAGTGGCTCAGGTGTGGACGTTGACCCGCCGCCGCATCGCCGATCTTGACCCACTCGCGCCCCACCTGCTGGCGCTATTGGCCTGCTACGCCCCGGACCAGTTGCCCATCACCGTCCTGCACCGCCTGCCCGACACTGATGAACTGCAGATCGGGCAGGCGTTGGGGCTGCTGGCCTCCTACAGCATGATCACTATCAGCAAAGAACGGGACGCCCTCAGCGTTCACCGCCTGGTCCAAGCTGTCACTTTGGCCGAGCTCCCCGAAGAGGAACGCCAGGCCGTCCTGGGGCAGGCCGCCGATCTGCTGACCGCCGCACTGCCCCAGGACCAGGAGGCAATCGGCAGTTGGCCGATCTACCGGCGATTGCTAGCTCATGCCCGGGCTGCGCTGCCGCCGAGGTCTGAAGCTATGGACCAGATGATCGCCTATCTGAATGCAAGCGGCGACTACACCACCGTCAAGATCCTCCAACATCAGCGCTACCAGGCCCAACTTGACCACCACGGGCCCGAGCATCCTGACACTCTGCTGGCCCAGGCCAGCCTGGCCTACTACACCCGCCAAGCGGGAGATGCGGCGGCGGCACGGGATCAGCTCGCCGCGCTTCTGCCGATCCACGAACGCGTCCTAGGTGCCGAGCACCCCGAAACACTGACCAACCGCGCCAATCTCGCCTATTTGCTGGGATCGGAGGGGGACGCAGCGGGGGCGCGTGACCAGTACGCCGCGCTGCTGCCCATCCGCGAACGCGTCCAGGGAGCTGAGCATCCCGCCACGTTGACTACGCGAGCCAATCTGGCCCGCTGGACCGGCCAGGCGGGAGATCCGGCCGGGGCGCGTGACCAGTACGCCGCGCTGCTGCCCATCCGCGAACGAGTCTCAGGCGCCGAGCATCCCGCCACGTTGATCAGTTTGCACAATCTCGCCTCCTGGTCCGGTGAGGCGGGGGATCCAGCTGGGGCACGCGACCAGTACGCCGCGCTGCTGCCTATCCGCGAACGAGTCTCAGGCGCCGAGCACCCCACGACACTGGACACCCAGCACAACCTGGCCCATTGGTCGGGTGTAGCAGGGGATGCGGCCGGGGCGCGCGACCAATTGGCCGTGCTGCTGCCCATCCGTGTACGTGTCCAAGGCGTTGAACATCCCTCCACACTGGACACCCTGCACGAACTCGCGCGCTGGTCGGGTGAGGCGGGGGATCCGGCTGGGGCACGTGACCAATTGGCCGTGCTGCTGCCCATCCGCGAACGCGTCCAAGGCGCCGAACACTCCCGCACTCTTGCCGCGCGGCACGAACTTGCCCGCTGGTCCGGGCGGGCGGGGGATCCCGCCGGGGCGCGCGACCAGTACGCCGCGCTAGTTCCCATCCGCGAACGTGTCCTAGGTGCCGAGCACCCCGACACGCTGAGCGCCCGGCACGAACTCGCCTACTGGACTCAGGGTTGCCAAGAGGACCCGCTCACAGGTGCTGATGTCGTGGCCTTCGTGACCTACGGCAAGGTCAAGCTCGCCAACCTCCGGACACGTCCGCGGCTTGCTGTGTCCGTGCGCTCTGGATGGCGATGGGTGACGCTGGAGGGAACGGCCGAGATCATCGGCCCCGACGATCCCCATCCAGTGTTCGACGCCGACGGCAGGCGCCTACTGCTTCGCGAGATCTACGTTGCGGCGGGCGGCACCCACGACGACTGGGACGAATACGACACCGTCATGGCCGCCGAGCGCCGTGCGGCCGTCCTGGTCCGGCCCGAACGGATCTACGGCAACACCTGAGCGCGGCGGGCGTCGTGGCCGCAAGCGTCACCAGCGGCCGGGTCTTCGGCTGTCACCTGCCGGGCGAGAAGCGCTGCCCGCGCTAGAGCGTGACGCCGGCGGAGGGTGCCTGGATGCCGGCCTGACCGTGTGCTTGGCAGGCAGGGGTCGCATGGCGCTCGCCCCACTCGCGCAGCGCGGCGAGAACGGGGAACAGCTCACGGCCGGCGGCGGTGAGCACGTACTCGTCCCGTGGCGGGCGGTCGCAGTACTGCCGGCGTTCGATGATCCCGGCCTCTTCGAGCGTGCGCAGCCGCAGGGCGAGCGTCTCTCGTGGAGCGCCCGTGTTGACCCGGATGTCCTTGAACCGGTGGACCCCGAACCCCAGCTCCCGGATGACGAGCAGACTCCAGCGCTCTCCGAGGATTTCCAGCGCGTCGGCGATCGAGCAGACCCGGGGAGCGCCGAGATTGGTTGGTTCGTTTTCCTGACTCACGGTGCTAGTGTAACGCTCATCGGTAGGTTCGAAAATCGAACCGACTATGCGTGGCCAGTGCGCCGCGTACGAACCCACAGCCGCAAGGAGCAGTAACAGCCATGCCTTCCATCCTGATCACCGGCGCTTCCAAGGGCCTCGGCCGCGCCACCGCCGTCGAACTCGCCAAGCGCGGCCACCGCGTCGTCGCCACCGCGCGGGACCCGCGCGCCCTGGACGACCTGGACGTCGACCAGCGGCTGCGCCTGGACGTGACCGACCAGGCCAGCGTCGATGCCGCCGTCGAGCAGGCCGGTGAGATCGACATCCTCATCTCCAACGCCGGCGTCATCTTCGCCGCGGCGGTCGAGGCCAGCCCGGCCGCCGAAATCGAACGCCTCTACGCCCAGAACACCGTCGGGGCGATCCGCGTCACCCAGGCCCTGCTGCCCCAGATGCGCCGGCGCGGGAAGGGCCGCCTGCTGTTCGTCTCCAGCGCCGCCGGACGGACCGTCCTGCCGGGCAACGCCGCCTACGCGGCCACGAAATGGGCCCTTGAGTGCTTCGCCGAAACCCTGGCCGTCGAACTCAGCGACTTCGGCATCGACGTCACCATCTCCGAGCCGGGCCCGATCAGCTCCGGCGCCCTGGACAACATGCTCACCTACACCCTTCCCGGCGACCCCTACGCGGCCCTGTTCGCAGGAGGCGGCATCCCCGCCGAGATGATGATCAGCCCCGAACAGGCCGCCACGCACCTCGCCGACCTCGCCGAGCGGCCCACCGTTCCGCTGCGTGTACCGCTCGGACCCGTCGCCGAGCACGTCATCGCCGCCCGCGACAGCGCCCCCTACGACCGGCCCTTCCTCCCCGCCTGAAGCTGCCGGAAGCGGCGGGCGGGGGAAGTGCCCATGCCGAGTTCGCCTGGCTTCCCGGCCGGTTACCGCTGGTCGGTTTGCGCGGGGAGCGGGTGGACGGGGATCGGTGCGTTGGGGCAGGTGGCCGGGATGGAGGTCAGGGTGTCCTTCTCCTGCGGGTCGGCCGCCAGGCCCCAGCGGCGTTTCACGGCGGTCCATTCGGCGATGTAACGGCAGCGCACCTGTTCGATCGGCAGCCATTCGGCGGGGTCGCGGTTGGCCTTTTGCCGGTTGGAGCGGGCGGTGATCGGGACCAGGTGTTCAGCGGCGTCCAGGTCGTTGGCGTAGGCCTGGCGCCGGGCGGCATCCCAGCCGGAGGCGCCCGAATCCCACGCCTCGGCCAGGGGACCAGGTGGTCGACGTCGAGTTTGGAAGCCGCCTGGACCACGACGTCGTCGTAGTAGCTGTACCAGGCGCCGCCGGTGAGCACGCATCCGGCAGCGAACCCGAGACTAGGTCAGGAAGATCAAGGACCCGGAGCCGGGAAACCGGCGAAGCGCCTCGTCGAGCTCGTCGACGCTTACGTTGCTTCGATCTCCGTCTATTTGATAGTGCCCAGGTCAGCGAGGGGTGCCGCTATCAAGTACCGCTGCGCCAGACAGGGTGTCTGGGAGCGGTCTACCTGATAGCGCGCAACTGCACTTGATAACCAGTTGATACCAGCGCTGAGGTAGTTGATAACGTAGCCCGCTCGCGATGACGGACGCTCTCCGCGCGGCCGATTCCTGATCGCTGGTGTCGGCCCCAGCCGGGTGCTCGCTCGCTGTGAGCTCGCGGTATGAGGACGGTTCGGTGACGACGACCTCACGCGGCCGGGCGGACGGCTGGAATGGAGTCATGCCGTTACCGCGCCCCTTCCGCCGTCGCGCTGCCCGTACCGCCGCCGTGCCCGTGGCCTTGCCGCCGGTGCTGCGGACTCCCCGAGCGGCGGCTTGGTGGATCTCGCTCGCGGTGCTTTTGGTCGGCGGCGCGGTCGGCGGCACCCTGTGGTGGCTGCTGACCGACCTGGCCGTCCAAGCGCCGACGGCTCCGGCCGGGCAGCCCGCAGGTGTTTCGGGCAGCGCTCTGGAGGCGGTGCTGCGCACCGGGCTGGCCGCCGGCGCGGGAGTCGGCGCGGGCATCACCCTGGCCTTGCGCTATCACCTTGAATGTCGTTCGGCCGCACTGGTTCGATGCCGGTCTATTTGATAGCGTCCAGGTCAGAGCTGGTTGCCGCGATCAAATAGCGTGGCGCCAGACACTTGTGCGCCGCGTCTTCGCCGGCGACATGTCCCTGAAGATCCTCCGGGCCGCCCCCTGCCCGGTGGTCCTCCTCACCCGCTCGGCCACCCGGTAGCTCAGCCGAGCAGGTCCCAGCGGTTGCCCGCGACATCCAGGAAGACCGCCACCCGGCCGAAGGGCTCGGTGCGGGGCACGGTCACGAACTCGACACCCGCGGCGGCCATCCTCCGGTACGCGCCCGCGAAGTCGTCGACCCGCAGGAAGAACCCGACCCGTCCGGCGGCCTGGCCGCCGACGACGGCCCTCTGGCGGTCGCCGTCGGCTCGGGCCAGCAGGATGCCCGTCCGGCCGCCGGGCGGGCGCACGACGACCCACCGCTTGGGGCGGCCGTCGTTGGTGAGCGAGGGCGAATCCTCGACGAGGTCGAAGCCCAGGGCGTCGACGAAGAACGTGATGGCCGTGTCGTAGTCGTCGACGACGATCGTGACCAGGTCGATGTGCATGGTCGGTGATCGTAGGGGGCGGGGCCTCAGGCGGCCCGGCGCAGCGGCGCCTGGGAATGGATAGAGCGGGTGCCCGCCGGCGTCCCCCGCTACGTAACGAGGTCACCCTCGTCTCCCTGTGGAACCTCGCCGGGCACGCCGGTGATGCGGGTGGCGAGGGCCAAGGCCATCGGGATGGGGTTGTCGATGGAGTCGTCGGCGGCGGCTCGATGCCCAGGTCACGAAGGTGGCGGTTGAGTCCGTCGGGGTCTGTGCCCTGCCTGTCGATGGGATAACCCGGGTTGATGTCGGTGCTGACGTGGCCGTCGACGGCATGGGCGAGGTGGTCCTGGGCGTAGTCGTGTCGCAGCACCGCCACGGCTTCTCCTCCGTCGCGTGACAAGGCCTCCAGCACCTCCCGGCGCGCGCCGCGCCAGCCGTGGTCTTCGATCGCGACGGTCCAGTCTCCGAGGCGCCGTACGGTGATGATCTGGGGCCCTTCCTGGTAGGTCCAGTCTTCGTCTTCGATCAGCCGGATGTGCTCGTCGGCGACGCCGAGCAGGTGCAGCACCTCGTGTTCGCCGAGCCCTCGGACGAAGACGATCGTGTAGATCTCGCCGAGCCGGCAGTCGTCCTTGTTCTGCCATTCGTAGTCGTCGGGGGGCGCGCCGGGGTCCGTGCGGTGGCGTGGACCAGCTCGAACGTGTCGGCCCGCTCGTAGACCTCGGGATGGGCGGCGAAGAAGGCGTCGATGATCTCCCGGGCGACCCGGCCTCGGTCACTGACGGGGTAGCCCGTCGCCTTCACCCAGGTGCGCATGTGGGAGAAGGTTTTGCGGCTGTGCGTGCGGTAGGTGACCCGAAGGGGGTGAAGTCGGCGTCAGACATGATCGGAAAACCTACCTGGCGAGGGTGCGGAGGGTGGCGAAGGCCGAGTGGAGGCATTCCGCCAGGTCGGCGGTGTCGTCCGCGGCCAGCCATGACGCGTACGCCGCCCGGAACAGGGCGATCCCCGTCTCGGCGGCCACCGCGGCCTCGGCGGCGCTGGCGCCCCGGGAGCGCAGGGCGGTGGCCAGGCCTTCGGCCAGGACGGCGAGTTTGACGAGTTCGCGTTCGAGGAGTTCCTCGTTGGCGGTGATGACGGCCTGGCGGCGGCGGGCGTAGGAACGGCGTTCCTGGAGGACAGCGGCGGCGCTGTCGAGGGCGGCGGCCACGGCGTCGAGCGGTGGGGTGTCGGTGGGGGCTGCGGCGACGGCGTCGGTGAGGACGCCGAGCAGGGGGTTGGAGGCGCCGAAGAGGACTTCACGTTTGTCGGCGAAGTGGCGGAAAAAGGTGCGTTCGGTGAGGCCGGCGCGTTGGGCGATCTCGGCGATGGTGGTCTTGTCGTAGCCGCGTTCGGTGAAGAGGTCGAGGGCCGCGTCTTCGAGTCTGCCGCGGGCGTTCGGCTCCCATCTCGCCATGGTTGCAGTCTAGGTGATGTCAGTGTCTGACATCGCTTAATCTGATGTCAGTTCATGACATCGAAAGAGGTGCGGATCATGCGCGTGTTCGTCACGGGAGCGCCGGGATGGATCGGGTCGGCCCTGGTGCCGCAACTACAGGCCGCGGGCCATGAGGTCGCCGGGCTCGCCCGGTCTGAGGCCTCCGCCGAGGCGCTGGTCACCGCGGGGGTTCGGGTGATTCGGGGGACTATCGACGATCTCGACACGCTCAAGGGGGCGGCGGCGGGGGCCGATGGGGTCGTACACCTGGCCTTCAAGCATGACATCGCCTTCGCCGGCGGGTTCGCCGAGGCCGCCGAGGCCGACCTGGTCGCCGTCGAGGCGATGCTCGGCGCCCTCGCGGGGACGGGGCGGCCCTTCGTCCTGGCGTCGGGGTTGCTGGGGCTCGCTCCCGGGCGGGTCGCCACCGAGCGGGACTTCCCCGAGCAGGACGCCGGACGGGCGAAGACGGCCCGGCGGGTGCTCGCCGCCGATGGGGTGCGCGGGTCGGTCGTGCGACTGGCGCCCACCGTGCACGGCGCCGGGGATCCCGGGTTCATCGCCGCGTACGTCGCCGCGTCGCGGGCGGCGGGGGTCGCCGGGTTCGTCGAGGGCGGGCGGTGGCCCGCGGTGCATCGGGATGACGCGGCGCGGCTGTTCTTGCTGGCGCTGGAGAACGCGCCCGCGGGGACCGTGCTGCATGCCGCCCAGGACGAGGGCGTGCCGCTCCGCGAGGTCGCCGAGGCCGTCGGGAAGGGCCTGGGGGTTCCGGTCGAGCGGATGACACCGGAGGAGGCCGCCGCGTCCTACGCCTGGCTGGGGCCGATGCTGGCGATGGACGCGGCCGCGTCCAGTGACGTCACCCGGGAGCTGCTCTCGTGGGAGCCCACCGGTCCCACGCTCCTCGACGACCTGGCGGCTGGGCACTACTTCGGCTGAGACGGGACCACCTGGATGACCGTCTTGCCGGGGGTCCGCCTGGCTGGGGCGAACGTGGTGGCCGTCTCCGACAGCGGGAACACCGCGCCGACGACGGGGGTGAGCCGGCCGGTTCTGACCCGTTCGGCGAGTTCGGCCAGTTGGGCACGGTTCGGTTCGACGACGAAGAAGACGGCCCGCCCGTCCAGCGGCTGGGCGGACCAGTTCGGCCGACCGTTCGAGGACCTCGCCGCCGATGACGTCGAACACCACGTCGACCTCGCCGACCTGCCCGAGATCGCCCGTATCCACGAAGGCGCGGGCGTGGTCGGCGCCGTCGAGTTCGAAGCGCTGCACCTCACCGGAGACCGGCGTGGCCAGGCCGGTGTCGTGGAACATGGCCGCCAGGTAGAGCAGCTCCGGGTCGGGTTCCAGGGCGAGCCGTCGGGCGTGCATCAGGGCGAAGAAGTAGACCCGCCGCGAATGGTGGTAGATGAGCGGACTCGTCATCTCCTGAACGAGCCGCGTCGCCTCCGCCACCGCGGCGGTGTCCGGAATGTGTGTCGAGCGGCGCGTCCAGGAAGTCCAGGGACAGGTGTGCCGACAGGGCGCGCAGGAAGTCGGGGGCGTCGAAGGCCGCGCCGGCGGAGGCGACGCCGGTGGCGCTCGTCCGGCCGGTGAGCACACGGTCGACGGCCTCGACCACAAGGGGCGCGGTGATGGCGTAGATGTCCTGGCCGGTGGCGGCGATCCGGCGCTCGACGCCCCCGGAGCGGACCAGGACGTCGACGACGAAGGTCTGCGCGGAGCGGCCGCGCTCGTCGACGGCGGCCGGGGCCTGGGCGTTCGGAGCGGACAGGTCGGCGGCCGCCTTGACGGTCATGTACGTGCACACCTCCGGGATCGCCAGGTGACTGGGCACCGTGACGGCGTCGGCCATGGTGAACTCGCCCAAGACGTTCTGAGGACCGAGCGGAGCGGGGAAGGGCCACTCCAGAGTCGGCCGGGCGTCATCGTGATACTCCAGGCGTCCGCCGGTGAAGCGGACGCGGCGGCCACCCCGCCGCCGGTCGGAGACCACCCCGGAGGCGAGCGTTCCGGCAGTGGGGTGCCAGCTGCTCAGGCCGTAGGCGATGTGCGCCTCGTCGGCCGCCGTCCAGTCGCCCATCGCGGTGGTCACCAGCAGGTCGCCGAGGCCGCCGTAGAAGGCCATCGCCGGGACCACCAGCGTGTCCGCGGCGCGGGCGCGTTCGGCGAAATGCGCGAACGTGTCGACGTTCGCCTCGAGTTCGGCCGCTACGTCGAGATACGGGATGCCGGCGCGCAGCGCCGCCTCGATGACCGGAGCGGCGGTCGCGGCGAACGGCCCGGCGCAGTTGATCACCGCGGCCGCGCCGTCGAGAGCACGGTCGAGCGAGGCGGGGTCGTCGGCCGACGCCCGCCGCGCCTGCGACCCCGGCTCCGCCCGCAGCTTGGCGGGATCGCGGCCGAGCAGCAGCGGGACGTACCCGCGTTCGCGCAACTCCGCGACCACGAACCGGCCGGTGTGCCCGGAGGCGCCGAACACCGCCACGTGCTGCTTCTCTTCCATCTTCTCCTCCTGGGTGATCGATGTGGGAGCACGGGAATCCTGTCGCCGGCCCGCCTGATGCGGCCAGTGTCTGAAACGACATGACCCATACAATTTCCGACATGAGGTCTGTTTCGCGTTCCGTCGCGGTCGCCGCCACCGACGGGATGCTGCACTTCGAGCTGGCCCTGGCCACCGAGGTGTTCGGCTCCGCGCCCGACGCGCTGCCCGGCCCCTGGTACGACGTCAAGGTGTGCGGCACCCATCCCGTCCGCGTCGGCCGGTTCCTGCTGGAGCCCGACCGGGGGCTCGACTGGCTGGCGAGGGCCGGGACCGTGATCGTCCCGGCGCTGGCGGACGTCGAGCGGAAGCCGCCGGCCGACCTGGTGGAGGCGGTGCGGGCGGCCCACGCGTCAGGGGCGCGCGTGGTCTCCTTGTGTACGGGTGTCTTCGTGCTCGCCGCGGCCGGTCTGCTCGACGGCTTGCGGGCGACTACGCACTGGGCTCACACGGAGGAACTGGCCGCACGTTTTCCCCGGGTGGAGGTCGATCCCGACGTGCTGTACGTCGACAACGGCAGTGTGCTCACCTCCGCGGGCAAGGCCGCGGCGATGGACCTGTGCCTGCACCTGGTCCGCCGCGACCACGGCTCGGCGGTCGCCAACCTCGTCGCCCGCCGCCTGGTCGTGCCACCCCACCGTGCCGGCGGCCAGGCCCAGTTCGTCAGCACGCCGGTGCCCGCCCAGGACGGCCATCCCTTGGCCGAACTGCTCACCTGGGTGATGCGACGGCTGGACCAGCCGCTCACCGTGGAGGATCTGGCCCGCCAGGCCAACATGAGCTCGCGCCACCTGGCCCGGCACTTCCGCCTGATCACCGGCACCACTCCGCTGCAGTGGCTGCTCACGCAGCGGATCCGCCGCGCCCAGGAACTGCTGGAGACCACCGACGACAGCGTCGACACCATCGCCTCGGCCGCGGGCATGGGCACGGCGACGACCCTGCGCCGCCACTTCCACCGCACGGTCGGCGTACCGCCGGACCTCTACCGCCGCACGTTCCGCGCATGAGCACTCATCCGCCGAGATCGACCCATGGACGGGACGTGGCAGACCCTCGACTTCACCTCCGGCCAACCGGCCCGCGACGCGGCCCGGACTTTGGAGACGGTACTCGGTGTCGCGATCGTCGAGCAGCATTACCCTCAGGGCGGAGTCGTCTTTATCTCCGCCGATCCGAGCGTGGAGAACTTCTCCGTTTCGGGCGACGCCGTCCAGGTCTTCACCCATCGGGCCGACGCCGTCATCGACACGCTGACCTCGGCGGGCTTCACTCTCACTCGGCGTGGCCCGCACGCCCCGGCCCATGTTCAAGAAGCCCGTGGGGCCGTCATGTACGCCGTCGACGGCGTGGTCCAGACCGAGTTCGACCTCGCCGAGGTGGACGAGCGGACCGGCGCCGACCCCTCGGCGCCCGACCCGCTCCTGGCGGAGCTGGGCGTGCGCGACGAGCTGAGCCTGCCCGAGCTCCAGGCCCGCTGCCTGGCCCTGGGGGAGAGGCTCAGCGGATCCCTCGTCCCACCCGGATGGCTGCGCTCTCCCCGCTACGTCTTCAAGATCGTCGACCCGCTGCCCGACGCGATCGTCCCGCCCGCCTACCTCAACCCCCGGGCGCCCTTCCTGGACGAACCGGAGATCGCCCGCATCCTCGCCGATCCCTCACCCGCGATGGCACCGGTCGTCAACCGGCAGATCGCGACCGCCGTCATCGCGGGCGAACGCGAAAAGACCGCCCCGGGCGGGACACTCGGCCCGACCTCAAGGGACAGGCGCCTCTCGTGCTGCGCCTGATCACCGCGACGACGCTCGGGAGCGCCACCGGCGCGCCGCTGCTGTTCACCCCGCCGCGCCCGTGCTGGTCGCGGGCCCGTCGCTGCTCCTCTGCTGGCGGGCGCCTTGAACGTGGGACTAGACAGGCGCGCCCCTCCCGCGCGTTTTTTCCACGGCCGCAACACCCGCGATGGAAGCCCTGTCCTGGGGGACCTTCTCTGAGTTGCGGGATTAGCGAGACAGGTATCGCGCGGACTGCGCTCGTCGACGGCCAGGCGTCGCTGGAGATCGACGCCAACTACCCGGCCGACTGGGCCCGAAGATCCGGGTGTCGCTGGCCCAGCACCCCGATCTGGAGACCCTGGTCTGGAACGACGACGCGGCCGTCTACGCGCTGAAGGAACAGCCGACCGGCCGGATCGCCCAGTAGCTGCGCGGGACGCCGTTCCGGATCGGCGAGACGCCGTGGACGCCATACGGGCTGATCGCGCTGGCGGTGTTCGTGCTGCTGTTGATTATCCGGGAGATCATCCGGGTCAGGGGCCCGGTCGGGACCTGGTACTGGAGCCGCCACCTGGCCTGGCTGTCGATCCCGTTCCTGCTCCTGGCGGGCTGGTCGTCCCTGGAGCGGTTCATGCTGCTGAGCGTCTAGCCGAGCGAGTCGAGCGACACCACGACGTGGTTCTCCGGATCGGCGATGCTCCCGGCGAATCGGTCTGCCGCCTGCCCATGCCCGAGAAAGTCTTCCCTGTGCGCCTCGATGAAGACCGTCAGGGGCTCGACCGAAGCACGGGTATTAAGTCGGCCGGACACCAGGTTCCCGTAGGAGTGCCCCCGGGTCCAGCCGGCCTTCATCATCGTGTCGAGCTGCCGGCCCACTGTGGTCCTGAGCACGATGAACTCGCCCTCGAAGGTGATTCTTCCCGCTCCGTTGGTGCCGCCCTCGTACATGTCGACGATGCCGAGGCCGGCCGCGATCTCGCCCCGCACCGCGTCGTCCACCTCGACGACGCGGTCGGAGAAGAAGGGCGCGACCGCCACGGTCCCGATCCAGGCGGCGGGCACGCCCACAGCGACGATGCTCCAGAACCAGATGCCGATCTTGCTCACTTCGCTCACGTGCCGCTCCCCGGGCCTGAACCCTCGCGATGACCCACTCACCCGAAACCAGCCGTGACGTGATCGCCAGGGCCGCGTACGTGCGGGGTTCCATCGGAGACGCGAGGAATGCCCGGCGTGCCCATATTAGTGATCTTCCCCAGTCGCGCGCCACGGAGCTCTCGAAGGCCACCTGGCCCGCCAGCCGGGCGTGGAACGCCGAATTAATGACACTACGAACGCCGAATTTCTGTCACTCGCGCTGAGCGCAGGCCCTGCCCCGGCGTCCGTATGTCATTCTTCGTGACATTTGTGATGCGCGCCTGACCGAGATACAGCTCTCCACAGGGCCATAAGTAGGCATCAAAGGTCACTCGTTGCACCCGCGATCTTTTTGACGGACTTCTGCGGAGGCCGGCGCCGGCTCAAGCCCAGTCCTTGGTCCTGACGCCGAATTGTTGACCCTGCGGCGCAAAGTTTCTGTCACCGCAGCGCAGAGTTGATGTCACTGCCATGCGATCGCCCGGCGCGGGTCGGCTGCGCGAATGCATGGGCGCTACTGGTCTCACCAGTGAGCTTGCTTCGCTTTGACGGACACGACACTTGTGGTGATCAGGCCGTGGCTGTGGCCTCGAACTCGGCGGGACTGCGGTAATCAAGACTGCTGTGCAGTCGGTGCAGGTTGTACCAGCTCTCGATGTATTCGAAGATCGCGGTGCGGGCGGCGGCCCGGGTGGGCCAGCGATGGCTGTCCAGCAGGTCGCCTTTGATCGTGGCGAAGAAGGACTCGGCCACCGCGTTGTCCCAGCATTTGGTCCCGGCGGCCGACCGATAGCCGGATACCGAGCTGGTCGGCGAGCCGGGCGTAGGCGGCGCTGGTGTATTGGCAGTCGCGATCGGAGTGGAAGATCACCGGCCCGTTGGGGCGGCGCTCATCCCACGCGTGCTGCAAGGCGTCGGCGACCAGCGACGTGCGCAGATGGTCGGCGGTGGCCCAGCCGATCACCCGGCGGGAGGCGATGTCGATGACGGTGGCCAGATACAGCCAGCCCTCATCGGTGGCGATGTAGGTGATGTCGCCGCACCAGCGGGTGTCGATCCCGTCCGGGTCGGGCTGGAAGTGGCGGCCGATCAGGTCCGGCCGCGGGCCCGCGTCGAGGGCGGGATCGTGGTGATCTGCCGGCGCCTGCGGTGCCTGCCCTGTAATCCCAGCGTGCGCATCAGCCGGGCCACCCGGCGGCGGCCACACGGCTCACCTTCTCGTCGCAGGGCCGCGTGGATACGCGGCGCGCCCACGGGCAGGTGGTGTTGCGTTCGCCTTGTTCTCAACGTTGGGGCAGGTGCTTGCCGAAGAAGCGCGGCCTTCACCATCACGAGTCGGAAATGCTCACCTAAGGGTGTGTTCAGGTCAATCCCGGATGTGTGTCCTCCGCGATCACCTCGACACTGAAGCATGCGCCTACTGCTCATACTCGCGCTCACCCTGGCCACGGGCTGCTCCGCCGCGACGACCCCCATGTCCTTCCAGGCTTACCGATCTCTCCTCCAGGAACGCCTGGACGCGATCGTCGAAGCCGGAGCGGTCGGCGTGCTCGCCGAAGTCCGCCATGAGGGCCGGACCTACCGGCTGTCCAGCGGAAAGGCAGAACTTGGCGGCCAGACTCCTCCGGTCGCGGACGGGCGGTTCCGTGCCTGGTCGATCACGAAGACCGTCACCGCGACCGGGGTGCTCAAGCTGGTCGCCGACGGGCGCCTCTCGCTGGAGGACACGGTGGAGACCCACCTGCCGGGACTCCTGCCGGACGGCGGCAAGGTCAAGGTGCGGCACCTGCTCAATCACACCAGCGGCATAGCCGACTACGTGGGCGACCTGCCCTCCACACCGCAGGAGCTGCGCGCGACGGATCCCGAGCCGCGCGATCTGGTGGCGAGCGTCGCACCCCGGGGGTTGGCATTCACGCCGGGCAGCGAGCACGCCTACTCCAACACCAATTACGCCATCCTCGGCTTGATCATCGAGAAGGTGACCGGCCAACCATGGCGCACGTACCTGACGCAGCGAGTGATCACCCCGGCCGGGCTGGAACAGACCATTCTCCCGGGGCAGAACATCGCCATCCCCGGCCCGCACGCTCACCACTACGCGCCCCTCTCCGGCCGGCGGGAGCCGCAGGACGTCACAGAGCTGAACCCGGCCGAGGCGGGACCGGCAGGGGAGATGATCTCCACTGCGGCCGACATCAACACCTTCTACGCCGCACTGCTGACCGGCCGCCTGCTCCCCGCCGAGCTGCTGAAACAGATGCTGGAGGTCACTGATGACCGGCCCTACGGGCTGGGCGTCATCGGGACGAAGACCCCCTGCGCGGGGCTGAGGTACGGGCATACCGGCTCGTTCCCCGGCTACCGGACGCAGGCGTGGTCCTCGCGCCAGGCCACCACGCAGGTGAGTATGTCGCTGAACCTCGCCGACACCAATCAACTGGACGAACCGGTGGAGGAGTTCATCGAAGCCGCCTTCTGCCCCTGACATGAAAGCTACAGGCGCCGTCCCAGGTCGGCGATGAAGCGGGCCGGCCGGTCACCGGCGGCGGAACGCCACCGCCTGTCTGGACGGCGAGCCCCAGCGCCAAACAGTCCTCCCGCGCCAGCGACTGATGGGAGGACGCAGATGCAGACCCCGGGCGAGCACGCGGAAACCGGCATCCGGCCCAGCGACCTGAGAGTGATCAGCGACGCCCTGAACATCTATGCGGAAGCGGCCAACATGGTCCTGGAGCAGGCCCCCGTGATCAGCCGAGACGACTCGGTATGGATCGTCGACGGAGATCGGGCGCACCGCGGCCTGGTGGCCGACCCCGATGTCGGCACCCCAGGCGGGCAGGGCCTCGTGGAGGTGCGTTTCGTCCACCACGCCGATCTCATCCAGGAGCACGCCTGGACCGGGCTCGACCTTCCCGCTCTGACCACCGCAGCCCGCGAGGGCCGCGTCACGATCGCGATCCGTTCCGTCATCGTTCCTCGCGACCAGGTCCTGAAGACCACCGCCCATGCCGACAACGATCGCGTCCACCTGGAGGAACAACGGCGTGCCGAGCGGCGTCGTCAGGCCCGGGAGCGGCGTCTGAACAAGGCCGCCGCCGGACCGCTGACGATCGGCCGGATCTTCCCCGACGGCGAGATCGCCGGCCGCGCGCTGGCCCGCTATCTGGGTCTGGAGCGCGGCCTGGCCGACTGGCTGTGGCGCGGGACAGACCCCATCAGCCCCGGCTATGGCCAGCTGGCCGCCCATCTCTCGGTGACCCACCAGTTGCTGACGCACCCCAAGCCGGACGACTACCGCTACCAGCTCGCCTGCTTGCCCGACGCCGACGAACTGGCCGCCACCCTGATCTCCAGCACGGCTTGGGCCCGCGGGGGCGCGGCACGTCCGCAAGCTCGCCGAGTGCGGCGCGCCCGGAACCGAGCTGCTCATCGACTTCCACGACGGGATCACTGAGACCGTGGTCAGCAAAGGCGTCGCGCTCAACCCCATCGAGCTGTGGGCCAGCGTGCCGGACAACGACATGCTCTACGGTCTGCGCGTGCGCCGCGCCAACGGCGAAACCGTCATGCTCAACCCCGCCCTCCTGACCAGCACCCTGCTGCCGCTCGCCACAGCTGAGCAGGTGTGGTGGGTCTTGAAGGCCGATCACATCGTCGTTCCTCGTCGTAGAGGACGGCGTCCTCTTTGGCGGCGAAGTAGTTGGAGAACGAGCCGCTCCGGACGCACTTTCAATTTGCCGTCAGAGCTTTATTCCGGCCCCAAATGGCCCACCGGTTTCCAGTGGCCGGTTTTCATCGACCGGTAGAAGGTGTCGATGATCCGGTTGGCGATCACCACCGTCCTCGAGGGTCTCAGGCCAGGCCCCCCGCCGCGAAGCAGTAGATGAAGTGGTGCATCTGCTTGGGAGAAGCCGCAGGCCCTGTTCTTCCTTGGAGTGCCGAGGGCGGGGCATGTTCGTCGATTCTGTAAGCTTCACTCCGTTATTGTGGGCGCATCATAATCACTGCTGCAGCCTGGTGGAATCAGGCAGACTTCCGAAGGTTGACTTACCTAGCCGCGGTGAATTGACCCGCATCGCGTCACGAAACCAAGGCCCTGCGAGCGCCGCCGGAGTCCGTCGAAACCCCTATCGCTCAAGTGACGCTTACCTTACCTCGCCTCTCACCAAGAAATAATGATCGCGCAGCTCATGGCAGATATGGCACTTATGTCTGCTTTAGGTGATGTTTGACATCGGGTGCGGTGGTTTTGTTAGCTGTGCGCGGCCATCTTGCCGCCGGCCCTGTTCTGGGACCTGGTTCATTCCCCTCCCTCTGGAGTCCTTCTTTGAGGCTTGGCCTTGCCATGCTCGCAATCGGGCTACTTCTCGCTGCCTTCATAGCGCCGCAGGCTGCGCACGCCGACCCGGCTGGCGATGTCGGCGTCGCATCGGCGCTCGCGCAGCGTACCGGCGAGCGCGTCGAGGTGATCGACGCCAGATCTGAGACCCAGACTCTCTACGCCAACACCGATGGCACCTTCACCATGCAGGTCAGCGCCCTGCCTGTCCGAATCCACAAAGATGGCGACTGGGTTGCTGTGGACACCACGCTGGAGCGGCGCGCGGACAACAGCGTCGCCCCCATCGCCACTGCGGTGGAGCTTGCCTTCTCCGGGGGAGGCACGGGCCCGCTGGCCACGATCGCTGCCGCCGATGGACGGTCGTTGAGCATGTCGTGGCCTGGAACGCTCCCGACGCCGAGCTTGGACGGGCCAGTGGCGACCTACGCCGAGGTGCTGCCCGGAGTCGACCTTCAGATCACAGCCACCGTCACCGGATTCTCCGAACTGCTGGTCGTCAAAAACGCCGAGGCCGCGGCCGATACGGCGCTGACTCAGCTGCGATTCGATCTCAATACCGAAGGGGTGAGCCTGCGTAAGGCCGCCGACGGCGTCACCGAGGCGGTCGCCGACGGGGCGGTGCTGTTCAGTTCCCCGGCGCCGCGCATGTGGGATGCCAGCGGGCGCAAGCAGGCCACGATGGCCACTTCGGTGAGCACCGCGTCGATCGCGCTGACGCCGGACAAGGCGCTCCTGGACGATCCCGGCGTGCGGTATCCGATCTACATCGACCCCGAGTGGAATGGCTCCCGGCTGGCGTGGGCGATGGTGTCCTCCGACGGGTCCTATACCGGGTGGAACCTGTCGCACCGATCGGAGGCGGGAACCTACGACGGGTCGGTCAAGCGACGCTCGTTCTACCGGATGAACACCGACCGGGTGGTCGGCAAGCATGTCATCAAGGCGACGTTCCGCATCGATGAGACGTGGTCGTGGTCGTGCTCGGCCCGGCCGATCGAGTTCTGGCACACCGGCGCGATCTCGCAGTCGACCACCTGGTCCAAGCAGCCGACGATGAAGCGCAAGCTCGACGAGCTCAACGTCGCCAAGGGGTTCAGCTCCTCGTGCCCGTCGGGGCCGCTCGCGTTCGAGGCGACGGCGGCGGTGGTCGACTCGGCCGCCAAGGGGCAGCAGGACACCACCTTCGGGCTGATCGCCGGGAACGAGAGTGACACCTTCGGATGGAAGGGGTTCGACCAGACCTCCGCCTCGCTGGAGATCGACTACAACAGTGTGCCGAGTCGCCCGGCGGCCATGGCCACGGTCCCGGGCACGCCCTGCGTCACCGGGACCTCGCGTCCGGCGGTCAGCACGCTGACCCCGACGTTGCGGGCCAAGATCTACGATCCGGACAAGACCGGTGACGGCGTGCGTGCCGAGTTCGACGTGAACGTCTACTCCGGCGGCGCCTGGACCGACCTCTACGTCAAGAACACCAGCTATGTTGCCTCGGCGGACCCGGTCGCCCATCAGGTCGGGCTCACGGGCTTGACGCAGGGAGGCGTGTACGCCTGGCGTATCCGCGCCTACGACGGCCTGGACGGCGGCGCATGGAGCCCGTGGTGTGAGTTCCGGGTCGACACCGTCGTCCCCGCCGACACCCCCACCGTGACCTCGGCCGCCTACCCGTCCGACCAGCCGCAGCTGAGCGGGGTCGGCCGTCCGGGCAGCTTCACCTTTACCCGCGCGTCCGGCGACACCGACGTCGTGGCCTTCGACTACGCGGTCAACGACCTGTCGGCCCGCCGCCGGGTGCAGGCCCCCTCGGGCACTGTCAGCGTGCTGATCGCCCCGCCGCGCGACTTCGTCAACGCGGTGTACGTGTGGCCGATCGACGCGGCCGGGAACGCCGGCCCGTACGCGACCTACACCTTCGATGTGTCCTTCGTCGTCGACGGCCCGGTGTCGTCGTGGTCGATGGACGAGGCGAACACCTCGCCGACCGCGGCCGACGCGATCGGCGGGCGTACCCTCAACGCCACCGGGGTCACCTTCACCGGCGGCCGGTCGGTCAAGGCCGCGCAGCTCAACGGCACCTCCAGCTACCTGTCCAGCAGTGGGACGGTGCTGGACACCGGCAAAGCCTTCACGGTCGCCGCCTGGGCGCAGGTCACCAACGACACGCACGTCAACACGATCGCCTCCCAGAACGGCAACCGGGCCTCGGGCTTCCAGCTCTACTACAACCACGGCGACCAGAAGTGGACCTTCGGCCGCCGCCCCTCCGACGCCGACGGCGTCCAGCCGGTCAAGGCGGTCTCGGACGCACCGGCCCGGCAGAACGCCTGGGAGCACGTCGTCGGCGTCTACGACCCGGACGCCAAACAGTTACGCCTGTACGTCAACGGCCGCCTTCAGGCCACCCAGCCGAGCTTCACCACACCGTGGAACGCCACCGGCGACTTCCAGGTCGGCCGGATGAAGATCGACGGGGTTCTGGGCAACTACTTCACCGGAATGATCGACGAGGTGCGCGTCTGGGACCGGATCGTCTACCCCCACGAGGTCGCCGACCTGGTCAACCGCCCCGTACAACATCAGGTGTTCTGGCGTTTCAACGAAGGCGCCGGCACCAGCGCGGCCACCTCCACCAGCCAGAGCGGCCGCACCGCCACCCTGTACGGCGGCGCCGGCTGGACCACTGACGGTCACGAGGGCAACGCCCTGTCGATTCCCTCCTCCGGCCAGTACGCGGCGGCGTCGAGCTTCATGACCCGTACCGACGGCAGCTTCTCCGCCGCGGTGTGGGTGCGCCGGTCGGCTTTCGGCACCACGAACACCGCGCTCAGCCAGGACGGCTCCCGCCGCAGCGGGTTCACCCTCGGCTTCCGGGGCGGCAAGTGGTCCTTCGACGTCCCGGCCTCCGACACCGACGGAGCGGCCTTCGTGAGCGCCGCGATCGACCCCGCCCAGTGGCCCACCGATGCCGACGAGTGGACGCTGCTCGTCGGCGTCTACGACCACCCGCGCGCCCAGCTCCGCCTCTACCTGAACAACCAGAAGGTGGCCGAGGTCTCGGGCACCAGCACGTGGAACGCCACCGGTGCCACCCAGATCGGCCGGGCCAAACTGACCGGCGCGTCCGCCTCCCCGTGGCTGGGCGAACTGGACGACGCGCATGTGTACACCGGCGCCCTCTCCGACGAGGACGTCATCAACCTCTTCTTCGGCTTCTGACATGGAGAAACGAGCAGTGAACCTTCGTTGGACGGCCCGCGTGGCCGCCCCGCTGGCCGCCGTCCTGGTGGCCGGGCTGTTACAGGCACCTCCAGCCACCGCCACGTCGGCGGCACCGGAACCGATCAAGACGAAGGACACCCCGTCGGTCGACGGCGCCGAGTTCAAGGCGCGCCCCGCCGCGCCCGACCCGGAGAAGGGCGCCGCGTGGCAGCCCAAGCCGATCGCCGGCACGGTGAAGGTGGAGGGCGCGGCCCAGCCGATCAGTTTGGCCGACACGGCCCGCGCCCTGGTCAGGGCGTCCGGTGCGGGAGAGGTCAGCCTGGGCTACGAAGCGGTCGAAGACGCCTATGGGGCCGACTGGGCCTCACGGTTGCGCCTGGTGAAGCTGCCCGACTGCGCGGCCACCACCCCGCAAGCCGCGCAATGCCAGGTCGAGACGCCCGTCCCCGCCGAGAACGACACCGAGGCCAAGGCGGTGAGCGCGGAGAATCTGACCGCGGGCGTCTACGCGCTGACCGCGGGACCCAGCGGCGCCTCCGGCGACTACTCGGCCACCTCGTTGTCGCCGTCGGCGACGTGGACGGCGGGTGGGTCGACCGGCGACTTCACCTGGACGTACCCGATGCGCACCCCGCCGGGGCTGGGCGGCCCGATGCCCCAGGTCGCGCTCACCTACAGCTCCTCCAAGGTCGACGGGCTGACGGCGTCCACGAACAACCAGCCCAGCGTGGTCGGTGAGGGGTGGGATCTGCAGTCGGGCGGTTTCATTGAGCGCCGCTACCGCTCCTGCGCCGACGACGGCGTCACCCCCAGGAACGGCGACCTGTGCTGGGCCTACGACAATGCGACCGTGACGCTGGCCGGCAAGGCGAGCGAGCTCATCCGCGACGACGCCTCCGGCGAGTGGCGGATGAAGAGCGACGACGGCACCAAGGTCGAGAAGCTCACCAGCACCACCAACGGCAACGGCGACAACGACGGTGAGCACTGGAAGCTCACCACCATCGACGGCACCCAGTACTTCTTCGGTCTGAACCGGCTGCCCGGCTGGACCAGCGGCAAGCCCGAAACGGCCTCGGCGTGGACGGTGCCCGTCTACGGCGACGACTCCGGTGAGCCGTGCAACGCCCAGGACTGGTGCCGGCAGGCGTGGCGGTGGAACCTCGACTACGTCGTGGACCCCAACGGCAACGCCGCCACGTACTGGTATTCCAAGGAAACCAACAACTACAACCGCAACCTGTCGACGGTGACGGCCTACGACCGCGGCGGCTGGCTCGACCGCGTCGACTATGCGCAGCGCTCCGGCACCCTGTTCACCGCCCAGGCCCCCGCCCGGGTCGTCTTCGGCATGGCAGAACGCTGCCTGCCCGACGGCAACTTCGACTGCGCCGAGTCGAAGTTCACCACCGCCAACGCCACCAAGTGGCCCGACACCCCGGCCGACCTCAACTGCCCCTCCACCTGTACGGGCAAGACGTCGCCGAGCTTCTGGACGCGCAAGCGGCTCACCAGCGTGACGACCCAGATGTACTCAGGTTCGGGCACCGACTACGTCGACGTCGACACCTGGAAACTCACCCACCTGTTCCCCGCCGCCGGTGACGGCACCACCCCGTCGCTGTGGCTGGACTCCGTCCAGCAGACCGGCAAGGCCCCCGGCGCCACCGCGGTCACCCTGCCGGCCGTCACCTTCGGCGGCGCGCAGATGCACAACCGCGTCGACGACCAGGGCGGTGTGCGCCCGTTCACCAAGCGGCGTCTCACCTCGATCGTGAACGAGACCGGCGGCCAGACGTCCGTCACCTATTCCGGCGAGGACTGCACCCCGGGATCCCTGCCCGCGCCCGACAGCAACACCCGACGGTGCTTCCCCCAGTACTGGACCCCCGAGGGCGAGACCGACCCGATCCGCGACTGGTTCCACAAGTACGTCGTCACCGGGGTGAGCGAGGTCGACAACACCGGCGGCGCTCCCTTCGTCACCACGAAGTACGAGTACGTCGGCGGCGCGGCCTGGCACTACGACGATGACGACGGCCTGACCAAGGACAAGTACAAGACGTGGTCGCAGTGGCGCGGCTATGAGAAGGTCCGCGTGTACGGGGGCGAGTCGACCGAGACCCGCTCGATGAGCGAGACCCTGTACTTCCGCGGCATGGACGGCGACAAGACCTCCTCCGGTACGCGGAACGCGTCGGTCACCGACTCCGAGGGCGTCGCCGTCGAGGACAAGCCCTGGCTGCAGGGCACGGTCCGCGAGTCGATCACCTACAGCGGCCCCGGCGGCGACGTCGTGGAAGGCGTCATCACCGACCCGTGGTCCAGAGGCCCGACCGCGACCCGCGCGCGATCGTTCGGAACCGTCCACGCCTACGTCACGGGCACGGCCAAGACCCGCACCCGCACGGCCCTGAGCGCGGGCGGCTGGCGGCGCACCGAGTCGCGGACGGCGTTCACCGACGAGGGCCTGCCGAGCGAGGTCAGTGACCTGGGCGACACGTCCACGGCCGCCGACGACCGCTGCACCCGCACGACCTACGTCCGGGACGAGACCAAGTGGATCATCGACACGCCGTCGCGCGTCGAGACGGTCTCCGTCGCGTGCGCCACCACCCCGTCGCGCCCCGGCCAGCTCATCTCCGACGCGAAGACGACGTACGACACCTGGGGGAACGTCACCAAGACCGAGCGGCTGTCGGGCTGGAGTGGCGGACCGCAGTACACCACGGTCGCCACTACGGTGTACGACGCCTACGGTCGCGCCACCGAGGTCGCCGACTCGGCCTCGAACAAGACGACCACCGCCTACACGCACGCCACGGGTGGCCTGGTGAGCCGCACGACCGTGACCAATCCCGCAGGTCATGTGACCACGACCGACCTGAATCCCGCGTGGGGAACCGTCACGGCGACGGTGGACGCCAACGACAAGCGCACCGACGTCGCCTATGACGGCCTCGGCCGCACCACGCAAGTCTGGCCGCCCATCCGGCCCAAGTCGACGAATCCGAACTCGCCCAGCGTCAAGTACACCTACCTGGTCCGCACCGACGGCCCCGTCGCGGTGACCACCCAGACCATCCGCAACGACGCCACCTACACCACCAGCCACGCTCTGTACGACGGCCTGCTGCGCCCGCGCCAGACCCAGGCCCCCGCACCGGGCGGCGGCCGGGTCATCACCGACACCTTCTACAACTCGCGCGGCTTGGCCGTGAAGGCCAACGCCTCCTACTTCAACGACCAGGCGTCCGCCACCACGCTGTGGAACGTCGCCAACGACACCGACATCCCCTCCCAGACCCGCACCACCTACGACGGCCTCGGACGGGTCACCAAGTCGGCGTTCCACGTGCGCAACGTGGAGAAGTGGAAGACCACCACGACCTACGGCGGCGACCACGTCACCGTGACCCCACCGGCGGGCGGCACGCCGACCACCACCTACACCGACGCGCGGGGCCTGACCACCGAACTGCGCCAGCACAAGAGCGTCGGCTACGACCGCACCCGTTACGGCTACACCCCGGCGGGCCAGCTCGCCGCCGTGACCGACGCCGCCGGCAACGAATGGAAGTACACCTACGATCTGCGCGGCCGGAAGACCAAGGACGAGGACCCCGACAAGGGGACCACGACCTCGACGTACAACGACCTCGACCAGCTCACCTCCACGACCGACGCCCGCGGCACCACGCTCACCTACACCTATGACGCGCTTGGCCGCAAGACCGGCCTGTTCAACGGATCGACCAAACTGGCCGACTGGACCTACGACACCCTGCTCAAGGGCGCCCAGACGGCCGCCACCCGTTACGTCGGCGGCCAGCCGTATGTGACGAAGGTCGATTCCTACGACGACGCCTACCGCCCGATCACCCAGTCGGTGGTGATCCCGTCGGCCGAGGGCACCAAGCTGGCCGGCACCTACCAGTACGCCTTCGGCTACAACCTCGACGGGACGACGGCGCAGTACACCGTCCCCGCCGCCGGCGGCCTGCCGCGTGAACTGCTGCTGACCGGCTACGACGAACTCGGCAACCCGCTCACCACCGGCGGCATGACCAGCTACGTCACCGAGACCCGCTACGACAAGCTCAGCCAGCCGCAGTTCATCCGGATGCGGACCAGCACGACCGCCAAGCAGACCGTCCGGCAGTGGTTCTACGAGGAGGGCACCAACCGCGTCCAGCGCCTGACCACCCAGCGGGAAGTCGCCCCCGCCATGGTCAGCGACCTCAACTACGGCTACGACACCGCCGGCAACATCACCTCGATCACCGACAAGGCGAACACGACCGACGCCCAGTGCTTCCAGTACGACTACCTGCGCCGCCTCACCGAAGCGTGGGCCCAGGGGACCGAGAACTGCGCGGCCACCCCGGCGCAGTCGGTGGTCGGCGGCCCGGCCCCGTACTGGACGGGCTTCGGCTACGACGTCACCGGCAACCGCACCACCGAGGTCAAGCACGCCGCCTCGGGTGACACCACCCGCACCTATTCCTACCCGTCGGCCGGCTCGCCCCGCCCGCACGGCGTGACCGCGATCAGCGGCGGCGACGCCTACACCTACGACGCCGCCGGAAACACCATCACCCGCAAGGTCGGCGCCGACCCGCAGCAGACCCTCGACTGGGACGCCGAAGGCCACCTGTCCAAGGTCACCACAACGGCCGGAGTCACCAGCTACCTGTACGACGCCGACGGCAACCGGCTCATCCGCCGCGACCCGACCGGCACCACCCTCTACCTCCCCGACCAGGAGATCCGCCTCACTACGGCGACCAACACCACCACCTGCACCCGCTTCTACATCCACGGCGGGCAGACCGTGGCCCAGCGCGTGCTCGGCACGGTGACCTGGCTGGCCGGTGACATGCAGGGCACCGCCACCGCATCGGTCACCGCCACCGACGCCCAGACCACGGCGGTCCGCCGCCAGACCCCGTTCGGCACCAGCCGCGACGCCACCACCGTCGTGTGGGCCAACGAGAAGGGTTTCGTCGGCGGCACCGCAGACCCCTCCACCTCCCTCACCCACCTGGGCGCGCGCGAATACGACCCACGCGCCGGCCGCTTCCTGTCGGTCGACCCGCTGCTGGACACCAGCGACCCGCAGCAGATGAACGGCTACAGCTACGCCGCCAACTCGCCGGTCACCTTCTCCGACCCCACGGGCCTGATCCCCGACGACTACGCCAACGGCCGCAACGGCGGCTACCGAGGCTGGCAGCAGGACACGGCGGATCGCAAGGCCGGCCGCCCGGTCACCTCGCGCCCCGACTACAAACCGATCGGCAACTACACCGCCCGCCCGGCGGCGAAGGCGGGCTGCGGCACATGGGACTTCGGCTGCAGGGCCCGCTCGGTCATCAGCAGCGCCGGCCAGTGGATCGCCGAACACAAAACCGTGATCATCTCCACGGCGGTGTCGATCGGCGTCGGCGCCCTGTGCACCACGGTCACCGCAGGTGCGGGCGCGGTGGGCTGCGCGGTGCTGGGCGGCATGGCCGGACGCCTGGTCTCCGACGGCATGAGCGGGCAGATCGACAGCCTGGGTGACGCGCTCACCTCGGCCGCGTGGGGAGCGGGCGAAGGCCTGCTCGGCCTGGGAATCGGCAAGTTGATCGGCGCTGGTGCGGGCAAGATCGGAGCGGCCTTCCGCCAATCTCCGGTCCGGGCCGCGCCGGCCGCACCGACACCCCGGGCGGCGACCTCCTGCACCACCAACAGCTTCACCCCCGCCACCCTGGTGCTGCTGACTGGTGGCGCCACCAAGTCGATCAGCGACATCCAACTTGGCGACGAGGTCCTGGCAGGTGACACGGCGACCGGAAAGGTGGAGGGCAAGCCGGTCACAGCGCTGGTCACGGGCACCGGCAGCAAGGACTTGGTCGACATCACCGTCGACGGCGGACAGACCATCACCGCGACAGCCGGTCACCCTTTCTGGGCACCCGCTCTCAAGAAGTGGGTGCCCGCGGAGAACCTGACCGTGGGCACGTTGCTCCACACGGCCGCGGGCACACATGTTCAGGTCGCCAAGGTGGCTGAACGGGCGGCCGTTCAGCGGGTCCACAACCTGACGGTCGCCGACTTCCACACGTATTTCGTGCTCGCCGGCTCGTCGCCAGTTCTCGTGCACAACTGCGGGGACGCGATCGACCTCTACCACGGAACCAGCAGAGAGGGCGCAGCCGCCATTCGCGCAAATGGCGTAGACCCGGCCTACGCACCCCGCCCGAGGGACTTCGGAGACGGCTTCTACACCACCCGTCTCCGCAGCCAGGCACAGGGCTGGGTGGACAAAAGGTATCCCGGCGGAGAAGTGCTCCACTTCCGTGTACCGACCTCTGAGCTCGAAGGTTTGACCACACTCACCTTCTCCGGCCCGAGTCCCCTTCTCGCGGAATTCGTCAGGCACTATCGTGGAGGTGGCACCAACCTGCCTTACGATATGGTCGAAGGCCCCATGCTTGCGAATCCCAAAGCCTTCATGGGCGGCGCCGCACCCATATGGATCGGCAATCAGGTGACCTTCTTCAGGAACACTGGACCGATGCTCGACAGAGCCCTTCAGTAAGGTAGCGATGAGCAGGTATCTGATGGCCACGTCATCGACGATGGAAGCCTACATCGACGATATAGCGGCCGAGATGACCGAGCTGGCAGGAATATCCATTAGCGAAGCCATCGCCCGGATCAACCATTTCTGGGACGGTCAGGACATGTCAAATGACGATGATCTCGGTAACGGTCTCGTCTATCACGAGCTACCCCATTACTGGGCCATGGCGATTCTCTACACAGAGGTGAAATCCTGGAGTCCGGACGCAGACCGATCCGACTGGGCTTTACGGCCCGCCCCTGAGGCAGGCTCGCGATACTGGACATCCGAGGGATAGTAAAGTGTGGCCGGCAGGATTCTGCCGGCCACACTTCTTGGCGGATCCAAAAATGCGGGAAAGAAAGCGGCGGCGTGCAGGGTACCGACATTCTGGTACGGGCGCCGATCGCCGACCGCTCGGACTTCTATATGCCACATTGCACTGACCCTCCGTGCGCCTGGTAGCGGTGGCGGTAGGCGTACGCGCCGAGCAGCACGGCGATGGCCAGGCTGAGCGCCCCCGCCGCCAGCAGGGCGTCATTGCGCCCGACGGTCAGTATCACCAGGCCGGCCACCAGCGCGGTGGCGGCCCGCCAGGCACCGGTTCTGGGTCGCCTGACGTGCCCGGTTCTGAGCGTCATCGACCGGCAACCATGGTGTTGTCATTCTCAGCCGCCCTGATTTGGGGCGGAGCATCCGCGAGCGAGTCAATGGCATAGGTCAGCGCGTCCAGCGCGGGTATCGCCTCGGCCAGCACGCGCTGGTGGTGCGCTTCCAGCCCGGTCAGTGCGGTGTGGACGAGGACGGCATTGGTACTCCTCCAGCGCGCAGCACGCTCCCTGTTTACTCTGCGGCGGCGGGAGTCAGCTGGAGCTGGGGCGTACGGACGGCTTTGCGGGCCGGGGCGAGGGCGGCGGCGAGGGCGGCTCCGAGCAGGAGGAGGGTCAGCGCGGAGAAGCTGTGGATGTAGCTGGAGTCGTACGGCAGGCCGGAGGGCTGGAGGTGGCTGGTGATCGCGGTTCCGATGGCGCCGCCGACGGAGCGGAGGTTGGCGTTCATGCCGGTCGCGGCGCCGGTCTGCTCGGCAGGTACGCCGCCGACGATGAGGTTGGCCATGGATGAGAAGGCGAGACCGACGCCGAGGCCGAAAACGCCCGCCGCGACGGCGATCTGCCACTGCTGGGTGTGCCACAGGGCGAGGATGGCGCAGGCGACTGCGGCGGAGACGGCCCCCGAGATCAGCAGGCGTCTGGCGTCGACCTTGGGTTCCAGGCGTCCGCTGACCACACCGGCGACGAACATCGCGATCAGCATGGGCAACATGAGCAGTCCGGACGTGGTGACGCTGGCGCCGAATCCGTAGCCGGCGGAGCGGGGTGTCTGTACGAAGCCGGGCAGGAACGACCAGACCGAAGACATGCCTGCGCCGAACAGCAGAGCGGCGGCGTTCGTGGTCCACACGGACCGCACGCGCATGATGCGCAGGTCGATCAGCGGGCTGCGGGATTGGGACTCCGCGAACAGCCACAGGGCGAAGAGCACGACGGCCGCGGCGAACAGCGCGATCACAGCAGCGGAGCTCCAGCCCCACCGGCTGCCGGAGCTGACCGGCAGGAGCAGCGCGACCAGCCATCCGGACAGCAGCACCGCGCCGGACCAGCTGACCCGTCCCTTCGCCCGTCGGGGCGACTCGGGGACATAGCGCAGGGCTAGCAGGGCGGTGACGGCGACGATGACGACGGGAAACCAGAACAGCCAGCGGTAGTCGAGCCCGGCCACGATGGGACCGGCAGCGACTATGCCGACGCCGCCGCCGGCGGCGATCACGGCGGACAGGTTGCTGATGCTGCCGCTGACCCTGCCGGGTTCGAACTGGTCGCGGATGATGCCGAAGGACAGTGGGAACACCGCGCCTCCGGCGCCCTGGATGATGCGGGCGATGATCAAGACGCCGACGTCCGGAGCGAGAGCGGCGAGCAGACAGCCGGCGAGGACGGTCAGCAGGACTGCGACGAGGGTGCGCTTCTTGCCGGCCAGGTCGCCGACCCGGCCGATGATCGGGGTGCACACCGAGGCGGACAGCAGGTAGGCCGTCATCACCCAGGTGGCGGTGGATTGGGAGGTGTGCATTGCGTGTTGGATAGTCGGCAGAGCCGGCGCGATCAGTGACTGCAGCATGGAGAACACGCCCGCCCCGCTCGCGAGGACCGCGAAGATGAGGCGGGTGAACTTGCTGGGCATGGGGTTGTCTCTCCGGGGAAACGGGGGCGGCTTGACGACGGCGCGGGACAGGTCGCGGGTCTCGCGCATGCGGGTGGCACGCCGGTACAGCGATTGCGGGGAGCGGTCACGGCCAGGAAGTGGGCCTGCCGACCGCACTGCGGGTGGTTCCGGCCCGGTAGGTCTGCGCCTCTCCGGTCGGCTACGGCTGCCGGAGCCGGGTGATGGACTTGTGCTCGATGTAGCCGGTGAGTCCGACCTTGCCGTACTCGCGGCCGAGGCCGCTGGCCTTGTAGCCGCCGAAGGGGCCGTCGAAGCTGATGGGCGAGCCGTTGAGGGTGATGGTTCCGGTGCGCAGCTTGCGGGCGACGGCCAAGGCGCGCTCGGGGTCGGCGCTCCAGATGCCGCCTGAGAGGCCATATTCGGAGTCGTTGGCGATGCGGACGGCATCGTCCTCGTCGTCGTAGGCGATGACGGCCAGGACCGGGCCGAAGATCTCCTCCTGGGCGATGCGCATGGAGTTGTCGACGTCGGCGAAAAGGGTCGGGGTGACGTAGTTGCCCTTTTCCAGGCCCTGGGGGACGTGCGGGCCGCCGGTGACCAGGCGGGCGCCCTCCGCTATGCCGATGTTGATGTAGTCGATGACGCGCTGCTGCTGGTCGGGGCGGATCATCGGGCCCATGAAGGTGTCGGGGGCGGAAGGGTCGCCGACCTTCAGCGATTCGACCATGTCCTTGAGCGCGGCGACGACCTCTTCGTAACGCTCGCGGGGGACCAGGATGCGGGTCTGCAGGATGCAGGCCTCGCCGTTGTTGCCGAGGGAGCCGAAGCGCAGGCCCTGTACGGCGGCGTCCAGGTCCGCGTCCTCCAGGATCAGAGCCGCGGACTTGCCGCCCAACTCCAGGCTGACCCGCTTGAGGTGCTCTCCGGCGATGGAGGCGATGCGCCGGCCGGCACGCGTGGAGCCGGTGAAGGCAATCTTGTCGACGTCCGGGTGGGAGACGAGGTACTCGCTGGTCTCGCGGTCGGCGGGAAGGATGCTGAGCACGCCCGCGGGAAGCCCGGCCTCGTGCCACAGGTCCGCCAGCAGCATCATGCTGAGGGAGTTCTCCGGGGAGACCTTCAAAACAACCGTGTTGCCGGCCAGCAGGGCCGGGATCAGCTTGGCGGTGGCGGCGGAGAACGGCGAGTTCCACGGGATGACCGCGGCGACCACGCCGATCGCCTCCCGCCGCACGATGGTGTCGAAGGCCACCGACGGGTCGGAGGGTTCGATGACCTCCTCCCAGCCGAACTCCTCGGCCGCCTTGAGGTAAGCGTTGACCTGGCGCGTCAGGAAGGACTGGCCGACCTTGGTGAACCAGCCGGCCGAGCCGTTCTCGACGGAGATTGCCGCGGCGACCTCGTCGGCGCGGGCGGTGCGCAGGGCGTCGTAGCGCCGGATGATCTCCTGCCGCTCCTCGGGCGTGGTGCGCGGCCAGAGGCCGTGGTCGAAGGCCTCGCGGGCCGCGGCAACGGCCGCGTCCACGTCGGCGGGTGCGGCCTGGGCCACGCGGCCCAGCACCGACTGGTCGTGGGGGGAAAGGATGTCGAGCAGCTCCGGGTTGCTGGGGGTGACCCAGGAGCCGCCGATGTAGAGCTTGTCGCGAACAGTCATGTCTGTCGATTTCTTCGTGTGAAACGTGGTGGGTGCGGGGCCCGGGCGGGAGTGCGTCCCAGGCGATGCCGCAGGGGTGGAGGAGACCACCAGAGAGAGCGGGTATCCGCGCTGTCGCCGGGCCCGTGGCCGCGTGCCGTCGGGCAGGCGACCGACGGCACGCGAAGCTTCAGGGTCGTTACGCGGCCTGGTGGTCG
The DNA here is from genome assembly GCF_009901565.1 of Herbidospora solisilvae. Lineage (GTDB taxonomy): Bacteria > Actinomycetota > Actinomycetes > Streptosporangiales > Streptosporangiaceae > Herbidospora > Herbidospora solisilvae. Next base: position 75,954 of record NZ_WXEW01000001.1, read on the forward strand.
GTGGAGCGGCTCGCTTCGGCCCATGCGTCGGCCTCGGCCAGGCGAGCCTTTTCCGCGCTGACAGCGATTTCCAGGGCGTCGCTGCCGAGCAGGAGCCGGCGCGGGGGCTCGGGCGCGTCCACGGCCGCGATGACGGCCCGGGCCATTCGGGCGGGGTCGCCGGGCTCGTTGCCGCTGTAGGCCGCGAACTGCTCCAGCCATGCGCCGACCGTCTGCTGATAGTCAGGAGCGATGGGTCCGGACGGCTTCGCGGCGCCGGCGGCCCAGCCGGTGCGGATACCGCCCGGCTCCACGATGATCACCTTGATGCCGAACGGGGCCACCTCGTTCGCCAGCACCTCGGAGAAGCCTTCGACTCCGAACTTCGCTGTCTGGTACGCGCTGAGCCCGGGCGTGCCGCCGACCCGGCCGCCGATGGACGAGATCTGCACGATGTGCCCGGACCGCTGGCCACGCAGTACGGGCAGGGCAGCCCGGGTCACGTTGATCACGCCGAACAGGTTCGCCTCGACCTGCGCCCGGAACTCCTCCTCCGGGAAGTCCTCGATCGAACCGCTGGTGGCGTAACCCGCGTTGTTCACAACGACGTCGACGGTGCCGAATCGCTCCACTGCGGCCGCCACCACGCCCCGAGCCTCGGACGGCGACGTGACATCCAGCGCCACGGTCTCCAGCCGCTCCGGATACTTCGCCTTCAGATCAGCCAGAGCCTCCGGCCTGCGGGACGTCACGACGACTCGATCCCCGTCCTCAAGAGCCTGAAGAACCAGGGCCCTGCCCAGCCCTTGGGAACCACCGGTGATCAGCCAAGTCCGTGACATGGCGTGCTCCTCTCATCTCGCTTCTTGCCGCCCTCCAGGACGCAACCTCAATGTAGTTGTTTCTTCGTCAACTGCAACATTGATGTAGCAATAAATAGATGAGATGCATCTCACATGGGATGATGGCGCCGTAATCACCACTGCTGGTTAGGATCGCCGGACCATGAGAGCCGATGCCGCACGCAACCTGTCCTCCGTCCTCCGCACCGGGGCCCGCCTCCTGGCGGAGGATCCGAGCACGTCGATGGCGGCCATCGCCGCTGCGGCGGGTGTCGACCGCACCACCGTTCATCGCCGCTTCGCGAATCGGGAGGCGCTGCTGCGCGCCGTCTTCCAGGCCAAACTCGACTCGGCCGAGCGGGTGTTGGACGAGGCGCGGCTGACCGAGGCCCCGGTGCCGGTCGCTCTCCACCGCTATCTGGAGGGGATCATCCCGGTCGCCCGTGAGTGGCCTGTCGACACGCGCCGCATGATGCAGAAGGACCCCGAAGCCAGCGCTCGCCGTGAAGCGCAGAGTGCGCGCCTGAGCACCTTCATCCAGCGCGCTTGCGATGAGGGCCACCTGCGCGCCGATATCGATGCGGCCTGGGCACGTGCGGTCCTCGACGCACTCGTCGACAGCATCGCCCACCAGTTCCCCGCAGTGGATGCCCCGCAGGCCGCCGACCTCGTCGCGGACGCCTTCCTGCGCGGCCTCGGCGTGACCTGACCCTGCGGGTGAGCCAGTCGCCGGCGCCCTAGCCTTCTTCCGCGCCGTCGCCGTCGGTACCCTGGCCGGCGAGACCATCGCCCTGTCCTGCAGTGCGGACCAGACGCTGCGGGTGTGGATCTTGGGATCGCCGTAGCCGGTCCCCGGGCCGATGCTCGGTGAAGTTCTTTGGTTGGTCGGGTCACGATAGGGCCCATGGCCGGCGGCCGGAACGGCATAAAGGCGTGGCGACGCTACGCCCCAGGCGACGACCACGCATCAGTTCAGACTCATTGAATAGGCGACACCTGAATAGGCGAGGTCGCCAGCGTGACAACCCTCCTGGCCCGGCACGGCGACGGAGCGGGCGCCCTCGCCCTGTCCACCACATCTGCGGCCACGCCCGACTCGACACCCACCGACGAGTAGGGCACCGCCGACCTGGGTGGACTCAGTCGCGTGCACCTGGTTGCACGAGTCTTACCGACGCCCAAGTGGGAGCCCTCGTGCGGAGGCACCTCGACCAGGATCTCCGGCACATAGGGGATCGGGGCGTGCCGGGCGCAGCGCAGACAGCAACTCCGAGTGACCCAACATAACGAGGATTATGTTGAAAGATCATCTACACCTCCGACACAACGGATCTCCTTTTCTGATTTTCTGTTTCCAGAAAATCAGAAAATGCTAGGGTGATCTTCGTGACGTGCAAGCACTGCGGCAGGCCCCTGGAACTACGGCAAGGACGAGGCCGCCCCAAGGAGTACTGTCCCGAGACCGACTGCCAGGCCGCCGCCAAGAAATCCCGCGAACTACGCCGCGCCACCCCCGGCCTCGACGGATCCCTGGCCCGCGCCGAGGAACTCTACGAACGCATGGAAAAGGGCCTGGCCGCCGCGATAGCCCCCTTGGCCCAGGTCCTCGCCGACGAACTCTCGCCGGCCGGAGTCGAGGCAAGGCTCAGTGCGGTCCAGGCTGAGGCGCACACCCGGGTCGCCGTCGCCCGGGCCGAACGGGAGCAGGCCTTCGAGCAGGTACGGCTAGCCCGCGCCGCCACCGAAGACGCCCGCAGAACCGCCCAGCAGGCCGAGCAACGCGCCGAGGAGGCCGCCGCCGAGCGTGACAACGCGTTCACCGACGCCGAGAACGCACGGGAGCAGGCGCTGGCCGCGCTCCGCGAGGCGGCGGCGACCGAACGCGTAGCCAAGCAGGCCGCCGACGAAGCGCGAAGGCGAGCCGAACAGGCCGAGGCACGGCGGGATCACGCGGAGGCCGAGACCCAGGAGGCCCGCACGGCCGCCACCGAGGCCGAGAAGAAGGCTCGGCGGGCGGAGGCCAAGGCGGCCGCGGCGCAGAGAGACGTCGTGGAAGCGCGCAAAGACGTGGCCACCGCCGAGAAGGCGGCCGCCGCCGCGACGGCGCGTGCCGACGCGGCCGAGTCCGAACGTGATCGAGCCATCACACGGGCGGAGGCCGCCGACCAGGCGCGAGCCGAAGCCGCCGCGAGCGCGGCCGAGGCGAAGGCGGAGGTGTCCCGGGTCACCAGGCTGCTGGCCGAATCCGAGAAGGCGATGGCCCAGGCCCGCAAGGATCGGGACGTGTTGGCCGCCGATCTGAGCACCAGCCAGGCCGAGGTGGCCGCCCTCAGAGCTTCCGGAGAGGCCGCGCACGCGGAGGTGACCCGTCTTCGCGCCGAACACGCGGCCGCGCAGGAGAGCGTCGCCACCTTGCGCGCCGAGCTCGCGCTGGAGCGGGCGCGGCTGGGTGACCTGCGGTCGGAGCTGGAGTCGGCTCGTACGGAAGCGGCTGTGCTGCGGGAGCGGGCGGTCGCGGCCGAACTCAGATCCGCCCCCACCATCGACGGCTGAGGTCCCCGTTCTGCGAACATCCCTGGGCATGCCGGCCATCCGGCATCACGGAACTCCGGTAACGCTCCGAACTGCGGCACCATGACCGGCTTCCTGCTGATAGCCGAGCTGCCCCCTACGCCTGAGCACGCCGGCCATCTGTCATCACGGGTTTCCGGCGATGATTCCGAGCTGCGGCACCATGACCGGTTTCCTGCTGATGACTGAGGTGCCCCCTATGCCCAAACATGCTGGCCATCTGTCATCGCTGGCTTCCGGTAACGATCCCCAGCCGCGGCGCCGGGAGCGGCTTCATCCTGATGGCCGAGCTGTTCCCTATGCGCGCCTGCACGTCCTGGCCTGCGTATAGGCCGAGGACGCCAACGGCACACTTCCAGCTGGCGAGCGGGATGAAGGCGGTGTCCCGTGGCGGAACTGGTCACGAATGTGCTGGACCCGCCCTGAGGAGACATCAGCCAGCGAGCGGCTGTTCGTCACTGAGCTGAGCGGCCAAGATAGCGGCGCACGGCTTCTCGCCCAGCCGGAACGAAGGGCCCTCGATCGACCGCCTTCCGCAGTTGGAGTTCCGTGAGCCAGGCATGCCAAGCGATCTCGGACGGATCTGGAGCCAATGGCTCGGCGATCAAGGCCTCGTGCACCCCGAACCAGACAGGCCCGATCCCCTCCTGACACAGGAACTTGAACAGGAAGCCGACCGAGACACCGATGCCCAGTTCTTCGAGCAGCTCGCGGGCCGCCGCGTCTTCATACGATTCACCCACGCCCACACCGCCGCCGACCATCACGTCATAGTGGCCGGGGAAGGGAACATGCCCGTCGGCTCGGCGCAATACGAGGATCCGTCCCGTCGGGTCGCGGCAGATCGTCGTCGCGATCCGATGCATCCACCGCAAACGCACCGCCTCTGAGCGCTCCACGACTTCAAGCACACGGTCGTGTTCATCCACCCGCTCGATCAGCTCACGCATACTGCACACAGTCACAGAGGCCTCTGACAACCTGGCTTGTTTCCCACTACCTCGAGAGCCTGCGATGGGGCTCACCACTCAAGGCTCCCATTTCGTGCTGGCACCACCTGGGGAAGACCCGCTCTGCGTCGCTGGAGGGGAGTCCGTTTCTTCACAGAAATGACCGTTTCTGCGAAGGCTACAATCCCGGGTTTTGTGGATGACAGGCGCCCATGTTGAGCTTAACCTCGCCCCAGGCCCTGTTTCTTGGATCAGGTGCGGAGCCAGATGATCAGGGTTGCGACGGTTACCGTGCCGAGGGGTGTAGCCGCGTTTGTCGTAGCGGGTGGCCACGGCCCGGAACTGTTTGAGCCGGTTGATCGCCCGCTCAACCACGTTGCGGCGCGCGTATCGTGCGGGGTCGTAGCCGGTCGGGCGGCCGCCGAGAGGGCCGCGCCGGCGGCGGTTGGCCTTCTGGTCGGCTGGTTCGGGGATGGTGTGCCGGATCTTGCGGGATCGCAGGTAGGCGCGGTTGGCGCGGAAGCTGCAGGCCTGGTCGGCGGCGGTTGGCCTTCTGATCGGCTGGTTCGGGAGTGATGAGCCGGATCTTGCGAGATCGAAGGTAGGCGCAGTTGGCGCGGGAGTTGTAGGCATGTTCGGCGGCGGTTGGCCTTCTGATCGGCTGATTCGTGGATGGTGTGCCGGATCTTGCGGGATCGAAGGTAGGCGCAGTTGGCGCGGGAGCTGTAGGCCTTGTCGGCGGCCAGACTCGCCGGCCGCCGCCGATGCGGGGACGCGGATGCGTTGCCGCACTGCGGCCAATCCGCATGAACAGCATCCTGGGGGCGGCCCCATCCACGAACCGCCCCCGGATCACCACTAACCGGCGGCCAGCACCGTAAAGGAGAACCCGCTGCTCACCGAACGCCGCAGCGACACCTCACACTTCACCCGGCGCCCCACCTCCCTCCGGCTGACACCAAGCCCAGCGGCGATGAGCCGATCCGCCCGCACCGGCACCGGATCGTCGAAGCCCACCTCCACCCGAACCGGCCAAACCCCGTCGAGAGGTATCGGAGGGCCGTAGAGCCGCCAGGCCCCGGCCCAGTCGAGCCCGAGCCGGTTCCGGTGGGCGAACAGTGGATCGAGCAACGTCGCGGCCACCAGGCCGGGATCGTTGTCGCGGTAGCCCCGAAGCGCGTCCGCTTCCAGGCACCTGACCGGCACCCGCTCGTGAAGGGTCAGCTTGCTCGTCCGGTCGCAGGACACGCACCGCGCCAGCAGCCACACGTCCAGCAACTTCCCGTTGGCATTGACCCGGAATCGTCCCTCCCCAGTGGTGAAGGACCGCGTCCCGCAGTCGACGCAGCGTAGTGACAGCAGCGGCAGCCTGGTCCGGCGGACGGTCCAGGGCAGCACGATATGAGGTTGTGAAGACATGGTCTCTCTGGATCTGACACGAGGCCGATTGCGCGCGGCCTCAGACGCCGTGTGACCGGGCGCTCAAAACGGGCAGCCCGGCGGAGCCGACCGCGGAGTCGGCTGACGGTGCGCGGAAGTACGTGTCAGATCTGGAAAGCAGGCGGGGTCACGCGGGTGTCCTCATGTCTTCACGGCTGGGGTCGCAGGCAACCTACGGCCACGCCGATCCGGAGCACAAACGGTTTACATCGGGGTCAGCACGCAGAACTCGTTGCCCTCGGGGTCGGCGAAGACCGTCCACGGCACGTCGACCTGGCCGATGTTGATGTCGACGGCGCCGAGCGCGCGGATGCGGGCCGCTTCGGCGGCCTGTTCGTCGCCAGGGTAGGGGCGCAGGTCGAGGTGGACGCGGTTCTTCACGGTCTTCACGTCGGGGGTGCGGATGAACTCCAGGTAGGGGCCGACGCCCTTGGCCGAGCGCAGGCGCGCGTGGTCGTCGGTGACCTCGTGGAGGGTCCAGTCGATCGCCGCGTCCCAGAACCGTGCCATGGCGCGCGGGTCGATGCAGTCGACGACGACGGCGGCGACCGGGCCGGTGTCGCGGTAGAGCTCCCGGGGTTCAAGCACGCAGAACTCGTTGCCCTCGGGGTCGGCGAGGACCGTCCACGGCACGTCGCCCTGGCCCACGTCGATCGGGGTCGCACCGAGGGAGCGGAGGAGGGCGACCAGGTCGGCCTGGTGGGCGGCCGAAGTGGTGGCGAGGTCGAGGTGGACGCGGTTCTTGACCGTCTTGGGGTTGGGGTCGTGGACGACGTCGATGCAGACGGCCGTCGGGTCGGGGTAGACGAAGCCCTCGGGTTCGAGGTTGGTGACGCCCGGTCCTTCACTGGACATGCCCCAGCCGAGGGCCTGCGCCCAGAAGCGGCCGACCGCTTCGTCGTCCGCGGCTTTCATGTGAATCTGCACCAGCCTCGTCGCCATGCGGACGATCTTATGCGTGGGTCTAATGGAGTCATGCCCAAGCTCTTCGCCCGGATGTGGCCGCGTCTGCGGCAGACCATGGACCGTCGCGGCATGGCCGAGCACCGCCGTGCCCTGCTCGCGGGGTTGTCTGGGCAGGTGGTGGAGGTCGGGGCGGGGGACGGCGCGAACTTCGCCCACTATCCGCCGGCCGTCACGCGGGTTCTGGCGGTGGAGCCGGAGGCGCTGCTGCGGCGGCACGCCGCCGCCTCGGCCGCGGCGGCGCCGGTGCCGGTGGAGGTGAGCGCGGGGACGGCGGGCCGGTTGCCGGCGCTCGACGCGAGCGTCGACGCCGTGGTGTTCTGCCTGGTGTTGTGCTCGATCCCGGACGTCGGCCAGGCGCTGGCCGAGGCGCGGCGGGTGCTCAGGCCCGGTGGTGAGCTGCGGTTCCTGGAGCACGGAAGGGCCGACACCCCTGGTCTTGTACGCGTGCAGCGCGCCCTCGACGCCACGATCTGGCCCCCGCTCGCGGGTGGTTGCCACACCGGCCGCGACACCGTCGCGCTGCTGGAGCGCGGCGGGTTCACCGTCACCGGCGTGCACCGCTACAACTTCCCGCCGGTCCGCACCCCGTGGTCGTTCCACACGCGGGGGAGCGCCGCCGTCAGCCCTGCAGGCCCTTCGCCAGCGTCGTGAGGCCGCCGGCCAGCGCGAGCGACAGGACGACCCACCGGGCGGGGCGTTCGGGCACGTGCCGGGCCAGCAGCGAGCCGACCGCCAGCCCGGCCGCGATCCCGGCGCCGACCAGGGCCCACGTGGGGCCGCTGAGCTGGGGGAGTCCCTTGGCGGCGATCGAGAAGACGTTCACGACGACGCCGTAGAACTGGGCGTTGGGGACGAACTCGCGTACCGTCCAGCCGGCGTTGACGGCGTACAGGGAGACGGCGGGGCCGCCCACCCCGGCCGAGGCGTTGAGGAAGCCGCTCGCGGCGCCGGCCGCGAGCGCGCCCCCGCGCCCGCGGAGCGATCGCACCCGGACCCCGCTCATCACCAGCAGCGCGGCGGCGCTGACCAGCGCTCCGGTGACGGCCAGCAGCGCGGGTTCGGGCAGGCCGCGGGCGATCCAGGCGCCGGCCGGTACGGTCGCCGCCGCCGCGACGACCAGGGGGATCATCGCGCCCGGCCGGACCGACCGCCAGGTGCCGACGAGCCCGGCGGCGCTGATGACCAGCGCGCCGCAGTTGGCCAGCCGCACCCCGTCGGCGGGGCCCAGCATGAGCACCATCGCGGGCACGCCGACCAGCGCGAACCCGATTCCGGCGAGCCGCTGCACGGACGCCCCCACCACGACGATCCCGAACAGCACCACGCACCCCAGCCTCACGAACCGGGCCGGTCCCGCTCAACGGGATTTCACCTTCCGGACATCTCGCCCCGGGAAGTTGGCTATACAACTTGGCGAACACGAGGACGATCATGCTGGACAACCCGATGTGGTTGCGGGACAACTGCCCGTGCCCCGGCTGCCGCGACCCGCACAGCGGCCAGAAGCTCTTCCAGATCACCGACCTGCCCGACGACCTGGCCGTCGGCGAGGTGACCGAGCGCGCAGGCGAGGTGGAGGTGACCTGGTCGCCGGACGGCCACCGTTCGGTCTACCGCCGCGACTGGCTGACCGCCCCCGCCCCGGTGGACCACCGCAGTGAGGCGGGAAAACGTCTGTGGGCCGCCGCCGACCTGGCCGAAGCGCCGCACGCCGATTGGCACACCTATCTCTCTTCGGCCGCCGAACGTGTCCGGATCCTCGAGGCCGTGCGACGGCTCGGATTCGTCCTCCTCAGGGCGGTGCCCGCCGAGGAGGGCCGGGTTCTGGAGGTCGCGCGGTCCTTCGGGTACGTCCGGGAGACCAACTACGGCACGTTGTTCGACGTGCGGGTGGAACCCACGCCCGGCAACCTGGCCTTCACCTCGCGGGCGATCGCCCCGCACACCGACAACCCCTACCGCGACCCGGTGCCGACCATCCAGCTGCTGCACTGTCTCACCAACGCGGCCGAGGGCGGCGACTCGGGGCTCGTCGACGGGTTCCACGCCGCCGCGCTGCTGCGCGCCGAGGACCCCGAGGCGTTCGCGGTGCTGACCCGGACCCCGGTGCCCTTCGTCTACCGCGACGCGCGCACCGAGCTGACGGCCGTCCGGCCGCTCATCGACGTCGACCCCCTCGGGAACATCCGGGAGGTCCGGTTCAACAATCGGTCGTTCGGCACGCTCCGCTCACCCGGCACGTTCTACGACGCCTACCGCGCCTTCGCGAAGGTGCTGGCCCGGCCCGAGCTGATGGTGACGTTCCGGCTGGCCCCGGGCGACTGCCTGATCTTCGACAACACCCGGCTCCTGCACGCCCGGACCGCCTTCGAGCAGAGCGGCGCGCGGCACCTGCAGGGTGCGTACGCCGACCTCGACGGCCTGGCGAGCACGCTGGCGGTGCTGCGCCGGACGGCGGCGCTCGACGAGCTGGAAGCGCTCTTCACCGGCCCCGGCACCGGCGACTACCTGGGCGAGGCCGTCACGATGGCCGAGCACATGCGTCAAGCCGCCGCGCTCGCCGAGGCGTCCGGCGCGCCCGCGCACCTGGTCGCGGCGGCGCTGCTGCACGACATCGGCCACCTCGACGGGGGCGCGGAGCTCATGTCGGGCGTCGACAACCGGCACGGCCACACCGGCGCGCAGGTGCTGGCCCGCTGGTTCGGGCCGGAGGTGACCGAGCCGGTCCGCCTGCACGTCGCCGCCAAGCGTTACCTGTGCGCGGTCGAACCCGGTTACCGGGCCCGGTTGTCGGAGGCCTCGGAGTTCACCCTCCAGGTGCAGGGCGGCCCGATGAGCGAGGAGGAGGCCGCCGCGTTCGCGGCGCTGCCGGGCGCGGCCGACGCGGTGGCGATCCGGCGCTGGGACGACGAGGCAAGGTCGCGGGCGCGGCGACCCCCGGTTTCGGCCACTTCCGGCCGCTACTGGCCCCGCTGCTGCGCCGCTGACCGCAGCCGCGACAACGTCGAGGTCGCGATCGAGTTGTGCACGGTGAACGCCACCGTCCCCGGCAGGTAGCGGTCTTCGGACCACTCCACCGGCCGCCCGGCCGGGTCGGTGGTGCGGCGGCGTTCGCGCAGCAGCGCGGCCCCCTCGGGGCAGCCGAGCAGCCGGGCGTCGTCGGCGTCGGCGAAGGCCAGGTCGATGGTGTGCTCGGCGTCGGCGAAGACGATGCCGTGGTCGAGCAGCCGTTCGGTGTACGACACCGTGTCGGCCGGCAGCCGGGCCACGATCTCGCCGACCCGGGCCGGGTAGCAGGTGCGTTCGATCATCACGGGACGCCCCGACAGGGTCCGCACCCGGAGGGCGGCGTACACCTGAGCACCAGCGCGCAGCCGCAGCCGGGTCAGCTCCTCTTCCTCGCCGGGCCGGACGGTCAGCGATTCGAGCATCCCGCCGGGCTCCTCGCCGATCGAGCGGGCCCAGGTGGTGAAGCTCAGCAGTTCGGCGAAGCTCTGCGCCGGGGCCGCGCCGAGGACCACCCGGCGGGTGCCGCGCCGCGAGGTGACCACGCCGCCGGCCCGCAGCAGCGCCAGGGCCTGCCGGATCGTGCCGCGGGAGACGCCGTAGTGCTCGGCCAGCGTCGACTCGGCCGGGAGCCGGCCGTCGGAGCCGTAGACCCCGCCCGCGACGGCCTCGCGCAGGTCGGCGGCCACCCGGCGGTAGAGCACGTCACGGTCGTCCACCCACCTATGATCCAGGCCATGACGGATCACTGTGACTGCGGGGCGCCCGCCGGGCCGCTGGGCCGGTGCGCCGACTACTACTACGCGATCCTGGCCGAGGAGCAGGCCGACCCGGACATGTACCGCTGGCACAACCCCGTCGTCTGCTCCTACCTGCTGCAACACCCGGCCGAGGGCCACGCCAAGCACTTCGACGTGCAGTTCCGGTGGCTGCAACTGCTGCTCGACCAGGGGGTCGACGCGGTGGTCCGGGTCGCGGCCCACCAGGTCGCGCGCAACCGGCACACCTCACGCCAGGGCTATGACATGACGCCCTTCGAGAACTACGCGCCGCTGCCGCTGGGCGCGGCGGCGACGGGCTTCCGGGCCTCGTTCAGCGCGCTGCCCGTCGTCGGCGGCAGCTTCGTGTTCGACGGCGCCGAGGCCTACGGCCGCCGTGTCGAGGCCATCGCCGCGGCGACGGTCGAGCGGCTCAGCGGTCGAACCTGACCTCTTTGAGCCGGTCGGCCTCGTCCCGGGTCAGCACGTGGGCCGTGAGGGCGGGCGCGGGGTCGCCCTCCTGTACGCGGCCAAGCAGCCGCCCCCACCTGCGCAGATGCCGGCCGAAGGCGGCCTCGGGCACCACCCGTCCCCGCGACCGCTGCCCGGCCTTCGCCAGGTGGGGCGGGGTGTCGAGCATCAGCAGGTGCAGCCGGGTGCCGCGCCGGACGGCCAGCCAGGCCAGCACGTAGAGGGGGAAGACGCCGCAGCCCCGGTTGTGGGCGATCACCGGGCCGGTGCGCATGGCCCGGGAGATGCGGGACATGTGGGTGACCCAGGTGATCGCGGTGCGCGCCGGTTTGGGCGCCCACGGGATGCGGCCCCGCCAGTGGAGCCGCGACTGGTAGCTGTCGATGACGGTCAGGCCGCCCCGGTCGACGGGCCGGGTCTCCTCGCCGCTGAGAGCGTAGAGGCGGCGCAGCAGTGTGGTCTTCCCGGCGCCCGGCAGGCCGGTCAGGATCACCAAGGATCCCGGCGGATAACGCAGTGTGTCGGCCGTCCTGCCGGCGGCCGGTACCCCCAGGGTCAACCTGTCCCCTCCCGTTGTCCTTCATGATGGCGAACAAATCGGGAAGATGGGCTCAGTCGGTGAGGGCGACGTTCCCGATGGCGCGGGCCAGGCGGGCGACGTCGATGCCGTCGAGGTGGTCGAGCAGGTGCCGCCGCACGCTGGCCAGGTTGGTGGGCCAGGCCTGTTCGAGGCGGGCCAGCCCGGCGTCGGTGATGACGGCGTTCCAGCCGCGGGCGTCCTCGTCGCTCCTGACACGTTCGATCAGGCCCTGTCTCTCCAGCACGTTCGCGATGCGGGTCATGCCGCTCAGCGACAACTCGCACGCGGTGGCGAGCTCGCCCATCCGCATCCGCCGCCGGGGGGCCTCCGACAGCCGCATCAGGGCGGTCCACTCGATCAGCGGGAGCTGCTGTTCGCGCACCATGTCGGCGTCGATCGCCCGGGGGAGGGCGTACATGAGCCGGGGCAGCGCGCGGACCAGGGCGTCCTCGTCGGGGGAGAGCGGTCGTGTGGTCATCCCCACATGGTAGTTGCTTCACGAAAGAAGTAATGTACTTTTTTGACGAAGCAACTATTACTCGGGGAGGACTCGATGGGATCACTGGACGGGAAGGTCGTGCTGATCACCGGCACCGCCGGAGGGCAGGGACGCGTCGCCGCGCTGGCCTTCGCCCGCGAGGGCGCGAAGGTGGTCGGGTGTGACATCCAGACCGCCGCCAACGACGAGACGGTCGCGCTGGTGCGCCGGGCGGGCGGGGAGATGACGGGCGTCGCGCCGATCGACCTGACCGACCCCGAGCAGGCGCGCCAGGTCGTCGAGGAGGCCGTCGCGGCCTACGGCGGGCTCGACGTCGTCTACAACAACGCGGCCCTGCCGCGCTTCGGGCCGCTGCCCGGCTTCTCGGTCGACGACTGGCACACCACCATCGCGGGCGAGCTCGACATCCCCTTCTTCGTGTCGAAGTTCGCCTGGCCACACCTGGTCGCGCGCGGCGGCGGCGTCATCGTCAACGTGGCGTCCATGGCCGGCCTGATCGCCGGCGAGGTGCCGCCGATGGTCGCGCACGCCGCCGCGAACGCCGGGGTCATCGGCATGACCCGCCAGCTCGCGCTCGAAGGGGCTCCGCACGGGATCCGGGCGGTGGCCGTCAGCCCGGGGCCGGTGCTGACCCCGGCCAGCGAGCGGGACCTGGGCGACGACCAGGCGGCCCGCGAGGCGATCACGCGCAAGACGCTGCTCAAGCGGTTCGCCCGGCCGGAGGAGATCGTCGAGCTGGTGGTCTTCCTCGCCTCCGACCGGGCGGCCTACATCACGGGCGCCAACTACATGGTCGACGGCGGCGCGACCGCCTGGTGACGGGCGCGGCCGAGCCGTTCGGCGCCAATGTCGAGGCTGCCGAACTGCGCGCGATGCCGGCCCTGCTCCCGGAGTCGGAGCGCGGCCGGCCCGCTCGCCGAGGGCGGGCGGATGAAGACGACGAACTGTTCGCCGAGCCACGTGGAGACTCGGCCCGCCCGCCGTCGTCTGACGGCACGGGCGACTCACCCGTCGGGATCCTCAGCCAAGGATATTGAAAATTCCTCTTATCAAATTGTTCAACAATCCTTACATTGAAAGTATGGCCAAAACCTTGATCGGTGTCTTAGCCGTCGCCCTGACCGGGCTCACGCTGATCACGTACGCGACCGGATTCACCCATACGGACGCGGGAGTCGTCACCGTCATTCGCGACGGTGGCCCCTTTGACGACAGCGGCATTCGTCAGATCCTCAACCCGGCCACCGGACCCACCTGGACCGGGTTCATGTCCACCGCCCACGCCTATCCGGCGCAGCAGCGCATCTACACGATCACCTCCGACCCCAAACGGGCCACCACGCTCGGCGTCGACGAGGTGGTGGTGCCGAGCGGCGACGGCGTCAACGTGGGCGTGGAGGGCACGTTCTACTTCTCGCTCAACCTCGACCACGAGACCATCAAGGCCTTCGACGACCGCTACGGAACCCGCACCTACGTCGGCGACGGCGACGACATGCTCTACGCCTGGGACGGCGACGAGGGCTGGAGTGCCTTCTTCAGCCAGGCGGTCAGGCCGGTCATCTACAACACCCTGCGGGTGCAGATCGGGGCCATGCGCTGCGAGGAACTGGTGCCCACCTGCGCCTTCCTCAACGGCGCCGACCTGCCCGAGCCGAACGCGGGGCTGGCCAACCTGGCCAAAGTGCAGTCGGGGGTCAACGCCAGCCTGGAGCGCGAGATCCAGGCCATGCTGGGCGGGCCCTACCTGACCGGGTTCAGGTTCAACCTGGTCCGGATCACCCTGCCGGATGAGGTCCAGCAGAGCATCACCAGCGCGCAGGGCGCGCAGGCCGACATCCGTCAGGCCGAGGCCAGAGCCGAGAAGGCCAAGATCGACGGCCGCGCCCTGGTGACCGGCGCCGAGGCCGAGGCCGAGGCCAACCGCGCCCGCCAGAAGGGTTACGAGGCCTGCCCGGCCTGCGTGGAGATCGACAAGATCGGGGCGCTGCCCGACGGCATCACCGTCTACGCCCCGGGCAATCCCCAGGGCGTGGACGCCGGCGGCAAGTAGATGATTGTCTGCCGACCGTGAGTGAACCAGACCCCTCCGACGCCTACGGGGAGACCCGCCCGTTCCGGGTCCGCAGCAGCACGGCCGAATGGGCGGCGGCGATCCTGCGGCAGCGCGTCACCGAGGGCGGCCTGGCCCCCGGCAGCCGCCTTGCCGAAGACGAACTGACCGCCGAGCTGGAGGTCTCCCGCAATACCCTGCGGGAGGCCTTCAGCCTCCTCGGCCACGAGCGGCTCCTGGAACACCGGCTCAACCGGGGCGTCTACGTGCGGGTCCTGTCACCGGCCGACGTCGCCGACATCTACCGGGTCAGGCGGATGATCGAAGGCGCCGCCGTCCGCCGCGGGGAGCGGGATCCGGCGGCCCTGGCCGCGCTGAGGGAGGTGGTCGCCGAGGCCGACAAGGCCGCCGCCGAGGACCGGTGGCCCGACGTCGGCACCGCCGACCTGCGCTTCCACCTGGTCATCGCCTCCCTCAACGGCAGCGAGCGGGTGAACACGATGATGGCCCAACTCCTGGCCGAACTCCGGCTGGTATTCCACACCATGGACCCGCACGCCCTGCACGCGCCCTTCCTGCCGCTCAACCGCGAACTGCTGACGCTCCTCGACGCGGGTCGCGGCCCCGACGCCGAGGCCCTGCTCGCGGCCTATCTCGACCAGGCCGAACGCGTGCTGCTGGCCACCTACTGACCGTGGCGGCGCGCGCCGGGCCGGCGCCGGAAACCGGGGAGCGCCGGAGACGGCGGGCGGGGCCGAGGTGGGGGGAGCCGTAACGGAGAAAACAGCACAGGCGCGTGAGCGGATCACGCGCAAGACGCTGCTCACGTCGGGGGCGCGACCGCCTGGTGACGGGCGCGTCCGCGCTCCGATTCGGGGAACCGGGCCAGCATCGCGCGCAGTTCGGCGGCCTCGACGTTGGCGCCGAACGGCTCGGTTCCCGGCTCCATCCGCACGCCCTCGGCCAGCGGCCCGGCGATGACCGGGTCGAAGCCGAGGGCGTCGACGATCCCGGCGACGACCGCCACGTCGCCGGGATCGTCCCCGGCGACGGCGATGGCTCGGCGGCCGGGCGCGCCTGCGGGCAGCGCGCCGTCCTCCAGGTCGTGGTAGCCCATGTGGTTGAACGCCTTGACCACCCGCGCGCCCGGCAGGAACTCCTGGACGATCTCGCTGGTGGTGGTGCGGGGGTCGGTCAGGTCGTCGCGGACGCCGTCGACCTCCCACCAGTAGTTCATCGCGTCGACGACGAGCTTGCCGTCGAGCTCCCGCGCCGGGATGTCGCGGTGCTTGCCGAGCGGCAGGGCCAGCACGACCACGTCGGCCCCGGCCGCCGCCTCCTGCGCCGTGACCACGGTCGCGCCGGGGGTGAGCACCTCGACGATGAGGGCGATCTTGGCGGGGTCGCCGGAGCCCGCGATCAGCACGCGGTATCCGGCCGCCAGCGCCAGCCGGGCCAGGACGGTGCCGACCTTGCCCGCCCCGAGGATGCCGATCGTCTCTACGGGGCTCATGACCGGTCGCCCAGGAGGTCGCGGACCATCGGGATGACCTTGCCGCCGAACAGCTCCACGGCCTTGGTGCGGGCGCCGACCGGCTGCGGGCCGACGCTGTAGATGAGGTCGAACCGGGCCACGCCCAGCGTGCCGACCGC
Organism: Herbidospora solisilvae; assembly: GCF_009901565.1. Classification (GTDB taxonomy): domain Bacteria; phylum Actinomycetota; class Actinomycetes; order Streptosporangiales; family Streptosporangiaceae; genus Herbidospora; species Herbidospora solisilvae. The sequence continues at coordinate 91,722 of NZ_WXEW01000001.1, forward strand.
CTTGGCGATCTTGCGGGCGACCGTCTCGGGCGAGCCGATGTAGAGGGAGCCGTGGGCGATCTCGGCGTCGTACTCCGACCGGCTGATCGGCGGCCAGCCGCGGGTGGCCCCGATCCGGTCGCGCATCACCTTGTAGCCCGGCCAGAACCCCTCGCGCGCCTCCTCGTCGGTGTCGGCGACGAACCCCGGCGAGTGCATGCCGACCGGGTGGGCGGTGGTGCCGAACTGCTCGGCGGCCCGCTTGTAGAGGTCGATGTAAGGGGCGAAGCGGTCGGGGGCGCCGCCGATGATGGCGAGCATCAGCGGCAGGTCGTAGTGGGCGGTGCGGACGACCGACTGGGGCGAGCCGCCGACGCCGACCCACGTCGACAGGCGGCCCGACTCGGTCTTGGGGTAGACGTCGGCCTGGTCGAGCGGGGCGCGGACGGTGCCGCTCCAGGTGACGGGCCGTTCGTCGAGGAGCTTGACGAACAGCTCGATCTTCTCCTCGAACAGCTTGTCGTAGTCGGCCAGGTCGTAGCCGAACAGCGGGAACGACTCGGTGAAGGAGCCGCGTCCGAGGATCACCTCGGCCCGGCCGTTCGACAGCGCGTCGACGGTGGCGAAGCGCTGGAACACCCGGACGGGGTCGTCGGAGCTCAGCACGGTCACGCCGGAGGCCAGGCGGATGCGCGAGGTGCGGGTGGCGATGCCGGCCAGCACGGTCTCGGGCGTGGAGATCGAGTATTCGGGGCGGTGGTGCTCGCCCAGCGCGATCACGTCGACGCCGAGCTCGTCGGCGATCACGGCCTCGTCGAGGACCTGGCGGATGGCCGCGGCGTGGGACAGCGGGGCGCCGGAGTCGTCCGACGGCACGTCGCCGAAGGTGTCCAGGCCGAAGGTGATGTCGGTCATGCGCTTCTTTTCTGCGAGGAGGAGAGGAGTTCGCGGACACGGGGGGCGACGTCGCGGCCGAGCAGCTCGATCGTGCGGGCCCGGGCGTCGCGGGGGAGGTGCATGATGTCGTACTTGAGGTCGAAGCGGCTGAGCCGCAGGTCGCGGGCGGTTCTGGCGATCTTTCTCGCGACGGTCTCGGGGGAGCCGACGTACAGGGCGCCGTGGTCGAGTTCGGCTTCGAAGCGGTCGCGGGTGGGGGCGTAGAAGCCGCGTTCGGCCGCCAGCGCCGCGACGACCGGCTGCCAGTAGGTCCACCAGGTCTCCCTGGCCTCCTCGTCGGTGTCGGCGACCAGGCCCAGGGAGTGCTGCCCGATCGGCAGTTCCGGCCGGCCCGCACGGCGCAGCGCGGTCAGGTAGAGGTCGACGTTGCCGGCGAACCGCTGGGGCCGCCCGCCGATGACCGCCATCATGAGCGGCAGGCCGTGGCGGGCGGCGCGGAGCACTGAGCCGGGGCTGCCGCCGACGCCGATCCAGGTGGGGATGCCTCCCGGGCGCATGCGGGGGCGGGCGGCGTACCGGACGAGGGGGGTTCTGACCGTGCCCGACCAGGTCACCTCCTCCTCGCGTTCCAGCCGGACGAACAGGTCGAGCTTCTCCTCGAACAGCCGCTCGTAGTCGGCCAGGTCGTAGCCGAACAGCGGGAACGACTCGGTGGCCGAGGCGCGGCCGAGCACGATGCGGGCCCGGCCGCCCGACACCGCGTCGAGGGTGGCGAACTCGTGGTAGAGCCGCACCGGGTCGTTGGTGCTGAGCACGGTCACCGAGGTGCCGAGCGCGATGCGGCCGGTGGCGGTGGCGATGGCGGCCAGCAGCACCGGCGTGGCCGAGTCGGTGTGGCCCTCGCGATAGTGCTCGCCCAGGCTGAACACGTCGAGCCCGGACGCCTCGGCGAGCCGGGCCTCCTCGACGATCAGCCGCACGGTCTCGGCGTCGGACAGGGTCCGCCCGCCGTCCGTGGCGACCTCCCCGAAGGAGTTCAGCCCTAGTTCGAACATGTCGTGCCTCAACGTCATATGATCGGAAATGATTGACGTGTCAATTATATTCCCGGCGGGGAGGAGACGACGTTGACGCAGCGCAGAGGCCGCTTCCCCACCCGGGAGGAGCTGCGGATCTGGCGGGACTTCATCGAGACGACGGAGGCGCTGCGGGCCGCGACGGCCGCCCGGCTGCTGAGCGAGTCGGGTCTGTCGACGGGCGACTACAGCGTCCTGCTGGCGCTGAGCGAGGCCGAGAACGGCCGCCTGCGCTCCTCGGAGCTGGCGGCGACGATCGGCTGGGAACGCAGCCGCCTGTCCCACCACCTCGGGCGCATGGACCGGCGCGGCCTGATCAGGCGGGAGAACTGCACCGAGGACAACCGGGGCGCGGAGGCCGTGCTCACCGAGGAGGGCGCCGCCGCCTTCCACCGGGCGACCGTCCCGCACCTGCGCGCCATCCGCGAACTGTTCGTCGACGGGCTCACCCCGGCGCAGATCCGGGCGGCCGGCGACCTGGCCGCCGCACTCCGGGACCACCTGATCCTTGACCGGGAGAAGGAAGAAAATCTGTAGTCGCGACGATAGACATTCGGCCGCGTGGGGGATAACGTTTGTGTCAGCGTAAGAGAAGGATCCACGAGGGCAGCGCAGTACGAGCATCACGACGACCTGCCTGGACGAGCGTGGAAGCAGTAACGATGCGGAGGAGGCGGAAGGTCGGACCGTCGCGGCCGGCGAAGTCAGACAGGGCCGGGACGGTGGACGCGCCGCCGTTGCACGAAATCAGGCGCCGACGGTTGAGGTGCCGAAGCAGAGATAACCGGAAAGGAGTGTTGAACGCCATCAGGGATCGCCCGTCGCCGGCCTTGTGCCGCCGCACGGGTACCGGAGCTCCATGAACAGGATGGTGGTCTACGGTCACGCATATGCGATCCACGCACATAGGTGAACCGGCCGACACGGCCGGTGGATGGTGTTAAACCCTCTGGGCCCCGGCGCGTCACCGCGCCGGGGCCCCTGTTCGCGTTTTCAGGAAGGTTGAGTGGATCAAGCACATCAGGCGTCAGCCTCAGAACAACGCTTCGACGATGACGACTACCCCGCCTACACCATGGGCCGGGCCGCCGAGATCCTGGGTGTCACCCCGGCCTTCCTGCGCAGTCTCGGCGCCGCCAAGCTGATCGAGCCGCTGCGCAGCGAGGGGGGTCACCGCCGTTTCTCCCGCTACCAGCTCCGGCTGGCCGCCCGCGCCCGCGAACTCGTCGACGCCGGCACCCCGGTGGACGCGGCGTGCCGCATCATCATCCTGGAAGACCAGCTCGCCGAGGCGCTGGCCATGAACGAGGAACTGCGCCGGCGCGACTGACACCGGCCGGCGAAAAAGCGGTGGCCCCCAGGAAATACCCTGAATCCCGGGGGCCGTTACGCCGCCACATCGCGGCGCCGGAACCTTTGAAGGCCACGGATCACGATCATGTCGTCCGCTCTTCCGTTGAGCTACGGGCGCAGGGAGAGCACCCGGTGGGATTCGAACCCGCAACCTGACGACTTCCGTCCGTGACCGGTCGCTCCGGCGACCGGCGGCAATGCTGAGTCTGGAGCGAGAGCCTGAGTTTGAACGGCTGCCTCTACCGGTTGGGCCACCCCCGCGAGAGATGCAGGGGGCAGGATTCGAACCTGCGCTGTCACCGTCGTTCAGTCGTGATGCTTCAGTTTCAGCTTGCGCTCATCGCGCACCCCGCCCTTCCGGGCGGGGGTCTATGGGGTCACCCGAGCAGGTAACCGAACAGTGCCTCACCGACCCGCTGGTCGGTGATCTGGGTGCCGTTGGCCTCCTCGCGGGCGAACTTCACCGCCTCCTGCAACTTGGTCAGCCGGGTCAGCAGCTCGTTGACGCGCCGCTGGGGCAGCGCACCGGAGAAGGCGACGCGCGTCCAGTAGCCGACGACGACGTCCTCGGTGAAGACCTGGACCTGGGCCGGGTGCTTGTCGGTCGCCTCGGCGAGCACGTGGTTGCGCGGCACCTTCTTGGTCCGGGTGGTGCGGACCGGCTCGGTGCGCCAGGTGTCGGTGTTGCCGTCGAGCGACCAGGTCTCCGACGGGTCGAGCGTGGGCAGCCGGGAGATGAGGCCGTGCAGGTCGGCGAGCTGCTTCTCGAGGAACAGCAGGTAGGTCACCGGCACGTCGCGGACCAGGGTGGCGCCGTCGACGACGATGTCGGCCTTGGCCGAGCAGTTGGCGACGTCCTTGGTCGCGGTCACGTCGAACAGCCGGGTCAGGGTGACCGTGACGTCCCGCAGCACCTGCTCGGCCTGCACCTGCACGCGCGTCGACTCGGGCGGCAGCTGCTCGCCCTCGTCGTCGATCGGCTGGTAGGTGCGCGAGATGCCCGACAGCAGCGGCGCCTTCTGGATGAGGGTGTTGGCGTCCGTCACCTTGCGCTGGACGTCGGCCTTGACGCCCTTCTCGACGGCCAGGATCTGGTTGAGCTTGGTCACGATCATGACGGTAGCGGCTGCCTCGATGGGACTTCACCTGATTTGTTCCACTCGGAACCCTTCTTTCTTTCGGCGCGGTAGAGGAGACATGAGTCCGGACGGCGCAGGACTGATCTACGTCGCCTCGGCCGTTCTGCGCATGCTCCGCGATCACGAGGAAGACCGCCGCGTCGACAACAGGCCCGACCGGACAGTAGGGCGTTGACCTCGCCAGTAGGCGCCCTGTCCCGGTGCATAGATGGAGTTTCTAAACAAAAGAACAAAATGTCTGAGCTGCCCTGTTATTCTGGCCGACTCACTCCTAGGGCAGTGAGAGCAGGTGAACCAACCTGCCCATTCTTCCGAATCGTGTGAATTTGCGCTGGTCCGAGGACCAATGCCACGTTCGGAATGGATGTATCCGGAGAGAAAATGACCCAGAAATCAGGCGATGGCAACATTTCTCCTGTTCGTCCCCTGCTCGTGGGCGATGTCATCGCAGAGCGTCGAGTGGCCGGTTTCGGCTGGCTTATGCAGAATGGTGATGTCGCATCAACCCACCTCGACGACCGGCTGCTGGTCGACGGCGACGAGCACCTTCCCGGACCTCCGAACCGGCCGGTGCCGCAGACCGCGGACGGCGCCCATTCCTTGGCCGCCATGCCTCCGGCGGACCTCCCGGCCCATCGCGTACACGCGGCCGAATCGCTCAACCCGGCGACTCCCGTGCGGGCAGGCGCACTGCTGGATCTGCGAGGCGCGCCATGGCGTCCGCTGATCCGGCCGCTGCTGGCGGCCGTGCACGCCACCGGTCATCGGCTGTGGCTGGCGGGCGGGGCAGCACGCGATCTGGTCGCGGACGTGCCATTGTCTGAGGTCAACGACCTCGATCTGTCCGGCACCGTACCGGCGGGCCGCTTCACCGACATCACCCGTCAAACATTGCGCGCTTTGGGCATGTCGGAATGCCAGGTGACGGTCAACCCGTCCTCCCTGGTGTGCTCGGTGCTCCCGCCGAAAAGGAAAACCCGGCTCATCGAGTATCGCGGATTGTCGAAAGGAGGCTTCAAATTCCCCGCCGTCGGCAGCCGGCTCTCGGAGGACGCCCAATATCGGGACTTCGCCTTCAACGCCCTCCTGTACGACGCACTTGATCACCAGATCATGGACCCGAGCGGTACTGGCCTCGACGATTTGCTGGGAAAAGAGCGTCGTTTCACCCCGCTGAATGTCAGCGACGATCCCCTCACCCAGGCGATGGTCATAGTGCGGGCGGCCAAGTTCGCCCTCCGCTGGCGCGAGGATGATCCGTCGGGCGTTGTCACATTCGACCTGGAACCTCTGAAGGCCCGCATCGCCGCGTTACCGCCGATGTTGGGCCGCATGCTCAGCAGCTCCGAGTGGAGAGGCCTGCGGAACGCCTACCGGCGGAGTGTCCGGGCGACAACGCAGCAGCAGCGTGAGTTCGCGGCGATGCTGCCGCAACCCGGCCGCGACCTGCTCAACACCCTGATCGGAGACGCCCGATGAGCTCTCGCCACCGCCCGCTCAGCGCCTGGACCGCCACCCTGTCACCACGCACCGGGCAGTTGGGCCCGGTCAACGACGGGGATCATCGCTCTGACGCCAGAGAGCTGGATCACTTCGCCGACGGATGGCGCCGCATCGCGGTGCCGTGGGGCCCGGACGTATATGTGCTGGGACTGGCCCACGACGACGGGACGACCGTGGTGGAATTAGACGACTTCGGCCGACCGATCATCGCGAGCCGTCAGACGGTCGAGGTGATAAACCGCATCGAGCAGCGGTGGCCGGTGATAGACGGCGGCACAGCCGACATGTTCCGGGAGCTGAGCAGCGAGTCACTGCCCTTGCGCTACTGGCTGCTGGAACGGCTCGACGCCGAGGCCCATCCGCCCGACGAGGTGTTCGCCATCCTGCCCTGGGAACTGCTCGATCGCGCAGTCGAGGCGGTCGAGGCGGGCCTGCGGCCGGACGGGACTCTCGGTGAGCTGGTGGAGGTGCAGCACTGGCTGACACCGGCCGTGCTCGGACTCACTGGCCCTGTCGAGCAACTCGACCACGGGTTGCGCACCGGCAATCGACTGATCGCCAGGTTCGGCGCGAACGCGCTGCTGGCAGCCCTCTGCGAAATTCCGCTGTCCCGTGTCCCCGCTCGTTCCCGCGCCTGCCTGAGTCGGCTGGTGTCCCTCCTGGAGGGCCTCGATCCCTTGTACCGTCACGCCTGCCGCGTGGCCGCCGCACGCCTGAGCGACCGATCGGAGGATCGGCGGATACATACCGAACTGCACTCCAGCCTCGAGGCCGCGGCAGGCACCGACAACGTGCGCGAGCACATCGAAATCCTTGGCGATGACCTCCAGCGCGTCCACCTCGTCGAGACACCGGCGGGTCGGGTGCGCGTGACGGCTCAGCTCTTGCGGGCTTACGCGGCGGAGGACGGCCCGCTGGCCGAGCGGGTGGGGTGTCTCCTCCCGGTCCGGATCACGCCGCGCGACGGCGGCCCGGTCCGGCGACTGTGGATCGCGCTGTCCGATGAAGACGACCATCTCGAGGGAACGATCACAGTCGCGCTCCCGCAGGGGCGATCCGCGTTCGAAGCCGATGCGGTGCCGGTCGGCGCACAGGATCTGAACGACGCCGACCCGGCCGACGTGCTGGCCTCCCTGGACGCAGGTACGGCGACGACGGCGCTGGCCTGGCTGGATGTCGCGGAGAAGTTGATGGATACCCATCCCGTCCGCGTTGCCGCGCGGGCGTTCGAAGAACGCTCCTGAGCGGGACGGCCACATGGATAAGGACCTGCTGGATGTTTCCAGCCTGCTTGGGGACCAGTTCAACCGCGAGGAGGCTCGTCGGGTCGGCCATCAACTGATCGACAGCCGTCAGCGGTATCTTGCGATCGTCCGGCGCTGTGTCGCCACGAGTGACGTCCGCGCTCTCAAGGCGCTCTCCGCCGGTCGATGCGTAGGTCACAAGATCCTGCACGAGATCGCGACGCCGCTGACCCGGTTCCGCGAACTGACCGAGGAGCCGTTCAAACCCAACGAGGTCGCCCCGGTTCCCGCGGCCCGGGCATTGGCGGCCCTCGGGCTGGCCTTGGTCTCCCCGCCGGAGCAGTCTTTGATCCAGCACCGGATCTTCCGCCGCTGGATCGAGCACTGCGGGCTGGAGGTGCCCAGAGAGCCGGTTCAGGAGGTGCCGGCCGTCATCGAAACGCCACATGTGCCGGCGATTCGGCGTCTGGCGGACGCGGGAAGGCTTGATCTGCTTTCGCTCGTCTGGATGGCGGCTCTCGACGGATGGCCCTACCCCAACCTTCCCAAGGCAGTGCGGCGCGGCCCTAGCGTCCAGGTGCTGCTCGATCGCGGCTCACAGGGGCAGCTCGCCGTGCTCAGCCTGTCGTGGGCGCCCGGGTTGCCCGGAGGATTGGTGCCTGATCCGGTGACGATGATGCTGACCTCGGCGGATGCCTCGTTCCAGGCTTCGCTGGCCGTCGGGTGGAAGGTCGCCGGAGATTTTTCGAGCGGTGCCGTTCTGTGGTCGTTGGAGGACAGGACCGGACCGGTTATGAGAGTGGTGAACGAGTCGTTGAGTCTCGGGTTCACGGTCCTGCTCGATGAGCGGCGCAGGCTGTCGAGACCCGTGCTGGGCCCGATGACCGTGCGCAGATTGCGCCCGCGCACCGCGATCGTCGGCCGGATAGATCCCGCCGCGCCCCACGAGGCGTCCTCGGTGTCCGGATACGCCGCCAAGTTGAGCGTCGTCCACCAGGACATGCGGGTCGTCCTGCCCTGGGCCGACCGACGTGCGGCAGTCGAGGCGAACCACAAGTACGGCGACAACGCAGATCTGATTCCGGTCAGAACCTGGAAGCGAGCCGCAAAGAAGGCACGGGCCGTTGACCGCAGGCGGCTGCTGACCATCACGGTGATCGCGCTGTTCTTCCTCGCTGGCGGAGGTCTCACCCTGTACGGCGAATCCGTGTCCCGGAACACCGCAGCGGTCAGGGCGGCCACGGCCGACGCCGCAGCACGCACTCTCCTGGAGCGTTTGCCGAACGGCCACTGGGAACGGCTGCATCTTGACGTTCGCGCCTATCGCACCAGCGACGGGCTCGAAGCCCGGACGAGGTTACGCGCGTGGGCCCGTCAGTTGCGGTTCGCGCAGATCATGGTGCCGACGGGCCAGGGCGTGGTCAACAGCGACGGCTCCGCCGCGGTCACGCCGGAGCCCGACGACACCGGACGCATGTTCGCCTGGGACTTCACGGCCAACGCGCGGGCGCCGTTCACCATCGCGGTTGAGGGCACGGGCCCGGCGACGGCGGCCTGGCTCGGCCGGGACGTGGTCGCCATCTCTCGCGCATCGGGAAAGACGGCGCTGTGGAATGTGCGGACCCGGCGGCTCCTGCGTCAGTTCGACGTCGGCGGAGACGAGCTCGTGAGCGATCCGACGGGGCGCTGGCTGGGCTACAGGACAGCGGACGCGCCCGAGTTCCACGTCGTCGACCTCTCGACCGGCAGAGTACGGGCCGTCGGCCTGCCCGGCTCAGCCGTGATCCGAGGAATGCTCACCACCGGTGAACTGGTCGTCGCTCAGCAGGGCAAGGCGATGGCTCTGTCGAGCACCGGTTCGCGTCCGCTGGACAAGAGAGCCAGCCTGAGACAGGTGATCGACGTGGGCCGCGGTCAGGCCGTCGTCGAGAGTTGTGAGGAAGGCAGGTACGAGCTGTTCGGCTTGGAGAGCGCGACCGTACTCGCCACCCGCGTATCGCCCGACAAGGTGTGTTCCCCCACGGTGATCACCCCGGGCGACCGGCACACCGTCACCATGAAGAATCCCCTCATGCCGAGAGGACGAGACGAAGCGGAATCGTACGTCGTCCTGGCGGCCGGTTCAGCACGGGAGCGGCGCGTCGAAGTCCCGGCCGGGCTGAAGTTGATCCGCGCCACCGTCGAGGGATCCGCGTACCGGCTGATTTTGAGAGCCGCCGACATGCTCCTGGTCCTGCGCGTTCCACCGCCGGACGCGATGGAGAACGCCCTGATCCAGGCCCAGTACGCGATCGTGACCCCCGACGGGCGCCATCTGGTGCTCAAGTATGCCGACGACCGCCTCGAGAGCTGGGATATCGCCGCCCGCAAAGTACTGGGTACGGCGCCGCAGGGCTCGGCGCAGCTCAGCCAAGCAGGCGCCGAGGGCAGTCTGGTGCCCTCCCCGGACGGCCGCCTGCTGGTCACGGTCTTCTACAGGGGGCCGGCGAAACTATGGCGGCTGCCGGATCTGCGTCCTCTGGGTCGGCTTCCGCTCCCTGCCGCGTCCGAAGCCTTCCTGCGAGCCAACGACCCTGAGGAGTTCAGCGCGCAGGTGGGCTTCGTGACGGACGAACTGGTGCGGGTGAGTTACGGCGATGGAATCAGCACGTGGAACCTCAGCACGATGAGTAAAGTCACCGAGGCAAAGATCTCCATCCCCGACGCCGACGCACCCACGTACTGGCAGATCGTCCTGCCCGAACTCGACCAGGTCGTCGGCGTCCGCGGGGACAAGGTACAGCGCAACCGGCTCTCGGACGGGACGCTCGTCCCAGGCTCGGCGTTCACCATGGGAGACACACCCAGCCGTGACTTCCAGGACTTCGCCCCAGTGATCGACCCCGGCGGTTCCCTCATCGCGACATACCACGAAGACGCGATCGAGATCTGGGACCTCTTCGAGCACAAGCGGGTCGGCCGGCTGTGGATGGCCGACTACACCGTGGTCGTGAACATCCGGTTCGGGGATCGCGCGGGCGATGTCGAGTTCGAGGTCAAGGACTATCGGAGCAAGAACTCGGTCGGCATCCTTACGCAACGCTGGCACAGTGATCCGGATCTCATCGACCGGATACTCGGGAGAACGGGTGTAGGACAGACCGCGGACAGAACCGTCCCCGGCGTCTTCGCCTGGCCGGGCACTGACGGCGCGTTCGAACCGGCAACGTCCCGGGCGTGGCTCGAACGGATCTGTCAGGCCCTGCCCGACCTGGAATACCGGGATGAACTGGGCTTACCCGACGCCTCCTGGCACGGCCCCGTATGTGCCAAGAGGTGACCGCCGACGCGCCCGCGGGGTCCTTCTGTGGATCTGTGAACTGCCCGCATCGGCGAGGCGGGGTCATCCCAGGAACGCGGTGACGGTCGCGGTCTGGCCAGTGATCAGGTGGCCGACGCCGGGCAGCAGCCGGACATCCGCCTTGGGCACGTTGGCGCGCACCCGCCGCGCCGTCTCCGGCCCGTTGATGAGGGCGTCGCGGTCGCCCGCGATGACCAGCACCGGCATCGTCAGGCCGGCGAGCTCGGCGTCGGTGTAGATCCTCAGGTCGGTGCGGCGGGGCTTGAAGTCGCGGTTGATCCGGTCGTGGAACTCGCCGAACCATCCGGTGCCGCTCAGGTCGGCGCCCAGGATGAGCTTCTGCGACCGCTTGCGCTGCCCGAGCGCCAGGAGCAGCAGCGCCACCAGCAGGAGGCCGCGCCGGACCTTGCCGATGCCGCCGGGGCAGATCAGCGCGAGCCGCTCGACGCGGCGGGGGTCGCGGACCGCGAGGCCGGTCGCGATCCAGCCGCCCAGCGACAGGCCGACGACGGTGGCCGACTCGACGCCCAGGCCGGTCATGACCTCGCCGAGCCAGCCCGGGTAGTCGCCGATCGGCGGCCGGTTGGGGGCCGACAGGCCGGGCTCGCCGGGGATGTCGACCGCGTAGACGCGGTGGTGCTCCGACCAGGCGGCGATGTCGCCGTACCAGGTGAGGGAGTTGGCCATCGCGCCGTGGACCAGGATCACGGGCGGCGCGCCGGGTGGGCCGGAGGCCAGGACGAAGGTGTCGCCGAGCGTGGTGGGGACGGTCAGCCGCTCGGCCGGGACGGGCCAGGTGTCCAGCAGGTCGCGGTAGCGGTCGAGGAGGGCGCGCCCGGCGTCGGGGGAAGTGAAGATGTCCATGGACACACCGTATCACTCCCTTTGATAGGGAGTCATAGGGAATCTTTCGCCGTGGTAGCGGCATCGGTGACCTTGGCGATGAAGTCGAGGAGGAGGGCGCGCTCCTCGGGGGAGTAGCCGGCGCAGATCTCGTCGAGGGCGCGGGTCATGCCGGCGTACAGAGAGACGATCTCGGGGACCCGGTCGGGGAGCGGGCGGATGAGCACCGCGCGCCGGTCGTGCGGGTCGCGTTCGCGGGCGATCCAGCCGCCCTTCTCCAGCCGGTCGAGCACGCCGGTCATGGTCGCCGGGTGCAGACCGGTCAGCTTGGCCAGCGCCGAGGGCGTCATGGGGGCGTGCCGGGAGATCAGGTAGAGGCAGTCGCGGTCGACCGGGCGCAGGTCGAGCCGCCCGCCGACCTGCTGGTTGAGCAGCGAGACCTGGGCGGTCAACGCGCGCAGCGCATCCTGGATGGAAGGTACTGAAACCATATAATACGACTCTCATACTATTCGCGTTTCGGAGGAATCCGTGAAGATCACGATATTCGGCGCCACCGGCGGAGTCGGCAGCGAATGCCTCAGACTGGCCATGGAGGCGGGCCACGAGGTCACCGTGGTCGTCCGCGACGCCGCCCGCCTGTCGCTCGACCCCCACCACGTCATGGTCGCCGACCTGCGCGTCGCCCCCGACAAGAAGGAGCTGATCCTGGCCTGCGAGGGCGCCGACGGGGTGTTGTCGTGCGTGGGCCCGCGCTCGCCCAAGCACGACCGCGGCGTCGTGACGGCGGCGACGCGCGTCATCGTGGCCGCGATGCACGCCGCGCATGCCCGCCGGATCCTCATCGTCAGCGCCGCCCCCGTCTCGACCGTCCCCACCCCGGGCAACCCCGACGCCCCCCGGCACGACCCGGGCGAGGGCCCGTTCGCCCGCTACGTGCTGACCCCGATCATCAAACGGGCCATGCCCACCGTGTACGCCGACCTGTCGGCCGCCGAGGACGTGCTGCGCGAGAGCGGCCTGGACTGGACGGCCGTCCGCCCGCCCCGCCTGACCGACAAACCGGGCACCGGCCGCTACCGCACCGCCCCCGACCGCAACCTGCGCGGCGGGCTGTCGATCCCGCGCGCCGACGTGGCCGCCGCCATGCTCGCGATGGTGAACCAGCCCTCGACCGTCGGCCACGCCATGGGCGTGGCAACCTGATCGGCTTTTCGGGTAGGGGACCGTGAGGAGGGAGCACACCCGGGAGGCCGGCCATGACACGCGACGGACACGACCGCCTCGTCCAGGCCCAGGCCGCGTTGTCGCGGTCGGAGCTGCTGCTGCGTCTGGCCGACGACCTGGCCGGCACCACCAGCCTGCTCGACGTCCGGCGGCGGGTCCGGCGCCTGATGGGCAGCGACCTGGAGCCGGTCTACGTCGGCCTGGTGCTGGCCGAGGACGACCGGCTGCGCCGCGTCATCGACGACGAGATCCCCCGCACGGTCGAGACCCTGGCCCGGCAGTACGACGTCGACCCCCACGGGCCGACCTCCGAGGCCTTCCGGCGGGAGCGCATGGTCGAGCTCACCGACCCGGCCGCCCTGCGCGACGGCTACGGCGACGCGGCGCTGGCCGCGTTCACCGACCTGGGGCTGAAGTCGGCGGTGTGCGTGCCGCTGCCGGGGGTGGCGGGCCCGGTCGGGGTGCTGGTGCTGGGCTGGGACCGGCCGCACCCGCTCGACGTCGAGGAACGCGCCGTCCTGCTGGCGGTCGCCGGCTACACCGCCCGCGCGGTCGAGCGCGCCCACGTGCTCCACCAGCGGGTGACGGTCGCCCACCAGCTCCAGCGGGCGATGCTGACCGACCTGCCGCCGGTGCCCGGCCTGGAGGTCGCCGCGCTCTACCGTCCGGCGATGACCGCCGACCTGGTCGGCGGCGACTGGTACGACGCCTACTTCCTGGACCTGCCCGAAGGGGCGGGACGCCGGCCGCTGGCGGTCACCGTGGGCGACATCACCGGCCACGACATGCAGGCCGCGACCCTGATGGGCCAGGTGCGCAGCATGCTGCGCCAGGCCGACGTCGACCACCCCGGGCACGGGCCGGCCATCTCGGTGACGGCGCTGGAGCACGCCTGCCGGCTCGTGCTCCCGCAGGCGACCGGCAGCCTCGTGCACGGCCACCTGGTCCCGCGCCCGGACGGCTGGGAGCTGACCTGGACCAACGCCGGGCACCCGCCGCCGATCCTGGTCCACCCGGGCGGCCGGGCCGAGGAGCTGACCGCCCACGACCTGATGTTGTTCCCGACCCTGGACCCGCCCGAGGGGAGCAGGCGCACCGAGTCGACCCGGCTGCTGCCGCCCGGCACGCTGCTGGTGATGTTCACCGACGGCCTGGTCGAGTCGCCCCGCGTCGACCTCGACACCGCGACCGCCCACCTGCTCGCCGCCCTGTCGCGCCGCGCCGGCCGTCCGCTGCCCGGCCTGCTGGAGGAACTGGCCGACGAGATGGCGGTCGGCGAGGGCAACGTCGACGACATCGTCGTGCTGGCGTTGCGGGTTCCGGCGGGCTGAGACGCACGGCACAAATCAGCGTAGACGATCACGTGAAGGTGCCGCATAGTCGAGAGTGATCGGCGAATTCATCCGCTGGCAGGTGCTCACGTGGCTGGGCGTCTCCGCGCTCGCCTTCGGGGTCGCGGCCTTCGTGTACGCCGGGGAGACCGCCTTCGCCCGCCGGTCGATCGTCACCTCGGGCACGGTGGAGGAGGTTCGCCGCAGCGGCGTGCTCTACACCGATGACGGCAGCTCACGGGTGGAGTACCACGGCCGGGTGCGTTACACCGTGCGGGGCGCCGAGGTCGTCAGCAACCGGATGCGGCTGGCCGGCTGCGACGTCCCGGTGTGCCCGGCGCCGAAGGAGGGGCAGATCGTCCATGTCGCCTACGACCCGGAGAACTTCAACCGGGCCGTCCGCACCTCGGCGGCCGGGCTCCCTCACTGGCCGGTGCCCGGCCCGGTCGTCTGGATTCTCGGGCTGATGGGCCTGGTCCCGCTGATCGGCGCCGTGGTCAACCTGGTGTGGATCTGGCCCGTGCTCCGGACCAGGTCCTGGTTCACGCTTGCGGTGTCGCTGAGGCAACCCGCCGCTGAGGGCCGCGAGGCCGTTGACGAGGTGTTCGGCGACGTCGCCGGGAGTGCCGATGCGGTTCGCGATGCGGCCGTTGGCCTGCTGCTCGCAGAAGGGGGGTCGTCGGCTGGCGGCTCGGGCGTGAGAGCGCCGAATGACCCGTGCCGGTCGCGGCGCCGCTGACTCGCGTCCAGGCGGTGTGTGCCGGTCACGGGCAGTCGTCGTTGCCATCCCGGTCGAAGTCGGACTGGGGGATGAACGTGTCCACCACCTCATTCGCCCGTTCGTCCCAGCTCTGGACCAGCACGGTTCCCGGTCTGCGCTTCAGCTCTTCCACGTCGCCCAGTTCGAAGCTGACCGTCACCGTCGAGAAGCTGTTGTCGTCGGTGCCGCCGTATACGGAGTAGGAGATGGCCGGGTCGAAGTCCTGGAGCTTGCGCTCGAGCCGCCAGCCGTTGTCGGGTGCGTCCAGACGGAACGAGGTGACCTCTGCCTGGAGGTCCGGGGCCGTGTAGACGGCGTCCACGATCGACGGGCCCACGGTAGAGGGGTCCTCGGGGGGTGCGGGACTGGCCGAACCGATGGAGGTGCGGTCGTGGTGGACGATCGCGCCGTCGGGAGCGCGGCCGCACCAGGCGAAGGCGACGACGAGGTTGCCCTCGGCGTCGAGGGTGATGCCCGTGATGCCGTTCGTGGGGACGGTGCATCCGGACGTGCCCAGCAAGAGCGCCGCAGTGACGAGCAGGACAAAGATCCTCCGCATTCGCCCACGATAGGTCCCTACCGGGAGGAAGCGGACTCCGCTCCCAGCGGATGCGGCGCTGCTCGGCCACGGCTCGTGCGATGGAGGCGGTGTCGCCAGGTCAGCCCTGGCGGGCGGCCAGCACGCTGATGCCCGGGTGGCGCGGGTTGTAGCGGCCCGTGGTGCGCAAGACGGCCTTCTTGATGAGCGCCACCCGGCGGCCGGTCAGCGGTCTGCCGTGCGGGACGCCGTCGAGGCCGGTGTGCTGGAGGACGCCGTCCCACGCGCCGAGGCCGATGCACAGGGTGTCGGCTTCGACGCGCAGGGGCCTGGGGTCGCGTCCGGCCATGCGGGCGGTGATGGCGTGGAAGGCGCAGGCGCCGGCCAGGCCGCCGGGTCCGCAGCCCATGCGCAGCACGTGGCCGTCCCGGGTGCGGGCGGCGGCGGCGTCGCCGATGCCGTACACCTCGGGGTGGGAGCGGGAGCGCAGGGTGGCGTCGACGAGCATGCGGCCGCGCTCGTCGACGGCGAGGCCGGCCTGCCCGGCCAGGTCGGGGACGGTGAACCCGGCGGTCCAGGCGACCGCGCCGGCGGCGAGGTGGCGGCCGTCCTCCAGCAGCACGCCGTCCGCGTCGACCTTGGCGACGGCGGTGTTCTCCCAGACCTGGACGCCGAGGCGGTCCAGGACGCGGCGCAGGTGGTCGCGGCCGGGTTCGGCCAGTTCGCGGCCCAGGGTCCCGGCGGTGATCAGGCGCACGGTGTGGCCGGGGTGGGTCTCGGCCAGTTCGGCGGCCGTCTCCAGGCCGGTCGGCCCGGCGCCGACCACGGCGACCGTGCCCGCGGTGCGCAGCCGTTCGCGCAGCCGCTCGGCCTGGTCGACGCCGGCCACCGCGTAGGCGTGTTCGGCGGCGCCGGGGACGGCGTCGAGGTCGGCGTGGCTGCCCAGGGCGTACACCAGCAGGTCGTAGCCGAGGGGGTCCGCGCCGCCCGCGAGTTCGACGTGCCGGGCGGCCGCGTCCAGGCGGGTGACCCGGTCGACGACCAGCCGGACGCCGGTCCCCCTGAGCAGGTCGCGCAGCGGCAGGCGGCGCGCCTCGCGGCCGGCGGCGATCTGGTGGTTGCGCATGCGTTCCACGAAGTGGGCGCGGTCGTTGACGAGCGTGACCTCGGCGGCGGTGCGCCGGGCGAGCAGGTGGGCGATCGTCAGTCCGGTGTATCCGGCTCCCAGGACCGCGATGCGGGGTGTTTTCGTCATGCGCGATGAACGGGGAACGGGCGCGATTCGTGACAGTGCGGCGGAGAAAAACTCAGATTTTCTGTCTGGCGACGTAGGCGAGCTTGGCCGGGTTGGCGACGGCGCGGATGGTCACGACGCGGTCGTGGTCGAACTCGACGACGGTGATCCCGGACAGACGGCCGTCGAGGTAGAACGCCAGGGCCGGCTGTCCGTTGACCGTCTCGGGTTCCAGGCGGATCCGACCGGCGTAGCGGGTGAGGGCGAGCAGGTGGCGCACGACCTGGTCGCGGCCGGTCACCGGGCCGCGTGTGGCCGGCGCCTTGCCGCCGCCGTCGGCCCAGGCGACGACGTCGTCGGCCAGCATCCGCTCCAGCGCGGCCACGTCGCCGGCCAGGGTGGCGGCCATGAAGCGCTCCAGGAGCCGGCCGCCCTGCTCCGGGGAGGGGGTGAACCGTTTGCGCTCCTCGGCGAGGTGCCGCTGCGCCCGGCGGTAGAGCTGGCGCACGTGCGGCTCGGTGGCCTCCAGGATGTCGGCGATTTCGCGGTGGCTGTGGCCGAAGGCCTCGCGCAGCACGAACACCGCGCGCTCGGGCGGGGTGAGCCGCTCCAGCAGCACCAGCAGGCCCAGGGACAGCAGTTCGCGCTGCGCCACCACCTCCAGCGGGTCGGGCGGGCCGCCGGTGAGGATCGGCTCGGGCAGCCAGGTCCCGACGTAGCGCTCGCGCCGGGCGCGAGCGGAGGTGAGCCGGTCGAGGCACAGATTAGTGACGATCTTGGTCAGCCAGGCCTCCGGGGAGACCGCCGTGTCGCAGCGTTCCCAGCGCAGGTAGGCGTCCTGCACCACGTCTTCGGCGGCGGACGCCTCGCCGAGCAGCCGGTAGGCGACCCCGAACAGGCGGCGCCGGTTGGCCTCGAACCGTGCCAGCCGCTCGGGGGTCATGGGAGCCAGGGTAACGGCGGCCCCTACCGCCCCTCGATGAGGGCGGCGATGCCGTCGAGGAGCCGGGCGAGCCCGAACTCGAAGGCGCCCTCGGGGTCGGCCGGGGCGTTGTAGGCCTCGCCGCTGGCGCTGCCGACCCGGCCCGCCAGCGGGTAGGCGGACATGTCGCCGGCGGTGGCCAGGAACGGCTCGTGCGCGCGCCACCACTCCTCGTCGGTCATGCCGGTCTCCTGGGCGGCGCGGGCGGCCTCGACCACGCCGCGGGCGGCGCCGTGGACGTAGGCGCCGATGAGGGTCAGGACGTTGTCCATCTCCAGGTCGGTCAGGCCGATGCCGTCGAGGGCCGACAGTTCGTGCTCGTACTTGCCCAGGGTGCCGGGGCCGAGCGGGGGGCGGCTGACGGCGAGCTGGAGGATCCACGGGTGGCGGCGGTAGAGGGCCAGGTTGTCGCGGGCGACGCGCTCGACCCGGGCCCGCCAGCCCTGCGGGATCGGCGCGCCGGTGAAGGTCTCCTTGAAGACGGTGTCGAGCATGACGTCCAGGAGCTCGGCCTTGCCCGGGACGTGGGTGTAGAGCGACATCGTGCCCACGCCCAGGTGGTCGGCGACCTTGCGCATGGACAGCGCGGCCAGGCCCTCGGCGTCGGCGACCTCGATCGCGGCGGCGATGACCCGGTCGGCGGTCAGTTCGGGGCGGCCCTTGCGGGGGGCGCGCTCGCGGGCGCGGGACGGGTCGCGCCACAGCAGCGCGAGGGTGCGCGCGGGGTCGCCTCGTCCGATGTATTCGGTCGTCATGATGCCGCTCAGCGTACTCGGGGCGCTTAACCGTAGACTGTACGGTACGCTGTACGGCATGACGTACACGATAGAGGCGCACGGGCTCGTCAAGCGCTACGGCGCGCGGGCCGCCCTCGACGGGTTCGACCTGGCCGTCCCGGAGGAGACGGTCCACGGCCTGCTCGGCCCCAACGGGGCGGGCAAGACCACCGCGGTGCGGGTGCTCACCACGCTGCTGCGCCCCGACGCCGGCACCGCGCGGGTGGCCGGGTTCGACGTGACCCGCGACGGCGGCCAGGTGCGCCGCCGCATCGGCCTGGTCGGGCAGCACGCCGCCCTGGACGAGGCCCTGTCGGGCCGGGCCAACCTGGAGATGTTCGGCCGCCTGTCCCACCTGCGCCCCAAGGCCGCCCGGCTCCGGGCCGGGGAGCTGCTCGACCGGTTCGGGCTGGGCGACACCGGCCGCAAGGCGGTCAAGGACTATTCGGGCGGCATGCGCCGCCGCCTGGACCTGGCCGCCGGGCTGATCCTGTCGCCGCCGGTGCTCTTCCTCGACGAGCCGACCACGGGCCTGGACCCGCGTGGCCGCGCGGAGGTGTGGGCGGCCGTCCGCGCCCTGGTCGCCGACGGCACCACCGTGCTGCTGACCACGCAGTACCTGGAGGAGGCCGACCAGCTCGCCCACCGCATCACCGTCGTCAACGAGGGCCGCCAGGTCGCCGAGGGCAGCCCGGAGGAGCTGAAGAAGACCGTCGGCGGCGACCGGGTGGAGGTCGTCGTGCACGACCCGGCGGACCTCCCGGCCGCCGCGGCCCTGCTCGGCCCCGCCGCCGAGACCGACCCCGACACCCGGCGCGTCAGCGCGCCCGCCCCCGACCGCATGGCGACCCTGAGCGCGGTCGTCCACGACCTGGCGGCGAGCGGCATCGCCGCCGACGACGTCGCGATCCGCCGGCCCACCCTCGACGAGGTGTTCCTGCACCTCACCCGGGGTGCGGCGTGACAATCCCCATCCGTTACGGCTCCGCCCACCCTGCCCCGACCGCCGCCGCCGGCGCCCGCCGTATCCGGCGCCGACCGGCCGCGCCCGCCCCGAGGAGTCACGCGTGAACCGACTGACCTGGGCCCTCGCCGACGGCTGGACCGTCACCCGGCGTGAGGTCACCCACTGGACCGCCAACCCCGGCCAGCTCGTCGCGGGGCTGCTGTTCCCCGTCATGGTGCTGCTGCTGTTCGCCTACCTGCTGGGCGGCGGCATCGCGGTGCCCGGCGGCGACTACCGCGAGTTCCTCATGCCCGGCATGTTCGCGATGACGATGGTCTTCGGCCTGGAGGGCACCTTCACCGCGATCGCCAACGACGTCACCAAGGGCGTGACCGACCGGTTCCGGTCGCTGCCGATGGCCTCCTCGGCGGTGGTGTCAGGCCGGGCGGCGGCCGACATGCTCACCACGGTGTTGTCGCTGACGGTGCTGATCGTCAGCGGCCTGGCCGTCGGCTGGAGCGCCCGCAACGGGTTCGGCGACGCGCTCGCGGCCGTCGGGCTGCTGTTGTGGTTGCGCTTCGCGCTGTTGTGGGCGGGGATCTGGCTCGGGCTGAAGATCCGCAACCCGGAGGCGGTGATGGCCCTGCAGATCCTGGTGTGGCCGATCGGCTTCCTGTCCAACGCCATCACCTCCCCGGCGACGATGCCGGGCTGGCTGGGCGTGATCGCCGACTGGAACCCGCTGTCGTCGACGGCGGCGGCGGCCCGGGAGCTGTTCGGCAACCCCGGCTGGGCCAACGACACCTGGGCGGCGGCGCACGCGCTCGAACTGGCGCTGGCCTGGCCGCTGGTCATCACGGCGATCTTCGCGCCGCTCTCGGTGAGGGCCTACCGGAACCTGTCTCGCTAGGCTGAGCCGCATGGCACACGAGTTCGAGGTCCGTGAGGAAATCGTCCTGCCCGCCACGACCGAGGAGGTGTGGGAGGCGATCGCGACCGGGCCGGGCGTCGACTCGTGGTTCATGGGAGCCAACGACTTCGAACCCGGGGTCGGGGGCGCGGGCCGTCAGACGGTCGCCGGGTTCACCACCCACGCCACCGTGACCGGCTGGGAGCCGGGCGAGCGGCTGGCGTTCACGACCGACACGGCGGCCGACGGGTCGTTCATGGCGTTCGAATACCTGCTGGAGGGCCGGTCGGGCGGCAGCACGGTGTTGCGGTTCGTGCATTCGGGGCTGCTGACCGGCGACTGGGAGGACCAGTACGACGCGGTGTCGGTGGGCGACGGTCTCTACCTGCGCAAGCTGGAGGCCTACCTGCGGCACTTCCCGGGCGTGACCGCCGACTACGCGCTGTTCGAGATCGGCCGCCCCACCCCCGATGCCGCGAGGGTGTGGGCGGCCTTTCTCGACGCCTTCTCTCTGGGGCAGCCACCGGAGAAGGGCCGCGTCGCGGTGCCCGGCCTGAACCCCGACGACGCGCAGGTCGTGTTCGCCGAGTCGGGGTTTTTGTGCGTGGTGACCGCGACGTCGCTGATCACGCTCGTCCACGGCTACCGCGACGCCGTCGTCGCCGAGCACCACGCCTTTCCGGGGGAGATCGCCAGGCCGCTGGCCGAGAGCGCCTGGCGGGCCTGGCTGGGGGAGAACTTCTAGGCCATGGGGTCAGGCCGTGTAGACGGGGTAGCCGTATCCGACGACGTCGGCGGTCTGCCGCTCGCGGACCTCGACCACGCCGTTGCCGGTGTTGCCCTCCACGGTCTCGATGGTGCCGTCGCCGTTGTCCTTGATGACGAAGCCGACGTGCTGGATGTCGTGGATGTCCTTTCCGCCGTTCCAGTCGAAGAACACGACCGCGCCAGGGGCCGGGACGGTGCCCCAGCGGTTGTTCTGGGCGAACCACTCGGCGTGGCGGACGGTGTAGGCGTCCTCGCCGAGCACCGGGCTGATGCCGAGCTGGTTGCCGACCCAGCTGACGAACATGTCGCACCAGGGGGCGTTGGCGTAGCCGTAGCGGGTTCCGCCGTCGCGGGCGATGGTCTCGGCCGCGCGGTCGGAGTTCATGTACCAGTGGTGGAACTTGGTGCCGCCGCCGTACGGGTTCTCGCTGGTGCCGACCTGGCTGGTGGCGAGGTTGAGCACCTGCTGGGCGCTGACCTTGGGCAGTCCCTTGGCGACCTCCAGCAGAGGGCTGTAGGCCAGGGTGACTCCCTCGGGTGCCGTCCCCGCGGGGGCGGCGGCCTCGGCGTTGGCGACGGCGTTGGGCGTCAGGTCGACGGCGGCGACGGTGCCGCCGGTGACCAGGGCCGCCGTCATCAGACCGGTTGCCAGGACAGCGCGGATTCCAGGTTTGGGAGCTCGCATGGGTGGGGTTGACTCCTTGCTTCCATGCGCCTACCGGGTTAGCTGACGGACTCGGGCGTGGAAGCCGCCCTACGGCCTGTCGTTGAGGGGCAGACAGGCCGATTCACCCCAGAGGACCCGGTGGGTGTGCGTGGTGATCGGGAGAGTCAGGTGATCACCGGGTCCTCGCTGGTTCCCCGGTTCCGCGCGGGGCGCGCGGATTCGGCGATCTCTAGTTGTCTTCCTTCGGCGGCTGACCTGCGGTTACGTAGGTCACACCGCCTCGAGTTCCCCAGAAGGTAGTACAACTCCCAGAATCGGTCAAACTTGGACAATCAACACATTGTGGGGGTAACGTCAGCGCCAGCCCTGCGGGTCGACCCCGCCGGGCACCGGTCCGGGCGGCCCATAGGGCTCGCGGGTGAACACGAAGGTGTTGAGATCGAGGTGTACGCCCTC
This sequence comes from Herbidospora solisilvae, assembly GCF_009901565.1. Lineage (GTDB taxonomy): Bacteria > Actinomycetota > Actinomycetes > Streptosporangiales > Streptosporangiaceae > Herbidospora > Herbidospora solisilvae. The sequence goes on from NZ_WXEW01000001.1 coordinate 113,691, forward strand.
GCCGGTGCGGACCACCCGAAGCGTCTCGCCGGCGTAGTAACCGTCCAGGCCCAGCCAGGTTCCGTCGGCGAGCGCGGCGAACCGGGAGGCGCGCCCGGTCTCGCCGACCGGCGTCAGGGCCAGGCCCCGGCCGGGCAGGGCCCGCAGGACGTAGGCGGCCGGCCCCCAGTACCAGGGGCCGGTCAGGGCCAGCAGGTCGTCGTCGACCGGGGCGGGCCGCCATTCGGCCGGCAGCGCGGGTTCGTGCTCGTCGAGGATGTCGAGCAGGTCGCCGGTCAGGGCGTTGCCCTTGACGCCGCTGGTGGTGTTGGCCAGGAACAGCACGCCCACGCCGTCGGACGGGTCGGCCCACACGGTGGCCAGGAAGCCGGGCATCGAGCCGGTGTGCCCGGCCAGGCGGCGGCCGTTGTGACGGCGCAGCTGCAGGCCCAGGCCGTAGCCGGAGGTCCACGACGGGCCGTCTTCGACGGTGGCCGGTTCGCGCATCTCGGCCATCGTGGCCGGGCGCAGGACGCCGGCGCCGTCGCCGCCGACGAAGATCGCCCACCGGGCCAGGTCGGCCGGGGTGCACCACATCTGCCCGGCGGGGGCCAGCGCGACCGCGTCGTGCTCGGGCTCGGGCAGCAGCACGTCGGCCCACGGGTGCACGGCGTATCCGGTGGCGTGCGGGGCCCGGGGCCGCTCGGTCGTGTCGCGCATGCCCAGCGGGATCAGCACCTCGTCGTGGACGGCCTGCGCCCACCCCCGGCCCCGGATGCGCGCCACCACCTCGCCGAGGAACCCGAACCCGAGGTTGGAGTAGTGGAAGCGGCGGCCGGGCCGGTGACGGCCGGTCATCGCGTCGAGCATGCCGATCAGCTCGGGCATCGGCACCCCGGGCGTGCGCTCCCACCACGGGCCGGGCGGCTCGGCGGTCAGCCCGCCGGTGTGGGACAGCAGCTGGGCGATCGTCACCTCGCCGGCGGGCGTGCCGGGCAGGTGCTTGCCGAGCGGGTCGAGCAGGTCCAGCAGCCCCTCGTCGCGCAGCCGCATGATCATGACGGCGACCATGCTCTTGGTGATCGACCCGACCCGGAACTGCGTGGAGGCCGTCGGCGGGCCCTCGCCCACGCGTCCCCGGTAGCCCGACCAGACCAGCTCGCCGCCGCGGATCACCGCGACCGCCAGAGCGGGGATGCGGGAGGCGGCCTGCTCGGTGGCCACCCGTAGCGCGAGGGCCCGCGCCGTACTCTCCAAGACCATGGGGCCAGGCTATGGTCTACGCTCTGGCGCGTGGAATCGGGCTCGGTGATCGAATGCGTTCTCGAACGGATCACTTTCGCCAGTGAGGAGACCGGCTACACCATCGCGCGCGTGGCCACCGAACGGTCCGGCCCCGACCTGCTGACGGTGGTGGGCCCGCTGCTGGGCGCGCAGCCGGGCGAGTCGCTGCGGCTGACCGGCCGCTGGACCTCCCATCCCCGCTACGGGCGGCAGTTCGAGGTCTGGTCGTACACCACCGTCCTGCCGGCGACGATCCAGGGCATCCAGCGTTACCTGGGGTCGGGGCTGATCAAGGGCATCGGGCCGAAGATGGCCGAGCGCATCACGCTCCATTTCGGCGTCGACACCCTGCGCGTCATCGAGGAGGAGCCGGCCCGGCTGGTGGAGGTGCCGGGGCTGGGCCCCAAGCGCACGAAGATGATCGCGGCCGCGTGGGAGGAGCAGAAGGTCATCAAGGAGGTGATGATCTTCCTGCAGGGGGTGGGCGTCTCGACGTCCATCGCGGTCCGCATCTTCAAGCAGTACGGCGAGACCTCCATCGACGTCGTGCGCGCCGAGCCCTACCGGCTGGCCGACGACGTGTGGGGCATCGGCTTCAAGACCGCCGACACCATCGCCCAGGCGGTCGGCATCGCCGCCGACAGCCCCGAACGCGTCAAGGCCGGCCTGCGCTACACCCTGTCCCAGGCGGCCGACGACGGCCACGTCTACCTCCCGGCCCCCAACCTGATCGCCGACGCCGTCAAGATCCTGTCGGTGCCGCCTGAGCTCGTCTCGGCCTGCCTGGAGGAGCTGGTCGCCGAGGAGGGCGTGGTCCGCGAGGAGGTCCCGGTCGCCGAGGGCGCCGTCCCGGCGGTCTACCTGGTGCCCTTCCACCGCGCCGAACGCTCGCTGGCCGCCACGGTGCTGGGGCTGCTGCGCTCCTCCCGCGACCGGCTGCGCGCCTTCGCCGACGTCGACTGGCCCCAGGCGCTGGCCTGGCTGAAGACCCAGACCGGCGCCGAGCTGGCCAAGGAGCAGGACCAGGCGGTCCGGCTGGCGCTGACGGAGAAGGTGGCGGTGCTCACGGGCGGCCCCGGCTGCGGCAAGAGCTTCACGGTGCGCTCGGTCGTCACGCTGGCCCGCGCCAAGCGCGCCAAGGTGATCCTGGCCGCCCCGACCGGCCGGGCCGCCAAACGCCTGGCCGAGCTGACCGGCCACGAGGCGACCACCGTGCATCGCCTGCTGCAGCTGCGGCCCGGCGGCGAGCCGACCTTCGACCGCGACAACCCGCTCGACGCCGACCTGGTGGTCGTCGACGAGGCCTCGATGCTCGACCTGCTGCTGGCCAACAAGCTCGCCAAGGCGGTCGCGCCCGGCGCGCACCTGCTGTTCGTCGGCGACGTCGACCAGCTGCCCTCGGTCGGCGCCGGGGAGGTGCTGCGCGACCTGCTGGCCGCCCCCGACGTGCCGCGGGTGCGGCTGACCCAGATCTTCCGCCAGGCCCAGCAGTCGGGCGTGGTCGTCAACGCCCACCGCGTCAACGCCGGCCAGCTCCCGCTGGTGCGCGACTTCCCCGACTTCTTCCTGTTCCCGGCTGAGGACCCCGAGGAGATCGCCGCCCTCACCGTCGACGTGGTCGCCCGCCGCATCCCGGCCAAGTTCGGGCTCGACCCGCGCCGCGACGTCCAGGTGCTGGCCCCCATGCACCGCGGCGCGGCCGGGGCCGGGGCGCTCAACGGGGCGCTGCAGGAGGCGCTCACGCCCTACCGGGAGGGCATGCCCGAACGCCGGTACGGCGGCCGGGTCTTCCGCGTCGGCGACAAGGTCACCCAGCTGCGCAACAACTATGACAAAGGCGCCGCCGGGGTGTTCAACGGGACGGTCGGCGTGGTGACCGCGATCACGCCCGACGACCACAAACTGACCGTCTCCACCGACGAGGACGAGAGCGTCGACTACGCCTTCGACGAACTGGACGAACTGGCCCACGCCTACGCCGTGTCCATCCACCGCTCGCAGGGGTCGGAATATCCGGCGGTGGTGATTCCGTTGGCGACATCCGCGTGGATGATGCTGCAGCGGAACCTGCTCTACACGGCGATCACCCGGGCCAAACGCCTGGTCGTCGTGGTCGGCTCCCGCCGGGCGCTCGGCCAGGCGGTCAGGGTGAAGGGGGCCGGACGCCGCCACACCGGGCTGACGCACCGGCTGCTCTGACACCGATCCGCAGATCGGCTGATCAGGACGTGAACCTTACTTGATCGTCAGACGTCTCAAGTGGCATCGCTACCGAATTGTGAGTCAAGTCAGGTGAAAGTGGCTCACAAGCCAGGTAAGCCCTAATAGGGTTTTAGATGCGCTTTGCCACTGTGGGGGAGTAGTTGTGAACAGCAAGTCTCGTCGCCGGAATCTGCCTTTCGTCACGGCCGCCGTCGTGATGTCGGCGGTCCTGACGGCATGCTCGGGGGGTACGACGCCGGCGCCGGCGCCGGGCGGCGGCGGGAACGTGACAGGCGGCGACAAGCCGTCCGTGGCGGCCCCCACCCTCAAGGTGTCGCCCGCCGAGGGGGCCCAGAAGGTCCGCCCCGACAAGAACGTCGTGGTGACCGCCGCCGGGGGCGAACTCGACGAGGTGACCGTCCAATCGCAGGGCGTCCCGGTCGAGGGCGAGTTCGACGCCACCCGCACCACATGGACCTCCAGCAAGCCGCTCAAGCCCTCCACCACCTACACGGTGTCGGCCAAGGCGACCGGCGCGGGCGGCCCGGCCGCGCTGACCAGCGAGTTCACCACGCTGAAGCCCAAGCGGGAGCTGCAGGTCATCGACATCACCCCCGGCATCAAGGGCGAGACCGTCGGCGTCGGCATGCCGATCATGGTGACGTTCAACAACGACGTCACCAACAAGGCCGCCGTCGAGGCCGCCCTGCACGTCGAGGCCGAGAAGAAGGCCGTCGGCGCCTGGCGGTGGATCTCCGACCGCCTGGTCATCTACCGCACCGCCAAGTACTGGCAGGCCCACCAGAAGGTCGTCTTCACCGCCGACCTGGCGGGCGTGCGCGGCGCGGGCGACATGTGGGGCACCAAGTCGTTCCGGCAGACCATCAAGATCGGCGCCGCCCAGATCAGCAAGGTCGACACCCGCACCCACCAGATGGTCGTCCGCGTCGACGGCAAGGTGAAGCAGCGCATGCCGATCAGCGCCGGCAAGGCCGACACGCGGGAGTACACCACCACCAGCGGCGTGCACCTGACGATGTCCAAGCACAACCCCGAGATCATGATCTCGCCCGGCAAGAAGGAGGGCGACCCCGGCTACTACAAGGAGATCGTCAACCACGCGGTGCGGATCTCCAACTCGGGCGAGTACGTCCACTCAGCCCCCTGGTCGGTCGGCTCGCAGGGCCGCGCCAACGTCAGCCACGGCTGCATCAACGCCAGCCCGACGCAGGCCAAGTGGTACTACGACAACTTCCAGCGCGGCGACGTCGTCGACATCGTCGGCACCGACCGCGAGCTGGAGTGGAACAACGGCTGGGGCTTCTGGCAGATGTCGTTCGCCAAGTGGAAGAAGGGCAGCGCCCTGGAGGCGTGAGGGGAGGCCTAGCGGACCCCCAGCTGCATCAGCAGCAGCGCCCCCGCGAACTTGACCACGACGACCCCCACGACGACGCAGAAGACGATGAAGGCGGGCCGGTGCTCGAAGTGCCGGCCCTCCTTCAGCGGAGGCCGCTTGGCGACACGGTCGGCGATCCGCTCTTCGAGGGGCTTACGCGCAAACATGACCCCAACGTTACCCTTGACCGCCACTATGGGGCGGTGAAGGTCCACCACCTCAACTGCGGCACGATGCGCCCTGCGGGCGGATTCACCATCGTCTGCCACTGCCTGCTCCTGGAAACCCCCCGCGGCCTGTGCCTGGTCGACACGGGCTTCGGCATCGGAGAGGCGGCCTTCGGCGCGCTGCCCGGCTACTACCGCCCCCTGATCCGGCCGGCGCTGCTGGATTCGGAGGCGGCCTACAACCAGGTGATCGGCCTCGGCCACGACCCGCGCGACGTGCGCGACATCGTGGTGACCCACCTGGACGCCGACCACGCCGGCGGCCTGCGCGACTTCCCGTGGGCCCGCGTCCACCTGCACGCCGCCGAGCACGCGGCCGCGACCCGCCCCGCCACCTCGGCCGACAAGGGACGCTACCGGTCGCGGCAGTGGGCGCACGGGGCCGACTGGATGACCTACGACGACCGCGGCGGGGAGACCCTGTTCGGCCTGTCGGCGATCCGGCCGCTGTGCGACCTGCCGGACCTGGCGCTGGTGCCGCTGGCGGGGCATTCGCGGGGACATTCGGGGGTGGCGGTCGACACCGGGACGGGATGGCTGCTGCACGCGGGGGACGCCTACTGGTACCACGGCGAGGTGGCCCCCTCCCCGCACTGCCCTCGGGCGCTGGCGCTGACCCAGCGGCTGGTCGCGACCGATCACCGGCAGCGGCTGGCGAACCTGGCCCGGTTGCGGGAGCTTCCGGCGGAGGTCCGGGTGTTCAGCGCCCACGACCCTCATGAACTGGACCTGGCGGTCGCGTAGGGGCCGTGGCGAGCAGGCGGCGCAGAGCGGCCCGGGCGGGCGGGCCCCACGTGGCCTTGCCGCCGGGACGGCCGTGCACACCGGCGTCGCCGATGAGGATCCCGCTGAGCGCCCGCGCCATCGCCCATCCGCGGGCGCGGCGCACCGTGGCGTCATCCGCCTGGTAGGCGGCCTGGACGTGGCCGGCCGCCCCGTCGGGCAGCAGCAGCCACGCGGCCGACAGGTCACACGCCGGGTCTCCCGCGCAGAGGTCACCGAAGTCGACGACGCCGCAGATCGTGCCGCCGGCGGTCAGGACGTTGGCCGGGTGCAGGTCGCCGTGCAGCCACACCGGCGGCCCCGCCCACGCGGGCGCGTCGAGCGCGTCGGCCCAGACGGCGCGGACGGCGTCCGGGTCGGCCACCGACCCCGACCGGGCCGCTTCGGCGAGCTGCCGGTCGAACCCGTCGGTGTATCCGGCGAGGGGTCCGCCGCGTCCCCGGCCCTGGGGGGCGTGGCCGGGAGCCGGCCGGTGCAGCGCCGTCAGGAAGGCGGCCAGGGCGCCGGCGCTTTGCACCCCGTCGGTGACGGGCGCACGGTCGGCGGGCTCGCCCTGCACCCAGGTGGTGACGATCCACGGGCGCGGGAACCGCGAGGAGGGCGCGCCGAGGCGTTGCGGGACGGGGACCGGGAGCGGCAGCCGCGCAGCGAGCCCGGGCACCCAGGTGTGTTCCTTGCGGAGCAGGTCGTCGGCGGACTCCGTCGCCCAGGGAAGGCGGACGGCCAGGTCGTCGCCGAGCCGCCACAGCTGGTTGTCCCAGCCGCGCGCACCGAGCCGGAGCGGGAGTTCGGCCAGGTCGGGGTGCTGGTCGCGGAGCAGATCCCGGACCAGCTCCGCGCTGACATCGGTTTGGGTGTGCGCCATGAAGATCAACAGTAGCCCCATTCGTGAACTCCCATGCCGTCACCGGCACCGGTATCCGGCCGCCGCGGTCGTGCGGTGGACGTCGGTCGGCGTAGGCTTGGGGGGCGCTCAGGGCGCGTCCGATCCGCGGGAAGGGCCGAGCCCACCTGATGCTCCTCCAACCACCCGGTCCGACCTCCTTTCCGGCCTGATCATGCGGATGCCAGGCCACACGGAAACGAGGTTGTGATGGTCGTCCGCCGTCTGCCCGACGATCCCAGCATCGCGTGGCTGCGCAAACAGGCCAAGACGCTCCTGCGGCAGGCGCGGTCGGGTGATTCCACGGAGCTGGTCGCCGAGTTCCATCCCCGCCCGCCCCGCACGCTCACCCTGTCGGACGCGCAGCTCGTCGTCGCGCGCATGTACGGTTTCGCGAGCTGGCCCCGCCTGAAACACCACCTCGACACCGTCGCCCGCTACTCCCGCTCACCGCACCTGGTCGAACCCACTGCGGACCTTGCGGCCGAGTTCCTGCGGCTGGCCTGCCTCACCTACGGCTCCGACCACCCGGGCCGGACGCGGGAGGCCGACCTGCTGCTGGCCCGGCATCCCGAACTCGCCACCGCGAACGTGTTCACGATGGCGGCCACCGGCTCGGCCGAGGCGCTCGCCGCCGTGCTGGCCGCCGACCCGGCGCTCGCGCGGGCCGAGGGCGGGCCCTTCGGGTGGGAGCCGCTGCTGTATCTCACCTACGCCCGGCCGGCGGCACCGGGTGACCCTGTCGCGGCGGCGCGGGTGCTGCTCCGGTATGGGGCCGACCCGGACGCCGGGTTCCTGTGGGAGGGGCTGACCTCGCCGTTCACGGCGCTCACCGGGGCGTTCGGCGGCGGGGAGTCCGATCAGCCGGCGCATCCGCGCGGCCTGGCGCTGGCGCGGGTGCTGCTGGAGGCCGGCGCCGACCCCAACGACGGCCAGACCCTCTACAACCGGGGGCTGGGCGGGTCCTTCTCCGACGACACCGCCCATCTGGAGCTGCTGCTGGAGTTCGGCCTGGGCCGGGGCGGCGGCGGGCCGTGGCATGCGCGGCTGGGGCCGACCCTGCAGTCGCCACGGCAGCTGATGCGGGAGGAACTGTCCACCGCGGCGCTGCGGGGCGGGCCGCGCCGGGCCCGGTTGCTGCTCGCGCACGGCGCCGAGGTGGACGGGCGGGGCGAGCATCCCGCCTACGGCGGGCACACACCCTATGAGCTGGCCCTGCTCAACGGGCACACCGAGGTCGCGGACCTGCTCACCGCCGCCGGGGCCACGGCGAACCTGGGGGAGCTGGACGCCTTCGTCGCGGCCTGCATGCGCGCCGACGCCGCGGCGGTCGCCGGTTTCGGGCCCGAGGTGCTCGCGCGGGCGCTGGCCCGGCATCCGGGGTTGATCAATCGTGCCGCGGGGCTGGGGAAGGCGGAGGCGGTGCGGTTGCTGGCGGGGCTGGGGTTCGACGTCGACCACCGGGGGCGGTCGACGCCGCTGCACGAGGCGGCGTGGAACGACGACGTGGAGACGGTGGGGGCGCTGCTCCAACTGGGGGCGGACCCGGCGATCACCGACACGCGGTTCGGGGCGACCCCGCTGGGGTGGGCCGAGCACGGCGGCAAACACCGGGCGGCGGCCCTGCTGCGCGAGGTGGGGGAGCGGCGGGAGACCTCGCCGGAACCGGGCTGAACGCGTCGGCTCCCGCCTGCGCCCAACTCCGTCTCCGCCGTGAGCGCGCGTCGACGTGGTCCCCCGGACATCATCCGGGCACCGGCGTCGTCGCGGCGGTTCGGGGCGCGGCCGGTTGGCGCCGGATGCGGCGCCCGGGCCGGGCGGGGGGCGGTGCCGGGTGGGCGGAGCCGTAACGGAAGGAAGGAAGCTAGCGCAGGGCGGCGCCCAGCGGGGTGTCCTCGGCGGGGTCGAAGTGGGGGTCGAGGGTGATCGGGAGCTGGGACATGAAGCGGGGGCGGGTGCCCTGGTGGGTCTGGGCGGCGTGGACGAGGAGCGGGTGGCAGATGTAGACGTCGCCCGGCTCGCCGGTCGCATGGGCCAGGGGGCGGTGGCGGCTGACCTCCTCCAGGCGGGGTCCGTAGGCCATCAGGTCGACCTCGTCGTCACCGAGCAGCGCGGCGACGTCGCGCTGGGAGCCGGCGCGGATGCGGGTGGGGGCGTCGTCGGGGCCGACCTCGGAGAACAGGGTGAGCAGCAGCAGGCTCCGCGACCGGACGGCGATCTTGGACCAGTCGGGGGCGGCGTTGAGGTCGATGTGCCAGCCGGTGTCGCCCGCGTCGGGCAGATTGGGGAACCGGACCGGGATGTTGCCCAGCGTGGTGCGCCTGCCCCAGCGGCCCTCGCCGGCGATCTGGTCGAGCCCGGCGGCCAGGCGGGGGGAGCCGATCATCTGGCCGAAGGGGCCGAAACCGGCGGGGTCGGCGGTCCACACGACCGTCTGGGTCCAGGAGGACGGGTCGTCGGGGGACAGGCCGATCTGCTGCCACAGCACGGCCCGGGCGGCGTCGGCGACCTCCCGGGGGACGATCGCGGGCAGTTTCAGGAAGCCGTCGCGGGCGAAGGCGTCGAGATCGGCGGCGGAGAAGGGCGCGGACATGGGGGCGACGGTAGCGAGGTGCCGCGCCGCCGACCATCCATTTAACTCGCCGTCGCGCCGGGGCGAGGGGCGCGATCGTGCGCTCAGACCAGGGTGAGCTGGCGGTCAGGGGAGCGGCGGCGTTTCCACTGCCGGGAGGTCTTGCCGATGCCGTAGGCGGCGGCCAGCGACTCGACCTGGGCGGCGATGCGGGCCCGGTAGTCGGCCGGGGTCAGCGGGCCGGTGCCGTACAGGTCGTCATAGCGCGGCACTAGGCCCGGGTGGTCGCGCCCCAGCCACGCCAGGAACGCCTCGCGCGCGCCCGGCGGCAGCCGCAGCACGCCCGGCACCAGGGAGACCGCGCCCGCCTCGGCGGCGCGGCGGACGGTCGCCTGCAGGCTGTCGGGCGAGTCGGTGATCAGCGGCAGGATGGGCGCCATCAGCACCCCGCACGGGACGCCCGCCTCGTTGAGGGCGGCGCAGACCTCCAGGCGGCGCTGCGGGGAGACCGCGCCGGGTTCCAGGCCGCGCCGCAGCCGGTCGTCGACGAAGCCGACCGACACCGCGACCGACACGCGGGTGACCTTGGCGGCCTCGCGTAACAGGGGCAGGTCGCGCAGCACCAGCGGGCTCTTGGTCAGGACGGTGAACGGGTTGCCGGCGTCGGCCAGCGCCTTGATGATCTTCGGCATGAGCCGGTAGACCTCTTCGGCGCCCTGGTAGCAGTCGCCGTTGAGGCCGAGCGCGACCGGTTCGCCCCGCCACCGGGGCGCGGCCAGCTCGCGGCGCAGCCGGGCGGCCAGGTCGGTCTTCACCACGATCTTGGTGTCGAAGTCGTCGCCGGTGTCCAGGCCCAGGTAGCGGTGGCCCCTGCGGGCGGCGCAGTAGCGGCAGCCGGTGCGGCAGCCGCGGTAGGGGCTGACGGCCCAGGCGTAGGGGAGCTCGGCGGCGGCCGGGACGGCCTCGATGGCGGTGCGGGCGCTCACCTCGTAGCAGGTGATGTCGCCGAACTCGCGGGTGATGGCCTGCCGCTCGACCCGGGGGCGCGCGGGCCCGGCCTCGTGCAGGGTGGGTGCGTCCCAACGCATGACGACCAGTAGAACACGCATTCGACCCTTCTCGCCAGTCGGACGCGCCCACCGATAACGTGTCACAAAAGGTGCAAATAACGTGAAAGGAACAGCTGTGGCGTGGATTTTCCTGGCGGGAGCCATCGTGTCCGAGGTGCTCGCCACCACCGCGCTGAAACTCAGCAACGGCTTCTCCCACCGGCTGTGGTCGGTCGTCGTCGTGATCGGCTACGTCGCCTCCTTCGCGCTGCTGTCGCGGGCGCTGAAACTCCAGATGCCCGTCGGCGTCGCCTACGCCGTCTGGGCCGGGGTGGGCACCGCCGTGATCGCCTCCATCGGCGCGCTGTTCCTCGGCGAGGCCATGACGATGGCCAAGGCGGGCGGGATCGCACTCATCATCGGCGGCGTGGTGCTGCTGAACCTGTCCGGATCCCACTGACAGAATCTCCCTGGCATAAGGTCGGAGAGTGATCTTTCATCTCGCGCTGGCCTCGGACTGGGCGCACGCCCAGAAAGACGGGGAATACCGCATCTCCACCCTGGGACGCACCCTGGAGCAGGAGGGCTTCATCCACGCCTCCCGCGACCTGCCGCAGGCCCGCGCCGTGGCGACCCGCTACTACGCCGACGTCACCGAGCCGCTCCTGCTGCTGCACATCGACGACACCCGGCTCCAGGTCCCGGTCGTGATGGAGACCCCCGAAGGCACCGCCGAGGAGTTCCCCCACATCTACGGCCCGCTCCCGGTCGCCGCCGTCGCGGCCGTCACCCCGTTCAGCCTCGCGACCTGACCCGATCGCACCCGATCTCACCCGATCTCACCCGTCGAAGGTGACCGCGCCCGCCTCGTAGGCGACGATCGCCGCCTGCACCCGGTTGGCCACCCCCAGCCGGGTCAGGATCGCGCTGACGTAGGTCTTCACCGTCCCCTCCGTCAGCCGCAGCGACCGGGCGATGGCCTGGTTGGACAACCCCGCCCCCACCAGCTCCAGCACCTCCCGCTCACGCGGCGTCAGCACCGCCACCCGGCCCCGCGCCGCCGCCGCCCGCCCCGAGTCGCGGTTGTTCAGCTCGGCGATCACCCGCGCGGCGACCTTCGGCGACAGGTAGGCCGCCCCGCCCGCCACCGCGTGAATGCCGGCCAGCAGCTCGCGCGGGTCGCCCGACTTCAGCAGGAACCCGCCCGCGCCGACCTTCAGCGCCCGCGCGATGTACTCGTCCTCGCCGAACGTCGTCAGCATCACCACCCCCGTCGCGGGGGAGACGCGGCGGATCTCGGCCGCGGCGGCCAGCCCGTCCATGACCGGCATCCGGATGTCCATCACGACGACGTCGGGCCGGTGCGACAACGTCCGCTCCACCGCCTCCCTGCCGTCGGAGGCCTCGGCGACCACCTCGATGCCCGCATCGGCGTCCAGGATCGCCCGCACCCCCGCCCGGATCAGCATCTCGTCGTCGGCCAGCACCACCTTGATCATGCGCGCGCCTCGTCGGGCAGGCCCGCGCTGATCTCGAACCGGCCCTCCTCGGCCCGCGCCGCGAACGTGCCGCCCGCCAGCCGCACCCGCTCCGACAACCCGACCAGGCCCGTGCCCGCCCGCGTCATCGGCCGCGTCATCGGCCGCACCGCCTCCGCGCCGGGTTCCAGGTCGTTGCGCACCGTCACCGTCATCCGCCCCTCCCGCCGGGTCAGCCGCACCACGACCGGCGCGCCCGGCGCGTGCTTGGCCGCGTTCGTCAGCCCCTCCTGCACGACCCGGTAGGCCGCCCCCAGCGGGTCGGCGCCCGCCGGATCCCCCTCCAACGTCACCGTCATCCCCGACGCGCGCGCCCGCGCCACCAGATCGGCGATCCCGCCCGCCCGCGCGTGGGGGAGCAGCGTCGCCGGTTCGTCCTCGGTCCGCAGCATCCCGATCACCCGCCGCAGCCGCTCGGTCGCGTCCCCCGCCGCCTCCCGCAACCCCGCCGCCGCCTCCCGATGCCGGGCCGGCAGGTCGGACGCCATCTCCATCGCCCCCGCCCGCAACGCGATCAACGCCAGCTCGTGCCCCAGCGAATCGTGCACGTCCTGCGCGATCCGCGCCCGCTCCCGCAGCCGCGCCTGCTCCTCGACCATCCGCCGCTCCCGCAGCCGCCCCTGCCGCCGATGCCGCACACTGCGCCCGGCCGTCCACGGCAGCAGACTGCAGATCAGCACCCCCGACAACCCCGACACCCACACGTTCGGCTCCAGCGACGGCGCCGGACCCAGCGTCGAGACCGCCGCGCACACCCCGCCCACCACGACGATCACCCCGTACAGCACCACCGCCGGCCGCGCCCGCTCCATCCGCAACCCGGCCAGGAAACTCAGCGTCACCACCGCCGGCGTGAACCCGTTCAGCGGGCCGATCTTCGCCGAATGGTTCATCGGCCACAACTGCACCGTCGCCAGCGCCTCACTGGACGCCCACGGCCCCAGCAGCAGCACCACCACCAGCGCTACAAGCGGCCGCGCCCGCGCGAGCGCCACCGCGCCCGCCAGCACCAGGCACCCGCCCGCCACCGACACCACCAGCGTGTTGCCCGACAACGGCCGCCAGTCATAGGGGTTGACCGGCGCGAACACCACCGGCACACACAACACCAGCCACAACGGCAGGTCTCTCAGGCGCAGCACCCCAGCACGCTACCCCGCCCCGCCACCACCCGCCCTCATCCCCAGGTCGCACCCCACCCCTGCCGAAAGTCAGCCCCGCCGGGCGACCATCGCCGGGGGCGCCCCCGCCCCGGGCCGCCCTAGGGTCGGCTGCCATGACCGATGCCATCATGACCCTCCTGCACGACGTGATGACATCCCCGTGGATCTACGCCGCCATCGCGGCCATCGCGGTGATCGACGCGTTCTTCCCCGTGGTGCCCAGCGAAACCGCCGTGATCACCGCCGGGGTCTTCGCCGCCTCCACCGGCGCCCCCCACCTCGGCCTGGTGATCGCCGCCGCCGCCGCAGGGGCGTTCATCGGGGACAACATCTCCTACCAGATCGGCCGCGCCGGAGGCGCCCGCTTCCAGAAGCGCGCCGCCATCCGCTGGGCCCACGCCGCCTTCGAGGAACGCGGCGGCCTGCTGCTCGTCGTGGCCCGCTACATCCCCGGCGGCCGCACCGCCGTCACCCTCACCACCGGCGTCGTCCGCTACCCGCTGCACCGCTTCGCCTTCTTCGACGGCCTGGCCGTCATCTCCTGGGCCCTCTACTCGGCCATGATCGGCTACATCGGCGGCGCCGCCTTCGAGGACAACCCCTTCAAAGGCCTCCTGCTCGGCCTCGGCATCGCCCTGACCGTGACGGCGATCGTGGAGATCGTCCGGTACGCCGTGCGCCGCCGCACCCGCCCCGCAACCGACGCCACCGAACAGCCGCGCGTCCCAGCCGGTCAGCCGTAGACGCGCAGGAACTCCGGCGGATCCTCCCGCCACTCGGGGATGTCGAGCCGGTTCAGCGCCTCGACGATCGTCCTCTCCTCGTACGCGAAATGCGAGGTCACGATCGCCGCCAAACCGGCCACCTCCCCGGCCAGCCGCTCCTCGCCCGGCCGCCCGGCCATCGCCGCCAGCCGCGCCAGAATGCCCGCGATCATCTCGTGGTCGCGGCGCAGCAACTCCAGCGCCGGCCCCAGCTCCGGGAAGTCCTCCTCCACCGCCGGGAAACCGCGCGTGTCCTCCCCGACGTGATGCCGCTCCAGCGCCGAACAGAAGGCCAGGCAGTGGGCCCGCAGATCACCACCCCCACCCTCACCGGCCACCAGCCGGTCAAGCTCCTCCCGCAACCACAGATGCACCTCGACGAGCTGGTTCCCGAACGCCGCCAACCGCCCCACAGGGCCTTCATGAGATGTATGCATACGGCCGCCCACTGTAGCCCGCCCCGACCAAAGTCACCCCCGGCCCCGCCTTCCGCCCGATCCGCCGAACCCGGCCCGCCCCCTACGGTTCCTGGACATGACCCGGATCGCCCTGGCCGTCGGGCTGTTCCTCCTGGCCCCGCTGATGGGCGAGTACCTCATCGGCAACATCCCCGCCACCCACCTGCCCGGCCTCATCGTCCTGGCCCCCATGTACGGCGGCGCCGCCCTCCTCATCCGCGAGGTCACCCGCCGCACCGGCCGAGGCTGGCCCACCCTGCTCACCCTCGCCACCGCCTACGGCCTCCTCCAGCCCGCCGTCATCGACCAGGCCCTGTTCAACCCGTCCTTCGACGGCCACGACTTCACCGCCGCCCCCACCCACCTGCCCGCCCTCGGCCTGGACCCGGGCCTGCTGCTCACCTTCACCGCCGGGCACGCCATCACGACCCTGGCCGTCCCGATCGCCCTCATCGAGGCCCTGGCCCGCCACCGCGCCGACCAGCCGTGGCTGGGCACCCCCGGCCTCATCGTGACCGCCCTGCTGTTCGCCGCAGGGTCATGGCTCATCTACGACGACCACCAGCGCACCTTCCAGGCCTCACCGACCCAGCTGACCATCTCCGCGCTCGCCGTCGTCGCACTGACCGCGGCGGCGTTCACCTTCCGCCCCGGGGGCGGCAGAAGAGACCACACGGGGGAGGGCCGCGGTCCGGCCGCCGCCAGGCACCTCAGACCGTCCGCCCCGAACCCAAGCACGAACTCCGTCCCCAGCACGGCCCCAAGCGTGAACCCGGGCGTGAACCCCGCGCCTGACCCGGCCCCCAGTCCGGCCCCAAGCCCCGACACGAGCCCAGCCCTCAGCCTTGGTGCACGCCCCGCGCCCCGTCCCTGGCAGGTCGCCCTGGCGGTGTTCGCCCTCGACACCGCCGAGACGCTGCGCCCCGAAACCTGGCCCGGCCTCATCGCCGGCGCCGGCATCCTGGCCGGCGCCGCCCTCGTCATCATCCGCTGGGCCGCACGCCCCGGCTGGTCACGCCGACACGTCACCTACCTGGCCGCCGGGGCCGCCCTCACCCCCATGTGGACCGGATTCCTCCTGCTCCACCTCACCGGCAACGCCACCCCCGCCAACCTCGCTGGGCAGTCCCTCGTCGCCGCCACCGCCCTGGCCGTCGTCACGGCGGCCGTGCGGGCCGCCCGCTAGACCAGCAGCAGCTTGCCGATCCGCCGCGACGCCACCCACAACCCGGCCACCGCCATCACCACCAGATAACCCGCGTGCACCAGCAGCATCCACCCCGCCGGCCCCACCGCCAGCCCCCGCACCAGCTCCACCGCGTGATAGAGCGGCGTCAGCGTCACGATCACCTCGAACACCACCGGATAGTCCTGCACGGGGGAGAAGGTCCCCGAGAACAGGAACAGCGTGAACTGCCCCGTCGTCAGCAGGTCGAAATCCTGCCAGCCGCGCAGGAACGTCGAGATCGCCATCCCCACCGCCCCGAACGCCAGCCCCACCAGCGCCGTCGCCGGAAACGCCGCCAGCGCCCCACCGGCCGACGTCAACCCCAGCACCACCATCACGACCAGGAACATGAGCGTGTAGAACAGGCACCGCACCAGCGCCCACGTCAGCTCACCCAGCGCGATCTCCACCGGACGCACCGGCGTGGCCAGCACCGCGTCATACGTCCTGGCGTACTTGAACTTGAAGAACACGTTGAACGTCGTCTCGGCCAACGCCCCCGACATCGCCGACACCGCCAGCATCGCCGGCGCCACGAACACCGCGTAATCGACCGGACGCCCCCCGACCGGCACCGCCCCCACCAGCGCCCCCACCCCGACACCGATCGACAGCAGATAGAGCAGCGGCTCGAAGAACCCCGACAGCAGCACCAGCCAGTAGGCCGGCCCCGACCGCAGCGCCCCCACGTTGCGGCCCAGCACCGCCCCCACCCGGCCCGCCGACACCCCGCCGAAAAGGCCACGCCGGACCGCCCGCCCGGCCGCCATCACCGTCATCATCAGCCGCTACACCGCCAACCGGCGGGCGAACCCGCGCATCGCGAACCAGCCGCCCGCCACCGTCCACGCCACCAGACACGCCACATGAGCCCAGACCGGCCACGGCGGCGCCACCCCCAGCGTCGCCGCCCGGCACAACTCCACCCCATGCCACAACGGCGACACCCACGCCAGCCACTGCGCCACCACCGGCAGCTGCGCCACCGGGAAGAACACCCCCGCGAACAACGTCATCGGGATCATCACGAACCGGAACAACAACGCGAAATAGCCGTCGTTGTCGATCCGCGCAGAAAACCCCATCACCGGCAGCGCCGAGGCCACCACCACCGCCGCGCACACCAGCGGCGTCACCACCGACCACCACGACCGCAACCCGCCGAACAGCAGCACCACCAGCAGGAACACCACCGCCTGCGGCAGCACCCGCACCACCATGACCAGCACCTGACCGGCCACCATGTCACCGATCCGCACCGGCGTCGCCCGCATCGCGTGATAGCCGCGCGTCCACTTGAAATCACCCAGCACCGGATAGGTCGTCTCACCGACCGCCATCTGGAACGCCGTGGACGCCATCACCCCCGGCACGATCCACTGCAGATAACTCACCCCGCCGAGGTCACCCACATAACCGCCGACCCCCAGCCCGATCGACACCAGGAACAGCACCGGCAGCAGAAACGACGACATCGCCGACGCCCAGAACAACCGCCGGTACAACGTCAGATGCCGCTCCAGCACCGCCACCGTCGCATGCACACCCGAACCCGCCATCAGTCGACCAGCGTCCGGCCCGTCAGATGCAGGAACACATCCTCCAGCGTCGACCGCCGCACCAGCACACTCGACGGCGCCAGCCCCCGCCGGTGCACCTCCGCCACCGCCGCGTCACCGTCACGCGCATAGACCAGCACCCGGTCGGGCAGCGGATCGACCCGCTCACCCACCCCATCCAGCTTCACCGCCGCGTCCGCGCCGCCCGCGAACCGCAACTCCACCACCTCCGGCGTCGAATAACGGGCGATCAGCTCCCGCGGCGACCCCTCCGCCACGATCCGCCCGCCGTCCATCACCACCAGCCGGTCGCACAACTGCTCGGCCTCATCCATGTAGTGGGTCGTCAGCACCAGCGTCACCCCCCGCCGCTTCAGCTGGTAGAGCCGCTCCCACAACAGATGCCGCGCCTGCGGATCGAGCCCCGTCGTCGGCTCGTCGAGCAACACGATCTCCGGATCGTTCACCATCGCCCGCGCGATCGTCAGCCGCCGCTTCATGCCCCCCGACAGCGGCTCCACCTTCCCCTTCGCCCGATCGGCCAGCTGCACGAACTCCAGCAACTCACCCGCCCGCCGCCGCGCTTCGGCCCGCGACAACCCGAAATAGCGCGCATACGTCGTCAGGTTCTCGAACACCGACAGATCGGTGTCGAGATTGTCCAGCTGCGGGCACACCCCCAGCCGCCCCCGGATCGCCACCCCGTCACGCACCGGATCCATCCCCAGAATCCGCAGCTCACCGGCCGTCGGCGCCGACACACAACTGATCATCCGCATCGTCGAGGACTTCCCGGCCCCGTTCGGCCCCAGGAACCCGAACGCCTCACCACGCTCCACCGACACGTCGATCCCGTCGACCGCCGTGAACTCCCCGAAACGTTTGACCAGCCCACGAGCGACAATCAACGGTTCCTCAGCCACGAGACCCGACCCTAGCCCCGCCCACCGACAGTTCCGCAACGCCTTTCCCCGCTTGACAACCGCGCCCCGCACGGCCACCCGAACCCCCCGGACACGGCCATGCCGAAAACGCCGCTAACTGTTCACCGTCCCGTTGATCGTCTTACATTGCACTTGACCACCCGCCAAGTGATCATCCGGATGACCACACCCCACCCCCACGGAGGCACCGTGCCCACCCCGCAGCGCCCCCACCTCACCTGGCCGGCCCGGCTCACCCTCATCCTGGCCACCCTGGTCTCCCTCATCGCCGTAAACGCCCCCGCCCCCGCCCAGGCCGCCGTCTACTCCACCTGCACCCAGACCCGCTGCGCCGACGCCCGCACCGCCAACACCATCTGGAAATCCAAGGGCTACCCGACCAGCGCCGGCTGGTACACCTGGACCGGCGGCCTCTACAACTACACCGGCGGCCGCCACTACAACCGCGAAGGCCAGCTCCCCACCAACGCCACCTACTACGAATACGACGTCTACCCCCGCCCCCGCGGCGCCGCCCGCGACGCCTACCGCATCGTCGTCAACCGCAGCACCGGCGCCACCTGGTTCACCCCCGACCACTACGCCAACTTCTACCGCCTCTAGGACCCGCCCATGACCGCCCGACCCCTGCCGACCTGGCTCACCCTCACCACCGGCCCGGCCCCGGCGGTCATCGACGGACGCGCCTGCCGCACCCGCGCCGCCCTCTTCGACGAAACGGCGCGGGTCCTGCGCTTCCCCGACTACTTCGGCCGCAACTGGGACGCCTTCGCCGACTCCCTCGGCGACGCCGTCCGCGCCGGCACCACCACCCTCATCGTCCGCCACGCCGAAGACCTCCTCAGCGCCGAACCCCCCGAGCAGTACGCCACCCTCCTCGACATCCTCGCCGTCGCCGCCCGCACCGGCCTCACCCTCACCCTTCACACCGACCCCGCCCACGAACCCCACCTGCGCGCCCGCACCACCGCCGCCCTCACCCCCTAGCCGCCAGCCGCGTCAACCGCTCCAGCGACACCTTCAACGCCACCGCCGCCACCGGCCGCGCCACCACCCACCCGACCCGGCCCACCACCCCGAACGGCAACTCCAGCTCCTCCACCCACTCCACCCGGCTGCGCCCATCCGGCAACGGCGACACCCGGAACACCCCTCCACCCCGCACCAGCGCCCCCGTGTGCCGCACCTCCACGATCGCCCCCGGCGTGTACGCCGTGATCTCCATCGTGTCGGTGAACCCCACCCGGCCCACCCCCGTGAACGCCGACAACCGCGACCCCACCCCACGCCCGTCACCCGACGTCACCCGCGCATCCGTCAGCACCATCCACTCCCGATGCCGCGGCCAGTCCGTCATCACCGCGAACAACCGCTCCGCCGGCACACCGGCCTCCGCCGCCACCCGCAACCGCACCACCGCCACGACGCCACCTCCACTCCGATGGCACACCCCTACCCACCACCTCCACGACCAGAAAACTGACACCCCTTGGCAGGAACCCCCGCCATCCTGGACCCCATGCACGCAACCGGAACCTTCGACATCACCAGCTGGGACACCCTCGCCACCGACGACCACCCCGGCGCCACCATCAGCCGCCACCGCCTCACCAAACACTTCACCGGCGACCTCACCGGCACCTCCACCACCGAGATCCTCACCGTCGCCACCACCGCCGGACCCGCCGCCTACACCGGCCTCGAACACGTCGACGGCACCCTCCACGGCCGCAAAGGCACCTTCGTCCTGGCCCACAGCGCCGGCGGGGGAGCGGACGGCACCCCCTGGATGCGCTGGGAGATCGTCGCCACCTCAGGAACAGGCGAACTGGTCGGCATCACCGGCTCCGGCCAGATCGTCAACGACGACGGCCATCACTACACCCTCGACTACACGCTGTAACCGACTGGTGCTTGAGTGCAGGTTCCGACTCGAACCGGGGGAGCAGCGGGTGTACGCCTCGATCGAGGCCTGAGCGGGCAATGCTCAACCGTGGGAGGGGAGTCCTCGAGCCGGACGTCGAGGAGGCCCAGACCTCCCACCACGGCTCACCCCCTCGACCGGCAGCGTTACACCGGGGGACGACACGCCAATGGGCCGTCGACTCGCCGTGTCGCCCCTCGGCGGCGCAGGAGCGGCCAGAGGGCGGTTGCGTCCCATCTGGACCCGACCTCCGGAAGCCGTGCATGCGCGGCTGAGACCCCAAGCGGGGGAGAGGCCCCACACCACCGAGTCGGGCGACGAACGGCGCGAGTTCTGGCAAAAGTCAAGATCCGCGCCGAACCCCGGACTCGTGACGGCGCGGCCCCCAGCGCCCGGTTGCGCCGGCCACCGGCCAGACCCCCTACGGCGGGAGGCGCCGGCCAGGCGGAGCCGTAACGGAAAAGGAGGAGCCCCCCTCCCAACAGACGGGAAAGAGGGCCCCTCATCACGCCACGGCACCGGCAGGCGACGGGGGACGGCACCGCGCGGGCCACCGCCGTAACCCGCGCCGCCGTCACCACCGGCGGCCCCGGAAGCAGGCGGTCGGCACCGCCGCGACCGACCACCACACCGGCGCCGCCCAATCCCGCCGACACGTCATGCCCGCCGAAAGCCGGACGAACGGCGATGTTCGTTCCCGCCGCCCACGCCGGTCAAAGCCGAGACCCGCTCACGACCGGCCCGGCACCCGCACCCACCAGCACAACCACGCCCGGCCGCGCCGCCCGGCGGGCTGAACCTTTCACCCCCGCCAGCCAACTTGACATAATGTTCATTATCGAGCAGGCAAAGCCGTCGTAAGATCACCGTCATGGGCACCGTCGGACCCGCCGAAATCCTGGTCCTGCTGATCCTCCTCGGCGTCATCGCCGGCATCGTCCTGCTCGCCGTCAGAGCCTCCGGCGGACGACCCCGCGCACAGGTCGCCTACTGGGCGCCCGGTGTCATCCCGCAGATCGCCGAACCCATCCGCGAACGCGTCCGCGAACTCGGCGCCGAGGGGCGTGTCGTGGAGGCGATCAAACTCGTCCGCCAGGAGACGGGCCTGGGGCTGCGCGACGCCAAGTTCGTCACCGAATCGATCATCGCCGGGCGCTACCTCCCCACCAGCACCGAACGCGCCCTGCAGACCGGCCCCGACCTGGCCGGCCGGGTCCGCGAGCTCAAGGAGGCCGGGCGGACCGAGCAGGCGGTCTTCCTGGTGCGTGGCGAGACCGGCATGAACCAGGAACAGGCCGAGGCGTTCGTCGACCTCATCTGAAACCGTCATACCGGGCAAAAGATGGCGATACCAGACAGAAGGTGAATTCTGTTTGGTATCGGATTTACTTCTCGTCGACCCAGAACGTGTCGTGCCGCACGAAGAACTCCTGGTCCTCACGCCCCGACGCGGCCCACTCGGCGATGCCCTCGAAGTAGCCCTCGCGCGGCGCCCCCGGCGAGAAGATCAGCAGCAGGCTGGCCGGTTCGCCCGATTCGTTGCGGAATCCGTGGACGCCGCCCTCCGGCACGTGCACGAAGTCGCCGGGCACCGTGGTGATCCACTCCTTGCCGTTGTAGATGCGGACCGTGCCGGTGAGGATGAAGAACGATTCGGTGAGGCTGCGGTGGAAGTGCGGGGCGGGCCCGCTGGGTTTGGCGCCCATGTCCCAGCGGTAGAGGCCGAACTTGCCGCCGGTGGTGGCGCCGGTGGCGAGGTAGGTGCAGGTGCCGCCGTTGGCGTAGGTGATGTCGGGCGGGGCGCCGTGCGGGAGGTAGGTGGCGGTGATCTCCCCGGTGTCCCCCAGGTAGCGCGGTTCCGGATATGTCATGTTATCGATCATGCCACTGAGCTGTGGAATTGTCGGTGGCCGGGGTTAGGGTCTGGGGTCATGCGTCCGGCGGAGCTGAATCGGTTGTCGGTGGAAGAGGCGGCGGATCGTTATGTGGAGCTGGTCCGCGCGAAGGTGGTGACGGGCGGTCTGTCGCGGGCGACCGCCGAGGTGTACGCGCGTGATGTGCAGACGTTCGTGCGGCTGACGCGGGTGTGCCGGCTGTCGGGGGTGCTCGACGATCTGTCGGGTGACGACGTCGACGCGGTGCTGCTGGCGTTCGCGCGTAAGCCCGACGAGCGGCGGCGGACGCCGTCGGAGGGCGGGGAGTTGCAGAGCGCGGCGTCGCAGGCGAGGTTCCGGCGGTCGGTGTCGGCGTTGTTCAAGCATGCGGCTCTGGCGGGGTGGGTGCAGCTGAATCCGATGGCGTCGGCGACGGTGGTGGCGCGGGAGCGGGGCGGGTTGCGGGCCGAGCGGCGGGCGTTGACGCGGGAGCAGGCGCAGGGGCTGGTGGGGGCGGCGGTGTCCCCTGCCGGTGATGAGGTGCGGGGGCGGCGTGATCAGCGTACGGAGGTGCGGGACGCGTTGATCGTGCTGCTGCTGACGATGGTGGGGCCGCGGGTGTCGGAGCTGGTGCGGGCGAATGTGGAGGATTTCTACACCAACGACGGGGAGCGTTACTGGCGGATCTTCGGTAAGGGCGGCAAGACGCGGGATGTGCCGCTCCCCCGGCTGGTGGCGCGGGTGCTGGCGGCGTATCTGGAGGTGCGTCAGCAGGCCCGTGAGGGGGATGACAAGGCGTTGTTGTTGTCGTGGCGGGGGCGGCGGCTGGCGCGGGGTGATGTGCAGGCGGTGATCGACCGGGTGCAGGCGCGGGTGGATCCGGAGCGGCGGCGGTCGGTGACGCCGCATGGGTTGCGGCATACGACGGCGACGCATCTGCTGGCGGGCGGGACGGACATGGACGCGGTGCGGCGGGTGCTGGGTCATGGGGATCTGAGCACGCTGGGCCGGTATCGGGATGAGTTGCCGGGTGAGCTGGAGGCGGCGATGCGGGCGCATCCGCTTGTGCACGATACGGGTGTCTAGGGCGGGCGGTAGAGGGCCGTATAGGGCTTGACTCTCACGTTACGGGAGGCCGCAGGCTGGGTCGCGTCAGGAAAGGAGGGGGAGGCGTGGCGGGTTATTCGGTGGGTCAGGTGGCGGCGTTCGCGGGTGTGACGGTGCGGACGTTGCACCATTACGACGAGATCGGCCTGTTGTCGCCGAGTGAACGGACGGCGGCGGGTTACCGCCGGTATTCGGAGCCGGATCTGGATCGGTTGCAGCAGGTGCTGTTCTACCGGGAGCTGGGTTTCCCCCTGGAGGAGATCACCACGATTCTCGATGATCCGGGGGTGGACGCCGCGACGCATCTGCGGCGTCAGCATGAGCTGCTGCTGCGGCGGATCGCCCGGCTGGAGGCGTTGGTGGTGTCTGTGGAGACCGCGTTGGAGGCGGCGAGGATGGGTGTGTCGTTGACGCCGGAGGAGCGTTACGAGGTGTTCGGGGAGTTCCGGCCGGAGGATCACGCGGCCGAGGCGGAGAGCCGGTGGGGTGGGTCGCCGGCGTGGGCGGAGAGCCGTCGGCGGACGTCGTCGTACACGAAGGCCGACTGGCAGGCGATCTCGGCGGAGGCCGGGGAGCTGGTGGAGGCGTGGCGGTCGTTGTTCGCGCGGGGGGTGGCGGCGGACTCCCCCGAGGTGACGGCGGTGGCGGAGCGGCATCGGGAGCACATCAGCCGGTGGTTCTATTCGTGCACGTCGGAGATTCATGTGGGTCTCGGGGAGATGTACGTGGCCGATGAGCGGTTCGCCCGCAATTACGAGGGGGTGGCGGAGGGGTTGTCGGTGTACATCCGGGATTCGATTGTGGCGAATGCCGGGGTCGTCCGGTAATTCCGGGTTTCGCCCGCGCGGGCCCGCGATCTTTGTCATGATGGGCGTGACTGGTTGTGGGTAAGCCCGGTTTCCCCTTTCACTTCGTGGAAACGCCGTCGTAATAGGGGTTCCGGAGGATGGGCGGCATGATCAGGGCCATTCTCTTCGACCTGGACGAGACGCTGTTCGATCATCGTGCGGCGGTGGCGCACGCGGTGACGGCGTGGACGGCCGAGCGGTCCCCGTTCCATCCGCTGCTGGCCGAGGGGCCGGGGTTGTGGTTGCGGCTGGAGGACGTCCACCTGCCGGCCTGGCACCGGGGCGAGTGCTCTTTCGGCGAGCAGCGGCGCCGGCGGTTGCGTGACTACTGCCGGCGGATGGGTGTGGCGGTGCCAGGTGACCTCGACGGGGCGTACGCGGAGTTCCTCGATCTGTACGAGCAGGCCTGGACGGCCTTCCCCGACGCCGCTCCGCTGATCGGGCGGCTGGCGGGCACGGGGGTGACGCTGGGGGTGCTGACGAACGGCCAGCCGGTGCAGCAGGAGGCGAAGCTGCGGCGGCTGGGCCTGCTCGACCGGCTGGACCCGGTGCTGACGCCCGACGCGCTGGGCGGGAACTTCAAGCCGTCGGCCGAGGTGTACACGGCGGCGGCCTCGAAGCTGGGCCTGGAGCCGGGCGAGGTGGTGCTGGTGGGCGACAACCTGAACCTGGACGCGATCGGGCCGACGCGGGTCGGCATGCACGGGGTGTGGCTCGACCGGTACGGGTCGGCTCCTCCCCCGGTGGGTGTGCCGACGATCCGCACGCTGGCGGAGTTGCCGGCGCTGCTGCCGACGCTGGCGGCGTCGCGGCCGTCGGCCCTGGTCTGAGGCCGGTCTGCGGCTGGTCTGAGGCCGGGTCGGGTGGTCAAGGTCCGCCGGGCGCTCTGACGGCGATGACACTGAGGGTGACCGGCCCCGACGCCCGGTGTGCATGACAAGCTGCTCAATGCGCCTTTTCAGCGGGCCGCGGCGGCCAGGTTGCGGGCTCTGCGGGGGTGGGTGAGGGCGTCGGTGTTGTCGGCGACCTGATCGACGGTGCCGACGAGGTCGAGGCGGGCGAGGGCGGGGTCGGTGACGGCGTCCATGAGGGCGCGGGCGAAGCGGTGGCCGCCGATGACCTGGAAGGGCCGGTCGTGGTAGGGGCGGGTGCCGGGTTCGACGGGTTCGGTGAGGTTCAGCCGGTTGTGGAGGGCGGCGACGCGGCGGTAAGCGGTGGACAGGTGGTGTTCGCGGCCCTGCCAGGTGGTCTCCCGCAGGGCGCCGGTGAGGGCGTCGCCGAGTTCGGCCGACCCGGACAGGCGGTTGAAGGCGCTGCCGAGCCACTTGGTGTACGGCGGGTAGCGGCGCCGCATGAGCAGGGTCAGGCGCATCAGGTCGCGGGCGATGCGGCCGGTGGCCAGGACCGACCCGAGGTCGTCGCCGACCTCCCCGGCGCGGCCGGGGAAGCTCTCCTCCTGGGCGATGCGGGTCCATTGGCAGGCCAGGACGTAGCGCCACACGTCGTCGGGGTACCAGCGCAGGCGGCGCCGGGCGGGGCACAGCTCGTCCAGGCCGTCGTGGAAGACGTCGCCGCCGGTGAACTCGGCCAGCCGCTGCCAGGGCACGCCGAGCCAGTCGTCGACGCCGATCGGGTCGCGGGGGTCGAAGCCGAGCAGGTCACGGGCCCAGGGGGTGAACTCGGTGACGGTGACGCCGGGCCGCACCGGATGGAGGTCGGATCCGAACGCGGTCGGGAAGCCGCCGTATTCGGCCGGCAGCCGCTTCCAGACGCGGTCGCGGATCTCCTCGGCGCGTCCGGCCGGGACGAAGACGATCGCGCGGGGGCCCCAGTCGTGGTCGGCGGAGCGGGCGGTGTCGAAGCCGAGCACCTCCGAGCCGGGGCCGATGAGCGCGGCGCTGTGGGGAACGGGATGGGGGCCGTCGTCGAGGAGGGGCCGCAGCACGTCGTGGTAGTAGGCGCGGCACAACTCCAGGCCGGGGACAAACGCGGACATCATTCCCTCACTGTGCATGGTCGGGCCGCGCCGCTCACCTGGTTTTATGTCTCCTGTACGGCCCGGGTCGCCGCCACCGGCCTGCGCGTGTAGCCGAGCCGCCGGTAGACGGCCAGCGCGGCGGCGTTGACGTCGTCGACCATGAGGGAGACCCGGCCGTGCCGGTCCAGGAGGTCCGCGGTGAGGAACCGGCAGATCGCCCCGGCCAGGCCGCTCCCCCGCGCCTCGGGCAGCGTGGCGACGCCGCCGACGAACCCGACGCGGGGCGCCGACCAGGCGTCGGCCCCGACGGCGACCAGCCGCCCCGCGTCGTCACGGACACCGGCCCAGCGGGTGACGCCGGGCATGCCGGGCCGGGCGTAGGCGTCGGGGTTGGCGACCGCCAGCACCGCGGAGACCTCGTCTTCTGCGCCGAGGGCGAGCCAGGCGACGTCGGGCTTCACCA
This sequence comes from Herbidospora solisilvae, assembly GCF_009901565.1. Taxonomy (GTDB): domain Bacteria; phylum Actinomycetota; class Actinomycetes; order Streptosporangiales; family Streptosporangiaceae; genus Herbidospora; species Herbidospora solisilvae. The sequence goes on from NZ_WXEW01000001.1 coordinate 139,914, forward strand.
TCAGGGCCGCCACTCCTCCAGCCGGCTTTGAGGTGTCGGCCCCGATTCCGTCGGCCTGCACTCCGTCAGGTCTGCGGGCATCGGGTCTGCGAACGTCGAGGCGGACCTCGTCGGGGCCCACGGTCATCCACGTGAAGTTCCCGGCCGGGCCCAGTTCCCCCGGCATCGCCTCCACCAGCCGGTGGATCGTCTCCCGGTCGCCGAAGGGCCGGTAGCCGGTGCCCATCTCGCGCCACACCTGCCGCACGAGCCCGGCGTGCGCGGGATCCCCCGGAGCGCCGAAGACGGCCAGCCGGTCGTGTTTGGACACCGCCGGGCAGGCCACCACCACCGCCTCGCCGTGCGCCCACGCGCGCGCTCCCCCGAAGGGCAGCCGCTGGGCGGTCCAGACGACCAGGTCGTCGCCCCCGCAGGCGGCGGCGACCTGGTCGGCGTCGTGCAGTTCGATCACAGAATGGCGCCCGGGGTGTACCGGGCGGCCTGCGCGTACCGGGTGGTGATCTCCCCCACGCGGGCGACGACGGCGGCGACCTGGTCGGCGGCGGCGCCGGTGAAGGAGACCCGGTCGGCCAGGAGGGTGTCGAGGTCGGCGCGGGACAGCGGGAACCGGTCGTCGGCGGCCAGCCGGTCGAGCAGGGTGTTGCCGCCGCCGTCCTGGCGCATCGCGAGCGCGGCTGCGACGGCGTGTTCCTTGATGATCTCGTGGCCCGCCTCGCGGCCCAGGCCGGCCTTGACGGCGGCCATGAGCATCTTGGTGGTGCCCAGGAAGGGCAGGTAGCGGTCGAGTTCGGCCTCGATGACGGCGGGGAAGGCGCCGAACTCGTCCAGGACGGTCAGCATGGTCTCGACCAGGCCGTCGAAGGCGAAGAACGCGTCGGGCAGGGCGACGCGGCGGACGACCGAGCAGGACACGTCGCCTTCGTTCCACTGGTCGCCGGCCAGTTCCCCGGCCATGGAGGCGTAGCCGCGCAGGACGACGGTCAGGCCGTTGACGCGCTCGCACGAGCGGGTGTTCATCTTGTGCGGCATCGCCGAGGAGCCGACCTGGCCCTCCTGGAAGCCTTCGGTGACCAGTTCGTGGCCGGCCATCAGCCGGATCGTCTTGGCGAGGGAGGACGGCGCGGCGGCGAGCTGGACCAGGGTGGTGAGGACGTCGTAGTCCAGGGAGCGCGGGTAGACCTGGCCGACGCTGGTGAGGGCGCGGGTGAAGCCGAGGTGGGCGGCGACGCGGTTCTCCAGGTCGGCGAGCCGGTCGGCGCCGAGCAGGTCGAGCATGTCCTGGGAGGTGCCGACCGGGCCCTTGACGCCGCGCAGCGGGTAGCGGGCGATCAGGTCCTCCAGCCGCTCGTAGGCGACGAGGAGTTCGTCGGCGGCGGTGGCGAAGCGTTTGCCGAGGGTGGTGGCCTGGGCGGCGACGTTGTGGGAGCGGCCGGCCATGACGGTCGCCGAGTACTCCCCCGCCAGCCGCGCCAGCCGGGCCAGGAGGGCGACGACGCGGTCGCGGACCAGCAGGAGGCTGTCGCGGACCTGGAGCTGCTCGACGTTCTCGGTCAGGTCGCGGCTGGTCATGCCCTTGTGGACGTGTTCGTGGCCGGCCAGCGCGTTGAACTCCTCGATGCGGGCCTTGACGTCGTGGCGGGTGACGCGTTCGCGCGCGGCGATCGAGGGCAGGTCGACGGTGTCGGCCGCCTTCTCGTAGGCGGTGATCACGTCGGCGGGGACCGGGATCCCGAGGTCGGCCTGGGCCTTGAGCACGGCCACCCACAGCCGCCGCTCCAGCACCACCTTGTGGTCGGGAGACCACAGGCGGGCCAGGGCGGGCGAGGCGTAGCGGGTGGCCAGGACGTTGGGGATGCGCGGCTTGTCGGTCACGTTCCCCGAGCTTATCCAAGCCGCGCATCCATTCACGTTCACCGGGTGGGGGCCAGGGCCTCCTCGTCGTACACCTCAAGCCGGCGTTCGTGCTTGGGGGCGCGGCGGAAGCGTTCCTTGGTCCTCTCCACCATGACGTACAGCGTCGGGACCAGGATGAGCGTCAGCAGCGTCGAGGAGACCAGGCCGCCGATGACGACGATCGCCAGCGCCTGGGAGATGAACCCGCCCGAGCCGGTCAGGCCGACCGCCATCGGGGTGAGGGCGCCGATGGTGGCCAGCGCCGTCATCAGGATCGGCCGCACCCGTCGGCGGCCGCCCTCCATCACGGCCTCGGTGACGCCCATGCCCTGCTCGCGGTACTGGTTGATCAGGTCGATCAGCACGATCGCGTTGGTGACGACGATGCCGATGAGCATCAGCATGCCGATCAGCGCCGGCACGCCCAGCGCCGTGTCGGTGATCAGCAGCAGGCCGATGGCGCCGGTCGCGGCGAACGGGATCGACACCAGCAGGATGAGCGGCTGGACGAAACTGGAGAACGTCGCCACCATGATCATGAAGACGATCGCGATGGCCAGCGCCATCGCCAGCCCCAGGTCGGCGAACGCGTCGGCCTGGTCGGCCGAGGCGCCGCCCACGACGGCGGTGACCCCGGCGGGCAGCGTCAGGGCGTCGAGCCTGGTGGTGACCTCGGCGGTGACCGCGCCCAGGTTGGAGGCGTCGGCGTCACCCGAGACCGTCGCGGTGCGCTCACCGTCGAAGCGGCTGATCTGCGTCGGGCCGCCCTCCTTGACGACCTCGGCGACCTGCGACAGCTTCACCATGCCGGTCGCGGTCGGCAGCTCCAGATCCCTGACCGCCTCCAGGCTCTCGGGCGCGTCGCCCGTGCGCAGGACGATGTCGGCCGCCCGGCCGTCGATGTCGATCGACCCCACCGGCGCGCCGCGGAAGGCCGTGGCGACCTGCTGGCCGATCCCGGCCTCGGTCAGGCCACGCGCGGCGGCCTCCTCCCGGTCGACGTGGACCTCGATCCGCTCGCCGCTGTCGGCCAGGTTGGAGGTGACGTCCCGCAGGCCCGGCACCCCGGCCAGCGCCTGGATGACCGTCGCCGACGCGGCGCGCAGCTGGTCGACGTCGGGGCCCTGCAGCCGCACCTGGAACTGGTTGGACGACAGCCCGCCGCCTCCCCCGCCGCCGCCGACGGTGATCTCGCCCACGCCCGCGGCGAGCGCCGTCAGCTTCGCCCGCAGGCCGTCCTGCAGCGCCGTCGCGTCGACGTCCTCATCCAGCGTCACCGAGAACGAGGCCCGGTCGGCGCTGCCGCCCGCCCCGCCCATGAACTGGTTGCCGCCGCCGACGTTCACCTGGTAGGAGGCGACACCAGGTTCGGCGGCGATGACGTCCTCGACCTTGCGGGCGGCCGCGTCGGTCACCTCCAGGTTCGTGCCGACCGGCATCTTCTGGGTGACGTTGACGGTGTTCATGCCGGCCGAGTCGAGGAAGTTGGTCTTCAGGTTCAACCCCAGTGCCGCCGTCCCGGCGAAGATCACCAGGCCGATCGCCAGCGTGATCCAGCGGCGCTGGGTCGCGAACCGCAGCACCGGCAGATAGGCGCGCTGCAGCGGCGAGCGCAGCTCCTTGGCCTCGGCCTCCTCCCGCACCCGGCGCGCCTCCTCGGGCGAGAGCACCGGCGCCTTCAGGAACCAGTAGGCCAGCACCGGGATCACCGTCAGCGACACCAGCAGCGAGGCCAGCAGCGCGACCGTGACCGTCACCGCGAACGGGGAGAACAGCTGGCCGACCATGCCGCCGACGAACGCGATCGGCGCGAACACCGCCACCGTCGTCAGCGTCGAGGCCGTCACCGCGCCCGACACCTCGCGGACCGCGCTCAGGATCGCCTGCCGCTTCGGCTCGCCGTAGCCGAGATGACGTTTGATGTTCTCCAAGACCACGATCGAGTCGTCGACCACCCGCCCGACCGCGATCGTCATCGCGCCCAGCGTCAGGATGTTCAGCGAGTAGTCGCCCACCCACAACGCGATCAGCGCGATCACCACCGACAGCGGGATCGACACCGCCGTCACCAGCGTCGAGCGGATCGACAACAGGAACACCAGAATGATGATCACGGCGAACGCCAGGCCCAGCAGGCCCTCGGTCGTCAGGTCGTGGATCGACCGCTCCACATAGGGCGCCTGGTCGAACACCACCGTCAGCGCCGCGCCCGACCCCAGCGCCGCGGTCAGCTCCGGCATCGCGTCCTGGACGTCATGGGAGATCGCCACCGCGTTCCCATCGGGCTTCATCGTGATCGACACGCCCAGGCTCGGCTTGCCGTTGGTCCGGGTCAGCGTCACCGCCGTGTCGTCGACCACCTCGATGTCGGCCAGCGACCCCAGCGTCACCGGCTTGGGCGGCGCCGGCGGCCGCACCGCGGCGACCGGACGGCCCGGCACCTGCGGCTGCTGCGCCTGCGGCTGAGCGGCCGGCGCGGCCGGCGGGGTCAGGTAGAGGTTCTTCAGGTCCTCCACCGTGGCGACCCGGTCACCAATCTGGACGGTCAGGTTCCGGCCGTCCTCGGTGACCGACCCGGCCGGGATGGCCACGCCGTTGGCGCGCAGCAGCTCGGGGATCGCCGCCGGCGACAACCCCTTCTTCGCCATCTCGGCGATGTCGGGCGTGATCGTCACCTGCTTGCCGCGGGCGCCGGTGATCTGCACCTCCCGCACTCCGTCGATCCCCTGCAGCGACGGCACCACCGTCTGCTCCAGCCGGTCGAGCGTCGTCGCCTCGTCGCCGCCGGAGGCGGCCAGCACCACGACCGGGATGTCGTCGGTGCTGCCCGCGATCACCTGCGGGTCGACCGTGGCGGGCAGCGTCGCCTCGATCCGGGAGATCGACTGCTCCATCTGGCCGATGGCCTCGTCGATGTCGGTGCCGAACTCGAACGCCACCTGGATGGAGGCCAAGCCCTCACTCGACGTCGAGGAGATCTGCGTCACCCCGGCGATGCCCTGGAAGCTGTTCTCGATAGGCTTGGTGACCTGGTCTTCGACGATGTCGGGCGCCGCGCCGGCGTACCGCGCCACCACGAACGCCCCCGGGAACTCCAGCGACGGGAACAGCTGTTGTTTCAACGAGGGGATGGCGTAGGCGCCGAGAGCGCTGGCCACCACCGCAATCATGATCACCAGACTGCGGTTGGCGAGGCTCAGCCTGGCCAGGAAGGTCATGCGCGAAGGCTCCTTGACAGAAGGTGGGCCGGAAGATTAGTGCGGCTCACCCTAACACTTCGCGTCGCACGAATATTTAATGTCACATGGCGTTCCTGATAACCTTCTCAGGTTTGCGACCGCCCACCGAAGGCAAACGTGAGAAACCACGACACCACCGACGGCGCACCACCCGCCGATGAACGCGCCCAGCTCATCGACTGGATCGCCGACACCCAGCGCCTCCTCGGGCGCTTCTTCGCCCGCGACCGCTCCCTGCCCCTGCTCGCCACCACCCTCACCATGCAGCAGCTCAAGGTCATCGTCGCGCTGTCGTTCCAGGAATCGGCCTCCGGCCAGGAACTCGCCCGCGAACTCGGCATCGGCCTGGGCACCCTCACCGGCATCGTCGACCGCCTCGTCGCCCACGGCCTGGTCTCCCGCCGCGAAGACCCCGCCGACCGCCGCGTCCGCCGCCTCACCCTCACCACCGAAGGCCGCACCCTCACCGACGAGATGCTCGACGCCGGCACCGCCAACTGGCGCCAGCTCCTCACCCGCCTCGACACCGCCACCCTCCGCGACATGCGCCGCGTCATGCAACGGATCAGCGACGTCATGACCGAAGAACTCGGATCATCCGACGATAGAATGAGCGGTCATGAACAATGCGGCCGCCCCCTACCTCACTGACCTGTTCGGCCTCCACGGCCGCACCGCCCTCATCACCGGCGGAAGCAGCGGCATCGGCTACGCCATCGCCCGCGCCCTCGGCGGCGCCGGCGCCCACATCACCATCGCCGCCCGCCGCCAGACCCACCTCGACCAGGCCCTCACCCGCCTGCACGCCCACGGCGTCACCGCCACCGCCGTCCAAGCCGACATGGGCGACCCCGACGACATCACCCGCCTGTGCGAAACCGTCCCCGACACCGACATCCTCGTCACCAGCGCCGCCAACAACATCCGCCACCCCATGGGCGAACTCACCCCCGGCGACTACGAGCAGACCATCGCCGTCAACCTCACCGCCCCCTACCGCCTCGGCCAGCACCACGCACCCCGCATGGCCCGCCGCGGCTGGGGCCGCATCATCAACATCGGCTCCCAGCAGACCCACCGCGCCTTCGGCAACAGCGGCGCCTACGGCGTCGCCAAAGCCGCCATCGGCGGCCTGTCCCGCTCCCAGGCCGAAGCCTGGAGCCCCCACGGCGTCACCGCCAACACCATCCTCCCCGGCTTCGTCCTCACCCCCCTCACCGAAGCCGTCCAAGCCATCCCCGGCCGCGTCGAGGCCCTCGCCGCCCGCCACGCCATCGGCCGCAACGGCCTCCCCGACGACTACGCCGGCATCGCCGTCTTCCTCGCCTCCGACGCCGCCGCCTTCGTCACCGGCCAGAACATCTGCGTCGACGGCGGCTTCTCCATCACCTGACCCTCGACCACCCCGCACCCACCGGCCCGGCCGGGCAACCGGAAAACCAAACCCTCGGCACCCGGCAGGTCATCCCGGCGCCCGGTCAGGCCCGCTCCTCGAAAGCGGCCAGGCCCGCCTTGACGGAACCCGCACACCCCAGCAAAGAAACCCGGCCCACCGGCGAACGAACCCAGGCCGCCGGGCGAACGGACCCGCCCACCATCGGCGCATCGTCCCGGCCCCCGTCAGGCCACCCCGTCCCCGTAACCCGCCGAACCGGAACACGTCCGGTCGGCGCCGCCGGCGGCGCGGACCGGACACGGCCCTCGGCGCCGGCCAGGCGGAGCCGTAACGGAAGAAGAAAGACCCGTACCCATCGGCCGCCCGCAGGAGGGGAAGAACACGGGCGGCCGATGGGGCACTAGCGGCGGCGGACCACACTCACCCCACGGCCCGGCGCCCAGCTCTCGATCACCAGCATCGCGTCTTCGACCCGCGTGATCACCGCACCCTCGATCTCCACCCGGAACAGGTGCGACTCCCCCGGCTCCCCGCCCACCACCGACTTCACCACCAGCGGATCGGTCACCTCCACCGCGCGCCCCGACAGCTTCGCCTCACCCGGCCAGGTGCCCGACCCCTCCTCCCCCGGATCGGCCGTCGGGCCGTGGAGCGCCATGCGGCCGTCACGCAGCAGATCGGCCGCCTTCACCGCCTTGGTCATCGACCCCAGCCACAACTCCCCCTGCGTGAACTGCGTCTCGGTGCCGCTGATCCGCGGCGAGCCGTCGCGGCGCAGTGTCGCCATGGTCTTGTGCTTGCCCGCGTCGAACAGCCGCAGAAAGCGTGCTGCGAACTCCGGGGCGTCGTTCTCGATCTCCTGCCACGTGGCCATGCCCGCCATAGTGCACCCCGCCACCGACAAAATCGGCTCACCCGTCGTCGATAGGTTGTGGGGTGGGGGGTGGGTGAACGCTAACAGCCCACCGGCTTTACAAAGTAATGAAGGAGCAGACATGGAGACGCGCACACTCGGACGCCTCACCACTTCCGCCCTCGGGCTCGGCTGCATGGGCATGAGCGACTTCTACGGCCCCGGCGACGACGCCGAATCCCTCGCCACCATCCACCGCGCCCTCGACCTCGGCGTCACCCTGCTCGACACCGCCGACGCCTACGGCCCCTTCACCAACGAGAAGCTCGTCGGCCGGGCCGTGCGGGACCGCCGCGACCAGGTCGTCATCGCCACCAAGTTCGGCATCCAGCGCGCCGACGACGGCACCCGCCTGGGCGTCAACGGCCACCCCGACTACGTGCGCGCCTGCGCCGACGCCTCCCTGGCCCGCCTCGGCGTCGACCACATCGACCTCTACTACCAGCACCGCGTCGACCCCCGCGTGCCTGTCGAGGACACCTGGGGCGCCATGAAGGAACTCGTCAACGCCGGGAAGGTCCGCTTCCTGGGCATCTCCGAGGCCGCGCCCGAGACCGTGCGGCGGGCCCACGCCGTCCACCCGGTCACCGCCGGGCAGTACGAATACTCGCTGTTCACCCGCGACATCGAGGCCGACCTGCTGCCGACGCTGCGCGAACTGGGCATCGGCCTGGTCCCCTACAGCCCTCTCGGCCGCGGCCTGCTCACCGGCGCCGTCGACCTCGGCGACCTGCGCGAAGACGACTTCCGCCGCACCAACCCGCGCTGGGAGGACGCCAACCTCAAGGCCAACATGGCCCTGGTCGGCGAGGTAGCCGCCGTCGCCCGCGCCCACGACGCCACCGCCGCCCAGGTCGCCCTGGCGTGGGTGCTGGCCCAGGGCGACGACGTCGTGCCCATCCCCGGCACCCGCCGCGCCGCCCGCGTCGAGGAGAACCTCGCCGCCACCGGCCTCACCCTGTCGGGGGCCGAGCTGGCCACCCTGGGCGACCTGGCCGACCAGGTCGCCGGCGACCGCTACAACGCGGCCGGCATGTCAACCCTCAACCACTGAGATCGCCGAGCCGGTCCAGCAGCAGGCGCGTCACCTCGCCGGGCCGCTCGATCGACGGCAGGTGACCCGCCCAGGCGAGCTCCACCAGCTCCGCCGACGCCAGCCCCGCCGCGATCGTGCGGGCCGTGTCCTGGAAGTAGGGCAGGTCATGGGCGCCGGACACCACGACCGCCGGCGCGGTGATCGCCGCCAGGTCAATCGGCAGATGCCCGGCCGTGGGCTCCGGATCGGCGGCCAGCTGCAGCTCGAAAGCGGTGCGCTGCATCTCCGCCACCCAGATCCGCTCGGCCTCCCCCGCCTCGGGTCCCAGCCACGTGTCGACGTTCAGGCGCACGGCCCCCTCGACGTCGCCCGCCTCGATGAACGCGTCCTCGGCCTGGCCGAACGCGCGCAGCTCCGGCGTCGGCGGCAGGCCCATCCCGGCGGCCAGCAGCACCAGCCGCCCCACCAGGTCGGGGCGCGCGGTGGCCACCTCCAGCGCCACCCGGCCGCCGTGCGAGGCGCCGACCACGGCGGCCTCGCGCACGCCCAGCCCGTCGAGCACGTCGGCCACGTCACCGGCGTCGGTGTAGGGCTCCTGGGCCGCCCACGGGCTGCGGCCGAAGCCGCGGAAGTCCAGCCGGACCACGCGGAAGCGCGCGGCCAGCTCCGGCCAGAGCGGGTCCCACATGCGCGCGTCGGCGGCACTCGAATGCAGCAGCACGACAGGAGCCCCGGAACCGGCCTCCTCGAACCAGACATCCAACAGACGTCGGCCTCTCTGAAAAAGAGGCGCTCCGGCCCCCATGGCAGAGCGCCCGGCCCATCGTCGCCATCCGGCCCCGTCCGGAGCAAACCATTTACCGTCGGTGTGAGGCTTTTTGCAGGCAAAGGTTCGACCGCACTAACCCGCCACCTTTACAAAGTAAGTTCAGCGGTACATCTCCGCCATGCCGAGCGCCGCCTCGGCCATCATCGCGCGCAGGTCCGGCGGCCCGAGCACCTCGATCAGCGCCCCCATCCGCAACAGCGTCCAGCGCGCGCCGTTCAGCCCCTCGACGGGGATCTCCAGCACCGTCCACCCCGGCCGCCCGGGGTCGGGCTCGGCCAGGGCCAGCGCGGGGGCGGCCCGCTCCTCCCCGATCGTGTACGCCAGCAGCCCCTCTCCCCCGGGCGCGAGCCGGATGCGGGCCGTCCCGGTGTACAGGCGGGTGGCGAACTCGGCGGAGAACTTCTCCCAGAACGCCGGCAGGTCGAAGTCGGCCCGTTCGAAGCGACCCGGCAGCTCGGTCACCGACAGGATGCGGGCCACCCGGTAGGTCCGCATCGACCCCTCGCACTCGGCCGCCAGGTACCAGGACCCGCCCTTGAGCACCAGTCCGTAGGGCAGCACGTCCCGGGACACGTCGGCCGGCCCCCACCGCCGGTAGGCCAGCCGCAGCGGCCGCTGCTCCCACACCGCCGAGGCGACCTCGGCCAGGAACGGCGCGGCGTCGGCCCCCCGGTGCCAGCCCGGCACGTCCAGCAGGAACCGCTCGCGCATCCGGGCCGCCTGCGAGCGGGGGCCCGGCGGCAGCGCGGCCAGCAGCTTGAGCTCGGCGGCGGCCGCGACCTCGGCCAGCCCGAGTTCGGCGGCCGGGCCGGGGAGCCCGGCCAGGAACAACGACGACGCCTCGGCCTCGGTCAGGCCGTTCAGCCGGGTGCGGTAGCCGTCGAGGAGCTGGTAGCCGCCGGCGGGGCCCCGGTCGGCGTAGACGGGCACCCCGGCCGAGGACAGCGCCTCGACGTCGCGGTAGACGGTGCGGATCGACACCTCCAGCTCGGCGGACAACTCCGCCGCCGTCATCCGCCCCCGGGTCTGCAGGAGCAGCAGCAGGGAGAGCAACCGGCCGGCACGCATGGCGTCCAGTCTGTCCCATATTGCCGATCGAACATATCTCGTGTTCAAATGAACACATGGAAAGTGCCGAAAGGCTCAACGCGATCATGGGCACGCTGCGGTCGGCCGACAGCGTCACGGTGGCCGACCTGGCCGTCCACTACGGCGTGTCCGAGATGACCATCCGCCGCGACCTCGACGAACTCGCCCAGCAGGGCGTCGTGCGCCGGGTCAGGGGCGGGGCGCTCAGCCTGCTGCTGCGCGGCGAGGAACCGCCCTACGGGGCCCGCGAGCTGGAGGCGGTCGACGCCAAGAAGCGCATCGCCCAGGCCGTGGCCGGGTTGCTGGCCGACGGGGAGGCCGTCGTCCTGGACGGCGGCTCGACCCTGCTGGAGGTGGCGCGGGCGGTGCACGAGCGCCGGCTGACCGTGCTGCCGCTGGCCCTGCGGTGCGCCAACGAACTGGCCACCGCGCCGCGGGTGAAACTCGTCATGCCCGGCGGGGAAGTGCGGCCGGTCGAGCTCAACTTCGTCGGCCCGCTCGCCGAGGCGTCGCTGCGGGCGCTGCGGTTCGACACCGCCGTCATCGGGTGCTGCGGCCTGTCGGCCAAGCACGGCGTCACCGCCCACGACCTGGAGGACGTCGCGGTCAAGCAGGCCGCCATCGCCTCGGCCCGGCGCGTCATCGTGGCCTGCGACTCCGGCAAGTTCACCCGCACCGCCTTCGGCGCCGTCTGCTCCTTCACCGGGCTCGACGTCGTCGTCACCGACACCGGCGTCCCGCCGGACGAACACGACGCCCTCACCGGAGCGGGCGTCACCGTCATCACCGCCTGAGAGGGCAAACCCCCACATGTTGTTGCGCGCCCGCGTGGCCGTCTACGGGCTGTTCCTGATCTCCGGGGTCGCCCTGGGCACCTGGACCTCCCGCATCCCCGCCATCAAATCCGACCTCCACCTCAGCGAGGGCGAACTGAGCCTGGCCCTGCTGGGCATCGCCGCCGGCGCCATCGCCGGCATGCAGGCCGTCGGCCGCCTGGTCGACCGCTACGGCTCCCGCCGCGTCATGATCCCCGTCGCGCTGCTTCAAGGCCCCGTGCTGGTGCTGCCCGCCTTCGCGCCGGGCCTGATCGGGCTCGCCGCGGCGCTGCTGGCCTTCGGCGTCGTGCACGGCGTGCTGGACGTGTCGATGAACGCCAACGCGGTCATCGTCGAACGCCACTACCGCCGCCCGATCATGTCCTCCTTCCACGCCGTCTTCTCCGTCGGAGGGTTCCTCGGGGCCTCCACCGGCGGGCTGTTCGCGCACGCGGGCGCCGGTGTGGCCGCGACGTTCGCGACGGTCGGCGCCCTCATCCTGGTCGTCTCGATCGCCTGCGCCCGCATGGCGCTGCCCGACGAGCTGGACCTGTCGCGCGCCCCGGCGCAGCAGGCGCCCGGCAAGACCGGCAACGCGATGGCCGGATGGGTGCTGTTCCTGGGCGTGCTGGCCTTCTGCTGCCTGGTCGGCGAGGGGTCGATGGCCGACTGGAGCTCGGTCTACCTGGTCGAGGACCTGCTGTCGGACGAGAGCGTGGGCGCGGCCGGATACGCCGCCTTCTCGATCATGATGACGATCGGCCGGTTCGCCGGCGACCGGCTCGCGGCCTGGCTCGGCCCGGTCGTGCTGGTGCGCTGCTGCGGCGCGCTGGCCGGGACCGGCCTGCTGGCCGCGCTGCTGATCGGCCACCCGGTGGCGGGCATCGCCGGGTTCGGCCTGTTCGGGGCGGGGCTGTCGTGCATCATCCCGCAGGTGTTCTCCGCCGCCGGGCACCGCGACCCGGCCACCAGCGGCCGGGCGCTGGCCCGCGTCGCCAGCCTCGGGTACGCCGGCCTGCTCGCCGGCCCGGTCCTGATCGGCGGCCTGGCCGAGTTCACCGGCCTGCCGTTCGCCCTCGGGGTGCCCGCGGTGATGGCCCTGTTCGTGGCGCTGGCCGCGGGAGCGCTCCGGCCCGTCGCTACAGCAGATCCCAGCCCAGCCGCAGCACCAGCGCCGACACCACAGTCAGCAGAACGGCCCTGACGAAGCCGGCGCCCCGCTTGAGCGCCATCCGCGCGCCGAGCTGGGCGCCGGCGATGTTCGCCACGCCCATCGCCAGCCCCAGCGCCCACACCACGTGCCCCTGGGCGGCGAACACCGCGATCGCGCCCACGTTGGTGCCCATGTTGATGATCTTCGCGGTGCCGGAGGCGCGGACGAAGTCCATCCCGACGAGCGAGGTGAACGCGATGATCAGGAAGGTGCCGGTGCCGGGCCCGATCAGCCCGTCGTAGAAGGCGATCACCCCGCCCGCCGCCAGCAGCGCCGCCGCGAGCCGGCCCCGGGTCCGCAGCGCGGGGTCGGCGACCTCGCCGAAGGAGGGCCGCCAGGCCACGAACGCCGCCACCCCGACCAGCACCACGATGATCAGCGGCTTGAGCACCGCCGCGTCCAGCAGCCCCGCCAGCAGCGCCCCGCCGGCCGAGCTCAGCACCGCCGCCACCCCGGCCGGGACGGCGATCCGGTCGACGCCGGTCCGGCGGGCGTAGGTGTAGGCGGCGCTGGCCGTGCCGAGGACCGAGGCGCTCTTGTTGGTGGCCAGGGCCTCGACCGGGGTGAGCCCGGCCAGCAGCAGCGCGGGCAGCTGCAGCAGCCCGCCACCCCCCACCACGGCGTCGACCCATCCGGCCGCCATCGCGGCCACCAGCAGAAGTGCGATATGTCCCCAGGTCACGGCCGAGAACTATAGCCCCGCGTTCGCGATGATCTGCGCGCTGGGCAGGGCGGTCGACTGCGCGGCGGTCAGCCCGGTCGCCGCCAGGTGCGCCTCGACGATGCGGCGGCCGACCGGATATCCGGCCATGGCGGGCAGCCCGACGGGCGTGCCGCCGAACCGCGCCGCGGCCGCGTCGCCGTGGACGTAGGCGGAGAAGTTGTGCATCCCGGTCAGCGACAGGTTCTTCACGATCGTCGTGTACGCCCCCTCGAACTCCCCCTCGGGCAGCGGGCCCGCCCAGTAGCCGGGGGTCCCGCCCAGTTCGGCCACGAACGCGTCGGCCAGCCCCTCGGAGACGATCTGCTCGCCCAGCTGCACGGTCGGCGGGTCCCACGTCACGTTGGCGTAGCGCACGTTGTGGTGGAACTCGTGCACCGCGCAGTCCACGATCCCGGCCACGCTCTCCTCGGTCGGCCACACGGTGAGGTGGATCCAGCCGGGGATGCCGCCCATGCCGAAGTAGCCGTGGCTGGTCTCGGTCAGGTAGGCGTCGTCGGGGTCGCCGAGCACCAGCAGCACGTTCACGATGTCGGCGACCCTGATGCCGGGCACCGCGGCTGCCTGGTGGTCCCAGGCGCGGCGCAGGGCGGCCTCGATCCGGGCGGGCACGCCGTCGAGCCGGTCGAGCGCCGGCAGGTAGCGGTCGTCGTCGCGGTCGGTGCGGAACCCCGACCCCCGGTGGTGGAAGTCGGCCAGGTCCCCGGTGGTCAGCCACGGCATCGCGGCGGCCATCGGCCGCAGCAGCTCCCGCAGGCCGTCGGCCCGGCCGGGCAACGGGGTGGCGAAGATCTCGCGCATCCGCGTGAGGGTGTCGATCACGTTGAGTCTCATGCGGCCGACCCTAGGGACTCCCGTTACGTGAGGCTCAACGCATTAAAACCACCTGCCGGACGGCCTGGCCGCTCCTCAGCCGGTCGAAGCCCTCGTTCACCTGGTCGAGCCTCAGCCGGCCCGACAGCAGGCGGTCGACCGGGAGCACGCCTGAGGTGTACATGCCGATGAAGCGGGGCACGTCGCGGCGCGGCACGCACGACCCCAGGTAGCTGCCGCGCAGCGTCTTCTCCTCGGCGACCAGCGACAGGGCGGGGATGGTGAGCCCGGCGCCGGGGGCGGGCAGGCCGACGGTCACGGTGACGCCGCCGGGGGCGGTGGCCGCGTAGGCCTGCGCCAGTACCGGCGCGACGCCGGTGGTGTCGACGACCTTCACCGCTCCCCCGCCGGTCAGGTCCCGGACGTGCTCGACGGCGTGCTCTCCGCCCGGTACGGCGTGCGTGGCCCCCAGCGCCAGGGCCAGGTCGCGTTTGCCCTCCACCACGTCGACGGCGATCAGGGTGCCCGCCCCGGCCGCCTTCGCCGCCAGCAGCGCCGACAGGCCGACCCCGCCGAGCCCGAACACCGCCACGCTGTCACGCGGCCCGATCCCGGCGGCGTGCAGCGCGGCCCCCGCGCCGGTCAGCACGGCGCAGCCGAACAGCGCCGCCACCTCGAACGGCAGGCCCGCGGGCACCTTCACCGCCGAGCGGGCCGACACGACGGCGTACTCGGAGAAGGCCGACACCCCCAGGTGGTGGAACACCTCGCCGAGCCGCCGGCCGCCGCCCAGCAGGGAACCGGCCCGGTTGGCCGCCGCGCCCGGCACGCACAGCGCGGGCCGCCCGGACACGCACGGCGGGCAGGCGCCGCAGGCCGGGACGAAGGTGAGCACCACGTGGTCGCCGTCCGCGAACTCCGGCGAGCGCGACGCGGCGACGACCCCGGCCGCCTCGTGCCCGAGCGCCATCGGCAGCGGCCTCGGCCGTGACCCGTCGATCACCGACAGGTCGGAGTGGCACAACCCCGCCGCCTCGATCCGGACCAGCAGCTCCCCCTCGCCCGGCGGGTCGAGGGTCAGCTCCCGGACGTCCAGGGGCCGGCCCGTCTGCGCCAGCACGGCCGAACGGACCTTCACGCGACCACCAGCCTCTCCATCGCCGCCCGCATCCGGCCCTCGATCGGCGCGGGCCGGCGGGTGCGGCGGTCGACGAACACGTGGGTGAACTCCCCTTCGGCCAGCGCCCGACCGCCCTCGAACAGGCCCAGCTCGTAGCGGACCGAGGAGGTGCCGAGCCTGCCGACGCGCAGCCCGACGCGGATGACCGCCGGGTAGGCGGCCTCGGCGGTGTAGGTGCAGCGCGACTCGACGCAGAGCCCGATGGAGGGGCCGGTCATCGGGTCGAGGCCCGCCTCGGAGATCAGCCAGCGGTTGATCACCGAGTCCATCAGCTCGTAGTGGACGACGTTGTTCAGGTGGCCGTAGACGTCGTTGTCCCGCCAGCGGGTCGGCATCTCGTCCCAGTGCGCGTAGTCCATCTACAACCCCAGGTCCCGGCCGATGATCTCGCGCATGATCTCGCTCGACCCGGCCCAGATGCGGGTCACCCGCGCGTCGGCCCACGCCCGCGCGACCCGGTGTTCCCGCATGTAGCCGTACCCGCCGAACAGCTGCACGCACGCGTCCAGGACCCGCCACTGCACCTCCGACGACCACAACTTGGCCTTGGCCGCCTCGACGGCGCTCAGCTCGCGGGCGGCGTGGGCGGCGACGCACTGGTCGACGTAGGCGCGGGTCACCTCCAGTTCGGTGACCAGGCCGGCGAGGGTGAACTTGTTGTACTGGAAGGACCCGACCGGCTGCCCGAACGCCCGGCGTTCCCGCACGTAGGCGAGTGTCTCGGCCAGCGCCGACCAGGCGTGCGCCAGGTTGGCGACGGCCGCGCCGAGCCGTTCCTGCGGCAGGCGTTCCATCATCGCGACGAACCCGCCGTCGACCGGCCCGATGACGTTGGCGGCCGGGACGCGGACGTCGCGGAAGAACAACTCGGCGGTGTCGGCCTCGGGCTGGCCCATCTTGTCGAGCTTGCGGCCCCGCTCGAAGCCGGGCATGCCGGCCTCGACGCCGAACAGCGTGATGCCCTTCTTGCCGGGGCCGGTGCGGGCCGCGACGACCACCAGCCCGGCCTGGACGCCGTTGGTGATGAACGTCTTGGACCCGTTGAGCACCCAGTCGTCGCCGTCGCGTACGGCGGTGGTGGTCAGGGCCGCCAGGTCGGAGCCGCCGCCGGGCTCGGTCATGCCGATGGCGGTGACCAGCTCTCCGGAGCAGAAGCCGGGCAGCCAGCGCTTCTTCTGCTCCTCGGTGGTCAGGTCGACCAGGTAGGGGGCGACGATGTCGAAGTGGATGCCGAACCCGGAGGCCAGCGCCATCCCGTGGGCGGCCAGCTCCTCGTGCAGCACGGCGTTGAAGCGGTAGTCGCCGGCCGCGCCGCCGCCGTACTCCTCGGGGATCTCCAGCCCGAGCAGGCCCAGGCGGCCGGCCGCGCGCCACACCGGCGGCCCGATGAGCCGCTCCTCGGCGAACCGGGCGGCGTGGGGTTCGACCTCGCGGGCCACGAACTCCCTGACCGACTCCCGGAACGCCTCGTGGTCCGCCGTGTACACCGTCCGCCGCATGACACCCTCCCGCTAAGCGATCGCTTAGTCAGGGTAGCGCCCGGACCATCCGCAGGGCCAGATGGGCGTACAGCGCGCCGACGTCCTCGGGGCTGTCGGGGCCGCCGGGGCGGTACCAGCGGGCCACGTCCACGCACATCGACACGATCGCGCGGGCGGTGCCGGCGACGTCGGCCGCCTCGAAGACGCCCGCGGCGACCCCGGCGGCGACCTCGTCGCGGAACAGCGCCTCAACGCGGCGGCGCTCCACCCGGATCCGGGCCCAGTCATCGGGGGCCAGCGCGCCGAGCTCGTTCTGCACGACCCGGCATCCGCGCTGGTGAGCGGCGTGGAACCGGGCCAGCGTATAGACCAGGGCGCGGAGGCGGGCGGCCGGCGCGTCCGCCTGGGCGGCGGCCGCCGACACCGCCTGGAGGGCCGCCTCGTGCACGATCAGCACGATCCGCGCCAGCAGCTCGGCCTTGGAGGGGAAGTGGACGTACATCGCCCCCGGGCTCAGCCCGGCCGCCGCGGCGATGTCGCGCGTCGAGGCGCCGCCGAAGCCGCGCTCGGCGAACAGGTCCACCGCGCCCGCCACCAGGCGGCGCGCGGCCGGGGGCTCGACCGTGTCCCACAACTCCATGAGGAGTAAGCGTACGCTTAGATGGCGTCGCCGGGGTCGTCGGAGCCACCGGGAAGCGGCGTCGGGCTGCGTCCCTCGCTCGGACCCGGCGAGGGCGAGGGCTGCGTCGGCTCCGACTGCTCGGGCACCGGCGGCGGCGTCGGCACGAACACCGTCGGCGGCAGCGGCTGCGCCGGGATCGCCTCGTCGTCGCCCCGGAACAGGAACAACCACATCATCACCAGGAGCAGCAGCACCAGCACGGCCAGCACCGCCGAGGCCATCGCCACCTGACGCGGCGTCGCCGTCGGCGGCGGAGCCGGAGGAGGCGGCGCGGGCAGCGCCGGATTGCGGTCGCCCAGCCAGTAGGGCACGAAGTCGGGGCCGTGCCGGTCGCCGATCAGCATGCCCGACACCATGACCGGTTCGAGGAACTTCTCGGCCCCCGGCCCGCCCGGCACGAACGGCGTCGCCGCCCACGGCGCCTCACCGCCGTCCCACGCCACCACGAACGGCGTGGCCGGGCTCGCCCGCCGCACCCGCGACAGCAGGCCCCGCACCCCCGACCGGGCCGACTCGGCCTCCTTGATGCCGGTCACGAACCGGTCGCGGGCCGCCGCGTCGAGCGCCGCGCCGCGCGTCAGCACCACCACCGACACCGCCCGCCCGTCGGGCGCCTGCCCCAGGTAGACCAGACCCGCCGGAGCCGACTGCAGACGCGCCTGCAGGACGAACGGACCCAGTCGCGGCGGGTCGCCATACTGGAGAGGAGTGGCCACACCCCATCAAAACACAACGAGACGCGGACGGCCGAAGGCCGGTCGTGGCTCGTGCCGGAACCCGCCCAATGCACAGAGTGTTCCCGGCGATCGCAACGGGCAGGGTGAGACCATGGTCTTTCCCGCCAAGTCACGATTGAATAACACGCATGATGGTTGCTGATGAAGGGCCGGGCACGTCCGTCGTGCCGGCGAACATGCCCGCGGGTGGCGGCGCCTCGACCGACGCCGACATGGGCGCGCTGCGCGACGCCCTGGCCGAGGTGCGGCGGGTCATCGTCGGGCAGGATCACATGGTCGAACGGCTCCTGGTCGCCCTGCTCGCGCGCGGCCACTGCCTGCTGGAGGGCGTGCCCGGCGTGGCCAAGACGCTGGCCGCATCCACCCTGGCCACCGTGGTCGGCGGCACGTTCGCCCGCATCCAGTTCACCCCCGACCTGGTTCCCAGCGACATCGTCGGCACCCGCGTCTACCACCCCGGCACCGAGCGTTTCGACGTCGAGCTCGGGCCCGTGTTCGTCAACTTCCTGCTCGCCGACGAGATCAACCGCGCCCCGGCGAAGGTGCAGTCGGCGCTGCTGGAGGTCATGGCCGAACGCCAGGTCTCCCTGGCCGGCGTCACCCACCCGCTGCCGCGCCCCTTCGTCGTGCTGGCCACCCAGAACCCGATCGAGTCCGAGGGCGTCTACCCGCTGCCCGAGGTGCAGCGCGACCGGTTCCTGTTCAAGGTCCGCGTCGGCCACCCCACCGCCAACGAGGAGCTGGAGATCCTCCACCGCATGAGCGTCACCCCGCCGACGCCCGACCCGGTCCTCGACGCGCCGCGCCTGCTCGCGCTGCAGAAGTCGGCCGAGGCGGTGTCGGTCCACCAGCTGGTCGCCGACTACGTCGTCCGCCTGGTGATGGCCACCCGCGCGCCCGCCGACTACGGGCTGCGCGAACTGGAGGAGACCATCGAGATCGGGGTCAGCCCCCGCGCCACCCTCGGCCTGGTCGCCGCCGGCCGCGCCCTGGCGCTGCTGCGCGGACGCGACTACCTGCTGCCCGACGACATCCGCGACGTCGCCGTCGACGTCATGTCCCACCGGCTCATGCTCACCTTCGACGCGCTGGCCGACGGCATCGAACCCGAAGACGTCGTCCGCCAGATCCTCCACTCCGTGCCGCCGCCGCTGGTCGTCTGGAACCAGGGCCAGCGATGAAGGGCGCCGACTCCGCGCTGCGCAAACTGGAGCTGACCGTCGTGCGCCGGCTCGACGGTCTCCTCCAGGGCGGCCACCTGGGCCTGCTGCCCGGCCCCGGCAGCGAGTTCGGCGACACCCGCGTCTACGTCCCCGGCGAGGACGACACCCGGCGGATGGACTGGAACGTCACCGCCCGCACCACCGTGCCGCACGTCCGCGACCTCATCTCCGACCGCGAACTGGAGACCTGGGCGCTGGTCGACCTGACCGCCAGCATGGACTTCGGCACCGCCGACATGGACAAGCGCACCCTGGTCATCCACGCCGTCGGCGCACTCGGCTTCCTGTCCAGCCGCGTCGGCGACCGCTTCGGCGCCTACGTTCTGCACGGCGAGGAGGTCCACCGCTACCCCGCCCGGCCCGGCCGCGCCAACCTCTTCGGCCTGCTCCAGTCGCTCACCGACGCCCCGAGGTCCACGGGCAGCAGCAGCCTGGGCGGCGCGATCGAGATGCTCGCCGCCGCCCACCGCCGCCGCGGCATGCGCGTGGTCGTCTCCGACTTCCTCGACGACCCCGCCGACTGGGAACGGCCCGTCCGCCGCCTGGCCACCCGCCAGCAGGTGCTCGCCATCGAGGTCATCGACCCGCGCGAACTCGAACTGCCCGACGTCGGCCAGATCACCCTGCTCGACCCGGAGACCGGCCGCCACCGCGACATCCACCTCACCCGGCGCGTCCGCGAACGCTACGCCGAGGCCGCCGCCGAGCAGCGCGAGAACAACCGGGCCGCGCTGCGCCGCGCCGGCGCCGAACACCTCGTCCTGCGCACCGACCGCGACTGGATGACCGACATCGCCCAGTTCGTGCTCCGGCAGCGCCGAACCGCCCATCTGATGGCCCGGAGGGCCCGCGCATGATCTTCCTGTCCCCCGCGTGGCTCTGGTTGTTCGCCGCGCTGGCCGCCCTCGCCGTGGTCTACGTGATCATGCAGTACGTCCGGCGCCGCTACGCGGTCCGCTTCACCAACCTGGCCCTGCTGGCCCTGGTCGCGCCCGAGAAGCCCGGCTGGCGCCGCCACCTGACCGCGGGGCTGTTCCTGGCCATGATGAGCCTGCTCGTGCTCGGCGCCGCCCGGCCCGCCGACGAGGTGCGGGTGCCGCGCGACCGCGCCACCATCATGATCGCCGTCGACATCTCGCTCTCGATGGAGGCCGCCGACGTCGCCCCGACCCGCATGGTCGCCGCCCGCCAGGCCGCCGAACGCTTCGTCCAGGACCTGCCCGAACGCTTCAACGTCGGCGTCGTCTCCTTCGCCCGCTCCGCCGCCGTGGCCATCCCGCCCACCACCGACCACGCCGCCGTCATCAACACCATCCGCAACCTGACCACCCGGCCCGGCACCGCCATCGGCGAGGCCGTCTTCAACTCCCTCGACGCCATCAGGTCCTTCGACCAGCAGGCCGTCACCGACCCGCCGCCCGCCGCCATCGTGCTGCTGTCCGACGGCGACAACACCAGCGGCCGGTCGGTCAACGAGGCCGTCGAGGCCGCCGCCGGCGGCAAGGTCCCGGTCTCCACCATCGCCTACGGCACCCCCGAGGGCACCGTCGCCATCGACGGCCGCAGCGTCCAGGTGCCGGTCAACAAGCAGACCCTCCAGACGCTCGCCGACGGCACCAACGGCCGCGCCTACACCGCCGAGTCGGGCGACGAACTGCGCGAGGTCTACGCCCAGATCGGCACCAGCCTCGGCTACCGGGTCGTCCACCAGGAGATCACCCAGCGGTTCATCATCGGCGCCGTGATCGCCGGGCTGCTGGTGGCGGGGTCGGCGCTGGTGCTCGGCACCCGCATCCCCTGACGCGGGCGCCGAGCCCGGCTCACCCGCCCCGGCTCACACCCCGGCTCAGACCACGGCTCCGGTGCCCATCCGGCCCCGGCGGGGCGCGGGCGGCACGGGCGGCGGCTGCCCGCTGAAGCGTTCGAGCTCGACCGCGAGAGGACCGGCCACCAGCGACGAGGACGCGGTCCCGACCACGATCCCGGTGACGAGCGCGACGGCGAAGTCCCGCAGGGAGTCGCCGCCGAACACCGCCAGGGCCACCAGGATGAACAGCGCCCCCAGCCCGGTGTTGACCGTTCGCGGCACCGTCTGCAGGATCGCCGCGTTCACCACGTCGGGCAGCCGGGCCGCGGGGCTCGCCTGCCACAACTCGCGGACCCGGTCGAAGACGACCACCTTGTCGTTGACGGAGTAGCCGATGACGGTCAGCATGGCCGCCAGGAACACCCCGTCGACCGGCCGGCCCAGCCAGGCGAACAGGCCGACCACCGCCAGCGCGTCCACGACCAGCGCCGCCACCGACGCCGCGGCGAAGGTCCAGCGGAACCGGACCGACAGGTAGGCCAGCTGCGCCGCCAGCGCGACGCCGAGCGCGATCAGCGCGTTGCGGCGCAACTCCTCGCCCAGGCTGGGGCCGACCATCTCGTCGCGCTGCTTGGTCACCTCACCCACCCGCGCCTCCAGGGCCCGTTCGATCGCCGCGACGTCGTCCGGGCCGATCTGCCCGGCCCGCACCGACACCTCGGCGCCCGAGGCCTGGACGGAGGTCTGCACGGTGGCCGACGCGTGCCCCGCCTCGGCCACCGCCTGCCGGGCCACCTCCCCGCTCACCGGCCGCGCGGCGGTGAACTCGACCATCCGGCCCCCGGTGAACTCCACCCCGACGTTCAGCCCGTTCACGACCAGCCCCGCCACGGCCACCCCGGCCAGCAGCACCGATCCGGCCAGCCACCGCCGTCCGGCGGCCGTCAGCCGGGGGTCACGCCGCACGATCCACGTCCTGACCCGGCCGGGCGAGGCCAGCCCCGACCACCGCCCGCCGATCACGCCGGCGAGGGAGTGCGTCAGCACACGGGTGACGAGCATGGCCGAGACGAGCGCGGCGAAGACGCCGATCGCCAGGGTCACGCCGAAACCGCGCACCGGGCCGGACGCCAGCCAGAACAGCAGACCGGCCGCCAGCAGGGTGGTGACGTTGGAGTCGGCGATCGCGCTCCACGCCCGGGCGAAACCGCGATCCAGCACCGGCCGCAGGCCCCGGCCCGGCGCCCGTCCGTACTCCTCCCGGGCCCGCTCGAAGACCAGCACGTTGGCGTCCACCGCCATGCCGACCGCCAGGACGAACCCGGCCAGGCCCGGCAGGGTGAGCGTCGCCCCCAGAGCCACCAGCGCCGCGTAGGAGATCAACCCGTACGTCGCCAGCGCGACCGCCGCCATCAACCCCGACAGCCGGTAGACGACGACGATGAACAGCGCCGTGAGCAGCACCCCGGCGACGCCCGCCTCGGCGCTGGCCTCGATCGCCTCCGCGCCGAGCGTGGGCCCGACGGTCCGCTGCTCGATCAACGTCAGCGGGACGGGCAGGGCGCCTCCCTTGATCAGCATGGCCAGGTCACGTGCCTCCTCAGGGGAGAAGGAACCGGTGATCTGCGTCGAGCCGCCCGGGATGCCGGCCCGGCACCCCACGCTCGGATCGACCTGGGGCGAGGAGATGACCTCCTCGTCCAGCACGATGGCCACCCGCCGCCGGGGATCACCGGGGTCGTGGCACGCCGCCTCGGCCGTCAGCCGCCGCCAGGCGCCGGCGTCGTGGAAGTCCAGGCCGACGAACCAGCCGGGGCCCTGCGCCGGATCGGTGCGCGCGGCGGCGTCCCGCACGTCGCCGCCCGTGATCGCGGCCGGGCCGACGCTCAGCGGCTGACCCGACTCGTCGGCCAGGACCCGCCCGGAATGCCCGGCCGGTCCGAGCACGGGATGGAAGGTGAGCTGCGCCGTCCGGCCGATGACCTCGGCGGCCTGGCGGGGGTCGAGCACACCGGGCAGCTCGACGATGATGCGCCGCTCCCCGGAGCGGAGCAGGGTCGGGTCGACCACGCCGAGCGCGTCGGCGCGGCGGCGCAGCACGTCCAGCGCGGTCGGCGGCCTCGGCGTCGGCCTTGGCCGCCTGGCCGTCCCGGGTCTCGAACACGAGCTGGGTGCCGCCCCGCAGGTCCAGCCCGAGACGGGGCGAAAGGGTGAGCGTGAGCAGCAGAGCGGTGACGACGACGACACACGCCGCCACCGCGCGCCAAAAGGGCGCACGGAACATGAGAAAGCCTCCACGGCCATCGCAGAAGGGAAAAAGGGACCTCAGCGCGTCGTGGAAGGAGGGGCCCGTGCCGGAGCCCGGCCGGCCGCCGGTCGCGGCACGGCGGAGAAGGACGCGGCGACGGCCGCGACCACCCGCAGGACCGGAGCCGGCCACCCGGTGGACGGCACCACCGCCGACAGGAGCAGGGGCGCGGCCACACCCCACCCGGGCCGCAGCCGGGGCGGGGCGGTGTCACGATCGGCGTCCGGAACCGGATCGCCCCACTGGGCGAGCGGCGCGGAGCCGCCGGGCGCCACATTCGGGATCGCCACCGGGAGACCAGGGGCCGCGGTCGCCGGGGCCGGCCCCAGCAGGAAGGCCGACAGCAGCAGGAGCAGCGCGACGGGCAGTCTTCCGCGCACGTCTCCTCCTGCCGGCTCGGGGGGTTTGCGCCACCGTACCCCGCTACCGCGACCGGCGCGCTCCCCCGATGCGCTCGGCTATGGTCGGCATCATGACAGGACCGTGGAGAACACCACGAAGGCCCGTCGCGAGCGCCGCCGCGACGGTCCTGGTCCTGCTGTGCCTGATCGCGTCCTCACTGCTGACGACCGGCGCCTGGAGCGCGGTGAACGGCGGCTCCGGCCGGGTGTGGAGCCAGGGCGACGCGGGCGCCGACGTGTCGAGCCTGCCGCCGCAGACCGGCGCCGCCCGCGAGCACCACGCGCCGTCGTCGTGGCCGCTACGCGGCGGGTTCCACGACGCGCCCGCCTATCAGCCTCTCGTGACGCCGTCGGCCCCGGACACCGACGAGTTCCGTGATCCGCAGCGCCCGGCACACCGCACCGCGGGACCGCGCAGCCCGCCCAGCGCATAACCGGACCTTCACCGAGCCCCGTGGCCGTGAGCCGGGGCTCTTCTTCGGCGCGGCACCCGAGACGCCCCGTGCGGGCCGGTGCCGACGCCTCCCTGCGCGCGCAAAGGAACACACGATCATGAGCACTCGTCATCCCACCCCGATCAGCAGCGTCCAGATCCAGTCGCTGCGCGAGGAACTGCGGGACCAACTGGAGCAGCGCGGCCGCCACCTCGACGGGCTGCGCAGGCAGCAGCGCGACAGCAGCGGCGCCGACGACACCTGGCAGGAGCTGAGCGTCTCGATCGTCGTCGCCGAACGCGCCGTCGCCGAGTTGTCCCACGCCCTGGAGCGGCTGGCGGAGGGCACCTACGGCCGCTGCGCGGACTGCGCGGGCGTCATCCCCTTCGAGCGGCTCAAGATCCGGCCGCTGGCGCGCACCTGCATCGACTGCCAGCGGCGGCACGAGGCCGCCTGACCCGGCCGGCCCGGGGGCGGACCGCCCTCGGGCCGGCACCCGTGTCCGCGGAAGCTGGGGTAACGTTCCGGCCCGTGCACTACTTCGACGAGCGGCCGCAGGCCGAGAGCCGGCCCGCCACGGTCACGCTGGTGCTGCCCGACCTGCACCTGCGGCTGGAGACCGACCGGGGCGTGTTCTCCCCCGACCGCGTCGACACCGGCACCAAGATCCTGCTGGAGTCGGTGCCGCCCCCGCCGGCCTCCGGCGATCTGCTGGATCTGGGCTGCGGCTACGGGCCGATCGCGCTCACCATGGCGACCCGGTCGCCGCAGGCGACCGTCTGGGCCGTGGACGTCAACCGTCGGTCACTCGACCTCACGGCGCGCAACGCCGCGGCCGCCCGCCTTGACAAAGTAAGGTGCGTGCACGCCGACGAGATGCCGGGCGACGTGCGGTTCGCCGCGATCTGGTCCAACCCCGCCATCCGCATCGGCAAGCCCGCCCTCCACGCCATGCTCACCCGCTGGCTCGACCGGCTCCTCCCCGAGGGGGCCGCCTACCTGGTCGTGCAGAAACACCTCGGCTCCGACTCCCTGCAGAAGTGGCTCACCGAGCAGGGCTGGACCGCCACCCGCCACGCCTCCCGCGCCGCCTACCGCATCCTGAAAGTGACGCCCAACAGATGAGCACCCCGAACCCGCGCCGCCAGCTCCGCCCGACCGACGTCAAGCGGCTCAACCGCACCTGGCGGCGCAACACGGCCGGCCGCCTCGGGATGATCGTCGAATCGGTCACCGGGCCGTTCAACATCGGCTCCATCTTCCGTACGGCCGCCGCCTTCGGCGTCGACGTCATCTGGCTGGCCGGCAACGCCACCCCGCCGACCAACCCCAAGGCGCAGAAGACCGCCCTGGGCACCGACCGGCTGGTCGAGTGGCACGAGCCGGTCCCGGCCGCCCAGGCCGTGCGCGCGGCCAAGGACGACGGGTTCACCGTCGTGGCGATCGAGCTCACCGGCGACGCCCTCCCCCTCCACGAGGCCAAGCTGACCGGCGACGTGTGCCTGGTCGTCGGCAGCGAGGACCACGGCTGCTCCCCCGCCGTCCTGGAGTCGGCCGACGCGGTCGCCTACATCCCGCAGGTGGGCCGCGTCGGCTCCTTCAACGTCTCCGTCGCGGCGGCCATCGCCCTGGCCGAGGCCCGCCGTCAGGAGTGGTCGGCCCTCTAACCGGGACAACCCGCCACGCGGGCAGGTGAGTGGAACAGGGCTCGCACACCGGGCATACTCACGCTCGTGCAGCGACGGTTCGCCTTCCTCGACCATCCCGGGCCGCTGGCCTTCGCCCACCGGGGCGGGGCCGCCGAGGGGCGCGAGAACACGATGGCCGCCTTCGAGAAGGCCGTCGCGATGGGCTACGACTACCTCGAGACCGACGTCCACGCCACCGCCGACGGCGTGCTCGTCGCCTTCCACGACCACACCCTCGACCGGGTCACGGACCGGCGCGGGCGCATCTCCCGGCTGCCCTACCGCGAGGTCGCCAAGGCCCGCATCGGCGGGGTCGACGAGATCCCGCTGCTGGAGGACGTGCTCGGCACCTGGCCCGGGGTGCGGGTCAACATCGATGTGAAGGAGTCGCCGGCGATCGTGCCGCTGGCGCGGGTGCTGCGGCATACCGGCGCCTCCCACCGGGTGTGCCTGACCTCCTTCTCCGACATGCGGCTGGCGCAGGCCCGGCGGGCCTGCGGGCCCGAGGTGTGCTCGGCGATGGGTCCCCGCGCCGTCGCCGCGCTGCTCACCGCCTCGGCGCGCGCCGGCTCCGGGCGGCTGCTGGCGCGGCTGGCCCACTCGGGCATCCCCTGCGCGCAGGTGCCCGTCGGGTGGCGGGGGCTGCGCGTGGTCACCCCGGCGTTCGTCCGCACCGCCCACTCGATCGGCGTGCAGGTCCACGTGTGGACCGTCGACGACCGGCCGACCATGGAACGCCTGCTCGACCTCGGGGTCGACGGCATCATGACCGACAACATCACCGGGCTGCGCGAGGTGCTCACCGAACGCGGCCAGTGGCCCACTGGCTGAGAGCGAGTAGGAATGGCTTCCCCCCAGGTCATCGACGAGAGCCCGCAGGCCAGAACCCGCGAGCAAAAAGGCTGGTACTGGTACGACTGGGCCAACTCGGCCTTCCCCACCACGGTCATGACCGTGTTCCTCGGGCCCTACCTGACCGAGATCGCCGAGCAGGCCGCCAACGGGGCGCCGTTCGTCGACGTGATCGGGTTCGACGTCCGGCCCTCGGCCTACTACTCGTTCGTGGTCGGCGTCGCGGCGGTCTGCCAGATCGTCGTGATGCTGATCGCCGGCGCGCTGGCCGACCACACCGGGCGCAAGAAAGAGATCATGGGGTTCTTCGCCTACCTCGGGTCGGCGGCCACCCTGCTCATGTGGTTGGTCGCCGACGGGGCGTACCTGCTGGGCGGGGTGTTGTTCATCGTCGGCCAGACCAGCTTCGCGGCGGCCTTCGTGGTCTACAACTCCTTCCTGCCGCAGATCTCCACACCCGAGGAACGCGACAGCGTGTCGGCCCGCGGCTGGGGGTTCGGCTACCTGGGCGGCGGCCTGCTGCTGGTGGTCAACCTCGGGTTGTTCCTGAACGCCGAGGCGATCGGCATCTCGACCGGCACGGCCGTGCGCCTGGCGCTGGCCTCGGCCGGCCTGTGGTGGGGCGGCTTCACGATCATCCCGCTGCTGCGGCTGCGCAACCGGCGCGGGGAGGCCGCCGCCGACGAGGGGGCCGTCAGGGCCGTGGCGCTCAGTGTCCGCCAGCTGGGGCGCACCATCCGCGACCTGGTCACCCGCTATCCGCTGACGCTGGTGTTCCTGCTGGCGTACATCGCCTACAACGACGGCGTGCAGACGGTCATCAGCTTCTCGGCCACCTACGCCGACCAGGAGCTGCGCCTGGGCGAGACCGAGCGCATCGGCGCGATCCTCATGGTGCAGTTCGTGGCGTTCTTCGGCGCGATCCTGCTGGGCCGGATCGCGGTCCGGATCGGCACCCGCAAGACCGTGCTCTGGTCACTGGCCGGCTGGTGCGGGGTGGTGGCCGCCGCCTATTTCGTGCCGCCGGAGCGGCCGCTGCTGTTCTTCGCCCTCGGATTCGCCATCGCGATCGTGATGGGGGGAACACAAGCCCTGTCGCGGTCGTTGTTCTCCCACGTGATCCCAAAGGGGCGGGAAGCGGAGTATTACAGCCTCTACGAGATCAGTGACAAGGGTGCGACGCTCATCGGATCCTTCACCCTGGGCCTGGCCCTCCAGCTCACCGACAGTTACCGGTACGGCATCGTCTCGCTGGTGATCTTCTTCGTCATCGGCGGGGTGCTGCTCGCGTCGGTCAACCTGCCGAAGGCGATCAGGGCCGCGGGCAACGACGTGCCAGAACGGATTTGACGGCGAATCGGTTCACGAGCGCCGGAAAAAGCGCGATTGGATCACGTCTTGGGTGGGAATCCACACACGGTATCAGGCGTTGTACCCGGTGGAGACCAACCCCTCTATAGCTGTGTCGTATAGGGGGATCTCAGGAGGCTTAGAACATGGGCGAGCGTGCACTTCGCGGTACCCGGCTCGGCGCGACCAGCTACGAGAACGACCGCAACACCGATCTGGCACCCCGCCAGGAGGTGTCCTACACCTGCCCCAGGGGTCACCACACCACCGTTCCACTGGCCGCCGAGGCCGAGATCCCCGCGAGCTGGGAGTGCCGTCACTGCGGCTCCCCCGCCCTCCGGGTCGACGCCGAGCAGCCCCAGCAGAAGAAGGCCAAGCCCCCGCGCACCCACTGGGACATGCTGCTGGAGCGACGCTCGATCGAAGACCTCGAAGAGGTCCTGAACGAGCGGCTGGCCATCCTGCGGGCCCAGCGGCGCAAGAGCGCATAGGGACCCATCCCACCACCGACGCGAGGGCGCCCTCCGGACCATCCGGGGGGCGCCCTGTCGCGTCCGGTCCGGACGACGTCCGGCGGCTGGGGTCTCGCGTTTTACCCGGGCTATCGTGCCGTGGCCAGGCCGGCCACCCGCACGACGGTCACAGGAAGGCCGCGACCAGTTCGGCGAACTCCTCCGGTGTCGCCACCCGGACGCCCAGGGTCTCGGCCTTGGTGCGCTTGGAGCCCGCCTTGTCGCCCGCGACCACCAGCGACGTCTTGGCCGACACGCCCGACGACGCCTTGCCGCCCGCCCGTTCCACCAGTTCGTTGACCTCGTTGCGGGACAGCGCCGCCAGGGGGCCGGTCATCGTGCCGGTCACCACCACCGACATGCCCGACAGCGGCAGGTCGAGCGGCTCGCCCGCCGCTTCGGCCCCGTCGGAATCGCCGGCCGGGGGGCGGACCACGCCGGGCTGGGTCATGTTCACGCCCGCCTTGATCAGCTTGTCGATCAGGGGGTCGAGTTCGGCCAGTTCGGCGACGACCACGGGGGCCTTCTCCGGGCCGATGCCCTCGACCTGCTGGATCGCGGCGGCGTCGGCGGCGCGGATGGCGTCCATGGTGCCGAAGTGGGCGGCGATGCGGCGGGACATGCTGCGGCCGGTGCCGCGCACGCCGAGCGCGCAGAACACCCGGCTGAGCGGCTGCGCCTTGGCGCGTTCGAGGGCGGCCAGGAGGTTGTCGGTGCTGGTCTCGCCCATGCGGTCCAGGGCGAGCAACTGGTCGCGGGTGAGGAAGAACAGGTCGGCGAAGTCGGTGATGAGGTCGGCGTCGAGCATCTGCTTGATGCGGTTGACGGCCAGGCCCTCGATGTCGAGCTGGTCGCGGCCCACGGCGTATTCGATCGAGGCGATGGCGCGGCAGGCGCGGCCGCGCACGCACCGCCAGCGTTCCTGGCCGGCGTCGATGGCGTCGCCGCACGACGGGCAGACCTGCGGGATGTCGATCGGCGTCTCGTCTCCGGTGCGCAGGTGGACGACCGGGGCCTCGACCCGCGGGATCACGTCGCCGGCCTTGTAGACGGTGACCGAGTCGCCGATCATCAGGCCGCGCCGGGCGATGTCGGCGGCGTTGTGGAGGGTGGCGTAGGTGACGACCGAGCCGTCGAGCTCGACCGGCTCCAGCACGGCGCGCGGCGCGATGATGCCGGTGCGGCCGGTGTTCCACTCCACCGCCAGCAGCTTGGTGATCTTCTCGGTGGCGGGCAGCTTGTAGGCCACCGCCCACCGGGGGGCGCGCGAGCTGAAGCCCGCCGCCGCCTGGTCGGCGGCCAGGTCGCACTTGACCACGATGCCGTCGATGCCGAACTCCAGGTCGGCGCGGGCGGCGGCGATCTCCTCCACCCGCGCCTGCACCGCCGCCAGGTCGGAGACGAGCACCCCGGCGACCGGCGTCACCGCCGTGGTCTGCACGCCCTGACCGGCCACCCACTCCATGATCTGGCTGTGCGGCAGCTCCCGCAGCCGGACGGCCAGCGGCGAGTCGTCGCCGGGCGGCAGCGGCAGGGCGCCGTAGCCGAAGAACGTCAGCTCGCACACGTAGGGCCGGTCCTTGGTCCGCAACGTGCCCGCCGCCGCGCTGCGCGGGTTGGCGAACGTGGTGCCGTCGTGGGCCTGCCGTTTGGCGCACGCGTCGGCGAACTGCGCCGTGGTCATCATCACCTCGCCGCGCAGCTCCACGGTGACCGGCTCGGCCAGCCGCTCGGGCAGCCCCACGATCGTGCCGATGGAGTGGGAGACGTCTTCCCCCGCCTGGCCGTCACCCCGCGTGACCAGCTGCACCAGGCGGCCCCGCCGGTAGCGGGCCGAGACCGCCAGCCCGTCGAGCTTGGCCTCCACGCTCCACGCCGTCACGGGGCGGTCGAGCCGCCGCTCCAGCGACGCCGCCCACGCGGCCAGCTGGTCGGGGCCGAACACGTTGTCAAGGCTGAGCATCGGCACCGTGTGAGGCACGTCGCCCACGACCGCGCCGCCCGCCACCTTCCCGGTCGGCGACGTCGGGAGCACCTGGTCGGGATGCCCGGCCTCGTAGGCCTCGATCCCGCGCACCAGCCGGTCGTAGGCGTCGTCGTCAAGGGTGGAGGTGCCGTCGCCGTAGTAGGCGGCCGACGCGTCGACGGCCAGCTGCACGGCCTCGGCGTAGGCGGTCTCGTCGGCGATCGCCGTCATGGGGGGTGTCTCACTCATGTCCCTCATCATGGCGAACCCGACCGACAATCCCCGAAGGCCGCGCGGTAGGCCGTCGGCGTCACCCCGGCGACGCGTTTGAACCGGTCGCGGAAGGCCGCCGCCGACCCGAACCCGGACCGCGCCGCCACCCGCTCCACCCCCTCGTCGGTGCTCTCCAGCAGCAGCTGGGCCCGCCGCACCCGGGCCAGCAGCAGCCACTGCAGCGGGGTCGTCCCCGTCTGCTCGCGGAAGCGCCGGCTGAAGGTCCGCTCCCCCATCCCGGCCCGGCGCGCCAGCCGCGCCAGCGTCACCTCCCCGTCGAGGTTCTCCTCGATCCACGCCAGCACCGGCTCCAGCGACGACCCACGGGGCACGGCGGGCGGGGCGTGCGGGACGAACTGCGCCTGTCCGCCCTCCCGTTCCAGCGGCACCACCGACAACCGCGCCGTCGCCGCCGCCACCGCCGACCCGAAGTCGCGCCGGACCAGGTGCAGGCACAGGTCCAGCCCGGCGGCGGCCCCGGCCGAGGTGAGGATCTGGCCGTTGTCGACGTACAGGACGCCGGGGTCCACCTCCACCCGGGGGAACGACCGGGCCAGCAGGCCGGCGGCGGCCCAGTGGGTGGTGGCGCGCAGCCCGTCGAGCAGCCCGGCCGCCGCCAGCGTGAAGGCGCCCGCGCAGATCGACACGATCCGGGTTCCGGCGGCCGCCGCCGCGCGCAACGCGTCGAGCACCTCCGCAGGCGGCGGGGGCGCCCCTTCCGAACATCCCGGGACGACGACCGTGCCCGCCTCCCGCAGCGCCGACAGGTCGTGCGGCGCGACGATGGCGAAGGCCTCCCCGGTCACCTGCGGGGCGCGGGCGCAGACCACCACCCGGTAGGGGCGGCTCCCGTCGGCCAGCCGGACCCGCCCGAACACCTCCACCGGCGTCGCGAGATCGGCCACCACCACATGGTCCAGCGCCAGGACCGCCACCGTGTGCATTCCCCCACGCTAGTGCGGCGGGAACCCGGCGCAGATTGTCCGTTCACCCCATGGGGCGGCGTCGCCCGGCCGCCCTACCGTGGCGCTGCCACCCCGTAACCGCCGAGAACGGAACCCCACATGGCCGTCGTCATGCCGATCGTCATCGGGCTGATCTGCGCCGCCCTGCTGTCGCTGATCCCCGAACCGCACCGCCGCCCGGTCAACGCCGTGCTCGTCGCCGGCGCGGGCGCCGCCTACCTGGGCGGCGGCGGGCTCGGCTACGCCGAGTTCCTGATGCCCGCCGTCATGACCTACGTCGCCTACCGGGGCCTGACGAACTGGAACTGGATCGGGATCGGCTGGTTGCTGCACACCGCCTGGGACGTCGTCCACCACCTCCAGGGCGCGCCGATCATCCCCTTCTTCGCCGACTCCAGCTTCGGCTGCGCCCTGTGCGACCCCGTCATCGCGCTGTGGTGCTTCGCGGGCGGGCCGTCGATCACCCGCCTGTGGCGTCACAGGGGCCAGGACTCCCGCCGCCAGGCCGCGTCCCAGAACATCCACTCGTAACGGGCCGTCGCCGCGAAGTGCTCCGCCGCCCGCGCCCGCTGCGGCCCGGTCGCCTCCGCGCCCAGCCGGTCGGTCAGCGCCACCACCCGGCGCACCGTCTGCTGGAACTCCTCGTTCCCGTACGCCGCGATCCACCGCCGGTACAGGGGGTCGGGCGACGAGCGCGCCAGCAGGTCGGCCCCCACCCGCGCGTAGATCCAGTAACACGGCAGCACCGCCGCCAGCCCGTCGAGGAACGAACCGCCGTACACCGTGGCCAGCACGTAACTCGTGTACGCCCGCGTCGTCGGCCCCACCGGCTGGGCCGCCGCCTCCTCGGCCGACCCGCCCAGGTCGGCCATGAACGCGGCGTGCATCTCCCGCTCGGCCGCGATCGCCCCCACCGCGTCGCCGGCGAACGCGCGGGTGACCTCATCGTCGGGCGCCCTGGCCGCGCACACCGCCAGCGCGCGGGCGTAGTCGCGGAGATAGTGGGAGTCCTGGACGACGAAGTGCCGGAACGCCTCCCGGGGCAGCGTCCCGTCGACGAGCCCGGTGATGAACGGATGACGGAGGATCGCCTGGTAGACGGGGTCGACGGCGTCCCACAACCCGTCGCTGAACGTGGTGAGGGACGTCGGCTGATACGTCATGGTGAGACCTTCTCCCTACGCCGGCATGACCCGGTCAGGTTCAAGCGGTCTGCGGCCGTCCAGCCGCACTCTCAGCCCGGTCCGCCGGGCTCCCGCGATGTCATGATCAACCTAACCGACACGCCGCCCGCCGCAAAGAGGGTCAGCCGATGACGTCCCTCACCCACCCGAGGCTCACCAGGCCGCTCGCCGCCCCCGCCAGCTCCCCCGCCGCCGGACGCAACGCCTCCCGCGCCCGATCGAACACGACACCCTCGCCGCGCGCGCGGGCGGCCGTCGCCAGCAACGTCCACAACGCCTCGGCCAGCAGGTCGCCCGGCGGATCGGGCACCGCGCCCAGATCGGCGTCCGGCCGCAGAACCGTACGCACCCACGGCTCGAACGGGCCGTACACCCCCGGATCCGCCGGCTCGGGCGCACGGCCGTGCCGGAGCCGCAGGCACAACGACGCCAGCGCGGGCAACCCCTCGCTCAGTCCCGGCATCCCCGCGCCCTCCAGCAGCCCGGCCGCCTCCCGGTAGGCCGCCTCCTTGGCCGCGAACGCGGCCGCCGGATCCTCCGCCCGCCGCAGCGCCCGGTACCAGGCCGTGAAGACCGACGTCAGCGGCCGGTCATGCCGCGCCGCCAGCACGTCGAGACGCGCCGCCTGCCCGTCTGCCGCGGGGAAGTCGCCGACCGCGCACGCCGACTGCAGACCGATCAGCCGCCCCAGGATCTCGTAGTTCGCCAGACCGTGGCGGGCCGCCACCTCGACGATCTCGGCCCCGATCCGGGCCCGCCGCCCCGACAGGCCGGTGCGCCCGAACTCCTGCATGTAGGCGCCGTTCAGCGCGAACACCAGCAGCACCGGGTCCTCCAGCCCGCGCGCGATCTGCACCGCCTCGGCCGCCGCCGCCCGCGCCCGCGCCGACCTCCCGCCCCGCGACTCCACCGCGATGGTGGCCAGCAGCCGCGCCCGCGTCGCCGGCGCCGCCCCGGCCGCCAGCCGGTCGAGCGTGCGCGCCGCCGCCCCGGCCACCCGCGCGGCCTGCGCCGGGTCGTCGGACCGCGTCCAGATCGCCGGTACGTCGTAGGCGCCGATCACCCGCGCCACCAGTTCGGCGTCACCCAGCTCCTCGGCCGCCTCCACCGCCGCCGCCCGATGTTCCCGCGCCGCCACCAGCCCCTCGCCGCCGGTCACCGCCAGCCCGCGCATCAGCCCGACCGCCGCCTCCAGCCTCGGCCCGGCCCCCGGCGCGACCCGGTCGTGCGCCGCCGCCGCGCTCGCCCACACCCGCGCCGCCGCGTCGCCGAACGCCAGCCGGTCGTCGTGCCGCAGGATCGCCTCCTCCAGATCCCGCAACCCCGGCCCCGGATCGAGCCCCAGCCGCCCCGCCAGCTCGGCCCGCGCCGCCCGCAGCACCGCCAGCGCGTCGGCCTGCCGCCCCGACCGGTAGAGCGCCAGCGCCAGCAGCCGCCACATCTCCTCCCGCCACGGATGGGCCCGCGCGTGCGCGTCGAGATCGGGCACCGCCTCGGCGGCCCGGCCCAGCTCCAGCAACGCCTGCGCCCGCCGTTCCACCACCCGCAGCCGCACCTCCGCCAGCCGCGCCCGCTCCCCCTCGGCCCACGCCATCCCGGCGTACGCCGGCCCCCGCCACGACGCCAGCGCCGCATCGAGCCGGGCCAGCACGACCGACGGCGGCCCGCCCGCCCGGGCCGCCTCCTCGAACCGCCACACGTCCGCCTCGGCCCGCAACGCGTATCCCGGGCCCGCCGTCACGATCACCCGCGGCGGCGTGCGCGGCGGCCGGCCGGGCTCCAGCGCGCGCCGCAACGCCGCCACGAACGTCCGGATCGCCGCCACCGCGCCCTCCGGCGGGTCGTCCCACAGATCGGCGGCCAGCACCTCGACCGGCACCACCCGGCCCCCGGCCGCCACCAGCCGCGCCAGCACCTCACGATGGCGCGGCCCGCGCAACGCGATCGCCGCGCCCGCCGCGTCCCACGCCTCCACCGGCCCGAGGACCCCCACCACAACGGACACACCGCCACGCTAACGCTCATCGGATGCTCATCCGCACCCGGCAACCTCGACCCCGTGCTCGAGAACTTCACCCGCCACCGCGTCCCCGTCGCCGACGACGTCACCCTCACCGCCGCCGTCGGCGGCGCCGGACCCGCGATCGTCCTGCTGCACGGCTTCCCGCAGACCCGCCTCATGTGGCGGCACGTCGCCGCCGACCTCGCCACCACCCACACCGTCATCTGCCCCGACCTGCGCGGCTACGGCGACAGCGACAAACCCGCCACCGGATACTCCAAACGCGAGATGGCCGCCGACGTCGTCGCCCTCGCCCACGCCCTCGGCCACGAGCGGTTCGCCCTGGCCGGGCACGACCGGGGCGCCCTCGTCGCCTTCCGCGCCGCGCTCGACCACCCGGCCACGATCACCCACCTGGCCTGCCTGGACGTCCTGCCGACCCTCGACATGTGGGACGTCCTGCACGGCGCCTCCGCGGCCGTCGCCTGGCACCTCTACCTCATGGCCCAGCCGCCCGGCCTGCCGGAGACCCTCATCGCCGCCGACCCCCACGCCTTCTTCGGCCACTTCCTCGACGCCTGGGTCCGCGACCCCGAGGCCCTCCGCGACGTCCGCGACGCCTACCTGACCGCCGCACGGCACGCGATCCCCTCGATCGTCGCCGACTACCGCGCCTCCGCCGGCGTCGACGTCGACCACGACGCCGCCGACCGCGCCGCCGGAACCCGGCTCGCCATGCCCGTCACCGTCATCCAGCAGGACTGGGGCGCCGCCCTCGGCTACGACGCCGCCGCCCTGTGGCGGGCCTGGGCCCCGGACCTGCGCCACCACACCACCACGGCCGGCCACTTCATGGCCGAGGAGGCCCCCGCCGAGACCACCCGGCGAATCCGCGAACTGCTGGCCCGCTGACCAGGTGAAATTCCGGCAAACCCCGGCGCCCCCTGGCACGTCGGCAGGCCTCGCGGGCACCCGCCCGTGAACATCATGGAGCCCTTCGACAGAAGGGATGACCCATGCGTGCGATCCTGTGCGCCGCCGCCCTCGTGCTCACCCTCGCGCCGCTCCAGCCGGCCGCGGCCGACACCGGCGACATCACCTGCCACGGCGGCAGCCTCAGCCTGAACTACACCCCCGGGCTCACCTACCGGAAGGGTCCCGCCTGGATGGCCGGAACGGGTGACCTCGGCGTCTGCTCCTCCGCCCGCCACCCGGCCATCACCGGCGGATCCATCCGCGTCGAAGGCGGCCTCACCACCCAGTGCCCCGGCCCCATCGGCCCCGGCTACGCCCGCATCGCCATCACCTGGAACGACGGCACCACGACCACGGTCAACCACGTTCTCTACCGAGGCGACC
This sequence comes from Herbidospora solisilvae, assembly GCF_009901565.1. Classification (GTDB taxonomy): domain Bacteria; phylum Actinomycetota; class Actinomycetes; order Streptosporangiales; family Streptosporangiaceae; genus Herbidospora; species Herbidospora solisilvae. Next base: position 176,275 of record NZ_WXEW01000001.1, read on the forward strand.
TCACCGCGTACACCCTCGAAGGCGGCACCGCCCACCTCACCGGCCGCACCACCAGCAACCTCATCGACCTCGGCGCCGGCTGCGTCCTCAACGGCGTCGGCCACACCACCGCCACCATCGACCGGCTCACCACCGACCACGGGTGAACGGTCAGCGGCCGAACCGGCGGCCCCGGCCCGCGTACGAACGAAGCGCCCGCAGGAAGTCGATCTCCCGGAAATCGGGCCAGTAGCACTCGCAGAAGTGCATCTCCGCGTACGCCGACTGCCACAACATGAAACCCGACAGGCGCTGCTCGCCGCTGGTCCTGACGATCATGTCGAGCGGCGCCTGCGCCGCGGTGTAGACGTGCCGCGAGATCGACTCGGCGTCGAAGCCGTCCAGGATGTCCTCCAGCGGGACACCCGCCGCCAGCCGCTCACCGATCGCCGAGCGGACCGCGTCGGCGATCTCGCGCTGACCGCCGTAGCCGATCGCGACGTTCACCTTCGCCCCGCCCCGCCGGCCCGCCGTCCGGGCCGCCGCGTCCTTGATCGCCCGGGCGGTGGCGTCCGGCAGCAGGTCCAGGCTTCCGATCGGGGTGACCTCCCACCGGCGGCCCGGCGCGGCCAGCTCCTCGACGACGCCCTCGATGATGCCCAGCAGGGCGGCGAGCTCGTCCTTTCCGCGGCCCAGGTTGTCGTCGGACAGCAGGTAGATCGTCACCTGCTCGATCCCGTAGGCGTCGCACCAGCTCAGGAACGTCGGGATCTTCGCCCCGCCCGCCCGGTGCCCGTCGGCCGGATCACGGAACCCCGCCGACCGCGCCCAGCGGCGGTTGCCGTCGACCATGATCCCGATGTGCCGCGGCATCAGCTCGCGGGGCAGCCGCCCCGCCAGCCGCCGCACGTAGATCCGGTCGAGCACGCCCCTCAGCCGCCGTCGCATCCCCATCATGGGCTCATCGTCGACCGGTCCCGCTCCTCCGGACGCCTGCACCGAACCCCCACCGAAAAACGACAAGCGGTCCTCGCCGGTTGACGGGGGAAGGCCCGGCGGATCTAATGGGCCCCGATGTCGCGTGACTCCGGTCAAAGAGCAGTGGGCCGGCCGGTGATCGGGCGAACATCCTTCACGCGAAGGGTCTTCGGCACCCCGCCTCTCTTCTAGCACGCCCCCGGCACCGTTCCGGTGCCGCCTTCGGCGACCCCTTTTTCCCTTTCACCCCTTCGGAGACACGCATCCGCATGCCCACGTCATTCGACCAGTCCGTCATCGCCGAGTTCCGCGCCAACGGGGGAAAGGTCGGCGGCCCCTTCGCGGGCGGCGACCTGCTCCTGCTCACGACCACCGGCGCGAAGTCGGGAAAGGAGACCACCACTCCGCTGGGCTACGTCCGCCACGGCGGCTCGCTGCTGGTCGTCGGCTCCAACCTGGGCGCCGCGCGGCACCCCGGCTGGTACCACAACCTGCTCGCCCATCCTTCTGTACGGGTGGAGCTCGGCGCCGACACCTTCGAAGCCCTGGCGATCCCCGCCGAGGGAGCCCGCCGCGACGCGCTGTTCGAGCAGGTCGTGAAGGTCTCCCCCGGCTACGCCGACTACCAGGCCGCCACCACCCGGCTGCTCCCCGTCGTCGTCCTGGAACCGGCCCGGCCCGGCGAGGTCGCCACTCTCGCCGACAAGCTCCTGGAGGTCCACACCTGGTTGCGCGGGCAGCTCCGTAACGTGCGGGCGGAGGTCGAGGCGCACTTCGCCGCCGGGCCCGGCGACCCCCCGGGCCTCGGCCTGCAGATCCGCCAGCGCTGCCTGGCGTTCTGCCAGACCCTGGAGTTCCACCACGCCGGGGAGGACGGGCACCTGTTCCCCGGCCTGGCCCCGCACCATCCCCACCTGGCGGGCGCCTTCGCCCGGCTCGCCGCCGAACACCGCACGATCGCGCGGGTCCAGGGCGAGCTGGCCGCCCTCCTGGCCGACGTCGGCGCCGCCGACCCCCGGCGTTTCCGCGCCGAGCTCGACCGCATGTCGGCCGAGCTGAACGCGCATCTCGACCATGAGGAGGCGGTCGTCCTCCCGCTCCTGGCCGGGATCCCGTGGCCTCCGGCGCGCCCATGACCGCACCGTGAGCCGTCTCTGGGGTACTGTTCTAGAACAGCTACTGTTCTAGAACAGTCCGGAGGACGACGTACATGAGCGAACACGCCCTGATGAGCGACCCGGGAACCACCGGGCGGTTCGGCGACTACGGCGGGCGGTACGTCCCCGAGTCGCTGATCCCCGCCTGCCACGAGATCGAGGCCGCGTTCCGGGACGCCTGGGCCGACCCCGGCTTCCGCGACCGGCTCACCACCCTGCTCACCGTCTACGCCGGACGCCCCACCCCGCTGACCCCCGCCCGGCGGTTGTCGCGAGAACTCGGGATCACGCTGCTGCTCAAGCGCGAGGACCTCACCCACACCGGCTCACACAAGATCAACAATGTCGTCGGCCAGGCGCTGCTGGCCCAGCGGATGGGCAGACGGCGGCTGCTGGCCGAGACCGGCGCGGGCCAGCACGGCGTCGCCACGGCCACCGCCGCCGCCCTCCTCGGACTGGAGGCGACCGTGTTCATGGGCGAGCGCGACATCGAACGCCAGGAGCTCAACGTCCTGCGGATGAACGTGCTCGGCGCCGAGGTCGTGCCGGTCACCAGCGGCAGCCGCACCCTCAAGGACGCCTGCAACGAGGCCATGCGGCACTGGGTGGCCTCCGTCGGCGACTCCTACTACTGCGTCGGCTCGGTGATGGGACCGCACCCCTACCCGTGGATGGTGCGCGAGTTCCAGCGGGTCATCGGCGAGGAGGCCCGCGCCCAGTGCGCCGCCGAACTGCCCGCCGCGGTGCCCGACTACGTGGTCGCGTGCATCGGCGGCGGGTCCAACGCCGCCGGCACGTTCGCCGGGTTCGTCGGCACCACCGCCCGGCTCGTCGGGGTCGAGGCCCACGGCGGCGCGGCGGCCACCTCCGGCCGGTCGGGGGTCCTGCACGGCTTCCGCTCGCTCGTCCTCCAGGACGACGACGGCCAGGTCAGGGAGGCCCACTCGATCGCGGCCGGGCTCGACTACCCGGGCATCGGGCCCGAGCACGCCCACCTCCGCGACGACGGCCGCGCCCGGTACGCGACCGTCACCGACGACGAGGTCGTCAGCGCGCTCGTGCGTCTGGCCCGCACCGAGGGGATCCTGGCCGCGCTGGAGTCCTCCCACGCCCTGGCCTGGGTGATCCGGGCCGCCGAATCCGGCGGGATCGCGCCGGGATCGACCGTGCTGCTGACCCTCTCCGGCCGGGGGGACAAGGACATCGCCTCCATCAGGGAGCTGCTGTGACGCTCGAAGAGTTCCTGACCGCCCGCCGCGACGCGGGCCGTGCGCTGCTCGTGCCCTACGTCACCGGCGGGGTCGCCCCCGGGTGGACGGACGTCGTCCGCGCCTACGCCGACGCCGGGGCCGACGCCGTCGAAATCGGCCTGCCGTTCTCCGACCCGATGCTCGACGGCGTCACCATCCAGGAGGCCTCCGACCGGGCCATCGCGGGCGGGACCACGGTCACGCGCATCCTCGCGGAGCTCGCCGCGCTCGACGTGGAGGTGCCGCTGTTCGCGATGACGTACAGCAACCTGGTCTTCCAGAAAAGCGCCGCCGCGTTCTGCGCGGCGCTGCGGGCGAGCGGGCTGCGCGGCCTGATCGTGCCCGACTCGCCGCTGGAGGAGGTCGGCGAGCTGGCCGGCGCGGCGGCGGCCGAGGGGCTGGACCTGGCGCTGATGGCCGCGCCCTCGTCCTCCCCCGAGCGGCTGCGCGAGATCGCCGCGCGCAGCCGGGGGTTCGTCTACGCGGTGACGCGGATGGGCACGACCGGCGAGGACGGCGGCATCTCCGCGGAGGCGGCCCGGCTCGGCCGTGACCTGACGGCGCTCACCGACCGGCCGGTGCTGTTCGGCTTCGGGGTGTCCGACCCGGCGCGGGCCGCCGAGCTCGCGCGGCACGCCGACGGCGTCGTGGTCGCCTCGGCGCTGATGCGCCGGCTGCTCGACGGCGCCGGGCCCCGCGAGCTGGGAGAGTATGTGGCGAGCATCCGCCGCGCACTCGACCGCCCACTCGACAGGGAGCCCGATGAGCAGTACGCCCCGCTACCGCGCCATCGCCGACGACCTGATCGCCAAGATCCGGTCGGGCCACTACCGCGCGGGTGAGGCGCTGCCCGCGCAACGTGAGCTCAGCGCCTCCTACGGCGTGACGATGATGACGCTCCGGCAGGCGCTGCAGGTCCTCAGCGCCGAAGGGCTGATCGACCAGCGGGCCGGCCGCGGCACCTACGTGAGGCGGCCCAGCGCCGAATACCCCCTCGACACCCTGCGCAGCCTCGGCGACGACCTGCGCAGGCAGGGCCATCCCCTGCGGACCGAGGTGCTCTCGGCCGCGCTGCGACCGGCCCCCCGCGCGCTCACCCGGCTGCTCCCCGACGCGCCGGCCGGCCTGCGGGCCCTGCGGCTCGCCCGGGTGCGCCACCTCATGGAGCGGCCCGCCGTCCACCAGATCTCGTGGATCGTCGAGCCGTACGCCTCGGCGATCAGGGACGCCGACTTCACCGAGACCCCGCTCTACACCGCGCTCGCCGACGCCGGGGCGCGGGTGCACCGGGCGACCGAACGCATCAGGCCCGCCCTGCTCACCGCCCCCGTCGCGGCCCGGCTGGGGCACCCGGCGGGCAGCCCGGTGTTCGTCAGCGAACGGGTCACCTACGACGACCGGGGCGCGCTGATCGTCACCGACCACGCCACGATCCTCGGCGAGTGGATGGAGATCCGGGCCGAGCGCAAGGCCGCGGACCTGTCGTTGCACTGGTCCGGCGCCTTTACAAAGTAGATCCCGAGCGGGCTTGCGTCCGGGCGGGGCCGTCGGGTTATAGTTCCGGCGAAGGTCATGAGTGCCAGCGCACAGCCCCGGCTTGCTGGCCGGCAACCCTCGCGTCCGCGGCGGGGTGCCCCGGGTGAAGACCTGGTCCGTCGCGGGGTGCGACGGACAAGCGCGTGGCTCTCCTGGAGGCGTTGTGTCCCCTGTGTTGTCCCTTGACGTGCCCGTCCGCGACGGCGCCCTGGTCCCCTACGCCAACCTCGACTACGCCGCGAGCGCCCCCTGTCTCCAGGCGGTCAGCCAGGCCGTGGCCGAGGCGCTGCCCGCCTACTCCAGTGTCCATCGGGGCGCCGGGTACGCCTCCCAGCTCACCACCGCCCGCTACGAGCAGGCCCGCCACACGATCAAGGCGTTCGCCCGCGCCCGGCCCGACGACGCGCTCGTGTTCGTCCGCAACACCACCGACGCGATGAACCTGCTGGCCCGCGGCCTGCCCGAGGGCACCACCGTGGTGGTCTTCGACACCGAGCACCACGCCACCCTCCTCCCCTGGTCCGCGCCCGTCCGCCTGACGCCGCCCGCGCTCCCCGGCGAGGCCCTCCGCGCCGCCGACGAGGCGCTCGCCGCGATCGACGGCCCCGCGCTGCTGGTGGTCACCGCGGCCTCCAACGTCACCGGGGAACTGTGGCCGATCGCCGGGCTCGCGCACATCGCCCACCGGCACGGCGCCCGCATCGCGGTCGACGCCGCCCAGCTCGCCCCCCACCGCCCGCTGAACGTCGCCGCCCTCGACCTCGACTACGTCGCCTTCTCGGGCCACAAGCTGTACGCGCCCTTCGGCGCCGGCGTGCTGATCGGCCGCCGCGACTGGCTGGAGGGGGCCGAGCCCTACCTGAAGGGCGGCGGCGCGGTCGTCTCGGTCGGCGCGCAGGCCGAGTGGCAGACCGACGTCGAGGCCCGGCACGAGGCGGGCACCCCCAACGTGCTGGGCGCCATCGCCCTGGCCGCCGCCTGCGACCACCTGAGCCAGACCGGCTGGACCGGCCTGATCGCGGAGGAGGAGCGCCTGCTCACCCGCCTGCGGACCGGGCTGGCCGCCATCGAGGGCGTGCACGAGCTGGCCCTGTGGCCCTCCGACCACCCCCGGGTGGGCATCGTGTCCTTCGTCGTCGACGGCCACACCGCCCGCGAGGTGGCCGAACGCCTGTCGGCCGACCACGGGATCGGCGTCCGCGACGGCAAGTTCTGCGCCCACCCGTTCGTCCGGCACCTGCTCGGCGTGGGCCAGGGCGGCTGCGACGAACTCGGCGGCGCGGTCCGCGCCTCGATCGGCATCGGCAGCACCGAGGAACACGTCGACCGCCTGCTGTCGGCCCTCAGGAGCCTCCCGAAGCGGGTCCGGGCCGCCTGATCCGGCCGTCGACGGGGCTGAGCCCCGTTATGGCCAGGCCGAGGAGGCGGTTGGCCTCGGCCGCCGGGTCAGGGTGGTCTTCGGTCGCCAGGGCGATGCCGGTGATCAGGGCGAGCAGGTCGGTGACGGTGACGCCCGGCGCGAGGTCGCCGGCCGCCTGCCGGACCAGGGGTTCGCCCGCCTCCGTCAGCTGGGTCGTGGCGCAGTGTTCGTGTTCGGCGTCGGCCGTCCGGTCGCGGTTGAGGGCCATGGCCAGGCCGCGGATCGTCGCGGCCGAGGTGGTCACCGCGTTCAGCCACTCCAGGAGGGCCGCGCGGGTGTCGGGACGGCCGACGCGGTCGCGGGCGTGGGCGCACAGATTCTCCACGCGGTCGCGGAAGACGGCGGCCAGCAGGGCGTGCCGGTTGGGGAAGTGGCGGCGGACCGTGCCCGAGCCGACGCCGGCGATCCGGGCGATCTGTTCCAGTGACGCGTCGGCGCCGTTGAGGGCGATCTCCTCCTCGGCGACGGCGAGCAGGCGCGCGTAGTTGCGCTGGGCGTCGGCACGCATCGGTCCTGACCTCGGGGTTGCTAAACGGCGGGGGTCTCCGTATCGTACCGGAACAGAAACGGCGGGGTCCGCCGTTTTTGAGAGGAGTGTCATGTCCCACGTTCTGGTCACCGGCGCCACCGGGCAGCAGGGCGGCGCGACCGCCCGCGCCCTGATCGAGGCGGGAGTGCCCGTCCGGGCGCTGGTCAGGGATCCGTCGACCGCGAAGGCGAGGGCGGTCGAGGCGCTCGGGGCCGAGCTGGTGACGGGCGACCTCTACGACCGCGGCTCGCTGGTCGCGGCGGCGCAAGGGGCCAGGGCGGTGTTCTCGGTGCAGATGCCGCCGATGGACGAGAACGGCATCGACTTCGACGGCGAGCGTGTGCAGGCCGAGAACCTGGTCGAGGCCGCGCTGGCCGCCGGGGTGCCGCAGTTCGTGCACACGGCCGTGTCGGGGGCGGCGCAGAAGATCACCCGGGAGCGGTGGGCGCACCTGCAGCCCTACTACACCACCAAGTCCGGCATCCAGGACCGGGTCCGCGAGGCGGGGTTCACCCACTGGACGCTGATCAACCCGGGCTGGTTCATGGAGAACTTCCTGCCGTCGGCGGCCTACCTGCTGCCGCGCGGCGTCGAGGGCGGCCTGGTCACGGTGCTGAAGCCGCAGACCAGGTTGTCGCTCGTCGCGGTCGACGACATCGGGCGGGCCGCCGCCGCGGCCGTGCTCGACCCCGAGCGGTTCCACGGGATCGAGCTGGAGCTGGCGAGCGACTTCCTGTCGATGACGGAGGTCGCCGCGATCCTCTCCAAGGCGCTCGGGACCGAGCTGACCGCACCCGACCTGACCGAGGAGGAGGCGCTGGCCAAGGGCATGCCCGTGTGGGCGGGCGCCTCGCACGAGCGGACCGGGGCGGTCGGGCAGCCCGCGCGACCGGAGTACGCGCGGGCGCTCGGCATCCCGCTGACCACCTTCGAGGAGTGGACCGCGAAGTATCTCTAACCGGCGATCAGCTGGTCGCGCAGGGTGGTGCGGACGTCGCAGTTGGCCAGGGCGAACGAGTCGGCCAGGGCGATCAGCTCGTCGTCGGTGAGGCCGCGGAACAGCTCCGCGTACTCGTAGGCGAGCGGCTGGGCCACCGTCAGGTTGAGCAGCAGGGTGCGCACCCAGTCGTACTGGCCCCAGGGGTAGGGGTCGAAGCCGGGGAACTCCTCGGCGATCATCTGGTAGAACGGGCCGGTCACCTCGGCGACGCCCTTGCCGTCGCTGCCCCACTGGTCGGCGCCCAGGCGCACCTTCTTGGCGACGAAGTCGCCGAACCGCTTCAGGTACGGGGAGTCGGGACGCACCATGACCAGGCCCTGGCGGCCCAGGTCCTTGTACATCCAGATCGACCACCCGGCGCCGTCGCGCTTGAAGATGTCGAGCTGGTCGGCCAGCAGCCGGCGGAGTTCGGCGTCGCGGGGCTCGGAGCCGGTGTAGATGGGGCCGAACTCGCCGACCCACACGGGGGTGCCGGTGCGGGTGCAGTATTCGGTGCGCTCGGCGTACTTGGCCTCCAGGGCGGCCTTGTCCCAGTACTTCCCGGCGGTCTCGCCCGGGTAGGGGCCGCCGCCGCCCAGGCCGGGGGCGGCGTAGTCGTGGGCGACGTACACCGTGTTGTCCCACGGCTCGTCGAAGACGTCGAACTCGGTGGAGTAGGTGTTGCCGTCCAGGAACAGGATGTGCCGGTCGTCGATCGCGCGGATGGCCTCGACCAGGCGGGTGTAGAACGGGCCGACCACCTTGCGCGACTCGTCGGCGGGCTCGTTGATCGGGTTGTAGCCGGCCACCCAGGGGTTGTCCTTGTAGTGCTCGGCGATGTGCTCCCACATCTTCACCACACGGTCCTGGAAGTGGGGGTGGTCCCAGAACAGGGGACGGTGGGTGATGTTGTCGGAGTGCCAGTGGTGGTTCTGCGAGCCGGGCAGGGCGTGCAGGTCGATGACGGTGTAGATGCCGTGCCTGGCGCACGCCTCCACCGCCCGGTCCAGGTGTTTGAAGCCCTCGGGCTTGAACTCGAACGGCCGGGCGTCGTCCTCGAAGTGGCGGTAGTTGACGGGGAGGCGGACGCAGTTCATGCCCATCTCGGCCAGCAGCTTCGCGTCGTCCTCGTTGAAGAACGCGGTCAGCAGGCGGTCGAAGAACAGCTCGTACTTCTCGTCGCCGAGGACCTCGCGCACCAGGCTGCGCATCAGCGCCTCGTTGCCCGAGTAGCCGGTGATGAAGTTCTCCATGTTCAGCCAGCCGCCGACCGCGACGCCGCGCAGGCGGACGGGGGTGCCCGACTCGTCGACGAACTGGCGTCCTTCGACCCGGAGGAAGGTCATGTGAGGGGTTCCTTTACTTGATGGCACCGGCCGACAGGCCGCGTTCGAACAGGCCCTGGAGGCAGAGGTAGGCCACGATCTCGGGGATCGCGGTGATGACCGCGCTGGCCAGGACCTTGGTCTGGTCGTTGCTGAACTGGCTGACGAAGAACTGCGGCAGCAGCGTCACGGTCTGCTGGGCCGGGTCCTGGATGAGGACCAGCGGCAGCAGGTAGGCGTTCCACGAGCCGATCAGGGTCAGCACCACGATCGCGGCGGCGATCGGCCGCGTCATGGGGATGATGATGTAGCGGAAGGAGGTGAACGTGCTCGCGCCGTCGATGCGGGCGGCGTCGAACAGCGCGTCGGGCACGCCGTCGACGAACCGGCGGGCGATCAGCACGGTGAAGGGGATCTGCAGCGCGGCCAGCGGCAGCACGACCGCCCAGTAGGTGTCGTAGACGCCGAGGGCCAGCGTCGTGGCGAACAGCGGGGTGAGCAGGACGACCTCGGGCAGCGTGAGCGCGGCCAGGATCATCCAGAAGTAGACCTCCTTGCGGCGCACGCGCAGCTTGGAGAACCCGAAGGCGGCGAGCATCGTCAGGACGTACACGATGGCGATCGTCGAGACCGAGATGATGACGCTGCTCTTGAAGAACGTGCCGATCGTGCCGACCTCGAACACCGCCCGGTAGTTGCCCCAGCCCTCCCCCGCCAGCGAGCCCTGGACCATCACGACCAGGGGGAACAGGTAGGGGATGACCATCGCGGTGACCAGGATCTGCAGCAGCAGCCTGGCCGACGGGCGGCGGGCCTCAAACACCGCTCTCACCGTCCTTCCGGTTCGATCGGGCGGCGACGGCGATGGCGCCGAGCAGAGCCAGCACGAGGAGCATGATCGACAGTGCCGCCCCGTAGCCGACGTGGGCGCTGGGGATGCTGATCCGGTAGATGTAGGTGCCGAGGAACTCGGTGGCGTAGTTGGGGCCGCCGATCGTCACCAGGTAGGGGATGTCGAAGGTCTTCAGCGCGCCGATCACGCTGAGCATGGCGAGCGCCACCGTGGTGCTCCGCACGCCGGGCCAGACGATGCTGACCAGGGTGCGCAGGTTGCTGGCGCCGTCGGTGCGGGCGGCCTCCAGCACCTCGGGGTCGATCTGGCCCATCGCGGCGTAGTAGAGCACGAAGGTCAGACCGGTGAAGTTCCAGACGGTGATGAACATGATCACCGGCATGGCGGTGCTCGACTGGGCCAGCCAGGGCTGGGAGAGGAAGCCCAGGCCGACGTGGTCGAGGAACCAGTTGAGCTGGCCGTCGGCGGCGAACATCTGCCGGAAGACCGGCGCCATGGTCGCCGGCGCGATGACGACCGGGGTGAACACGATCACCTTGTAGACGGTGGCGAGCCGCACCTTCGAGTGCAGCAGCGCCGCGAAGGTGAAGCCGATCGCGGTCTGCGCGGTGAAGGTCACCAGGAAGAAGATCACGGTGTGCCAGATGGCCTGCCAGAAGATCGGGTCGACCAGGATGTCCTGGTAGTTCTGCAGGCCCACCGAGGTCGGGGTGGGGCTGGTGCCGTCCCAGTCGAGGGTGGACAGGTAGCCCGTCTCGCCGATGCAGTAGTAGAGGATGCCGACCACGAAGACGAACGCGGGCAGGATCCACGGAAGGCCGGAGGGGCGGATCGCCCCGCTCCGGGAACCAGGTCCCGGAGCGGAGGATCCGGAAGGACGGCGTGCCCCGGTCTTCGATGTGGTCGTGGAGGTCAAGGGTTCCGTCCTCGGGGGTTACTTGATCTTCGAAGCGGTGTCCTGCAGCGTGGCCGCGGCCTCCTCGGGAGTGGCCTCCCCGGCCGCCACCGTGGTGGACGCGACGCCGATCGCGGTCTGCAGGTCGGCGACCACCGTGGCGAGGCGCGGCTCGTCCGACTTGCCGGCGTCGGAGATCAGCTTCTCCAGCGCGGGCTTCTGCACCTCGGGGTTGACCAGCTTGACCGCGTCCCAGTTGGGCTGGGCGCTGACGAGGGCGGGGATGTCGTTGAGGATGTCGGCGACCGCCTGCTGGCCCTCGGCGGAGGTGCCGAGCCAGGTCGCGAAGGTGGTGGCGGCGGCGATGTTCTTCGACTTCTGGTTCACGGCCAGGCCGAAGTCGGCGTCGCCGTAGAGGGAGCCGACGTTGCCGGTGCCCGCGATGTCGGGGAAGGCGATGGGGAGCTGGGTGAACGGCTTGGGGTCGGCGACGCCGGCGCCGGAGATGGCGGCCGTCATGCCCTCGACGGTGGAGTACTGCATGTACCAGCTGCCCATCATGACCATGGCGTACTTGCCGGACATGAAGCCGTTGTTGGCGTCGGGGTACTGCTGGGTGCCGAGCGCGCCCTCCTGCATGATCCCGTCGTCGAACAGGCCCTTCCACAGGGTCAGCGCCTTGACGATCGTCGGGTCGGTCCAGGGCACCTCCTTCTTGAGGGCCTTCTCCCACACGCCCGGCTGGACGTTGTTGGAGATCGCCTGGAGGGTGTCCTCGTTGAACGCGGTCTGGGCGGCGCCCTGCACGAAGCAGCCGACGTTGTTGGCCTTGAAGGTCGCGCAGACCTTCTTCCACTCGTCGTAGTTCGTGGGGGGCTGCAGGTTGTACTTGTCGAACAGGTCCTTGTTGATCCAGACCGTGCCGGAGAACACCGAGCCGACCGACAGGGCGGCGAGCTTGTCGCCGTTCTTCAGGCTCGACACCCCGATCGGGGCCAGCTTCGACTCCCAGTCGGCGCCCAGCGCCTTCTCCACGGCGGGCTTCAGGTCGATGGCGTTCACGCCGTAGATGTCGACGGACCCGTTGGCCGCGCCGGGGGCGACGTCGAACACGTCGGGGCCGACCGACGAGGCGAGCGCGGGCCGGATGGCCGCGTCGTACCCGTCGATGGTGAGCTTCTTGAAGGTGACCTTGATGTTCGGGTAGACCTTGTTGAAGGCCTTGATGTATGCCTCGGCGGGCGCCGCGTCGGGGGTCCAGCCCCACCAGGTGATCTCGCCGGAGTCGGCGGATCCCTGATCCGCGTTCTGGGCGGCGTTCTGCCCCGGCGCCCCGCCGCCGGCGCACCCGGCGAGCACCAGCGCGCCGCTCATGAGCGCGGCGGCGAACCCGAGGGGACGACGCTTCCAGATTCGCGAAGATCCCAGCATGTGTCTCTCCTTGCGCGTGATAGGCACGCACCGTGGTACTGACGCCGTTCCGCGCCCTGTGAGAACTGTCGAGAGCCGGAGCAGGCAAGGCTTCCGAAAACTCCGAAAGTTTCGAAAGCGGTCTCGAAAGAGAGAAACACCGAGCTCTCGGCAGTGTCAAGAATTTCGGCTAAATTGTTTCCGTCGAGTTTCGAAACTCCGGATCTTGCCCAGTCGGCGGTCAGCACCGGTCCCTACGGACGGTCTGCGAATGCGACTAAGTCTTCGCAGTTCACAAGCGCTATGGACGGCACCGGCCCGGCCGGTGCTACGGTGAAGGAAAGTTTCGACAGATCGAATCTACGCATGATGAGGTGTCGTGCCGAAGCGGGTCGCAACCAGGCGCGCCGACCGGGTGACCATCGCGATGGTCGCCTCGGCGGCGGGGGTATCCGTGCCGACCGTGAGCAAGGTGCTCAACGGCCGTGACGCCGTGGGCCCGGAGACCCGACGACGCGTGCAGGATGCGCTGGAGGCCACAGGCTACCAGCGAAGGGCCAGGTCAGAGCCACGCAAAGTGGGTCTGGTCGACTTCGTGATCACCGAGCTCGACACCGCCTGGGCGAGCGAGCTGCTGCGCGGCGCCGAGCAGGAGGCCTACCGGCTGGGGGCCCGGCTGGTGCTCACCGTCACCCACGACCGGCAGGCCAATCCGCGCGAGTGGCTGGCGGCGATCGCCTCCCGGCCGACCGACGGCGTGGTCCTGGTCGGGTCGGGCACCCAGCACCTGGGGGCGGCCCGGCTGCGCACGATCGACGCGCCGTTCGTGGTCGTCGACCAGGTCGGCGGCTTCGACAAGGACATCCCGACCATCGGCGCGACCAACTGGGCCGGCGGTTTCGCGGCCACCGAGCACCTGATCGGCCTGGGCCACGAGCGCATCGGCATGATCACCGGGCCCGACGGCGTGCCGTGCAGCATGGAGCGCCTCGACGGCTACCGCGCCGCCCTGCGCCGGGCCGGGCTGCCGGTCGACGAGCGTCTGATCCGGCCGGGCGACTTCTATTCCGAGAGCGGCCGCCGCGGCGCGGCCGACCTGCTTGACCTGCCCGAACCTCCGACCGCCGTGTTCGCCGCCTCCGACCAGCAGGCCGCCGGCGTCTACGAGGAGGTGCACGCCCGGGGCCTGCGGGTGCCCGACGACCTCAGCGTGGTCGGGTTCGACGACACCGAGGTCTGCGAGTGGACGACCCCGAAACTGACCACCATCCGGCAGCCCCTGGCGCAGATGGCGATGCTGGCCGTCCGCAACGTGCTGGAGGCCGAGCACCCTGCCGAGGAGCCGTTGCGGCTGGAGCTGTCGACCAGCCTGGTGATCAGGGACAGCACCGCGGCGCCGTCCGAAACTTCCTCGAAACAGGCTTGACGTCCGGAAAAGTCAGCCCTACGGTGTCTCCGAATGCTCGGAGTTTCGGATAATTGCCGAAACTTTCTTTGAAGGAGTCCCCGGTGCCTCTCGTGCAGATCGACCTCGACCGTTCCCTCGCCGAACGGCTCGGCCCGCAGATCAGCGAAGGCGTCCACCAGGCTCTGGTGGACGGGCTCGGGATGGACCCGACCGACAGGTTCCAGATCTTCCGCACGCACGCCCCCGGCGAGCTGATCGCCGACCCCGGGTACAACGGCGTCGACCGCCGCGACCTGATCAGCATCCAGATCCAGATGGTCCACATGTACGACGTGACCACCAAGTGGGCGACCTTCGACCTGATCGCGAAGAACCTGGCCGACCTCGGCATCCGCAACGACGACCTGCTGATCAGCGTCGTCGAGAACGGCTTCGAGGACTGGTACGCCGGCAAGTCCCGCAACTAGGAGTACACAGTGAAGGTTCTCTACATCGGCGGCACCGGCACGATCAGCTCGTCGTGCGTGGCCGAGTCGGTCCGCCAGGGCCAGGACGTGTACGTCCTGAACCGCGGCCGGACCAGCAAGCGCCCCCTCCCCGAAGGGGTCACGCCCATCACGGGCGACGTGCAGGACCCCGAGTCGCTGAAGCGGGCGTTCGAGGAGACCGACTTCGACAGCGTCGTCAACTTCCTCAGCTTCGGCGCCGACGACGCCCAGGCCATGGCCGACCTGCTGGACGGCCGCGTCGGCCAGTACGTGCACATCAGCTCCGCCTCGATCTACCACAAGCCGGTGCGGCAGTGGCCGGTCACCGAGTCGACCACCCGGCGCAACCCCTACCTGGCCTACGCCCAGGACAAGATCGCCGCCGAGGTCGTGCTGGAGCGTGCCTACGAGGAGCGCGGCTTCCCGGTCACGATCGTCCGCCCGTCGCACACCTACGACGACGCCAACCCGCCGCTGCCCGGCGACTGGACCGCCTGGGACCGCATCGCGCGCGGCGACGAACTGGTCGTGCCCGGCGACGGCACCAGCCTGTGGACCCTCACCCACGCCCGCGACCTGGCCGTCGGCCTGGCCGGCCTGATCGGCAACTGGCAGGCGATCGGCGAGGACTTCCACATCACCTCCGACGAGTCGCTGACCTGGGACGAGATCTACGGCATCATCGCCAGGACCGAGAAGGTGCGGCCCCGGCTGGTCCACCTGCCCGCGGAGTTCCTGCCGAAGGTGGCGCCCGACTGGTTCTGGTCGACGCTGATCCTGGGCGACCTCGCCCACACGGCGGTCTTCGACAACAGCAAGATCAAGCGGTTCGTCCCGGCCTTCAACCCGACGACGACGTGGTCCGAGGGCGCCCGGCGGCTGCACGCCTGGCGGTCGGCCAACCCCGGGGAGACCCGCCCCGACGCGGCCACCGACGAGGTGCTCGGCCGGCTCGTCCGCGCCCACCACGCCGCCGTGGCGGCGATCACCCCGCTGGCTCCTTGATGGCGGACGTCTGGCTGGACGTCGGCGGCGTCCACCTGGAGGGCGTGACCTGGGACGACGTCGCGGGCCACCTGCGGTTCGTGGACATCCCCCGGGGCCGGGTCTTCGACGTGGGCGCTCCGGACGACGTCCACTGGGTCGACCTGCCGGCGCCGGTCACGGCCGTGCACATGACCACCGACCCCGGCACCCTGCTGATCGCCGACGGCGACGGCATGGCCCTGACCTCGGGCGGCGTCCTCACCGAACGGCTGGCCGCGCCGCTGGCCGGCCGGCCGGAGATCCGGATGAACGACGGCAACGTCGACCCGGCCGGGCGCTACCTGGCCGGGAGCATGGCCTACGCCTTCACGACCGGCGCGGCGGCCCTCTACCGGCTCGACGCCGACCGTTCGCTGCGCACCGTGCTGACCGGCGTGACGTGCAGCAACGGCATCGACTGGTCGCCCGACGGCACCCGCTGCTACTACGTCGACACCCCGACCCGGCGGATCGACGTCTTCGACGCCGACATGACCGGCCGCCGGACCTGGGCCGACACCTCCGACCAGCCCGGCATGCCCGACGGCCTGACCGTCGACGCCGAGGGCGGGGTGTGGGTGGCCTTCTGGGGCGGCGGCCGGGTGGTCCGATTCTGGGAGGGCGAGCCCGACGTGGTCGTCGAGCTGCCCGTCACCCAGGTCACCTCGTGCGCGTTCGGCGGGCCGGACCTCGACGTGCTCTACATCTCCACCTCCACCGAGGAGCTCTCCCCCGCCCAGCTCCGCGACCAGCCCGCCGCCGGTGCGATCTTCCGGGCCGTGCCCGGCCACCGCGGCCGACCCGCGAACAGGTTCGTGATCTGAGATGGACAGACGGCCCTTCGGCCGGACCGGCCTGCGCGTGACGCCGATCTGCGTCGGCACCAGCCCGCTGGCGAGCATGCCCGCCCTGTACGGCTACGCCGTCGACGACGCCCGCGCCGAGGCGACCGTGGAGGACGTGTTCGACGGCCCGGTCAACTTCCTCGACACCTCCAACAACTACGGCGCCGGCAGCGCCGAACGCCGCATCGGCGCGGTCATCCGCCGCCGCGGCCTGCCGGAGGGGTTCGTGCTGGCCACCAAGGCCGACGCCGACCCCGACACCGGGGACTTCTCCGGCGAGCGGGTGCGCCGCTCGGTCGAGGAGAGCCTGGAGCGCCTCGGCGTCGACCACGTGCCGGTCATGTACCTGCACGACCCCGAGTACCACATCACCTTCGAGGAGTCGATGGCCCCCGGCGGCGCCGTCGAGGCGCTGGTCGCGCTGCGCGAGGAGGGCGTGGTCGGCCACCTCGGCGTCGCGGGCGGCCCGGTGGACCTGATGCGGCGGTTCGTCGGCACCGACGTGTTCGACGCCGTGATCAACCACAACCGCTGGACGCTGGTCGACCGCTCCGCCGCCCCGCTCATGGACGACGCGGCCGCGAAGGGCGTCGCCTTCGTCAACGGCGCCCCCTACGGCGGCGGCATGCTCGTCAAGGGCCCCGACGTCCAGCCCCGCTACGCCTACCGGGAGACCGCCGAGTCGATCCGGGAGGCGGTCAGGGCCATGACCCGGGCGTGCGCCGCCCACGGCGTGCCCCTGGCGGCGGCGGCGCTCCAGTTCTCGCTGCGCGACCCCCGCGTGACCTCCACCATCGTCGGCGTCTCCGAACCCGGACGCGTCGCCGCGACGCTGGACCTCGCGGCCACCCCGATCCCCGCCGAGTTGTGGGACGAACTCGACCGCATCAACCGGAGATACACATGACCATCGTGACCACCCCCGCGCCCTGGAAAGACGCGGGACGGTCTCCCGAGGAGCGGGCCGAGGCGCTGATGGCGCGGATGAGCCTGCCGGAGAAGATCGCCCAGCTCTACGGGGTGTGGGTCGGCATCGACAACACCGACGGTGAGATGGCCCCCCACCAGCACGAGTTCACCGCGCTGCCGGTGCCGTGGGACGACCTGGTCAAGGACGGCATCGGCCAGCTCACCCGGCCGTTCGGCACCACGCCGGTCGACCCCGTCAAGGGCGCGGCCACCCTCGCCGCCGCGCAGCGTTCCCTCGTGACGGCCGGGCGGTGGGGCGTCCCGGCGCTCGTCCACGAGGAGATCCTGACCGGCGTGGCCGCCTGGCAGGCCGGCGTCTACCCCAACCCGCTGTGCTGGGGCGCGACCTTCGACCCCGACCTGGTCGAGGAGATGGGCGCCCAGATCGGCGCCACCATGCGCCGTCTCGGCGTCCACCAGGGGCTCGCCCCGGTCCTGGACGTCGCCCGCGACCTGCGCTGGGGCCGGGTCGAGGAGACCATCGGCGAGGACCCGCACCTGGTGGGCCTGATCGGGAGCGCCTACGTCAGGGGCGTGCAGTCGCAGGGCGTGGTCGCCACGCTGAAGCACTTCGTGGGCTACTCGGCGTCCAAGGGCGGCCGGAACCTCGCCCCGGTGTCGGCGGGCCGCCGCGAGATCGCCGACGTGCTGCTGCCGCCGTTCGAGATGGCCCTGCGCGCGGGCGCGGGGTCGGTGATGAACTCCTACTCCGACATCGACGGCACCCCCGTCGCGGCCGACGTGACTTTGCTGACCGACCTGCTGCGCGACGCCTACGGCTTCACCGGCACGGTCGTGGCCGACTACTTCTCGGTGGCGTTCCTGCAGACCCTGCACCACGTGGCCGAGTCGCCCACCGACGCGGCCCGGCTGGCGCTGACCGCCGGGATCGACGTCGAGCTGCCCACGGTGAACACCTTCGGGCCGGCGCTGGTCGAGGCGGTGGAGCGGGGCGAGGTCGACCTCGCGCTGATCGACCGCGCGCTGCGCCGGGTGCTGGTCCAGAAGGCCGAGCTCGGCCTGCTCGACGAGGACTGGGACCCCGAGCCGCCCATCCTGCACGAGGCCGACCCGGTGCTCGACGGGCCCGAGGTCCGGGAGCTGGCCGGCCGGCTGGCCCGCCGCTCGATCGTGCTGCTGCACAACCGGGACGCCGCGCTGCCGCTGGCCCCCGGCGTGAGGCTGGCCGTGGTGGGGCCGCGCGCCGACACCGCGCAGGCCATGATGGGCTGCTACTCCTTCCCGATGCACGTCGGCGTGCACCACCCGGAGACGGGCATGGGCGTCGAGATCCCCACGCTGCTCGACGCGCTCAGGGCCGAGTACGACGTGACGTACGCGCAGGGCGTGCCGGTGACCGGCGGCGACGACGAGGGCATCGCGGCGGCGGTCGCGGCCGCCGCCGGGGCCGACGTGGTCGTGGCCGTGCTGGGCGACCAGGCCGGGCTGTTCGGGCGCGGCACCTCCGGCGAGGGCTGCGACGCCCCCGGCCTGGCGCTGCCCGGCCGTCAGGAGGAGCTGCTGGAGGCGCTGCTGGCCACCGGCAAGCCGGTCGTGCTGGTGCTGCTGGTCGGCCGCCCCTACGAGCTGGGCCGGCAGATCGACCGGCTGGCCGCCGTGGTGTGCGGGTTCTTCCCCGGCGAGGAGGGCGCGGCGGCGCTGGCCGACGTCCTGTCGGGCCGGGTCGACCCGGCCGGGCGGCTGCCGGTGAGCTTCCCGCGTGACGGCGGCAACCAGCCGGCCACCTACCTCGGCGCGCCCCTCGCCCAGAAGAGCGAGGTCAGCAACGTCGATCCGACCGCGCTGTTCGCCTTCGGCCACGGCCTGTCCTACGCGCCCGTGACGTGGGGCGAGGTGACCGGCTCCGGAGCCTGGACCACCGACGGCACCTTCGACGTCACCGTGAGGCTGCGGAACGAGAGCGGGCGGGACTCCTCCGAGGTCGTCCAGGTCTACCTGCACGACCCGGTCGCCGAGGTGGCCCGGCCGGTGCAGACGCTCGTCGCGGCGCGGCGCGTGGACCTGGCCCCCGGCGAGAGCCGCGAGCTGACCCTCACCCTGCACGCCGACCAGACCTCCTACACCGGGGCGTCGTGGCGGCGGCAGGTCGACCCCGGCGACGTGGAGCTGCGGGTGGGCGCGTCCAGCGCCGACATCCGCGCCGTGCTCGCCGTGACGATGACCGGCCAGCGACGTTTTGTCGGTTTCGACCGAGTCATGGAAGCATCCGTCGTCTGACGGATCCGGGGGCGGTCCGTCGGCCGGGCCGCCCCCCTTTTTCTCTCCCTGGAGTTGTCATGACCTCTTCCCCTCCCCTGCGCTGGGCCGTCATCGGCACCGGAGGCATCGCCCGGCAGTTCGCCGACGACCTGCGCCTGTCGGAGTCCGCCGAGCTGGTCGCGGTCGGCTCCCGGACCGCGGCCCGCGCCGAGGCCTTCGCCGCCGAGGTGGGCGCGCCCCGCGCCCACGGCGACGTGGCCGCGATGCTGGCCGCCGACGACGTCGACGCCGTGTACGTCGCCACGCCCCACCCCGCCCACCACGCCGGCGCCCTGGCCGCGATCGAGGCCGGCAAGGCCGTCCTGGTGGAGAAGCCGTTCACCATCAACCGGCGGGAGGCCGAGGAACTGGTCGCGGCGGCCCGCGCGCGCGGCGTGTTCCTGATGGAGGCCATGTGGACGCGGTTCCTGCCGCACATGGTCCGCATCCGCGAACTGCTCGCCGAGGGGCGGCTCGGCGACGTCCGTCTCGTGGTGGCCGAGCACGGGGTGTGGTTCCGGCACGACCCCGTCCACCGCATGTTCGACCTGGCCCTGGGCGGCGGCGCGCTGCTCGACCTGGGCGTCTACCCGGTCTCGTTCCTGTCGATGGTCTTCGGCGCGCCCGCGACGGTGACCGCCTCGACGCAGTTCGGCGGCACCGGCGTCGACGGCCAGACCTCCGTCATCACGACGTACGAGGGCGGCCGGCAGGGGGTCGCGACCAGCAGCATGGAGGCGTTCCTGCCCAACCGGGCCTCCATCGCCGGCACCGAGGCGCACATCGACATCGACCCCTGGTGGTACCGCCCCACGTCGTTCACCCTGACCACCCGCGGCGGCGCGGCCGAGCGCTTCACCTTCGACGTGCCCGGAAACGGGCTGCGCTTCCAGGCCGAGGAGGTCGCCCGCTGCGTGCACGCGGGCCTCCTGGAGAGCCCGATCCTCACCCTTGAGGAGTCGTGCCGGATCATGGGCACCATGGACGAGGTCCGCGCCCAGGCCGGGCTGCGTTACCCCGGCGAATAGGGGGCGGTGCTGGCCCGCACCACCAGCTTGGTCGACAACTCGACCCGGCCCTCGGTCATCTCCGCGCCGTCCTGGTGGCCGAGCAGCGACCGGACCGCCAGCGCCGCCATCTTCGCGATCGGCTGCCGGACCGTCGTCAGCGGCGGGGCCATCCACTGCGCCATCGGCACGTCGTCGAACCCGACGACGCTCACGTCGGCGGGCACCCGCAGGCCGCGCTCCTGGATCGCGGCGTAGACGCCGAGGGCCTGCTCGTCGTTGCCCGCGAAGATCGCCGTCGGCGGTCCGGGCCGGTCGAGCAGGGCCTGGGTCAGCGAGAACCCGCTGTGGTAGTGGAAGTCGCCGTGCTGGACCAGGTCGTCGTCGAGCGTCAGCCCGGCCCGCTCGAGCGCCGCGCGGCACCCGGCCAGCCGCGCCTGGCTGCACAACAACCGCATCGGCCCGGTGATCATGCCGATGCGGCGGTGGCCCAGCTCGACCAGGTGTTTCGCGGCGGCCATGCCGCCGCCCCAGTTGCCCGCGCCGATGGACGGGATCGTGCCGTCGGCGTCGCCCACCGGGTCGACCAGCACCGCGGGCAGCCCCAGCTTCGCGATGCGGGTCAGGTCGGCCGGGGTCAGCTCCGACAGGGCCAGGATGATGCCGCCCGGCGCCCGGTCGGCGATGTCCTCCAGCCACTGCTGCCCGTGCCCCGGCGCGCCGTCGAACACCGACACCACGACGCCGACCCGGGCCGGCCGCGCCTCCTGCTCGGCCCCGCGGATCACCTCGGCCGCCCACGGCGAGTTCACGTCGCTCACCACCAGCTCCAGCAGCCCGCCCCGCCGGGCGGCGGGCCGGGGCAGCGGAAGGTGCAGCGGCCGTTTCGTGCGCTTGGTGGGCACGTATCCGCGCCGGGCCAGCAGCGTCTCGATCTGCGACCGGGTGGCGGGCGCCACGTCCGAACGCCCGTTGAGCACCTTCGAGACCGTCGCCCTCGACACCCCCGCCTCGGCGGCGATGTCGGCGACGGTGACGCGAGAATCTAACGAGTCGGACACCAACCGATCGTACCGAGGTCAGTGGGAGTCGCGCGGCACGTCGCTGCCACGACCACCCCGCAGGAAACCGAAGTCGGCCCCGTCGTCGGCCCCGAGCACGTGCTCCCGGTAGAGCCACCGGTAGCCGCCGACGTCCTCATGGAGCCGCGGCGTCCAGTCGGCCCGCCGCTTCTCCAGCTCCTCGTCCGGCACGAGCAGGGTCAGGCTCCGGTTCGGCACGTCCAGCGCCACGCGGTCGCCCGTGCGGACCAGCGCCAGCGGGCCGCCCACCGCCGCCTCCGGCGAGACGTGCAGGACGACGGTGCCGAAGCCGGTGCCGCTCATCCGGCCGTCGCTGATCCGCACCATGTCGGTCACCCCGGCGCGCAGCAGCTTGGCGGGCAGCGGCACGTTGGCCACCTCGGGCATGCCCGGGTAGCCCTTCGGCCCGGCCCCCCGGATGATCAGGACGTCGTCGGGGGTCACGTCGAGGTCGTCGTCGTCGCAGACCGCGTGGTAGTCCTCCGGCGAGTCGAACACCAGCGCCCGGCCGGTGTGGCGCATCAGCGCGGGCGAGGCCGCCGACTGCTTGATGACCGCCCCGTTCGGGGCCAGGTTGCCGCGCAGGATCGCGGTGCCGGTGCCGGCGGGCTGCAGCGGCTCGGTCATCGGGCGGATGACCTCGGTGTTCCAGTTGACCGCCGTCTGGACGTTCTCCCGGAGCGTGCGCCCGGTCACCGTGAGGGCGCCGGGGTTCACCAGACCGGCCTGGTCGAGCTGGTTCAGCACGACCGGCAGGCCGCCCGCGTAGCAGAAGTCCTCCATGAGGAACCGCCCCGACGGCATCAGGTCGACGATCGTCGGCACGTCGCGGGCCAGCGCGTCGAAGTCGTCGAGCGGCAGGTCGACGCCGAGCCGCCCGGCCAGCGCCGTCAGGTGGACGATCGCGTTGGTCGAACCGCCGATCGCCGCGTTGGCCCGGATCGCGTTCTCGAACGCCGCGCGGGTCATGATCTGGCTCGGCTTCAGGTCCTCCTCGACCATGGCCACGATCCGCTTGCCCGCCTCCTGCGCGACCTCGTAGCGGCGCGAGTCGACGGCCGGCCAGGTGGCCGACCCGGGAAGCTGCATGCCGAGCGCCTCGGCCAGGCACGCCATCGTCGAGGCGGTGCCCATCGTCATGCAGTGGCCGTTCGACCGCGCCATGCAGCCCTCGGCGACGTAGCCGTCCTCGACCGACATGCGGCCGGCCTTGATCTCGGCCTCGAACTTCCACACGTGGGTGCCCGACCCGACGTCCTGCCCCCGGAACTTCCCGTTCAGCATCGGCCCGCCCGTCACCATGACGGCCGGCAGGTCGACGCTGGCCGCGCCCATGAGCAGCCCCGGCGTCGTCTTGTCACACCCCGACAACAACACGACGCCGTCGAGCGGGTTGGCCCGGATCAGCTCCTCGGCCTGCATGGCCAGCATGTTGCGGTAGAGCATCGCGGTCGGCCGCAGCAGCGTCTCGCCGGTGGACATCACCGGGAACACGAGCGGGAACCCGCCCGCCATCCAGACCCCGCGCTTGACCGCGTCGGCGACCCGGTCGAGGTGGGCGTTGCAGGGGGCCAGCTCCGACCACGTGCTGGCGATGCCGATGACGGGCCGCCCGTCGAAGACCTCCGGCCCGAACCCCTGGTTGCGCATCCAGGAGCGGTAGAGCATGCCGGAGCGCCCCTCGGCCCCGAACCAGTGCTGACTGCGTCGCGTCACGTTCTCGTTCCCGCTCAAATCATCCACCCTGCGTCGACGATCCAGTTCTGTCCGGTGCACATGGCGCTGTCGTCGGCGGCCAGCCAGAGCACCAGGCGCGCCACGTCCGACGGCGCGAGGTTGTCGGGCAGGCACTGCACCTCCGCGAGTTTCTCGCGAACCTCCGGGGTGACCCAATGGGTGAGCTGGCGCTCGGTGAAGACCCAGCCGGGGATGACGCAGTTGACGCGGATGTGGTCGGGGCCGAGTTCGCGGGCCATCATCCGGGTCAGGCCCTCGATGGCCGACTTGGACGAGACGTAGGCGGGCAGGCCGAGCAGGCCGACGTGGGGGCTGACGGAGCCGAGGTTGATGATGGAGCCGCCGCCGAGCGCGCGCATGCCGGCCATCACGGCCTGGGCGGCGAAGAACTGGTGGCGGAGGTTGACCGCGATGCCCTGGTCCCATTCGGCGGGTTCGAGGGTCTCGATGCCGGTGCGGGTGTCGTTGGCGGCGTTGTTGACAAGGATCGAGACGGGGCCGAGGGCCTGCTCGACCATGACGATCGCGCCGCGGAGGGCGTCGATGTCGGTGACGTCGGCGTGGATGTAGAGGGCCTGGTCGGTGAGCTTCTGGGCGCCCTCGTCGTCGACGTCGACGAAGGCGACCTTGGCGCCCTGGGCGGCGAGCTGGGCGACGAACTCGGCGCCGAGGCCGGTGGAGCCTCCGGTGACGAGGGCGACCCGGCCGCGCAGGCTGGGGTAGACGGCGTACTCGCTCATGGCACGATCACTCCACGGCCGACGGCGCCGCCGGTGAGATCGGCGAACGCCTCGTTGATCTGGTCGAGCCGGTAGCGCCGGCCGACCAGGAGGTCGAGGGGCAGGCGTCCGGCGAGGTAGAGGTCGAAGATCTTCGGCAGGTCGACGAGGGGGTTGGCGGAGCCGTAGAGGCTGCCGACGATCCGCCTCTCGCGCTGGACCAGCAGGTTGACCGGCACGTTGAAGGTCTGGCCGACCTTGCCGAGGCCGACGGCGACGAGGGTGCCGCCGGGGCGGAGCGCCTCGAAGGCGGTCTCCAGGGTGTCGGGGCGGCCGACGGCCTCGATGGCCCATTCGGCGCCGCCGGGGCGGATGGCGGTCAGGGCGGCGGCGACGTGGACGGCCGAGGCGTCGACGACGTGGGTGGCGCCCAGGCGTTCGGCGGTCTCCAGGCGTTCGGCGACGACGTCCACGACGACGATGGGGTTGGCGCCCGCGAGCACGGCGCCGAGGACGGCCGACAGGCCGACGCCGCCGGCGCCGAAGACGACGATGCCGTCGCCGGCGCACTCGCCGATGGCGTTGAGCACCGCGCCGACGCCGGTGATGACGGCGCATCCGGCGATGGCGGCGACCTCCGGGGGGACCCCGTCGGGGACCGGGACGACGGCACGTTCGGACACCACGCAGTATTCGGCGAAGCAGGAGACGCCGAGCAGGTGGTGGACCTTCTCGCCGTCGGCGCTGAGCCGGGTGGTGCCGTCGAGCAGGCCGCCCGAGCCGACCATGACGCCGGCGGCCTCGCACAGGGCGGGGCGGCCCACCAGGCAGTTGCGGCACTGGCCGCACCGGGGCCGCCACATGAGGCAGACCCGGTCGCCGGGCCGGAACCGGGTCACCCCGGGGCCGACGGCCTCGATCACGCCGGTGCCCTCGTGCCCGGGGACGACCGGCAGCGGGCATCTGAGGTCGCCCGCGAGGTAGTGCTGGTCGCTGTGGCAGACCCCGGCCGCCTCGACCCTGACCAGCACCTCTTCCGGCCCGGGCGGCGCGAGGTCGAGGTCGCGCACGACGAGGGGCGCCCCGACCCGTTCCAGCAGCGCAGCTCTCATCTGACCCCGTCCCTCCGTCTGCCGTACTCGATCGCAGCAAACGTAGATGTAACGAACGTAGGGGTCAATAGTTTCGAAACTTTCACCTTCGCCCAGCCGCCGGTCAGCCCGGCCAACCAGGTCTCAGCTGCGGCGATCCGCCACTCAGGGGTTTCGGTAGCCCGCCGCCACATGACCGAAACTTTCCGTCAGGGCACCAGCACGACCTTCCCCCGGGCGTGCCGGGTCTCGACGAGTTCGTGCGCGGCGGCGACCTCGTCCATCGGGAACGCCGCCGCGACCGGCACCCGCAGCCGCCCCTCCCCGGCGAGGGCGACCGCGTCCGCGAGCCCGTGCCAGGCCAGGGGGTCGCCCGCGCCCACCTCGGCGGCGGGCGCGCCGTGGGACAGGTGCACCCCGTGGGCCCGCGCGGTGAAGTCGGCGATCGTCACCACCCGCGCGGGGTCGCCGGCCAGGGCGACGAGGTCGGGCAGCGCGCCTCCCGCGCAGTCGAGGACGGCGTCGACCCCGGCCGGGGCCAGCGCCCGGACCCTGCCGACCAGTCCCGGCCCGTACGTCGCGGGCACCACCCCCAGCGAGCGCAGGAAGTCGTGGTTGTGCTCGCTCGCGGTGCCGATGACCGTGGCCCCGCGCGCGACGGCGAACTGGACGGCGACCGCGCCGGTCCCCCCGGCCGCGCCCTGGACCAGCACGGTCTGCCCCGGGACGACGGCGAGCCGGTCGAGCACGCGGGTGGCGGTCTCGGCCGCGCCCGCCGCGCCGCCCGCCTCCTCCCAGCTCCACTCGACCGGTTTTGGGGCCCACGCGGTCAGCACCGCGAAATCGGCGTTGGCCCCGCGCCGGGCGGGGTCGGCCGCGCCAAACACCTCGTCGCCGGGGTGCACGCCGGTGACCCCGGCGCCGACCTCGTCGACCACACCGGCGGCGTCGAAGCCGGTCCGGAACGGGAGCACGACGGGCACCACCTCGCGCAGCCGGCCGGAGCGGATCGCGACCTCGCCGGGCGCGACCCCGGACGCCCGCACGGCGACGCGGATCTCCCCCGGCCCGGCGTGCGGTTCCGGGGCCTCGGTGACGTGGACGACGGCGGGCGGGCCGTATGCGGTGAACTGGACGGATCTCATGTCCGGGGACCGTAACGGAACACCCCGTCCGGTTGACTAAAGTGAGAGCGGTGACGGCGGAAGTGGGACCGAGGCGACGTTCCGACGCCCGCGACAACCGCGAGCGCATCCTCGCGGTGGCCCGCCTGGCGTTCGCCACCGAGGGCCTCGACGTGCCGCTCCGGGAGATCGCCCGCCGGGCCGAGGTCGGCGCGGCGACCCTCTACCGCCACTTCGCCACCAAGGACGCGTTGTTGTCCGAGGCGTTCGCCGAGCAGATGGAGACGTGCTCGGCGATCGTCGCCGAGGGGCTGGCGACGCCCGATCCGTGGCAGGGCTTCCGCCTGGTCGTCGAGCGGCTCATGGAGCTGCACGCCCTCGACCGCGGCTTCGCCCGCGTGTTCACCTCGCGGCTGCCCGAGGCCGTCTTCGCCGCCGACCGCGACCGCACGCTGCGGATGCTGCTCGAACTCGTCGGCCGGGCGAAGAAGGCGGGCCCGCTGCGCCGCGACTTCGTCATCGAGGACCTCAGCCTGGCGCTGATGGCCAACGAGGGCATCCGCGCCGAGTCGCCCGCGACGCGGGTCGCCGCCTCCCGCCGCTTCGCGGCCCTGATGCTCCAGTCGTTCATGGCCGACCCGGTCGCCGCGCCGCTGCCCCCGCCGGTCAGGCTGCCGCTGACGCGGGCTTAGGTCCCGATTTCGCATGTCGAGCCCGAGCGGAGGCCATTGGGCCTGCGCCTGGCGTTCGCGGCCGGCTGGCCTTCGCCCGGGCGCTCGTGCGCGAGCCCGACCTGCTCCTGCTCGACGAGCCCTTCGGCGCGCTCGACGCCCTGACCCGGCTGAAGATGCAGGCGCTGTTCGGCCGGCTGCGCGCCAGGCACGGCTTCGCGGCCCTGCTGGTGACGCATGACGTGGAGGAGGCGCTGCTCCTGTCGGACCGTCTCCTGGTGCTGGACCGGGGACGCATCGCCGAGGAGATCCAGGTCGATCTGGGCCGTCCCCGCGCGGTCGACGTACCGGGCTTCGGCGAACTGCGCCGCCGCCTGCCGGCCCTGCTCCACGTCCCGGCCGATCCGGAGGAGTAGCCGGGTCACTTCGGCACGAACAGGCCGCGGTTGAACGCCTCGGCGACGGCGGCGGCGCGGTCGTTGACGCCGAGCTTGGCGTAGACGTTCAGCAGGTGGCTCTTGACCGTGGCCTCGGTGATGAACAGCAGGGCCGCCGCCTCGCGGTTGGTGTTCCCGGCCGCGATCAGTTCGAGGACCTCCAGCTCGCGAGGGCTGAGCGGCGGCGGTGGCGTCCGCACCCGGCTCAGCAGCCGGGCCGCCACCGACGGCGACAACACGCTCTCGCCCCGGGCGGCGGCCCGCGCGCCGCGCAGCAGTTCCTCGCGGGGCGCGTCCTTCAGCAGGTAGCCGGTCGCGCCCGCCTCGATCGCGGGCAGGACGTGCGCGTCGGTGTCGTAGGTGGTCAGGACCAGGATCTTCGACGGCACACCCAGCCGCGCCAGCTCGGTGATCGCGCCCAGCCCGTCGAGCACCGGCATGCGCAGGTCGAGCAGGACGACGTCGGGCCGCAGTCCGGCCGCGAGCCGCACCGCCTCGGCGCCGTCGCCCGCCTCGCCCACCACCTCGAACCCGGGGGCCGCCGCGAACATGGCGCACAGCCCGTCCCTGACGACGGGGTGGTCGTCGGCGACCAGCAACCGGATCACGCGGACCTCCAGGGGACGCAGGCGGAGACGCCGGTGCCGCCGCCGGGCTCCGACTCGACGCGCAGGCTCCCGGAGAGCCCTTCGACCCGCTGCCGCATGATCGCCAATCCGAACCCCTCACGTCGGCGGGAAAGATCGAAACCCCGGCCATCGTCCCGTACGTCCAGCGCCACCTCCTCCTGCAGGTAGGAGAGCGTCACCCCGACTCGGGTGGCCCCGGCGTGCTTGGCCACGTTGGCCAGCGCCTCCTGGGCCGTGCGCAGCAGCGCGAGCTCGACGGCGGGGGCGAGCGGGCGGGCCGTCCCGGTGGTGGTGAACCGGACGGGGACGCCGTGCCGCGCCGACCACTTCCCCGAGACGGCCTCCAGCGCCTCGCCCAGCCGGGCGGTCTCCAGGTCGCCGGGCCGCAGCGCGTCGACCGACCGGCGGGCCTCGGCCAGGCTCTCCCGGGCCAGCCCCAGCACCGCGTCGAACGGCCGCCGCCAGGCGGCCGGCACCTCGTGCCGCTGCTCGGCGGCCTGGAGCTGGGTGATGATGCCGATCAGCCCCTGGGCGAGGGTGTCGTGGATCTCCCGGGCCATGCGCTGCCGCTCGTCGAGCACGCCGGCCTCCCGGGCCTGGACGAGGAGCTGGGCGTGCAGCCCGGCGTTCTCCTCCAGCGCGGCCTCCAGCCGTTCCAGGGCGGCCAGCCGCCGCTCCCGTTCGACGTCGGCGGTGTGCAGCACCCAGGCGGTGGTCACCATCATCACGACGTTGACGGTGATGATGACCCCCTGCAGGACGACCATCCCGGGCGCGGCCGACGCCTGCGCCACCCCGGCCACCACCGCCGTGAGGGTCACCCCGGCCAGCCGCCACGGCCAGGTCAGCACCGTGAAGGCGTAGACGTAGGGGACCGGGGTGAACAGCCCGTACAGCGGATTCTGGAGCACCATCACGGCGGTGATCACCAGCAGCCCGGCGAAGAACGTCGGCGTCGCGCGCCACCGGAACAGGACGATCATCCACGCCGCCGCCGGGAGCAGTTCGGTCACCGGGAAGCCCGCGGCCACGACCAGGACGGCGAGCCCGGCGAGCAGCGTGTACGGCACGACGGTGACGATGAGGACCGGCAACCCTACTCCCAGCGGAACCAGCGGACCGCGACGGCCGCGCACCCGACCGCGTAGGCCACCAGGATCACCAGCGGCGGCCACGAGGGAAAGCCGCCCAGGTAGGCGTCCTGGAAGGCGCCCATGCCCGCGCCGAGCGGCGTGTACGCGCTGATGTCCCGCAGCAGCGGCGGCATCTGCGCGATCGGCACCCACAGGCCGGCGAAGAACATCATCGGGAAGAACAGCAGCGTGCCGATCGCCGTGGCCGCCGACCGCGACGGCACCAGCGCGGTGACCAGCAGCCCGATCGAGAGCAGGGCGGCGGTGGCCAGCAACCAGGCGACCGCGAAGCCGAGCGGGTGGCGCGGCGGGTCGACCCCGAACCCGAGCCCGGCGACCAGAAGGAAGATCACCATCGCGATCAGCGCGATCACGAAGTTGGCGGCGAGCTGGGCGGCCAGGACCCGGACCGGCCCGACGGGGGTGGTCCGCATCCTCCGCAGCACGCCGTTCTCCCGGTAGCCCGCCAGGGTGGTGGGCAGCGCGGTCATCGCCAGGATGGCGACGTTGAACAGGATCAGGACCGGGACGTAGACGTCGAAGACGGTCAGGTCGGCGGTGAGCGGCTCCCGCAGCGCCGGGATGCTGCCCAGGATGACGAGCACCACCAGCGGACAGGCCACGCCCCAGACGGGGGCGACCTTGTCCCGGACGGTGAGCCTCCCCTCCACGGCGATCAGCCGCCAGGTCGCGTTGTTCACGGGAGGTCCTTCCTGGTCAGCTGGACGAAGGCCGCTTCGAGGCCGCCCTGTTCGACGCGCAGCCGCTCGGCCGTGATCTGGTTCCTGGCCAGCACGGCCATGACGGCGCCGACGACGGTGTCGTCGCCGGTGACGACGATCAGCTCGCCCCGGCGGGTGACGCCGGTGACGCCCGGCAGGTCCGCGAGCAGGGCGACGTCGAGCTCGCGCGAGGGGCGGAACTGGAGGCGCTGCTCGATCTGGGCCCGGTCGGCCAGCCCGGCGGGCGTGTCGACGACGACGACCCGGCCCGCGTCGATCAGGGCCACCCGGTCGCAGAGGCGTTCGGCCTCCTCCATGAAGTGGGTGACGAGCACGATCGTCACCCCGCGCGCCCTGACCCCCTCGATCAGCGCCCACGTGTCGCGCCGCGCCTGGGGGTCGAGGCCGGTGGTCAGCTCGTCCAGGACGGCGATGTCGGGATCGCCGATCAGGGCCAGCGCGATCGAGAGCCGCTGCTTCTGGCCGCCGGAGAGGGCGGCGTACCGGGACTTGGCGGGCAGGCCGAGGTCGTGGAGCAGGGCGCGCCAGTCGGCGGGGCGGGGGTAGAAGGAGGCGTACAACTCCAGGGCCTCGCCGACGCGCAGATTGTCGGGCAGCAGCCCGGCCTGCAGCTGCACGCCGACCCTGCGGGTCAGTTCGGCGCGGTCGCGCAGCGGGTCGAGGCCGAGGACGGACACGGCGCCCCCGTCGGGGGTGCGCAGGCCTTCGACGCACTCGACCGTGGTGGTCTTCCCGGCCCCGTTGGGGCCGAGGATGCCGAAGATCTCGCCTTGCTCGACGGTGAAGGAGACGTCGTCGACGGCGACCTTGTCGCCGTAGCGTTTGTGGAGGTGGTGCACCTCGATCACGGTGGACATGGCCCAAGAGTGCTCCGGCGGGCACGCCGCGCGGCACCGCCCGGCAGGCGGGAATCCGGCTCAGCCGATCGGTGGATTCCGCAGAGACTCCGGCCGTGCGACGCTTGACCGTCATGGACGACCAGCCGGCCCGCGTCGCGTTCGACCTCGACGGATACACCCGCCGGACGACTGAGGGGCCGTGCTTCGTCTGCTCCTTCGTCGCCGGCAGCTGCGCCTGCTTGCGGGTCCCGTGTCGAGCTCGACGCCGTCGCGCCACGGGCGGAGCGGGCCGAGGATGCGCAACCGCAGGGGCCCCTATGGCAGCACGGATTCGGGTGCCGAGTGTACTCAGGCTCGGGCATATCGCTCGGCCAGCCGGTGGAGGTGCTCCCTCAGTTCCGGCGGGTCGAGCACGGTGAAGTCGACGCCCAGGCTCCCGAGGAACGCCGCCAGGTCGCCCAGCGAGTCGCCGCCCGTCTCCAGCACGCCGTCGTCGGTGAGCACCCCGGCCGCCGGGGGGAGCAGTTCGGCCAGCCGCTCCATCGGGGCGTGCAGCCGGACCCGGGCCGGGTGGCGGTAGGAGGCCGAGCCGACCCCGCGCATGACGTGGGTCGCGGCGTCCGCCGGAGGTTCCCTCGGGACGAAGCGCGGCCCGTTCGGCACGCGGGGCCGCACCCGGTCGACGCGGAAGGTGCGCCAGTCGGCGCGGGCGACGTCCCAGGCGAGCAGGTACCAGCGGCGGCCGGTGTGGACGAGCCGGTGCGGTTCGACCTCGCGCACGCCGGGGGTGCCGTCGCGGAGCCGGTAGTCGAAGCGCAGGCGTTCGCGGTCGCGGACGGCGGCGGCGATGTGGGTGAGGACGTCGGCGTCGACGGTGGGGCCGCGCCGGGTGACCGACACCGTGGCCATGCCGACGGCGTCGATGCGGTGCCGCAACCGCGAGGGGAGCATCCGCTGCAGTTTCGTCAGCGCGCGCAGCGAGGTCTCCTCGATGCCGGTGACGGTGCCCCCGGCGGCGGCGTGCAGGCTGACCGCCACCGCCACCGCCTCCTCGTCGTCGAGCAGCAGCGGCGGCAGGGCCGCGCCCGCGCCGAGCCGGTAGCCGCCCGCGACGCCGGGGGTGGCGCGGATCTCGTAGCCGAGGATGCGCAGGCGCTCGACGTCGTTGCGGACGGTCCGGCCGGTCACGCCGAGCCGGTCGGCCAGCTCGGGGCCGCCCCAGCCGGGGCGTGACTGGAGGAGGGACAGCAGGCGGAGCAGCCTGACGGAGGTTTCCAGCATGGTCCCAGTCAATCGCGGAACCGCACGTTCCGCGATCGTCCCTAGTGTGCGAAGGGAGACGAAGGGAGCAACCCATGTTGCGCGGACCGGCCACCATCACGTTCTGGGCCGACGACCTGAAGGCCGCCACGGAGTGGTACACGGAGGTGCTCGGGATCGAGCCTTACTTCGCGGTGCCGGGGTACGTGGAGTTCCGGATCGGCGACCACCTGGCGGAGCTGGGCCTCGCCGACTCCCGGTACGCCCCCGGAGGCGCCCCGGCCCGGCCGGGCGGCGCGGTGGTCCACTGGCACGTCGACGACGTGGCGGAGTCGCTCGACCGGCTGCTGAAGCTGGGCGCGACGCCGCACCTCCCGCTGACCGAGCGCGGCGAGGGGTTCGTGACGGCGGCGGTCGCCGACCCGTTCGGCAACGTGCTGGGCGTCATGTACAACCCCCACTACCTGGAGATGCTGGGCCGATGATGCACTTTCCGGACGCGGCGGCGTGGGAGGCCTGGTTGTCGGCCAACCACGCCGGTGAGGGCGTGTGGTTGCGCATCGCCAAGAAGGGCGCGCCGCTGACGTCGGTCACGATCGGCCAGGCGCTCGACGTGGCGCTCTGCTTCGGCTGGATCGACAGTCAGCGCAGACGCCACGACGAGCACAGCTACCTGCAGCGCTTCTCCCGGCGGCGGCCGGGCGGCGCGTGGTCGCGGGTGAACGTCCGCCGGGCCGAGGCCCTCATCGAGGCCGGGCGCATGCGGCCGCCGGGGCTGGCGGAGGTGGAGGCGGCCCGCGCCGACGGCCGCTGGGACGCCGCCTACGCGGCGCAGAGCGAGTTCACGGTGCCCGCCGACCTGGAGGCGGCGCTCGACCCGGCCACCCGCGCGGCCTTCGAGGGCCTCGACCGGACCGCGCGCTACCTGCTGATCCTGCCGCTGCTCAAGGCGCGCGGCCCGCAGGCGCGGGCGGCGCGGCTGGAGAAGGCGCTCGGTGAACTCCGGACCCGTATGGCCGGCCAGGCGGAGCCGTAACGGAAGGAAGCAGTTCCCGGGTTGCGAAGCCGACGCTCACTCGTTATCGGGCGTTATAAAGGGACATTCGAAACCGGCGTGGCCTATGTGACCTGGTAATATGTCAGATACCACAGGTTCTGACAGTGTTTTGTTGAGTTTTCCTATCCCTTGTCCCTTTTTTACCGTTCCATTACCGTCCGCAGTGGCTTTCCACTCCCTCGGACGGGCTCCCTCTCCCGAGCGCCCCCGTCCCCTCCGCCCTGGAGGCGACATGCGGTTCCGCGCGTCAATGCGCAGAAAAACCCCCTACGTCGCGGCACTGGGCGCCGCGGCCCTGGTGGCGGCCGGCCTCACCCTGACGCCGACCGCCTCGGCGCAGTCGGCGGCGGCCGACTGCTCCAGCGACCCCACCGCCCACATCGCGTCGGTCCCGAGCCCTCAGCAGTTCTTCGGGTTCCCGCTCGGCACGGGCCAGACCCGGATCCTGACCACTCAGGAGCTCATCGACTACACCCACGCCGTGGGCGCCGCCTCCGACCGCGTGCGCCTGGGCGTCATGACGAACAGCGTGCTGGGCACCGAGATGCCCTACGCGATCGTCTCGAACGCGGCCAACGTCACCGACGCGCGGCTGAAGAAGATCGCGGACGACATCGTGTCGCTGCGGGACCCGCGCACCCTGACCGACGCCAAGGCCGCCAAGATCGCGCAGGACGCCCCCGCGATCGTCTACGTCGCCGGCAACGTGCACGGCGGCGAGAAGAGCGGCGCCGACGCCTCGCTGCAGACCCTCTACGAGCTCGCCTCGGGCCTGTCGTGCGACGTCAAGACGCGCAACGACAACCTGATCACGATCATCGTGCCGACCCAGAACCCGGACGGCCGCGACGCCAGCCGCCGGCAGAACGAGTACGGCTTCGACCTCAACCGTGACTGGTTCGCGCGCACCCAGAAGGAGACCGACGCCAAGCTGGAGCTGCTGCGGAGGTATCCGCCGCAGGTCTTCATCGACGCCCACGAGA
Source organism: Herbidospora solisilvae (assembly GCF_009901565.1). Lineage (GTDB taxonomy): Bacteria > Actinomycetota > Actinomycetes > Streptosporangiales > Streptosporangiaceae > Herbidospora > Herbidospora solisilvae. The sequence goes on from NZ_WXEW01000001.1 coordinate 210,093, forward strand.
TGGGCGGGCGGCAGTACTTCTTCCCGCCGAACGCCGACCCGATCCACCACGAGATCGCCGACCAGCCGGTCGACTGGATCAACCGCATCGGCGAGGCCAACAAGGCCGGCTTCGGCTTCAACGGCGCCTGCGGCGGCTCGGTGACCGTCGAGTGCTACTTCAACTACGCCACGTACGACATGTTCTACATGGGCTACGGCGACACCGTCCCGGCCACCGGGTTCGGCGCCGCGGGCATGACGTTCGAGAAGGGCTCCTCCTCGGCCGTCCCCGACCGGGTGCAGCAGCAGTTCAACACCCAGTGGGCCACCACGGGCTGGGCCGCCGCCAACAAGCACGAGATCCTCGGCAGCTACTGGAACATCTGGAAGACCGCGCTGGCCGAAGGCGAGCAGGGCGTCCTGGAGCCGAACGAGGTCGTGCAGCCGACCAACACCGTCCAGTTCCCGGTCCCGGACGTCAAGATCCGCTCGTACTTCCTGCTGAACGACCGTCAGCTCGGCGACGTGCGCAAGCTGGTCGAGCGCCTGCGTCAGATGGACGTCGAGGTCTACCGCCTCACCAAGCCGCTCACGGTGCCCAACGCCAAGATCTTCGGCGGCCGGTCCGAGACGGACAAGGTGATCCCGGAGGGCTCGTACTACATCCCGATGGCCCAGCCGCAGAAGCACTGGATCCAGGCGACGCTCGGCGAGGACCCGTACGTGCCGTTCCCGTACTTCTACGACGTCTCCTCCTGGAGCAACCCGCTCCTGGCGGGCGTCGACACGGTCTACAGCGGTGACGTCGTGTCGCCGCAGGCCCAGCTGGTCCGCAAGATGGAGGGCGGCGTCGCCCAGGGCGCGTCGAAGAAGGGCTCCTTCTCCTACCCGCTCGACTCCGCCGCCGCCTCGGAGCTGACCTTCAAGCTCCTCGGCCAGGGCGTGGCGCTGAAGCGCGACCTGTCGACCGGTGTCGTCAGCTTCTCGCCCGGCGAGGTCGACCGCGCCGAGCTCGACGAGCTCGCCACCTCCCTCGGCGTGACCGTCGCCGGCAGCGGTGAGGCTCCCTCGGGCACCCTCCTGAAGACCCCCGACGTCGGCCTCTACAACGGCACGGGCGTCTCCACCACCTCCGGCTCCTACGGCGAGGCCCGCTTCGTCCTGGGCGCCAAGTGGGGCCTGACCCTCAAGCCGGTCACCACCGCCGACATCAACAACAACACCGCCGCCTTCACCGAGCGCGGCGTCCTGCTGATGCCCGACGGCAGCAACGCCACCGGCGGCCTGACCGCCCAGGGCCAGGCCAACCTCAAGGCGTGGGTCTCGAACGGCGGCACCTACATCGGCCTGCGCAACCAGGGCACCCGCGTCGCCCGCGCGGCCGGTCTGACCAGCACCACCGAGAAGACCAAGCCGACCGGCTACCAGGTCATCGGCTCGCACTTCCGCGTCGACACCGCGACGTCGGACCCGGTCGCCCTGGGCCGCCCGGCCGAGGACTTCCAGTTCAACAACGGCGACCCGATCCTCAACCCGTCGACCACCGGCGCCAACGTGCTGACCTACCCGAGCGACGGCACCTGGTGGGCCAACGGCACCACCAACGGCGCCGACGCCCTCAAGGGCTCGGTCGCACTGACCAACGAGCCGACCGGGGCCGGGCACGCGGTGCTGTTCGCCTACAACCCGCTGTTCCGGGCGTACAACGAGAACGGCATCCACCTGGTCGCCAACGCCCTGCTGATGCCGAAGGGCGCCGCCGCCCCCGCCGCGCAGAAGAGGGCGCTCGCCCGGACCGCCGCCCCCGCCGTCTCGGAGGAGACCCCGCTGATCGGCGGCGAGTGGCGTCCGTTCCAGATCCAGGTGGCCGACGCCGACCTCGCCCGCACCCAGGCCGTGGTCGCGAAGTACACCGACACCGCGACGGTCGCCAGCGCGGCCGGGTCGTCCTACCTGACGATCCCGAACCCGGAGGGGCTCGACATCCACGAGCACCCCTTCCTGCGTGACCTGGTCAACGAGCTGAACGTGGCGGGCATCCCGCTCCGCTCGGTCGTCGGCTGACCCATGGGAGACGGCCCGGCCGGGTGCCACCCCGGCCGGGCCTTTCCCTTTTCCTGTACGTCGCCTACGGGAGTCACATGATCACGCGGGGTTATCGTCGACACCATGATTCGTTTCGCCACCCTCGCCGGACTGATCGCCTTCGCCTCCCTGACCGCGGCCGCTCCCGCCGCCCACGCGAAGCCCGGTGACATCTGCATGTTCAGCGGCCGCGACTACAAGGGCTCGTCGTGGTGCTGGAACCCGGACAACGGCTACGTGGACATGCCCCCGGCCCTGCACGACAACGTGGGCTCCTTCCGGGCGACCTCCAACGGGTGCTTCATCAACTGGATCGAGGTGCCGTCGAAGAAGGAGACCCGGACCGTGCGCGGCGGCGACTTCCGCAGGGTCTACGACGACGACTTCGGCGCGAAGATCGACGCCGTCGCCCCCAAGTGCTGACGCTCAGGCCAGCAGCCGGTCGGTCAGCTCACACAGCCGCGCCCGATACTCCGGCCGGTACGCCTCCTCAGCCGCCCTGGCCTCCTTCTCACCCTCGAAGTAACGGCCGCTGACCCCGGCCAGGCCGGGCCCGTCCACCAGGCGGCGGGGGTCGCCGAAGTCGATCGGCTGCCGGCCGAGCGACGCCTGGAGCACGGTCGCGCCGGGCCTTCGCCTGGTCAGCTCAGCGCCTTCAGGAACTCGGCGGCGAGCGGGGCGGAGGAGGCGGGGTTCTGCCCGGTGTGGAGGTTGCGGTCGACCACCACGTGCGGCGCGTACGGCTCGCCCGGGACGAACTTCGCGCCCAGGGCGACCAGCCGGTCCTCCAGCAGCCACTTGGCCCGGGGGGCGAGCCCCGTCAGGGCCTCCTCCGCCTTGGTGAAGCCGGTGAGCCGGTAGCCGGCGAACGGCGAGCCGCCGTCGGGGGACTCGGTGGCCAGGACGGCGGCCAGGCCGTGGCAGACCAGGCCCACCGGCCTGCCCGAGGTGAGGACCGTGCCGAGCACGCGGGCCGAGTCCCGATCGGTCGCCAGGTCCTCCATCGGGCCGTGCCCGCCGGCGTAGAAGACCGCGTCGTACTCCTCCGGGTCCACGCTGCTCAGATCGGCCGGGTTCCGGAGCGCGGTCACGCCGGCGAGGGCGGCGGCCATCGCCCGTGCGCCCTCCGGCCCGCCGTTGAGATCCGGGGTGAGGCTCACCTGGTCGACCGTCGGCACGACGCCGCCGGGGGTGGCCAGGACCACCTCATGGCCGGCCTCGGTGAACGCCCGGTAGGGGGCCACCAGCTCCTCGGCCCAGAAACCCGTCGGGTGTTCGGCCCCGTCGGCCAGCGTCCAGTGGCGGGCGCCGGTCAGCACGAACAGAATCTTCGCCATCACTTTGGCCTTTCCGCGACCCCTCACGGGGCCGCCTGTCAGCGGAAACGTCCCGATCGTAGGATGCACATCCATAAGGGAACCAATAGCATGGCCTTTGTGAGCCATAGGCAGACCGATGTCTCAGACGGTGCGCCCCTCGATTTGATGCAGTTGCGGACGTTCCTGGCCGTCTACCGCGCCGGTTCGTTCACGGCGGCGGGCGCGCTGCTCGGCCTCTCCCAGCCGACGGTGACGAGTCAGATCCGGGCCCTGGAGGCGCGGCTCGACCACCAGTTGTTCGAGCGCCTGCCCCGGGGCGTGGCCGCCACGTCCGTCGCCGACGAACTGGCCGCCCGGATCGCCGCCCCGCTCGACGAACTGGCCACCGTCGCCGAACGGGGCCGCACCCACGACGAGCCCTCCGAGCCGGTGCACCTCGGCGGCCCGGCCGAGATCCTGAGCGTGCGGGCGCTGCCCGTGCTCGCCCCGCTGGTCGAGGAGGGGCTGCGGTTGCGGGTCACCACCGGCCTGGCCGACGACCTGCTCGACGGGCTGCGCGCCGGGCGCTTCGACCTGGTGTTGTCCGCGATCCGGCCACGCGGGCGCTCCGTCGTCGCCGTCCCTTTGATGGACGAGGAGTTCGTGCTCGTCGCCGCCCCCGCCTGGGCCGCCCAGCTCACCGGCCTGACCTGCGACGACCCCCGGCCTCTCAACGACGTCCCGCTCGTCGCCTACGCCGAGGACCTGCCCATCCTGCGCCGCTACTGGCGGCACGTCTTCCGCACCCGCCTGGCCGGGCCGCCCGCCGTGGTCGTCCCCGACCTGCGGGGCGTGCTCGCCGCCGTGACGGCGGGCGCGGGCGTCAGCGTGCTCCCCCGTTACCTCTGCGAACACGAACGGGGCAGCGGCGCGCTCGTGCCGCTGCTCGACCCCGACGACCCGCCGATCAACACCGGTTTCCTCGCCCACCGCGCCGGCGCCCCCGCGCGCCGCCACGTCACCCTCGTCCGTGACCGGCTCCTCCACGCGGCCCGGGACTGGTGACCCCTTAGCAGGAGCAGTCGCAGCAGCTACAGCAGTCGCAGCAGCCCGAGCACCCGTTGCAGCAGTTGGAGCACGCGTCGCACCCGCTGCAGTCGCAGCGCTCGGTGCATGACTTGTACCGCTCCTCGTCCCACGGCGGGCGGTAGAGCCCGCACGTGCAGCAGGCGGCCGACGTGCACAACAACGAGACCAGGCCACCGGGGTCCGGCTTGAGGCGGCGGTCCTTCTTGGGGGCCTCCGCCTCGGCGAAGGTGCGTTCGACGGCGCGGCCCGTCTCCCTGACGAGCAGCGCTCTGACCAGGCCGCGGCGTTCGAGGTCGAGGTCGGCCAGCGCCAGCCTCAGCCCGCCGACCGCGTCGTCGCAGTGCCGACGGGCGGTGGCGAGGTCGGCGCCGGAGGCGACGAGCGGGTTGTAGGCGCCCTGCGCGCGGTCCTGTTCGAGGTCCTCGACGGCGTCGAGCAGGTGGGCCAGCCGCCCGAAGTAGCGTCCGGCCTCCTCCAGCGTCTCCCTGTTGCCGGGCTTGCCGGCCAGGACGGCCGTGTGGCCGAAGGCCGCCGCGACGGCGTCCTCGGTCGGGGCGGTGAGCTGGAGCAGGGTTCTGTCCGGGAGACGTTCCACCCTCGTCTGTTCCTGTACGGCCGCCAGCAGCGGCCCCGGGTCGAACGCCAGCGCCCCGGCCGTGGCCGCGCCCGCGCGCGACCACCGCTCGGCGAGTCTCGTCCCGCCCGCGGCCACGAGGCGGCGGGCGAACGGGCCGTCGCCGTCCTCGACGTGGTCCTGGAGCTTGCCCGAGGCGAGGATCAGGGACACGGCGGCGGCCAGGCGGACGCCCTCCGCCTCGCTGATGTCGGCGCCCTTGAACCCGCGCAGGGCGCACGGGGCGGCGCGGCGGTGCCTGGTCTCCTTCGACTGGGCCTCGGTCAGCACCGAGACGAGCAGCCCGTCGTAGTTGGTGACGAGGCGGGCGGCGTGGCCGTGCTCGTCGCGGAGGGCCACGCAGAGGCCGCACAGGTGGGCCATCCACTCCGCGAACAGGCCGCCGCAGAGGTTGTGCTTGCAGGGGCGAACAATCCCGAACACCATGATCCTTCCCGAAATTCCGGGATCAGCATGCCAGCGCCGACTTGCACCCCGCTTGGAGATCGCCGGTCCGGAGGACGCGCGGGTCGTCCGAGATCAGGTCCGCCTTGTGATTCGCATGATTCGGGCCGGTACCCCGTTATGTCTATCGGTTTGGTAGGATATAGTCCGGTTCGTGACGATCACTACCGCACCCGCAGGGGTTTCGCTGCGCGGCGTCGGCCGGGCCTTCGGCGACCATGTCGTACTGCGCGACATCGATCTGGACATCGCCCCCGGCGAAGTGGTCGCCCTGCTCGGCGCCTCGGGGTGCGGCAAGTCCACGCTGCTGCGGATGGTCGGTGGGCTCGACCTCGCCACGTCGGGGACGGTGCGGGTCGACGGGCATGACGTCACCGGGATCGACCCCCGTTGCGCCGTCGTGTTCCAGGAACCCCGGCTCCTCCCCTGGCGCACCCTGGCGGGCAACGTCGCCCTCGGCCTGCCGCGCGACCTGCCGCGCAACCGGCGCGACGCCGAGAGCCGCCAGTGGCTCGCCGAGGTCGAGCTGCGCGGGTTCGCCGACCACCGGCCCCGGCAGGTGTCGGGCGGCATGGCGCAGCGCACGGCGCTGGCCCGCGCGCTGGCGCGGCGGCCCGGCGTGCTGCTGCTCGACGAGCCCTTCGCCGCGCTCGACGCGCTGACGCGGCTGCGCATGCAGGACCTCGTCGAGGACGTGCAGCGGCGGTCGGGCACCACCGTCATCCTCGTCACCCACGACGTCGACGAGGCGTTGAAGCTGGCCGACCGGGTCGTGCTCCTGGGCGGCGCTCCCACCGGAGTGAGCGTCGTCCTGGACGTGCCGGGTGATCGGCCCCGGGACCATCATCAGCCGGAACTGGCCGAGCTGAGGTCCGAACTGCTGGCAGGCCTCGGCGTGCCGCGACGTACCCCCCTGGAAAGAGAGACCCACGCACGATGAGCAGACTCCGGATCACGCTGACCCTCGCCCTGGCCGCGACGCTCGCCACCGCCTGCGTCAGCGGCGAGGACGCGACGGGGCAGCCCGCCACGGAGAACGCGGGCGGGCAGCAGACCGAACTGCGGCTCGACTACGCCTACTACAACCCCTCCAGCCTGGTCATCCGCGACCAGAAATGGCTGGAGACCGAGCTGGCCGCCAAGAACGTCAAGGTCACCTGGACGTTGTCGGCCGGCTCCAACAAGGCCAACGAGAACCTGCGCGGCAACGTGATCGACCTCGGTTCCACGGCGGGCGCCGCCGCGTTCCAGGCCCGCTCGAACGGGACGCCCATCAAGGCCGTCGGCATCTTCAGCCAGCCCGAGTGGGCGGCCGTCGTGGTGGCGAAGGACTCCCCCATCACCGACGTGGCGGGGCTGAAGGGCAAGCGGGTGGCCGCCACCAAGGGCACCGACCCCTACTTCTTCCTGCTCCAGTCGCTGCACGAGGCCGGCCTGGCGGCGACCGACGTCGAGGTGGTCAACCTCCAGCACGCCGACGGCAAGACCGCGCTGGAGCGCGGCGACGTCGACGCGTGGGCGGGGCTCGACCCGCTGATGGCGCAGAGCCAGATCGACGGGGGGTCCAAGCTCATCTACCGCAACGCGGGCTTCAACTCCTACGGGTTCCTCAATGCCCGCGAGGCGTTCATCACCGAGCACCCCGACCTCGTCCAGGCGACGATCAACGCCTACGAGAAGGCCCGCGACTGGATCCAGAAGAACCCCGACGCGGCCGTCGCGCTGCTGTCGAAGGAGTCGAAGGTGTCGCCCGAGGTCGCCAAGCTGGTGCTGACCGAGCGCACCAACCTGGCCGTCAGCCCGGTGCCGGGCGCCGACCAGCGCGCGGTGCTGGAGCGCATCCTGCCGACCCTCGTCGAGGAGAAGCAGGTCAAGACCGAGCAGGACGCGACGACCGCCCTCGACAGCCTCTTCGAGCCGAAGTTCGCCGAACAGGCGGCCAAGCAGTGACGGTCGCCGACGACGTGAAAACCGTCGCCGGCGCGAAGGACGGGCGACCGGCCCGGTCGCGGCGGTGGACGTCGGTCGCCGCCGCGCTGTCGCTGCCCCTCGTGCTGCTGGTGGTGTGGCAGCTCGCGGCGTCGTCCGGGGCGTACTCGACCGCGCAGCTCCCGCCGCCGCTGTCGGTGCTGGAGGCGCTGGGTGAGCTGGGCGGGGACGCGTCGCTCTGGACGCACATCGCCATCAGCGTGCAGCGGGTGCTCGTCGGCTTCGCGGCCGGGGCCGGGCTCGGGTTCCTGCTCGGGGCCGTCGTCGGCCTGTCGCCCGGGGTGCGGGCGGTCGTCGCGCCGAGCATCGCCGCGCTGCGGGCGGTGCCGTCGCTGGCCTGGGTGCCGCTGCTGGTGTTGTGGCTCGGCATCGGCGAGGGACCGAAGATCACGCTGGTCGCGATCGGCAGCTTCTTCCCCGTCTACACGACCATCTCGGCCGCCCTCGCGCACGCCGACCCGCACCTGGTGGAGGTCGGGCGCGCCTACGGGCTGCGCGGCGGCGGGCTGCTGGGCCGCATCATGCTGCCCAGCGTCGCTCCCGCGATCTTCTCCGGGCTGCGGCTCGGACTGGCGCAGGGGTGGTTGTTCCTGGTCGCCGCCGAGCTGATCGCGTCGTCGATGGGCCTGGGCTTCCTGCTCACCGACAGCCAGAACACCGGCCGGACCGACATCCTGCTACTGGCCATCCTGCTGCTCGCCACGCTCGGCAAGGTGTGCGACGCGATCCTCGGACTGGTCGAACGGCGGGTGCTGCGCACCCACACGTGACAGGTAGTCGCCGAGCCGCGCCGCCGCGCGGAGCGTGGCCAGCCCCTGGGCGGTGAGGCGGCGCCGCCAGTCGTCGAGGGCGCGGGCGAGCGAGCCGGCGCCGCCCCCTGTGCCGCCCCCTGTGCCGCTCGCCGTGCGCACCTGCCCGACGACCGTGGCGATGTGCGCCAGCGGGTAGCCGCCGCGCCGCAGCAGGTGGGCGAGTTCGGCGTCGCGGACGTCGTGAGGGCGGTAGAGGCGGTAGCCGGTGGCCGGGTCGCGGCCGGGGTCGAGGATCCCGGCCTCCTCCCATTTCCGCAGCGTGGCGGGGGTGGTCCGGAGCCGGCGCGCGAGCGCGCCGATGCTCCGCGCGCCCGGTCTTCCCGGCCCCTCCGTCAGGTGGTGGACGGCGCCGCGCACCGCGTCGAGGGTCTCCCGGTCGCGGACCAGCTGGACGTGGCCCGCGTCGACGAGGGCCAGCGCGTCGTCGAGCCGGCCGTCGTGGACGGCGTTCATGATCTGGACCGCGGTCGCGTGCCCGTACGCCGGGACGAGGGCCAGGAAGGCGCGCAGCGCCGCGGCGTGGACCTCGGTGTAGACGCGGTGGCCGCTGGGGGTGCGCCCGGCGGGCGGCAGGCACCCGGCCTGTTCGTAGTTGCGGACGGCCTGGGTCGAGATGCCGTGCTCGCGGGCGAGGTCGGTGGGACGCACGGTTGAGACTTCAGCCCCTTCGTCCTGCGGAAACACCGCGAAAGTCTCCACGGAGCCTTCAATGTTACGCTTGCGGCACATGAGTCAGGACATTCGCGACTTCGTCCCTCCGTCATGTGAACTCCTGGGCCTCGGCGAGCCGACCCACGGCGAGCCCGCCTTCGGGTGGTTGCGCAACGACCTGTTCGACCGGCTGACCGGTCTCGGCTTCCGCTCGATCGCCCTGGAGATCGACCGCGTCGCGGCGCTGGCCGTCGACGACTACGTCCAGGGCGGGCCCGGCTCCCTCGACGCCGTCATGCGCGACGGCTTCTCCCACGGCTGGGGCGCGTTCGCGCCCAACCGGGCCCTGGTCGCCTGGATGCGCGACCACAACGCGGCCCGGCCGCCGGAGGAGCGGCTGACCTTCCACGGCTTCGACGCCCCCACCGAGAACACCACCGCGCCCAGCCCGCGCGCCTACCTGGAGCACGCCCGCGACCACCTCGGCCTCGACCTCGACCTGGCCGGGCTGCTGGGCGACGACGAACGCTGGGGCCACACCGACGCCATCATGGACCCGGCCCGGTCGCCGGGCGCGACCCCGGAGGCCGACAGGGCGCGCGTCATCGCCGACGAGATGCTCGCCCGGCTCCACGAACGGGCGCCGGAGAGCCCGCGCGCGGCGTGGTTGCGGGCCAGGACCCATCTGACCGCCGGGATCGGCCTGCTCCGCTACCACCGGCAGGCGGCGATCCCGCTCGACCAGGGCGCGCGGATCTCCCTGCTGCTCGCCACCCGCGACGCCATCATGGCCCAGAACCTCTTCGACATCCGCGACGTCGAGGCCCGCCGCGGCCGGACCCTGGTCTTCTCCCACAACCTCCACCTGAAGAAGACCCCGAGCAGCTGGCACCTGGGCGACAAGGCGCTGACCTGGCACTGCGCCGGGGAGATCGTGGCCTCGTTGTGGGGAGACCGGTACGCCTTCATCGCCGCCGGCCTGGGTCGCAGCACCTCCCTCGGGCTCGGCGAGCCCGCACCGGACACCTACGAGGGCGACCTGGGACGCCGGTTCCCCACGTGGGGCCTGACCACCACGATGCCGACGGGCGTCACCCGCACCGACACGACCCCGCAGATGGGCTACTTCCCCCTGGCCGCCGACACCTTCGAGGGCGCGGACGCCCTCCTGCACATCGCCGACGGAACGTCTTTGGGAAGATAGCCCCCGAAGAACCACCCCAAAGGAGCAGATAGTGCACATCGTGCGGTTTATCGGCCCGGTCACCGGCCAGGCCACGATCGGTCTCGACGACGGCGTCGGCATCACCGAGATCGACGGGTCGATCGGCGAACTGCTCCGGCTGACCGTGGAGGAGCTGCGCGACCGGTGCGCCGCCGCCGGCGGTGCCCGCCACGACCGGTCCTCGGTACGCCTGCTCCCGCCGCTCGACGACCGCATGGAGGTGTGGGCCGCCGGGGTGACCTACGAGCGCTCCAAGGCGGCCCGCATGGTCGAGAGCGAGAAGGCGGCCGACGTCTACGACCTCGTCTACGACGCTGACCGCCCCGAGTTGTTCTTCAAGTCGGCGGCCTGGCGGGCGACCGGCCACGGCGGGCACGTGTCGGTGCGGCGCGACTCCGGGATCGACGTGCCGGAGCCGGAACTGGGCCTGGTCGTCAACCGGCACGGCGAGATCGCCGGGTACACCGTGGTCAACGACATGAGCTCGCGCACGATCGAGGGCGAGAACCCGCTCTACCTGCCCCAGGCCAAGATCTACCTGGGCGGCTGCGCGGCCGGCCCGGGGATCAGGCCGTCGTGGGAGGTGCCCGACCCGTACACGCTGGGCATCGAACTGACGATCACCCGCGACGGCGCGACGGCCTGGCACGGGCGGGCGAGCACCAGCCAGCTCCACCGCCGGCTCGACGACCTGGTCGGCTACCTGTTCCGCGAGGACGTCTTCCCCGACGGCGTGATCCTGGCGACCGGCACCTGCCTGGTGCCGGAGCTGCCGTTCACCCTCCGCGCGGGCGACGGGATCACCATCACGATCTCGGAGGTCGGCACCCTGACCAGCACGGTGGTGGCAGGAAAGGACGCGGTGCCCGGCTTCTGATCAGACGATCGACGGGAGCCGGTCGCCGAGGCCGGTGATCTCCAGCAGCCGGGCCAGCCGGGGCGAGACACCGGTCAGCGTCATCGTGACGCCCTTCGCCGTCGCCCGCCGCTGGGCGTGCAGCAGCACGCCCAGCCCGCCGGCGCCGCAGAAGTTCACCGCCGACATGTCGAGGACGAGCGGGCCGGCGCCGGCGTCGACGGCGGCGAGGATCCGGCGGCGCAGGGCGGCCGTGGTGAAGATGTCGATGTCCCCGGCCAGGTGGAGGACGGTGGGTGCCGTGGCGTCCATAACGGTCATGGCGGATCTTCCTTACTAGAGAAGGGTGAAGCGGAGATGCCTGCCGGCCGGAGATCGGCCCGCCGCCAGGACGGGCGGTCTCAGGGCCGCTCGATCCGGCCGGCAGGCGGTAGGTGGGGTGTCAGACCGCTGACTGGGCGGCCAGGAGGCGCAGCTCGTCGCCGGTGAGTTCCCCGGCGTCGAGCGCGGGCGCCGGGCCCGGCGGGGCGACCAGCAGGGTCACCTGCTGACAACCGTCGAGCGTGATTGTGATCATGCGCGGATCGGAGTGGCGCAACCAGTCGACGCGGACCTGCCGCCCACGGGCCGGGATGCGGCGGGGGATGTCGTCCCACGCGTCCGCGTGGAGGCCGACCCGCATGGTCGCGCGGCCCATCCGCTGGTCGACGGCGGCGATCAGGCCGGGCAGTTCGGCCGCGGCGTCGCGGGTGTACGGCCACCAGGCCCCGTCGGCCACCGACGTCCGGTTGAGCGCCGGGTCGAGGCTGAGCCGCTGGGCGCCGTCGGTATGCGGCATCGCCGACGCGACGGACTTGATCGGTGTTCGTCGAGTGGTCACTGAGGGCGTCATGTTCGCCTGGCCCGTCCAGCTCCCCTGAGGAGCCGTCATGGTTCGCCGGGGGCGACGCCGACCTGATGCCAACGCTCGAAATGTCCTCGGTTTCCCCAGCCTACCCCACCACTTCCGGAATTCCGCGTTTCCGGAAGTAATATGTACGAGTGACTCCTGGAAAGAGCCGGCCGGCGCCCCTCCCGCTGTCGGCCGCGCACACCCCCGTGCTCGCTGCGTACGCCGCCGCGCTCGAGACCGCCCCCCTGGCCGCCTCCACGAGGGCCAAATACGTTGCCCGCCTGCGCGGATACCTCGCCTGGCTGGCCGGACAGAGCTTCGACGGCGACCCGCTGACCGACCCGGCCACGGCGACCGGCGCCGTGCGCGGGTTCCGGCGGCACCTCAAGAACGCCCAGCGGGCGTCCACCACGATCGACACCTACCTTTCGGCCCTCGACGACTTCTACGCCCGCAGGGGCGTCGGGAAGCCCCGGGCGGGCCGCGAGCGCGACGCAGGGCGTCCGGCGCCCCGCACCCTCGACGCCCGGCGCGTGCGCCGTTACCTGGCCCAGGTCCGTCTCACCGCGACCCCGCGCGACAGGGCGATCGCCCTGCTGCCCTACCTCGCCGGCCTGCGCATCTCCGAGGTCGTCGGCATCGACGTGGCCGACGTGCGGCCCGACGGGCTGAGCGTGCGCGGGGCGCGGCCCCGGCTGGTGCCGATCCACCCCGACCTGCGTCCGGCGCTGACCGGCTGGCTGGAGGCCCGATCCGCCTGGAAGGGGGTCGACACCGAGTCGGCGCTGTTCGTCAACCACCGCGGCTTCCGCCTGAGCGACCGGGCGGCCCGCGACATCGTCACCGGGTTCACCGATCCCGCCGACCCCTCCAGCCCTCTGGTCCTGCGCCACACCTTCGCCACCCAGCTCATCCGCGACGGCGAGGACCCCGCCCTGGTCGCCGAGCTCCTCGGGCTCGAATCGCTCGACAGCACCCGCCGCTACGGCCTCGGTCCCACGGCCGGCCGGAAGGCCGTGCTGAACTCCCTGATCACCGACGCCTGACCCGCCGGTATGACATTCGTCATCCCGGCCGGGCTGATCGGCGGCACTACAGGCCGCCACCCCCTCCCGGCGAGGCTGGGCGCATGCTGGAACTCACCGGACTGAAGAAGAACTACGGGGAGATCACCGCGCTCGACGGCGTGAGCCTGCGCGTCGGCGAGGGTGAGAAGGTCGCGCTGCTCGGGCCCAACGGGGCCGGGAAGAGCACGTTGTTGTCGATCGCCCTCGGGCTGCTCACCCCCGACGCGGGCGCCGCCCGGCTGCTCGGACGGCCGCCCCGCGAGGCGCTGGCCGCCGGGCGCGTGGGGGTGCTGCTGCAGGACGCCGGGCTGCCCGACGACGTCCGGGTCGGCGACCTGGTCGCGGCCGTGGCCGGGATGTACCCGACGCCGTCGATCCTGGCCGACCCCGAGCTGGAGGCGCTGGCCGGACGCCGGGTGATGGGGCTGTCGGGCGGGCAGCGGCAGCTCGTCCGGTTCGCGCTCGCGCTGGCGGGCGACCCGGCGCTGCTGATCCTCGACGAGCCCACGGTCGGGCTCGACGTCGACGCCCGAAGGTCGCTGTGGCGGCAGGTCAGGGACCGCACCGTCGTGTTCGCCACCCACTACCTGGCCGAGGCCGACGACCACGCCGACCGGGTGGTGCTGCTGGCGGGCGGGCGGGTCGTCGCCGACGGCCCGGTCGGGGAGATGAAGGCGCTGGTCGGCGGCACGGAGGTGCGGCTCACCCTCGATACGATGGACGAACCCCGGCTGCGGTCGCTGCCGGGCGTGCACGACGTCCTGGTCGAGGGCGCCTCGGCCACCCTGCGGACCGGCGACTCCGACGCGACCCTCCGCGCGCTGTTCGCCGGGTTCGGCGACGCGCGGAACGTGCGCACGTCGGAGGCCGACCTGGAGAGCGTGTTCGTCAGCCTGACCGGGAAGGGGGCGTGATGCGGTCCTTCCTGCGCTTCGAGGTGCGGCGCGCCCTGTCCAACCCGGTCAACCTCGTGTTCCTGGCCGGCTTCCCGGTGCTGCTCTACCTGCTGTGGACGAAGGTGCTCGACCTGGCGTCCGGGCCCGTGTCGATGGTGTCGATGGCGACGTACGGCGCGATGGGCGGCGCGTTGTTCATCGGCGGGGCGATCGCCCTGGAGCGGTCGAGCGGGTGGTTGCGGCAGCTCGCCGTCACGCCGCTGCCCGCCCACGGCTACATCGTGAGCAAGCTGGCCGGCGGGATGCTGGCGGTGCTGCCGAGCGTGGTGATCGTGCTGGCGGCCGGGGCGCTGCTGGGCGGGGTGCGACTGCCCGCCGCCACGTGGCTGGCGCTGCCGCTGCTGATCTGGGCCGGGGTGGTCCCGTTCGCGGCGCTCGGGGTGGCGTTCGGCTACTCGCTGAAGGGCCAGTCGGCCACCATCGCCATGATGGTCGCCTACTTCGTGCTGGCGGTGCTCGGCGGGCTCTGGCTGCCGGTGTCGCGGATGCCCGGCGGGCTGCGGACGCTGGCGGAGTACAGCCCCGCCTACCAGGCGGGGTCGCTGGGGTGGCGGGCGCTCGACGGGCTGGCCCCGACCGGGACCTCGGTGCTGGTGCTCGCGGCGTGGGCGGCGCTGTTCGTCCTGCTCGGCGGGTGGCGCTATCGGAGCGCCGCGTGGAGGTGAGCCGCAGGGCACTGACCGCCGCGCGGCTGGCCTCCCAGGTCTGGCTGCTCGTGCTGGTCTGGCCGCTGTGGACGGCGTTCCGGACGGCCGGGCCCGCCGAGGTCGCCCTGATCGTGGCCCTCACCTGCGTGTTCGCCTTCTGCTGGGCGCGCGTCATGTGGCGGGTCATGGGCGTCGGCGGGCCCGACCTCCGGAGCGTGGCGCTGCTGCTGGGCTCGGCGGCGGCGCTCTATCCGCTGCTGGGGGCGCCGTGGGCGTACACCTCCTACGTGCTGGTGATCTCCGTGCTGGGCACGCTGCGCCCGGTGTTCTTCGCGGCCGGGCTGGTCGTGACCATGGTGGTGAACGTCGCGGTGCTGATCGCCCACGGTGAGGGGTTCGTGTGGTGGGTGCCGCTGGTGATGGCGCTGGAGGCGGGGGCGGTGCGAGGGATGGTCCACATGCGCGATCTGATCATGGAGCTCGGCCGGGCGCGGGCCGAGAGCGAACGGCTCGCGGTGGAGAACGAGCGGCTGCGGTTCGCCCGCGACCTGCACGACATCCTCGGGCACACGCTGACCTCGATCACCATCCGCAGCCAGCTCGCCGCCCGGCTGGCCGAGACCGACCCGGCGCGGGCCGCCGAGGAGATGGGCGGGGTCGAGCGCACCGCCCGCCAGGCCCTCGACGACGTGCGCGACGCGGTCGCGGGTTACCGCGCGGTGTCGTTGCCGGAGGAGCTGGGCAACGCGCGGGCGGCGCTCGACCTGGCCGGGATCCGGCTGACCGTCTCGGGCGCGGGTCCCGTCCCGCCCGGTTCCGAGTCGCTGCTGGCGTGGGTCGTCCGGGAGGCGGTGACGAACGTGCTGCGGCACAGCGGCGCCACCCGGTGCTGGATCACCCTCGGCCCCCGGTCCCTGGAGATCACCGACGACGGCCGGGCCGGCGCGGGGGCCGGGCCCGGCACCGGGCTGCTGGGCCTGGCCGAACGGGTCGAGGCGGCCGGTGGCACCCTGGAGGCCGGCGCCCGGCAGGCGGGCGGCTACCGGCTGCGGGTGGAGGTGCCGTGATCCGCGTACTCATCGCCGACGACCAGGACCTCGTGCGGGGCGGCCTGGCCGCGCTGCTCGGGCTCGAACCCGACATCGAGGTGGTCGCCGAGGTGGCCAGGGGCGACGAGGTGCTCGCCTCGGTGGCCGCCCACCGGCCCGACGTGGTGCTGCTCGACATCGAGATGCCGGGCCTGTCCGGACTGGAGGTGGCCGAGCGGCTCACCGGCGTGCGGGTCGTCATCGTCACCACGTTCGGCCGGCCCGGCTACCTGCGCCGTGCGCTCGACGCCGGGGTGGCCGGCTTCGTGGTGAAGGACGCCCCCGCCGCCGAACTGGCCGCCGCCGTCCGGCGGGTGACGGCGGGCGAGCGCGTGGTCGACCCCAAGCTCGCGGTGACCGCGCTGACGGTGGGGGCCAGCCCGCTGACCACGCGGGAGTGCGACGTCCTGCGCGCCGCCGACGGCGGGGCGAGCGTCGCCGACATCGCCCGGTCGCTGTTCCTCACCGAGGGGACGGTGCGGAACTACCTGTCGTCGGCCATCGGCAAGACCGGGGCGCGCAACCGCGCCGCGGCGGTGAGCACGGCCCGCTCTCGGGGCTGGCTCTGAGACCTGGTCCTATACCGCGCGTATACGCGGGTGCCGGATGCTCTGAAGTGCTCCCGCCCGGCGTTCCCACCGCCGGGCGGGGGCCTCAGCCGTCGAGCAGCCGTTCGGTCTCCCGCCACAACCGCGCCCGGAGCCCGGGGTCGTCCGCCGGGGGCGCGGGGCGGATCGGGCGCGCTCCCGGGACGGAGTAGTAGCCGCCGGTCCGGCCCGCGAAGGCGGGGTCGGCGGCGAGCGCGACGATGAGGGCCGCGCCGCGCGCGGGGTCGCCGATCGACAGGCGGGTGAGCAGCTTCTCCAGGGGCGCCGCGAAGCGCAGTTCGCGGCCCAGGCCCGTGGTGTTGAAACCGGGGTTGAGGCAGTTGGCGGTGACGCCCGTGCCGGTCAGGCGGCGGGCCAGTTCGAGGCTGAACATGATGCCGAGCAGCTTGCTCCGGCCGTAGTCCGCGGAGGATCCGCGTGCGGTGAACGGGACCGTCTCGGTCAGGTCCTCGGGGAGACGCAGAGTGCCGTGGCGTCGGGCGGCCTCGGAGGCGACGGTGACGACCCGCGCGGCCGGGGCCCGGCGCAGCGCGGGGAGCAGTTCACGGGTGAGCAGCCACGGGGCCAGGTAGTTGACGGCGACCATCTCCGGGAGGCCGTCGGGCGTGGTGCGGGACGTGAAGGCGTGCAGCCCGGCGTTGTTGACGAGCACGTCGACGTGCCCGTGCCGGTCGGTGATCTCGCGGGCGAGGCGGCGGACGTCGGCCAGGCGGCCGAGATCGGCGAGGAGGACCTCGACGCCGGCGCCGCCCTCGGCCCGGAGCCGTTCGGCCTTCCCGGGGTCGCGGGCGACGGCGACGACGTGGGCGCCCTTGCGGGCCAGGTCGAGCGCGGCCAGGCGGCCCAGGCCGCCGGTCGCGCCGGTGATGACAACAGTAGTTTGCATATGCCCATCACTTTAGGACGATATAGTTTGGATGTGCAAACTACTCCGGATGGACGGCGGGACCTCGAACTGGCGCTGGGCGAGCAGCTCAACGCCCTGCTGAGCGCCGGACGGGCGTTGAGCGAGCGCAGCGCCGCCCACTTCCATCCCGGGCTGCAACCGGCCGCGTTCCACATCGCGCGCTGGCTCTACGCGTTCGGTCCCGCCACGCCCAGCGCCGTCGCGGAGGCCGTCGGCATGGACCGCAGCTCCACCAGCACCCTGATCGGGAGGATGCGGTCACTCGGGCTACTGGAGAGCACACCCGCCCCCGGCGACCGGCGCAGCGTCATCGTCGGGCTCACGGAGAAGGGACGCGGGCGGGTGGCGGCGACGCTGGAGGAACGCGGGCGCGAGTTCCACGCCCGCACCGAGGACTGGTCCGACGACGATCTGGCCCGCCTCACCGAGCTGCTCGCCCGGCTCACCGGCTCCGGGCGCGGTAGCGCAGGCCGTCGATGAGCAGGGCGACCATGCGCCTGCTGTAGTCGACGCCCGTCTCGGCCGACGGGACGCACAGGGTGGCGACGGCGTAGAGCAGGTCTTGCGGGCTCACGTCGGAGCGGATCTCGCCACTCGCCGCCGCGGCGTCGAGCAGGGCTCCGAGGGTGGGGCGCAGGCGGCCCATGAAGTAGCCGGGCAGGGCGTCGAAGGCCGGGTCGCCCGAGTGGAGGGCGGCGGCCAGGCCCCGCTTGGTCGCGATGAACTCCGTGTAGCGCAGGACCCACCGTTCGAGGGCCCCCCCCGGCCCGTGTGCGGCGCTCAGGGCCGGGGCGGCGTCGGCGCAGGCGTCGACCTCACGCTGGAACACCGCCTTGACCAGGTCGGACCGCTGCGGGAAGTGGCGGTAGAGGGTGCCGACGCCCACGGAGGCCAGGTCGGCGATCTCCTTGGCGGGGGCGTCGACCCCGGACGTGCCGAAGACGGTCTTCGCCGCCTCCAGCAGGGCCTCGACGTTGCGCTGCGCGTCGGCGCGCAGCCGTCGCGGCGCTCCGTTCGTTTGCATAAGCGGAAAAACTTTCCATATAGTTCCGGAAAGGCGTTCCACTTAATCTACCGCCTGTCAGGAGAGACCGCATGCACTACCGCACACTCGGGCGCACCGGGATCAGGGTCAGCCCCTACGCGCTCGGCGCGATGATGTTCGGGGCCATCGGCAACCCCGACCACGACGACGCGATCCGCATCGTCCACAAGGCGCTCGACGCCGGGATCAACCTCGTCGACACCGCCGACGTGTACTCGCGCGGCGAGTCGGAGGAGATCGTCGGCAGGGCGCTCAAGGGGCGCCGGGAGGAGGTCGTCCTGGCGACCAAGCTCGGCCTTCCGATGAGCGACGACCCCAACCACCGGGGCGCCTCGCGCCGCTGGATCACGACCGCCGTGGAGGACTCGCTCCGGCGTCTCCAGACCGACCACATCGACCTCTACCAGATCCACCGGCCCGACCCCGGGACCGACGTCGAGGAGACCCTGTCGGCGCTGACCGACCTGGTCAGGAGCGGGAAGGTGCGGGCGGTCGGCTCGTCGGCGATGCCCGCCTCCGACATCGTCGAGGCCCAGTGGACGGCCGAGCGGCGCGGCCTGGAGCGGTTCCGCACCGAGCAGCCGACCTACTCGATCCTGAACCGGGGCATCGAGGCGGAGGTGCTGCCGGTCGCCCGGCGCTACGGGATGGGCACGCTGGTGTGGAGCCCGCTCGCCAAGGGCATGCTGACCGGCCGGATCAGGAAGGGCCAGGCGACCGATCTGCGGCGCGCGACCCGGTTCCGCAGCTTCGCCGACGAGCGGCGGCTCGACGCCGTCGAGCGGCTCGTCCCGCTCGCCGAGGAGGCGGGGCTGCCGATGACGCACCTCGCGATGGCCTTCGCGACCGCCCACCCGGACGTGTCCAGCGCCATCATCGGGCCGCGCACGATGGAGCAGCTCGACGACCTGCTCGCCGGCCTCGACGTGGTGCTCTCCCCGGAGATCCTCGACCGCGTCGACGAGATCGTGCCGCCCGGCACCGACGTCGGCGACCGCGACGAGTCGGCCTACCTGCCCCCGGCCCTCGTGGAGCCGGGCCTGCGGAGGAGGGCCGCCTAGGAGCCGGCCCGCGACGGCGGACCGGCTCCTAGGGTCGGGGATCAGTCGTCGTCGGTGACGACCAGGCGGGCGAAGCCGTCGCCGATGGTCGCGCCGGCCGAGACGCCGGCCACGACCTGGTACGACTGCGCGGCCGTCGCCTTCACCGTGTTGCCGGTGACCGGCACCGTGAACGTGCCGCCGGTCGACCCGGCCGGGATCGTGACCGACGCCGCGAGCGAGGTGATCACCGGGTTGGTGCCGCTCTGGAGCGCCTGCACCGACACGGTCACCGGCCGGTCGGAGACCCGCGACAGGGTCAGCGGGATCACCGCCGTGCTGGTCTCGTTCCCCTCGACCACGGTCACGTCGCCGACCGAGACCTGCGGCAGCGTGGCGATGGTCTCCTCGCCAACGCGGTAGCGGGTGAACGACAGGTCGGCCAGGTAGACGCCGCCGGTCGGCGAGGCGCCGGTCAGCGACACCTCCTTGACGTCCTTCTTGTCGAGGCCGCTGAGCCCGGACAGCGGCAGGCGGACCGTGCGCAGCCACGTCTTGGGCAGCGGCGACGCCAGGCCGGGCAGCGCCTCAAGGGCGGTGCTCAGCGAGGAGACCGGCACGCTGACGCTGCGGTCGCGGCCGTCGACCAGGGTGAGGGTGAGGTCGAGCGGCTGGGCGGCCGGGATCGTCTCGTCGCGGGCGACCCGGAAGGTCAGGTACTCGGCCTTGGAGATGTTCCGCTCGGGCAGCGTGACGGTCAGCTTCCCGGTGGTGTCGGTCCAGGCGAACCGCATGAGCGAGGTCGCCGTGGCGTTCGGCAGGTACGTCGCCGGGGTCCACGACGGCGCCTGCGAGGTGGTGAGCCGGGTCGCGCACGACGGCAGCCCGCTCTGCGGGGAACGGTCGAGCATGCTGGCGCAGACGACGCCGGTCGCGCCTCCGGAGACCGTGGAGATGGTGGAACCGGAGAAGGTGTCGACGTCGATCCGGCTGGAGGCCGGGGCCTGGGCGACCGAGTACACGACGGCGCGGCCGGCCGAGGCGACCGTCTTGTTGCTGCCGTCGAACAGCGGCAGCAGCGCCGTCTCCTGACCCTGGACCAGCCGGAAGAACCCGGCCATCAGGGCGGTGCCGACGGCGTACTGCTCGCCCGCCGACAGGCGGGAGGGCGCCTGGTTGCCGCAGACGGGGTCGTTGTTGTTCGACCAGTCGTCGGAGGCGGGGGCGGTGGCGACGCCGGGCGTCCACTCGGTGTTGAAGAAGTTGTGGTCGGTGCCCATGACCATCTGGACCGAGCGGAAGGCGGTGTCGCCGGGGACGGCGTACAGGGAGTCGTCGTAGAAGTGCTGGCCCTGCTGGTTCGACACGTCGCCGTCGCAGTACGGCAGGATCGTCAGCGTCGGGATGCCGGGCAGCGAGGCCCGCGCGAAGTCGGTCGGCGCGAGCGGCAGCACGGCGCGGATGCCGTACGGCCTGGCCCGGCCGGCGTTCATCAGCACGGCCTTGGCCACGCCCTCGCCGCCGCGCGAGTGGCCCATCAGGCCGACGTTGTCCAGGTCGACCCGGCCGGCGAACAGGGAGACCAGGCGGGGGTCGCCCTTGCCCTTCTCGGCCTCGTTGATGAGGTCGAGGTGGCGCATGACGACCTCGCCGCGCGCCAGCGCGCCCCGGTCCTCGGAGAAGTTGGCGTCGAAGGCGTTGACCGCGTTGGCGCTGACCGAGACGACGACGTAGCCGTGGCTGGCCAGCGCGTCGGCCGGGCCCTTGTAGCCGGTGTAGCTGTCGATCGGGATCTGCGGCGCGGGGCACGGCCAGGCGTTGTTGCTGGTCCGCCGCGTCGCCGCGTCGTAGCAGGCGGAGTGCCGCCCGTGCAGGAACAGCACCAGCGGACGCCGCCCGGTGGCACCCGACGGCGCGTAGACCCTGGCCTTCAGCTCGCCGAGCCGCCCGCCGAGCCCTTCCAGGGCGATGGCCTGCGAGCCCAGGTCGTAGTCGGTCTCGGTGACCGGGAACGGTCCCGGCACACCCGGGTCGGTGGGGATGGTCGACGGCTGCGGCTCGGCCGGCGGGGTGTAGACCGCCCGCGACCTGGCCTGCGCCGCCGACTCGACGACGCCGTTCCAGGCGACCTCGACGCTCTGCGCCCCGGCCGCCCGCGGGTCGTCGGTGAGCAGGGTCAGGGTGTGGCCGTCGGCGCTCTCGGTGGCGTAGCCGAGCGACTCTCCGTCGACCGCCAGCTCGGGGACGGCGTTCCGGACGGGCAGGGGCTCGTCGAGCGTCAAGGTGATCTTGTATCCGCCGTCGACCTCGACGACCGACCAGGTGTCGGCGGCGGCGGGAAGGGGCAGGGCGAGCAGCCCTGTCACCACCGCCAGGATCGCGGTGGCCCTAGAAAGCCTCATGGCATTCCTCTCGTGCATTTATGTCCCGCAAGCCACACAAAGCTCACGAAACAGCACGAGTTAAACTTTCAACTATTGTCCCGGCATTAACCTCCGTTGCGCGGACGTAAACGATCTAGCGCATCGGCGGATGCGATCAGGTGAAGACGCACTCCAGCGCCCGCCGGATGACGTCGGCGAAGGGCCGGTTGGCGGCCGGGGTGAGCCAGTGCCGTCCGGCGACCCTGATGGCGGCGACCACCGCCGCCGCCGTGACCTCGGGCCGCAGGCCGCTCTCCCCGGTGCGTTCGGCGATCGCCTCGGCGAGCGGGGTCTCGCCCACCGTGAAGGCGCGCAGCGCCTCGCCCTCAAGTTCGGGGGTCAGCATGATCATGCGCAGCCCGGCCCGGTCGGGCTCGGGATCGGTGAACAGGTCGACCATCGCCTCGGTCAGCGCCACGTCGAGGGGCTCGCCGGCGGGCCGGGCGCGGAGCGCGTCGCCCGCGCGCCGCGACTGGTCGGCCTGCCCGCCGCAGATGGCCTCCTCCCTGCTGGAGAAGTAGTTGTTGTACGTCCGGGGCGACACCCCGGCCGCCGAGGCGATGTCGTTGACGCGGACGAGGGCGAGGCCGCCGGGGCCCTGTTCGACGGCCAGGCGCAGCGCGGCGGTGGTGATCGCCTCGCGGGTGGCCTGCCGGTTGCGGGCCCTCAGGTCGGTCATGAGGGCAGCATATTCACGACACGTAGCGCCCGACGCAGTCGGTGAAGGCGCCGCCCGCGACCGCGCAGTCATAGGTGAACCGCTCCTCGCCGCCGGAGCCGGTCGTGAAGTCGTAGCGGGCGACCACCCGGTCGCCGTTGGGGGCGACGTCGAGCAGCGTGTACCTCCCGCCGGCCCCGATCACCTCCGGCACCAGGAAGCGGTCCATGATCTCGGCCCGGCCCGAGTAGATGCGCCCGACGCTGTCGAACCGCGCCGCCTCGGTGAACATCGCGCCCACCCGCTGGGCGTCGCCCGCGTTGATCGTCTTCACGAAGCGGTCGACCACCTCCCGGAGTTCGGGGGCGACGGCGGCCGGGGCCGTCGTCGCGGGAGTGGTCGTCGCGGGAGTGGCCGCCGAGGGCTGTTCGTCGCCGGAGCAGCCGGTCAGCAGGGTCGCCGTCAGGACGCCGATCATGAGTCTCTTCATGACCACGAGTGTGCGGAGACCGGCGGGAGGGCGTCCAAGACCTGCTTTCATAACCGGTGGTTATGGCAGGCCAGGAACTCGCGCACCGCCGGGCGGCGGTCGGCGGCCCGCCAGGCGATGACCAGTTCCGCCGGGGGCAGCCCGGCGACCGGGCGGCAGACCACTCCCGGCCGCCGATAGAGGTCGGCGTTGCCCTCGGCGACCAGGGCGATTCCGAGCCCGCCCGCGACCGCCTCGAACACCTCGTCGGCCGAGGCGACCTCCGTCCCGACGACGGCCGAGGCACGCCCGTCGAGGCCGAGCCAGAAGTCGCGCAGCGGCCCGGCCGACGCGGGCAGCGCGAGGAACGGCTCGTCGCGCAGGTCGTCGAGGCCGACCTCCTCCCGGGCGGCCAGCCGGTGGCCTTCGGCGAACGCGGCGAACCTGCGCTCCCTGGCCAGCACGCGGAAGTCCAGGCCGGCGGGCGCGGGGAGCCAGACGTAGGCGACGTCGCTGGTGCCGTCGGACAGGCCCGCGCTGGGGTCGTCCCAGGGCACCAGGCGCAGCGCGACCGACCAGCCGGGCATGCGGTCGCGGAAGCGGCGCAGCGTCGCGCGATGGAGGTCGCGGCCGACCGAGGTCTGCATGCCGATGACGAGCGTGCCCGCCGGGGCCGCCTCGCGGGCCGACTCCAGGCCCTCGGCCCAGCGGCCGAGCAGGTCGCGCGCGACCGGCAGCAGCGCGGCGCCCTGCGGGGTGAGGGTCACCCCGGCCGCGTCGCGGTCGAACAGGGGGAAGCCGAGTTGCCGTTCGAGCGCGCGGATCTGCTTCGACAACGCGGGCTGCGACACGAAGAGGCGTTCGGCCGCGCGGGTGAAGTGGAGGTCGTCGGCGACCGCGACGAAGTAGCGGAGGTCACGCAGGTGTGCGTCCATAGATGTGGGCGAGGGCGTGGAAGGACGCCTTCGGCTCCCACCGTAGACCGTCGTCGAGCACCTTCACCACACCGCCGCTCGCCACGTCGAAGCCGCCCCGCAGGTCCCACCGCGCGAAGGTGTACCAGAACGCCCCGTCGACCCCCTCCCCGTCGAGGACCGCCAGCACCTCGCGCAGGTAGCGGGCCTGCTCCTCCTCGTCGCGCACGACCTCCCTGTTCAGCCGCGCGGGCGCGCCGTGGTCGCTCCACTCGACGATCGCGTCGCCGCGCTCGCCCGCGTCGGCCGCGCCCCGGAAGGTCACGCAGCCGAACTCGTTGACCGAGACGGGCTTGCCGAGTTCCCTCCCCTGCTCGACCAGGGCCCGCACCGTCTCGCGGTAGGTCGCGGCGGTGGCGGCCGACCGGTATCCCGCGTCGGTCGCGACGATGTCGAAGATCGTCCAGTCGACCCGCTCGAACGGCAACGACGAGTAGGTCACGCGCCCGCCGAACCGTTCACGCACCAGCCGCACCGCCTCGGCAAGGAAGGTGTTCACCTTCTGCGGCACGTCCGCGACGCCCTCACGCATCCGCGCCACCCGCTCCCCCAACGTCTCTCCCGGCAGGAAGCCGGTGGTCATCAGGCTCACCTCCGACCCGGTGACCATGACGACCTCGGCGCCGTCCCGTCGCAGCCGCTCGGCGTGCTCAGCGCAGTCGGCGATGACGTCGAGCACCTCCTCGGGGGTGACGTCGCAGGTGAACGGGGACAACCAGACCTCCAGCCCGGCGTGGGCGGCGGCGGTGGCGGCGGCCTTCAGCCGGTCGGCGTACTGCCCGCTGATCCGGACGGCCGTGCAGTGCAGCTCGTCGCGGATGACCCGCATGTCGCGGGCGACCTCGGCGGGGTCGAAGGGTTCGTGGGTGCTGTGCCCGGCGGCGCGGGCGTGGACGTCGGCGAAGCCGGTGTCGTAGTTGATGCCTCTCGTGCGCATGCCGCCGAACCTACCAATAACTTGCGTGTCACGCACTATTTGCGCGATACGCAATCTACTTCGCCTCTGTCATCATGTCCCGACGAACGCGGAGATCCGGGGGCTGACGATGCTGTTTGATGTGCTGCTGGGGGCGGCCGACGAGGCGCCCGGCCAGGTCGTCGTGCACGTGCGCGGCGACGGGAGCGAACGGGTCGTCACCCACGCCGAGTTACGCGACGAGGCTCTCCGGGTGGCCGGCGCGCTGCTGCGGGAGGGCATCCCGCCGGGCACCCCGATCCCGCTGGTCGCCGACCGGAGCGAGGAGTTCCAGCCGCTCTTCTGGGGGCTGGTCGCCGCCGGGCTCGTGCCGGTTCCGCTGGCCCCCGATCCGCGCCGGGTCCGGCCGGTGTGGGAGTTCCTCGGCCGCCCGCCGACGGTGGCCGGAGAACCGCCGATCCCCGAGGCCCGCACGCTCTCCCCCGCCGCCCTGCTGCGCGGGGAGAAGGCCGTCGACCTGCCGGTACGGTCCCCGCACGACGTGGCCTTCCTCCAGTTCTCCTCCGGCAGCACCGGAGACCCGAAGGGCGTCGAGCTCACCCACGCCGCCGTCGAGGCGAACCTGGCGCAGATCCGGGCCGCCGCCGCGATCACTCCCGGCGACGTCTCGGTGAGCTGGATGCCCTACTTCCACGACATGGGGCTCATCGGCACCCATCTCGTGCCGCTGGCCGCGCGGATCAAGCAGGTCAAGCTGGGGCCGCTGGCCTTCGCGAAGCGTCCGGCGCTCTGGCTGGAGACCGCCGCGCGGCACCGGGCGACCGTGCTGACGGCGGCCAACTTCGCGCTGGCGCTGGTGGCGCGGCGGGTGCCCGACGAGGTGCTCGCCCGGCTCGACCTGTCGAGCGTGCGGCTGATGCTGGTCGGCGCGGAGCCGATCTCGCCGCGCGTCTGGCGGGCCTTCCTCGCCAAGACGGGGCTGCCGCCGCACGTGCCGCAGCCGGTCTACGGGCTGGCCGAGGCGACGCTCGCGGTGACCGTGCCGCCGCCGGGCTCCACGGCCGAACCACTGGTGCTCGACCGGCGGGCGCTGGCGGAGGGCCGGGTCGAGCTCACCTCCACCGGACCGCACGCGGTCGAGCTGATGGACGTCGGCGTGCCGGTGCCGGGCTGCGAGATCCGCATCGCCGGGGACGACCGGGTCGGGCCCATCCAGGTGCGGGGGCCGCAGG
Organism: Herbidospora solisilvae; assembly: GCF_009901565.1. Lineage (GTDB taxonomy): Bacteria > Actinomycetota > Actinomycetes > Streptosporangiales > Streptosporangiaceae > Herbidospora > Herbidospora solisilvae. Next base: position 236,079 of record NZ_WXEW01000001.1, read on the forward strand.
TCGCCCGGGGCTACCACCGCGACGTGCCGTTCGGGCCCTGGCTCGACACCGGCGACCTGGGCTTCCTGCACGAGGGCCGGTTGTGCGTCACCGGCCGGGCCAAGGACGTCGTGTTCGTCAACGGCGCCACCTTCCACGCCGCCGACCTGGAGGAGGTCGCGGCAGGGGTGGTGCGGGGATCGGTGGCGGTCGTCGGCTCGTCGGGGGCCGAGGGCGAGCGGGTCGCGGTGTTCGTCCAGGCGCCCGTCCCGGCCGAGGTCGCCGCCGAGGTGCGGCGGCGGGTCGCGGAGGCGTGCGGGCACGACGACGTCACCGTCGTGGCGGTGCCGTCGACCGCGTTCGCCCGCACGACCAGCGGGAAGCTGCGCCGGTCGGTGCTGCGGGCGCGGTTCGAGGCCGGGGAGTTCACCCCCGCCCCGCGCTCCCGGGCCGACGTCGAGGCGGCCGTCACGGCGATCTGGGCCGAGGTGCTCGGGGTCGAGGCGGTCGGGCCGCACGACCGGTTCGCCGCGCTCGGCGGGTCGTCGCTGAAGGCCATGCAGATGCTCGCCGCCGTCGAGGACCGGTTCGGGGTGACCCTGCGGCCCTCGGACGTGCGCGACCACGACACCGTCGCCGCCCTCGCCGCCCATCTGCTGGCCCCGCCCGCGCCCGACGACCGCCCGGCCCGGCCGGGCGGCGCGTCTCCGGTCGCCGTCGTCGGCATGGCCTGCCGGTTCCCCGGCGCCGACACCCCGGAGCGGTTCTGGGAGCTGCTCGAAAGCGGCTACGACGCCGTCACCCCGATCACCCGCTTCGACCACCCCGGCCACGGCGGGTTCCTCGACGACCCGGCCCTGTTCGACGCCGGGTTCTTCGGCCTGTCCGACGAGGAGGCCGCCGCCACCGACCCCCAGGCCCGGCTGCTGCTCGAACTCGCCCACGAGGCGCTCGAACGGGCCGGGTACGCGGGCCCGCGCCGCCACGGCCGCCGGGTCGGCGTGTTCGCCGCCGCCGGGGAGAGCGGCTACCGGGAGGTCCTCGAGGCCGCCCACGGCGCGGGCGGCCTCCCGGCCGAGGCGCTGACCGGGAACCTGCCGAACCTGCTCGCCGCCCGGGTCGCCCACACGCTCGACCTGACCGGTCCTGCACTGGCCGTCGACACGGCCTGCTCGTCGGCGCTGGTCGCCCTCCACCTGGCCCGGCGCAGCCTCCAGCAGGGCGAGTGCGACCTCGCGGTGGTCGCGGGCGTCAACCTCACCCTCACCCCGGCCGGCTACCGCGCCCTCGGCAAGACCCGGGCGCTCTCCCCGACCGGACGCTGCCGCGCGTTCGGGGCGGCGGCCGACGGCTTCGTGCCCGGCGAGGGCGGCGCGGCGCTGGTGCTGGCCCGGCTCGACGACGCCGGCCGGTCCGGCGACCCCGTCCTGGCCGTCGTCAGAGGCACCGCCGTCAACAACGACGGCAGGTCGCTGAGCCTGCTCGCGCCGAACCCGCTCACCCAGCGCGAGGTGATCGTCCAGGCCTACGCCGAGGCGGGCGTCGACCCCGCCGAGGTGACCTACGTCGAGGCCCACGGGACCGGCACCCCGGTCGGGGACCCGATCGAGCTGCGGTCGCTGCGGCACGCCTTCCCGTCCGGCTCCCGGCTGCTGGGCTCGGTGAAGACCAACGTGGGCCACCTGCTGAACGCCGCCGCGATGCCGGGCCTGGTCAAGGTCGTGCTGGCGCTGGGCCACGGGAGGGTGCCGCCGTCGCTGCACGCCGCTCCCCCCGCCGACGGCCTCGACGGGTTCACCGTCCCGGCCCGGCCGGTCGAGTGGCCCGGCCCGCGCACGGCGGGGGTCAACGCGTTCGGCTTCGGCGGCACGAACGCGCACGCCATCCTGTCCGAGGCCCCCGCCCGCGAGGTCGGGCGCACGCCCCACGAGGGGCTCAGCCTGCTCACCCTGTCGGCGTGGTCGGCGTCCGCGCTGCGCCGGGCCGCCGACGACCTGGCCGCGTTCCTCCCCGGCCACGACGAGGGCGACGTCTGCGCGTCGGTCGCGCTGGCCCGCGACGAAGGGCCGCACCGCCTCGCGGTCGTCGCGGACGGCGACCTGGCCGACCGGCTGGCGACCGCCGAGGGGCGGGTCGCCGGGCCGCGTCCCCGGCTGGTGTTCCTGCTGCCCGGCCAGGGCGCGCAGGGCTCCGGGGCGGACCTCTACGCGAACGCGCCGGTGTTCCGCCAGGTCATCGACGAGGCCTCCGACCTGGTCGGCCCGGTCGGCGGGCGCACCCTGAGGGACTGGTGCGCCGATCCCGCCGCCGACGTCGTGCGCACCGACGTGGTGCAGCCGCTCATGGTCGCGTACGGCGTCGCGCTCGCCCGCCAGCTCCGCGCCTGGGGCGTGCGGCCGGACGCCGTCGCCGGGCACAGCGTGGGCGAGCTCGCCGCCGCCTGCGTGTCCGGGCGGCTCAGCCTCGCCGACGCCGTCACGTTCGCGGCCGCACGCGGCCGGTCGATGCACGACCTCTGCCCGCCGGGCGCGATGGCGGTCGTGCCCGACGGCACCGATCTGCCCCCCGGGGTGACCGTGGCGGCGGTCAACGCGCCCGGCCAGGTCGTGGTCGCCGGGCCTCCCGAGGCGGTGGAGGCGCTCGGCGGGCGGCGCGTCGCCGTCACGCGGGCGTTCCACTCGCCGCTCATGGACCCGGCGCTCGGCCCGCTGGCGGAGGCCGCGGGCCGGATCACCGTACGGCCGCCGGAGATCCCGCTGCTCAGCACGGTCACCGGCGAGTGGAACCCGCCCTTCGACCCGGCCTACCTGCGCGACCACGCCGCGCGCCCGGTGCGGTTCGCCGACACGATCGCCCGGCTGGTGGCCGAGGGATATGACACGTTCCTGGAGCTCGGGCCGTCCCCCGCGCTCGGCGGCGCGGTGCGGGCCGCCTCGGGCGCGGTGACGACGATGGCGGCCGGGCACGCGGGCGGCGCGCGGGCGCTGCTGGAGACCGTGGGCACGTTGTGGCAGCGGGGCCTGCCGATCGACCGCACCGCCATGGACCGGGGGCGGACCCGGGTGGACGTGCCGGCGTACCCGTTCGAGCGCCGCCGCCACTGGCCGTCGTCACGGCTGCTGCACCGGCTGGTCTGGCGCGAACGGCCGGTCGACGGTCCCCGCGTCACCGTCGACGGACTGGCGCAAGCGCTCGACGCCCCCGGGGCGACCGTGCTGACCGGCGGCGACGTCACGATCCTCGTGGCCGGAGCACCCAAGCGGGCCGAGTCGGCCGACGCGCTCGACGCCGTGCACCGCGAGCTGGCGGAGGCGCTTCTCCCGCTCGCCGCGACGCGGGTGCTCGTCGTCACCCAGGACGTGCACGTCGACCGGCCCGAGCAGGCGGTGCTCGAAGGTCTGGCGGCGGCGCTGGCCGGGGAGACGGGCTTCGAGGTCAGGGTCGCCGACCTGACCTCCCGGGAGCCCGTGGAGCAGCGGGTGGCCGCGGTCGAGACCGAGATCGCCGCCCGGGGTTGCGGCCTGGTCAGGTGGCGCGGAGGCAGGCGGTCGGAACGAGAGCCGGAGTCGATCGTCCCGGGCCGGAGTGGCGGCTCAGGGTCGGAGCGGGAGCCGGAGGCGGTCGTCCCGGCTGGGCGGGACCTGCCCGCCGACGGGGTCTATCTGATCACCGGCGGCGCGGGCGGGGTCGGGGCCGCGCTCGCGCGGGAGCTGGCCGATCGGGGGCGGCCGACGATCGTGCTGGCCGGGCGGTCGTCCCGGCCGCCCGCCGGGCTGCTCGCCGACCTGCGCTCCCGGGGCGCGACCGCCGACTACCACGCCGCCGACGTGTCGCGGGAGGCCGACGTCGAGGCGCTGCTCGCCCGGCTGCCCCGGCTCGACGGGTTGTTCCACGCCGCCGGGGAGGCGCGTCCCGGACCGCTGCGCGGCGGGTCGCCCGAGGAGATCGTGGCGGGCATGGCGGCCAAGACCCGGGGCGGCCACCTGCTCGCCGAGGGGGTGCGCCGCCACGGGTTCACGCCGGTCGTGTGCGTCGCCTTCTCGTCGGTGTCGTCGGTGCTGCCCGGCCTGGCCGGGGGGCTCGGCGGGTACGCCGCCGCCAACGCCTACCTCGACGCGCTCTGCCGGGCCGAAGGGGGGCCGTGGATCGCGGTGAACCTCGCCGCCCTCGCGGAGGTGGGCCTGGCCGCCCGCGCCGGGCTGACCCGGGGCGCGCTCGACCCGTCGGCGGCGCTGGCCGCGCTGCGCGGCGCGATCGGCTCGGGGTCCGCGCAGGTGGTGGTGGCCGATCTGGCCGCCGTACCGGAACCGGCTCCGGCGCGGCCGCCGGGTGACGTCCGCACGGTCGTCAGACGGCTGGTCGGCGGCGCGCTCAAGCGGGACGACCTCGGCGACGACGAGTCGTTCCTCAGCCTCGGGCTCGACTCGCTGACCGCCGTCGACCTGGTCAAACGCCTGGAGAAGGAGCTCGGCCGCACCCTCCCGGTCACCCTGTTCTTCGAGTTCCGCACGCTGCGCGAACTGTCGGCCCACCTCGACGCCGACGGGTCGTTCCCGCTCACGCCGGTGCAGGTCGCCTTCCAGACCCAGCAGCGCCTCTATCCCGAGATCTCGGCGTACGGGCACGTCCGGCAGACGATCACCGGCCCCCTCGACCCGTCGCTGCTGGAGAAGGCGCTGGGCCACCTCGTCGACCGGCACCCCATGTTGCGCCTGCGCATCCACGCCGACGGCACGCAGTCGGCCGCCGCGTCCACGCCTCCCTTCCTGGAGGTCCGCGACGCCGACGACCTCGACGCCCTGGAGAGCGGCCTGCGCAACCGGCCGTTCGACCTCACGCGGGAGAGCCCGCTGCGGGCGGTCCTGGCCCGCACGCTCACCGGGACCCACCTCGTGATCGTGGTCAGCCACGTCGCCGCCGACGGCTTCAGCCTGAACGTGCTCGGCGAGGAGCTCTGGACCGTCTACACCGCCCTGTCGCGCGGCACGACCCCGGTCCTGCCGCCACCCGGCCCCACGTTCGCCGAGTACGCCGCCGCCGCGGAGCCCGCGAGCGCGGCCGATCTGGCGTACTGGACGAAAATCCTGAAGACCACCCCCGACCTGCGCCTCCCCTACGACGGCGACCCGGCGGGGCCGCCGCTCGACACCGTCCAGGTCGCGCTGACGGGCGAGCGGTCGGCCGCCCTGCGGGCGCTGGCCGCCGCGCACGGCGTCTCGCTGTTCCACCTGCTCCTGGCCGCCTACGTCCGCTGCCTGGCCCGGTGGACCGGCGGCGAGGAGGTCGCGGTGAACGTCGCCAGGGCGCGCCGCGAGATCCGCCTGCCGGGCGTCGACCGCCTGGTCGGCCCGCTCGCCGACACCCTGCCGCTGCTCGCGGCCGTGCGCCCCGGCGAGCCGCTGCCCGGGCTGGCCGCGCGGCTGCGCGACCTCTGGCAGGACGCCGAACGCCACGCCACCCCCGCCTCCGCCGACCTGGCCCGGCTGCTGCCCGCCGCGGACGGCCCCCGCACGGCGAGCCCGGCGTCGTTCAGCTTCGCCCGGTTCCCCGCCGCCGACGATCCGGACCGCCCGGTGGAGGTCACCGTGACCGCCGCCGGGACCGCGTCGGCCGCGACCCGGCTCGGCCTGCTGTGCTGGGAGTCCGGCGGTGAGCTGCGGTTCTCGTGGAACTTCCCGTCGCGGCTGTTCCACCGGGCGACCGTCGACCGGCTGGCCGCCGAGCACCTGGCCGAGTTGTCCGCCGCCGAGTCGTCCGCCGCCGAGAGGCCGGGGCTGGCCGCCCGGTTGCGCGCGCAGTTCAAGGCCACCCCCGACGCCGTCGCGGTCGACACCGGGACCACCCGGCTGACCTACGCCGAGCTCGACCGGCGGTCCGCCGCGCTGGCCGCCCGCCTGCGCGGCGCCGGCGACCTGATCGGGCTGATGACCGAACCCGGCGTCGACACCGTCGTCGGCCTGGTCGGCATCGTCCGCGCGGGCGCGGGCTGGGTGCCGCTCGACCCCGCCCATCCGGAGGCCCGCCGCCGCGACCAGCTGGCCCGCTGCGGCGTGACCACGGTCGTCACCGGCACCTCGGGCGAGGGCTCCTACGACGCCCCGGACGTCTCCCCGGACGCCACCGCCTACGTCATCTTCACCTCCGGCTCGACCGGCCGCCCCAAGGGCGTGCCCATCACCTGGCGGTCGCTGGAGAACTACCTCGACTGGGCGCTGGACACCTTCGGCTACCACGCGGGCGACCGGCTGGCCCAGACGGCGTCGATCTGCTTCGACGCCTCGGTCCGGCAGCTGCTGGCCCCGCTGCTGGCCGGCGCGACCGTGGTGACGTTCACGCGGGAGGAGGTGCGCGACCCCGCCCTGCTGGCCGGGCGGCTGCGCGACGTCACGGTGTGGAGCTCGGTGCCGAGCCTGTGGTCGCGGCTGCTGGACGCCGGGCCCGTCGAGCACCGGCTGCGCTGGATCCACGTCGGCGGCGAGGCGCTGCCGCCCGAGCACGTGCGCCGCTGGTTCGACCTGTACGGCACCGGCGCCCGCATCGCCAACCTCTACGGCCCGACCGAGTCGACCATCAACACCACCTGCCACGTCATCGACGAGCGCCCCGCCGACGACGTCACCACGATCCCGATCGGCCGGCCCGTCGCGGGCACCTTCGTCGACGTCGACGCGTCGGGCGAACTCCTCATCGCCGGGGCCGGGCTCACCCCCGGCTACCTCGACGACCCGGACACGGCGTTCGTCGAACGCGACGGCGTGCGGTGGTACCGCAGCGGCGACCGCGTCCGCCGCGAGGCAGGCGGTGACCTGGTCTTCCTCGGGCGGCTCGACGCGCAGGTCAAGGTGCGGGGCCACCGGGTGGAGCCGGGCGAGGTCGAGGCGGCCTTCCACGCCCATCCGGAGGTCGCGCGGGCGGCCGTGGCGCTCACGGGCGACCGGCTGACCGCCTTCGTCGAGCCGCGGCCCGGCCGCGACCCCGATCCCGTGGCGCTGCGCGGGCACCTGGGGACGACGCTGCCCGCGTACATGATCCCGGCCCGGATCGAGATCGTGCCCGCGCTCCCGCAGACCGGCACGGGCAAGATCGACCGCCGCGAGCTGCACGGGACGCCGCCCGCGACCCCGACCGAGGAGCTGGTCGCCGAGGTGTGGCGCTCCCTGCTGGAGGTGCCGCGCGTGTCGCGGGAGGACGACTTCTTCGCGCTCGGCGGCGACTCGATCCTGATCCTGCGGGTGTTCGCCCGGCTCGCCGAGCACCTCGACCCGCTGCCGCGCCCGACGGTCGTCTACGAGCACGGCACGCTGGCCGCCCTGGCCCGGGCGATCGACGAGGCCGAACCCGCCGCCTTCCTCCCGCAACCGGCCGGCGGGCCGTTCCCGCTGACGCCGGCGCAGCGCGGGTTCCTGCTGGCCGGCCAGACGTGGCTGGCGACGCTGCGGGTGCACGGGCGGGTCGACCGGGAGCGGTTCCAGCACGCGGTCGACGCCTGCGTGGCCCGGCACGGGATGCTGCGCACGATCTTCCCGGGCGACGTGCAGCAGGAGCTCCCGGACACCCTGCGGCTGCCGGTGATCTTCGAGGAGGCCGCCGACCCGGCCGCGTCGATCGCCGCCGAGCGGGCCCGGGTCCTCGAGCCGTGGGCGTGGCCGCTGCTCCGGCTCCGGCTGGTCACGCTGACACCCGTCGAGCACGTGCTGGTCGTGCACGCCCACCATCTGATCGGCGACGGCTACAGCGCCGCGCTCCTGGCGCGTGAGCTGCTCGATTCATACGACAGGGTCGACCCGCCCGCGCCGCGCAGCACCTTCCGCGACCACGTGGCCCGGCTGCGGCCCCCGGACGGCGCGCGGGAGGCGTACCGGAAACCCGTGGTGGCGGCCGGACCGGCCCGCACGACGGCGTTCACCGTCGGCGCGACAGCGCTGCGGCGGGCCGCCTCGGAGGCGGGCACGACGCTGTTCGTCGCGGTGCTGGCCGCCTACCACCGGGCGCTGACCGCGTTCACCGGCCACGACGACCTCATGCTCGGCGTCGCGCTGTCCGGCCGCGACGACGCGCCGCCGGACGCCCACCGGGTCTTCGGGCCGTACGCGCACGCGGTGCCGGTCCGGCCCGCCGCCGGAGACCCTCGGGCGGTGGCCGCCGCGGTGACGGCCGCCCGCGCGGCGAACGCCGAGGACATCAGGGCGGCCCAGTTCTTCTTCAGCCACCTCGACTTCACCGCCCTGGGCCCGCTGGAGGGCCGGGAGCTGCGGCTGACCTGGGACCTCGACGGGGAGATCGCCCCCGTGGGCGCGCAGACCTTCCTGTCGGTCCGGCCCACGCCCGGCGGCGACCTGCGGATGGTGCTGCGCACCGCCGTGGCGGACGCGGAACGTTTCGAGCGGCTGCTGCGCGCCGAACTCCCCGCGCCGGACGCGGCCCCGACCGCCCCGCCGCTGTTCGGCCGGGAGACCGCCGCCCTGGACGCCGCCCTGGTCGGCTACCTGCCCCCGTTCGACCAGGTGCGGGCCGTCGCCGGAGACGCCGCCCTGACCAGGGAGGACGTGCGCGCCCTGCTGTTCCCCGACGGCCGCCCGCGCCTGGCCGAGGAGCTGGAGACCCCGCTCGGCCGGTCGGGCTTCGTCTGCCTGCCGCTGTTCGCCGACGAACTGGCGGGCACACCCGACCTGGCCGCGCGGACCGCCGGGGCCGTCGAGCACGCCGCCGCGCTGGGCGCGCGGACCGTGTCGCTGGCCGGGATGATCCCGTCGCTGACCGGCTACGGCTTCGACGTGACGCGGCGGACCGGCGTGCCCGTCACCACCGGCCACGCCGCGACGGCCGTCTCGGTGGTGCTGACCGTCCAGAAGGCGCTGGCGGGCCGCCGGCTGAGCGAGCTGACCGTCGCCTTCGTCGGCCTCGGCTCGATCGGCCGCTCGGCCCTCGGCCTGCTGCTGACCGTGGCCGGACCGCCGGGACGGCTGCTGCTGTGCGACGACGCGGCCCCGCTCGACGGCCTGTACCCCGGCGCGGAGCGCTGCGCCGTCGACCGGGTCTACGAGGCCGGCCTGATCGTCGCGGCGGTGAGCGGCCACGAGATCGTCATCGACGTCGACCGGCTGCGGCCCGGCACGGTCGTCGTGGACGACTCCTTCCCCCACTGCTTCGACGTCGCCAGGGCGCGGGCCAGGCGGGACGTCACAGTGGTCGGCGGCGGCCTGTTGTCGATGCCGGGGATCGAGCGGCGGCTGGCCCAGGACGTGCCCGCGCCCTGGTTGCCCGGCACCATCGCCTCCTGCCGCCTGGAGTCCCTCCTGCCGGATCTGCCGCCCGTGCTCGGCCTGGTGGACACCGGGACGGCCCTGGCCTGCCTGCGCGCGATGACCGCCGCCGGGGTCGAGGCCGCGCCGCGCCACCTCGCCGGGGAATGGACCTAGACGGCCGTGACGGCCACGAGTTCCCGGTGGTGGACGGGCCGCTCGAACTCGTCGACCACCGCCGCCGCCAGGTCGGCGTAGCCGAAGGTCTCGTCGGCGGGCACCGCGCGCCCGCCGATCCGGTGCCGTCCGGTCGCCGGTTCGTCGTCCAGGAAGAGCGGCGGCGGGGCGAGCACCACCCAGTCGAGCCCCGACCCGCGCAGGACGCCGAGCTCCTCGACGTGGCCGAGGGTGAAGGCCCGCGCGTCCTCCGGGAAACCGGGCGTCTCGTACAGCGGCACACCCTCCGGCGTCTCCAGCGTCGTGCCGATGCCGACCGCCACGAGCCGGGTCACCCCGGCCTTCGCCATCCCCTCGGCCAGCGCCCCGGCCGCCCGGGGGAAGAAGCCCGGTTCGAACCGGCTCGCCGCCATCACGACCGCCTCCTGACCGGTGACCAGGGAGGCCACCGACGCGGGGTCGGTGACGTCGCCGACCGTCCAGTCGCCCGGACGGTGGGAGACGCCGGTCACCTCGTGCCCGCGCGCGCCCGCCTCGGTCACGATCCGGCGGCCCGCCCGGCCGCCCGCTCCGAAAACCACGATTCTCATGGGGCGTGACGCTAACCTGCGCACCCTTGGTTTCCGCAACGATACTGACGTACCCTCCCGAAGGTGGCAGAGCCTCTCGACCCCGACATGTTCGCCGGGTGCGCACCCGTCACCCCGCCCGTCCGGATCGGCGACAAGTGGACCGCGAAGATCATCCGCTGCCTCCAGGACGGCCCCCGGCGCTACTCCGAGCTCAAGGTCCCGCTGACCGGCATCACCCCGAAGGTGCTGACCGAGTCGCTGCGCTCGATGGAGCGCGACGGGCTGCTGACCCGGACCGCCCATCCGGGGATCCCGCCGAAGGTCGTGTACGAGCTCTCCCCCCTCGGCCACTCGCTGGTCGAGCCGCTCGACACCATGTGCGCGTGGTCCCGGGCCAACCTCCCGAAGGTGCTGTCGGCCCGGGACGCCTACGACCTCACCTGACGTACCGGGTGAGGACGGCGGCCCCCGCCCGTTCCGCGCCCGCGCACGTCAGGTGGACGGGCGGCCCGCCCGCCGGGAAGAGGCGCTCACCCTCGCCGAGCACCGTCGGGAAGACGAGCAGCCGGTACTCGTCGACCAGGTCCTCGGCCATCAGGGCGCGGACGACGCTGAGACTCCCCGCGACGACCACGTCGCGCGGCTCCCCTTTCACGCGGCCGGCGAGGTCCTCCCCGATCACCCATGAGTTCGCCCACGCGGACGTGTCGGTGAGCGTGCGGGAGGCGACCAGCTTCGGCACGGCGTTCATCCGCGCCGAGAACGGGTCGTCGCGGTGCGGCCAGAGCCGGGAGAACGACTCCCAGGTGGTACGCCCGAGCAGCAGGACCCCCTCGTCGAGGGTGCGGCCCAGCCGGAACTTGTCCCCGGCGACCGTCTCGGGGCCGTGCCGGAAGGCCCAGCCGCCCGACGGCGTGCCGCCGCGGCCGTCGGGGTCGGACACGATCCCGTCGAGGGTGATGAACTGGATGACGACGACGCTCATGGCGGAGGTCCTTTCGGTCGGATGCTCGCCCGTACGTACCGGCGGCGCCGCCTCCGCTCATCGCTCCCGGAGGTAGATCTCTTCCGGCAGGCCGAAGACCGTGAACACGTCCGGGTCGGCGAACACCACGTTGCGGGTGATCCGGCCCCCGGCGACGGTGAAGACCTGCAGGCTGTGCGGGCGGAGCCCGGCACCGGGCGCCGGCGCGTAGGCGGCGAGGGCGGGCTGGCCGTTGGCGGTCAGCCGCGTCATGGCCCAGCCGCCGCCGCGCAGCTCGAACACCCGGCGCATGAACGCCCCGTAGTCGCGGCGGCCCCGGAACCACAACGGCACCGGCGGCATCTCCATGGCGACGTCGTCGGCGAGCAGCCGCACCAGCCCCGGCACGTCGGCCGCCTCGAACGCCCGCATGTAGCGGTCGATCACCGCGCGGGTCTCCGGGTCGCCGGGCTCGGCGATCTCGGTGGCGTCCGCCATCCCGGCGAGCGCGGCGCGGGCCCGCTGCAGGGCGCTGTTCACCGCCGGCACGGTGGCGCCGAGCTGCGCGGCGACCTCGGCGGCGCTGAACTCCAGCACCTCGCGGAGCACCAGCACGGCCCGCTGCCGGGGCGGCAGCACCTGCAGCGCCGCCACCAGCGCGAGCCGCAGGTCCGCCCTGGCCGCCACGTCGTGGCGCGCGTCGGGGAACGGCTGCAGCCAGGGGACGTCGCGCGCCGGGATGAGCGGGGCCCCGGGGTCGCCCCCGGGCGCGCCGAGCCCGGAGGGCAGCGGCCGGCGCGCCCGCCCGTCGAGCGCGGTCAGGCAGACGTTGGTGGCGATCCGGTAGAGCCACGTCCGGACGGACGCCCGCGCCGGGTCGTACCGGTCGCGGGCCCGCCACGCCCGGGTCATCGTCTCCTGCACCAGGTCCTCGGCCTCGTGGAAGGAGCCCAGCATCCGGTAGCAGTACGCCACCAGCTCCGCCCGGTGAGGCTCGAAGTCCACGGGATCAGCCCCGGCCCGCCCCGGTGGACATGTCGGGCGTGCCGCCCTGGCCGGGCCCGCCGGGGCCCGGGTCGTCCGGGCCCTGGTCGCCGGGACCCGGGTCGTTCGGTCCCGGGTCGGCGGGCGGGTCGTTCTGGCCGGGGTCGTTCGGCCCGGGGTCGTTGGGCTTGGGGTCGTTCTGCCCCGGACCGTCGTTCCCGGGGTCGGTGGTGCCGGGGTCAGTGGTGCCGGGATCGGTCTGGTCCCAGCCGTCCGGGGGGCCGTACTGGTCCCACGGGTCCTCGCCGTAGGGGTCGTCAGACCACGGGTCGAAGCGCTCCACCGCGCCGAACCGCTCCTCGTTGATCGGGGTGAACGGCGTCGCCGGAACCCCTTCCAGCGCGGCCAGCATGGTCGCCTTCCAGATCGGGCCCGGCACCGTCGCGCCGAACACCGAGCCGTACCAGCGTCCGCCGATCGTCACGTTGTTCAGCTTGTGGGTGCTCGCCCCGCGCGGGTCGGCCAGGCTGACCGCGCCGGCCAGGTCGGGCGTGAAGCCGGCGAACCAGGCGCTCGACTGGTTGTCGTTGGTGCCGGTCTTGCCGGCCGCCGGGCGGCCGATGCCGCCGACGCCGCGCATCGTGCCCTTGGTGAACACCCCGGACAGGATGTCGGCGGCCGCGTCGGCGACCTCGGCGTCGATGGCCTGCGAGCACTCGGGCGCGAACGACGTCTTCTTGCCGTCGCGGTCGACGACCTCGGTGATGGCCATGGGCTTGCAGTACTTGCCGCGCGCGCCGATCGCCGCGTAGGCGTTGGCGACGGTCACCGGGTCCATCTCGTTGATGCCGAGCGTGAAGGTCTCGAACTCCTGGAGCTTCTTGCCGTCGGCGCGCTTGATGCCGAGCGACTTGGCCGTCTTGACCGTCTCGCACAGGCCGACGCGCTCCTCCAGTTCCATGAAGAACGTGTTGACCGAGCCCCACGTCCCGGTCTGGAGGGTGGTGTAGCCGGGCGAGCCCTCGTCGTTGGTCACCGCGTGGTTCGGGTCGCCGACGGCGTTGCCGGCGCAGTCGGTGAACGCCGAGGGCGACGGCGCGGTGTACGACCCGCCGACGTTGAACCCGTCGCTCAGCCGCATGCCCTGGCTCAGCGCCGTGAGCAGCGTGAACGTCTTGAACGTCGAACCCGCCTGGACGCCGCCGAGCCCGCCGTGGGCGCGGTCGGCGACCACGTTGTAGTCGAGGTCGTCCCGGCTGGCGGCCATCGCGCGGATCGCGCCGCTGCCCGGTTCGACGAGCGCCTGGGCGGCCACCGGGCCGTCCTTCTTGCCGACGTAGGCCGCGATGCCCTTCTGGGCGGCGTCCTGCATCTTCGGGTTCAGGGTGGTGCGGATCGTCATGCCGCCCTGCTTGAGGGCGCGTTCGCGGTCCGACCGCGTCTTGCCGAAGCGCTTGTCGGCCAGGACCTCGGCGGAGACGTACTGGCAGAAGTAGCGGTACTCGCTCGTCTCGCAGCCGCCGGGGATCGGCACGCCCTTGTAGCCGAGCTTGCTCTTCTTCGCCTTGGCCGCCTCGGCGGGGGTGATCTTGCCGAGTTCGGCCATCCGGTCGAGGACGACGTCGCGGCGGGCGACCAGCGCGTCGCGGTTGCTCTTGCCGCCCTCCGGGTCGGTCGCGGTCGGCAGCCGGACGGCCGCCGCCAGCGTCGCCGACTGGACCAGGTTCAGCTTGGCCGCCGAGACGCCGAAGAAGCGCTTGGCCGCGGCCTGGATGCCGTGGGCGCCCGCGCCGAAGTAGGCGATGTTCAGGTACTTCTCGAGGATCTGGTCCTTGCTGTACTTCTCCTCGACCGACAGCGCGTAGCGCAGCTCGTTGAGCTTGCGCACGTAGCTCGGCGCGAGCGCGGCCTCCTTCTGCTCGTCGGTGGTGGCGCTGTTGAGGAGGACCTGCTTGACGTACTGCTGGGTGATGCTGGAGCCGCCCTGGGCGACGCCGCCCGCGCTGAGGTTGGCGGCCAGGGCGCGGATGGTGCCCTCGATGTCGATGGCGCCGTGCTGGTAGAAGCGGTCGTCCTCGATCGCCACGATCGCGGTGCGCATGACGGGCGCGACCTTGTCGATGGTGACGTTCTCGCGGTACTGGTCGTAGAACTGGGCGATGCGCTTGCCGTCGGCGTCCAGGAGCGTGGTCTTCTCGGCGAGCGGCGGTTCGGCCAGTTCCATGGGGCTCAGGTCGATGGTCTCGGCCACCCCGCTGAGGGCGATCCCGGCGGGGAGGGCGAGGCCGGCGGTGATCACCCCGGCGGCGATCCCGGCGACGAGCAGGCCGGGCATGGTACGCAGGCGCATCACAGCTTCCCGAGGCCTCGTGCCGCGATCGTGGCGGCCCTGGCGATGACGGACTCGTCGGCGGCGGCGTTCCTGTCGGTGCGGTTGGTGTAGATCGCCATGATGATCGGTTTCTTCGATCCCTTCGGCCAGATGACGGCGTAGTCGTTGGCGGTGCCGTAGGTGCCGCCGGTCCCGGTCTTGTCGCCGATCCGCCAGCTCTTGGGCAGGCCGGCGCGGATGCGCTTGTCTCCGGTCTCGTTGGCGACGAGCCAGCCGGTGAACGTGCGGCGGTCGCCCGCGTCGAGGGCGCCGCCCACGGTGAGGGCCTTCAGGTCCGCGGCGATGGCGGCCGGGGTGGTGGTGTCGCGGACCTCCCTCGGGTGCCAGAGGTTGAGCCCGGGTTCGTTGCGGTCGAGGCGCGAGACGTGGTCGTCCAGGCTCCGGAAGTATCCGGTCAGGCCCTTCGGGCCGCCGATCTGCCGGAGCAGCAGGTTGGCGGCGGCGTTGTCGCTCTTGGTGACCGCCGCCCTGGCCAGCGCGGCCACGGTCATGCGGGAGCCGACGTGCTTCGCGGTCTCCGGCGAGTTCGGCAGCAGGTCCTTCTTCCTGATGAGGATGCGCTTGCCGAGGATGTCGGGCTTCTTGTCCAGCACGGCCGCCGCGAGCACGCCCTTGAAGGTCGAGGCCAGCGGGAAGCGCTCGCCCGACCGGTAGGCGACGGTCCGGCCGGTGGCGGTGTCGAGGGCGTACAGGCCGATCCGGCCTTTGAACGCGGTCTCCAGCGCGCGCAGATCCGCGACCGCCGAGGTCGGCGGCGCGGTGACGCCACCGGAGAGCAGGGCGAGGGACAACACGAGGGGAAGCATGCCGAAGAGTCTGTTCTGTCAGCGTAAATACCGTCAAAGACACTTGAAGCCTACATTATGCGTTCATGACATAATCACTGGTCGTGGACCTCCTCGCCGCCTGGAGAGTGTTCGTCAACGTGAGCGAACGCGGCAGCTTCACCGAAGGCGCCGCCGCCTCCCAGGTGCCCCAGCCCGTGGCCAGCCGCCGCATCGCCGCGCTGGAACAGCACCTCGGCGCCAAGCTCTTCGACCGGTCCGCGCGCGGCGCGCTGCTGACCGACTTCGGCCGTGACCTGCTGCCCTCGGCGCAGCGTCTGGTCCGGCTCGCCGACGACATGGAGTGGGAGGCGGGCCAGGCCCGGCTCAAGCCGCTGCGGCTGGCCGTCCCGGAGATCTGCGCGGTCCGCGACCTGGCCCTCCTGACGGTGGAGGCCCGGCAGGAGGGCGTGCACCTCGACGTGGTCGGCGCCGCCGCCGGGATCAGGGCCGAGCTGGCCCGCTCCCGCGAGGTCCGCGCGGCGCTGGTGGCCACGCCGGAGGACGGCGCGACGTGGGTGGTCGACCTGGGCCTGGCCGGCGTGGGGGGTCCGCCGGGTCCGGTCGTGTACGTCGAGAGCCTCCGGCCCGCCCGCGCCGACAGGTCGGCCCGCAGGCCGAGGATCTGGATCCAGCCAGAGGACGACGTCCCGCACATCAGGGACCGCCTCCTCCGGATCAGGGACGCCGCAGGCCTGCTCCCCTCCCAGGTCGCCGTCGCCCCCTCGCTGGTGACGGCCGCCGCCGAGGTGATGGTCTCGGCCGACCTGCTGCTCTGCTCCCCCCGCCAGGCCGCCGAGCTCGGGCTGGCGTGGCGGCCCGTCGGCGAGCTGCGCCTCACCCGCGGGTACGCTGTGGCCTCCGCCATCGGGGACGACGCCGAGCGGGTGCGGGGATGGCGTCGGGTGGCCGCCTGCCTGGGGGTTGACGCGTGATCCGTGACCTGCGCCGGATGCTCGACGACGGAGGGCTGCGAGGCTCGTTCCTGGTCCGCGACCTGCGTACCGGCGAGGAGCTCGGCATCGACCCCGACGACGAGTACCCGACCGCGTCCCTGGTCAAGGTGCCGCTGGCCGCGGCCACCCTCGACCGCATCAGGCGCGGCGAGCTCGACGGGGCCACCCGCCTGACGGTCGGCCCCGGCGCCCGTTTCTCGCCCGGCCCGACGGGCACCAGCCGGTTCCGGCACCCGGCCGAGATCGCCGTCGACGACCTGCTCCTGCTGACCATGACGGTCAGCGACAACACCGCGGGCGACGCCCTGTTCGAGCTGACCCCGCCCGCGATGGTGGCCGCCTTCCTGGAGGAGCACGGCCTGCGCGGCATCTCCGTCCGCCACACGCTGCGCCACCTGACCGAGAGCCCGGTGCAGGCCCTCGGCGGCCACCTGGCCCACGTGCTGGCCATCGAGGGCTCCACCGCCGGGCGCGGCCACCCGGTCCCCGAGCTCGACGTGACCCGCGGCTCGTCGGGGTCGGCCCGCGCCTTCGTCGACCTGCTGGCGGCGTTGTGGCGGCCGTCCAGGATCGACCCCTGGGTGGCCGGGCGGGTGCGCGAGCTGATGGGCGACAACGTGCTGCGCCAGCGCCTGGCCCCCGACTTCACCTCCGACCTGACGACGTGGTCGTCCAAGACCGGCACCATGCTCAACCTGCGCCACGAGGTCGGCGTGGTGGAACACGTCGACGGCCAGGTCCACGCGGTGGCGGCGCTGACGGAGTCGCGCGTCGCGGCGGTCCGCCAGCCGGGGGCCGAGGCGCTCATGGCTCAGGTGGCGCGGGCGTTACGGGACGAAATCCGGTCGCGCTGACCGTGCCCGCACTGCGACGATCACGGCAAATGAGCACCCGACTGCGGGCGGTCGCCCGCGAGACCATGGACATCGTCGCGAACGGCGGATACCGCGCCCCCTCCGGCCGCTGGGTCGAGGTGACGGTCGACCCGGCCCTGACCCGCCTCCACCTGCCCGGCGAGCGGCTCGACCGGCGCGGCGACCGCACGCCGCTGATCGACGTGCGCAACCAGACCACGCTCCAGGGGGCCCGCGAGCTCGGCGGCGAGCCGGCCTGTCTCGTCTTCGCCTCGGCCAAGAACCCCGGCGGCGGCTTCCTCAACGGCGCGAAGGCCCAGGAGGAGGACGTGGCCCGCGCCTCGGCGCTCTACACCTGCCTGACCGCCGCCCCCGCGTTCTACGCCTTCCACCGCGAACAGGGCGATCTGCGCTACAGCGACCGGGTGATCTACTCCCCCGGCGTGCCGGTCTTCCGCGACGACCGCGGCGACCTGCTCGACGAGCCCTACCGCGTGGCGTTCCTGACCTCCGCCGCCCCCAACGCGCGGGCCATGGGGCAGACGCGGCGCGAGTCGCTCGCGGAACTCCCGGAGCTGTTGCACGCGAGGGCCGCGCGGGTGCTCGACGTCGCGGCGGCGCACGGGCACCGGCGGCTGGTGCTCGGCGCGTGGGGCTGCGGGGTGTTCGGCAACGACCCCGCGATGGTCGCCGCCGCCTTCGCCACGGCCCTCGCCGGTCCGCAGCCGTTCGACCACGTCAGATTCGCCGTGCTCGACCGCCATCCGGGCACCCCGACCTTCGCCGCGTTCAGGGCGGCCCTCACCGGCTGAGCGGCACCGGCACGGGCACGACGACCCGTTTCCCGGCGGTTCCCGGAGCCGGTCATCGGTCAGCCGGACGGCACGACGTCGGTCAGCGCGGGCCGCTTGGCGTGGCGGCCGTTGCCCGAGGAGCGGCCGGTCAGGCGGCGGATCAGCCACGGCCCCAGGAAGGTGACCACCCAGACCACCTCCGCGCGGCACCGGGCCAGCCGGTTCGGCGGCTCCAGCGGCGGCAGCGGCGTGGTCCAGGAGTCGTCGGCGCCCGGCAGGCCCAGGGCGTGCGCGGCGCCCGCCGCGATCAGCGAATGGCCCAGCGGGGTCGCGTGCACGCGGTCGCGGCACCACAACCTCGGGTCGACCCCGATCGCGTGGGACTCCGTGTCGACCACGATCACCCCGAGGCGCAGGGCCGACTCGCGGATGCGCCGGTTGAACTCCAGCAGCCTCGGCCGCAGGTGCCGGGTCATCGCGGAGATCCGGGTCACGTCGGGATAGGTGAACGTCAGGACGGTCGCCCCGGCGCCGGCGAACGCGGCGTAGACGGCGTCGAGGTCGGCCATCACCGCGTCGACGTCGAACCCGGGGCGGACCAGGTCGTTCATGCCGACCATCACGGAGACCAGGTCGGGCCGCATGGCCAGGGCCGGGCCGAGCTGCGTCGCCCTGACGTGGCGGGCGCGGTGGCCGCGGACGGCGAGGTTGGCGTACCGGAGGCCGGGATGGTGGACGGCGAGCATCTCGGCGAACCGGTCGGCCCAGCCCCGGTAGCCCGCCGACTCGTCGCCGTCGTTGAGGCCCTCGGTCTGGCTGTCGCCGACGGCGACGTAACGGAGATAGCGCATGCCGGCTCCTGCGCTCAGGTGGTCGTGCGAAGTGATCGCACCAGTGCCGCCTGTCCGGTTCTCACCACCCAGATGACCGCCGTCTTAAGGCCGGGTGAGCCTTGCCCTCAGGCCACGTACTCCCGCAGATGCCGGGCCGTCAGGGTGTCGGCGTCGGCGACCAGGGAGGCCGGCGGGCCGGTGAAGACGACCTCGCCGCCGTCGTGGCCGCCGCCCGGCCCGAGGTCGATGATCCAGTCGGCGTGGGCCATGACGGCCTGGTGGTGCTCGATCACCACGACCGTGTTGCCGTCGTCGACCAGGCGGTCGAGCAGGCCCAGGAGCTGGTCGACGTCGGCCAGGTGGAGGCCCGTGGTCGGTTCGTCGAGGACGTAGACCGACGACTTCTCGGCCATGTGGATGGCCAGCTTCAGCCGCTGGCGCTCGCCGCCCGACAACGTGTTGAGCGGCTGGCCCAGGCGCAGGTAGCCGAGGCCGACGTCGACCATGCGGTCGAGGATGGCGCGGGCCTGGCCGGTGGTGAAGAAGTCGCGGGCCTCGGTCATCGACATGCCGAGGACCTCGTGGATGTTCTTGCCGCGCAGCGTGTAGCCGAGGACCTCGGCGGTGAAGCGCCTGCCCTCGCACTGCTCGCACACCGACGACACCCCGGCCATCATGGCCAGGTCGGTGTAGATCAGGCCGATGCCGTTGCAGCCGGGGCAGGCGCCCTCGGAGTTGGCGCTGAACAACGACGCCTTCACGCCGTTCTCCTTGGCGAAGGCGGTGCGGATCGGGCCGAGCAGGCCGCTGTAGGTGGCGGGGTTGCTGCGCCGCGAGCCCCTGATCGCGGTCTGGTCGGCGACGACCACGCCCTCGCGGCCGGACAGGTAGCCGTGGATGAGGGAGCTCTTGCCCGACCCGGCGACGCCGGTCACCACGGTCAGCACGCCGAGCGGGACGTCGACGGCGACGTTCTTCAGGTTGTGGAGCGTGGCCCCCGAGATGGAGATGTGGCCGCGCGGGGCGCGCACCCGGTCGCGCAGTCTGGCCCGGTGGTCGAGGTGGCGGCCGGTCAGGGTGCCGGAGGCGCGCAGGCCGGCGACGTCGCCGGTGTAGCAGACGCGGCCGCCGTTCTCACCGGCGCCCGGTCCGAGGTCGACGACGTGGTCGGCGATGGCGATGACCTCGGGCTTGTGCTCGACGACCAGCACCGTGTTGCCCTTGTCGCGCAGCATGAGCAGGATCTCGTTCATGCGGCGGATGTCGTGGGGGTGCAGGCCTACGGTCGGCTCGTCGAAGACGTAGGTGACGTCGCTGAGGCTCGACCCGAGGTGGCGGACCATCTTCACGCGCTGCGCCTCGCCGCCCGACAGGGTGCCCGAGGGGCGGTCGAGGCTCAGGTAGCCGAGGCCGATGCCGACCAGGGAGTCGAGCAGGTCACGAAGGCCGGTCAGCATCGGCCCGACGCTCGGGTCGTCGATCGTGCGCAGGAACGCGGCCAGGTCGTTGACCTGCATCGACGAGCACTCGGCGATGTTCAGCCCGTTGATCCTGGACGACAACGCGGCGCGGGTCAGCCGGGTGCCCTCGCATTCGGGGCACGGGGCGAACACCACGGCCCGATCGACGAACGCCCTGATGGCGCCCTGCATCGACTCACGGTCCTTGGTCAGGTAGATGCGGTTGACCTTGACGACCAGGCCCTCGTAGCTGAGGTTGTTCGAGCCGACCCTGACCTTGGTGAGCGGCTTGTGGAGGAAGTCGTCCCACTCCTGCTCGGTGAAGTCCTTCAGCTTCTTGTCCGGGTCGTAGAAGCCGGAGTTGGCCATGATCTGCCAGTACCAGCTGTCGACGTGGAACTGCGGGACGGTGATCGCGCCCTCGTTGATCGACTTCTCGCGGTCGACGAGCTCGTCGACGTCGATCGTCGAGACCTGCCCGAGGCCCTCGCACCGGGGGCACATGCCGTCGGGCAGGTTGAACGAGAACGCCGTCGACGGCCCGATGTGGGGCCGCCCCAGACGGCTGAAGACGACGCGGAGCATGGTGTAGGCGTCGGTGGCGGTGCCGACCGTCGAGCGCGAGTTGGCGCCCATGCGCTCCTGGTCGACGACGATGGCGGCGCTCAGGTTGTGGAGCGCGTCGACGTCGGGGCGGCTCTGCGACGGCATGAACGACTGGATGAACGCGGTGTAGGTCTCGTTGATCATCCGCTGCGACTCGGCCGCGATGGTGCCGAACACCAGCGACGACTTGCCGGACCCGGAGACCCCGGTGAAGACGGTGATGCGGCGCTTGGGGATGTCGAGGGAGACGTCGGCCAGGTTGTTCTCCCTGGCGCCCCGCACCTGGATCACGGTGTGGGAGTCGGCCGCGGGCGATTCGTTGAGGGGAGGCAGCACCCGGGAGAGCCTAGACGACCGGAGCGACGCTCCGGCCCGCCCGCGCCCAGACCGCCGGCACCGCCAGCCCGGCCCAGGGCCGACGGGCTCCAGCCCGCGCTTCAGGGGATGACGTCGAAGGTCGCCATCATGGCCATGTCCTCGTGTTCGAGGTTGTGGCAGTGGAAGACGTACCGGCCCGGATAGCCGTCGAACCGGGCGATCACCTCCACGGTCTGCGCCTCCCGCAACTCGACGGTGTCCTTCCACTCCGGGTTCGGCGTACCGTCGGCCATCACCTGGAAGTGCGCCAGGTGCAGGTGGATCGGGTGGCTGACGTCGCTGGTGAAGCGCCAGATCTCGGTCGCGCCCAGCTTCACCGTGGCGTCGACCCGGTCGGCGGCGTACGGCCTGCCGTTGATCAGCCAGCCGGTGCCGCCGTGCATGTTGCCGCTGGTGAACTCGAAGTCGCGGGTCACCGTGGCCGAGGCCGGGTCGAGCCGGTCGACCCGGGAGAGCACGGCCGGGACGGCGGAGTCGTCGGGGGCGTCGCGGTCGACGTCGAACCGCATGACGCGGC
Organism: Herbidospora solisilvae; assembly: GCF_009901565.1. Taxonomy (GTDB): domain Bacteria; phylum Actinomycetota; class Actinomycetes; order Streptosporangiales; family Streptosporangiaceae; genus Herbidospora; species Herbidospora solisilvae. Next base: position 257,611 of record NZ_WXEW01000001.1, read on the forward strand.
CGTCGCCGGCGAGGTCGCGCAGCTCGACGCGGTCGCCGATCCGGTGGGCGGCGAAGTCGACGACGAGGTCCGCCCGTTCGCCGGGCGACAGGCGTACCGAATCGAGGGTTCTCGGCGCGGGCAGCAGGCCGCCGTCGGTGCCGATCTGGACGATCGGGCCGCCGGTCGACAACTCGTAGGGCCGGGCGTTCGACGCGTTGACCACCCGCAGCCGGTAGCGGGCGCGGGCCACCTTCAGCACGGGCCACGGCGCGCCGTTGACCAGCGTGACGTCGCCCAGCACCCCGCCCATGTAGGCCTCCTTGGCGCCGGGCCTGCCCGGCACTCCCGGGTAGGGCATGGTGCCGTCGGCCGCGAAGGAGCGGTCGCAGATCACCAGGGGGATCTCGCGTTCGCCCTTCGGGAGCGGCAGCGCGTCCTCCTCGTCGTCGCGGACCAGGAAGAGCCCGGCCAGCCCGCGCCAGACCTGCGGGCCGGTGTAGTCCATGCGGTGGTCGTGATACCAGAGGGTGGCGGCGCGCTGCGTCATCGGATAGTCGTATTCGCGGATCGCCCCCGGGTGTACGAGGTCGGTCGGATGCCCGTCCGAGGCCGCCGGGGTGTGGCCTCCGTGCAGGTGCAGCACGGTCGGCGCGGCCAGGCCGTTCCTGAGCCGGACCACGGTCCTGCGGTCGCGGCGGGTCTCGATCGTCGGGCCGGGGAAGACGCCGTCGTAGCCCCAGATGGGCGTGCGCAGCCCCGGGAGGATCGTGGCGACCGCCTGGCGGGCGGTCAGGTCGTAGTGGTCGGCGTCGCCGCGCCGGACCGGGCGGGCCACCGGCGGGACGGGCAGCGGGACGGCGAACGGCCGAGGCAGTGGAGCGGTGCTGCGCAAAACCTGCGGCACCGGGGTGCCCGCGAGCAGCGAGCACCCCGTGACCAGAGCGAACCCGCCCAGGCCGATGGTGGCCAGGGCCTCACGCCGGGTGAGCCTCACGCCGCCGCCGACACGTTCCGCCGGGCCGGGTAGAGGTAGCCGAGCGAGTGGACCACACCGCCGAACATGAGCATGCCGATCGGCACGTGCAGCGCCTTGAAGTGCGCGAATCCCAAGTACATCTGCACGAAGACCAGCAGCAGCGTCAGCGCCGCCGGGACGATCACCTTCCGGTCCTTCGTCATGATCGAGACCACCAGCGAGGCCAGCGCCGCCAGCAGCACCAGGATCGCGCTGGCGCGGTGCATCCCGCGCCCGCCCGGTGAGGCCAGCAGCAGCCCTGCGGTGATGCCCTGGATGAGGAGTGCGGCCGCGAGGACCAGCGTCACGATCCGCCGCGCGCCCAGATATGCCGTGTTCATGGGCCGATCGTGGCGGCCGGGGGTGGTCGCGCGCGTCATGCCGGGGATGGCCGGTCGGCTACGTCCGCCGTGGTAGCCGCCGCGTGTCAGTGCCGCGACGGTTCCATGTCAGCGCCGCCCGCGACGGTTGACCCATCGATCACCGCGGATGCGAGGAGCACCCAATGACCACCACCACCGCCACCCTCCAGGCGACCATCGACGAGCTCGTCGGCGCCGGCGTCCTCAGCGCGCAGCTGCGCCTGCACGACCAGGGGGAGGTCTGGGTCGGCACCGCCGGGGTCGCCCGCCTGGGCGAGCCGGAGGGGCCCCCGGCCGACGGCCGGTTCCGGATCGGCAGCGCCACCAAGACCTTCGCCGCGACCGTGGTGCTGGGGCTGGTCGCCGAGGGCAGGTTCGGCCTCGACGACTCCGTCGCCGCCCATCTGCCCGGCTTCGGCCTCGACCCCCGGATCACGGTGCGCATGCTGTTGCAGCACACCAGCGGGGTGTTCGCCTTCACCGGCGAGTACTTCGAGGACGGCACCGTCGTCCCCGGCATCCCCGTGCTGGGCCAGGAGTGGGTGGAGGCCCGCTTCCGGTCGTACACGCCCGAGGAGCTGGCGCGGTTCGCGCTGAACAAGCCCGCGCGGTTCGAGCCGGGCGCCGACTGGAGCTACTCCAACACCAACTACGTGCTGGCCCGGCTCCTGGTCGAGAAGGTCACCGGCCGCTCGCTCGCCGAGGAGACGCACCGCCTGATCCTCGGCCCGCTCGGCCTGACCGGCACCTTCCTGCCCGGCGAGGACACCGCCATCCCCGGCCCGCACGCCCACGCCTACTACCGCTACGAGGAGGACGGCGTCGAGAAGACGGTCGACGTCACCCGGCAGAACCCCTCGTGGATCTCCACTGGCGGTGACATGATCTCCACCACCGAGGACCTGCACACGTTCGTCTCGGCGCTGATGGGCGGCCGCCTCCTGCCGGCCCCGCTCCTGGACGAGATGCGCACCCCCCACCCGAAGGCGGGCTACGGCCTCGGCCTGTTCGTCCTGCGGGACGGCGCGCTCCTCAACCACAACGGCGGCCTGTCGGGCTACGCGACGCTCATGTACAGCACCCCCGACGGCGGCACCACCCTGACCGGTTCGATCACCTTCGTGGACGACGCCGCGATGTCCCAGGCGGCGACCTTCCAGAAGTTCGTGGAGCGGATCCTGGACGAGGTCTTCAGTCGCTGATCCGGTAGTGGTAGGCGTGGGACCGGGTGAACCCGTGCTGCTCATAGAGGGCCCTGGCGCCCGGGTTGTCCTCCTCGACCTGGAGGTAGAGACGCCGGGCGCCCTCCCCCTCGGCCCAGGCGGCCCCGGCGGCCAGGATCCGCGACGCGATCCCCCGGCGGCGGTGGTCGGGGCGGGTGGCCATGCAGAAGACGCCCGCGTAGCCGTCGTCCACGGCGACGACCCCCATGCCGGCGACCTCGCCGCCAACGGTGGCGGCGAAGAAGGCGACCGGTTCGGGGATGCGCAGGATGACCTCGGCGGTGCTGACCCGGTCGTCGAGGGCCGCGAAGACCTCCGGCCAGCGGGCCCGGTCGCGGACCCGCGCCACCGAGGCGGCCTCGCCCGCGACGGCCGAGGCGGGGGCGGTGAGGATCAGCGTCGGGGCGTCGCGGCGGTAGCCCCGGGCGGCCAGCGCCCGGTCGAGGCCGGTGTGGACGTCCGCCGGACTGACCTGGACGCAGACGGCCCGGCCGCGATCACGGTAGTAGCGCTCGACCGCCTCGATCGACGGGGCCGATCCGGGCAGCGGCAGCGCCGAGTTCGTGCGGCGGCGCGGCACCGAAGGGGTGTGCCGGAGCAACCAGCCGTCCCGCTCCTCCACGTGGACGGCCGGCCAGGCGCGGGCCGCGCGGCGTTCGAGCCGCCACCATTCGGGCTGGTCCATGGGCGGCACCATACACATACCGGGAGGCGGGGAGTTCGCCCCGTATTGTCTAATGGCCAGCATGGAGATCGGGTGTGACGAGTCGGGGGCGGAGGGCGAGAAGCTCATCGGCGGGGTGACCGACGTGTTCGCCCACGCCGGCGTCGCGCTCACCCTCGGCGAGGCCGAGGCCTGCATGGACGAGGTGCGGCGGCGCGCCCCCTCGCCCATCACCGAGTACAAGGCCTTCGTGATCCGGCGGGCCAAGCACCGGCTGGCCCGCCAGTGGCTGCTGGGCCCGACGGGCCCGCTCCAGGGCCGCGCCCACGTCCACCTGACCGACAAGACCCTCCACATGACCCGCCGCGTCGCCGACCTGATCGGCGAGGACGGCGACCGCCTCTACCAGCTGGGCCCGGCCGCCTTCGGCGCCCGGTGGCGGGACCTGCTGGAAGGCTTCAACGACCTGATGCGCCCCTACGCCGACCGGTCGATCGACGCGGTGTTCACGCTGGTCGACGACCTGGCCCAGGCGCCCGGCGAGGCCGGCGACCTGCTGCGCCGCCTGGCCAAGACCCGCCCTCAGATCGAGGACCTGCGCGACCGGCTGGCCCGCGACCCGGGCACGGCCGCGCCCCTCGACCCGCTGCTGCCGGCGATCGTGCGGGCGGTGGAGTACTGGGGCCGCGGCCGTCCGGTGACGGTCGTCCACGACCGCCAGACCAGCCTCACCGAGGAGCGGATCGAGCTGCTGCGGCGGGCCTGTCCCCTGGAGGAGCTGCGGCTGGAGGAGTCCCACCTCGACGCCCGCATCCAGGTGGCCGACCTGCTGGCCGGGATCGCCCGGGGCATCGCCGCCGACGAGCTGCACGGCCGGGGCGACCGGCTGCTGTCGGGCCTGCTCGCGCCCTACGTCGACGAGCGGTCGGTCTGGGCCGACGGGTCGATGTGGATCTTGGGCGGCTGACCGGGATCCCGCTCCCCCGCCAGCGCTCCGGCCACCTCGTCGAGCCCGACCGTGGCGGCGATCAGCGGCGTCGGGTCGACCGCGCCGGAGGCGTAGCGCTCGATGGTCCCGGCCAGGCCGCCTGACGCGCTGAGCACGCCGGTCACCCGCAGGTCCTTCAGCGCGATCACGCGGCTGTCGACCAGGCTGGGCTCCCCGGCCAGGCCGATGAAGACCACCCGCCCGCCCGGCTCGACCTTCTCCACGGCCAGCGCGGGCAGGCGGGCGGCGTTGGAGGCGTCGATCACCGCGTCGAACGGCAGGTCGGGCACCTCCGTGTGGCAGGCGAAGCCGAGCGACCGGGCGAAGGCCGTCGACAACCCGAGCAGGTGCACCTCGGCGCCCTCGGCCCGCGCGAACATGGCCGCCAGCAGGCCGATCGTGCCCGGCCCGAGGATCAGCAGCCGGTCGCCGGGCCGCAGAAGGGCCGCCCGGACGGCGCGCAGCGCGTTCCCGCCCGGCTCGACCAGCGCCCCGAGGGCGGGCCCGACGCCGTCGGGCAGGGTGTGCAGGGCGAAGACGGGCACCGGCAGGAATTCGGCCAGGGCGCCCGGACGTCCGTGCCGGATCCCGATCTCGAACCGGTCGGCGCACAGGTGCTGCCGTCCGCCGCGGCAGCGGTGGCAGGTCTGGCACCCGAGCATGGTGTCGCCGGTGACCCGCCGGCCGAGCCACTCGCGGGAGACCCCGGCCCCGAGGGCGGTGACCACGCCGCACCACTCGTGCCCGATCCGGAGGGGATAGCTGGCCTGGCCGTCGTGCAGGTAGGCCATCTCGCCGGTGAAGAACTCGGCGTCGGTCCCGCAGACCCCGGCCCGTTCGACCCGGACGACCACCTCGCCGGGTGCCGGCACGGGCGGCTCGACGTCCAGGACTTCGCCCTGGAACGGACCGGTGATGACGAACGCGCGCATGATCCCCTTTCTCCCGGATCTTACGGTGACGTACCGTTTTCGGCCATCCCAAACCGCAAAGGGTTCTTTGCAAAGAGTTCTTTGCGGTTTATGGTGGCTCTCATGAACGAGTCCGTCTTCCTCGACGCCAAGGGCCTGCGCGCGCTGGCGCACCCGGTCCGCGTGCAACTGCTCGGCCTGCTGCGGCTCCACGGCCCCCAGACCGCGACCGGACTGGCCGACCGGCTGAGCCTGACCTCCGGCGCGACCAGCTACCACCTGCGCCAGCTCGCGGGCGGCGGGCTGGTCGAGGAGGACGTCAACCGGGGCAACGGCCGCGAGCGCTGGTGGCGGGCGATCCACCGCATCACCCACTTCGACGACACCGAACTGGCCGACCAGGAGCCGGAGGCCGCGTTCATGTACCTCCAGTCGGTGATCGACGTCCAGGGACAACGCGCCCATCGCACCCTGGCCGCCCACCAGACGATGCCCGGCCCCTGGCGCGACGTCTTCGACCTCAGCGACTGGGCGCTGCGCCTCACCCCCGAGGAGGCCCACAGCCTGATCGAGGAGCTGCACGCCGTCGTCGGCCGCTACCGCCTCGACGGCCCCGACGCCGAGGCCCCCGGCGGCGCGGAGCGTGTCGTGCTCGTCATCCACTCCCTGCCGGAGCCGTCATGACCCGCTCGTGGCGCCCGGTCGCGGGCCTGTTCGCCGCCTCCCTGATCGCCCACACGGGCACCCGCGTCTCCGCGATCGCCATCCCCTGGTTCGTACTGGTCACCACCGGCAGCGTCACCCAGACCGGCCTGGTCGCGTTCTGCGAGATGGCTCCGTACGTGCTGGTCAAAGCCCTCGCCGGCCCGGTCGTCGACCGGATGGGCCCCCGGCGGATGTCGTGGCGGGCCGACGCGGTCAGCGCCGTGGCGGCCACGCTGATCCCGATCCTGCACTTCTCCGGGGGGTTGTCCTTCCCCGTGCTGCTGGTCCTCGTGGCGGTCATCGGGGCGGTGCGCGGGCCGGGCGACCTGGCCAAGGAGATCATGGTCCCGGAGGCGGCGGAGCTCGGCCGCATCCCCCTGGAGCGGGCGGCCGGCCTCGCGGGCGTCGCCGAGCGCCTCGCCTCCACGGTCGGCCCGGCGGTCGCGGGCGCGCTGGTGGCCCTGACCGGCCCCATGGTCGCCCTGATCGCCAACGCCGTCTGCTTCGCCCTCGGCTCGGTGATCGTGGCGACCGTCCTGCCCAAGGACATGGGTCACCGCCCCGCCGAGACGGGCCCGAAGACCGGCTACTGGCGGCGCTTCGGCGAGGGCTTCGCCTTCCTGAGGAACGAGCGCCTCATGCTGACCATCACGATCATGGTCGGTCTCACCAACTTCCTGGACGCCGCCTTCTCCTCCCTGCTCCTCCCGGTCTGGGCCAAGGAGACCGGCGGCGGCCCGGCCGCGATCGGCCTGGCCACCAGCGTCATGGGCGTCTCGGCCGTGGCGGGCTCCCTGATCGCGGCGATGGTCGCGCACCGGCTGCCCCGCCGCCTGGTCTTCTTCCTCGGCTTCCTCGTCATCGGCGCCCCGAGGTTCCTGATCCTGGCGGTCGACGTGCCGTTGTGGGCGGTCATCGCCGTCTTCGCGGTCGGCGGCTTCGGCAGCGGCTTCCTGAACCCGATCATCGGCGCGATCTACTTCGAGCGGGTGCCGAGGCCGATGCTGGGCCGCGTCAACTCCCTCAGCGACGCGGTGGCCTGGTCGGGCATGCCCCTCGGCGGCCTTGCGGCCGGCGCGGCGGTGGCGGCGGCCGGCCTGGTGCCGGTGCTGGCCTTCTGCGGGGTCGCCTACTTCCTGATCACGACCCTCACGGGCCTGCGCCCCGAGTGGCGGGAGATGCGCTCAGCGCCAGTGACCGGGCCGGTCGAGGTCGAGCCGGGTCTCCCGGTCACCCCGGGCGGCGGCGACCTGCGGACGGGTCAGGAACAGCGCACCCCGTAGATCGGCGCCCCGCACGTCGGCCCCCCGCAGGTCGGCGCCCAGCAGGTCGGCCCCGCGGAGGTCGGCGCCCCGCAGGTCGGCCCCGATGAGCAGCCGCCCCCGGAGGCTGACGTTCCGCAGGTCGTGCCCGCGCAACCGGGCCCCCGCCAGGTCGCGGCGCACCTCCTTGGCCGGCCCGCGCGCCTGTTCGCTGATCTCCCCGAGCCGCGCCCCGACCCGCGCCCGCAACTCGCCGATCGCGAAGGCGTCGATCACCGGGGACGCGGCCAGCGCCTCGGTCTCCTCGCGCAGGTCGGCGGCGTGGCCGTACCGCCCGGCCTCGTCGAGGTACCAGAGCAGCTCGTGGAGCTGCCGCAGCAGCGGAAAGAGCGCGACGTCACGCTTCTCCTGGGTGACCCGCTGCCCCGCCCCGAAGCAGTCGAAGGTGACGCAACCCTGGTAACCGCTGTCGAGCAGCCGGTCGTGGATGCGGCAGCGGAAGTCCCCGGTCAGATTGACGCAGGGTTTCCCGGCGGGCTTGTCGACGGCGAAGTCGGCCGATCGGGTGAACGGCAACTCCACGCAGCACAGCCCCGCGCAGGAGGCGCAGTCGGAGCGCAGGTCGATCACACGTGCTCCATGACGATCACGGCGGTGGTCTCGGGTTCGAGTGCCCGGAAGACATGCGGCACGTCGCCAGGGTAGGTGATGTAGTCGCCCGGCCCGAGCTCGACGGGCCCCTCGGTCGGCCCGACGAGGGCCCGCCCGTGCCCGATGATCGCGTGCTCCGTCGTGCCCGGGTTGTGCGGATCGGACACCCGCGCCTCCCCCGGCTCGGCGTCGATCCGGAACAGGTCCCGCCGCGCCCCGGGCGGACACGAGGCGAGCAGCGTCGCGGCGTAGTCGGCCCGCTCGGAATGGGTCACCGGCCCCTCCCCCGCCCGGATCACCCGCACATGCGGCCGGGGCGGGTCGATGAGCCGGCTGATCGGCACCCCCAGCGCGACCGCGAGCGCCCACAACGTCTCCACGCTGGGATTTCCGGCCCCCGACTCAAGCTGCGACAGCGTCGACTTGGCGATCCCGGCCCGTTTGGCGAGCTCGGTCAGCGACAACCCGACCCGCTCACGCTCGCGGCGTATCGACGCGGCGATGAGGGTGATCAACGCGGCGGAGGTGTCCAAGCCTGTTCGCTCCATCAGTCCGATTGTTCGCCTTGACGAACATTGTCGTGTGTGTTCATTCTAGTGGCCATGCGTTCGATATCACGAACGGCTTTGCGCGACATAGCCCTCGTCTGCGTGGCCGACGCCATCGTCGGAGCCTCCTTCGGCGCCATCGCCGTGTCCGGAGGTTTCGAGCCCTGGGTCCCGGTGGTGATGTCATTGATCGTGTTCGCCGGAGGAGCCCAGTTCGCCGCCATCGGCATCGTGATGGCGGGCGGCGGCGCCGTGGCGGCCGTGGCGACCGGCCTGGTGCTGAACGCCCGCCTCCTCCCCTTCGGCTTCGCCGTCGCCGACACGGTGAAAGGCCGCCTGTACGGCGCCCAGCTCATCACCGACGAGACGGTGGCGTTCGCCCTGAAGGGGCGGGACGCGCGGGAACGGCACGACTACTTCTGGGTCAGCGGCCTGGCCCTCTTCGCGGCGTGGAACGTGTCGGTGGTCGTCGGGGCGCTGGCCGGGACCTTCATCGGCGACACCGACGCCCTGGGACTGGACGCGATGTTCCCGGCGGTGCTGCTGGCGCTGATCACGCCGGCACTGTCGGAGCGGGGGGTGCGGGCGCCGGTACTGGCGGGCGGGGCGATCGCCTTGGCGGCGTCGACGGTACTGCCGGCGGGGGTGCCGGTGCTGCTGTCACTGCTCGGGTTGCTGGCCCGCCCGAAGGAGGCCTGAGATGGACATGCCGATCGTCGCGATCGTGGTGCTGGCCGCCGGGACGCTGGCGTTCCGGCTGGCGGGCCCTCTTTTCCGGGATCGGGTACGGATTCCGCCCCGCCTGGAGGACCTGCTGTCGCTGGCCGCGCTCGTTCTGCTGTTCGCGCTGGTCGTGACCTCCTCGTTCGCCGGATGGGCGCGGCCGGCCGGGGTGCTGGTGGCGGGGGTGCTGGCCGTCCGGAAGGCGCCGTTCCCGGTGATCGTGATCGCGGCGGCGGCGACCACGGCCGTGCTGCGGCTCATCGGGGTGCCGTGACGCGGGCGTCGAACTCCTCGCGCGTCGGCAGGAACCACGTCTGGTCGCCGCGGTTGCATTCGCGGACCAGGTCGCGGAAGGCGTCACTGGCCGCGATGTGGCGGGAGACGTCTCCGATGACGGACAGGCGGAGGCCGTACTGGACGAACTTCTGCAGGATCGCGCCCGCGAGGCCCGTCCGCAGGGAGAAGAAGGCGTCGGGCAGCCGCTCGGCCGGGATGACCACCCAGGTCACGCCCTGCCCGAAGGTGGCGCCGATGACGTCGAGCGCGTCGGCCTCGCTGGCGATCGGCGGCCCGTCGGCGGGGAGGGTGAAGTGCACGGTCACTCCTTGGTGAGGGCGTCGACGATGGTGAGCAGCGCGGCGGTGTCGGCGACCCCGCCGATCACGACGATCTTCAGCGAGGCCCGGACCTCGTCGTAGATGGCCTCGACCCGGAGCTTTCCCTCGGCGCTGCCGCTGTTGGCCAAGGCGATCACCGCGTTCGAGATCCGATCGGTCTGCTCCCGGCTGATCGCGTCGACCTGGACCACACTGGAGACCTCGACCGCCCGATGCCGCCGCACCGTCTCGGGGACCACCGGCTGGCCGGTGAAGGCTTCGAGGTCCTCGCGGGTGATCCGGTACTGCTTGCCGATGCGGACGGCCTTCAGCTTGCCGTCCCGGACGTAGTTGCGCACGGTTTTGACGTGAAGCCCGAGTAGGTTCGCTACCTGTTCGACCGAATATGGCTGCATGTTCCCCATTATAGGGAACAATAGGGAATATCAGCGCCGGAGCGAGAACGCGACCAGCACGACGCCGACGAACGCGAGCGACAGGTTGGCGAAGACCTCGCGGCCCTCGAAGAGGTCCATCCGCTCGAAGATCCAGCGGTTGGGAGCGTTGAACAGTATGCCCATGATCGGCTGCGTGGCCAGGTGGTCGACGGTGCCGCTGACACCCATCATGAACAGGAGCAGACCCAGAAGCCGGGGACCTTTTCGCATGCCGCCGAGATTAGGGGCGGCGACGGTCGGGAGGACTCGGCCGAAGGTCTTCCCCGGTCCGACTTTGGGGTGGTGCGTGGCCGGCGACGACACTGGCCGCAACTGGGACGCCTTCGCCGACTCCCTCGGCGACGCCGTCCGCGCCGGCGTCGTCAGGCGAGGCGTGACCTGCTCGGGGACGACCGGGACGACGATGGTCACGATCCCGGTCAGCAGGGCCCGACCCGCTCCCAGGCGGCCTATGACGACGACGCCGTACCACCTGGTCAGCGGCCTCTGAGGTAGGCCAGCACGGCCAGCACCCGGCGGTGGTCGTCTTCGGCCGGAGGCAGGTCGAGCTTGGCCAGGATGCTGGCGATGTGCTTGGCGACCGCCGCCTCGGTGACCACCAACGCGCGCGCGATGGCCGCATTAGAGCGGCCTTCGGCGACCAGACCCAGGACCTCGTGTTCACGCGGGGTCAGCCGGGCCAGGGGTTCGCGGCGGCGGCCGAGCAGTTGCCGTACCACCTCCGGGTCGACGACCGTGTGCCCCTCCGCGACGCGTTCGACCGCCTCGACGAACTCGCGCACCTCGCCGATGCGGTCTTTCAGCAGATATCCGATGCCGGCGCCGCCGCCGGAGTCGAGGAGTTCGGCGGCGTAGGTCTGCTGGACGTACTGACTGAGCACCAGCACCGCGAGCCCCGGACGGGTGGCGCGCAGGGCGAGGGCGGCCCGCAGTCCCTCGTCGGAGAAGCCGGGCGGCATGCGGGCGTCGGTGACGACGATGTCGGGCTCGTGGGCGGTGACGGCCTCGACGAGCGCGGCACCGTCGCCCACGGCGGCGACGACCTCGTGGCCGAACCGCTCGAGGAGCCCGGCGAGCCCTTCACGCAGCAGCACGACGTCTTCGGCCAGAGCTACCCGGAGACGGGGCACACGACCTCCACGAGGACCTTCACCCCGGCTGCCCGGAGTGGGGACACGAGACCTCCACCACGGCCGCCCGAGAACGGAACGAACCGCTCCCCGGAGAGGGGAGGCCGTCCTCTAGAGATACGCGGCGGAAGCGGGCGACCACATCGCACGCCATCTCCCTCCCGACCGTTCGGCGACACGAGACGACAACCTCCGCCAGAGCCACCCGAGATTGCCCGAAGATGCTCATCCGAGCCTCCCGGGACTAACCGGGCGCGGGACACGGAATCTCCACACGTAACAAGGTCGGGCCACCACGCGGACTCGACAGGCTCATCACGCCGTCGGTGACGGCCACCCGGTCGGCCAGGCCGGCCAGGCCCGAGCCCGCCGCCGGGTCGGCGCCGCCCACTCCGTCGTCGCGGACCTCCAGGACCAGGGCGCCCTCGTGAAGGCGGCCGTAGACGTGCCCGTGCCGGGCTCCGCTGTGCTTGGCGATGTTCGTCATCGCCTCGGACACGACGTAATAGGCCGCCGCCTCGATCGGGGCGGGCAACCGCCCGGGCAGCGAGACGTCGACGTCGACGGGGACCGGCGACCGGCCCGCCACGTCTTCGACGGCCGCGCCGAGCCCTCGGTCGGTGAGGACCTGGGGATGGATGCCACGGATCAGTTCGCGCAGTTCCGCGAGCACACGTTTGGCCTCCTCGTGGGCCTCGGCGACCTGGGTCTCGGCGGGCGAGCCGGGCGGCAGGTCGAGGCGGGCCAGGCCGAGTTTCATGCTGAGGGACACCAGCCGCTGCTGGGCGCCGTCGTGGAGGTCGCGCTCGATGCGGCGGCGTTCGGCCTCGAACGCGTCGACCAGCCGGGCCCGCGAGCGGATGATCTCGGCGTCGCCGGGCGCGAGCACCGCCCGCGCGATCATGGCCCTCGTGCCCGCCCACGCGGCCAGCATGTAGGCCGACAGCGGCACCAGCAGCAGCCCGCCCGCGGCCAGCGGCAGGCCGTCGACCCAGTGCATGCTCGGCTGGAGCGGCGCCGACATCAACAGCACCGGCAACCAGAACGCCGACGAGACCAGCCCGAGGTCCATCCAGCACAACACCGACAGCGCGACGACCGTGAACCCGAGATCACGCCAGGTCGCCTGCTCCCGCACGCGTGTGGTGAGCCAGGCCCGCAGACCCGGGTTCGGCGGCTTCACATGCGGGTTGCCCGCGGGGGTGCGGTCGACCAGCCGCATCCGCGCACGCTCGAACGCCCCGACCGGCAGCGCCGCCACGATCAGGGTCAGCAGGGCGGCGGCGAACGCCGTTCCGGTGCCGAAGACGTAGGCCGTGTAGATGAGCAGGCACATGGCCACCGCGTAGACCGCGCTGCACAGCAGATAGGCGAGCGCGCGCCACGGCCACGACGAACCCAGGAACGCCAGTGGCCGGCGCGTCATCGCGGCCATCGCGGTTCTGGTCAGCACGCCCCGACCGTAACCGATCGACCCCGACCGGCACGGTAGTGCCAGGACTACTCTCACTCCTCGCCGCAGCACCAATGCGCCGGGCTGAGCCGGTCGGCTTCGCTTGACGCCATGAAGGTTCGATTGGAAGCGGTACGCCGCACCTACGGAACGGTGACGGCGCTCGACGGGGTGACGGCCGGCTTCGCGGCGGGCACCCTCACGGCGATCATGGGCCCGTCGGGGTCGGGCAAGTCGACGCTGCTGCACTGCGCGGCCGGTCTCGACCGCCCGACCGAGGGCACGGTCGTCATCGACGGCACCGACCTCGGCTCGCTGAACGAACACGGCCTGACCGTGTTGCGGCGCGAGCGGATCGGGTTCGTCTTCCAGGCGTTCAACCTGGTGTCGGCGCTGACCGCGGAACAGAACGTCGCGCTGCCGCTCCGCCTCGCCGGGCGGCCCGCCGCCCCCGAGCTGGTTCGCCGGGCGCTGGCGCAGGTGGGGCTCGCCGATCGGGCCGGTCACCGGCCGAGCGGCCTGTCGGGTGGCGAGCAGCAGCGGGTGGCGATCGCGCGGGCGCTGATCACCAAGCCCGCCGTGGTGTTCGCCGACGAACCGACCGGCCAGCTCGACACCCAGACCTCCCGCCAGGTGCTCGGCATGCTGCGCCGCCTGGTCGACGACCACGCCCAGACGATGATCATGGTGACCCACGACCCGGTGACGGCGTCCTACGCCGACCGGGTGATCTTCCTGGAGGACGGGCGCGTCGTCGACGAGTTCACCGGCGCCCTGACGGCCGAGACCGTCGCCGCCCGGATGGCGGGCACATGCTGAGCTTCGCGACGGTGCGAGAACGGTGGCAGTCGTTCGCCGGTGGTTTCGTCGTGTTGTCACTCGGCATGGCGCTGGTGTCGATGAGCGCCCTGGCGCTGGCCTCGGCGGGGCCGAGAGTGCCCGACCGGCTGGCGGGGACGCCGGTGTTCGTCTCGGCTCCGAGGCTCGATCGGGCCGACGGCAGCTTCGCCCCCGACCGCCCGTGGTCGCCCGAGACGGTCGCGTCACTGGTCGAGGAGCTCTCCGCGATCCCCGGGGTCGCGCAGGCCGTTCCCGACCGCGCGTTCTACGCCCAGCCCGTGATCGGCGGCAGACCCGCACCGTCCGAACGGGGTCACGCCTGGTCCACGGCGACGCTGGCGCCCTACCGGCTGACAGCGGGCACCGCACCCCGAAAAGGCGAGACGGTCGTCGACCGGTCCCTGGGGTTGACGCCGGGGACCGAGGTGTCCGTGCTGACGGCGCGCGGCCCGGTGACGTTCACGGTGTCCGGCACGGTCGACGGGCCGGGGGTCTTCCTGAACGACGCCGAAGCGGCCCCCCTCTCGACGGGCGTACGCGCCATCGGCCTGGTCGCCGAACCGGGGGCCGACGTCGCCGCGATCGCCAAGGCGGCAGGGAGGTTCGCCGACGTGCTCACCGGAGACGGCCGGAGCGTCCTGGAGTCCCGTGACGACGAGCGCACCCGCTGGATCGGCATGCAGATCCTCACCGGCATGGCCGTGCTCTCGGCGCTCGTGTCGGTGCTGGTGGTGGGGTCGACGTTCGCCGTCGGGGTGGCGCAGCGGCGCCGCGAGTTCGGGCTGCTGCGGGCCGTCGGGGCGACGCCGCGTCAGATCCGGGCCATGGTCTACGGCGAGGCCCTCGTGGTCGGCGTCGCCGCGACGGCGGCGGGTGTGGCGGCCGGTGCGCTGCTCGCGCCGGTGCTGGGCGCCGTGCTGGTCGACGTCGGGTTCGAGCCGGCGGGCTTCGCGGTCGCTCTGTCGCCGCTGCCGCTCGCGGGGTCGTTCGCCGGTGGGGTGGTCCTCACGCTGGTGGCGGTCTGGTCGGCGTCGAGGCGGGCGGCGCGGGTGGGTCCGCTGGAGGCGCTGCGCGAGGCCGAGGTCGACGACCGGCCGATGCCGCGGCTGCGGTGGATCACCGGGCTGGCGTCGTGCGCGCTGGGGGTGGCGTCGGCGGTGAGCTCGGACGGCGAAGGCGCGTTCGTGATGTCCGGTCTGGTCGCTGCGGTGGGCGTGATCGCCGGTCTGGCGCTGCTGTCCCCCGTGGTGGTCCCGCCGGTGGCGCACTACGCGTCGTGGCCGTTCACCCGGGGCCGGGGGGCGGTCGGCATGCTCGTCAGGGAGAACGCCAGAACCGCGGTCCGCCGGACCGCCGCCACGGCCACGCCGGTGCTGGTCACCATCGGGTGCGCGGTGCTGATCACCGGGATGGTGCAGACGACCGCCGCCGGTTTCGCGGCCGTCCGGGCCACGACGATCCGGGCCGACGCGGTCATCGTGCCCGACGGCACACCGGGCCTGACCGATGTGTCCGGTGGAGAGTCGTCCCTGTTCAGCGCGGTGTTCGAGGCCAACGGCGACCCGCTGAGCACCATCGGGGCGACGCCGGAGCTGCTGAAGACGGCCGGTGACACCTCCGGCCCGCTCGACGAGCTCCGCCACGACGACCGGGTCCTGATCGCCGAGTGGCTGGCCGAGGACCGGGGGCTGCGGCCGGGCGCGGTGCTGCCGGTGTCGTTCGAAGACGGCACCTCGGCGAGGCTGACCGTCGCCGGCACCGTCCGGAACGCCGACGCCGACGTGCTCGTGTCCCGTGACCTGCTGAGGAGCCATGACCCGGCGGTCCTCGCCGACGAGGCCTACGTCGTCGGCACCGCTCCCGATCCCGGTCCGGGGGCGCGGGTGGTCGACGTGGCGGCCTACGCGGCCGAGGCCGACGCCGAGGAGGACCGGCTGGTGTGGATCGCGACCCTGCTGCTGGTCGTGGTGTCCACCGCCTACGCGGGCGTGGCGATCGTGAACACGATGGTGATGTCGGCCGCCGGGCGGGTGCGCGACCTGGAGGTGCTGCGGCTGTCGGGGGCGACGCCACGGCAGGTGCGCGGCACCGTCGCGGCGGAGTCGGCGCTCGTGGTGCTGCTGGGCGCCGGGCTGGGGACGGTGGTCGCGTTGCCCGCGCTCTTCGGCATCCGCGGCGCGTTCGCCGAGGCCATGAACACCGACGTCCCTCTGGTGATCCCCTGGCCGCTCATCGGGGGGCTGGTCGCCGTCTGCCTGGTGCTGGCGGCCGGCGCGTCGGTGCTCGCGGCCACGACGAAAGTCGGGCGTTGACCGACCATCGTCGCGTAGCCGGGGGAAAGCCGGCGTGGTTACGCTCGAACGCGATGGACGTCTCCCCCCGCCGCCCCCGTGACTGGATCGTCGACTCGCTGCTGTTCGGGTTCGCGGTCGGCTTCGGGTTGTTCACCGCGTCCGTGCGGATGCCGATCCTGCATCTGATGCCGCATCCCGCCCTGTTCCACCTTGACCAGGTGCTCGGTGTGGCGGGCTGCGCGGCCATCTGGTGGCGGCGGCGGCACCCGACCGGGCTGGCGCTGGTGCTGGTGGTCGTCTCGGCCTGGTCCGAGCTGATCGCCGGGGCGACGATCGTGGCGCTGTTCAACGTGGCCGTGCACCGGCCGCCCCGCGTCACCGCGGGCGTGTTCGGGCTCAGCGTGTTGTCGTGTGTCGTCTTCGTCGTCCTGCGGCCCGATCCGGTCGATCCGGGCGGGGCGGTGTTCCTGCTGGGTACGTCCATCTACGGCATGGCGACCGGCTGGGGCATGGTGATCCATCATCGGCGGCAGCTGGCCGCCTCCCGCCGCGACCGGGAGGCCCAGATGGCGACCGAGGTCCGGCTGCGGGCCGAACAGGCGCAGTTGCAGGCCCGCGAGGCCATCGCGCGCGAGATGCACGACGTCCTGGGCCACCGGTTGTCGCTGCTCAGCGTGCACGCGGGCGCGCTGGAGTTCCGTCCGGACGCGCCGCCCGACGACGTCGCCCGCGCCGCCAAGATCATCCGCGAGAGCGCCCACCAGGCGCTCCAGGACCTGCGTGACGTGATCGGGGTGCTCCGTGCCCCCGTACGCGAACTGCCGCAGCCGACGCTCGCCGAGGTCGGCCGCCTCACCGAGGAGTCGGCGCGGGCGGGCATGCGGGTGACGCTCACGGAGCAGGTCGAGGGTGAGGTGCCCGGCCTGACCGGGCGGACCGGCTACCGCATCGTCCAGGAGGGCCTGACCAACGCGCGCAAGCACGCCCCCGGCGCCGAGGTGGCGGTGTCGGTCAGCGGCGCACCGGAGGCGGGTCTCACGGTCGAGGTCCGCAACACGCCACCACCCGGGGAACCGGCGGTTCATCCGGGCGGGCAGGGGCTCACCGGCCTGGCCGAGCGGGTGGCCCTGGCGGGCGGCACGCTTTCCCATGGCGGGCGGCCTGACGGAGGGTGGGTGCTGAGGGCTTGGCTACCCTGGCCGGCATGACCATCGCCGTGCTGATCGTCGACGACGACCCGCTGGTCCGCGCGGGCCTGACGATGATGCTCGGCGGCTCTCCCGACATCCGGATCGCCGGCGAGGCGGGCGACGGCTCCCAGGTCGCCGGTCTCGTCGAGACGCTGGCGCCCGACGTGATCCTCATGGACATCCGCATGCCGAACGTCGACGGCCTGGCCGCGACCGAACGGGTGCGCGCCCGGAAGGACGCGCCCGAGGTCATCGTGCTGACCACCTTCGACGCCGACGAGCACGTGCTGCGGGCGCTGCGGGCCGGCGCGGCCGGGTTCCTGCTGAAGGACACCCCGCCGGCCGAGATCGTCGAGGCCGTCAGAGAGGTGGCGCGCGGCAATCCGGTGTTGTCGCCGGGGGTGACCCGCCGCCTGATGGACCGGGTGGCCGAAAGCGGGCCTGACCGCCGCAGGTCGGCCGCCGTGGCGAAGCTGGAGGGCCTCAACACCCGCGAGCGGGAGGTCGCCGTCGCGGTCGGCCACGGCCGGTCGAACGCCCAGATCGGGGCTGAGCTCTATCTGAGCGTCCCGACGGTCAAGACCCACGTGTCGAGCATCCTGGCCAAGCTCGGGTTCAACAACCGGGTGCAGATCGCGCTGCTCGTCCACGACGCGGGCCTGATCAGCGAACCGCCTCGATGAGAATGCGCTGCGAGTGGGCCACGAACGGCCCGTGCCGCTCGATGAAGTCGTGCAGCGTCTCCAGGCGGTCGCGGTAGGCGTCGACGGTGAAACCGGGGACCGTCCAGATGACCTTGCGCAGGAACACCACGACGGCGGCGGCGTCGAAGAACTCCATCCGCAACGCCTCGTGCCGGACGTCGGCCACGTCGAGCCCGGCCCGTTCGGCGGCGGTGACGAGGGTGACGACGTCCACGCCGGAACGTGTGGTGCGGGGATCCACGTCCCGGCGTCCGCCGGTGACCGGGCCCATCATGAACTCGGTCAGTTCCCGCACCGTGCCCGACCCGACGTGCTGGGCCAGGTAACGCCCGCCGGGGGTGAGGACGCGGGCGACCTCGTCCCAGCGGGTGGCGACGGGGTGGCGGGAGACGACGAGGTCGAAGTGCCCGTCGGGGAAGGGCAGGTCGGCGTCGTCGGCGACGTGGGCGACGACGTCGCCGAGCCGCCGCCGGGCCAGGGCGAGATTCGGCTCCCACGATTCGGTCGCCGCCACCACCGGCGGCAGGACCGGGACGGACGCCAGCACCTCACCGCCGCCGGTCTGCACATCGAGCAGCGCCTTCGCCGAAGCGGCCCGGCCGGCGAGCAGCCGCGCATATCCCCAGGAGGGCCGCTGCTCGGTGGCCCGCCCCTCGAACCAGGAGAAGTCCCACCCTTCGACGGGAACGGCCGATCCTTCGGCCAGACGATCGGAGAACATGCCGTCCACCTTGCCGGTCATCAGGTGACCTTCCCACCGAATTAAACGCCCGCCGACCCTCCTCCAGCCCAACCGGCCCGGCCGTCAGATGAGGATCCACGGACGCCTAAGGTCCACCCCGTGTTGACGCAGACGACGGATCCGACCGCAGAGGCCTCCAGCCGACGCCGCAGGTCACAGGCCTCACCGCTCTCCCCGCGCCCGTTCCTCCGCGATCCGTTCGTCGAGTTCCGGCACCTCGAACACCTCCCGGATCTCCACCCCCTCCTCCCCGTCCTGGACATACGGCATCTTCAACGCCCAGGCCACCGCCTCCTCCTTCGACTCCACCTCGATGATCCAGAACCCGGCGATGACCTCCTTCGTCTCGGTGAAGGGACCGTCGATGACCACGGCCTTGCCCTTCCGGTACGAGATCCGCGCCCCCCGCGTCATCGGATGCAGCGCCTCGGCGGCCACCAGGACCCCGGCCTCCGTCATGGCGGCGTTGTAGGCGTGCATAGCCGCGATGAGTTCGTCGCTGGGCAGCACCCCGGCCTCGGTCGCCTCGTTTCCCAAGCCCATGATCATGAATCGCATCCGCCCAGTCTGGTGGAATGGCGCGGTGACCAACAAGGCGCACCACGTGGTGGAAGAGGTCTGGCGGAGCGAGGCGGCCCGCGTCATCGCCGGGCTGACGCGGCTCACCGGCGATGTCGGCCTGGCCGAGGAACTGGCCCAGGACGCCCTGGTGGCGGCCCTGGAACAGTGGCCCCGCGACGGCGTCCCGGCCAACCCGGGGGCCTGGCTGACCACGGTCGCCAAACGCCGGGCCGTCGACGTGTTCCGGCGGCGGGAACGCCACGACGAGAAGCTCGCCGAACTGGCCCGGACCGCCGTCGACGTCGAGGAGCAGCCCGATCCGGACGCCATCGAGGACGACGTCCTGCGGCTGCTGTTCGTGGCCTGCCATCCGGTGCTGACCACCCAGACGCGGGTCGCGCTGACGTTGCGGCTGCTCGGCGGGCTGAGCACCGACGAGATCGCCCGCGCGTTCCTCTCCCCTGAGGCCACGATGGCCCAGCGGATCTCCCGCGCGAAGAAGACCCTCGCCGTCGAGCGGATCCCGTTCGAGGTGCCGGCCCGCGAGGAGCTGGGCGAGCGCCTGGAGGCGGTGCTGGAGGTCGTCTACCTGATCTTCAACGAGGGTTACACCGCCACGGCGGGGGACGACTGGGTCAGGCCGCACCTGTGCGAGGAGGCGCTGCGGCTGGCCCGCCTCCTGGAGGACCTGCTGCCGAAGGAGCCCGAGGTGCACGGCCTGCGGGCGCTGCTGGAGATCCAGGCCTCGCGGCTGGACGCCCGCACCGACGAGCACGGCGACCCCATCCTCCTGCTCGACCAGGACCGCACGAAGTGGGACCGCCGCCGGATCGCCGCGGGGCTGGCGGCGCTGGAGCGGGCGGGCACGGGGCCGTACGCGCTCCAGGCCGCCATCGCCGCCTGCCACGCCCGGGCCGAGACGGCGGAGGCGACCGACTGGCGGCGCATCGCGGGTCTCTACGACCGGCTGGCCGAGGAGGTCCCGTCGCCGGTCGTCGAGCTGAACCGGGCGGTGGCCCTGGCGATGGCCTACGGCCCCGCGGCCGGGCTGGCCCTGGTCGACGAGCTGGCCGACGAGCCCGCGCTGCGGGACTACCACCTGCTGCCGAGCGTGCGGGGTGATCTGCTGGCCAGGCTGGGCCGCGACGAGGAGGCGCGGGCCGAGTTCCGGCGGGCGGCCGGGCTGACGCGCAACGAGCGCGAGAGGGCCCTGCTGCTGGCGCGTGCCGGAGTATCCTGACGATCATGAGTCTGCCCGAACGTGTGATCGACGGCGTGGTGGCCCGTGACGGCGAGGCGGTGCTCGACCGGCTCACGCAGGCGTGGTTGTTGTCGTTCTCCTCCCCCCACACACGTTCGGCCTACGGCTCCGACCTGGCGCAGTGGCTCGCCTTCTGCGAGCGGCACGAGATCCATCCGCTGCGGGCCGTCCGGGTGCACGGCGACGCGTTCGCCCGCTGGCTCGAACCGGTCTCGCCGCGCACCCTCGCGCGCAAGTTGTCGGCGATCTCGTCGTGGTACGCCTACGCGACCGACGAGGGCGTCCTGGAGTCCAACCCCTTCACGCGGGTACGCCGCCCCAAGGTCGAACGGTTCCAGTCGGAGACCGTCGGCCTCACCGAAGAGGAGGCGCGTGCCCTCGTGGCGGCGGCCGACGCCACGACGGGGCCCACCGCCCTGCGCACGGCCGCGTTCGTCCGGCTGATGATCGAGCTGGGGCCGCGTGTGTCCGAGGCGCTGGCGGCCACCATCGACGACCTGGGTCACCAGCGCGGCCACCGTACCCTCAGGATCGTCGGGAAGGGGCAGAAGACCCGCGTGCGCAACCTGCCGCCCGCCACCGCGGCGGCGCTCGACGCCTACCTCGACGACCGCGCCCGCCGGGCCGGGGTCACCAGAGACCGGCTGACCGGCCCGCTGTTCGCCACGGCGGGCGGCCGGGCGCTCGACCGCGCCGACGCCTACCGCCTGGTCGTGAAGGTCGCCAAGGCCGCCGGCCTGGAGTCGAAGGTGACCCCCCACGCGCTGCGTCACACGTTCGCGACGGTCGCCAGCGACCGGGGCGCCTCGGTCAAGCAGTTGCAGCAGGCGCTCGGCCACTCCAGTTCGTCGACCACCGACATCTACATCCACAGCCGCGACAACCTCGAACGCGACCCGTCCCAGATCGTCGCGGCGGTCATCGGATGACACCCGGCGAACACGACCTCGCCACCCTGCTGGCGACCCTCGACCCGGTCCTGCACGACGGCGTCCACGTCTTCGCGACCGCCGCCGAGCCGCCGCCCGGGCTCACGCCGGTGCTGACGTTCACCGAGCCCGAGGGCGTGACCCTGGTGGTCCCGGAGGGGCAGGCCGAGGGCGTCTTCCCGTGCCGCTGGATCACGTTGCGGGTGCACTCGTCGCTGGCCGCCGTCGGCATGCTGGCCGCGATCACGGCCGCGCTGGCGGCCGAGGGCATCCCGTGCAACGCGGTGTCGGCCTACTTCCACGACCACCTGTTCGTGCCGCCGGAGCGGGCCGGCGACACGATGCGGGTGCTGCGTCAGTTGTCGGCGAACGTCCAGGCCAGGTGGGACAGGCCCTCTTCGGCGTAGAAGCGGGCGCCCGGCCGGGTGAGGCCGTAGGCGATGTCCTCGATGATCGCGCAGCGCGCGTAGAACCGGGCGCGCGTCTCCACCGTCGGCCCGGCGTCGCCGCCGTGGTCGCGGTAGTGGCGCAGCGTCTCGGCGAACACCTCGGGGCCGAGGTCGCGCAGGACCAGCCCGAGGTCGTGGGCGGGGTCGGCGATGGCGGCGTCGGTCCAGTCGATGACCCCGGTGACGGTCGCGCCGTCGGTCAGCACGTGTTCGGCGCCGAGGTCGTTGTGGCAGAACGCCAGCGTCTTGGTCTCGTCGCGCGGCGGGTTCTCGCGGAGGAACCTCTCGACGGGCACCCGCAGGTCGCCGGGCACGTGCTCCTGGACGACCTCCTTGTACTCCTCGATGGTCCCGGCCAGCCAGGCGTAGAACGGGTCGTCGTCGACCTCGACCAGACCGGCGACCCGCTCCTTCGGCACCGCGTTCATCGCCGCGAGGAAGGCCCCCAGCGGCTTGGCGACCGCGAGCCCGAGCCGGCTGTCGAGGGGTTCTCCCGCCAGTTTCCGGTACGCCATCACGCCCGCCTCCCCGTCCACGAAGAGGACCTGAGGGGTGGGCACGGGCGAGACCTCCGCGACGACGGCGAGCAGCGCGGCCTCGCGGCGGACCTCCGCCGCGCCGCCCTCCTTGCTGCCGCGCACGATGAGGTCGCCGTCGACCTCGTAGGCGACGTTGTCCCAGCCTTCGCCGAGCTTGACCACCGACCGGGCCGGACGCCCCAGATGACGCGCCGCGACGGCGCCGATCTCGTCGATCACGGGCCTGAGGTTATCCGCCTCAGGTCGATGAACACCAACGTGTCGTCACCGGTCCGATGCACGCTGAGCATGTCCCGGTCGTCCGCGGTGAGGCCCATCGTGGTGTAGGACCGCTCGCCGCCGTCCAGGGTGACGTTCAGCTCCAGGCTGCCGGACCGCCCGGTGACCACGTCGACGACGTACTGCTCGACCTCGTCCCGGCCGGTGACCGTCACGGCCATGAACCGGTCGGCGGCCAGCCCCTGCGGCGCGAACGGCACCTCCCGTTCGCCCGACCCGTCCCGCGCGCGCACGAAGGACGCGCCGTCGGCGTGCTGCCCGGAGCAGGTGGTCACCCCGCAGACGACGTAGCGGTCGCCCGGGGTGAGGGCGGCGTGGCGGACCTCCCCGGTCTCCAGGTTGACGAGCCGCCGGAAGCGGACGTCCTTCTCGCCGTCGGCGGGCAGGTGGGGGTCGCCCGCCCAGGGCCACTCCAGCAGGTGCAGCCCCTCGCCGCCCGGCACCGGCGTGGGCGGCCCGCCGGTCACCGGGACGCTGAAGACGCCGGTGTCGCCCGCGGAGTAGACGAGGCGGTCACCGGCCAGGTCGGTGGCCCACGGCACGTGCGGCAGCGTGCCCGGCAGCCGCTCGGCGCTCCCCCCGGCCAGCGGCGCCCGCCACAGGGTCGCGGAGGTGTCGGTCTTGACGTGCCAGACCAGCCGGTCGCCCGCGACCACGAAGCCGTCGGCGATCTCGCCCTTGCGGGAGGGCACGAGCGTGACCTGGCGCAGCTCGCGGGTGCGCTGGTCGTAGGCGTAGACCGCGCCGGCCCTCTCGTGGGAGCTCCATGTCGTCAGCAGCGTGGTGTGGTCGTCGGCGATGAGCAGCGGGCGCAGCCGTTTGCCGTTCTCCAGGGAGGCGGGGGCGATCTGGACCGCGCCGGGCCACACCTCCTCGACCGGCGGCGACCCCGCCACCTGCTCCTCGGTGATGGCCGGCGGGGGCGGGGTGACCACCACGGGCTCGGGCCGCTCGTGCCGGACGGCCAGCATCGTCCCGGTCGCGACCAGCACGACGGCGGCCGCCGAGGCGAGCAGCCGGGACCGCGCCCGGCGGCGGCGACGGCGGGCGACCCCGTCGAGCAGGCCGGGCGGGGCGGGGGGAGCCTGGGTCGCGGCGCGCGCCAGCGTGGCCCGCAGGTCGTCTTCCAGCGTCATCGCGGGCTCCTGTCGGTCGCGGTGTCTCCGATGACGGTGCGCAGGCGGGCCAGGCCGTGGCTCGCGTGGCTGCGGACGGTGCCGCGCGCGATGCCCAGCACCCGGGCGATCTCGGCGTCGGTCAGGTCCTCGTAGTACCGCAGCACCAGCACGGCGCGCTGTTTGCGGGGCAGGTCCGCCAGCGCCCGCCACAGCCCTTGCTCGCGGTCGGAGGGACGCGCGTCCTCCCACGCGCCGTCGGGCGGGTCGACGGCCAGGCTCTCGCGGCGGCGCCGCCGCCAGACGCTGATGTGCAGGCGGGCCATGACGACCCGCACGTAGGCCTCCGGGTCGTCCTTCCGCCGCACGCGCGGCCACGCCCGGTGCAGCCGCGCCAGCGCCTCCTGCGTGAGGTCGGCCGCGTCGTGGGGGTCGCCGCTCAGGACGTAGCCGTACCGTAAGAGCGCGTCGGCGCGTTCGGCGGCGAACGCGGCGAAGTCGGGGTCGGGGTCCACATCACCTAGACGGCCGAGGGCCGCGAAGTGTTGAAGCCGGGCCGCTCACGCTCCGGCCAGCACCGTCAGCGTCTCGCCCAGGGGCGCGTCGAGCTTGAGGAGCGCCTGGTCGTCGCCGCCGGTCGGGCCCTGGTTGACGATCGCGATCGGGATGCCGAGCGCCTCGGCCCGGTCGACGAAGCGCCGGCCCGACCGCACGGTCAGCGAGGAGCCCAGCACCAGCAGCAGCCGGGCCGCGGCGACCATGCCGAAGCACTCGTCGACGCGCGGCTGGGGCACGTTCTCGCCGAAGAAGACGACGTCGGGCTTGAGCAGGCCGCCGCAGCCGTCGCAGTCGACCACGGTGAACCCGGCCACCAGCTCGTCGGGGACGACGGCGTCCCCGTCGGGGTTGATGGGGCCGACGGCCGCGTCGAAGCCGGGGTTGGCCGCCTTCAGCCGGTCGTCGAGTTCGGTGCGGGGGATGCGGGCCCGGCAGCGGAGGCAGGCGACCCGGTCGAGGCCGCCGTGCAGCTCGACCACGCGGCGGGTGCCGGCGGCCTGGTGGAGGCCGTCGACGTTCTGGGTCACGACGCCGTCGACCAGGCCGAGCCGTTCGAGGCGGGCGACCGCGTGGTGGCCGGAGTTGGGTTCGACGCGGCCCATGTGGCGCCAGCCGACGTGGCTGCGGGCCCAGTAGCGGCGCCGGGCGGCGGCGCTGGTGGTGAAGGTCTGGTAGGTCATCGGGTCGGCGCGGCGGGCCCGGCCGGTCTCGCCCCGGTAGTCGGGGATGCCCGACTCGGTCGACAGTCCCGCGCCGCTGAGGACCACCACTCCCCCGTCGCCGACCAGGCCGGCGAGTTCTCGCATCACCTGTCCATTCTGCGGTCCGCCTGGCGTGCCTTGTGCTCCAGGTAGCGCCGTTCGGGCTGGTTCGCGGTCTGGCGCGCGGCCTTGGCGTAGGCGGCGCGGGCGCCGTCGAGGTCGCCGGCCATGTCGAGCAGGTGGGCCCGGACCGCCTCCACCCGGTGGTGGCCCTTCAGCCGGGCGTCCCGCTCGACCTCGGCGAGCAGGTCGAGGCCGGCGGCGGGACCGTCGACCATGGCGACGGCGACGGCGTGGTTGAGCGACACCATGGGGCCGGGCCAGAAGCGCTTCAGGGTGGCGTACAGGACCAGGATCTGCCGCCAGTCGGTCTGGGCGGCGCTGGGGGCCTCGTCGTGCACGGCCGCGATGGCGGCCTGCACCTGGTAGGGGCCGAGCGAGGCCGAGCGCAGAGTCTCGGTGATCAGGTCGGTGCCCTCGGCGATGAGGGCCCGGTTCCAGCGGGACCGGTCCTGCTCGGCGAGCGGGACCAGGGTTCCGCCGGGGCCGGTGCGGGCCGGACGCCGCGCGTCGGTGAGCAGCATCAGGGCCAGCAGGCCGGACACCTCGCCGTCGCCGGGCAGCAGCGCGTGCAGCCGCCGGGTCAGCCGGATCGCCTCGGTGGTCAGCTCGACGTCGAGCAGGCCCTCTCCGGCGCTGGCGGCGTAGCCCTCGTTGAAGATCAGGTAGAGGACGTGCAGGACGACCGCGAGCCGGGCCTCCCACTCGGCCGCCGGAGGCGGCTCGAACCGGGCTCCGGCGGCCCTGACCGACTGCTTGGCGCGGCTGATGCGCTGGCCCATGGTCGCCTCGGGGACCAGGAACGCCCGCGCGATCTGCCCGGTCGTCAGCCCGCCCACGGCCCGGAGGGTGAGGGCGACCTGCGACGACGGCGAGATCGACGGGTGGCAGCAGAGGAAGAGCAGGGTGAGGGTGTCGTCGTGGTGCTCCACGTCGTCGCCGGGGCCGGGCATCGCCGCGACGCGTTCCTCGCGGCGTTCGCGCGCCTGCTCGCTGCGCGCCTCGTCGGCCAGGCGGCGGGTGGCGACGGTCACCAGCCACGCCTTCGGGCTCGCCGGCACGCCCTCCACGGGCCACTGCAGCGCCGCCGCCAGCAGGGCCTCCTGGACGGCGTCCTCGCACGCGTCGAAGCGGCCCCAGCGGCGGACCAGCACCGCCAGCACCTGCGGCGCCAGCTCCCGCAGCAGGCGGTCGGTCACCGCGTCGACGCCGGTCATGAGCCCTCGAACACCGGTCTCACCTCGACGGCGGAGAACTCGGCCTCGGGCAGCCCGGCCGCCAGTTCGACGGCCCGTTCGGCCGAGCACTCGACGATGTAGAGGCTGGCGAGGAACTCCTTGGCCTCCACGAACGGCCCGTCGGTGACGACGGGGATGCCGTCGCGCACCCGGACCGACCTCGCCTGGTCCTCTCCTTCGAGGCCCTGCGCGGCCACCAGCTCGCCGGTCTCGCGGAGTTTCGCGATCCAGGCGTCGTGGCGGTCGACCAGGGTCTGGAACTCCTCCGGCGAGAACGCCGCCCAGCCCGCCTGAGTGCCGTAGATCATCAGCGCGTACTTCATGGACCCGACCGTATCGCCCCCGATCAAAAAATCTTCAAAAACCGGTTGCCGCCCAGTTCAAGGGCTGTCTCACGATCGGTGCCCCCCCGCCACTTTCTGGCGTTTCCGCAGGTCAGACCGAATGTGAATGTACATTTCACGTTTGCCTGGGGCCGCCTGGGCCGGTCAGGATGGAGCGATCCCGAAACGCCCCCGACCAGGGGTTTCTTCGGTGTGCCCAAAACCTGGAGGGTTCATGATTCACGCCCGTGGCCTGACCAAGACGTACACCCTCAAGAAGACCTCCGTCGACGCCGTGCGCGGCGTCGACCTCGACGTGGAGCCCGGTCAGCTCGTGGCCTTCCTCGGGCCCAACGGCGCCGGCAAGTCGACCTGCCTGCGGATGCTGACCGGCCTGCTCCCGCCGACGTCCGGGACGGCCCGGGTGGCCGGTCACGACGTCACGACCGAGGCGGCGGCCGTGCGCGCCCGGATCGGCTACATCGGCCAGAAGGGTGGCGCCGGGGAGGCGTTCCGGATCGGCGACGAGCTGGTCACCCAGGGCCGCTGCTACGGCATGACCCGCCGCGCGGCCCGCTCGCGCGCCGAGGAGCTGCTGACGGTGGTCGGCCTCGACGGGATGTTCGCCCGTAAGCCGTCGACGTTGTCGGGCGGCCAGCGCCGCCGCCTGGACATCGCGCTCGGCCTGATGAACCGCCCGCCCCTTCTGTTCCTGGACGAACCCTCGACCGGCCTCGACCCGGCCAGCCGCGCCGACATCTGGTCGCACATCCTGCGCCTGCGCGCCGACCACGGGACCACCCTGTTCCTGACCACCCACTACCTGGAGGAGGCCGACGCGATGGCCGAACGTGTCGTCGTCATCGACCAGGGCCGCATCATCGCCGACGGCACCGCCCGCCGCCTGAAGGCCGACCTGGCCGGCGACCGCCTGACCGTCACCCTGCACGACCCGGCCGACGTCCCCCGCGCGGCCGAGATCGCGGCGGGTCTGCCCGGCGCGGCCGGCCTCGCCTCCGACGGCCCGAGGCTGACCCTGCGCGTGGCGGCGGCCGACCGCGCGCTGCCCGAGTTCGTGCGGGCCCTGGACGCGGCCGGGCTCAAGATCGACACGGCCGAGAGCTCCCGCCCGACCCTCGACGACGTCTTCCTGGCCCTGACGGGCCGCACCATCCAGGACGAGGAGGCCTGACCCGTGACCTTCCTCCGCGACACCGCCACGATCTTCAGCCGCGAGTTCGCCCCCGTCTGGCGCGATCCCCTCTCGCTCGTCTTCACCATGGCCCAGCCGCTGCTGTTCCTCTACCTGTTCGGCCCCCTGCTGGAGAACGGCACCGACACGCCGGGCCCGGCCTGGCAGTGGTTCGTGCCCGGCATCCTGATCATGATGTGCCTGTCGGGGCCGCTGATGGCCGGGTACTTCCTGCTCCTCGACCTCATCGGCGGTTCGATGGAACGCCTGCTCGTCACCCCGGTCAGCCGCACCGCCCTGCTGGTCGGCCGCACGCTCAAGGAGTTCGTCGTCCTGCTGGCCCAGGCGGTCCTGATCATCGGGCTGGCCGTGCCGCTCGGCCTCGACCCGCACGTGCCGGGCGTGCTGACCGGGCTGACGCTGCTGGTCGTGTTCGGGATCGGGCTCGGCGGGTTGTCGTTCGTGCTGGCCATCGTCTCGGCGCCCGGCGGGGAGTTGTTCTACGGCGTCACCCAGGTCGTCATGTTCCCGCTGCTGCTGCTGTCGGGCGTGCTGCTGCCGGTCGAGAACGGGCCGGGCTGGCTGCAGGTGGCCGCCGCCGTCAACCCGGTCACCTACGTCGTCGAGGCCGAACGCGCCCTGTTCGCCGGGAGGTTCCTCGACGCGCCGGTCCTGTGGGGCGCGGCGGCGGCCGTCGTGACCGCCCTCCTCGGGCTCCACCTGGCCCGCCGCCGCATGGCACGCGGGCTCTAGCCCCGGAACACCACCTCGTGGGAGGTCGCGGCGGGGTGGGCGAACTCCAGCAGCCGCTTGGCCTCGGCGACCAGCTCGGCCTTGGCCAGGATCGGGACCTGCTCCAGCGGGGTCAGCACCAGCGTCACCGCCCCGCCCTTGGCCGTCGTCATGGTCCAGAGCCCGGCGACCCTCCCGTCGACCAGGAACGACGGCTTGAGCTGGCCGTTGGCCTTCACGTAGACGTGGTCCCTGTGGGCGTCGGGCAGGATGCGGGTGCGGCGGCCGGGGGCGTAGGCGAGCAGGGTGCTGTCGAACCACGGCAGCAGCCGGACCGGCGCCTCGGCGTCCTCGCCCGGCCGGGGCGCGCCGGGCAGGTCGTAGAGGGTGCGGCCGTCCTCGTCGGTGAAGGTCACCAGGTCGGGCATGGCCTCCAGCGCCGCGCGGACCGGCGTGATGTTCCAGGCGATCCACGATGCGACGTCCTCGGCGGCGGCCGGGCCGAACGCCCTCAGGTGGCGGCGGACGACGAAGTCGAGCGCCTCCCGCAGCGGCGGGAACTCCTTGGCCGGGCCGAGCGCGAACAGCACCGGGGTGCGCTTGGACCACGTGCCCTCGGCCGGGACGCGGATGAACCCGACCCGCATCATCACCGACGTCCACCGATAGAGGCGCTGGAGCTCGATCTCGCGGTCGGACAACACGCCCGGGTGCGCGACCACCCATTCGTCGATCGCGGCCACCAGTTCGGCGGCCGGACGCGGGGTGGCGCCCATCTCGCGCACCAGGTCGAGCAGCTCGCCGATCTCGGGTTCAGGGCCGGCCCGGAACGCGCCCACCTTCGAGGCGGCCGACACCGCCGCGTAGGCCGGGTAGTCGGCCGGGGTGACGGTGTGGATGGTGCCGCGCAGCAGGGTGCCGGTGACCAGGTCGCCGGTGGAGTGGGCGTGCCAGGGCGACTCGGGCGCGAGCTCGTGGGCGCGGCTCCACAACGCCGGTCCCAGCGCGGGCCAGTACTGCATCTGCAGCGCGCCGATCCGCTCGGCCACATCCGGCAGCGGGAGCCGCATCCGCTCCAGCAGACCCTGGCGGGCGAGCAGGGCACGGTTGAGGGCGCGGGTGGTGATCGGCATGCGGCCAGCCTACGGGGCGGGAACACCGAGCCCCCGCGTGTGGTTAACTACGTAGTGCCGGTGTGGATGTGTCCCCCGGGCCGCATATACCGCCTTCACGGAATACCGTTCGGCTGGAACCGTGTTGTGCATCTCGCCGAGGAGGCGACCACCACACCGGCCTAAAACGTTCTCCAGCGATGCCCCGCCCGCGCGCGGGGCATCGTCGTCTCTCGGTCCAGGCGACATCTAGGCTTGGAGCGGTCAACCGAGGGAGGAGCCCCCTTGTCGTCGCTGTTCTACCGCGTCGCCAAAGTCGTCAGCGTCCCCGTGATGCACGCGCTCTGGCGTCCGCGCGTCGTGGGGATGGAGCACGTCCCGGAGACGGGCCCGGCGATCATCGCCGCCAACCACCTGTCCGCGCTCGACTCCTTCTTCCTGCCCGCGCTGATGCCCCGCCCGGTCACCTTCGTCGCGAAGAACGAATACTTCACCGGCAGCCCGATCACCCGCCTGATCATGAGCGGCAACATCGCGATCGACCGCGACAGCGCCGGCGCCGCCCAGGCGATGCTCGACGCCGCCGCCGGCGTCCTGAACGACGGCGGGTTGTTCGGCATCTACCCCGAGGGCACCCGCTCCCCCGACGGCCGCCTCTACAAGGGCAAGATCGGCGTGGCCTGGCTGACCCTGACGACGGGAGCGCCCGTCCTGCCGGTGGCGCTGGCGGGCACCGACAAGGTGCTGCCGCCGGGCGCGTCGGTGCCGCGCGTCCACCGCATCGACGTCACGATCGGCAAGCCGATGACCTTCGAGGGCGACGCCGCCAAGGCCCGCGACCGGCGCGAGGTCACCGACCAGATCATGGACGCCATCCGCGAACTCTCCGGCCAGGAGTACGTGCCCAGCTACGCCAAACGGCCCAATTCGTAACGAATTCGCTAAGCTCGTCGCCGTGCGGGGACGAACGATAGCGATCATTTCGGTGGCGTGCGTGGTCGCCGCCGCGGGCGGCGGGGCCGGCGCCTGGTGGGTGCTGCACACCCGCGGCACCCCTCAGGAGACCGCCCGCCTCTACGCCGCCGCCTGGGCGGCCGACGACCTGGCGGCGATGAAGACGCAGCTGGTGACCCCGGTCCCGGCGACGTTCGACACGGTGACCGCCTCGATCGCCAAGGATCTCAAGGCGACCGTGAAGAACGTCGAACTGGGCCAGGTGGCGCCCGCCGGCGACGACCGCTACGAGGCCTCCTACACGGCGACCCTCGACATCGCCGACGTCGGGCCCTGGACGTACACGGGCACCTTCGACCTGGTCGTGTTCGACCGGCACTGGAAGGTCGATTGGAAGCCGCAGGCCCTGCACCCCGGCATCGACGGCACCGCCAAGCTGGCGCTGAAGACCACCTGGCCGCAGCGGGCCGCGCTGACCGACGCCGACGGCAACCGCATCGACGGCACCGACGTCGGCGGGTCGGTGCAGCAGCTGGTCGGCTTCCTCGACAAGGCGAACGCCAAGGACGTCGCGAAACTCGGCCCCGCCTACCGGAAGAACCAGGCCATCGGACGCGGCGGCCTCCAGGAGACCTTCCAGAAACGCCTGGCCGGCACCCCCACCACCGACGTCATGGCCGGCGACACGCCCCTGGAGTCGATCAAGGGCAAGGAGGGCGAGCCGGTCAGGACCAGCCTGGACATGACGATCCAGAACGCCGCCGCGAACGCCGTCCGCGACCTCGACAAGCCCGCCTCACTCGTGGCCATCCGCCCCTCGACCGGCGAGATCCTGGCCATCGCCAACAACCGCGGCGACTTCAACCGGGCGCTCAACGGCCAGTACGCCCCCGGCTCGACCTTCAAGACGGTCACCGCCGCCGCCCTGCTGGCCAAGGGGGTCGGCCCGGGCGAGAACGTGACCTGCCCGGAGAACGCCGTCGTCGGCGGCCTGAAGATCCGCAACAGCGACAACGCCGAGTACGGCACGATCACCTTCAGCGACTCCTTCGCCTACTCCTGCAACACCACCTTCGCCCCGCTGGCGCAGGAGCACCTCGGCGCCGAGGGCCTCTACGACGCCGCGGGCGACCTCGGCTTCAACCAGCCGCTCAACATCGGCGTGCCGGCGAGCGAGGGCAGCATGCCGAAGGCCACCTCCGACGCCGAGCTCGCCGCCGAGTCGTTCGGCCAGGCGAAGATCATCGCCAGCCCGCTGATCATGGCCTCGGTCGCCGCGGCCGTCGCCGACGGCACCTGGCGGCCCCCGACGCTGGTCCCGGGCCTGAAGCAGAAGGCCAAGGAGAAGCCGCTGCCCGACGGGGTGGCCGACGACCTGCGCGCGATGATGCGGGCGGTGGTGTCGAAGGGCACCGCCAAGTCGGCCGGGCTGCCCGGCGGCGCCTACGGCAAGACCGGCACGGCCGAATACGGCAGCGGGCCCGAGCTGCCCTCCCACGCCTGGTTCCACGGCTACCGCGGCGACGTGGCGTTCGCGGTCGTGGTGGAGGGCGGCGGAGGCGGCGGCAAGGTGGCCGCGCCCGTGGCGGCCGACTTCCTGCGGGGCCTTTGACAATTTTTCTTGTCGGTGAGACTCTGAGGCCATGTTCGAAGTGGCGGTCATCGACGACCCCGCGGCCGCCGAGGTCTCCCTCGACCCGGTCCGCGCCCGCATCCTGGCCGAACTGGCCGAGCCCGGCTCGGCCACCCAGCTCGCCACCAAGATCGGCCTGCCCCGGCAGAAGGTCAACTACCACCTGAAGACGCTGGAGAAGCACGGCCTGGTCGAGCTCGTCGAGGAGCGCCGCAAGGGCAACGTGACCGAGCGGGTCATGCGCGCCACCGCCGGGTCCTACGTCATCTCCCCCGCCGCGCTGGGGGCGGTCGAACCCGACCCCTCCCGGCGTCCCGACCGCCTGTCGGCGGCCTGGCTGCTCGCCGTGGCGGCCCAGCTCGTGAAGGACGTCGGCACGCTGATCACCCGCTCCGAACGCGCCCGGCAGAAGGTCGCCACGTTCGCGATCGACGGGACCGTGCGCTTCGCCGGCCCCCGCGACCGGGCCGCCTTCGCCGAGGAACTGTCGGCCGCCGTGGCCTCCCTCGTCTCCCGCTACCACGACGAGCAGGCGCCGGGGGGCCGCGACCACCGGGTGGTCGTCGCCCTCCACCCGGCCATCACCCGCCAGGAGCCCTAGCCCGGCGCCTCGGGCACCATCGCCCGCACGATCGTCTCCACGCCCTCCCGGGTGACCGTCCCCTCGGGGGCCGTGACCAGGGTGAACAGCGCGCCGCCATAGAGCGCGATCAGCCCCGGCACCCGCTCGGGCGGGATCGCGAGCCCGAGCTGGGCGTGGTGCCCGGCCGTGAACACCGTCGCCGCCGCCTGGAGTCCCTCCAGGGCCCGGTTCAGCTCCGGGCGGCGGACGGCCTCCAGCCGTAGCTCGAAGATGGCCAGGTAGCGGTCGCGCAGCACGGTCGCCGCGCCCAGCAGCGAGTCGGTCAGCAGGCCGACCAGGTCGGGCTCGCCCGTCTGGCGCCCGGCGGCGGCGTCCATGTCGGCCAGGTGCAGCTCGACCACCCGTTCGGCCGCGGCCACCAGCAGGGCCTCGCGGTTGCGGAAGTAGTTGGACGCCGTGCCCGTCGGCAGGCCCGCCGCGCGTTCGGCGGTGCGGTGGGTCAGGCCGTGCACCCCCGACGAGGCGAGCAGCCCGATGGCGGCGTCGGTCAGGGCCCGGCGGCGGTCCGGATTGGTGGGCGGCACCCGGCCATGCTACCAATAACGGTAGTAGTACGACCGTAGTGAATGACGGGACCCCCATGCGAATCGCGATCATCGGAGCCGGGCTCGGCGGCGTCACCGCCGCCACCGGTCTCCACCTGACCGGCCACGACGTCACCCTCTACGAACGCGCCCCCGAGCTGCGTGAGACCGGCACCGGCATCGTCGTCATGCCCAACGGCCTGGCCGCCCTCGACACCCTCGGCCTGGGCGCGCCCCTGCGGGAGCACGCCGCGCCCACCGCCCAGGGCGGGCTGCGCGACCGCGCCGGCCGTCCGCTCCTGGTCACCGACGCCGCCAAGGCCCAGGAACGTTACGGCCCGACCGTCGTCGTCGACCGCGCCGTCCTGCACCAAACCCTGCGCGAGCGGCTGCCGGCCGACCGGATCCGGACGGGCGTCGCCGTCGGCGGCCTCGCCGAGGAGCCCGGCCGCGTGCTCGTCGACCACGTCGACGCCGCCGACGCCGTGGTCGTGGCCGACGGGATCGGCAGCCGCCTGCGCGCCCGCCTGTTCCCCGCCCACCCGGGCACCGAGCGGACCGGCCGCCTGGACCTGCGCGGCACGCTCGGCCGGATCCCCGGCGTCGACGACCTGCTCACCGCGATCCTCCTCGACCGGCACAGCGGCGCGATGTTCGGGCTGTTCCCGATGGGGTCCGGCGGCCTGTACTGGTTCACCGACACTCCTCTGCCCGCGACCGTCCCGGGGCCGGAGCAGGCCCGGGAGCAGGTGGCCGAGCTCATGGCGGGCTGGCACCCGGCCGTGCCGGCCGTCCTGCGGGCGACCGCCGTGGCCGACGTCCACGTCGATCCCATCACCCGGCTGGCCAAGCCGCTGGCGACCTACACGACCGGCCGGATCTGCCTGCTCGGCGACGCCGCCCACGGCATGCCCCCCGATCTGGGGCAGGGCGCGAGCCAGGCCTTCGAGGACGCCGCGGCCCTGGTCAGGCACCTTGAGAGCGCGACCCCGGCCGAGGCGGCCGAACGGCTCGGCCGCTACGACGCCGAAAGGCGGCCACGAGCCAACAGGCTCATGGCCGCCTCCAGCCGTCAGTCGCGGCTCACCACCCGCACCGGGCCGGCCGCGTGGCTGCGCGACACGCTGCTGCGCGCCACCCCGCCGTCGCTGGCCGCCCGGCAGCTCGCCTCGATCTGGCTCGCCTGAGCTCAGTGCAGGCACCGCCAGAGCGTGACCCACTGGTCGGGGTGGACGTGTCCCACGACGGCGTCGCGGGGCACCCCCGCGGCCGACAGGGCGGCGTCCACCCCCGCGTAGCGGGTCCTGAGCGACGCCCGCACCGAACCGCCGGTCCCGCCGAAGCCGAGCTCGACCAGCGCGCGGTAGGAGCGCCGGTCGGGCACCAGCGGCTCGGGCCTGCGCTCGATGCGCAGGATCGCCGAGTCGACCGAGGGCACCGGCCGGAACGACTCCCGGAAGACGGTGTGCCCGAGCCGCCAGTGGAACCACGGCCACGACTCGACCGTGACCAGGCTCCAGCGGCCGTAGTCGCCGGTGCGCTTGCGGGCGTACTCACGCTGGGTCAGTAGTGTCGCCGACGATAGATCCGGCGCCCGAAGACACCAGTCGACGATCTTCGAAGTGACCGAATACGGAATGTTCCCCACCACCGCGAACGGTTCCCGTGGTACCCGCGCACGCGTGAAATCACCTCTCACCACTTCGATGACGGAATCGTCCTTCGTACGGGAGGCGAGCCGCCCCGCGAGCCGGGGATCGATCTCGTAGGCGATCACCCGCGCGGCCACCTCGGCCAGCGCGAACGTGAGCGCCCCCTCCCCCGCGCCGGGCTCCAGCACGAGCCCCTCGGGCGCGGCGGCCTTCACCATCAGGTCGACGGCGTGCCGGTCGACCAGGAAGTTCTGCGAGAGCGTCCGGCGCGCGCCGTCGGCGGGCGTGCGACCGCCACCGCTGTTCCTGGCCTTCTTCTGGGTATGCGAATAGTTTCCGTGCGCGAAATTCTGCGCCACAGCACTGCCCTTCTGGGTCTTCGAGATTCATGGGGTCTCGAAGGGCCCTGGGCGCGCCCGGGACGCGAAATGCCCTCAGTTCAGAGAATGAATCGCGTCCGCTAGCGGGCCAGAGCCCGGCCGCGGCGGATGCGAATGAAGAAGGGGCAGCAGAATGCAGAAGCCATGCGGGTCACTGTAGACATCGGGGAATGGCGCGGACAAAGCATTTAACCCGTGACGGCGGGCCGCCGGGAGCGGGCGGCCGGCGCCGGTGGAGGGCCCGCACCGGGGGCGGCGGGCGGTGGCGGCCGGGCGGAGCCGTGACGGAGCTAGAAGGGAACCGCCGCCGCGTCGTTGTGGAAGGCCATCACCAGCAGCGTCGCGATCAACGTCGCGATCAGCAACCAGCTCACCGCGATCACCACCGTCGACCGCCGCCACCGGCGTCTCTTCTTGTCGGTGCGGCGGCGATTGCGCTCGCCCCGCTCCACCCGTTCGTTGAACGACTCTAAACGGGCGGCCAGCCGCGGATCCTCGTCTGTGAGGTGCCGCTCGATCATCGCCAGCATCCGCTCCTCGTCTTGCGACCAGGACATGGCGCACCTCCCAGGGATGCAAGGTGTGTGCGGACGTCGTTCCCCCTAAAGAAGATCGTTAGCCGTTTGGTGGGGTGCGATTTGCCCCCGCTTTCCGTTGCGATCATGATCGAACAGGTGTTCCAATCATGGAATGCGCTGGGACAACCTGCAACTCATCCCCGAACGGCCCGACAACGCCCTGATCACCAAGGGTGCGGTCGTCCGCACGATCGACACGCCCGAGTTCCGCGGCGTCACCTTCTACGAGATCCACGCCCGCTCGATCGTCAACCGCGTCCCCGGCGCCAGTCGCGTCCCGTTCGAGTGGACCCTCAACCCCTACCGCGGCTGCACCCACGCGTGCGTCTACTGCTTCGCCCGCAACACCCACACCTACCTCGACCTCGACGCGGGCCACGACTTCGACACGAAGATCGTCGTGAAGACCAACGCCGTCGAGCTGCTGCGCCGCGAGCTCGCCGCGCCGCGCTGGCGGGGCGACCCCATCGCGATGGGCACCAACGTCGACCCCTACCAGCGGTGCGAGGGGCGCTACCGGCTGATGCCCGGCATCATCCGGGTCCTTACCGAGTTCGCCAACCCCTTCTCGATCCTGACCAAGGGCACGCTCATCCTCCGCGACCTCGACCTGCTCGCCGAGGCGGCCCGGCGGACGCGGGTGTCCACGGCCATGTCGATCGGCACCACCCACCCGGCGGCCTGGCGGGCCACCGAGCCGGGAACGCCGAGCCCGCGCGCCCGGCTGGGCGCCGTGGCCGCGCTCAACGAGGCCGGCGTCCCGTGCTCGGTGCTGATGGCGCCGATCCTGCCCTACCTGACCGACTCCCCCGCCCAGCTCGAGGCGACCGTGAAGGAGATCGCCGAGGCGGGGGCGACCGGCGTGACCCCGCTCGTGCTCCACCTGCGCACCGGCGCGCGCGAGTGGTGGCTCGAATGGCTGGCGCGCGACCATCCGCGCCTGGTGCCGCGCTACCGCGAGCTCTACGGGCGGGGAGCCTACGCGCCCCAGGCCTACCAGCGGCGCATCACCGACCAGGTGGCCGAGTTGGCCCGCAGGCACGGCATCAGGGAGCGCGCGGGCCGCCCGGCCGCCCTTCCGGCGCGCGCGCCGGACGCGGAGCAGCTCGGGCTGTTCCGTTAGGACATTTGTCCCGCCGATCTCGGGATCCGGCTCCCTACGGCCGCGCGAGCGCCGCAAATAGCGTCGTCGTCATGACCGACGCCATCGTCATCCGGGGCCTGCGCAAGGCCTACCGGCACGTCCTCGCCGTCGACGACCTCAGCCTGACGGTCCCCCAGGGGCAGCGCCTGGCCCTGCTCGGGCCCAACGGCGCGGGCAAGACCACCACCATCAGCGTGCTGCTCGGGCTGCTCGCGCCCGACGCCGGCGCCACCTCCCTCTTCGGGCGCGACTCCCGCTCGGCGGTCAACGACGGGCTCGTCGGGGTCATGCAGCAGGAGATCGGGCTGCCGCCCCGCGTCACCGTCCGCGAGCTGGTGCGGTTCGCCCGCGCCGTCTTCCCCGCGCCGCTCCCCTACGACGAGATCGTCGCCCAGACCGGGCTCACCGGGCTCGACCGCGCCCGCGTCGACCGGTTGTCGGGCGGACAGCGCCAGCGGGTGCGGTTCGCCATGGCCCTGGCCGGCGACCCGAAGCTGCTCGTGCTCGACGAGCCCACCGCCGGGCTCGACGTCGAGGCCCGCCGCGACTTCTGGGACGGCCTGTCGACGAGCGGCCGCACCGTCGTCTTCTCCAGCCATCACCTCGACGAGGCCGACCGGTTCGCCGACCGCATCGTCGTGCTCAACCGCGGCCGGCTCGTCGCCGACGGCACCAGCGCCGAGATCAAGCGGGGCGGCGACCTGGAGGACGCCTTCCTGGCCCTCATCTCCGGGAGGATCGCATGACCGCCTACATCCGCCTCGAAGTCCGCAAGATGCTGCGCGACCACGGCTTCATCGTGATGAGCCTCACCCTGCCGGTCGTGCTGTACCTGATCTTCAGCAACCTCGCCATGGGCGCCCAGGGCGACGAGGCGCGGGCCGCCGCCGCCGCGTGGAGCATGGTGGGCATGGCCGCCTACGGCGCACTCGGCGGCGCGTTCAGCAACGGCACCGGCACGAGCGAGGACAAGGCCCTCGGCTGGCTGGCCCAGCTCGCCGTGCTGCCCATCGCGCCGTGGCGGGTCATCGCCGGGAAGGCCGCCACCGGCGCGATCATCGTGGTGCCCTCGATCCTGCTCGTCCTGACCGCCGGGGGGCTGGTCAACGGGGTGCCGCTGACGCCGTCCGCGTGGGTCGCGGTCACCCTGCTGCTCTGGGCCGGCACGATCCCGTTCAGCCTGTTCGCCCTGGGCAACGCCTACCTGCTGAGCCCGCAGAACGCGGCCGCCGCCAACCTCGCCGGTTACATCTCCCTGTCGGTCGTCGGCGGCCTGTGGTTCCCGGCCGCCGGCTTCCCCGGCTGGTTGCAGGCCGTCAGCGAGTGGAGCCCGGTGGCGGCGTACGCCAACCTGCCCTGGGCCGTCCTCTTCGGCGAGGCCCCCTCACCGCGATCGGTGCTGCTCCTGCTGGGGTGGACCGCCGTCTTCACCCTTTACGCTTTGTACGGTTTCCGCCGTGCCGGGAGGAGTGCATGACGAACCGTCAGGGAGGATTCGCCTTCTGGGTCCTCCTCATGGCCCTCCCCGTCCTGGAGACGGTCGCCCGGCCCTCGATCGTCCGCTGGGCGGCCGTGGTCGCGATCACCGCCCTCTACCTGTGGACCGCCCGCCGCCAGTCGCGCCTCACCCTGGCCCTGCTGGGCGTCACGAGTTCGGCGGCCGCCCTGGCCTTCGGCGGCGCCTTCACCTTCGCGCTCACGATGAGCGCCGTCCTCACCGGCGCGATCGTCCGCCGATGGCCGGGAGTGGCGCTGCTGGTGCCGCTCACCGCCGTCGCGGTCGCCGCCGCCGTCAGGAGCGACGTCGGCGGCCTGAACGTCGCCTTCTCCGGCTGGGGGGTGTTCGTCGCCGGGCTGGTGCCGTGGATCATCGTGCAGCTCTGGGACACCATCGCCGAACTCCGGGCCACCCGGAAGGAGCTCGCCCGGGTGGCCGTCTCGGAGGAGCGCCTGCGCTTCTCCCGCGACCTGCACGACCTGCTCGGCCACACCCTGTCCGTCATGGTCGTCAAGGCCGAGGCGGTCCGGCGGCTGGCCCCCCGCGACGGCGCGGCCGCCGCCCGGCAGGCCGCCGACATCGAGGAGATCGGCCGCCAGGCCCTCACCCAGGTCAGGGCCGCCGTCACCGGCTACCGGGGCCGGGGGCTCGACGCCGAGCTCTCCTCCGCCCGCGACGCGCTGGCCGCCGCGGGCATCGAGCTGACCGTGCGCGGCCCCGACAGCCCGCTCACGCCCGAGACCGACGCGCTGCTCGGCTGGGCGGTGCGCGAGGGCGTCACCAACGTGATCCGCCACAGCACCGCCCGGACCTGCGCCATCACCCTCGTCGTCGGCGACGGTGACGGGGCCGAGCTGACCGTCGCCGACGACGGCGCCGGGGTCACCGGACCCGCGTCCGGGAACGGGCTCGGCGGCCTGCGCGAACGCGTCGAGGCGGCGGGCGGCCGGTTCACCGCCGGGAACGCCCCCGCCGGGGGCTTCCGGCTCACCGTCGGCCTCCCGGAAGGAGCCACCCCCTGATGATCCGTGTGCTGCTGGCCGAAGACCAGGGCATGATGCGCGGCGCCCTGGCCCTGCTGCTCGGCCTCGAACCGGACATCGAGGTCGTCGCCCAGGTCGGCGACGGCACCCAGGTCGTGCCCGCCGCCCTGGAGGCGCGGCCCGACGTCGCCCTGCTCGACATCGAGATGCCCGGCCGCGGCGGCCTGGAGACCGCCGCCGACCTGCGCGACCGGCTGCCCGCCTGCCGGGTGCTGATCCTCACCACGTTCGGCCGCCCCGGCTACCTGCGCCGGGCCATGGACGCCGGGGCCCGCGGCTTCCTCGTCAAGGACGGCCCGGTCGAGGACCTCGCCGACGCCATCCGCCGGGTGCTGCGCGGCGAACGCGTCGTCGACCCCGCCCTGGCCGCCGCCGCCCTGTCGGCCGGGCCGAGCCCGCTGACCGAACGGGAACGCGAGATCCTCGCCATCGCCGGCGACGGCGCCACGATCGCCGACCTGGCCGCCCGCCTCCACCTGTCGGAGAGCACGGTCCGCAACTACCTGTCGTCGGCCATCGGCAAGACCGGCACCCGCAACCGGGTCGAGGCCGCCGGGGTGGCCCGCCACAACGGCTGGCTCTAGACCGGCGACTCCACCCGCTGGAACGTCAACCGGGCGATCGTCTTCTGCCCCTCGGCGTTGGGGTGGAAGAAGTCCCACTTGCTCACCATCGACACCGGGAACTGGTAGCGGAACACCTCGCCGTTGTCGTACCGGCAGAGCGGCCCGTACGCGGCGCAGGCCTTGGCCATCTCGTTGTTGTACGCCATCACCCGCGCCCGCACCCGGTCGCGCCGGGCCTCGTCCTTCGGCGCGGTCGAGGTCGGGTTGGCCAGCATCGTCTGGCAGATGCGCGCGACGCCCCAGAACGCCCGCGCGACGGGGTTGTCCTTGGCGACCCGCCACAGGCGCTTCAGGTCGGGGATGCTGGTGATGCGCACCTGCGCGCCCGTCGGGGCCAGTTCGGCCAGCGCCGCGTCGACGCGCGCCCGGTAGGTCGCCACCGGGGTCATCTGGCTCTCGGTGCGCACGCACGCGTCCTGCGCGCCGACGAGGATCGTCACGTAGGTGGCCTTGGCCTCGATGGCCTTCTCCATCTGTTCCATCAGGTCGTCGCTGGTCGCGCCGTTGTACGCGAAGTTGCGGTTGCGGCCCTTGACGTCGGCCCCGTCGGCCAGCAGGCGCAGGTAGTGACTGTTCACGTCCTTGTGGTCGCCGGCCGCCCACGAGCGCGACGTGCAGGCGACGTACCAGCCGCAGGCGTTGAAGCCCGCGGTGATCGAGTCGCCGAGCGCCGCGATGGTCATCGGCGGGGTTGCGGCCTGGACCGTTCCAGGCCACACGAGCAGCGCGACGGCAGCGGCCACCGGCGTGATCTTCTTGATCATGGACACCTCCGGGAGCCAAAGGTAGAGATCACGAACGCCAAGGCTCTATTACCGAGGCGGCAGGCGTCTCTTCCATGACCAAGCTGCTATCGGGGCTTGACACCGGCGTACCGACGAAAGGGACCCGATGTCGAACACGTTCAGTTTCTGCGTAAAGTGGGTCAGGTGAGCGTCGCCCTCGGACTTCATCCCCCGCTCGTGGTCCGCACGGTCCCGGTACGCGACCCCGGTGACCTCATCTCCCTGCTGCCGGGTCCGGCGTCCTACACGTGGGTGCACCACGGCGACGGGCTGGTGGCGTGGGGCGAGGCGCTGCGGGTGACCATACCGCCGGGGCCCGGCCGGTTCGCGTGGGCCCGCGACTGGCTGGCCGGCGCGTTCGGGCACGCCGACATCGACGACCAGGTCAGAAGGCCCGGCTCCGGGCCCGTCGCGTTCGGCAGCTTCACCTTCGACCCCGCCTCGGCGGGGTCGGTCCTCGTCGTCCCCCGGGTGGTGGTGGCCCGGCGCGACGGGCAGGCCTGGCTGACCACGGTCGGTGAGGAGAACCTGGGGCTGGTCACGCCCGCCGTCCCGCCGGGGCGCATCCGCTACTCCGACGGCGCGCTGACCGCGCCCGGCTGGGAGCACGCCGTCGCCACGGCCGTGCGGCACATCACGTCCGGGGAGCTGGAGAAGGTCGTGCTGGCCCGCGACCTGATCGCGACGGCCGACACCGACATCGACCCGCGGGTCCCGCTGGCCCGCCTCGCGGCCCGTTACCCCGAGTGCTACACCTTCTCCGTCGGCGGCCTCATCGGGGCCACGCCCGAGCTGCTCGTGCGGCACACCGGGCGGGCCATCGAGTCGCTCGTGCTGGCCGGCACCATCCCCAGCGGCGCCGACCCGGCCACCCTGTTCGACTCGCCGAAGGACCGCTACGAGCACACCTGCGCGGTGGCCTCGGTCGAGGCCGCGCTGAAGCCGCTGTGCGCCGAGCTCGACGTGCCGGCCGCACCCGAGCTGCTCTCGCTGCCCAACGTGCAGCACCTCGCCAGCCGGGTCACCGGCAGGCTCGACGACGGCGCGTCGGTGCTCGACGTGGTGGCCGCCCTTCACCCCACGGCCGCCGTCGGCGGCACCCCGACCGACGACGCGGTCGCCCTCATCCCCCGGCTGGAGCGCATGGACCGGGGCGGCTACGCCGGGCCGGTCGGCTGGATCGACGCCCAGGGCGACGGCGAGTGGGGCATCGCACTGCGCTGCGCCCAGCTCGACGGCCCGCGTGCCCGCCTTTTCGCAGGTTGCGGCATCATGGGCGGGTCCGACCCGGCCGCCGAGCTCGCGGAGGCGCAGTCGAAGTTCCGCGCCATGCAGTACGCCCTCGAAGGCTGACAAAGGGCGAAGTTACGCATTAGCGGACAATCCTGAAAGGCTGGGCCCGGACCGACCCATCGCAAGCACCACGCACGACCTCCTGGAGGGCCGACCCCTGATCTCCCCCGCCGACCGCCGTGCCCGGGTCGCGGTCGCCCTGCTGTTCCTGACCAACGGCGCGATCTTCGCCAACCTGATGCCGCGCTACCCCGCCATCATCGAGGCCCTCGACCTGTCCAACGCCCAGTTCGG
The DNA here is from genome assembly GCF_009901565.1 of Herbidospora solisilvae. Lineage (GTDB taxonomy): Bacteria > Actinomycetota > Actinomycetes > Streptosporangiales > Streptosporangiaceae > Herbidospora > Herbidospora solisilvae. The sequence continues at coordinate 300,208 of NZ_WXEW01000001.1, forward strand.
ACTGGCCGTCGCCGCCGTGCCCGCCGGGTCGCTCGCCTCCGGGCTGCTGGCGGGCATCCTCATCCGGCGGCTCCGGTCCTCCCGCGTCGCGGTCGGCGGCATGATCCTCACCAGCGGGTTCGTGCTGCTCGCCGGGCTCGCCCCCAGCTGGGCGCTGCTCGCCGGGGCGCTGTTCGCCGTCGGGGCGCTCGACTCGGTCGTGGACGTCGCCCAGAACACCCACGGCCTGCGCGTGCAGCGGCTCTACGGCCGCTCGATCATCAACTCCTTCCACGCCATCTGGAGCCTGGGCGCCGTCCTGGGCGGGCTCATGGGCGGCGGCGCCGCCGCGCTCGGCCTGTCGCTCGGCCTGCACCTGACCATCTCGGCGGTCACGTTCGTCATCGTCAACGTGGTCGCCTACCGCTTCCTGCTCCCCGGCCCCGAGCCGCGCGAGCCCGTGGAGGCCTCGAGCTCCGACCGGCCCGCCGCCCCGGCAAAGTCGGTCGCCTACGGCGCGCTCGCCCTGCTCGCCGTCATCGCGATCTGCGGCGCCACCGTCGAGGACGCCGGCGGCACCTGGGCCGCCGTCTACCTGTCGGGCTCGCTCGGCGCGGCCCCCGGCATCGCGGCGTTCGGCTTGGTCGCCGTGGTGGGCGCGCAGTTCGTCGGGCGCGCGCTGGGCGACCGGTTCGTCGACCGGTGGGGCCAGGCCGCCGTGGCGCGGGCCGGCGGCCTGCTGATCGCGTTGGGGTTCGGGCTCGCGCTGGCCTTCCCGAGCGTGCCCGGCACCGTCGCGGGCTTCGGCCTGGCCGGGTTCGGCAGCGCCACCCTCATCCCGGGTGCCATGCACGCCGCCGACCAGCTGCCCGGCTTCCGGCCCGGCACCGGGCTGACCCTGCTGTCGTGGCTGCTGCGGGCCGGCTTCCTGCTCACGCCACCGCTGGTCGGGCTCATCGCCGACGCGAGCTCGCTGCGGATGGGGCTGCTGGTCGTCCCGGTCGCCGGGATCATCGTGGTGGCCTGCTCAGGCGTCTTCCGCGCGCACGAACAGAAGGTCGCCCGCTGAGGCGGTCGCCCGTCCGGCCGTCGCGGTGGCCAGCCACTCCTCGAACCCGGCGGGGTCGGCCACCGCGACGTCGAAGGCCACTCCCGAGCCGTAGGTGACCCCGCGCACGTCGTAACGGCCACGCAGGTCGTTCTCCAGCCGGCCCGCGTGGGCGTGGTCGATCGACACCGTCACCAGGCGGGCCTCGACCATCGTGACCGGTCTCACCCGGTCGAGGGTCTCCCCCACCGCGCCGCCGTAGGCCCGCACCAGCCCTCCGGCGCCCAGCAGCACGCCGCCGAAGAAGCGGGTCACCACCGTCACCACGTCGGCGTAGCCGCGCCGGAGCAGCACGTCGAGCATCGGGGTGCCGGCCGTGCCGCCCGGTTCGCCGTCGTCGTCGGAGCGGCGCGCGCCGGCGCCGATGACGTAGGCGGTGCAGTTGTGGGTGGCGTCGGCGTAGAGGGCGCGGCGGGCCGAGATGAACTCGCGGGCGGCCTGTTCCGAGGGGGCCGGCGCGACGGCGCAGACGAACCGCGACCGCCGCACCTCCGTCTCGTGTTCGACCACGTCGTCGAGGGTCTTGTACGGCACCGCGACAGACTAGCCCCGCCCCGGCGCCTTTACAAAGTAGATCCCAATGACGGGAGATTGACCACGATCGCCTCCTGCGACGACCGCGCGATCACCACCACCGCCTCCTCGTCGGGCGAGGGGTTCTCCTCCCGGTGCGGCGTGAACGGCGGCACGTACACGTAGTCGCCCGGCGAGGCGTCGATCCGCCGCTCCGCGCCGTCGTCGCCGAGGAAGACGAACGACGGGTGCCCGCTGACGACGTAGATCGCGGTCTCGGAGTCGCCGTGGTGGTGGTCGGCCGATCGGGTGGACGGGGCGACGTGGGTCTGCCCCATCCAGAGCCGGGCCGAGCCGACGCTCTGCCCGCTGATGGCCGCCCGCCGGTACATCCCGGACGTCTGGGCCGTCTCGTCCGACAACCCGGCGGGCACGACGTGGTGCAGCGGTTCGTGGAAGGACAAACCGGGTCTCCTAGGTGAAGGATCCGAAAGTTCCGTCATGGTAGAGCAGCGGCCGCCGTCCGGGGATCGTCTCCCCCTCGGTGACCAGGCCGACCACCAGCCGGTGGTCCCCCGCCACGAACCGTTCCCTGATCTCGCACCGCAACCACGCCGCCACGCCGTGGAGCACGGGTTCACCGGTGTCGAGGACGTCGTACCCGGTCTCCGGGCCGAAGCGGTCGGCGCCGCTGCGCGCGAACAGCACGGCCAGGTCGCGCTGGGACTCGCCCAGGATGTGGACGACGAAGCTGTCCCGGTCGCGGATCGCGGGCCAGCTCGACGACCCCAGCCCGATGCCGAAGGTGACCAGCGGCGGTTCCATCGAGACGGATGCGAGGGAGGTGGCGGTGAACCCGACCGGCCCCGCCGTGGTGACGACGGCCACGCCGGCGGCGTGGCGGCGGAAGGCGCTGCGGAACAGGTCGCGGGTGTCGGTCTCGACGTCGGGGGGGATTCTCATGGTTCCACCTCTGAATGGTTCCGGCGCATCGCCGATCCGGGGGCGCGGCAAATCCGACACGGCCGTCACGGTGTTCCTCTCGTTCAGGTCCCTTCATCGTAGAAATACCCCTAATACCTGTCAATATTGTAGGGAATTGGCCCGCGCGTAATCCCGAAGAGACCGGCCCCCTACGAACGGGCCCGCCGCCGCACCCACACCATGGTCACCAGGCCGACCACGACCGCCACGGCCAGCGCCGCCCAGGACAGCTGCTTCAGCCACCGCTCGGCCGCGACGCCCACGTAGTAGACGACCGCCGTGGTCCCCCCGGCCCACACGATCGCGCCCAGCACGTTCGCGGCCAGGAACCGCCAGTACGGCAGGTGCAGCGCCCCCGCCAGCGGCCCCGCCAGGATCCGCAGCAGCGCCACGAACCGCCCGAAGAACACCGCCCACACGCCCCAGCGCCGGAACAGCGCCTTGGCCCGCCCGACGTGCTCGTCTCCGAAGTGCCGGGGGAACCGCCGCCCCAGCCGGTCGAACAGCCCCTGCCCGCCCCGATGGCCGATGGCGAAGCCGATGGAGTCGCCCACGATGGCCCCGGCGGTCGCGCACCCGCCGACCACCAGCGGGTCGACGATGCCCTGGGCCGCCATGAGAGACGCGCTGACCAGCACGATCTCCCCCGGCAACGGAATGCCGAGGCTCTCGATCCCGATGACCAGACCCACGACGACGTAGATCCAGAGATCCGGGATCGACTGCAGCCAGTGTTCGACGCCCATCCGACTCCCTCTAGCCGATCGCCGCCCGGACGGCGTCGCGCATCGCCACGTGGACCGCCGCGTTGGCGTTCCGGTCGGTGCGGGCCTCCACCAGGCGGGGCCCCTCGCCGCGGATCGCCTTGGCCAGGTCGTCGGGGTCGCTGACCACGCTGTAGGGCGTGCCCGTCGCGGCCGCGAGGTAGCCGAGGTCGACGCCGTGGGGCGTACCGAAGATGCGCTCGAACGAACCGCCGAGCGACGACTGCGGCAGCAGGGAGAAGATCCCGCCGCCGTCGTTGTTGACCACCACGACGCACAGGTCGGGCCGGGGCTCCCGGGGCCCGATGACCAGCCCGTTGTGGTCGTGGAGGAAGGACAGGTCGCCCATCAGGGCGTAGGCGCGGCCGTGGTGGGCCAGCGCCGCCCCGGCCGCCGTCGACACCAGGCCGTCGATTCCGGACGCCCCCCGGTTGGCCATCAGCCGCACCCCGCGCCGGGGCCGCATGGCCTGGTCGAGGTCGCGGACCGGCATCGAGGAGCCGCAGAACAGCAGCGACCCGTTCGGGATGATCGCGGCCAGGTCGCGGGCCAGCCGGGGCTCGCTCAGGCCGCCCGCGTCGAGCACGTCGTCGACGGCGTGGCGGGCCGCCATCTCGGCCCGCCGCCAGGCGTTCAGCCACTGGTCGCCGCCGGCCGCGACGGGGATCTCCACCGCCTGCGCCACCTGGGTGGCCGACCGCGTCGGATCGGGCCAGCGGGTCAGGTCGCGGGCGACCACGACGTGTTCCTGGGCCCGCTTCAGCCAGGCCAGCAGGGGCCGCGACAGGCCGGGCCGCCCGAGGGTGACCACCACGTCGGGCCGGTGGGCCTCGGCGAAACCGGGGGTGCCGAGCAGGAAGTGGTAGGTCGAGATCGCCGTGTCGCCGTAGCGGCCGCCGCCGTTGGGCTCCGAGAGCACCGGCCAGCCCGCCATCCCGGCCGCCGCGACGTAGCGCCGCACGTTGGTCGCGCCGTCGCCCACCACCAGGACCCCGCGCCGGGTCGCCGGGATGTGCAGCGCCGACGACGGCGGAGCAACCCGGGCCCGCACCCACGGCCCGTTCGCGTCGAGCGTCTCGGGCCAGTCGTCGTTCCCGTCGGGGACGAGCGGCTCCCGGAACGCCACGTTGAGGTGCACCGGGCCGGGGTCGCCCGGCCCCTCGGCCCGCTGGTAGGCGCGGCAGGCCAGCGACCGCCAGTAGGCCACCTGCCCCGGCCGCTCCTCGGGCACCCCGACCTCGGCGAACCACCGCACGGCCGAGCCGAACAGCTTCACCTGGTCGATCGTCTGGTTGGCGCCGGTCCCGCGCAGCTCCGGCGGCCGGTCGGCGGTGAGCAGCAGCAGCGGCACCCCCGACTCGCTCGCCTCGATCACGGCGGGATGCAGGTTCGCCGCGGCCGTTCCGGACGTCGTGACCACCACGACCGGCTTCTCCAGGCGCCGGGCCAGCCCGAGCGCGAGGAACCCGGCCGAGCGTTCGTCGGTGCGCACGTGGAGCCGGATCCGCGGGTCGTCGTGGAGCGCCAGCGCCAGGGGCGCCGACCGGGACCCGGGTGCGACCACCGCCTCGGTGACCCCGCACCACGCCAGTTCGTCGACGAGCACGGTCGCCAGCGCGGTAGCCGGATTCACGCGGCGGCCCCCTCCATCCGCCGAATCCACTCCGGCGACTCGATCTCGAAACGCGCCAGGGCGTCTTCGTCCACCTCGGGACGCCGCACGCGCAGGACCCCCTGCTCCTCTGCCAGCGGATCGGCCACGACATCCCCGGCCAGAAGCGACATGGTCCCGAGTCCGCAAGCGTACGGCAATTCGGGCAGCGCGGCGGCCAGCGCGAGCCCCGCCGCCAGGCCCACCGAGGTCTCCACGGCCGACGACACGACGGCCGGCAGACCGCACGCCTCCACCACCCGCAGGGCACTGGCGACCCCGCCGAGCGGCTGCACCTTCACGACCGCGATGTCGGCCGCCCCGGCGGCCCTGACCTTCAGCGGGTCCTCCGCCCTGCGGATCGACTCGTCGGCGGCGACCGGGACGTCGACCCGCCGCCGGACCCGGGCCAGCTCGTCGAGGGTCGCGCACGGCTGCTCGACGTACTCCAGGGCGAACCGGTCGAGTTCCTTGATCGCGCGGACGGCGTCGTCGACGTCCCAGCCGCCGTTCGCGTCGACCCGCACCTTCCCGCCCGGCCCCAGGGCGTCGCGCACCGCCTCCACCCTGGCCAGGTCGTCGGCGAGCGTCTGGCCCGCCTCGGCGACCTTGACCTTGGCCGTGGCGCAGCCCGAGGCGCGCACCATCGCGGCGGCCTTACCGGGCCCGACCGCCGGCACGGTCGTGTTCACCGGCACGACCGCGCGCACCGGTTCGGGCCAGCCCTCGAACGCGGCCTCCCGCGCGCAGGCCAGCCACCGGGCGCACTCGGCCGGACCGTACTCGGGGAAGGGGGAGAACTCCCCCCACCCGTGGGGGCCCCTGATCAGGATGCCCTCCCGTGCGGTCTGCCCCCGGAACCGGACCACCATGGGAATCCGGAACACCCGCAGCTCCACGCCGCCCTCCCCGCTCTCCGGCACCGGCCCGGCTACCCTGACCAGGTGGTCGATCGTCCGGTGCACGCACTCATCCTGCCGCCAGGTCCCGCCCTCGCCGAGGCGGTGGCCGCCGCGCTCGACGGCGGCGGCCCGGCGATCCTGCCAGTCGCGCCATCGTTGCCCGACCGGGCGGTCAGGGCCCTGTTCGACACGCTGCGGCCGACCCATGTCACCACACCCGACGGCACGAGCGTGCTCCCGGAGGGCGTGCCGGCAGAAGACGACACGGCCGTGATCATCGCCACATCGGGGTCCACCGGGGTCCCGAAGGGCGTCGAGCTCTCGGCGCGCGCCCTGCTGGCCTCGGCGCGGGCCTCGCTCGACCGGATCGGCGCCCGGCCCGGCGACCGGTGGTTGTGCTGCCTGCCGCCCTCCCACGTGTCCGGGCTCCAGGTCATCACGCGGGCGCTGCTGTGCGGCACCGACCCGATCGTCCACGAGTCCTTCGACCCCGGGAAGGTGCTGGCCTCCGGGGCCGACCACGTCTCGCTGGTGCCGACCCAGCTCCGCCGGCTGCCCGACGTGTCGGCGTTCACCACGATCCTGCTGGGCGGCGCCCCCGCGACCGCCGAGCTGAAGGCCCGGCATCCGCGGATCTTCCACACCTACGGCATGACGGAGACCTGCGGCGGCTGCGTGTACGACGGCCGCCCCCTTGACAATGTAGATCTCAAACTCGACGCGGAGGGCCGCGTCATGATCGCCGGCCCGATGCTCATGAACGGCCACCGTCTCGGCCCCCGCCTGACCGGCCCGTGGTTCACCACGAGCGACCTCGGCGAGATCGAGGACGGGGAGCTGCGCGTCCTGGGCCGGGCCGACGACGTGATCAACACCGGGGGCCACAAGGTCGTCGCCGGGGTCGTCCAGAGCGTGCTGGCGACGCACCCCAAGGTGCGGGAGGTCGTCGTGGTCGGGCGTCCCGACCCGGAGTGGGGGCAGATCGTGGTGGCGGTCGTGGCGGGCGAGGCGACGCTGGAGGAGCTGCGCGGCCATGCCAAATCGGAACTGCCCGCCTATGCCGCGCCGAAGGCGTTGGTGCAGGTCACGGCACTTCCCCTGCTCCCCAACGGCAAACCCGATATGGTTACCATACGGAACCAAGTATGACAATCATCCGTCATACGATCAGGTAGCCCGACGAAAGGAAGCAGACCATGATCCCGACCCCGAGGATGCTGATCTCCGCAGGGATCGTCGGTGTCATCGTCGTCGGTGGCGTGGCCGTGGCGGCCACCGCGTCGGCCGGGCGCATCGAATTCGAGCAGCAGCGCCTGCTCAAGACCGTCGGGGAGAAGGCCGAGGAGACCACCTCCGCGCCCACCCCGGAGCCGGTCCCCTCCAACGTCGTGGTCAGGGAGCTGGAGACCGACCCCGAAGAGGTCACCGGCTACTGGACGCCCGAGAACCTGGAGCAGGCCGAGCCCATGACCATCCCCCGCGTCGAGGTCGAGCTCAACTGAGGAGACCGCCCATTTCCGTGCGGTTTAGGTAACACGGGAACAAATATCCGGCGTTGGCGTTCTTACTAAGGCAGCCGTGTTGGCGCGAGGTCGCCCGGGCGTGCCTGAACCCATTGACGACGAATCTTTGATCTCCGCGAAGGAGGAGGTGTCCTCATGCCCCGAACCGCCGTGGCGTCTACCTCGCCCGCGCGCGAGGCCGTTCCGACGACTCTCGACCAGCTCCTGGAGCGGGGACGTAAGCAGGGCCGCCTTTCCCTGTCAGAACTGCGCGAGGCGTTCGTGGACGCCGGGGTGAGCGCGACGAAGGCCCGCGGGATCCTGCGCGGCCTCACCGAGGCCGGAGTGAGCCTCGCCGAGACCACCGACGACACTACGAAGGTTACGACCCCTGTCAAGGACGACGAGGAGATCTCCGAGACCGACATCGAGGCCGAGGCCGCCGCGGTCGACCTCGACGACACCTCCTCGGCGATGGGCGACTCCGTCCACACCTACCTGAAGTCGATCGGCCGCCGCACCCTGCTCACCGCCGCCCAGGAGGTCGAGCTGGCCCGCCGCATCGAAGCGGGCCTGTACGCCGAGTACAAGCTCGACCTGGCCGAGGAGACCGGCCGGCGACTGTCCGCCGTCGAGCGCGAGGACCTGGAATGGGTCATCGAGGACGGCCGGCGGGCCAAGGACCACATGCTGGAGGCCAACCTCCGCCTGGTGGTCTCGGTGGCCAAGAAGTACACCGACCGCGGCATGGCCCTGCTCGACGTCGTGCAGGAGGGCAACCTCGGCCTCATCAGGGCCGTGGAGAAGTTCGACTACACCAAGGGCTTCAAGTTCTCCACCTACGCCATGTGGTGGATCCGGCAGGCCATCCAGCGCGGCTTCGCCGACTCCGCCCGCACGATCCGGCTCCCCGTCCACGTGCTGGAGATGCTGTCCAAGCTCTCCCGCGTGGAGCGCGACATGCACCAGCGCCTCGGCCGCGAGCCCACGCCCGAGGAACTGGCCGTGGAGCTCGACAAGACCCCCGACCAGATCGAGGAGCTGCTGCGCACCAGCCGCCAGCCGATCAGCCTCGACAGCACGATCGGCGAGGACGGCGAGACCCGGATCGGCGACCTCATCGAGGACGTCGACTCGCTGGAGGCCTCCGAGGTGGTCGACCGGCAGCTGCTGGCCGAGCAGCTCAAGGGCGTGCTGAGCAACCTGTCCCCGCGCGAGGCCAAGATCATGGCCCTGCGCTTCGGCCTGGCCGACGGCAAGCCCCACACGCTCGACGAGATCGGCAAGCACCTGGGCCTGACCCGCGAGCGCATCCGCCAGCTGGAGAAGGAGTCCCTCTCCAAGCTCCGCCACCCCAGCAACGCCCGCCCGCTCCTCGACTGGGCGAGCTAGGAAACCTCCCGGTACGGGGTCTCGCTCCCGACCCGCACCGCCCCTTGGCCGGCCCGGCCGTCACCTCGCTCGACCGGGCCGGCTTTCTCATGACGTCAGCTCGATCAGCGACAGCACCGCGCCCGCCGGGTCGGTCACCACGGCCGCCCAGCCCGAGGGCAGGTCGAACGGCGGGACCTGGACGGCTCCGCCCAGGTCGGCCACGATCCGGCAGGCCTCCTGGCAGTCGGCGACCGCGAAGTAGACCATCCAGTGGGGCGGGATCTCCGGCGGCCACGCGTCGGTCATCTCGACCATCCCGGCCACCGTCGTCTTCGACCGCTTGAGGTCGAACTCGGTGTAGCTGCCGCTGCCGCTCAGGAACGGCGCCCGCCGGGCGTGCCAGCCGAACAGCCGGCCGTAGAAGGCCGCGGCCTCCTCGACGTCGCGGGCGGCCAGTTCCGTCCAGCAGAAGGCCCCCGGCGCCCCGCGCACCCCCGCCCCTTCGAGGGCGACCGGCTCCCACAAGGCGAACTCGGCCCCGGAGGGGTCGGCCAGCACGGTCCGCCAGCCCTGTTCGCGGCCCTCGTCGAAGATCTGCTCGGGTCCGGCGAGCACGCGGGCCCCGGCGTCGTCGGCGCGCCGTGTCGAGTCGTCGATGTCGTCGGCGGCGATGTGGACCAGCCAGGCCGGTCCGCCGGGACGGGCGGGCCCGAGCCCGGCGACCGGTTCGCCGCGCAGCAGCGCCGTGGAGTGGCTGCGTCCGCGCGGCTCGAAGTCCCAGGCGAAGACGCCGTGGTAGAACGCCTCGCTGAGCGCGAGATCGGCGGTGCCGACCTCGACCCAGCACGGCCGGCCCGCCGCGTACCTCACCCGTCCGGGCATCTCTCCGGCCTCCCTGACCCCAAGGTAATCCTTAGACGGCGCAGCGTGCCGGTCCGTTGACGCCCCGGACATGCCCGAAGGGTATTTGTCAGCGGGCCGAAGCGGTCACCGGCCGCGGCAGCCGCACGATACCGGTCAGCCGGTTCTCCTCGCGGAGCGTGCGCAGTTTGCTCACCTCGGTGGTCCACTTGGCGCCCTCGGGGGTCGCCCGGCCCTTGCGGCGGCGGATGCGGTCGTCGTAGGCCTTCACGCCGAAGGTGGCCCGCTGCGCCGCCTCGGCGGCCCGGAGGGCGGCGGTGAGCGCGTGGTCGTAGGCGAGGCCGGCCTCGCGCAGCTCGGGGCCGGACGCGTGGGCGGCCTGGCGGGCGCGCAGGTGGACCTCGGCCTGCCGGGCCTTGTCGAGCAGCTCACCGTAGCTCTTGGAGATCTCCTGGTCGGCGTGGAACCTGACCTCCGCCTCCCGGCTCACCCGCGGACGGAAAAACGCCATCGTCAACCTCTCAGTCCTGATTGAAACGCACTGGTCGACAGCGTAGACCCTCCCCTGTCCGGCCGGGATGGCAGGATGATCCGCATGCCTGCCAAGCGACCTCCGACCCCCCTCTCACGCGAACGCATCATCGACGCCGCCCTCCACATCGCCGACGGGCAGGGGCTGCGCCGGCTGACCATGCGGCGGCTGGGCGACGCGCTCCAGGTCGAGGCGATGGCCATCTACCACCACCTCCCCCGGGGCAAGGAGGCGCTCATGGACGCCCTGGCGGAGCACGTGACGGCCGTCCAGGTGGAACCGAGGGAGGCGCCCTGGCCGGAGATCGCCCGCGACTGGGCGCGGGCCGCCCGCGCCGCCCTGCTGGAGCACCCCGGCGTGTTGTCGCTGGCGCTGACCAAGCCACCCAAGGGCACCGCGCTGATGTCCGTGGCGAGCCAGGTCGAGCAACTCCGCGACGCCGGCCTCGACCGGGCCCAGGAGGCGGTGCACACCCTGCGCGCCTACGTCTACGGCGCGGTCGCGGTCGAGATGCAGGCCTCGGGCTGGGCCGACCCCGACGCCGACGTGGCCAAGGCGCGGGTGGCGACGGGCGACGCCGACTTCGAGCGCGGCCTGACCGCGGTGCTCAGAGGGCTGGAAGACTCGTAACGGCCCTGTCGTCTGAGGCAGATTCCGTGGCGCGAGACGCGGGCGGCCTTCGGCCGCCCGCGTCTCGCTTTGCCGAAGTGACGGCGTGTCGCGCTTGGGGTGTTATCGTGCATCGGGCACCCTTGTGTCGTAGGTCACACGCATGACCACACCCCCCTACCAGGGTGTGGGCGAAATCGTCCGAACGGGCTATGTCCTTGTGGAGTGACCTGGCGCACACTGGTGTAGGCCGACAGTGGTGTAGGCCAATTTGCGTCAACTCAACCCCATACGCTCGTCCCCCACATGGCTGGGCGGATCCACGTCACGAGCGACACGAGAAAGACACGGAGCCCCGGCGATGTGCCCTCATGAGCCCGGCTGTCCCAGCGCGGAAGCGCAGGACCGCGAAGCCGCCCGAACGGTCGCGGCCCACCCCGAACAAGGGTGGAGCCTCCTCTGCAACGGTGTCGTCCTCTTCGAGGACACCGGCGAGCTGCTCCCCAACGGGGCGATCATCGCTCCGCACCGGCCGACCGACATGGCCATCACCGCCGCCTGACGCGGCGTCCACGGGGGATCACCGGCGCGCGGTCAGCCAGCGCGCCACCTCCGCCCCGATCAGGGCGGGGTTCTTCCGGAGATCGTGATTCTCTCCGGGCAGCACGACCAGCCGTTCCGCGTCCGCCTCATCAGGCACCCCGAACGGATCACGGTCACCGTTGATGACCAGCACCCCCGCCTTGGCGCCGCGCAGCTCGGCGGCCCGTGACCTCTCCGGGTGACCGGGCGGATGCAGCGGAAACGCCAGCGCCACCACCCCGACGGCCCCGACGTCACCGGCCGTGCGGCAGGCGACCCGCGCCCCGTTGCTCCGCCCCCCTTGGGCGACCGGCAGACCCGGGAAGCGCTCCTTGACCGCCGCGGCGATGGCCACCCAGCTCTCGTCCTGCCGCACGGCCGACCCCGGCGCCCGCGCCCCCCGGAGCCGGAACGGCTGGGTGATCCGGGCGACGGCGATGCCCTCGGCCAGGCAGGCGTCGCGCACCGCGACCAGGTCGGGCGCGTCGACTCCCCCGGCCGACCCGTGGGTCAGCAGCAGCACCAGGCCCGCCGAACCGGGGTCGTCGATCTCCGCCAGCCCCGGCCCGTGAGGTGTGTCGATCCGCATAACCGCACGTTATCGCGGGTCCATCCGCCGCATGACCGCCGTGTCATCCGAATGGATGATGACGCCCCCGGGGGGTTGTGCCACATTTGTGGACGTGCCTGACACATCTCTTCCGCATGAGGACCTGCGCGCCACCCTGGCGGCCCGCCGCGATCTCGGCCCCGCCTACGAAGACGCGTTGGTCGACTCGTTCATCGAGAAACTCGACAACGAGATCACCGCGCGCGTTCAGGCCGAGGTGGCCCGGCGCGGCGAGACCAAGCCCGCCAAGCCCGACAACAGCCACATCCCGATCGCCCTGGGTTCGCTGGGCATCGGCGTCCCGCTGACGGCCATCGCGGTCAGCCAGGCGGGCAGCTTCGGCCTGATGCTGGCCTGGGGCGGCATCGTCCTGGTGAACATGGCGGCGGCGATCCGCCGCAAGCGCCCCTAGATCTCACCGACGGCTCAGGGCCGGTCCTGGCGCATCTGGACCTGGGCCGCCAGGTCGGCGTCCTGGTGGTCGAGGCCGTAGCGCCAGACCGTCTCGGCGTCGGCGTCGCGACCGCGCAGCGGCAGCGTGCGGGCCAGCAGTTCGATCGCCAGGGCCGCCGTGTCGGCGTCGGGGCCGGCCTCGACCGCGACCTCGAACTCGGCGCAGGCCATCTCCAGGTGGGCGATGCCCAGCAGGACGCGCAGCCGCGCCGCGTCGGCCACGCCCGGCACCGACAGGGCCTGCAGGAGCAGGTCGGCCGCCTCCGCCGGGGCGTTCTCCTCCAGGAGGGTCTGGGCCATGCGTTCGGCCGTGACCGACAGGCCGACGGCGGCGCTGGCCTGGTCGGGGGCCGCCGCGTCGGCGGCCAGTGTGGCGAAGATCGCCGCGGCGGCGTCGAGATTCCCGGCGTCATAGAGGCGCCGGGCCTCGTCGATCTGCCGTCCGGAGTCGATGGCCGTCATCTCGGGGGGCCTCCAGAGGGAACCGGGCCGAAAGGGTTGCGAAGATCCTAACGACCCGGTCCGCCCCACGGCGGCAGACATGCGGAAGGTGATGGGTTTCTGTCCCCTTCCCCGGGGAAGGGCCAGGCCGTTCAGTCCTCGTAGGAGGAGAGCGGCGGGCAGGCGCAGACCAGGTTGCGGTCGCCGTAGGCCTGGTCGATGCGGCGGACGGGCACCCAGTACTTCTGGTCCCGCAGCGTGGCCACCGGGTAGGCGGCCTCGGTGCGGGTGTACGGGTGGTCCCACGCGTCGGCGGTGAGCACGTCGGCCGTGTGGGGGGCGTTGCGCAGGGGGTTGTCCTTGGCGTCGTACCCGCCGGAGGCCACCTTGTCGATCTCGCCGCGGATGGCGACCATCGCGTCGACGAAGCGGTCGAGCTCGGCCAGGTCCTCCGACTCGGTCGGCTCGATCATCAGCGTGCCGGCCACGGGGAAGGACATGGTCGGGGCGTGGAAGCCGTAGTCGATGAGCCGCTTGGCGACGTCGTCGACGGTGACGCCGGTCTCCTTGGTGATCGCGCGCAGGTCGACGATGCACTCGTGGGCGACCAGGCCCTCGCGCCCGGTGTAGAGGACCGGGTAGTGCGGCGCGAGCCGCCGGGCCAGGTAGTTGGCCGACAGGATGGCCTGCTCGGTGGCGGCCTTGAGCCCGTCGGCGCCCATCATCCGCACGTACGCCCACGAGATCGGCAGGATGCCCGCCGAGCCGTACGGCGCGGCCGAGACCTGGCCCACGACGCCGCGTCCCGGCAGGAACTCGGCCAGGTGGGCCTTGACGGCGACCGGCCCGACGCCGGGGCCGCCGCCGCCGTGCGGGATGCAGAAGGTCTTGTGCAGGTTCAGGTGGGACACGTCGGCCCCGAACTCGCCCAGCTTGGCCAGGCCGACGAGGGCGTTGAGGTTGGCGCCGTCGACGTAGACCTGGCCGCCGGCGGCGTGCACCCTGGCGCACAGCTCGACGATGGTCTCCTCGTAGACGCCGTGGGTCGACGGGTAGGTGACCATGATCGCGGCGAGCCGGTCGGCGTGCTTGGCGATCTTGGCGTCGAGGTCGGCCATGTCGACGTTGCCGTCGGCGTCGCAGGCCACCACGACGACGCGCATGCCCGCCATGACGGCGGAGGCGGCGTTGGTGCCGTGGGCCGACGACGGGATCAGGCACACGTCGCGCCCGGCGTCGCCGTTCGCCCGGTGGTAGGCGCGGATGGCCAGCAGGCCGGCGAACTCGCCCTGCGACCCGGCGTTGGGCTGGATGGAGACCGCGTCGTAGCCGGTCACCTCGGCCAGCCAGCTCTCCAGGCCCTGGATCAGGTCGACGTAGCCGCCGGTCTGGCCGGCGGGCGCGAACGGGTGGATGGAGGCGAACTCCGGCCAGGTGATCGGCTCCATCTCGGTGGTCGCGTTGAGCTTCATCGTGCAGGAGCCCAGCGGGATCATCGACCGGTCGAGCGCGATGTCCTTGTCCTGGAGTTTGCGCAGGTAGCGCAGCATCGCGGTCTCGGAGCGGTGGGCGTGGAAGACCGGGTGGGTCAGGTAGTCAGTGGTGCGCTGGAGGTCCTGGGGCAGCGCGTCGTCGGTCGAGATGTCCAGGTCGTCCACCGACGGCCCCTCGACGCCGAAGGCCGCCCAGACGGCCTCCAGGTGCGCGGAGGTGGTCTTCTCGTCACAGGCGACCGCGACGTGGTCGGCGCCGTCCTGCCGCACGTTGACGCCGCGCCCGCGGGCCGCCTCGGCGATCTCGGCCGCGCGGCCGGGCACGTGGGTGGTCACGGTGTCGAAGAACTCGTCGTGGACGACTTCGACGCCCCCCGCGCGCAGCCCGGCGGCCAGCACGGCGGCGTGCCGGTGCACCCGCTGGGCGATCCGGCGCAGGCCCTCGGGGCCGTGGTAGACGGCGTACATGGAGGCGATCACCGCCAGGAGCACCTGGGCGGTGCAGATGTTGCTGGTCGCCTTCTCGCGGCGGATGTGCTGCTCGCGGGTCTGCAGGGCCAGCCGGTACGCCGCCCGCCCGTCGGCGTCGACCGACACCCCGACCAGACGGCCGGGCATCTGCCGCTGCAGGCCCTCGCGGACCGACATGTAGGCGGCGTGCGGGCCGCCGAAGCCGAGGGGCACGCCGAAGCGCTGCGACGAGCCGATCGCGATGTCGGCCCCGAGGGTGCCGGGCGCCTCCAGCACGGTCAGCGCCAGCAGATCGGCCGCCACGGTCACGACCGCGCCCGCGGCCTTGGCCCGGCCGGCCAGCTCGCGGAAGTCGGCCACCCGGCCGGAGGCCCCCGGGTACTGGACCAGGACGCCGAAGCACTCGGGCAGTTCGCCGGTGTAGTCGGACTCGACGAGGGTGATGCCCAGCGGCTCGGCCCGGGTGGCCAGCACCGCCTTGGTCTGCGGGAGGGCGTCGGCGTCCACGACGAAGACGTCGCTCTTGACCTTGGAGGCCCGGCGGGCCAGCGTCATCGCCTCGGCCGCGGCGGTGGCCTCGTCGAGGAGCGAGGCCCCGGCGACGTCGAGCCCGGTCAGGTCGCTGACCACGGTCTGGAAGTTGAGCAGCGCCTCCAGGCGCCCCTGCGAGATCTCCGGCTGGTAGGGCGTGTACGCGGTGTACCAGCCCGGGTTCTCCAGCACGTTGCGCAACACGACGCCGGGCGTGATGGTGTCGTGGTAGCCCAGCCCGATCATCGAGGTCAGCACGGTGTTGCGGGCGGCCAGCGCGCGCAGTTCGGCGAGCGCCTCCGGCTCCGACACGGCGGCCGGCAGGTCGAGGGCGCGGGTGGTGCGGATCGACTCGGGCACCGCCACGGCCACCAGGTCGGCGATCGTCTCGTAGCCGACGGCCTCCAGCATGCGCGCCTGAGCGGCGTCGGAGGGCCCGATGTGGCGGGTGGCGAACGGCGGGGCGTCCAGGTCACGGAGCGGTGTGCGATCGGTCATGACAGGAACTCCAGGGCAGGCGAGACCAGGGCGGTCTCCCCCTCTGTCATGGAACCTGAGAGCTTCACCGGACGCCTTCGGCCGGTTTTCCCCTTCGGTGAGGCGCCGCCTGGACGGCGGACCTGCTTTTCAGAGCTGCCTCGCCTGGCGGTACCGGGTGCCTGAGAGATTCCGGGGAGGTTTGCTCCTTCGGCGCCTCATCCTTCGGACGAGGACTCTCCCGCGCAGGGTCAGTGGCTGTGACAACCCTACCCGTACCCCGGACCTGGGGCCTCAACCGGTGCGGCGGGCCCGCCTGCGCTGGGCCAGTTCGTCGGAGGGGTGGTCGGCCTCGTCAGTGTCGGGGCCGACCGCCAGTTCCCCCGGCAGCTCCGCGAGCGATCCCTCGACCTCGCGCCAGACCCGGCCGAGGGCGATGCCGAAGACCCCCTGCCCTCCTTGGAGGAGGTCGATGACCTCGTCGGCGGAGGTGCACTCGTAGACGCTGACGCCGTCGCTCATGAGCGTGATCTGGGCCAGGTCGTTGACCCCGCGGTCGCGCAGGTGCTGGACGGCGGTGCGGATCTGCTGGAGGGAGACGCCGGTGTCGAGGAGCCGCTTGACGACCTTGAGCACCAGGATGTCGCGGAAGCTGTAGAGCCGCTGGGAGCCGGAGCCCTGGGCCGCCCGGATCGTCGGCTGCACCAGGTCGGTGCGGGCCCAGTAGTCGAGCTGGCGGTAGGTGATCCCGGCGGCAGCGCATGCCGTGGGGCCGCGGTAGCCGATGTCGTCGCGCACCGCCGCGGGCCGCTCGTCGAACAGCAGACCCTGCTCGCCGGCGCGCTCCCGCGCCGACTCACGCTGAGCCGAGTCGTGCTGGTCGGCCTTGTTACCCTCGCCGCTGCTGACCGCCACTGCGGACCTCCGGCTTTCTCTCATCCCACGGTCTGATCTGGGGGTACGCGAACTACAACCGTGGATTCCCTTGCACCGTAGGACTGGGGAAAGGCACAGTCAACGACCGCCCCCGGCGCGTCGTGAAGGTGAGATAACCCCTCAACTCAACCGGCACGGCCGAAATCCTCGGGGCTGATGTTGTCCAGGAACTCCCGGAACTTCTCGACCTCGTCCTCCTGGTCATCGGCCATGCTGACGCCGTTCTCCCGCATGACCTCCTCGCTGGCGAAGATCAGCGCGTCGGTCCGCAGAGCCAGCGCGATGGAGTCGGAAGGACGTGCGCTTACCTCTACGCCGTTGGAGAACACGAGGTCGGCGTAGAAGATTCCGTCACGCAGCGCGACGATGTTCACCCGTTCGAGTGACACCTTCAACGCGCCCAGCACATTGCGGAACAGATCGTGGGTCAGCGGCCGGGGCGGCGGTTCGTCGGCCTGGGCGAGCGCGATCGCGGTCGCCTCGGTCATGCCAATCCAGATCGGCAGGTAGCGGTCGCCGTTCGCCTCCTTGAGAAGGACGATCGGCTGGTTCGAGGGCATCTCCACCCGGACCCCCACGAACTCCATCTGCAACACAGGCGCTCACTCTCCGGGATGCGGCATTTCACCAGGTATTCAACTCACCAGGCATTCAACGTAACACCCGCGCGCCGGACCCGCGTCAACGGCCGAGAGAGCCGCGGACGGCCCCTTCCAGCAGCGCGGCGTGGATACGTAATAACAACCCGGAGATCTCCCGTGCCGATTCCCCGGCATGGTCGACGGCCCCCGGGGCCCGGCGGCGCAGCAGCGGCGCGACGGCCTGTTCGACCAGGCCCGCCTCGCGTTCGGCGGCGGCCTTGACCGCGCGCAGGTGACGGGCGTGGAGGCCGAAGGCGGCCAGCGCCCCGACGGTGCGGGCGATCTCGAGGGCGGCCTCGTCGTAGAGCCGGGCCGTCGGGGCGATCAGGCCGTAGTCTTCGAGCTCGGCCAGCGTCTCGTCGTCGATCTCGGCCGCGGCGAGCAGCTCCTCGCGGCTGAGCCGCACCGACACCGGCTCGGCGTCGACCGCCCGGGGGCGGGCCGACTCGTCGAGCTGGGATTTGATCACGCGCAGCGGCAGGTAGCGGTCGCGCTGTGCGGTCAGGATGAACCGCAGGCGCTCCACGTCGCCGGGGGTGAACTTGCGGTAGCCGGAGGGGGTGCGCTCGGGCTCGATGAGCCCTTCGCCCTCCAGGAACCGGATCTTGGAGATCGTCACGTCGGGGAACTCGCCCTGAAGCTGGGCGAGCACCTCCCCGATGCTCATGAAGGCCCTGGCCGCCTCGGCGCCCATGATCAGCCCCGGGTGAGGAACACCAGCCGGAACTTCCCGATCTGCACCTCGTCGCCGCCAGCGAGGGGGAACTCCTCGATGCGCTCCCGGTTCACGTAGGTGCCGTTGAGGCTGCCGACGTCGCGCGCGGTGAACTGGCCGCCGCGCCGGTAGAACTCGGCGTGGCGCCGGGAGACGGTGACGTCGTCGAGGAAGATGTCGCTCTCGGGGTGGCGGCCGGCGGTCGTGAGGTCGCTGTCGAGCAGGAACCGGCTGCCGGCGTTGGGGCCGCGCATCACGACGAGGAGGGCGGTGCCGGGCGGGAGCTGCTCGATCGCGGAACGGTCCGGAAGCAGGCCCTGGCCGGTGGCCTCCTCGATCGCCTCAAGCGAGATCGTGGAGGTGTTGTCGGGGACGAAGCCCTGACCGGTCGTGTAGGGGTTGGGAGGTGCCGGGGTGTGGGCCGCGGGGCTCAGCGGCGAACCGCATCGCGAACAGAAACGGGCATCCTCGGGGTTGGGGTGACCGCACTGCGTGCAGTAGACGCTGGGCATCGAACGGCTCGGCCTCTCTCACGACTAGCTCAAACTTGCGAATGCCGAAACTTACGCTGATCAGGCACAAAGGTCAAGGCAGACGCGCCGGACAATGGCCACCCAACGTTATCGTCAGGCACCGGCCACGGTCCATGGCGCCACACCAACCACATGTGATCACCGTTTCCCGGCCAGGCTATCGTTTCATGCCGACCCGGCGGCACGCTCGACCACGTCGGCCCATCGTTCGAGAAGCGACTGCGCGGTGTCCATGTCGTGTCCCTCGGCCCACAGATGGGTGACCGCCTCCGACGGGTCGGGCAGCACCAGCGCCCAGCTCCCGTCCTCTCCGACGACCCTGACCCCGTCGGTGGTGTCGATGCGGTCGCCCTCTGCGGCCTCGACGACCGAGCGCATGACGGTGCCCTTGTGGGCCCACGGGGTGGGCACGGTCCGGCGCAGCAGCTTGGTCTCGGGGATGCGGGCGTCGATCTGGCTGAGCGACAGGCGGGTGCGGGCGACCAGGCCGAGCAGCCGCAGGAAGACGGCCAGGCCGTCGACCGTGGGACCGAACTCGGGCACGATGAAGCCGCCCCGGCCGTCGCAGGCGAACACCATCTCGGGATGGCGGGCCGCCGTGGTCAGCGCGTCGGTGCTGGTGGCGGTCCAGTCGACGTGGACGCCGTGGAAGCGGCAGACCATCTCGGCGACCCTGGTCGTGGTGACCGGCAGGGCGACCCGCCCGCCGCGGCGTTCGGCGGCGACCAGGTCGAGGACGACCAGCAGGGCCCGCTCCTCACTGATGAGCTGGCCCTTCTCGTCGACGAGGGAGACCCGCTCCCCCACCGGGTCGAACCGCACCCCGAACGCGGCCCGCGAGGAGGCCACCAGCTCGGCCAGGCGCTGCAGGTCGCGGCGGCGTTCGGCGAAGGTCTCGGTGGGCGAGGCGTCGTCGAGCCGGTTGTTGACCGTGAGGACGCCGACCCCGACCCGGCCGAGCAGGCTGGGCAGCACGAGCGAGGCGGTGCCGCCGGCGCAGTCGACAACGACCTTCATCTCGGCGTCCTTCACGCCGGTCATGTCGACGCAGCGGACCAGGTCGCGGCTGTAGGTGTCGAGGGCGCGGGCCGGGAAGGACAACTCGGCGATCTCGCCGGGGAAGGCGCGGCGGTACTCCTGGCGGGAGAAGACGCGCTCCAGCTTGCGCTGCGCGGTCTGGGAGAGGTCGGCCCCGGTCTCGTCCATGAAGACGATGTCGACGCTCTGGGGGTCGCCCGCGGTGGTCCGGAGGGCGATGCCGCCCTTCACGGTCTCGCGGGAGGTGTGGAAGCGGGCCACCGGCATGGCGGCGGCCTCCAGGTCGACCACGTTGATCGCGCTGGCGTTGAGCGCGCTGATCACGGCCCGCTTGAGGGCGCGGGCGGCCCGGGAGCCGTCGCGGGAGGTGACGACGGTGTCGCCCTTGCTGAGGGTGGTGGCGTAGGCGCTGGCCAGGCGGACGCAGAGCTCGGGGGTGATCTCGACGTTGACCAGGCCGCTGACGCCCCGGGGGCCGAAGAGGCTGCGCTGGCCGCGCGACTCCCAGATGACGCTGGTGTTGACGACCGCGCCCGCCTCGACGGTCTTGAAGGGGTAGATCTTGACGCCGCTGGAGACGTAGGCCTCGGCCTCGATGACGCACTCGTCGCCGACGACCGCGTTCTCCTCGATGCGGGCGGCGGCCATGACGTCGGTGTTCTTGCCGATGACGCAGCCGCGCAGGTTGGCGGCCGGGCCGACGTAGACGTTGTCGTGGACGACCGCCCGGTGGAGGAACGCGCCCTCCTTGACCACGGCGTTGCTGCCGAGCACGGTGTATTCGCGCAACTCGGCCCCGGCCTCGACCTTGGCGTAGTCGCCGATGAACAGGGGGCCCTTGAGCACCGCCTCGGGGTCGACCGAGGCGCCCTCGGCGGCCCACACGCCGGGCGAGAGCTCGAACGCGTCGAAGTCGACCTTGACCCGGCCCTCCAGGACGTCGGCCTGGGCCTTCAGGTAGCTCTCGTGGGTGCCGACGTCCTCCCAGTAGCCCTCGGCGACGTAGCCGAACAGCCGCTCGCCGCGCTCCAGGAGCTTGGGGAACACGTCGGAGGACCAGTCGACCGACCGGCCCGAGGGCACCTCGTCGAGGACGGCCGGCTCCATGATGTAGATGCCGGTGTTGACGGTGTCGGAGAAGACCTGGCCCCAGGTGGGCTTCTCGAGGAACCGCTGGATGCGGCCGTGGTCGTCGACGATGATGATGCCGAACTCCAGCGGGTTGGGCACCCGCTTGAGGCCGATGGTGACCAGGGCCCGGTTCTCGCGGTGGAACCGCAGCATGTCGGTCAGGTCGATGTCGGTGAGCGCGTCGCCCGAGATGACCAGGAAGCGGTCTTCGCGCAGCCGGTCGGCGGCGTTCTTGACGCTCCCGGCGGTGCCGAGGGGGCTCTCCTCGGTGGCGTAGTGGAGGGTCATGCCGAGTTCGTCGCCGTCGCCGAAGTAGTTGCGGATCAGCGCCGCGAGGAACTGGACGGTGACGACGGTCTCGGTGAAGCCGTGGCGTTTGAGCAGCCGCAACACGTGTTCCATGATCGGCCGGTTGATCACGGGGAGGAGGGGTTTGGGCTGGTTGGCGGTCATCGGCCGCAGCCTGGTTCCTTCCCCGCCCGCCATCACAACGGCCTTCACGGGATGATCACCCTCTTCAGGAAACGCGTGCGAGCTGCCGCACCTGCACCACGTACAGCACCCCTGCCCACCAGTACAGACCCGTACCCCAGATGACGAACGCCCACCCGAAAACAGCGCAGATCTCCGCATACCAGCTGGGGTGAGAGGCCAGGAACAGGAGAGGGAAGGCGTACATGAGGTTGGCCGTGGCGGCCTTGCCGAGGAAGTGGACGGGCAACGCGTAGCCGTAGCCCATGCGGCGCAGGAACGGCACGGTGAACAGCAGCAGGACGTCGCGGCCGATCACCAGGGCGGCCAGCCACCACGGGATGATGTCGCGCAGCACCAGGCCCGCCAGGGTGGCCAGGATGTAGAGGCGGTCGGCGGCGGGGTCGATGAGGCGGCCCAGCTTGCTGGTCTGGTTCCAGGCGCGCGCGAGCTTGCCGTCGAGCCAGTCGGAGAAGCCGGCCACCATCAGCAGGGCGACGGCCCAGCCGTCGGCCTTGGGGCCGAGGATGAGCCAGAGGAAGACCGGCACGCCGAGCAGCCGCAGGAAGCTCAGCAGGTTGGGGATCGTGAAGATCCGGTCCTCGCTGGTTGTCACGACCCCGACCCTACATGTCGGCGGGACGGAAGTCGGGGCCGACCAAACCCAGACGGTGGGCGACCACGGCGACCTGGGTGCGGTTGCGCAGCCGCAGCTTCTCCATGAGCGCCGCCACGTGGGTCTTGACCGTCGTGACGCCGACGTGGAGGCGGGCGGCGATCTCCTGGTTGGACAGTCCGGTGCCGACCAGGGTGAGGACCTGGATCTCCCGTTCGGTCAGGAACGGGGGCCGCTCGGGCGCGCGCTGCTCCTCGGCCGCCAGGGCCTTGGCGACGACGCGGCGCAGCACCGAGGGGGCCAGCAGCTGCTCGCCGTGGGCCGCCCGGCGGACCGCCTCGACCATGCGGTCGGGCGGATCGTCCTTGACCAGGAAGCCCGTCGCGCCGGCCCGGAGGGCGGCGTACACGTTCTCGTCCTCGGCGAAGGTGGTCAGCACGACCACGCGGGCCGACGGGTGGGCGGCCAGGATGCGCCGGGTGGCCTCCAGGCCGTCGACGCGCGGCATGCGCAGGTCCATCAGCACCACGTCGGGGCGTTCCCGTTCGACGACGCGGACGGCGTCGCCGCCGTCGGCCGCCTCGCCGCAGACCGACACGTCTCCGGCGGCCTCCAGCATCATGCGCACCCCGGCCCGGACCAGCGCCTGGTCGTCGGCGACCACGACCCTGATCATCGGGCCGCCGCCTCGACCGGGAGGACGAAGGTGGCCACCAGGCGCCAGCCGCCGTCGGGGAGCGGGCCGGCGGTCAGCCGTCCGCCGAGCGCGCGGGTGCGTTCGCGCATCCCGGCCACGCCGTGCCCCGACGACGGCAGATCCGTCGGGGCCTTGCCGGGGGTGTTGCGGATCTCTACGACGAGCTCCTTCTCATCGGCCGTGACGCTCACCGTCGCCCGGCTTCCCTCTCCCGCGTGCTTCAGCACGTTGGTCAGTCCCTCCTGGACGATCCTGGCCGCCGACGCGCGGGCCACCAGGGCGGCCCTGGCGGTCGCGGGGGCGATGTCCAGGACCACCTCGACGCCCGCGGCGGTCACCCGGGCGGCGGCGTCACGCATGACCTCGTCGGGGTCGGCGACCGGCAGCGTCGTGTCGGGGCCCGGGTCGCGCAGCACCGCGAGCAGGCCGCGCAGGTCGTCGAGGACCTGGTGGCCGGTGTCGCGGATGTCGGCCAGCGCCTCGGCGGCCGGGCCGCCCGCGCCGGCGTACTGGGCGGCGCCCGCGCGCAGCACGATCGCGCCGACGTGGTGGGCGACGATGTCGTGCACCTCGCGGGCGATGCGCTCGCGTTCGGCCAGGCGGTCGCTGCGGGCCCGTTCGGCGCGCAGCTCCTCCTCCCTCCGGGCGGCGGTACGGCGGACGCCCACGTAGGCCCCGATCGCCGCCGGGGCCACGACCATGGTCGCGACGACGCCGTAGGTCAGGCCGGTGACGTCGCTCGTGGAGTCGATCACCGTGGCCAGGGTGACCCCACAGGTCAGCAGGTAGCCCGCGCCGAGCCACCGCCACGTGGCCTGGCTGGCGAACACGGCCAGCGCGACGAACAGCACGACCCGGAGGGTGTCGGCGACCGGCGGCACGAGGTTGTCGGCCAGCAGCACCAGTCCGCTCTCGAACAGCAGCACCGACCCGGGCAACCAGCGGATCGCGCCCAGCGCCAGCCCCGACAACACGGCCAGCAGGCCGACCCCGCCGACCCGCAGGTCGTGGCCGTCCCAGTACGACCAGGTGCCGAGGACGGCGTAGGCCACTCCCCCGGCGGCGAACAGCACGTCGAGCAGCGGGGCCGGCTCCTCCCCGTGGTCGCGCCGCCCGGCCGCGCCCCGGAGGTAGCGCCCGATCAGCACCGGCAGCAGCACGACGCCGACGACGTAGTACCAGTAGTTGCTGGTGAACGCGATGCCGGGATCGGCCAGGTTGACGCCCGTGGCCAGGCACGCCGCGACGGCGGCCAGGCCGGTCCAGAGGAGGGTGCGCTGCCGGGCCACGACGCCGACCACGATCGGCAGCAGGATCTGGATGCCGTCGACCAGGCCCGACCCGGCGTTGTCGAACACGACCAGCAGGGCGGCCAGCGCGAACGCGACCGCGACCGGCCGGTGGCGCAGGAAGACCAGCGGCAGGCCGGTGCAGACGGCGATCAGCAGTACCAGCGGGCCGGACGCGGGCGAGGCCCCCGCCCACGACTCGCTCGCGAGCACCGAGAGCGCGACACCGGCGGCGGCCAGGACGAGGTCCGGCCACCAGGTGACGTGCCACCGGAGGTATGACATGAATGCACGGTAGCGGCCCAAATAGACGCGGTGGTCCGCTTCGCCTCCGCCAAGTGGCCGGTCACTCGGGCCGTTTGGACGGCTCGGGCACTCCCCTCCGCCTCATACCTTGCAACCCATGGCCAACGAATCAGCCCTTTTCTTCGGGCAGTTCATGCGCTCCCCCGCCTCGGTCGGCGCGATCGCCCCCAGTTCCCGCCGGCTCGCCGAGGCCGTGTGCGCGCCCATCCCGGAGCAGGGCGACCCCGTCGTGGTCGAACTCGGGCCTGGAACGGGTTCCTTCACCGCGGAGATCCAGCGCCGGCTCGGCGGCCGGGGTCGGCACCTGGCCGTGGAGATCAACCCCGCCCTGGCGGCCCACCTGTCCGACCGCCACCCCGGGGTCGAGGTCGTCGTCGACGACGCGTGCGGGCTGCCGACGCTGCTGGCCGACCGGGGGCTGGCGCGGGCCGACGTGATCATCAGCGGCCTGCCGTGGGCCGCGTTCTCCCCCAAGCTGCAGGACAGCCTGCTGAACGGCATCCTCGGCTCGCTGAAGCCGGAGGGGGCGTTCACGATGTTCGCCTACGTCCACGCGATGATGCTGCCGCCCGCGCTACGGATCCGGCGGGCGCTGTTCGCCTCGTTCGAGGAGGTCGTGATGGGGCGGACCGTGTGGCCGAACCTGCCTCCGGCGTTCGTCTACCACGCCCGGCGGCCCCGCGACCGACGATAGAGAACGCGTTCTAGAATGCGGCATGGATTTCAGGCTGCCGGAGAGCGCGCAGGCCGTACGGGACGGCATCGGCGAGATCTGCTCCCACTACGACATGTCCTACTGGGAGCGGTGCGAGGCCGAGAAGCGGTGGCCTGAAGAGGTGTGGGCCGAGCTCGCCAAGGGCGGCTGGCTCGGCCTCGCGGTCCCCGAGGAGTTCGGCGGGGGCGGCCAGGGGCTGCTGGAGCTCACGGTGGCGACCGAGACGTTGTCGGCGTCGGGGTCGGCCGGAGGGTCGGCCTTCACCTACGTGCTGACGCCCGGCTTCGGGGCGATGACCATCGCCCGCCACGGCTCCCCCGAGCAGCGGGCCGACCTGCTGCCCCGGCTGGCGGCCGGGGAGATCGAGACCTGTTTCGCGCTGACCGAGCCCGACGCCGGGTCGAACTCGCTGGCCATCACCACCTCGGCCCGCCTCGACGGGTCGGAGTTCGTGGTGAACGGGCAGAAGATCTGGATCACCGGGGTGCAGCGGGCGACCTGGATGCTCCTCGTCACCCGCACCATCCCGGCCGCCGAGGCGAGACCCCGCACCAACGGGCTCACGGTGCTGCTGGTCAACGTGCCCGAGGCGGTCGCGGCGGGCACGTTGTCCTACCGGCCGATCCCGAAGATGGGGGCCAACACGACGCCGTCCAACATGGTGTTCTTCGACGACCTGCGGGTGCCCGCCCGCAACGTGGTCGGCGAGGTGCACGGCGGGGCGGTCGTGCTGTGGGACATCCTCAACCCCGAGCGCATCCTGCTCGGCGCCTCCGCGCTCGGCGGGGCCGAGGTCGCCCTGCGGGTCGGCGTCGAGTACGCCAGGCAGCGCGAGGTGTTCGGGCGGCCCATCGGCGCCAACCAGGGCATCGCGTTCCCCCTGGCGGCGGTCAAGGCCAAGATCGAGCTGGCCCGGCTGATGCTCTACAAGGCGGCGTGGCTCTTCGACCGGGGCGAGCCGTGCGGGACCGAGGCCAACATCGCGAAGCTGACCGCCTCCCAGGCGTTCTGGGAGGCGGCCGACGCGGCGTTCCAGACCCACGGCGGCATGGCCTACTCGCTGGAGTATCCGGTGGCCCGGCTGCTCGCCGACGCCCGGATCGGGCTGGTCGCCCCGGTGACCGAGCAGTTGCTGCTCAACTACCTGGCCACGCAGGTGCTGGGGTTGCCCCGGTCGTTCTAGAACGACGCCCTGAGGCGGTCGGCGGCGTACCTCCTGGCCTCGGCCGCCTCGGGGAAGAAGCCGGGCAGGCCGAAGAAGCCGTGCAGGGAGCCGGCGAAGCAGCGGTACTCCGCGCCCAGCTCGGCCGCGTAGCGCTCACACTCGGCGGTCAGCGGGTCGTGCTCGGCGGTGATGACCGTGGCGGGGGCCAGGCCCGTCTTGTCCGGCAGCAGGGCCGGGGCGAAGCGGGGGTCGGTGCGGTCGGCGGCGCCGGCGTACTGGTCGAAGAGCCAGGCCACGCGGGCGG
The DNA here is from genome assembly GCF_009901565.1 of Herbidospora solisilvae. Taxonomy (GTDB): domain Bacteria; phylum Actinomycetota; class Actinomycetes; order Streptosporangiales; family Streptosporangiaceae; genus Herbidospora; species Herbidospora solisilvae. Next base: position 326,602 of record NZ_WXEW01000001.1, read on the forward strand.
TCTCCAGGTTGTGGTGGCCCTCGTCGGCGAAGCCCTGGGTGTCGGTACGCATCTCCGTGCAGGGATAGACGAGCATCTGGTGCGCGAGGCGCAGCCCGGCGTCGCGGGCCAGGGCGGCGCAGACGGTGGCGAGGTTGGCCCCGGCGCTCTCCCCCATGACCGCGACCGTCGGGTGCTCGCGCAGCACCGCCTCCACCACGGCCCAGCAGTCGTCGACGGCGGCCGGGAACGGGTGTTCCGGCGCGAGCCGGTAGTCGACCGAGACGACCAGCGCGCCCGTCTGGGCCGCGAGGTCGCGGCACATCGGGTCGTCGACGTCGGCGCTGCCGAAGACGAAGCCGCCGCCGTGGACGTAGACGACGACGGGGAGGTCGCCGGGCGCCGGGCGGAAGATCCGGACCGGCACCCCGGCGACGGCGGTGTCGGTGACCTCGTGCAGCGGGATGCGCGGGCTCCGGCCCTCGGCGTCGCCGTCGACGGGACGGCTCTCCTGGATCTCGGCGAGGGTCGGCGGGACGTAGTCGACGGCCGGGGGGAATCGGTCCAGGTACACGCGGGCGCGGTCGTGCAGTGTCATGCACCGCACCCTAGTTCCATGCTTTCCCTACTATGTTCCCGGAGAATGGGGGGGACATGGCGGAGATCGTGCTGGCGCTGGCGGCCGGCTTCCTGGTGGCGGCGCTCGGCACCCCGGTCGGGGTCTCCGGAGCGGTATTCCTGCTGCCGCTGCAGGCGAGCGTCCTGGGGGTGAGCGGGCCCGCGATCAGCGCGACCAACCTGGTCTTCAACGCGGTGTCGACCCCGTTGGCGCTGCTGCGCGCGCCGGCGTTCCGCGGGCGGGCGGCCGAGCTGCTCGTCGTCGCGGGCGCGTGCGTGCCGGCGGCGGTGGTGGGGGCGTACGGGCGGGTGACGCTGTTCGCCGATCCGGCGCGGTTCCGGCTGCTGGTGATCGCGGTGCTCGCGCCGCTGGGCGTCCAGTTGCTCGTGCGGGCGGTGCGTGGAGCGCGGGCCCGGGGCGGTGACTCCCGGCCCGTCCGGGCGCTGCCGCTGGCGGTGCTCGCGCTGGTGACCGGGGCGATCGGGGGCACGATCGGGATCGGCGGCGGGTCGATGCTGGCTCCGGTCCTGGTGGCGGCGGCGCACCAGAGCGTGGCGCGGGCCGCGCCGCTCGCCCTCACCTCGACCCTGTCGACGTCGCTGAGCGGGCTGGTGGCCTACAGCCTGTTCGACGCCTTCCACATCGGCACGCCCCCGGCCGCGCCCGTCTGGCACGTCGGGATCGCGACCGGGCTCGGCGGCGTCGCCGGGGCGCTGCTCGGCGCGGCGGTGGCCCGGCGGGCCGGGGAACGGGTGCTGACGCTGCTGCTCGGCACGACCGCGACGGTGACGGCCGCCACGTACGTGATCCAGCTGGCCCGGTGAGGGTCACCACCAGGCGGCGGACGGTCCCACCCGCCGCGCCCCCGCAGGCGGCAGGTCGAGCGACCGGTCGGCGTGCACCATCCGGTCGTGCACCTCGCCGAGGCCGCCCGTCGGTTCGAGGCCGAGCTCCCGGGCGAAGTCGCCCCGCGCCCTGCGGTAGGCCGCCAGGGCGTCGGGACGGCGGCCGTCGCGGTAGAGGGCCAGCATGTACGCGCGGATCAGCCGCTCCCGCAGCGGGTGCTGCCGCACCAGGTCGGCGAGCTCCGGGAGCAGCTCCCGGTGCCGCCCGCACTCCAGCTCGGCCTCCACGCACGACTCGACCGCCGACAGCCGCAGCTCCTCCAGGCCCGCCCCCAGCCGGTCGCGGACCCGGTCGGTGGCCGCGCCGGCGAGCAGCGGCCCCCGCCAGTGCGCCAGGGCGGCCCGGAGCAGGCGGGCCCGGCCGCCCGGACCCGCCAGGCCGGCCCGCCCGACCAGGTCGCGGAAGCGGTGCACGTCGACAGCGCCCGCGTCGGTCTCGGCCACGTAGCCGTCGCCCCGCAGCAGCAGCCGGAAGCCCCGCGACCCCGTGCGGTCGGGATCGAGGGCGCCGCGCAGCCGGGCGACGTGGCTGTGCAGGACGCCCCGGGCGTGCGCGGGCGGGTCGTCGTCCCACAGCAGTTCCAGCAACCGGCTCACCGGGACGACCCGGCCCGCCTCCAGCAGCAGCAGGCCCAGCAGGCAGCGCTGCGCGCGGCGGGGGAGCCCGATCCGCCCGCCGCCGTGCCACACCTCGACCGGCCCGAGCAGCCGGAACTCCCAACCCCGGTTCGACATGACCGGGAGCGTCCGGCACCTCGGTATAGGTGGGGTATAGACGCAGGTCGGAGCGGCAAGCCGGTGTCAAGACGGGCCGCCGACACTCGGCGGGTGCTGCGCATCCACTTCACCGCCGAGGACATCGCGCGGACCCGCCTGAGCACCGTCGCCGACCCCCTGTGGGAGGTCCTGCTGAGCCACTTCCGGCTGGGCGACCCGGCCCCGCCGGCCCACCTCCGCCCGTGGACCGCGCGGCTGCGCGCCCGCCCCGACCTGACGGACCTGATGCGGCCCGGCGCGGCGCTCCTCGCCGCGCTCGCCCCGCGCGGCCGCTACGTGCCCGACTTCCTCACCCCCGCCGAGTCGGCGGCCGGGCTCGACGCGGGCCTGGACGCCGTCCGCGCGACGGACCCCCGGCGGCTGCGGCGTGAACTGGACACCGCCGCGCGCCGGCTCCCCGCCGGCCTGCCCGAGCTGGCGCGCGCCCTGGGCGACTTCCACCGCGCCGCGGTGGGCGCCCACGACGACCTCGTCCGGGCGAGCGTCGAGGCCGACGTCGCGACGCGGACGGGCACGCTGCTCGCCGGGGGCGTCGAGGCGCTGCTGCGCGGCTTCGCGCCGATGATGCGCTGGCGGCGTCCGGTGCTGGAGGTGCGCCACCCCGCCGACCGCGACCTCCACCTCGGCGGCCGGGGACTGCGGTTCGTGCCGTCGTTCTTCTGCGACGGGACGCCGGTGTCGCTCGCCGACCCGGACCTGTCGCCGGTCGTGGTCTACCCGATCGCGGCCGAACACCGGGCCGCCGGGACCGGGACGGACGGCTCGCTGGCCGAACTGATGGGTCCGACCCGCGCCGCCGTGCTGGCCGCGCTGCGGCACAGCTCCTCGACCACCCAGCTCGCCACGCGGCTGCACGCCTCGCTCGCCTCGATGAGCCGCCACACCAAGACCCTCCGGCAGGCGGGCCTGATCACCAGCACCCGGCGCGGGCCCGCCGTCCTGCACGGCCTCACCCCGCTGGGCCGCCGCCTCCTCGACGGCGGCTGACGGTCCGCGCCGGTCAGAAGGGCCGGGCCGCCTCGACCAGGGCCTCCATGAGACGGTTGTCGGCGCCGCGCTCGGGGTGCCACTGCACGCCCACGCAGAAGCGGTGCCCCTGCAGTTCGACGCCCTCGACGATCTGGTCGTCGGCCCAGGCCACCGCGAGCAACCCCTGGCCGAGCTTCTTCACCGCCTGATGGTGCGGCGCGTTCACCTCCAGACGGTCGCCGACCGCCTTGCCGATCTTGCTGGACACGCTGATGATCACGGTGTGCCGGGCGCCGGTGTGCCGGTCGTGCGCCACCACGTCGGGCAACCACGGGATCAGCGAGCCGCCGAGCGCCACGTTCAGCACGTGCATGCCGCGCGACACCGCGAGCACCGGCTTGCCGGCCGCCACCGCCGCCTTGGCCAGGGCGATCTCAAAGCGGTCGCGGTGGGCCTGCGGCTCGTCGACGCGCGGCTCGCGCGGCTCGCCGTAGAGACCGGGGTCGACCTCGATGCCGCCGGCGAGCAGGACGCCGTCGAGGCCGCGCAGATGGTCGTCGACGTTGGCCGGCAGCAGCGCGGGCAGCACGACCGGGACGCCCCCGGCCTTCTCCACGGCCCGCGAGTATCCCTGCGGGGAGACCACGGCCTCCCGCACCCACGCGCCCCAGCGGGCGGCCTCAAGGTAGCTGGTGATGCCGATGATCGGACGGGCCATGGAGTCTCCAGTAGGTTGCGCGCGACGGCATGCCCATCATGGCGCACTTGATTTCGGTTTTGTCACGTATCCCACGTATCAGTCAGCGCCCCTCGTAACAACACGAATGACATTCGCGTTTCTTGTCCGAAAATGTCGAGACCTGAGCTCACGGAGGATGACGTACCGACTACCAACAGTCGCCTTTGGGGTGAATCAGTTGTGACGTGCATCTCAGAGTGGAAGACTCCCAAATGAGCGAAGGTTGTGCCGGGGGGCCGCCGCGCTCGTTCACCCGGAACCGTCAGGGAGGTGGATCGGCAGACCGGAAGAACCTATTCCGGTCACTCAGGGTGGGACCATTACATGTCGTTGAATCCGCGCCTCGTCAAAGAGAGTTTCTCCGTCGTCGAGCCTGTCGCGGAGCGAGCAGCCGCGTACTTCTACGGCCGCCTGTTCGCGCAGAGTCCGCATCTCCGGGGCATGTTCCCCCCGGCGATGGACATCACGCGAGACCGTCTTTTCGGCTCGCTGACCCGGATCGTCTGGATGCTGGACAGCCCGGACAGCCTGGGGGGGTATCTGGGACAACTCGGGCGTGACCACCGTAAGTACGGGGTCGTGGCCGAGCACTACACCGCCGTCGGCAACGCGTTGCTGGCGACGATCAAACGCTTCGCGGCCGAGATCTGGAACGCGGAGATCGAGGCGGCCTGGGTGGCCGCCTACACCGCCGCCGCCGACGCGATGATCGGGGCGGCCGACGCCGACGCGGGCAGGAACCCCGCCTGGTGGCTGGCCGAGGTGGTCGACCACGACCGCCGCGCGCCCGACATCACCGTCGTCACGCTCCGGCCCGGCCAGCGCATGGACTTCGTGCCGGGCCAGTACGTCAATGTGCAGGTCGCCCGCTGGCCCCGCGTCTGGCGGACCTACTCCATCGCCAACGCGCCCCGGGCCGACAACACCATCACGCTGCACGTGCGCACCCTGCCGGGCGGCTGGGTGAGCACCGCGCTCGCGCAGCACACCAAGATCGGCGACCAGATCCTCCTCGGCCCGCCGGTCGGCACCATGGCCCCGCCCGACGGCGAGCGCGACATCCTCTGCGTGGCGGGCGGCACGGGCCTGGCCCCGCTCAAGGCCATCGTCGAGCAGGTCATCTCCTCGGGACGGCGGCCCAACATCTCCATGATCGTGGGCGCCCGCCGGGCGTCCGAGCTCTACGACCTGCCCGACCTGCGCCGCCTGGAGTCGGGCTTCCCGTGGCTGAGCGTGCTGCCGGTGGTGTCGCACGACGACTCGTACACGGGCATGCGGGGCGATCTCGACGAGGTGGTGCCGAGGATCAACACGTGGACCGGCCACGAGGTGTACGTGTGCGGACCGGCGACCATGGTCAACACGACCGTGCGGCGGCTGCTCGACAGCGGGGTGCCGCTGTCGTCCATCCACCGGGACGCGATCCAGGGCGAACCCTGAACCGCGCCCGCGAACGCCGCGGGCCTGGCACGATGAACGGATGAAAGCCCGGCCGGTCACCCTGGTGACCTTCGTGCTGCCCACCACCCTGCGCCACTGGATCGGCGACGACACCCAGGTGCGCGTGTTCGCCGTGGCGCCCGGGGAGTCGGAGACCCCGACTCTCGGGGGCGCGCTCGACACGCTGCGCCGCACCCACCCGGACCTGGAGGGGCGGCTGCGCGACGAATACGGCGCGCTTCGGCGGCACATCGGCATCTTCGTGTGCGGGGAGAACGCCCGGCGCCTGGGCGGGCTCGACTGCGAGCTCCCCCCGGGCGCCGAGGTCTACGTGCTTCCCGCGCTGAGCTAGTACCGTTCCGCCACCCCGGCGTTGACCTCGGTGAGGACGACGCCGGTCTTGGCGTACCGCACCAGGTTCGGCACCGACGGCGGCTGGGCCAGCGTGGTCTGGGCGTAGCGGACGGTGTCGCCGACCGTGCCCAGGCCGAGGGCCCTGGTCGTGGGCGTGCTCACGACGGTGCCGGCGTTGATCCTGCGGGTCGCCGTGTTGAGCAGGGCGGCCAGCAGGTCGGCGCGCAGCGTGCGCGGCTGCGTGACCGGCAGGAAGAACACCGCGTCCGCCTCCTGCTGCGACAACCTGCCGTCGGGGGCCGATCCGTCGGCGCCGTCCCAGCGGGTGTCGGTCGCCTGCACCCGGGCCAGGACCTCGGCCGTGCGCAGGTCGTCGCGGAGCGCCCACAACGCCCGTACCATCGGGTTCCGGCCCGGCGCGACGACGGTGACCGTGGTCGACGACGAGGCGGTGACCGGGGCGAAGACGCAGGCCCCGCTTCCGTTCTTGTACGCCACCGACACGGTCGCCGTGAACACCGCGCCCTGGAGGGCGAGCAGGGTCGGCCGGGCGGTGAAGACGATCGCCCGGTCGCCCGAGTCCGCGGCGAGGTCGCCGGGGTTCCAGGTGAGGGTCCGGGTGCCGTCGGCGTTCAGGGTCACCGTGGCCGGTTTCGGCCCGGCGCCCAGGTCGAGCGGCGTGCTGTAGTAGACGTCCTTCGGCAGGGTCGCCGTGACGGCCACGTTCGAGGCGGCGTCACCGCCCGCGTTCGCGTAGGTGATCGTGTACGTGATCGCCTCGCCCGCGCGCACCGACGGGGTCGCCGTCTGGGCCACGGTGAGCTTGGGCGCCCGCGCGGTCGTCTCCACCGAGGCGGTGTTGTCGGTCCGCGACGGGTCGGGCACGCCCTCGGCGTCGGTGCCGGTGACCGTGGCGGTGTTGGTGATCACCGTGCCGTCGGTGACCTCACACGGCACCTGGTAGCTGAACGGCGTGGTCGTGGTCGCCCCGGCGGCCAGGTCGGGCAGCGTGCGGCGCTGGACCGTTCCGTCGGGCAGGGTGTCGGTGACCTCGATCGCCTTCGCCGGGCCGGGGCCGAGGTCGGTGACGCCGACGGTGTAGGAGATGGTGTCGCCGCCCGTCGCCGTCGCGCGGTCGGCGGTCTTGGCGAGCTTCAGGTCGGCCTGCTGCGCCATCGCCTTGTAGTCGGTCTCCGTCAGTTCCACGGGCAGGTTCCGCCGCAGGCCGTCGGCGAAGAAGCCGACGTGCAGGCGGGGGTTGTACTGGATGCCGGCCCAGTCGTCGTGGCCCTTGAGCTCGGTCTTCTCCTGGATGTTGCAGCCCTTGCCCGGGTCGCCGATGGAGTCGATCCAGTTGATGTCGGCATCGGCGTCGGTTTCGAGCGTCTTGTCGTCGTTCCAGTCGAGGGCCTGGTCGTTGGCGTCGTCGAGCCGCCACTTGCCGTTGAGGCCCCAGATCATCTTGCGGGCCGGGTTCGCCGTCGCGTGGAGGCGCTTGTTCTCGTCGAGTTCGGTCTCCTTCAGCGGCACGCCGAAGGCGGTGCCCTTGGCGGCGCTGCTGTAGTCGAGCGGACGGTTCGGGTCGCGGCGCGGGAACTGGAAGACGTAGCTCATCACGCTCAGGTAGTTGGGCTTGCAGTTGACGTGGTCGCCGCCGCCGTGGCCGAGGCTCAGCGTGTGGCCGAGCTCGTGCATGAACGTCGAGCCCTCGATCACCCGCCGCTCGGCGTCGTCGTCGAAGTCCCAGGTGGCGACGGTGACGATGAAGTCGTTGCCGCCTTCGAGGGTGACCTCGTCGATCTCGGCCTGGCCCGAGGAGTCGGGGTCGGCCTCGTACTGATGGCCGAAGATCATGTAGCGGTAGACCTGGCGGCGCGCGTTCAGGATGTTCGCGCAGTTCGGGCTCGCGCGATCGGCCGCGGTGCCGAAGTGGCCGTCGCAGGGGAGGTCGGGTTTGCCGCTCTTGAGGTCGTTGAAGTCGTCGAGGTCACCCGTCCCGGGGTCGTGGAACTTCACGACGTCGATCCGGGGCACCTCCTCCCCGCTGAGCACGTGCAGGTTGACGCCGCGGTACTTGCCGGGTTCGTACTGGTCGACCGGGGCGGCGGCGAACGCGTTCACCACGTCGGTGATCGCCCCCGCCACGGGAGCGGCGTCCTTCATGTGGTCGGCCTCGACGAACAGGTCCTTGCGGTAGGGCAGCGCGCCCATGTCGCCCAGGGGCAGGTCGACGGTGCCGTCGCCGTCGGCGTCGAGGCCGCGGCCGGGGGCCTCCCAGACGTCCATGAGGCCGTCGCCGTCGCCGTCGGTGGTCTTGGCCTTCTCCAGGCAGTCGGGGGTGGTGATGGTGAAGTAGCCGCGCGCCGAGTCGACGGCGCTCTGCTCGCTCTCCCCCGCCAGCGACGTGACGCCCGCGCCCTGTTGCGCCGTCAGGCCGCTGCCGGTGAACCGGCACGTGTTCAGGTCGAACTTCAGGTCGACGTGGTCGCCCGGCGCGCCCCAGTCGATGGCGTCGTCGGCGCTGAGGTCGTCCTGGTCCCACAGTTCCATGTGGATGTCGACCGGGTTCTGGCTGGTGTCGACGTCGGCGGAGTGGATCCAGTTGGTCCGGAAGTCGCCTCCGTGGGCGCAGCAGAAGTCGTCCTTGCCGTCGTAGAGCTCCTCATTGCCGATCTTGAACTTCGGGTAGTAGTCGTTGCCGCATGCCTCCCCCTCGCCCTCGTCGCAGGAGATCTCGACGACGCGGTAGAGGTGGACGGTGACCTTCACGGTCGCCGCGTGGGCGGGCGGGGCGACGAGAACGGCCGCCACGACCAGTAACCCGGTCAGGGCGGCCTGCAGTCTTCTCATTTCGGGGTGCTCCTTCCGCGATGTTCGTCATCGCAGGATGGAGCCGCCCGGCGGCGGGCGCCTGAGCACCCGGGTACTCAAATCAGGGGGAGACGCGCCCGTTGGCGTTGAAGGCGGCGTGGGTGAGCGGCATCAGCCCGGCCCACAGGGCCTCCATCTTCTCGGCCACCATCTCGATCTCGCGCTGCGGGAACGACGGGACGACGGCCCGTTCGTCCTTGGTGCGCAACGACAGGAAGTGCATCAGCGCGCGGGCGTTGCAGGTGGCGTACATGGAGGAGAACAGCCCGACGGGGAGCACGGCCCGCGCCACCTCGCGGGCCACCCCGGCCTCGAGCATCTTCTGGTACGCCGCGTAGGAGGCCCGGTAGGACTCCTCCATCGTCTCGGAGACGAGGGTGTGCTGCTCGGGGGTGCCGTCGACGAACACGTACTTGCCGGGGCGGCCCTCCTGCACCAGCTTGCGGTCGGGGCCGGGCACGTAGAAGACCGGCTGCAGCTCCCGGTAGCGGCCGCTCTCCTCGTTGTAGGACCACACGCGGTGGCGGTGGAACTCGCGGAAGACGAAGATCGGCGCGCTGATGAAGAAGGTCATCGAGTTGTGCTCGAACGGCGACCCGTGGCGGTCGCGCATCAGGAAGTTGATCAGGCCCTTCGACCGCTCGGGGTCTTTGTGGATCTCCTCAAGCGACTGCTCCCCCGCCGTCGAGACCCGGGCCGCCCACAGCACGTCCGAGTCGGACGCGCTGTGTTTGACCAGTTCGACGGATACATCACTCTGCAGCTTCACCATGGGCCATGAGCATAACGACCTCAGGTGATGTCTCTCCGGGTGGTGGTGAGGTTGGCGATGACGGCGAACAGCAGGGCGTAGCCGATCAGGACCAGCGCGCCGCCCCAGGCGGGCAGCAGGTTCGACTCCCCGAGGCCGGTGTCGAAGTCGATGCTCATCAGCGCCTGCGCCGCCCCGCCGGGCAGCCACTTGCCGACCGCCTGGAGGGCGGGGAAGGAGCTGAGGATCGACTCGATCACGAACGCCCAGACGACGCCGCCGATCAGCGCGGCCACCTGGTTGCGCACCAGCGCGCCCAGGCCGATGCCGAACAGGGCGTAGAGGATCATCGTGGCCAGCACCCCGACCGCGAGCTGCGGGATGCGGTTGGCCGTCAGGTCGACCGTGCCGCCGCCGATCAGCACGGCGGTGACGGCGACGACGGCGGTGAACAGCAGCGAGACGACCGCGAAGAACGCGCCGATGATCACGCCCGCGCCCAGCTTGGCGGCGATGACCCGGCCGCGCTTGGGTGTGGTCAGGAAGGTGCCGGTGATCGTCTGGTAGCGGTATTCACCGGTCATCAGCACGATGCCGAGGATCATCGTGAAGATGTTGCCGTTGGCGTTGCTGAGGGCCAGCGGCAACCACGCCGGGTCGTCGAGGGCGGGCAGCGCGGGCTGGCCGTTGGGCGCCGGGGCCCCGGCCTGGGCGATCAGGAACGCCAGGCCGAGCGTGGTCAGGGCGAGCATGACCAGGGCCATCGCCCACCACAGGCGGGTGGTGAAGAGCTTCTGGAGCTCCGCGCGGATCAGGTTCGTCATGCCGGGGCCCCCTCGCCGGTCAGTTCGAGGAAGACGCTCTGCAGGTCGGAGCGCTCCTGGGCGACCTCGGTGAGGAGCACCCGCTGGTCGAGGGCGAGGCGGCCGATCTCCTCGGCGTCCAGGCCCTTGACCCGCAGCACGCCGGGTTCGACCTCCTCGACCTCGGCGCCGGCGGCGCGCAGGGCCGGGGCGAAGTCGTCCTTGGTCTTCACGCGGACCGCGCCGCCGCCGTTGCCGGTGAGTTCGGCGAGGCTGCCCTGGCGGACCAGCCGGCCCTTGGCGATGATCACCACGTTGTCGACGGTCTGCTCGACCTCGGCCAGCACGTGGCTGGAGACCAGCACGGCCGCGCCCAGGTCGTGGGCCAGGTGGCGCAGGAAGCCGCGCAGCCACTGGATGCCCGCCGGGTCGAGGCCGTTGGCGGGCTCGTCGAGGATGAAGATCTTCGGCTGGCCGAGCAGCGCGCCCGCGAGGGCCAGCCGCTGGCGCATGCCGAGGGAGAAGCCGCCCACCCGCTTGCGGGCGGCGTCGGCGAGGCCGACCTGTTCGAGCGCCTCGTCGGGCCGGGAGGCCGGCAGGCCCGCCGCGGTGGTCATGATGCGCAGGTGGTCGCGGGCGGTGCGGCCGGGGTGGAAGCTGGTGGCCTCCAGGACCGCGCCGACCTCGTTCAGCGGGTGGTCGAGGCTGGCGTACCGCCGCCCGTTGACCAGCGCCTCCCCCGAGTCGGGGGTGACCAGGCCGAGCAGGGAACGCAGGGTGGTGGTCTTGCCGGCGCCGTTGGGGCCGAGGTAGCCCGTGACGGTGCCGGCTTCCACCGTGAAGGAGACGTCGTCGACGGCGCGGACGGCGCCGAACGACTTGCTGAGGTTGCGGATCTCTATGGCAGTCATGGCGTTTCAAGTCTTTCTGCCAAGATCTGCTGATTCCTCCTACCTGAAGACGATTTAGAGTCGGTAGATCCGACGAGCGTTCCCCGACCCGATCATCCCCGCGACCCGTTCCGCGTCTGCGCCCGACCAGTCGCCCGCGTCGATGCGGGCGGCCAGTTCGCGGGCCAGCACGGTGCGGTGCCGCAGCGCCCCCAGGTAGACGGTCTCGGCGACGCCCCACCCGCCCGAGCCGAACATGATCTTGTGGAACGGCGCCAGGCCGAGCACCTCGGGGAGCCCGTCGCGGACGTCGATGTGCACATGGGGGAAGGCGGCGGCCAGGAACGCGGCGGCGCGCTCGTACGGCGAGCAGTGCAGCAGGATGACCGGCACCCCGAGCGGGCCCAGCGCCCTGATGAAGGGGACCAGCGCGGTCGGGTCGGACCGGTGCAGCAGGCCCAGCTCGACCCCCGAGTGGCCGCACGGGATCTGCAGCGGCATGGCCCGCTCCCGCGCCACGTCGACGCCGGTCCAGAGCAGGTGGCGCAGCAGCACCGGGTCGGCGAGCGGCTTCTTCGGCTCGGCGGCCCGCCGCCCGGCCGCCGCCAGCACCGCCCCGCGCGCCGGCCGGACCGGATCGACGTCGAGCCCGCAGCGGTAGCCGATCACGGTCGACAACCCGACCGCCCGGGAGGCCCGCGCGGCCACCTCGCCCCGCAGCCGGTCGAGGTAGGCGGGCGCGCTCAGCCCTTCCTCCGCGACGTCCTGCTCGACCCGCTCCAGCCGGACGATCTCGTCGGAGGCCGCGCCCCCGAGCCGTCCGGTCTCGGCCACCGACAGCAGGTCGGGCGAAACATCGGTGCCGGTGTCGACCAGGAACGCGACGACCCCGGCGGCCCGCAGCAGCGTCCGGTTGACCTCGGCGGCGCCCAGTTCGGCCCGCCGGGCCAGGTAGACGGCGGCCGGGGTGTGCGGTTCGAGCCCCAGGACGGGCGCGCACCAGCGCCGGATCGCCACCCCCTCGGGGGTGTCGAAATGGGTCGTCCCGGGCGGCGCGGGATGGCCCGCCCGGGTGATCAGCGTCTCGAACTGGGCCCTGACCAGGTCGTCGCGGCGCACCCCCTGGCAGTGGTGGTCGACCAGGGGCGCCGCCAGCGCCGCCCGGACCGGACCCGGCAGCACCGGCGTCATTTCCCTCGTCCCCCTTTTACGACAGGGACAGGACTTTAGAGCCGGGGACGCCGGGCGGTCAGGCGATCGGTGCGATCTTTACCGGGTCAGCCGGAGCACGTTGGCGATGATCTTCGCGCCCGCGCCGCCCTCGGTGGTGAGGATCGACTCGGGGTGGAACTGCACCCCGAACCGGCGGTTGACGGGGTCTTCGATCGCCATGACGGCGCCGTCGGCGGTGGCCGCCGTGACCGTGAACCCCTGCACGCCCGGGTGCTTGGCGTGCACCGAGTGGTAGCGGGCCGCGGTGAACGCCTCGGGCAGCCCGTCGAGCAGCGCGCTGTCGCCCTCGCGCTTGATCTGCCCGCGCTTGCCGTGCTCCGGGTAGGGCAGCAGGTCGAGCTGCCCGCCCGCCTGCTCGACCATGGCCTGCAGGCCGAGGCAGACCCCGAAGACCGGCAGGCTCCGCTCGTAGAGGGCGGCGATCAGGCGGTCGGTGCCGAAGTCGCTCGGCCAGCCGGGGCCGGGCGACAACACGACCAGGGTCGGCGCGACCTGCTCGATCATCGCGAGCGGGAAGCCGTGGCGCAGCGTGACGACCCTGGCGCCCTGCTGGCGGAAGTAGTCGGCCAGGGTGTTGACGAACGAGTCCTCGTAGTCGACGAGGAGGACGGTGTGGCCCTCGCCCGGCTGCTCGGCCGCGACGGCCTCCTGGGCGACCTCGCCCCGGCCGACCGCGGCCAGCGCGCCCAGCAGGGCGCTGGCCTTGAGCTCGGTCTCGCGCTCCTCGGCGTCGGGGTCGGAGTCGAACAGCAGCGTCGCGCCCGCCCGGACCGTCGCCACGCCGTTCTTGATCTGGGCGGTGCGCAGGGTGAGGCCGGTGTTCATGGAGCCGTCGAAGCCGATGAAGCCGACCGCGCCGCCGTACCAGCGGCGGGTGGTGGCCTCGTGGTCCTCGATGAACTGCATCGCCCACGTCTTCGGCGCGCCCGTGACGGTCACCGCCCACATGTGGGTGAGGAAGGCGTCGAGGGCGTCGAACTCGGGGCGCAGGTAACCCTCGATGTGGTCGACGGTGTGGATCAGCCGCGAGTACATCTCGATCTGGCGGCGGCCGATGACCTTGACCGAGCCGGGCACGCAGATGCGCGACTTGTCGTTGCGGTCGACGTCGGTGCACATGGTCAGCTCCGACTCCTCCTTCACGCTGGACAGGAGGGTGCGGATCGCCTCGGCGTCCTCGACCGGGTTGGCGCCCCGGGCGATGGTGCCGGAGATCGGGCAGGTCTCCACCCGCTCGCCGGTGACCCGGACGTACATCTCCGGCGAGGCCCCGACCAGGTGCTCGCCGTCGCCGAGGCTGAGGATGAACTCGTACGGCGCCGGGTTGCTGGTGCGCAGCCCCCGGTAGAAGGCGGGCGGGTCGTCGCACGGGGCGTGGAAGACCTGGCCGGGCACGACCTCGAACAGGTCGCCGCGCTTGAACTTCTCCTTGGCCTTGGCCACGACGTCGGCGTAGGCGCCCCGGACGGGGTCGGCCGGGATGTCGACGGCCTTGACCAGCTCACGGGAGTCGCCGGTCCGCGGCAGGCCCTTGGTCTCGCGGCCCTCGTAGGCGAACTCGTAGGAGTACTCCAGCACGGTCTCCTTCACCCGGTCGATCACCACGAGGCGGTCGGGCAGGTGGAGGACCAGGTCGCGCTGGTCGTCGGGGCGGGTGAGCTGGTAGCGGATCGGCTCGAACTGGAAGGCCAGGTCGTAGCCGAACGCGCCGTAGAGGCCCAGGTGCTGGTCGTCGCCCTTGAACGCGGCGATGACCTCGCGGATCGCGGTGAAGACCGTGGGGCGGCGCGAGCGCATCTCCTCGGGCAGCCACTCGTCGGACTCGGGCACCTCGACCTCGGTGAAGGTGGCGGTGGGCGTGCCGACGACCTCACCGGCGGCGCGGAGACAGGCCGCGACGGCGGGGAGCACGACGGCGCCCCGGTCGTTGAGCGCGCGGGCCGAGATGCGCCGGCCCCGCGCGACGAGCTCCAGGCAGGGATCGGCGTAGCCGAAGGCCCATCGGCTGTACCTGCCCGGATAGTCCATCCCCGAGGAGAACGCCCCGCCCCGGCGAGTGCCGAGCGAGTCGACGATCTCGTCGAGGGCCGCCTCGGGGACGGCGCGCACCACGCGCTCGACCCCGATGCCGCCCGCCGTGGTGTAACCGCTGGTCTCCACTGTCGCCCCTTGATCCGTTCATGCCCCGGGGGCGGAAACGCAGAAGGCCGCCCAATCCCGGGGCGGCCTGTTTCGATTTCGCGAAAACCTGAGCTGAGGGCCGCCTGCTAGCGGCGCCACCACTGCTGCTGAGGAATTCGCATGCGGCACACAATAACACGCCGGACTCCACATGTCGGGCGAATGGCCGGGCACATGACCACTCGGCGCGTCCAGGCTGCCGCTCGTCGATGGGAGCTCCACCTGTGACACCCGTCACTTTACGCTCCAATCGACAACCTGTCGGAAGGAGAGTCCGTTGACGGATCCACGTTCCCCCAGATCGGACCGCAGCCGCTGGAACTGGGTGTTGCTGCTCGCCGTGGTCATCCCGCTCGTACCGGCCCTGTTCAACCATGAGGAGCCGCGGCTGTTCGGCGTTCCGCTGTTCTACTGGCTGCAGCTCGCCTTCCTCGTCGTCAGCGTGTCGGCGACCCTGATCGTCTACCGGGTGACCCGCCGATGAACGAGCACATCACCGAGATCGTCATCTTCACCGTCCTGTTCCTGCTGGTCAGCGGCATGGGCTTCGTGGCCGCGCGGTGGCGGCGGGCCGACAATCTGGCCTCGCTCAACGAGTGGGGGCTGGGCGGGCGCAACTTCGGGTCGTGGATCACGTGGTTCCTGGTCGGCGGGGACCTCTACACGGCGTACACGTTCGTGGCGGTGCCGGCGCTGCTGTTCGGGGCCGGGGCGACCGGGTTCTTCGCGGTGCCCTACACGGTCATCACCTATCCGCTGGTGATGCTGGTGCTGATCCGGCTCTGGTCGGTGTCCCACGTGCACGGGCTGGTGACGCCGGCCGACTTCGTGCGGGTGCGGTTCGGCTCGCCGACCCTGGCGCTGCTGGTGGCGATCACCGGGATCGTGGCGACGATGCCGTACATCGCGCTGCAGCTCATCGGCATCGAGGCCGTGCTGAAGACGATGGGCGTGACCGGCGACCTGCCGCTGATCATCGCGTTCGCCATCCTGGCGGCGTACACCTACCAGAGCGGCCTGCGCGCGCCGGCGCTGATCGCGTTCGTGAAGGACATCCTCATCTACCTGGTGATCCTCGTCGCGGTGATCTACATCCCGGCGCGGCTCGGCGGGTTCGGGTCGATCTTCGACGCGGCCGAGGCGAAGTTCGCCGGCACCCCCGCGCCCGGTGACGGGATCCTGCTGAACGCCAACAACCAGCTCCAGTACGTCACCCTGGCTCTGGGCTCGGCGATGGCGCTGTTCCTCTACCCGCACAGCGTGACCGGGGTGCTGGCCTCGCGGTCGCGCGACGTGATCAAGCGGAACATGTCGGCGCTGCCGGCCTACAGCCTGTTGCTGGGGCTCATCGCGCTGCTCGGCTACATGGCCATCGCGGCCGGGATCACCCCGATCGGGAAGGACGTGAACACGGTCGTGCCACAGTTGTTCGACCGGATGTTCCCCGACTGGTTCACCGGCGTCGCGTTCGCGGCCATCGGCATCGGCGCGCTGGTCCCTGCGGCGATCATGTCGATCGCGGCGGCGAACCTGTTCACCCGCAACATCTACAAGGAGTACGTCCGGCGCGACGCCACCGACGCGCAGGAGGCCCGGGTCAGCAAGCTGACCTCGCTGGTCGTCAAGGTGGGCGCGGTGTTGTGCATCCTGCTGATCGACCCCCAGTTCTCGATCGACCTGCAGCTCATCGGCGGGGTGATCATCCTGCAGACGCTGCCGTCGGTGGCGCTCGGGCTGTTCACGCGGTGGTTCCACCGGGTGGGGCTGATCGCCGGCTGGACGGCCGGGATGACGGCCGGGATGGTCCTGCTCTACAACATCGCGAACCCAGCCAACAACCACGCCCACTTCGGCGGCTCGGCGTTCCCGCTGAGCAAGCTCGGCTTCGACACGCCGATGACGATCTACGCCGGGTTCCTGGCCCTGATCGTCAACCTGGTGGTCGCCGCCCTGGTGACGGTGGTGGCCCGCCGCCTGGGGTCGTCCGAGGGCGTGGACGGGACCCGGCCGCGCGACTACACCGCCGACGCCGGGGACCCCGAGGTGAAGGACGACCTGGAGCCGGCGGGCTCGACCTGAATCCCTCTCCCCGTGCCGTCCTCGTGGCGCTCGTCCCGGCCACGCGGAAGCTGGCCCCTACCCCGTCATCTCTGCGATCATCGGCGAGCACCGAACGTCACGGGGAGGGACGCCGATGGCACATCCGGCGGAGGAAGGGGACGGCCTGACGAGGGCCGCCAAGACGGCGGGGCGGATCCTGATCCTCATCGCCCTGACAGCAGTGATCCTGTGGATGGTCTACCAGGTCAAAACCGTCGCCATCAGCATCATCCTGGCGGTCTTCATCACCACGCTCATGATGCCCCTGGCCCGCGCCCTGCGCGACATCGGCCTGAACCGGACCCTGTCCACCATGGGCGCCTTCATCGGCGTGATCGTCGTGCTGGCCGCCTTCATCGCGCTGCTGGTGCCGCCGACCATCGACGGGTTCGCCGAGCTCAACGCCAGCATCGGCCAGGTGGTCACCGACCTGCAGAAGACCGCCGCGGGGTTCGGCCTGGACCAGGCGAAAATCCAGGAGATCGTCGTCGACGTCCAGACATACCTGTCGGAGCGCGGCCAGGAGATCGCGTCGGGGGCGCTCACGGGGGTCCGCACCGCCGGCGAGATCGTGGTCGGCGGGGTGCTCGCCCTGATCCTGGCGGTCTACCTGGTCCACGGCGGCGACCACCTGGTCCACTGGGTGGCCGACCTGGCGCCGCGCGGCAGCCGCGGCCACATCCTGAACACCTGCCGCATCGTGTTCGACGTGATCGGCCGCTACGTCCGCGGCGTGGCGGCGGTCGGGTTCGTCGACGCGTTCTTCATCGGCATCACGCTGTGGGTCCTCGGGGTGCCGATTGCACTGCCACTGGCGGTGCTGACGTTCGTCGGCGCGTTCCTGCCGGTCATCGGGGCACTGTTCGCGGGCCTGCTGGCGGCCGTGGTGGCGTTCGTCGCCAAGGGGTGGATCGTGGCCGTGATCGTGATCGCGGTGACGATTCTCGTGCAGCAGCTCGAGGGGCATGTCCTGGCGCCGTTGATCTACGGGAAGGCGCTCGACCTGCCCGGGGCGGTGATCCTGGTGGCCTTGGCGGTGGGCAGTGTCGTCGCGGGGATCATGGGCGCGTTCCTGGCGGCCCCGGTGGCCTCGGTGATCGTGGCCCTCATCCGCAACGCCAAGGGCCGCTCCCCCGACGAGGGCCCGCCGGCGGCACCGCCGGAACCGCCGCCCCCCGCCAGGCCCGCGGTGACCTGACCCCGTCAGCGCCCGGTCAGCTCCCGCAGGGCGGCGGCGAGGCGGTCGACGTCGGCGGCCGAGGTGAACAGGGCCGGGGTCACCCGCACGCAGTCGCCCTTGGCGACGCCGTCGCGGTGCACGGTGAAGATGCGGTGCCGGGTGTAGAGGTGGTCGACGACGGCGGTGTTGTCGGCCTTCGACGTGCGCCCGGCGAGGCGGAAGGCGGTCATGCCGCCGTACATGGCCGGGTCGTCCGGGGTCAGGATCTCGATGGGCAGGTCGCGCATCTGGTGGACCCAGCGGTCGCGGAGGTAGCGCAGGCGGGCCTCCTTCGCCGGGGCGCCGAGGCTCTCGTGGAAGTCGAGGGCGGCGCCGACGCTGAGGATGGGGGCGACGTCCATGGTGCCCGAGTGCACCCGCGACCGGATGTCGGCCGCCTGCGACTCGTCGCCGAACACGGGGGCGACGTCGGCCAGACGCTCCCTGCGGATGTAGAGGAAGCCGCTGCCGAGGGGCGCGCCCATCCACTTGTGCAGCGAGAAGACGCCGAAGTCGGCCTTCAGCGCCGGCAGGGTGAAGTCGAGGTGGCCCCAGGAGTGGGCGGCGTCGACGATCACGTCGACGCCCCGGGCGCGGGCCAGGTCGACGATCTCGCCCACGGGCACGACCAGGCCGGTGCGGTTGTTCATGTGGCTGAGCAGCAGCAGCCGCAGCCGCGGGGTCGTCTCCAGGGCGGCGGCGTAGGCGTCCAGGACCGCCTGGCGGGTGGCCGGTTCGGGGATCACCAGGCGTTCGACGCGGGCGCCGTGCCGGTCGGCCAGCCAGTTCAGGGCCGACTGGCCGGTGTGGAAGTCGAGGTCGGCGTACATGACCGCGTCGCCGGGGGCGAGGCGGCGGTAGCCGGTGATCAGGTTCTGCAGGGCCTCGGTGCCGCCCCGGGTGAAGGCGATCTCCTCCTTCGTCACGCCCAGGAGCCCGGCGATCCGCGCCGCCGCCTCCTCCGCGTGCTGCCGGTAGGCCGTGCGCAGCAACCGGCTGTTCTCCGCGTTCAACCGGTCGGAGTGGGCGTGGTAGGCCAGCCTGACGGGTTCGGGCATGCTGCCGAAGTAGCCGTTCTCCAGGTTCACGAAGCCGGGGTCGACCCGGAACGCCGCCGCCACCGACCGCCAGAACACCTCGTCGTGGGCGAGCCGCCCGGGAGGGCCCGCGGGCGCCGCGAGAGCGGTCGCGGGGCGGGCCATGAGCGACAGCGGCAGGCCGGTGAGCATCGCGCGGCGTGACAGGGTCACGTCTCCCCCTTCGGTACGGCTGGGGGGCTGCTCGATTATGCGCCGCCCCGGCCGCCGGGACCGGCGGGGCACCACCAAACACGCGGAAAGTTCGGTTACTTTGCGTGACGACATGTCTTCTCAACTGGTGGGCGGCACCCCGGTACGCCTGATCACCGAGCCCTTCGCCCCCGCCGGGCGGGGCTTCTGGGCCAAGCTGGAGGCGGTCAACCCCGGCGGTCTCAAGGACCGGGCCGCCCTGCACATCGTCGGGCGGGCCAGGGAGCGCGGCGAGCTCGCGCCGGGCGCGATGATCGTGGAGTCGACGTCCGGCACGTTCGGCCTGGGGCTGGCGCTCGCCGGGATCGTGTACGGCCATCCGGTCACCGTCGTCACCGACCCCGGCATGGAGCCCCTCGTCCACCGGCTGCTCTCCGCCTACGGCGTGCGGGTCGAGACGGTGACCCGGCCCCATCCCGACGGCGGCTGGCAGCGGGCCCGGCTCGACCGGGTGGCCGAACTGCTGGCGGAGCACCCGGGGGCCTACTGCCCCGACCAGTACGCCAACCCCGACAACGTCGGCGCGTACGCGGGCCTGGCCGACGAGCTGGTCGAGCAGCTCGGGCGGGTCGACGTGCTGGTGTGCAGCGTCGGGACCGGCGGCCACTCGGCCGGGGTGACGCGGGCGCTGCGGCGGCGCGACCCGCGCGTCGGGCTGGTGGGGGTCGACGCGGTCGGGTCGAGGATCTTCGGCCAGCCGGCCCGGCCCCGGCTGATGCGCGGCCTGGGCAGCAGCATCCACCCGCGCAACGTCGCCCACGGGGAGTTCGACGAGGTGCACTGGGTGGCCGCCAACGAGGCGGTCTGGGCCTGCCGGACCCTCGCGGCCACCCACTACACGACCGGCGGGTGGAGCGTCGGCGCGGTCACCGTCGTCGCGTCGTGGCTGGCCCGCACCCTGCCGCCGGACACCCGCATCGCCGCCGTCTTCCCCGACGGCCCGGCCCGCTACGGCACGACGATCTACGACGACGGCTGGTGCGCCGCCCACGGCCTGCTGCACCGGCCGCCGGCCCGCGAACCCGACGAGATCAAGACGGCCGACGAGGCCGAGGTGACCCGCTGGACCCGGATGGTGATCCGGTGACGGCCTGGCGCTCCTTCGACCCGACGACGCGGCTGCTGATGGTCAACCAGTTCACCATCAACGTGGCCTTCTACCTGCTGATGCCGTTCCTGGCCGGGCACCTGTCCGGCGGGCTGGGCCTGGCGGGCTGGACCGTCGGGCTGGTGCTCGGCGTGCGCAACCTCAGCCAGCAGGGCCTGTTCCTGCTCGGCGGCACCCTCGCCGACCGGCTCGGCTACCGGCCGGTCATCATCGCCGGATGCCTGCTGCGCACACTCGGGTTCGCGCTGCTCGGGTTCGCGCACACCCTGCCGGTGCTGCTGGCGGCCTCGGCGATGACCGGGTTCGCGGGGGCGCTGTTCAACCCGGCCGTGCGCGCCTACCTCGCCCATTCGGCCGGGGACCGGCGGGTCGAGGCGTTCGCGCTGTTCAACGTCTTCTACCAGGCCGGGATCCTGCTCGGCCCGGTGATCGGGCTGGCCCTGATGGCGGCCGACTTCCGGCTGGTCTGCGCGACGGCCGCCGGGCTGTTCGCGCTGCTGACGGCCGTGCAGATGCTCGCGCTGCCGCCCGGCCCCGAGACGCGGACCGGGCCTGCGGGGGTGCTGGCCGACTGGCGGGCCGTGCTGGCCAACCGGCCGTTCGTGTTGTTCGCGGGGGCGATGACGGGGTCGTACGTGTTGTCGTTCCAGGTCTACCTGGCGCTGCCGCTGGCCCTCGGCGACCCGGGCGCGGTGACGCTGCTGTTCGTGGTGTCGGGCGGGATCGCGGTGCTCGGCCAGCTGAGGATCACCGCGTGGGCGCGGGCCCGGTGGACGCCCGCGCAGGCCATGACGTGGGGGCTCACCCTGATGGGGACGGCGTTCGTCCCGCTGACGCTGACGACCTGGCCGGGCGCGGTGCTGCTGTGCGCGGCGCTGCTCGGGGTGGGCACGGCGCTGACGTACCCGTTCGAGATGGACACCGTCGTGGCCCTGTCAGGCGGGCGGCTCGTCGCCACCCACTACGGCCTCTACAACTCGATCGCCGGAATCGGCATCACGGTGGGCAACCTGGCCGTAGGGGCGCTGCTCGACCGGGCGGCCCTGTTGTGGGTGGCGCTGGCCTGCCTGGGCGGGGGGTGCGCGGCGGGCGTCCACCTCCTCGGCCGCTCGGGACTCACCCGGCCGCTACCGTGGGCCCATGGCTGAGGGATGGCGCTGGGACGAGACCCTGTTCGCGGGCGCCGCGCCCCACTACGAGCGCGGCCGGCTGCCCTACGCCCCCGGCTACGCCGAGACCCTGGCGGCGGCGCTCGGCCTCGACGACCGGAGCCGGCTGCTCGACGTCGGCTGCGGCCCGGGGATCGTGACCCTCGCGGCGGCCCCGTTCGTCGGAGAGGCGGTCGGGCTCGACCCCGACCCCGGCATGCTGGCCGAGGCCCGTCGGCGGGCGGAGCGCCGGGGCGTCGCCAACGTCCGCTGGGTGGCCGGGCGGGCCGAGGACCTGCCCGGTGACCTGGGCGCGTTCCAGGCGGTGGTGTTCGCCCAGTCGTTCCACTGGACCGACCGCGACCGCGTCGCCGCGGCCGTCCTGCGGATGCTGCCGCCGGGCGGCGCGTTCGTGCACATCGGCAACGTCCAGAGCCCGCTCGCCGCCCCCTACGCCGAGATCGGCGACCTGGTGCGGCGTTACCTGGGCCCGGTGCGCCGGGCCGGGCAGGGCGTGCTCGTCGACGGGACGCCGGGGCGCGAGGACCTCGTGCTGGAGCGGGCCGGGTTCGGCCCGGCCGAACGTGTCGTCGTCCCGGCCGGGCAGACGGTCGACCGCACGGCCGACGACCTCGTGGCCTGGACGTTCTCCCGTTCCGACTCCGCGCCGCACCTGTTCGGCGACCGGCTCGCCGCCTTCGAACACGACCTGCGGGCGCTGCTCGGCGCGGGCCCGTTCCCCGAACGCCTTCCCGCGACCGAGATCAGGATCTGGCGCCCGGCCCGGCATACGTATGCTCATGTGCATACGGAGGAGGCCGACGATGCCCAACAAGACGATCTACGTCTCGGATGACGACCTGCCGCTCTTCCAGCGGGCCACCGAGCTCGCTGGCGGCAAGCTCTCGGCCGCGATCAGCACCGCCCTGCGGCGCTACGTCGAGATGGAGGAGGGCCGGCAGGAGGGCTACGACGAGGTCGTCGTGAAGGTCGGCCAGGGCACGGCGGTGCGCAAGCAGCGTTTCTCCGGCGTGCTGCTCGGCGAGTGGAGCCGCATGGTGGGCCAGCGGACCGAGACGTTCCGGGTCTACCGGTCCCGCAAGGGCAAGTACGTCCTCCACGTCGAGCGCTCCCCCGAGTGGACCGACAGCATGACCCGCGACGCCGACAACTGGTTGTCGGGCCTGTTCTCCCGCGAGGCGTTGCGCACCTACCTCGGCCTGGCCGACTCCGACTACGGGTTCATCCAGGGCGAGGCCACCCTGGAGGTCCTCGACACGTTCGAGGGGCTGCGCGGCCGGGTCCCCGACGAGTTCTACGACATGATCACCGGTCTCGGCCGGCCGCCCGTCGTCGAGGACCTCGACATCTAGCCCCGTCAGGCGTTCGGGCCCAGCGAAGCGGGGAACCGCGACCAGACGCGGTGGCCGCCCAGCAGGGTGACGACCTCGCCCAGCACCTCCGGTCCCGCCTCGCCGACGACCACGCCGGGCGCGCCGGGCGGGATGCCCGCCGAGGCGAACGCGTCGGCCGCGCCGTCCCAGCCGCCCAGCGGCTTGCCGTGGCGGTAGGCCTCGTTCAGCATCAGCGAGACGCGCGGGTCGACCGGGCCGCTCAGGCCCGCCTTGGCGTCGCGGGCGCCGACCGCGTCGGGTCCCGGCGCGGGCGCGCCCGCCACCACGATCGCGTCGAACTCGACGGAGCGGGCGGCGGCGAAGGTGCGCTGCACCGAGATCGGGTCGCCGGGGCCGGGCAGCACGCCGCCCGCGGGCGCGATCACCAGCGGCACCATCCCGCCGTCGAGCACGGCCTGGCGGACCGTCCGCAGGGCGTCGAGGTCGCCGCCCGCGACGATGCCGACGATCCGGCCGGTGGTCGGCCACTGGCGGCCGACCTGCGACAACGCGGGGCTCGGCTCGACGTACACCTCGGGTTTGCCCTCCGGGACCGGCAGGCCGAGGCCGAGCGCCACCTGCTCGCACAGGTAGGGGTCGACACGCGCCAGCACCTGGAGCTGGCGCTCCCTGATGGCCTGCTCGAACACCTTGCTCAGCTCGAAGGTGTACGCGGCGATGATGTGCGCCTGCTCCACCGGCGACATGCTCAGCCAGAACAGGCGCGGCTGGCTGAAGTGGTCGGCGTAGGAGGCGGGCGCGGTCCGGCCGCGGGCCGCCGCCTCGACCGGGACCGGCACCTCCACGTAGCCGCCGGGCGCCTGGAACGGGCAACCCCCGTCGAGCGAGTTCGGCCGGTAGGGCGCGACCCCGGTGTGCACGGCGGTCTGGTGCATGCTGTCGCGCAGCATGTCGTTGACCGGGGCGTGCGGCCGGTTGATCGGGAGCTGGACGAAGTTGGGGCCGCCCAGACGGGTGATCTGCGTGTCGAGGTAGGAGAACAGGCGGCCCGCGAGCAGCGGGTCGTCGGTCACGTCGATGCCGGGCACGAGGTGGCCGACGTGGAAGGCGACCTGCTCGGTCTCGGCGAAGAAGTTGGCCGGGTTGGCGTTCAGCGTGAGCAGGCCGATCGGCTGCACCGGCGCGAGCTCCTCGGGCACGATCTTCGTCGGGTCGAGCAGGTCGATGCCCTCGAACGTCTGGTCCGGGGAGTCGGGGAAGACCTGGATGCCGAACTCCCACTCCGGGTAGGCGCCCGCCTCGATGGCGTCGGCCAGGTCGCGGCGGTGGAAGTCGGGGTCGACCCCGTTGACGATCTGCGCCTCCTCCCACACCAGGGAGTGCACGCCCGCCTTCGGCTTCCAGTGGAACTTGGCCAGCACGGTGCCGCCGTCGGCGGCGACCAGGCGGAAGGTGTGGACCCCGAACCCCTCCATCATCCGGTACGACCGGGGGATGCCCCGGTCGGACATGTTCCACATCGTGTGGTGGGTCGCCTCGGTGTGCAGCGAGACGAAGTCCCAGAACGTGTCGTGGGCGCTCTGCGCCTGCGGGATCTCGCGGTCGGGGTGGGGCTTGCCGGCGTGGATGACGTCGGGGAACTTGATGGCGTCCTGGATGAAGAAGACCGGGATGTTGTTGCCGACCAGGTCGAAGACGCCCTCGGAGGTGTAGAACTTGGTCGCGAACCCCCGGGTGTCGCGGACGGCGTCGGCTGAGCCGCGCGAGCCCAGCACGGTGGAGAAGCGCACGAAGACCGGCGTCTCCACGTCCTTGGCGAGGAAGGCGGCCTTGGTGACCTTGGCGGCGGAGCCGTAGCCGCGGAAGACGCCGTGGGCGCCCGCGCCGCGCGCGTGCACGACCCGTTCGGGGATGCGCTCGTGGTCGAAGTGGGTGATCTTCTCGCGCAGGTGGTGGTCGCGCAGCAGCACCGGCCCGCGCGGGCCCGCCTTGAGCGAGTGGTCGGTGTCGGGCAGGCGCGTCCCGGTCGCGGTGGTCAGGTAGGCGCCGCCCTGCGCCCGCGTCTCGGTGGTGTCACCCGACGGCTGACCGGTCGCCGTGAACGGGTCGGGGCCGCGCTGGTCGGGTTTGGGCGGCAGCGGCCCGCGTGGCTCGACCGGTTCGGCGACCTGCGGAGGGGCGCTGCCCGGCCGGCCCGGGATCTCCTCCCCGCCGTTGTCGGAGATCGCGTCGATGACCTTGTCGACGGCCTTGGCGACCGGGTTTTCCTTCTTGTTCACGGTGTCCCCTCAGTGGCGGCGCCTGGTCCGGAGATCTTCCCGGTGCTGCGGAGTGGCACGCGACACAAGGGACGAAAATGACCATTTCACTGTCTGAGGACGACGTGGGCCGCCCGGAGGCGTTCGGCCTCGGGCCGGTCGGGGACGCCGCCCGAGACGTCGTCGGCCCAGCCGAGCAGGCGGTGCACGTGGGCGTCGGCGAGTTCCGCGGTCACGGCGGGCTCGCCCAGTGCCACCTCTCCGCTGGTCCCGTCGAGCGTGACCAGCGCGCCCTCGGGGATCGTGCGCCCGCCGGCCCGCACCGACCCCGGCGACACCACCAGCCCGGCCGCGCCGACCACGGCCGGTCTGCCCATCGCGCGGGCGACGACGGCCGCGTGGCTGGCCGGGCCGCCGCGGGCCGTGACGATCCCGGCGGCGGCCGCGATGCCGCGCAGGTCGAGGGGGGAGGTCTCCGGGCGCACCAGCACGACGGGCCCGGCGGCGGCCATCCGGACCGCCGCCTCGGCGCTGGTGGCCACCCGTCCGGTCGCCACCCCCGGGCAGGCGCCCAGCCCCCGGGCGACGACGTCGGCGGGGCCGGTGACGCGGGCCACCCGCCGGAGGTCCTCCGGGGCGACCCGCAGCAGCGCCTCGGCCCGCCCGATGACGCCCTCGTCGGCCAGGTCGGCGGCCACCACGACGGCGGCGGCGCCGGTGAACCGGCCGGGACGCACCTGGAGGAACCACAGGTCGCCGCTCTCGTAGGTGAACTCCAGGTAGCAGGCGTCGCGGTAGTGCGCCTCGACCCGCGCCATCGCGTGCGTCAGCCCGGCCCACACGGCGGGTTCGCGCCCGGCCAGCTCGCCGAGCGGCACGGTCGCCTCCCGGCCGGAGACCACCGCGTCGCCCCGCCGCCCGAACAGGACGTCGCCGAAGGGGGCGGGCGCGCCCGTCGTCGGGTCGCGGGTGAAGGCGACGCCCGTTCCGCTGCGGGGGTCGCGGTCGCCGTACACCATGGCCTGGATGGTCACGGCGGTGCCGAGGTCGTGGGGGACGCCGTTCAGCTCCCGGTACGTCCGGGCCCGGGGGGTGTGCCACGAGGCGAAGACCTCGGTGACCGCGTCGAGCAGGGGCCCGATCGGGTCGGCGGGCAGGCCGAGGACGGTCGTCATCATGCCGGGCATCGAGACGCCCGCGCCCGACCGCACCGCCACCTCGCCGTCGGGCAGCCCCGCGAGGGCGGCCGACACCTCGGCGGCCAGTCCGCCCGGCAGCCGGCCGTCGCGCAGATAGGCGCGGCAGGCGTGGGCGCCGATCACGAACCCGGCCGGCACGGCCAGCCCGAGCCGCATCAGGACGCCCAGCCCGTGGGCCTTCCCGCCGATCACCTCCACCGGCTCCCCGGACGGCAGGGGACGCACCCACCTCACCGCGGGATGCCGAGGGTGAGCAGCAGATCCTCGTGGAGCTGGAACCAGATGACGTGGTAGGACGCCATGTCGTCGGTCACGTAACGGGTCTCCCCCACCCGGACCCGCGCCAGCGCCTCCGCCAGCCGCACGCGGTAGCGCCCGAACCGGGGCAGCGCCCCGGCCAGGTCGGCGAGGACCGGCTCGGCCCGCCGGTCGAGATCGCCGAGCAGCGCGAGCACCCGCGCGTCGGGGCGCAGCTGCCACGCCTCGCACAGGTCGAGCAGCTCGGCGTTGAGCGGCAGGAACCGGTCGAGGGCCCCGGCCACGGCCGCCTCGGTCCCGGCGGCGGCCAGCTCGTCGGCGATCCAGGCCGCGTGGGCGGCCCGGCCCGCCGGGGTGATGCCCCATCCGCCGAAGGGGCCGGGCTCGAACGTCACCAGCCCGGCCACGGCCAGGTCGATCAGCTCCGACTCGACGTCGGGCTCGGCCCGCCCGGCGACCTCGGCCAGCCGCGCGAGCGTGGTGGAACCTGCGCAGCGGAGGGTGTGGAGGGTCAGCACAGAGGAAGCATACGCCGACCATCCGGATGTTATGAACATTCGGATCGGCCGTTAGGCGATCGAGGTCACGGGCACGGCAATAGGAGGGCCACGACCTTCCGTCGCCGAAGGAGGCAACCCATGAAGGCAGTCGTCTGGCACGACACCGGGAAGATCTCACTCGATCAGGTCCCCGACCCGAAGATCCAGGATCCCGAGGACGCGGTCGTCCGCATCACCACCAGCGCCATCTGCGGCACCGACCTGCACATGGTCCGGGGCACCATGCCGGGCATGCGCCCGGGCACGATCCTCGGCCACGAGGCGGTCGGCGTCGTCGAGGAGGCCGGTCCGAAGGTCCGCAACTTCAACGCCGGCGACCGTGTCCTGGTCTGTTCCACGATCAGCTGCGGACGCTGCGTCTACTGCCGGGCGGGTTACCACGCCCAGTGCGACGTCGCCAATCCCAACGGGCCGGCGGCCGGGACCGCGTTCTTCGGCGGCCCCGAGGCGACCGGCCCCTTCGACGGGCTGCAGGCGGAGTACGCCCGCATCCCCTACGCCCACACCGGCCTGGTCGCCATCCCGCCCGGGGTCAGCGACGAGCAGGCCATCACGGTCAGCGACATCTTCCCGACCGCCTGGTTCGGCGCGCGCCTGGCCGAGGTCGGCCCCGGGGACGTGGTGGTGGTCCTGGGAGCAGGCCCGGTCGGGCAGCTCGCCGCCCTGTCGGCGCGGATGCAGGGCGCGGGGCGCGTCATCATCGTGGACGGCAACGCCGACCGCCTGGAGACCGCCCGGCTCCAGAACGCCGAGACCGTCGACTTCAACGCCGAGGACCCGGTCGAGGCCGTCAAGGACCTGACCGGCGGCGTGGGCGCCGACCGGGTGATCGACGCGGTCGGGGTGGACGCCGAACCGCCCGCCCGCGACCGCGAACGTCCCGGCCACGATCTGTGGGAGCCCGGCGAGGCGCCCGACCAGGCGCTGCGCTGGGCCGTCGAGATGGCCGACAAGGCCGGCACCATCGGCATCGTGGGCGTCTACCCGCCGGGCTTCGGCAGTTTCCCGCTCGGGACGGCCATGAACCGCAACCTGACGGTCAAGATGGGCAACTGCCACCACCGGCGTTACGCGCCCGGCCTGCTCAGCAGGATCGCGGCCGGGTCCGCCGACCCGACGACGATCCTCACCCAGCAGGAGACGATGCCCGGCGTGCTGGAGGCCTACCAGGCCTTCGACCGGCGCGAGCCCGGCTGGACCAAGGTCGCCATCGAACTGGGCTGACCGGCTTACCCGAGGGCCTTCGGCGCACTCGTCCCGATTCGCGGCTATGGTCGGCACGTGATTCCCACGGATCGGGAGATCCGCGCGCTGCACCGCGCGCACGCCCCCTCGCCGGAGGCCTTCGAGGTCGTCTTCACCCACTGCGAGATCGTGTGGGCGATCGCCGAGCAGCTCCTCGCCCGCTGCCCGGAGGACCTCGACGCCGACCTGGTCCGAGCCGGCTGCCTGCTCCACGACATCGGCGTCTACCGGCTGCGCGGCGCCCCCTACGTGCGCCACGGGGTGCTGGGCCACGAGATCCTCGCCGAGGCCGGGTGGCCCGAGCCGATCCGCCGGTTCGCCTCCTGCCACACGGGCGTGGGCCTGCGCCGCGCCGACATCGTGGCGCAGAACCTGCCGATCCCGCTCGGCGACTACGTGGCCGAGACGGGCGAGGAGGCGCTCGTCATGTACGCCGACAAGTTCCACAGCAAGAGCGACCCGCCCACGTTCTACACCCCCGCCGCCTTCGCCGCCCGGATCGCGCGGTTCGGCGCCGACAAGGTCGACCTCTTCGACGCGCTGCGGCTGCGGTTCGGCGATCCCGACCTCGCGCCGTTCATCGATCGTTACGGGCACCGCCTGGTGTGAGCCCGGGTTCCACGACCACGCGATCTTGCCGCGCACCCCGCCGCCTTGAGCGCCGCCAGGCCCGCGTTGATCGCCTCGACGCCGCTGGCGACCGTCCGGCCGACGTGCGCACGGTCCATTGCGCCCGGGAAGGTCGCCGGAAGTGGTGCTGCCGGGCGAGGGCGCGGGATGGCTCCATGGATTCCATGAGGAGATCCATGAAGATCGTGAACGCCGGGCTCGTCCTGCTGTCCGGCCTGCTTCTCGCCGCGGTGCCCGCGGCCCCCGCCAATGCCCGCGCCGCGAAGTGCACCCTGTCCATCCTCGACCTCCCGGACGGATTCCACCGGATCGACGTCCGCTGCACACCGGTGCCGGGTGAGCAGCTCGACGTCATCCGGCTCATGGGCTCCGACGGCTGGAGCGGCGACGACCGGCTGTACACCTACTACACCCACCGGACGGTTTTCAGCCGGACCATTCACGGCAACTACCTGGACGAGGACCAGCCGGCGGCCCAGGACGACATCTACGCCAAGGTGTGGTTCAGGCGGCCCAACGGCTCGCTCTACACGGTGAACACCAACCAGTGGCACGGCTACTACGGCGGCTGGGGCCTGTGCTGCACCTACCCGGGCGAGTGGACCGAACCCGGCTACTGACGAACGGATCCGGCCGTCGCGACGACGCTGTCCGCCGACGGCGGGGGCGCGGTGGTCGTTCACCTGCTGGAGCGGGCAGGCTCACCGTTCCCGGTCCAGCGTCTCGCCAGTATCGCCCCTCGTGGTCGGGCGACGGCGAAAATGCGTTGCGGGGGCCGTCCCCCGCGACGGATCGTGGCTCGGTGGCCATCCTTGAAGCCCAATCCCTGACCAAACGCTTCGGGCCGGTTCAGGCCGTCGACGGGGTCAGTCTCACCGTCGGCCAGGGCGAGATCACCGCTCTGCTCGGGCCCAACGGGGCCGGCAAGTCGACCACCCTGCACATGCTGCTCGGGCTCGTCACCCCCGACTCCGGCGGGGTCACGATGTTCGGGCTCGACCTGCAGAAGCACCGGACCGAGGTGCTGAGCCGGGTGAACTTCTCGGCCAGCTATCTCGGGTTGCCGGGGGTGCTGCACGTCCGGGAGGTGCTGAACTCCTTCGCCCGGCTCTACGGGCTCCGCGACCCCCGTGCCCGGGTGGCCGAGGTCGCCGAGCTGCTGGAGATCGGGCCGCTGCTGAAGCGGCGGACCGCCGACCTGTCGTCGGGGCAGCACACCCGCGTCCAGCTCGGGAAGGCGCTGCTCAACGATCCCGAGCTGCTCATCCTCGACGAGCCCACGGCGGCGCTCGACCCCGACGCCGGGGAGCGGATCCGGCACCTGCTCGTCTCGGTCGCCCGGGAGACCGGGACGGCGCTGCTCATCACCTCGCACAACATGCGGGAGGTGGAGCGGATGTGCGACACCATCCACTTCCTGTCGGCGGGGCGGATCGTGGCCAGCGGGTCGGCCGCCGAGCTCGCCGCCCACTTCGGGGTGGTCGACCTCGAAGAGGTGTTCCTCAAGGTCGCGCGTGAGGGGGTGCCGGCGTGACGGCGATCGCGTTCGAGCCGCACAGCACACAGGCCCGGTGGCGGCGGGTCGCCGGCGTGGTCTACCGCGACCTGGCCGCGATGCGGCGCAGCCCGATCCGGGTGTTCGAGATCCTTTTCTGGCCGGTCATCGAGCTGGTGGTGTGGGGGTACGTCACCCTGTTCCTCCAGGCCAACAAGGTGCCGTTCATCGTGTCGATGCTGCTCGGCGCGGTGCTGCTGTGGCAGGTGCTGCACCGGGCCTCCAACGAGGTGTCGATCGGGTTCCTGGAGGACGTCTGGAGCCGCAACCTCATCAACCTGCACGTCACCCCGGTGAAGCCCGGCGAGTACGTCACGGGGCTGATCCTCTTCTCGCTCATCAAGATCGCGGGCGGGCTGGCGGTGATGGTGACGCTGGCGTACGTGCTCTACGGGTTCGGGCTGTTCAGCGTCGGGATCGGGCTGATCCCGTTCATGGCGGTGCTGCTCGTGCTCGGGTGGGCGCTGGCGCTGGTGGCGATCTCGGCGGTGCTGCGGTTCGGGGAGGGCGCGCAGGTCATCGCGTGGAGCCTGGTGTTCGTGTTCCAGCCGGTCGCCGGCGTCTTCTACCCCGTCTCGGTGCTGCCCGAGCCGTTGCAGTGGCTGGCGACCGCCGTTCCGGCCAGCCACGTGTTCGAGGGGATGCGGGCGGTGCTGGGCGGCGCCCCGGTGCCGTGGGACACGCTCGCGCTGGCCGCCGGGCTGGACGTCCTCTACGTCGGGGTGGCCCTGTGGCTCTACACCGCGACGTTGCGGCATGCCCGGTCCAAGGGCCGGTTGTCCCGCTTCGGAGAGTGAGCTTGTACGGTAATGTCCCGGATCATGAGTGAGGCGAGCGCCCCGCTCGTCCAGGGGTACGAGGTGCTCGGCATCCTCGGCCAGGGCGGGTTCGGCATCGTGTACCGGGCCCGGCAGCTCGCCGTCGGCCGCGAGGTCGCACTGAAGATCGACAACCGGGTCCTGGTCAACGACCGTGACCGGCGGCGCTTCATGCGCGAGGTCACCTCGGCCGGGGCCCTGTCGGGCCACCCCAACGTCGCCGACGTCTACGACGCCGGGGTGCTCGGCGACGGGCGTCCGTTCATGGTGCTGGAGTTGTGCCCCGGCGGCAGCCTGGCCGACCGGCTCAAGGACCGGGGTCCCTTCTCGCCCCGCGAGGTGCGCGACATCGGGATCAAGATCTCCGACGCCGTGGCCGCCGCGCACGCCAACGGGGTGCTCCACCGCGACATCAAGCCGGCCAACATCCTGATGAACGGATACGGCCAGGTGGCGCTGTCGGACTTCGGGCTGGCCACCATGCCGTCCAAGGGCGAGGGCGCCGAGTTGTCGGTCACCCGCGAGTCGCTGACCCCGGCCTACGCGCCGCCGGAGGCGTTCGAGCTGGTCGAGCCGACCGCGCAGGGCGACGTCTACTCGCTCGCCGCGACGTTCTACGCGCTGCTGAACGGGCGGCCGCCCCGGTTCCCCGCCAACGGCGTGGCGAACATCGCGGTCATCATGGCGCTGCACCGGCAGCCGGTCCCCGACGTGCCGGGGGTGCCGCAGGGGTTGCTGAACGTGCTCCGGCACGCCCTCGTCACCGACCCGACGCAGCGCACCCAGACCGCCGCCGAACTGCGCGACGCCCTGGCGGCGCTCGACGCCGACGGCAACGCGACCGCCGCGCGCCCGGTCGCGCCGGTGCCCCCTCCCCCGCCCTACCAGCCGCCGCCGCTGCGGCCGCCGTTCCAGGACGTCCGGGTCGGCGGGCCCGCCACCCTGAACCCGAAACACGGGCCGGTGCAGCACTACGCCTCCACCCGGCCGCCCGCCTACCGCCCGCCGTCGCCCCCTCCGGTACGGCGGACCTCGCCGGTCGGATTCATCATCGCGGCGGTGTTCTTCGCGTTGCTCCTGGGCGGCGGCATCGCCTACTGGGTCATCGAAGGTCGGACCGCCGACCCGCCGGCGACCTACGAGCCGACCGGCGCCGAGGGCGGCGCGCCGAAGGAGCCCGGCATCCCGGCCAACGTGGCGACGTTCACGGAGAACTGCGCGGCGGCCAAGGTGGCGGCGGGGGCCGCCTGCGTGCGGGAACCCGAGTGCTGGGAGAGCATTCTCAGCCTGGCGGGGGCGGTCAGCGCCCCCCGCGTGGGGTGCGAGGCGCACCACGCGTGGGAGACCTACGCCATCGCGCCGATGCCGTCGGACGCCGTCACCTGGAACGGCGACACGCTGGAGAAGCACCCCACGGTCGCCAAGCTCTGCTCGATGGCGACGCTGCTGGCGTCCCGGCAGGGAAAGGCGCGGAAGGTGACGGCCGACCAGTGGTCACCCAGCGTGCTGCCGCCGACCAAGGAGGCGTTCGCGGCGGGTGACCACTCCTACCGGTGTGTGGGCTCGGTCATCGGGAAGTCCGGCGACGGGACCTACTTCGCCTACTGAGGCCAGCCGGCGATGATCTCCGGCGTGATCTTGTCGGTGTGGCAGCGGGAGGTCTTCTTGTTCGCGTACAGGCAGACCTTCACGTCGACGCGCCTGATCCGCCCGTCTGAGCTCAACCGGAACGACGTCGCGGAGCACGTCGTCTTCGCCCGGCTCCAGCCGGTGCCGCCGCCCGTGTAGTGGAAACGCGCCCGGATGTAGGCGCAGTGCGACGACGACCGGTCGCGCAGTTTGCCGTACACGACGAAGGTCTCGGCCGTGAACGGGGTGATCCGGACGTCGGCCTCGGCGCGGCCGTCGGTGGACTTCACCGGGCCCCAGTGGATGCCGGCGGCGGCCTCGGCGGGGCTCCCGGCCGCGAGCGCGAGGGCGGTCAGACCGGCGGCGATCAGTGTCTTCTTCATGGATCCGACGGTAGAGATCGCGACTTGGAGCACCCTTGCGAGCGGCTTGGTCACGGGATTGGGCGATACTGCCCTGTGCACGTTGATCTGCTCGGGCCGTTCGAGGTCCGGAACGAGGCCGGTTCCCCGGTGGAGGTGCCCGGGGCCCGGTTGCGGGCCCTGCTGGCCGCGCTCGCCCTGGAGCCCGGCCGGATCGTGACCCGTTCGCGGCTGGTCGACTGGATCTGGGGCGAGCGGCCGCCGGCCGACGAGGTGAACGCCGTGCAGGCGCTGGTCTCGCGGCTGCGCCGGGTGCTGCCCGACGGGGTGATCGAGGCCGACTCCGGGGGCTACCGGCTGGCCGTGGCCCCCGACGCGGTCGACGTGGCCCGGTTCGAGCGCCTGGTCGTCCAGGCCCGGTCCGCCGAGCCCGCGGCGCGGGCCGAGCTGCTGCGGTCGGCCCTGGCGCTCTGGCGTGGCCCCGCCCTGGCCGACGTCGCGCCGCACGGCAGCGCGACCCTCGACGCCGCCGCCGCCCGGCTCGACGAGCTCCACCTCGCGGCGCTCGGCGACCGGATCGACGCCGACCTGCGCCTCGGCCACGGATCGGAGCTGGTCACCGAGCTGACCGGCCTGGTCGCCGCCCATCCGCTGCGCGAGGGGTTCGTCGGGGCGCTGATGCGGGCGCTCGCCGAGGCGGGACGCGGCGCCGAGGCGCTCACCCTCTACCAGCGCACCCGCGAGCGGCTCGCCGACGAACTGGGCGTCGACCCGTCGGCCGAGCTGACCGCCCTGCACACCGCCGTCCTGCGGGGCGAGGCGGGCGGCGAGCGGCGCACGACCAACCTGCGCGCCGAGCTGACGACCTTCGTCGGCAAGGACGACGAGATCGCCGCGGTCGCCGCCCTGGCAACCGGCCACCGGCTGGTCACCCTGACCGGCATGGGCGGCGCCGGCAAGACCCGGCTCGCCACCGAGACCGCCCGGCGCCTGCTGCCCGGCCTGCCCGACGGGGTGTGGCTGGTCGAGCTGGCCCCGCTCCGGCCGGGCGGCGACCTGGCCCAGGCCGCGCTCACCGCGATCGGCCTGCGCGACCAGGCCCTGCTCGGCGGGGTGCGCGCCGGGGAGCCCGCCGACCGGCTCGTCACCGCGCTGCGGGACCGCGAGATCCTGCTGGTGCTGGACAACTGCGAGCACGTCGTCGAGGCCGCCGCCGCGTTCGCCGACCGGCTGCTGGGCGAGTGCCGGCGGTTGCGGATCCTGGCCACCAGCCGCGAGCCGCTCGGCATCACCGGCGAGGTGGTGTGGCAGGTCGAGCCGCTCGCGCCCGAACCGGCGCTGCGGCTGCTGCGCGACCGCGCCGCGCTGGTACGCCAGGACGTCGGCGCCGACGAGCCCACCCTGGCCGCCATGGCGCGGATCTGCCGGGCGGTCGACGGCATGCCGCTGGCGATCGAGCTGGCCGCGGCCCGGTTGCGCACCATGTCGGTCGACCAGCTCGCCCGCCGCCTCGACGACCGGTTCCGGCTGCTGACGGGCGGCAGCCGGACCGCGCTGCCCCACCACCGGACGCTGCGCGCGGTCGTCGACTGGAGCTGGGACCTGCTGTCCGACGACGAGCGCCGCGTGCTGCGGCGGCTCTCGGTGTTCGCGGGCGGGGCGAGCCTGGAGGCGGCCGTGGAGGTCTGCGGCGCGGAGGACCTGCTGACCGCGCTGGTGGAGAAGTCGCTGGTGCTCGCCGACGGCGCGGGCGCGCCCCGCTACCGCCTGCTCGGCGTCATCGCGGAGTACGCCGCCGACCGGCTCGCCGAGGCCGGGGAGACCGAGGCGGCCCGCCGGGCGCACCTCGCCTATTTCACCGAGCTGGCCGAGACGGCCGACCCTCACCTGCGGCGGGCCGAACAGCTCGACTGGCTGGCCGCGCTGGAGGCCGAGCACGACAACATCGCCGCCGCCCTGCGCGGGGCCATCGCCGACGGCCGGCCCGAGGAGGCGATGCGCCTGGCCGCGGCGGCGGGCTGGTACTGGTACCTCAGCGGGCACCGGGCCGAGGGCACCGAGCTGAGCCTCGCGGCGGCGTCCCTGCCGGGCGAGGTGTCCGACGAGGTGCGGGCGCTGGCGTACACGATCGTCACGGTGTTCGTCACCTCGGGGCTCGGCGGCGACCACTTCCAGGCGGAGAAGTGGATCCTGGAGGCCCACCGGCTGGCCCGGCGCGGCGGCTACCGGCACCCCATGCTCGGGTTCATCGAGCCGCTGGAGCGCATGCTGCGGGAGCCGTCGGGGTTCCTGTCCGCGTTCGACCCGCTGATCCTCGACGACGACCCGTGGGTGCGCGCGCAGGCGCGGCTCAGCCGGGCCCGGCTGCGGCTGACGCTCGGCGGCGACGAGACCGGCGTCGACACCGACGGCGAGCTCGCCCTGGCCGGGTTCCGCGAGGTCGGCGACCGGTGGGGCGTCTCGTCGGCGCTGGCGTTCGTGGCCGACCGGCTCGCCATGCGGGGCATGTTCGAGCGGGCGTGCGCCCACTACGAGGAGGCGGTGACCGCGCTGACCGAGGTCGGCGCGATCGAGGACGTCGTGGGCCTGCGGGCCCGGCAGGCCCAGCTCTACTGGCTGCTCGGCGACGAGGCGCGCAGCGCCGCCGCGATGGCCGAGGCGCAGCGGTGCGCGGGCGGCATCGCCTGGCCCACCGTGCTGGCCGAGCTGGCCGTCGCCAAGGGCCAGCTGGCCCGCTGGCGCGGCGATTCGGAGGAGGCGCTGCGGCAGCTCGCCTCGGCCGGGGCGCTGCTGGGCGACGACGACCCGAGCGGCTGGGTCCGCGCGCTGGCCATGGACGCGCAGGGCGGCCTCGCCGACGACCTCGCCGAGTCCCGCCGTTACCGGGCGGAGGCCTTCCGTGTGGCCGTGACCGGCGGATACCCGCCGCTGATCGCCACCGTGCTGATCGGGATCGCCGACCTGGCGCACCGCCAGGGCGAGCACGCGCAGGCCGCCCGGCTGCTCGGCGCGGCCGAGGCCGTGCGCGGCACCGCGGACCACTCGCTGCCGGACGTCGCCAGGATCGCCGCCGCGACACGCGACCACCTCGGCGACGAGAAGTTCACCGAGGCGGTGGGCGAGGGAGGACGGCGCGACTGGCGGGAACTGGCAGAGGTCACCCTCGCTTCGTGAACGCGGCCCGCGCCCCACACATAGCCGACCACCGCGATGGCGAGGCACCATCAAGAAGATCGGGAAGACCAGCAGGAGCAGGGCGTTGATGACCGCCACTGGGTTCCGCACGAATGCCTCATCGCGCACCGCCGACGAGGAGGTCGTCGACCGAGGAACTGTCTGGTGACGCCGATCGCGGCGCGGACCGCCCCGGGTCTGGGTGGTCATGTCGTGCCCGGCGACGAGTACGGTGCCGGAGCCGAGGAGCAGCAGCGTGGTCAGGACGTTGACCGTGATGGTCTTGCCGTCGAGCACGACCTTTCATGGTCCTACATTCGCGGGCCGTGCTGACACGAGACCGTCGCCGTGCTGATAGCGGCGATCCTGGATCACCAGGCACTGCTGGCGCCCCCTAGCCGTATTGACGTCGTCCTCCCCAGGATCCACCGTGACACCAAGGGCTTGGCGAACACCCGGGCTGGGGGCGGACCCATGAGCCCAGGCAGTCTCATTCCACCGGGCGATCCGCACCGTGCCCGCGGCCCCGTCTTCTATGTGTGGTGCGATACGTGCGCTGCGGGCTCCGAAAGGGACCGCGACCTCGATACGTGCCCCTGGAACTCCAGACACCGCGCGCGACAAGTGCGGGTCCTTCTCAGATGCGATGTGTGCGATCGCACCTTCGAACGCCTCTTCCAGAAACTTCCCCGGTGCCCGAAAGCCGTCTCCGATTATGACCACCCGCTGACGGTTGTGGAATACTTCCCCTATGATTGAAGGGCTCTTCGACAGGGCGGCTTCAATCTTCGAGCGGCGATTTCTCAAGAATGCCTTCCTCCCCGTCCTTCTGCTCGGTCCTGCCGTGGCGGCGCCCATCTTGATGCAGGGAGACAGGCTTTCAGCTTTGGTTTCCTGGTGGAACGCCCAATCTCTCACCGTGCAGTTCATCGCGCTGGCGGGGTATTTCACCATCTCCTGGTTCGGCGCGGCGATCGTTTCCAGCCAATGGCGCAACATCATCCGGCTCTACGAGGGCTATCCGCTGACGCGCCTGCCCACGTTCTTCTTCGCCCGGCAGGCGGAGGAACGTCATCGCGCCGCGCGCCGCCGGATCATCGATTCCAGCGTCAACGCCGACCTCGCCGTTTATCGCGTCTATCCCGACGAGCAACATGTGTTGCCCACACGCCTGGGCAACGTCCTGCGCGCCGCGGAGCTCTACCCGATGCGGCGATACGGAGCCGACCTGATCATCGTGTGGTCGCGCCTCTATTACGTTCTCCCCCGAGACATGATCGATGATGTGGAGGACGCCCGTGCCACGCTGGAGTTCTCGCTCGTCCTGTCGCTGTGGTTCGCCGCATTCGGGTTCGGTGGCCCACTGGTCGCGTACACCACCGGGTCGTCGATGTCCGTTGGTTTTCTCTGCTTCTTCGGCGGGATACTGCTCGCCTATTTGCTATATCTTTCGGCCATCTCGGCGGCCACCGAATACGGTGAGCATCTCAGAAGCGCCTTCGAGCTCCACCGGTTCGACCTGCTCGCCCGTTACCGGCTGCCGTTCCCGAACAATCTGCAGGAGGAGAGGGCCCAGTGGCGTCACCTCATGAGTTTCATTGTGAGTGGCGCCGAGCCGAACTGGCGCTACATCTCCAACGACGCCGTCGCCTTCGATGACCGGCAACCACTTTGACCAGCCGATCGGCGAGAGCGAACCGATCCCGGAGGGCGCCATCGGCCACCGGGTGGCCCCCGGCGCATTCGCGAGACTCGCCCCAGAGGCCGCGCGTGAAGACCGCCCGGCCCGCCCTCGGGCGTTCGGCAGCAGAGCGGGCACCATCTCCGGCTACGTCCTGGTCGCGCTTGCCACCGGCATGGTGATGATGTTCCTTTGGCGAGACGCCGATGCCGGCCAGATGCCGGTGCTGGTGCTCAAGGAGGACCTTCCCGCCCACCGCATGCTCACCGAAGACGACGTGACCCTTTCGACTGCGACGTCCGCGGGAAAGGACGGCTACGTCTCCCTGCCAGTGACGGGGCGGCTCACCCTCAGAGCCGTCAAGAAGGACCAGCCCCTCACCAAGGCCGATCTCTCACCGGACGTGACCAAGGTCCTGGGGACTGCCCCCGTTGTCGTCGGCGTCTCGGTTCCGCATCCCGGTGGTCTCAACGGCGCGCTCCAGTCCGGCGACCGGGTCCGGTTACTGCTGTCCGGCGCGACCGGCGTGCGTGCCGAGGTCGACGCCTTCGTCTTGTCGGTCGCCTCCGGCGGCGCGGGCAGACAGGCCTCACTCGTGGTCGCGCTCCGGCGAAAGGACGCGGAAAGGCACGCCGCCGCTCTCCTCGAAGGAAACATCCTCGTCGTGAAGCGGGTCCGCGCGTAGCTAGAGCTCGGCCAGGGCGTCTTTCAGGTAGTCGATGAAGTCCCAGACGTCCGGGACCATCTCGCGGTCGACGACGATCCCCACGTCGAGGAACCCGTCGTAGGAGAACACCGTGATGTTCATGCCGCCGCTCACGTCGGTGATCACCGACAGCGGGTAGTGGGCGACGATCCTCGACCCGAGGATGTAGAGCGGCAACTGGGGTCCCGGCACGTTCGACACCATCAGGTTCATCGCCGAGACCGTCCCCGAGGCCAGCCGGAACGCCGCCCGGTCGGCCAGGCCGCTCAGCGCCGCGGGCATCGCCTGGCTGAAGTCGAGCAGCCAGCGGGCCGGGGCGACCGAGAAGCGCTCCTTGACGGTGGCCATGTTCGCGCTGATCATCCGCAGCCGGGTCTCGGCGTCGGAGACGTTGGTCGGCAGCGTCGTGGTGGCCAGCAGCACCTGGTTGCCCAGCTCGGGCCGCACGTTCGAGGAGAACGGGATGCCCACGACCAGCGGCTCGACCGGCAGTTCGTCACGCTGGGAGAGCCAGCGGCGCAGCGCCGTGGCGGCCACCGCCATGACGACGTCGTTGACGGTGACGCCGTACTCGTTCTTCACCTTCTTGACCTCGTCGAGGGGCAGCCGGCCGAAGGCGAACCGGCGGTGAGGCGAGATCGGGCCGGAGAACGGGGTCGCGGGCACGGTCACCCTCGGCAGGTCGGGCAGCACCGAGCCGGTGTCGCCCGGCCAGCCCGCGCCCCGGATGAAGCGCGACAACATGCCGGTGCCGGGGATCTGCGACACCACCGGGATCTCGTCGAGCCTCGGGATCGCGCCGGCCACGAACCGGAGCAGCGCCTGCGGGCTGTCGAGGAACCGTTCGACGCCCTTGCTCAGCATGATCGCCGGCTCGGGCGCCTTGACCGGGAGCTCCTCCGACGGCGGCACCTCCCGGGGTTCGGGGGTGAGGTCCATGAGGGTGGCCAGCACCTCTGCGCCGGCGATGCCGTCGATGGCGGCGTGGTGGACCTTGGTGTAGACCGCCGAGCGGCCGCCCTCCAGGCCGTGGATCAGGTACATCTCCCACAGCGGCCGGCTGCGGTCGAGCCGGCGGGCGTGCAGCCGGGCCACCTGCTCGGCGAGCTGGTGGTCGTCGCCGGGGGCCGGGAGGGCCAGTTCGCGTACGTGGTAGTCGAAGTCGACGTCCTTCGACTCATCCCAGTAGGGGTGGTCGAGCCCGAAGGGGACACGGACCAGCCGGCGCTTGAGCGGGGGCGCCAGGTGGAGCCGGGAGCGGAGCAGGCCGATGATCCCGGCGCGGGTCACCGACGCGTCCTCCAAAACCGCCAGGCTGGCGATGTGCGCCACGTTCGTGGCCGTTTCGAAGTTCAAGAACTGTGCGTCGAGCGCGCTGAGTTGCCGTCCCATGCTGGGATCATTGCCCATCCGGCGGCCCGGCGAGTCATGAAATGCACGACTCAGTGACGGTGTGTCGCATCCGGCTGACGCGGGTCGCCGGGATGCTCGAACCCGGGCATCAGCGTGACCTTCTCGCGGTGCCGCGCCTCCAGCCACCGGGCGAAGAGGATCTCTCGTCTGGTGTGGACGAGACGCGCCTCGATCCGGGGCGACTCGTCCTCGAACCGGCCGGGGTGGCGGTCGCGGTTGCGGTCGTAGTAGCCGCGCACCTCCTCCGGCGGCACGTCGGCGCGCACGCGGTCGAACAGCGCCCGGCCCGCCGGGGTGGCCAGGACGGCGGCGACGACGCCCCCGGTCCGCAGCGCGACCGGCAGTTCCACCGGCACCGCCTCCCCGCCGGCGTCGCACTCCTGGGCGACCACCCGTTCCATGGTCATGAGCTGCACCAGCCAGCGGCGCAGGTTGCGGCCCTCGGGCGAGGCGGGGTGCGGCAGGCGGGCGGCCAGCGGGCCGTCGTACAGGGCTGCCAGGCGCGCGTCGACCTCGGCGACCGAGACGACCTCGCCGCCCACGGTCGCGGCGATCACGGGAGCACCTCGACGGTCACCGGCTCGGTGTAGTGGACCCGTCCGGCGGAGGCGAGCTTGACCAGGGCCCACCACGTTCCGGGCAGGTGGCCGCCGACGACCGGGAACCGCAGTTCACGGCTTCCCGGGCCCACGCCGGTGTTCCAGACGGGGAGCAGGTCGTAGGTGTGCCACGGGCTGACGAGCTGGGCCTGGACCGGCGCGTCGCAGGTCAGCCGGATCACGATCTCCGCCCGCTCGCCCGCGCGCACGGCGACGTGCGGGGTGACGGTCGCCGCTTCGAGGGCCGCCGGGCCGAGGCGGTCTTCGAAGGTCTGGCCGTCGAACTCCAGGCGGGCCGTCGTCCAGCCCTCGTTGGGCCAGGCCCGGAACGCGCCCGGCTCCAGGGTGAACGCGCGCGTCTCGATGCCGTCGAGCGTGACCACCCCCTCGACCACCCCTTCCACCAGGGACGACGCCACGGTGACCGTCTCCTCGGTGAGGTGGACGGCGACCGGCAGGTTACCGACCGGGGCGGGTCCGGTGTTGTGCAGCCAGTAGCGGGTGAAGACCGGCTGGAACGGCTCGGCGCCGGGGGCCGCCCCGCCGCCCTCGGCGTCGCGGGTCAACGTCACCACGTCCATGCCGGTCACCGGCCCGCCGGGCAGCTCGCGGGTCTCCAG
The DNA here is from genome assembly GCF_009901565.1 of Herbidospora solisilvae. Lineage (GTDB taxonomy): Bacteria > Actinomycetota > Actinomycetes > Streptosporangiales > Streptosporangiaceae > Herbidospora > Herbidospora solisilvae. Next base: position 368,039 of record NZ_WXEW01000001.1, read on the forward strand.
GAGGTCGGTGCGCCGCCATCCGGGCAGGTCGAGGTGTCCGGTACGCCCATGCGGCTCGTACAGCCGCATCGTCATGCCGGTGACCGGGCCCGGCAGCCGGCCCGTCGCGATCGGGTTGCCCGCGGGCTTCAGCGCGGTCAGCACCAGGCCGTCGGGCACCTCCAGCAGCGACCCGGCGGCGGGTTCGCCCCGCACGCCCTGGTCGCGCGCGATCAGCGGGTGGTTCACGTCGTGGCCCTCGTGGACCAGCCCGGTCTCGCGCCAGTCGCCGGGGCCGGCCACCAGGGCGTACTCGAAGCGGTGGGTCCAGTGCTGGAGCTGGAAGTTGCTGCCGTCGGGGACGGTCCGGCGGGGCGGGTCGATCCAGATGCCGGACGGCCAGCCCGTGCACGACCGGAGCAGCGACAGGTTGAGCGCCCCGTTGGGCTCGACCGCGAAGCCGGGCACGCCCCGGTTGATCAGCCCGACCGTGTAGGGCTCGTAGCTCTCCCCCGCGACCTCGACGACCGCGTCGGCCAGGTCGTCGATCAGCGCGTCGACGTCGCCGGCGCCGATCGACAACACCGGCAGCGCGTCGTGTGCCTTCAGGTCGGCGCTCGGCACCCAGACCTCGGTGAGCGGCCTGGCGGCCGGATGCCAGCCTTTCGGCCAGGCCGTCTCGCCGACGGCGATCCGGACGTCGGGCAGGTTGGAGTCGACCGCGAGGTCGCCGTACCGGGGGCCGTTGGCGCGCGAGACCGTGGCCGTGACGCCCTGCTTGACGAGGGCGACCGCGAGCGCGCGCAGGGCCGGCACCGGCACGTCGGGCCCGGCGACGATCTCGGCCACGCCGATGGGCCGTCCGCCGATCCGGCAGGTGGCGGAGAGGGCGAACCAGTTGTGGGCCGGGTTGTCGAGGGTCCACGGGTGCTCGGCGGTGTCCGCGTCGATGAGCGCGAACCCCCGTCCGACCACGGCGTTCCCGACCTCGCTGACCGGCAGCGCGTGGTCGATCGCGACCGGCCAGCGGAGCCGGACGAGCTGGTCGGCGCCGTCGAAGTCGAGGCGGGTGGCCAGGTCGACGCGCCGCAGGCCGTGCCAGAGGGTGATCTCCTGCACGTACCGGACCGGCCCGAACGCCCCGCGCACGACCAGCCGCTCCCCGGCGGCCGACCGCTCGGCCACGACCTCGGCGGCGCTCTCCGACGACCTCGTCCGGGTCCCTTTGGGCACCAGGTGCCAGGGGCCCTCGTGGAACTTCGGATGGGCCGGATATTCGTCGTGGACGACCAGCTCGTTGCCCACCTGGCCCGGCTGGAGCAGCTCACGGCCGCCGGTGACCCAGCTCGACACGCCGCCGCCCCGCGCCGGGTCGGCGGTGACGACGTGGGTCTCGTTGGCGATCGAGGTGCCCCCGGCGGGCAACCATCCGGCGTTGACGCCGGGGGTGAAGGAGAAGGTCCGGTAGCCGAGCGGCGGCACGTCCTCGGCCAGGAACACGACGTCGGCCTCGGTGACGAACCCGTCGGCGTCGACGACCGCGTTCTCGACCACCACGGGCTCGGCGATGCCCCGCCACCCGGGCGGGAGCGTCAGCCGCACCCGCACGACGTCGGTGCGCGGCCACGACGACGGGTTCCAGACCACCACCCCGCTCAGCTCCGCGCCGAGCACCCGCAACGCGCCGTCGAGGACCTGCGAGCCGATCGTGTACGCCTCCCGCCACCCCGTCAGCAGGTCGAGGTAGACCTGGTCGGACTCCGACCCGGTGATCGCGTCGTGGTGGGCCCCGTAGACGAGCTGCCGCCAGGCCTTGTCCATCAGCGCGAACGGGTAGCCGGCCCGGTCGCGGACGGCGGCGAGGGTGGCGAACTTCTCCGCGTCGGCGACCACGACCTCGGCCCGGCGCTGCACCTGCTTGGTGTCGACGAACGAGACGTCCTTGCCGGTGTAGACGGGGTTCATGTCACGGGTCTGCGGCAGGAAGTCGGCCCGCTCGGCCCGGACGGCGGCGAAGAACTGCTTCGGCAGCCCGCAGACGAACCGGGGCCAGACGTAGCGGGCGTTCCACTCCCGCTGGATGTCCATGATCCACTTGTTCGGCGGCGTGTAGTCGGTGCCGACCGGTAGCAGCACGTTGCGCGTCGCCGCGACCTGCTTGAGCGCCAGGAACCAGGTGTAGACCTGGGCCGCCGCCTCGTCGACGGTCGTCGAGGAGTCCATCCACCACCCGGCGCTGTAGTGGCCGGGCATGTAGTGGGTCAGCACCCCGTCGCCCGACGGGGCGACCCAGTCGAACTCGGCCGGGAACTGCATCCGGCGCGGGTCGCCGCCGCCCAGCATCGGCCCCCACTGGTGGAACGGCCCCCGGGCCCAGGAGCTCGACGTCAGCCCCGCCGCGGCGGCCAGCCCCGGGAACTGCGGATCGTGCCCGAACGCGTCGAGCTGCCAGGCGGTGTGCGGGTCGCCGCCCAGGACCTCCCGCTGGAACCCGGTGCCGTGGACGAGGTTGCGGATCGTCGACTCGGCGCTCGTGAGGTTGGTGTTGGGCTCGTTGTAGGTGCCGCCCATGATCTCGACGCGGCCTTCCCGGATGAGCCCGCGCAGGTAGGCGCGGTGCTCCGGGCGGGCGTCCCAGAAGGGCTTGAGGTAGTCGACCTCGGCCAGCACGAACGTGTAGCCGGGCTCCCTGCGCGCGGTCTCCAGGTGGAGCTCGACGAGCTCGAAGCCGGCGTGCTGGAAGGCCGACCGGCTGGCCTGGGCGGCGTCGCCGGCGGTGTCCCACGTCGTGGTGTAGGCGGCCTGGGTGTTCCACCAGACCGGGTCGTAGTGGAAGTGGGAGACCATCCAGACCGTCCAGCCGGGCTCGGCCACGACGAACTCCGCGGTCCTCTCGTCGCCGCCGGCCGTCACGGTGACGGCGGCGGTCTCGCCCGGCGCCCTTTCGGTCTCGACGGGCACTTCGACCACGCCCGTCCCCGTCGCGGACCCGGTCGCGTCGCCGGTGATCACCACCTCGGCGGGGGCTCCCTCTTCGAGGGTCACCCGCACGATCTGGCGCGGTCCCTCGGCGAACAGTTCCGTACCGGCGATCTCGGCGATCCGCATGCGCCAATGATCACACAAGGGGAGGATCCGGTCACGGGTCGCTCAGGGGCGCATGCGCATCAGCGTCTCGGCCACCGGCACGACGGGTTGGCCCAGGTCGTACTGGCTGAACAGGTGGACGTCGTCGCCGGTGTCGATCTCCAGGATGGTGGTCCGCAGGCCGTACCGGGCGCGCTCGTCGACCTTGATGCGCTCGATCTCGCCCCAGGCGATGCGACGGCGGCCGGCGAACCCCTCGACCACCGTGATGCCGCCCTGGTCGGCGCTCAGGCGGACGCGGGCGACGACGTCGCGGGCCGTGACGGCGGCCAGCACGACCGTGGCGACGCCCGCGAGGATCAGGGCGCGGAGGTCGTCGGCGAGCAGGCCGTAGAGGACCAGGAGCAAGCAGATCAGGGTCCCGGCGGCCTTCACGGCCACGACTTTGGCGGGGACCTGCCACACGTTCATCACCGCAGGTTACTGCGACGGCAGACTTTACCTGCCCTAGGTGCGAAGCGGGGTATACAGGGAAGAGCGTGATGAATGTGCGCGCCGCCCGGCGTGCGAGTCGATATTCCGCCCGCCGGAGGCACCATGAGCAGGCAGATCGCCAACGGGTACCAGCAGGTGACGCTCGCCGAGCTCGAAGCCCGCGTGAGGGGGCTGGAGACTCAGGTCGCCCATCTGACCGAGATGCTGGAGGTCCTGACCGAGGAGCGCGACTAGCGAGCCGTGATCAGCCGTCCGGAGCAGGCGCGGGAACCACGTGACGGAAGATCAGGCTCTCGGCTTCCACGGCGGCCTGCCTGATTCGCCGAGCCTCGTCCCCCCCATAGAGGCAACTCGCCGAATCGATCCAGGAGAACAACCCGACCAGCGCGTTCACCCCCGACTTGGGCAGGTGGCTCTCCGCCTCCCACGCGGCCCCGAAGGCTTTGATCGCGTCGGCCAGCCGGGCGAAGGCTGTCTCGTCCATCCCCCGGGCGAGGCGAAGCGCGCCGATGAACTCATCGGCGGCGTCCTGTAACTCCCGTCCGGCCTGAATCTTGTCCGCGTCACTCATGGTCACCTCACTACCCTGACGGAACCGCTGGCCCATACAACCGATGGGTGGTCGGATCTGACCTGCCGAAACCGCACATTTCCTCTTTTAGTGCGGGGCATTCATCCGATATCTCGTGACCGAATTGCCGACAAGCTCGGAAAATGCCGGGAAATGGCGTACTCGGTTAGGGTTGGCGTGGCACTATCTGCGGGTCCATTCAAGCCGGTCAGCATCTGGGGGAACACGAGCGATGCCGCCTGTTCACGGAGCCGGTGAGGATCTCGGCCACGCCGGCCCGACCGCGCTGCGCATGCTGGTCGGAGCCCAGTTGCGGGAGCTGCGCGAGGCGCGGGAGATCAGCCGGGAGGACGCCGGCTTCGCCATCAGGGCCTCCGCCTCGAAGATCAGCCGCATGGAGACCGGCCAGGCCACCTTCAAGCCGCGCGACGTGGCCGACCTGCTCACCCTCTACGGCGTCACCGACGACAGGGAACGGTCGGCGATCATGATTCTGGCCGGAAGGGCGAACGAGCCCAGCTGGTGGCATCCGCTGCGCGAGGTCGTGCCCCACTGGTTCGAGGCCTGCCTCGGCCTGGAGCAGGACGCGGCGCTGATCCGCACGTACGAGATCCAGTTCGTCCCCGGCCTCCTCCAGACGCCCGCCTACGCCCGCGCGGTCGTCTCCCACGCCCACCGCGTCTACGACGAGGACCAGGTCGCCAAGCGGGTCGAGCTGCGGATGCGGCGGCAGCGCATCCTGGTCGGGGCCGCGCCGGTGAAGTTGTGGGCGGTCGTCGACGAGGCGGCCCTGCGGCGCAGGATCGGCGGCCCGGCGGTGATGCGCGAGCAGCTGCGCCACCTCGACGAGATGAACCGGCTGCCGAACGTGACCCTCCAGGTGGTCCCGCTCGAATCGGGCTACGTCTCGCGCGGGATCGGGCCGGTCACCCTGCTGCGCCTGGCCCAGGGCGCCTTGCCCGACGTCATCTACCTGGAACGGCTCGGCGACGCGCAGTACCTGACCAAGGACCACGAGGTGCAGCCCTACCTGCACCTGCTGAACGAGGCCGGCACCGAGGCGGAGCCGGCCACCGCGACGAGCGAGATCCTGCGGCGCTGCATCGAGGATCTCTGAAACCGGGGCTCTAGGGCTTGCGGGCCACGCCCACCAGCGCGTCGACCGGCGAGGGCGGGCCGAAGGGGTCGGGGTCGGGCCGCCACTGGGTGATCGGCACGACGCCCGGCTCGACCAGTTCCAGGCCGTCGAAGAAGCGGCTGATCTCCTCGTGGTTCCGCAGCGTGTACGGCGCCCCCGGCCCCTCGTTGAGGTCGTCCTGGGCCTTGTCGAGGGCCTCGCCCGTGACCACGTTGGAGCCGTCCCAGACGGCCAGGTAGCTGCCGGAGGGCAGCGGCTCCATCAGGGTGCGGACGATCGCGTAGGCCTCCTCGTGGTCGCCGACGTAGCCGAGGATGCCCATCAGCATCAGCGCCACCGGGCGGTCGAAGTCGAGCGACTTGGCCGCGCCGGCCAGGATGCGGGCCGGGTCGCGCAGGTCGGCGTCCATGTAGTCGGTCACGCCCTCGCGCGTGCCCACTAGGAGGGCGCGGGCGTGGGAGAGCACCAGGGGGTCGTTGTCGACGTACACGACCCGGGCCTCGGGGTTGATCCGCTGGGCCAGGTCGTGGGTGTTGTCGACCGTCGGCAGGCCGGTGCCGACGTCGAGGAACTGGGTCACCCCCGCCTCCACGCTGACATGGCGGACGATGCGGGCCAGCAGGTAACGCGACAGCCGGGCGATGGCCACGATGTCGGGGAAGGCCGCGGCGAACTGGTCGCCCGCCACCCGGTCAACCTCGTAGTGGTCTTTGCCGCCCAGCCAGTAGTTCCACATCCGGGCCGAATGGGGGACGGTCGTGTCGATCTTGGGGTCGTTCACCGGTGCTCCTGTCAGGTCGGCTCCCCAAGAACCTACTGTTTTCCGGCGGTTTCAACTGGTGTCCGGATATTTCCCGATGACTGCGGCGGATGGGCACTTTCGTGCTCAGTGCCATCAGGGCGAGCCCCACCAGCATCAGCACGGAGATGATAAAAAGTGCCGCGATCGCCATCGCCAGAATCGATGCGAGCATGGCGGCGACACCCAGTAGCTCGATCATGCGGCCGTTTTGCCCGGTATGACCATTCTCATTCCTTACTCAGGGGCGAGGTCGGAACCCCCCAGGACGTCCAGCCGCCGGAAGATCACGCCCTCGCGCAGCGCCCAGGGGCAGATCTCCAGGGCCGGCACCTGGAACAGGTCCATCGTCGCATCCGCCACGAGTGCGCCCGCCAGCAGCTGACCGGCGCGGCCCGCCGACACCCCCGGCAGGGCGGCCCGGCGGTCGGCCGTCATCTCGCCCATCCGCGCCGCCCACGTCGAGACCGCCTCGTGGCTGAGGTTGCGCCGGACGTAGAGGCCCTCGCTCGACGGGGCGGCCCCAGCCATCCTGGCCAGCTGCTTGAAGGTCTTCGAGGTGGCCACGGCGTGGTCGGGGGGACCGTAGCGGGTGACCTCGCCCACCCGGCGGCCGATCTCGGTCCGGATGTGGCGGCGCAGGGCGCGGATCTCCTCGGGGCTGGGCGGGTCTTCGGTGAACCAGTCGCGGGTCAGCCGCCCGGCGCCCAGGGGCAGCGAGACGGCCGCGTCGGGGGCCTCGTCGATGCCGGAGGCGATCTCCAGGGAGCCGCCGCCGATGTCGAGGACGAGCAGGCGGCCGGACGACCAGCCGTACCAGCGCCGGACCGCCAGGAAGGTCAGCCGGGCCTCCTCCGCGCCCGACAGGACCTGGATGTCGACCTGGGTCTGGCCCTTGATCTCGGCGAGCACCTCCTCGCCGTTGCGGGCCTCGCGGACGGCGGAGGTGGCGAACGCCACCAGTTCCTCACAGCCCTTGTCCTCGGCGAAGCGCAGCGCCTCCTCGACGAAGTCGCGGAGCTTGCCGGCCCCCTGCTCGGAGAGGTGGTGGTCGTCGATGTGCTCGGCGAGTCTCATGTCGACCTTGTGGGAGAACGCCGGCTGGGGGCGGGCCCCACGGTGCGCGTCCATCACGAGGAGATGCACCGTGTTGGAACCCACGTCGAGGACACCTAGTCGCATGCCCATGACGGTATCGCCCTTTACGGAACGTTCCTGTCGCCGTTACCCCGTCGGAATGACGAAAAGTCACACTCTGGCCCGAAAAGCAGCGGTTTTCGTACGATTCTGACACGCCGTGGAGCAGAAGCGCCGGGTGCCGTTGCGGGAGACGTCCACGAAGACCCGGTCGCAGCGGTCGGCCGTGCAGACCCCCAGACGGTCGCGGAACTCCCCGCCCAGCACGATCGCGAGCGCCGTGGCCCCGGACGCGGCCCAGTTGGCCGCCCACGTGCCAGTCGTGCCGTGGAAGTGGAGATGCCAGGGCTCGCCGTCGTGGCCGCTCAGGTGGGGACGGGCGTCGGTGGCGTCGAGCACCCGGTTGATCACGGTGCAGGCGTGGTCGAGGTCGCCGGAGAAGGCCGCGCGCAGGTCGGCGGCGTAGCCGGCCAGCTCGGCGACGTCGGACCCGGCGATCTCGCCGCGCTCGCGCAGCGCCGCGGCCACCTCGGCGGCCAGCTCGGGCCCCGTCGGCACGAGATAGGGCCGCCCCCGCCGCTCCCCCGGGGTCAGCACGTTCACCAGGGTCACGAACATGGCCACAACGGCATCGGTGTGACTGTTGAAGTTCACTTGACCAGTTACATCCTTCGTGATTACGGTAACTGACATAAGCCTAGACGACAGTTACAAGGGAGATGGCCGTGACACTCACCCGTGACCACGCCCGGCAGTGGCTCGACCGCTGGGACGTCCAGCAGGAGGGCTACCACCCCGCCCGCGAGGAGCGCTTCGCGGTTCTCATCGACGCGGTCGTGGAGACGGCCGGGCGGCCCGATCCGCTCGTCCTGGACCTGGGCTGCGGGCCCGGGTCGCTCGGCGCCCGGCTCAAGGAGCGGCTGCCGGAGGCGACCGTGGTCGGCTTCGACACCGACCCGCTGCTCACCGCGCTCGGGAAGACGGCCTACGACGGGCTCCGGTTCGTGGACGCCGACCTGCGCGTCCCGGGGTGGAGCGCGGCCGCGGGTCTGCCCCGCCTCGCTGACGCCGCGGTCAGCACGACCGCGCTCCACTGGCTCCCGGAAGGGCCCCTGACCGACCTCTACCGGGAGCTGGCCACGGTGCTGCGGCCAGGCGGGGTGTTCCTCAACGGCGACCAGATGGCCTCCCCTGACGGCACCCGCCTGGCCGCGCTCGAGCGCGCCCTGGCCGGCCGTGCCACCGACCGGCGGTTTCCCGGGGAACGCCCGGAGAACTGGGCCGACTGGTGGGCGGCGGTGGAGCGGGACCCCGTGCTCACCGCCCTCCACGCCGACCGCGAGAAGCGCCGCGAGATGGCCGCGCACCACGGCTCGGAGTCGCTCCACCTGGAGACCCACGTGACCGCGCTGACCAAGGCGGGCTTCGCCGAGGTCGGCACGTTGTGGCAGGAGGGCGACGACCGGCTGCTCTGCGCGTTCCTACCGTAGGCATCGGCCCGTATAGCGGGCGTATTTCTCAGACCGTCCCGGTGTAGTTGAGTGCCAGCTCCGCCGCCGCGGCCTCGGAGGTCGCGATGCGGTGGAGCTGGGCGAGCTGCAGCCGGGTCTCGTAGTCGGACTGGCCGGGGGCCAGGTGCAGCATCGTGGTCATGAACCAGGAGAAGTGCTCGGCCCGCCAGACCCGGCGCAGGCAGATGTCGCCGTAGTCGTCGAGCAGGTCGTCCTTGCCGGTACGCCGCCAGTGCTCCAGCGCCCGCGCCAGCACCACCACGTCGGCGACGGCCAGGTTGAGGCCCTTGGCCCCGGTCGGCGGCACGATGTGGGCGGCGTCGCCGGCCAGGAACAGGCGTCCGTGCCGCATCGGCTCGGTGACGAAGCTGCGCATCGGGGTGACGGCCTTGGCGGTGATCGGCCCCCGGGCCAGCTTCCAGTCGCCGTCGATCGCGAACCGCAGGTCGAGCTCGTCCCAGATCTGCTCGTCGTCCCAGGCGGCCGGGTCGGTGTCGTTGGGCACCTGGAGGTAGAGGCGGCTGACCGTCGGGGAGCGCATGCTGTGCAGCGCGAAGCCGCGCGGCGAGTGGGCGTAGATGAGCTCGTCGGTCGAGGGGGCGACGTCGGCCAGCACGCCGAGCCACGAGTAGGGGTAGTCGGCCTCGTAGACCCGGCCCGAGGGCACGACGGCCCGCGAGATGCCGTGGAAGCCGTCGGCCCCCACGATGAAGTCGCAGGTCAGGGTCTTCTCCTGGCCCTCGTGGCGGTAGGTGACGTAGCCGTCGCCGATGGCGGTCGCCTGGGCCTCGAACAGGAGCGGGCCGCCCTCGTCGAGCTGGAGGGCGACCAGGTCCTTCACGATCTCGGTCTGGGCGTAGATCATGACGGAGCTGCCGCCGGTCAGCGCCGGGAAGTCGAGGCGGTGGGCCCGGCGGTCGAACCGCAGCTCGATCCCGTTGTGCGGGAGCCCCTCGCGGTCCATGCGGGCGCCCGCGCCGCACTCGCGCAGCGCGTCGACCGTGCCCTGTTCGAGCATGCCGGCGCGCTGGCGCTGCTCGACGTAGGCCCGGTCGCGGCTCTCCAGCACGACGGAGTCGATCCCGGCGTTGTGCAGCATCCGGGCCAGCAGCAGGCCCGCCGGGCCGCCGCCGATGACGGCGACCGTGGTGTGGGTCATTCCAGGCTCCCTAGCGTGCGTTGGGCGACGGCGAAGGCGGCGTTGGCGGCCGGGACGCCGCAGTAGATCGCGGTCTGGAGGAGGACTTCCTTGATCTCATCTGGCGTGAGACCGTTGCGGATCGCGGCTCTGACGTGCATGGCCAGCTCGTCGAGGTGGCCGCCCGCGACCAGTGCGGTGAGGGTGACGCAGCTGCGGGTCTTCCGGTCGAGACCCGGGCGGGTCCAGATCTCGCCCCAGGCGTAGCGGGTGATCAGGTCCTGGAAGTCGGCGGTGAAGCCGGTGGTGTTCGCGACGGCCCGGTCGACGTGCTCGTCGCCCAGCACGGCCCGGCGCACCGCCATCCCGTCGAGCCGGGGCAGGTGGGCGCGCATGGCCGCCACGACGGCGTCGGGCCGCTCGACCGGGGCCAGGTGGGCGGCGCCGGGGAGTTCCTGGAGGGCCGCGCCCGGGATGCCGTCGGCCAGTTCGCGCGCCACGGCCGGCGGTGCGGCGGGGTCGTCGCGGCCCGCGACGACCAGGGTCGGGGCGGTGATGGCCGGGAGTTCGGCGCGGACGTCGTACCCCGCCAGCGCCTCGCAACATTCGGCGTAGCCCTCGTCGTCGGCGGCCAGCAGGTCGTCGATCATGGCCTGGCCGGCGGCCTTGTCGGCGTTCCCGGTGAACCACCGGCCCCACGCCAGGTCGGCCAGGGCGCGGGTGCCCTCGCCCCGGACCAGCGCCGAACGCTCGTGCCAGCTCTCCTCGGTGCCGAACTTGGCGGCCGAGCAGACCATCGTCAGGGAGAGCACCCGGTCGGGGTGCCGCAGCGCCAGCCACGCGCCGATCGCGCCGCCCAGGGAGATCCCGCCGTAGTGGAAGGCGTCCGCCCCGGCCGCGTCGGCGACCTTGATCACGAGCGCGGCCAGCGCCTCCATCGAGGTCGCTCCCGGCACGACCGGGGAGTCGCCGTGGCCTGGGAGGTCGTACCGCACGATCCTGAAGTGCCGCGACAGGGCGGCGGCCGGGGCGTCCCAGACGCGGAGCGAGGTGCCCAGGGACGGGCCCAGGATCAGCGCGGGCGCGTGCGCGGGCCCGTCAACGCGGAAGTTCAACATCGGCGATCTCCTTGAGACGACGGTCGAGGGCTCGATCGACGAATTCCCCCGCCGCACCGGAATAGCCGGTCGGATCGAAAAGCGCGGGATCGATGCGAATCACCCCGGGCCGTCCATAAGGGCTTTCCGCCGCCGGATCTGGACGGATCGCACCTGCCGGTCCGCCTTGGTGATCGGGAGTGGCCGGATGGGGCTGCCCGTCTTCTTGATCGGTCGTGGCACCGGGCCGACGCACGGCCGACCCGGTGATCTCGACGGAGACTCCGGCATGCGCGCAGGCGAGCTCCAATGCCTGGCGGAGGGGCATGCGGAGGCGGGCCGCGTCGCGGGAGGCGGTTTCGAGCAGGTCCCGCGCGACCTTCTTGCCGATCTGCCGTGACAACTCGCCCATGACGCGTTCGGCCACGATCAGGCCGCCCGTGAGCGACAGGTTCTCCCGCATCCGGGCCGGGTGGACCCGGAGGCCGCCCGCCAGCGCGGCCGTGTGGAAGGCCGCTCCCCCGGCCAGGCGCAGCAGGGTGCGGAGCGGTTCCCATTCGGCGTGCCACGCCCCGGCGGGGCGTTCGTCCTCGGCGGCCATGGCGCCGTAGAGGATCGCGGCCAGCGCCGGGGCCTGGCGGGCGCAGGCGGCGACCAGGGTGGCGTGGACGGGGTTGCTCTTGTGCGGCATCGCCGACGAGCCGCCGCCCGATCCCTCGGCCACCTCGCCGATCTCCGTCCGGGACAGCACCAGGACGTCGGCCGCGATCTTGCCGAGCGCCCCGCAGCAGAACGCCAGCGCCCCGGCGAGGTCGGCGACCGGGGTGCGCAGCACGTGCCAGGGCAGCACCGGCACCGCCAGCCCGAGCTCGCGCGCGAACCGCTCCATGAGCGGCACCGAGAACGTGGCCAGGGTGCCCCCCGCGCCGCCGAGCTGGGCGGGCAGGGTCACCGCGCCGAGCCGCTCGTGGGCGTCGAGCACGAGCGACCGCCACCCCGCCGCCTTCAGGCCGAACGTCGTCGGCACGGCGTGCTGGGTGAGGGTGCGGCCCGGCATGGGGGTGTCGCGGTGCTCGCGGGCCAGCTCCTCCAGCGCCCCGGCGGCCGAGGCGAGGTCGAGCAGGACCAGCCGCCGGGCCCGCGCGGCGACCAGCATGAGCGCGGTGTCCATGACGTCCTGGCTGGTCGCTCCGTCGTGGGCGCCCTCGGGCAGCGCCTTGACCAGCGGGATCACGGGGTTCCCACCGCCGTGCCCGAGGTCCCCGGGCTCCGCAGAGTCGATGGCCTCGGCCAGGTCGGGGCGGTTCTGGGCGCGGGCCAGCGCCGCCTCCGCGTCGAGCAGGGCGCGCCGGACCGCCGGGTCGGCGGTCGCCCCGTCGACCGGGGCGCCCGACCAGGCCGGGCCCAGCAGCCCGTCACCCGTGATCACGAGAGCCTCCCGGTTCAGCCCAGGTCGAGGAAGACCGTCTCGCCCTCGCCCTGGAGGCGGACGTCGAACCGGAACACCCCGTCGCGCTCCGGGGCGGCGACCAGGGTCGCGCGCCGGTCGGCGGGCAGCGACGTCAGCAGGGCGTCGCCGGCGTCCTCCAGGTAGACGCGGGTGTACAGGTGGTGCAGCAGCCCCCGGGCGAACACGCACACCGCGATGTAGGGCGGCCCGCCGGGGCGGACCGTGCGGAGCGTCCAGTGCCCGCCGAGGTCGGTCGCCACGCGGGCGAACCCGGTGAAGGTGACCCCGTCGCGGCCGGCGAACGAGCCGTCGACGTCGTCGCGGCGCATCGAGCCGGGCCTGCCGTCGAGGTTCCCGGCCTCGTCGGCCTGCCAGAACTCCAGCAGCGCGTCGGGGACGGGGTCGCCCGCGCCGTCGTAGACGTACCCGTGGACGGAGACCGCGCCCGGGTGGCCCGGCGGGACCAGGTCGCCGCCGCCGCGGAAGGGCAGGGCGTAGCCGTAGAAGGGGCCCACGGTCTGCGAAGGGGTGGGTCTCATCGGCCTTCCTCCATCCAGGTCGCCGACGGTCCGTCGAGGACGATGTCCCATCTGTACCCCAGGCTCCACTCCGGCCGGGAGAGCTCGTGGTCGTAGGCGGCGACGAGGCGCTCGCGGGCCTTGTCGTCGGTCACCGACTGCAGGATCGGGTCGTACGGGAACAGCGGGTCGCCCGGGAAGTACATCTGGGTGACCAGGCGCTGGGCGAAGGCCGTGCCGAAGACCGAGAAGTGGATGTGGGCCGGACGCCAGGCGTTGACGTGGTTCTTCCACGGGTAGGCGCCCGGCTTGATCGTGGTGAAGGCGTAGCGGCCGTCGTCGTCGGTCAGGCAGCGGCCGGTGCCGGTGAAGTTGGGATCGAGCGGCGCGGGGTGCTGGTCGCGCTGGTGCGGGTAGCGGCCGGAGGCGTTGGCCTGCCAGACCTCCACCAGTTGCCCGCGCACCGGGCGGCCGTCGCGGTCGACCACCCGGCCGGTCACGGTGATGCGCTCCCCGAGCGGCTCCCCGGGGTGCTGGCGGGTGAGGTCGGCGTCCAGGGGCGTGACGTCGCTCGCCCCGAAGACGGGCCCGCGCAGCTCGGCGTAGGCCTCGGGCGGGGCGACGAGCGGGCGGTGCGGGTGCCGCAGGCCGCTGGAGCGGTAGGGCGGGTAGTCGCGCGAGGGGTGGTCGCCGCCGTCGGACCTGGCGGCCAACTCTGCGATCTCCCGGGAGATCGTCTCCTGGGACAGCGGTTCAGGCATCGGGTGCTCCTTGGGCGAGGCGGCGCAGGGCGGTCAGCTCGGCCTCCGTGGGGGGTTCGGTGACGCGCAGGCCGGGGGCGACGGCGAGGGGCCAGCCGGTGGCGGCGACGGCCTGTTCCGGGGTCGTGCCGGGGTGCACCTCGGTGAGGGTCAGCTCGGCGGTCTCCGGGTCGGGCCGCATGATGCCGAGGTCGGTGATCACGGCGACCGGACCCGCCCCGGGCAGGCCGAGCCGGGCGCGTGACCCGGGCCCGTCGCCGTGGCCGACGGTGGTGACGAAGTCGAGCCGCTCGACGAGGTTCCGGGTGGAGTGGCGCAGCACGAGCAGCACCTTCCCGCAGCTCGCGGCGATCTCCGGGGCGCCGCCCGCGCCCGGCAGCCGGCCCTCCGGCCTGCCCGGCCCCCGGTCGACGACGGTCGTGTTGACGTTGGCGAACCGGTCGACCTGGGCGGCGCCGAGGAAGCCGACGTCGATCCGCCCGGCCTGCAGCCAGTAGTTGAAGATCTCCGGCACCGACACCACCGCGTCGGCCGTGTCGGCCAGCTCGCCGTCGCCGATCGACAGGGGCAGCCGCGACGGCTTGGAGCCGAGGGTGCCCGACTCGTAGATGAGCACCAGCCCCGGTTCGGTGGTGCGCCGGGCCAGGTTGGCGGCGGCGCTCGGCAGGCCGATGCCGACGAAGCAGGTCCGGGCCCCGGCCAGGGCGCGGGCGGCGTTGACGGTCATCAGCTCGTCGGAGGTCCAGCTCATCGGGCGGCCTCCAGGACGTTCTCGTCCATCCAGCGCAGGAAGGCGTCGCGGTCGCGGGAGACGGCGTCCCACGCCTGGTAGAAGCCGTTGTCGCGGACGGTGTAACCGGCGGCGTAGGAGGGGTGGGCGCCGTTCGGGACCACGGCCACCGCGTCGACCGTCCACGACGGCAGCACCACCGCGCCGGGGGCGGGCGCCAGGTCGTCCACGATCTCCTCGACCGTCACGAGCACCCGCGAGGCGGCCAGCGCGGCCTCCTTCTGCACCCCGACCAGGCCCCAGAGCTGCACGTTCCCGTCGCGGTCGGCACGCTGGGCGTGGATCACGGTCACGTCGGGGTTGATCGCGGCGACCGCCGCCAGCTCCTCGCCGGTGAACGGGCACACCACGGTGGAGATCGTCGCCGACCGCGACGGCAGGTCGCTGCCCCGGTAACCGCGCAGCACGGCGAACGGCAGCCGGGACGCCCCGGCGACGTAGCGATTGGCCATGCCGGCGTGGCTGTGCTCGTCGAGTTCGAGCGGGCGCGGCCAGCCGTTCTCCACCGCGTCGCGGAAGCGGTGCAGCGAGCCCACGCCGGGGTTGCCACCCCAGGAGAAGACCAGTTTGCGGGCCGCGCCCATGCCGATGAGCTGGTCGTAGATGACGTCGGGGGTCATCCGGACGAGCGTGAGATCGCTCACCCGCTGCCGGATCATCTCGTGCGCGGCGGCGAACGGGATGAGGTGGGTGAACCCCTCCATCGCCACGGTGTCGCCGGAGTGCACCAGCCCGGCCACCGCGTCCCGCAGGGTGAGGATCTCCGCCATGTTCTCCCTGTTCGGAGTGGACTTGTTCGTCTGATGAACTATTGTTCACATTTAACGTAGTTCAGGAGTCTGCTACCCCCTTTGGACGTGTGTCAATGACCGAGGCAGTCGTGGGGCCGCTGGAGCGCGGGCTCGCCGTGCTGCGGGCGATGGCCGGCGGCGAGCCGTGCCGCCCGAGCGATCTGACCCGCGTCACCGGCCTGGCCCGCTCGACCGTCGACCGGGTGCTGGCCACCCTCGTCGCGACGGGCCTGGCTCGCCCGGCCGGGGCCGATCGGTCGGTACGGCTGACGCCCCGCGTCCTGGCCGTCGGGAACGCCTACCTGTCCGGCAGCGGCGTGCCCGACGCGCTGGGACCCGAGGCGAGCAGGCTCGCGGAGACCCTCGACGAGTCGGTGTCGCTGGCCGTGGCCGACGGCGCGGCGGTCCGGTTCGTCACCCAGCTCCCCCGGCGGCGCAGCCGCTCGCTGACGTTCCGGGTGGGCGACCTGGTGCCGGCCGAACGGTGCGCGGCGGGCGCGCTGCTGGCCGCCGAGTGGACCGAGGCGGGGTGGGCCCGCTGGCGGGCGGCCCGGCCGCACACCGTGGTCGCCCCCGACCCGGAGGCCGAGCCGGAGTTCCGCGACCGGGTCAAGGCCGCGCTGGAGGCGGGCTGGGCCCGCGACGACGAGCTCATCGAGCCGGGCCTGATCGCGGTCGCGGTGCCGGTGCGCTCGCGCGGCCGGGTGGTGTGCGCGGTCAGCGTGGTCTCCCACCGCAGCCGCCACACCGTCGAGTCGCTGGCCGCGCTGGCCCTCCCCCGGCTCGACGTCGCCCGGATGGAACACCTCCTGGCCGCCCGCACGCCCGCGCGACCGACGCCGATCGAGATCCCCGGCGACACCCCGGTCCAGTCGCTGGCCCGGGGGCTGGCGGTGCTCACCGCGCTCGGCGGCACGCTGTCGGAGATCGCCGAGGCGACCGGACTGGCGCGGGCGACGGCCCGGAGGGCGCTGCTGACCCTGGTCGAGCTCGGCTACGCGGTGAAGACGGGCAACCGGTTCGTCGCCCTGCCGAGGGTCCTGGAGCTGGGCTACGCCCGGTTGTCGTCGCTGACCCTGGGCGAGCTGGCCACGCCCCACCTCGCGGCGCTGGCCGAGGCGGTGGGCGAGTCGGCGTCGGTGGCGGTGCTCGACGGGACCGACATCCGTTACGTGGCGCGGGCGCCGGCGTACAAGATCATGAGTGTGGACATCACCGTCGGCACCCGGTTCCCGGCCTACGCCACGTCGATGGGCCGGGTCCTGCTCGCCGACGACGCCGACCTCGGCGACCCCGTCGCCCTGACGCCGCGCACCGTGACCGACCCCGAGCGGCTGCGGGCGCTGATCCGCCGGGCCCGCGCCGACGGCTACGCGATCGTCGAGGACGAGCTCGAAGAGGGCCTCCGCGCGCTGGCCGTGCCGATCCGCGACCGGGGCGGCCGGGTGGTCGCGGCGGTGAACGTCGCCATGACCGGCCAGGTCAGGCCGGGCCTGCTGGCCCATCTCCAGGCCACCGCGCACGCCGTGGAGACCGATCTGGCGCTGGTCGCGGAACGAACCGCGCCCCGCCCGGCCTGAACCGCCCCAGGCCGGGCATAGAGGGCGGCCATGAGGAGAGCGCTCGCGAGATTCCGGCTCGGGTCGACGGCCCGGCGCGTGTTCGGCTGGCAGGGGCTGCGGCCCGGGCAGAAGGAGGCGATGCGGCATCTGGTCGCCGGGCGCGACGTGCTGCTGGTGATGCCGACCGGGGGCGGGAAGTCGGCCGTCTACCAGGTGCCCGCCCTGCTGCTCGACGGCCCGACGGTCGTGGTGTCGCCGCTGATCGCGTTGCAGCGCGACCAGGTGATGAGCCTGCTGAAGGCGGGCACCGGCGCGGTGGCGGTCAACTCGACGCAGTCGGTCGACAAGGGCCTCGACCAGGTCACCGCCGGGACGGCCGAGTTCGTGTTCCTGTCGCCGGAGCAGCTCGCCAAGCCCGAGGTGGTGGAGCGCCTGGCGGCGGCCCGGCCGTCGCTGGTCGCGATCGACGAGGCCCACTGCGTGTCGTCGTGGGGGCACGACTTCCGGCCCGACTACCTGCGGCTCGGCCAGGTGATCGAGAAGCTGGGGCATCCGCCGGTGGTGGCGCTGACCGCGACGGCGGCGCCGAACGTGCGGGCCGAGATCGTGCGGTCGCTGGGGCTGCGCGACCCGGTGGAGATCGTGCGGGGCTTCGACCGGCCGAACCTGACCCTGTCGGCCCGGCGGTTCACCTCCGAGGACGACCGGCGCAGGGCCCTGGTGGAGCACGCCCTCGCGGGCGAGGGCCTGACGCTGGTCTACGTGCCGACCCGGCGGGACGCCGAGGAGTACTGCGCGCTGATGGAGGGCAAGCGGGCCGAGCCGTACCACGCCGGGCTGAAGACGGCCGACCGCAACCGCACGCATGCGCGGTTCGCGGCCGGGGAGCTGGACGTGGTCGTGGCGACCTCGGCCTTCGGCATGGGCATCGACCGCCCCGACGTGCGCCGGGTGCTGCACGCGGGCCCGCCGGAGTCGCCCGACGCCTACTACCAGGAGATCGGCCGCGCCGGACGGGACGGCCGCCCCGCCGAGGCGGTCCTGTTCTACCGTCCCGAGGACCTGGGCCTGCGCCGGTTCCAGGCCGGCGGCCGGGCCGACCCCGACCTGCTGCTGCGCATGGCGGTGCTGATCCGCGAGCACGGCGGGGTGGTCCCGGCCGGGGAGCTGCGCGACCTGCTCGGCGTCGGCACCACCCGGCTGACCGCCCTGGCCAACCTGCTGGAGCGCGCGGGCGCGCTGGTCCCCGGCGAGCTGCGCTGGGCCCGCCGGCGGCTCACCGCCGAGCGGGCGGCCGAGAGGGCCGTCGAGCTCGACGAGACCCGCCACCGCGTCGACGAGTCGCGCCTGGACATGATGCGCGCCTACGCCGAGACGACCGGCTGCCGCCGCCGTTTCCTCCTGGAGTACTTCGGCCAGCCCTACGGCCGTTCCTGCGGCACCTGCGACACCTGTCACGGGGTGGTCCAGGAGGCGGTCCAGGAGGTGGACGACGGCCCCTTCCCGCTCCAGTCGAAGGTCGAGCACACCGCCTGGGGCGCCGGGACGGTGATGAGCGCCGACCCCGACCGGGTGACCGTCCTGTTCGACTCGGTCGGCTACAAGACGCTGGCCCTGGCCGCCGTCGACGGCCTGTTGAAGAAGATTTAGAGAACTGTTCTAATTTGTCGCCATGAACGTGGTGGTGACCGGAGGAAACCGGGGAATCGGGTACGCCGTCTGCGCCGAGCTGGCGCGGCGGGGGCATCGGGTGGTCGTCGTCGCGCGCGACGCCGCGCGGGGAGAGCAGGCGGTCCGCTCGCTGCCGGGCGAGGCGGACCTCGTCGTCGGCGACCTGTCGGCCGTGTCGGGCATGCACGAGGTGGCCGGGCGGCTGGCCGAGGCCTGCCCCCGGATCGACGTGCTGGTCCACAACGCGGGCCTGTGGCCGTCGCGGCTCACCCTCACCGCCGACGGCCTGGAGGAGGCGTTCGCGGTCAACCACCTGGCCCCGTTCACCCTGAACCGCCTGCTCGAAGACCGCCTCACCCGGGTCGTGCAGGTCAGCGCGGGCCTCTACGTGAAGGGGAAGGCCGACCCCGACCGCACCCCCTACGGCCACGACTTCCACCCGCTGCGCACCTACGCCGACACCAAGCGCTGCAACGTGGAGACGCTGCCGCTGTTCGCGGAGCGCTGGCGGGAGCGCGGCGTGACGATCGACGCCGTCCACCCCGGCGTGATCAACACCGGCCTGGGCGCGCGGGGCGGGCCGGTCGGGCTGCTGCTCAAAGTGGCCAAGCGGTTCTGGAAGACTCCCGAGCAGGGCGCGGCCCCGGTGGTCGCGCTGACCGAGAGGTCCACCACGGGCCGCTACTACGACGAGCTGAAGGCGATCCCGATGAACGTCGACCGCGACCTCGGCCTGCGGTTGTGGGAGCAGGCCGGGAAGCTCTCGGGAGTCGCGTGAGGCAGGCCCGCAGCGAGGCCACGATCCGCCGGCTGCTCGACACGGCCCTGGAGGCGTTCACCGACGACGACTTCACCCTGCGCGCGGTGACCTCGCGCAGCGGCGTCAGCACGGGCAGCCTCTACCACCACTTCGGCAGCTTCGACGGGCTGGCCGCCGCCCTCTACTCCGAGTGCATGGACGACCTGCTGACCGGCCTGATCGAGGCGGTCGAGCGGGCCGAGGGCACCGAGGAGGGGGTGCGCGCGATCGTGCGCGCCTACCTCGCCTTCGCCCGCGACGAGACCGCCCGGGCCCGGTTCATCCACGCCGCGCCCTTCGTCGAGCCGCACGCCGCCGCCGTCGCGGCCCGGAAGGCGCCCCGCATGGACCGGCTGACGGCGTGGTTCGCGCCGCGCGTCGCCGCCGGGGAGATCGCCGACCTGCCCCCGGCGCTGATCGAGATGCTGCTCATCGGGCCGCTCGCCGAGACCACACGCCGGGTGCTGGCCGGCGCGCCGGGCCTCGATCTGGACGAGGCGGCCGCCGCGCTGCCCGGTCCGATCTGGCGTTCCCTGCGCGCCCATTGACGGGATCTGTGGCGCGGGTTACGTTCGCCCTAATTAAAAGGAAAGCTTCCTATTAGTTGGACGGGAACCCCCTGTTCCCGGCGCGTCCCGCCGCATTCCCCTTCCCCCCGGACGTGGAGTAGCACGATGAGAAGAGTCCTGACCCTCTTACTGGCGATCGGTGCGCTGATCCTGCCACTGATGTTCGCGCAGTCCGCGGCGTACGGCGCGGTGACCGTGCCCCTGCGGGCCAACGCCAACGGCCCGGCCCTGACCGACGGCGGCGGCAACGCCTGGCTCGCCGACAAGGCCTACTCCAGCGGCAGCTGGGGCTACGAGACGTCCTACGGCTCCGGCTCCACGGGCAGCGCGATCGGCGGCACCACCGACGACGCGCTCTACCAGAACTACCAGCTGTTCAGCGGCTGGGGCGGCTACAAGTTCGACGTGGCCAACGGCACCTACCAGGTCACCCTGAAGATGGTCGAGGACTGGGCGAACGCCGCCGGGCAGCGCAAGTTCGACATCCGGATCGAGAACACCGTGGTGGCCTCGGCGTTCGACGTGTTCGCCTCCTGCGGCGCGCTCACCGCCTGTGACCGCACCTACACCGCGACCGTCTCCGACGGCCAGCTCAACGTGCAGTTCAACATGAACGGCGGCGCCAACTACGCCATCGTCTCGGCGATCCAGGTCACCGGCGGCACCGGCGGCGGCGACACCACCGCGCCGAGCGTGCCCGGCAACCTCCAGGTGACCGGCGTGACCAGCAGCAGCGTCTCGCTGAGCTGGAACGCCTCGACCGACAACGTCGGCGTCACCGGCTACCTCGTCTACCGGGGCGGCACCCTGGTCACCACCGTGACCGGCACCAGCTACACCGACACCGGCCGGGCGGCGAGCACCGCGTACACCTACCAGGTGCGCGCCCGCGACGCCGCGGGCAACCAGTCGGGCCTGTCCGGCAGCGTCACCGGCACCACGTCCGGGACCGGCGGCCCCGACACCACCGCGCCCTCGACGCCCGGCGGTCTCCAGGTGACCGGCGTGACCAGCAACTCCGTCTCGTTGTCGTGGAACGCCTCCACCGACAACGTCGGCGTCACCGGCTACCTCGTCTACCGGGGCGGCACCCTGGTCACCACCGTGACCGGCACCAGCTACACCGACACCGGCCGCGCGGCGAACACGGCGTACACCTACCAGGTCCGCGCCCGCGACGCCGCGAACAACCAGTCGGGCCTGTCGAACAGCGTCACCGGCACCACCTCCCAGACCGGGACCGGCGGGAACAAGAAGCTGCTCGGCTACTTCGTCCAGTGGGGCGTCTACCAGCGGGCCTACCACGTGAAGAACATCGTCACGAGCGGCTCGGCGGCGAAGCTGACCCACATCAACTACGCCTTCGGCAACGTCCAGAACGGGCAGTGCACCATCGGCGACAGCTACGCCGACTACGAGAAGGCCTACACCGCCGCCGAGAGCGTCGACGGCGTGGCCGACACGTGGGACCAGCCGCTGCGCGGCAGCTTCAACCAGCTGCGCAAGCTCAAGCAGCAGTACCCGCACATCAAGGTCCTGTTCTCCTTCGGCGGCTGGACCTGGTCGGGCGGCTTCGGCCAGGCGGCGCAGAACCCGACCGCCTTCGCCAACTCCTGCTACAACCTCGTCGAGGACCCGCGCTGGGCCGACGTGTTCGACGGCATCGACATCGACTGGGAGTACCCGAACACCTGCGGCCTGTCCTGTGACACCTCGGGCTTCGCGTCCTTCAAGAACCTGATGCAGGCGCTGCGCAACCGCTTCGGCCAGAACTACCTGGTCACCGCGGCCATCACCGCCGACGGCACCACCGGCGGCAAGATCGACGCGGCCGACTACGGCGGCGCCGCGCAGTACCTCGACTGGTACAACGTCATGACCTACGACTACTTCGGCGCCTTCGCGGCGCAGGGCCCGACCGCCCCGCACTCGCCGCTGTACAGCTACACCGGTATCCCGACGGCCGGCTTCTACAGCGACAACGCGATCCAGAAGCTCAAGTCCAAGGGCGTGCCGGCGTCCAAGCTGCTGCTCGGCATCGGCTTCTACGGCCGCGGCTGGACCGGCGTCACCCAGGCCACCCCGGGCGGCACCGCGACCGGGGCCGCGCCCGGCACCTACGAGGCGGGCAACGAGGACTACAAGGTCCTGAAGAACACCTGCCCGCCCACCGGCACCATCGCGGGCACCGCCTACGCCAAGTGCGGCAGCAACTGGTGGAGCTACGACACCCCGTCCACGATCACCGGGAAGATGACCTACTCGAAGGACCAGAGCCTCGGCGGCGCCTTCTTCTGGGAACTCAGCGGTGACACGAGCAACGGCGAACTCATCACGTCCATGAAGAACGGCCTCGCATAACACCTCATAACCAGGAACCCCGGGCATTTCCGCCCGGGGTTTCTTTTTCTGATCTTTTGGTTGAAATATCTACTACGATCATCAGCTTCGGGACCCCCGGACACACTGGAGGAGAACCAATGCGCGCGGTGGTCGTCAGGAAATACGGGGGCCCGGAGGCCCTCGAGACCGTGGAGGTCCCGGCCCCCGAGCCGGGCCCCGGCCAGGTCCGCATCAGGGTCGAGGCGGCGGCGGTCAACCCCGTCGACCTGTTCATCCGCGGCGGCGGCCTGCTCATGCACGGCGCCCCGGCCCGGGAGCAGACCGGCATGGGCTGCGACGTCGCCGGCGTCGTGGAGGCCCTCGGCCCGGACGTCACCGGGGTCGCCGTCGGCGACCGCGTCCTGGCCGCCTCCACCTGGGGCGGCTTCAACCGCGACTTCGGCCCGTACGCCGACCAGGCGGTCATCGCCGTCGACGAACTCGCCCCCGCGCCCGCCGACTGGCCCGCCGAGCGGGCCGCCGGCCTCCCGCTGCCCGGCCTGACGGCCTGGCAGTGCCTCGACATCCTGAACCTGCCGGAGGGCTCGACCCTGCTGGTCACCGGCGCCGCCGGCAGCGTGGGCGGCATGCTGGTGCAGCTCGCCGCGCTGCGCGGCCTCACGGTCGTCGCCCTGGCGCGTTCCACCGACGAGGAGGAGCTGCGCGCCCTCGGCGCGCACTACGTGGTCGACGACGTCGCGAAGGTCCGCGAGCTGCTGCCCGAGGGCGTGGACGCGGCCGTCGACCCGGCGAAGCTGGTGGAGGCCGCCCACGACGCGGTGCGCGACGGCGGGCAGTTCGTGGCCGTGGTCGTCGACGGCGCGCCCGGCGACGGCCGGGGCATCACGTCGCAGGTCATGTGGGCCCACCCGGCCCGCGAGCAGCTCGACGCGCTCGTGGAGCTGGTGGACGCCGGCAAGGTCAGGGTCCGGGTGGCCGCCACCTATCCGCTCACCGAGGCCGCCGCCGCGCACACGCGGATGGCCGAGGGCGGACTGCGGGGACGGCTCGTTCTCCTGCCGTAATCCTGACAATCTGGAATGCTGCCGGTCATATGCGCCTACGAGTCACGCCCATCGGCGAACCGCTGACCGGCCATTCCGCCCCCGTCGCCGGGGTGGCCCTCCATCCCGGCGGCGACCTGGTCGCCACCTCCGACGACACGGGCCTCATCCGCTACTCCACGGGCGTGGAGATGAGCGGGTCCCCGTACACGATGACCCTGGCCTTCCACCCCGACGGCCACCTGCTCGCCTCCGGCGGCGAGGACGGCGTCGTCCGCCTGTGGGACCTGTCCGGGGTGCCGGCCGGCGAGCTGAAGGGCCACGACGACGTCGTGACCGCCGTCGGCTTCCACCCCGACGGCCACCTGCTGGCCAGCGCTGGCTGGGACCACACGATCCGCCTCTGGGACCCGGTGACCCGGATGCCGGTCGGCGACCCGCTGACCGGCCACACCGGCCGGGTCGTCGACCTGGCCTTCCATCCCGCGGGGCACCTGCTGGCCACCGCCGCCCAGGACGGCACGGTCCGCCTGTGGGACGCCGCCACCGGCCAGCCGGTCGGCGACCCCGTCCCCGGCGAGGGCGTCGCCTTCCTGGCCGGACGCCTGGTCATCGTCGGCCCCGACCGCCTCGCGCGGGCCGACGACGAGGTGATCGTCCCCGAGCCGGTGTCCGGGCTGGCCGCCCGCGGCGACGTGCTCGCCGCCGTGAACTGGGACGGCTCCATTTCCCTGTACGACCTGAGCGCCGCCCCCCTGGCCCGGGTGAGCGGCCACACGGGCGCCGTCCAGGCGGTGGCCCTCGGCCGGTCGTCCATGGTGAGCGTCGACGACCGCGGCGAGGTGCGGCGGTGGCGGGTCGACGGGCCGCCCGAGGAGGAGCCCTCCGACCACGTCGCCCGGCTGCGCCGCTCGCTGGTCACCCTCCAGCACACCCACGCGGTGGCCCGGCGGGTCCGCGACGACCTGCACCGCCGCCTCGAGGAACGCGACGACCTGGTGCGCCGGCTGACCGCCCGGGTCGACGAGCTCGAGGCCCGGATGACCTCGGCGGCCGTCGCCCGCCGGTTGACCGGCCACGACGCGCCCGTCCACGGGGTGGCGTTCCACCCGCGCGGCCACCTGCTGGCCACCGCCGACCGGGCGGTCCGGTTGTGGGACCCGGTGACCCGCGACCAGGTCGGCGACCCGCTGCCCGGCGGCCCCGTCGTGGCCTTCCACCCCGGCGGCCACCTGCTGGCCGCCGCCTGCGCCGACCACACCGTCCGGCTCTGGGACCCCGGCACCCGGCGCTCCTTCGGCGAGCCCCTGACCGGGCACACCGGCCCGGTGACCTCGGTGGCCTTCCACCCCTCCGGCGATGTCATCGCGACCGCGAGCGCCGACGGCACGGTCCGGGTCTGGGACACCGTCATGGGCCGGCAGCTGAGCGAGCGGCCCGGCACCGGCGCGGTCTTCGCCGGCGACGAGCTCGTGGTCGGGGCGAGCGCCGCGTGCGGCCATCTCGTGGCGACCGTCCTGCCGGGGGGCGCGGTGGCGCTGGAGAACCGGCGGACCGGCGCGACGCGCGAGCTGACCGGCCACACCTCCGACGTGCGCGCCGTGGCCTTCGACGGCACGGGCGAGCTGCTGGCCACCGGCGGCGGCGACCGTACCGTCCGGATCTGGGACACCGCGAGCGGCGCGGAACTGGCCGTCCTCACCGGCCACACCTCCGCCGTCAACGGCGCCGCCTTCCATCCCGACGGCCACCTGCTGGCCACCACCTCGGACGACTGCACCACCCGGCTCTGGCCGACCAGGCTCGGCGGGCACGCCGGTCCGGCAGAATGGGCCGGAGCCTAGGGAGAAGGAAGATCGTGATCCAGTCGATCAACCAGCGGATCGCCGAGGAACTCGGCGTACGTGAGCGGCAGGTCGCCGCGGCCGTCGATCTGCTCGACGGCGGCGCGACGGTGCCGTTCATCGCCCGCTACCGCAAGGAAGCGACCGAAATGCTCGACGACGCGCAACTGCGCGCGCTGGAGGAGCGGCTGCGCTACCTGCGGGAGATGGAGGAGCGCCGCACCGCGATCCTGGAGTCGATCCGGTCGCAGGGCAAGCTCGACGACGCGCTCGAGGCGCAGATCATGGCGGCCGACTCGAAGGCCCGGCTGGAGGACATCTACCTCCCCTACAAGCCGAAGCGCCGCACCAAGGCCCAGATCGCCCGCGAGGCCGGCCTCGAACCGCTGGCCGACAAGCTGCTCGCCGACCCGAACCTCGACCCGGCGGCCACGGCGGCCGGCTTCGTCGGCGAGAACGTCGCCGACGCCGCGGCGGCCCTGGAGGGCGCCCGCGCGATCCTGATCGAGCGCTTCGGCGAGGACGCCGACCTGATCGGCACCCTCCGCGAGTCGATGTGGACCCGGGGCCGGCTGATCTCGGCCGTGCGTGAGGGCAAGGAGGAGGCCGGGGCCAAGTTCTCCGACTACTTCGACTTCGCCGAGCCGTTCGCCAAGTTGCCCTCCCACCGCGTCCTGGCGATGTTCCGGGGCGAGAAGGAGGAGGTGCTCTCCCTCACGCTGGAGCCCGAGGAGCCCCAGGAGGGCCCCTCGACGTTCGAGGTGCGCATCGCGACCCGGTTCGGCATCTCCGACCAGGGGCGTCCGGCCGACAAGTGGCTCTCCGACACCGTGCGGTGGGCCTGGCGTACCCGCATCCTCGTGCATCTCGGCATCGACCTGCGCATGCGCCTGTGGCAGGCGGCCGAGGACGAGGCCGTTCGGGTGTTCGCGGCCAACCTGCGCGACCTGCTGCTGGCCGCCCCGGCCGGCACCCGGACGACGATGGGCCTCGACCCCGGCCTGCGCACCGGCGTGAAGGTCGCCGTGGTCGACGCGACCGGCAAGGTCGTCGACACCGCCACCATCTACCCCCACGAGCCGAAGCGGCAGTGGGACCAGTCGCTCGCCGTGCTCGGGGCGCTCTGCCAGAAGCACAAGGTCGAGCTGGTCGCGATCGGCAACGGCACCGCCTCCCGCGAGACCGACAAACTCGCCGGTGAGCTGGTCGGCCTGGTGCCCGGCCTGACGAAGATCATGGTGTCCGAGGCCGGGGCGTCGGTCTACTCGGCGTCGGCCTTCGCCTCGCAGGAACTGCCCGGCCTCGACGTGTCACTGCGCGGCGCCGTCTCCATCGCCCGCCGGCTCCAGGACCCGCTGGCCGAGCTGGTCAAGATCGACCCCAAGTCGATCGGCGTCGGCCAGTACCAGCACGACCTGGCCGAGCAGAAGCTCTCCCGCTCACTCGACGCGGTGGTCGAAGACTGCGTGAACGCCGTCGGCGTCGACGTCAACACCGCGTCGGCCCCGCTGCTGACCCGGGTGTCGGGCATCGGCTCGACCCTGGCCGACAACATCGTGCAGCACCGCGACGCCAACGGCCCGTTCCGCTCGCGGTCGGCGCTCAAGCAGGTGCCGCGCCTGGGCCCGAAGGCGTTCGAGCAGTGCGCGGGCTTCCTGCGCATCCCCGGCGGCGACGACCCGCTCGACGCCTCCAGCGTGCACCCCGAGTCCTATCCGGTGGTCCGCAAGATCCTCACGGCGACCGGCAGCGACCTGCGCACCCTGATCGGCAACACCGCCGCGCTGCGCTCGCTGAAGCCGGCCGACTTCGTCGACGGCACGTTCGGCCTGCCGACCGTGACCGACATCCTCGGCGAACTGGAGAAGCCCGGCCGCGACCCCCGCCCGGCGTTCAAGACGGCCGCCTTCAGGGAGGGCGTCGAGAAGATCTCCGACCTGCAGAAGGGCATGATCCTCGAAGGCGTGGTCACCAACGTGGCGGCCTTCGGCGCGTTCGTGGACGTCGGCGTCCACCAAGACGGGCTGGTCCACGTGTCGGCCATGTCCAACACCTTCGTGAAAGACCCGCGCGACGTCGTCAAGCCCGGCGACATCGTGAAGGTGAAGGTGCTGGAGGTCGACATCCCCCGCAAGCGCATCTCGCTGACGCTGCGCCTCCAGGACGAACCGGCCCGCCAGCAGGCCCCGCGCCAGGAACGCGGCGAGCGGCAGCCGCGCCAGGACCGGCAGGACCGCCAGCCCCGTCAGGGCCGTCAGGACCGCCGTCAGTCGTCGCCGCCGCCGGGCGGCGCGATGGCCGAGGCGCTGCGGCGCGCGGGCCTGACCGACGACGGCCGCAAGAAGCGCTGACTCCGCCGAAGGGCCGGCCATGGGTGATGGCCGGCCCTTCGTGTTCGATGCC
This sequence comes from Herbidospora solisilvae, assembly GCF_009901565.1. Lineage (GTDB taxonomy): Bacteria > Actinomycetota > Actinomycetes > Streptosporangiales > Streptosporangiaceae > Herbidospora > Herbidospora solisilvae. The sequence continues at coordinate 395,535 of NZ_WXEW01000001.1, forward strand.
TAGGCCGAGCAGGAGGCCTTCGAAGGGCGGTCTGTCCGGGTACACCTGCGCCGACGCCATTCCGGCGTGCGTGGCTCGTCCGCCGGAGGGTGCGACACCACCGACGAGCAGAACCGCCTGGAGGACATCACCGTCTTCGACACCTCCAACGTGGGAGCCGCCGGAGCGATCGTCTCCACCGCCGCGGGCGTCAACCGCTTCCTCCGCCTGCCGTACGGCCGGATCGTGCCCGGCCCCGGAGATGAAGCTCACGCTGCCCTGCGGCCGCCAGGTCTGGGGACACAAGGGCCACGTCCCCGGCTACGCCACCTACAGTTTCCACGAGGACCGGCGCAGTCTCACCGTCGCCGTCACCGCCCTGCGCTCCGGCACGCTGACGCCCTTTATGGGGCCCTCCCCTCGTGTGAACCCCTAGTCGACGGAGAAGCTCCCGGTGACGGGCGGAACACGGCTGCCGTGACCGGGCTGAACCGTGATGCTCGGGGTCAGGCAGAACGGATCGAGATAGACGCGGACAGGCCTGTCGGTCTGGTTGTTCAGCTGGGTGCTGGCGAGCGGCAGTTTGTGACAGCCTTCGGGGTCGTTGTAAATCGACAGCGGGGTGAACTCGGTGCTGAACACGACCACCTGGCCGGTGGCGGCGTGGGCCGGGATCGGCGCGCCCAGCACACTCATGACGGAACCCGCAGCCACCACAACGATGAACCCCAGCCGGGACTTCGAAGACATCCGTGCTCCAGTGAGAAGGGCCCGCGTATCGGGCCGGCACCACTGGTATTCCATGATCTTTTGCTCCGTCAGCCGGCTACTGGAGATCTTGGTCAAGTCAATACCTCCGACGAGGAGGCCGCCTGACGTGACGCGGATCAGGGGGCCACTTCACCCCGACGTGAGCCAGGCCCGCGCCTGCCGGAAGTGGGCGTCGCGGATGCCGCGGCTTGAGCCGACGTGCAGGAGCCGGAACCGGCCGACGTTCGGGTGGGCCTCCAGCCAGAGCCGGTCGGCCCGCCCGAGGTCGTCGTCGAACCAGACGAAGGGGCGGCGGTCGACGAACTCGGCGACGGCCGGGATCTTCCAGCAGCAGCCGGGGCCCTCCGCGCCCCGGCCCTTGTCGACCTCGATGACCGGCAGTGCGGGCAGCCCGAGGATCGGGCCGATGCTCGTGTTGGCGTCGTGCTGCCAGGTGGTCGCCCACACCAGTTCGGCCCCGGTCGCGTGGGCGAGCGCCAGCAGCAGCGGGCCGTGGGCCGGGTTCAGCCACAGCAGGTAGGGCTGCCCGGCGGCCGTGCACGTGTACGGCCCCCACTCCGGGCCCGGCCGCCGGAACGGGTTCAGCACCCCGTCGACGTCGAGCAGGATGAGGGGCCGGCCGGTCGTCAGGCGGCGCGCTCCGCCGTGGTGATCTCGGCGAGGACGTCGAGGGAGATGCCGAGCGCGGCGGCCAGGGCGGCGATGGTGAAGAACGCCGGGGTCGGCACGCGGCCGGTCTCGATCTTGCGAAGGGTCTCGGGGCTGATGCCGGCGGTGGCGGCGACCTCGGTCATGCTGCGGTCGCCGCGCGCCTGGCGGAGCAGGGCGCCCAGGCGGTTGCCGCGTTCGTGGTCGAGTTCGGTGAGCGGTGGTCGGACCATGCACGCGATCATAGCAACACGTGATAACAATACCGGTATAAGTATTGGATCCACGGGAGCAGACCATGGTTGAGATCAAGACCGCCACCGAACTGGACGCCATGCGCGAGGCCGGCCGCGTGGTGGCCAGAGCCCTGAAGGCCGTCCGCGAGGCCATCGTCCCGGGAGTGCGTCTCCTGGAACTGGACGAGGTCGCCGCGACGGTCATCAGGGAACACGGCGCCAAGCCCGCCTTCCTGCACTACCAGCCCCGCTTCGCGCCGACCCCCTTCCCCGCCGTCATCTGCGCGTCCGTCAACGAGGTGATCGTGCACGGCATCCCCGACCGCTACCGGGTGCGCCAGGGCGACGTGGTCAGCATCGACTGCGGCGCCTACCTCGACGGCTGGGCGGGCGACTCGGCGTTCACGGTGATCGTCGGCCCCGGTGACCCGGCGGACCAGGCCCTCGTCGCCACCGCCGAGAAGGCCCTGGCGGCGGGCATCGCCGCCGCCGTGCCCGGGAACCGGCTCGGCGACATCGGGGCGGCGATCGGGGCGGTCGGCCGGGCCGCCGGGTACGGCATCCCGCAGGACTTCGGCGGCCACGGCATCGGCCGGCACATGCACGAGGACCCCCACGTCGCCAACGAGGGCCGCCCCGGGCGGGGGCTGGTGCTGCGGCCGGGCATGACGCTGGCGATCGAGCCGATGTTCATGTCCGGGGGGAAGGACCGCTACCTGACGGCGGCGGACGGGTGGGCTCTGCACACCGTCGACGGCAGCCGGGCCGTGCACGTCGAGCACAGCATCGCGGTGACCGACGACGGGCCCCGGGTGCTGACTTCCCTCTGAAACCCGTCCGTTCCGGGCTCCGCTCCGAATGAGATGTCATGGAGAGCATGCCGTACACGACCGTCCATCCCGCCCGGGGCACGACGCGCCTCGTCACGTTGGTGCTGCACGGCGGCAGGGAGGTCGGGCCGGGGCCGACGAGCGCGTGGCAGCTCGCCGTCCTGCGGATGGTGCCCTTCGCCTGGGCGATCCGGAACGCGGGGGCGCGCCGGGGGGTCGCGGTGTGGCGGGTGCGGTACCGGGTGCGCGGCTGGAACGGGCCGGCGGCTTCTCCCGTCGGCGACGTGGAACGGGTCCTGGAGCAGGTGCGGCTCGCGCACGGGGACGACGTGCCGGTCGTGATGGTCGGCCATTCGATGGGCGGGCGGACGGCGTTGCGGGCCGCGGGGCACCCGAACGTGCGCGGGGTGGCGGCGCTGGCGCCCTGGTTGCCCAAGGGCGAGCCGGTGGAGCAGCTCAGGGGGCGGCGGCTGCTGCTGGCCCACGGGAGCGACGACCGGATGACCTCTCCCAGGGCGACCCACCACTACGCCGACCGGGTGCGGGAGGTGACGAGAGACGTCCGGGTGGTGGACGTGCCCGGGGAGAACCACGCGATGGTGCGGAAGCCGGGCTACTGGCATGACCTGTCGGCGGACTTCGTGCTCTCGTTCCTGCCCGGCTAGCTCGGCCAGGCCCGCACCGCACTTCGCGGGAGAAATCCGCGGAATGCCGTGATCGGTCGGACAGTGCCTGTGTATGGACATGTCACTGCGCACCCGAATACGTGACGGGGACGCCGAGGCGTTCGAGGCCCTGCTCGGGGAGATGACCCGGCCGGTGTTCAGCCACGCCTTCCGTTTGACGGGAGACTGTCGGCCGCCGAGGACGTGCTGTCGCTGGCCTTTCTCGAAGCGTGGCGGCTGCGACATCGGATCGACGCCGACGGCGGGTCCTTGCGGCCGTGGGTGCTGGGGATCGCGACCAACGTGGCGCGCAATCTGCGCCGGGCGGCGAGGCGGTACGACCTCGCACTGCTTCGGCGAGAAGGGGACCGTGACCACTTCAAGTAAGGATGAGTGAACCATGGCCGGTGGCGCGTGCGTAGGTGCCCAGTTCGTCGAGCGCGACGGCGGGGACGAGATCCAGTTGACGTGACACGCGCTCAAGGAAGCCGACGACATCGGCAGTGGCACGACGGCTGGCCGAGGCATAGGCCAGCGCCCGGGCGAGGGCGGCTCGACGCCGTACCTGCGGATCGGAGCACCACAACTGCAGGACGTGCCCACGTGGCGCGATGTAGGAGCCGACCTGGGTCAAGGAGAACATCCCTCTGGCTCTATTCGCAGGCGGGTCCGAGGGGAGACGGGAGGCGGGCAGACTGAGGCGAGCCTGCAGCGCATCGAGCCACTCAATCGACCGAGGGCTTATCTGCTGCTCACGCAACCAGTCCCCGAACATGTCACGGGGACTCTCGCTGTCGCCGAGTTCCAGAAGCCGACCCGTCGTCGGCCACTCCCCGACCATGGCCTCCACGTGCTCATCGCGTTGGCTGGCTACGGCGGAGTAGACAAGCGTGCGGAAGCCCCCAGACGTGCGGGCCCGGATGAGATAGCAGGGCAGGAACGCCAATCCGACTGCGTGTACGGCCACGTCGGTCAGTTCGTCGGGCAGGTCGTAGCTCCCGCGGTCGGGACGTCGCGCAAGGTCGTGCACGGCGTCGTTTCGGAAATCACAGGAATGACTGAGCAGTTTGAAGATGCGCTGCTGGTTGGCGTGTGCCTGATCCATGACGCGGACGCCGCGCGCGTAGTGCGCCGAGGTGAGCGGTCCGCATCGCACGCCATCGAAGTAGAGGCGGAGCTTCTCGGCCTTGGCGGTATATCGCTGATCATCACGAGCTGACCGCATACCCCTCTCTGTAAGCGCAAGAGCACCGTCCGCCCCAGTGAGGTGACCGATGCCTCCGAGGAACCGCAGGACCCGGTCGATCATCGGCTCGCTGACGCCCAGAAAGTCGGCGATGCCACTGACGGACCGGAAGCCGCCATCGCCGATGGCAAGTCCTACGTATCGGTCAAGCAGATCGAATGGGGCATGCTCCTCAATCGTCGCGGTCAACTGGGCGATGAAGAGGGGAAACCCGATGGGATGGATTCGGAGCGGAGTCACATCGTCGAGGGCGGCTGCGTGTTCCAGGGCGCGGCTGGTCGAATACAGCAGCCGCTCGGTCGTGGCCGTCACCGGAAGGTCTCCCCCGCCAGTTGGGTCATGACCTCGCTGGCGGCTCTCAAGTCGCCGTAGTCGCGGACATGGTCGATCAACGCCCGCGTCATGTCCCGGAAGGGTGGGTGGGTGGCATTGAGGAGCGTGCCGGCGTCTCCGACGAGGATCAACCGGTGCTTGGCACGGGAGAACGCCACGTTGGAACGGCGAACGTCGTCGAAGAACCCGATGTCGCCCTTGGCGTTGCTGCGCGTGAACCCGAAGAGGATCGTGTCGTGCTCTCCTCCTTGGAAAGAGTCCACGGTCGCCACCCGCCGTGCCACGTCCGTGTCATCACGGAGCCGCTTCGACAGCAGATCGCCGACCAGCCCTATCTGTGCCGAGTATGGAAGGATCACGGCCCAGTCGCCACCGCGTGCCTGGTAGTAACAGGCCAGTTCGGTGAGTATCGCGGCCTCCAGATCGTTCAGGGTGCTCTTCTGAGGCCAAGGTTCGTCGGGTCGTGGTCTGCGTTCCCGCCGCCGTGACGCCGCTACGGCAGAGGTGTCGACGAACGCCATCGGGGCTGCGAACAATTCGTCGCGGTGCGGACGATCCACGTCGGTCACCAGAAAACCTCCGTAGAACTGACGCGAGATGAACCGGGCCAGCATCTCGGGCATACGCCGCTGGTACCGCAGCACCTCACGATGGCCTGCCGGTACATACGGGAACAGCAGCTCGAACGCACTTTGCGTGACCAGGTGCGCGAGAGTGGGGTCATCCGGGCGTTCTCTTCGCACCCAGGCGAGCAGTTCCCGATCCTCCAGCGGAGGCAACTGGACGTGGTCCCCTACCAGCACCGCCCGTCGTGCCCGCACCAACGGAACGAGCAGGTCCTGGGTGGCGATCTGACCGGCCTCATCGGCGACCACCAGGTCGAAGCCGACGTCTCCGAGGTGTCCGGCGGTGGCAACCCCGATACACGTCGCCCCGATCACATCGGCATAGCGGACGAGTTCGGCGTACAACTGTTCAGTGCGCCGCTCCAGCGCGCCCCGCCATCGGGTCAGCAGGTCAAGTCGGCGCCGCATGAGGGCCAGGCAGTCCTGTGCGGCTCGGGCGAATGCGACGAGGGCGGCTTCGTCGGCTGTGACCGGCGGTAGAGGGGCCACGTCCGCCAGTTGCATTCCCAGCGCTTCGGCGACCTCTGCGGTCTTCCCGACCAGCACCTGGTGCCGGGCGACGTGCTCATCATGCCGCTTTCGCAGCCGCAGCAGTTCAGGGTGGCCTGCGCGCAGTGTGGCGATCTCTTCCTGCACGGACCGGCGGTCCCGGTCGATCGTTTGGAGCGTGCGCCGTATCCGTTCCAGGCCTGCGGCGACCTCACTCTGTTCGCCCCGCACACGCTCGGCGCGGCGCCGGAACAGCGCGCCGACCACCGGCCATTGCCCTGCCCGTGCGGCACGGGCCTCCGCCTGCCCAAGAGCTCGATGCCGACTATCGATCTCGGCAAATTCCTGGCGATATCTGTTACCGAGGTCTTCCATCTCGGCCAACCGGCTCCGTCGATCGAGGGTGATGACCGCGTCGTGCCGGGCCAGCGTGGCGGCGCTGCGGCGGGCCTGCTCAGCAGCGGCCGAAATGCCGTCGAGGTCATTCAGAAGCTGCCGCAGCAGGGCGTCGCCCGTGCCGGTCTCAGGGTCGGCGACCGCATACCTCGTGAGCTTCGGCTCCGTACGTTCGCGAATGCGCTGTTGCAGTTCGACGGCCCGCGCCTCCAACGTCAGATGATCACAGTCTGCGGTGACCCCCTCACCGATGCGCAGGATCAGCAGATCGGAGGGGAGCTCCTTGAGAACGTTGTCAACGCCCCGGTTGGTGTAGGAGGTGACCAAGACCTTCTGACCCTGGTCGGCGCAGCCGCGCACCAGCTGTCGGATCGTTCGTGTCTTGCCCGTCCCCGGAGGGCCCTGAATCACCGCGAGATCCGGCACCGTCAGTGCCTTGGCGAACGCGGCTCTCTGGCTGTCGTCCAACGGCTCTGCAGGTTCACAGTGGCTGTCGGGCTCGAATGGCTGGAACCTCCGGTCGACAAGAGCAGTCAGCAGTCGTGGATTGCGCGACTCACCCCGGCGCACCATCGCGATGGCCTCGGCCTGTTTGTCGAACTGGAGAGTGTTCGGAGACTCCACGAACGAGCCCATCTGCGGGATCCGCCCGAAGTCGACCGGCCGCTCAAACCGAATGGTCGCCAAGTCCTCCTCTATTTCCGCAACGCGGCCCCGCAGGTCTGGTTCACCCTCGATGTGAACACGTGCACCGACATTCAGCCTGCTCCTCCCAACAAGCTGGAAAGAGTGCACGGATCGGGCCGATTTGCGCAACGCCGCCACGGAGTTGACACTCCGGTAGGCCGAGAGCCGCGCAGACCCCTTACCGGACAGCTCAATGCGTCGGCCCTCTTCTACCAGCGTCTCCAGCCGATCAAGGAACTGGCTGTGCGGTCCGGGCATACCCGGGTCGTCGCCAGCACGGCCTTCGATCTCGGTTCGCCAGGCCTTCTCGATCCAGTCCCACCCTGAAGCGGCCCGCAAGTCGTTGGGATGGTCGTATACGGACCACCGGCCGGCCCGCACCAGAAGTCCACCACGCGCGATCTTGTCATGGTCATCGAAATGCATCGGGTGGATGCCACCGACCCAATACCCGCGTTTGTCCTTCGTCTCGTTCAGGGAGAGGCCGTACCGGCCGTCGATGTAGATCTTCAGGAAGTCGCCCCGCCCTTGCCTGCCACGCTCAAGCCGGGCAGGAATCGGCTGAGCGGCCAGTTCCCACAGGTCGCGGGCGATCCCGTTGAGGTCCGGCAGCATCGGATAACGTTCACGCTGCTTGAAAATCTTGGTCGGCAAGTTCTGCGACCAGACCAGGCCGACCTCCGGGCCTAGCTCCACGAACGTACGCGTCATCCACATCTCCTTGTCGTGGTAACGAGCCTGTTCCAAGTCGCGCCCGGATCAGCTCCGCATTCCGGCGCCGAACTCACGGATGTCAGGGCGGTCTCGGGGACGATCCACAACCGCACGGGCGAGCATCTCCGACACCGCCCGCGGTACGGCCGGATTCAAGGTGGACGCCGCCACAAACGGAAGCGACGGTCGCCCGGTGACCAACCGGTGGACGATTTCGGCGAGATCCCTCACGTCATCGGCAGGAACACCTGGGCACAGGATGGCGTCGCCGATGTCGCGCAACTGCCATCTGCCGTGCTCCCCGACGAGTATCGAGGCTGAGCTCAACCGCCCGTGTCCCCCGACCGCGTGCAGTTCTCCCAGCGCGGCGCACAACCCACCCAGGCCGGCGAGCAACGCGTGCACACCCTCCGGGGTACGGCCTCTACCGGCGAAGTAGGCTTCCACGGACGTCAGTGATGACGGCCCCGTGACCAGAACCGCAGCGTTCGGCGACATGCCCACGGCGACTGGGCGCGGCAACCCCGGTAGCCCTCCCGCCAGCAGATCCACCTCATCGGCAAGCGCGGCCCGCCACCGCGCACCCTCCGGCGAACCCCCACGATTGACGACCCCACGTAGCCAGACCAGATCACCGGACTGCTCGTCATGCGCATACGTCTCATATCGCACAGCGGTACGGTCAGCTGACCACCACGGCACGGACTCATGGCCATCGGCCGTCCGGTAACGACCTTCACCTGCTTCGATCGTCTGACCAGGTTTGATAATCGGCGGCATCGGATCTGACCCGGCAGGCCCGAATACAGGACGCGTCCGCTGCACGGCGATCCAGGCCTCGTGCTCGGCCTTGAGGTCAAGGAGCCTGCGCACCGGCCAAAGCTTCGGCCCCAAAGGCTCCTTGTCGATCAACGTATGATCGGAGGGGCACAGCAAGATAAGGTTGTCGACCCCATCGACATCCCCGGGCCTGATACCACCACTACGTGGGCCGGTCTCGGATGACGGCACGATGTGAGCCATCTCCGCAATGTGCATCGACGAGTTCGAGTTCTGTTGCGGATCGGGCAGGTCTGGATCCTGTATCCGCAGACTCCGCTGACACATCGCGCACTGCATACCGGCAGCCATGAACAACGCGTCTCTGGTTGCAGGAGCAATATTCCTGCGCCGTGCGGCTGACATCCCCAGAATGATAACGACAGCGTCGGGATTAGCTACGATAATCTGCGACAAAGATGCGCTACAGGCAGCACATTAGGAAATTTGAGTCGTACAGCGGCAGGAGCACGGAGACCCGTGCTGAGGTTTCGGCCAGCATGTGTGATCTCAGCCGATCATCCGAAAGACACCACCCCTATACGGAAGTTCAGGCGCTTCCTTGATCGCCGTTCACGCCCCGGGAGCACGGGACATCATCGAGCCGGCGCTGGTCGCACGCGTTGCCGAGCATCCGAACCTCCAACCGGCCTCCTAACCGCCCGCGCACACTCGACGCCTCGGTTTTGCACCACCGCCCGAAGTGATGGATTCCCCAGCAAGTCGCTGTCAGCCCTGCAAAACCGGTCAGATCATGGCAACAGCACCCACCTCTACCCAATTCACCCATGAGCGCCGCAGGTAAACTCACCAAGATCCCCTCAGTCCACGCGACGATCATAGACAGTGGGTGGAGCATGGACTCCCCATGATCACTTCACCCCGCCGAAAGCACGAAATGATCTCACCATGCCCATTCTGAACATCACGGTGCACTTCTCGAACCTTAGATTTCGGGAACTGTACCAGTTCGTGGACGCAGTCCGCGCCGCTGGAATCGATCCGTCGACAGCGGTTTCGAAACTAGTAGACGACGACTACGAATACTCGACAACAGGATTTCAACTATCCGTGGATGCGACCCATTTTCAGGGTTTTCTCGAACCGTTGACATTTGATGAGAGCCGACGACTCGCCAGCACGCTCGACAGCCTACTGACCGAAGAAGACCCCAGCCGCTTCTTTTCCGAACTCAAGGCTTGGCGAGATCGTCTTTGGACATTCAAACCATCGCCTCCACGTTGACGTCGCGCAAGGAATTCACACCTAGCGCGCGGTCGACATGCGGTTGCCGACTTCGCCTGGACGAAAAGCGGTCCAGCCGCGCGGATCATTCAGAAATTTCCCAGACGCACGGCCGGGCCTCCGCGAGCCCGGCTTCACTCTTCAGATTCATGATTTGGGCACGCGCTGATTCCATTTCCCAACCGCGACTTCGGGTGTTCCGGTAGTCGCCGGATCACAGCGGCGATTCACTGTGGACACATGGAAATCGCCGCCGCGCCGGATTCTCCTCGGCACGCGCGTTCGTGGGCGGTGAGGTGCAGTTCCCCCCGGGATCACATAATGCCGGCGTGGCCGAATAAGCCTTGGGCCACCCACTGCTCGTGCGACCAAGCCGGCGGCGACCACTTGCGATCACCAGCGTATGGAAACGGTGGATTAGGAGATTCGGGTGGTTCCCGAACCGCCGTTGTCGATTTAAACGATCTTGCCGACGGGCAGGCTCAGTTTTCGCTTCTGGCCCCGCTCGTGGTGCGCAGCAGTCGCGGCGTCTCTCTTTCCGGAGTCTGGCTGCCCTTCGTGTGGGGACCCCGACCGCCCACCCGAGTCACCTTGCGGGCTCTGTGGCTCTGCATGGCCTTCTTCGCCGTGCAGAGCCAGATGCATACCAACGTCACCACTTATCCGCGTCCGCTTGAAGTCGGCCCGGCCATCTGAGTCAACGGCGCCCGCGCCTTCCCACATCTTGATCCGCCACGGCGAGTCGTGGCGCATCCTCCTCGGCTACCTCGGACAGGGATTCCCCGGACCCTGAACAGGTGCCAGCACCCTGGGGGACACCGGTCGCGGCTGCCTATGGTTCCAGTGATCCTCTCGCAGCCAGGAGCGCGTCATGACTCAGGACAACCGGCCGCAGTCATGGCGGCCGACCGCCGCGGAGCGGAGCGCATGGACCCGCGACGCCTTCCGCGCCGCCGCCGGCCTGATCGCGGGCCCCGGCGGCTTCTTCCTCTACCTCGCCGGAGAGTACTTCTACGACCGGCGGCACCTGCTGTTCGGAACCGGCGGGACTCCCCAGCGGGCGATGAACCCGGAGGGCGAGTCGATCGCCCTGCGTGGCGGGATCACCAACCTCGACGCCGTCCCACTGCTCGGCGGACGAGGCCGGGCCACGCAGGTGCTCTCCATCACGCCGAGCCTGACCCCCTCCACCCGGGCGATGGGCCTGCGCGACGGCGACCCGGTCTCGGTGGCGCTGTCGAGCCGTACGGTCAGCTCGACGAGGAGCGGGCTGATCGTGCCGGGGCGGATCGGGACCACGACACGCATCACCGTGCCGAGCGACGACTACTCGGTCGCCGCTCTGGGCACCCGCGCCTCGGCGCTGTTCACCAGCAAGGATCCGGTCATCGGCACCGGGACGGGCACGGTGATCGGAAGCGGCCTGCAGGTCGACGCCCTGCGGCGGGGCGGCATCGTCGTTCCGGGAGCACGCCAGGTGAATCTGCCGCTGGCCGGGCGCACGCCGTTCCCGTCGCCGCAGCGGCCGAACATTTTGGTCGCGCCTCGGTGCCCGTGGTGCGGGGAGAGGGTGACCGGTTCGGCGTTCGTCGCGATGGCCGACTGCCCGAACCGAGCGGGGACGGCGCAGGCCCTTCGGTCGCTCAACGGCTACCGGCCTCCCGCCGTCGCCACGGTCACCCGCCGGTACTGCTCGGACTGCCACCGCTATACGTCCAAGCCCGAGGATCACAGCCTGTGGTGCCGGTTCATGACCTTCATCGGCGACTTGTGAGGCTCGCGAGCCGCGACCGCCACGGCGTCAGGTGCGGCTCGGGACCGCGTCGAGCAGTGCCTCGTAGGCCTCCGGCGCCGTCGTCTCGCAGCCCAGCCGGTGCCCCGTCAGCTCCCCATGGTCGTCGCTCGACCCGGTCACGACCAGGCCGAGATCCTTCGCCAGGCCGCGCAGCTCCTCGCGCGCCGTCGTGGTGTGGTCGCGGTGGTCGACCTCGATCCCGGTCAGCCCGGCCGCCGCCATGTCGGCGATCCACTCGTCGGGGACCACCCGGCCGCGCTTGGCCGACCGCGGATGGGCCAGCACCGCCACGCCTCCGGCGGCGCGGGTGAGTTCGACGGCGCGGACCGGGTCGAGGGCGTAGCGGGCCACGTGGGCGCGTCCGCCCGATCCGATCCAGCGGTTGGAGAAGGCCTCTTCGATGTCGGCGACTGCGCCCACGGCGAGCATCGCGCGGGCCACGTGGGGGCGGCCGACGACGCCGCCGCCCGCGATCCGCTCGACCATCTCCATGGTGATCGGGACCCCCAGGTCGATCAGCCGGGCCACCATCTCGGCGGCCCGGCCGTCTCTGGCCTCGCGGATCAGCGCCGTCTCCCGGGCCAGGCCCGGGTGGTCGGGGTCGAACAGGTAGGCGAGCATATGGATGCTCATCCCGTCGCGGCGGCACGACAACTCCATGCCGGGCACCAGGGTCAGGCCGTCGGGCAGGTTCGCCAGGGCCTCGGCGTGGCCGCCGACACCGTCGTGGTCGGTGAGGGCCAGCACGTCGAGACCGGCCTCGCGGGCCCGCCACACCACCTCGGCGGGGCGGCTGGTCCCGTCGGAGGCGGTGCTGTGGCTGTGGAGGTCGATCCGCACCCGCTCAGCTTTCCACGGGCTCCCGCTGCGCCGCCACGAAGGCGTCGATGACGTCTTCGGGCAGTTTCCCGCGTGCGGGGACCTCCATGCCCTGGGCCTTGGCCCAGTCGCGGACGTCGGTGTTGGTGAAGCCCTGCAGCTTGCTCGGCTCGGCCGGCTTGCGGCCCCGTCCGGCCTGCTTGACCTCACGGCCCTTCTCGATCGCCAGCTCGATCAGGCCGACGGCCTCGGCGAGGCGTTCGTGGTTGGCCTCGGACAGGTCGATCGCGAACAGCTTGTCGAGCAGGCGGAACTCCCGCCGCGAGACGTCTTCCCCTTCGGACGCGTCGAGATCATCGATCAGGACGACCTTCTCGGCCACGTGGCTACTCCCCCGGTCTTCACTTTTACGGAAGCCGACAGCCTATTCGATCTGCTGCCACCACCCGTCCACAAGCGGAGGCTCGTCGACCGCGAACCGCTCGCCGGGCCTGGGCACGGCCAGGTGGACGCCCCGGCCCTTCGCCTCGCGCCACAACCGGTCGACCGGCTCGCCCCACGAGTGGAAGGCCAGCGTGAACGTGCACCAGTGGACCGGCACCAGCAGCCCGGCGTTCAGGTCGAGGTGGGCGCGGACCGCCTCCTCGGGCGTCATGTGGATGTCGGGCCAGCTCTCGCTGTAGGCGCCGATCTGCACCAGCGCCACGTCGAACGGGCCGTGGCGGCGGCCGATCTCGGCGTACCCCTCGAAGTAGCCGGAGTCCCCGGTGTAGAAGACCTTGCGGCGTTCGCCTGCCACCACCCACGAGCCCCACAGGGTGGTGTTGCGGGTGAAGGAGCGGCCGGAGAAGTGGCGGGCCTCGGTGACCGTGAGGGTGAGGCCGCGGACGGTGACGCTCTCGTTCCAGTCGAGCTCGACGATCCGCGACTCGGGCACGCCCCACCGCTCCAGATGGGCGCCGACGCCGAGGGGGACGACGAAGGGCGCGTCCTGGAAGCCGGTGAGGGCCTGGACGGTCCGCATGTCGAGGTGGTCGTAGTGGTCGTGGGAGATCACGATGGCGTCGAGCCGGGGCAGCATGTCGATCGGCTGCGGCGGCCTGTGGTTGCGCCGGGGGCCGGCGAACGGCACCGGCGAGCATCGGTCGCTCCACACCGGGTCGAACAGGACCCGGCGGCCCTCGACCTCGGCCAGCACGGTCGCGTGGCCGTACCAGATGATGTCGAGGTCGCTGATCGGGTCGGGCGCGGGCGTGACCACGGGGATGACGCCGCGCGGGCGGCGCTGCTCGCGGCCGAAGAGAAGGTCGCGGAGGATCTTGGTGGTCTCCTCGCGCGGGGTGACGACCGCGGGCGCCGAGTTGGCGAACGCGGTGCCGCGGAACTGCGGGGAACGGCGGACCCTGTCGGCGCGCGCGCCTGTGGGGTCGGCGCCCATCGCCTCGGGGACGTCGCGCAGCTTCCACGCGACTCCAGCGGCCAGTGCCCCCGCGACAAGCCATCCGGTTTTTCGCATACGAGGAATGGTGTCACAGCACCTTGATCAGCCGGTCGGGAGACACCGTGTCGCGGCGCGAGTGGCTACAGTGCCAAGGGATGAACCAGGAAAAATCCCGCCACGTCATGTCGACGGCGCCCTACGCGTGCAGTTGCGGGGCCGACCTGCCCGACCAGATGTCGGCCGAACTCCACGCCTCCGAGGCCAATCTGTGTACGGTCTGCCTCGGCACCCTCGAAGAGGAGCCCTTCCCCGGCTGGCGGCGGCGCTGCCTCGCCTGCGCCGGAACCGGCCGCCGCGGCCCGCAGCTCGTGTGGGAACTGGCGCACGCCGAGGCCGAGACCGCCATCCCGGTCCGGGTCGTCCTGGCGCTGCTGCCCGGACGGCCGTTCCGCCTGTCCGAACTCGCCGACCTGGTGCGCGAACGCCTCAACCTGCCGCCGGGCCGGTTGCCGGTCGGCCCCCGGGTCCGGGACATCCTGCTCCAGCTCCAGCAGGAGGGCGAGGTCGCCCTGATCTCGGCCCCCGAGCAGCTCCTGGACGATTCGGGAGCGGTCCTCTATGACGACCCATACTGGGTGAAGACCGTCCGATAGGGTACCTATCGTGCGTGATCATGGAGAGGACCCGCGCCCGTCGCGGGGCGCCGTCCGCGAGGTCCACCGGATCGACCGTGCGGCCCGCATGGAGTACTCGCCCGACCTCGACGGCATGGCCGACCCCGGTGAGGTCGTCTGGACGTGGGTCCCCTACGAGGAGGACCCGTCCCGGGGCAAGGACCGCCCCCTGCTCGTCGTGGGGCGCCACGGCCGCCGCCTGCTCGGCATGATGCTCTCCAGCAAGGGCGACGAGTCCGCCGACTGGCTGCCCCTGGGCGTGTGGGGCGGGGATTCCCGGCCGTCTTACCTGCGCCTGGACCGGGTCTTCGAGATGAACGAGGACGACATCCGGCGGGAGGGCGCGGTGCTCGACCCGATGCGCTTCGCCAGGGTCGCGGCGGTGCTGAAGAAGACATGGAGCTGGGCGGCCGACGGCTGACTTCCACCCGCCTTGGGGACGGACGATCCTTCCCAACCTGACCGGTGGTGCCGGCCACAGCGGCGCGGCCTCAAGACTTTAATCCGTAGGTCAGGTTCGAATCCCTGGCGCCCCACCATTTATGACCCGATTTGACCGGTGGTTTTGCGCCGGTTTCGGGGCCTCGGCGGCGAGGCGAGATCGGCTGTGGTCGCTCGCCGATTGCTCATTGGTACGTCCCCACACCGGGCGAAGATCGCCAAGTTGGCCGACGTCATGTCCGGCCCTGTGGGTTGCGAAAACCGGAAGCCGGCCTCTGACCTGTGATCATCTCTACTTCGTCTATGCGGCCCGCCGGTACTGGTTGATCAGGCCGCCAAGTAGCTCACTGCGTTGCAGGCTTACCTGATCGAGATCAGTGGGTGTAGCCGGTCATGTGGTGGTTGAGGTGGCCGGCGGCCTCGTGAGCGATGAGGACGGTGCTGGTTGTAATGCCGTTGATATCCCTGCAGGACTTGACGGAGATGGCCTTCGTCGTAGATCAGCAGCCGGTCGATGCATTCCCTTCGAACGGTGCCGACCCAACGCTCGGCTATCGCGTTGGCCCGCGGGGCGCGCACCGGCGTCATGATGACGCGGGCACCGAGTGAGGTGAACACCTCGTCGAAGACCGCAGTGAACATGGCGTCGCGGTCGCGAATGAGGAATTTGATGCCTTCGGCTCGATCCGTCAGCTTCATGACCAGGTTGCGGGCCTGCTGAGCAACCCAGGCTCCAGTCGGAGGCGCCGTGACGCCCACGACGTGAACCGCGCGGGTGGCGTGCTCGATGAAGAACAACGTAGAGCCGCTTGAGAAAGACGGTGTCGACGTAGAACAGATCGCACGCCCAAATACCCTCGGCCCGCGCCTTAAGGAACTGACTCCAACTCGGGCCGATACGACGTGACGCCTGATGGAGCCCCGGCTCTTGTGTACGGTGCTGGGCGGTACCGACGCCGGCCAACTCTCCGCTGATGCGTTGATAGCCCCACGTGGAATTCTCCCCGCCAGGTCGCAACACTGCCTCCCGGATGTCCGCACGGGTGGAGGGACGACCTGGGCCTTTGGACGGGTAGGTCCATCGGCGCGTCACCAGTGCACGGTGCCAGCGCAGCAACGTCGCGGGGGTGACGAAGAAGACGTCCCCACGACGAGCGGGGAAGCAGGCGCGAGCACGACCCGATCCCCAGGTTGAAGATCGGGACGGTTCGCCTGACGGCGCAACACGACGATCTGATGACGAAGCACCACAATCTCGGCCGTCTTGGCCCGATCACCGCAACCCAGCAAGACCAAAAGCTGAAATACACGCCCGAGGACGAGGTAGAGGAAGGATCACAACACCGTCAGGAGGAAGCCCGAGACCTCATCATGCTCAAGCCACGAACCCCCAAGTCAACCCTGGCAGCTGAGTTTCCGCATCCCCACAGGCACCTTCCGCCAGCGCGCCGAACTGACCAAGCCCCAGCGCGACATCCTGGCCAAACTCGACATCCCGACCCCGAAAGAAGATCGTCGAGGCTACACCCGCCGCAGACGCCGGACCAGGCACAACACCTACGCCTAGTGACACGCCGCATCAGCGCGCCCCGACAACCTTCCGCAGCTCACAGCCCAGATTCATGTGCTTTTCCACTACACATCTGCGGAACGCAGGTCCCCCGGCCATGCTGGCAGTTCGCCGGATTTGCCCTACTCACGCCGAGTTGATCAGGTACGTATTGGAGCGTGTCCTCTCCCTTACCTCGGCGCAAAATCACCTTCCCGGTAGCCTCCAGCCGTAAAGAAGACCCAGCCGCCCGCGTTGTCTCCTGGTGGGCCATGGTCGGCACGATGATGGCAGGAATTTCCGCCATGGCGGCCCTTGCTGTTTCACTGTTGGCTCTCGACCTCCAACTTCGACAGCAGAGCGAGCAGCAGGGAATGCGTAAAGCTCGCTTCGCGTCGAAGGTTACCTGGTGGGGCGAGAAATCAAAAGACGGAGTTCGCGTCATCGCAGTTCAAAACAGCAGCTCCGAACCCATGCGAGCCACCATCGTTCTGCATGCTGTCAAATTCACCGAAAACTCATCAAATCCTACGTCATCTACCAGCACAATAACTCAGTCCGAAAAATCCAGGGACGTAAAAATCGATCTCGGCACGCTCTCCCCCTGCGCCATAAGTCGCTATAACATTGGAGCGTTCATGTCACGCCGCGTCGGAGAAGATGGCAACTTCAGGTTTACAGGTTACGGACCATCCACCTTGACGATCATCGACCCTTCCGGAACGGCATGGGCACGCAAATCCTCAGGCGAGCTCGCACTGGCGGATACATCTTCAGATAAACCGATTATTGATTTACGCGACGAACTCGACGATCCACGAATTGTGGACTCAAGCGATACTGCAGCCAGAGAACCATCTCTGGCTTGTTCAAGCGATTGATGGGGGATTCGCCGCGACGCCAACCGGACCAAGATCACCGAATGGGCCGACTTCTCCGGTGTAGGCAGTGATGGTTCTGCCCAATGGGCGACTTCGTGTACGTCATCGAAGCCCTTACAACCGAAGACGGAATTCGACTTGAGTGTTGTTCGCATCTACGGCCCGTTCTGGCTGGTTCATCACACTCCAGCCCGCCGGGCGCCCGGTAAGATCGTCACCATCCCCACGCGTAACGCGTGGAGCCTTGGATCCGCACAGGTAAGTCCTTACACTCCTCCAGAGAGGCACGCCAACCGCGCGTATACAAACGTCTACGGAGCTCGGGTCCAGGCCCGGATCCACTTTTGGATGACAGCAGAGTTGTTGTCTCATATACCGTTAGCACAAGAGCACGAACTTGAGCTGCTGGACACGCGGCTTCTATAGTCCAGACAACCAGCATCCGCGTTTCTTCGACATTCCCGTCACTAAGTTCTTCAGCGCGATGGCCCCATGAACTCTGAAACTGTCTACGCTGGCACTGGGTTGGCGCGCGAGAGTAGAAGTGCTGCCTCGTCGCGCCTACCTAGAGTGCAACCATGTCGACAGGATCCGATCAAAGAATGGAGGTGCTGAGTAATGAGTGAATTAGTCCTTAGGACGGTTGCAGCGATCACGGCGGGCGCGATCGCCTTGAGCGCCTGCCAGCCCCGGCGAGACGAAGAGTTCCAGATCGTCAACAGGACACAGGAGACGATCGCGGTGAGATGGAAATCAAACGACACACCACTCGCTACGCTCACTCCTGGAAGCAGTACGTCCATGGGCGCCCCTGATGGCTGGTGCGATGGAAAATCGGATACGGCGCTGATCGCCACCAGCGAGAAGGGAAATACATACTTCTACGGCCCGAAGATCTGTGGAGGGGAAGACTGGTTTATAGAAGGGTGATGTTCCTTCGATGGAATCGTTTTACTTGACACGTCTGCCGTGCACCCCATCTAGTCCCATATATCTCTCACACCTGTCCGAGAACAATTGCACCACCATCATTGCGTTCTTCGGGTCCGGGCATGCCGAGGACGCCCCGAAGGCACGGGTTCACCCTCGCCATCGGCAAGCAGGAGCAGGGAAGGTCGAGGCCCCCCGGGCGGCCTACCAGCTCGTCATCGAGTCCGGGCACCCCGATCACGCTCCGGCCGCGGCCCTGAACCTCGGCTGCCTGCTCGCGGGTCAAGGGGATCGGAGGGCGCGCGGGCGGCCTTCCAGATGGCCGCCGACGAGTCGCCGTGGGCGGAGTTCAACCTGGCCCTCGTGCTCGCGAAGATGGACGACTTGAGGGAGATCGCGGCATACCGGCGGGTGATCGACTCCGGGCATGCCGAGGACGGGCCGAAGGCGGCCTACAACCTGGGGTAGGTGCTCCGCGAGCAGGGCGATCACGACGGTTCGCGGGCGGCCTACCAGATTTCCATCGACTCCGGGCATCCACAGGCGGATGACGCCAGAGAGGCGATGGGCAATCTGCCCCGGTTGTGAGCGGACCAGCGCGGCGTGGGGTGCTCACTCGACACGGCAGTCTCCTGAGGAAGGGCAGCCCCACGGCTACTCGTACGGCCGGGAGCGCCGACGCGGCACCGTCTCCCCCGGCGCCGACGACGATCTGATCGCCACGGCGGCCAGCGGCCGCTCCTCCGGTTCCACCGGAGGCTCCGGCGGGGGCGTCGATCTGCGGTGCTTGCCCACCGAGAAGGCGAGCTTGCGCACGTGGAACCCGCCGAAGATGAGGCTCACCCCCACCGCCACCACCAGCACCCCCGTCGCCATCGCCGCGACCGGGTCCACTCCGGTCGCGTGGCTCGTGGTCGCGCTGACCGCGTCGGGCCGTAACGCCAGTGTCACGTCGGCCGGTTCGACGGTCAGGTCGGGCTTGACCATCCGGGGGATGCCGTAGCCGACGACCTTGCTCTCGTCGCGGACCTTTCGCTTCAGCCAGACCTTGTCGACGTTCGCCTCGATCGTGTGGATCTTGTCGCCGTCGACCCTCTCGACGATGCCCACGTGGTCGATGCCCTTGATGTCGTCGCCACCCGCCCAGTCGAAGAAGACCAGGGCTCCCGGCTCGGGTTCGTCCGTCCACGCCTGGCGCTGTTCGAACCAGCGCGCGTGGGAGGGCGTCCAGGCGAAGGCGCCGACGTAGTCGGTGACTCCGGCCTTGTCCGCGGCCCAGGCGATGAACATGTCACACCACGCGGCGTTGCGGTACTGGGGATCCTTGACGGTCTGGGCGTACCACGCGCCGTATTTGGTGTGCTGTCCGGGCTTCTCCCGGTATCCGAGCTCTCGGGTGACGACGGCTAAAAGGTCGTTGGTGATCGTCTCTGGGGAACGTTCCACCCGCTCTGTCCTCCATGCCTCCCGATACCTGGACTGTAATTCGGAAATCGGAAGTACGCCCCCGATTCACCAGAAAGGGCGAGCAATACCCCCCAACCGTAACTGTGCGGATGATCTCCTCCCGTATGATCACGTTCAGTTCGTTTTGGGAGGGTCGTGAACCACCGTGTCCTGTTCGCGGCGGCCGGGATCGCCGTGGTGGGCGCGGTGACCTGGGGTTTCGCGCTGCCGTCCGAGGAGGTCCCGGAACCGGTGGCCCAGGTCGGGACCGTGCCACCGCCGGCCTCCCCCCGGGCGACGCTGCCGTACATCCCGCCGCCCGCCCCGACGCCGCCGCCGAGCACGCCGAAGAAGGTCAAGGTGCCGGAGAAGGGCTCGGGGAAGTACCGCGTCGCCGCGGGCGAGGCCGAACCCCGCGCGGGCAGGGCGCAGGTGATCAGGTACATGGTCGAGGTCGAAAAAGGGCTCCCCTTCGACGTGGACGAGTTCGCGACGGCCGTGCACGAGATCCTGAACGACCCCCGGGGCTGGGGGCGGTTCGAGCGGGTCTCCAACGGCTCGGCCCGGCTCCGGGTCACGCTCGCCACTCCCGGTACGACCAACCGCGAGTGCCTCCCGCTGCGCACGTTCGGCCAGCTCTCCTGCTGGAACGGCCGCCGGGCGGTGATCAACGCGCGCCGCTGGGCCTACGGCGCCGACACGTACAAGGACCTGGAGCTCTACCGGAAGTACGTCATCAGCCACGAGGTCGGCCACGGCCTCGGGCACGGCCACCGCGACTGCCCCGGCCGGGGGCGCGCGGCCCCGGTGATGGTCCAGCAGACGATCTCCCTGCGCGGCTGCAAGCCCAACCCGTGGCCGAACCCCGGGCGCGAGCCCTGATGAACGTTTCGCGGGCGACCTCGGACACTGACAGCGGAGCTTGACGGCCCGTCCACAACCCCCTGACACTGAGCCCCCCGCGGGCCGATCAAGAACGCTCCCGGCGGTCTGCGCCCAACGGACGAGCGGGAGGATCTGCGATGAAGCGTGTCCGGTTACTGGTGGTGACGGTGCTCACCGTCGCCCTGCTGGGGGTCACGCCGGCCCTCGGCCAGGGCAGGCCCGACTGGGTGCACAGCTGGACGTCGATGCCGCAGCTCACCGAGCCGCACAACCTGCCCCCGGCGCCCTTCACCCAGGACAATCTGGTGATGGACGACACGACCCTGCGGCAGACGGTCCGGGTCACCACCGGCGGCCGGCAGGTGCGGCTGCGGTTCTCCAACGCCTTCGGCGGGGTCGCGCTGCCCATCACCAAAGCCGCGGTCGCCCTTCCGGCGGACGGCCGGGCGGGTGTGGCGGCGATCCGGCCGGGGTCCTCGCGGCCGGTCACCTTCCAGGGGCGCGCGTCGGTGAGCGTGCCGGTCGGCGCGCAGGCGGTCACCGACCCGCTGAACTTCCCGGTCGCCCCCGGGACCAACCTCACGGTCACGCTCTACCTGGCCGAGGGCCAGGCGAGCAACCTCGTGACCTCCCATCCCGGCTCCCGCACGACCTCGCACCTGCTCGCCGGCGACCACGTCGCCGACGCCGACCTGCCGGGGGCCACCCCGACCGACCACTGGTACTTCCTCAGCGGCGTCGAGACCGTCTCCGACGCCAGGGCCCTCGTCATCGTCGGCGACTCGCTGACCGACGGCCGCGGCTCCACGACGAACGGCAACGACCGCTGGCCCGACGTGCTGGCCGACCGGCTGCGCGGCACCCCCGTGCTGAACCAGGCGGCGGGCGGCAACCGGGTGCTCAACGACGGCCTCGGCCCGAACCTGCTGGCCCGCCTGGACCGCGACGTGCTGGCCGTCAGCGGCGCGGCGTGGCTGCTGGTCTTCGAGGGCGTGAACGACATCGGCACCGCCGAGGCGGCTGAGGCCGCCCAGAACCAGGTCGGCGCCGACCTGATCGCCGCCTACGAGCAGATCGCCGTCCGGGCCCGCGCCCAGGACCTGCGGGTGTACGGCGCCACGATCACCCCGTTCGGCGGCAACACCGGCTATGACGACCCCGCCGGCCTGCGCGAGGCCACCCGGCAGCGGGTGAACCACTGGATCCGCACGAGCGGCGTGTTCGACGCCGTGCTCGACTTCGACCGGGTGACCCGCGACCCGGCCGACCCGCGCCGCATGCTGCCCGCCTACGACACGGGCGACCACCTGCACTTCAACCCGGCGGGTTACCGCGCCATCGCCGACGCGGTCCCGGCCCGGCTGTTCCGCTAGGCCGACTCGCGGACGACCAGTTCCGGTTCGAAGATGACCGACTTCGGGCGCCGGGACGGGTCTTCGATCTGGGCCAGCAGGAGCCGGGACATCTCCGCCGACATGTCCTCGACCGGGTGCCTTATGGTCGTCAGCGGCGGGCGGCAGGCCAGGGCGGCCGTGCTGTCGTCGAAGCCGACGACCTTGAGGTCGGCGGGGATGCGCAGGCCGCGGGCGGCGGCGACCTCCAGGGCGCCCTGGGCCATCAGGTCGTTGGCGACGAACAGGCCGTCGATGTGGGGGTGCTCGTCCAGCAGCCGGGTCATCGCCGCCGCACCGCTCTCCTTGGTGAAGTTGCCCGCGACGCTGGGCACGTAGGCGTGGCCGTGACGGGCCATCGCCTCGCGGAAGCCCGACAGGCGTTCCATCGAGGCGAGCACGTCGAGGGGGCCCGAGATGGTGGCGACCCGTTCGCACCCGCGCGCGACCAGGTGGTCGGCGGCCATGCGCGCGCCGGCGCCGTGGGCGAGGTCGACGTACGAGATGGGGATGGGCTGGTCGGGGCGGGCGAACAGGACGACGGGGGTGCCCGACTCGGCCAGCATCGCCGGGAGGGGGTCGTCGGCGTGGGTGGTGACCAGGATCGCGCCGTCGACGTGGCCCTGCCGGACGTAGTCGACGACCTGGGCCCGCGCGTCGGCGGCCTCGGCCAGCATCAGCACGAGGTGCACGCCGAGCGGGCGCAGGTGGCCGCTGATGCCCTCGACGACGCGGCCGAAGAAGGGGTCGGTGAAGACGCGGGCGAAGAACTGGCCCGCCCCGGAGACGATCAACGCGATCGAGCCCGTCTTGCCGGTGACGAGCTGGCGGGCGGCCCGGTTCGGCACGTAGCCGACCTCGGCGATGGCCCGGCGGACCACCTCCTGGATCGACGGGTCGACGTTGCGGATGCCGTTGATCACGCGGGAGACCGTCGCGCGGGAGACCCCGGCGGCCCGTGCCACGTCTTCCAGCGTGGGCGAAGCCACCCGATCTTCCCTCATATCCGCCACTTTAGCGGAGAGCGCTCTCCATCAGAGGGGTAAGAGGCGCACGGCGTCCAAGGCGAGGGTGAGGTCCACGATGTCGCGCGGGCGCGACAGGGAGCGGCCGGTGAGCTGCTCGATGCGGCGGATCCGGTTGATGATCGTGTTGCGGTGGCAGTAGAGCCGCCCGGCCGCGCGGGCGGCCGAGCCCTCGCAGAGCAACCAGGTCTCCAGCGTCGTCAGCAGCACGTCGCGGTCGGCGCCCTCCAGCGCCAGCAGCGGTCCCAGCACTCCCCCGACCAGGTGGCCCGACAACTCGGGCTGGCAGATGACCAGCACGGTGGCGAGCCGCTGGTCGAGGCGGGCGATCTCGGGGCCGGCGTCGGCGCAGGTGCGCATCGCCAGTTCGGCCAGGCGGTGGGCGTCGCCGAGCTCGACCAGGCTCTCCACCACCGGGCTCACCCCGGCCACGCCGCTGACGACCAGGCGCAGCGCCTGGGTCAGGTCGTCGAGCGAGGCGTCGCCCAGGGCGACCACGCCGACCTCGTGGCCGGTCCGCATGCGCCACATGAAGCGCATCTGGCCGATCTTCTCGGGCAGCCGCGTGCCCTCGTGGTCGTGGCGGATCGGGAAGCGCACCGTCACCACCGCGAAGCGGGCCCGTTCGGGCAGGTCGAGCGCGGCCGAGGCGCCGCGCACCACGCCCGCGTCGGCGGTGCCGTCGAGGAGGGCGTCGAGCAACGCGTTCACGCGTTCGTGGTTGCGGCCGAGCAGCTCCTGCTCCCTTCTCCGGTAGGTGTTGCCGGCGACCAGCGCCTGCCGGTCGATGGCGTGCCAGACGTGACCGGCCACCCGGACCAGCACGCCGATGCGTTCGGGCTGCTCCCGCTCGACGTACTCGACGATGGCCGACCACATCACCTGGGCGGCCAGCCGGTACATGCGCATCAGGGAGTCGACCGGGAGGCCCTGTTCGGCCCGGCGGCGGGCCATCGACTCGGTGAACGGCAGGTCGCGGCGCTCGTGCCGGTCCTGCAGGATCGTGGTGATGCCGATCCGCAGGCCCTCGCGGGTGCTCTGCCAGTGGTCGTCGGCCGGTACGAACGTGCAGTAGGCCTCGTCGCCGCCGCGGACCCGGGTCACCAGTTCGTCGGTCAGCTCGGGGAGCCGGGCCAGGAGGGCCCCGGCCGCGCCGCGCAGCAGCTCACGGACCTCCGCGTCGTGGTTGGACTGCGTAAGGGAGCGCATCTCCCCAACCTGCCACCCACCTCGTTCCGGAACAAGGTTCGGTTTCGTTTCGTGACACGCCGTTGTGCGGGTGCACAACCGGGTCCCGTCATGAGTGGGCAGGGGTCGCGACTTCACCGGACGCTCTGGACGGCCGTGCGAGCGCGGGGTTTGGTGTGCACCACCGACGCTCTTGGAGGAATCACGTAATGGCCGATCTCGCTGTCAGCGATCTGGTGGTGGGCTACGGGCCGGTGCGGGCGCTGCGCGGGGTGTCCATGCGGGTGCCGTCCGGGTCGATCGTCGCCGTGCTGGGCGCGAACGGCGCGGGCAAGTCGACCCTGCTGCGGGCGATCTCCGGCACGCTCCGCTTCCACCGGGGCGCCTGCCAGGGCGCCGTGACGCTGGGCGACCAGCGGCTGACCGGGCTCGACGCCGCCTCGGTGGTGGCACGCGGGGTCGTGCAGGTGCCCGAAGGGCGGCGGGTGTTCGCCCGGATGACCGTCGAGGAGAACCTGCGGGCGGGCGGCCTGGGCCGGTCGCGTCGCGAGAACGCCAAGGCGCACGACCAGGTGGTCGAGCTCTTCCCCGTGCTGAGGGATCGCGCCCGCCAGCGGGCCGGGCTGCTGTCCGGCGGCGAGCAGCAGATGCTCGCGATCGGGCGGGCGCTGATGGCCGGGCCGACGACGCTGCTGCTCGACGAACCCACCCTGGGACTGGCCCCGCTGATGGCCGCCCGCATCGCCGAGACGATCAAGGAGATCAACAGTTTGGGCACCTCGGTCCTGCTCGTGGAGCAGAACGTGGCGATGGCCCTGTCGCTGGCGTCGCACGCCTACGTCCTGGAGGTCGGCGAGGTCGCCCTGGAGGGCACCGCCGCCGAGCTGCGGGACAGCGACGAGGTGCGCCGCCGCTACCTCGGCGTCGCCGACGCCGTGGAGGGCACCCTTGAGACACGCACCCTCTCGAGGTGGTCGTAGCATGACGACGGCATACCAACCGGACGGTATGGAACCGCTCGAAGTCCGCGACGTGACCGTCCGGTTCGCCGGGCTCACCGCCCTCGACGGCGTCAGCTTCACCGTGGCTCCCGGGACCGTGCACGCCGTCATCGGGCCCAACGGGGCCGGCAAGTCGACGTGCTTCAACGTGTTGTCGGGGGTCTACAAGGCGACCTCCGGCTCGGTCAGGTTCGGCGGCGCCGAGCTCACCACGCTCCGGCCGCACCGGATCGCGGCTTTGGGCGTGGCCCGCACGTTCCAGAACATCGCGTTGTCGCCCCGGCTGCCGGTGCACGACAACCTGATGCTGGGCCGGCACCGGCTGACGTCCTCGGGGTTCGTCTCGGCGGGGCTGCGGCTGCCGCGCGCCCGGCGCGAACAGCGACGGCACGTCGCGCGGGTGGCGGAGATCGCCGAGTTCGTCGGGCTGACCGGCAAGCTGGCGTTCCCGGTGGGGCTGCTGCCCTACGGCGTGCAGAAGCGGGTGGAACTGGCCCGCGCCCTGTGCATGGAACCCCGGCTGCTGCTCCTGGACGAGCCGGTGGCCGGGATGAACAGCGGTGAGCGCCAGGAGATGGCCGAGCTCATCCTGTCGGTGCGCGACAGCCTCGGCATCTCGATCGTCCTGGTCGAGCACGACATGGGCATGGTCATGCGGCTGGCCGACCGGGTGACCGTCCTGGACTTTGGCAGGCGCATCGCCGACGGGACCCCCGCCGAGGTGCAGGCCGACCCCGCCGTCATCGGCGCCTACCTCGGGACGGAGGGCACGTGACCACGTTCGTGGAGCTGCTGGTCAACGGCATCTCGATCGGAGCCGTGTACGCGCTCATCGCGCTCGGCTTCGTCATCATCTTCAAGGCGACCGAGGTGGTGAACTTCGCGCACGCCTCGCTGCTGCTGGCGGGCGGCTACCTGGTGGCGCGGTTGTGGCCCCTGGTCGGCTTCTGGGCGGCGCTGCTGATCGGTGTCGCGGCGGCGGCGCTGGTCGCCGCGGCCATCGAGTTCCTGGTCATCCGCCGGGCCAACGTGGCCTCCCACAGCGTGCTGGCGATCGTCACGATCGGCGTCGACATCGTCATCACGACCGAGCTGACCCGGCAGATCGGCACCGACGTGCTGGCCATGGGCGACCCGTGGGGCAGCGAGGTGGTGCGGTTCGGCGGGGTGACGCTGGCGGAGACCCGGATCGTGGCGCTCGTGACGGCGGCGGCGCTGATCACCGTGTTCCTGCTGGCGTTCAAGTACACCGGCTGGGGCGTCGCGATGCGGGCCGCCGCCGAGGACGCCGAGACGGCCGCGCTGATGGGGGTGCGGCTCGGCCGGGTGTCGATGAGCGCGTGGGCCGTGGCGGGCGGCCTGGCGGCGGTGGCCGCGCTGTTCCTGTGCGTCTTCCCCACCCCCGGGCTCGACCGCAGCACCTCGCTGGTGGCGCTGAAGGCGTTCCCGGCCGCGATCCTCGGCGGGCTCGACTCGACCACCGGAGCGCTGGTCGGCGGCCTGGTCATCGGCGTGACCGAGTCGATGATGAGCGGCTACCAGAACGACATGGCCTTCCTCGGCCGCGGCATCGGCGACGTGGCGCCGTTCCTGGTGATGCTCGTGATCCTGCTCATCCGGCCCGCCGGGCTGTTCGGGACGAAGGAGCTGGCCCGTGTATAGGTACCTCGCCTGGACCGGCGTCGCGGCGGTGCTCTGCCTGGTGCCGTTCTACCTCGACGGCTTCTGGCTGCAGACCGGGCTGTTCGCGATGTCGGCCGCGATCGGGGCGATCGGCATCAACCTGCTCACCGGGGCGACGGGCCAGCTCTCGATGGGCCACGCGTTCTTCCTCGCGGTCGGGGCCTACGCGTACGTGTTCTTCTCCGCCGAGCCGACCGCGCGGCTGGGCGGGCTGGGCCTGCCGACGGGGCTCGCGGCGGTGCTGGCGGTCGTCGTGGCGGGGGTCGCGGGCGGGTTGTTCAGCCCCATCGCGGGCCGGCTCAAGGGCGCCTACCTGGGCATCGCCACGTTCGCGCTGATCTTCGGGGGCCAGCACGTGCTGTTCAACGCCGAGCACCTGACCGGCGGCTTCAACGGCCGGGCGGTGCCGGAGCTCAACCTGTTCGGCTTCTCCTTCGGCGACACCCCGGAGCTGATCGTGCTCCAGGTGCCGTTCGGGACGCTGGAGCGCCTGTGGTTCCTCGGGCTGGCCCTGGTGGCGCTGTCGATGGTCTTCGCCCAGGGCGTGCTGAAAGGGCGGCCCGGCCGGGCCATGAACACCATCCGCGACCACGAGATCGCGGCGGGCGTGATGGGGGTGCCGGTCGCGCGGTACAGGGCCGGGGTCTTCGTGCTCTCCAGCATGTACGGCGGCCTCGCCGGCGTCCTGCTGGCACTGGTCTTCCAGCGGACGGTGCCCGAGTACTTCGGCGTGCTGCTGTCGCTCGACTACCTGGCCATGATCGTCATCGGCGGCCTGGGCTCGGTCGGCGGCGCGGTCGTGGGCGCCCTGTTCGTGTCCCTGCTGCCGCAACTGCTCACCAAGTACAGCGACTCGATCCCGCTGGTGGCCGCTCCGGGGACGCCGGGGGGCGTCTCCCCCGCCGAGGCGGCCCGCATCCTCTACGGCGCGGCCGTCGTGACGGTCGTGCTCTTCCTGCCGGGCGGCCTGCTCGGGCTGATCCGGAAGATCCGCCTGAGACCGCCGCGCCTGCGGCTGCCCCTCTCCTCCCCCTCCCCCTCACCAGAAACCAGGAGTCCGCATGTCCCTTAACCGGAAGGCCGCGATCGTCATCGCGGCCCTGGCGCTCGCCGCGTCGGCCTGCGCCAGCGACAAGGCCACCGGCGGGGCGGCCCCGGCCACCGCGACCGGCGGCGACGGGGTGAAGACCGGTCCCGGCGTGACCGAGACGACCATCACGCTGTCTCTGCTCACCGACCTGACCGGGCCCTACGCCTCGCTCGGCAAGAGCGTCACGCAGGCCCAGCAGATGTACTTCGAGCAGCTCAACGCCGCCGGGGGCGTCTGCGGCCGGACCATCGAGACGGTGGTCCGCGACCACGGCTACGACGTCCAGAAGGCGATGGCGGCCTACGCGGAGGTCGCGCCGCGCACCGCCGCGATCCCGCAGTTCATCGGGTCGCCGATGGTGACGGCGCTGAAGGAGAAGATCACCGCCGACAAGATCCTCACGCTCCCGAACGCCTGGGCGACCAGCCTGCTCGGCAGCGACGCGATCCAGGTCACGGGCACGACCTACGACGTCGACATGATCAACGCCGTCGACTTCCTGACGAAGGAGAAGGGCATCAAGTCCGGCGACAAGATCGGGCACCTGTACTTCGAGGGCGACTACGGCGAGAGCGCGCTCAACGGCTCGAAGTTCGCCTCGCAGAAGGTCGGCCTCGAACTGGTCGAGCAGAAGATCAAGGCCACCGACCAGGACATGACCGCGCAGGCCACCGCCTTCAAGAAGGCCGGCGTGAACGCGATCCTGGTCTCGGTCGGCCCCCGCCAGGCCGCCTCGCTGGTCGGCGTGGCGCTCGCCTCCGGCCTCGACGTGCCGTTCGTGGGCAGCAACTCCGCCTACAGCCCGCTGCTCCTGGACACGCCCGCCGCGCCCGCCCTGCTGAAGGACTACTACGTGGCCACGGCGGGGGCGCCGATCTCGGCGCCGCTGCCCGTCTACCAGAAGCTCATCAAGGACTACGAGGCCAAGTTCCCCGGCGAGCCCCTCGACAGCGGCGTGGCCTCCGGCTACACGCAGGCCGTCATCATCGGCGACGCCCTGAAGGCCGCCTGCGCGGCCAAGGACCTGAGCCGTGAGGGCATCATCACGGCCCACCGGTCGCAGAACGCCTGGGAGGGCGGCTTCGGCGGCACCCCGATGGACTTCTCCGTGTACGACAAGCCGGCGTCGCTCTCGACGTACATCGTCAAGCCCGACAAGGAGGCGATCGGCGGAGCGGTGATCTTCAAGGAGCACACGATCTCCGACCTGGCCAAGGAGTACCAGGTCCCGCCGCCCGCGTAGGTCAGCCGCCCTCCTCCGCCACGAGGTCGCGGGCCAGCTCCGGGACGGGCTCCCCGGTGAGCTCCCGCCACCGGTCGCCGATCTCGCCGGGCCCGGCCGGGGCGACGCAGCGCACGACCCAGTCGAGCGCGGCCTCCGCGTCGCCCCGGATCTCGGCGACCCGGACGAGCTGGCGGTAGGTGGCGGTCGTCATCCGCCGGTCGCCGAGAGGCCCGTTGGCGTCCAGCGACCGGCGCAACCACCGGTCGGCCTCGTCGAGCCGCCCGCGTTCGCAGGCCACCCGGCCGAGCCCGTGGCAGCTCCCGGCCATCACGGGCCGGTAGTCGATCTCCTCGCCGGTGGCCAGCGCGGTGCGGTACCACGTCTCGGCCTCGTCCCACTCCCCCCGCTCCTCCGCCACCCGGCCGAGCTGGTGCTGGACGGCGGCGAGCTGCGCGCCGGCGGGCCGCTGCGGGAGCGCGGCGAGCAGGTCGCGGTAGCCGCGGCCCGCCTCGTCCAGGCGGCCCGCGGCGAGGTGGCGTTCGGCGTCCCCGGCCACCAGGGAGAACCACAGTTCCCCGGCGGGGCCGTCGAGGGCCGGGGCGATGCCGCCCGCGAACTCCAGGGCGCGGCGGCCCCTGGCGGTCCACATCCGCCCCTCCTCGTCGAGGTCGCCGGACCATCGGGTGGTGAGCACCGTCGCGATGCGCTGCGCGGTCCGCCACTGTCGGCCGTCGAGGGCCGCGCCGAACACCCCGGCCAGGCTGTCGTACTGGACGCGCAGCACGCGGGCGGCCAGTTCGGCGTCGCCCTCGGTGAGCTGGTGGTGCAGCCGTTCGGCGAACTCGGCGGTGGCCTCCATGAGGGCGAACCGGGTGGTGGCGTACTCCTGGTCGAAACCGCGCTGACCGGCGGCCCGCCACTCCTCGACGAGGTGGGGGCGCAGGGCCGGGTGGAGGGCGTACATGCCGAGCGCCATGGCCAGCGCGGGGCCGGTGCCCAGGCCGTCGGCGGTCTCGGTGCTGACGCGCACGCGGGTGAGCAGCCCGGTCGCGACGGCGCGGTCGAGCTCCGCGCGCCAGGCCGCGGGACCGAGGCCGCGGAAGGCGTCGGGGGCCGACCAGAACCGCGACACCACGGCGAGGACGTCGGTGATCACGACCCCGGGGAACAGGGCCACGGCGCCCAGCCGCCGCCGCTCGTCGGCCGACAGGTAGGTCAGGGCGTGGTGCACGCCCGCGCCGAGCAGGTCGCGGCCGAGGCCCCGGTGGCGGAGGGCGTCGAGCAGTTCCTCGGGCTCGGTGTCGGCCAGCCGGGGCAGGGTCAGCCGCATGGCCAGGGGGTGCCCGGCCAGGGCCGCCATCAGGTCGGAGAAGACCCACCGCCGGCGGCGCGGCGCCGCGCCCGGCACGGCCGCCAGCAGCCGGTCGGCGTAGCCGGTGGCGTCATCGGCGTTCAGCCCGGCCACCTCGATCCTCGGCAGGTCGCCGAGCCGGGTCTCGGAGGTGCGGCTGGTGATCAGCACCGCGCCGCGCGCCGACGCGGCCACGTCGGCCACCAGGTCGCGCAGGGCGGCCGGTCCGTCGTCGTCGGGGGAGCCGAGGGAGTCGAGGGTGTCGAGGCCGTCGAGGATCAGCAGCAGCCGCCGTTCGCCGAGGAGCCGCCGCACCAGGTCGCGGCGCCGGTCGCGGCCGGCGCGGGCGAACTCGGGACCCAGGCGGGGCAGGCCGAGGGCGGCGACGATCGTGTCGGGGCCGGCGGCGGCGTGCCGGACCACGTCGGCGGGGTCGGCCCCGCCCGTGCGGGCCCACCAGCGGCCGAACGCCTCGGCCAGCTCGGTCTTGCCGATCCCGGGAGGACCGTGCAGCAGGGCGGCCCCCCGGTGGTGGAGGTGGTCTTCCAGGTCGTGGAAGAGGTCGTCGCGGCCGACGAACGTCTCCCGCGAGGTGACGGGGTCGCCCTTGGGGTCGAGCAGGTCGGGGAAGCGCGCGTCGTGGCGGAGGTGGTGGACGGGGACCAGCCAGTCGTCGAGGCGCAGGGGCCCACGGAGGCTGGGGCGTTCGGGCCGTCCGGCCAGGCGTTCGCGGCCGGCCGTCACGGCGGCGGTGACGGTGTCGCCGGCGATCAGGCGGTCGTACAGGCAGGCCAGGAACCCGGCGGCGGCGGCCGCGTCGAGGCGGTGGGGCAGGGCCACCGCCGACCCGGCGGCCCCGGCCAGCACGGCCGCGGCCTCGGGCGGGCACGCGCCGGCGATCACCAGCGGCACGTCGCACCCGCCGAGCGCCTCGGCGACCTCCTCGGGCGGTCCGGGCAGGCCGCCGCCGTCGAAGTGGACGACGTGGCAGCCGGACGCCTCCTCGCGGAGCCGGGCCAGGGTGGGCGGGCGCAGGACGACGAGGTCGACGTCGCCGCCGAGCCGGTCGAGCAGCGGGCGGGTGACGATCGGATGGTCCCCCCGGGAGAGCACGACGAGCACCCGCAGCCGTTCGCCGGGCACGCACACCGGCTCGCCCGGCTCGGTTCCGGGCGTGGCGCGCACCACCGCGACCTGGTCGAGGACCAGGAACCGGCCGCGCACCGGGTCGCGCAGCAACTCCCACGGCAGGCCGGCCTCCCCCCGGATCACCAGCTCGACCGGGCCCTCCCCGGCCCGTGCCGCCTCGTAGGCGGCCCGCCGGTCCTCCGCCGCGAAGAGGGCCGCGAACAGCGCCTCGCCCCACGCGGCCATCTCGGCGGAGAGCTCGGCCCCCCGCGCGGCGCCGACGCCGTAGGGCACACGCCGATAGTCCTCCAGGTACCACCGGAGGTCGGGCGGGTCAGGCGGGCACGCGAAAGCGGCGTCGCCGACGTCGAACAACAACCGATCAACCACCGCGGCTCAGTTCGCGAACTTCCGGGCCGTCTCGCGCGCCCGCTCGGCGGCCTCGCCGGCCTGGGCGGGGGTGATGACCGAGCCCGTCATCCGGCTCAGGCGCGTCACCTGGTCGGCGTAGCGCAGGTGCTCGGCGGCGGCGTGCTCCCGGCAGGGCAGGCAGGTCACGCTCTCGGGCCGGACCGACGTCTGCGCGTAGGGCACCCGGGCTCCGCAGCCCGTGGTCACGACCGTCGGCTCGTCGGGCACCAGGCCGGTCGACGACACGAGCAGGTTGCGGTAGGCCGCGCCCGCCTCCAGGATCTTCCGGTCAACGTGAATGTGAGACATCGCAAGTCCGATTAAACCGCCTCCCACCCCGAGTCGCCGAACCGGAACACGCGCAGGTCCTCCACCGGATAGGGGTCGCCGGGGCCGGTCGAGACGGTGATGCCGGGCAGCAGCGTGCCGATCTCGACGTCCCGCAGATCCCGGGCCGCCGCCATCAGGCCCTCCCGCGACGGGCACTCCATCCGCTCCAGCGCCGCCGCGAAGGCCGCCGCCGACGTCCAGCCGAACATCACCTGCGAGCTCGACGGGTCGGCGCCGGGCACGTGCCGCCGGACCGCGTCGGCGAACGTCCGCACGGCCGGGTCGGTCTCCCACGTGACCGGGTCCTTGTAGAAGCCGGTCGTCAGCACGCCCCGCAGCGCCGACGGCCCGAGCGCGGCGATCAGGGAGGGCGTGTTGGCGACGCCGTTGAGCAGGTGGAGCGGGTTCCACGTCGTCATGGCGGCGTCGGCGGCCAGGGCCTGGGCGGCGAACTTGGGCGTGCCGACGTTGAGGAAGACCCCCGCCTTCGACTCGGCCAGGCTCGCCATCTGCGCCTGGACGTCGGCGTCCATCACCTCGTAGCTGCGCCGGGCCACCACCTGGACCCCCGTCCCGGCGACGGCCTCCTCGAAGGCGGTCAGCAGCTCGTGGCCGAAGTCGTCGTTCTGGTAGAGCACGGCGACCGTCGCGTGCGGGCGGGTCTCCAGCAGGTGGCGCGCGTAGACGCGGGCCTCGGCGGCGTAGGTGGGCTGGAAGCCGATCGTCCACGGATAGGCGGCGTCGCCCCATTCGGAGGCGCCCGAGGCGACGAAGAGCTGCGGCACGCCGCGCTGGTTGGCGTAGGCGCGCACGGCGGCCGTCGACGGCGTGCCGAGGGTCTGGAACAGCGCGAAGACGCGGTCGGAGTCGACCAGCCGCCGCGCCTCCTCGACCGCGCGGGCGGGCTGGTAGCCGTCGTCGCGCACCAGGAACTCGACCTGGCGTCCGGCCACGCCGCCGCGCGCGTTCGCCCAGGCGAAGTAGGCCGAGACGCCCTGCGCGACCGCCGCGTAGGCCGAGGCGGGCCCGGACAGCGGGTACACGCCGCCCACGAGCACCTTCCCGGGGGTGAGGCCGTCGGCGCGCTGCCCGGCGCACTCGGCGGGGCTGCTCACGGTCACCTCCGCCGAGGTCAGCCGGCAGGCCGAGACCAGGAGGAGCGCCACCAGCACCAGTCGTCTCATCGCCGGTCCTTCCTGAGGAACGCCGGCGCGCGGCGCGCCAGTCCGGTCACCCCGCTGGGCGCGACCGCCAGCACGAGGATGAGCGCCAGGCCGGAGACCAGCCCCGGCGCGGGGAGGAAGGTCACCACGACCGCCCCGATCACCGCGCCCGAGACGGTCCCGAGGCCGCCGATGACGATCCCGGCCAGCAGGGTGATCGACAGGGTGACGGTGAACGACTCGGCCGCCACGAACCCGGTCGTCCAGGTGAACAGGCAGCCGGCCAGGCCGGCGTACAGGGCCGAGCACGCGAAGGCGTGCGCCCGGATCGCCGCGGGCCGCATCCCGAGGATCTCCGCCGCGCCGGCGTCGCCCCGCAGCGCCACCAGGGCCCGCCCCCAGCTCGACCGCACCACCGAGCGCATCAGCGTGAACGCGGCCGCCGCGACGGCGAGCACGAGCAGGTAGACCCACTGGTCGTCGGCGAGGCCGGTGAGGGAGGGCGCGGCCGGGGTGCGCACCGGCAGCCCCATCGCACCGCCCGGGGCGAGCCGCCGGATCAGCGGCGGCACGGCCACCGCCACCGCGAACGTCACGACCGCCAGGTAGACCCCGCTCAGCCGGACCGCCGGCCGGCCGAAGGCGTGCCCGAGCCCGTAGGCGACCAGCCCGGCCACCGGCAGCGTCACCGGATAGGGCACGCCGGAGGAGAGCAGGATCGCGGCGGCGTACGCGCCGACGCCGAAGAAGGCCCCGTGCCCCAGCGAGATCAGCCCGCCGTGCCCGGCCACCAGGTCGAGCCCCAGCAGCGCCACGACGTAGACCAGCACCAGCGTCACCTGGTGCAGCGGGTAGGGCGGCACCAGGAACGGCACCGACACGGCACCGGCGACGGCCACGCCGAGCGACCACCGGGGGTAGGGCCAGGCCCTCCGCCGGTCGCCCGCGTACTGCCCGACGGCCGGGCGGCGGTGCCCGGTGCCCGGGTCGTGACCCGTGCTGACGCCCGCGCTCATGTCCGCACCCGCGCGAGCCCGCCGCCCCGGACGACCGGCAGCGCCAGCAGGACCGCGAGCGGCACCAGCACCCGCAGGTCGGCCCACAGGTAGGTGCCGGCCAGCGTCTCGGCCACCCCGATCAGCAGCCCGCCCGCGACGGCCGTGACGGGGTCGGCGAACCCGCCGGCGGCCGCGGCGGCCAGGGCCGCGACGAGCGCGCCGCCCATCATGCCCGGCTCCAGGAACACGACCGGGGCGACCAGCACGCCCGACACCGCCCCGGCCACGGCGGCCAGGCCCCAGCCGAGGGCGTGCACGCGGCCCACCCGGACGCCCGACAGGCGGGCCGCCCGGGGGTCGGCGGCGACCGCGCGCAGCGTCAGCCCGGCGCCGCTGTGCCGGATCACGAGGTAGAGCAGCGCCAGCACGGCCCCCACCACGGCCAGCGGTCCGGCGACGCCGAGCGGCCCGGCGGGGAAGGGGTTGGGGAAGGCGCGCAGCGCCGAGGTCCAGATCTGGTCGGCCAGGGCGTGCACCAGGACGTACAGGCCGATCGTCATGATCAGCGCCGCGTCGGCGGCCCGGCGCGTGACGAGCCGCTGCGCCAGCGCGCCCGCGGCGAAGGCGGCGGCCATGGTGAGGGGCAGCGCCAGCCAGTAGGACAGTCCGGCGTCGACGAGCTGCCAGGCCACGTAGGCCGACACCATCGCGAGCTCGCCCTGGGCGAAGTTGACCACGCCGGTGAACCGGTGGACGAGCACCAGCGCCAGCGCGAGCGCGGCGTAGACCGCGCCGGTGCCCAGCCCGTGGAAGACCTGCCCGATCATGCGACCAGCCGCCCGCCGTCGAGGGTGTGCACACGGTGCGCGACCAGCGTGGCGGCCCGCGCGTTCTGCTCGGCGACCACGATCGTGCCGCCCTCGCGTCCGGCGATGGCCGCGAGGGTCTGGAACAACCGGCCGGTCACGCCGGGAGACAACCCCCGCGACGGCTCGTCGAGCAGCAGCACCCGGGGCCGCCCCATCAGCGCCCGCCCGATGGCGAGCATGCCCTGCTCGCCGCCGCTGAGCGTGCCGGCGGGCTGCCGCAGGTGGGCCTGGAGCACGGGGAAGTAGGTGAACACGCGCGCGAGGTCGTCGTCGATCCCCCGGCGCGGCCACCGCCGCGCGAACGCGCCCACCCGCAGGTTCTCCTCCACGGTCAGCGGCCCGAACACGCCGCGTTCCTCGGTCACGTGGCCGAGCCCCCGCCGCACGATCTCCTCGGGCGCGAGCCCGAGCACCGGCGTGCCGCCGACCCTGACCACGCCCCGGGCCGCCACCAGCCCCGACAGGGCCCGCAGCAGGGTCGTCTTCCCAGCGCCGTTGGGCCCGAGCACGACGACGACCTCCCGCTCCCCCGCCACCAGGTCCACCCCGTGCAGCACCCGCACGGCCCCGTATCCGGCCCGCAGGCCGCCGACCTCCAGGCCGCTCATCGGGCCCCCAGGCAGGCCGCGATCACGGCCGGGTCGCGGCGCACCACATGCGCCGGGCCGTCGGCGATCTTGTGGCCGAGGTCGAGGCAGACGATGCGCCCGCACAGGCCCAGCACGAACTCCATGTGGTGCTCGACCACCACGACGGTCATCCCCGTCGCCCGGTGCAGGTCCCTGATGAGGCCCGCCAGGGCCGCCGCCTCCTCCGGGCCGAGCCCGCCGGCCGGTTCGTCGAGCAGCAGCAGCGTCGGCTCGGCGGCGACCGCGCGGGCGATCTCCACCCGTTTCAGCACCCCGTAGGGCAGTCCGGCGGCCGGGTGGTCGCCGAGGCCGAGCAGGCCGAACAGGTCGAGCACCCGGTCGGCGTGCGCGCGCAGCCGCCGTTCGCCGTCCCGGGCGAAGGCGGCCCGCCAGAAGCCGGCGGGCGCGAACCGGTACGCCCCGGTCATGACGTTCTCCCGGACCGACAACCCGGGGAACACCGCCGGGTGCTGGAAGGTGCGCGCGATGCCGCATCCGGCCACCTGGTGGGGTGGTCGCGCGAGCACGTCGTGCCCGGCGAAGCGGATGACGCCCTCGTCCGGGGCGCGGCGGCGGGTCACGCAGTCGAACAGGGTGCTCTTCCCGGCGCCGTTGGGGCCGATGAGGCCCACCACTTCGCCCGGGCCCGCCGTCAGGCCGACGGCGTCGAGTGCGGTGACCCCGCCGTAGCGCACGGTCAGCCGGCCGATTTCCAACATGGGCACCATCGCCTTGTCGCATGCCGACGGAACGGTGCACGAGTCTTGGCAGCGGCGACCGGGTCGCGCATCGGTGAAATCACCAGTCTTGCCCTGCGCGCCGCAGGTGGCGAAAGGTGTCGCGACTTTTCCGGCATGTCCCTCTTTCAGCGATGTCATGCGGCCGTAACACTGAGGAGATGCCGGCAGCCCATCACGTCACATCCGTCCCCCTGCGGGGCCGTGCGGCCGAACTCGCCGCCTTGCGGGACGTGCCGGCCGCCGCGCGGGCCGGGTCGGGTGGCGCCCTCCTTCTCGTCGGCGCGGCGGGAACGGGCAAGTCGGCGCTGCTCGACCTCGCCGCCGCCGAGGCCGGCGACCTGCTGGTGCTCCGCGCACGCGGGGTGGCGTGCGAACACGACCTGCCCTACGCCGGGCTGCACGGCCTGCTGCGCCCGCTGCGCGACCGGCTGGCGGCGCTGCCGAAGGCGCAGGGCGAGGCGCTGACCGAGGCCCTGGACCTGGGCACGCCGACGGGCCGCCTGGTCGTCCCGGCCGCCGTGCTCACGCTGCTGTCGCTGGCGGCGGCCGACCGCCCGGTCGTCGCGGTCGTGGACGACCTGCACCGGTTCGACGCGCCCAGCCGCGAGGCCCTGCTGTTCGCCGCCCGGCGCCTGGCCGGCGAAGCGGTGGCCCTGCTGGCGGCCGCGCGCTCCGACGTCTGGGCGGGGGCGGTGCCGGTCCGGCAGCTCGACAACCTCGACGAACGGGCCGCCAGGGAGCTCACCGACGACCTGGTGCCCGGCGGGCTGCCCGACGACCTGCGGGCCGCGCTCGACCAGATCGCCCGGGGCAACCCGCTGGCGCTCACCGAACTGGCCGCCGCCCTCACGCCCGAGCAGCTCGCCGGGACGGCCGCCCCTCCGGCGACCCTGCCGCGCGAGGGGCGGTTGTGGCGGGCGTACACCGACCAGATCGGCGACCTGCCCCGCCCGACGCGGGACCTGCTGCTCCTGCTGGCCGCCGATCCGCGCCTGGACACGGCCACGCTGGTGAAGGCGTTCGACGGCGACCCGTTCACCGCGCTGGAGGCGGCCGAGGAGGCCGGGATCGTCGAGGTCGCCGGTGACCGGTTCCGGTTCCGCGACCCGGCGGCCGGGCCGGTGGTCTACCACGACGCGTCGCTGCTGGCCCGCCGCGGCGCTCACCGGTCGCTCGCCGGGGCGCTGGCCCACCACCGGCTCCGGCGGGCCTGGCACCGGGCCGCCGCCCTCGACGGGCCGCCCGAGGAGCTGGCCGACGAACTGGAGGCCGCCGCCACCGCGACCGGTTCGCCCTGCCCGTTCCCGGAGTTGTCGCTGGCCTACGAACGGGCCGCCGAGCTGAGCACCCGCGGCGACGTCAAGGCGACCCGGCTGGCCGCCGCCGCCCAGTACGCCCGCCTCGAAGGCCGTCCCCACCGCGCGCACGCCCTGCTCGACCGGCTGCGCAGCGGCGCGGTCTCGGCCGAGCTGCGGCAGCAGGCCGAGAGCATCCGGGCCCGGCTGGAGTTACGCGGCGGCGAGACCAGCTTCGCCCGCGACGAGCTCCTCGCCGTCGCCGCCTCCCTGCTCGACCGCGACCGCACGATGGCGGTCCGGG
The DNA here is from genome assembly GCF_009901565.1 of Herbidospora solisilvae. GTDB lineage: Bacteria > Actinomycetota > Actinomycetes > Streptosporangiales > Streptosporangiaceae > Herbidospora > Herbidospora solisilvae. Next base: position 433,901 of record NZ_WXEW01000001.1, read on the forward strand.
CGCTGGTGCGGGCCGCCGAGGCCAGCTACCTGGCGGGCGACCACCACCGCTTCGTCGGCATCGCGCGCGACGCCCTGACGCTGCGGCGCGACGACGACCCGCCCGCGATCCGGCTGATGTTCGAGTATCTGACCGGCATGGCGGCCTCGTTCCGGGGCCGCCACGACGAGGCGGCCGGTCCGCTGCGCCGGGTCGTCGAGCTGGCGCCCCACGTGCACAGCCCGTCGGTGCTCGTGTGGGCGGCCGTGTCGAGCCTGATGCTGGGCGACGACGCGCAGGCCTTCCGGCTCTCCACCCGCGCGGTCGAGACGGCCCGCGCGCTGGGCGCGGTCGCGACCGTGCCGCAGGTGCTGGAGTTCGCGATCAACAGCGAGTTCTGGCTCGGCCGGTTCGCCTCGGCCGCCGCCAACGCCTCGGAGGGCCTGCGGCTGGCGCAGGAGACCGGCCAGCGCGGCAGCGCCGGGCAGCATCTCGGCTGGTTGTCGATGATGGCGGCCGTCCAGGGAGACGAGGAGACCGTGCAGACCCGGGCGCGGGCCGCGATCGAGGTGGCCGGCGCGCACGGGGTGAGCATCGCCGGGGCCCTGGGCAACTGGGCGCTGGCCCAGATCGACCTGGCCTCGGGCCGCCCGGCGGCGGCGGTGCAGCGGCTGCGGCCGACCGCGCGGGCCGACGTGCGCAACACCCATCTGGTCGTCCAGGTGACCGCGACGCCGCACTTCGTCGAGGCCGCCGCGCGGACCGGCGACCGCGACCAGGCCGCCCGCGCCCTGCGCGTCTTCGAACGCTGGGCCGAGAGCACGGGCAGCCCCGACCGGCGGGCGCTCGCCGTGCGCTCCCGCGCCCTGCTCGCCCCGCCGGGCGAGGCCGACGACCTGTTCCGCGCCGCGCTCGACCTGCACCATCAGGGCTTCTCCGAGTTCGAGACGGCCAGGACCGAGTTGTTGTACGGCTCCGCCCTGCGCCGCGACCGCCGTCCGGGCGCCGCGCGGGAGCACCTGTACAGCGCCCTCGACACCTTCGAGCGTTACGGGGCCCGGTTGTGGGTCGACCAGGCCCGGAGCGAACTGCGCGCGGCCGGCGAGCCGGTGCGCACGACCCGGCCGAAGGCGGCCGAGGAGCTGACCGCCCAGCAGTTCCAGATCGCCCGCATGGTCGCCGACGGCGCGACCAACCGGGAGGTCGCGGCGCAGCTCTACCTGAGCCCCCGGACGGTCGAGCACCACCTGCGCAACATCTTCGCCAAGCTCGACATCCGGTCGCGGGTCGAGCTGGTGCGCCTGCTGACCTGAACGGCCCGCGCGCGGCGACCAAGACGGGAGCGGGTGGGGGGCTCCTCCTTCGCGCACGGGCCGTCCGCTCAGGCGCCCGCGTCCAGCACGTAGTGGTGGTCGCGGGCCAGATGGAGGAAGCCGTCGGCGTCGAGGCGGCCGCGCTCGCCCGTGCGCAGCACCCCGCGCAGGTCGTCGCCCCGGGCCAGGTCGCGCGCCGAGCGGGCCGGGCCCATGCCGACCGTGTCGCCCTCGTAGACGACCTCGCCGCGCACGACCGACAACCGCCCGCCGGGCAGCGCCGGGCCCACCGAGCCGGGGCGGGCCTGGCCGGGCGGGGTGGCGGCGACTCCGTACAGGAGAGAGGCGAAGCCCTCCGGCGGGGCGCCGCCGACCATGGTGAGCGTGCGCAGGGAACGGTGCCGGACGGGCGCCCAGCCGAGCCGGTGCAGCAGCGCGAACACCCGCGGGGAGGCGGCGAACGACCCGCACGCCCACCGTTCGGCGGCGGCCCAGAACTCCGCGCCCGCGACCGAGCCCTCGGCGGCGACGACGGCCGCCCCGGCGGCGAGGTGGGCGTTGAGGAGCGCGAGCCCGGCGCCGGTGAACAGGGGCGGGCTGGTCAGCGTGGCCTCGCCGGAGCGGATGCGCAGCGCCCGCGCCACCGCCTCCCCCTCGGCCTGCACGGCCCGGCGGGACAGCCGCATCCCGCCGGGCCCGTCGAGGAGCACCACGGCCAGGTCCGGGTGGACCGGGGCGCCGGGGTCCGTGCGCACCCATGCCCGCCCGTCGGCGCGGTATCCGGGCGGCGGTGCCCCCGGCGCCCCGAGCAGGGCGGCCGGCGTGAACCGGGTCACGAGGTCGCCCGCGCGGGAGCGGACGAGCCGGGGATCGAGCGGCGCGACCGGCCGCCCCGCGCGCAGGGCGGCCAGGTAGGTGACGATCACCTCGGCGGTCGCCGGCGCGGCCAGCATCAGCAGCCCGCCGGGCAGCCGCGCCAGCCGCAGCGCGGCCCGCTGGACGGCCCGCCGCAGCACGGGCCCGTAGAGGATCTCGTCGGTCCGCGCGTCGATCACCCGGGTGTCGCGCGCGCCGGGCGCGGGACCGTCCTGACCGGGCCCGCCCGGCCGCGCGGATGCCCGGCCGCGCGAAGGGGTCGGGGCGGGCCCGGACAGGAGCCGGGGGTGGGGAATCGCTGCGCAGATCCGCTGCGGAGGCATGGGACGCTCCTCGGTCGGAGAGGGGGGCGTGCTCTCGGGCCGAGAGCGTAAGCCGGGCTTTTTCCGGGATGCCACGACATGTTCCAAATATTGGAACAAATGGCCTCTAAGCCGGCGGCGGCTCATCCGGCCAGCCGGGCCGTCCGCAGCGTGACCGTGAGTTCGTGGCCGGCCCGCCGCACCGCGGCCTCCGCCGGGCCGGCCTGCAGGAGCGTGATCGGGCCGGACACGCCCACGGCCACCACGCCGAAGTTGGGCACGCCCAGAACCGGGACCGCGATGGCGCTGAGCCCCGGGACGTACTCCTCGACGCACCACGCCACCCCCTGCCGACGGACCACGGCGAGCCGGCGTTCGAGCACGCCGGGGTCGGTGATGGTGCGGTCGGTGTGGCGGCGCAGCGGGATTCGCAGGTCGGGCGGGCCGCCCTGGTAGGCCAGCAGGACCTTCCCGGCCGCCGTGCAGTGGGCGGGCGCGAGTTCGGCGGTCCGCCACAGCGCCTTGGTGTGGGTGCGCGGGCAGAGCGTCATCACGTACTCCGCCTGGCGGTCGGTCAGCACCGCGATGGAGACGATCTGGCGGGTGTTCTCGTACAGCTCCAGCAGGTGGGGCGTGGCCATGCGGCGCAGCCACTGGAAGTGGCGGGCCCGCTCGGGCTGCGCGTAGGGGCGCAGCGTGGCGGCGACGCGGTAGTCGGCTCCGGTACGGCCCACGAGGTCGTCGGCCTCCAGGGCGGCGAGCAGCCGGTGGACCGTCGACTTGGGCATCTGGACCTGGCGTGCCAGGGTGGTGAGGCTGACCGGCTCCGACGACGTGGCCAGAGTGCGCAGCACGATCATGGCTTTGGCCAGCGTGCCGATCCGTTCCATGACGGCTCCTTCAGCGCGTTAGACGTCCCCGAAAAAAACCGACCGGAATGTATTTTTATAGGGCCGGCTCGGGGCGAACTGAAGGGGGGACAGCAGAACCTGTCGCTCAGGTGAGGGCGAGCGCCTCGGCCCGGCGGACGGTGGTGCGGGGCGAGGGTTCGGCCTGGATGCCGAACAGCACGACGCGCCACATCTCGCGCAGCCGCTCCTCGGTGTCGGCCCGGCCGAGCGTGTCGCTGACCTGGAAGACCCCGAAGAACGAGCTGACGACGACCCGCGCCGCCTTCTCGGCGGTGACGCCCTCGGCGAGCTCGCCGGCCCGCTCGGCCGGGTCGAGCACCTGGGTGAACGCGGCCTCCCAGGCGCCGACGTTGCGGTCGAGGGCCAGCCGGGCCCCCGCGCGCATGACCGGTTCGTCGCGGAAGGCCCGGGTGATGGCGAAGGTCAGCGCGACCACCACCACGACCGGGTCGGACTCCTCGGCGCAGAAGCGTTTCACGAGGGCGGGCCAGCGTTCGAGCTGACGCTCGACGATCGCCTCGGCCACCGACTCCTTGTTCGGATAGTGGAAGTAGATCGCGCCCTTGGTCACCCCGGCCCGCTCGTGGATCTCGGTCAGGCTGGTCCCGGCGTACCCGTTGGCCGCGAAGATCTCGGCGGCCGCGCGGAGCAGCCGTTCACGGGTCGCCAGTGCACGCTGCTGCACGGCCCTCGCCTCCTACGGGCCCCGACCCCACAGACGCGGCCCTTTCAGAGGTTAACACGGGAAGAATCTACCAAATCGGGTAACGGACCCACTACGGATAATCACCGTCTATTTCGGTGTTTTATGGCCGGGTCATTCGAATGCAAACTCGTAATTGACACTCCGAAGATCGCCCCTGCATTATTGATCCGTTCGGCCAGCCCAATGAGGTTTCTCGCGCGGGCCCCCCTGAATTTCTTTCGCTTCGCCGCAGGAACAGGAGTCGAGTTGACCGTTGAGAACGAGCAATTGAGCCTGGGCACGGCGGCGGCCAGGAAACTGGCCACCACCACCAAAACCGTCCCCCAGATGCAGGGCATCAGCAGCAGGTGGCTGCTGAAGGTGCTGCCCTGGGTCCAGGTCTCCGGCGGCGCCTACCGCGTCAACCGCCGCCTGTCCTACGCCGTCGGCGACGGGCGGGTCACCTTCACCGTCCAGTCGGGCCAGGTGCGGGTCATCCCCGCCGAGCTCACCGAACTCCCCCTCCTCCGCGGTTTCGACGACCCCGACACGCTGACCGCCCTGTCCGAGCGCTTCACCCAGCGCGACTTCTCCTCCGGCGACGTCATCGTGGAGGCCGGCCAGCCCGCCGACCAGGTCATATTGGTGGCCCACGGCAAGCTGACCAAGATCGGCACCGGCCCCTACGGCGACCAGGTCGCGCTGGGCCTGCTGGCCGACGGCGACCACATCGGCGACCAGTCCCTCCTGGCCTCCGGCACCTGGGACTACACGGTCAGGGCCACCACGGCGGGCACCGTGCTGACCCTCCCCCGCAGCGAGTTCGAGCGGCTCGTCGACCAGTCCGACGCGCTCCGCGCCCACGTCGAGTCCTACCAGGCCGGCTCGGGCCGCCCGCAGGACGAATACGGCGAGGCCGCGATCGAGGTCTCCTCCGGCCACCACGGCGAGCCCTCGCTGCCCGGCACGTTCGTCGACTACGAGACCTCCCCGCGCGAATACGAGCTGAGCGTCGCCCAGACCGTCCTGCGGGTGCACTCACGCGTCGCCGACCTCTACAACGACCCGATGGACCAGATCGAGCAGCAGCTCCGCCTCACCATCGAGGCGCTGCGCGAACGCCAGGAACACGAGATCGTCAACAACCGCGAGTTCGGCCTGCTCGCCAACGCCGACCTCAAGCAGCGCACCCACACCCGGTCGGGCCCGCCGACCCCCGACGACGTCGACGAGCTGCTGTCGCTGGTGTGGCGGGAGCCGTCGTACATCCTGGCCCACCCCCTGGCCATCGCGGCCTTCGGTCGGGAGTGCAGCGCCCGCGGGGTCTACCCGACCAGCGTCGACGTCGGGGGGCACCACTTCCCGTCGTGGCGCGGGGTGCCGATCCTGCCCTGCAACAAGATCCCGGTGACCGACACCCGCACCTCCTCGATGATCGTGATGCGGCTCGGCGAGGAGAAGCAGGGGGTGGTCGGCCTCCACCAGGTCGGCATCCCCGACGAATACCAGCCGAGCCTGTCGGTGCGCTTCATGGGCATCGACGAGAAGGCCATCATCAAATATCTGGTGAGCGCCTACTATTCGGCCGCGATCCTCGTCCCCGACGCACTCGGAATTCTGGAGAACGTCGAAGTCGGTCATTGACGAATGGTTCCCCCAGGGCGGCCCGTGCGGAAATTCTCGGGCCGCCCTTTTTAATTCCCACCAGTAAGGGAGTGGCGTGAACGATCAACTCAGCCTGGGCACGGCGGCGGCCAGGAAACTGGCCACCACCACCAAAACCGTCCCCCAGATGCAGGGCATCAGCAGCAGGTGGCTGCTGAAGGTGCTGCCCTGGGTCCAGGTCTCCGGCGGCGCCTACCGCGTCAACCGCCGCCTGTCCTACGCCGTCGGCGACGGGCGGGTCACCTTCACCGTCCAGTCGGGCCAGGTGCGGGTCATCCCCGCCGAGCTCACCGAACTCCCCCTCCTGCGCGGATTCGACGACCCCGAGGCCCTCGAGGCGCTCGCGGGCCGGTTCGCCCAGCGCGACTTCGCCGCCGGCGACGTCATCGCCGGGCAGGGCGACCAGGCCGACGAGGTCATCCTGGTCGCGCACGGCAAGCTCACCAAGGTCGGCACCGGCGCCTACGGGGGCGAGACCGCGCTCGGCCTCCTCGCCGACGGCGACCACGTCGGCGACCACGCCCTGCTCGCCCCCGGCACGTGGGACTTCACCGTGAAGGCCACGACGGCGGGCACGGTGCTGACGCTGGGCCGGCGCGCGTTCGAGGAACTGGCCGACCGGTTCGAGACGCTGCGGGCCCACGTGGAGGCCTACCGCAGCAGTCCGGAACGACCGCAGGACCGGCACGGCCAGGCGGAGATCGCGCTCGCGGCGGGCCACCACGGCGAGGCGGCGCTGCCGGGCACGTTCGTCGACTACGAGACCTCCCCCCGTGAATACGAGCTGAGCGTGGCGCAGACCGTGCTGCGGGTGCACACGCGCGTCGCCGACCTCTACAACGACCCGATGGACCAGGTCGAGCAGCAGCTCCGGCTCACCATCGAGGCGCTGCGCGAACGCCAGGAACACGAGATCGTCAACAACCGCGAGTTCGGCCTGCTCGCCAACGCCGACCTCAAGCAGCGGCTCCAGTCGCGGTCGGGCCCGCCGACCCCCGACGACATGGACGACCTGCTCTGCCGCCGCCGCAAGACGCAGTACTTCCTGGCCCACCCCCAGGCCATCGCCGCGTTCGGCCGCGAGTGCACCAAGAGGGGCGTCTACCCGACCACCGTGGAGGTCGAGGGGGCCCGCCTGACGGCCTGGCGGGGGGTGCCGATCCTGCCGTGCAACAAGATCCCCATCAGCGAGGCCCGCACCACCTCGATCATGGCGATGCGGCTCGGCGAGGAGAACCAGGGGGTGGTGGGCCTGCACCAGACCGGCATCCCCGACGAATACCAGCCCGGCCTGAACGTGCGGTTCATGGGCATCGACGAGCGGGCGGTGATCAACTATCTGGTCAGCGCCTACTACTCGGCGGCGATCCTGATCCCGGACGCGCTCGGCGTCCTGGAGAACGTGGAACTCGGCCATCGATGACGACGACCGAGACGGGGGCTCGCGACGTCGCGGAGGTGCTCGCCTGGAGCCGCGACCTGGTGCAGCCGGCGATCCGCGAGGCGGCGGCCACCCTGCCGGCCTCCATGCGGCACATCTCCGGCTACCACATGGGCTGGTGGGACGAGCGGGGCCGCCCGATCACCACCGGCTCCGGCAAGTCGGTGCGGCCGGCGCTGGCGCTGCTGGCCGCCGAGGCGGTGGGCGGGACGGCCGAGGGGGCGCTGCCGGCCGCGGTGGCGGTCGAGCTCGTCCACGACTTCTCCCTGCTGCACGACGACGTGATGGACGGCGACGCCACCCGGCGCCACCGCCCCACGGCGTGGCGGGTGTTCGGGGTGAGCCAGGCGATCCTGGCCGGTGACGCGCTGGTGTCGCTGGCGTTCGCCCGGCTGGCCGAGAGCGGCCAGCCGCTGGCCCACGAGGCGGCGCGGCTGCTGAACGCGACGGTGCTCGACCTGCTCGACGGGCAGAGCGCCGACGTCGGGTTCGAGGACCGGTCCGACGTGACGCTGCCCGAGTGCATCCGGATGGCGGGGTCGAAGACCGGCGGGCTGATCGCGTGCGCCTGCGCGCTCGGGGCCCTCTACGGGGGAGCCGACGCACGGGCGATCGAGCACCTGCGGACCTTCGGCGCCGAACTGGGGCTGGCCTTCCAGCTCGCCGACGACCTGCTGGGCATCTGGGGCGACCCCGAGGTGACCGGCAAGCCGGTGTTCTCCGACCTGGCCAACCGGAAGAAGTCGCTGCCGGTGGTGGCCGCGCTCACCTCCGCGACCGGGGAGGCCGCGGAGCTGGCCGAGATCTACCGGTCGGGCACGGTGTTGTCGGACGCCGAGCTGGCCAGGGCCGCCGACCTGGTGGAGCGGGCCGGAGGCCGCGACTGGTGCCGCGAGACCGCCGACGGCCTGCTGGCGCGGGCCCCCGCCCACCTGGCGGAGGCGGGCTGCGCGGCCCGCCCGGCGGCCGAGCTCACGGCGCTCTCGACGCTGATGGCCCGGCGCACCCTCTGAGACGGCGGTGCCGGGCGGTGACGAGGACGCCCGGCACCCGCTTCCTCACGTGTACGTGTCGAACGCCAGCTTGACCGCCACGATCAGCCCCGCCACCGCGGTCAGCACCCGCAGCGACCGGCCGGGCAACCGCCGGGCGATCAGCGGCCCGATCCAGCCGCCGACGACCATGCCGGCCGCCAGCGGCACGACCACGTCCCACCGCACCGGCCCGAACAGGGCGAACCCGAGGGCCGCCACGCCGTTGGAGGACATCGCGATCACGTTCTTGACCGCGTTGACGCGGGCCGGGCTCTGGTCGAGGGCCGCCGTCAGGACGGCGAACATGATCACCCCGCCGGCCGCCCCGAAGTAGCCGGTGTAGATCGCGACGGCGTACACGCCCAGATGGAACGCCCACCCGCGCAGCGCCGCGGATCTCGGGGCCCGCAGCAGCACCAGCGACGCGCCCGCGACCAGCACGGGCGCGACCAGTTCGAACGCCCTCGGCGGGGTCAGCAGCAACAGCGCGGCCCCGGTGGCGCCGCCGAGCGCGGTCACCGCGCACAGGCGCAGCACCAGCGGCGCCTGTCCCTTGAGCTCGGGCCGCGACGCCGCGGCCGATCCGACCCCGGTGAACGTGAGCGACACCGTGTTCGTGACGTTGGCGGCCAGCGGCGGCAGCCCGAAGGCGAGCAGGGCCGGGTAGGACACGATCGACGCCAGGGACACGACCGTGCTCACGATCCCCGTCGCCACCCCCACGAGGGCAAGGACGAGGATCTCCACGCACCGAACTCAACCACAAGATCGTTTCAGTACGCGGCCGGGGCGGACGGCACCGCCTTCGGGGTCACCCGGTGGTCGCTGAGGTGCAGGTCGCCGCCGAGATCGGGGCGCAGCTTGTCGAGGGTCTCCCGGGTCCCGAGCACGGTCCAGAGCCGGCCCACGAGATGGGGGTTGTACTCGGGCGCCTGGTCCATCCAGGCGTCCTTGCCCTTCTCGGTGGCGAAGGTGTTGACGAAGAAGTCCCCGGCCTCGGTCGAGCAGGCGCCGGTGCGCAGCTCCTCGGCGTCGACCTGGATCTTCACGTCGCACCCGACCTTGGCGGCGAGCTCCTCGACGGTCGGGGCGGGCCCGGCCTCGACCGGGGCGGCGGCCGCGGCCGGAGCCGGGTCGGACACCTGGTAGGCCCCTTCTCCGGGGGCCGGAGAGCCGCCCGAGCAGGCGGACAGCGACACGACGGCCAGAGCGGCGGCGGCGAGGGCGGCATGGCGCGAAACAGTCAGCACGCCCGGGGATACGCGGCGGGGACGGAGGAGGTTCAATCCGGTGAACCGAAGTGACCCCTGGGGCGTCATGTCTGGCAAGGGAGGCCCGTATGGACGTCCTGGACAACCTCCTCGACGGAGATCTCCGGCTGGAGCTCGTCCTCGTGGAGGCCCTCCATTGGGAAGCCGATCGGCTGGCCGCCCCGGCCGATCGCGAAAGGCACCACTGAAACTGCGGTCCCGCCCCTCGATCAGGTGAGGGGCGGGGCTCGTGCATGCGGGCCCCTTTTGCGGGAAGTTCCGCACCATTCGCTTTGAGGAGGTCGTCGTCGATGGCGCAGCATGCCGATGTCGTCGTGGTGGGGGGAGGCGTCGTCGGTCTCACGACCGCGATCGCCCTGAACGAGGCCGGGCTCCGGGCGGTCGTGTGGACCGCCGAGGTCCCCCGGCTGACCACCTCCGCCGTCGCGGGCGCCCTGCTGGGCGGCCCGGTCATGACCGAGCCCCGCGACGACGCGGTGCGCTGGCAGCAGACGGGTCTGGAGATCTTCGGCGAGCTCGCCACCCACCCGCACACCGGCGTCACCACCGCGCGCGGCCGGCTGGTCACCCGCCTCGACGGCGGCACCCCGCCGTGGGCCCGCGACCTGCCTGGCTTCGCCGAGTGCTCCCCCGAGGAGCTGGCCGGGTTCAAGGCGGGCTTCTGGATCACCAGCCCGATCGCCGACATGCCGTGCTACCTCGACTACCTCGTCGACCGGTTGTGCCGCTCGGGCGGCGACATCGAGGTGTGCACCGTGGCCTCCCTGGAGCAGCCGAGCTCCCACGCGCCGATCGTGGTCAACTGCGCCGGCGTGGCCGGGGGCACGCTGGCCTGCGACGACTCGGTGACCCCGGTACGCGGGCAGCACGTCGTCGTCGAGAACCCCGGCCTGACCGAGTTCTTCTACGAGGGCGGCGCCGACGACGACTGGACGGGCTTCTTCCCGCACGGCGACCGCGTCGTCCTCGGCGGCAACGCCCGCAAGGGCGACTGGAACCTCGAACCCGACGAGACGCAGACGGCCGACATCCTCCGGCGCTGCGCCGAGGTCGAGCCCCGCCTGGCCGACGCCCGCGTGGTCAAGGTGGACGTCGGCCTGCGGCCCGGCCGCCCGTCGATCCGCGTGGAGGAGCAGCAGGTCGAGCAGGGGCGGCTCATCCACAACTACGGGCACGGGGGCGTGGGGGTCAGCATGAGCTGGGGCTGCGCGCTCGACGTGGTGAAAATGGTGTCCGCCTGAAGCGAGCGTTCCGGACGCCCGCCTGTTACCGCAGCCGTCAATTGGCGACCGCACCGGCGCGAGTTTCGGCTTCCCCTCAAGGGCGCAGGTCAACGACCTGAGCCGCCTTTCCGCGTGGAACTCTGTCCGCTCCCGCTATCTGGTGGCGGATTTCCACCGCGCCAGAGACGATATACGCGGGGAAAGCCGGAATGCGGTCCATGGGGATGGGTTCATGTCGGTCGAGCACAACGGGGGCGATCCGCGCAGGCAGTCGTGGGCGGAACGGTTCTCCTGGCTGCGCGACGAGCCCGAGGTCGTCATCGCGTTCCTGGTCGCCGTGGGCGTCGCCGTCTACGGCCTCACGGACAACGTGAACCAGCCGGTCCAGGAGGCCACGCTCGTGGTCCTCGCCCTGATCGCCAGCACGCTGGTCCGCAGCCGGATCCGCACCGGCGCCGTCGAGACCGAACTGCGGAGGGCGCTGACCGACTCCGGTGAGGCGCTGCACCAGGTGCCCGAGCGGCTCGCCGAGGTGACCGAGCTGCTGGAGAGGTCGCGGCAGGCGATCGACCAGATGTCGGTCGTCTCGCTGCTGCCCGGCGCGCAGGTGCGCACCGAGCTCGTGGCGGCGACCCAGCACACCAACACCTGGATCTTCAAGGGCGGCACCGGCACCTTCATCCGCGCCTTCACCCTGCCCGAGTGCGTGGAGAACTCCCGGGCCGCCCGCCGCCAGCTCCAGGTGCAGCTGGAGATCATCGACCCGGAGAACGACACGGCCTGCGCGGTGTACGCCCGGTTCCGCCAGTCGCTCGTCACCGGCCGCGCCGACCCCTGGACGGCCGACCGCGTCCGCAAGGAGGCGTACGCGACCATCCTGGCCGCGAGCTGGTACCGGCGGCACAACGACTTCCTCACCGTCCGGGTCGGGTTGTCGTCGACGATGACGACCTGCCGGTGGGACATGTCGGCCTCGCGCGTCATCGTCACCCGGGAGGATCCCACCGCGCCGGCGCTGGTGGCCTACCAGGGCAAGCTCTATTACTCCTGGTGCGAGACCGAGCTGAACAGCAGCTACGCGCAGTCGAGGAGGCTGCCCGTGGAGAACGTGCTGATGGTTCCGCTGAGCGACGAGCCGACGGTCGAGGAGGTGCGCGAGCTGTTCGAGGTGCTGGGGTTGTCGCTCGACGCCCTCGACGACTCCGAGGTGGCCGACGTGACCCGCCGCGCGCTGCGGCCCGCGGAGCCCTACCGCTGAGACACCACAGAGGGGCGACATGCGCTACTCCGATCTACGGCACGAGATCGACCAGGGCACCGCCGCCTCGACGATTCCGGCGTGGGCCGGATCGGTGCTCCGGGCGGTCGCCGCCGGGGCGGTGCGCATCCCCGCGGTGCGCCATCCGCTCGGGTTCTTCTGCCTGCCCGTCGAACGCGACGGCGACCTGGGCGTCTGCCTGCACGTCTGGTCGCCGCAGCTCACCACCTCGGGCAGCACCACCTCGCTGGTGCACTGCCACAGCTGGGACCTGCTGAGCTTCGTCCTGTACGGCCGGATCTCCAACGTGCTCGGCCGGATCTCCGACGGGGCCGTCCACCGGCTCTTCGAGGTGACCGGCCGCGGCGACGAGGACGCCGTCACGGCCACCGACCGGCTGGTCGACTACCGGCCCGAGCGTCTGGAGCGGTTCGGCGCGGGCGAGAGCTACTCGCTCGCGGCGGGCCTCTTCCACAGCACGGTGATCGAGGGCTCGGGCGAGGCCGCGACGGTCGCGCTCGGGCGGATGATCCGCACGGGCGCCGACCTGTCGCTCGGGCCGCTCGACACGCCCAGCCACACCCAGCGCCGCCACGTGTGCGGCGCGGCCGAGTCGGCCAGGGCCGCCGCGGTCGCGGCCGCCGGCCTGGCCGCCCGGTACGACACCTACTGAAGGGGCGCGCGGTGGACGTCTCGGCGGAACTGGCGGTGGCCGTGGCCGCCGCTGAGGCGGCGGGCGCGCTGCTGCGGCGCGAGCCCGCCTGGATCGGCGCCAAGGGCGCGGACGGCGATCTCAGCACCGACCTGGACCTCCGCTCGGAGGAGCTGATCGTGAGCCGGGTCAGGGCCGCCTACCCCGGCGACCGGATCGTGGCCGAGGAGTCAGGCGGGGAACCGGCTGGGGACGGCGACCGCGTCTGGTTCGTCGACCCGCTCGACGGCACCAACAACCTGGCGATCGGCCTGCCCGTCTACGCCGTGGGCATCGCCTTCTGCGTCGCCGGGCGGCCCGTGGCCGGAGTGGTGCACGACCCGGTCAGCGGCGGCACGTGGTCGGCCGTGCGCGGCGGCGGCGCACGCGGGCCGGGCCTGCCCGCCGCGGTGGCGCCGAGCGGGCGGCCGTTGCTGCTGGCCTGGACGCAGGGGCACGGCCTGGCCGCCGATCCGGTCGCCGGCGCGCTGCGGACCGCCCTGGAGGCGCGGGCCGGCCGCCTGCTGCAACTCTGGGCGCCGCTGGTCGCCTGGATCCTGCTGGCCCGGGGGCGGATCGACGGCCTGGTCGGCTACCGGGCCGAGCTCGTCGACTTCCCGGCGGGCGCGCTGATCGCGGCGGAGGCGGGGGTGGCGATCCACCGGTTCGACGGCGAGCCGTTCGACCTGCGGGTCGACCTGCCGGAGTCGGAGCGCAACTTCGTCGCCTGCCGGGCCGGCCGGTTCGCCCGGATCTGGCCGTCAGGCGGCTGAGCCCAGCCCGACGGCCTCGACGACCTCGACGCAGGTGCCGTGCTCACCCATCACGCACAACGCGAGGGTGCGGTAGACCTCGTCGAACGACCGGGCCGGCGGCAGCAGGTCGGCGGGCACCTGCCGGCCGCGGTCGCGGAACCGGGTCATGGTGATGTGGGGGCGGAACAACCCGCCGATCTCGTCGTAGCCGTGGCGGTCGAGGTTGGCGCGGACCTCCGGGGGCGCGACGAGGCGGTGGTCGGCCAGCACCCGGCCGACCGGGTCGCGTTCGCGCAACCCGGTGCGCAGCGGGCCGAGCCCGGCGACGAGGTCGTCCTGGAGCCGGGTGACGGCGGCGGTCTTCCGGTAGAACAACTCGAACATCCCCTGGTCGTTGGCGGCGAAATGGCCGCCCTCCAGCGGGATTCCAGGGGTTCGCGCCGCGACCCGGCGGAGCGTCTCGCACACCTGGCCGAGGCGGGCCGATTCGAAATTCGCCATGTAAAGCGAGATGTGCGGATAGAGCGCGCCGCTCCGCAGCGTGAATTCGACCGGGGCGAATTCCGCGCACCACGCGCTCAACCGCACCGAACGCTCCTCGACATCGGCGCCGGGTAACAGCACCGCGTCGTAAACCGGAAGACCCGACATGCGGCCACTCTATTTCAGGCGAGCGCCAGCACCCATACGACCGAGGGGAGCAGGAGAATGGCGAGCACCGCGCCGGTCAGCACGAATTTCCCCAGGGGCACCCGGACGCCCCGGCGGCGGCACCATTCGAACCAGAGCAGCGTGGCCAGTGACGCCCACGGCGTGATGACCGAGCCCACATTGGTGCCGACCAGAAGGGCCAGCAACTGGTCGAGATTGGCGGCCGGCACGACCTGTTCGCCCGCGACGTAGGCGGGCAGGTTGTTGACCGTGTTCGACAGGCCGGCGCCGGCCGCGGCCGTGCGCAGCAGCCCGGCGAACCCCTCGCCGGTGCCGACGAGCCAGGTCATCAGGTCGCCCAGGCCGTGGCGCATCAGCGTCGGCACGACCAGGAACAGGCCGGTGACGAACACCAGGAGCTGCCAGGGGATCAGCGAGGGACGCAGCGACCGGCGGTCGCGGACCAGGTAGGCGGCGACGGCGAGCGCGGCGGCGACGATCGCGGCGACCTCGATCTGGAGCCCGGCCAGGATGGCCGCGATGAACAGCAGGCAGGCCGCGCCGGTGCCCCAGAACAGCACCGGGTCCCTGATCGGCTCGGGCGGGGCGGGCTCGTAGCGGTCGGCCCCCCGCACCCCCCGCCGCCAGTAGAACACCCAGAGCAGCGCCATCGTGCCCGCGATCGCGACCGTCTGCGCGAGCCACATGCGGACCGCGAACTCCGGCGCCGACAGGCCCAGCTTGTTCAGCGCCAGCAGGTTGGTCAGGTTGCTCACCGGGAGCAGCAGGCTGGCGGTGTTGGCCAGCCAGACCGTGGTCATCGCCAGGGGCAGCGGCGCGATCTTCGCCCGGGGCGCGAGCGCCAGCATGACGGGGGTGAGCAGGACCGCCGTGGTGTCGAGGTTGAGGAAGATCGTGGTGGCCGAGGCGAACGCGACGCACAACAGGAAGAGCGCCGGATAGGCCCCCCGGCCGAGCAGCGCCAGCCGCGCCGCGATGACGTCGAATACCTGCGCCTCTTTGGTGAGTTCGGCCAGCACGATAACGCTGACCAGAAACAGCATGAGCGGAGCTATTCGCTCGACGCTCGCCCGCGCCTCGGCAATCGGCAGCAGACCCGTCAATACGCAGGCGACCCCGATGAAAAGCAGGCCGATGCGAATCCAGTCGAGTACACTCGGTGCTCGTACGGCCCGTTTCCACAACGGCACGGACGGTGACCCCTTGTCGCCCACGGTAGAAAATATCATGGCTTCATTCCGGCGAGGCGGGTGATACCGGCGTCATGGAGCGGCCGATCGACATTTTCATCAGCTACTCTCCGGCCGACGAACGGTGGGCGTCATGGCTGGGCTGGGAACTCGAGGCAGCAGGATACCGCACCATGCTGCAGGCCTGGGATTTCGTCCCCGGCACCAATTTCGTCGACTTCATGGACCGGGGCGTCCGGGAGGCCGCGGTCGTACTGGCGCTGCTGACCGAGAACTATTTGGGTTCGCGTTACGGGAAACTCGAATGGCAGGCCGCGCTCCGCGCCAATCCGGATAATCCAGAAAACAAACTCGTCACCGTGCGGATCGAGGACTGCCGGGTCGACGGGCTTCTTTCGACCATCACCTGGGTCGACCTCGTCGGGGTGACCACCCCCGACCACGCGCGGGGGCTCGTGCTCACCCGCATCCGCGAGGCGCTGGCCGGGCGGGCCAAGCCCGAGTTACGCCCCGCCTTCCCCACCGGCTCCGAGGCCCGGCCGCCCGCGCCGCTCACCTCGCCCCGGCCGGCCGTGCCGACCGGGCAGCGCCGGGCCCGCCGGGTGCCGGTGGTGCCGCCGGGATATCCGGCCGACTTCGAGCCGCCCGCCCGGCGCGACAGCCTGAGCGTGCTCCACGTGGCGGGCCCCCGGTTCGGCCGGACGATGGGGGCCGAGCCGCCCCTGAGCCCGGCCGGTCTGCAGTCCCACATCTTCGCCGAGCTGACCCGGCTGACCGACGCGGGGGTGCCCCGGCCCGAGCTGATGGTGGTGGCCGGAGACCTCACGGCGGCGGGCAGCCGCAAGCAGATGACCGACGCGCTGACCTTCCTCACCGGGCTGCGCGCGCTGGCCGGGCTCGAACCCCAGCGGGTGGTGCTGGTGCCGGGCGCGCGCGACGTCAACCTGGCCGCCTGCGAGGCCTACTTCAACGACTGCAAGGCCGACGACGAGCGCCCCGAGGCGCCCTACTGGCCGAAGTGGCGCCACTTCGCGTCGTTGTTCCGGGAGTTCTACCAGGGCGTCGACTCGGTGATGTTCGACAGCGCCCAGCCCTGGACGCTCTTCGCGATCCCCGAGATCAAGGTCGTGGTCGCCGGGCTCAACTCCACGATGGCGATCAGCCACCGCACCGAGCACCGGTTCGGGCTGGTCGGCGAGTCGCAGGCCGCGTGGTTCGCCGAGCGGGTCCGCGCCTTCGAGCGGGAGGGCTGGTTGCGCCTCGGCGTGGTGCACCACGGCCTGACGCCGGGTCACCCCGAGTCGCTCACCGACGCGGCCGTCGTCGAGGGGCTGCTCGGCGGCAAGCTCCACACGATCCTCCAGGGCGGCGGCCGTGCCGGCGACCCGTCGGCACTGGGGGCCGGGGCGCTCGTGCTGCCCCCGCTGGAGCCCGGCCGCCAGCAGGTGCTGGAGTTCACGCCCGACGGGCTGGTCGTCCATCGCACCTCCGCGCCCCCCGCCACGATCGAGCGGCGCTGGATCTCGGCCGGCGGGATCTTCCCCGAGCCGGGGGCCGTGCCGGCGCCGCTGGCCGTCGGCGGCCCCGAGCCCGACCGGCAGCCGCCGGCGCGGGCGCAGGGGCCGCGGGGCCAGCTCCTCGACCGGGTCGCCGAGGCCTGCGAGACCCGTTTCGACCACGCCGTCATCCGGACCGTCGACGACGACCCGCCCCACCTGCGGGTGAGCTACCGCGACGGCGGGTTCGTGCGGGAGTTCTGGGTCGGCGTGATCGTCGGCGAGCCGACCGCGGGCGAGGTCGACGAGTTCGTCCGCCATGTCCACGCGGGCCACATGGGGCAGTCGGCCGAGCTGGTCTACCTCGGGCCGACGCCGCCGCGCAGCCTGCGCGAGGACGCCGCCCGGCGGGGCGTGCGGCTGCGCAGCCTGATCGAGTTCCAGGGCCTGGTCGACCTGTCGGGCTACGTCGCGGCCCAGACCCGGCGGCTCGACGCCGACCCGACCTACCCCGCCCGTCTCTACGTCACCCAGGACTACCGCGAGCTCGACCCGACCGGCGGCGAGATCCGCCACGACCTGGCGGGTGAGCTGATCTCCCAGCTCCACGGCGACCAGGGCAGGTTCGTGCTGGTGCTGGGCGACTTCGGCCGCGGCAAGACGTTCGTGCTGCGCCAGGTCGTGCGGCGGATGGCCACCGAGACCCCCCACCTGACGCCGGTCCTGATCGACCTGCGCACCCTCGACAAGGCCCACTCGGTCGAGACGCTGATCGCCGCCCACCTGGCCAACCACGGCGAAGACCAGATCGACCTGAAGGCCGTCCAGTACATGCTGCGGCAGGGCCGGATCGTGTTGTTCTTCGACGGGTTCGACGAACTGGTCACCCGGGTGACCTACGACCGGGCCGCCGACCATCTGGAGACCCTGCTCCAGGCGGCGCAGGACCAGGCGAAGATCGTCGTGGCGAGCCGGACCCAGCACTTCAAGTCCGACGCCCAGGTGTTCACCAAGCTCGGCGAGATGGTCGGCGTCCTGCCGCAGCGGCGGGTCTTCAGCATCGAGGGCTTCTCCAGCGAGCAGATCCTGGCCTACCTGATCAACGCATACGGCGACCGGGCGGCGGCCGAGGAACGGCTGCGGCTGCTGCGCAGCATCCAGGACCTGAGCGGGCTGGCCCGCAACCCCCGCATGCTCACCTTCATCGCCGACCTGGCCGACGACCGGCTGCGCGCGGTCGCGCACGCCCACCGCACGGTCAGCGCCGCCACGCTCTACCAGGAGATCCTCGGTTCCTGGTTGCGCTACGAGCAGCGGCGGCTGGGCGACCAGCGCGGCGCGCAGGCCGGGCTCGACGAGGCCGACCTGTGGCACGCCGTGCGCACCCTGGCGATGCGGTTGTGGGAGACCAACGAGCCCTACCTGCGGCTGGCCGAGCTGGCCGAGGTCGCCGAGACGCTCTCGGGCCTGGCCGACGGGCGCATGTCGGGCGAGCAGGCCACCCACACCGTGGGCACCGCGAGCCTGCTGGTGCGGACCTACGACGGCCTGTTCGGCTTCATCCACGGGTCGGTGGCCGAGTGGCTCGTCGCCCACTTCATCGCCGACGAGTTCGGCCGCGACCGCGCCGACCCGACCGCGCTGAGCCGCCGGGAGTTGTCGCAGCTGACCGTCGACTTCCTGTGCGACCTGGCCGAGGCGCACGACTGCCAGCTCTGGGCCGACCGGGTGCTGGCCGACCCGGAGGCCGGGAACACCGCGCGCAAGAACGCCCTCAAGATCATCACCCGGCTGCGCACCCCCGCCCAGACGAGCCTGCGCGGCGCGCGGCTGCGGGGCGAGGACCTCTCCCACCGCGACCTCCAGGAGGTCGACCTCACCGACGCCGACCTGACCGACGCCCGGCTGGTGGGCACCAACCTGTCGCGGGCGATCCTGCGGGGCACCAAGCTGGCCGGCGCCTGGCTCGACGAGGCCCGGCTGACCGGCGCCGACCTGCGCGGGGCCGACCTGACCCGGGCCCGGCTGGCCCGGACCGACCTGCGCGACGCCGTGGTCTCCGGCAGCCGGTGGACCCGCGCCACGCTGGTCAACGTGGCGGCGGGCGAGCGGGTGCTGCGCGCCCCGGAGCTGCGCGACGCCGCCGTGGTGCCGGGGTCGTCGATCGAGGTGCAGGTCGCTCCCCCGGCGGTGGGCGTGCCCTACGGGTTCGACCCGCTGACGACGCGGTTGCCCAACCCGATCGCGTACAACACCGACGGGCAGATCTTCGCGGTGGGCTGCGACAACGGCGGGGTGATGGTGTTCGAGGCGCCCTCCGGGCGGCCGATCCGCACCCTGTGGGGGCACCGCGACCGGGCCTACGCCCTGGCCTTCGGCGCGCAGGACCTGCTGGCCACCGGGTCGGCCGACGGCGACGTGCGCATCTGGGACACCGCGACCGGGGAGTGCGCCCACGTGCTGCCGGTGCATGCCAAGGGGGTCTGGCCGCTGCTGTTCGACGAGAGCGGCACGCTCCTGGCGGCCGGTTCGCCCGACGGAACGGTGCTGGTGTGGGAGACCGCGACCGGCACGCTGCGCTGCGCGCTGCCGGGGCACACCCCGCCGGTCTACACGGCGGTGTTCGGGCCCGACGGCACCAGCCTGATCACCGGCGACGCCTCGGCCAACGTCCGCGTCTGGGACCTGACCACCGGCGAGTTGCGGGTGGTGCTGTCGGAGGGCACCGGCCCGGTCTACCGGCTGGCGCTCAGCCCCGACGGGTCGCTGCTGGCCGCCGGCGACCACTACGGGCTGATCCGGCTGTTCGAGACGGCGAGCGGGCGGGTCGTGCACGAGCTGCGCGGCCATCCCGGGCGGGTCTACGCCGTCGACTTCCATCCCGAGGGCACCCACCTGGCGACCGGCGACACGATGGGCACGATCCGGGTCTGGAACCTGCGCGCCCCGCTGGTGCCGCGCCAGCTCGCCGGGCACACCGGGGCGGTCTACCAGGTGTCGTACACCCCCGACGGGAAGAACCTCGTCAGCGTCGACAGCAACGGGTCGCTGCGCATGTGGCAGGGCGAGCTGGGGCAGCCGAGACCGGGGCTGGCGGGGCACCGGGGGTCGATCTGGCCGTTCGCGATCCACCCCGACGGCGCCCAGCTCGCCACCACCAGCAACGACGACTCGATCCGGTTGTGGGACCTGGGCACCGGCCAGCTCACCCGCACCCTGCGCGGGCACGGCCGCCGGGTCACCTCGGTGAACTTCAGCCCCGACGGCACGATGCTGGCCAGCAGCGGCAACGACGGGGCGGTCCGCATCTGGGAGCCGCCGACCGGCCGGCTGATCAAGGAGTTCAGCGGGGTCAACGACCAGCTCACCTCGGCGGTGTTCAGCCCCGACGGCGAGCGCATCGCCACCACCACCAACGACGGCGCGGTGCACCTGCGGCAGACCGCGGGCTGGGACTTCGAGCGCGAGCTCGACACCAACACCGAGTCGGTGTGGGCGCAGGCCTTCAGCCCGAACGGCAAGGTGCTGGCCACCGCCAACGACGACGACACACTCCAGCTCTGGTACCGCACCAGCAACACCCACGTCACCCGGCCGGCCCCTCACCAGGGCCGGGTGCGCTCGATCGACTTCAGCCCCGACGGCCGCCTGGTGGCGACGGGCTGTGACGACCGGCTGGTCCGGATCTGGGACGCCGCCACGGGCGAGTGCCTGCGCATCATGCCGGGGCACACCGACCGGGTCTACCGGGTGGTCTTCAACCCGATGGGCACGGCGCTGGCCAGCATCGGCAACGACGGCGTGGCCCGGATCTGGGACCACACCACCGGCCGTGAGCTGCAGGCGCTCGACGCCGGTTCGGGCCGCCTGTGGACGGGCGACTTCAGCACCGACGGCTCGATCCTGGCGACGGCGGGCGACGACCGGCTCATCCGTCTCTGGGACGTCGCCACCGGCCGCCACCTGCACACCCTGTCGGGCCATTCCCGCCGGGTCGTGTCGGTCGCGTTCAGCCCGGCCGGGCCGCTGCTCGCCTCGGCCGGGAACGACGGCATGATCATCCTGTGGGACCTGTCGGGCCCCGAACCGGCCCGCAAGGTCACCCTGCTCGGGCTGCCCGGCGGGTGGGCCGCCTTCGCCCCCGACGGGCGTTACAAGCAGGAGGGCAACGTGCACGGCGAGTTCTGGTTCGCCATCGCCATGTGCCGCTTCGACCCGGGCGAGCTCGACCCCTATCTCGACGACGTGCGGCTCATGGTGCCGCAGGAGGAGTTCTGAGTCAGGCGAGGTGGCGTTCGACCGACGCCACCTTCGCCTCCATCCGCCCGGGTTCGCCGGTCCGGATGTCGGCCTTCAGCACCAGGCTCACCCGGTCGCACCGGGCCTCCACGGCGGCCACCGCCGCCTGGACGACGGCCATCACCTGATCCCAGCTCTCCCCCTCGACGGTGGTGAACATCGCGTCGGTCCGGTTCGGCAGGCCGGAGGCCCGGACCACCCGGACCGCCTCGGCGACGTACTCCCCCACCTCCTCGCCCTTGCCGATGGGGGTGACGCTGAAAGCGACGAGTACGGACATGGCCTGACCTGCTTCCTTTGGTACCGTGGACCAACGTGGGCGATCTTGGGCATGAGCTGTGGTTCGGAGTGGGGCCGGAGCCCCGGACGGACGGCGCCGCGAGGCTGGTCGACGTCGCCGTCCTCGCGGAGGAGGCCGGGCTCGACCTCGTCGCCCTCCAGGATCATCCTTATCAGCCCCGCCATCTCGACGCGCTGACGGCCCTGGGCCAGATCGGCGCCCGCACCCGGCGGATCCGGCTGCTGCCCGACGTGGTGAACCTGCCCCTGCGCCCGCCGCAGGTGCTGGCCAAGGCCGTGGCCAGCCTCGACGTCATGACGGGCGGCCGGGTCGAGCTGGGGCTCGGGGCCGGGTTCTTCTGGGACGCCGTCGCCTCCTACGGCGGCTCCCGGCGCTCCCCGAAAGAGGCGGTGGACGCCGTCGCGGAGGCCCTCGACGTGATCCGGTTGTTGTGGACGCCGGGCGGCCCCGTCTCCTACGACGGCGCGCACTACCGGCTCGACGGCGCCCGGCCGGGGCCGTTCCCGGCTCATCCGATGGGGATCTGGGTGGGGGCCTACCGGCCCCGGCTCCTGGAGGTCACCGGGGCCAAGGCCGACGGGTGGATCCCCTCGAAGGGGTACGTGACCCGCGAGGAGCTGCCCCGCCTCGGCCGGATCGTCGACGAGGCGGCCCGGGGGCGCCCGATCAGGAAGGCGTTCAACGTCAGCGGCAGCTTCGACCCGCACGGCACCGGCTGGTTCGAGGGCCCGCCGGACCTGTGGGCCGAGCAGCTCGCCGAGCTGGTGCTCGACGTGGGGATGAGCGTCTTCGTCCTCGGCACGTCCGACGAGCGCCAGATCAAGGTCTTCGCCGCCGAGGTGGCCCCGAGGGTGCGCGAGCTGGTCGCGGCCGAACGCCGCGCGCCGGCTCCCCCGGTCGCGGCGGTGATCGACGACGCGTCGCGTCCCCGCTCGGCCAAGCGCGACGTCGCCTCGTTGTCGCCGCGCCAGCGGGAGATCGGCAACCGGCTGGTGCTCATCCACGACCACCTCCGGCAGGAGCTCGCCCGCATCGGCGACGCCGTCGAACAGGTCGCGCAGGGGCGGGCCGAGGCGGCGGCGGTCCGGTCGATGATCAACGACCTGACCATGCGGCAGAACTACTGGACGCTGGGCGGCTTCTGCGCCTCCTACTGCCGGGTGCTGACCGCCCACCACTCGATCGAGGACGCCCACATGTTCCCCGGCCTGGTCGCGGCCGAGGCGTCGCTGGCCCCGGTGATCCGGCGGCTGGAGGAGGAGCACGAGGTCATCGCGGAGATCCTCACCGGCCTCGACGCGGACCTGGTGGCGATGGTGACCGACCCGTCGGGCCTCGACGAGGTGCGCCGCCGGGTGGCGACCCTGACCGAGGCGCTGCTGTCGCATCTGGCGTACGAGGAGGAGGAGCTGGTCGAGCCGCTGTCGCGCCTGGAACTCGACGTCTGACCTCAGGCGCCCGCCGCCCACGCCGCCAGCAGCACCAGGGCGGCCACCACCAGGACGACCGCGCTCGCCCGCTGCCACAACGGCCCGAACCCGCGCGAGGGCCGGGCGATCCGGGCGAGCATCTCCTCCCGCATCGCCGGGAGCAGCACCGGCACCAGGCCGGGCAGGTGGCGGCGCACCGCCTCCTCGGCCGTCTTCTCACAGGCGTCGCACGCCCTCAGGTGCCGTTCGACGGCCAGCCGGACCTGGCGCGTGAAGGCCATGCGGTCCCAGCCCGCGACGGGCAGGCAACCGGGGGCCTCGCGGGCCAGCAGGAGGAGCCGCAACCCGCCGGTCAGCGCCCCGCGCAGGTCGCGCAGCAGCATCCCCGCCCGGGGCAGGTCGACGCACCGGGCCTCGGCGACCTCGCGGCCACCGGCGCCGCGCCGGACCACCAGGTCGTAGAGCCGCCGGTCGCGCCCCGGCAGCCCCGCCGCGACCTGGTCGAGGAGGCGGCGGACCTGGTCGTCGGACGGCCCCCGCGACGGCGGGCAGCCCGCGTGTCCCCGCGACGGGCCCCAGGGGGCGTGGTCGTGGTAGGCGGCGATCAGGTGCTCGTGGAGGTCCTGGACGTCCACCTGGCCGCAGCGGCAGGCGGCGATCCCCCGGACCTGCCGGTCGTAGATCGCGGTGAACGCGCGCTCGCGCGGGGATCGGTCCATCCCTGCCAGCGTGCGGCCCCCGGACCGGGGGTTTCCGTTCCTGTACGAATCTTTCCGCCGCCAAGTGGGAGCGAAAGGAGGAAGATTGCGTCATACCCGCATGAAAGGAGTTTCCATGGAGGTCACACTTCGCCCGGTCCGGGCCAAGGATCTCGAGCTCTTCGAGCGGGAGCGCGCCGACCGGGAGGGCACCGGCCCCCACCAGTGGTTCGGGCACCGGCCGCCGCAGCCGTTCCACCGCGAGTTCGCCGAGAACGGGTTCCTCGGGCCCGACTCCGGCCGGATGACCATCGAGGGCG
The DNA here is from genome assembly GCF_009901565.1 of Herbidospora solisilvae. Classification (GTDB taxonomy): domain Bacteria; phylum Actinomycetota; class Actinomycetes; order Streptosporangiales; family Streptosporangiaceae; genus Herbidospora; species Herbidospora solisilvae. The sequence goes on from NZ_WXEW01000001.1 coordinate 457,711, forward strand.
ACGGGGTGCCGGTCGGGTGGGTGTCGTGGTGGATGAACTCCTGGGGGCCCGATCTGACCTCGTGGTGCTGGTCGACGGGGATCTGCGTGTTCTCCGGCTACCGCGGCAAGGGCATCGGCACGCAGGCGCAGGCCCAGCTCGCCGCCTACCTGTTCGCCCACACCCGGGCCGAGCGCATCCAGTCGTTCACCGACGCCGAGAACGTGGCCGAGCAGCGGGCGCTGGAGAAGGCCGGGTTCGTCCGCGAAGGGGTGATCCGCCGGGGGCAGTGGCGCGAGGGGGCCTGGCACGACCAGGTGCTCTACTCGGCCCTGCGGCCCTGAAAGGCCCCGATCAGCGTGTACGGCACCGCGAGCACGGCGAACAGCACCCACGGCGGCGCGAACTCCGACCCGAACCCGTAGGAGGCGAAGGTCAGCACCGCCACGACCTCGGTGCCCAGGCCCGACATCGAGGTCACGGTCGCGCGTGACCGGTCCGACAGGCCGTGCTGCAGGCGGGTGTCGGCCGCGGTGATCGCCCACTGGATCACCCCGAACGCGGCGGCGACGAACACGAACCCCCACGGGTGGCGCACCGCCGCCCCCGCGATCAGGAGCAGGCCCCCGGCGCAGGTGACCGGGCCGGTCCACCGCAACCCGCGCCCGGCCAGGAAGCCGCCGGCGGCGAACCCGGCCGAGACGAGCACCATCAGCGGAGGCACCCACGCGTCGCCGACGCCGGTGCCCTGGGCCAGGAGCGGCAGGTACTCGTCGAACGCGCTCAGCCCGGTCACGGCCGAGACCAGCAGCAGCCGCCGCCCGAGCGTCTTCGATCCCCTGACCTCGCGGAAGCCCGCCTTCAGCACGTCGAGGTAGCCGCCGTCGTCCTCGCCGGGCTCCTCCCTCGTTTCCGGGAGGGTGCGGGCGACGAGGGCGGCGGCCACGAGGGTGGCCACGGAGGCGACGCCGACCGCCTGGTAGCCGCCCCAGGCCATGGCGGGGGCGGCTATGCCGCTGGCGATCATCATCGCGGTGGTGCCGACCGCCTCGGCGCGTCCGGTGACGCGAGGGTAGGCGTCGGCGGCGTCGAGGCGGGCGAGTTCCTCGTAGACGAGGGCCTCGGCGGTGCCCGAGCTGATCGCGGTGGCGACTCCCCAGAGCACGAAGCCGGCCACGAACGACCAGTAGCCCGGGACGAGGGTCCACAGGCCGAAACCCGTGGCGGTGAGCAGCGGCGAGGCCACCAGCAGGCGGCGGCGCGAGAACGTGTCGGCCCACGCGCCGGAGGGGATCTCCAGCAGGAAGGAGGTCAGCGACCAGATGACGAAGAGCGTGGAGATCTGGCCCGCTGAGAGCCCGTGGTCGGCGAACAGGAGCGCGTAGACGGGGTAGAGGAGGACGAACTCCTCGAAGAACGCCAGGGCGTAGAGACGCCGGGCGAATCGGGACGCAGGTGTGGATCAATGTCGCCAGGTCATGTCCCCGACCATAACGGGTCAGGGCGAACGGCCGCACGCGGGTTTCCGCCGACGGCGGCCGTCGCGGTGCGGGACCCGAGCGGCCGGTTGGCGCCGGGTGCGGTGGGGGCTCCGGGCGGTGGGCGGTGCCGGGGTGGGCGGAGCCGTAACGGAAAGTGCTTATCGGGGGCCGGGTGCGCGGCGGAAGGTGAAGGGTTCGCTCTCCCGGCCGGGGACGACGAACCAGCACTCTCCGGTGCCCTCGCTCGCGACGACCTTCTCGAAGGCGTCGACGACCTGGTCGACCTCCATGATGGGGAAGCCCTCGGCTTCGAGGAGGACGCGGGCGTCGCCCAGGATCGCGGTGTCGGCGAACGACGGGCACAGGGCCTGGACCTTGATGCCGTCGGGGGCCAGGGTCACGCCCAGGGAGCGGACCAGTCCGACGACGGCGTGTTTGTTGGCCGCGTAGATCGGGTCGAGCGGGATGCCGACGATGCCGGCCATGGACGCGGTCGCGACGATGACGCCGCCTCCCGAGGCCCTCAGCGCGGGGATCGCGGCGTGCGCGCCGAAGACGACGCCGTCGAGGTTGACGCCCATCGCGCGGCGGTAGAGGGCCGGGTCGAAGTCGTCGCCCACGCCGCAGCCCGAGGCCACGCCGGCGTTCAGGAAGGCCAGGTCGAGGCGGCCGTGCTCCGTCATCACGAAGTCGACGGCCCGCAGGTTGTCCTCCAGGACGGAGACGTCGCACCGCACGTCGGCCGGTTCGGCGACGTCGGCGACCACGACCTTCACGCCGGACGCGCGGAGGCGGCGGGCGACCCCGGCGCCGATGCCGCTGCTGCCTCCGGTCACCAGTGCTACTTTCACAGCGGCAGTCCTCCGGTCGCGGCCCGCGTCGAGCCGGTGTCACGATAGGCGGCGATGGTGCGTTCGGCGATGCGCATCTGGTGGATCTCGTCGGCGCCGTCGGCGAAACGCGCCCAGCGGGCGTGCTGGAACATGCTCGCCAGCGGGGTGTCGGTCGAGTAGCCGAGCGCGCCGTGGACCTGGATCGCCCGGTCGACGATGCGGTTCAGCGAGTTCGCCACGAAGTGTTTGGCCATGGAGACCTCGGTGCGGAAGTCGTCCCCCTTGTCGATCTTCGAGGCGGCGTGCAGCACCATGAGCTTGCACTGGTAGAGCTCCATCGCCGAGTCGGCGATCAGCCACTGCACACCCTGCTTGTCGGCCAGCAGCGACCCGTGGCTGTAGCGGTTGAGCGCCCGGTCGACCATCATGTCGAGCGCGGTCTCGGCCTGGGAGATCCACCGCATGCAGTGGGCCAGCCGCGCCGGTCCGAGACGGTACTGCCCCAGGCGGTGGCCGTTGCCCCGGCCGCCGAGGATCTGACCGCCGGGCAGCCGCAGGTCCTCGATGAGGATCTCGCTGTGCCCGGTCGAGCCGTGCATCGTCTCGACCTCGCGCACGTCGGTCCAGCCCGGCGAGGGGATGTCGACCAGGAACGCCGTGGTGGCCCCTCGTTGCCCTTCCGGCACGTCGGGTTCGGTGCGCGCGATGAGGATCGCGAAGTTCGCGCGGCGGGCGTTGGAGATGAACCACTTGTGGCCGTTGACGACCCATTCGTCGCCGTCCTGTACGGCCGTCGTCCGGATCAGCGTGGGATCCGACCCGGCCACCTCGGGCTCGGTCATCGCGAAGCACGACATGGCCCGCCCCTCCAGCAGGGGCCGCAGGTACTTCTCCTTCTGCTCCTCGGTGGCCCAGTGGTGCAGCGTGTGCATGTTGCCCTCGTCGGGCGCCTGGCAGTTGAGCACCCACGGCCCGAGCCGCGTCTTGGCCGCCTCCGACTGCACCATCGCGAGCGCGACGTGCCCCAGCCCCATGCCGCCGACCTCGACGGGCATGTGCGGCAACCACAACCCCTCGGCCTTGGCCCTCTCGCGCAGGCCGAAGATCGTGCGCAGGTAGTCGTCGCGCGGCATGCCCTCGGTCGTCGCCGGGACGATGACGTCCTGGACGAACGCGCGGACCCGGCGGCGGATCTCCTCGTGCTCGGGAGCGAGCGTGAAGTCGATGGCCATGGGCCGTATATTAATGCGATCGCCTTAATCCGCCCAGGGGGTGCATCGTGGACGGCCGCCTGCGGCTGGTGCTGGCCGCCGAGGAACTGTTCGCCGACCGGGGCATCGACGCCGTGTCGCTCCGGGAGATCAACGCCGCCGCCGGGCAGCGCAACTCCTCGGCGCTCCAGTATCACTTCGGCGACCGGGAGGGCCTGCTCAGGGCCGTCATGGCCCGGCACCACCCGTCGGTGGAGGCCGCCCGGCACACGCTGCTCGACGCCTTCGACGCCGACCCGCCCGCCGAGCCGCTGCGGCCCCTGGCCGGGGCGTTCGTGCGCCCGCTCGCCGCCCACCTGGCCGAGCCCGGCGGGCGGCGTTATCTGCGGCTGCTCGACCAGGTGGTCCGCCGGGCCTCACCCGGCGCGCTGCGGGCCTCGACTCAGGAGCCGACCAGCGTCAACCGGTGGCGGGAGACGGTCGGGCCGCTGCTGCCGGAGATCGCCGTGACGCGGCTGCACCGGCGGTTCACGGCGATCCGGGTGACGTACACGGAACTGGCCCGCCGGGCGGAGAGCGGCGAGGGCCGCGACGAGCGGCTCTTCACCAGTCACCTGGTGGACGTCGTCGCGGCCGTGCTCGCCACCCCGGTGTCGGCCGAGACCGCCGCGCTCATGAACCCGTGACCCACGTCTTCAGCCAGGCCAGCTGCACCGGCAGGTGGGCGTCGGCGCCGCCCTCGTGGTCGTTGAAGGCGTACTCCTCCATGTGCTTGGCCGCCCCGGCGTAGGCGTTGTAGGCGGCGTAGACGGTGGAGGGCAGGCAGACCTCGTCCATGAGCCCGACCGAGAACAGCGCCGGGGCGGCGGCGCGCTTGGCGAAGTTGACGCCGTCGAAGTAGGACAGGGTGCGCTCGACCCGCTCGACCTCGGTGCGGCGGATCTTCAGGTAGCGGGCGATCTCGGTGTACGGGTCCTTGCCCGTCACCCGGATCGAGCGGGGGAAGTCCGACAGGAACGGCACGTCGGGCATGGCCGCCGCCACGTCGGGGAGCAGCGCCGACACGGCCAGGGTGATGCCGCCGCCCTGGCTGCCGCCCGTGATCGCGACCTTGGCCGGGTCGACGAGCGGATGTTGCCGGACGGTCTCCACGGCCCGCACCGCGTCGCTGAACACGCGGCGGTAGTAGTAGGTCGCCGGGTCGCCGATGCCCCGGGTCATGTAGCCCGGATGCGCCGGGGCCGAGCCCTCGGGGTCGGGGGTGTCGCCGAGGGACCATCCGCTGCCCTGGCCCCGGGTGTCCATGACGAGCAGGGCGTATCCGGCGCTCGGCCAGTAGAGCCACTGGTGCGGCAGCCCCCGGCCGCCGCCGTAACCCTGGTACTGCACCACGCACGGCAGCGGCCCCTCGGCGCCGGCCGGGACGAGGAACCAGCCCCGCACCGGCTGCCCGCCCCACCCCTGGAACGCCACGTCGAAGACCTCGACCGTGGTCAGGCCCGTGGCGACCGGCGAGAAGACGGGGGCGAGCTCGTGGGAGCGGGTCTCGGACAGGGTCGCGGCCCAGAAGTCGTCGAAGTCGTCGGGCTCGGCGACGGCGGAGACGTAGGTGCGCAGTTCGGGCAGCGGCAGATCGAAGTACGGCATGAGCCCATCATCTGGGGTTTCGTCCCCGATTGGCGATCGATCTCGCCATTTGGGCGGCGGTGCCGCCGCTAGGCTTCCTGGCCGTTCCGGTGGTCCCGGGCCGCGCGCATGATGGCGCGGCGGATGGGTTCGTAGCCCGTGCAGCGGCAGAGGTTGGAGCCGACCAGGGCGGCCACCTCCTCTTCGCCGAGCGCCGGATCCCGTTCCAGGGCTCCGGCCGCGAGCATCAGGAAACCCGGGGTGCAGAAGCCGCACTGGAGGCCGCGTTCGGCGGAGAAGGCGCGTTGCAGGGGGTGGGGTTCGCCGTCCGCGCCGGCCAGGCCCTCGACGGTGCGGATCGGGACGCCGTCGCACTGGACGGCCAGCAGCAGGCACGACCGCACCGCCTCGCCGTCGACCAGGACCGTGCACGCGCCGCAGACGCCCTGTTCGCAGCCCAGGTGGGTGCCGGTGAGGCCGCAGTCGTCGCGGAGGGCGTCGGCCAGCACCCGGCGGGGTTCGACGTCGAGCGGGTAGGCCTCGTCGTTCACGGTGAGGGTGATCTTCATACCGGGGCGGCCTCCCTCAGGGTTCGCGCGACCAGGACGGCGATGACGTGGCGGCGGTAGTCGACGTCGGCGTAGGGCTCGGGCACCGGGGCGGCGTCCTGCTCGGCGGCGGTCTCGCCCGCTCTGGCGAACACGGGCGAGGAGGGGCCGGAGCCGACGAGGGCCCGTTCGGCCGCGTGGGCCCTCAGGGGGCGGTCGGCGCAGTTGGCCAGGCCGATCCTCGCCTCGGTGATCACTCCGTCCCGGATCGTGAGGGCCGCGCCGACGGCCACCTGGGCGAAGGAGAAGCCGGTGCGGCGGTGCTCGGTGAAGGCGACGCCGGTGTCCGGGGCGAGCAGGGGGTAGCGGACGGCGGTGAGGAGTTCGTCCGGTTCCCTGGCGGTCCGGAAGGGGCCCAGGAAGTAGTCTCCGGCCGGTACCTCGCGCGTGCCCCGGGTGCTGCGCAGTTCGACGACCGCGTCCAGGGCGACCGCCAGGGCGCACCACTCCGAGGCCGGGTGGGCCCACGCGAGGCTGCCGACCATGGTGCCCCGGGCCCGGATCGGCGGGTGGGCGATGTTGGCCACGGCCCGCCCGAACAGGTCGCCGAGCGGGCCGGGGACCGCGCCGGGCGATTCGAAGGTCTTGTGGCGGACCAGCGCGCCGACCGTCAGGGTGCCGTCGGCGACGGTCAGCGCGTCCAGGCCCGGGATGTGGTTGATGTCGGCGACCAGGTTCGGGTGGACCCGCTGGAGGTGCATCTCCAGGAGGAGGCTCTGCCCGCCGGCGAGCACCTGGGCCCCGGCGGCGAGCGCGTCGACGGCCTCGCCGACCGTGCCGGGCGCGAGGTAGTCGAACGCGGTGGGCTTCATGCCGCCGCCCGCCAGACCACGTCGGGGGTGAGCGGCATCTGGAGCCGGTCGGGGTGGTCGAGCCGCAGGGCGTCGGCCACGGCGTTGACGATCGCGGGCGGGGTGCCGATGCAGCCCGACTCCCCCGCGCCCTTCGCGCCCAGCGGGGTGCGCGGGGTCGGGGTGCGGGTCTCCCCCAGTTCGATGGGCGGGATCTCGGCGTACGTCGGCAGCAGGTAGTCGAGCAGCCCGTTGCCCAGCACCGGGACGCCGTCGTCGCCGAACGGCACGCCCTCGTAGAGCGCCTGGCCGAGACCCTGGACGACGGAGCCGAACGCCTGTCCCCGGACCACGGCGGGGTCGAGGGCGCGGCCGCAGTCGTCCACGGCTACCAGCCGCAGCACGCGGACGGTGCCGAGGTCGGGGTCGACCTCCACCACGGCCGCGTGGGTGCCGAACGGGAAGGCCATGTCCGCCTCGTAGCGTTCGTCGATCCGCAGCGGGCCGGTGCGTTTGACCAGTTCCGACAGGCCCATGGCGGCGGTGCCCCGGACGGGGTGGACGGCCCCGTCGGACCAGGCGGTCTCCTCCACCGGCAGGTCCCACATGCGCGCGGCCCGTTCCCTGGCCTCCTCGATGAGGAGGGTGGCGGCGTGCTGGAGGCCCGCGCCGTCGATCTGGGCCGACCGGCTGCCGAAGGAGCCGACGCCACCGGGCAGTTCGTCGGTGTCGCCCTCGACCAGGCGGACCCGGGCCGGATCGACGCCGAGCGTCTCGGCGACGAGCGCGGGGAAGACGGTCGCGTGACTCTGGCCGCTGGAGGAGGCGCCGCAGCGGGCGACGACACCGCCGTCCTCGCCCGCCTCGACGCCGACGTAATCGTGGAGGGAGCCGCGTTCGCCGCCGGACCGCTCGACGTAACAGGACAGGCCGACGCCCACGGGCAGGGCGCCCGGGTCGGCGCGGCGGCGGGCCTGCTCGGCGCGCCAGCCGTCGTAGTCGAGGGTGCGCAGGGCCAGGTCGAGGGCGGCGAGGTGGTCGCCGCTGTCGTAGACGCGGCCGGTGGGAGTGCGGTAGGGGAACTGCTCGGGCGGGATGAGGTTGCGGCGGCGCAGCTCGGCCGGGTCGAGGTCCAGCCGCCTGGCCAGCACGTCCATGGTGCGTTCGAGGGGGCTGGTGGCCTCGGGCCGGCCGGCGCCCCGGTAGGGGTAGGTCATCATGGTGTTGGTCAGCACCGAGCGGACCGTGGCGTGCACCTGCGGTGTGGTGTACGGACCGGTCGCCATCCACGCGGTCTGCATCGGGAAGGCGACGCCGAGGTGGGGGTAGGCGCCCACGTCGGCCTCGACGGTCAGCTCGTAGGCGACCAGCCGCCCGTCGGCGTCGGCGGCCAGCCGCACGTGCTGGTCCTGTCCCCGGCCCCGGGTCGCGACGAGCAGGGACTCCCGCCGGTCCTCGATCCAGCGGACCGGACGGCCGAGCCGCTCGGCGAGCCAGGCGACGACGATGAATTCGGGGAACACGGCGCTCTTCGAGCCGAATGCCCCTCCGGTGTCGGGCACGACGACCCGGATGCTCTTCTCCGGCCGGCCGAGCAGCCGGGCCAGATCGCTCCGCAGCCGGTGGGGGGCCTGGTGACCCGACCAGACGGTCAGCCGGTCGCCCTCGGGCACGCACAGGATGGTCCGGCACTCCATGGGCGAGGGCATCAGCAGCTGCTGCCGATAATCGCTCTCGACCACGACGGCGGCCCGTTCCCACACCTCGTCGTCGATCGGCTGCCCGGCCTCGCCGTGCAGGGCGACGTTGCTGAGCCCGTCGAACAACCGGACCTCGTCGCCGGCCGCCTCCTCCGCCGTCACCACGGCGGGCAGCGGGTCGATCCGCACCAGGACCCGCCCGGCGCCGTCCTCGGCCCGGTAGCGGTCGTCGCCGAGGACGACCGCCAGCGCCTCGCCGGGGTAACGCACCCGGTTCTTCACGAGCGAGGGCCACTCGCGGGTGGCCTCCCCCTGGCGGGTGTCCGGCATCGGCGGCAGGCCGGGCAGGTCGGCGGCCGACCAGGCCCCGGCCACCCCCGGCGTCTCACGGGCGGCCGAGCAGTCGGCCTCCCGCAGCACGCCGTGCGCGACCTCGCTCCGGACGAAGACGGCGTCGAGGCATCCGGGCACCCGCAGGTCGGCGACGAAGCGGCCCGCACCGGTGAGCAGCCGCTCGTCCTCGCGTCTCAGCCAACGATCCACCATTCGGACACTAGCTGGCCGAAATATCCAGGAAGAGTGGCCTTTAGGGGGATTTTCAGGCGGTGAGTGCGGCCGAGACCACACTCTTTGCCTCCTGCTGAACCTGGGCCAGGTGCTCCGGTCCGAGGAACGACTCGGCGTAGATCTTGTAGACGTCCTCGGTGCCCGACGGCCGGGCCGCGAACCACGCGCTGGCGGTCTCGATCTTCAGGCCGCCCAGCGCCGCGCCGTTGCCGGGGGCGTGGGTGAGCACGTTGGTGATCGGCTCGCCCGCCAGGCTGCCGGCCGTCACCTGCCCGGGCGAGAGCCTGGCCAGGATCGCCTTCTCCTCCCGCGAGGCGGGGGCGTCGACCCGGGCGTAGGCGGGGTCGCCGAAGCGGTCGGTCAGGTCGCGGTAGTGGGCGCTGGGGGACTTGCCCGTGACGGCGGTGATCTCGGAGGCGAGCAGCGCCAGGATGATGCCGTCCTTGTCGGTCGTCCAGACCCGGCCGTCGCGGCGCAGGAAGGACGCGCCCGCGCTCTCCTCGCCGCCGAAGCCGAGCGAGCCGTCGAGCAGGCCGGGGACGAACCACTTGAAGCCCACCGGGACCTCGACCAGGCGGCGGCCCAGCCCGGCCACCACACGGTCGATCATGCTGCTGCTGACCAGGGTCTTGCCGACGCCCGCGTCGGCCCGCCAGCCGTCGCGGTGGGCGTACAGGTAGGAGATGGCGACGGCCAGGTAGTGGTTGGGGTTCAGCAGGCCGCCGTCGGGGGTGACGACGCCGTGGCGGTCGCTGTCGGCGTCGTTGCCCGTGGCGATGTCGTAGCCGTCCTTGGACGCGATCAGCGAGGCCATGGCGTACGGCGAGGAGCAGTCCATGCGGATCTTGCCGTCCCAGTCGAGCGTCATGAAGCGCCACGTCGGGTCGGTCAGCGGGTTGACGACCGTCAGGTCGAGGTGGTGGCGGTCGGCGATCTCGCCCCAGTAGGCGACGCTCGCGCCGCCCAGCGGGTCGGCCCCGATCCGGACGCCCGCGGCCCTGATCGCGTCGAGGTCGACCACCGAGGGCAGGTCGGCGACGTAGGAGCCCATGAAGTCGTAGCGCCCGGTGGTGTCGGCCTTCAGGGCGCGCTCGAACGGGATGCGGCGGACCTCCTTCAGCCCGCCGGCGATCAGCTCGTTGGCGCGGTTCTGGATCCAGCCGGTCGCGTCGGTGTCGGCGGGGCCGCCGTTGGGCGGGTTGTACTTGAAGCCGCCGTCCTGCGGGGGGTTGTGCGACGGGGTGACGACGATGCCGTCGGCCAGGCCCGAGGTCTTGCCCCGGTTGTGGGCCAGGATGGCGTGCGAGATCGACGGGGTGGGGGTGAAGCCGTCGTGCACGTCGATGAGCACCCGCACCTCGTTGGCCGCCAGCACCTCCAGCGCCGACACCCGCGCGGGCTCCGAGAGCGCGTGGGTGTCGATGCCGAGGAACAGCGGGCCGTCGACGCCCTGCGCGCGGCGGTATTCGCAGATGGCCTGGGTGGTGGCCAGGATGTGGTCCTCGTTGAAGGCTGTGTTCAGCGACGAACCCCGGTGGCCCGAGGTGCCGAAGGCGACCCGCTGAGCGGGCTGCTCCACGTCGGGGCGCAGCGCGTAGTAGCTGGTCAGAAGGCGGGGGACGTCGACCAGGTCGGTCGGCAGCGCGGGCTGCCCAGCTCGCTGATGCACCATAGGCCTAAGTTTGCCGCACTATGCCCCACTAACAGATCACCAGGGGCTCAGAAATGGTCCACGAGTTCGGTGAACCGTCCCAGGGTCAGCACGCCGTCGTCGAGCGGGTCGAGCTCGGCGTGCTCCAGCACCCAGGTGTGCTCGTGGGGGATGAACACGGCGCCCATCCCGGCCTGGCGGGCCGGCCGGATGTCCGACTTCGGGGAGTTGCCGATCATCCAGGTGCGGTCGACGGCGAAGCCCGAGTCGGCCGCCAGCCGCCGGTAGACCTCGGCGTCCTTCTCCCGCACGATGTGGGTCTTGCGGAACCACGCCGCCAGCCCCGAGGCGTCGATCTTGCGCTGCTGCTCCTCGGGGTCGCCCTTGGTCAGCAGGAACAACTCGTGCCGCGAGGCCAGCTCGGCCAGGGTGTCGTCGACGCCGGGGATCAGGTCGACCTCGCCCCGGACCAGCCGGCCCGCCAGAGCGTCGATGCGCTCCCGTTCCGCGAGGGAGGCGGGCCGCTCCTGGAGCCGTTCGAAGGTCTCGTGCAGGTTGCGCAGGAAGACCCGGCTGCCGTAGCCGTGGGTGACGGCGTTGGCCCGCTCGATGTCGTTCAGGATCTGCCGGATCTGGACCCGGTCGAGCGTCGGATGGGCCGCCCAGTCGAGGAAGTCGTCGATCACCCGCTCGAAGAAGACGTTGTTCTCCCACAAGGTGTCATCCGCGTCGAAAATCAAGGTCTGTCCGGTACGTCGCATTGGCACAGCCTCCCATGACAGAGATACTTGCGGCGCGGAATAAGTTGGTGCCGGACCACGCTACAGCGGCCATAACACGAGACCGAGGAGGATGAGCAGAGATGCAGTTCGGGATCTTCACCGTAGGTGACGTCACCACGGACCCGACGAACGGCACCACCCCCACCGAGGCCGAGCGCATCAAGGCCATGGTGACGATCGCGCTCAAGGCCGAGGAGGTCGGGCTCGACGTCTTCGCCATGGGCGAGCACCACAACCCGCCGTTCGTGCCCTCGTCGCCGACCACGATGCTCGGGTACGTCGCCGCCAAGACCGACCGGCTCATCCTCTCGACGTCCACCACGCTGATCACCACCAACGACCCGGTGAAGATCGCCGAGGACTACGCGATGCTGCAGCACCTGGCCGACGGCCGGGTCGACCTGATGATGGGCCGCGGCAACACCGGCCCGGTCTACCCGTGGTTCGGGCAGGACATCCGCAACGGCATCGCCCTGGCCATCGAGAACTACGCGCTGGTGCACCGCCTGTGGCGCGAGGACGTCGTCGACTGGGAGGGCAACTTCCGCACCCCGCTCCAGGGCTTCACCTCGACGCCCCGGCCGCTCGACGGCGTGCCGCCGTTCGTGTGGCACGGCTCGATCCGCAGCCCCGAGATCGCCGAACAGGCCGCCTACTACGGCGACGGCTTCTTCGCCAACAACATCTTCTGGCCGAAGGAGCACTTCGCCCGGCTGATCGAGCTCTACCGCACGCGGTTCGCCTACTACGGGCACGGCACCCCCGACCAGGCGATCGTCGGCCTCGGCGGCCAGGTGTTCATGCGGAAGAACTCCCAGGACGCGGTCCGCGAGTTCCGCCCCTACTTCGACAAGGCCCCCGTCTACGGCAACGGCCCGTCGCTGGAGGACTTCACCGAGCAGACGCCGCTGACCGTCGGCAGCCCGCAGCAGGTCATCGACCGCACGCTGACCTTCCGCGAGTCCTTCGGCGACTACCAGCGCCAGCTGTTCCTGATGGACCACGCCGGGCTGCCGCTGAAGACGGTGCTGGAGCAGCTCGACATCCTCGGCGAGGAGGTCGTGCCGGTGCTGCGCAAGGAGTTCGCCGCCCGCCGCAAGCCGGGCGTCGCCGAGGCCCCCACCCACGCCGCGCGCGTCGCCGCCCGCGACGCGGCCCTCGTCGCCGGTTGATCCCCGGTTAGGAGACCCCATGACCGTCATCGCCGTCGTCTCGGCCGGGCTGAGCCAGCCCTCGTCCACCAGGCTGCTGGCCGACCGCCTGGCCGAGGCCGCCGGCCGCCACCTCGCCGGCCCTGCGGAGAACACCGAGATCCGCGTCGTCGAACTGCGCGGCCTGGCCGTCGACATCGCCAACAACCTCGTGACCGGATTCCCCTCCCCCGCGCTGAAGGAGGCGCTGGAGACGGTGGAGCGGGCCGACGGCCTGATCGCGGTCACGCCGATCTTCACGGCGTCCTACAGCGGGCTGTTCAAGTCGTTCTTCGACGTGCTCGACAACACCGCGCTCCAGGGCACCCCGGTGCTGATCGCCGCGACCGGGGGGACCGCCCGCCACTCGCTGGCCCTGGAGCACGCGCTGCGGCCGATGTTCACCTACCTGCGCGCGGTCGTCGTGCCGACGGCCGTCTACGCCGCCTCGGAGGACTGGGGCGCCACGTCGGGCGACGGGCTGGCCTCCCGGGTCGACCGGGCGGCGGGCGAGCTGGCCGCCCTGCTCTCCCGCACCCCGCCCAAACGGCCCGCCGAGGAGCCGCTCATCCCGTTCGAGCAGCAGCTGGCCGCGCTGCGGCCGTTCACAACCGGCTGAACGGCTCGGCGTAGGTGAACGGGCCCTTCTCTCCCTTGTACGCCGACAGCGGCCGGGCCTGGAAATACCGGCCCCACTGCGGGTCGGGAGAGACGATCCCCAGGTCGGAGGCGGCGCGGAAGCCGTACCGCGCGTAGTAGTCGGGGCTGCCCAGCAGCACCACGACGGGCTCCCCGAGCGCGTCGGCGGCCCCGAGGACCGCGTGCATCAGCGCCAGCCCGACGCCCTGGCGCTGCCGCTCCGGCGCGACCGCGAGGGGGCCGAGGCCGAGCGCGGGAGTCCCGCCGAGGTCGGCGCGGGTGCAGACCACGTGACCGGCCACCGCGCCGTCGATCTCGGCGACCATCGACAGGGCCGGGATCCAGCCCGCGTCGGCACGCAGCCAGTCGACCAGCGGGGACTCGACCGGGTCGGAATCGTCGGGTTTGGCGAAGGCCCGCCTGACGACCTCGCGGATCGCGGCCACGTCGTCCGGGGCCTCACGTCGGATCAGCATCAGGTCAGTGTGGGCACGCGAGCCGACCCCGGCAACCCGTTTATCCTCGGCTACGCTCGGTGACATGCCGGCCGACACGCCCTATGTGGTCGCCCACCTGGGCGTCTCGCTCGACGGGAAGACCGACGGGTTCCCCCTCGACAGCGTCCGCTTCCACCAGCTCGTCGGCACCACCTGGCACGAGGACGTCACCCTCGCCGGATCCGACACCGTCCTGGCCCTGGAACCCGCCCTCGTCCACGGCCCCGGCCCGCGCGACCCCGGCCCGCTGCTGGCCGTGGTCGACGGCCGGGCCCGGGTCACCCGCTGGGAGGAGCTCCGCGACGCCGGCCACTGGTCGGAGGTGCTCGCCCTGCGCTGCCACGCGACCCCGCCCCATCCGCACGGCCGCCACGTCCCCGAACTCGTCGTCGGCGACGACCAGGTCGACCTGGCGGCGGCGCTGCGCGCGATCGGGCGGCGGCCGGGCGCCGAGGTGGTGCGGGTGGCGAGCGGCGGGCGGCTCGTCGGCCGGCTGCTGGCCGCGGGGCTGGTCGACGAGATCAGCCTGCTGGTCCACCCGGTCATGGGCGTGGGCTCCCGCGACTGGTGGGGCGATGCCCCGCCGCCGCAGCGCTCGCTCCAGGTCATCGACAGCGACACGTTCGGCGGGGGCCTGGTCTGGCTGCGCTACCGTGTCGCATGAGCGACATCCTGACCCTCGGGGTGCCGGTCTGGGACAAGGTGGTCCGGACCGTCGCCGTCTACCTGTGCGTGGTGGTCCTGCTCCGGCTGGTCGGGAAGCGGGACCTGGCCCAGCTCAACACGTTCGACCTGGTGGTCATGCTGCTGCTGTCGAACGTCGTGCAGAACGCCGTCATCGGCCCCGACAACTCGCTGCTCGGCGGGATCATCGGCGCGGTGGTGCTGGTGACGGGGAACGCGATGCTGACCCGCGCGGCGGCCCAGTGGGGCTGGCTGGCCCGGCTGTTCGAGAGCAGGCCGACGGTCCTGGCCCACGACGGCCGCTACGACGACCGCAACCTGAGACGTCTCGGCCTGCGGCACGCCGACCTCGACGTGGCGATCAAACGCCAGGGCGGCACCCGGGTCGAGGACGTCGCCGAGGCGACCCTCGAACCCGGCGGGACCGTGGTGGTCCGGCTCCGGCCCGAGGAGGAGAACGCGACCTTGGCCGACATCGCCCGGCTGGACGAACGCCTGGCCCGCATCGAGGCCCTGCTCACCGAACGCCGCGTCTGACGCGCCTCAGATCCACCTCAGCCAGGAGCCGTGCGGGTCGGTGACCGCCTTCGGGACGCCGTCGAGGGCGGTCACGAAGGCCAGCCGGTCGTGCGGGACCACGCCGTCGGGGATCGCCAGCCGGGGCAGGCGCACGGCGCCCTCGTTGGAGATCCACCGCACGCCGAGACCGGTGACCACGTCGACGAACCGGTCGCGCGCCTCGGGGGTCAGGTAGGGCAACATCGCCGAGTGGAAGACGACCACGGTGCCGTGCGCCCTGGCCTCCTCGACCAGGCCGGGCAGCGCCTCGGCGGCGTCGCCGCGCACCAGCCGGGGCGGGCTTGCGGCGGCCAGGGCCAGGGCGGCGCGCAGGCGGTCGCGGCGGGCGTGCTCGCCGGGCCAGACGAGGCATTCGAGCCAGCGGCGCTCCTCGGGGTCGGTGACGTCGACCGGGGCCAGGTCGACGCCCGCCCGCCAGGCGACGCCGGGGACCGCGCCGGGAAGGGGCGGGTCGCCCTCGGTGGCGCAGGTCAGGGTCACGGGGCCGGTTCCGAAGGGCTCGCGGTCGTCGTAGGCGTACCGGTAGCGGTCGAGCTGGAGGCAGAGACCGGCCGAGGCGCCGACCTCGATGAGGGCCAGCGGCCCGGGAATCCGGGCGAGCACGGGTAAGAGGCTGGCGCAGCGACCGGCCTCGTTGGTCTGGGTGCGGCGGGCGAGCACGGTCCGCTCGACGCGCGGCCAGTGGTCCCTGGCCCACGCGCGGAAGCCGCCCTCTTCGGTCTCCGGGCCCCCTTCGTACCGGACCGCCGCCAGCACCAGGTTCGGCTGGCGTTTCCCCGGCGGGAGCGTGTCGATGAGGGCGATCAGGTCGCGGTCGGCGGCGATCGCGGCGGCGAGCTCCCGGTACGCGCCCCGGGCCTCGCGCATGCCGAAGATTCGGTAGACGTCGGCGGTGTCCATACCCGCATCCTCTCCGTGCGGCCGGGGTGCGGTTCACTGGGGGTGTGGGAGAGCAGATCGTCATCGGCGCCCGGTTCAACGGGCCGCCCGCCTCGGCCAACGGCGGTTACGCCG
Source organism: Herbidospora solisilvae (assembly GCF_009901565.1). GTDB lineage: Bacteria > Actinomycetota > Actinomycetes > Streptosporangiales > Streptosporangiaceae > Herbidospora > Herbidospora solisilvae. The sequence continues at coordinate 473,543 of NZ_WXEW01000001.1, forward strand.
CCGGGCTGGCCGCCGCGTTCGTCGACGGCCCGGCACGGGTGTCGCTGCGCCGGCCGCCGCCGCTGGAGACCCCGCTCGACGTGGTGCGCGACGGCGCGGGAGTCCGCGTCCTGCACGACGGCGTGCTGGTCGCCGAGGCGGGGCCGTCGGACGCGGAGTTCCCCGACCCGCCGGTCCGCCCCGACCTCGCGGCGGCGGCCGAGGCCAGGGAGCGGCATCCGTGGATCGGCGTGCGGAACATGCTGACCGGCTGCTTCGTCTGCGGGCACGGCCGCGCCGACGGCCTGCGGGTCACCCCGGGGCGGCTTCCGGACGCCGACGTGTGCGCCGCGCCGTTCGAGCCCGACGCGACCGTCACGGAGAACGGGGTGGTGCGGCCGGAGATCCTCTGGGCGGCGCTCGACTGCGTCGGCTATCCGCCGTTCGCCCAGGGCACCGAGGTCATCGCCCTCCTGGGCACGCTGGAGGCCGAGATCGTCCGCGAGGTGGCGGCCGGGGAGCGCCTGGTGGCGGTGGGCTGGCCGCTGGGGTCGTCCGGGCGCAAGTCGTTCAGCGCGTCGGCTCTGCTGTCGGCGGACGAGGTCGTCGCGCGGGCCCGCGCCACCTGGATCACGGTGCCCGACGCCGTAGGGTGACGCCCATGGATGCCCTACCTCTGGCCTGGAAAGAAGGCGGGCCGCCGGGAGACGTCCCGGTCGTCCTGATCCACGGGCTGACCGGTACCTCCGGCACGTGGGACCGGATCGCCCCGTTCCTCGGGCGGCACTGGCTCGCCCCCGACATGCGCGGCCACGGCGCCAGCCCGCGCCACGCCGACTACAGCCTCGACCTGATGGCCGCCGACACCCTGGCGTTCCTCGACGCGCGGGGCCTCACGAAGATCGACCTGGTCGGCCACTCGATGGGCGGGCGGGTCGCCCTGCTGGTGGCGCGGGAGCGCCCCGGGCTGGTCCGGCGGCTGGTGCTGGAGGACTCGTTCCCGGCGCCCCACGAGCCGCAGGTCGTCGAGCCCACCGTCGTGACCGGCGACGAGATCGACCACGACCCGGCCGTCGTCGACGTGATCAGGGCGGGGGTGCGCGAGGTCGACCCGGCGTGGTGGGCGCGGCTGGGCGAGCTGACCATGCCGGTGCTGGTCGTCGGGGGCGCGTACAGCGAGCTGGTGCCGCAGGAGGCGCTGGCCGAGTTCACCGCGGCGCTGCCCGACGGGCGGCGGGTGGTGCTCGACGCGGGGCACAGCGTGCACGCCGAGGAGCCCGACGGGTTCGTGAAGGAGGTCGCGGCCTTCCTCAACCGGTGAGGCCGCGGCGGTGGCGGCGGGCCTTCTCGCGGTTGCCGCAGACGCTCATGCTGCACCAGCGGCGGCGGCCGCCGCGGGAGGAGTCGAGGAACAACCAGCCGCACCGGCCGCAGGCCCTGATCCGGCCGGGCGGCAGGGTGAACACCGCCTCGACGGCCGAGAGGGCGAGCGCGGCGGGGATCGCCCCGGGCGCCGCCCAGCCGGCGTCGGCCCGCCCGGCCCGCAGGCCCTTCCCGGCCCGTTCCAGCAGCGCGCCGAAGGGCGCGGGGGGCACGGCCGCGCCCCGCGCGATCGCGTCGAACACCTCCCACGCCTGCTCGCGGACGGCCCGCGTCTCGGTGACGAGACCACTCGCGGGCGGCTCGGGCGCCTCGTCGAACAACCCGGCCGAGAGGCACCAGCTCAGCACGTCGGAGGGGGATCTGAGCAGTTCGACGTCCTCTCCGGCCGGGAGCGTCCGGTCGAAGACGGTGTTGGTGAGGTCGAGCACCAGGTGGCCGCCGACGAAATGGGCGTCCTCCCAGGGCGGCCTGACGCGCGAGGTCAGAGTAACCATTTAAGCCACTATATCTGGTTCCCCCTTGAGCCGTCGCCGGAGCAGGACCGTCACGACGGCCGCCACCGCCGCGAACGCCACCGAGCACCAGAGTGCCCAGCGCCAGCCTGCCACCTCGCCCCCGGTGGCGAAGTGGGCGGCCACCGAGGTCACGACGCCGACCCCGACGGCCAGCCCGAGCTGCTGCGAGACGTTGATCAGGGCCCCGGCCGTGGCCCGGCGCCCCTCCTCCGCGCCGTTCGTGCCGGCGATGCTCGTCGTGATCAGGGCCAGGATATGGCCGAAGGCGTTCACCGAGGTGCCGACCAGCACGAGCGCGAGCCCGCCGTCGTCCGGCAGGCCCACCATGACCAGGATGCCGATCGTCTCGACGACGATCCCGGCCAGCAGCACGCGGTACAGCCCGAACCGCTCGACGAGCCGGCCCGCGTAGATCCCGGTGACGACCGCGACCGCCCCCGAGACGGCGAACGCCAGGCCGGTCGCGAGCGCGCCCAGGCCGAGGTGGGTCTGCAGGTAGAGCGTGAGGATGAAGAGCATGCCGCCGTACGAGCAGATCAGCAGGACGGTGATCAGGTTGGCCGGGCCGATGGCGGCGGTGCGGAAGATCGAGATCGGCACGAGCGCCTCGCGCCGGCGCGACTCCACCCACACGAACAGGGCCACGGCCGGGACCGCGACGGCGGCCGACAGCAGGATCGGGGCCGACGTCCAGCCGTACCTCTCCCCCTCGGTCAGGGCGAACACGAAGGCGACCATGCCCGCGGCCGCCAGGACGACCCCCGCCAGGTCGAGGTGGCGGGAGGCGTGCGTGTCGCGGCTCTCGCCCACATGGATCCTGGCCAGGACGCCGAAGAGCACCACGAGCGGCACGTTGATCAGGAAGACCGACCGCCATCCGGCGTACTCGGTGAGGATCCCGCCGAGCACCATGCCGGAGACGAAGCCGGCCGACAGCGCCGCCCCGTAGACGCCCAGCGCGCGTTCGCGATGCGGCCCCTCCGGGACGGTCGACTGGAGCAGCCCCAGGCCCGCCGGGGCGATGAACGCCGCGGCCACCCCCTGCAGGGCGCGGCCCGCGATGAGCGCGGCCGGCGACCAGGCCAGGCCCGCGAGGAGCGAGGCCAGGCCGAAGGCGGCCAGGCCCCAGACGAACACCCGCCTGCGGCCGTAGAGGTCGGCGACCCTGCCCCCGAGGAGGAGGAAGCCGCAGAAGGTGAGCGGGTAGGCCGACAGCACCCACGCGACGCCGCCGCCCGGACCGAAGTCCATGCCCTCGCGGATGCTCGGGGCGGCCACGTTGATGATCGAGTAGTCGACCGCGATCAGGAACTGGGTGCCGCAGATGACGGCGAGCGGCCAGAACCGCCCGGATCGGGTCGTGCCGGTCTCGTGCGTCGCCAGGTTCATGCCCATGCCTTTCGGTTCAGCCGGGGGTCAGAAACAGGCCGTGCAGTCGTGTCACCGCCGTGAGGACGTCGGGCTCCGCGCAGGTGACGGAGATGCGCCGGGGGCGGACCGTCAGGTCCCGCACCCTGACGCCGCAGGATCGGAGCGTGTCGGGGAGCAGGCGCACCTGCGGGTGGTGCGGGCGGAAGCCCCGGCCGACCAGCGACACCATCCCCATGGGGGGCGACCAGTGGCAGCCGGCGCAGGCGCCGCCCGCGCGCAGGCCGGCGAGCAGTTCCTCCACCTGGTCGCGGTCGGCGGCGTCCACCGTGAACCGCAGGGAGTAGCCGGTCCCGGCGGCGAGGTGGTCGAGCACGTCGACGGGCGCCGGGAGCTCGGCCAGGGCGGCGGCGATGGTGGTCAGCGCGGCCGGGTCGACCCGGTCGACCCGGCAGCGGAGCCGGCCGGTCCGGTGGGCGACGCCGACGGCGGCGAACCGCCCGTCGTCCGGCGGGTCGTCCGGCGGGTCCGAGGTCACCCAGGTCCCCGTGCCGTCGGTCGTGCTCGACCGCACGTGGACGGGCACGCGGTGGGCGCCGGCGAGTTCGACGCTGGAGTGGGCGAGCACGCCGGCTCCCCCGGCGGCCAGTTCGGCCATGTCCTCATAGGAGAGGCGGTCGAGCTTGCGGGCGTCGGCGACGTGCCGGGGGTCGGCGGTGAAGACGCCCTCGACGTCGGTGAAGATCTCGCACGCCTCGGCCCGCAGCGCCGCCGCCAGGGCGACGGCGGTGGTGTCGGAGCCGCCCCGGCTGAGCGTGGTCAGCTCGCCGCTCCCGGCCGCGATGCCCTGGAACCCGGTCACCACGGGCACGTAGCCGGTCTCGACGCACTCGCGGATCAGTCCCGGCCGGACGGTCACGATGTTCGCGCAGCCGTGGACGCCGTCGGTGACGATGCCGCCGTCGCGGGCGTTGAACGAGCGGGCCGGCACGCCCAGCTCGTGCAGCGCCATGGCGAGCGCGGCGGCGGAGGCCTGCTCGCCGGTGCTGAGCAGCAGGTCCAGTTCCCGGGCGTGCGGGTTGTCGGTGAGCTCGCGGGCCAGGCCCAGCATGGCGTCGGTGGTGCCGCCCATCGCGGAGACGACGGCCACCACCGGTCCGGGCGCGGCGGCGATGCGCTTCGCCACGTGGCCGATCTTGTCCACGTCACCCAGTGATGTGCCGCCGTACTTCTGGATCACCAGGTCCATCGGTCACCCCCGCGGCTGCGGGAGCCGGACCGACTCCGCCGCCGCCCTCCGGTAGTAGAGCTGCGCGTCGTCGTCGGACCGCATGCCCGCCGCACCGTGGATCTGCATGGTCTGGACGGTGACCGTGCGGGCCAGGTCGGCGACCTCGGCCAGGGTTCCCGCCGCGTGCGCGGCGGCGTCGCGGTCGTGGACGAGCAGGCGGGCCGCGTCGACGCGCATCGACAGCTCGGCGAGCCGGAAGGACAACGCCTGGTTGGCGCCGATGGCGCGGCCGAACTGGCGGCGGGTCTTGGCGTAGCCGACGGCGTGGTCGAGCGCCGCCTGGGCCAGGCCCACGAGGTAGGCCGCCTGGCGCACCCGCGCCGGCTCCCAGTCGACGGGGCCCGCCCAGGTCGTCACGGGCGTGTCCGTGAAGTCGACCCGGTAGAGCTCGCCCCGCCCGGTCTCCTCGTGCCGCCGCGTCGTGATGGACGGATGGCCGGCCCGGACGAGCGCCGACCGGTCACCGCCGACGACGGCGAAGTGCTCGACCTCGTCCGCGAACCCGACGAAGTCGCATCGGGCGGTGATCGTCTCGTCCTGGCCGGAGTAGGACCCCGCCGCGAGCGCCACCGGGGCGTGGCCGAGATCGGCGTCGGGGAACAACTCGCGCGCGGTCAGGGTGTCGAGGAGCGGGCCCTGGTAGAGGACCGATCCGAGGAGCTCGGCCAGGCCGACTGCGTCGTCGTCGTCGAGGGCGCCGAGGCCGGTCAGGCCCTCCCACACCATCGCGCGGGTCTCGCGGCGGTCGTCGTCGGTGTCCCCGCCCTCGCCGCGCGGGCGGTCGGCCATCCGCCGGACCAGCGGGGCCAGGTCTCCTTCGAAGAACTCGGCGATCGTGGTGGTCATGACGGCAACCCCAGTTTCGATGTGGCGACGAAGTAGAGCATGATCTCCGAGGAGCCCTGGGCGAGCGTGAGCCCGGGCGCCTCCCGGAACGCGGCGTCGAAGACGCCGTCGGCGATCGCGTCGGGGTCGCGCGCGTCGAGCAGCGCCTGCGGTCCGAGCAGCTCGACCGCGGCCACCGACACCTCCTTGGCCGTCTCGGACGTGTACCACTTGGCGGTCGCCGAGTGGATCTCGTCGGGTTTCCCCTCGTGCAGGTTGGCGATGCACCGCCAGGCCAGCAGCCGTGCCGCGCGCACCCGGGTCTCCAGCCGCTCCAGGCGTTCCGCGCTCCCCGGCGGCGCGTGCTCGCGCAGCGCGGCCAGCGTGCGTTCGGCCTTGGCGGAGTGGTCGAGACCGGTGCGCTCGAACGGCAGCACCCGGTTCAGCACCTGCCAGCCGTCGTCGACCTCGCCGAGCACGTCCTCGCGGCCGATCCGGATCCCGTCGAGCGTGATCAGGTCGAAGCGCTCCTCCGACAGGTTCCACACCGGCTCGATCACGGTGCCCAGGGTGTGCAGCGGGACCAGGAACAGCGTGATCCCGGCGTAGTTGACCGGGCCGGTCGAGGTGCGGGCCGCGCACAGCGCGAAGTCGCTGTGCTGCGCCTTCATGTTGTAGATCTTCCGGCCCGTCAGGCGGTAGCCGTCGCCGTCGGGCTCGGCGCGGGTGGCCAGGGAGCCCAGGTCGGACCCGACGTCGGGCTCGCTGAACAGCACGTTGGCCGTGGTCTCGCCGCGGGCCAGGCCCGGCAGGTAGCGCTCCTTCTGCTCGTCGGTGCCCATCAGGTTGATGGCGTTGCCGACGATGTCGACGCCCAGGGAGTGCACGTTCTCGGGGATGCCGTGGCGGATCATCTCCTCGGTGACGATCGCCTTCTCGACGATCGTGGCCCCCGAGCCGCCGTACCGTTCCGGCCAGTTGATCGCGAGCCAGCCCAGCTTGCCCAGCCGCCGGTGGACGTCGAGCAGCCCGCTCTCCTCCCCGTACGGCGTCCGCCGCGACTGGGCGATCTCCGCGCGCACCACGTCCTCGCACAGCAGCGCGCAGACCTTCTCCCGGAAGCCCTCCTGTTCGGGCGTGAAGACCGGCGTCATCGCACACTCACCTCGCTGAACCTCTCGCGCATCACGGCGGCGAGCGCCTCGGCGCGCGCCGCCTGGAGCATGGTGTAGTGGTCACCCGCCACCACCTGGACGTCGTCGGCGTAGGGCCGCCACCGGTCGAGCTTGGCCGGTTCGCAGTCCTCGGCGCAGAGCAGGACCACCCGGCCCTCCACCCGCGTGGGGCGGAAGGCCAGGAGCCCGCGGACGTTCGCCGCGAACACGGGGAACCGCCGGGCCCGTTCGGCCTCGTCGAGTTCCGCGCCCATCGCGGCGAGGTCGGCGTCGAACCACGCGGCCAGCTCGTCGTCGCCGGGCCTCGACGGCTCGTCGGCGACGCCGGTGTCGAGCAGGAACGTCAGCGCGGCCCCGCCGTCGAGGCGGGCCATCTCCAGCGCCACCGCCCCGCCGACCGACCAGCCGCCCAGGTACAGCGGCCCGTAGGGCCGGACCGCGCGGACCTCGGCCAGGTAGACGGCCGCCAGTTCGGCCAAGTCCCGGTCGCCGGGCACGCCGTCGTGCAGGCCCGAGTCCTCCAGGGCGTACACCGGCCGGTCGCGGCCCAGGACCGCGGCCAGCGCGACGTAGGGCGCGACCGAGCCGCCGGCGGCGTGCACCAGGAACAGCGGCGGCTCCTCCAGGCCCATGCCGCCGAGCGGGACCAGCGGGGACTCCGGCCGCCGTTCGGGACGCGGCAGCCGGAGGGCCTCCTCCCGCCTGCGCCGCAGCTCGACCCGCAGCAGCGCCTGCCGTTTCTCCTCAAGGGTGGCGTCCATCAGCTCTGCTCTTTCAGCAGCCGGTCGAGTTCCTCCTCGGACAGGTCGGCGACCTGCGCCTCCAGCTTGGCCACCTCGTCGTCGCCGAGCAGCGCGCGCTGCGCGTCGTCGACCTGGGCGGAGAACTGGCTGAGCAGCGGGTAGCTGAACAGCCGCCGGGGGTCGAGCGTCACCTGGAAGGCGTCGCGCACCCGGGAGATCATCTGGGTCACCTGCAGGGAGTTGCCGCCCAGGACGAAGAAGTTGTCCTGCGCGCCGACGCTGCCGGGCTCCAGGCTCAGCAGGCCGGTCCAGATCTCGGCGATGCGGCGCTCGGTGTCGGTGGTCAGCTCGACCTTGCCCGCGCCGCCCTCGGGCCGGGGGTCGGGCAGCTTCCGGTGGTCGATCTTCCCGGCGGAGGTGAGCGGGAGCTGGTCGAGCGCGACGTAGTCGGTGGGCACCATGTGCATGGGCAGCCGCCCGGCCAGGTGCTCGCGCAGGGCGTCCGGCTCGAACTCGCCGACGACGTAGGCGGCCAGCCACGCCGAGGGGGTGCCCTGGTCGCGCACCGTCACGACGCACTGCCGCACGCCCTCGAAGCCCTCGATGGCGTGCTCGATCTCGCCGAGCTCCACGCGCAGGCCGCGCAGCTTCACCTGGCGGTCGGCCCGGCCCAGGAACTCCAGCTGGCCGTCGGCGTTCCAGCGGGCCAGGTCGCCGGTGGCGTACATGCGCTCGCCGGGCCGGTTGGCGAAGGGATCGGGCCGGAACCTCTCGGCGGTCTGGTCGGGCCGGCCGAGGTAGCCGACGGCCAGGCCCGCGCCCGCCATGTAGAGCTCGCCGGGCACACCGACCGGCACCGGCCGCAGGCCCTTGTCCAGGACGTAGGCGCGCTGGTTGTCCATCGCCCGCCCGATCGGCGGGGTGCCCTCGATCGGCTCCGGCGGGCACAGGTAGTCGACGCAGGTGACCGTGACCTCGGTCGGGCCGTAGCCGTTGTGGAACTCGCGGCCCGGCCGGCTCCACTTGTTGACCAGCTCGGGGCCGAAGGGCTCCATGCCGATGAAGCAGACCCGCAGGTCGTCGAGGTTCGACGGGTCGAGCAGCCCGAGCACGGCGGGCGGGATGTCCACCATCGTGACCCGTTCGCGGGCCAGCAGGTCCTGGAGCGAATCGGGGTCGAGCAGCTCGGCGCGCGGCGCGCCGACGATGGTGCCGCCGGCGGTCAGCGTCGAGAAGACGTCCGAGACGCTCACGTCGAAGGCGGGGTTGGAGAACTGCAGGATCCGGTCGTCGGACGTGACCTGGAACATGCGCTGGAAGGCGGTGCAGAAGTTGACCACCGCGCGGTGGGGCACCATGACGCCCTTGGGCGTGCCGGTCGAGCCCGAAGTGTAGATGACGTAGGCGGTGTCCTCGTGCGACACGGTCACCGACGGGGGCGTGCCGGGCCGGCCGTCGAGCGCGTCGGTGTCCAGCAGGACGCGGGCCACCTCGGAGGGCACCCGGTCGGCGAGGCCGGAGGTGGTCACGACCACCGGCACCTCGGCGTCGCCGAGCTGGTAGGCCAGCCGGTCGGGCGGGTACTGCGGGTCGAGCGGCAACCACGCGCCGCCCGCCTTGAGCACGCCGAGCTCGGCGGCCGGCAGGTCGAAGCCGCGCTCCACCAGCACCCCGACCACCGTCCCCGGCGTCACCTTGTGCTCCTCGACGAGCACCTGCGCCAGGCGGTTGGACCGCTCGTCGAGCTGCGCGTACGTCAGGTCCTCACCGGCGAAGCGCATGGCGACCGCGTCGGGGGCCTCGGCCACGCGCGCGGCGACCAGCTCGTGCAGCAGGCGCTCGTCTCGCTCGCGGGGCTCGGGGTTCCAGGCGGTGAGCACCCGCAGGTACTCCTCGTCGGACATGATGTCGAGCTCGTCGATCCGAGCGCCCGGCCGCGACAGCGCGTCGGCCATGACCGTGGTGAAGTGCTCGACGAGGCCCTCGACCCGTTCGTGGTCGAACAGCTCGGAGGAGTACTCGATCCACACGCCGAGCCCGCCGTCGGGCAGGTCGTTGATCTGGAACGTCAGGTCGAACCGGGTCGTCTCGGGCTGCGGGGTGAGCATCTCGACGTCCAGGCCCTGGAACTCCCAGCGCGCGATCATCGGCTCGGGCAGCAGCGTGAACAGGTGGGCGACCAGCGGGTTGCGTCCCGGCACCCGCTCGGGGCTGAGCTCCTCGATCATCCGGCCGAACGGCATGTCCTGGCGGGCCATCGCGTCGAGCACGGTGTCGTTGGTGACGTGCACCAGGTCGCGGAAGACCGGGTTGCCCGCGAGGTTCCCGCGGACCGCCACCGTGTTGGCGAAGAAGCCCATCATGGGTTCGGTCTCCGAGCGGGTCCGGCCGGAGAAGACGGAGCCGAGCGCGATGTCGTCCTGGCCCGTGTAGCGGTTGATCACGATCTGGTAGCCGGTCATCGTCAAGGCGAGCAGCGAGACGTTCTCGGACTGGGCCAGGTCGCGGATGCCGCGGGCGAGGTCGTCGGGCAGGCGGCCCTCGTAGATGCGGCCGGCCCCGGTCGGCGCCGAGGGCCGCTCCCGGTCGCCGCGCCACTCCAGCGGCTCCATCCCGTCGAGCGCCCTGCGCCAGGACTCGATCTGCTTGGCCGGTTCCTCGCTGAGCAGCCAGAGCCGCTGCCAGGCCGCGAAGTCGGCGGGGTGCAGGGTCAGCTCGGGGAACTGCGCGCCCGGGTCGGCGTAGCGGGTGCTCAGCTCCTCGGCGAACTGGCGCGACGACCATCCGTCGATGACGATGTGGTGCCAGACGATGGACAACACGTGGTCGTCGGGGCCCAGGCGCAGCAGGCCGAACCGGTATGGCGGATGGTTGCGCAGGTCGAACTCCTCGCGCACCTGGCCGTCGATCCAGTCCTGGATCCCGTCCTCGGCCCCGTCGGTGACCGGCAGTTCCCAGTTCTCGGGCGGCGGGTCGACGGTCTGGAACGGCACGCCGTGCTCGTCGCCGAACCGGGTGCGCAGGCTCTCGTGGCGGGTCACGATGCCGCGCAGCGCCCCGGAGAGGGCGTCCACGTCGAGCGGCCCGCGCAGCCGCATCGCGAAGGGGACGTTGTAGACGGGGGCGCCGGCCACCATCTGGTGCAGGAACCACAGGAAACGCTGCTGCTCGGCGATGGCCATCTTGCCGGTGCGGGGCACCGGGACGATCTTCTCGCGTTCGGCCTTCTCGGCCACGCGCTGGCGGACCTTCCGCTCCAGCAGGGCCCGCTTGATGTCGCCGACGTTGCGCTCTTCGGGGGTGGACATGATCTCCTTCTCCTTCACCGTCGGACGCTCAGCGGACGCAGATCCGTCCACACGCTCGCGATGTGCGCCAGGCACTCGTCCTTGCCGCCTTCGAAGCCGGCCTCGCGCCAGCCGTTCGGGATCTCGCGGCCGGCCGGCCATATCGAGTACTGCTCCTCGTGGTTGATCACCACGGCGAACTGCTCTTCCATTGCGCCTACCTTTCTTGAGGGACGAAGGCGGAGGTGTCGGACAACGAGCTGAGGTAGCGGTCGAGCGCCCCGAGCGCGTCGGTCTCCGGGCGGGCGAGCGCGGCCCCGTGGCGGTCGAACCGCCGGATGTCGAAGTGCCGGGATCCGTCGGTGAACATCTCGTCGAACTCGGCGGGAGCGGCGTCGCCGTCGCCGGACGGGGGCGGCAGCAGCAGGCGGAGCCCGGTGAGCCTGTCGTCGGGCTCGGCGACCGCCTCCAGCCGGTCGCGGAACTCCGCGTAGCCCACCCGGTCGAGGCCGCAGCGCGCGGCGAGCACGTCGAAGGCGTCGGCGAAGCGCAGCCCGACCGGCCACAACACGTGCATCGCGCCGTCGGGCACGTCGACCTCGCCGGTCGCGGCGCCGGCCAGGAACCGGGCGACCACGTCGACCGGGGTCACGTCGGTGGCGGCCCCGGTCGGGAACACGCACCCCGTGCGGGCGCAGGCGTACAGCAGGTTGTGGGCCAGCGAATCGGGATTGGGCACGCCGGTCTCGCGGTGGGGCCAGACCTCGCCGAGGCGGTAGACCACCGAGGCGACGCCCTGGCGGTGCGCCTCGGCGACGAGGCTCTCGGCGACGTACTTCGACCGGTTGTAGCCGTCGGCGGCGACCTCGTCGGGCACCGGGATGCGGTCTTCGGTGATGGGCGGGCCGCTCCGCCCGGCGGGGGCGAAGATGCTCAGGGTGGACAGCAGGTGCAGGCGGGCGCCGCCCGTGGCGAGCTTGATGAGCTCCTGTACGCCCAGCACGTTGGCCGGGCGGTGGTCGAGGTAGCCGGACAGGAAGTTGACCGCGCCGGCGGCGTTGACGATGCCCGACACCGTCGAGGCTAGGGCGTCGAAGCGCCGCTGGGTCAGCCCGAGCAGGTCCCCGGCCAGGTCGCCGGGGAGGACCTCGACGCGTCCCGACGTGATCGCCATGGGGAGCTGCCGCCAGGCGGAGGTCAGGCCGTAGCGGTCGAGGACGCCGGTCAGCCGCCGGGCGCCGTCGTCGGCGTCGGCGCACCGGACCAGGCAGACGACCTCGGCGGTGGAGCGGGTCAGCAGCTCGGCGAGGACGTGCGCGCCGATGAACCCGGTCGCGCCGGTCAGCAGCAGCGTGCGGGGCGGGCGCCACGCGAGGTCCTGCCGGACGTAGGCCAGCTCGGCGCTGTCGTCGTCGACGCCGCCCTCCAGCCGCGCGGCCTGGGCCCGCACGGTCGGCTCGGCGAGCAGATCGCGTGGCCGGACGGGCCGGCCGAGCCGTTCGCCGACGGCGGTGACGACCCGGTAGGCCAGCAGCGAGGTGCCTCCGTAGTCGGAGAAGGGCACGACCACGGAGATCCGGTCGCGTTCGAGCACCTCGCGCCACGCCGCGCAGACCAGCTCCTCCATGGGGCCGGACGGCGGCTCCACGGGCTCGTCCGAGCCGTCGGCGACGACGAGCGCGGCCAGCGCCTTGCGGTCGGCCTTGCCGTTGTGGTTGAGCGGGAGCTCGTCGAGCACCACGATCCGGTGCGGGACCTGCTCGGCCGGGAGCTTCCCGGCCGCGTAGCCGCGCAGTTGCTCCGCCGACGGCGTCTCGCCGGGTGAGCGCGGCGTGACGCAGCTGACCAGCGTGGTGTCGGGCGGCTCGCCGAGCACGACCGCCGTGGCGTCGCCGACGAGCGGATGCCCGGCCAGGGCCGCGGCGACGTCGCCGAGCTCGACCCGGACCCCGCCGAGCTTGACCTGCTCGTCGATCCGGCCGGCGAAGTGCAGCAGCCCGTCGTCGCCGGCCCGCGCGAGGTCGCCGGTCCGGTAGAGCCGGGGGCCGGGGATCTGCGGGAACGGGTTGGGCACGAACGTCCGGGCGGTCCGCGCGGGGTCGCCGAGGTAGCCCGCGCCGACGCACTCGCCGCCGAGGTAGAGCTCGCCGGGGGTGTCGTGCGGGACGGGGTTCAGGTCGTCGTCGAGCAGGATCGCGGCGGTGTTGTCGATGGGCAGGCCGATCGGGATCCGGTCGGCGTCCGCGTCGGTGACGTCGTGGAACACCGACCCGATCGAGCACTCCGTCGGCCCGAAGGTGTTGGTGACCGCGAGGCCCGGCAGCAGCGCGCGCAGCCGGTGGACCACGGCGGGACCGGCCGGTTCGCCGCCGATCAGCATGCGGCGCAGGCCCGACGTGGCGGCGCGCAGGTCGTCGCGCTCCTCCAGCAGGGCCACGAACGCCGCCAGCACCGAGGGCACGAAGTCGGTGGTCGTGACGCCGTACCGGCCGATGGTCGTCGCGGTCTGCTCCAGGTCGAGGATGCCGTCGCGGTCGGGCAGCACGACCTGCCCGCCGGACGTCAGCGGCCACAGCACCTGCCACATCGAGGAGTCGAACGTGGACCGGCTGTTCTGCAGCGTCACGTGGCCGGCGCCGTCGCCGAACCGGCGCGACATCGTGGTCAGCCGGTTGACCAGGCCGCGGTGGTGGTTGAGCGCGCACTTGGGCGTGCCCGTCGAGCCGGAGGTGTAGAACCCGTAGATCAGGTCGCCGGGACCGGGCCGGCGCTCGTCCGGCGGCGGTTCGGCCTCGCCCGGCCCGGCGCAGTCGGCGACCACCGCCGGGACGGCTTCCCGCAGGCCGGCGAGGATCGTCTCGGTCGCCGGGGACACCACGACGGCGGGCGGCGACAGTTCCGCCATGATCGCGTTGAGCCGGTCGGCGGGCCAGGCCGGATCGAGCGGCACGAACGCCGCGCCGGTCTTCATCACCCCGAAGAGCGCGGCCGGGAATTCGCGTCCGTCCGCCACCAGAACGGGGATCAAATGGTGTTTCTCCACCCCGCCGCGGATCAGCCGGCGGGCGGTCGCATTGGCCGCCGCGTCGAGGTCGGCGTAGCTCATCGTCAGGTCGCGATAGCGAACGGCGGGACGGTCCGGCGCGTTCTCCACCTGTTCACGGAAAAGGTCGAGGACGGTGCTTCTGGAAGGGAACTCGCGCGGAGGGCCGAGGAATAAGTGAGCGGCGGGATCGGCGTTTTCGTTCACGTGCGTCTGCTGATGGCGTGGCATCGTGCTTCCATGGTCAGGTCAGACAGATCAGACACTATTCAGATGGGTGCGAAAATGCTTTTGAGCGTGACCGCATGCTCCCTTCGCGGAACGATTGAGTAACCCTCATTCGGGGGGTTACGGGTTACTCCATACTGTGTCAGCCGGACCGGATCCGCAAGCCCAGACATGGGGCGACTTGCCTGAAGTGCTGGCTCTACCTGCGTGAACCGTGCTCCTAGCCGCACCGGGAGGGCGTGGTGCGGCGGCAGGCGTCCGAGCGCCCCGATACCCGAGCCCGCGAGGGCTAATCCAGGATTCGCGTTTTCCGTGCGAAATTCCTCGAAAAACGCCGATGACCAGCGGAGAATCGGATCGACGATCATCGGGCCGATTCGGCCCGCACCTCATCAGTAACAGGAGACGACTTACGGACCATCAGCGCTCAGGGCGTGCGGACTTGATTTCCATGGGTATGGTGGGCAAGGCTTGACATATCGCCAGTAATCCCCCAGCGCAAGGAGGAGGTCGTGGTAATAACCGATGGCACACCCACGACGGGGTTATTCCAATCAGGAGGACTTTCCTCGCTGGCCGTCGGAGTATGGCTCCGTGAGACGTCCACTCCGGCGAGGCACTACATCGCCGACATCGGCCAGTCGGACCCTGCGGAATTGCAGGAGCTCGCGACTTCCCTGCGCCATTCCGGCGCGGAGGTCGTCACCGTGGACCTGCGCGCGCCGATGGCCGAGGTCGCATCCGATCTGCTGCGCTACCGCGCCCGCCACGACGGCGGCTACTGGAACACCACCGGCGCGTCCCGCCTGGTGCTCACGAGCGAACTGCTGCCCCGGATGCGGGCCGACGGGTGCGAGACGTTCGTGCACGGCTGCGTGGGCGGCGGCAACGACCAGCGCCGGTTCGCGCGCTACGGCGCCCAGCTCGCCCCGGAGATGTCCCGCGTCGAGCCGTGGACCGACCACCGCGCCCTCGGGCGCTTCCCCGACCGCGCCGCCATGATGAAGGCGGTCGCCGACCACGGGCTGCGCCTCGACCGGGGCAGCTCCGCCGACCGGTCCACCGACGCCAACCTCGCCGGCGCCTCCCACGAGTCGGCCGAACTCGAAGACCTGGAGACCCCGGTCACCCGGCTCCGGCCCCGCTGGAGCGCCTGGCCCCATGAGGCCCCGCCCGAACCCCAGACCGTCACCGTCGTCGTCCGCGACGGGCGCATCGCCGACGTCGACGGCAGCGGCCCCGACCCGGTCGAGTGGATGGCCCTGGCCAACACGATCGGCGCCCGCCACGGCGTCTGGCTCCGCGACGTGGTCGAACGGCGCATCGTCGGCACCGTCTGCCGGGGCATCTACGAGTCGCCCGGCCTGGAGCTGCTCGAACGCGCCTGGACCCGGGTCCTGCAGGCCGGCCTCGACGCGGCCGGACGCGAGCTCTACGACCGGCTGTCGGCCGTCCTCGGCGCCGCGATGTACGAGGGGCGCTGGCTCGAACCCGCCGCACGGGCGGCCCGCGAGGCGGCCGACCGGCTCGTCGGCGACCTCAGCGGCACCGTGACCCTGTCGGTGCACCGGGGCGTGGTCCGGCCCGAAGGGATGAAGGTGGCGAGCCACGTGGTGCGGCAGACCCGGTTCGGCTCGGGCGGCAACCGCTGGAGCGGGGAAGGAGGCGGCGATGCGTGAGCGTCGGTTCGGCCGGCTCGGCTGGACGGTCGGCGAGGTCGGCTACGGCATGTGGGGCATCGCCGGAGGTGAGGGCGGCTGGACCGGCGCCGACGACGCGACCGGCGACGCCGCGCTCGACGAGGCCGTGGGGCTCGGCTGCGACTACTTCGACACCGCCTGGATCTACGGGCGCGGCGAGAGCGAGCGCATGCTCGGCCGGCTGGTGCGGCGGCATCCCGGCCGCCGTCTCCGCATCGCGACCAAGCCCCCGCCCAAGGACCTCGCGTGGCCGTCCACCCGCGACTCCAAGCTCGCCGACGTCTACCCGCCCGACCACCTCTGGGAATACCTGCACCGCAGCCTCGAAGGGCTGGGCACGCCGTCGGTCGACCTGTTCCAGTTCCACGTCTGGGAGGACTCCTGGGCGCACGACCCGACGTGGCAGGACACCGTCGTCGAGATGCGCGAACGCGGCCTGATCAAGGGCGTGGGCATCAGCGTCAACCGCTGGGAGCCCTGGAACGTGCTGGAGACGCTGCGGACCGGGCTGATCGACGCGGTCCAGGTGATCTACAACGTCTTCGACCAGGCCCCCGAGGACGAGCTGTTCCCGGCCTGCCGCGAGCTCGACGTCGCGGTGGTCGCCCGGGTGCCCTTCGACGAGGGCACGCTCACCGGCACGCTCACGCACGACACCCGCTGGCCCGAGGGCGACTGGCGCAACACCTACTTCGTGCCGGAGAACCTCGGGCCGAGCGTCGACCGCGCCGAACGGCTCAAGCGCATCCTGCCCGAGGGCATGACCCTGCCCGAACTCGCCCTGCGCTTCATCCTGCACAATCCCGACGTCTCCACCGTCATCCCCGGCATGCGCAAGCCCGCCCACGTCCACGCCAACATCGCCGTCAGCGACGCCGAGCCGCTGAGCGAGGCGCTGGTGGCGGAGCTGCGGACCCACCGGTGGGACCGCCGTCCGACGGAGTGGTCGCAGTGACCGCCGCGCCGAAGCCGATCATGTTGTGGGCGGTGCCCCGGTCGCGGTCGACGGCGTTCCTGCGCGTCATGATGGAGCGCGGCGACCTGGAGGTGGCCCACGAGCCGTTCTCCTACCTCCAGGACGACGGCCGGTTCTCCTTCGCGGGCCGGACCGTCACCTCTCCGGTCGAGCTGCTCGACGTCATGCTGGAGGTCAGCGCCTCGGGACGGCGGGTGTTCGCCAAGGACACCTCCGACTACACGTACACGCCGCTGTTCGAGGACGAACGCCTGTTCACCGACGTCATCCACACGTTCATGATCCGGGAGCCGGAGAGCGCCATCGCCTCCCACTACGCCATGAACCCCGAGGCGACCCTCGACGAGTACGGCTTCGAGTACCTGCACGCCATCTTCGAGGCCGTGCGCTCGGCCACCGGCGAGACCCCGCTGGTGATCGACGGCGACGACCTGGTGGCGCGTCCCGAGGTCACGGTCCGGGCCTACTGCGAGCACGTCGGGCTGGAGTTCGTGCCCGAGGCGCTGCGCTGGGACCCCGGCGAGCAGGCGGGCTGGCGGCGCACCAACCGGTGGCACGCGGAGGTGGCCCAGAGCAGCGGGCTGGTGGCGAGGGCGCCCACGCGGCGCGAGACGCCCGCGACCAACGAGCACCTGCGCCGCGTCGCCGACCACCACCGGCCCTACTACGAGGCGCTCGCCCGGGCTAGACCTTCCGCCGCATGATCGGCCGGTCGGCGCGCGGGCGGGCCACCTCGGAGAACCCGGCGTCGAGGAAGGCGCTGGCGATGCCCGTCATCGCCGTGTCGGCCCCGGCCCGTCTCCCCTCGCGGGGTTCGACCGGATAGCCCTCGGCGTGGGCGTAGCCCGCGGACGACGCCCAGTCGCAGACCGCCTCCAGAATCCCCGGCAGCAACCCGGAGCCACGATGACTCTTCTCGACGTACACGCACGCGATCGCGCAGACCCCCTCGTCGTCGTCGGCCTTCGCGAGGAGCGGCGAGCGCTCCAGCCGGGGGAACGACGACCGCGGCCCGAGCGAGCACCACGCGACCGGGGTGTCGTCGTCGTAGACGACGAGGCCGGGCGCCGGTTCGCGCCCGGCGAGGCGCCTCATCGCCTTCTTGTTGCCCTCGCCCTTCCCCTCCGTCCACTCCTTGATGGACAACCGCCAGTGCATGCACCAGCACCCGCGGGCGCCTCCGTTCGCTCCGAGAACCGACTCGAAGTCGCCCCAGGTCTCCCTGGACAGCTCTCTGACGGTCAGGGAACTCATCGCGCCACCTCCAGATAACCGATGTACAGCTCATTACAGGTTACTCCAACCAGAAACCGGAGGGCCGGGACATGGCCGGAGAAGACGCCGTCCTCGACATGCTCGAAGCCGAGGCGGTCCACATACTGCGCGAGGTCGCCGGGGCGTTCCGGCGGCCGGTGCTGCTCTATTCGATCGGCAAGGACTCCTCGGTCCTGCTGCACCTGGCGCTGAAGGCGTTCGCGCCCGGCCGGATGCCCTTCCCGGTCGTGCACGTCGACACCGGCTGGAAGTTCCGCGAGATGATCGCCTTCCGCGACGCGACGGCCGAGCGGCTGGGGCTCGACCTGCGGGTGCACACCAACCCGGACGAGGCCACGCCGTTCACCCACGGCACCCACGAGTACACCCGGATCAAGAAGACCCTCACCCTGCGCAAGGCCCTCGACGACGGCGGGTTCGAGGCGGCGATCGGCGGCGCGCGGCGCGACGAGGAGCGGTCGCGGGCCAAGGAGCGCATCTTCTCGCTGCGCGAGCCCGGCCACCGCTGGGAGCCCCGCTCGCAGCGCCCCGAGTTCTGGTGGCAGGCCAACACCGAACTCGCCGACGGCCAGACGATGCGGGTGTTCCCGCTGTCGAACTGGACCGAGCTCGACGTCTGGCGCTACATCAGGCGGGAGGACATCCCCGTGGTGCCGCTCTACTTCGCCGCGGACCGCCCGGTCGTCGAGCGGAACGGCTCACTGATCATGGTGGACGACGACCGCTACCCCCTGGAGCCCGGCGAGCGGCCGGTGCAGCGCCGGGTGCGCTTCCGCACCCTCGGCTGCTACCCGCTGACCTCGGCCGTGGAGTCCAAGGCCGAGAACATCGACGAGATCATCGACGAGATGGGCCGCGACCGCCGGTCCGAACGCGCCGGCCGGCTGATCGACGGCGAGGGCGGCACGTCCATGGAGAGCAAGAAGTCGGAGGGGTACTTCTGATGGTCGCGGTACTGAGAGTCGTGGCGTGCGGCTCGGTCGACGACGGCAAGTCCACCCTCATCGGCAGGCTGCTCGCCGCCACCGGCGGCGCCACCGACGACCAGCTCGACTACGCGAGGACGACACGGCGCGGCGGCTCCACCGTCGCGGCCGGGGCGGTCGACTACTCACTGCTGACCGACGGGCTGGAGGCCGAGCACGAGCAGGGCATCACCATCGACGTCGCCCACCTGTTCATGGACCTGCCGTCGGGCCGCCGGGTGATCGTCGCCGACGCGCCGGGGCACGAGCAGTACACCCGCAACATGGCGGTCGCCGCCTCCACCGCCGACGTCGCGGTGCTGCTCGTGGACGCCACCAAGGGGGTGCGCGAGCAGACCCGCCGCCACCTGGCGATCTGCGCGCTCATGGGGGTGCCGTCGGTGGTCGCGGTGGTCAACAAGCTCGACGCCGTGGGGTGGGACCGGTCCGTCTTCGACGAGCTGGCGGGCGAGGTGCGCGCGGCGGCCGACGGCTTCGGCATGCGGGCCGACGTCATCCCGGCCAGCGCGCTCGACGGCGACAACGTCGCCGAGCCCTCCCCCAACCTGCCCTGGTACGACGGCCCGACCCTGCTGGGCGCCCTGACGGCCTGGGAACCGGCGCAGGAGCCGCAGGAGGCCGGTTACCGGCTGCCGGTCCAGTACGTGATCCGCGCCGACGGCTTCCGCGGCCTCGCGGGCACCGTGGTCGGCGGCCCGATCCGCCCCGGCGACGCCGTCGGGGTGGCGGGCGGCGGGAGGACGTCCACGGTCGGCCGCCTGCTCGGCCCCGGCGGCACGGACCTCGACCGGGCCGCTCCGGGCACCGCGGTCACGGTGACGCTGGCCGACGACGTCGACGTGCGGCGCGGCGACCTGCTGGCCGCGCCCGAGGCCCTCCGCGACGGCCTGTCCCCGGCCGGCGCCTTCTCCGTCACGCTCATCTGGACCGCCGAGGAGCCCCTGCGGAACGGCCGCTCCTACCTGCTGCGGGCCGGGGGGCGCACCGTGCCCGCCGTGGTCACCGCCGTGCGCGACCGGCTCGACGTGGTGAGCGGCGGGAGGCTCGCCGCCCGCACCCTCGACCTCAACGACATCGGCACGGTCGAGCTGACCACCGACACGCCGGTCAGCCTCGACGCCTACCGGGAGTCGCGGCACACCGGCAGCCTGCTGCTCGTCGACCGGGTCACCAAGGAGACCGTCGCGGCCGGCATGGTCCGGCACGCCCTGCGGCGCGGCCGCACCGTCGCCCCGCGCGCCTACACCGTCGACCGCGAGGCCCGCGAGCGCCTCAAGGGCCAGCGGGCGAAGGTGGTGTGGCTGACCGGCCTGCCGGGCGCCGGCAAGTCGACCCTCGCCAACACGCTGGAGCGGCGGCTGCACGGCATGGGCCTGCACACCTACGTGCTCGACGGCGAGAACGTGCGCGGCGGGCTCAACAAGGACCTCGGGTTCACCCCGCAGGGCCGCGCCGAGAACGTGCGCCGCGTCGCCGAGGTGGCGCGGGTCCTGGTGGACGCCGGCCTGATCGTCGTCGTGGCGCTGGTGTCCCCGTTCCGGACCGACCGGGCCGCGGCGCGGGCCCTGTTCGCCGAGGGGGACTTCGCCGAGGTCTTCGTCGACACCCCGGCGGAGGAGTGCGCCCGCCGCGACCCGAAGGGCCTCTACGCGCAGGCGAGGGCCGGGCGGCTGCCCAACATGACCGGCCACGGCCAGGCCTACGAGCCGCCCGAGCACCCCGACCTGGTCGTCGACGGCGCCGGTTCCCTCGACGAGGCCGCCGACGCGCTGTGCGCCCTGCTACGCCCCTGAGACGTCGGCGACGAAGGCCGCGATCGCCGCCGCGCTCTCGTCGGCGTGGGTCTCCAGCAGGTAGTGGCCGGCGTCGTAGACGTGCATCTCGATCCGGTCGAGGTCACGGGCGTAGCCCATGATCTCGGCCAGGTCGAAGAACGCGTCGTGGCGGCCCCACAGCAGCAGGCACGGCGGCTGGTGGGTGCGGTGGTATTCGGCCAGGTCGCCGAAGCGGGCGACGTGCGCGCCGTAGTCGCGGAAGAGCTGGAACTGGACGTCGAGGTCGCCCGGCCGCGACATCCGCTCCCAGTCGAGGTGCCAGGTCTCGGGCGGGTGCAGGATCCGCAGCCGCTCGGGCAGCCCGTCCAGGTACTGGCCCCGGGTGCCCTCGAAGTTGAGCCACTCGGGCAGCCTGGCCCGGTTCTCCTCCGTGGGGTCGGCCCAGTAGTCGCGGGCGCCGTCCCACTGCTCGCCCAGGCCGTCGTCGTGGGCGTTGCCGTTCTGCACGACCAGCCCGAGGACACGCTCCGGCCGCCGCATCGCCAGGTGGTAGCCGACCGGGGCGCCGAAGTCGTGCAGGTAGACGAAGAACTCCTCGACGCCGATGCGCTCCAGGAAGCGCTCCATCGTGTCGGCCAGGTTGGCGAAGGTGTACTCGTAATCACCGATCTTGGGCGCGGAGGAGAACCCGAAGCCCGGCAGGTCGGGGGCGACGACCCGGCTGACCTCGCTCAGCGGCGCGAGCACGCGCCGGAAGCAGTGGGAGGAGCTGGGGAAGCCGTGCAGCAGCAGCAGGCACGGCAGGTCCGGCGTGCCGGCCTCCCGGTAGAAGATCTCGATCCCGTCGACGTCGACGCTCTGGTGGCGTGCCTTGGCGGTCGCTCGCATCCGTGGGGTCCCCTCGGCTGGACGGTGTCGGCCGTGGTTGCCCCTGCCCCGTCGCGAAGGGTTGATGACCGCATGGAGACCGACGTGCCCGAGCACGAGGAGCTCGTCCGCGACCTGGCCGCCCTCCGCGAGCGCGGGCTGGTGTAACGGGGCCACCGCGCTGCGAGAACGTGCCGCCGAGCGGCCGCGGCCCGTCCTGCGCCGGATGTTTCGGTTGCCCGCATTGGACGCCTCCTGGTCCGCCGGTGAGTGGTGCCTCCAGAGAAGCGGCATCCTTGGTGCGGTGGCCGGTCGCGAGGCGGGCGAGGTCAGGGCGTTTACGGGTTGCCCCTTGCAAGAGTCAGCTCATCTCACTAAGGTTCGCCCAACCTTAGTGAGATATATTCGCAAGCAATGAGCTCATATAGGGGGAACCAAGCGGTGCTAGCCCAGGAGCGAAGGCTTGCCGCGATCGCCGCGGCGTCCGCCGCCGCCTTCCGGCACAGCGACTACCACCAGGTGCGTGCCGAGGACGTCGCCGAGCGGGTCCGGCTGCCCCGGGGCGGCGAGAAGGACACCGGCCGGTCCGCCGTATGGCTCTACAACGAGGTCCGCAGCCGCCGCGTCCTGGTCGCGCTCGCCGCCAAACACGCCTTCGACGAGTTCACCAGCGGCGAGAACACCCCCGAGCCGGTCACCTCGATGCTCGGCGCGGCCGAGTCGGTGGCCGCCGCGCTGCGCCGCATCGCCCGCTTCCACCAGGTCGAACGTTTCCTGCTCGCCCAGGTCAGGCTGGGCATCGGCGACATCTCCACCTCCGAGAAGCGCCCCTCGGCGGCGCAGACCCCGCCCGTCTGGCTCACCGGCACCTACGGCTCGGCCGCCGCCGCGGGCTGGGAGGGGCGCGTGACGGCGTACGCCGAATATCTCGCCCCCCGCCTCGACCAGGCCGCCCGCGCGGTCGCCGTGCCGCCGGAGAACTGGGCGAAGACCAGCGCCGAGCGCCTGTCCGAGCTGGCCTTCCGCGCCATGTCCGACGACGCCGACGCCCCCGCCGACCGCCAGGCCGAGGGACTGGCGGCCTACTGGCTGGCCCGCGACCTGATCCCGCTGACCGGCGAGTGGGCCGACCGCCTCCACGCCGCCGAGCGCACCGCCGAACTGGTCGAGAAGATCGGCCCCAACGGCCGTTCGCGCGCGAACGCGCTGGTCGTGGTCTTCCAGGTGCTCCTCGACAGCAGCCCCCTGCTGGCCCGCGCCGCCGAGGTCGGCGCCGAGCTGATCCCCCTGCTGGCGGGCTCCCCCGCCGACGCCGTGACCCTGTGCGACGTGACGTCGCGGCGCGGCCTGGCCCTGCTGCGGCTGGGCGACACCGCCGCCGCGCGGGGCTGCTTCGAGGAGTCGCGGCGCATCGCCGAGAAGCTGCCCGACTCGGCCGACCCGTCGTCGCTGATCGCCCGCGCCGAGCACAACCTGGCCGAACTCCTCGTCGACGAAGGCCACGCCGAGCAGGGCCGGGCGATCCTCGCCGACGTGGCCGGACGCCGCAGCGCCGGGGTGCCGACGACCGGCGCCGGCCCGGCCTGGCGCCGCCACACCCTGACCCGGCAGGCCCTGGCCCGCGCCACCACGAGGGCGGGCCGGGTCGTCGAGGGCGTGCGGCTCGCCGAGGCCACCCTGACCGACCGCGAAGACCGCCTCGGCCAGGACAACGTGAACACCGCCTCGGCCCGGGTCACCCTGGCCGAGGCCCTGCTGGCCGCCGCCCACCCCGCCCAGGCCCGCCACCACCTGAGCGAGGCCATGCGCCTGCGCTCCCTCTACCTCCCCGGCGAGGGCTACTGGCCCCAGTACGACCTGGTCCGCCTCGCCGAGATCGAATTGCACGCCGGCTTCCCCGCCCAGGCCGTCCGCCTCCTCGACGACGCGACCGTGACCACGACGTGGTTCGCCGACCGCGTCTCCCCCCGGCTGCACGAGGAGGCCGTGCTGATCCGCTCGCTGGGCCTGACCGCCTCCGGCGAGGCCCTGACGGCCCTGTCCGACCTGGCCGAACTCCCCCAGACCAGGGCGGTGCTCCGCGCCCAGGCGACGGCCCGCCTGACCGTCGGCGACCCCGCCTCGGCCGCCCGCGTCCTCGACGCCCTGGACCCCGGCGAGCCCGCTCCCGAGCAGGCCGAGACCCTGCTGATCCGCGCCCGCGCCGCCGCCGCCCTGGGCCGCGAGCAGGCCGCCGAAGAGGCCTGCCAGGCGATCCTGGCGCTGGCCGGCGACCAGATCGACGCCACCCACCCAACAGTGCTTGGCGCCCGCCTGGGCCTCGCCCTGCAACGTGTCCGCTCCGACCGGGCCGCGGAGGTCGGCGACCTGCTCGCTCCGCTGCTCGACCGCCGGGCCCTCGCGCACGGCAAACCGGCGCTGGGTGACGGGCATCCGCTGCTGGCAGAGGCCATGGCCCTGGCGGCACGGGCGGGCGCGCCGCCGGCGCGTGCGCCGGAGGACCAGCTGTGGGAGAACTTCTAGTTGAGTCAGCTCTCTATGAGTTGTTGAGCTGAGTAAAGTTCGCGTTGACGGCGTCGATCGGATCATGCACCTCGGCCCTCGAATTCAGCCGGACCGTGAACCTGGCGTCGGAGCACGGTTCGGTGGCGGCTGAACCGTTCTCAGGGGAGTGGTCGGGTTCAACCCTGGTTATAGCAGGCGGAATACTGCGGGGCGTGGAATCCACGTCCCTGATCTCGCCGACCCCCGCGCTCCCGATCGTGCTGGTTCTGATGGTCGCGGGTGGTGCCGTCGTGGCGGCGGCGGGAGGGCTCGGGCTGGGGTGGGCGGTGGTGCGGGCCTGCGTGCGGGCCGTGGTGCAGCTCGGGGTGGTGTCGCTGGTCATCGCCTGGGTGGTCGCGAACGGGTTCGCCGTCGCCGGGTTCATCCTGCTCATGTACGTCTTCGCCGTCCACACCGCCGCCCGCAGGATCGGCACCCATTGGGCGGCGGTCCCGATCGCCGCGGGCAGTGCCCCGGTCCTCGTGCTCCTCACCGCCACCGGCGTCGTCTCGCTGGACGGGATCGTGGTCATCCCGGTCGCCGGCATCGTCTTCGGCGGCTGCCTGATCGCCACCAGCCTGGCCGGGCGGCGGGCCGCCGACGAGCTGACCACCCGCCACGGCGAGGTGGAGGCGGCCATGGCCCTCGGGTTCACGCCCCAGGAGGCCCGGCTGGAGATCTGCCGGCCCGCCGCCGCCCAGGCCCTGGTGCCCGCGCTCGACCAGACCCGGACGGTCGGGCTGGTCACCCTCCCGGGCGCGTTCGTCGGCATGCTGCTCGGCGGGGCGGGGCCGATCGAGGCGGGGATCGTGCAGCTGGTCGTCCTGGTGGCGCTGCTGTCGGCGGAGGCCCTCGCCGTCGTGCTGACCGTCGAACTGGCCGCCCGAGGGCGGCTGATCAGGCCGTAAATTTCTGCCCCATATCGTGATATGTCCCGAATTCGGGATCTTCGGAGCGGGCACGCCCAACCCGGAACCGAAGGGGGTACGCAAGTGATCAAGAAGCTGCACCGTATGGGTCTCAGGTCCAGTCACATGTACACCGCCGCCGCGGCGTCGGTGGGCCTGTCCTTCTGCA
Source organism: Herbidospora solisilvae (assembly GCF_009901565.1). Classification (GTDB taxonomy): domain Bacteria; phylum Actinomycetota; class Actinomycetes; order Streptosporangiales; family Streptosporangiaceae; genus Herbidospora; species Herbidospora solisilvae. The sequence continues at coordinate 498,580 of NZ_WXEW01000001.1, forward strand.
CCTGGATGATCTCCAGGCAGGTGGAGCACGCCGGCCTCGACCGGGCCGACCGCTGGGGGATCTTCATCGGCCAGTGGGCGCCGACGCTCATGGCCATGGGCGTGGCGCTCCGCGTCGAGGAGACCCACATGACCGACGACGAAATGCGGAAGATGGACTCCGACATGGAGATGGGCTCCCGCACCTCGGGCAGCTCCCGGGTCCACGCGCCCGCCAGGTAGGAGACCACTGGGGCCGCCCCGGCACGCATCCGACCGGGGCGGCTCCAGACCGCGACGTCCACCGCCCACCGTTTCCGACCATTCGGCACTGACGCCGTTCCGCGTCCGCCGCCCACCCTTTCCGACCATTCGGGCGCCGACGCCGTTCCGCGTCCCGAGGGGCCACGAACCGTCGCCCGTACCCATCGATGTTCCAGCCGACGGAAGTCAGGCCCGCGACACCAGATAGGGCACCAGTTCGCCGACGCCCCGGACCACCTGCAGGCTTTCCGCCCGCAGCCCGAAGCGGGGATGGTCCTCCAGTTCCCCCGCGATCGCCGGATCGGCCAGCACGCCTCCCGCCGGAGCCAGTGAGGTCAGCCGCGACGCCAGGTTCACCGTCGTCCCGAAGACGTCGCCCATGCGGCCGATCACCGGGCCGATCGCCAGGCCCACCCGCAGCTGGGGCATGCCCTTGACGCGGGCGTGCGCGCCGACCAGGGACAGGGCGATGTCGGCGGCGTGGGCGGCGGTGTCGCTCACCCACAACACCGAGTCGCCCAGGGTCTTGATCATGCGGCCGCCCGAGGAGGCCACGATGTCGGCCGAGCGGCTCTCGAAACGTTCGACCAGGCGGGCCAGTTCGGTCTCGGAGATCTGGCGGCTCAGCCGGGTGAAGCCCACCAGGTCGGCGAAGCCGACGGCCAGGCGGGTCGAGGCGGTCTCCTGGTCGACGATGCGGCCGGCGGAGGCGGCGAGGTGGCGGCGCCAGGCGTACACGAGCAGGCGTTCCAGGTCGGGGACGACGCGGTCGGCGCGGCGCTGCCACGCGTGGCTGCGCCGGGACAGCGGGACCCCGGCCAGGTCGAGGGTCTCGGCGCCGAGTTCGGCCTGGGACTCCGCGAGGCGGGCGGACGCCCGGCCGAGCGAGCGCGCCATCAGCATGATGTGCTCGTCGTCGTAGGTGCCGTCGGCGAGCAGGCCCATGAGGGTCTTCAGGGCCTCGACGTCGGCGTCGGTGAACTCGATCGCGTCGTCGGCGACGTTGGCGAAGCCGAGCGCACGCCAGAAGCGGCGCGCCCGGTGGAAGGGCACGCCCGCCAGTTCCGCGACCTGGTGACTGGTATAGCGACGATGCTGGCGGAGGAAGGCCTCCGTCAGCCCGTCGACTCGCGGGTCGTCAATCGTCATGCGGAAACCGTTCTGCGACCCATTCCGGAGAACGCACGATACCCGCGCTTTCGGTGGGGGAAAAGTCTTGCCACCAGCCACTTTATCCGGCAATTTGCCCAAATGCTCAGTGTTCGCGGGCCACGCCCCCGTACTGGTAGACCTCCCGGTCCCGGTAGTCGGTCAGCGTGTCGGGCCGCCACTGGGGCAGCGACACCACGCCGGGATCGAGCAGTTCGAGGTCGTCGAAGAAGCGGGCCAGGTGCTCGGGCGAGCGCAGCACCAGCGGGGCGCCGCCGCGGGCGTGCCAGACGTCGACCGCCCGCTGCATCCGGGTGCCGATGTCGAGGTGTCGAGGCGCTGCCGCGGTGTGCCGGCCATCTCCCTCCCTCCTCTCCGGCCAACATAGCCGCGGGGTCCTCCCGGCACGGCGAAGCGGAGCCCGTGATCTGGTCACGAACCCCGCTTACGGCGGGGAATCGGGGCTAACGGCGCGGCAGGGGCCGTACCGCCGACGTGCCGAGGCCCGAGGGGAGCAGCACCAGCCGGGGCGGCGGCGCGAACGACTCCGCACGCAGCCGGAGCAGTTCGGGCTCGGTGTAGCGCACGCAGCGGCGGTGCCACTCCATGATCCCGGCCATCCAGTCCTTGAGCAGGGCGGCGTGGCGCTCCAGCACCCGGCTCACCTCGGGGTCGCCGATCATGGCGAGCATGGCCGGGAGGCCGTTGGCCAGGATGTGCTCGAACTGGCGCATGCGCTCGTTCATCAGGTCGGCCACGATGGCGCGGGCGGTGACCCGGTCGACGTCGAGGAAGTTCTCGACGACGAGGACCATGTTGTGCAGCTCCCCCTCGAACTCGATCTCCTTCTGGTAGGAGAACAGGTCGTTGGTGAAGCAGGCGTAGTCCTGCGCCGCGGTCTCCAGTTCCCGCATGACCCGCGACTGGTAGACCGCGTCGTCGACCACCTCGGCCGCCGCCAGCCGGGCCAGGCTCGCCGTCAGGTCGGAGCCGAAGGTCCGGCGGCGCATCTCGATGTAGTCGACGGGGTCGGGGATCCGGCCGGCGGCCTCGTTGTCGAGCTCCCACACCCAGCTGTCGATCATGTCCTCGACCGCGGTCCGGAATCCGGCCCGCGCCCGTTCGGGCAGGCTCGCGGCGGTACGCCGCCACAGGTCGGCCAGTCCCCGCTCCATCGGCGCGCCGGGCTCGGGAGCGAAGTCTTCCCGCATGATCGCCTTGAGCCGCGTGTTCAGCGCCCGGGCCCCGGAGAGGTCGCGCGTGGCGCCGAAGGCCACCGGATAGTAGTCGTCGCCGTAGGTGCCCCAGATCAGCCAGTCGGTGGTCAGGAAGACCTCCTCGGAGGCGCCGTCGGCGTTGATCATGGCGGCGCAGTGGGCCAGGTCGATGCCCGAGAAGCGGCGTTCGTCCCAGATCGCCTCGTCGAGGAAGCCCATCTCCCGCGCCCAGACGGCCGCGTGGCGGCGGGCCGCGTCGAGGTGGGGGCTCATCCGGAGGGGGTAGGGCAGGTGGAGCTCCGGCACGGGCTGCGGCCCGACCCGCTCGAACGGCACGTGGGAGTGTTGCCGGGCGCGCTTCTCCGCGCCGATCCGCAGGGTCGCCGTGCCGAGGCCGTGAGGTTGCCGCACCTTGCCGGAGACCATGCCCTCGTTCATGTAGCGGCTCGACCGCATGTGCCACTCGTGGCCGCCCGACTGCCAGTCCTGCAGGCCCTTGGCGTAGAGGGCGACGGCGGCCTGCTCGTGGGGCGGGACCGCCCGCTCGGCCAGCAGGGCCGGGAGCTCGGTCAGCGCGGTCGTCTCGAACTGCTGCAGCCGGGAGGTCAGCAGGTCGTTGACCCGCTCGGCGGCCTCCTGCGTGGTGACGCCGAGGAACTTCTCCAGCACCAGCACGGCGTTCGAGTTCTCCCCCTCCTCGGCCACCTCGCGCTGGTAGGAGAACAGGTCGTTGCGCAGGTGGACGGCGTCGGAGAAGGCGTCGGAGAGCACCCGCAGCGGCCGGGTCGCGGCCAGGTGGCCGGGCACCTCGGCCCCGGCGGCGAACTCGACCAGGTTGGCCGACCAGGGGGCGCCGCCGACGCGGCGGCGCATCTGGACGTACTCGATGGGGTTGGCGATCCGTCCCCGGTCGATGTTCTCCAGTTCCCACATCGACTCGACCATCAGGTTGTGGGTCGACACGACGAAGCGCTCGCGCCAGCCGGCCGACATGTGCGGGACGGTGCGCTCCCACAGGTCCTTCAGGCCGGCCTCGGCCGGGTTCTCGGGCTCGGGCGGGTCGTCGCCCATGAACAGCTCCAGCCGGTCGAGGTAGTGCTGCGCGCCGGCGAAGTCGCGGGAGTGCTTGAACAGCTCCAGGAAGTGGTCGTCGAAGAAGAACACCCACACGTACCAGTCGGTGACCAGGTCGAGCGCCGGGCCGTCGCAGTCGGGGTGGGTGTACGCGCACATCAGCGCGTAGTCCATGCGGTCGAGTTCCTCGGCGGTCCACACGACGCCTCCCCCGGGCCGGGGGGCGTCGAGCATGCCCATCTCCTTGGCCCACGCCATGGTGTGGGCCCGGGAACGTTCCAGATGGGGGTTGAGCCGCGCCGGATGCGGCACGTAGAACTCGGGCATGGTGAAGGCCTTCAAAGAGGCTCCTCTCCTCGGGGAGGGTACTCGCCGTGACGACATTGACACTTTCCGTGGGATCACCGCAAGACCCGAAAGATCTCACCCTTGCGGCGGACCCGCCGGGTATGTCGCGCTCTGTACGCTCCCCCGGTGACGATCAGGGTGCTCATCGCCGACGACCAGGCGATGATCCGCGTGGGGCTGCGCCTGATGGCCGAGACCGAGCCTGGAGTCGACGTGGTCGGCGAGGCCGCCGACGGCCGGGCGGCGGTCGCCCTGGCCCGCTCCCTGCGGCCCGACGTCCTGCTGCTCGACATCGCGATGCCCGTCATGTCGGGCCTGGAGGCCGCCCGGATCCTCCTGGACGAGGGCGGCGCGCCCCGGATCGTGATGCTCACGACGTTCGACACCGACGAGAACCTGCACGCCGCGCTGCGCCTGGGCGTGGGCGGCTACCTGCTGAAGTCGTCTCCCCCTGAGCAGCTCGTCGAGGCGATCAGGACCGCCGCCGCCGGAGACGGCCTGATCGACCCCGCCGTCACCCTGCGGGTGATCGCCGCCTTCGCCGCCGCGAGCCGCCTGGCTCCCCCGCCCGAGTTGTCCACGTTGACGGCCCGCGAGCGGGAGGTGCTCACCGGCCTGGCCCGGGGCCGTTCCAACCGCGAGATCGCCGCCTCGCTCTTCGTCGGGGAGGCGACGGTGCGCAGCCACGTCGCCCAGGTGCTGCGCAAGCTTGGTCTGCGTGACCGCGTCCAGGCGGTGGTGTTCGCGTACGAGACCGGGCTGGTCAGGCCGGGTGAGGGCCGATGAGCCGGGTGGCGGCCGTCCTCGTGGCCGTCGCCGGGCTGGCCGAGGTCCTCGGGCGTCCCGAGGCGGTCGGCGACCCGGTCCCGCTCGCGCTGGGGGCGCTGGCCGCCGGGGCGCTGGTGTGGTTCCGCACCCGCTTCCCCGCCGCGCTGCTGGTGGCGCTGGTCGCGGTGGGCGCGGTGTCGGCGGGCGGCGCGTACTACCCGTTCTGGCACCTGTACGCCACGCTCGTGCTCGTCCACACCATCGGGTGGGCCTACGAGCTGCGCTCGCGCGCGGGCCTGCTGGGCCTGGCGGCCGTGGTGGCGGCGTGGGCGCACCTGCAGACGCGGCTCTGGACCGATCCGCCCGAGGTGCTGATCTCGGCGATCTTCTACGTGGCGGCGTACACGACCGGAGTGGCCCTGCGCCGTCAGATCGACCGCACCCGGATCATGGCCGAGCGGGCCGTCCGCCTGGAGCTGGAGCGCGAATACGCGGTGCGGCAGGAACGCGCCCGCATCGCGCGGGAGCTGCACGACGTCGTGGCCCACAACGTGAGCCTGATGACGTTGCACACCGGCGGCGTGCGCCGGCTGCTCGGCCCCGCCTTCCCCCGTGAGGTGGAGCTGCTGCACGGCGTCGAACGGGCCGGGCGGGAGGCGATCGAGGAGCTGCGGCTGATGCTCGGCATGCTCCGCGAGCCCGGCGAGCCGTCCCCGCCCGGAACCCTGGAGGACCTGGTCGCGGCCGCGGGCCCCGGCGTCGGCCTGACGACGGTGGGCGAGCCCCGGCCGCTGCCGCCGGGGGCCGGTCTGTCGGTCTACCGGATCGTCCAGGAGGCGCTGACCAACGTCCGCAAACACGCCCGCGCCACCCGGGCCGAGGTGACCCTGACCTACGCCCCCGGCTCCGTCACCGTGACGATCACCGACGACGGGACCGGCGGCGGCGCGGACGACGCCGCCGGGACCGGGCACGGCCTGATCGGGATGCGCGAACGCGTCGCGATGCACGGCGGCATCCTGACGGCGGGCCCCACGGCCACGGGCTACCGGGTGACGGCCGTGCTCCCCACCGGCTGAGCCCATTCCCCGTCGCTCATCCTGAGCATCCGCAGGCCGACGACCCCCGCTCCGGCCAGGTAGAGCGCCCCGGCCACGATCGTCCCGACCGGATAGATCGGCCCGGCGAGCGCCCCCGCCAGCATCGCCGGCCCCGCCCACCAGGGCGCCTGCTTCGTGTACGCCAGCACCAGCGCCAGCAGCAGGACGCCCAGCAGCCCGAGGAAACCGGGGTTGCGAAAGCCCCAGGCGAGCCCGGGGTCGGCGCCGATCAGGTCGCCCAGGGCCGACCCGGCGTGGGGCTCCATGACCCGCTCCAGCCGGGAGTAGACGAAGTCGCTCGTCATCAGCGCCGAGAAGTTGATCACGCCCAGCACGGCGACGGACCCGGTGACGTGGGCGGCGACCGGCGCGCGCTTGGCGGCCAGATGCGTCATGCCGAGCAGGCCCGGCACGAGCAGCACCCACGACCAGTGCAGCAACGTGGCGCTGACGGAGACCTGGCCCGGGTTGGCGCCGTAGTGCCCGATCCCGCCACCGGCGCGGAGGGCGGGATCGACGACGAGCCCGGCGATGTAGAGGACGGGGGCGGCCAGGAGACTGCTCCCGGCGACGACCCGGAAGAACCTCACGGGATCACGAAACATGACAACCTTCCGACAAGCCGCGAATGACGTGCGGGAAGGCTAGGGACCGGACACGGGCCGGGGCGTCCCCCGGGACGCGGAAGGCGGGTCCCCCGAGACGCTGAGCCGGCCCGCGCGGCGGCTACTCCGCGAGCTGTTTCACCAGCGTTCTGGCCTCCATGGTCACCCGGCTGGACCCCTTCCTGGCCGCCAGTTCGGCCAGCCCCGGCACCTTGCCCTTCGCCCCGCACACCCGGGCCGCCTTCACCGCCACGCCCAGCAGCTCGCCCAGCCCGGAGCGGGGCTTGGCGCCCTCGTCCGGCAGCAGGCCGGGCAGCGCGACCGACAGCACCTCCCACACGGCGGCGTGGGCGCCCGCGTCGGCCGACTGACCGAGGACCTCGGTGATGCGGCTGAGTTTCAGGACGTCGCCCGTCACCAGGCGGCGGATCGCGTCGCCGACGCCCTCGGCCGGGAAGTCGGGACGGCCCGCCAGGGCCAGGAAGGCCTCACCGGCCGCCGAGCGCTGGACCGCCCGCTGGTGGCCCATCGCGCCGACGACGGCCGCCGCGACCACGGGACCGACCGGGCCGGGGGCCACGGCCAGCGGGATGACGGCCTCGCCGGCGGGGTCGCTCTGGTCGGCCCAGACGCAGATCCAGCGGAGCAGGTAGGCGGCCGTGGCCTCGGGGTGGTTCGGAAGGGTGCCGGCCCAGATGTCGCGGGACCGGACCCAGTAGTCGAACTCGTCGTCGGGCGACAGGGTGACCAGAGTGCTGATGTGGTCGGGGAGGCGCCGGCCCGGGTCCATCGTGACGACCGGCTGCCGCTGGATCCAGCCGTGGCGCTCGGTGACCTTGACGGTCCACTCGACGACGGGGTCGGGCAGGCCGCCCTCGCGGATCCACTCGGCCACCATGCGCCCCCCGTGACCGCCGATCTTCTCGGCGCGGTCGGCCACCGAGGCGTCGACGTCGCGGGGCAGGCGGAGCAGGGCCTGGGTGAGGTCGGCCGGGAGGGGCTCGCGGTCGCCGAGGGCTTCGAGCCGGGTCAGCAGGGTCTCGGGGTCGACCAAGTGACCGGGCAGCGTCGGGGTGGCGAGCAGGCAGGGGCGGGTCTCCCCCTCGGCGGCCATGCGGACGAGTTCGAGGGCCCGCTGCCGGAACAGGCGGGCGTGAGGGGTCGTCCTGCCGCGGTCGGGGTCGCGCGGCGGCAGCGCCAGGTGTTTGAGCCGATCGAGGAACGACGGGTTCAGCCCGAGGAGCTTGCGGGCCTTGGCGCGGAAGCCCTCGTCGGCGTGTTCGCCGATCAGCGCGGCGGCCCAGAACAACAACCAGCCCGGGTCGTCGGGGACGTAACCACTGGTCCGGAAGTACTCCCAGGCGGTGGGCTGGAAGTCGGCCTTGAAGCCGGCGACCACGGCGGCGCGGTCGTGGTGGCTCAGCTCCACCAGGGCGGCCATGACCCGCTCGAAGGTGTCCATGTCGTCGGTGTGCTGGACGTCGTGCAGCTCGATCACGAGTTCCGGCACGGTGCGGATCGGCGGCTGGAGCGGCGGCGCGCCCACCAGGGGGACGCCGGTGAACACCTCCTCCTCGGCCGTCTCGGTCACGCCGAACCTCTCGGCCAGCGGCGCGCGTTCGTCGGCGGGCAGCCGGACGGCCGCGTCGGCGACGGCCGCGCGGGCGGTCTCGGTCGACGGGCCGAGCTTGACCGCGAGGCGGATCGCGCGGGCGCGGGTCGCGGAGCTCTCGGCGGAGAGGACGTCGGCCAGCGCGAGCAGGGCGCCCTCGGCCCTGACGGGGTCGGCCGCGGTGACCTTGAACGTGTCGGAGATCCACTTGAGCGCGGCCCCGACGTGCTTCTTCTCGGCCCGCAGGGCCAGCGCGCCGACGGCCTCGCCGAACAGGCCGGCGTCGAGGCGCCCGGCCACGTCGAGGGCGCGCAGTTCCCCGACGGCGAGGTCGGCGACGTTGGCGGCCCCGGCGGGCAGGCAGCGGACCAGGTCGCGGGCGGGTGTCTCGTCGGGGCCGGGCTCGAACCGGCGGCGCAGCTCCACGAACATGCCGAGGTCGCGGGCCTCGCCGCCGATCAGGAACCGGCCGATCGTGCCGTCGAGGACCGTCGCCCGGTCGAGGCGGCCCCTCTTCACCTCGGCGTGCAGCCCGTCGACGAACGCCGTGACGGCGGCGCTCTCCCAGGTGCTCCGGAAGGGGGCGGAGGCCCCTTCGGTGTCGAACAGGCGCGGCACCATCGTCTCGGCGATCGGGTCGTTCCTCAGGTCGCCCGTGACGAAGGCGTGCCATGCCCAGCAGACGGTGAACGCGTCGCCCTCGGGTTCGACGCCGGTCTCGAGCAGCATGGTCCGGGCCAGCGCGAATCCGGGCGGCCCGCCCTCCCGGCGCCACGACCAGCTCGACCCGCGGGGCGGCCGGAGCGCGGCCGTCAGCCGCCGGGCCAGGTCGGCCCGCCATTCGAGGGGACGCCCGCGCAGCGCCCCGGCGACGGTCTTCGCGTCGGCCCACGCGTCGGCGGGCTCGCGCAGCTCACGCCGGTTGAGCCAGGTGGCGACCTGACTGGCCCCGCCGTGGCAGAGGGCGCCGGCGACCCGCAGCCCGGTGATCTCGTGGCGGTGGTCGGTCGCGAACCGCCACTCGCCGAACCTGCGCACCCGCGCGGTCAGCTCGGCCTGGAGCTCCTTGCGCCCGGCGGCGTCGAGCCACTCGATCGCGGCGGGGATGTGGGTGTGGCGGCTCTGCGCGATCAGCTGGAGGACGGTGCTCACGCCGTCACCTCGGCCAGGGACACGACCTTCTGGGCGGCCAGCACGTGTTTGCACGGCCCTCGCGACCCCCGGTAGTCGATCCACCAGGGACAGGTGCAGGTGGGCGCCGCACCGGGGGTGAGCCGGACGGTCCGTTCGTTCACCTGGGCCACGCCCGGGCCGGTGAACCGGACGGCCCCCCGCTCGACCAGGTCGAGCGCCGACTTCAGGCGCGGGTTCATGGCCAGGACGCGGCCGGCGTCGTAGGGCAGCTCGCGGTGGAAGTGGGCGGCCTCGGCGACGTCGTAGCCGACGCGGCCGCCGGTGCCCAGGCGGGTGAGGGCCGCGCCGACGCGGGCGCGGGTCAGGCCCGACTGCTCGGCGAGCAGGTCGGCGTCAAGGCGGGGCTCGAACCGCAGCAGCGCGCCCACGAGGTCGGCGTCGTCGGCCACAGTGTCGCCGTTGAGATCGTCGAGGACGGCCCCCTCTCCGGAGAACCCGCGCCGCGGCTCGGGCGACAGGGTGAGCGTGAACCGCATGCCGGGCAGCTCCAGCTCCCACGCGGACGCCATCGGCAGCCCGCCCTCGACGAGGGGACCGTAGACGCGCAGCCCGGTCGCGAACCGCAGCAGCGGCGCGAGCACGGCCAGCCGCTCGGGCCCGGCCAGGCAGACCGCGCCGGGCGCGGGGCGCGCGGTCAGCCGCAGCGACCGCCCGGCCGGCACCGCCCACAACACGCCGCGTTTGGGCAGGTCGCGTACGAACTTCACGGCCTCGGCCCGGCCCAGCGAGGCGCGCAGGTCGAATCTGGAGGCGATCACCTGGACCTCGGCGAAGCCGCGTAACCAGCGCTCGGGCAGCGGCACCTTCTTCTCCACCACCGCGCCGTCGAGCGTGGTGGCGACCACCTCGTCGTCGCCCACGGCCAGGTGGAGGGGGTCGGTGCCGCCGACACGGGCCAGCGCCCTGCGCAGCGGCACGTTGACGTCGACGTTGGTGGTGCCGACCTCGACCACGTCGCCGTCGAGCGCCTGCTGCAGCACGTCGAGCCGGGCGTAGACGCCGCCGCACGCGGAGAACGACTCGAACCGCAGCCGGTCGCCGTTGCAGGTCACCACCGGGTCGCGCATGAACGTCACGGCGCGCAGATCGAAGTAGCGGGTCTTGGCGACGTCGGCCAGGCCGATCAGGGCGGCCGCCGCGGGGGCGGCGTTGGTCAGCACGCCGCTGAAGAAATGGGGGCGGGCGACCAGGCCGGAAGGGGTGAACCCGCCGGAGGTGGACAGGCCGAGAAGGCCGGCGGCGAGGTCGAGTTCGGAGGCTCGCGAATAGGAGTACGCGATCTGCGCGTCAGACATGGCGGGGACTCTAACGGCGTCGACCGACATTCACGGAACTCGATATAGTCGAACACATGAGCGATCTCCAGCGTGACGTGCAGGCCGCGATCGACGAACTCGTCGAGAAGGGCGTCGAGCGGGGCCTCCAGGTGTCGGTCTACCTCGGCGGGGAGCCCGTGGTCGACGCCGTGGCGGGGGTGGCCGACCCGGCGACCGGGCGGGCGGTGACGCCCGAGACGCCGTTCTACAACTACTCCGTCGGCAAGGGCGCCACCTCGGCCGTGCTCCACGTGCTCGCCGAGCGGGGCCTGATCGGCTACGACACGCCGATCGCCGAGGTGTGGCCCGAGTTCGCCGCCCACGGCAAAGAGCGGGCGACGGTCCGCATGGCCCTCGACCACTCCGTGGGCGTGCCGGGCATCCCGCTCACCACGACCGCCGAAGACCTCTGCGACTGGGACGCGATGTGCGCGGCCGTCGCCGACGCCGAGCCGTGGTGGGAGCCGGGCACCGCGATCGGCTACCACGCCTACAGCTTCGGCTACATCGTCGGCGAGATCGTCCGGCGGGTGACCGGGAGGAAGATCTCCGAGGTCCTGCGCGACGAGGTCGCCGGTCCGCTCGGCGTGGCCGACGAGCTCTACTTCGGCATGCCCGCCGACCAGCACCACCGGCTGGCCGTGCTCGAAGACGCCCCCTCGCCCGAGCCGCCCCCGGGGCTGCCGGCGGAGCTGCCCGACCTGCCGATGTTCAGGGCGGCCCCCATGGCGCTGATGCCGACCGCCGCGTTCGGCAACCGGCCCGACATCCTGGCGGCCGACATCCCGGCCGGGGGCAAGATGTCGGCCCGTGCGATGGCCCGGCTCTACTCGGCGCTGATGACCGAGGTCGACGGCGTGCGGCTGATCTCCCCCGAACGCCTCCGCGCGATCTCGGCGATCTCCTTCGAGGGCGTCGACGCCGTCTTCGGCAACCCGGTGCGGTGGGGCCTCGGCTACGGCATCGGCCACCCGGGCGCCTTCGACGACCCCGGCCCGACGACGTTCGGCGTCCCGGGCGCGGGGGGCGGCAGCGCCTACGCCGACACGAAGACCGGCATGGCCTTCGCCCTCACGAAGAACGTGCTCAGCACCGACTTCACCACCGCCACCACCATCAGCGACCTGGTCCGGCGGCGACTCACCGGGTGACGGCGAGCGGCTCGCAGGTGGATTTTGGGGGTCGAGGTCGGAGAGACTGCCCGTTATGACATTTCTTCTGGCGATCAGCGATGTGCACGTCGGTTACCCCGAGAACCGGGAGATCGTCGAGCGCATCCGCCCCCGGTCGGAGACCGACTGGCTGCTGCTGCCCGGAGACGTGTCCGAGAAGGTCGCCGACTTCGAGTGGGTGCTCGGCACCCTCGCGAGCCGCTTCGCCAGGGTCGTCTGGGCGCCCGGCAACCACGACCTGTGGACCCACCCGAGCGAGACGCTCCAGCTCCGCGGCGTCGAACGCTACGACCACCTGGTGAAGGTGGCCCGCGACCTGGGCGTCGTCACCCCCGAAGACCCCTACCCGACCTGGGAGGGCCCCGACGGCCCGGTCACGGTGGCGCCCCTGATGGTCCTCTACGACTACAGCTACCGCGTGCCCGGCGTCACGACCAAAGAGGCGGCGCTGAAGCTGGCCTACGACAAGGGCGTCGTCTGCACCGACGAGATGGTCCTCCACCCCGACCCCTACGACGGCATCGACGAGTGGTGCGCCGCCCGGGCCGAGGAGACCGAGCGCCGCCTGGCCGAGCGCCCCGGCCGCCTGCCGACGGTCCTGGTCAACCACTATCCGCTGGTCCGCGACCCCACGTTCGTGCTGCGCCACCCCGAGTTCGCGATCTGGTGCGGCACCGACCGCACCGCCGACTGGCACATCCGGTTCGGCGCGGTCGCCATGGTCTACGGCCACCTGCACATCCCCCGCACGACCTGGCACGACGGGGTGCGGTTCGAGGAGGTGTCGCTCGGCTACCCGCGGGAGTGGCGTCCGAGGAGCACGACACCGGGCGAGCTGCGGCAGATCCTGCCCGTGATCTGACGGCATGATCGACACCGTGCTGATCGACACCGTGTTGTTCGACGTCGGGGGGGTGCTGACGGTCGACCCCTGGCAGGCCTTGTGGCTGACCGGCGGCGACGGCCTCGCCGACCGGCTCGGGCTCGACCACGAACGGGTCGACGCGATCGGCGAGCGGCTGTGGCCCGACTACTCCCTGCGGGTGCGCGACGAGGCCGACTACTGGCGCGACTTCGGGCGGGCCCTCGGCCGCGAGATCCCGGCCGAGGCCGTCGCGGCGGCGGAACACTCGACCCTGCGGAGCGACCCGGCGGCGGGGCGGGCCGTGGGGCTGCTCGCCGGCCACGGCGTCACGGTCGGATTCATCAGCGACAACACGTCGTTCTGGTTTCCCAAACAAATGCGCCTCATCGGCGAAGTCGCGGAAATCCGGTCGGACCACGTGTTCCTGTCCTATCTTCTCGGTGTGTCCAAACAGACCCCCGGAACCGGCCTCTTCGAGATCGCCGCCCGAACGCTCGACCCGTCGCGCACCCTCGTCGTCGACGACCGGGCGCACAATATCGGCCGCGCCGCGAGCGCGGGTTTCCGGACGCGGTTCCACGCCCTCGGCGGCGATATCGGGCTGCTCGACGCCGTCAGGGAGAGCGTGGGAATGTAGCGTGCGATTCTTACGCCGCGCACCCTCGCCGCCGCCCGTCGAAATCCAGGAACTGGGCGATCAGACGCAGGCCTTCCAGGCCATGCTGGTCGAGTACAACTGGCTCCGCCAGGAGAGCCTGAACGCCATCAGCAACCGGGTGACCATCGCCAACTTCATGTTCGGCGCCATGGCGATCATCCTGGCCGCCCTGATCGGCCAGCCCACGCCGAGCACCGGAACCGCCCTGGTCAGCCTGATCGGCGTTCCCCAAATCGCCAAGGTCGGGCTGATGATCTGGCTCGGCGAGTACAACCGCTCGCAGCGTGCCGGAAAATGGCTGGCCGAACTCGAGGTGCGCATCAACACCGCCGTCGGGCGCAAGAACGTGTTGTCGTGGGAAAGCACGCTGCTGAGCAATTCCCTGCACATGTCCTATCCCTATTCCTCGGTGCTGCTGCTGTTGCTCGGCGCCGGCTGGGCCGGGATATTCGTCGGCGTGATGCAATTGCGGGTCACCGCCGGCCTGCCCGCCGGCCAGGTGCCGTGGCTCATCGGCGGGGTGCTGGTGGTGGCGGTCGTCATGGAGGCCTGGTTCCTCGTCTTCTTCCGCCGGAAATGGCTGCAGATAAAACGGAACTACTCCAAGTCCGGCCCGTCGATGTGGACGGTCTGAGCCTCAGAATCCCGCCGTCTCGCGCACCAGCACCACCACGCTCCGGCCCGGCATGAACTCGTTCTCGATGATGAGGATCCGGCTGATGAACGACTCCTGCCCGACGAGCTCCCGCAGCCGCCGCCCCTCCAGCACCAGGCTGTGCTCGCGCATGGGGGGAACCACGTGACGAGCGGTTGTGCCGGGCGCGGCAGATGCTCGACCGGGTCTCCGGCAAGTGGACGCTCAACGTCATCCACGTCATCGGCACGGAGACCAAGCGCTTCACCGTCATCAAGCGGGAGATTCCGGGCCTCAGCCAGCGCATGCTGACCGTCACGCTGCGCAACCTCGAACGCGACGGCCTGGTCACCCGGACGGTCCATCCGATCGCCCCGCCGCGGGTCGATTACGAATTGACACCGCTGGGTCACACTTTGCGTTCGGCGGTTTGCGGTCTGTTGGACTGGTCCATGACAAACGTGGACGCGATCGACCGGGCCCGCGAGGCCTACGACGCCCGGCAGGCCGACATGTAGGGGAGGAACCCATGCATCCGAGCCCGGTTACGTGGCGTGACCAATTCCTGTACTTCCTGCTCCCCGACCGGTTCAGCGACGGCCGCGAGGAGACCCGCCCGAAGTACGACCGCACCGACGCCCACCGGGCCCCCGACCCGATCGCGTGGGCCGACTCGGGATCACGTTTCCAGGGCGGCACGATCAAGGGGATCACCGGAAAACTCGGCTACCTGCGCGACCTCGGCGTCACCACCCTGTGGCTCGGCCCGGTCTGGAAGCAGCGCCCCGACCTGGAGACCTACCACGGCTACGGCATCCAGGACTTCCTGGACGTCGACCCCAGGTTCGGCAGCCCCGACGACCTGCGCGCCCTCGTCGCCGCGGCCCACGACCGGGGCATGTACGTGCTCCTCGACGTCGTCTACAACCACACCGGCGACAACTGGTTCTACGACGACGGCGGCTCCCCCGTCTCCCAGCTCCCCTACCGGTCCGCCCCGCCCTACCCGATGCACGGCTGGCGCTCGGCCGAGGGCGCCAGCGTCCGGCACATCGCGGGCCGGGGCGACGGCGTCTGGCCGGAGCCGTTCCAGAACCCCGAGTGGTACACGCGGGCCGGGGGCATCGGCCGCTGGGACCCCGAACCGTGGGAGAACCCGCTCCACCCCGACGTCGAGTTCCGCCGGGGCGACTTCCAGACGCTGAAAGACCTGGCCCTCGGCCGCGACGAGGTCCTGTCGGCGGTGGTCGACGTCTACCGGCACTGGATCGCGTTCACCGACTGCGACGGGTTCCGGATCGACACGGTGAAACACGTGCCGTGGGAGGTGTCGCGCAACTTCTGCGGGGCGATCCGCGAGTACGCCGAGTCGGTCGGCAAGGAGAACTTCCTGCTGCTCGGCGAGGTGACCGGCGGGGCGGCGATGGCCCGCGACTACCTCGACGTCTTCGGCCGCAACATCGACGCCGTGCTCGACATCGGGCAGCCGGCGGCGCTGATCGCCGGGCTGGTCAAGGGGTTCGCCGACCCGCGGGCGTTCTTCGCGCAGTACCGGGGCCACGACGTCCTCGGCGGCCACCGCGAGACCGGCCGCTACCACGTCACGATGTTCGACGACCACGACATGGTCGGGCGTGAGCGCCGCCGTTTCTCGGCGGGGAACAGCGGGCCCCACTCCGACACCCAGGTGGCCCACGCGGTCGGCGTGCAGCTCACCACGCTGGGCATCCCGTGCGTTTACTACGGCACCGAGCAGGGCTTCGACGGCGCGTCCCCGGCCGGGGGCGACGACCGCTACATCCGCGAGACGATGTTCGGCGGCACGTTCGGGGCCTTCGGCACCCAGGGGTGTCACTTCTTCGACCCGGAGCATCCGGCGTACCGGCGGATCCGGGCCCTGGCGGCGGTCCGCAACCGGGCCGACGGCGTGGGGCTGGCGCTGCGGCGTGGCCGCATGTACCTGCGGGAGATCTCGACGGGCGGCCCGTTCCGGCTCCCGGCGACCGGCGAACTGACCGTGTGGTCGCGCATCCTGCACGACCGGGAGGTCCTGGTCGCCCTCAACCCGACGCTGCACCCGCTGACGGCCCTGGTCACCGTCCACCGCCCGTTCCATCCGGAAGGGTCGGTGCTGTCGGTCCTCTATGGGGAGACGGCCCCGCCCTCGGTCGTCCACCACGAGGACCGGGCACTGGTGCGGGTCAGCCTCCCACCGGCGGGCATGGCGATCCTGGGCTGAAGGCCGAGGACTCGGCCGGGCCGGAAGGCGGGCCGGCCCGCACGGCGCTCTCCCCGAGCGTGACATGCGACCGGGTCGATCGAGACGGACCGGCCCGAGCAGCCTCACCCCCGCCGAACGGCCGTCGAGGCTGAACGCCCCATCCCGTCAGCCTGGTTGCGACCCCGACGTGAACGCCCCCTGCAGTAAGGCCTCCGCGTCGTCCAGATACCTCGACAGGTACTGCTCCGCCTCGGCCAGCCGGCCCTCTTCCAGGAGCCCGGTCAGCAGGCGGTTGCGGGCGACGAACGGCGCGTGGAACGCGCCCGGGTTCTCCATCACGTGGAAGACCAGCCGCAGCTCGGCGAGCAGCTGGCCCATCAACTCGTCGAGGCGGGAGCTTCCGTGCAGGGCGACGAGGGCCTGGTGGAAACGCAGGTTCGCGGTGCCGACGTCGCGCCAGCGGTCGTCGGCGGCGGCGCGTTCGCCCTCGTCGACCGCCTCACGGCAGGCGGCCAGGTCTCCCCCGGCCGAGTTGCGCACCGCCGCGCACTCGATGACGCGCCGGACCAGGTAGAGGTCTTTCACGTCGGAGGCCGACAGCACCCGGACGAACACGCCCCGGTTGAGCTTGTGGACGAGCAGCCGCTCGTGGCCGAGCAGGCGGAAGGCCTCGCGCAGGGTGTTGCGGGAGATCTCCAGTTCGGCGCCGATGGCCTCTTCGGAGAGGCGTTCGCCGGGTGCGTAGACCGCCTGGGCGATGCGGTCGCGCAGCACGCCCGCCACGAGTTCGGCGGTGCTGGCGCGCAGGAGATGGGGCCCGGTCGTCTGTTCACGCACGGTAACCAGCAAAACATGCGAACAAACCCCTTGTCGAATTGTTCAACAATTCTTATGTTGAAAATGGCCCACCTCCCCACGAAGGAGCGTCATGGCAACCTCCCAGTCCCGCCGGGTGATCGTCGCGAGCCTGATCGGCACGTCCCTGGAGTGGTACGACTTCTTCCTCTACGGCACCGCCGCCACCCTGGTCTTCGGCAAGGTCTTCTTCCCGACGTTCGAGCCGCTCACCGGCACCCTGCTCGCCCTCACGACCTACGCGGTCGGCTTCGTCGCCCGCCCGCTCGGCGGCGTCGTCTTCGGCCACTTCGGCGACCGGGTCGGCCGCCGGGGTGTGCTCGTCGCCACGCTCCTGCTGATGGGCATCGCGACGTTTCTCATCGGCCTGCTGCCCACCTACGCCGCCGTCGGCGTGGCCGCGCCGGTCCTCCTCGTGACGCTGCGTTTCCTCCAGGGGCTCGGCCTCGGCGGCGAGTGGGGCGGCGCGGTGGTGATGACGATGGAGCACGGCGACCCCGCCCGGAAGGGCTTCAACGCGAGCTGGCCGCAGGTCGGGGTGCCGGCCGGGAACCTGCTGGCGGCCGGCGCGCTCGGGGTGCTGTCGGCGGTTCTGCCCGAGCAGGCGTTCCTCGACTGGGGGTGGCGGGTCCCGTTCCTGCTGTCGGGCGTGCTCGTGGGGGTGGGGCTCTGGATCCGGGTGCGGGTCTCCGAATCCCCCCTGTACGCCGAGATGCCCGCCAAGGCCCGCATGCCGCTGATCGACGTGATCACCACGCATCCGCGCGCCCTGCTGTCGGCCATCGCCGCCCGCATCGGCGTCGACGTCGCGTTCTACACGTTCACCCTCTACATCCTCACGTACGTCACCGGCACGCTGAACCTCGACCGGCAGACGGGCCTGAACGCGGTGCTGATCGCGTCGGCGTGCCAGCTCTTCCTGATCCCGCTGTTCGGCGCGTTGTCCGACCGGGTCGGCCGCAAGCCCGTCTACCTGGCCGGGGCGGCGAGCGCGGCGCTGTGGGCGTTCGTGTTCTTCCCGCTGCTCGACACCAAGTCGTTCGCCCTGATCGTGTTCGCGACGGTCGTGGCGCTGGCCTGCCACGCGGCCATGTACGGCCCGCAGGCCGCGTTCATCGCCGAGTTGTTCAGCACCCGCCTGCGCTACAGCGGGGCGTCGATGGGCTACCAGCTCGCGGGCGTGCTGGGCGGGGCGCTGGCGCCGATCATCGCGCTGGCGCTGCTCGACCGGTTCGGCAGCACCCTGGCCATCTCGCTCTACGTCCTGGTCGCGCTGGCGATCACCGCCGTCGGCGTGGTGGCGGCGCCCGCGAGGGCGGAGGCGCGAGTGTGACGCGCCGAGATCCGCGTCGCCACGTCACAGGACAAGGTCGAGTTCACGCGAAGGCCGCCGGCGAGGCCGGCTCGGGGACCGGAATGGAGGCGCTCGCGCGCGGCGGGGACACCGGCCTCGACGGTCCCCGTCCCGGCGTGCGGGCGTCCACCGCGTCGGTGTGGCTCCCTCTTCTGGAGCACCGCGCGAAGGGCACGGGGGGCGTCGCTGCCACGGCGCCACCCGTGCCGATCTCACCTCGCCGCCGACGATCGCGATGCCGTGCCCGATGGCCGAGGCGCTGAACTGGCCCGCGCCATCTGGTTAGTGTAGCCTTACCTAAGTTTTACTCGGGCGAGGCGGAGGGTGACGGGTGAGGGCTGTCCTGTGGCGGGCGATCTCGGGGCAGCGCCGTGACGTCGTCACCGGTGCCGTACTGGGGGCCGCCCACCAGGCCGGTGAGGTCATGGTCCCGGTGCTGATCGGCGTCGTGATCGACCAGGGGGTGGCGGCGGGCGACCTGCCCGCGCTGGCCCGGTGGCTCGTCGTCCTGGCGGTCGTCTACGTCGCGTTGTCGTTCTCCTACCGTTTCGGCGCCCGCGCCGGGGAGCGCGCCGCCGAGCGGGCCGGGCACGCGCTGCGCATGGAACTGGTCGAGCGGGTGCTCGACGCCCGGGGCGGCGCCGAGGAGGGCCGGCTCCCGGGCGCGCTGACCAACACCGCGACCGAGGACGCCAAGCGGGTCGGCGCGGTCAACATGTCGGTGATGCTGGCCTTCTCGGCGCTGATGGGCATCGTGGTCGCGGCGGTCGTGCTGCTGCGCGTCTCCGTGCCGCTCGGCCTGGTCGTGCTGGCCGGCACCCCCCTGCTGCTGTTCCTGGGCCACCTGCTGAGCAAGCCGCTCGAAAAAGCCAGCGAAGACCAGCAGGACCGCGCCGCGCACGCGTCCGGCGTCGCGGCCGACCTGGTCAAGGGGCTGCGGGTGCTGAAGGGCATCGGCGCCGAGACGGCCGCGGTCGCCCGCTACCGGGTGACCAGCGGCGACTCCCTCGCCGCGACGCTGCGCGCGGCCCGCGCCGAGGCCCTGCAGACGGGCCTGGTCGTCGCGCTCACCGGCGTCTTCATCGCCGTCGTGGCGCTGGTCGGCGGTCGGCTGGCCGCCTCGGGTGAGATCACGCTCGGCGAGCTGGTCTCGGCCGTCGGCCTCGCGCTGTTCCTGATCGGCCCGCTGGAGGTCTTCGCCTGGGTGAACGCCCAGTTCGCGATGGGCCGGGCCTCGGCGGCCCGGATCGCGGAGGTGCTCGCCGCCCCCCACGCCATCGCCGCCGGCACGTCGCCGATGCCTGTTCCGGTACGCGGTTCGCTGCGCCTCCGGGGGGTCTCCCACGACACCCTCAAGGGCGTCGACCTGGAGGTGGCCCCGGGTGAGGTGCTCGGAGTCGCGGCCGTCGACCCGGCCGACGCGATCAGCCTGCTGCGCTGCCTGGGCCGGACCGCCGACCCGTCGTCCGGGACCGTCGAACTCGACGGGGTGGCGCTGGCCGACCTCGACCCGGCCGCGCTGCGCGAGGTGTTACTGGTCGCCGACCACGACGCCGACCTGTTCGAGGGCACGCTGCGCGAGAACGTCGGCGGCGCCCACCCCGAGGCGATGGCGGCGGCCGGCGCCGACGAGGTGGCCGGCGAACTGCCCGGCGGCATCGACGGCCACGTCGCCGAACGCGGCCAGTCGCTCTCGGGCGGCCAGCGGCAGCGGGTCGCCCTGGCCAGGGCGCTGGCGGCCGATCGCGCCGTCCTGGTCGTCCACGACCCGACCACGGCGGTCGACGCGGTGACCGAGGCGCGCATCGCCTCCCGGTTGCGCGACGTCCGGCGCGACCGGACCACGATCCTCGTCACCACCTCCCCCGCGCTGCTCGCGGTGGCCGACCGGGTGGTGCTGCTCGACGGCGGCCGGATCACCGACGCCGCCCCGCACGCCGACCTCGTGACCCGCAACGCCGCCTACCGGACGGCGGTGCTCGCGTGAACCGCGAACTGCTCCCCGTCGCCACGGCGGCCCGCACCCGCGCGGTGCTCCTCGACCTGGTCCGGCCCTATCGCGCGCTCGCCCTCGGCGGGTTCGCCGTGATGGTGGTGGCCACCTCGATCGGCCTGCTCACCCAGCCGCTGCTCGGCGCCGTCGTCGACCTGGTCGCCTCCGGTGAGCCCGCCGCCGCGATCACGACGCCGGTGCTGGCGCTGGTCGCGGTCGCGGTCACCCAGGGCGGCGCGATG
This sequence comes from Herbidospora solisilvae, assembly GCF_009901565.1. Taxonomy (GTDB): domain Bacteria; phylum Actinomycetota; class Actinomycetes; order Streptosporangiales; family Streptosporangiaceae; genus Herbidospora; species Herbidospora solisilvae. Next base: position 519,199 of record NZ_WXEW01000001.1, read on the forward strand.
ACCCTCGGGCTCGCCCTGGTGTCGCGGCTCGGCGAGACGGTGCTGGCCCGGCTGCGCGAAAGGTTCGTCGACCGGGCGATGCGGCTGCCGCTCGAACAGGTCGAACGGGCCGGGTCGGGCGACCTGACCGCCCGGGTGACCGGCGACGTCTCCCTGATCGCCGAGGCCGTCAGGGTCGCGCTGCCCGAGATGGCCCGCTCGGGCCTGGCGATCGTGCTCACGCTGGGCGCGCTGGCGATCCTCGACTGGCGGTTCCTGCTGGCCGCGCTGATCGCGGTGCCGGTCCAGTGGCACACCGCGCGCTGGTACGTCCGCAACGCCGGCCCCCTCTACGCCCGCCAGCGGGTGGCCGGCGGCGCCCAGCAGCAGCAGCTCCTCGACACCATCGGCGGCGCGACGACCGTGCGGGCGTTCCGGCTGGAGGCCGACCACACGGCCAAGGTCGCCGAACGCTCGAACACCGCCGTCTCGCTGACCCTCCAGGGCGTCAACCTGGTGCTGCGCTTCTACAGCCGCCTCCACGTCGCCGAGTACGCGGGCCTGGCCGCCGTGCTGGTCGCCGGGTTCCTCATGGTGCGTTCGGGCGCCGCGTCCATCGGCACGGCCACCGCCGCCGCCCTCTACTTCCACTCCCTGTTCGCCCCGGTGAACACCGCGCTGGTGCTGATCGACGACGCCCAGTCGGCGGGCGCGGCGCTGGCCCGCCTGGTCGGCGTCATCGACCAGCCCGAACCGCCCGCCCTCGACCGGCCGAAGGCCCCGCAGATCGAGGTCTCCGGGCTCGGCCACGCCTACGACGAGGGCCGGCCCGTGCTGCACGAGGTCGACCTGACGATCCGCGCGGGCGAACGGGTCGCCCTGGTCGGCGCGAGCGGCGCGGGGAAGACCACCCTGGCGAGGCTGATCGCCGGCATCCACCGGCCGTCGACGGGCACGATCGCCGTCCCCGGCGAGGTCGGCATGGTCACCCAGGACGTGCACGTCTTCGCCGGCCCGCTGGCCGACGACCTGCGCCTGGCCCGGCCCGACGCCACCGACGCCGACCTGCGCGAGGCGCTGACCAGGGTCGACGCGCTCACCTGGGCCGAGACGCTGCCCGAGGGCCTGGCCACGGTCGTCGGCGAGGGCGGCCACCGCCTCACCGCGACCCAGATCCAGCAGCTCGCGCTGGCCCGGCTGATCCTGGCCGACCCGCCCGTGGCCGTGCTCGACGAGGCGACCGCCGAGGCGGGCAGCGCCGGGGCGCGGGTGCTGGAGAAGGCAATCGAGACCACCGTCGAGGGCCGCACGGCCCTCATCGTCGCCCACCGCCTCACCCAGGCGGCGGCGACCGACCGGGTCGTCGTCATGGACGGCGGCCGAATCGTGGAGAGCGGCCCGCACGACGAGCTGCGCTCCTCCGGCGGCCGCTACGCCTCCCTCTGGGAGGCGTGGTCGGGTGTCCGCACCACCAGTGAAAACCCCCTCGAATAAGGAAATTCGATGCTCGGCATTACGAGAGGCATCCGGTTCGCCGCGGTGCTCGCCTCCTCCCTCCTGCTCGGCACCGTCGCCGCCTGCGGGTCGTCGTCGGAGACGGCAACCCCCGCCGCGTCGGCTTCGGCCGCCCCTCCGGCCGGCACGACCGCCCCCGCCGCCGCCTTCCCGGTGACGATCGAGCACAAGTTCGGCTCCACGACCGTCCCGGCCGCCCCGCAGCGGATCTTCACCGTCGGCCTGACCGACCAGGACGCCGCCATCGCGCTCGGCGTCGTCCCCGTGGGCACCACCAACTGGTTCGGCGGCTTCCCCGGCGCGATCGGCCCGTGGGCCACGCCGAAGCTGAACGGCGCCCCCGTCCCGACCCTGCTGGAGGACCCGGGCACCGGCCCGCAGGTCGAGAAGATCGCCGCCCTCAAGCCCGACCTGATCCTGGCCCTGTACGCCGGCCTGACCAAGGAGCAGTACGAGACCCTGTCGAAGTTCGCCCCGGTCGTGGCGCAGCCCGCGGCGTACAACGACTACGGCATCCCCTGGCAGGAGCAGACCCTGATCACCGGCAAGGCCCTCGGCAAGGAGGCCGAGGCCAAGGCGCTGGTCGACGAGGTCGAGACCAAGTTCAAGACGATGGCCGCCGAGCACCCCGAGTTCGCCGGCAAGAAGGCCGTCGTGGCCACGCCCTACGAGGGCTTCTTCGTGTACGGCAGCCAGGACACCCGCTCCCGCAACCTCGTGTCGCTCGGCTTCGGCCTGCCGGAGGACCTCGACGCGGTGATCGGCGACAAGTTCGGCGCCAGCATCTCCAAGGAGCGCAGCGACCTGCTCGACCAGGACCTCATCATCTGGACGGTCCCCGACACGAAGAAGGACGTCGAGACGCTGCACAAGGACGCCGTCTACAAGGACATGAAGGTCGTCGCCGAGGGCCGCGAGGTCTTCATCGGCGAGAGCACCAACTACGGCGTGGCGTTCTCGTTCGTGACGGTGTTGTCGCTGCCGTACGTGCTCGACCGGCTGGTGCCGCAGCTGGCGCAGGCGGTCGACGGCGACCCCGCGACCAAGGTCGAGCCCGCCGCCGACTAGCGGCCGTCGCTTCGAATGAACCGGAGGCCGGGCCCACACAGGGGCCGGTCTCCGTTCTCACGGGCCGCAGGTCAGTCGATGGTCCACCGGCGATGTGCTGCCGTCATTCCCGCGCCCCGCGATGGCGCATACCGCGCCGAGCAGGTCGGCCAGGATTCCGACGTCCCAAATCCGGATGGTCGAGTCGGTGTTCGCCGTGGCGAGCAGCATGCCCTCCGGACAGAACGCCATGTCGCCGGCGGGGGCCGTCTCCAGGATGCCGACCTCCCGCTGAAGGTGCTCTCCCACGACAACGCCTACACGTAGGCGGCGAACGGCGCCAGCCCCATCCGGCTACGACCGGCCCCCGCCGGAGAAAGAGCAGGGGCCGTCGCAGTCCGACGCCGCGAAGATGAGCCGATCTCCGCCTGACGAGTGCGACCAGCCGCGTCGTCAGTCGGACCGCCCACTCACGATTCGATCGTGAAGCGCGGAGATCTGCGTCTTGTACTCGGCAAGTTGCTTGGACTCGGCGAGATACAGGCTCTCCGGCGATCCTGCCAATAGTGGCTCCAGGCCCTTACACAGCTCCTTCGCGTAGCTTGGTTTACCTTGATCGATCGCGTGGCCGATCAAATCGATGTACGCGGAGATCTTTTGCCTGACCGCCCTGTGCGAGTGCCGGGATGGTTTCGTCGTAGCTGACCGCCTGGTCTGAAGCACCGTTGGCTGGCTGGTCAGGGCCCGCTGAAGACTGTTCAACAGCTCCTGGAATGCGCCAACGTGAGCAATGGGTACGGATCGAAAGAGTTCCAGCGCCTGACCGTGCAAGCGCCTCGCCTCGGGCACGTCTCCTGCCCTGGCCTTATCGAAGGCGAGATCGAGGATCCGGCCAAGTTCCCGGACCGATTGCGACGACGCAGCCGGTGGGGCTTCAGCTCTGTTGTCTGCCCTTCGCCGACGGTTGAGACGCTTGCGAGCCCGTTTCTGCTCCGTAGCGCCCAGCGTCGCGATGAGGGCCTCAGCTTCCCCATTGAGCCGTGTCGAGGCTTTGACGTCACGAGCCCGACGCGCTTCGGTAAGTCCATCAAGAATGCTCTCTAGCCTTCCCCACGCCGATGCTTCGGGCGATACCTCGTCCGTTCTGGTCGGGGTAGGTTCTGCGAGGGGTTCAAGTTCCCCTTGGGGGAAGGCCTGTAAGCCTTGCGCGTGTATCCTCCACGTCACCCCTGTCTGGGTGCCCTCAGCTGAAATAAGCGCCGGACCTATCACTCGATGATCACGGCCGATCACCACGTCGGCTGTCTGCTCCGGCAACACGATGCGGACTTGCTGTGTCGGGAGCGTCACGACTTCGCTCTTGATCTCCGCCTCTATGACGCAGCCATTTGTCGAACAGGGCACCACGGCCAGCAGGCTGATGCTCAGCGGGAAACCTATGATCGACCCAACGCCTGCCTCCACCGCCCTAGATTCAGGTGGTGGCTCCATCACCTTCGCATGCTCCACCTCGGCGGGTGCCCCGGGCAGCCGGACGCTTCGACGGCGATGATCGGCCACGTGAGGCGTCCAGATGCGGCCTTGCTCGTCGAGCTTGCAATCCTCAAGGTTCGCCCAGAGCGGGATCTTGCCGCCGATCTTCGTCCCGATCCGGACTGTACGGCGGAGCCCATCGCTCTCACAATCGACCACAAGGGCGTACCCCTGCCGCCGGGTCATGTGCTTGACCATCGGCACGGTTGGAGAGAACAGCCAATCGACCTTCTTATGAGAGCGCCGGAGCGCAGCATCTCGCTGGGGCCAGGGTCGATCAGAGTCCCAACGCAGGTCGGGCCGGAGCGCGATGGCGATCAACAATCCCTTTGTCGTCTCGATCGTCATGCCGGTGCAGGTGCCACCCTGGCGCGGAATGGTGCCTTCCCAGCTGAACTCCCTGATCTGGTGGTCCTGCTTCGTCAACCAACGGGTCAGCGCCTGCCTGATGTAGAGGTGGTCGGCGCTGCCGACATCGTTGCTGGAACGGCGACAGGTGATGGGACGGCTGGTGCCCTCGGGATGGTGCGCGAAGTGCGGCACCTTCTGGGGTCCGATGCGGGTGTACAGCTCCTTCCCACAGCCTCCCAGCCATTCACCGCAGAAGAACCTTCGAGCGCTGTGGCGCTTGCGCAGCAGCTCTGCGTCGATGCGCCCGAACGGCATCAGGATCGGCTCGTGAGATTTGGGCGATCCGAGCACGGCGGTCTAGACCTTGCGCTTGTCCGTCATCTGCACCTGCCCCAACGAGGCCCGAGAGTGGCGACAGGCTACAAGATCGGGGCACTACCCAACAGACCGTAACTCTCAGTAGTAGGCGGCCGAACGGTACATGATCCGGCCCTCCTCTCCGGCCGGACAGCGGCGGAACAGGCCGGGTTTCATGATCCATTATCAGCCGGTGAAACGCACCCGAAGGAGATCGTCGAAGCGTTCAAGCTCCTCCGCAGGACGATCGAGACCACGCAGAGGACCATGATCAACCAATTGGGCCTCGACATAGAGCTGGGCCACCAGAGCCGGCCAGCACCGGCGTTGCCGCCTCGCCGATGCCGTCGAGAACCGTGGCCGGCAGCGCGACGGGGTGGCTCACCCAGTAGAGCCGAAGGCTGTCGGTGATGAGGTCGGCCTGGGACAGGGTGCTGATCGAGGCGACCAGACCCTGCGAGGCCCGCCCCGAGCGGGGCGGTCTCGCCGCAGGCGGCGTCCACCCAGTCGGTTTCGTCGGCACTGGTGCAGCCCCGCCGCACGGCACCGTGCCAGCGCGGCCACCACCTCGGCGTAGTCGCCGGCCGTCGCCGCAACCACGGCGGCCCCGACCCGCAGCGGTAGTTCGACCCGGTTTCGAACCACCAGCGGCAGTGGCGTCGGTCGCGGCCGTCACCTCCCGCCGGGGGTTGTGATCAAGGTAGCCAGACTGACCGGCAACCGTGCTTTCGTGACATGAGCCAGCCGGCCAGCCCTGTGGCCGGCCGGCAGTCTCCAGGCACCGGATCAGGAACGCAGGCTCGTGGGGCGCATGTCCGTCCACGTCGCCTCGATGTGGTCGAGGCAGGCCTGCCGGGCGGCCGGGCCGAAGGTCACCGTCCAGCCCGCGGGCACGTCGGCGAACTCGGGCCACAGGCTGTGCTGGCCCTCCTCGTTCACCAGGACGGTGTACACGCCGTCGGGGTTCTCGAACGGGTTGGTGCTCATGCGGGGGTTCCCTTCTCTAGCGCGTCGCGCCACTTGTCGGCCAGGTCGGGCGCCCCGGGGGCGCGCGTCCAGGTCGCGGTGAAGACGCCGTCCACGGCGACGGCGTCGATGGTGTACGGGTGGGTCAGGGGGGCGTCGGGATGGTCGGGGGTCTCCTCGGCGGAGGGGTCCACGGTCCAGTCGCCCTCCTCCGGGGTAAGGCGGCCCAGGTAGTTCAGCAGGACCTCCGGTTCGCCGTCGCCGTGCACGGTGATCTTCGTGAACCAGCCGACCGTACGCGACAGGTCGCGGTCGCCGTCGCGGCCGTGGCCCTCGACCTCGATCGTGGCGTCGCGGCCGAAGGCCTCGCGCAGCGTCGCGACCAGGAACGTGTCGGTCACGTCGAAGGCGGGGACCTTGGTCACCGAGGTGACCGCGTCGCGGACGAGGCCGTGCACGCCGGTCTCCGGCAGGTCGTCGCCCGCTGCGGCCCACTGGTGGAACTGCACGGGGACGGGGGGCAGCTCTTCGCCGCGCCAGGCCGCCGCCAGGTCGTCGAGGATGACGCCCCACGAGACGGCGTCGACCGCCAGGTGGTGGATCGACAACCGGACGCGGTCGCCGAGCCAGTCGACGTCGACCATCCGGCCGGCGCGCGGGTCGAGGTCGCCGACCGTGAACTCGCCGATGTGGAGGCCGTCGTCGGCGAGCCGGGAGCGGAGCATCGGATGGTGGGCGGCCACCTTCCCCAGGAGTTCCGCGAACCGCTCAGGTGTCAGGCCGGCCGGGACGCGGAGCACGGCCGACTGGCAGAACGACTCCATGTGGGGACGCCGGACCAGGCGGCGCATGATCGGGGTCAGCGGGACGGTCTCCCGGCGGGCCGCCTTGGCGAGGGCCTCGACCGTGCGGGACTCGAAGATCTGGCGGGTGGTGACCGTCCAGCCCGCGGCGCGGGCGCGGGCGAGGACGCGCATGGCGACCAGGCTGTCGCCGCCGAAGGCGAAGAAGTCGTCCTCGACGCCGATGCCGGGCACGTCCAGCACCTCGGCGAACACCGCCAGCAGCGCCCGCTCGGCCTCCCCCGACGCGGGACGGCTCTGCGAGGGCGCGAACGACGGGGCCGGGAGCGCGGCCCGGTCGAGCTTGCCGTTGGGCAGCACCGGCAGCCGGTCGAGGGCGACGAAGGCGCTCGGGACCATGTAGCCGGGCAGCTCCCGGGCGGCCAGGTCGCGCAGGCCCTCCACCGCGCCGGCGACGTAGGCGACCAGCCGGCCGTCGACGACCTGCACCGTCACCTGCGCCGCCCAGCGGCTCAGCACCGCCTCGATCTCGCCGGGTTCCACCCGGTGACCCCGGACCTTGACCTGGTCGTCGGCGCGGCCCTGGTAGTCGAGCCGTCCGTCGGCGGTCCAGCGGGCCAGATCGCCGGTACGGTACATGCGCTCCCCCGCCGCGAACGGGTCGGCCACGAACCGTTCGGCGGTCAGGCCCGGCCGGTTGAGGTAGCCGCGGGCCAGGCCCGCGCCCGCCAGGTAGAGCTCGCCGGTGACGCCGGGGGCGACCGGGCGCAGGCCCGCGTCCAGGACGTAGGCCCTGGTGTTGGCCACGGGGCGGCCGACCAGCGGCGTCGCGCTGTCGCCCGTGTGGGCCACGAGCGCGTCGACCGTGGCCTCCGTCGGGCCGTAGAGGTTGACGCCGTGCCGCATCCGCGACCACAACGTGTCGGTGACCGCCTCGCCGCCGACGCCGACGAGCGCCAGCGGGCCGTCGTCGAGCAGGCCCGGCATCTGGGCCAGGAACGACGGGGTGACCTCGATGAAGTCGATCGCGTGGGCGCGGACGAACCGCTCCAGCAGGACCGGGTCGCGCCGCGTCTCGTCGTCGGCGACGTACAGGGTGTGGCCGTCGACCAGCCACAGTTGCGGCTGCCACGACGCGTCGAACGAGAACGACCAGGCGTGCCCGACGCGGAGGTGGCGGCGGCCGGTGGTGGCCTTCACGCGGTCGTAGAGGTCGGCGCGGTGACTGTGGAACAGGTTCGCCAGCGAGGCGTGGGTGACCACGACGCCCTTCGGGCGGCCGGTCGAGCCGGAGGTGTAGATCACGTACGCCGGGTGTCTCGGGTCGTAGGCCTCCGGGAGGTCACCGGAACCGTCGAGGCCGTCCAGGGTGTGCAGGACCAGCACCGGTTCCGCGTCGGCGAGCATGCCGGCGACGCGGGCCTCCGGCAGCGCCGGGTCGATCGGCAGGTAGGCCGCCCCCGACCGCAGCACCGCCAGGATGGCGATGACGTGGTCGGCCGTGCGCGGCAGCGCCAGCGCGACGGTCTTCTCCGGGCCCGCTCCCCGGCTGACCAGGGCCCTGGCGACAGCGTCGACCGACGAGGCCAGTTCGGCGAACGTCCACGACCGGCCGCCCGCGACCAGCGCCACCTCGGCGGGGGTGGCCGCCGCCTGGGCGGCGAACAGTTCGGGGACGGTGCCGCCCGTTTCCAGAACCACGCCGGTGCCCTGGTCGAGCAGCCACGCGCGCTCGCCCGGGACCAGGCCGTCGAGGGAGCCCACGACCGGGTCGTCGGCGACCCGCCTCAGGATCTCCGCCAGGGCGTCCGCGACGCGTTCGGCCCCGGCCCGGTCGCCGTGGAACTCGGCCGTCAGCACCAGTTCGTCGCCGGGCTCGACCGCCCAGGTCAGCGGGTAGTGCGTGGCGTCGTGGTGGGCGATCGGGGTGAACCGGTCGTGGCCGCCCGCGTCGGGGTAGGACTCGAAGACCATCAGGGTGTCGAACAGCTCGCCCGTCCCGGCGGCCTTCTGGATGCCGGCCAGGCCGAGGTGCTGGTGCTCGATCAGCGACGCCTGCCGGTCCTGGAGTCTCGTCAGGTACGCCGTCATCCGCTCCCCCTCGCGCGGGGTGGCCCGCACGGGGACGGTCGTGATGAACAGGCCGACCATCGAATCGGCGTCCGCCATGTCGCGGCCCGAGACCGTGGCGCCGAAGACGACGTCGTCGCGGCCGGTCAGGCGGGCCAGCAGCAGGCCCCACGCGCCCTGGGCGACCGTGTTGAGTGTCAGGCCGTTCGACCGGGCGTAGGCGGTGAGGCGCTCGGTCTCGGGCCGGGTCAGCCGCACCTCGTGGAGCCGCGGGAGCGCCGGGTGGTGGGCGCCCTGGCCGAGCAGGGTGGGTTCGGCGCCGTCGAGCGCCTCGGCCCAGGCCCGCGCGGCGGCGTCGGCGTCCTGCCTGGCCAGCCACTCCAGGTGGTCCCGGAACGGGCGGGCCGCCGGCAGGGCGCGGCCCTCGTAGAGGGCGGTGAACTCGGCCATCAGGGCCGGGAGCGACCAGCCGTCGAGCAGGACGTGCTGGTGGGAGAGCACGAGGCGGTTCCCGGCCAGCATCAGGCGCAGCAGCGGCGGGGCGTCGAGCCGGAACCCGCTCCGTTCCACGGCCAGTTCGGCGTCGAGGTCGTCCGCGGGGATCTCCCGCCAGGGCAGCTCGACCCGCGGCGGGATCACCGCCACCGGGCGGCCCGACGACAGGTGGCGGAACCCGGCGCGCAGGTTCTCGTGGCGGTCGAGGAGGGCCTGGCCCGCCGCGCGCAGCCGGCCGGGGTCGACCTCTCCGGTGATCTCGTAGACGACCTGGACGGTGTAGACGTCCTCCTCGTCGTGGGAGGCGTGGAAGAGCAGCCCGGCCTGGAGGGGGGTGACCGGGAGGATCGGGTCGGCGGACTCGGCGCGCTCCTCCGGGGTGAAGAAGGCGACCGACCGTTCGTCGGCGGACGCCTCCGCCGAGACGGCCGCGAGGCCGCGTACCGAACGGAACCGGAAGACGTCGCGCGGGGTCAGCTGGAGACCCGCCGCCCTGGCCCGGCTGACCAGGCGCATCGCCACGATGCTGTCGCCGCCGAGGGCGAAGAAGTCGTCTTCCGCGCCGACCCTGTCGAGGCCGAGCACGTCGGCGAACACCCCGGCGAGCGTCTCCTCGCGCGGCGTCGCCGGGAGCGCCTCGCCCGCTGTGAAACCGGGCGCGGGCAGGGCGTCGCGGTCGAGCTTGCCGCTGGTGGTCAGCGGCAGCGCGTCGAGCCAGACGACGGCGGCTGGCACCATGTACTCGGGCAGCGTCCGGGCCAGGTCGAGGTCGCGCGGCTCGCCGGCCACGTAGGCGACGAGCCGGTCGTCGCGGGCCACCACGACGTTGACGCCGCCGATGGCGGCCTCGATCTCGCCGAGCTCGATCCGGAAACCCCGGATCTTCACCTGGTGGTCGGTGCGGCCCAGGTAGGAGAGGGTGCCGTCGCGGTTCCAGCGGGCCAGGTCGCCGGTACGGTACATGCGCTCCCCCGCCGCGAACGGGTCGGCGACGAACCGCTCGGCGGTCAGGCCGGGCCGGTCGAGGTAGCCGCGTGCGAGCTGCACGCCCGCGAGGTAGAGCTCCCCGGCGACGCCGGGCGGGACCGGCCGCAACCACCGGTCGAGCACGTAGGTGCGGGTGTTCCAGATCGGGCGGCCGATGGTGACCTCGTCGCCGGGCACCGCGACGGCGGTGACGTCGACCGACGCCTCGGTGGGGCCGTAGAGGTTGTGCAGCTCGGCGTCGACCTTCCGGTGGAACGCGGCGGCCAGGTCCGGCGGCAGCGCCTCACCGGAGCAGAGCACCCGCTTCAGGCCGCGCACCTCGACGTCGAGGAAGGCGCGCAGCATCGACGGCACGAAGTGCACCGTCGTCACGCCCTCCCGTTCGATGAGCGCGGCCAGGTAGGCGGGGTCGCGGTGGCCGTCGGGCCGGGCCACGACGAGCGCCGCGCCGGTGATCAGCGGCCAGAAGAACTCCCACACCGACACGTCGAAGCTGGCGGGGGTCTTCTGGAGCACCCGGTCGTCGGCGGTCAGCGCGTATTCGGCCTGCATCCACTGGAGGCGGTTGGCGATGCCCTCGTGCGGGACGACGACACCCTTCGGGCGGCCCGTCGAGCCGGAGGTGTAGATCACATAGGCCGGGCTCTTGCCCGGGTAGGCCGTGGGCAGGTCGCCGTGCGGGCCGGCCGGAAGCGGGCCGTCGACGACGAGGACCGGCTTGGCCTCGGCCAGCATGTACGCCCGGCGCTCCTCGGGCAGGTCGGGGTCGAGGGGCAGGTAGGCGGCTCCGGCGCGCTGGACGGCGTACAGGGCCGTGACCAGCTCGATCGAGCGGGGCAGCGACACGGCGACGGTCGTCTCCGGGCCCGCGCCGAGACCGGCCAGCACCCGGGCCGTCTCCTCGACGCGGGCGTCGAACTCGGCGTAGGTGAGCCGGGTGTCCCCGAAGACGAGCGCGAGCGCGTCGGGGGTGCGGCGCACCTGCTCGCGGAACAACTCGGGCAGGGTGGCCGCCGGGACCGCGACGGTCGTGAAGGCCGGGGGCTCCTCGATGTGGACGTCGAGGTCGCGTACCCGCGTCGCGGGGTCGGCGGCCACCTGGCGCAGCAGCCGCACGAGCCGGGCGGCGAGCAGGTCGGCGGTCTCCTGGTCGAACAGGTCGGCGCTGTACTCGATCCACCCCTCGATGCCGCCGTCGCGCTCGACGAAGTCGACGCTCAGGTCGAACTTCGCGGTGTCCTGGCCGGTCTCGACCTCGGTGACGGTGAGGCCGTCGAACGCGGGCGGGGCCGCCTGGCCGGTCAGGTAGACGACCATCACCTGGAACAGCGGATGCCGGGCCAGCGAGCGCGGCGGGTCGAGCACCTCGACGAGCCGTTCGAACGGCACGTCCTGGTGCTCGTAGGCGGCCAGCGCGGTCGCCCTGACCCGGCCGAGCAGCTCGGCGAAGGTCGGGTCGCCGCTCAGGTCGGTGCGCAGCACCAGCGTGTTGACGAAGAACCCGACGAGGTCTTCGAGGCTCTCGTCGGCGCGGCCGGAGATCGGGGTGCCGAGAGGGATGTCCTCCCCCGCGCCGAGCCGGTTGAGCAGGGCGGCGACGGCGGCCTGGGTCAGCATGAACATGCTGACGCCGTGCGCCCGCGCGACCTCGCGGAGGCCGCCGAGCAGGCCGGCGTCGAGGGTGAAGCCCGCCAGGCCGCCCCGGAACGAGCTCTCGGCCGGGCGCGGCCGGTCGGCCGGGAGGGCCAGCTCGTCGGGCAGGTCCCGCAGCGTCTCCTCCCAGTAGCCGGTCTCCCCTTCGGGAGCCCAGAGGGTGTAGTCGGCGTACTGGACCCGCAGCGGCGTCCAGTCCGGGGCCTCGCCGCGCCGGCGGGCGTTGTAGGCGGTGGCGAGGTCGCGCCGGAGCGGGGCGTCCGACCACTCGTCGGTGGCGATGTGGTGGACGACCAGCGTCAGCACGTCGCCGTCGAGGTGCGCCCGGACGGGGATCTCGCGGTCGAGCGCGAACCCCGGCGTGACGGGGCCCTCGACCAGCGGGACGGTGACGTCCTGGAGGACGAGCTGGTAGGGCTCGCCGTCGCGGTCGGGGAAGACGGTGCGCAGCGCCTCGTGCCGTTCCGCGACGTCGTTCAGGGCGTGCCGCAGCGCCGCGACGTCCAGGGCGCCCTCCAGGCGCCAGGCCATGGTGATCTCGTAGGCGCTCGTGTCGTCGATCCGGTCGAGCAGCCACATGCGGCGCTGGGCGTAGGAGAGCGGGAGGAACTCCGGCCGCTCGACCGGGACGGGACCCGGCCGGACCGCGTCGCCCAGCCGCAGGGCCAGCCGGGCCGGGGTGGGCGCGTCGAAGACCGCCCGGAGCGAGACCTCGGCGCCCAGCGCGGCCCTGATCCGGCTGACCAGGCGCATGCCGAGCAGCGAGTGGCCGCCGAAGGCGAAGAAGTCGTCGTCGGGGCCGATCTCGGCGCCGAGCACGTCGGCGAAGACCGCGCACAGCACCTCCTCGCGGGCGTCCCGGGGGCGGCGCGACGCGGCGGCCCGCCGCTCGGGGGCGGGGAGCGCGCGGCGGTCGAGCTTCCCGGCGACCGACCTCGGCAGCGTGTCCATCGGCACGAACGCGGCCGGGACCATGTGGTCGGGCACCTGCGCCGCGACGTGGGCGCGCAGCTCGTCCTCGGTCGCGGCCGAGACGACGTAGGCGACGAGCGTGTCCTCGCGCACGATCACCGCCGCCTGGCTGACGGCGGGGTGGGCGCGCAGCACGGCCTCGATCTCGCCGGGCTCGATCCGGAAGCCGCGCAGCTTCACCTGGTCGTCGGCGCGGCCGAGGAACTCGAGCGTGCCGTCGGGGCGGAACCGGGCCAGGTCGCCGGTACGGTACATGCGCTCCCCGGCCGCGAAGGGGTCGGCGGTGAAGCGCTCGGCGGTGAGGCCGGGCCGGTTGAGGTAGCCGCGCGCCAGGCCCGGTCCGGCCAGGTAGAGCTCGCCGGGCACGTTGGCGGGCTGGGGGCGCAGGCGGGCGTCCAGGACGTACACGCGGATGTTGGCGACCGGGGCGGCCCAGCCGTCGTGCCAGCCGTAGGCGTCGACCGCGCACTCGGTCGGGCCGTAGAGGTCGTGCACGACGACCCCGGGCAGACTCTTGAGCCGCTCCCACAACGCGGGCGGGGTGGCCTCGCCGCCGACCGAGAGCACCTTGGGCACGTAGCCGTCGAGGAACCCGTGGTGCATGAGTTCCCGCAGGTAGGTCGGGGTGAGGTCGACGTAGTCGAGCCGCTCGCGCTCGATCAGGGCGAGCAGCGCGGCCGGGTCGGTCATGGTCTGCTCGTCGGCGACGTGGAGCGTGTGCCCGGCCAGCAGCCAGAGCAGCGGCTCCCACGAGCCGTCGAAGCTGAACGACGCGGCGTGCAGCGCCCTGACCGGTTCGGCGGTGATGAGGTCGGCGGCGTGCGCGGCGAACAGGTTGGCGATGCCCCGGTGGGTGCCGACGACGCCCTTGGGCGTGCCGGTCGACCCGGAGGTGTAGATAACGTAGGCCGCGCCGTCCGGCTCGACGTCGGCGACCTCGGCGTCACCGGTCAGCCCGTCGAGGGAGGTCAGCACGCAGACGGGCTTGGTGTCGGCGATCATGTACGCCAGCCGGTCGGCCGGATGACCGCGGTCGATCGGCAGGTACGCGGCCCCGGAGGCCAGCACCCCCAGGATCGCCGGCACCATCTCGGCCCGGGAGACCGCCAGGCCCACCACCTTCTCGGGTCCCGCGCCCTTGGCGGCGACGTGCGCCGCCACCGCCCGCACCCGCTCGGCCAGCTCGGCGAAGGTGTAGGCGCGGTCGGCGGTGACCAGAGCGGGGTGGGAGGGCCTGGTCACGGCCAGCTCCTCGACGATCGACGGGATCGACCGGAACGGGAACGGCCGGGGCTCGCTCCGGACGGCGGTGTCGCCGTCGAGCAGGACGGGCAGCTCGCTGACCCGGGTGCCGGGCCGCAGCCCGTCGAGGAGTCTCAGCGCGCGGGCCGCGATGTCGGCGGCGGTCCGCTCGGTGAACCGGCCCTCGGCGTACTCCAGCAGCAGGGTCATGCGGGGGCCGTCGACGAAGGTGAAGTCGAGGTCGAACCGGGCCGTCTCGATCGGGCTGTCGATCCACTCGGTCTCCAGGCCGAGCACGTCGGGGTCGCCGCCGGGCCGGTAGTGGTAGCCCATCATGACCTGGAACAGCGGGTTGCGGCCGGGCACCCGCGGCGGGTTGAGGTCCTCGACGAGCCGCTCGAACGGCAGGTCCTGGTGGTCGAAGGCGGCCAGGTCGGCCTCCTTCACCCGGTCGAGCAGCTCCCCGAACGTCGGGTCGCCGGACAGGTCGGCCCGCAGGACGAGGGTGTTCACGAAGAACCCGACGAGGTCGTCGAGCCCCTCGTCGGTACGGCCCGCGATCGGCGCCCCGATCGGGATGTCGTCGCCCGCGCCCAGCCGGTGCAGCAGGGCGGCGACCGCCGCCTGCAGGACCATGAACACGCTGGTCCCGGTGGCGGCGGCGAGCTCCCTGACCGCGTCGGCGTTCGGGACGTCCAGGCGGATCAGGCCCGAAGGACCGCCGGGGACCCGCGGGCCGTCGTGCGGCAGGGCGATCTCGTCGGGCAGGCCGTCGAGCCGGTCACGCCAGAAGGCGAGCTGGCGCTCGCCGTCGCGGGCCAGCAGGCGGTCCTGCCAGAGGGTGTAGTCGGCGTACTGGACCGCGAGCGGCTCCCAGCCGGGGGCCCTACCGAGCGATCGTGCCCGGTAGGCGGTCTCCAGGTCGCGCAGGAACGGCCGGTCGGACCACTCGTCGGTGGCGATGTGGTGCAGGATCATCGCCACGAGGTGCTCGCCGGGCGCGGTCTCCCGGACGGAGACCCTGATGGGCGGCTCGCGGGTCAGGTCGAACGGGCTGCGGTCGTCGACGGAGCCCACCGAGACCGTCTGGTCGGTGACGACCTGGTAGGGCTCGCCGTCGACCTCCTCGATGAGCGTCCGGAGCACCTCGTGCCGCCGGACCACGTCGTTCACGGCCTGCTCGAAGGCGGCCGGGTCGAACGCGCCGCGCACCTTCACGACCAGCGGGAAGTGGTAGGCGTCGCCGCCCGAGAGGCGTTCGGCCAGCCACAGGCGCCGCTGCGCGGCCGAGGCGGGCACCCGCTCCGGTCGCGGCCCGGCCGTCAGCGCCGGACGGGCCGGCGCGCCGCCGGCGACGCGTTCGGCCAGCAGCGCCGGGGTCGGGGCCTCGAACAGGTCCCTGATGGCGAGTTCGGCGCCGAGGTCGGCGCGGGCCCGGCTGACCACCCGGGTGGCCAGCAGCGAGTGGCCGCCGAGCTCGAAGAAGGTGTCCTCTGCGGTGACCGCCTCCAGGCCGAGCACCTCGGCGAAGATGCGGCAGAGGGTCTCCTCGACGGGCGTGCGCGGCGCGCGGCCGCCGCCGCTCGCGACCGGCTCGGGTGACGGGAGGGCGGTGACGTCGAGTTTGCCGTTGTCGTTCATCGGCAACCTCGGCAGCACCACGAACGCGCCCGGCACCATGTAGTCGGGCAGCTCGCGCTTGACGTCCTCCCGCACCGCCGCGACCAGCGCGCTCGACCGGCGGGCGTCGCCGGGGTCGTTGGCGAGGGGCACTCCCCCGGTCGGGCGGTAGACGCCGTCGAGGGCACGCGGCACCTGGGGCAGGAACACGGCCTCGAAGCAGCCCGGTTCCGGCGACCAGGTGGTGACGGCCGGGCCGAAGGTGTGCAGGAACTCCGGCTCGACGCCGCCTTCGACGATCCGGCCGTCGGGGATGCCGGTGACGCGGACGGGGCTCCCGTCGAACCCGGTGAAGTCGGGCCAGGCGACGGCCGGAACGTTTTGTACCGAGATTTCGGCGTCCGTCTTGTGGAGCACCACGTCGTAGCGGTACCTGGTGAGCTCGTTGTGGTGATGGCCGCGCTTGGTGCGCAGGTCGACGGGGTGGCCGAGACCCGTGAAGTAGTCGGGGTCGACGAGGAGCTCCTTCTCCAGGGCGAGGCCGCGGTCGACGTCGCCGCCCTTCACGGCCTGGATCGCCTCGTGGAAGTGCCGGTTCAGCCGGAGGTTGCGGACGTCGCCGACGAACAGCGCGCCGCCCGGCCGCAGCAGCGCCATCGCGCCCTCGACGACCTCGGTCAGGTGGTCGAGGCTCGGGAAGTACTGGATGACGGAGTTGATGACGATCGTGTCGAAGAAGTCGCGCGGCAGGCCGTCGGTGACGTTCGCCGCCTGGTGCCGCAGCGTGACCTTCGCGGCGAGCGCGGGGTCCCTCTTGAGGTCCTCGCCGATCTTGCGGATGACGGGGGCGGCGAAGTCGGTCGCCCAGTAGCTGTCGGCCTCGGGGGCCAGCTTCGACAGCAGCAGGCCGGAGCCGACGCCGATCTCCAGGACGTTGCGCGGGTTCAGCGACCTGATCCGGTCGACCGTGGCCTCGCGCCATTCGCGCATGTGCTCCAGCGGGATCGGCGTGCCGTCGTAGGAGCTGTCCCAGCCGGCGAAGTCCTCCGTCCAGACGGCGGTGCCGATCTCCTCGTACTCGTCGGAGTAGATCTCCTGCCACTCCCCGATCTGGGCGCTCTCGGTTTCGCGGCGGTCTCCCGGGACGGGCACGAGATAGGCCACCAAGCGGTCGTCGCGGACGACCACGGCGGCCTGGGCCACCTGCGGCAGGCGGGTGAGCGCGCTCTCGACCTCGCCCGGCTCGATGCGGTAGCCGCGGATCTTCACCTGGTCGTCGGTGCGGCCGAGGAAGTCGATGTTGCCGTCGGGACGCCGCCGCACCAGGTCGCCGGTCCGGTACATGCGCTCGCCGGGCAGCCCGAACGGGTCGGCGACGAAACGTTCGGCGGTCAGGCCGGGACGGCGCAGGTAGCCGCGGGCCAGGCCGATGCCGGAGATGTAGAGCTCGCCCGCGACGCCCTCGGGCACCGGCCGCAACCAGCCGTCGAGGATGTGCGCGCGGGTGCCCCGGATCGGCGTGCCCACGGTCGGGGTGTCGCTGTCGTGGGTGCCGCCGCCGAGCGTGTTGATCGTGTACTCGGTCGGCCCGTAGAGGTTGTAGCCGTAGGTGCCCTCGGTGTCGCGCAGCACCGACCACACGTGGTCGGAGACCGCCTCGCCGCCGAGCAGCACCAGCGGCGGCCGGTGCCCCTCCAGCAGGCCCTCCTCGATCAGCACGTGGGCGTAGGTCGGGGTGACGTTGACGACGTCGATGCGGTTGGCCTCGCAGTAGGCGACCAGCGCGAGGGCGTCGCGGCGCAGCTCCTCGTCGCAGACGTGCACCTCGTGGCCCTCGACGAGCCAGAGGAGCTCCTCCCACGACATGTCGAACGCGAACGACACGGTGTGCGCGATGCGCAGCCGCCGCCCGCCGGCCGAGGCGACGGCCGGGTCGAAGATCTCGCTCTGGTGGTTGAGCTGCATGTTCGTCAGGCCCCGGTAGGGCGTGACGACGCCCTTCGGGCGGCCGGTCGACCCGGAGGTGTAGATGACGTAGGCGGGGTGGTCGAGGCTGAAGGAGACGGTGACCGGGTCGGCCGCGAAGTCCTCCAGCCGGTCGAGGTGGACCCTCGGCGTGGTGGTCGCGATGCGGGCCGAGACCTCCGGCGTGGTGACCAGGACGACCGGCCGGGCGTCGTCGAGCATGGCGGCCAGGCGGTCGTCGGGGTGGTCGAGCTCCAGCGGCAGGTAGGCGGCGCCGGTCCGGAGCACGGCGAACAGCGCGGCGACCATGTCGATCGACCGGGGCAGGCCCAGGGCCACGACGGCCTCGGGCTCGGCGCCGTGGGCGATCAGCAGGCGGGCGATGCGGTTGATCTTCGCGTCGAGCTCGGCGTAGGTGACGGTGACGTCGCCGAAGACCAGCGCGGTGGCGTCGGGGGTGCGTCCGGCCTGCCGGGCCAGCAGGTCGGCGATGGTGTCGGCCGGGTCGTCGACGCGGTTCGCGCCGGGGTCGACGGCCTCGGACGGCAGCGAGGCGTCGAGGCGGCCCGTGGGGGCGGTGACGTCGGCGGCCAGCCGCGTCACGACGAGGGCGAACCGGTCGAGGAGGTCGGCGGCGTACCGCTCGGAGACCAGGTCGGGGCGGTAGGCCAGGGTGACCCTGGTCGGGTCGCCGGGGGTGACGATCAGGTTGACCGGGTAGTGGGTGGCGTCGACGTTGGCGACCGCGGTCGCGCCGTGGCGCTCGCGCAGGTCGGCGAGGCGTTCGCGGGTGTCGCCGTCGCGCATGACGAACAGCGTGTCGAACAGCCTGCGGTGGCCCGTCTCGGCCTGGACGACGCCGAGGCCGAGCCACTCGTGCGGCATCAGCGCGAGGCGTTCGTCCTGCACCCGGCGGAGCAGCGCGCCGACCGGCTCGGCGGGGTCGAAGGCGATGCGGGCCGGGACGGTGTTCAGGAACAGGCCGATGACGTTCTCGACGTCGGGGACCTCGGCCGGGCGGCCGGCGACCGTGGTGCCGAACACGACGTCGCTGCGGCCGGTCACGCTCGCCAGGGTGAGGCCCCAGGCCGTGGTGAACAGGGTGTTGAGGGTGAGGCCGTGGCTCCGGGCGACGTCGCGGAGCGTGCCGGGCAGGTCGCGGTCGAGCTGCTCGGGGATGACCGGGTCGTGGTCGCCGGGGGCGAGCAGGGTCGGCTCGTCGAGGCCCTTGAGCGCGGCGCGCCAGGCGGCGGTCGCGACGGCGGTGTCCTGGGCGTCGAGCCAGGTCAGGTAGTCGCGGTAGCCGCTCGTGCCCAGAGGCGCGGCGGGGTTCTCGTACAGGGAGAAGAGCCGGTCGAGGAACAACCACGCCGACCAGCCGTCCCACAGGAGCAGGTGGCGGCCGATGACGAGGCGGTCGCGGTCGGGCAGCCGGATCAGCAGGACGCGGAACAGGATCGGCCGGTCGAGGTCGAACCGCTTGAGGCGCTCGGCCCGCATGAGGGCGTCGAGGTCCTCGGGGTCGTCGTGCACCTCCAGCGGGATCTCGTAGTCGGTCGCGATGAACTGGACCGGCTGGCGCAGGCCGTCGCTGGTGAACCCGGCCCGCAGGCCCGGGGTGGCGGCCAGCAGCGCCCCGATCGCGGCGCGCAGCCGCTCGGGGTCGAGCCGGCGGTCGAGGTCGAAGGTCTCGTGGACGGTGTAGACGTCGAGCTCGCCCGCGTCGAAGTTGGAGTGGAAGAACAGGCCCTCCTGGAGCGGCGCGAGCGGCCAGACCTCCAGGTCGCCCAGTTTCGCGCGCTCCTCCTCGGTGAGGCGGAACTCCCGCCGGGCCGCCGTCGTGCCGGTCACCGCCTCGGCGGTCGCGGCGAGGGCGGCCGGGGTGCGGTGCACGAAGACGTCGCGCGGGCTGACGGCCAGCCCGGCCGCGCGGGCCCGGCTGGAGACGCCGATCGAACTGATGCTGTCGCCGCCGAGCAGGAAGAAGTCGTCGTCGGCGCCGACCTCGCCGAGCTTCAGCACCTCGGCGAAGATCGCGGTCAGCAGCTCCTCGCGCGGGTCGCCCGCCGCGCGGGCCGCCGCCCGCCGCGCCGTGGGCTCGGGCAGGGCGTCGCGGTCGAGCTTCCCGCTCGGGGTCAGCGGGAGGGCGTCCAGGATCACGTACGCCCCGGGCGTCATGGCGGCCGGGAGCCGTTCGGCGACGGCCCGGCGGACGTCGTCCTCGGTGACGTCGCCGACGACGTAGGCGACCAGGGTGTTCGCCCGGACGGTGACCGCCGCGCGGGTGACGCCGTCGACGGCGGCGAGCGCGGCCTCGACCTCGCCGAGCTCGATGCGGTTGCCCCGGAGCTTCACCTGGCGGTCGGTGCGGCCGAGGTAGTCGACCGTGCCGTCGGGGCGGCGCGAGACGAGGTCGCCGGTGCGGTACATGCGCTCGCCGGGCAGCCCGAACGGGTCGGCGACGAACCGCTCGGCGGTCAGGCCGGGCCGCCCGTGGTAGCCGAGGGCGAGCTGGACGCCGGTCAGGTAGAGCTCGCCGGGCACGCCGTCGGGCACCGGCCGCAGGCACGTGTCGAGCACCCGCAGGCCGGTGTTCCAGACCGGCTTCCCGATGGGCACCGTGAGGTCGTCCTGGCCGGTCGTGTACGGGTGGAAGGTGACGTCCACGGCCGCCTCGGTCGGGCCGTAGAGGTTGTGCAGCGGGACGCCGGTCAGCTCGGTCCAGCGGCGGGCGGCCTGGCCGGGGAGGGCCTCGCCCGAGGAGAAGACCCGCCGCAGCGAGCCCGCCCACGACGGGTCGGCGGTGATCTCCGGGGCGGCGAGGAACGCCTCCAGCATCGACGGCACGAAGTGCATCGTGGTGACGCCCTCGGCCGCGATGAGCCCGGCGAGGTAGGCGGGGTCGTGGTGACCGTCGGGCCGGGCGAACACCACCGCCGCGCCCTCGCAGAGCGCCCAGAAGAACTCCCAGACCGACACGTCGAAGCTGGCCGGGGTCTTCTGGAGGATCCTGTCGTCGGCCTGGAGCGGGTAGGCGCCCTGCATCCACTCCAGCCGGTTGACGATGGCCTCGTGGGAGACGAGCGCGCCCTTGGGACGGCCGGTCGAGCCGGAGGTGTAGATCAGGTACGCGGGGTCGCCGGGCCGCGCCCCGGCCGGGTCCGGGCGGTCGCCGCCGCCGCGCGTGGTCTCGACGCGCAGCTCCCGGCCCCGGATCACCGTCGTCGCGCCGCTGTCGGCCAGCATGTGGGCGATCCGGTCGGCCGGGTAGCCGGTGTCGATCGGCAGGTAGGCCGCGCCCGACTTCAGCACCGCCAGCAGGGCGATCATGAGCTGCTCCGAGCGCGGCACCGCCACCGCCACGACGTCGCCGCGCCCGGCGTGCAGCCGGCTCGCGAGTTCGGCCGCGCGGGCGTCGAGTTCGGCGTAGGTGAGCCGCGTGTCCTCGTACACGACCGCGAGCGCGTGCGGGGTCCGGGCCACCTGTGCCGTGATGCGGTCGGTCAGGGTCGCCGGTTCGATCGGCACGGTCTCGCCCTGCTGCGGGCCGAGGTCCTCGGCCAGGTCGACGCGGGCGACACGCTGGCCGGGGTCGGTGGCGACGGCGGTGAGCAGGCGGGCCAGCCGGTCGGCGATCCCCTCGGCCTCGGCGCGCGGCACCCGGCCCTCGTGGAACTTCAGCCGCAGGTCGAGGCGGCGGCCCGGCTTGACGATGAGCGCGAGCGGATAGTGCACGGTGTCGTGGAACTCCGCGCCCGCGATGCGCAGCCCGCCCGCCGCGAGGCCGCTGCTGGACGGATAGTTCTCGAACACGACCAGGGTGTCGAACAACTCTCCGCCCCCCGCGCGCCCGGCGGCCCGCTGGACGGCGGCCAGCCCGAGGTGCTGGTGGTCGAGCAGCGCGGCCTGCTCGCCCTGCAGCGTGGTGAGCAGGTCGGCCAGCGTCGCCGACGGGCTCCACCGGAACCGGGTCGGCAGCGTGTTGATGAACAGGCCGACCATGTCCTCGATCCCGGCCACCTCGGCGTCGCGGCCGGAGACGGTGGTGCCGAAGACGACGTCCTCGCGCCCGGTCGTGCGGCCGACGAGGAGCCCCCAGGCCCCCTGCACGACCGTGCTCAGCGTCACGCCGAGCCGGCGGGCCCGCGCGGTGAGCCGTTCGGTGACGTCCTCGGCGAGCTCGACCCGCACGTGCGCCGGGACCACCGGGACCGGTGGCGCGGCGACCATGCGGGTCGGCTCGTCGAACCCGGCCAGGGCCTGCGCCCAGGCCGCCCGCGCGCCCTCGCCGTCGCGCCCGGCCAGGCCACGCAGGAACTCGCGGTACGGGGTGACCTCCGGCAGCGCCGCACCCGCGTAGAGCGCCAGCAGCTCACGGTGGAGCACCGGCAGCGACCACCCGTCGGCGACGATGTGGTGGAACGTGAGGACCAGCCTCCGGCCGCCGATCAGCGCGCAGCGCAGCAGCGGCGCGCCCGCCAGGTCGAACGGCCGGGCCCGCTCCTCGGCGGTGACGTCGTGGTCGGCCTCCCGCCACGGCAGCGCCACCGCGCGCCGGATCACCTGCACGGGACGGCCGTCGGCGCCGGGCCGGAAACAGGCCCGCAGCGGCGCGTGCCGGGCGACCAGCAGCTCCGCCGCCCGGCGCAGCCGTTCGGGGTCGACCCCGCCGTCGAGCTCGACGACCTGCTGCACCACGTAGGCGTCGTGGTCGTCGGCCAGCGAGTGGAAGTAGAAGCCCTCCTGGAGGGGGCTGAGCGGCAGCAGCTCCTCGACGTCGAGCCCGGCGACGTCGGCGCCCCCGGGCACGTCCAGGACGCCGGCGGCCTGCGCCCGGACGTCGGCCACGACGCCCGCCAGCCCGGCGACACTCCGGTGCCGGAAGACGTCGCGGGAGGTCAGCCGCAGCCCGGCGGCGCGCGCGCCCGCGAGCACGCGGATGGCGGTGATGCTGTCGCCGCCGAGGGCGAAGAAGTCGTCGTCGATCGTCACGCCGGAGACCCCGAGCGCCTCGGCGAACAACCCGCAGAGCAGCTCCTCGCGCGGGTCGCGCGGGGCGCGGCCGGAGCTGAGGGCGGCGTAGTCGGGGGCGGGCAGGGCGGCGGCGTCGATCTTGCCGCTGGCGGTGACGGGCAGCCGGTCGAGCGGGGTGAAGGCGGCCGGGACCATGTAGTCGGGCAGCCATTCGGCGGCGTGCGCCCGCAGGACGCGCATGAGCGCCGACACGTCCCGGAAGGGGGCGGGCCGGTTGGCCAGCGGGAAACCGCCGGAGGGCCGGTAGATGGGGACGGCGGTGGCGCCCGGCCGGGTGAAGACGGCCTCCAGCGAGCCGTCGTCGGCCTGGGCGTCCCAGGTGACCGTGGCCCGGAAACCCTGCTCGGCGGCGAGGGCGTGCAGGTCCTCGGGGTCGACGCCCTCGGCCGCCGCCGGGCGGCTGGTGTCGTCGACGGCGTACAGGGCGGTGAGGTCGGCGGTCAGGCGGGCGTTGGGGATGCCGGTCACGCGCAGGCCGTCGGTGAGGGTGAGGCCGGGGCCCGTCCACCGGACGGCCCGCTCCCCGGCGGGCGCCGGCCCGCCGGGGCGCAGCACGACGTCGTAGCGGTAGCGGGTGAGCTCATTGTGGAAACGGCCCCGCTTGACCTGGACGTCGGCGGTGAAGCCGCCGAGGGTGGCGAAGAAGTCGGGGTCGAGGAGGAGCTCGCCCTCCCATGCCACCGAGCGGTCGGTCGCCGCCCGGATCGCCTGCTTGTCGTCGGGGTGGCGGCGGGTCTCCACGGCGGCCCGCAGCGTGCGGAGGAGCCGGAGGTTGCGCACGTCGCCGACGAAGACCGCCCCGCCGGGGGCCAGCAGCGTCGCCGCCTTCCGGATGACCCGCTCCAGGTAGGCGGCGTCGGGGAAGTACTGCGCGACCGAGTTCAGCACGACGACGTCGAAGTGGCCCTTGGGCAGGCCGGTGACGTCGTCGGCGGGCTGGGCCCGCAGGCGCACCTTGGCGGCCAGCGCGGGGTCGAGCCGGTCGCCGAGCGCCCGGACGGCCTCCTCCGAGAGGTCCGTGGCCCAGTAGGCCTCGGCCGACGGCGCGATCCGGTCGAGGATCAGGCCGCTGCCCACGCCGAGCTCCAGGACCTTCCTGGGCTTCAGGTCCTCGATGCGCGCGACGGTGGCCTCGCGCCACTCGCGCATCTCCGCGAGGGGGATCGGGAGGCCGTCGTACATGCTGTTCCACCCGGCGAAGCCGTCACCGGCCGAGGCGGAGTAGAGCAGCTCGTGCAGGTCCTTCCACTCCTCGACCCGCGCCCCCTCGGCGAGCGAGGGCACGACGTAGGCGGCCAGCCTGCGGTCGCCCGGCCGGTCCTCGCGCACCACGACGGCGGCCTGGTCGACGGCCGGGTGGGCGCGCAGCACCGACTCGATCTCGCCGGGTTCGATGCGGAAACCGCGGATCTTGACCTGGGAGTCGACCCGGCCGAGGAACTCCAGGCGGCCGTCCGACCGCCATCTGACCAGGTCGCCGGTGCGGTAGAGGCGCTCTCCCGGCCCGCCGAACGGGTCGGCGACGAACCGCTCGGCGGTGAGCGCCGGGCGGCCGAGGTAGCCGCGCGCCAGGCCCTCGCCCGCCAGGTAGAGCTCACCCGGGACGCCCGCCGGGACCGGCCGCAGCCGGTCGTCGAGCACGTAGGCGCGGGTGCCCGGGTCGGGAACGCCGATCGGCACGATCGAGCCGGGCGCGATGTCGGGGTCGCACAGGCCGAGCGTGGAGTTGGTGGTGGCCTCGGTGGGGCCGTAGGCGTTGAACATCATCCGGCCGCGCGCGTAGCGGTTGACCAGCTCGGGCGAGACGCGTTCGGTGCCCGCGAGCAGTGTCGCCGGGGGCAGCACGACGTCGGCGGGCATCGCGTCGAGCAGCGCGGGCGGCAGGATCATGAAGGTGATGCCGTGGGCGTGCGCGTAGTCGGCCAGCGGCCGTCCGGGCACCCGGAGTTCCGACGGCACCACGACCAGGCGCCCGCCCGACAGCAGGCCGAGGCACAGGTCCCAGAAGGCGACGTCGAACGACGGCGAGGCGAACTGCAGCACGCGGCTGTGCGGCCCGATCCCGAACCGCTCGACCTGGGTGGCGACCAGTTTGGCGACCCCGGCGTGCGACAACACCACGCCCTTGGGGCGGCCGGTGGAGCCGGAGGTGTAGATGACGTAGGCGGCGTTGTCCACGCGGAGATCGGTCACCGGATCGGTGGCCGGCCTGCTCTCCAGTTCCCGTACGGTCTCCGCGGCGTCGAGCACCAGGCTGCCCGGTTCGGCGGTCTCGGTGGTGGTCACCGTGCAGACGGGCCGGGCGTCCTGGAGCATGTAGGCGACGCGGTCGGGCGGATAGTCGGTGTCGACCGGCAGGTAGGCGGCGCCCGCCTTGAGCACCGCGACCTCGGCCACGATCAGGTCGAGCGACCTCGGCACCGCGAGCGCGACGACCTTCTCCGGTCCCGCGCCGCGTGCGATGAGGGCGTGCGCGATGCGGTTGGCCCGCGCGTCGAGCTCGGCGTAGGTGAGCGACTGGTCCTCGAAGACCAGGGCGGTCTCGTCGGGGCGGGCGGCGACCTGGTCGGCGAACATGGCCGGCCACGTGCGCAGTGGCACGGCGTGCGTGGTCGGGTTCCAGCCGTCGAGGATCAGGGTCCTCTCGTCGGCGGGGAGCAGGTCCAGGTCGGCGACGGGGGTGCCGGGGCGGGCGAGCGCGTCGGCCAGCAGGGTGGCGAGGTGGGCGGCGTCGCCGGGGCCGTCGAAGGCGACGTGGCCGTCGTCGAAGGTCACCGTGAGGGCGACGTCGGCGGGCCACGGCCCCACCGCGACGGCGACCTCGGGGAGCTCCTCGGGGCGGCCGTGGGCGCGGGCCTCCTCCAGGGTGGCGGTGACGCTGCGTACAAGCTCGGAGAAGGGGGTGGCCCCGGTGACCGCCAGGCGGAGCGGGAGGGTGTCGTACCCGATCAATAAGTCGGTCGCGCCGCCGTAGCGGTGCAACAGGGCCGCGACGGCGGCCAGCCGCGTCGCCTCCGGGGCGGCCGGCACGGCCCGTCGGCCGCGCGGGGGTCCGGGCGGGGTCGCCGTGTCCACCGGGAGAGTGAGCCGCTGAGGAAGAGGGGTCAGGCGCTGGCGCCAGAAAGCCGCCGACTGATCGATAGCGGACACGAAAGACCGAGCCTCCCAAACCGTAAACACCACTACTAAGGTAAGCATTACCTAAGTTCTCCGGAAAGGCTACCGAAGCCGGAGCGCTAGAGTTAAGGGCTGCCTAACCTAAGATGAGGATTCGTGGCGATCGGTTCAGTTACTCCCAGTAAGTCACCCCCCGGGGTCCGGCCGATGTTGCTGCTGACGCTGCTGGTCGCCGTGCTCGTCCTCGTCTGCCTGCTGTCCCTGGCACTGGGCGCCGTCGCGCTCCCCCTCGGCCAGGTCGTCGCCGCCCTCACCGGAGACCCGGTGTCGTCGAACGTCGAGAACATCGTCTGGTCGGTCCGCGCGCCCCGCACCGCCATCGGCCTCACCACCGGCGTCGCGATCGGCCTGGGCGGCACCCTCATGCAGGCGCTCACCCGCAACCCGCTCGCCGACCCCGGCCTGCTGGGCGTCAGCGCGGGCGCGTCGTTCGGCATCGTCGTCTCGATCGTGGCCTTCGGCGTCGGCACCCTGTACGGCTTCATCTGGTTCGCCCTCCTCGGCGCGGCGGCGGCCAGCGTGGTCGTGTTCGTGCTCGGCCGCATGGGCCGCTCGGGCCTGACCCCCGTGAAACTCGCCCTGGCCGGCATCGCCGTGACCGCGTTCCTCGGCTCGGTGACCAGCGCGATGGTCCTCATGGACGTCGAGGCCCTCGACCGCTACCGCTTCTGGTCGGCCGGGTCGCTGGCCGGCCTGAACGGCGACGTGGCGGTCCAGATCCTCCCGTTCGTGGTGGCCGGCGCGGTGCTCGCGTTCGCCTCGGCCCCCGCGCTCAACAGCCTCGCGCTCGGCGACGACGTGGCCACCTCGCTGGGGCGCAACCTGGCCCTGGTCCGCACGCAGGGAGTGGTCGCCATCATGCTGCTGACCGGCGCCGCCGTCGCCGCGATCGGCCCGGTCGTCTTCATCGGCCTGGTCGTGCCCCACGTCGCCCGCACCCTCGCCCAGTGGGCCGGCCTCGGCCCCGACCACCGCTGGCTGCTGCCGCTGTCGGCGCTGGTCGCCCCGGCGCTGCTGCTCATGGCCGACATCACCGGCCGCCTGATCGCCAAACCCACGGAGGTGCAGGCGGGCGTGCTGATCGCGTTCCTCGGCGGCCCGTTCTTCATCATGCTGGTGCGCCGCCGCAAGCTGGCGGAGGTGTGAGGTGGCGGCCAAGACCCTCACCCCCAAGCCGGGCGCGCACTTCCGGATCGCCCTGCCGCCCCTGTCCGGCCGCCTGCGCCCCCGCCTGATCACCGTCTGCGCCGCACTGGCCGCCGCCACGTTCCTGGTGGTCGCCTGGGCGGTGTCGATGGGCGACTTCCCCATCACCTTCACCGAGGCGCTGCGGGCCGTCGTCGGCGTCGGCGACCCCGGCACGCTGCTCATCGTGCAGGAGCTCCGGCTGCCGCGCGCCGTCGTCGGCCTCCTGGTCGGCTTCGCGTTCGGCCTGTCCGGCGCGATCTTCCAGACGATGACCCGCAACGCGCTCGCCAGCCCCGACATGATCGGCTTCACCCAGGGCGCCGGCACTGCCGTCGTCGCCGGCATCGTCTTCGGCTGGACGAGCACCCTCAGCACCCAGGCGCTCGGCCTGCTCGGCACGTTCGTCATGGCCGCCCTCGTGTACGTGCTGGCCTGGCGGCGCGGCACCACCGGCTACCGCATCATCCTGGTCGGCATCGGCCTCCAGTGGATGGCCACCTCGGCCACCGACTACCTGGTGGCCCGGGGCATGCAGTTCCAAGCGCACGCCGCCCTCGGCTGGCTGACCGGCAACCTCAACGGCCGCGACTGGTCGCAGGCCCTGCCGCTGGCGCTCACCATGGCGGTGCTGGTGCCGGCGGCCCTGGCGCTCGGCCGCCTGACCCGCACCCTCCAGCTCGGCGACGACGTCGCCGTCGGCCTCGGCACCCGCGTCCAGGTCGTCCGGCTCGCCCTGCTCGTCACCGGCGTCGGCCTGGTCGCCTTCGGCACGGCCGCCGGAGGGCCCATCGCGTTCGTCGCCCTGGCCGCGCCCCAGATCGCCCAGCGGCTGGCCGGCACCGCCTGGCCTCCCCCGCTGGCGGCGGGCCTGACCGGCGCGTTGTTCGTCACCGGCTCCGACCTCGCCGCCGCCCGGCTCTTCCCGATGGAACTCCCCGTCGGCATCGTCACCGGCGTCCTCGGCGCCCCGATTCTGCTCTGGCTGCTCATCCGCGCCAACCGCGCGGGCTCAGGAGGCTGAGAACCCATGATGACCCCCGAACTCCAGGCCGGCGGCCTCCAGCTCGCCTACGACCAGCGGGTCGTCGTCGACGACCTCGACGTGAAGGTCCCCCCGGGCCGCATCACCGCCATCGTCGGCGCCAACGCCTGCGGCAAGTCGACCCTCCTGCGCGCCCTGGCCCGCCTGCTCGCCCCCCGCAGGGGCGCGGTGGAGCTCGACGGACGCGCCCTGCACTCCATCCCGACCCGGGAGCTGGCCCGGCGGCTCGGCATCCTGCCGCAGGGCCCGACCGCGCCCGAGGGCCTGACCGTGCTCGACCTGGTGACACGCGGCCGGTCGCCGCACCAGACGTGGTGGCGGCAGTGGTCGCAGGCCGACGAGTCGGCCGTGCACGGCGCCCTGGCGGCGACCGGCATCACCGACCTGGCCGGCCGCGCCGTCGACGAGTTGTCGGGCGGCCAGCGCCAGCGCGCCTGGATCGCGATGGCGGTGGCGCAGGGCACGCCGGTGCTGCTGCTCGACGAGCCGACGACGTACCTCGACCTCGCGCACCAGATCGACGTGCTGGACCTGATCCACGACCTGAACCGCAACGAGGGCCGCACGATCGTGATGGTCCTGCACGACCTGAACCAGGCGTGCAGGTACGCCGACCACGTGATCGCCATGAAGGGCGGGCGCATCGTGGCGGAGGGCGACCCGGCCGACGTCATCACGGCGGAGAACGTGGCCGAGGTCTTCGACCTGCGCTGCCAGGTGACGACCGACCCGGTGAGCGGGACCCCGCTCGTCATCCCGATGGGCCGCCACCACACGTCGCAGCGTCAGCCGAGGTAGCCGCCCATCGTGCGGAAGTAGTCGGTCGCCGCCAGTTCGGTCCCGTCGTCGAGCCGCACCTTCCTGATGACGAGACCGGGGAGCCGGCCGCTGCGCGCGTCCGCCCCCGACACGATGACGATGCCGTCGCCCTCGCGGATGAACACCCGTCCCGGCGTGCCGCCGTAGTTGCCCTCGGAGACCGACGCCTCCAGCACGCGCACGCGCTCGCCCTTGTGGAAGGTGAAGGCGTTCGGATAGGGGTCGGACTGCGCGCGCACCAGCCGCTCCAGGTCCTCGGCCGGCCACGTCCAGTCGATGCGGCTGTCCTCGATCGCCCGCTTGTGGAAGAAGGACGCCTTGGTCCGGTCCTGGGGCGTCCAGACCGCCTGGCCCGACTCGATGAGGTCGAGGCCCTCGTGCACGATCGGGGCGATGAGGTCGACGGTCGCGAAGAACAGGTCCGTGGCCGTCGAGGTGGGGGTCACGGGAACCGAGCGCTGGAGCAGGACGTCGCCCGCGTCCAGTTCCTCGGTCATGCGGTGGGCCGTCACGCCGACCTCCGGTTCGCCGTTGATGAGGGCCCAGATGATGGGCGAGAACCCGGCGTACTTCGGCAGCAGCGAGTCGTGCACGTTCAGGGTGCCGTGCGGGGGCAGGTCGTAGATCTCGGGCGGCAGCCACGTGCGCCAGTTGTTGGCCACGATGACGTCGGGCCGGGCGTCCTTCACGGCCTGCAGTAACTCGGGGTCGGTCGGGCTTTTGCGCAGCAGGACGGGCACGTCGTGCTCGGCGGCCAGGTCGGCGACGCTGTCGTCCCAGATCTTCTCGTACGCGTGGTCGCTCTTCGGATGGGTCACCGCCAGCACGACCTCGTGCGACGACTCCAGCAGCGCCCGCAGGGTGCGGTGCCCCCAGGTCTGGTGTCCGAACATGACGACCCGCATGGCTGGGGTTCCCTCTCCGTCGGCCGATATTGCAAGGTAAGGCTAACCTTATTTACCATACGAGCGACAAGGGAGGCGATCGCGTGACCACGATGGTCTACGACGTTCTGGGGATCGGATTCGGGCCGTCGAACCTGGCACTGGCCATAGCCATCGAGGAGCACAACGCGCAGGCCGCGCCATCGGATCGGATGACCGCCGTCTTCCTGGAGAAACAGCCGCGTTTCGGCTGGCACCGGGGCATGCTCATCGACGACGCGACGATGCAGGTCTCCTTTCCGAAGGACCTGGTCACGATGCGGAACCCGGCCAGCGAGTTCAGCTTCCTGTGCTACCTGCGGGACAAGGGCCGCCTGGTCGACTTCCTCAACCAGAAGACCCTGTTCCCGCTCCGCGCCGAGTTCCACGACTACTTCGAGTGGGCGGCGGCGCGCATGGCCCACACGGTGACCTACTCGTCCGAGGTGACCGAGGTGAAGGCGGTCAAGGAGGACGGCGAGATCCGCTACTTCGACGTCGTCACCGCCGACGGCCGGGTCCGCCGGGCCAGAAACCTGTCGGTCGCGGTGGGCCTGGAGCCGCACCTGCCGCCCGGCACGGTGTTGTCCGACCGGGTCTGGCACACCAGCGGGCTGGTCCCGAAGGTGGCGGAAAAGGTGGCCGGAGGTGACCCGATCAGGCGCGCGTTAGTGCTCGGGGCCGGGCAGAGCGCCGCCGAGGCGGTCGACTACCTGCACCGCACCTTCACCGACGCCGAGGTCTGCGCGGTCTTCGCCAAGTACGGCTACACCCCCGCCGACGACAGCCCGTTCGCCAACCGCATCTTCGACCCGGACGCGGTCGACGTCTACTTCACCGCCCCCGCCGAGGTGAAGCAGTCGCTCGTCGACTACCACCGCGGCACCAACTACTCCGTGGTCGACATGGACCTCATCCAGGCCCTGTACGCCACCATGTACCGCGAGAAGGTGCACGGCCACCAGCGGCTGCGCATGCTCAACGTCTCCCGCATCCGCGACGTCGAGGAGGGCCCCGACGGCCTGCGGGTGACCGTCGAATACCTCCCGACCGGCGAGCACGTGACCATCGAGGCCGACGTGCTCGTCCACGCGACGGGCTACCGCCCCCACGACGTGGCGGCGCTGCTGGGCGAGGCGGGCAAGCTCTGCCTGCGCGACGACGAGGACGCGCTCAGGGTGAGCCGCGACCACCGCGTCCAGTTCGCCCCCACGGTGACCGCCGGCGTCTACCTCCAGGGCGGCACCGAACACTCCCACGGCCTCACCTCGACCCTGCTGTCGACCACGGCGATCCGGGCGGGCGAGATCCGCGACTCAGTGATCGCCCACCGCGCTGCGGTAGTCGCGGGGTGAGAGCCCGTAGGCGGCCTTGAACAGGCGGCTGAAGTGGGAGGCGTCCGGGAAGCCCCACTGCGCGCCGATCGCGCTGACCGGACGGGCCGCCTGGAGCGGGTCGCGCAGGTCGCGGACGCAGCGTTCCAGGCGGCGGGTGCGGATCCAGGCGGCCACCGTCGTGCTCTCGGCGCTGAACAGCTTGTGCAGGTAGCGGGTGGAGATGTGGTGCGCGGCCGCGATCCGGGCCGGGTCGAGTGCGGGGTCCCCCAGGTGCCCTTCTATGTACGACGTGATGCGCAGCAGCATCGCCCGCCGCGCGGCGTCGGGGTCGGCCGGGGGCAGGTCGAGCCGGTCGGCGAGCATGGTCGCGACCAGGTCGACCACGTTGCCGGCCAGGCGGGCGCCGTCGCGGACCTCGACGTCGTCGAGTTGCGCCGCGAGGCGGAGCAGGAAGGGCGCGACCAGGGCGCCGAGGCCCCCGGCGCTGGGGATCGACCGGCCGGTCACCTCGTCGACCCGGTCGTGCGGCAGCCCCAGCATGGTGCGCGGGAACAGCAGCACGACCATGCGGGTCGGTTCGTCGAAGTCGAGCCAGTAGGGGCGGTCGGTGTCGTACACGGCCATCTCGCCGGTCCCGACGACGGCCTGGCGGCCGTCCTGCTCCAGCCGTCCCCGGCCCTTCACGAACAGGCCGAGCTTCAGGCTGTCGGACGGGGCGGCCGAGACCAGCCGGGGCGTCCGGCGGGCCTGGTGGGCCGTGGTGTCGACGTCGATGACGTCGAGCGGTCCCAGTGAGGTGGACCGGAGTTTTCCCTCGAACCGCTTTGTCGGAAAAACCGCTTCAAGCGGCACAAATGCCGAAGAAACGACATCTTGCCAGAAATCCTGACGCTCCTCGGCCGGGACGCCCGCGGTATGGGCGATATAGAGCATGTGTGCAGATTGGGACCCGGTGCGCTGTGCGTCAAGTCATGTGCCGCCAGGTGCAAGACGAATGCCCGCCGGGATTTCCACAATTGACGGCAAATGAAGGCCGTACTGGAAGTCACCGCACTGTCCGCCGGTTATGGCGCCGCGCGCGCGATCCGCGCCGTCACGATGCGGGTTGAGCAGGGAGAACACCACGCCATCGTGGGCGGCCCCGGCTCGGGCAAGACGACGCTGCTGCGCACGCTCGTCGGCCTGCACCCCGCCGCGAACGGGACGATCCGTTTCAACGACACCGACATCACCCGGGAACGTCCGGAATGGCGGAAAGCCCGTGGGCTCTGCCTCATGCCGCAGAATCATCGTTTGTTCACGTCGCTCACCGTGGAGGAGAATCTCCTGGTCGGCGCACGCTGGGCGGCCCCCGGGCCGTGGACCCTCAGCAAGGTCTACGACCTCTATCCGAACCTGCGGGAAAAGCGCCGCGCCCACGCCGCGGCCCTTTCCCTCACCGAGCACCAGGCCGCCGCCGTCGGCCGCGCCCTGATGGCCAACCCCCGGATCCTGCTCCTCGACGCGCCCGCCGACCTGGCGGCCCTCGACCGTCTCACGAAGGAGGGCCTGGCGGTCGTGGCGGCCACCCGCGAGGTGCCGGCCGGGGCCTGCCACGTCCACCGCCTGGTCGACGGGACGGTCACGACCACCCGGACGGAGGTCCGCTGCCGCCGCTGAGCCGCGGCGCGCACCGTCCGTCCGGATGCGCCCTGTCAGGTACGGGTCCAGCGCTGGTTGGCGGCGCCGTTGCAGGACCAGATCTGCAACGGCACCCCGTTGGCCGTCGAGTAGTTCGGGACGTCCAGGCATTTGCCCGCGCCGACGGCGGTGATGGTGCCGTCGGCGTTGAAACGCCACTTCTGGTTGTTCTGACCGTTGCAGTCCCAGATGATCACGGCTGCGCCGTCGGCGGTGGAGCCGCCGTTCACGTCCAGGCACTTGTTGCCGTAGACCCGCAGCTCGGACGCGGACGTGGCGGTCCACCGCTGGTTGGCCTGCCCGTTGCAGTCCCAGATCTGCGCCCGTGCGCCGTTGGCCTGGGAGACCCCCGCCACGTCCACGCACCGGTTCGAACCGACACCGCGGATGGAACTCGTCGTCGACGGGGACGGCGACGGGGTCGGGCTGGGGGTGGTGTTCGGCTGGCCGATGCTTCCGGGGATGGACTGGAGGGCCGCGTACCAGGCGGCGGCCATCTTGTCGTAGCCGCCCGCCGTCGGGTGGATGCCGTCGATCAGGTCGGCGGTGGTGAGCTTGCTGTACATGTCGACCAGGTGCACCCGCTTGCCGGCGGAGACCTTGCTCCAGACGATGTCCGGGATGGCCGCGTTGAAGGTGCGGGCCGCGGCCGCCTGGCCGGCCGACGACAGCGGGATGATGGTCGCGACGAGGACGTCGGCGTTCGGGACCGTCGCGGTGATGCGGTCGATCAGCGCGGACAGCCGCTGGGGCGCGGTGGACACGTTGTAGTTCTGCAGGATGTCGTTGGTGCCGATGTGCAGCAGCACGGTGCGCGGGTTGTGCGTCCGCAACCAGCCGGTGACGTTGGCGTCGATCTGGTCGATGCGCCAGCCGGGATGTCCCTGGTGATCGTGGTCGCCGAGCGAGCCCGGCCCGTTGAACTGGGTGCCGACGAAGTCGACCGTGTACCGGGCGGCGGCCAGCCGCTGCCACAACCCGATGCGGTAACCGCCGGGCACCTGGGTGCCCTCGGTGATGGAGTCGCCCAGGGGCATGACGCGCACCCCGCCGTTGGACTCCGCCTGGGCGGCGGTCGCCCGGACGGCCACCAACAGGGCGAGCACGGTCACCGCTCCGAGCACCAGGGTGAGTAATCGTTTCCCAGCGGACATGGCCAACCTCTCATCGTGCAGGTCAGGAGGATGTGAGCGCTAACATCTCCACCCGTGATCTACGTGGTGAATCATGCGAAGCAAACAGGAAACAAATGGCGACCGTCAAGAGTATGAAACATCGCGGCACGTCTTCCTGCGGCGGGGCCGCCCCCGCCCGCCGGGGCACTGAAACTTTCCTCACGGGCGGCGCCTCCGGGGTTGGAATACCTCCCCGTCAGGCACGGTTTCCGCCGGTATGACGACAACCAGAGGCCGGGTCCGGCTGGAGCCGACGGCCAAGCGTTTGCGCGTTTATCTCGGTGGCCAGCTCGTGGCCGACACCACGTCGGCGCTCATGGTCTGGGAGGCGCCCTACTATCCGACCTACTACATCCCGATCAAGGACGTCGTGCCCGGGGTGCTCAAGGAGGCCGGTCCGGGGCCCCATTCGCCCTCCCGCGGCGACGCCACCCTCTACACCGTCACGTCCGGCGGCAAGGAGGCCCCGGCGATCGTCTACGCCGACTCGCCGATCGAGGAGATCCGCGACCACGTCCGGTTCGAGTGGGACGCCATGGACTCCTGGTTCGAGGAGGACGAGGAGGTCTTCGTCCATCCGCGTGACCCGTACACGCGGGTCGACATCCTGCCGTCGTCCCGGCACATCAGGGTCGAGGTCGACGGGCAGACGGTCGCCGACTCGCGGCACGCGCGGATCCTGTTCGAGACCGGGCTCCCGGCGCGCTACTACCTGCCCAAGACCGACGTGCGGTTCGACCTGCTGGAGGCGACCGACACCGTCACGCACTGCCCCTACAAGGGGTCGGCCGAATACTGGTCGGTCAACGGGAACAGGGATCTCGCCTGGTCCTACCGCACGCCGCTGCCGGAGAGCCAGAAGATCGCCGGGCTGGTCGCGTTCTACAACGAGAAGGTCGACGTCTACGTCGACGGCGAGCTGGAACAGCGCCCGAAGTCGAAGTTCTCGAAGTAGCCGAGCCCGGACGATCTAGGCGGCGAACAGGAGCATCAGGCCCGTCACCGTGTAGACGACCATCAGCACCAGCAGGGGCACCTGGCCCGCCACGGCCGTGCGCCTGGGGAACAGCACCAGGGCCCGGTCGTGGGCCAGGGCCGTGCCGAGAACGTGGCCGATGACGATCAGGGTCACCTGGAGCATGGCCACGGCGGCGGGGGTCAGGAAGGCCGACTGGACGGTCCAGTTCGCCGTGCCGAGCCAGTTGGCGCCGGTCATCAGGGGGTCGGAGAGCAGGGCGACGGTGCGCTGGCCCTCGTACACGAGCAGGGTGAAGTAGTGGGCCACGACGTAGCCGATCGCGATCGGCACGATCGAGTGGGCGATCTCGCCCGCCGTGCGGTCCTGCTCCCCCATGCCGCGCCGACCGGCCAGCCGGGTCGCCAGCAGGTAGGCCCCCAGGACGAGCAGGATGACCGACAGCAGGCCCACGGTGCCCAGCACCGGTGACGGCAGGCTGTTCTCCTGGACGAACCTGACCCAGACCGGCGCGTTGGAGACGCTGTCGTACATGGTCGAGCCCAGCAGGACGATGACCAGCACGACCAGGCCCGGCGCGGGGCGCAGCGTGGTCATGCCGTCGAGCGGGTTGCGCCAGACCAGCACGCCGTCGTCGCGGCGGGCGATCGGGGACAGCCGCCCGGCCAGGTCGCTGTAGACCTCGAACGCGTCGCCCTTGTCGAACCACCGCACGCCGTAGACGAATCCGCCGGCCAGCATCGCGACGGCGTACAGGGCCAGCCATCCGCCGATGACCGGCAGGGTCACCCGCCCGGGGGCGACCAGCTCCAGCCAGACGAAGGCGAGCAGCCCGGCGGCGGCGGGCCAGTAGCCGAGCCGCTCGGGCAGCGGGCGGACCGCGCGCCGGCCCCGGACCAGCAGGACGACGGTCCGCAGCGGGTTGAACAACCGCCACACCCCGCCGAAGACCAGCGACAGCGGCACCAGGCCGACCCAGAACAGGACGTAGACCACCCCGGCCGTGGGGTTGTCGGCGTCGTCGGGGCCGAAGAAGCCGATCAGGAAGTACGCCGTCGCGACCAGGCCGACGGCCCGCCACACCCGCTCCGGCACCCGCCACTGGAGGAACCTCGGCAGCGGCCGGGCGTCGTCGAGGCCGACGCCGAGCCGGGGCTCCCGCCACAGGAACCCCAGCGCGGCGAACGACACCACGAGGCAGACGATCGCGCCGATCAGGGCGGCGGAGAACGGGATGGGCAGGTCCTGACGGCCGCCGACGCCGTGGGCCAGCAGCATCAGCTCACCACGAGCTGGAAGAGCTGGAGGTCCTGGTCGTGCGTCTCCACCTCGAACAACCCGGTCGTGTCGGCCAGGAACGAGATGACCGAGGGGTGGTTCGGCAGCAGCGTCGCGGCCTTGTCGTACCCGTGGACGTGGGCCTCGTCGGCGACGTCGCTGGTCACGGTGATCTTGACACCCTGGTTGAGGCGGACCTCGATCCGGCCCGGGGGCGGGGTGACCTTCTTGCCGGAGATCGTGATCGTGATCTCCTTGATCGGGCCGACCGCGGCGGCCGGTCCCCCGGTGGCGCAGCCCGACAGGGCCATGACCGCCACGAGCAGAGCGGCGAGGTGTCTCATCGGTTCTCCAGTCAACGTTTCTTCGCGCCGGCCTTGGGCCGGTTGTTCTTCGCGGGGTTCCCCGACCTGCCGGTCTTCTTGGCCGGTGGACGTCGCATCGCCCGCGCCAGCAGCACGACGACCCCTGCGCCCAGCACGACCGGGATCAGCCAGACCAGCGGGCTGTCGTCGCCCGTCTCGGGCGCGGCCACCGGCGACGGCGCCACGCTCGGCGCGGCCGTCGTCACGGTCTGGGTGTCGGTGGTCGGCAGGGTCACCGGCTGACTGTCCTGCGAGTGGGCCGCCTCGATCGTGGCGAGCAGGCCCGGGTCGGGGCCGTGCGTCGGCTCGGTCCAGTCGGCGGGCGCCTTGCCGGTCTTGCCCGCGTAGGTGAACTGCAGCTTGCCCTTGACCTCTTCGCCGTCGCTGGCGATCGACAGGTACTCGACCGTGTACTCGCCGACCTTCGGCCAGTAGGCCACGGGGACCTCGACCGAGTAGCCCTCGTGGTAAAGGCGGGGCTCCCACTTGCCGTCGATCAGGAACAGCTCCGTGACCGGCTCGTCGAGGCGCTTGGTCGCGCCGGTGAGCCACTGCCGCTCGACGCGCTTGCCGTCGGGGCCGGTTACGGTGAAGTGGGCGTTGCCCGGCGGCGCCTCGGTGAACCAGAGCGTCACGGTCTGGCGCGGCTCGGCGAGGGTGCCGCCCTTCTCCGGGGACGACTCGACGAGCTGGCCGTGGGCGAACGCCGGGCCCTCCAGGAGGACCGTCGTCGTGCCCAGGCAGAGCACCGCGATCAGCAACCGGGCCAGCCATCTCGTCATCGGGACAGGTCCTCCAGTCCGAGCGCGACCAGGCGGTCGCGCGTCCAGGCGAGCTCGGCGGCCAGACCCGCCACCAGGCCCGCGTCTCCCTGTGGGCGGCGGTCCTCGGGCAGGACCTGCCAGGTGTAGGTCTCGACCTCCACGTGGTCGGTCACCGCCCGCTCCCCGCCGAAGAGCGCTTCGAGGGTGGCGTTCAGCACGCCGCTCGTGCTCGCCAGCGGCGGCTCGGGGTCGGCGTGCAGCGGCAGGTGGAAGTGCACCCGCCAGGCGTCCTCCCCGGGCAGGCCGGCGAGGGCCTCGTCGAGGTCGTCGCACGACCCGCCGCCGCGCTCCCGGGTCTGGTGCAGGAACCGCTCCTCGTGGAAGGCTGCCAGCTCCTCCCTGGCGGAGGCGGGGTCCTCGACGTGCAGGGCGCAGGAGGCCTGCGTCTTGACGACCGGCAGCCCCGCCGACTCCAGCGAGGCCAGCGCCTCGGCCGGGTCCTCGAACTGCACCGCCAGGTGGCAGACGTCGAGGCAGACGCCGAGCCAGTCGTGGTCGAGCGCGGCGAACTCCTCGCACGCCTGCCCGATCGTCTCCACGACGCAGCCGGGCTCGGGTTCGAGCGCGACCCGGATGGTCCGGCCGCTGGAGGCGGCCAGCTTCGAGAGCCCCTCCGCCAGTTCGCCCAGCCTGTTCCGCGCCTCCGCCGCCTTGGCCGGGTCCCAGTCCGTCCGCCACGCGAGCGGGAGCGTCGAGACGCTGCCGCGCGCGGCGTCCTCGGGCAGCAGCCCGGCCAGCACCGAGGCGCAGTCGAGCGTGTAGCGCAGCCGGTCGTGGGTGGTCCAGTCGGGGACGTACACCTTGCGCTTCACCACCGGGTCGTGGAAGCCCCGGTAGGGGAAGGCGTTGAGCGTCACCACCTCCAGGCCGCGGGCGGCGAGCTCGCGGCGCAGCCGCACCACCTGGACCGGGTCCTCGACCAGGGCGGTCGCGACGTCGCGCGCCAGCCACAGGCCGAGGCCCAGGCGGTCGACGCCGAGGGCCTCCCGGACCGGCTCGCCGAAGCGGGCGAGCTGGCCCAGGACCCCCTCCAGGCTTTCCGCGGGGTGGACGTTGGTGCAGTAGGCGACGTGCACCGTCGATCCGTCGGGATGCCGGAGCCGCATGTCAGGCGTCCTTGCGCACGCCGCGCAGCACCGAGTTGCCCTCGAAGGTCTCGTCGGTCTTCAGGTCCTCCAGGTCGAGGCGGCCCGACTGGCCGTAGAACTCGACCGGGTTGCGCCACAGCACCTTGTCGACGTCGTCGGCGCTGAACCCGGCGGCCAGCATCGCGTCGCCGGTCTTGCGGGTCTTCAGCGGGTCGCTGCGGCCCCAGTCGGCGGCGGAGTTGACCAGCATCCGGTCGGTGCCGAACTCCTGGAGGATGCGGACCATGCGGTCCTCGTCCATCTTGGTGTCGGGGTAGATCGAGAACGCGGCCCAGCTGCCCGACTCGACGACCATCTTCACGGTCATCTCGTTGAGGTGGTCGACCACGACCATGCCCGGGTCGATGCCCGACTCGCGCACGACGTCGAGGGTCCGCTTGGTGCCGGCGGCCTTGTCGCGGTGGGGGGTGTGGACCATGATCGGCAGCTCGTGCTCCTTCGCCAAGTCGAGCTGACGCGTGAAGGCCTCGTCCTCCTCCTTGGTCATCGAGTCGTAGCCGACCTCGCCGACCGCGACCACGCCGTCCTTGGCGAGGTAGCGCGGCAGCTCGTCGAGGACGTCCACGCAGCGCGGGTCGTTGGCCTCTTTCGGGTTCAGCGCGATCGTGCAGTGGTGGCGGATGCCGAACTGCGCGGCCCGGAAGGGCTCCCAGCCCACGAGGGAGTCGAAGTAGTCGAGGAACGAGCGCACCCCGGTGCGCGGCTGGCCCAGCCAGAAGGCGGGCTCGACCAGGGCGCGGACGCCGGCCTCGTACATGGCCTCGTAGTCGTCGGTGGTCCGCGACGTCATGTGGATGTGCGGGTCGAAGATACGCATGTTCAGGACTCCTGGTCGGCGAGTTGGAGCACGAGGTGCACGTCGTCGGGCACCACGCGGCCGGCCGCTTCGCGCTCCTTGGCGAAGTCGGTCAGCATGCGGGCCAGCTCGGCGTCGGCGCGGTCGGCCAGGCCCGCGACCGCGGCCACGGGAACGCCCACGAAAACGCACTTGAGCACGCCGTGCCGCCAGCTCTCGTCGTCGAGGTGGGCGGCGGCGTAGGGGCCCATGGCGGCGGCCACGAGCCGGGTGTCGTTGGTGCGCAGGGCGTCGCGCACCAGCGGCAGCCCCTCGTCACCGAGGCCGAGGATGGGCAGCGCGCGCAGCACCGCCCGCTTCTCGGCGTTGTCCCCGTCGGCGTACGCCCGGGACACCGCCGCGGCCCGGGGCCGCGGCAGCGCGTCGAGCAGCAGGGCGCGGGCGGCGTCGTCGGCCGTCCAGCCGGTCAGGTTCTCCAGGGCGCCCCGGCCGACCTTCCGCCCGGCCGCCGGGAACAGCACGGCCAGTTTCGCGGGGTCGTCGGCGATCTTCCTGCGGGCGTCCTCCAGCCACGCCGCCGCCTCGGGGGTGAGGTCGAGGGCGGCGCGCAGGTCGTCGGGCGTCATCGGGCCGCCCACTCTCGCAGGGTGTCGTACTGGGCGAGCAGCCGGTGCTCGTCGGTGCCGACGGGGTCCTTGAAGAAGAAGCCGAGCGCGGTCAGCGCGCCCGACTCGCCCTGCTCGTGCGCCCACGACGTGAACCGGGCCAGGTCGAGCACGAGCGGCGCGGCCAGCGCCGAGTCGCACCCCTGCCAGGTGAACTGCATCGTCATCCGGACGCCGAGGAAGCCCTCGAACAGGATGTGGTCCCAGGCGGTCTTCCAGTCGCCCAGGTCGGGGACGTAGTCGATGTGGACGTCGCCCCCGGCGGAGTACCCGAGCATCTTCGCCATGCCGCGCTGCTTGGAGGCCGTCTTGCTGGCCGCGGCGGCCGGGTCGGCCAGGGTCGCCCCGTCGCCGCCGCCGAGTAGGTTGGTGCCCGACCACGACAGCACCCGCAGCGCCCGGGTGGTGAACATCGGCGCGAGCGCCGACCGCATGAGCGTCTCCCCGGTCTTGCCGTCGCTGCCGGCGTACGGGACGCCGCGCGACCTGGCCAGCTCGTCGAGGGCCGGCAGGCGGGCGCCGGTCGACGGGGTGAAGTCGACGAAGGCGCAGCCGGCCTCGAAGGCGGCGTAGGCGTACACGGAACTGGGCGGCAGCACGTAGGCGTCGGTCTCCATGGCCTTCGTGAGCGCCGTGAGGTCGTCGTGCTCGGGACGGTAGGCGCTGGGCGGCTCCGTCGACGAGACGTTGATCACGACGACCCGGTCGAGCCCGTGCCGCTCGCGGAACCCCGCGATGTCGGCGGCCAGCCGGGCCACGACCTGGAGCTGCGGCACCGCGTCCTCGACGTGCACGCCGTCGCGGATCTCCGCCTCGACCGCCGTCACCTCGGGCAGCACCGCCGCCGCGATGTCGCGCGGGACCACCCCCGAGGTGGTCAGCTGCTCCACGCGCTTGGCGAGGGGCGTGGCCACGATGTCGTGGCCGCCGAACACGAGCTCCCCGAATCCGGCCAACGGAAGCTGGGCGAAGTCCGGCAGTTCCGAGACCAGGCCCACAGGGGCGGCAAGCCCTAACCGCACGGCGGTGGCACCCGCCATCGCGGTGGTCGCCACCGATCCCCGAACCCCAACGAACCAGACGCCTGTCCGACTCTGCTTCACCATCACCGGCTTCCCTTTCGATATATATCTCCGAAGGGACGGCTGATGAGGTCGGGTGGAGCCGGCCTATGGCACGCTGAGTCCCCGGTCGGAGGACGCGCACGCCGAACGCGTCTACGGTTCAAAAACCCTGCTTGACCTATGGCGTGCCACCGCCGCCAAGCCCGAGACGTCCATATTGTTACGGTCCGGTACAGGTCGGGTCAATGCCGCGAACCACCCCGTCACGCTCCGTGATCTCTCGAAGCCAGAGCCACACCACCGCCGCGCCTAACGTTTCCATAAATGTCAAATAAAGAATGGAATAAGCATATAAACATATCCCTGGAGCGGCAGTTCTTCCGGAATCGGCGACGAAGATAGCCTGCGAATCAGCCGAATACGGAGAATTCAAATGAGATCAAGATTACGGCTGATTCCCGCTCTCGTCCTGGTTCTGGCGTCCATCGGTTTCGGGGCCCGTCCGGCCACCGCCGCCGAGGACATCCAGGGCGACATCCGCACCGCGGTGTCCGTGACCAGGGCTTTCTGGGCCTCGCACTGGTATGACTATTTCCGCGTCCGCTATCTGCCGCCGCGCGTGCTCGGCGGCTACAACGGCTACAGCCCCAATCGCCCGGCCTGCGGCGGGCAGCCGCTCCGTCCCTACAACGCCGGCTACTGCGCGGCCGGGCATTACATCGCCTGGGACGTCAACCTCATGCGACTCGGTTACGAGTACGGCGACGGCTGGATCTACCACGTCATCGCCCACGAATGGGGCCACGCGGTTCAGGCCAACCTTCCGCCCGGCCTGCACTGGGGCCGGCTCGAACTCCAGGCCGACTGCTTCGCTGGCGCCGCGCTCCAGGGCGCCGCCGACGACGGGGCCCTGGTCTGGGAGCGGGGCGACACGGCGGAGATCCAGAGGATCCTGCGGCTGCTCTCGGGCGACACCCCGTGGACCCGGCCGGGTGACCACGGGAGCGTGTCGCAGCGCATGTGGGCGTTCCGGCTGGGGGTGCGCGGGGGCGTGCCGGCCTGCGTCCCCTAGAGGGCGCCGTCCTCGTGTTGGACCAGCGTGCAGTAGTGGGCCAGGCGCGACGTCGTCCGGCCCACCATCCCCGCGTCGGCACGGCCGAACCACGTGTAGCCGGCCTGCGCGAAGATCCGCAGCCCGTCGTCGTCGGCGGAGGCGATGCGGTTGACCGTCCGGGCGACCGTCAGCCAGTGCCCCCGGTCCATGTCGAGCACGTCGGCGGCGCGGGTGCCCCGGTAGGCGGCGAGAACGTCGCGGCAGGCGCCCGGCCGGGGCAGGGTGCGCTCCCTGATCGGCTGCCGGAGCGCCTCGATCACCTCGGGGCTCCACCGGGCGGGCGACTCGGGGAGGACACGGAGGTACCACGCCCACTGGGTCACCGCTCCGACGATCCCCGTGGCGGCCACCACGGCGACCACCGCGATCGCGGCGATCCGGACCGTCAGGGGCCGCGGGGCCGGGACCGCGGTCGCGGGCGGCCGGACGGCCCGGACGAGGGCGGCGACCACGGCCAGGAGCAGGCCGGGGAACAGGGCGTAGGCGAAGGTGAGGACGTAGTAGTTGCCCAGCGTGGCCGGGAACGAGGCGCCCTGGGTGTAGCAGGACAGGGCGCGCGCCGGACCGCACTCCGCGAGGGTGATGTGGCCGAGCAGCACGAGCGCCATCGGAACCCCGGCCACCGCGAGTGCCGGGGCCGTGTGGGCGGCGGCCCACATGATCCGCCGCCGGCCGCCCGTCACGGCGCCGACGACCAGGGCGGCCACCCCGAAGAGGGCCACGGCGACGCCGATCAGGACGTACACCGAGGTCAGTTGCCGGCCGGTGCGGGCCGCCTCGGAGAGCGAGGGCTGCAGGGCGAAGCCCGCCGCGAGCATCACCAGCACCGAGGCGGAGGCGGCCGCGAGGGCGGCGAGGAACCGCGAGTGCGCGCGGGCGAGTGGCGCCGGCGGCGCGCCGTCGAGATGGAGGGCGAGCGGCCGGGCGGGCCGGCCCCGCCGCGCGCCCGCCGCGACCAGGAACCCGCCGGCCAGCACGATCGTGAACAGGTGCACGGGATGCCGCGCGGCGAACAGGGCGAGGATCGCCGGCAGCTGACGCGAGTCGGCGACCTCGCCGATCAGCTGGACCCCGTGGTGCCACAACCCCAGCCAGGGCCCGATCACCAGGGCGCCGACGGCCACCG
The DNA here is from genome assembly GCF_009901565.1 of Herbidospora solisilvae. Taxonomy (GTDB): domain Bacteria; phylum Actinomycetota; class Actinomycetes; order Streptosporangiales; family Streptosporangiaceae; genus Herbidospora; species Herbidospora solisilvae. Next base: position 562,485 of record NZ_WXEW01000001.1, read on the forward strand.
CCGTCAGCGTGACCACCCGGACCCGGTTCGCCATGGGCAACCAGGCGGTCGCGCACGCCTTCGCCCACGACAGGAAGAGCCGGACGAGCACCAGCAGACCGGCCGCCATCAGCGCCGCCGCGAGCGGGTCACGTTCGAGCCCGGTCCAGAAGTTGCGGCTCTGGGACTGCACGAACCACTGCCCCAGGAGGAGCCCGGCCGTCATGGCCGCCGCCGACACCCACAACCGCCCGCCGCCCGCCAGACCGGCCGGGACCGCCCGCCACACCGCCACGAGCGCGGTGCCCGACAGCAGGGCGCCGAAGAGGACACCGGGCAGGAAGGCCTTCGCGTCGGGCCCGGACTCGAAGTTGACGTAGGCGAAGGAGTCGAAGACCGGCCCGAAGCACATGCCGGAGAGCAGGCCGACGGTGAGCAGTTCCCCGGCGCCCGGCCGCGACAGGCGGCCCGGGTCGGTCAGCACCGTCGTCCTGCGGCCCGGCCCCGGATGGTTGCCGAGCCTGCGGTACCAGCTCAGTGGCCGGGCCCGCTCGACGGCCGCCTTCACGCCCTCCATCCGGGCGGGGGTGTCCCCCGCCCGCACGTCGGCGTGGTGCTCACGGGATCGCAGCACGGCGGTGCGCGACGACCACAACAGGAGCAGGATCACCGCGAGGAAGAGGACGACCGCGGTCAGCCCCGCCGGGTTCCACACGGCCGTCGCGACCACGAACGGCAGCGCCCCGGTGAGCAGGAAGGCCCACCAGACGGCCACGGTGACGTGGGCGACGCCGACGTCGCGGTTGCGGATGTGCGCGAGCTCGTGCCGCAGCAGCGCCTCGGCGACCTGCGGCTCCTCCTTGTACGCCAGCACCGTGCCCATGCTCAGCACGACGGTGTGCCTGCCGGGCAGCCCGAACGTGCGCCCCGACAGGTCGGAGCGGGCCGGGTCGACGAGCAGCCGGACCGTCCGGCGCGGCGTCTCCTCGGCGAGGATCTGCGCGAACCGGGCCAGGACCGCGTCGTGATGGGGCCCCGCGCCCGCCTCCGCCAGCGCCATGGGCCGGTGGCGGGCGGCGAACACCGGGTGCAGCAGGTAGAGGACGACCGTGGCGACCAGGGGCGCGGCGAGCATCGCCACGGGGATCAGCGAGTCGATCATGGTGACGCGGACGGCGCAGGCGGCGTACCGGTCGGCCACGGCCGCCGCCTCCTCCAGCCGGCCGGAGCGCAGGGCCGCCAGGCAGTGCCCGGCGCGCACCTGCTCGGGCGTGTTCGCCACCGTCCACCACAGGGTGCGCAGGTAGAGGTCGACGAACAGGGCCCCGGCGACGGTCGCGAGGATGAGGACGAGGAACCGCGACGTCGTGGACGAGGGCAGCAGGAAGGGGTTGAGCCGTGGTGCGTCCCGGGTCTCCGGGCCGGTCACCGCTCCCCCGACAGGTGCCCGAAGAGCGCCTGCCGGAGTCGCAGCGCGACCGTCTCCTCGACGCCGATCGAGACCGCGATCCGCTCGACCGCCTGCGTGACCTCCTTGACCTGCTCGGGGGTCAGGTCGAGCACGGTCTCGGGCGGAGCGATCTCGGGCGCCCTCTTCCGGCGCAGGAACCCCCGCACCCGTTTGGACGTGCCCTTGGCCGCCGTCTCGACGAAGGTGGTCAGCGTGTTGGTCGCGGCGGCGCTGAGAGCTCCGAGCACGATCGGGGTGAGCAGGGCGACCGCCTCGGCCAGCCCGAAGGCGAGCGGCTCGTCGCGACCGGGCCCGAAGGCGCGTGCGGGGTCACGCCGCACGGCCTGCGCGATGGCGGGGAAGTACTCCGCCTCTTCTGGCGACACCTCGGCGACGATCGCGGCCGCCACTTCGTCAAGTCGCATGATTTCCCTCGGGGTCGAACGGCGACGTGACCGGAGTTTAAATGCCGTTTTCCCGAGAGAAAATGAATTCCATAAATGTCGAACGCTTTGTGGAATCGATTAGCCTTCCAGGTCGGGAGGGGGCGCGGACCCGTTGTAGAAGGGGTTCTCACCGAGCCGCCGCTCCGTCACCAGCAGCCGCACCACCCCTTCACGGACCTGCCACGCGTTCCAGACGGTCCACCGGTCGCCGGGGGTGACGTCGGCGAACGACAACCCTCCGTCGGCCGCGATCTCGATTCTCTGGTACGTCACCCGCAGGCCCCGCCGCTCCGCCTCGGCCCTGACGTCCTTCACCGGCGCGCCGTGCCGCAGTCTGACCCCGTGGAGCGGCCCGCCGGGCGCGAGGGCCCTGTCGAAGTCGGCGTAGTCCTCTCCCGGCCGGGCGGGCCGGCCGAGGCGGATGTGGACGGAGCCGGGGAAACCCTCGGGCACCCGGACGATCAGGGAGCAGCCCGGCCGGGCGGGTTCGCAGCCCTTCGGCTCCGGATCGGCGCTCAGCACGACCCCGTCGTAGGCGAACTCGCCGCCGATCTCGCCGGGACGGTCGAAGGTCCCGCCGATCATCATGCCGAGCGACCTGCCCGCCGACAGCGGCGAGACCGGCAGCGGCCGGATCCGCACGTCGAGCCCGACCGCCCGGAAGGCCTCGGTGAACCGCTCGTGGTCGGCGAAGGGGTCGAGGATCCGGGCGACGTACTGCCTCCCCTCCAGGTGGATCTCGACGGCCGCGTTGGCGTAGGAGGTCACGATCTGCGGCGGCGTCAGCGTCACGACGAGCCCGGCGGCGACGGCCACCAGCGCGGGACGCAGGAGGCGGCGCCGCCGGACCGGCGCGGGCTCGCTCATCACCTGGGCCAGCAGCGCGCGGGCGCCCGGCGCGTCCGGGTCGCCGCCCCGGGCGGACGGGTCGAGGGTCGTCAGCAGGTCGGTCATCGGATCTCTCCCAGGGGTGCCAGGGCGAACGAGGTGGGCACGCCGTTGGCGGCCAGCGCCTGCGCGAACCGGCGGCGGGCGCGGTGGAGGCGGACGCGGACGTTGTTACGGGTGATGCCGAGCGTCACGGCGATCTCGTCGTGGCCGAGCCCTTCCCAGGCGACCAGGGCGAGCAGTTCGCGGTCGCCGTCGGGCAGCGCGCGGAAGGTCTGCCCGATCACGCTCATCTCGACGCCGGGCGTCTCGGCGTACAGGTCGGCCATCTCGGCGTCGAGCAGCGCGTCGCGGCGGCCGCTCCTGCGATGCTCGGACAGGACGCGGCGGGCGACGGCGTAGAGCCAGAGGATCGCCTCGTCGCCGCGTGGGATCTTCTCGCGTTTGCGCCAGGCCACGGCATAGGTGTCCGCGACGACGTCGGCGGCGTCCTGCGGCGACGCGCAACGGCGCACCGCGTAGCGGGTGAGCCGTTCGTAGGTGTCGCGGAAGACGGCCTCGAAGGTTTCGGGGGTCACGTCCCCCTTATGACGTTCCGGGCCCGGGCATTACCCGATGAGGCGGGAGAATTCCTCGAAGGAGTAGCGGCCGTCGCCGTCGGCGTCGAGACCGGTCGCGTAGGCCCCCAGAGCCTCGGCGGGAAGCTGGGGGAAGTGGGCGACGATCTCGGCCTCGGTGACGAATCCGTCGCCGTCGGCGTCGATGGCGTCGAACGTAGCCTTCAGGTCCACCTGGTCTCCTTATCCTCGGGCCACACCATAGTGCACAGTCCGGGCGACTTGGGCGAACCCTATCGAACGGTACAGACGCGCCGGAATCGGCCACGCATCGTCACCCCGGGGGCTGACCGTGGCGATCTCGGCGCCCAGGTCCCTCGCGGCGTGGAGGGCGGCCAGGCAGACGTCTCTGGCCAGCCCCTTCCCCCGGTGGTCGGGGACGGTGCCGACGGGCTCGATCAGCACGGCCTTGCGGGCGTCGTCGAGCCAGGCCAGGCAGTAGGCGGCCGTCTCGCCGTCCACGTCGGCGACGACGTCGAGCTCTCCGCGGTACGGCGGGGTCTTCTGGACGTTCCGGTAGCTCTCCTCGGTGACGCGCGAGGGGTAGAAGGCCTCCCGGTGGGCCCTCACCCGGCCCGCGACGTCGGTGACGGGATGGCAGGCGGCTCGCGGCTCGGGCAGGTCCTCCAGGTCGCGTACCAGATGCAGGAAGAACGGCCCTTCCATCTGGACGAACCCGCGCGCCTCGACGGCGCGCACCAGGTGCGGCTCGGCGCTGGAGACCACGACGCTCTCGGGCTCGGTGATCTCCCCGAACCAGTCGAGGACCGCACCGGCCCAGTGCTCGTCGACGGCCTGGAGGTTGAGGTGGCCGGGCAGCTCGGCCCATCCCCACGCGACGACCTGGCCATTCGAGCGCCAGACCTTCGTGGGCCACTCGTGCTCACGGCCGGTGTGCTGGCGCAGCCCCCAGGCGAGGTCGCCGACGTGCCACCGGGCACCGGGGAACCACAGACGGGAGGTGAGGCCCTGCATGGCGTCGATGCTCATCGCCCGATCCTGCCGCAAAGAGATCAAGCTTCCGGCGCATCCGGTCCACCGGGTGACCACTTTCAGCCTTGGAGGGCTCGGCGGCGGGCGTCGAGGCCGTCGAGGAGGCGTTGGAGGCCGTACTCGAAGACGGTGTCGAGGTCGAAGTCGAACTCCTCGCCGACGACGTGACCGAGACCGGGATGGTCCGGCGAGGCGGCCCAGCGGCGCAGGCCGCGGCCCTGGTGGCGCATCCAGTCGTCGGCGGTCATGCCGGTGTCCTCCTCCGCGCGGGTCTCGGCCAGGCGGACCAGGGCCATGCCGCGGACGTGGCCGAACAGGTTGATGTGGGCGCAGAGCATGTCGTGGGCGTCGAAGCCCATCGCCCTCAGCGTGGTGAGCGACCATTCGGCGAGGGGCAGCACGTTCGGCATCACCTGGGGGCGGCTGAGCGAGAACACCTCGGCGGCCCAGGGGTGGCGGCCGAAGGCCGTCCAGAACAGGCGGGCCACGGCCTCCAGGCGGCGGCGCCACTCCGCCGGCGGGATGTCGGGGAGCAGGGCTCCGGCGAAGACGTGGTCGGCCATGCGGAGCGTGAGGTCGTTGCGGTTCGGCACGTGGCGGTAGAGGCCCATCGTCGACACGCCCAGCGACACGGCCACCCTGCGCACCGTGACCAGCGGCAGCCCTTCGGCGTCGGCGATCTCGATCGCCGCCTCGACGATCTCGGTGACCGACAGTCTCGGCCGCTGACTCTTGGCGGCGGTTGGGCGTCGGCGCACGATGGTGCCGCTGCCGGGGACCGTCTCGACCAGGCCCTCGGCCCTCAGCGCGCCGATCACCTTGGTGGCGGTGGCCATCGCGACGCCCCAGTCGCGGACGATCGCCCTGGTCGACGGCGCGGGCCCGCCCTCGGCGAGGCGGCCGCCGCGGATGTCGGCGGCGATCACGTCGGCGATCTGAAGATAACGGGGGCGGTCGGACACGGGCACCTCCAGTGCACTAGTGCGGTCTCTGCACTGTACTACTCGCTCTATTGCGTTATCCGGCTAGTGCGTACGTTGTAAGCATGACGCAATTTGCCATGTCGGCGGATGGCACGCCGATCGAGTACACCACCGTGGGGCAGGGGTCCCACGTCATCGTCGTCCCCGGGGCGCTCGCCCTGGCGGCCGACTTCTCCGGGCTCGCCGGGCTGCTGGCCGAACGGCACACCGTCCACGTCGTGCAGCGGCGCGGCCGTGGCCTCAGCGGGCCGCAGGGGGAGCACTACGGGATCGAGCGGGAATGCGAGGACGTCGAGGCCGTCCGGGCCGCCACCGGGGCCCGGCTGATCTTCGGGCACAGCTTCGGCGGGCTGGTGGCGCTGCGGGCGGCGTGCGGGAACCCGGAGTTCGACGCGGTGGCCGTCTACGAGCCCGGGGCCTCGGTCGGCGGGTCGATCCCGGCCGGCTGGATCGGCCGCGCCCGCCGGGAGATCGCCGAGGGGCGGAATCTGGAGGCGTTCCTGACCTTCGTCGGCGGGACCGGCCCCTCGCTGGTGAGACGGCTGCCCCGGTGGTACCTGAAAGCCGTGCTGCGGATGGCGATCCCCCGCGCCGAGATGCGGCAGAAGCTCGCCCTCATGCCCCAGGCGGTCGCCGAACACGCGGAGGTGGGCCGCCTCGACCCTCACGTGGCCGACTACGCCGCCGTCGGAGCGGCCACCCTGATCATGCGCGGCAAGGGACGCCCCGGCGACCCCCAGGACCTCGCCCACACCCGCCTGGCCGAGACGATCCCCGACGCCCGGAGGGCGGCCTTCCCCTCCCTCGACCACTTCGCCCCCGAGAAGAAGCCCGGAGCGCTCGCCGACACGATCCTGACGTTCTTCGCCACGCACGCGCAGCAGGACGCCCAGATCGAACGGTGACCCGGGAGAACGCCGCGGAAGCCGTGGCCCGGGGATGGCCACGGCCCCACGGCCATCAGACCGCGCGGAACCGGGCGTTCCCGGCCGAGGCGCCGGCGTACACGAGGGCCGGGGCTGATCAGAGCATCGTCGGATTACGGCGGATGCGTCAGTTCGGGCCGACCTCCCGGACTCCGGGCAACCTGATCAGGCGGTAGAGGAGCTCCGTCAGGCCTGTCGTGTCGTCCAGGTCCACCCAGAACATGGTGCTGAAACAGACGTCGGTGGGCAGTTTCCACCGTGGGCCGAGGCGGCGCAGATAGGTGAGGTAGTTTCACCGGGCATGCGCCGGGGTCTCCTCGTAGACGATCGGATCGCCGGGCAGGGCCCGCAGGTGGTCGGCGACCGCCGCCAGCTCCGCGCCCGTGGCGGCGCCGCGCCCCGCGCAGCTGAGATCCTCCTCGGTCGCGGGTCCGCACATCTGGACGCGGACATCCGCACGGCCGCTCCAGTACATGACCGGCCAGACGTAGACGTTGGTGACCGCGGGGATCTTCTCGAAGTCCTCGATCAGGACCTCGGGGACGACCTCGGCCACCGCCTCGGCCTCGATGGAGTACGGGAGGTCCTTCGCGGCGATGAAGGATGACCAGTCGGTCTTGTCGGGGGCGTTCGACCATTCGGCCGTGTGCTCGAAGCCTTCGGCTCCTTCCTCCGGACCGACGAGACGTGCCTCGGTGATCCTCGGATCGGAGGCGACCGCGACGGTCGCGGCGTCGATCTGCGACGGTGTCGCCGCGCCCTCCGGGCAGTGTTCTTCGACGCCGAGCCCGGTGCCGCCGCAGAGGTAGACCGACACGGTCCACTTGTGCGGCCAGGGGTCCCTGGCCGCCGCTCCCCCGCTCGCCGACGCACCGGCGAGCACCAGGGTCGCGGAGATCAATAACCGGAGCATCGTCGGATTATGCCGTGAAAACAGGGCCATCCCGGGACCCGGGCGAAATGCCGGGGGTGCGGGTCCCGGGATGGCGGTCCTGCCGGATCGGAGTGGCTAGCGGGGCAGCGCCTGGAAGGCGCGGCCGACCGCGGTCGGGGTGCCGTTGTCGCGGAACAGGCCGCTGTTGACGCCGCTGGCGCCCGCGCCGATGCCGAACCAGGCGTAGCGCTCGACGAACGGGAGGGACTGGAGCATCTTGGCCGACTCGGTCACGAACGCCGCCTGCTGGGCCTCGGTCGGGTAGCGGACGCCGTTGCTGAAGTCGATCAGGGCGAACTCGGTCAGCCAGATGGGCTTCTTGTAGCGGTCGTACACGGCCTGGAGGTAGCCCTTGAGCTGCTGGACGGCGCGCTCGGTGACGAAGTCGCCGCCGTACCAGTGCAGCGGGATGAAGTCGACGCGGTAGCCGCGCTGCTTCGCGCCGGTCATGAAGCGGTCGAGCCAGCCGCCCGCGCGGTCGCCGCCCCACGCCACGGCGGGGGCGCCGAGGATCTTGCCGGCGTCCTGGAGCCTCGGCCACAGTTCGAGGGCCTTCTCGACCGTCATGTTGGCCTGGTCGGCGAAGTCGGGCTCGTTGAAGCCGAGCAGGTAGGGGCCGGCCGCCTTGGCCTTGGCCAGATTGGCGTCGGTGACGCTGTTGGCGCCCCAGATCATCGGGACGAACTGGCTGTCGGCCGGGGTGGTGATGTTGGCGTGGTCGACGGCCCAGGTGTAGTACCAGCTCGCCTGCGCGTTGGCGACGGCGGCGTTGACTCCGGGGATCTGCCAGACCGCGACGCCCTTCTTGCCCTTGGCGGTCGCCGGAGGCGTGCTCGGGCTCGACGAGGGGGTCGGCTTCGGGGTCGTCGTGGGCGTGGTGGTCGGGGTCGTGCCCGGAGTGCCGTCGCCGAAGACCTGGAACTCCCACAGGGAGACGCCGTACTGGCTGGACCGCTTGGTGGCGTGGAGGCGCACGTAGCGGGCGCTGGCCGACGCGTCGATCGTCTGCACGCCGCCCTTGCCGGCGGTGGTGGTGTGGATGGTCCGCCACGTCGCGGCGTCGTTCGAGGTCTGGATCTGGAAGGCGGTCGCGTACGCGCGCTCCCAGTTGAGCACGATCCGGCTGATCGGCGTGACCTTGCCCAGGTCGAGGCGGATCCACTGCGGGTCGGCGAACTTGCTGGACCAGCGGGTGCTCGTCTTGCCGTCGAAGGCCGCGGCCGCCGACAGGTCGCCCCGCTCGACCGACGAGGCCACCGCGGGACGACCCTGCGAGACCAGCGTGTCGGCGGCCTCGGCGGGCCCGACACCGGTGATCAGGGACGCGCTCAGGGCGGCCACGAGGGCGCCCCCGAGCGCGGCGCGCCGGCGGGGAACTGTCGTCAGAGTCATGGTTGTCCTTCGTAGGGGATGTCTGAACCGGAGACCCCGCGACGACCTGCGGATAACGAAAATCGAGAAGACGGCGGCATGTTTTTCCGGCCACACTCGACGACCATGGACGAACGGCGCATGGTGCGCATCTCGAAATACCTGGCCAAGCACCTGCGGCACCAGCCCGAACGCATCGGCCTGGTCCTCGACGAGCAGGGCTGGACCCCCGTCGACGACCTGATCGCGGCCGCCGCCGCGCACGGCTTCCCCTTCGACCGCGCCGAACTCGACCAGGTGGTCGAGGCCAACGACAAGAAGCGGTACGTCATCGAGGGCGGCCGCATCAGGGCCAGCCAGGGCCACTCGATCGAGGTCGACCTCGACCTGCCGGTGGTCGAGCCGCCCGAGGTGCTCTACCACGGGACCGCCCCGGCGGCGCTGGCCGCGATCCGGGCCGAGGGGCTGGTGCGGATGGCCCGGCACCACGTGCACCTGTCTCCCGACGTGGCCACGGCCGAGCGGGTGGGGGCGCGGCGGGGGCGTCCGGTGGTGCTGACCGTGGAGGCCGGGCGCATGCACGCCGAGGGCCACGAGTTCCGGGTGAGCGCCAACGGAGTGTGGCTGACCGATCGGGTGCCGCCGGGCTTCATCGACTTCCCCTAGATATACCGGCTATAAGATCGCCCGGCGAAGCACGTTGACAAACCCTCCTGCCCCGAGTTTTGCTCATAAGCAAAACGTTTTGCGAGAGGGTGATCGAATGGCCGACACACCCCGCCGGGTGCTGGTCACGGGGGCCGCGGGCAGGCTGGGCAGGGCCACGCTCGCGCTGCTGGCGGAGCTGGGGGTCGAGGCGACCGCGCTCGATCGGGAACCGACCGACGCCGACCGGGCCGTGGTGGGCGACGCGGGCGATCCGGCCACGGTCCGGCGGGCGCTGGCCGGGGTCGAGGCGGTGCTGCACTTCGCGGCCATCCCCGCGCCCACGCTCGGCACGCCCGCCGAGGTCTACTGCGGCAACACCCGGGCGACGTTCGTCGTGCTGGAGGAGGCGGGGCGGTTCGGGGTGCCCCGGGTGGCGCTGGCCAGCAGCCTGTCGGTGACCGGGATGCCCTGGGCGGCCAAGCCGCTGCACCCCGCCTACCTGCCGATCGACGAGCGGCTCCCGCTCCAGAACGAGGACCCCTACGGCCTGTCCAAAGAGGCCGACGAGGCGACCGGCGCGATGATGGCCCGGCGGTTCGGGATGGCCGTGGTGGCGCTGCGCTACCCGCTGCTCGGCGGCCCTGGCGACAAGTTCGACGACACGGCCGCCCGCTACGCCGACGACCCGGGCTCGGGGGCCGCCGAACTGTGGACCTACCTCGACGACCGCGACGCCGCCCGAGCCGCCTGGCTGGCCGTCACGGCCCCCCTCACCGGCTACCACGCCGTCTTCGTGACGGCCCCCGACACCCTCGCCCCCCAGCCGACCGAGGAGCTGCTCGACCGCTTCCATCCCGACGTGGAACGCCGGAGGAGATTCGAGGGCCGCGAGGCGCCGATCGACCTGACGGCGGCCGAGAGCCTGCTCGGCTTCCGTGCCCGGCACCTCTTCGCGGCAGCGGCTCGATGATCCACCGCGCCCGGACACCACTGCCCGCGAGCCGTCGCGTCGCCTACCTTCTCCCGATGGCGGACCGCTCAGGAGGGGACACGTGATCCCCGAGACCCAGGCCCCCTGGCCGCCGCGCGACAACCTGCGGATCACCCGGGTCCGGTCGATCGTGACCGCGCCCGGAGGGCCGCCTCTGGTGGTCGTCCGGGTCGACACCTCCGATCCGGGCCTGTACGGCCTGGGCTGCGCCACCTTCACCCAGCGCTTCCACGCCGTGGCCGCCGCCGTCGACGAGCACGTCGGGCCGATGCTCGTCGGCCGCCATCCGGCCGACATCGAGGACATCGTGCGGATGGTGCACTACTCGTCGTACTGGCGGGGCGGGCCGGTGCTGAACAGCGCGTTGTCCGGGGTCGACCAGGCCCTCTGGGACATCATGGGCAAACGCGCCGGCATGCCCGTCTACGAGCTGCTCGGCGGCAGGGTCAGAGCGGCCGCCGACACCTACCTCCACGCCGAGGGCGCCACGATCGAGGCCACCCTCGACCACGCCCGCCGGCTCCTCGACGCGGGCTACCGCAACGTCCGGCTGCAGACCGGCGCGCCCGGCCTGGGCCACTACGGCGCACCCGGCTCCCCGGGCGGCTACCCGGACGCGCCCTACCCCGACGGCTGGGACGTGCAGCGCTACCTTCGCGACACCCCGAAGCTCTTCGAACGGGCCCGGGAGGAGCTGGGCGAGGAGCCGGGGCTGCTGCACGACGTCCATTCGCGGCTCACGGTGAAGCAGGCGGTCGGGCTGGCGCGGGCGCTGGAGCCGTACCGGCTGTTCTTCCTGGAGGACCCGATCGCGCCCGAGTACTACGACCGCCTCCCCGAGGTCAGGGCGGCGGCGCCGATGCCGATCGCGGCCGGGGAGCAGCTCGGTTCGGTCGCCGACGCGGCCCGGCTGGTCATGAACGGCGGCGTCGACCTGCTGCGGCTGCACGTCTCGGCCGTCGGCGGGCTGACCCCGGTCAGGAAACTGGTCGCGCTCTGCGAGCTGAACGGGGTCGGCACCGCCTGGCACTCCCCCGCCGACGTCTCCCCCGTGGGCTCGGCGGCCAACATCGCCCTCGACGTCACCACCCACGCCTTCCAGATCCAGGAGGGCCACGTCTACCCCGACCCGGTCGTCGAGGTCTTCCCGGGCACGATCAACCCGGTCGGCGGCTACCTGTTCCCGCACGACGCCCCGGGCTGGGGCGTCGACCTCGACGAGGCCGCCGCCGCCAGGTTCCCACCCGAAACCCACCTCCACGAACGATGGGCGGGCCGGGTCCGCCGCCCGGACGGGGGGATCGAGCCTCCGTAGAAGTTACAGCCGGTGCAAGGTGCGTGTGGATATACGATCCCTCCATGGATCGGCGGGAGCGGAAGAAGGCCGAGACGCGCCGGGCGATCACCGGGGCCGCGCTGCGGCTGTTCGCCGAACGCGGGTTCGCCGCCGTCACGGTCGCCGACGTCGCCACCGAGGCCGACGTCGCGGTCAAGACGGTGTTCAACTACTTCCCGGCGAAGGAGCAGCTCTTCTTCGACGCCGATCCGCTGCTGCTGCCGCGCGGGCCGCTGCCCGAGGAGCCGGTGCCGCAGGTCGTGGCCGGCTGGGTGGCCGCGACCGGGGTCATCGACCGGGAGCGGGCGCGGGTCTACCGCGACAACGCCGACCTGCGGGCGCACGCCCGGGAGGCGTTCGCGGCGCGGGAGGAGGAGCTCGGCGCCGGGGTGACCGGCGCGCTGATCGCGGCGGCGGCCCGGCGGGTGTGGGAGTCGGCGATCCTGCGGGTCGCCGACGGCGTGCCCGCGCCCACCGCCGCCGAGGAGGCCCGCGACCGGCTGAAGGAGGCGCTGGCCTCGTTCGCCGCGCCGCCGGTCCGTCGCGCGCCCGCCCCCCGCGCCGACGCGCGGCGGCCCAGCATCCTGCTGGTGGCGCAGGCCGCCGGGGTCAGCGCGACCACGGTGTCCCACACGCTCAACGGGCGGCGGCCGGTCGCGGCGGAGACGCGGCGGCGGGTGCTGGAGGCGATCGACCGGCTCGGCTACCGGCCCAACGTGCTGGCCAGAGGGCTGCGCACCAACCGCAGCCAGACGATCGGGCTGGTCATCCCCGACATCACCAACCCGTTCTATCCGGCGCTGGCCCGGGGGCTGCAGGACGTGCTGCGCCCGGCCGGCTACGACGAGATCATCAGCAACACCGACGGCGACCGCGACATGGAACGTGCCGCGATCGAGCAGATGATCGCCCGGCAGGTCGACGGGCTGGCCTTCGCCGTCTTCCACACCCACGCCGAAGACCTGCTGCCGGTGATCGAGGCGGGGCTGCCGGTGGTCCGGCTGGGCGGCGTGCAGGTGCAGGAGGGCGTCGACCTGGTGCACAGCGACGACGAGGGCGGCGCCGCCGAGGCGACCCGCCACCTGCTCGAAGCGGGCTACCGGCGCATCGGCTTCGTCTGCGGGCCGCGCGCCGAGGGGCCCGCCGCCGAACGCGTCTCCGGCTACCGGCTGGCCCTCGCCTCGGCCGGGATCGAGGCCGATCCCCGGCTGGTCGTGCACACCAGCTTCAGCCGCTCGGGCGGCGCGGGCGGCACGTCGTGGCTGCTCGGCCTGGCGGAGCCGCCCGACGCGGTGTTGTGCGCCAACGACATCATGGCCCTGGGCGCCCTCGACGCGGCGGCGGCCCGCGGCCTGCGCGTCCCCGCCGACCTGGCGGTGATGGGCTTCGACGACATCGAGGCCGCCAGCCTGGTCTCGCCCCGGCTGACCACGATGGCCAACCCGGCGCGCGAGATCGGCCGCGCCTGCGGCGAACGCCTGCTCGCCCGGTTGTCGGGCACGCTCACCGAGAGCTCGACCGAGACGATCATCCCCGCCCGGCTGGTCCGCCGCGAATCGGCCTGACCCTTGACACGGGGTGTCCCGCGTGTAAATTCCAGGGACAGTCTTAACGATTTGCGTCCCACCCCCAGGGGGCCGACATGGCATCTATGAAAGCGCGAATCCTGTCCTTGGCCGCCGTCGCCACCTTGGTGGCCGCCGGTTGCTCGTCAGGCGGCGGGCAGACGAGCGAACCGGCCGCGTCCGGGCAGTCGCTCACGATGTGGACCTTCAAGCAGTCGCACGCGACCGCCCTCCAGAAGGCCGCCGAGCAGTTCACCGCGCAGACCGGCATCGGCGTCAAGGTCGAAGCCGTCACGCCCGACGACGTCTTCAAGAGCAAGATCCAGAGCGCCGCCCAGACGGGCGACCTGCCCGACGTGCTGGAGGCCCACGCCGCGGGTGAGGACCTGGAGCTCGGCGCCTCCGGCCTGCTCGCCGACATCAGCGGCGACGTGAACGACGCCTGGAAGGGCCGGTTCCTGCCGTCCACGCGGAACGCGGGCGTGCTCGACCAGGGCCGGATCGACCGCGCGGCGGCCGACTCGCCGTTCAAGCAGGCCAAGGCCGGGTCGATGTACGCCGTCCCGTTCACGGCCGGCGCGTTCGGCATCGTCTACGCCAACAAGGAGAAACTCCAGGCCGCCGGGCTCAGCCCTGACACTCCCCCGGCCAGCTGGGAGGAGTTCGTGGCGGCGCTCAAGACGTCCACGGAGAAGGACCCGCAGGCGGGCGGCCTGTCGCTCGGCCTGAAGGTCAGCCAGGTCGGGTTCAACTGGATCTACCAGCCGCTCGCCCACGCCTACCTGGGCAAGGAGAAGTTCCAGGGCCTGTTCGGCAAGGACACCGCAGCCGGGTTCGGCTCGCCCGACGGGGTCAAGACCCTCGACCTGTACGCGCAGCTCACGCCCTACTGGATGCCCGGCGCGACGACCCTCGGCATCGACGAGGCCGACATCGCCTTCGCCCAGGGCAAATCGGCCTACAACGTCGGCGGCACGTTCACCCTCGCGTTCCTGGCGCAGAACGGCATGTCGCCCGACAAGGTGCTCACCTTCCCGATCCCGCCCTCGGAGACCGGAGCCCACAAGGACATCGTGATGGCCCCGTTGGCTCTGACCTCCCTCGGTGTCACCTCGACCTCCAAGAACCGGGCCGCCGCGCTGAAGTGGATCGACTACGTCACCTCGCCGGCCGGGGCGGGCATCGTCGCCAAGGAGTCGCTCGACCTGCCGGCCACCGACCTGGGCGCCGAGGCGGCCACGCTGATGGGCCCCGAGCTGGCGGCGCTGCAGAAGTACTTCACCGGCGACCCCGCCAGCACCTACGACGCGGGCGACACGACGTTCTTCCCGGGCGGCTACGACCAGGTCAAGCCGGGTGACGCGTTCGTGCGGCTGTCACCGCTGAAGGAGCTCGACCCGGCGCAGGCCGGCAAGGAGCTCGACGCCATCTTCGGAGCGATGTGGAAGTCCGCCGAGTAGCCATGGCGTCCCGGTGGAAGGAGTGGGTCACCGGCTGGGCGTTCGTGTTCCCGGCCGTGGCCCTCTTCGCGGTGATGGGCGTCTACACGATCGGCAGCGGCCTCGCGCTGAGCTTCGCGTCGTGGAACGGGTTCACCCCGAACTGGATCTGGGTGGGCCTGGAGAACTACGCCGACCTGCTCTGGGCCGACCCGGCGCTGGCCCCGGGGGTGCGCCGGGCCGCGTGGAACACCCTCCAGGTGTGCGTGGCGGTGCCGCTGCTGACCGTGCTGATCTCGCTGCCGCTGGCGGTGACGCTCAACTCCGTGCGCCGCCTGCGGGGGCTGCTGCGCTCGGTCTACTTCCTCCCGTACGTCACCACCGGCATCGCCACCTACTACGCCTGGCGCTACCTGCTCGAACCGGAGGGTTCGATCAACCTGATGCTGCGCTCGGCGGGCCTCGGCTCGCTGGCGCAGCCGCAGGGCTGGCTGGCCAACCCGTCGACGGCGCTCTGGACGCTGATCCTGATCCTGGTCTGGTCGGCGGTGCCGACCGCGACGCTGCTCTACCTGACCGGGCTCCAGGCGATCGACCCGAGCATGGTCGAGGCGGCCCGCATCGACGGCGCGGCCCCCCGCCAGGTGCTGCGCCGGATCATCGTGCCGCTGCTGACGCCGATGACGGCCGGGATCGTGCTGCTGGGCGTGCGCGACTCGCTGCACGGGTTCCAGATCTTCCTGATCATGACCAACGGCGGGCCCGGCGGGCACACCAACGTGCTCGCCCTGGAGACCTACGAACTGGCCTTCTTCAAGGGGCTGGCGCCGACGCTCGGCCTGTCGAGCGCGCTGGGCTGGTTGTTGTTCGTCGGCGCCGTGCTGCTGACCCTGGCCAACGCCCGGCTGCTGAGGAGGGTGCGGTGACCGCCGCCCGCGTCGCGAGGACCGCCGCCTACGCGGCACTGTCGATCTACGCCGTGCTGAGCCTCTACCCGTTCCTGTGGATGGTGTCGGGGGCGTTCAAGACGCGGGAGGAGATCCTCGACGGCGGCCACCTGATCCCGCGCGAGCCGACCTTCGACACGATCGTCACCACGTGGAACCAGCTCGCGTTCGTCGACTACTTCCGCAACAGCCTGATCGTGACCGGGCTGACGGTGCTCGGCGTGCTGGTGGTCTACAGCCTGGCCTCCTACGCGTTCGCGGTGCTCCGGTTCCCCGGCGCGAAGGCGCTCTACTGGTTGTTCGTGGCGCTGCTGTTCGTCCCGGGGATCACGGTGCTGCTGCCGGTGGTGATCCTGGAGAACCGGCTGGGCCTGCTCGGCACCCACATGGGGCTGGTGCTGCCCTTCGTCAACGGCACGGCTCCGCTGACGGTGCTGCTGCTGACGGCGGCGTACCGGAGCGTGCCGAAGGAGCTGCGCGAGGCCGCGCGGGCCGACGGCGCGAGCGAGGCACGGATCTTCCTGCGCGTCTACCTGCCGCTGACCCGGCCCGCGCACGTCACGATCGCGGTGCTGACGGCGGTGCCGACGTGGAACGAGTACGTGCTGAGCCGGGTCTCCCTCAACGACGAGTCGCTCTACACGTTGCCCCTGGGGCTGGAGTCCCTGATTTCCGGTACCGTCGTCCGCTACAACGAGGTGCTCGCGGCATCATTGATCATGGTGCTGCCGGTGATCGCGCTGTTCGCGTTCCTGCAGCGCTACTTCGTCAACGGGCTGGTCGGTGCGGTGAAAGGGTGACGATGACGGTTTCCGAGACGGACCTGCGGCATCTGCGGCGCTGCGTCGAGCTGGCGCACGAGGCGTTCGAGGCGGGCGAGGAGCCGTTCGGCTCGGTGCTGGCCTCGGCCGACGGGACCGTCCTGGCCGAAGACCACAACCGGACCGCCGCCGGCGACCAGACCCGCCACCCCGAGTTCGAGCTGGCCCGCTGGGCCGCGGCGAACCTGCCGCCGCAGGAGCGGCCGGGCGCGACGGTCTACACCTCCGGCGAACACTGCCCGATGTGCTCGGCCGCCCACGCGTGGGTGGGCCTGGGCCGCATCGTGTACGCCGTCTCGGCCGCCCAGCTGTCCGGGTGGCGCGACGGGTGGGGCGCGCCGTCGGCGCCGGTGCGCCCCCTCCCGATCCAGGAGGTGGCCCCCGGCGTGGCCGTCGGGGGCCCGGTGCCGGAGTTCGAGGCCGAGATGAAGGCCCTCCACCGGCGCGCGTTCACTTCGCGATGAACGTCAGCAGGTCGGCGTTGAACGCCTGCTCGTAGTCGCCCCTGATCCCGTGGGGCGCCCCCGGGTAGACCTGGAGGGTGGCGTCGGGGATCAGCCGGGCGGTTTTCGGGGCCGACGCCTCGAACGGCACGATCTGGTCGTCGTCGCCGTGGGCGACCAGGGTCGGCACGTCGATCCGCGGCAGGTCCTCGGTGAAGTCGGTCTCGGAGAACGCCCGTACGCACTCGAAGGCGCTCTTGACCCCGACCTGCATGCTCCACATCCAGAACGCGTCGATCGCCCCCTGGCTGACCTGGGCGTCGGGCCGGTTGAAGCCGTAGAAGGGCAGCGCGAGCTCCCGGTAGTACTGCGACCGGTCGCCGGCGACGCCCTCGCGGATCTCGTCGAAGACCTCGATCGGCATCGAGGCGGCCATGTGCGGCGGGACGGCGCTCGCCAGCACCACCTTGTCGACCCGGGAGGTGCCGTGGCGGCCGATGTAGCGGGTGACCTCGCCGCCGCCGGTCGAGTGGCCGACCAGGACGACGTCGCGCAGGTCGAGCGTGTCGAGCAGGGCTGCCAGGTCGTCGGCGTAGGTGTCCATGTCGTTGCCGTTCCACGGCTGGTCGGACCGCCCGCCGCCGCGCCGGTCGTGGGCCAGGCCGCGGAAGCCGTGCTCGGCGACGAGGCGCAGCTGGTTGTCCCAGACGTCGGCGGTGAGCGGCCAGCCGTGGCTGAAGACGACGGGCTGCCCGGTCCCCCAGTCCTTGTAGAAGATCCTGACCTCGTCGTTCGTGGTGATGTACGGCATTTCGAATCCCCCGTTCCGGAATATGCACATTACCCACCGAAATGGCGTCAATACTAATGGCCGAGATTTCACCCTTTCATGACCGGCGACAGAACGGTGAAAGGGCGGTGAAATGCGAAATGGGCAGGGTGTACGACATGGACACCAAGAAACTCGAAGACTTCGCGATGAAGATCACCCTGGAGGCCCTGGGCTCCAGCCTCACCCTCCAGACCCACCTCGGCGACCGGCTCGGCCTCTTCCGCGCCATGGCCGGCGCCGGCCCGCTCACCAGCGCCGGCCTGGCCGCCAGGACGGGCCTGTCCGAGCGCTACGTCCGCGAGTGGCTGCGGGTGCAGGCCGTCGCCGAGCACGTCGACTACGACCCGGCCGAGGGCACCTACCGACTGCCCGACGAGCACGCCCTGGTGCTGGCCGACGACACCACGATCGCCGCGCGCGCCTCCGCCTCGCAGATCCAGGCCGCCTCGTGGAAGGCCGCCGACCACCTGGCCGAGGCGTTCCGGACCGGCGAGGGCTTCGCCTGGCACCGCCACGACGACAACCTGTTCGACGGGGTGTCGCGGTTCTTCGCCCCGCTCTACCGGTACAGCCTGGTCGACCACTGGCTGCCCGCCCTCGACGGCGTCACCGAGCGGCTGACCGCCGGGGCCCGCGTGCTCGACGTCGGCTGCGGCATGGGCACGTCCTCGATCCTGATGGCCGAGGCCTACCCGAACTCCCGCTTCGAGGGCGTCGACACCCACGAGCCCTCGATCGAGGCCGCCCGCCTGGCCGCCAAGGACGCCGGGGTCGACGCGCGGGTGCACTTCCACGTCGCCGACTCGGGCGAGGAGCAGTACGGCACCTGGGACCTGATCTGCTTCTTCGACGCCCTCCACGACATGGGCGACCCGCTGGCGGCGGCGAGGCGGGCCCGCGCGGCGCTGGCCGAGGGCGGCACCGTCCTGGTCGTCGAGCCCTTCGCGGCCGACCGCCTGGAGGACACCGTCGGCAACCCGATCGCGGCCACCTACGCGGCGGCCTCGGTCATGCTCTGCCTGCCGCACGGCCTGTCGGAGGGCGCGAAGCTCGGGCTGGGCAACCAGTCGGGCCCCTCCCGCATCGAGGCGCTGCTGCGCGAGGCCGGTTTCGGCCGGGTGAGGACCGCCCTGACGACCGACTTCAACCTGGTCATCGAGGCCCGCGCCTGACCGCGCTCAGCACGACGAACTTCGGATCGCCGGCCACCACCGTCACCTCGCCGAACAGGCGCTTGAGCTTCACGTGGTAGCCGAGGTGCCGGTTGCCGACGATCCGCAGCTCGCCGCCGGGCCGCAGGGCCCGCCTGGCCTGCGTGAACATGCGCCACGCCGTCGCGTCGGTGACGGCCTGGTGGGAGTGGAACGGCGGGTTGCACAACACCAGGTCGGCCGACCCCGGCTCGGCGTCGGCCAGCCCGTCGCCGACCAGGAACCCGGCCGGGCCCGGCGCGTTGGCCCGGGCCGACGCGACGGCGGCGTAGGACTCGTCGACGAACAGCACCTCGGCGTCGGGGTTGTCGCGCAGCACGAACGCCCCGACGATCCCGTTGCCGCAGCCCAGGTCGACGACCCGCTGCCCCTTGACGGTCGCGGGCAGGTGCTTGAGGAAGAACCGGGTGCCGATGTCGAGCCGGTCGGCGCAGAACACGCCGGCGTGGTTGACCAGGTCGAGACCCTCGTGGGTGTACCTCACCGGGAACCGGCTCGCGACCGGCGTCGGGCGCGGCTCGGTGAAGATCAGCCGCGCCTTCTTCACCGCCAGCGACGTGCGGGTGGGGCCGAGGATCTTCTCGAACAGGGCCAGCGTGGAGGTGTGGATCTCCTTGACCATGCCCGCGCCGAGGATCGTGGTGCCCTCGTGGACGGCCGGCGCGAGCCGGATGAGCTGGTCTTCCAGCAGGGCCAGGCTCTTGGGGATCCGGACCAGCAGCGTGTCGATCCGGGCGGGCGGGGCGTCCTGGGTCGACAGCAGCGTGGCCTCGGGCAGGCCGAGCCGGTCGAGGTTGGCCCGGGTGGCCCGCTGGGTCAGGTAGGAGTCGGTGATCTGGACCGGGCGGTGCTCGGCGAGCGCGGTGACCAGCGCGCCCCAGCGGTCGCCGAACACGACGACCGTGCCGTGGGGCCCGCCGAGCCGGCCCAGTTCGCCGAGGAGGTATTCGTCGGCGGCGTCCCAGGCCCGGAAGGGGTCGCGCGGGTCGTCGGGGTAGCGGCGCAGGCCGAGGTCAGAGAGCGGCGACATAGACCCAGCGGCCGTTCTCACGGGAGAACGCGCTGTTCTCCTCCATGACCCCGGCCCTGCCCCGCTCGACGTAGTGGGCCCGGAACCGGACGGTCCCGTCGGTGTGGATCGCCGACCCGCCGGAGGTCTCCAGGATCTCCAGCTCCGTCCACCGGGTCTTCCGGTCGAGGTCGAGGCGCGGCGGCCGGGTCGTGGAGTGCCAGGTGGTCAGCAGATAGGCCGTGTCGCCCTTGGCGTAGGCGGAGAACCGCGACCGCATCAGCGCCTCAGCGGTCGGCGCCGCCGCCTGCCCGGCGTGGAACCGTCCGCAACACTCCCGATATGCCTTGCGAGACCCGCAAGGACACCCCGTCTCGACCACCCGGCCATTCTTCCCTAGTCGAGGACCTCGACCGTCCCGGCCGAACCGTCCACCCGCACCCGGGCGCCGTCGCGGATGCGGCTGGTCGCGTCTCCGGTGCCGACGACGGCGGGGATGCCCAGCTCGCGGGCCACGATCGCGGCGTGCGACAGCGGGGCGCCGACGTCGGTGACCACGGCGGCGGCACGGGGGAACAGCGGGGTCCAGCCGACGTTGGTCACGTTCGTCACCAGGATCTCCCCAGCGGCCAGGTGCTCCGCCTCGGTCATCGAGGGGATGACGCGGGCGATGCCCTCCACCACCCCCGCCGCGCCGGGGAAGCCGTTGATCGACCCGTCGCGGGCGGAGGGCCGCAGGGCGGCGTCGGCGTAGTCGGAGCGCCGGTCGGGGTCGGCCGCCCACCGGTCGGGGTCGAACACGCCCCGGATCACCCCCGGGTAGGGCGGCAGCGACCGGTAGTGGTCGTAGGCCGCGCGCCGCGCGTCGGTCAGGGCGAGCACCGCCCGATCGCCCCGGAGCAGCCGCAGGATCTCGCCGATCCGCAGGAAGAACACCTCGTCGCCGATCCCGGTGACCGCCCCGGCCCGGCGCACCCAGTCGCGCAGCACCCAGAACGCCCGCACCGCCTCCGACCGCGCCTCCTCCCGGGCCTGGACGATCTCGCTCCACCGCCGGATCAGGCCCCAGTAGCGGTAGGCGTTGCGCGGATCGTGCTCCTTGAACCGCCGCCACGCCGCCCGCGAGGCCTCCTCCTGCCGGTTGAGCAGGCCGATCGGGTCCTCCGACAGACCGGCGAGCTCCCGGTCGAGCCAGCGCGGGTCCTCGCCGGGCCGGGGGGCCGACAGTTCGAGCTCGTCGGAGCAGCGGTGGCCCCACCGGTGGGCGTACTCCTGCCGTGACAACCGGCCGCGCTTCACCTCGCCGAGGCCGAGCAGCGGGCCCATGCTCTCCAGGTGGGCCCCGAAACCGCTGGTCAGGGCGTTGGCGTCGGCCGCGCCGACGAGGTGCTCCAGGCGGTTGCGCAGGAAGATCAGGCTGCCGGCGTCCTGACGTCCGGCGGCGGCCAGGAGGCGGTTGCAGTCGCGGAAGTAGGGCTCGACCGCGCCCCGCCACAGGCCGGTCAGGTCGTTGCTGACGGCGATCAGGGTCCGCAGGTCGTCGGCCCGGCGCCGCAGGCGGGGCAGCATGCGGTCGAGCCGCCGGGCGTAGGGGACCAGGGCCAGCCGGCCTCTCAGCAGCGGGACGACGCCGCGTACGAACTGCCGCCGGGTCAGCGGGAGCAGCGGGATCTCGGCGCCCTCGGGCAGCCGCCCGAAGACCGGCTCCAGGCTGTCTCTGATCACCCGGTTGAGGCCCAGCGAGTCGCCGATGGTCAGCAGGACCGACAGGTTCATGTAGAACCGCCCGCCGATGTTCCCGCACATCGGATGCCCCGCGAACGACCCGCTGATCATCGCGTCGGCCATGAACCGCTGGACCACCGACCAGGTCACCGGCGTCATCACGCTGGGGATGGCCTCCCCCAGGTTGCCGTTGCTCCACAGGTAGTCGCCGAGCAGCGAGTCGTTCCACAGCTCGCGCCGCCCGGTGATCGGCCGGGCCTGCAGGATGTACGGCTTCCCCTCGGCGATCCCCCACTCGACGTCCATCGGCATGCCGTAGAGGATCTCGATGCGCCGTCCGAGCCCGGCCAGCGCCATCACCTGCTCGCGCGTCAGCGTGGGCACCGACCGCAGGTCGCCCGGCACCGGCACGAGCCCCGACGTGCCCGCCATGACGGTCTTGTCGGAGATCGTCTCCTCGATGTCGCCGTCGCGGCCGACGGCGTAGACGTCGGGCGTGACCGTGCCGCCCGCGACGGTCTCCCCCAGCCCCCAGGCGGCGTTGATCACCAGCTTCCCGTCGAGCTCGGTGAACATCACCCCGGACACCGACGCGTCGACGAGCTCCTGGACGACCACCGCCATGCCCGGCCGGTCGATGCCCTCCCGTTCCCGGTAGGCCCGCGCCCGGTCGTTGTCGAGCGACCGCCAGCACCGCTCCACCGCGTCGATCACCGCCGCCGCGCCCCGGACCCCGAGGTAGGTGTCGTGCTGCCCCGCGAACGACACGTCGGGCCGGTCCTCCGCCGTGGCCGACGACCGCACCGCGACCGGCACGTCCTCTCCCATCGCCCGGTAGGCGGCCGTGATCTCGGCGGTCACCTCGCGGTTCATCCCGGCCTCGCGGGCGGTGGTGACGACGTGGAAACCGCCCGGCACCGGCAGCCCCGCCGACGCGAGCCGCGCGAGGGAGGCGCCTTTCCCACCGGCGGTGCCGACGTCGGCGGATTCGCTGGTCAACGGCAGCGTGTACGGGCTCATTTCGGGATGATGCCGGAAACTCGGTCATACCAAACCCGTCACTCAGCGCCCACGCTGCGTTCACCGTGTGTAAACATTACGCGGCTTACAGTCCCGGTCAAGGAGGTAAGAAATCATGGAAAGACGCAATTTCCTTCGTGCTTCCGTGCTGGGCGCGAGCACGGTGGCCTTCACCGGATCCCTCTGGCAGGGCGCCGCCCTGGCCGCCCCGGCCCAGCCGGCGACCGGCCCCTACGGCGCCCTCCAGGCGGCCGACGCCAACGGCATCCGGCTGCCCGCGGGCTTCACCAGCCGGGTGGTGGCCCGATCGCGGCAGGTGGTCCCCGGCACCTCGTACACCTGGCACGACGCCCCCGACGGCGGCGCGTGCTTCGCCGACGGATCGGGCTGGATCTACGTCTCCAACTCCGAGATCAACCCGGGCGGCGGCGCCTCGGCGATCCGGTTCGACGCCTCGGGCAACGTCGTTTCGGCCAACCGCATCCTGTCGGGCACCCGGCAGAACTGCGCGGGCGGCAAGACCCCGTGGAACACGTGGTTGTCCTGCGAAGAGGTCAGCAGGGGCTTCGTGTACGAGACCTACCCCTTCGGCGGCGCGGCGGTCCAGCGTCCGGCGATGGGCCGGTTCACCCACGAGGCCGCGGCGGCCGACCCGGTCCGCCGCGTGATCTACCTCACCGAAGACGAGTCCAACGGCCGCTTCTACCGCTTCGTGCCCACCACGTGGGGCGACCTGTCGTCGGGCACCCTCCAGGTCATGGTGGCGGGCTCGGCCACCAGCGGCTCGTTCACCTGGGCCAACGTCCCCGACCCCGACGGCGACCCGACGGCGACCCGCAACCAGGTCTCCGGCTCGAAGGCCTTCAACGGCGGCGAGGGCTGCTACTACGCCGACGACACGGTGTGGTTCACCACCAAGGGCGACAACCGCGTCTGGCAGGTCAACCTGACGAACAACACCTACGAACTCGCCTACGACGACAGCCTCGTCTCCTCGGGCACACCTCCGCTGACCGGCGTCGACAACGTGACGGGCTCGACCGCGGGCGACCTCTACGTCGCCGAGGACGGCGGCAACATGGAGATCTGCCTGATCACCCCCGACGACAAGATCTCGCCGTTCCTCCGCATCAACAACCAGGGCTCGTCGGAGATCACCGGCCCCGCCTTCAACCCGGCGGGCGACCGCCTCTACTTCTCCTCGCAGCGGGGCACGTCGGGTTCGTCCTCGGGCGGCATCACCTACTGCGTGACGGGCCCGTTCCGCCGCTAGGTCCCTCTTCCGTCACGGCTCCGCCACCATGGCGCCGCCCGCCGACCCGGGCGGCGCCATGGTCCGGATGCGCGCGTCTCAGGCGGGAGGTTCGCCGACGGGGAGTTCGAAGACGGCCAGCCACCTGGTCAGGATCTCTTCGAGGCGTTCGGCGTCGTCGGGGGCCAGCGCGTCGAGGAGGCGGCGTTCGTTGGCCATGTGCTCGGTGAATGCCGCGTCGATCAGCTCCAGGCCCGCCGTCGTCAGGGCCACCACGCGGCCCCGGCCGTCCGACTCGCTGGGTCGGCGGGTGACGAGCCCGGCCTGTTCCAGGCGGTCGACGCGCTTGCTCATCGCGCCTGTGGTCACCATGGTGTGGGCGGCCAGTTCGCCGGGGGCCCGTTCGTACGGGGCCCCGGCCCGGCGCAGGGTGGCCAGCACGTCGAACTCGCCCTCGGCCAGCCCGAACCGCCGGTAGACGAGGCAGAGCCGTTCGGTGAGATGCCCGGCGACGCGGTGGAGGCGGCCGATGACCCCGGCCGGCCTGACGTCGACGTCGGGCCGCTCGCGGGCCCACTCCTGCTGGATGCGCGCGACGTGATCCATCACGCGGGTCAGGATATATCTTCCTTGGAAGCTATATTGACTTCCATGGAAGCTACTTGGCGGTGGGCGCCGGTCAC
Organism: Herbidospora solisilvae; assembly: GCF_009901565.1. Lineage (GTDB taxonomy): Bacteria > Actinomycetota > Actinomycetes > Streptosporangiales > Streptosporangiaceae > Herbidospora > Herbidospora solisilvae. Next base: position 586,994 of record NZ_WXEW01000001.1, read on the forward strand.
GGCGATCGCGCCCATCGCGTGGGGCACGACCTACTACGTCACCCACGAATACCTGCCCGCCACCCACCCCCTCTACGGCGCCGTGTTCCGGGCCCTTCCCTCCGGTCTGCTTCTGCTGCTGCTGACCCGCCGGCTCCCGCGCGGCGGGTGGTGGTGGCGTTCGCTCGTGCTCGGCACGCTGAACATGAGCGTCTTCTTCGCCCTGATCTACCTCGCCGCGCAGCTGCTTCCGTCGAGTGTCGCGTCCACCATCATGGCGACCTCCCCGATGGTGATGATGCTGCTGGCCTGGGGCCTGGTCTCCGAGCGCCCGGCCGTCACCCACCTGGCCGGCGCGGCCGTCGGCGTGGCCGGGGTGGCGCTGACCGTCCTCACCGGCGCCGAGGCGGTGAACGGCTGGGGCGTGCTCGCGTCGGTCTCCGCGATGATCCTGTCGTCGGTGGGCTTCATCCTGGCCAAACGGTGGAGCACGGGGGTCGAGGTGTTGTCGTCCACGGCCTGGCAGCTCACGGCGGGCGGGCTGGTCCTGCTCCCGGTCGCCGTCCTCGCCGAGGGCGCGCCCCCGGCCGTGGACGCCCCCGCGATCGGCGCGTACGCCTACGTCTCGGTGATCGCCACCGCCCTGGCCTTCGCCGCGTGGTTCACCGGCCTGCGCCACCTCCCGGCCGGCACGGTCGGCCTCATCGGCCTGCTCAACCCGGTGACCGGCGTGGTGGTCGGCACCCTGGTCGCCGCCGAGACCCTGACCCCGGTCCAGCTCGGCGGCCTGGCCCTGACGTTCGCCGGCATCCTGCTGGGCCGCCCGGTCACCCGGAGGAGGGCCGCGCCGCCGACCGGCGAACGGGCCCGCGAGCCGGTGCCCGGCCACGCGGCACGCTGACCGCCGGTCAGCCGGGGCGCTGCACCGCGACGTCGTGCCCGCGCAGCGCCACCCCGCACCTCCCGCACGACAACCGGGGCAGGAACACCTCCCCGCAGCCCAGGTGCCGATAGACCAGCGCCGGCCCCTCGGGCGCGCGGAACCACCGCTGTCCCCACGCGATGGCCGTCACCACGACGGGGAAGAAGGCCCGGCCCTTGTCGGTCAGGTGATAGGTCGTCCAGTCGGCCCGGTCGGCCGACGGCGCCTGCTCGAAGATGCCCAGGTCGCGGAAGACCCGCAGCCGGTCGGCCACGATCGCGGGCGGCGCGCCGAGGCGCTGCTCGAAGTCGCGGAACCGGTGGAGACCCTGGAAGGCCCCGCCGAGGATGGCCGCCGACCAGCGGTTCCCGATCAGGGTCATCGTCTGCGGGAACAACCCGGCCGAGGCGGAGGCGACCCGCCGCCGGGTCGTGCCGGACGGCACCGACCGCTCCCACGTCCCCGACGGGCCGAAGGTCCCGGCGACGTCGCGCGGCAGCACCGCCTCGCCGCACGCCTGACAGTCCAGGACGGGCGTGAACTCCGACCCGCAGCCCCGGTGGGCCATCACCGGCAGCGGCTCGGCGTGGTCGGGCACCCACGCCGACTCCCACGCCCAGACGGTGAGGAGCACCGGCCACAGGTCGCGCCCGCGTTTGGTCAGCCGGTATTCCGGCCGTTTCGAGGGGGTGGACGTCTTGTCGAACACGCCCGTCTCGGTCAGGTGGGCCAGCCGCCCGGTCAGCACGGCGTGGGAGATCGGCAGCGCGGCGCGCCACTCCCCGTAACGCCGGGCGCCCATCATGGCGTACCGGAGGATGAGCAGGTTCCACTCGTCGCCGACCAGGCCGAGGGTCATGCCGACCGCGTTCGTCCCGCCCGGCGCGAGAACGGTGGGGTGCGTTCCGGGCTCAGGCAAGCCGGACGGCCCGTTCGGGTGAGTCCGCGGTGCGCCAGCCGGGGATCGAGTCACCCGGAGCCCAGGTGGCGTGGGTGCCGCTGGAGACGCGTTCGGGCAGGCGGACGCGGGCCAGCGGGCCGTCTGCGGGCCGGGCCGCGTCGAAGATCAGGCACTCCGACCGGTCGTCGTTCATGTCGGTCGTCAGCGTGACCAGGTAGCCGTCGTCTTCGTCGACCGCCCCGGCCCGGGGGGCCATGGCGGGCTCGCTGCCGTAGACGTTCGGCGGCAGTTTGTACGTCTCCTCCTTGCCGGTCAGCAGGTCGTGCTTGGTCAGCCCGTCGAACAGGAACCAGCCCTCGACCCCGGTGGCCGCGTAGGCGTAGCGGTAGCCGACGCCCCCGTACCGGGCGTTGAGCACCCCGAACTCGGTGACGGAGTCGGTGAGGCGCTCCTCCCGGCACCGCCCGCTCTTCAGGTTCAGCCGCCAGCGGTGCAGCTTCGTCTTCATCCGGTCGAGCGCCAGGAAGCGGAACATGCGCTGGTAGTGGCTGCCGTCGCCGACGTCCCTGGGCTCCGGGTCCTCCTGGAAGAAGCCGTCGAGCACGATCTCGTCGCCCTCTTCGTAGGCGTTCACCCAGTGCAGGACATACGTCGGCGCGGCCTCGAACCACTGGACCGTCGAGCCCGTCCGGGGGACGACGCCGATCCGCAACGGGAGGTCGGGGTGGAAGCGGGCCGCGTGCCTGCCCTTCTTCAGCAGGTCGGGGTCCCAGAACATCGGGCAGTCGTTGAGGATCGCGTAGTTCTCGGTGAACGCCATGTCGTGCGGCAGCCGGGGGCCGGGCAGCGGGACGTCGACGTAATGGGTCAGCCGGTCGTCGGCGGAGACGACGCCGTAGTGCATGTAGGGCTCGTCGGTGCCGTAATTGAAGAACAGCAGTTCCCCGGTGCGCGGATCGACCTTGGTGTGCGCGGAGACGCCGCAGGCGTAGGGGAAGTCGCCGTGCCATTCGGCCTTGCCGAGCGTCTCCAGGGTCAGCGGGTCGAGCCGGTAGAGGTCGCCGCACTGGTAGAAGCTGGTCAGCGCCACCCCGGCGTGCACGACGACGTCGGTCGAGGAGGAGTCCTTCAGGCCGCCCCGCGCGCCCCGGCCGTCGCGCAGCGAGAGCGACGGGCGTTCGGCCAGGCCCGCCCACAACGCGTGCCCGGCCTCGGCCTCGGCGAGGAAGCCGTCGGTGCGGACGAAGCGGTTGCGGTAGAAGGCCCGGCCGTCGCGGAACCCGATCACGTGGACCATCCCGTCGCCGTCGAACGGGTGGTAGCGCTCGATGGCCGGGTGGACGGGGTTCTCGGTGTTGCGCAGGTAGACGCCGTCGAGGTCGGCGGGGATCTCGCCGACCACGTCGAGGTCGTCGGCCCGCCACTCGGTGGTCTGCGGACGCCACGGGCCGGTCCGGTAGGGGTGGTCGTCGTCTTCCGGGAGGGTCGACAGGATCCGTGCCACGACGTCGACGTCCATCGTCACTCCCCTGTCCCGATCACGAAGCTGACGGTCGTGGTCGTGCTGCCGCCGATGTTCAGCGTGCCGAAGCGGCGGGCCCCCTCGACCTGGTAGGCCCCCGCCCGCCCCGCCACCTGCCTGGCGGCGTCGAGCACCATCCGCACCCCGGTCGCGCCGACCGGATGGCCCCCGCCGATCAGACCGCCGCTCGGGTTGACCGGGATCCGCCCGCCGATCTCCAGGTCGCCGTTCTCGACGGCCTTCCAGCTCTCCCCGGGGCCGGTGATGCCGAAGTGGTCGATCGCGGCGTACTCCGACATGGTGAAGCAGTCGTGTGTCTCTATGCCGTCGATTTCCGCCAAAGAGACCCCCGCGCGGGTGAAGGCGTCGGTGATCGCCCGGCGGACGTGCGGGAGGACGTAGGGCTCTCCGGCGCTGCGGGCGAGCTTCTGGTCCAGGGGCAGGCCGACCGTGCGGTGGCCCCAGCCGAGGAGCTGCGCCATCGGGCGAGAGCGGGTGCGCTCCAGGAAGCGGCGGCCCACCACGACGAGGCCCGCGCCGCCGTCGGTGATCTGGGAGCAGTCGGTGCGGCGGACGCGGCCCTCCACGACCGGGTTGGCGGCGTCGTCGGCGGCGAAGCTCGCGTCGGTGAAGGTCCACTTCCGGGTCTGGGCGTTGGGGTTGGCCGCGGCGTTGGAGAAGTTCAGGCGGGCGATGGCCCGCAGGTGGGCCTCGTCGACGCCGTAGCGGCGGTCGTACTCGTCGGTGAGGGCGCTGAACATGTGGGGCCACATGAATTTGGCGTCCTGGCCCTCGTGGCCGACCCAGGCGGCGGCGCCCAGGTGACCGGCCGCGTCGTCGCCGGGGACGGTGCGTTCGAGCTCCAGGCCGAGGACGAGGGCGCAGTCGTAGCGGCCCGACTCGATGTCGGCCATCGCCGCGAGCAGGGCCACGCCGCCGGAGGCGCAGGCGGCCTCGTGCCGGGTGGCGGGCACGTCCCACAGTTCGGGCACGACGGTGGCGGGCATGCCGCCGAGCTGGCCCTGGCCGGTGAAGAGCTGGCCGAAGGCGTTGCCGACGTGGACGACGTCGACGTCGGCGGCGCGGACGCCCGCGTCGCCGAGGGTGCCGCGCACCACCTCGGCGGTGAGGTCGGCGAAGTCGAGGCCCTCACGCGACCAGTTGCGGGCGAAGTCGGTCTGGTGGCCGCCCAGGACCCATACGGCTTCCGGCATGCTTCCCGTACTACAACAAACAGAGTTACAGTGCAAACGTGTCTGACGTCTACGTCCTCGACTACGTGCGCACCCCCCGCGCCAAGGGCTCCCCGAAGGGCTCGCTGCACCACCGGAGCCCGGTCGACCTGGTGGCCGGCCTTCAACGGGCGCTCGTCGACCGGGGGCTAGACCCGGCCGCCGTCGGCGACGTGATCGTCGGATCGGCCTCCCAGGTCGGCGAGCAGGGCGGCAACCTCGCCCGGGTGGCCACGCTGCTGGCCGGATGGGGCGAGGCGGTCCCGGGCGGGACGGTCAACCGCTTCTGCGCCAGCGGGATCGACGCCGTGGCGCAGGTGGCGGCGCGCGTCCGTGCCGGAGAGATGGACCTGGCGGTCGCCGGCGGCGTCGAGAGCGTGTCCCGCGTGCCCATGTTCAGCGACCGCGCGCCCCTCTGGACCGACCCCGCGACGATCGAGCGGGTCGGCTCGATCCACATGGGGGTGGCCGCCGACCTCAACGCCACCGTCGACGGCTGGACCCGCGAGCAGCTCGACGCGTACGCCGTCGAGACCCACACGAAGGCCGCGGCGGCCTGGGACCGGGGCGACTTCGCCGGCTCGGTGATCCCGGTGCCCCGCGCCGACGGATCGCTCTTCGACCGTGACGAGCTGATCCGGCCGGGCACCACGATGGAGTCGCTGGCCGCGCTGGCCCCCGCCTTCGCCGACCCGGCGCAGGACGCCATCGCGCTGAAGGCCCATCCGGAGGTCGGCGAGATCGTCCACCACCACACGGTCGGCTCCTCCCCCGCCCTGGCCGACGGGGCGGCGCTGCTGGTCCTCGGCACGGCCGAGAGCCCGATCAGGATCGTGGGCGCCGCCACCGCCGCCGTCGACCCGGTCGTCATGCTGACCGCCGGGCAGGCCGCCGTCGAGAAGGTGATCGCCAGGGCCGGGCTCACCCCCGCCGACGTCGACGTCTACGAGTTCGCCGAGGCCTTCTCGGCCCTGTGCCTGCGGCTGCGGCGCGACCTCGGGCCGGGCCCCGACCGGCTCAACCCCGGAGGCGGCACGATCGCGATGGGGCACGCGTTCGGCGCGACCGGCGCGATCATGGTCGGGCAGTGCGCCGAGAACCTGACCCGCCTCGGCGGCCGTTACGGCGTCGCCGCCGTCAGCGGCGCGGCCGGGCTCGGGGTGGCGGTGCTCATCGAGCGGGTAGACGGTTGACGTGATCTGGATCAATCTGGCGGCGACCCTCGTGGCCGTCGTGCTGACGATGGCCGCGACCATGGCCTACGCGCTGCGCACGAACAACCAGTCGATCGTCGACTCGGTCTGGGGCCTCGGCTTCGTGGTCGTGGCGATCGTGTCGTTCGTGCTCTCGCTCGCCTCCGGCGAGGGCAATCTGGCGCGGTCGCTGCTCGCGCTGGTGCTCACCGCGATCTGGGGGGTGCGGCTGGGCGCGTACATCCACCACCGCAACCGGGGCAAGGGCGAGGATCCCCGGTACGCCGCCATGCTGCGCCAGAACACCGGCCCGGTGGTGCCCTTCGTGCTCAGGAAGATCTACCTGCCGCAGGGCGCGGTCATGTGGTTCGTGTCGCTGCCGGTGCAGATCGCCATGTTCCAGCCGCAGCCGCTCAACGTCTTCACCTGGCTGGGCGTGGCGTTCTGGATCGTCGGGTTCGCGTTCGAGGCGATCGGCGACGCGCAGCTGGCCCGGTTCAAGGCCGACCCCGCCAACGAGGGCCGGGTCATGGACCAGGGGTTGTGGGCGTGGACGCGCCACCCCAACTACTTCGGCGACGCCGCCGTGTGGTGGGGCCTGTTCCTCATCGCCCTCGGCACCCCGTGGGCGCTCGTCACGATCGTCTGCCCCTGGCTGATGACCTATCTGCTGATCTCCAAGAGCGGCAAGGCCCTCACCGAGAAGCGCATGGCCAAAAGCAAGGGCCAGGAGTACGTCGACTACGTCAACCGCACCAGCGGCTTCTTCCCGCTGCCGCCGCGTCAGCGCTCGTAGGCCCACATGTGGAACCGGGTCAGCTCCCGGAACCCCATCTTCCGGTAGACCGGCAGGCCGAGGTCGCTGGCCAGCAGCATGGCCGACGCGGCGGGGTCGGAGCAGGCGGCGGCGAAGGTGACGGCCGCGGCGAACCCCCGGCCGCGCGCCTCCGGAGCCACCGACACGTAGTTGACCTCGGTGAGCCCGTCCTGCGTGTACGCCGCCGCGGTCGCCACCGGCAGCCCGTCGAGCCGCCCGAGGAACAACCGCCAGCCGGTGCCGTGGACGTCGCCGCCGAACAGGCGGCCCGGCTGCCAGCCCGCCCGGTCGAGCGGGTAGGCCCGCGCCACCGTCGCCTCGAACTCGGCGGGGTCGCCGGTGACCTCCTCGACGTGGTGGGGCAGTCGCGGCGGTTCGCCGGGCTCCCGGATCATCAGCGGCGGCTGCCCGTCGGGGCGCCAGGGCGCGACCGGCTCGGGCAACGGCCAGCCGCCCCAGAAGTAGAACAGGCCGGGACCCTCGTGCAGGTCGGCGAAGTCGAGCGCCTCGTCGGCCAGCTTGCCCAGGTTCTCGGGCTCTCGCAGCAGCGTCGCCCCGTTGGCGAACCCGGCCGCTCCCCCGAAGTCGGCCAGCCACATGTCGTCGCTCCGTGACACCTTGCCGCCCTGGAGGGCGACGTGGGCGTCCGCGGAGGCGGCGAGGAGGCGGGCGTACCGGGTGAGCATGTCGGTCATAAAGGACATTTTGCTCTAAGCAGACCGTTGCTCCGCAATCGCCCGGCGCATGGCTGCCACGTCCGTGTTGTAGGGCAGCGCCTCCAGGATGTCGCAGCACCGGTCGGCGGCGTTCAGCCATTCGAGCGCGAACTTGGCCACGAATCGGTCGTAGAAGAGCACCAGCCCCGCCCCGGCCAGCAGGAACGTCTCCCGGTCGTCGGGCCGGGGTCGCTCGACGGCCTTGCGCAGGTGGCGGGCGGTCTCGGTGAGGTATTCGGGCTCCTGTTCGACCCGGGACCGGCACGCCGCCGCGCAGGCCAGGGTGAGGTCGTCGCGGGTGCCCCAGGGCAGCGCCGCGGCGAGGCGGCCGAAGTCGGCGGGGAACTCGACGGTCAGATGGCGGCACATCGCCGCGAGCACCAGGATCATGGCGTGCTCGAACTCGGGGTCGCCGGGCTTGGCCTGCTCCATCAGCTCGACCAGGGCGTCGACCCCCTCGGCCAGGTCCTGCGGCGCCTCCGACTTGGTGGTCAGCAGGTTCCCCAGCGCCAGCAACGCGGGCGGGCGCATCAGGCTGGGCGGGGCTCCCAGGGCGGCGCGCAGGATCGAGAGCCTGCGGCCCTCGTGCGTGCCGGGGTCGTAGGCCGCGAGGCAGGCGTACAGGGTGCCGAGCATCGCGGCGTGCTCGGGCTCGGCCGGGCGCGCCTGCCCGACCGCCGCGAGCGCGGCCTCGTGCTCGCCGGTGGCCAGCGCGACCGAGCCGAGCAGCAGGAGGGCGTGGGCGTCGTGCGGGTCGTGGCAGACCGCCGCGAGCAGGTGCCGCGCCGCCTCGGTGAGATCCGGAGAGGTCCGCCGCGCCATGACGGCGGCGTCGACGAACGAGATGCCCAGCCCCGGCACGGCCCGCTCCAGGAGGAGTTCCCCGGCACGGGAGTGCGCGGTGGCGGCGGCCTGGACGAGGGAGGGCGTGGGCCCCGCGGCCCGCAGCCGCTCGTCGACGGTGCGGGCGGCCTCGATGGCGACGGCGGCGGTGGGGTTGTGCTTCAACGCGCGGAGGGCATGCTCGACGTCCTCATCCGGTGAAGTCATATGAGCATATTGCCGGGATTTCGAGGTTCGTTACGCGAGTTCGCGACAGAATTCCGGGCTCCCGGCAAAGATGGCGCGAACGGGACATAATTCCACAATTACTACGTATTCAAATGGCTGCCCTTGTGCCGATAAGGTGCCGTCGTGACAGCGGCTTTGGAACTCGACGGACTCGGCAAACGCTTCGGCCCGAAAATAGCGGTCGACCATGTGAGCCTTTCTGTCCCACCCGGATCCTTTTACGGCCTGGTCGGCCCCAACGGCGCCGGGAAAACGACCTCGTTGTCCATGGCCGTGGGCCTGCTGCGCCCCGACACCGGCCACGCCCGCGTTTTCGGCGTCGACGTGTGGGCCGATCCCATCGGCGCGCGGGCGCGGGTGGGCGTGCTCCCCGACGGGCTGGCCCTGCCCGAACGGCTGACGGGCCGCGAACTGCTCACCTACCTGGGCCGGCTGCGAGGGCTCGACCGCGCCACGGCGGGCGCGCGGGCCGGTGAGCTGCTGGAGATCCTTGAGCTCGACCAGGCCGAACACACCCTCGTGATCGACTACTCGACGGGCATGCGCAAGAAGATCGGGCTGGCCACCGCGCTGCTGCACGGCCCTCGCCTGCTGGTGCTCGACGAGCCGTTCGAGGCGGTCGATCCCGTCTCCGCGCTGACGATCCGGGCCATGCTGCGCGGCTTCGTCGCCGGTGGCGGTTCCGTCGTGTTGTCGAGCCACGTCATGGCGCTGGTCGAGCAGCTCTGCGACCACGTCGCGGTGATCGACGGGGGCCGCGTCGCCGCCGCCGGGCCCCTCGACGAGGTGCGGGCCGGCCGCTCCCTCGAAGACCGGTTCGTCGAACTGGTCGGGGCCGACGTAGCCGAGGTGAAGGGCCCGTCGTGGTTGGCGTCCTGATCGCGATGAAGGTACGGGTGCTGCGGCACTCGATCGGCGGGTCGCGCGCGGCCGGCATGGTCATGGGCGGCCTGGCCGGCCTGGCCCTGGCGATCGGCACGATCGTGGTGGCCGGGATCGACGGCGACCTGCTGGCGGCCGTCTTCGCGGTCTGGTTGTTCGGCTGGATGCTCGGCCCCGTCTACACCGGCGGCGGCGACGAGAGCGTCCGGCCCGAGCACTTCTCGCTGCTGCCGATCGACCCCCGCAGGCTGGCCCTCGGCCTGCTCGGCACCGCGTTCGTCGGCGTGCCCCCGCTGGTCAGCCTGGTCGCGTTCAGCGCCCTGGTGGTCTACGCGGGGCCGTTCGGCCTGGCCGCCTTCGTGGTCGCGCTGGTGGCGGCGCCGCTCATGGTGGTGCTGGTCGTGGTGCTGTCGCGGCTGATGATCGCGGTGCTGGGCGTGGCCGTCAGGTCGCGGACGGGCGCGATCCTGGCGGCGCTGGTCAACGCGTCGATGAACGTCGTCCTGAACCAGTCGTGGGTGCTGATCTGGGCGGCGATCCAGTTCGACCTGCTGACGTCGGGCTTTCCGCCGTCCTTCTCCGCCGTGGTGCGCCGGCTGCCGTCGGGCTGGGGCGTCGCGGCCGTGGAGGCGGCCGGGCGGGGCGACTGGCTCGTGGTGGCGGCGGCCCTCCTCGGGATCTGCGCGCTCATCGCGCTGGCGCTGCTCGTGTGGTCACGCCTGCTGGTCAGGCGGACCACGTCCAAGCCCCTGCACCGGGTGCCCCCGGGCACCGGCCGCGACCTCGCCGCGCGCGGCCCGGTCACCGCGGTGGCGGCCAAGGAGTCGCGGACGTGGTCGCGCGACCTCATGCGCACCCACCTGCTGTGGTTCGCCGTCTTCTTCGGGCTGCTCTACACCCTCGTCCCGCTGATCATCGGCTGGTACGGCATGCTGCCGTGGGCCGGCGTCCTGGTGGTCGTGATGGCCGCCGCGACCTCGGCCAACCTGTTCGGCCTCGACGGCACCTCCCTCTGGCTGAACCTGGTCAACCCGGGCACCGAGCGGGCGGAGGTACGAGGCCGCCAGCTCGCCTGGCTGCTGCGGGTGGCCCCCATCGCGATCGTCTTCACGGTCGCCGGGACGATCGTGGGCGGCGAGGGCTGGACGTGGCCGTGGACGTTGTCGATCCTGGCGGCCGTGCTGGGCGGCGGGGCCGGGCTGATCGCCCTGGTGTCGGTCGCCATGCTGGTGCCGGTGACCGAGCCGTCGAAGCGCAGCGGCAACCCGCTGGAGGCCGGCGGCATCTTCGGCCAGGTCGTGCTGATGCTGCTGCTGGTGACGCTGACGGCGCTCCCGGCGGGCGGCGTCGCCTATCTGGGTGACACGCTCGACCTGCCGGTCGTGTCGTGGCTGGCCGTGGCGGTCGGGGTGGCCACGGGGGCGCTGCTGACGGGGTGGTTCGGGCGGCTGGCCCACCGGCGGCTGGCGGCGCGGGGGCCGGAGCTGCTGAGCCTGATGCGCTCGGGCGGGACCGCGGCGCCCGGTTCCGTCGCGGCGACCGTGGGGCGGGCACGGGTGAAGCTGCCGCCGGGCAAGCAGGCGCTGGTCACGTTCCTGTGGATCTTCTGCTGGATCCCGCTGTTCCCGCAGGGGCTGGTGCCGCTGTGGACGATCTGGACCGGCGGCGAGTCGCGGCTGTGGTTCCTGGCGCTGCACCTGCACGATCCGTGGCGGATCCCGGTGGCGGTCGCCTTCGTCGCCGTCGGGGCGGTGATGATCTACTACGGCACGGTCATCCCGAACCGGCACGACCGGGCCGCACGCGAGAACGCGGGCTGACCAGGTCCCGCGGAGAGTGCGGACTGCCCGCACGACATGTCGTCCGCACTCTCCGCGGTCATTGACTCGCAGCGATGAAGGCGTTGCGTGTTCGTCACATTACGTCCCGTTGCGCCGTCAGGGCGGCCCGACACGCCGATGCGGCCAACCCGCCATCAGGTACGCAGAGTAGTGATTGCTAACTTTCAGTGATGGAACCGGACGAGGGCGACACGGACCGGCCCGGATGAGGTCTCCTCGGCAGTGGTCGGTGCGGCTGCGGCTGACGATCTGGGCGACGGCCGCGGCCACGCTGGCGTGCGCGGTGACCGTGGGCTTCGTGCTCGACAGCAACCACGAGGCCAGGATGTCCGACCAGCTCCGCGACGTGTACTCCGCCGACCTGCGGGTGTTGCACAAGCTGACCGGCAAGTCGGTGGTGCCGCCCGTGCTGCCCGACGAGGGACCGACCGCGATGCAGGTGGTGGACTCGAGCGGAAAGATCGTGTCGGCCAACGCCCGGATGGTCGGCCAGCCGAGGATGGCCTACTTCGTCCCGCCGCGCCGCCCCGGGGCGATGGACGAGGTGGTCTGCGACGTGCCGAGTTTTCCCGATCGGTGCCTGACCGTCGCGGCAATGTGGATCACGACCCCGAGCGGCCCCCTGATCGCCTACGGAGGCGAGCCGGCCCACCCCTGGTACGGCGACGGCACGTTCGCGGCCATCCTCATCTCCGGAGCCCTGATCTGGCTGATCCTGGTGGCGGTGGGCACCGACTTCCTCGTCGGCCGCGCCTTGCGGCCCGTGGTGGACATCGCCTCCGAACTCACCGAGATCACCGAGAGGAACCCTGGTCGCCGGGTGCCCGTCCCGGCCCACCACGACGAGATCCGTTACCTGGCCACGACCGTGAACCGCACCCTGCGACTCCTGGAGGACGCCATCGAGCGGGAGCGGCGTTTCACCTCCGACGTCTCCCACGACCTGCGCACCCCCATCACGGGAGCCCGGCTGCGGCTGGAGGAGGCGTTGACCGATCCCGACGTCGACTGGCCGGGGACCGCCCGGGAACTGCTCAACGACATGGAACGCCAGCAGGCGCTCGCCGAGGACATCCTCACCCTGGCCCGCATGGGCAGTGATCGGCTGCCCCCGCAGGCGCCGGCCGACCTCGGTCAGCTGGCCCGGCGCGAGATCGAACGCCGCCCGCACGGCCGGGTGCCGATCGAGACGGACCTGGAGCCGGACGTGATCGTGTTCTGCGACCGGCTGCTGATCTCCCGGCTGATGGCGAATCTGCTGGACAACGCCCAGCGGCACGCCGCCACCCGCATCACCGTCGCGGTCAGGACCGAGGAAGGCACCGGGGTGCTGGTGGTCGCCGACGACGGCGCCGGAATCGCCCCCGAATTTCGTGAGCTCGTCTTCGAGCGGTTCGCGCGGTTGCCCGAATCCCGCGAGCTGGATCCCAAGGGCACCGGCCTCGGCCTGGCCATCTGCCGGGAGATCGCCCAGGCCCACCAGGGCTCGCTCACCGTCGAGGACTCGGCGCGGGGCGCCTGCATGGTCCTGCGCCTGCCGCTCCACAGCGAGCCGCCGTCGGCTCAGGAGGGTTTTCCGATGATCTGATGGAGTACGTCCATGTATCTGCCGAAGGCCGCGCGACCCTGGTCGGTCAGCGACAACCACGTTCGGGGGCGTTTGCCCTCGAAGGCCTTGGTCGCGTTCACGTAGCCCGCCTCTTCGAGCGCCAGCAGGTGCTTGGACAGCAGCGAGTCGCTGACCTCGATGGTCTCCTTGAGGAACCGGAAGTCGGCCTGTTCGGCCGCCGCCAGGGCCGCCATGATCGACAGGCGCACGGGGGCGTGGATGAGGTCGTCGAGGTCGTGGCGCGGGTGGGTGTGCTCCTGCGGCGGCCTGGCCGCGTTCACCGGCTGCTCCGCAGCCGCCAGCCGGCGTAGATCATCGGCAGGCCCGAGATCAGGCACAACACCGCCACCAGCCAGTTCGCGCTCTCCACGCCCGCGATCTTGAGGCCGGTCGCGACCAGCATCGGCGCGAGGAACGTCACCCCACCCAGCACCGCGAGGCGGGAGACCCAGGGCGTGCTGACCCGTCCGCGCAGACCGGGCCGCCGCGGGAGGACCAGCATCCAGATCACCAGGGCGATCCAGCCGGCGCCCGCGACATAACCGGCCCAGTCGGGGCCGAGCAGCATGGCGCCCCAGTAGGGCCCGGTCGCCAGGCCCATCGTCAGCAGGATCGCGCCGTGGGCGCGGCGCGTCTTGCGCACTTCTTCCTCGACCCGGCGCACCTCGTCGAGGGCAGCACCAGCGGACAGTTCCACAACTCCTCCTCCGTTCCGGTACTCAAACGCTAGCAAGTACTCAACTCACGTTCAAGTGAGTATCTAGAGATCCGATCTTTTCGAGTAAGTCGAAGGGTTCTTTACAGATTCCGACAACCTGGATCGGTCCACCATGTCACCCTGACCTGCGCACTTCTACCGGTTGTCCATTCGGAAGTTTCCAAAAGGCTGCCGAATGTTGCGTTCGTGTGTCGACGGCTGTCAAGATGACGCCGAGCCGTCCGATGTTACGCGGCGATAACACCGCGACGTGCCCTCCCCTCCGCCAGACCGAAGGAGTCCCACGTGGCCGTCTCCCGCCGGGGGTTCATGACCTCCGCCATGACCGGCTCCGCCCTCGCCGCGGTGTCCTCGACCGGTGTGCTGTCCGCGCTCTCCAGCCCGGCACACGCGGCGAGCCCGCCCGGCGACGTGGTGGGCAAGATCACCGTCGGCTACCAGGGCTGGTTCGCCTGCCGTGGCGACGGGTCGCCCATCGACCGCTGGTGGCACTGGAGCGGTGCCGACAACACCGTGCCGCCGTCGCCGTCGAACAACACGATCGTGTCGTGGCCCGACAACCGCGACTACACGCGCACCTACCCGACGCTGTACCAGAACCTGAACAACGGCCAGACGGCCAACCTGTTCTCCTCCTGGGACCAGCAGACGATCGACACCCACTTCAAGTGGATGCGCGACTACAACTGCGACACCGCCGCCTTACAGCGGTTCAACCCGTTCGGGGCCGAAGGCCCGATCCGCGACGGCATCACCGCCAAGGTCCGGCAGGCCGCCGAGGCCTACGGCCGCAAGTTCTACATCATGTACGACGTCACGAACTGGACGAACTTCCAGTCGGAGATCAAGACCGACTGGACGACCAAGATGTCGGCCTACACCCAGAGCCCGATGTACGCCAAGCAGAACGGCAAGCCCGTCGTCTGCATCTGGGGCTTCGGCTTCAACGACCCCGGCCGCCCCTTCCCCCCGGCCCCCTGCCTCGAAGTGATCAACTGGTTCAAGGCCCAGGGCTGCTACGTCATCGGCGGCGTGCCCACCTACTGGCGCCAGGGCATCAACGACTCCCGCACCGGCTTCGGCGAGGTCTACCGCGCCTTCAACATGATCTCGCCGTGGATGGTCGGCCGCACCCACACCATCTCGGGCCTCGACGGCTTCTACACCAACAACGTCGTGCCCGACGTCGCCGACTGCAACGCCAACGGCATCGACTACCAGCCCTGCGTCATGCCCGGCGACCTCCAGTCACGCGCCCGCGCCCACGGCGACTTCATGTGGCGCATGTTCTACAACACCATCCGCGCCGGGTCGCACGGCATCTACATCTCGATGTTCGACGAGTACAACGAGGGCAACCAGATCGCCAAGACCACCGAGACGCAGGCCACCGTGCCCGCCGGGTCCGGCATCCTCGCGCTCGACGAGGACGGCACCTTCTGTTCGGCCGACTACTACCTGCGCCTCACCGGCGACGGCGGCCGCATGCTGAAGGGCCAGATCGCGCTGACGGCCACCCGGCCGACCCCGCCGGTGGTGTCGGGCGGCGGCGACACCCAGGCCCCGTCGGTGCCCGCGAGCCTGGTGGTGACCAACCGCACGGCGACCTCGGTCACGCTGTCGTGGGCGGCCTCGACCGACAACGTCGGCGTGGCGTCCTACCAGGTCAACCGGGGCGGCACGGCGGCCGGCACGACCGCCGCGACCACGTTCACGGTGACCGGGCTGACCCCGAACACCGCCTACACCTTCACCGTCGCCGCCCGCGACGCGGCCGGGAACACCTCCGCGCCGTCGGGCGGAGTGTCGGCCACGACGCTGCCGCAGACCACCGCCTACGTCGCGCTGCGCGCCCGCGCGAACAGCAGGTTCGTGACGGCCGGCGCCGGTCAGAACCTCATCGCGAACGCCACCACCGCCGGCACCGCCCAGCAGTTCGAGCGCGTCAACCTGGCCGGCGGCCAGATCGCGCTGCGGGCCCGCTCCAACGGCCAGTACGTCTGCGCCGAGAACGCGGGCGCCGCGCCGCTGATCGCCAACCGGGCGGCCGTCGGCCCCTGGGAGACCTTCACGCTGGTGCAGAATCCGAACGGCTCGGTCAGCCTCCGGGCCCAGGCCAACAACCAGTACGTCTGCGCCGAGAACGGCGGCGCCGCCGCGCTGATCGCCAACCGGGCCGCCATCGGCGGCTGGGAGCAGTTCGACATCGTGGCCGTGTGACCGGAACTGTCGCCCGGGGCTCCTAGAGTGGCGCCCGTGGAGGCGACGGTCGAGCGGCTGGTGTTCGTCCGCGACGACGAATACACGGTCGCGCGGATGAGCGACGGCGGCGGCGGTTTCGTCGCCGCCGGTCGTGTGCTGGCGGGCGTGCAGCCCGGCGAGACCCTCAAGCTCACCGGGGCGTGGTCCGACCACCCCCGCCACGGCCGCCGGTTCGCGGTGGAGGCGTGCGAGCGGGTGACCCCGGCGACGATTCCGGCCATCCAGGCCTACCTGGGGTCGGGGCTGATCCGGGGCATCGGCCCCCGGCTGGCGGCGGCGATCGTCGGGCACTTCGGCGCCGACACCCTGACCGTGATCGACGCCGAGCCCGACCGGCTGACCGAGGTGCTCAACATCGGCCCGCAGCGGCGGGCCCAGATCGTCGAGGCCTGGCTCGACCAGAAGGCGGTCGCCGCCCTCATGGTGACGTTGCAGGGGTTCGGGGTCTCCCCCTTACTGGCCGCCAAGATCTACCAGGCGTTCGGTTCCGAGAGCGAAGAGGTGGTCTCCACCGACCCCTACCGGCTGATCGGGCGGGTGCGCGGGGTCGGGTTCCACATCGCCGACCGCATCGCCCTGCGATCCGGCGTACCGGAACGCAGCCCGCAGCGGATCAAGGCGGCGATCCTCGACCGCCTCGAATCGGCCGCCGCGCGGGGCGGTCACTGTCACCTGCCGATGCCCGCGCTGCTGGCCCAGACCGCCGAGCTGGTGGAGCAGGATCCCGAGCTGGTCCGCACGATGGTCGACGCGCTGACCGCCGAACGCCGCGTGGTGGTCGAGGCCGGGGAACAGCCCGGCCGGGTCGTCGTGTACGACAAGGAGCTGCACAGCCGCGAGGTCGCGCTGGCCGGGCACCTCCAGCGCCTGATGTCGGCCCGGTCGGGCATGCCGATGCGCCACTACGACGAGGACGCCTCCCTCCACGACGACCAGCGGGCGGCGGTGACCCTGGCGCTGACCTGCCAGGTGACCGTGCTGACCGGCGGCCCGGGCTGCGGCAAGAGCCACACCGTGCGGTCGCTCGCGCGGGCGGTCCGGGCGATGGGCGGCACGGTTACGCTGGCCGCGCCCACCGGGAAGGCGGCCAAGCGGCTGTCGGAGCTGACCGGGCTGCCCGCGATGACCGTCCACCGCATGCTGATGGCCCCCGACGACGACGGCACCACCCTGTTCGCCGAGGCCCCGGCGAAGGCCGACCTGATCGTGGTCGACGAGGCCTCCATGCTCGACCTCCACCTGGCGGTCCGGCTGACCGCCGCGATCCCCGACGGCAGCCACCTGCTGCTGGTGGGCGACACCGACCAGCTGCCCAGCATCGGCCCCGGCAACGTGCTGGCCGACGTGCTGAAGGTGCCCGGCATCCCCCGGGTGCGGCTGACCCACGTGTTCCGGCAGGCCGAGGGCAGCGGGATCGTGCGGGCCGCCCATCTCATCCGCTCGGGCGAGCTGCCCGACCTGCCGGGGCGCGGCGGGTTCTGGTTCGAGGAGGCGGGCGATCCCGAGCTGGTCGCCGAACGGGTGGTGGAGCTGGCGACCGAGGGCATCCCGCGCAAACAGGGGGTGTCGCCCGACCAGGTGCAGGTGCTGTGCCCGATGCGGCGCGGCGTCACCGGCACGGTCGAGATCGGGCGGCTGCTGCAGGAGCGGCGCAACCCGGCGCGCGACGGGGTGGCCGAGTTCTGGTCGGGGCCCGAGGTGTTCCGGGTGGGCGACCGGGTCATGCCGGTGCGCAACAACTACGACAAGGGCGTCTTCAACGGCGAGACCGCCACGATCACCGCCATGGACCTGCCCGGCCGCACCGCCGCCCTGCGGGTCGACGACGGGCGCGAGGTCGAATACGGCTTCGACGAGCTCGACGACCTCACCCACGCCTACGCGATCAGCGTCCACCGGGCACAGGGCAGCGAATACCCGTTCGTGGTCGCGCCGCTGGTCGCCGAGTCGGGCGGCGTCATGTTGCGGCGGCGGCTGCTCTACACGCTCGTGACCAGGGCGAAGGCGTGGGTCGTGCTGGTGGGCCACCGCGATGCCCTCGAACAGGCCGTCCACCGGCTCGGCACGGCTCGCAACACTGGCCTGGCCCGGCGGCTGAACGTCTAGCGGGACATCGGCCCGCCGATCGAACGTGTAATCGTCCATAGACGGGCGGCCTCTTGTTCGGAGACCATGCCCGCGTGATCGACACACCTCTCGTCGAACGTGAGCGGCAGTTGGCCGCGTTCGACGCCCATCTGCGTGCGCTGGCCGGCGGGGCCGGGCGGTTCGTCGTGGTCGACGGCGGGCCCGGGGCGGGCAAGAGCCGGCTGCTCGCGGCGGTCCGCGCCGCCGCCGACGGGCACCGGGTGCTGTCGGCGCGGGCGTCCCGGCTGGAGCGCACCTACGCGTTCGGCGTGGTGCGGCAGTTGCTGGAACCCGTCGTCGCGCGGGCCGCCGACCGGGAGCGGCTGCTGACCGGGCCCGCCGCCGCGGCGGCGTCGGTGCTCGGGGCGCCCGGGGAGCCGCCGGGCGACTACGCCGTGCTCAACGGATTGTTCTGGCTGGTCGCGAACGTGTGCGAGAGCGGCCCCGTGGTCCTCCTCCTCGACGACCTGCACTGGGCCGACGAGGCGTCGCTGCGGTTCCTGGCCTACCTGCTGCCGCGCGTCGACGGGCTGCCGCTGCTGGTGGCCGCCGGGTCGCGGCCCGAGTCCGACGGGGGGCTGCTCGACGTCGTCCTCACCGAGGCCGAGCGGCTGCCGCTGCCGCCGCTGACGCCGGGAGGGGTGGCGGCGGTGCTGGACGGCATCACCGGCCGGCGGCCCGACGAGGCGTTCGCACGGGCCTGCGCCGAGGCGACCGGCGGGGTTCCGCTGCTGGTCAGCGAGGCGTCCCGGGCGCTGGTCGCCTCGGGCACCCCGCCCACGGCGGCCAACGCCGAACGGCTGCGGGAGCTGGGCGCGCGGGCGCTGACCCGGCGGGTCGGCCTGGAGCTGGCGGGGCTGCCCGAGGGGCACGTGCGGGTGGCCGAGGCGGTGGCGGTGCTGGGGCCGCACGCGACGACCGCGAACCTCGCCACGCTGACCGGCGCGCCCGTGCTGGAGGTCAAGGGGGCGATCGCGGCGCTGGAACGTGCCGACCTGGTCTGCGCCGGGGAACGGGCCTACGACTTCGTCCATCCGCTGGTGGGCGCGGCCGTCCACGAGCGCATGGACCACGGCCGGGCGGCCGAGGCGCACGCCCGCGCGGCCGAGTGCCTGCGCGCGGCCGGGGCCGGGGCCGAGAAGGTGGCCGCCCACCTGCTGCGGGTCACCCCGGTCGACGCCGCGACGATGACCGAGCCGCTCCGGGAGGCGGGGGCCGACGCCCTGTCGCGGGGCGCGCCGCAGGCGGCGCACGCCTATCTCCGGCACGCCCTGACCGGCCTGCCGCCCGGCCCGGAACGCGTCGAGCTGGAGATCGAGGCGGGCATGGCGGCGCTGCGCTTCGACCACGACCTCGCGGTCGGCCACCTGTCGGGCGCGCTGGCGATGGAACCCGAACTCGGCACCCGCGTCAGGCTGACGGTGCTGACCGGCCTCGCGCTCGTGTACGCCGGCCGCGGCGCCCAGGCCGCCGAACTGGTCACCGGGCTGCTCGACCGGCTGCCCGACGGCCTCGACGACCTGCGCCGCCGCCTGGAGACCATCGTCGTCGCCGGGCCCTCGACCGGCTCCGCGCCGCCGCTCGACCCCGCCCGGATCGAGCGCCTGCACGCCCTCCCCCGCACCGGCACCGTCGCCGCCGCCAGCCTCGACGGCACACTGGCCGTCCACGACCTGCACACCGGCGACCCGCGCGGCCTCGATCTGGCCCGCCGGGCCGTCGCCGCGCTGGCGGCCCGGCCGGTCGACCCGGCCGACCCGAACGACTCCCCGGAGATCCGGGGCCGGTCGCTCGCGCCCTCCTACAGCGTGTTGCCGTTCGGCGACCTCGACGAGGGCCTGGCCGGGGCGACGGCGGCCGTCGAGGCGTCGCTGGCGCAGGGGTCGCTGGCCCTGCTCGGCCTGCACACCCACATCCGGGGCGGCTGCTGGCTGTTGCGGGGCGACCTGGCGGAGGCGGAGAACGACCTGCGGGAGAGCGTGCGGACCGCCCGGCTCACCCACAGCGAGGTGACCGTCAGCCAGAGCGTCGGCTGGCTGGCCGAGGCGGTGCTGGAGCAGCGCGGGCCCGACGAGGCCGCGGCCGTGCTCGGCCACTTCCACGAGATCGCGACCGCCCCGCGCTCCGGCCCGCCCCACCACCTGGAGTTCGCCTGGGCCCGGGTCCGCCGGGCGCGCGGCGAGTTCGAGGAGGCCCGCGCCGCCGCGATCCGGGCCGGGGCCGGCTACGCGGCCTTCGGCGGCCGCAACCCCGCCGTGGTGCCGTGGCGGTCGGAGGCCGCGCTCGCGTTGTGCGGGCAGGGCCGCCGTGACCTGGCCGCCGACTACGCGCGGGAGGAACTGGCGCTGGCCCGCGCCTGGGGCTCGGCGCCGGCGCTCGGCCGGGCGCTGCGGGTGGCCGGGACGGTGACCGGGTCGCGGGCGCTGCTGGAGGAGTCGTCCGAGGTGCTGGCGCTGTCGCCGGCGCGGCTGGAGCACGCCAAGACGCTGGTCGCGCTCGGCGACTCGGCGGCGATGGTCGCCCGGGGACGCGAACTCGCGTTCCGCTGCGGCGCGGCCCCGCTGGTCGAGGAGGCGACGGTGCGGCTGCACGCGCTGGGGGCGCGGCCCCGCCCGCTCACCCAGACGGGCGCGGGCAGCCTGACCCCGAGCGAACGCCGGGTGGCCGAGCTCGCCGGGAAGGGCGGCACCAACCGCGAGATCGCCCAGACGCTGTTCGTGACCCCGAAGGCGGTCGAGGTGCACCTGTCGAACGTGTACCGCAAGCTCGGCGTGGCGACGCGGAACGAACTGACGGCCGCGCTCGGTTAGCGCACCGTGTTCCCCGTGGCGGTCGAGGTGGCGTGCACCCGGGCGCCGACCGGTTCGCCGGTCGTCAGCAGGGCCGGGTCGGCCGTGGCGGCGAAGCGGCGGCCGTCGTCCAGGCGGGCGAGCACGATGCCGGTCCGGCGGCCGTCCCTGCTGTAGCGGATCGTGTACGTCTCGATCGTGGCCGGGCCGTCGGCCTCGGTGGCGGCGGCGACCTTCGGCCAGGCGTCGACCTGACCCTGGAGGTCCGGCTGCTCGGTCCAGGGGGCGGGGGTGGTGGCGTACAGGCCGACCGAGTACTTGCTCAGGAGGCCGCCGTTGGCGCCGACCAGGGCCAGGTCGCCGGGGTGGGCGCGGCAGAAGGCCACGGCCTCGGCGACGGCGTGCAGGGAGTAGGCGTTGCCGGGGCCGCCGAAGAACGGCAGGCCGCCGGTCAGGGTGAGGGGGCAGGTCAGCGGGACGGCGTCGGTGATGTTGGTGACGGCGACCGGGAAGCAGCTGTAGAGATCGGCGGCGGCGACGTCAGAGGGGGTCGCGCCGGCCTGGGCGAGGGCGTCGGTCACGGCCAGGGCCGAGGCGGGGCCGCGGCTGAGGTCGGGGCGGGCGAGGATGTCCTGGTCGCGAACGTCGGCGTGGCCGTGGACGTACACCCACCGGCCCGCCGGGACGCCCAGCTCGCGCGCCTTGGCCACCGACATGAGCAGCACGGCCGCGCCCTGGTTCACCTTCTCCCTGGCGACCACGTATCGCGGGTAGGGGTCGGCGATCACCCGGTTCCGCTCCGACACCGTGACGAGTTCTTCTGCGGTGCGTTCCGTGGGGGCGGCGGCGTGCGGGTTGGCGGCGGCGACCCGGGTGAAGGGAGCGAACAGGGCGCCCATGCCGAGGGCGTACTCGTCGCGCGTCTGGCCCAGGCGGGCGCGGCGGGCGTTCTCGAAGAGGGCGTACTGGGCCGCCGCGCTGGTCAGGCCGTGGCGGGCGAGTTCGGCGTCGACCAGGCCGTCGAGGCCGTACCCCCGGTCGTCGAGGCCGCCGGGCGCGTGCTCGGTGAAGTCGGGCCGGTCGGGAGAGCGCATCAGGTGGGCGATCGTGGAGATGGCCTCCGCGCCGACGACCAGGGCGGCCCGCGACTCCCCCGCCGCGATCGAGGCGGCCAGTTCGGTCACGAGGCGCTGCGGCGACTGGCCGCCGGTCACGTCGAGGATCGCGCGGGCCGGGTCGGCGCCGACGCGGCGGGCGACCGAGCGGGGGAGGTTGTCCGAGCGGCCCAGCGGGGCCACCGCCCGCGGGGTGGAGATCTCGAACTGCCGTACCGCGGCGATCGTGTCGACCACGCGGGGGTCGACGCCGGCGAGGGCCAGGGCGGCCGCGGCGGCGGCCAGCTCGACGGGCGAGCGGCCCCGGTAGCCGGGGTCGCCGAGGCGTTCGGAGACCTGCCCGGCCCCGACGAGGACGGGCGTGTGGTGATCGTTCATATCATCATCAACGTATCAACCTGGACATCACGCCCTGACGTCACTGGTGACCAGCGGAATCGTCAATTTGACTGAAACGCCGTTCATCTCACCGCCCCGACTGCTCGGCGACAGCCGCCCGTGAACCGGGTTCGGCCGGATTTCCCGCGGTTAGCCTGCTGACCTTGTGAGCACCGACCCCGGCATGCCCGTTCCGGGACCCGGCCGTCCGCGCGACGCCCAGGTCGACCGGAAGGCCCTCAGAGCGGCGCTGGCCCTGTACGCCGAGCTGGGCTGGGCGAAGTTCACGCTCGACGCGGTCGCCCGCCGGGCCGGCATCGGCAAGGCCGCCCTCTACCGGCGCTGGCCCAGCCGCGAGAAGCTCATCGCCGACGCCATCGAGTCGGCCCTGGTGGTGCCGTCGTTCGACATCGACACCGGCACCCTGCGCCAGGACCTGCGGGAGCTCATCGGCTCGATGCTGGCCCACTACCTGGGCCCTTATGGTCTGGCGGGGCTGCGGCTGCACGTCGAGGCGCGGGCGTATCCCGAGCTGTTCTCCCCGGTGACGGGCGTGATCAGGAAGTCGCGGGTGCTGGAGGCGCGGCAGATGATCCGCCGCGCCATCGCACGGGGCGAGCTGGGCCCCGAGGCGTCGCCCACCCTGATCCTCGACACGCTGCTGGGCGCGGTGCTCCAGCACGTGCTGGCCACGCCGGAGGAGCTCCGGGAGGACATGCGCGCCCAGGCGCCCGCCTACGCCGACCGCCTGATCGACTTCGTCCTGACGGCGGCGACCACCCTCTATCCCCCGGACTGAACGCGGTCGTACTGCTCGTCGGTGAGTCGCAGATCGGCGGCGCGCAGGTTCTCGGCGAGGTGGACCTCCGAGGTCGTGCCCGGGATGGGGAGCATGTTCGGCGAGCGCCGGAGCAGCCACGCCAGCGACACCTGCGCCGTCGTCGCGCCGGTCTCCGCCGCGACCCGCCGCACCCCCGGGTGGGACGACGCGATCGGGTAGAACGGCACGAAGGCGATCCCCAGCTCCGCGGTGCGCTCGACCATGGCCTCGTGGGTGCGGTCGCCGACGTTGTACGCGTTCTGCACTGCCGCGATCTCGGTGACGCGCAGCGCGGCGTCGAGCTGCCCGACGCTCACCTCCGACAGGCCGATGGCCCCGATCTTGCCCTCCTCCCGCAGGCCGACCAGCGCCCCGAGCTGGTCGTCGAGGGCGACGAGCGGGTCGACGCGGTGCAGGTAGAACAGCGGGATGTGGTCGGTGCGCAGTCGCCGCAGGCTGAGCTCGGCCTGCTGCCTCAGGTAGGCGGGATGCCCGACGGGCACCCATTCGCCCGGCGACGGCCGGGCCTCCCCGGCCTTGGTCGCGACGATCAGCCCGTCGGGGTAGGGGTGCAGGGCCTCGGCGATGAGGCTCTCGTTGTCGCCGAGGGCGTAGGCGTCGGCGGTGTCGATGAGCGGCACCCCGAGTTCGACCGCCCTTCTCAGGAGCCTGACCGCGGCGGGGCGGTCGGCGGGGCCGTGCCAGATGCCGGGGTCGGCGAGCCGCATCGCGCCGAGGCCGATCGTGCCGGTGGGGATGGTCATGCCAGGTCTCCCAGGTGTTCGCGGGCCACCTTCTTGGGGACGCACATGCGCCAGGCGTCGACGACCAGTTCCTCCATCTCCTCCGGGTCGAGGCGGTCGAGGCGGCACTCCACCCACTGGTAGCGCATGTCGGCCGGTCCCGGCAGGAAGAAGGTCTCGGGCCGGCCCGCGACGAGGGCGGCGCGCTCCTCCTTGGGGAAGCCGAAGCCCATCGTGGTCTCGTCGCGCGAGAAGGCGACGTAGACGATCCGCCCGACGCGGAACTTGACCCGGTCGCGGATCAGGTGCTCGGTGGTGCGCGGCAGGGCCAGGGCGACCCGGCGTACGTCGTCGACTCCGACCATCGGAAACCTCCTTGAACGCGAGCGTCAAGGGCACCGTATCTGGGTGTACCGACAACTGAATCGCGAAGTTGACCAAGGCCCTGACAGGAGGCTCGTCACACCATTTACTCTTAGGAAACTTTCTTTTACATTGCTCGGAAGCCCCCCAGGAAGGAGAGCTTCACATGAGAAAAACGATCTTGTCGATCGTCACGGCCTTAGCGGCCGTGGCTTCGACCCTGGTCGTGCTCACCGGTCCCGCCCAAGCCCACGGCTACATCTCCTCGCCGCCGAGCCGGCAGGCGAACTGCGCCCAGGGCCGGGTGGCCAACTGCGGTCCGATCGTCTACGAACCGCAGTCGGTCGAGGGCCCCAAGGGCCAGCGCAACTGTCACGGCGGTCTCTCCCAGTTCGCCCAGCTGAGCGACGAGAGCAAGCCGTGGCCCGCGACCTCCGTCGGGCAGAACGTGACCTTCAACTGGGTCCTGACCGCCCGCCACGCGACCAGCACATGGGAGTACTTCATCGGCAACACCCGGGTCGCCGTCTTCAACGACGGCGGACGCCAGCCGGGTGCGACGGTCTCGCACAACGTCAACCTCGGCGGCTTCTCCGGACGCCAGCGCCTGCTGGCCATCTGGAACATCGCCGACACCCCGATGGCCTTCTACAGCTGCGTCGACCTCCAGATCGGCGGCGGCAACCCCAACCCGCAGCCGTCCCCGACGCCGACCGTGACCCCCCGTCCGCCGTCGCCCACGCCCACCGTCACCCCGCCCCCGGCGGGTGGCACGTGGCGCACCGGCACCTACTACGCCACCGGTTCGACCGTGACCTACGGCGGCGCCACCTACCGCTGCCTCCAGGCGCACACCTCGCTCGCCGGCTGGGAGCCGCCGAACGTGCCCGCGCTCTGGGCCCGCGTGTAGTCCTCTGAAGACCGCCGGCACGGCGCAGTCCGCGCGCCGTGCCGGCTCCGAACAACAATGAGGGAGCCATGAAGCGTCTGGCAATCGTCCTCGCCCTCGTGGCCGGATGTTCCGCCCCGGCCGAGCCCGCGTTCAACGCCGCCGACGTGATGTTCCTGCAGATGATGATCCCGCACCACGAGCAGGGCATACGGATGGCGGAGATCGCCGAGGAGCGGGCCGCGCGCCCCGAGGTCAAGGCCCTGGCGTCGGCGATCCGGGCCACCCAGTCGGACGAGGCCAAGACCATGACGACCCGCCTGACCCGGTGGGAGCAGCCGATGGAGGCGCCCCCCGGCTCCCACGACGCCCACGGCGGCCTGCACGAGACCCGCCCCTCCGACATCCTGTCGCTGGAGAAGGTGCCGGCCGGCCAGTTCGACACCAGCTTCCTGAACCTGCTCACCGGCCACCAGCACAACGCCGTCGACATGGCCCGCACCGAGGTGAAGACGGGCCTGGACGCCTCGACGAAGGACCTGGCCAAACGCATCGAGGAGTCGCGCAACGCGCAGATCCAGGAGATGCTCCGGCTCCTGGCGGCCCCCCAGGGTTAACCTGCCCGACAGATCGGTCCGGCAGCCTCACACGCGTGAACAGCACCCCCAAAGCCGCGCTCGCCGTCGGCGTCCTCGCCACCGTCCTGCTGTCCGCCCTCCCCGCCTCGGCGGAGGGCCCCGCGGTCGTGACGACCGACAACGAGACCCCCGTCCTGTACGACGACGACCAGGGCGGCAACGCCTCCGGCGACGACCCCGCGATCTGGGTCCACCCGCGCGACTCCCGCAAGTCGATCGTGATCGCGACCGCCAAGGAGGGCGGCCTGCGCGTCTACGACCTGGAGTCACGGGAGCGTCAGTCGCTGAAGGCGACCAGGGCCCCGCGGCGGGACGGCGTCGAGGGCCGCTACAACAACGTCGACATCGCCTACGGCGTGCCGCTCGGCGGCCGGAAGGTCGACGTGGCGGTCGTGTCCGACCGCTACAACGACCAGATCCGCTTCTTCGCCATCGACCCCTCGGCGGCCGAGCCGCTGCGCGAGGTGACCGCGCCCGACCAGCCCTTCCTGTTCAGCCCCGACCGGGAGACGGTGGACGAGGAGCACACCGCCTACGGCCTGGCCGTCCACCAGCCCCGTCCCGGCGAGGCCTACGCGGTGGTCACCCAGGAGGGCGCGACGACCCTGGCGACCGCCCGGATCGTCGAGAAGGACGGCAGGCTCGGCTACGCCGACGTCGAGAAGCTGACCATGCCATCCGAGTTCCCGCTGCCGAACGGGAAGACCTGGAAGCCCTGCGAGGAGCCCGGGGTGCTCCCCCACTTCGAGGGCCTGGCCGTCGACCAGCGTTCGGGTGTCCTGTACGCCGCCCAGGAGGACGTCGGCCTGTGGCGGGTGCCGCTCCCCCTCGGTTCCAGGAAGCCCACGCTCGTCGACAAGGTGACCGACTTCGGCGTCGAGGACGTCTACGACGAGGAGACCGAGGAGTGCGAGCCGGTCGACCCGAAGGCCCCGGGCTTCGGCGGCGACCGCCTCACCGCCGACGCGGAGGGCGTCGACGTCTACTACGCGGGCGGCGCGACCGGCTACGTCATCGTCTCCAGCCAGGGTGACGACACCTTCTCCGTCTACGACCGCCAGGGCGCGAACAGGCCGCTGGGCACCTTCCGCGTCAAGGGCGTCAAGGGCGTGGACGACGTCAACGGCTCCGACGGCCTCACGGTGACCAACCGCCCGGTCGGCAGGTTCACCAAGGGCCTCCTGGTCACCCACGACGAGCCCGACACGGGCGCGAACGTGGACGGGGAGCGCGACGCGACCAACTTCTCCTACGTCTCGTGGGGCGACGTGGCCCGCGCGCTGAACCTGAAGGTCAGCACCAAGGCGGGCAACGACCCCCGGTTCTGACGGGTCAGCCGGGCAGGCCGATCTGCTCGCGGCCCTTCCGCTTCAGCGCCTCGGCCTCCTCGCGGGCGAGCTTCTCCTCCGCCGGCCGTCCGGCCGCGGCGTAGGCCTCGGCCAGGCTGTCGAGGGCCGCGGCGATGAAGGCCTGCCAGCCGCGCACCCGCCACAGGCGCACCGACTCCTCCAGATGCGTGACGGCGTCGTCGACCCGGCCCTCGGCCAGGTCGACCTCGCCGAGCACCCACAGGGCGTCGGCGCGGTGGTGGGCCAGCCGGTGGTTGCGGCACAACTCCTCGGCGGCCTCGGCCGCGCCGCGGGCCCTCGGGTCGCCGGCCACCGCGTAGAGGCGGGCCAGCGCGACCATGCCGGTGGCGTCGACCAGGGCGTCGCCGAAACGGCGGTCGGTCATGGTGCGGCTCAGGTAGGCCATGCCCTGTTCGTACTGGCGCAGGTGGGCGTGGGCCAGGCCGAGGAACTGGAGCGCGGTCGCCTCGAACCGCGCGTTGCCCACCCGTTCGGCCAGCTCCAAGCCCTTGTGCAGGTGGACGATCGCCATGTCGAGGTCGGACAACCCGTAGGTCACGGCCATGCAGACGTGGGCGCGGGCCTGACCGCTCAGGTGGCCGGCCCCCTCGGCCAGGCGCAGGGCGGTCCGGCCGGATTCCAGGCCCTGGGCCAGGGCGCCCCGGGCGGCCTCGCCCCAGGCCCGCATCACGTGGGCGTCGGCCAGCCCGCGATCCTCGCCGACCTCGGTGAACAGCGGGATGAGCTGCTCGGCGCCGTCGTAGTGGGCGGCCATCGCCTCGTTGTCCATCCAGCTCGTCGCCGAGATGAGGCCGCGCAGCACGGTCGCCTCGCCGAGCCGGTCGCCCGCCGCCCGGCAGGCCTCCAGCAGCGGCTCGTGCATCGTGCGCCAGTCGTCGAACCGGCCGCGCACGTCGAGGTAGCGCTCCAGGGAGCAGGCGGTGTCCCAGGCCACGGCGGTCAGCCCCAGCGCGCACGCCTGCCGGACGGCGGCGACCAGGGCGGCCCGTTCGGCGTCGAACCAGGCGAGCGGGTCGTGGCCCGCCAGCGGCTCCCACGGCTCCGCGGGCTCCTCCTCGGGCGGCCGCCAGCGGGGCGCGTCGCCGTGGATGATGGCCAGCGAGGTGCCGTGCACCCGCTCGGTGGCGTGTTCCGCCAGGGCGAGCCAGCCGCCGAAGGCGCGGGCCAGCGCCGCCGGCACGGCCGTGTCGTCGTCCTCCAGGGCGCCGCGCTCGCGGGCGTACAGGCGCACCAGGTCGTGGAAGCGGTAGCGGGACTGCCCGGCCGCGTCGGCGCCGCTGATGAGGAGGAGCTGGCGGTCCACCAGGGACTCGACGAGCTCCTCCCCGGCCGCCAGCGGCAGGTCGAGCAGGGCGGCGGCGGTCCAGGCGGCGAAGTCGGGGGCGTCCAGGGCGCCGAGCAGGCGGAAGGCCCGGCGGGTGGCCGGGTCGAGGCCGAGGTAGCTGAGCGCCAGGCTCGCCCGCACCGCCAGGTCGCCGGTGGCGAACTGGTCGAGCCGCCGCCGTTCGTCGGTGAGCTGGCCGGCCAGCCGCTTGAGCGGCCAGTTGGGGCGCACCGCCAGGCGCGCCCCGGCGACCCGGACGGCCAGCGGGATGCGGTCGGACAGGCGGGCGATCTCGGCGGCGGCCTCGGGTTCGGCGGCCACCCGCCCGGCCCCGGCGATCCGCGAGAGCAGCTGCACGGCCTGGGCGGGCAGCAGCACCGACAACTCGATGAGCGTCGCCCCGGACAGGCCGGTCAGCCGGGTCCGGCTGGTGACGATGACGGCGCAGCTCGACGAGCCGGGCAGCAGCGGGCGCACCTGCCGCTCGGAGGCGGCGTTGTCGAGCACGATCAGCATCCGGCGGTCGGCGACCTGGCTGCGGAAGTAGGCCGCGCGCTCCTCCGTGGTCTCCGGCATCGCGGTCCGGGGCACGCCGAGCGCGGTCAGGAAGGAGGCCAGCACCTGCCCCGCGTCGGCGGGCGACGGCTCGACGCCGTGCAGGTTCACGTGGAGCTGGCCGTCGGGGTAGTCGCGGGCGATGCGGTGGGCGGCGTGCACGGCCAGCGTCGTCTTGCCGACCCCGCCCATGCCCGCGATCACGCACACCCGGACGTGCCCCGGGCCGGAGGGCGGGGGGCCGCCCAGCAGGGTGGTGATCCGGCCGAGCTGGTCGTCGCGGCCGGTGAAGTCGGAGATGTCGGCCGGGAGCTGCGCGGGCGTGGCCTCGCGCGGTTGCGGCGGGGGCGGCGGCGCGGCCGGGTCGTCCGGGAGGGTGCCGGTGAGGATCGCCTGGTGGAGGTCGCGCAGCTCGTCGCCCGGGTCGAGGCCGAGCTCGGTGGCGAACACCCGGCGCGCGTCGTGGAAGACGGCCAGCGCCTCGGCCTGCCGCCCCGACCGGGCCAGGGCCGTCATGAGCTGGGCGCGCGGGTGCTCCCGGAGCGGCTGCTCGTCGACGAGCGCGGTCAGCTCCGGCACGAGCGCCGACGACAGGCCGCGCGCGAGGTCGGCGTCGACGCGGTTCTCCAGCGCGGCGAGGCGCTCCTCCTCCAGCCGCCGGGCGTGCTCGCGCAGCCCGTCGGTGACGTTGAGGCCGTCGTAGACGGGACCGCGCCAGAGCTCCAGCGCCCGCGCGAGCACCGCCGAGGCCTCCTCGTGGTCACCGGCGGCCAGGAGGGCGCGGCCCCGCCGGGCCAGGGTCTCGAACACCTCGGCGTCGAGTTCCCCCGGGTGGACGGTGAGCGTCCAGCCGGTGCCGGTGCGGGTGAGGCGGTCCTGGCCGAGCACCCGGCGCAGCTGGTGCGCGTACAGCCGCAGGTTGTCGGCGGCGGTGCGGGGCGGACGGTGTCCCCAGAGCGCTTCGACCAGGACGTCGGCGGACACCGGGCGACCGGCGCGGCACAGCAGTTCAGCCAGCATGACGCACTGCTTGCCGGCGCTCAGCGTCAGCACCCCGGCGTCGTCCGACACGCGGAGCGGCCCCAGGACGGCGAATTCCATCAGGCTCCAGTGGAACGGCGATGACGATGATCAAAGCCGCTCAAATGTGCACGATGGAGTCACAACCGTCAACCCATGGGTCAGAAAGACACCGGCGGGAACCGTGGGACGGTCCCCGCCGGGATCACCGGTCCGTCACACCCGGCCGCCGTAGAAGACGGCCAGGTAGTAGGTGGTGGCGAGGTTGCGGCAGGTGCCGCGCTTCCACCAGGCGTACGCCGGGCAGACGCCGTTCCAGAGCACGTTGTAGAAGACGGCGTCGGCCTGGTACTTGCTGGAGATGTAGCCCATCCTCCGCAGGGCGTATCCGTAGTCGTGCATCATGCAGGCCTGCCGGAAGTCGAAGCCCAGCGGGCGGTCGGGGCTGCTGGTGCAGTAGTCGTACAGGATGCCGCGCACCCACCAGCCCCGGGGGGTCTTCACCCAGCGCACGGTGCGCCAGCTCCCGTGGTACCAGGCGCGCGTGACGCCGCAGTGGTTGAAGGCGAAGTGCGAGAAGGTGCGGCACCAGTACCACTTGCGGCCGTCGAGGTCGGCGTTGGACGTCGGCGCCTGGGCGGCGTAGTCGTAGGCGTTGGCGCTGCCCCCCTCGACCGGGTCGGTCTGCAGGAACCGGCCGAGTTTGGGCTGGTAGAGCCGCACGCCCATGAGGATCGTGCCGTCGGGGGTGTCGGTGACCCGCTCGGCGGCGCCGTGCCAGCCGTAGCGGCCGGCCGGCTGGCCCGGTCGCGGGTTGCCGAACTCGTCGAAGTCGAGCGCCAGCGGCACGCCGGTCGTCAGGTCGAGCACGACGTTGATGTCGTCGTGCAGGTTGGTGAGCTGGAGCCGGATCTCGCCGGTGGCGGAGGTGACCGCCGCCAGGCCGCCCGACACCGAGTGCACGTTCCGGCTGACCCGCCCGGTGGCGACGTCCTCCACCACCCAGGCGGGGGTGTCGTCGTCGGCGTCGAAGTGCTCGACGCGCCGGGCCGTGGCGGCCCAGGTCCCGCCGGTGCGCGCCTCGGTCAGGGTGCTGTTGCGGCGGAGCTGGGGGTCCAGCGTGTACGACTGCCGCGCGTCCCCCGACGTCATCGCCTTGACCAGGTCGGTCGCGTAGTAGTCGACGGCCAGGCCGTCGGGCGTGGAGACGGTGCGGCCGAAGGCGTCGTACACGTAGCCCTGGTCGACGAGCCGGTCGCCGGTGTCGTAGGCGTGGGTGCGGGTGGTGGCGTCGCCGCCGTCGCAGCCGCCGCTGGTGAGCGAGGTGCGGTTGGAGTTGGCGTCGTAGCCGTAGGCGCGGCGGGTGCAGACGCCGCCGACGGTGTCGTCGACGGAGGAGATGCGCCCGATCTTGTCGTAGCCGACGACCTGCGCCGACAGGCCGGTGCGGGTGAGCTGCTGGCCGTGGATCGACCAGGTGACCGCGTCGTCCAGGAGCTTCACCCCGGCGGCGTTCTGGTAGACGCGCCGGGTCGGCGCGCCGGTCGGGTCCTTGCCGACCGTGTACGACACGCCGCCCGGCAGCTGCTCGGCGACGATGCCGCCCTCGGCGTCGTAGGTCGCGGTGAAGCGCCCGGCGACCGAGTCGGTCATCGCGGTGAGCAGGCCGCGGGGGTCGGCGTCGAGGTCGTACTCGTAGGTCATCGTGGACGGGGCGCCGTCGGTCTTCCTGATCACCCGGTCGAGGGCGTCGTATTCGACCCGGGTGACGCCGCCGTCGGCGTCGGTGTAGGAGGTCTGCCGGCCCAGGGCGTCGTACTCCCGCGTGATGGACGCGCCGGTGGAGGCGGTGGTCCTGGTCAGCCGGCCGGCCGCGTCGTAGCTGTTGGTGACGGCGGGCACGGCCGTGCCGAGGCCCCCGGTGACCGTGGTGGTGAGCACCTGGCCGGCCGTGTCGTAGGTGGTGGCGGTGGTGCGGGTGACGCCGTTGGCCGTCTCGGTGACCGAGGCGACCCGGCCGCCCTCCTCGTAGGCGTACACCTTCGTGACCAGCTCGGACGGGTTGGAGCCGCCGCCCGAGACGTTCTGCTTGGCCTGGGTGCGGCAGAGCAGGCCGGCCCATTCCGGTCTGCCGCCGCAGGCGCCGGAGCCGTCGGCGGTGTAGTAGGCGCTGGTGGTGGTGCCGGCGTCGTCTCCGGACGACTTCGGCATGGTGGCGCTGACGACCCGGCCGTCGGCGTCGTATCCGGTGGTCCGGGTGACGGCCAGGCCGCCCGGGTCGGTCACCGTCCTGACCACCTTGCCGGTGGCCCAGTCGTAGAAGGTCCGGGTGAGGCGCACGTCGGCGTCCGCGCCGCCGCCGGGCGACCACGCGCCGACCGCGGTGGTGGTGACCAGGCCGGAGACCTTGGCGTCGGCGGGCCGGCCCTCGTCGAGCGTGTTGACCTGGTGCTTGCGGGCGGGGGTCGGGACGCCGTTCAGCCGCACCAGGTGCAGCGGGCCGAACTCGCCCAGCATGCGCTGGCCGTCGGCGGAGTACACGGTCTCCTCCGACAGCAGCCGGGCCCGCTCGGCGGTCGAGCTGTTGATCAGGCCCAGCCGGGTCAGCTCCTCGGCGGCGCCGGGTCCCTGGCCGAAGGCCAGCGCCCGGTTGCCCGCCGACAGGTTGGACACGGTGTTGCCGTGGGCGTCGTACTGGCTGGCCGACAGGCCGCCGCCGGGTTCGGCCCGGTTGACGGTCGCGCCGTTGGCGTTCAGGTAGGTGACGGTGGCCCGGCCGTAGTCGGAGGCGGCCAGCCCGCCGCGCCCGGTGTGGTTGGCGGGCACCTGGTCGGGCGGGAAGATCGCGGTGGCGTCGGACGGCGGGTCGGTCTGGCCCCACGTCAGCGTGGCGGCGGGCGAGAGGTTGTAGGGCGCGCCGCCGCCGCTGGTCGGCACGTCGTACACGACCGAGGTGACGGCGGTGCCGTTGGTCTCGCTCAGGGTGCCGGGGCGCAGGGTCGGCCGCGAGACGGCCAGCAGCATGCCGTCGGCGGCGGTGTCGGCGTTCCCGGCCCGGCCGTAGGTGAGGGTCCACGGCAGCTCACCGGGCGGGGTGAAGCGGTTGACCCGGCCGCCGAGGTCGTAGTCGTAGCGGGTCTTCACGGCGGGGGTGGCGGGGTCCCAGCGCTCCCGGAGCCGGCCGAGGTCGTCGTAGCGGTACTCGGACAGGCCACGCGGCGCGGCGACGCCGCCCTCCCACAGGCTGATCTGCTTGACCTGCCCGGCGACGTCGCCGAGCTGGGCGCCCGCCGTCGTCGTGGTGGCGTAGGTGACCACGATCAGGCGGCAGCCCTCGGGCAGGGCGGCCAGGGTGGCGACGTCGCAGTCGCTCGGCGAGGCGACCGACCAGGCGGGGGCGATGATCCTGGTGGGCCGGGCGAGCCGGGCGCCGTCGGCGCCGGTCACCGGCTCCCAGACGAAGACGGTGCCGCCCTTGCCGCCGGCCGGGTAGACCGCCCGTACGAGATAGGCGTCGTTGACCTTGGCGAACACGGTGCGGTCGGCGGTGGTGGAGTCGGTCAGGGTGTAGCGGTCGGCCGCCGCGTCGTAGGTCAGCCGGAGGTTGCCGGCGTCCGACTGCGGCGTCCAGGAACCGTCGGTGTTCTTCGTGAAGCCGACCGAGGCGCCGTCGCCGGTGATCTCCACCGAGGTGGCGGAGGTGGCGTGCAGTTCGGTGAAGGTGCCGTCGCCCGACTGGGCCAGGCCGTTCGGCGTCCACTCGGCGCCGAAGATGGGGGCCACGCCGGGCAGGGACGAGCCCTTGCGCGGGTCGCGCGAGGAGAAGGAGCGCATCAGGCCGACACCGAACATGCTGGCGTCGGTGGTGGTCATCCGGAAGTCGCCGTTGAGCAGGTTGACCGTGCCTGGGCCGATCGGGCCGGTGGTGGCGCCCTCGGCGTCGCGGTCGACGGTCAGGTCCACCTTCGCGGAGGCGGCGGTGCCGCCCGAGGTGGTGAACTCGGCGCGGATCTCGATCGCGCCGTCCTCGGTCAGCGTGCGGGTGACGTCCCAGACCAGGTCGGGCGAGACGCCGGCGGTCATGGCCACCGGCCAGGTGACCGCCGCGCCGTCGGAGCGGCGGCGCACGTCGGCGGCGGGCACCTGGTGCCAGTCGTCGGCCTCGCCGCGCCGGTAGGAGAAGGAGACGGCGGTGACGCCGGCGCTGCCGGCGGCGGCCAGCACGGTGCGCCGGGCCGTGGAGCTCGCGTCCTGCGGCGAGGTCACCGCGAACCTGCCCACGCCGAAGTCGTACTGGGCGGGTTCCGACAGGTTGCCGGCCTTGTCCTTCACCCAGGCCCGCAGGGTGTGCGGCCCGTCGGTGGCCGGCGTCCAGGTGACCGTGTGGGCGCTCCCGGTGTTCGCCGCCGACTGCTGGGCGCCGCCGTCGAACGACCACAACACGGCCGACACGTCGGCGCCCGCCGGGGTGACGGTGAACGTCCCGGCCTGCCCGGCGCCCTTCGACCACGTGCCGGCCGGGTAGTCGGACGAGCTCACCTCGGGCGCGTCGGGCGCGGCGGCGTCGACGGTGAAGGCGAACCAGGCCGACCACGCGCCGTAGGCGGTGCCGTCGTAGGTGCGCACCCGCCAGTTGTAGGAGGTGTTGGCGAGCGGGGTGGCGACCCGCCAGGTGCCGGTGCCGTTGTTGGCGACGCCCGACACCGAGCCACCGGTGATCTTGGTGGCCTTGGTGGAGTTCCACACCTCGAAGTCGGCCCGCTGCGCCGTGCCGTCGGCGTCGGAGACCTTCGCCGACATGTTCGGCTGCGCCGCCCCCACCAGGGCCGGGCTGGAGCAGGTGGAGCAGGGCGCCATCGCCAGGGCGGTGGGCGTGCCCGGGAGCGTGTTGTAGGTGATGGAGATGTTCGGGTTGTTGGCGAACCGCTTCCAGTAGGTGTTGTCGGTCTCGCTGGACGCCTTGACCATGAAGGTCACCGAGGTGCCGCCCGCGTCCATGACGCCCTGGAGGGCCGAGGCCACGTTCCAGCCGACCCACGCCGCCGGGCAGCTCGACGGCCCGCCCTGGCCGCTCGACGACCAGCCGTGCGCGACGTTCTTCGCGCCGATCGACAGGTTGGAGGCCGGCTGGTTGTTCCAGTTGGTCGACGACGACACCGCGGCGGTCCGGTGCAGCTCCACGTTCCGGGCCGAGCACGACCAGGCCCAGTGCTCGTAGAGGTTGAACGTGGCGGACACGATCTGCTTGCGGGTGCCCATGCCCGACAGGTTCATATTGAAGAAGGAGCGCCGCTTCATGCCGCCGGAGTCGGAGGTGCCCGACGTGGCGTCGTTGGAGCTGTTCCAGTAGGTGCTGGTCGGATAGCGGGAGTCGACGTACGTCCAGGCCGACTTGGCGGCGGTGAAGCTCGGGTCGATCGTCACCGGGAAGACGGTGGCCGGGTCGGCCAGCAGCGCCGCGTCGGGGGTGATCGTGATCGCGTCCCGGCCGACCTTGACGCCCATCGTTGCGCGTCTGCCCGGATCGAGCGCCTCGGCGACGGTCTTCGAGGCGACGGCCGGGGTCTTCCTGGCCGCGTTCTCGGCGGCGGCGTCCCACATCTCGTTGGCGACGGCGGCGAAGACCGGTTCGTCCTTCTCGTCGACGACGGTGAGGTTGCCGTGCCGGTCGGCCTTCAGCGCGCCCTTGTCGACGTCGGCGCCGAAGGTGAGCGACCTCAGCCGCGGGTCGGCGGCGGCCCGCCGGTTCTTGACCATCAGCTTCTGGGCGAAGCCGTCGACGTCGGCGGTGAGCACCAGGTCGACGCCGGGCAGCACCTCGGGATAGGTCGCGGTCGCCCCGGACACCACCGGTTTCGGCAACGTGCCGAGCGGGGAGCCGAGCGTGAACTCCACGCCCTCGCGGGCGGCCCGCACCAGGGGCCCGTCGCCGCCGCCGGAGAACCCGTAGGACACCGAGGCGGCCTTCGGGACGACCGTGCCGTCGGCGGCCGTGACGAGCGTCGCGTCGGCCGGCACCCACCCGCCGTCGCGCCTGACCCGGACCGGGCGGTACCGGTGCTCAAGGGTGAGCGTGCCGTCGGGGTTGACGAAGTACTCGTCGTTCTCCGTGGTCATCGCCGCGGCCCTGACGCGCCTGCCGCAGACCCGCGCGGCCAGCCGCGCGGCGATCTCGGTCGGCATCTCCTCGGGGCAGGTCACCGCCGGGGCTCTCACGGGGGCCTGGACGGGCGGTGTGACCGCCTTCGCCGGGACCGAGGCGAACAGACTGGATAACAGAGCAAGCGAGATCATGGCGGGTAGTGCGGCGCCCTGCCGCCGTTCGCGCAACACCGTCGGGCCTCCGAGAAGAGTCATCCGGCTTATCAGGGGCCAGCCTCGTGAGCCGCTGTATAGCGCCCGTATAAACAGCGTTGATGATCACGGCCAGCGAGCCGCAAAGACCTGTCGCGGGCCACATCCCGGCAGCTCAGGCCGGGTAGTCCCTGCGGATGGCGACCTGTGCGAGGCCCGGCGTCGTGCTGGCCATCTGCTGTGTGAGCGTGTTCATCGTCGGCATGGACAGCAGCATCCTCAACGTCGCCCTGCCCGCGATCAAGCAGGCCTTCGACGCGAACATCTCCGGCGCGCAGTGGACCCTCGACGCCTACACGCTGACCCTCGCCTCGTTCCTGATGTTGTCGGCCTCGACCGCCGACCGGATCGGCCGGCGCAAGGTGTTCCAGACGGGCCTGGTGGTCTTCACCGCCGGTTCGCTGCTGTGCAGCCTGGCGCCCACCCTGGAGACGCTGACCGTGTTCCGGGCCCTGCAGGCCGTCGGGGGCAGCATGCTCAACCCGGTCGCCATGTCGATCATCACCAACACGTTCACCGAGCCCCGGGAGAGGGCCAGGGCCATCGGCGTCTGGGGCGGCGTGGTCGGCGTCAGCGTCGCGGCCGGGCCGCTCATCGGGGGCGCGCTGGTCGAGTTCGTCGGCTGGCGGTCGGTGTTCTGGGTGAACGTCCCGATCGGCATCGCCGCGTTCGTGCTCGCCAAGCTGCACGTCCCGGAGTCGAGGGCGCCGCACCCCAGGAAGATCGACCCGGCCGGGCAGATCCTCGTCATCGGGACCGTGTTCCTGCTGACGTTCGGCATCATCGAAGCGCCGAACACCGGCTGGGGGTCGCCGCAGACCCTGCTCTCCCTGCTCGGCTCGGCGGTCTGCCTCGGCGCGCTCGTCGTGGTCGAGCGGCACCGGCCGGAGCCGCTGATCGACGTCAGGTTCTTCAAGGCCCCGCCGTTCGCGGGGGCCACCGGGATCGCCCTGCTCATGTACACCGCGCAGGGCGGCTTCCTGATCGTCAACACGCTCTACCTGCAGGTCGTCAGAGGCTTCTCCCCCCTGGAGGCGGGGTTGTCGATCCTGCCGATGCCCCTGCTGCAGGCGCTGACCGGGCCGATCTCCGGACGGGTCGTCG
Source organism: Herbidospora solisilvae (assembly GCF_009901565.1). Classification (GTDB taxonomy): domain Bacteria; phylum Actinomycetota; class Actinomycetes; order Streptosporangiales; family Streptosporangiaceae; genus Herbidospora; species Herbidospora solisilvae. The sequence continues at coordinate 624,248 of NZ_WXEW01000001.1, forward strand.
GCCGGTACGGGCCCCGGCCCTCCATCGTGCTCGGCAGCGCCGGGAGCATCAGCGCCGGACTGCTCGCCGCCGTCCCGGCCGACCTGCCCACCGGGGCCCGCATGTACCTCTGCTACGCCCTCATGGGCTTCGGGCTCGGCTGGCTGAACGCCGCGATCACCACGACGGCCGTCTCCGGCATGCCGAACGCGCAGGCCGGGGTGGCCGCGAGCATCGTGTCGACCATGCGGCAGACGGGCGTCACGCTGGGGGTGGCCGTCGTCGGCAGCGTCGTCGCCTCACACGTCACGGTGCTGGCGGCGGGTCCGGGCTTCACGGCCGCCTACCGGATCAGCTGGGCGATCATCATCGCCTGCGGGGCGCTGGTGCTCACCATCGGGCTGGTCACGACCGGGCGGTGGGCGCAGCGGGCGGTCTACAAGCAGGTGCACAAACATCCCCTGGAGAAGATGTGGCATCCGTAGGCACGCGTCCATAATGTCCGCATGGGGCGCGCCGTTCCACTGGGGCCCGACGATCCCACCGTCGTCGGGGAGTACCGGATCACCGGCAGGCTCGACGAGCCGGGGCCCGAGGACGCCTATCTGGCCACCGACCCGCGGGGCACACCTGTCGTCATCCGGATGCTGGCCCCCGTCGCCGATCCCGAGAGGGTGACCGCCGCCGTCGGGCCGCTGAAGGGCGTGCCGGCGTTCTGCGTCGCCCAGGTGCTCGGCGGCGGCACGCTCGGGGACCGGCCCTATGTCGTGTCCGAGCACGTCGACGGCCCGACGCTGGCGGAGGCCGTACCGGAGACCGGGGTGCTGACCGGGGCGGCGCTGCACCGGCTCGCGGTCGGCACCATGAGCGGGGTCGTCGCCATCCACCAGGCGGGGGTGCTGCACGGCGACATCCGGCCTTCGACCGTCGTGCTGGGCCCCGACGGGCCCCGCATGGCCGATTTCGGACTGAACGAGGCGCTCCGGGTGTCCGAGACCACGGTGACGCGGCACGTCGGCAAGCCCGCCTACCGGGCGCCCGAGGAGTTCGACGGGGCACGCGCCGGACCCCCTGCCGACGTGTTCGCGTGGGCGGCGACGATGGTGTTCGCGGCGACCGGCCGCGACCCCTTCGCCGGCGACTCGGTGGCCACGACCGTGAACCGGGTGGTGCGCGAGAACGCCGACCTGACCGGGATCGACGTCGAGCTGCGCAGCGTGTTGTCGGCCTGCCTGGCGAAGAACCCCGCCGACCGGCCCGTCGCCAGCGACGTGTTGTTACGGCTCATCGGGGAGGAGTCGCTGCTCCAGGTCACCGGGCGGGTGGCCCGGCCGTCCCGGCGCAGGGTGCCCTGGCGGGCCGCGACGGCCTTCCTCGCCGGCGCGCTGGTCGCGGGCCTGGCGGTCTTCCTCGCGGTGCCGCCCAGGGTCGAATACCTGCGCGTGCCCGTGGCGCCGCCTTCGGTCACCACCGCGGCGACCGTCGCGGCCGAGCTCGACGACGTGCCCGAGAAGACGACCGACGTCACGGTCCCCGGGACGCCGGTCACGCTGCACGAGAGCGCCGACGACCCCCTGCGCTTCAACAGCTACCTGTCGCTGAAGGCGCCGTTCGCCTCCTACGTCAGACGGGCCGACGGCACGTTCACCGAGGTCGGACGGGCCGAGGAGCCCACGGTGTCGCCCGACGGCACCTCGGTGGTGCTCAGCCCGTGGGTCAAGTTCCTGCGCTCCGACTACGACTACGTCAAGTTCCGCGACCTCACGACCGGGGCCGAGTTCACCGTGAACACCGTGCGCAAACCCCTGCGGAGCGCCATGCCGAGCTGGTCGCGCGACGGGACGAAGGTCGTGCTCTCCGTCGAGAACCCCGAGAAGGAGCGCATGGAGGGGTTCGTCGTCGTCGACGTCACCACACGCGCGGCGACCTTCGTGAAGACCGAGTACTACGGCGGGGCTGCCTACCCGTTCGGTTTCACCCCCGACGGGCAGATCGCCCGGGGTTACTCCGACGGCCGCCATCGCGGGGTGGAGATCTACGACACCCGGGGCATGGTGATCCGCACGCTCCACTGGGTGGGCCTGCCGCGCGACCGGAGCTGGTTCAGCCCGTCCGGCAGGAGCCTGGCGACGCTCTGCCCGAACTCCGACGACATCTGCGTCTGGGAGATGGGATCGGGTGCCCGGCTGGCGACCGTGCCGACCCCGGCCGACTCCCTGTGGCACGGGTGGTTCACCGACCGCCATTTCGTCGTGCGCGTGCCGACCAAGAAGGGCTACGAACTGCGGATCGTGGACCTGCTCGGCAAGGTCGAACGGGTGCTGGCGACGGTCGACGGCAAGGAGGAGAACGTGTTCTTCCGCCTCGGCGCGCTGCCATGATGATCGGCGGCCACCGGGTGGTCCGGCAACTCGGGTCCGGCGGGCAGGGGGTCGTCTACCTGGCCGAATCGCCCATGGGCGAGCGGGTGGCGGTCAAGGTGCTGCGCGGCGGCGACGTGGGGGCGTTCCTGGCGGAGTCGGAGATGGTGCGCCGGGTGCGCACCTTCTGCACCGCGCAGGTCCTGGAGACCGGCGTGGCCGACGGGTCGCCCTACATCGTCAGCGAGTACGTCGACGGCCCCAGCCTCGCGGTCGCCCTCGCCGATCGCGGGCCCCTCGGCGGCGCCGAGCTCGGGCGGCTCGCCATCGGCACCATGACGGCGCTGGCCGCCATCCACCGGGCCGGCGTGGCGCACCGGGACTTCAAGCCCGCCAACGTGCTGCTCGGCCGCGACGGGCCGCGCGTGATCGACTTCGGCATCGCCCAGCTCGGCGACTCGACCGCCGACGAGGTCGTCGGCACGCCGCCCTACATGGCCCCCGAGCAGTTCCGCGGCGGCCCGGCGGGGCGCGCGGCCGACCTGTTCGCGTGGGGGTCGACGATCGTCTGCGCGGCGACCGGACGGCCGCCCTTCGGAACCGGCCCGGTGCCCGCCGTGGTCCATCGCATCCTCACCCGCGAGCCCGACCTGGGCACGCTCGACGGGGACCTGCGGGAGCTGGTGGCGGCGTGCCTGGACAAGGACCCGGCGGCCCGGCCGACCGCGCAGGCCGCGCTGATGCGGCTGCTCGGGGAGCAGACCTCACCCGTCCGCGCGCCGAACCGGGAGCCCGGCCGGCCGCGTCGTTCCCGGGCGTGGTGGGTGGCCGTCCCGGTCGCCCTCGGCGTGACCGCGGCCGTCGTGCTGACCCGGCCCGGCCCTCCGGCGGCCGTGCCTCCCCCGGCGGCCCCGGCCGTGGTCGTGGTCCGGCCCATGGCCGCGACCTCCACGGTCGACGTCGAGATCGAGACCCTGGGCGTCACGCTGCACGAGAACCCCGCCGACGGCCTCTGGGCGTCGTCCTACGAGGACTCGCAGGGCTCGGGCGAGAGCTCCGGGTACGTCCGCGACCCGGCCACCGGCAGCTTCATGTCCGTGGGCGCCATGGCCGAGCCGCTGGTCTCCCCCGGCGGCCGGTTCGTGGCGGTCCTGTCCGGGGCCCGGCTGCTCGCCGCCGACTTCGACTTCGTGCTCCTCACCGACCGTACGACCGGCACGACCCGCGAGATCAGGACGGTCGCCCGCCCCGCGCTGGCCCGCCGGCCGGGCTGGTCCGCCGACGGGACGCGCCTGATGATGACCGTCAGCGGCCTGGAGGACGACTCCCCCGTCACCGGCTTCGTCCTGGTCGACCCGGTCACGGGCACGGCCGAGGCGCGGGACGTCGCGGTGCGGGGCCGGGAGGGCTTCTTCTGGGGCCCGGAGGACGGCACGCTCGCCCGCGAGACCGGCGGCACCACCACCGTCTACAGCCTGACCGGCGAGGTCGTCAGGGAGCTGAAGGGCACCGGAGACCTCCACGCCACCCGCGACGGCCTGCTGCTGACCGGCTGCGCCGAGGGACGGCTGTGCGTGCTCGACGCGGTCACCGGCGCGGAGCGTCGCCGGTTCCCGCTGGCGAAGGGGCTGAGCGTGGGCGGCTGGCTCGACGACGACCACGTCATGGCCACCCGGCGCGGCGAGGACAGGTTCGAGGTGGTCCTGCTGAACCTGAAGGGGAAGCAGACCAGGGTGCTCGCCGAGGGTCCCGACCGGGTCTTCCCCGACATGCGGATCTACTGGACCCCTCGCTAGCCGCCGGTCAGTCGTCGGTGCCGCGCACGACCGAGGCGACCGGGCCGGGGCAGCGGACCGTCACCGTGGTCGTGCGGTCGTCGGCCGACTCGAAGGTCACCGAGGCCGAGGGGGCCGGGCCCCGCTCGACGTCCTCCACGCTGTGGTTCTGCGCCGGCGTCCACGACAGCAGGACCGCCCGGCCGCCGGAACAGGCGGCGGTGAGCGAGCCCTCGGGGTAGGCGAAGCTGCTGCCCGCCCGCAGGGTCACGCCCGGCGGCGGGGGCGGCTGCGCCGAGGCCGTAGCGAGCGCCTCCTGCACCTGGGCCTCGGTCAGGGCCCCGCCGGGGGCGATGAGCGAGACCGCCCACGTGCCCGCCGACGTGGCGCAGGCCGCCGCCAGGAGCCACGCCGCCAGTCCCGCTCCGCGCATCGTCCGCCTTTCTCGGGGAACCTCGCAAGGTAGTACCCAGAAAGGCGGACAGGTGGCACACCTGCTTCTCGTGGAGGACGATCCCCAGGTCAGAGCGGCCCTCACCCGGGCGCTGACCGGTCTCGGGCACGCCGTCAGCTCGGCGCCCCAGGGCATGGAGGGGCTGACGCGGGCCCTGGAGGAGCGGCCCGACCTCGTCGTGCTCGACCTCGGGCTGCCCGACGTCGACGGCTGCGAGGTGCTGCGCATGTTGCGGGCGGTCAGCACGATCCCGGTGATCGTGGCGACGGCCCGCGACGCCGAGCCGCAGATCGTCAAGGCGCTCGACGCGGGCGCCGACGACTACGTCGTGAAGCCGTTCGGCGCGGCCCAGCTCGACGCCCGGGTGCGGGCGGTGCTGCGGCGCGGCCGGGAGCAGGGCGAGCCGGAGGTGATCGTGGTCGGCGGGCTGCGGGTCGAACCGGCGGCGCGCGAGGCGTGGCTCGACGAGCGCCGGCTCGACCTCACGCCGAAGGAGTTCGACCTGCTGCACTACCTCGCCGCGCGGGCCGGGCAGGTGGTGCAGAAACGGGAGCTGCTGGCCGAGGTGTGGCGGATGGCCTGGGGCGGCGGCGACAAGACGGTCGACGTCCACCTGTCGTGGTTGCGCCGCAAGCTCGGCGAGACCGCGCAGCGGCCGCGCTACCTGCACGCCGTGCACGGGGTCGGCGTGAAGATCGTCGACCCGGGCCGATGAGGCGGCGGCTGGCGTCGCTGGCGCTGGCGACGACCTCGCTGGTGCTGGTGGCGTTCCTGGTCCCGCTGGCCGTGCTGGTGCAGGCGCTGGCCGCCGAACGGGCCACCGGGACGGCGGCGGCGTGGGCCGGGTCGGTCGCGGCGACGGCCGCGCTCGGCGACCGCGACGCGCTGGCCGCCGCCATCGCGCAGGCGAAGGGCGCGGGCGTGCCGGTGACGGTGTTCCTGCCGGGCGACCGCTTCGTGGGCGAGCCCGCGGCGGCCGGGCCGGGCGTGCGGCTGGCGCGGCTCGGCCGCAGCCTCACCGTCGACACGCCGCAGGGCCGCGAGGTGCTGGTCGCGGTGCAGGGCGACGGGACGACGGTGGTCCGGGCGCTGGTCCCGCCCGAGCGGCTGCGTGAGGGGGTGACGCGGACCTGGCTGGTGCTCGGCCTGATCGGCCTGGCGCTGCTGGCCCTGGGTGCCCTGGTGGCCGACCGGCTGGCCCGGTCGCTGATCGGCCCGGTGGCCGAGGCGGCGGGCGTGTCGCGGCGGCTGGCGGGCGGCGACCTGGCCGCGCGGGTGGCCCCTGACGGCCCGCCGGAGATCCGCGACGTCGGCACGGCGCTCAACCAGCTCGCCGGGCGCATCGACGGGCTGCTGCGGCGGGAACGCGAGTCGGTCGCCGACCTGTCCCACCGGCTGCGCACCCCGGTGACGGCGCTGCGGCTGGAGGTCGACGCGATGCGCGACCGCGAGGACGCCGCCCGCGTCGGCGCGGCCGTGGCCAGCGTCGAACGCATGGTCACCCAGGTCATCACCGAGGCCCGCCGGTCAGGCGCGGAACGCGGGCCGGGCTGCGACGCGGCGGAGGTGGTGGCCGAGCGGGTCGCGTTCTGGTCGGCCCTGGCCGACGACCAGAACCGCCGCCGTTCCGTACGGCTCGCGCCAGGCCCCCTGCCCGTCCCGGTCCGCGCCGAAGACCTGGCCGCGCTCGTCGACCTGCTGCTGGAGAACGTGTTCGCGCACACCCCCGAAGGCACCGCGTTCGCCGTCGACCTCACCGCACGGCCCGGCGGCGCGCGGCTGACCGTGAGCGACGAGGGGCCCGGTTTCCCCGGCTCCGACCTGGTCGAACGGGGAGCCAGCGGGGCGGGGTCGACCGGGCTGGGGCTGGACATCGCCCGGCGGACGGCCGAGGAGTCGGGCGGGAGGCTGCGCGTGCGGAACGGGCTGGCCGGCGCGCAGGTGATCGTCGACTTCGGAAATCCTTAGGAAACCCGCAGGGTGCCGATAGGCCGCACTCCCCGATGGTGGAGGAACAAGCGCGGAACCATCAGAAGGAGACGAAATATGCGCAGGAAGACCGCCATCGCCACCGGTGTCCTCGCCGCCGCCCTGGCCGCCGGCGTCGCCGGGGTGGGGATCGCGTCGGCCGACAGCGACAACGGCACCGAGACCCCCGACAAGGCCCCCGCCAGGCCGACGGTGCTCGTCGACGCCGCTCAGCGGACCGCGGTCGGGCAGGTCGCCGGTGGATGGGTCGTCTCGTCCGATCTCGAAGGCACGACGTGGGAGATCGAGGTGGCCGGCACCGACGGGACCGTGAAGGAGGTCTACGTCGACGCGGCCAAGGGCACGGTCGTCCAGGCCCCCGCGGACGAGGCCGATGACGCCGACGACGCGAACGACGCCGACGACGACTGACAGCGCGGAACAGCGACTACGGCGGCCGGCCCGGTCCGGCCGCCGTCACGGCGTCACGGCTTGCGGGCCACGCCGCCGAAGGAGTCGATGGGACGCTCGTACTCGGTCGGGTGCCACTGCGACAGCGGGACCAGACCGGGCTCGACGAACTCCAGGCCGTCGAAGACCGACTTGAGCTCCTCGACGCTGCGCAGGTAGTAGGGCACGCCGCCCGACTCCACCAGCTTGTCGGCCCCGTCGCCGATCTCGTCGCCCTCGGAGCTGTCCCAGAAGATCATGTAGCTGCCCGACGGGACGTGGGCCATGACGCGGTCGACGATCGACTTCAGCTCGTCGAGCTTCTCGACGTAGCCGAGCACGCCCATGAACATGACGCAGATCGGCTTGGTGAAGTCGAGCACGTTCTTCGCGTCGGCGACGATCAGCTCGGGGTCGTGGTAGTCGGCCTCGACGTAGGTCGTCACGCCCTGTGGGGTGGTGTTGACCAGCAGGGCGCGGGCGTGCACCAGGACCATGGGGTCGTTGTCGACGTACACGATCCGGGCGTCGGGGTGCACCGACTGGGCGACCTCGTGGGTGTTCTGCATGGTGGGCAGGCCGGTGCCGATGTCGAGGAACTGCTTGACGCCACCCTCCTCGGCCACCCACCTGACGGCGCGGATGAGGAACTTCCGCGACTGCTTGGCCATCGTGACGATGTCGGGGTAGACCGCCGCGACCGCGTCGCCCGCCTGGCGGTCGGCGGCGTAGTTGTCCTTGCCGCCCATCCAGTAGTTCCAGATGCGCGCCGCGTGCGGCGTGCTCGTATTCAGCCTGGCCGCGTAGTCGGCACGCGGATTCGTGTATTCGTCGGCCATTTCGGCTCCCTGTACGGAAAAGTCCGGGACGTCAAGATCATACTTTCTGGGGCAAAGTACGTTACAAGACCAGTACAAGTCGTCCCCGACAAACTGGGCCACATGAGTGAGATCGCCGACGTCCTCAACGGAGTCACCCCCGGCCGCCGCGGCCCCGGACCCATCGGGAAGTTCATCCTGATCCTGTGCTGGCTCGCCGTCTGCGGCCTGTCGATCTACGGCTCGGTGCCCTCGCTGCTGCTGGCCACCGGCCAGGTCGGCACCCCCGGCACGCTGACCGTGACGTCGTGCGTGACCCTGGGCCAGGGCCGCTACGACTGCGACGGCACCTTCGTCCCCGCCTCCGGCGGCCCGCCGGTCGCGGTCGACGCCTCCCCCGACTCCGAGGCCGGCGAGGTCACGCCCGCCCAGCTCACCCCGGAGGGCGACCGCGCGGTGCCGAGCGGGACCAAGGGCGTGCTGGCCGCGCTGAGCCTGGCCGGCGTCGGGATCGGCGGGCTGGGATACCTGCCCTACGTGCTGGTGTACTGGGCCCGGCTGCCCGGCCGCCGCGTCGCGGCGGTGGCCGGCGCGGTCATATCCGTGGCCGGGCTGCTGCTGGCGATCGCGGGAGTCACGGCGTCCGTGCTGTAACTACTTCCGAGGTCCGGACACTTACCTCATCGTGACGGCATTCGACGAGTTCTACCTGACCCATTACCCGGCGGTGATGGGCTACATCAGGCGCCGCACGGCGTTACCCGACGACGCCGCCGACGCGATCGCCGAGACCTTCGCCACCGCCTGGCGCAGACGCGACGCGATCCCCGCCGAGGCCCGCCTGTGGTTGTTCGGGGTGGCCCGCCGGGTGCTGGCCAACCAGCGTCGGGCCGACCACCGGCACACCGCCCTGGCCGAACGGCTGCGCGACGAACTGGCGACCCGGCCCCACACGGAACCCGACGGCGACCCCGACGCCGTGCGCGCCGCCTTCGCGCGGCTCAGCGACCTCGACCGCGAGGTGCTGTCCCTGGCCGGATGGGAGGGCCTGACCACCGCCGAGATCGCGACGGTGCTCGGCTGCCCGCAGGGGGTCGCCCGGGTGCGCCTCCACCGCGCCAGGAAACGCCTCGCCCGGCTGCTCGCCGCGGCCGACCTCGACCTGTCCCGGTACGGCTCCCGCGCCGGATCCCTCGCGAAAGGACGCCCATGAACGTCGACGAGATGGTGGCGCGGATCAACCCCGCGCGTGCCGACGCCCCGATCACGCCAGGCGCGCTCGCGCTGCTGGAGGCGGTCAAGACGCTCCCCACGCCGAGACGCCGCCGCACCCGGATGGCCGTGCCGCTCGCCGCCGCCACCGCCGCGGCCGTCACCTGGGCGGCGTGGCCCAGCCCGGCGGCGGCCCTCGACATCCGCCGCGACGGCGACTCCTACGTGGTCACCGTCAACGACCTGACCGCCGACCCCGAGACCTACGGGAACCTGCTGCGCGGCGTCGGCCTCGACGTGAGCCTGCGGACGGTCCCGGCCGCGCCCAGCCTCGTCGGCACCGCGATCCCCGTCGGCGGGCAGGTCGGCCTCCTCACCAAGGAGGGCGACTGCGTCCTCACCGACTGCGTCGTCGCCCTGCGCATCAAGGCCGGGCAACCGGGCGAGATCGACATCAGGCTCGGCCGGGAGGCCGCCGCCGGGGAGCGCTATGCCATGCCCGGCCAGATCGACGCCCCCGGCGAGCCGCTGCACTGCGTCGACTTCCGCCGCCTGCGCTTCGGCGCGGTGAAGGCGCTGCTCGCGGAGAAGGGCGTCACCGACGTGACGGCCGCCGGCGGCGGCGCCGAGGACGACTGGTTCGTCCACGACGGCGTCATGTGGGCGGCCGACACGGCGCTGCTGCTGGCCGGGCCGACCGCGGACGTGCCGCAGGACGTCGGCCCGGTGAACAGCCGGGGTCTGTGCTGACCCGTCAGAGGCGTTCGGCCCCGATCGTCGTGTCGGGCCCGTGGCCCGTCTTCACGACCGTCTCCGGAGGCAACGTCAGCAGCCTCTCCCTGATCGAGGCCACGATCGTGTCGTAGTCGGAGAACGACCGCCCCGTCGCCCCCGGCCCGCCCTGGAACAGGGTGTCGCCCGTGAACACGACCCCAAGGTCAGGCGCATAAAAGCAGCACGCCCCCGGCGCGTGGCCCGGCGTGTGCAGGACCGTCAGCGTCGTGCCGCCCACCTCGATCGTCTGCCCGTCGGACAGTTCGCCGTCGGGGGCGCGGTGGGGGTGGGTGAGCCGCCACACCGGCAGGTCGTCCGGGTGCAGCAGGATCGGCGCGCCCGTCGCGTCGGCCAGGGCGGGGGCCTGGCGGACGTGATCGTCGTGGGCGTGGGTGGCCAGGATCGCCTTCACGCGGCGGCCCGCGACCACCTTCAGGATCGCGTCGACGTCGTGGGGGGCGTCGAACACGACGCACTCGGCGTCGTCGCCGAGCACCCACACGTTGTTGTCGACGTCGAAGGTCTGGCCGTCGAGGCTGAAGGTGCCCGAGGTGACGGCGTGGTCGATCCGGGTCACTTCAAGACCACCACGGACCGGAGCACGTCGCCGTGGTGCATCTTCTCGAACGCGGCCTCCACCCCGTCGAGCGGAATGGTCTCGGAGACGAACGCGGCCAGGTCGATGCGGCCCTGGAGGTGCAGGTCGATCAGCATCGGGAAGTCGCGGCTGGGCAGGCAGTCGCCGTACCACGACGACTTGAGCGAGCCGCCGCGGCCGAACACGTCGAGCAGCGGCAGTTCCAGGCGCATCTCCGGCGACGGCACGCCGACGAGCACGACGGTCCCGGCCAGGTCGCGGGCGTAGAAGGCCTGCTCGTACGTCTTCGGGATGCCGACCGCGTCGATCACGACGTCGGCGCCGTGGCCGCCGGTCAGGTCGCGGATCGCCTCGACGGGGTCGGTCGAGGAGGAGTCGACCGTGTGGGTCGCCCCCAGGTTCCCGGCCCATTCGAGCTTGCGGGGGTCGATGTCGACGGCGATGATCTTCGCCGCGCCGGCCAGGCGGGCGCCCATGACCGAGGCGATGCCGACGCCGCCGCAGCCGATGACGGCGACCGAGTCGCCCCGGCCCACGTTGCCGGTGTTCATCGCCGCGCCGAAGCCCGCCATGACGCCGCAGCCCAGCAGGCCGGCGACGGCCGCGCCGGCGGCCGGGTCGACCTTGGTGCACTGGCCCGCCGCCACGAGGGTCTTGTCGGCGAACGCGCCGATGCCCAGGGCCGGGGACAACACGGTGCCGTCGGCCAGGGTCATCTTCTGCGTGGCGTTGTGGGTGTTGAAGCAGTACCAGGGACGACCGCGCAGGCAGGCGCGGCACTGGCCGCAGACGGCGCGCCAGTTGAGGATCACGAAGTCACCGGGCGCGACCTCGGTGACCCCCTCGCCGACGGCCTCGACGATCCCGGCCGCCTCGTGGCCGAGCAGGAACGGGAAGTCGTCGTTGATGGCGCCTTCGCGGTAGTGCAGGTCGGTGTGGCAGACGCCGCACGCCTCCACCTTGACCAGCGCCTCTCCCGGGCCCGGGTCGGGCACGAGAATCGTCTCCAGCGTCACCGGGGCGCCCTTGGCCCGGGCCACCACGCCGCGTACTTCGTGTGTCATGGACCGATTGTGATGGACTGGATCTCCGACCGGAAGGAGGACGACGTGCCGCCGCGGGATGACGATCTGTTCAAAGGAGCCGCCGACTACTACGAGCTCGGCCGCCTCCCCTACTCGGCGCGGTTGCCCGAGGTCCTGGCGAAGGAGCTGGGCCTCGGCCCCGGATCGGTGCTGGCCGACATCGGCTGCGGGCCCGGCCTGGTGGCGGTCGCGCTGGCCCCCTTCTGCGGACGGGTGGTCGGCGTCGACCCCGACCCCGACATGCTGGCGCGGGGCCGCCGCCGCGACCCGTCGGTCACCTGGATCCGGGCGCGGGCCGAAGAGCTGGCGTTCGAGCCGGGCGAGCTCGACGCGGCGGTGTTCGGGCGCTCGTTCCACTGGACCGACCGGGCTCTGATGGCCGCCCGGCTGCGGACCTTCGTCCGGCCCGGCGGCCACCTGGTGCTGGTCTCCGAGATGCACCGGCCCGGCCGCATCCCGCCGGGGGTCAAGGAGCTGGTCGCCGAGTTCCTCGGCGAATACCGCGTGCCGAGGCTCGGCGACGAGGAGGAGATCATCGCGGCGGCGGGCTGGCGGGGCCCGAAGCGGCTGACGATGCGGACGGCCGGCACCCTGACCCGCGACCCGGAGACCCGGATCGCGGAGGTCTACTCGATGTCGAGCTCGACCCGGCACCGCTTCGGCGCGCGGCTGCCGGAGTTCGACCGGCGGCTGCGCGCGCTGCTGTCGGAGCCGGAGGTCATTCCGTTTCCCGCGACACTCGCCCGGATCTGGACGAATCCCTGACTGCGTAGCCGAAGACGAGCGTGGTGCCGAACATCAGCACCCCGTAGACGGCGGGCGGGATCGACATCGTCGAGTTGTTCAGCAGGGTCGGGCTGAGGGCGATCGTGATGGCCAGGGTGCTGTTGTGGATGCCGATCTCCATGCCCGACGCGATGGCCTGGCGGCGGCCGATCCGGAACAGGCGCGGCAACCAGTAGCCGACGGTCAGGCTGATCGCCGAGAAGAGCACCGCGACGACGCCCACCGAGGCGAGGTGGTCGAGCAGCCGTTCGCGCTCCTGCACGATCGCGCCGACGATGACGGCGGCCAGCACGACCGCCGAGGCGATCCGGACCGGCTTGTCGGCCCGGTCGGCGAAGGACCGTTTCCAGGCGCGGACCAGCATGCCGATCACGACCGGGATGAGGACCAGCGCGAACACCTGGAGGACCTTGTCGGCCTGCAGCCCGAGCTCGCCGCCGCCCTCGACGAAGTGGCCGATCGACAGGTTCACCACGAGCGGCAGGGTGAAGGCGGCCAGCACCGAGTTGACCGCGGTCAGCGTCACGTTCAGCGCGACGTCGCCGCCGAACAGGTGGCTGTAGAGGTTGGCGGTGGTGCCGCCGGGCGAGGCGGCCAGCAGCATCATGCCGACCGCGAGCAGCGGTTCGAGGTCGAACAGGACGACCAGGCCGAAGCAGATCGCGGGCAGGAGGAGCACCTGGGCCACCAGGGCGATCACGACGGCCTTGGGGCGGGTGGCGACGTCGGCGAAGTCGCGGAGGGTGAGAGACAGGCCCAGCCCGAACATGATGAGGGCGAGCGCGGCGGGGAGCGCGACGGTGGTGAGGATCGACTGCTGCACGGAACACCGCATTTCTCGGGGGTTGCGCCGGTTGTAGCAGCAGTCCTGTCGGCGATCAAGGGATGGTAACGCTCCCATCCCGTTGACTCGGTTTCATAACGAGCTATTGACACGTTTTATGTTAGCGATAACAGTCTTCGCATGACGCACGTGAGATTCCCCCGGATCGCCGCCGCCCTCCTCATGGCCACCGCCTTGGCCGCGTGCGGGTCCACCCAGAAGACCGTTGACGCCGAGGCGTCCCAGTCGGCCGCCGCCGGCCCCGCGGGAACCCTGGTCGGGGTGACGATGCCTACGAAGTCGTCGGAGCGCTGGATCTCCGACGGCGAGAACGTGAAGGCGGGGCTGGAGAAGCTCGGCTACCAGGTCGACCTGCAGTACGCCGAGAACGACATCCCCACCCAGATCAACCAGATCGAGAACCAGATCACCAAGGGCGCCAAGCTCCTGATCATCGCCTCGATCGACGGCACCGCCATCACCACGCAGCTCCAGGAGGCGGCCGACAAGAAGATCCCGGTCATCGCCTACGACCGGCTGATCCGCAACTCCCCCAACGTCGACTACTACGCCACCTTCGACAACTTCAAGGTCGGCGTCCAGCAGGCGACCTCGCTGCTCAAGGGTCTCAAGGTGGACGACTCCACCAAGGGCCCCCTCAACGTCGAGCTGTTCGCCGGGTCGCCTGACGACAACAACGCGACGTTCTTCTTCAACGGCGCGATGTCGGTGCTCCAGCCGTACATCGACAAGAAGGTCCTCAACGTGAAGAGCGGCCAGACCGACTTCAAGACGGTCGCCATCCTCCGCTGGGACCCGGCCACCGCGCAGAAGCGCATGGAGGACATCCTCACCAAGACCTATAGCGGCGGCGACCACGTCGACGGCGTGCTCTCCCCCTACGACGGCCTGTCGATCGGCATCCTGTCGGCCCTGAAGTCCAACGGTTACGGCACCTCTGAGCAGCCGTACCCTGTGGTCACGGGCCAGGACGCCGAGCTCGCCTCGGTCAAGTCGATCCTCGCCGACGAGCAGTACTCGACCATCTACAAGGACACCCGCCAGCTCGCCGACGTGACCGTGAAGATGACCGACGCCCTCCTCAAGGGCGGCAAGCCGGAGGTCAACAACACCACGGACTACGAGAACGGCAACAAGGTGGTCCCGTCCTACCTGCTCGACCCGGTCATCGTAGACAAGTCCAACACCCAGACGCTGGTCGACTCCGGCTACTACGAGGCCTCCGAACTGCAATGACCGATGACATCCTGCGTATGCGGGAGATCACCAAGACCTTCCCCGGCGTACGGGCGCTCCAGGACGTGAACCTGTCCGTGCGCCGGGGTGAGATCCACGCCATCTGCGGCGAGAACGGCGCCGGGAAGTCGACGCTGATGAAGGTGCTGTCGGGGGTGTACCCCCACGGTTCGTACGAGGGCGAGATCGCCTTCGACGGCCAGGAGTGCCGGTTCGCCGGCATCCGCGACAGCGAGCAGCGGGGCATCGTCATCATCCACCAGGAGCTGGCGCTCTGCCCGCAGTTGTCGATCGCGGAGAACATCTTCCTCGGCAACGAGCGGTCCCGGCGCGGCCTGATCGACTGGAACCGCACCAACCACGAGGCGCAGACCCTGCTCGACCGGGTGGGCCTGCCCGAGAGCCCGGTCACCACCGTCTCGGACATCGGCGTCGGCAAGCAGCAGCTCGTCGAGATCGCCAAAGCGCTGGCGAAGGAGGTGCGGCTGCTCATCCTCGACGAGCCGACCGCGGCGCTGAACGACGAGGACTCGGCCCACCTGCTCGACCTGCTCCGCGGCCTGCGGACCGAGGGCATCACCTGCGTGATCATCTCGCACAAGCTGAACGAGATCGCCGCGATCGCCGACCGGGTCACGATCCTGCGCGACGGCCGCTCGATCGAGACCCTCGACATGGGCGCCGACGACGTCACCGAGGACCGCATCATCTCGGGCATGGTCGGCCGCGACCTGGAACACCGCTACCCGCCGCACGAGCCGTCGATCGGCGCCGAGGCGTTCCGGATCGAGGACTGGACCGTGCACTCCCCCGTCCAGCGCGACCGCGTGGTGGTCGCCGACGCCAGCCTGTCGGTACGGCACGGCGAGATCGTCGGCCTGGCCGGGCTCATGGGCGCGGGCCGCACCGAACTCGCGATGAGCGTCTTCGGCCGGTCCTACGGCGTCGACGTCTCCGGCCGGGTCTACCGCGACGGCCGGCAGGTGGAGATCAGGACCGTCCGCGACGCGATCCGCCACGGCATCGCCTACGCGACCGAGGACCGCAAGCGTTACGGCCTGAACCTGATCGAGGACATCAAACGCAACATCTCGGCCGCCGACCTGGGGCGGCTGGCGCGGCGCGGCTGGGTCGACGACAACGAGGAGTACCGCGTCGCCGAGGGCTACCGCCACGACATGAACATCAAGGCCCCGAGCGTGCTGAGCGTGACCGGAAAGCTGAGCGGCGGCAACCAGCAGAAGGTCGTGCTGTCGAAGTGGATCTTCACCGACGCCGACGTGCTGATCCTCGACGAGCCGACCCGTGGCATCGACGTGGGCGCCAAGTACGAGATCTACTCGATCATCAACCGCCTCGCCGACGCCGGGAAGGCCGTGCTGGTCATCTCGTCGGAACTGCCCGAACTGCTGGGCCTGTGCGACCGCATCTACACCATGTCGGCCGGCCGCATCACCGGCGAACTGCCTCGGCACGAGGCCACCCAGGAACGCCTGATGACACTCATGACCACGCTCACCAGCAAGGACCCCGCCCGATGACCAACTATCAAGGCCCGCACGCGCACCGGGAGGGCCGATGAGCAGCGTCTCCACCGACGTCTCCACCGCCCCCGCCGGACCGCCGCCCGCCGGGCCGGCCAGGACCACCGTATTCGGGGTCTCGCTCAACATCCGGCAGAGCGGGATCTACATCGCCTTCGCGCTGATCGTCGTGCTGTTCACGATCCTCACCGAGGGCGCGCTGCTCCAGCCGCAGAACATCTCGAACATCATCGTCCAGAACTCCTACATCCTGATCCTGTCGATCGGGATGATCCTGATCATCATCGCCGGGCACATCGACCTGTCGGTCGGCTCCGTCGTCGCCGTCACCGGCGCCATCGCCGCCGTGCTGATGGTCGACTACGGCATACCGTGGCCCGTGGCGCTGGTGCTCACCCTCATCGCGGGCGGGGTGATCGGCGCCTGGCAGGGGTTCTGGATCGCCTACTTCGGGATCCCGGCCTTCATCGTCACGCTGGCCGGCATGCTGCTGTTCCGGGCGCTGACGCTGACCGTGCTGGGCAACCAGGGCATCGGGCCCTTCCCCGACCCCGTCCGGACGCTCTCCAACGGGTTCACCGACGGCTACTTCGGCAACGTCGGGCTCGGGGTGCTCGGCGGGGCCGACATCTTCTCGCTGCTCGTCGGCGTGCTCGCCGTCGGCGGCGTGGCGTTGTCGCAGTGGCGCACCAGGACCGCCCGGCTCGGCTACCACCAGGCCGTCGACCCGCTGCCGGTGTTCCTGCTGAAGATCGTCACGGCCGCCGCGGTCATCATGTTCGTGGTGGTCCAGCTGGCCAGGTTCCGGAACCTGCCGTGGGTGCTGGTGCTGCTGGCCGTGCTCGTGCTGGCGTACTCGCTGGTCACCACCCGGGCGGTGTTCGGGCGGCAGATCTACGCGATCGGCGGCAACCTGCAGGCGGCGGTGCTCTCGGGCATCAAGGTCAAGCAGGTGGTGTTCTGGATCTTCGTCAACATGGGCGTGCTGGCCGCGCTGGCGGGGGTCATCTTCGCCGGCCGGTTGAACCAGGCCGGGCCGACCGCCGGCAACGCCTTCGAGCTCGACGCCATCGCGGCGGCGTTCATCGGCGGCGCGGCGGTGCAGGGCGGCGTCGGGAAGGTAGTGGGCGCGATCACCGGAGGTCTGATCATGGGTGTGATCAACAACGGCATGTCCCTCATCGGCTCACCGAGCGAACGCGTGATGCTCGTGAAGGGCGTGGTGCTGCTGGCGGCGGTGGCATTCGACGTCTGGGCCAAGCGGCGTGCAGCGCGTTAGGTCATAGGCTTGGATCCCATGACCACATCCTCCGGCGGCGAGCCGGCCGAACGCACCAAAGCGGCCGTTCTCGAAGACGTCGCCGGCCTCGCGGGCGTCTCGGCCATGACCGTCTCCCGCGTCCTCAACGCTCCGGAGAAGGTGCGCCCCGAAACCCGCGCGCGGGTGCTCGCGGCCGTCCAGGAGCTCGGCTACCGGCCCAACTTCGCGGCCCGTTCCCTCGTGACGGGCCGCTCGGGCGTGCTCGGAGTGGTGAGTTTCGACACGACTCTGTACGGCCCCGCCTCCACCCTCTACGCCATCGAACGCGCCGCGCGCGAACACGACTACCTGGTCAACATCGCCAGTCTCGAGGCGATGACCCGGCGGTCGATCGCCGAGGGCGTCGACCGGCTCCGGCAGCAGTCGGTCGACGGCGTGATCGTGATCGTCCCCCACGAGTCGGCCGCCGACGGCCTGCGCGACCTGCCGCCCGACCTGCCCGTGGTCGACGTCGGCGGCGGCGAGCGCCTGTCGGTCCCGGCCGTGGCGGTCGACCACCACGCGGGCGCGGTCAGGGCCACCCGGCACCTGCTGGAACTGGGGCACGACACCGTCCACCACCTGAGCGGCCCGGCCAACTGGATCGACGCCAACAACCGCATGCAGGGCTGGCGGCACGCGCTCCGGGGCCGCGAGATCCCGCCGCCGCTGGCCGGCGACTGGTCCGCGAACAGCGGCTACGAGCAGGGCAAACGGTTGTCGCGCGACCCGTCGGTGACGGCGGTGTTCGTGGCCAACGACCCGATGGCGCTCGGGCTCATGCGGGCCTTCCGCGAGGCCGGCCGCCGGGTGCCCGAAGACGTCAGCGTGGTCGGCTACGACGACGTCCCGGAGGCGGCCCACTTCTGGCCGCCGCTGACGACGGTCCGGCAGAACTTCGCCACGCTGGGACGCCAGGCCTTCCAGTTACTGCTGAACCGGATGGTCGGGCACGACACCTCCGAACGCCGCACGGTGGAACCGGAACTGGTCGTCCGGGAGTCGACCAGCCGCCGGTAAAACCGAATTACCCCGGCCATGACCTGATCGCAGCACCCCAGCGGGCAACGGTCTTCCATGGACGACGTGTGGTTGATCGTTGCCCGGGCGGTGTTCGGGGGCGTCCTCGTGATGGGCTTCGCGCTGCTCGGGGAGGCGACCTCGCCGAAGCGGTTCGCCGGCATCTTCGCGGCCGCCCCGGCCGTGGCCATCGGCGGGATGGTCATCACCGCGCTGAGCGACGGCCGCGACGACCTGGCGGAGTCGGGCCTCGGCATGGTCGCCGGAGGGGTGGCGCTGGTGGCCTACTGCGCGCTGGCGGTGCCGCTGGTCCGCCGGTTCGGCGCGCTCAAGGGCTCGGCCGGCGCACTGCTGCTCTGGGCGGCCGTGGCCTGGCTGGGCTGGACGGTGGTCTCGTGAAGGTGACGTTCCGGGCGTCGCGGCTGCGGCACACCCGGGCCCGCGACCTGGTGGTCCGGTTCGTGTTCGGCGCGGCCATCTCGGTGATCGCCGGGCTGGTGGGCCAGCGCTGGGGACCGCTCGCCGGAGGCGTCTGGCTCGGGTTCCCCGCCATCCTGGGCGCCACCCTGACGCTCATCGAGGAGGAGGAGCACAAACGCGGCCCGGCCGCCAAGGACGCCATCGGGGCGATCTTCGGGGCCGGCGGCCTGACGGCGTTCGCCGTCTGCGTCTGGCTGCTGGCGACCCGCCTTCCCCCGTGGCTGGTGCTCCTCCTCGCACTGGTGGCGTGGATGGCCGTGGCCGCGCTCCTCTACGTGGTCACCGAAGGGAGCAGATCGCGTCTTCGATCACGCGGGTCACGGCCTCCGGATGGGAGATCAGGGCCAGGTGGGAGCCACCGTCGAACTCGGTGACCTTCGACTTGGCCCGCTTGGCCATCGCGCGCTGCGATTCCGGGACGATGATCTTGTCGCCGCTCGCGATGAAGTACCACGACGGGACGGTCTTCCACGCGGGCTCCTTCGACGGGGTCATGAACGCGGCCGTCGAGGCGGCCCGCTGCGTGGCCCAGAGGCCGGCCGACCGCGTCTTGGGCAGGTCCTGGGCGAAGGAGTTCTGGAAGACGTCCTTCTTGAGGTAGAGGTCCTTGGCGGTCGTGCCCGGCGCGGCGGCCTGGTCGTAGAGGGTCTCGGGCTGCCCGCCCAGGGCCGAGCCCGCCCCGCTGAGCTGCATCGTGTTCTCGCCCGCCGCGGGGGCGGCCGCGTCGACGTACACCAGGGCCTTCACGTCGGGGTCGCCGGTGGCGGCGTTGGTGATGACCGAACCGCCGTAGGAGTGGCCGACCAGGACGACCGGGCCGCGGACCGTGTCGAGGAAGTCGCGCACGGTCTGGGCGTCGCTCGTCAGGTCGCGCAGCGGGTTGCCGACGGCGCGGGCGGTGTGGCCGGACCGCTGGAGGGCGGCCACCTCGCCGGCCCAGCTCGAGGTGTCGGCCCACGCGCCGTGGACCAGGACGACGGTGGGTTTGACCGGGCACACCCGCCCGGGGGCCGCCTCGGCGGCATGGGCCGGGACGACGCCCGCGAGCATCACGATGACGGCCAGAAGCGACTTCGACACGGTTTCCCCCAGATCAGCGCTGGTCGACGAGCACGAGGCGCGGTTGCTCCGCGTGGACGCCCTCGTGCACGAACTCGGTGAGGTCCTTGAGCGTCCCGGCGTGGTGGGTCTCCAGGCCGTAGCCCCGGGCGACGGCCAGCGGGTCGGCGCCGCCGATGTCGAGGTAGTCGCCGCGGGCGACCTCCAGCAGGTCGGCGAACTCCTCCAGGGCGCGGTAGCGGCGGTTGGCGCAGATCACGAAGGTGACCGGGACCTGGTGGCGGGCGGCGGTCCACAACGCCGAGGGGGTGTAGTGCAGGGCGCCGTCGCCGATCAGGGCGAGCACCGGGCGGTCGGGGCGGGCCAGCGACAGGCCGATCGCGGCCGGGAGGCCCCAGCCGAGGCCGCCCGCGGCCGGGTAGAAGAGCGACTTCGGGCGGGTGATCGTGAGGCGGTCTCTGAGGAGGTCGGCGGAGGTCCACTCGAAGGCGATCACGGCGTTGTCGGGTTTGCCGTGGTCGACGGCGTCGAGGATGGCCTCGGCCGTGAACGGCTCGGCGTCGGGGAGCAGGCGGCTCTTCGGCTGCGGCCGGTCGCTCCTCTCGCACGTGTCGAGCAGCCGCACCAGCGCGTCGGTCGGGTCGCCGAGCAGGAACCGGCCCATCGGGGCGCGGGCGGCCTCGCGGGGGTCGTCGGTGACGGCGTACAGGAGCGTGTCGGCGGGCGGGAAGGCGGCCTTGCTCGGGGCGTGGTAGCGGAAGACGGGCGCGCCGACGCAGATCACCAGGTCGTGGGCCGCCAGGAGGTCGGCGACCGCGCCGGCGGCCGAGGGCAGGACGCCCCGGTAGCTCGGGTGGCGGGTGGGGAACGGGGATCTGGGCGCGCTCGGCGCGATCCAGACCGGCAGGCAGGCCTTCTCGGCCAGTGCGACGGCCGCCTCGAAGCCCTCGTCGGTGTCGGCTCCCGGGCCGAGGACCAGCACGGGGTCGCGCGCCCGGTTCAAGGCGTCCTTGAGCTCGTGGAGCGAGGCCGCGACCGGGGGGCCGTCGACGGCCCGGTCCAGCAGGCCGGTCAGGGCGGGCTCGTCGGCGGGCTCGTCCCAGTCGTCCAGCGGGATCGACAGGTAGGCCACGCCGCGCGGCGCGCTCCGGGCGAGCAGCAGCGCCGTGGAGAGCAGGGCGGGGCCGTCCTGCGGCCGGAGGGGTTCGCCCGACCACTTGACCAGCGGGTCGGTGAGCTTCGTGGGGTCGGCGTTGGTGAGCATCGCGTCGACCGGGACGTAGCGGCGGGCCTGCTGACCGGCCATGACGACCATCGGGGTGTGACCGGCCGCCGCGTTGGTGAGGCAGCCCATGGCGTTGCCGGTGCCCGAGGCGGCGTGCAGGTTGACGAAGCCCGTCGTGTCACCCGCCTGGGCGAAGCCGTCGGCCATGGCGACGGCGGCGCCCTCCTGGAGGGCCAGGTAGTAGGGGAGGTCGTCGGGCAGGCCGGTGAGGAAGGACAACTCGTTGGAGCCGGGGTTGCCGAACACCGCCTTCACCCCGTGGTGCCGCAGCACCCGATAGAAGGCCTCACTCACTTTAGTCACCAAACGAACATATCCAGATTTATCGGAAATGCGCAATTAATGGCGCCGCGTTTCGCGACTTACCTGCTACGGGAACATTTGACTCGGTGTGGCGATTTCCAATACCCAACAATTAGGGAAATCACTGTGATTGCTCGCCCCAATCCCGCTAAATCCGGCATACGTCCATCAACGCGGAAAGTCCCCACGCTGGCGCCCATGTTGGGCCCGGCGTTCGTCGCGGCCATCGCCTACGTCGATCCGGGGAACGTGGCCACCAACCTGACCGCCGGCGCGACCCTCGGCTACCTGCTCGTCTGGGTCGTGGTGCTGGCCAGCCTGGTCGCGATCCTCGTGCAGTTCCAGGCGGCCAAGCTGGGCATGGCGACCGGGCGGAACCTGCCCGAGTTGTGCCGCGAGCGGTTCAGCCGGCGCGGCAGCCTGCTGCTGTGGGGGCAGGCCGAGATCGTCGTGCTCGCCACCGACCTCGCCGAGTTCGTCGGGGCGGCCATCGGAATGCAGCTGCTGTTCGGCATGCCGGTGTGGTTGTCGGCGATCACCACGGCGGTGATCTCGCTGGCCCTGCTGGAGCTGCGACGCAAGGGCCGCACCCGGCCGTTCGAGCTGATGAGCGCGGCGGCGCTGATGTTCGTCGGAGCCGGGGTCGGCTACGACATCCTCGCCACCGGGCACCAGTCGGCGAGCGGCCTGGCGGCCGGGCTGATCCCGAACCTGGGCGGGGCGGGGGCGCCGCTGCTGGCCATGGGCATCGTCGGCGCGACGGTCATGCCCCACGCCGTCTACCTGCACTCCGCGCTGGTCCAGGGGCGCGGGATGTCGACCGAGACGGCCCGTGCGCAGCCGGCGCTGGTGCGGCGCATCCTGCGGTGGGACTGCTCGCTGGCGCTCGGCGTGGCAACGGTCGTCAACGTGTCGATGATCGCGCTCGGCGCCGGGCTCGGGGTGGCGAGCGGCGGCGCCTGGACCGGCGACCTGCCGGCCGCCCACGCCGAACTCGCCGCCCGGGTGGGCGGGTTCGCCGCGCTGGCCTTCGCCGTCGCGTTGTTGTCGTCGGGGTTGTCGTCGTCCGGCATCGGCACGCTCGCCGGCGACGTCGTGATGCGCGGGTTCCTCGGGGTGCGGGTGCCCGTCCACGCGCGCCGGATCGTGACGATGACCCCGGCCGTGCTGGCGCTCGTGTCCGGGGTCCCGCTCACCGGCCTGCTGGTGCTGAGCCAGGTGGTCATCTCGCTCGGCGTTCCGGTGGTGCTGTTCCTGCTGGTGTACTTCTGCCGCGACCGCGACCTGATGGGCCCGCTGGTGAACGCGCCCCTCACGACCTGGATCGCGGGCGTCGCGGCGGCGGTCGTCGCCCTGCTGGGCTGTTCGCTGCCGATCACGATGCTGCTGTGACGACCGTCCGGGCGAAGATCCGGGTCTGCGCCGTGCTGGCCGCCGTCTCCTTCCTCCTGGACGCCGACCTCCGGCTCACCCTGACGCTTGTTCTGCTGGCGTCATTTGCTCACGGGGTCGCTGGGATTGAGGCGCGGCACGATGAGCGGGTCGATCGGGGTGAACGGGAACTGCGGGAGCTCTCTCTCCGGAAGTCCGAAACTCGCGGCGAGGACCTCGCGTGAAAAGGCGGTCGCGGTGGCCTTGTAACCGATGTCGGCGGGCATCGGCTGGTCGAAGAAGATGAGGAAGTGCATCTCGTCGTCGCCGATGACCTCGATGTGGTGCGGGTAGGCGCGCGGCACGAAATAGAGGTCGCCGGGGCCGAGCAGGTACTCGTCGAGGCTGAGGTCCGGGTCCAGGACGCGCATGCGGGCGTGGCCCTTGGCGACGTAGCCCATCTCGGCGGTGACCGGGTGCCAGTGCGGCTCCCGCATGCCGCTCTCCTTGATGCGCAGGGAGTACATGGAGATGTCGTCGAGGGCGGCCCAGAACTGGTGCCGCGCCATGCGCGCGTCGCCGTAGGAGTAGGTCAGCACCGGCGCCTGGCTCTCGATGTCGAACAGCTTGGCGTTGGGCAGCGTGGCGGTCGGCGTCACGTCGGCCGGGCCGGTGCGCCGGACGATCTGCTGGGCCGGCGACCGGTCGAACGCGGCGAACGCCGAGGCCTGGAGGTCGAAGGTGTTGCCCAGCACGGCGTCGGTCATCGCGGTGAAGCTGTCGCGCACCGAGAAGTGCTGCGGGCGCTCGCTGCGCAGGGCGAGCACGAGCTCGGCGCGGTCGGCCCCGATGTTCTCGATGTGGTAAACCGCGCCCGACTCGACGTGGTACATCTGCCCCGGCCGCACGACGAACGACGAGAACGTGTCGGCGTTGCCGAGGATCGACACCAGGACGGTGCCCGCGACCACGTAGGCGAGCTGGTTGGCGTTGACGTTCCACTGCGGCTCGCGGATCGCGCCCGGCTCCAGGACCACCCTCTTCAGCGAGAGCCGGTCGAGGATCGGCAGCACCTTCTCGTCGACCACGGTGACGGAGCCCAGGTCGTTCTCGAACGTGGGCCGGACCTTCCCCAAGGACATGATGTGTGGCGACTTGCGCATGACCATTCTCCCCCGGACGCTGACTGTTTTCCCAGGTTAAGCAGCATGTGTCCGACATATCGGCAAGGACACGCGCCCGGCGGGGTGTGCGCTTTCCGGGAGATTGGGGGAACAAGATCCGGAATGTCGGAGATGTGCGCTAGCCTTCCGGCGACACGGTCGTAGCGCAGAGGTCGTCGCGCCCCAAAGCGATGCGGAGGACGCCGGTTCGAATCCGGTCGGCCGTGTCACCTTTTTCGCCGGAGGGTCTTGCCGGAGGGGGACGCGCATGGCTTCTGACGTGGAGACCTGCCTGCGGGTCCTGGCCGAGGCACGCGCGGCCGATCCCGACGACGAGCGCTGGAGGCCGGTGCGGGAGGCCGCCGCGCAGGTCTACCAGGCGGGCAAGAAGGCCCGCAAGGCGGCCCGCAACGCCGACCGCCGCCGGCACGACGACGTCGTCACCGCGGCCACCGAGCGCCACCGCGACCAGAACCCCGACTCCGCGCCGCCGGTCACCCCGTCGCTCGGCCCGGCCACGCGGTTACGGCCGCTGGCCGGGACCCGGCGCTGCTACGTCTGCAAGGCCGTCTACGGCCAGGTCCACTCGGTCTACCACCTGCTCTGCCCGGCCTGCGCCGAGGAGAACCTGGCCCGCCGCACCGCCCGCTGCGACCTGCGCGGACGCCGGGCGCTGATCACCGGCGGCCGGGTGAAGATCGGCTTCCAGACGGCGCTGAAGCTGCTGCGCGACGGCGCCGAGGTGTTCGTGACGACCCGGTTCCCCGCCGACGCGGCCCGCCGCTACGCCGCCGTGCCCGACGCGGCCGACTGGCTCGACCGGCTGCACGTCCACGGCGTCGACCTGCTCGACCTGCCCGGCGTGGCGGGCCTGCTGGAGACCGTGCACGAACGGTTCGACCACCTCGACGTCCTGGTCAACAACGCCGCCCAGACGATCCGCCGCCCGGCGGCCTACCACCGCGAGGTGCGCGCGGCCGAGAGCCTGCCGTTGGCCGGGCCGGCCGCCCGGATCAGCGTCACGGCCGGTGCGCCCGCCACGGCCGTCGCCCGGCTTGAGGCCTCCTCCGGGGAGCTCGAATCGCTCTTCCCCGCCGGGCTGCTCGACGAGACCGGGGAGCCGCTCGACCTGCGCGACCGCAACAGCTGGAGCCTGCGGCTGCACGAGGTCGACGCGGCCGAGTGGCTGGAGGTGCAGCTCGTGAACGCGTTCGCGCCGTTCCTGCTGACCTCGCGGCTCCGAGGGCTCCTGGAGGCCTCGCCGCACCCCGACCGGTACGTCGTGCAGGTGTCGGCGATGGAGGGCAGCTTCTCGCGGGCGAACAAGACCGTCCGCCACCCGCACACGAACATGGCCAAGGCCGCGCTGAACATGCTGACCCGGACCGCCGCCCCCGACTACGCGGCGAGCGGCATCCACATGAACAGCGTCGACACCGGGTGGTGCACCGACGAGCGGCCCCACCCGGAGAGGGCGGCGAGCCGCTTCCGGCCGCCGCTCGACGTGATCGACGGGGCCGCGCGGGTGTACGACCCCGTCGTCCGGGGGGTCGGCGGCGACCCCGTCTCCGGACTGTTCCTGAAGGACTACCGATCGGTGGAGTGGTGACCGTGAAGCCTGTGCCCGTACGCTGCCCGGCGATCGAGCACCCCGACGTCCCGCCGGCCGAGGCGGCGGCCCTCGACCCGCTGCTCACCCGGCTGGCCGACACCCGCCCGGTCGCGGCCGACGAGGTCTTCCCGCTCGGCGCGCTGCGCCCCGACGGCCGGGTCGACCTCTGCAAGCAGGGCCTCGGCGCGCCCGGCGTGGCCCGGCTGCTGCCGGTGGCGACGGCCTCGCCGCACGCCCGCCACCTCCTGCTGGGCACCAACGCCATCGGCGACGAGGGCGCCCGCGCGGTCGCGGGCGCGCTCACCGACGACCACCGCCTGCGCACCCTCTACCTGGGCTGCAACCGCATCGGCCCGGAGGGCACTGCGGCGCTGGCCGACCGGCTGAGCGGTGACCGGAGCGTGCGGGCGTTGTGGCTGAAGCGCAACCCCATCGGCGAGGCGGGGGTGCGCGCGCTGGCGCAGATGCTCACCCGGAACAGCACGCTGCGCACCCTCGACCTGGTCAACACCGGCCTGTCGGCGGCCTCGCTGGAGGTCCTGGTCGCGGCCCTGACCAGCCGGGACGTCCCGCTGGAGCGACTGTTCCTCGGCGGCAACGGCCTCGGGCCCGCCGCCGCGCCGCTGCTGGCGAAGCTGATCACCGAGGCGGGGGTGCGGGAGCTCTACCTTCCGGCCAACCACCTGGGCGACGAGGGCGCGGCCGTGCTGGCCGCGGCGGCCGACCCGGCCCGTCCGGTCAGGCTCGGCCTGGGCGGCAACGGCATCGGCCCGGACGGCGCGACGGCGCTGGCCGCCGCGCTCGACCGCATCGAGTCCCTCGACCTCGGCCGCCCGCCGTCGGAGCGCAGCCTCGGCGCGCCCGCCAACACCACCGGCGACGCGGGCGCGCACGCCCTGGCCGCGGCCCTGCCCGGCAGCCCGCTGCGCCGCCTGGAGCTGCGCCACACCGGCCTGACCGGGCGCGGCGCGAAGAGCCTGCTGGCCCAGGTGCCCGACGACACCCGTCTGGAGTACGTCGGCCTCGGCCCCGGCCTGCCCCGCAAGGTGAAGCGGTCGTTCACCGCGCGCCTGCGCCCCGCCGGTCCCGGCCACCCCGACCTGGTCGCGATCGGCAGCCTCTACCGATGACCTTCGACCGCGACGAACTGAGCCGCTGGCGGCGGGCCCGCCGGTACGCGGTCCCCCGCTGGATGATCGAACAGGCCACGGAACGCCGCCTGGCCGGCGACTGGCAGGGGGCCTGCGCGGCCGCCGCCGTCGACGTCGCCTTCGACCCGGGCACGGCCGGGAAGGACCCCGCGCTCGCCGACGACCTGCGGCACCTCGTGCCGGAGCTGCTGCGCTGGCACGCGCCCCGCAGCGGCAACGGCGGCGGCACCCTGGGCACCCACCACCAGGTCACCCTGGCCCGGTACGGCGACACCGAACTGCGGGCGGTGACGCCCCAGCTCAGCGAGGGCCCGCAACGGCTGACGCTGGTCCTCGTCCCCGCCGAGGACGAGGAGGACCCGTATATGACCACCCACGTCGACTGGACGGCGGCCCGCCACTTCTGGCACGCCCGGCACACCGCCGGGCTCCGCGACGGCACCGACGCGTCGCTGCCCGACCGCGTGCTGCTGGACGCCGGTCTGCTCACCCCCGACGACCTGCACCCGCTGGTCAGGGAGTCGCTCTGCCCCGGCCTCCCACCGGGCGCGTCGGGTCCGCCGGAGCCGGAGCCGCCCGAGCCGGTCCGGGTGCGCTGCGGCGGAGCGTGGCACCAGGTCGTCTCCGGCGGCGGCCGTCTCCTGCTGGAGCACGGCGACGACGAACAGCGCCGCGAACGCGCCATGCGCGCCCTCGGCGGAGCCGTCTCCGGCTGCTTCGCGGTCGAGCAGGCGTGGACGTCGGGTGAGGGCAGGCTGCCCCGGAGGCTGCGCGCCCAGCGGTGGGCCCTGTTCCTGCACGCCCAGCACGGCGACACCCCGGCGGTCCTCCGGCTTCTCGACGCCGGCGTCGACCCCCGGGTCCGCGACGGCCGTCAGCGCGGCCTCCTGCACATGCTCCACCTGGTCGACCACACGGTGCTGCTGCCCCGGCTCCTGGCGGCGGGCCTCGACGTGAACGGCCTCGACTACCAGGAGCGCACCCCGCTGCACCACGCGGTCGCCTCCTACGGATCGCCCGCACTCGTCGAGGCGCTGCGCGCGGCCGGGGCGCGGATCGACGTGACCGACTGGGAGGGCTGGTCGCTGGCCGACCTCATCCGCCGCCGGCGGCGGAGGGACCTCGTCGCCCTGCGCGACGAGATCGAGCGCGACCACCCCGGCATCGGCATCGGCTACGAAAGCGACGACGACGATTAAGGACGACCTGGGCGATCTGGCCGCCGCCGACGAGATCAACCGGCGGCTGCGGGTCCACCGCACCGAACCGGCCGCCAACGCCCAGCTGGAGGCGCTGGCCCTGGCCGTGGCGGCGAACCTGCCGGTCCTGCTGTGGGGTGAGCCGGGCATCGGCAAGTCGGCCGGGCTGGAGCAGCTCGCCGCCGGGCTCGGGCTGCCGCTGGAGACGGTCATCGCGAGCGTGCACGAGCCGTCCGACTTCGCCGGCCTGCCGATCGTCGGCGACGACCCGGCGGTGACCGGGGTGCCGATGGCGCCGCCCGACTGGGCCGTGCGGGTGACCGGGCAGGGCCGGGGGCTGGTCTTCTTCGACGAGTTGTCCTCCGCGCCGCCCGCCGTGCAGGCCGCGCTGCTGCGGGTGGTGCTGGAACGACGGGTCGGCAGTCTGCGGCTGCCGGAGCAGGTCAGGATCGTGGCCGCCGCGAACCCGCCGTCGAGCGCGGCCGACGGATGGCATCTGAGCCCGCCGCTGGCGAACCGGTTCGTCCACCTGCGCTGGACGCACGACCCCCGGACCGTCGCCCGCGGCCTGGCGGGCACCTGGCCGGCGGCGCGTATCCCGTCGATCGACGCGGCGCGGATCTCCGGCGCGGTGGCGCGGGCCCGGGGCGCGATCTCGGGCTTCCTCACCGCCCGCCCGGGTCTGGCCCACCATCTGCCCGCCGACGCCGAAAGCCGGGGCGGGGCGTGGCCGTCGCCCCGGACGTGGGAGATGGCGCTGAAGCTGCTCGCCGTCGCCTACGCGAGCGGGACCGGCCGGGAGGCCCTCGCGGCGGCGGTGGTCGGCGCGGTGGGCGACGGCGCGGGCGTCGAGCTCATCTCCTACCTGGAGGAACTCGACCTGCCCGACCCCGACCGGGTGCTCGCCGACCCGGCCGCCTTCCGGCTCCCCGAACGCGGCGACCGCCAGCTCGCCTTCCTGACGGCGGTCGTGGCCGCCGTGCAGGGCGACCTGACCCGGCGCCGCTGGGAGGCCGGCTGGGTCGTGCTGGCCAAGGCGGTCGACGCGGGGGTGCCCGACGTGGCGGCCCGCGCGGCCATGGACCTGGCCGCGATGCGCGACCTCAACTGGCCGGTGCCGCCGGGCATCGACGCGTTCGTCGACCTCCTCCAGCTGTCCGGCGCGCTCTGACGATGGACCGGGTGAAGTTGCTCGCCGCCCGCTACCGGGCGGCGGCCGATCGGCCCTACTTCGCCACGGCGCTGTACGCCCTCTCCATCGTCCCCAGCTCCGGGGTGCCCACGATGGGCGTCGACGCGCACTGGCGGTGCTACGTCTCCCCCGCGTTCGTGGACGCCACGCCCGTCGAGGAACTGGCCGCCGTCTGGATCCACGAGGTCTCCCACCTGCTCCGCGACCACCACGCCAGGGCCGGGCGGCTGCCCCCGGCCGACCAGCGCGACCGGCTGCGGGTCAACGTGGCGCAGGACTGCGAGATCAACGACGACCTGGTCGCCGACCGGCTGCCGCTCCCGGCGGGCCGGATGGAGCCGCGCCTGTTCGGGCTGGAGCCGGGCCGTCTCTTCGAGGAGTACGTGCCGCTGCTGCCGCCGCACGAGCACGTGCTCGACTGCGGTTCGGGCGCCCACGGGCGTCCGTCGACGTGGGAGGCGGGCGAGGGCGCGCCCGTGGTCGGCACCGTCGAGGCCGAGTCGCTGCGCCGGCACACCGCCGAGGCGATGCGGGCCCACCGGCGCTCCCGGGGCAGCCTGCCGAAGGGCTGGGAGCGGTGGGCGGAGCAGGTGCTCGAACCGGTCGTCGACTGGCGGCAGGTGCTGACGGGGGCGGTGCGCGAGGCGGTCGCCTGGGCGGGCGGCGCGGTCGACTACACCTACCGCCGCCCCTCCCGCAGGTCGGCGGCCATGCGGGGCGTGGTGCTGCCGAGCCTGCGCCGGCCGCTGCCCCGGGTGGCGATCGTGGTCGACACGTCCGGCTCGATGGGCGACGACGAGCTGGGCGCGGCGCTGGCCGAGGTGACGGGCGTGCTGCGTGAGGTGGGCGTGCACGGCAACCGGGTGACGGTGCTGGCCTGTGACGCCGAGGTCCACGCCGTCTCGCGGGTGACCTCGGCCGAGCAGGTCACCCTGGCGGGCGGCGGCGGCACGGACATGCGGGTCGGCGTCACGGCGGCCCTGGCGGCGCGCGACCGGCCGAACGTGGTGATCGTGCTGACCGACGGCCACACGCCGTGGCCGGACGAGCCGCGGTCGTGCCGGCTCATCGCGGCCCTGATCGGCCGGAACCCGCCGCCGCCTCCCGGGTGGGTGGAGACGGTGCGCGTGCCGCTCTGACCGCCGTCGTGGCGATCGGGATGAGCGGGTGCGGAGCGCCGGGCCGCCGCCCGCCGCCGGGTGCGGCGGGCGGGGCCGTGGTGGGCGGAGCCGTAACGGAGGAAGCTTTTTACCAGGCCACGGGGAAGCTCGACAGGCCGTAGACGACGTTGAACGAGCGGAACGCCGGTTCGCCGGCCTCGCGCAGGCCCGGGAAGCGGTCGAAGAGCGCGGGGAAGGCGATGCGCATCTCCATGCGGGCCAGCGGCGCGCCGATGCAGTGGTGGGCGCCGTAGCCGAAGGCGACGTGGGGCAGGTCGCGGCGGGTGACGTCGAAGGCGTCGGGGTTCTCGGTCAGCGCGGGGTCGCGGTTGGCGGCCGGGAGGGAGACCACGACGGCGTCGCCCTTCGCGATCGGGACGCCGCCGATCTCGGTGTCGGCGGCGGCGACCTTGATCGCACCCGAGTGGATGATCGTGAGCCAGCGCAGCAGCTCCTCGACCATGCCGTCGACCTTCTCCGGGTCCTCGCGGACGAGGGCGAGCTGGTCGGGGTGGCGGAGCAGGGCCAGGGTGCCCAGGCCGATCATGCTGGCGGTCGTCTCGTGCCCGGCGATCAGCAGCAGCCCGCCGAGGCCGACCAGTTCGGCGTCGGTCACGGCGTCGCCCTGGTCGCGGACCAGCATGCCGAGCAGGTCGTCGCCGGGCTCGACCCGGGCCCGCGCGACCAGTTCGCCCATGTAGGCGGCCGAGGCCATCTGGGCCTGGCCGCGCGCCTCCGGGGGCTGGTTGAAGTCGAGCAGGGTGGTCGAACGCGCCTGGAAGTCGGCGCGGTCGGCGTAGGGCACGCCCAGCAGCTCGCAGATGACCAGCGACGGGATCGGGGTGGCGAAGTCGGCCACCAGGTCGGCGGGCGCCCCGGCCCGCTCCATCGCGTCGAGGTGGTCGGCGACGATCTCGCGCACGCGCGGTTCGAGGCGGCGGATGCGGCGCATCGTGAACTCGGGCGTGAGCATGCGGCGTAAGCGGGTGTGGTCGGGCGGGTCCAGCATCAGCAACGCGCCGGCCTTGAGGCGTCTGGCCTGTTCCTCGCTCATCGGCGGGATGTTGATGCCGTGGCCGTAGCTGAACAGCTCGGCGTTCCTGAGCACGTCGCGCACGTCGTCGTAGCGGGTGACCAGCCAGGCGTCGCGGCCGTAGGGCGTGGGCACCTTGGTCAGGCCCGGCTCGGCGCGCGCGGCGGCCAGTCCGGGATCGGGGTCGAAGCCCTGGCGGCGCATATGGAGGGGCAGCGTCATGGAATCTCCTGAGGAAGATCGGCTTACCCAGCAAGATCCCGCCCCGTCGCGCGCGGCGCAACCTTCCAGGAAAAGGCGGGCTTGACGATCGATTGGTGCGCAGCGGCGCCCCGCTTCAGCGGGGGCCCGGTCTTCATCGGATCTACTGACCAAAAGGTGGGGATATGTCCGATTAGCCCGCGTGAGAATGAGAGGTATGGCGACGGACGGCGCACGTCCCGGATCGCCGGGCATGCGGCTGGGCGAACTCCTCTCTGACCTCCGGACGGAGCGCGATGCCGCGCTGGCCGGCCGTGACCGGGTCCGCGACCTCGTCGAGGCGGTGGCCTCGGTGGGCCGTGACCTCCATCCCGAGATCGTGCTCCAGCGGGTCGTGACGGCCGCGACCGAGCTCGTCGACGCCCGCTACGGCGCCCTCCACGTCGCCGGGGAGGACCGCCCTCCGGTGGAGCACGTGCCGGCCGGCGAGGAGGAGACCGCCCGGATGGGGCACTGCTCCCTGGGCCGCGACCCGCTGGGCCGGGTGATGCGGGACGCCCGGCCGCTGCGGCTGGCCCGGGTTCCCGGGCGCCCTCCGGCGGACTCCTTCCTCGGCGTCCCGCTGAGAGTCGGCGACGAGCTCTTCGGCGCCCTCTGCCTGATCGGCAAGCGCGGCGACGCCGACTTCGACCAGGACGACGAGGACCTCATCGTCGCCCTGGCCACGGCGGCCGGGACGGCCATCGGGAACGCGCGCCTCTACGAGGTGGCCCACAACCTGGGCGTCCGGCTCCAGGCCGGCTCCGACATGACCACGCGCCTGCTGTCCGGCGAGGGCCCGGGAGACGTGCTGGCCCAGCTCACCAGACGGATGCGGGAGATCGCCGACTCCGACACCGCCCTGGTCTTCTTCCCCGTGGAGGGCGGCACGACGTTGCGCGCGCTGATCTCCGAGGGGGTCGGCGGACTGGCCGGCGGCGAGGTCGGGGCCGACTCGTCCCTCGCGGGCCTGGCCCTGCGGACCGGGGACGCGGTCGTGGTCGACGACCTGGTCGGCGGCGGATACGAGACGATCAGGAACGTGCCCATCGGCCCGGCCGCCGCGGTGCCGCTGATCTCGGCGGGGTCGACGCACGGCGTGCTGGTCCTCGGAAAGTGGTCGGGCCGGGTCCCGTTCGCCCCGTGCACGCTGCGGATGATCAGGTCGTGCGCGGCCCAGGCCGCGGGGGCCCTCGAACTCGCCAAGGCCCGGCTCGACGCCGAGCGGCTCCACACCCTGGAAGACCGCGACCGGATCGCGCGGGACCTGCACGACGTGGTGATCCAGCGCCTGTTCGCGGTGGCGATGACGCTCATGAGCACGGTCCGGCTGGTGGACCATCCCGAGGCGCGGGGCCGGGTGCGGCACTCGGTCGACGAGCTGGACGAGACCATCCGGCAGATCCGGGCCACCGTCTTCGCCCTCCAGGGTCCCCGTGCCCTCGGCGAGTCGGGGCTGCGGGCCCGCGTCGCGGAACTGGTGGACGACACGTACGGGGACCTGGGATTCCGGCCCGTGCTGCGGCTGGACGGGCAGCTCGACTACGGCGTGCCCGACGACGTCGCCGAGCAGGTGCTCGCCGTGCTCCACGAGGCGCTGTCGAACGTGGCCCGGCACGCCGGGGCCGGGCACGTCTGGGTGTCGCTGGAGCAGAGCGGCGGGCAGGTGACGCTGGTGGTCGAGGACGACGGCGTCGGGCTCCCTCCCGGCGGGCGGCGCAGCGGGCTGCGCAACCTCGAGAGGCGCGCGGGCGACCTGGGCGGCTCCTTCGAGGTGGGACCGCGCCGGGGCGGGGGCACCCGCATGCTGTGGCGCGTGCCGGTCAGCTGACCCCGTCGCCCCGCAGGCGCGCGGCGTAGACGGCGGCCTGGGTGCGGCGGCGCATGCCGAGTTTGCCGAGCAGGCGGGAGACGTGGTTCTTGACCGTCTTCTCGGCCAGGAACATCTCTTCACCGATCTGGCGGTTGGTCATGCCCTCGACGACGTACTCCAGGATGCGCCGCTCCTGGTCGGTCAGCACGGCGAGCGGGTCCTTGCGCGCGGCGTCGTCGCGCAGCCGCCGCACCATCGTGCGGGTGACCTGCGGGTCGAGGAGGGACCGGCCGCCTGCGACGGTGCGCACCGCGCCCACCAGGTCGGATCCGTGGATCTGCTTGAGCACGTAGCCGGCGGCGCCGGCCATCACGGCCTGGAACAGGGCGTCGTCGTCGGCGAAGGAGGTCAGCATCAGGCAGGGCAGATCGGGGCTGCGGCTGCGGACCTCGCGGCAGACGTCGACACCGTTGCCGTCGGGCAGGCGGACGTCGAGGATGGCCACGTCGGGCCGGAGGGCGGAGATGCGCGTGATCGCCGACGCCACGGTCCCGGCCTCGCCGACGACGCGGATGTCCTCCTCGGACTCCAGCAGGACGGCCACCCCGCGCCGCACCACTTCATGATCGTCGACGATGAATACGCGAATCATACCTTTGACGCTATTCACCCGAAATCTTCCCAGATAGGGACCAAAGTCCCCATTTGTGTAGTTAGGGACTTTCGTCCCTATAGATCTACCCGGCTCAGACGTTGTCATGGGAAACCGGGAGAACACCAAGGGGAGAGATGAAGGTCGTAACAGTCGGAGTGGACGGCTCGCCCAACTCGCTCGCGGCCGTCGAATGGGCCGCGGACGACGCCGCCCGGCGGGGCGCCTGGTTGCGCGTCGTCCACGTGGTCGACCGGTCTCCGTACCGGTTCGTGCACTCCCTCGAACTCGAGAGCCAGATCGCCAAGGTGAGCGGCCAGATCATGACCGAGGCCGAGAGGACCGCGCGGCACCGGCGTCCCGGTCTCGGGATGCGCCTGGAGCACATCGAGGGCCGCCCGGCCGAGGTGCTCCGCCGGCTGGCCGCCGAGTCCTCCGGGCTCGTGCTGGGCAGCCGGGGCATGAGCCGCACCGCCGGCGGCATCCTCGGGTCGGTCAGCACGCAGGTGGCCGGGCACGCCACCGGGCCGGTGGTGATCGTGCGCGACCGGCCGGCCGAGCGCGTCGGCGAGGTCGTGATCGGCCTGGACGACTCGGCCGACTGCCAGCGCCCGATCTCCTACGCCTTCGAGCAGGCGGCCCTGCATCACGCCGAGATCCGCGCCCTGCACGCCTGGAGCCTCCCCGGGCACTCCTACGCCCCGGAGGTCGACTACGACATCAACGCCGTCCGGGCGCGTCAGCGGGCCGTCGCGGCCGGCCTGCTGGACCGGCACCGGAGGAGGTATCCGGCCCTGCCGGTCGTCGACGACCTGCGCTCCGCGCATCCGGTCGAGGCGCTGGTCGACGCGTCGCTGAGGGCCGGCCTCCTCGTGGTCGGCTCACACGGCCGGTCGGGGTCGATGGTCATGGGGTCGGTCAGCCGCCGGGTGCTCCGGCACGCGCACTGCCCGATCGCGGTGGTCCGCCCGTGCACGCGGCACTGAGGTTTCGATCTGGTTTCGAAGTCTTGACAGTGTCCGCCTGAGCAGCCATATTTCGGGACTAACTTTACCAATAAAGAAAGTGAGCCCGATGGCTGCGACCGATCGCGGCGATCTCACCCGGACGGCGATCCTGGCCCTGCTCGGCACGGTCGGGCCGCTCAGCCGCACCGAGATCGCCAAGGAGCTGGACCTCTCCCCCGCGACGGTCACCCAGCTCACCAAGGCGCTCATGGCGGCGGGCATGCTGGAGGAGCTCGACCTCCAGCCGTCGCGCGGCGGCCGCCCCGCCCAGCGCCTGGGCCTCGCCGGCACGGCGGGCCGGGCCCTCGGGGTGAAGGTGACCGCCGAACACCTGGTCATCGTCGAGGTCCGCCTCGACGGCGAGGTCCTCGGCTCCTGGGAGACCCCCTTCGACCCCTCCGCCCCCGACGCGCTGGGCGACCTGGCCGAGGCCGTCGCCGACGTGCTGGACAAGGTGCCGCCGCTGCTGGGCGTCGGGGTCTGCGTCCCCGGCGGCGTCGACGACCAGGCCGTCGGCACCTGCGACGCGCCCACGCTGGGCTGGCGGGCCATGCCGGTGGGCGAGCGGCTGCGCCGCCGCCTCAAGCTGCCCGTCCTGCTGGAGAACGACGTCAACGCGCTGGCGGTGGCCGAGCGCCTCTACGGCCGGGGCCGCACCCACCGCGACTTCCTGGTCCTCACGATCGGCCGCGGCGTGGGCGCCGCGATCGTCGCCGACGGGCGGGTCTACCGGGGCGCGCGCGGCGGCGCGGGCGAGTTCGGGCACGTGCCGGTCGCCGTGGACGGACCGCTGTGCGGCTGCGGGGCCCACGGCTGCCTCGAGGCCGTCGTCGGCGCGACCGGCCTCGTGGCCGCCGCCCGGGCCCGGGGGCTCGCCGTGGCCACGGTCGACGACCTGGGCGCCCTGGCCTCCCACGACGCGACCGCCCGCGAGGTCTTCGCCGAGGCCGGCGCGATCCTGGGCCGGACGACCGCCGGGTTGATAAACGTCGTCGACCCCGAGGTGGTCGTGGTCCTCGGCGAGGGCACCGCCCACTGGGAGCACTGGCGCGCGGGCTTCGACACGGCGGTCCGCCGCCAGCTCATGCCCGGCCGCCGCGACATCGAGATCGAGGTCGAGAGCTGGGACGACACCTCCTGGGCCCAGGGCGCGGCGGCGCTGGTGCTCGCGACCCCCTTCGACACCGAGGGCGCTGCGGGCGAGCAGGGCCGCATGGTCAGGGCCCGGCTGATAGGAGCCGCCCCGTGACCCTCACCGAGACCCCGCCGAAGGCCCCCGCCCGGCAGCCCGTCCGGCCGCCGAGAAAGCGGCTCCGGTACGCCCTCACCGTCGCCGTCTTCCTGCTCCCGAGCGCCGTCCCGCTGCTGCTGTTCACGCTCATCCCGATGGCCGGGTCGCTCTGGACCTCGCTGCACGAGTGGAACCTGATCACGCCGATGAAGTGGGTCGGCCTGGACAACTACGCCCGCCTGCTGGCCAGTGAGGAGACCCGGGCGGCGTTCGGCCACACGCTCTACTTCATCGCCGGTTACCTGCCGCTCGTCTACGCGGGCGGCCTCGGCCTGGCGATGCTGCTCAACCGGGCCATGCGGGGCCGCGACGTCTTCCGGGCGATCTACTTCCTCCCCGTCGTCACCTCGTGGGTGGTCGTGGCGCTGTTGTGGAAGTGGCTGCTCAACCCGGCCTCGGGGATCGTCAACTGGGCGATCGGCCTGATCGGCCTGGAGGGCCCCGGCTGGTGGACCGACCCCGGCTGGGCGATGCCCTCGATCATCCTCGCCTCGGCCTGGAAGGACCTCGGCTTCGTGATGATCATCCTGCTCGCGGGGCTGCAGGCCATCCCGAAGGAGTACGTCGAGGCCGCCCGGGTCGACGGCGCGAACGCCTGGCAGCGCTTCCGGCGCATCACCCTCCCGCTGCTGTCGCCCAGCACGTTCTTCGTCGTCGTCATCTCGCTGATCAACGGGTTCCAGGTCTTCGACCAGGTCCACGTCATGACCGGCGGCGGACCGGCCGGCGCGACCCAGGTCGTCGTCGAGCAGGTCTACAACCTGACCTTCAAGTACGGCCGCGCCGGCGAGGCGTCCGCCCTGTCGTGGCTGCTGTTCGCGGTCGTGCTGGTGGTCACGCTGATCCAGGTCCGGGGCCAGCGCCGGTGGGTGAACTATGGCTAAAGCAGGAAAGTACGTCGTCGTCGTGCTCGGCGCCCTGGTCATGCTGTTCCCGTTCGCCTGGGCGGTGATCACGTCGCTCACCCCCTCGGGGGCGGTGCTGCAGACCCCGCCCGACTTCACCCC
This sequence comes from Herbidospora solisilvae, assembly GCF_009901565.1. Lineage (GTDB taxonomy): Bacteria > Actinomycetota > Actinomycetes > Streptosporangiales > Streptosporangiaceae > Herbidospora > Herbidospora solisilvae. The sequence continues at coordinate 661,469 of NZ_WXEW01000001.1, forward strand.
CGACGGCGCGGGCCTCGGCGCCTACGAACGGCTGCTGGAGACCATGCCGTTCTGGCGGATCATGTTCAACAGCCTCTGGATCGCCGTCGCCTCGACCGTGTTCCAGCTGGTCACCAGCTCGATGGCGGCCTACGCCTTCGCGCGGTTGCCGTTCCCCGGCCGGGGCGCGCTGTTCGCCGTCTACCTGGCGACGCTGATGGTGCCGCTGCAGGTCCTGGTCGTGCCGCTGTTCATCGAGATGCGGACGTTCAACCTCACCGACACCTACTTCGCGGTGCTGGCCCCGACGATCGCCTCGGCGTTCGGCGTGTTCCTGCTGCGGCAGGCCGTCCAGCAGGTGCCGAAGGAGTTCGACGAGGCGGCCGTGCTCGACGGGGCCGGGCACTTCCGGATCTTCGCCCTGGTCGTGCTGCCGCTGATCCGCCCGGCCCTCGCCACGTTCGCCGTCTTCGGGTTCATGGCGAGCTGGAACAGCTACCTGTGGCCGCTGGTGATCATCAGGTCGCCCGAGTTCATGACCCTCCCGCTGGGCCTGGCCAACCTGCACGGCCAGTTCACCACCGAATGGAACGTCGTGATGGCCGGGTCGGTCGTCAGCGTCGTCCCGATCCTCGTCCTCTACCTCTTCGCCCAGAAGCACGTCATCGCGTCCGTGGCCCAGTCAGGGCTGAAATAACAACACGAAGGAACCCCCCATGGCCGGATCAGCCCGGGTCGCCGCGGCGACCCTGATCACCGCCCTGCTCGCCACCGCCTGCTCCCAGGGCTCGGCGACCCGTACGGAAGAACCCGCCGCAGGCGGCAAGGTCACCCTGCGCTACTTCACCTTCTCCGCCGCCCCCGACCACGTGAAGGACCTCGACACGATCGTGGCGGCGTTCGAGAAGGAGAACCCCACGGTCGACGTGCAGGTGGAGACGGCCCCGTACGACCAGTACTTCACCAAGCTCCAGACCAGCATCGCCGGCCAGACCGCCCCGGACACCTTCGAGCTCAACTACGAGAACTTCGTCACCTACGCCGGGGCGGGCAGCCTGCTCGACCTGGGCGCCGCGGGCGGCGACACCGACACCTCCGGCTACGCCACCGAGTCGCTGAACGCCTTCAAGCACGACGGCAAGCAGTTCGCGCTCCCGGCGTCGTTCTCCACCGTCGTCCTGCTCTACAACAAGGACCTGTTCGAGAAGGCCGGCGTCCCGCTGCCCACCGCCGACTGGACGTGGGCCGACGAGCAGGCCGCCGCCGAGAAGCTGACCGACAAGGGCGCCAAGGTGTACGGCGACTTCCAGCCGGTGACCTTCTTCGAGTTCTACAAGGCCCTCAAGCAGGCCGGCGGCGAGTTCATGAGCGGCGGCAAGTCGACGTTCAACAGCCCGCAGGGCGTCAAGGCGGCCAAGTGGCTGGTCGACAAGGTCGGCAAGACGATGCCCACTGAGGCCGAGATCGGCGGCACCGCCGACTTCGACACCAACCTGTTCAAGTCGGGCAAGCTCGCGATGTGGCACAACGGCATCTGGCAGTTCGCCGGGCTGAAGGACGTGCCCTTCGAGTGGGACGTCGTCGTCGAGCCGGGCGACAGCCAGAAGGCCAGCGCCGTGTTCCACAACTCGGTGGCCGCCTCGGCCACGACGAAGCACCCGCGTGAGGCCTACGCCTGGGCCAAGTTCCTGAGCAGCTCCAACGTGGCCGCGACGACGCGGATCGCCAGCTCGTGGGAGCTGCCGCCGGTGTCGGACCAGGCCGTGCTCCAGGGCTACCTGAAGGACCCCGTCCCGGCCAACCGCCAGGCCGTCTTCGACTCGCTGAAGAGCATCGCCCTGCCGCCGGTCATCGCCCGCCAGCAGGAGATGCAGGACGCCGTCACCCAGGAGCTCACCGAGGCCGCGGCCGGCCGTAAGTCGGTCGAAGAGGCCCTGACCGAAGCCGCGTCCAAGGTCGACGCCCTTCTCGGCTAGGAGACGACCAGCATGATCGACTTGATGTCTCGCAGCATCCAGGTGATCCGCGAGAATCAGTCGCCCTCGGGGGCCTATCCGGCGTGCCCGACCTTCTCGGCCTATGCGGGTTACGCGTGGCTCCGCGACGGCGCGTTCATCGCGGAGGGCATGTCCCGCGCGGGCGAGGAGGCCTCGGTCACCGCCTTCCACGAGTGGTGCGCGCGGGTCGTCTCCGCGCGCGCCGCGCAGGTCGACGACCTGATCGCCCGACGCCACGACGAGACGCTCTCGCCCGGAGAGATGCTGCCGACCCGGTTCACCCTCGACGGCGCCGACGGCACCGACGAGTGGTGGGACCACCAGCTCGACGGCTACGGCACCTGGTTGTGGCAGCTCGCCGAGCACGTCCGGCGGTATGACACCCCGGTCCACCTCGACGCGGTCCAGGTGGCGGCCCGCTACCTGGCGGCGTTCTGGGACAGCCCCTGCTACGACTGGTGGGAGGAGCACGTCGATCAGCGCCATGTGGCCACGCTCGGCGCGATCCACGCCGGTCTGCGGGCCGCGATCTCGCTCGGGGCGGCCGGCCCGGAGATCAAGGAGGCGATCGGCGGCATCGAGACGCTGATCGCCGCCGAGGGCGTCGCGGAGAAGGGCCACCTGCGCAAGTGGCTGGGGTCCGACGAGGTCGACGCCAGCCTGCTGGCGTGCGTCGCCCCCTTCGGCGTGTACGCCCCCGATCACCCGGTGGCCGTCGCGACCGTCGCCGAGGTCGAACGGCAGCTCGCCCGCGACGGCGGGGTGTACCGCTACCGCGCCGACACCTTCTACGGCGGCGGCCGGTGGGTGCTGCTGGCCGGGTTCCTCGGCCTGAACCACGCCGCGGCCGGGCGGCCGGACGAGGCCCGGCGCTACCTCGACTGGATGGCCGCCCAGGCCCTGCCCAACGGCGACCTGCCCGAGCAGGTCTCCGACGTGCTGCTCTTCCCCGACCGCCACGACGAGTGGCTGCGGCGCTGGGGGACGGTCGCCACCCCCCTGCTGTGGTCGCACGGGATGTATCTGATGCTGGGAGCGGAACTGTGATCCGTCATCGCCCCTACGGCTCCGGCCACCCCTACGCCGAGTCCGAGGACCAGCGGGTTCCCGTGCTGCCGCTCGACGGGCAGCCGGTCGAACTGCGGGTCCGCTCCTCGGCCGCCGAGGTGGTCTGCGAGTGGGACGGCGCCGACCTGCCCATGTCGCCCGCGTTCGCGGGTGAGGGGCCGGTCGTCACCGACGGCGGGCACCTGGCCGCCGCCCAGGCCAAGGCGGCGCGGGCCGCCAGTGGGTCGTGGACGGTGACGACTCCCCCGCTGGTGTTCGGGAACCGCTATCGCTACCGGTTCCGGGAGCCGGGTCGTACCACCCGGTGGTTCGAGGTGTCGGCGGCGCGGTGGACGCCCGGGAAGATCGGCGTCAGCGGGACCGACCGGGTGGTGCCCGGGTCGGCCGAGCAACTGGCCGACGCCGACGGGCCGCGCCGGGTGCGGTTCGCGGTGCGGCTGGCGCCCGGCGACCACCTGGTCGGGTTCGGGGAGCGGTTCAACGCCGTCGACCAGCGGGGCAACGACCTCGACGCGGTCGTGTTCGAGCAGTACAAGGGGCAGGGGGCGGCGAACCGGACGTACCTGCCGATGCCCTTCGCCTTCGTCGTCGGCGACGAGCCGTGGGGTTTCCACGTGCGGACCTCGCGGCGCACCTGGTACTCCACCGAGGGCGACGTGCTGACGATCGAGGCGGAGGTCTCCGGCGACGACCTGGAGATCGTCTTCTACGACGGCCCGCCCGCCGCCGTGCTGGCGGCCTTCCTCGACGAGGTCGGCCACCCGACCGAGCTGCCCTCGTGGGTGTTCCGGCTCTGGGCCAGCGGCAACGAGTGGAACACCCAGGCCCGGGTGCTGCACGAGATGGACCGGCACCGCGAGCACGACATCCCGGTCGGCGCGCTGGTCATCGAGGCGTGGTCGGACGAGACGACCTTCACGGCCTTCCGCGGCGCGGTGTACGAGCCGTCGGAGGAACCGCACTCCCTGAAGGACTACACCTTCCCCGCCGACGGGCCGTGGCCCGACCCGAAGGGCATGATCGACGAGCTGCACGACCGGGACGTCAAGGTGCTGCTCTGGCAGATCCCGCTGCAGAAGATGCGCCCGCACCCCCGTCACCAGGCGGCGGTCGACGCGCGGCAGCTCGTCGAGCGGGGCTACGGCGTCCGCGAGGCCGACGGGCGGCCCTATCGGAACCGGGGCTGGTGGTTCCCGCTGGCGCTGATGCCCGACCTGTCCTCGCCGGAGGTCCGGGACTGGTGGACGGCCAAGCGCGCCTACCTGGTCGCCGAGATGGGCGTCGACGGCTTCAAGACCGACGGCGGCGAGCACGCGTGGGGCCACGACCTGCGTTACGCCGACGGCCGCCGGGGCGACGACGGGAACGGCCTGTTCCCCGTCCACTACGCGCGGGCCTTCGGCGACCTGCTGAAGCGGCACGGCAAGGCCCCGGTCACCTTCAGCCGGGCCGGGTTCACCGGCTCGCAGCCGCACGGCGCGTTCTGGGCCGGCGACGAGGACTCGACCTGGACCGCCTTCGAGGCCTCGATCCGCGCCGGGATCACCGCCTCGGCCTGCGGGATCGTCTACTGGGGCTGGGACCTGGCCGGGTTCTCCGGCGACCTGCCCAGCGCCGAGCTCTACCTGCGCGCGGCCGGGACCTCGGCGTTCATGCCGATCATGCAGTACCACTCCGAGTTCAACCACCACCGCACCCCCATCCGCGACCGCACGCCCTGGAACATCGCCGAACAGACCGGCGACGACCGGGTCATCCCGGTCTTCCGGACGTTCGCCAAGCTCAGGGAGCGTCTGGTGCCCTACCTGACCGAGCAGGCGGCCGTGGCGGTACGCGGCGGCAAGCCGCTCATGCGGGGTCTGTTCTTCGACCACATGGAACACGAGTTGTGGTCGTACCCCCTGCAGTTCAAGCTGGGCGACGCGCTGCTCGTCGTCCCCGTCACCACGCCCGGCGCCACCGAGATCGCCGCCTACCTGCCCTCGGGCGAGTGGGTGGACGTGTGGACCGGCGCGGTGCTCACCGGTGGGCGGGAGGTCGTCCTTCCCGCGCCCATCGAGCGTCCTCCAGTGCTCTGCGCCTCCGGGCACTGGCCGCGTCTGAAAGGAATGTTCGCATGACCCGGTTACGCTCGGGCGTCACCGTCGTGGTGCTCGCCCTGCTGGCCACGATGTTGCATGCCCTCCCCGCGGCCGCCCTCAGCGGCGTGCACCACAACCCGACCGGCATCGACGACCTCTACTCCACCGAGCCGACCGAACGTTCTCCCCGCGACCCGATGGCCGGGGAGGCCGTCACCCTCAAGGCCACGACCTGGCCGATCGAGCCGGGTCAGACCGTCTGGATCACCTGGACGAAGAACGGCGTCGCGCAGACCCCGATCGGCGCCGCCTGGGACTACAACCAGGGCAACAACACCTACTGGCGCATCACCATGGGCTCGTTCGTGCGGGGCGACTCGATCTCCTACACCGTCAACGCCGACGTCAACGGCGGCGGCCAGCGCAGCGTGGGGCCGTTCACGTTCAAGGTGACGTCGTGGTCGACGGTCACCAACGTGACGTCGTACGTGAACAACGGCACCAGCGTCGACGTGACGACGGGCGACTCGGCGGGGTCGTTCACGCCGAAGATCCGCTTCGCCTTCCCGGCGCTCGACCGGTTCCGCACCCAGATCGCCCCCTCGGGCAGCGGCCTGAACATCACCGGCGTCTCCGGGTACACGGTCACGAACTCGGCCTCCACCCTGCAGATCTCGACGCCCTCCCTGGTGCTGAAGATCCAGAAGACGCCCTACCGCCTGTCGGTCTACAAGGGCGACGGCACGACCCTGATCACGCGGCAGTACGACCCGGCGGTGTTCCGCAACATCGGCTGGGCGAGCGACGGCGTCTCGACGATCACGAAGATCGAAGACCACTTCCTCTCGCCGTCCGGTGAGCGCTTCGAGGGCTTCGGCGAACGCTACGACCGCCTCGACCAGCGCGGCACCGACGTGCACAACTTCGTCTACAACCAGTACCGCGACCAGGGGTCGTGGCGGCGCACCTACCTGTCGACGCCGTTCTTCCTGAACTCCGCCGGATACGGCGTCTACCTGCCCTCGACCCGCTACTCGGTCTTCAACCTGAACACCCACCTGAGCGACCTGGCCGGATTCACCGTCGACACGAACGGCGCACTGAACTCGACGCTCGACTACCACTTCTTCGCGGGCACCCCCGCCGAGATCGTCGACGACTACACCGCGGTCACCGGCCGGCCGCAACTGCCACCCAAGTGGGCGTTCGGCCTCTGGATGTCGGCCAACGAGTGGAACACCCAGTCGGAGGTCACGGCCGAGCTCGCCAACCCGACGACGCACGACATCCCGCACTCGGCGATCGTGCTGGAGCAGTGGAGCGACGAGGCCACCTTCTACGTCTGGCACGGCGCGACGTACACGGCGAAACCGGGCAGCGGGAAACTGGCGCTGAGCGACCTGACGTTCCCGCCCGGCACGGCGTGGAGCGACCCGAAGGCGATGGTCGACGACGCCCACTCCAAGGGCATCAAGGTCATCCTCTGGCAGATCCCGGTGTTCAAGGAGAACTTCGACGTCAACCCGTCGACCGCCCCGCAGCAGCACCTCAACGACAAGGCGTACGCCCAGGCGCAGGGCTACGTCGCCGCCCAGCCCGGCGGGGTCTACCGGGTGCCGACGGGCCAGTGGTTCGGCGACAGCATGGTGCCCGACTTCACCTCGTCCGCCGCGCGGACCTGGTGGATGAGCAAACGCGACTACCTGATGGACGACGTCGGGATCGACGGCTTCAAGACCGACGGCTCCGAGGCGATCTTCGGCCGGAACGTGTCGTTCGCCGACGGCCGCAAGGGCGACGAGATGCACAACGCCTACCCGAACTCCTACCTGTCGGCGTACAACACCTACGTCAAGGGCAAGAAGCCGGACGGCACGATCTTCAGCCGGGCCGGCACCGCCGGGGCGCAGTCGACCTCGATCTTCTGGGCCGGCGACCAGAACTCCTCGTTCCCGGCGTTCCAGGAGGCCGTGCGGGCGCAGTTGTCGGCCGGGCAGTCGGGCGTGCCCTACACCGCGTGGGACATGGCCGGGTTCACCGGCGACTTCCCGAGTGCGGAGCTCTACCTGCGGTCGGCGGCGCAGGCGGCGTTCTCGCCGATCATGCAGTACCACTCGGAGAAGGCCAACCCCGGCGTCTCCGAGGCGCGCACCCCGTGGAACGTGCAGGCCCGGACCGGGAACACGAACGTGATCCCCTACTTCCGGAAGTTCGCCAACGTCCGGATGAACCTCATCCCCTACCTCTACACCGAGGCCAAGTCGTCGTCGGTGACCGGTGTGCCGATGATGCGGGCGATGAGCTTCGCCTTCCCGTCCGACTCCACGGCCGCCGCGCTGGACCAGCAGTACATGTTCGGCCCGCAGCTCCTCGTCGCGCCGATCACCACGGCCGGGGCGACGTCGAAGAACGTCTACCTGCCCGCCGGTGAGTGGTACGACCTGTGGAACGGCGGCCGGTTCACCGGGCCCGGCACGAAGACCTACAACGCCGGCCTCGACACGATCCCCGTGTACGCCCGCGCCGGCGCGATCATCCCGCTGAACCTCAACGCCTCCTACCAGCTCGGCGGGAACATCTCGAACAACGTCTCCTCGTACGCCAACCTGGTGTTCCGGATCTATCCGTCGGGCAACTCGTCGTACTCCTACTTCGAGGACTCGGCCGGGCTGAACCGGACCATCTCGGTGACCGAGAACTGGGGCGCGCACACGGTCGGCGTGTCGGTCCCGGCGCTGACCACGACCAGCACGCTGCAGGTGGCCTCGACCCAGCCGTCGTCGGTGACCGGCGCGACCGCGCGGGCCTCCCTGGCCGCGCTGCAGTCGGCCTCCGAGGGCTGGTGGTGGGACCCGGTGCAGCAGCTCACGTACGTGAAGCTGGGCTCCAGCGCGTCGGCGCGGTCGGTCACCCTGAACGGGGTCGACAAGGCCGCCTACGAGGCCGAGTTCGCCACCGGCGTCGGCGTCTCGACCAACACCAACCACACCGGATACACCGGCACCGGTTTCGTCGACGGCTTCGCCTCCTCGGGCGACTCGGTGACCTTCCAGGTCAGGGCCGACACGACCGGCAGCCACCAGCTCAAGTTCCGCTACTCGACGACGGTCGCCTCGACGCGCACCGTCTACGTGGACGGGGTCTCGGTCGGCACGCTCAACCTCCCGGCGCTGGCGAACTGGGACACGTGGGGCACCGCGACGCTCACGACCAACCTGACGGCCGGGGCCCGCTCGGTGAAGATCGAGTACGCGTCCAACGGCGTCAACCTGGACAACCTGGTGGTGGCGCGGCCATGAGACGACTTCTCACGATATTTGTGGTTCTGGCGAGCAGCTTCCTGGTCGCCCTGCCCGCCCAAGCGGCCGTCCAGCGGGTGCAGTTCACCAGCGGGTCGACCTACCTGATCGCCGAGTTCCTCGACGACGACCTGGTGCACTTCGAACTGGCTCAGGGCACCAGCCCCGGCACCGGATCTCCTCTGTTCACCACCCCACAGGTGGCGAAGACCGACTACACCGGGCCTTCCAGCTTCAGCCAGGTCGGCAACGTCATCACGACGGCGTCCATGAAGGTCGAGGTCACGGCCGGGACCCTCTGCGTGAAGGTCTCCGACCCGACCCGGCTGCTCTACGAGGCCTGCCCGCGCAACCTGTCGCAGGCGTGGAAGGGGCTCTCGGTGACGAAGAGCTCCGTCCAGCACGCCTACGGCCTCGGCCAGCAGTTCTTCACGGGCGGCAGCGCCGACGGCGACTGGGTCGGCCGGACCCGCTCGCCCGGCGGCACCTACGGCAACGCCATGGTCTGGGACCCCGACAACGGCCCCGTGGGCAACACCCAGATCCCGGTGCTGTTCGCGGTGGGGGCGTCCAACCTGAACTACGGCCTGTTCCTCGACCAGGTCTACAAGCAGGAGTGGAACCTCAACGGCGACCCGTGGACCATCGACACGTGGGGCGACCAGCTCCGGTGGTACACGATGACCGGCCCCGACCTGCCCGACCTGCGCAAGGACTACCTTGAGCTGACCGGCAGGCCGCCGGTGCCGCCGAAGAAGGCGTTCGGCCTGTGGGTGTCGGAGTTCGGCTACGACAACTGGACCGAGATCGACAACCGGTTGGCCGGGCTACGCACAGCGAAGTTCCCCGTGGACGGGTTCGTGCTCGACCTGCCGTGGTTCGGCGGGGTGACGGCCGGGTCGGACAACACGCTGATGGGCTCGCTGACGTGGGACACGACCGACTTCCCGGCTCCGGCCACGAAGATCGCCGACTACTCGACGAACCAGGGCGTGGGGCTGATGACGATCGAGGAGTCGTACATCGGCAAGAACCGTCCCGAACACGCCGACATGGCCTCACGCGGGTACCTGGTACGGGCAGGCTGCTCGTCGTGCGCGCCGACCTACCTGACCACGAACGACTGGTGGGGCCGCGGCGGGATGATCGACTGGACGCAGAACGCGGCCGGCGACTACTGGCACGGATTGAAACGTCAGGCGTTGAGTAACCAGGGCATCCTGGGCCACTGGCTCGACCTGGGCGAACCGGAGATGTACGACCCCGCCGACTGGGTGTCGGGGGTCATGCCGGGCAAGCACGCGCACGCCGACTACCACAACGTCTACAACCTGAAGTGGGCCGAGAGCATCGCGCGGAACTACGCCTCGGGCACGAAGCGGCCGTTCATGCTGGCGCGGTCGGGCGCGGGCGGCATGCAGCGCCACGGCGTGGCGATGTGGTCGGCCGACATCGGCTCGAAGCTGACGGCGCTGGCCCAGCAGCAGAACGCCCAGATGCACATGTCGATGTCCGGGATCGACTACTACGGCTCCGACATCGGCGGGTTCCGGCGCGAGATGCTCGACAGCGACCTGAACGAGCTCTACACGCAGTGGTTCGCCAACGGGGCCTGGTTCGACGTGCCGCTGCGCCCGCACACCGAGAACCTGTGCAACTGCGCCGCCACCTCGCCCGACTCGATCGGGCACGCGGCCAGCAACCTGGGGAACCTACGGCGGCGGTACGAGCTGACGCCGTACTACTACTCGCTGGCGCACCGGGCCTACCTGACGGGGGAGCCGGTCGTGCCGCCCCTCGTCTACCAGTACCAGAACGATCCTGCCGTCCGGGAGATGGGCCACCAGAAGCTGATCGGGAAGGACCTGCTGGTGGGGGTCGTGGCCGGGGCAAATGAGCGGTCGCGGAACATGTACCTGCCGGCGGGGACCTGGTACGACTACTCGACCAACGAGAAGCTCGTGTCGACCGGGCAGTGGTTCAACGACCGGCCGCTGTGGGTGAACGGAGAATTCCGGCTGCCGACCTTCGCGCGGGCCGGGGCGATCATTCCGAAGATGTTCGTGGACGACAAGACGATGAACGTCCTCGGGAAGCGCACCGACGCCTCTACCCGGAACGAACTGATCGCCCGGGTCTACGCCGCTCCCAGCGCGAGTTCCTTCACCCTCTATGAGGATGACGGGAGCTCCACCGCGTACAAGACGGGATCGGTGCGGACGACCGCGCTGAGCCAGTCGCTGTCGGGGTCGGTGGCGACCGTGACCGTCGCGGCTTCGTCCGGGACGTACACGGGAGCGCCGGCGTCGCGGTCGAACGTGGTGGAACTGGTGGCGGACACGCAGGCCAGCGCTGTTTCGTTGAACGGCTCTGCTTTGACGCAGCACGCGTCCAAGGCGGCTTTCGACGCGGCATCCAGCGGGTGGTACAACGCGGGCGGCGGCGTGATCGTGGCGAAGTCGGCGTCTCTGGCCGTCGGGACGGCGAAGACGTTCGCGTTCACGATCGGGCAGACGCCTTCCTCGATGACGTTCAGCTGCGCGAACGGAACAACGGTCGCCGGGCAGTCGGTCTACGCGGTGGGGAACGTGCCGCAGCTCGGGGGGTGGTCGGTGGCGAGTGCGGTCAAGTTGTCGCCGACCGCTTATCCGACGTGGACGGGGACCATCTCGAAGTTGCCGCCTGGGGCTTCGGTGGAATGGAAGTGCGTGAAACGGCAGGAGGCGGGGTTCCCGGACACGGCTGATGCTTGGGAACCGGGCGGGAACACGGTGTTCACCGCACCGGTGAGCGGTTCGGGAGGGACGACCTCAGGATCGTTCTGACGCTTCAGGGTCAGTGCCCTCGCCCTTCGCGGGGGCACTGATCATTTCGGCCGCGTCTCGAGCCACCTCGGTGCCTTTGTCGTCGAAAGCCGACGTGAGCGCGTAGAGAATCTCGTCGACCTGCCCTCCTTCGTGGTCGGCGCGCACGCGACGGAAAGCCCTTGAGAACTTGCCCAGTTCCTCCCGGATCCCGGGCATGGCCTCTTCCTAAGAGGCCGGCGCGGCGATCGCGATGACCAAGGAATCCGAACCGGACACGAGATAGTGATGTCCCGGAAAATATTCGACATGAAGGTGATCCGAGGCATCAGCATTCGAGGCGAAATCCTCGATGTCATCGGCGAGAAGGTCGAGCGCCGCTCTCCCACCGAATATCTTCAGGGACGAGCCGTCGACCAAAATGCGGATCACGCTGCCCGGCGTCTCCTGAAATTGCAACTCGGACAGTGATCGGCTGTAGGGAGATGGCTCACGATTCTCGAGAAGTCCACGTCTTCCACGTCCGGCGCGCAGGAAGCGGCCGAGCGCCCGCAACTCCGGCCGGGTTCCGGACAGTTCCAGCTCCGCGGTCGAATCCGCACGTAGGACTTGCAGTTCGGCCAGTGGCACCGGCATCACGCCCAGGACGAGAGACGCGATCCCGGCGTCACCCGCCCCGAACCGGGCCAGCGAATCACTCATCAGATAGATCATCCCGTCCTCGTCGATGCCGAGGAAGAATCTGCCCTGGTCGAGTTCACCGATCGGGCAGATCGACTTTCCGACCGTCTCGCTCCACTCAGCGAATCGGTCGCCCTCACCGATGGCGAGTAGCGGATCGAACTCCAGCGCCTCACGGGCTCGGGAGATCCCCGGTCCGCCATACGGCACGACGAGATCGCCGAACTCCCGGAGGAACCTTTCTGCCGCGTGGTGCATGACGAAGCCGTCCTCTTCCAGGCGACTCCGCCAGGCCGATATGTCGACCTGCCGACCCGGCTCCCATCCCGCGCGGGCCAGGATGCGCTCCGCCTCGGCATCCACCTGGTTCACCTCCCCGCCAGTGACAGAAACTCAGAAACGACGATCTCACGAGAGGGTGCACTGTTCATGCGGCTTCAGCGGAACCTTAGATCTCCCTTGCACGAGGTCGCCACCCGAACCATACGGCTCGCTGCCGAGTTCTACATTGCCTAGCACGGCACGTAACAGGTCCGATGGCTCGCGAACATCGACGAGCCCGAGAACGCTATCAGGAGGATTGCAGGACTTAATGCGAATAGCGGTTCCGTGGGCTTGAGAACTGACCGTGCGAAAGCCGAGCCTGCTGCCAGGCGATTGATATCGAATGCCCACGACATAAAAAAGGCAGCACATTGTGATCCTACTTGGACCGAAGGACATAGATTTCAATGTCCTCAATGACATCTTGCGCCAGGCCACCAAAAGCTGCACTCTGCTTCAGTTCACGCAGTACGGGCAGTACAGCCTGCGTGTTTATTTCTCCATATATACGAGCCAAGTGCCCCAGGCATGTAACCGCTAATGACCGCACCTGCACGTCTATATTGCTGTCCGCGATAGTAGTCAGCAGGACGTGCTCGATATAAGCGCGGTCCGGATCGCCGTATGTCAGCGAAAGCAATGCGTCAGTCGCCTCTGGGATGCTATGGCCACGAATGTTCGCAAGCATCGCCGTCCGCCATACAGCATCTGGCTGATTTTGTTCTATCAACGAATTCTCCCCTTGCGATCGACAAGCTTCTCCCGAAGAAGTGTTTTTTGCATATCCTCGTGCAAGTCATCCCATGGCCTGACATGGCCATGCCAGATGTTATTCGTACCATCAGCGCCATCACACCCACATGCAGCTTGACGCGTCCGGTCGAGCACGACGATCTCACCATTATCCTTGTCGATCCCGATACGCCTGGGCGATGTTCCCTTCACTTGGACCGAGTTATCCAGGGCAGCTTGACCATTTTTTGGCTCGGCACTGTTTTGTCCGCGCGAAGAGTTACGGGCAGTCGGTCCATGCTTTCCACCAGCCTCATAAATATCCTTACCGCAGTTATGTACGAGGACGGGCGCGGAGCCTGCGAAGACATAGTACGTGTGGAGGCCTGCGACCGTGAGGTTGCGGACGTTCTCACGCTCTTCAGTCCACGTTGAAACCGAGCTGACCTGTGCATGGCCACCGCTACCAAGGCGCAACCACATGCCTGGTGAGAGCTCGCCCGCCGGAGTCCACTCACGGAGTGCGGGGACCCAGAAGAGATGACCGCTCGTCGCAATCAGACTCTCACCTTCGGAAGAATCGCTCGCGCTCGGCGTATCGGACAGTCCCTCGTCACCATCAGAGGCCGTACCGTACTGACCCAGCACGCCAGGAGAGACCTTCAGCCTGATTCCGACCAAATTCTTCTCGCCTGCTCCAACAATGAGAGCAGTGACAGGCTTGGACACGGTCTCACCCTTTTCAGGGTCCGACGCAACGACCTTGTCACCTACCTTGATCTGCTCGATGGGCCTGGCAGACCCATCAGCAAGGAGCACCCTGGTACCAGGGACAAAACTGTTGCAGCCCGACGTCGGCTTGGCCCTGCCTATTTTGCTTCCGATGGCTCCCGCGGCCTTGGACAATAGGACTCCACCGACTACTGCGGTGCCGGCACCGATAGCCATGGATCCAACTGCGCCCAGCAGAGACTGCTGCTCGCTTGGCGTGTCCATGGTGTAGCTGACAAGACCGGCAACTGCGCCGCCCAAAGCCATACAACCGACGCTTCCGGCTCCCGCGGTCAGAGCGAGACAGCCTGTCGTCGCAGCGATGCCGGCCGCCGTCGAAACGATGGTGCTCGCATTGTCGGCTATCCAGCCCCACAGGCCGCCGGATTCCTCTTCCTCTTCCGCCGCAACGGGCTTCGGCTGCTCCTTCGGGGGCGTCGGCGCAGGATCGGGCTTTCTCTTGGTCTCGTTGTCCTTGTTCTCTCGGATGTTCTGCTGACGGCGTTCCTTGCTCTCCTTTACTGCAGCCCTCTGTCTGGTGTTCTTTCTGGTGCCGTCGCCGTTGTATTCCTCTCGGAACGTCCTGTTCGACTGTTCGTTCCCCGCGTCGCTGTAAAGGCCAGTCGGGTCAGACATCCCGATGGGGTTGTTGCCGGCGTAGGAGAACGGGTTGGCCCACTGTGGTTTCCGGAAGTCCAGCAACGGGTCGACCGAGATGAACTTGCCGATGGTCGGGTCGTAGTAGCGCGCTCCGATATGGGTCAGCCCGGTCGACTCGTCCTCGATCTTGCCGAGGAAACCGAGGTCGGTGAACGGCAGATCGTCGCCGCCGCGCCGCTGCCCGAAGGGCAGGTATCGCTCCCGGCTGATCGCCCCGCTGGTGTCGTCGATGGCCAGCTGCGCCGTTCCGTGCATGGCGGCGGCCATCCACTTCACGCCCGGCTGCCCGGTGATCCGCAAGGCCACCATCGACCCGTCAGGCCCGGTGTAGTAACGCTTACCGGTCAGCCCGGTCGAGGAGAGCTGCACCTCCATCGAGCCGAGGAACAGTGTCGTCACCCCACCCGGGTCACGACGTAGCAGGCGGTTTCCGTCGGCGTCGTACACCATCGTGGTGTCCTTGCCGTCGACCGTCGCCTTGGTCAGCTCGCCCAGTTCGTTCCACGTGAAAGCCCCGGCCTTGCCGCCGACCATCCGTGTCGCCAGCTGCCCGCCGGCGTCGTAGGTGTAGGAGTCGTTGCCGCCGGCGCTGTGGCTGACCGAGGCGACCGCGTCTGGCCGCACGCTGCCCGCCCCCGAGGCCGGGTAGTGGTAGGTGTCGACCTGCCCGTCGTGCGCCCGGGTCGTCAGGTTGCCGATCGCGTCGTAGGTGTAGGCCTCGGAGTAGGGGTCGACGCCCTGCCCGTCACCTGAACCGGCCGCGCAGGTGGAGGCGGTGGTGGTGAACGCCGAGGACAGGCGGTGCAGGTCGTCGTAGGTGTAGCACTCCGCCTGTCCTGACACCTGGTCGAGGATCCGCTTGATCTCGCCCGACACGTCATAGGTGTACGCGTCGTTCTGTGCCACCGTCGGGGTCGCCGTGTCGGCGCGCGACCTCGTCGTCACCCCGGTGATGCGCCCGGTCGTGTCGTCCCAGGCCAGTGTCCGCTTGATCTGGGAATTGACACCGTAGGCGCGTTCGTACAGCTGGCCGATCGCGGTGTAGTCGATCGACTTCACGTAGGTGAAGCCGCCGCCGAAGTCGGAGGTCAGGCCGTAGGGCAGACCGAGGTCCGTGTACGACGGCGTCAGCACCTCCGCCGGCAGTCCGCCCGCCGCGGGGAGCGTGGTCGTCGCGACCGCGCCGCCCGCGTTGTAGGTCGTGGCGAAGTCGAAGGTCCTGCCGATCGCGCCGACGCTGGCCGGCAACGACAGACGGGAGCCCAGCGGCCGGTCCATCACGTCGTAGCCTGTGATCGCCGTGGTGTACGCCTCGCCGCCGTTCCATCTGGTCGACGACGTGAGCTGGCCGATCGACAGGGTGTCGTACACCCACTCGGCGACCTTCGTGCCGGTGCCGACGTCGCCGATCCACTGCGAGGTCTTCCGGCTCAGGTCGTCGTACCCGATGGAGACCTTCTTGCCGTTGCCGTCGGTGGTCGAGGTCAGCCGCCCGGCCACGTCGTAGACCTGCTGTGACGATCCGGCATCGGGGTCCTGAGCGGAGGTCCGGCGGCGGGCCAGGTCGTAGGTGAAGGTCCGGACGTTGCCGTTGGCGTCGGTGTGCTTGACCAGGTTGCCGGCCAGGTCGTACTCGTACGTCGTGTCGTAGTGGGTCGGGCCGCCAGCCGGAACCGTGACCGTCAGGACCTTCCAGTCACTCCACGCGGAAGTGCCGTTGGCCGCGACCGCGCGGGCCCGCCAGCGCACCTTCCACCCGTCCGACAGTTCACCCGCGGGGACGGTCATCGAGGCGAGCGTTCCGGACAGCACGTCGTCGACGCCGCCCGACCAGATCGCGCCCGTCCCCTGGCCGGGCACCGACGGGTCGTGTTCCATTTCGAACTCGGCCCGCAGCCGGCCGCCGTCGGGGCCGCTGACCCTGGCGTCCAGCGCGGGGGTCAGCGAGGAGGTGACGCTGCCGCCGGAGCTGGAAGGCGTCACGCCGAGCTGGCCGACCGTGGGAGCGGGCAGCTCCACCCGGAAGACCAGCCAGTCCGACCACGGCGACGTCGACTCGGCCGCGACCGCGCGGGCGCGGAAGCGAACCGTCATCCCGTGCGACAGTTCGCCCGAGGCCACGGTCACGGCGGCGTCAGAGCCGGTGGCGATGTCGTCGACGGCACCGGTCCAGATCTGGGTGCCGTCGTGTTCCAGCTCGAACTCGCCGCGCAGGTCGCCGCCCACCGGGTCGGTCAGGGTGGCATGCAGCGCCGGGGTCAGCGAGGTCGTGATCAGGTCGGCGCCCGCCGACTGCGACGGCGTGACCTGCAGGCCCGTCACCGTCGCCTTCGGCACGGCGACGGTGAACTCGTGCCAGTCGGACCACGGTGAGGTGGCCGCCGCCGCGACGGCGCGGGCGCGCCAGCGGACGGTCTGTCCGTCGGACAGTTCGCCCGCCGGTACGGCCACCGCCGCGTCCGCCCCCGAGGCGATCCCGTCGACCGCACCGGTCCAGATCTGGACGCCGTCGTGCTCAAGCTCGAACTCGCCGCGCAGGTCGCCGCCGTTGGGGTCGGTCAGGGTGACGCGCAACGTCGGGGTGGTGGAGAAGGCGACGGTGGCGCCTTCGACGGTCTCCGACGGAGTGACCTGGAACTGGCTCAGCACCGGGTCGGCCACGTCCACAGACAGGTCCTGCCAGTCCGACCAGGCCGAAGCGGTCGAACCGGCGACGACCCGGGCCCGCCAGCGCACCTGATCCCCGTCGGCCAGTTCACCGGCCGCGACGGCCAGCGAGGCCGACGTGCCGGATGCCACGTTGTCGACGCCACCGGTCCAGATCTGCTGTCCGTCGCGCTCGACCTCGTACTCGGCACGCAGGGTGCCGCCCGCCGGGTTGAACACCCGCCCGATCAGGGTCGGGGTGGACGAGGTCGTGACCGTCGCGCCCTGGACGACGCTGGAAGGGCTGACCTGGAGCAGGTCGATCCCCAGGTTGCCGCCGGAGGGCAGCGCCACGGTGAGGTTCTGCCACTCCGACCAGGCCGAGGCCGCCGAGGTGGCCACCGTGACCGCGCGGGCCCGCCAGCGCACCTTCCAGCCGCTGGTCAGCTCGCCAGCTGGTACGGCCACGGTCGCGACCTGCGCCGATGCGACGTTCGGTGACGATCCGGCCCAGATCTGACCGGTGCCCTGCTCACCCGAGACGTTCGGGTCGTGCTCGACCTCGAACTCGGCCCGGACCTGCCCGGCGGCCGGTTCGGTCACCGTGGCACGCAGGGTCGGCGTCTCGGTCGGAGTGACCGTGGTGCCGCCGACTTCGGTGGAGGGCACCACCTGGAGCTGGGCGATCGAGGGCTTGGGCACGTCGACGGTGAAGGCGTGCCAGCCCGACCAGGCCGAGGCCACCTGCCCGTTGGGGTTGACGGCCCGGATGCGCCAGCGGACCTGCCAGCCGTCCGACAGTTCCCCGGCCGGGACCGTCGCCGACACCCGGGTGCCGGAGGCGACTCCGGTGAGGGCGGTGGTCCAGATCTGGCTGGTGCCCTGGCCTTCGGGTGCGTCCGGGTCGTGCTCGACCTCGAACTCGGCCCGCAGCGCCTGACCGGCCGGATCGGTGACGGTGGCGGCCAGCTCCGGGGTCGTCGACGAGGTGACCGTGACACCGTTCACCTGCTGCGACGGCGTGAGCTGCGGCGCCGACACCGACGGCTTGGGCACCTCGATGGTGACCGTCTGCCAAGCCGTCCAGGCGGAGGCGAGGTCGTTGCGGACCGCACGTGCCCGCCAGCGGACCTTCCACCCGTCCTGGAGCTGCCCGGACGCCACCGCCAGGGAGGCGGCGCTACCCGAGGCGACGTTGGTCTTCGTGCCGGACCAGATCAGGCCGCTGCCCTGGCCACTGGGCGCGGTGGGGTCGTGCTCGACCTGGAACTCCCCGGTCAGCGCCTGCCCGCCAGGGTCGGTCACCCGTGCCGCCATGGTCGGCGTCAGCGAAGTGACCGTGGTCACGCCGTTGGCGGTGGTCGCCGGGGTGATCTGGGTCTGGTCGGCGGTCGGAGTGCGGTCGGGCGTCGGGGCGCCGGCGAACAGGTTGCCGACCTGCGTGGCGGTCAGGACGCTCTGGTATACGCGGACGTCGTCGATCCTGCCGTTGTAGACGGCCGCGATCGTGGCCTTGCCGGTGGCGTTCCAGTTGCCCTGGATGGTGTTGCTGCCGATCAGTTCACCGTTGCGGTACAGGTAGACCGTGTTGTTCGACTTGTTGAACACACCCGCCAGATGGAACCAGCGCTTGAGCGGGATGGTGTTGGCCCAGACGCCGTAGGCGACCGCGCCGGTGCTGTCGCTGTTGTTGAAGACGAACTCCAGCCGCTTCTGGGTATTACCGCCTTCGGTGCCGAAGAAGAACGAGGGTTTCACGTTGCCCATCTGGCGCAGCACGTCGTACCAGTCGGCGTTGTCCTCCAGGTACATCCAGGCCGAGATGGTGAACGAGGCGTTGGTCGTCATGACCGGCTCGGTCGTGGACGCCGAGTTGGCGCCGCCGGTCGCGGCCATGCCGCCGCCGAACAGGCCTGGTGCCCAGGAGGCGGTACCGCCGAGCGTGGCGGACTTGCCCAGACCACTGGAGTCGGCCGCCTTGGTGCCGGAGGTCTCATCCAGCTTCCAGTGGACGGTCGGCGTGCCGACCGAGGCGGGGGCCGCGGCCGGGTTGACCCGCAGGGTCTGCCACGACGACCACGCCGAGGACGTGGAGGCGCCGGTGTTCACCGTCCGGGCCCGCCAGCGCACCAGCCAGCCGGCACTGATCAGGCCGGGGGCCACCGTCAACGCGGCGATGTTCCCGGAGGTGACGTTCGGCACCGAGCCGGACCAGATCAGTCCGGAGCCCTGCGTCGGCACCGACGGGTCGTGCTCAACCTGGAACTCGCCGGTCAGCGCACCGCCGGCGTCGTCGGACAGCGTCGCCTGCAGCTGCGGCGTCAGTGACGTCGCCGTCTGCTGACCGGACACGGTCGTGTACGGAAGGACCGACAACGATGACACCGCGGGGCCCTGAGAGTAGGTGACGCTGAGGGTGGGCTTGTTCGTCGACTCGTTGGACTCGAAGGCCCGGTCGTAGTACGGGCGGCCACTGACGGTCTCGTCCACGCCGCTCAACTGGAGGCCGTAGTTGGCCGTGCCCGAAGCCCACGCCTGTGCGAAGGCGGTGGCGTCCCAGGCCATCGACGCGGTGGGCCCGCAGGTCGGGTAGTCGCGGGCGATCTGCTCATTGGCGCTCGTGGTGGCCGGCCGATTCGACCAGGTGAGGCCGCTCACTGTCCAGTCGGCGGTCACGCGCTGCACCCGCACCCCTGAAGAGGCGTCGCCGCACCCGATGACGCTGGACTTCCGGAGTGTCAGCGTGGCCGAGGTGACCGTCGCCCCCGCGAGAGTCGAGGTGTCGAACTTCAGATAGCTCCGCTCGATCCCGAGACTGCCCGAGTTGTTGAACGTGCCGACCCAGAGAGGTGACGTCGACTGGTTGGACGACCCCGTGTTGGAGCCGTAATTGGCGATCCACGTGTCCGTCGACACGGACAACGTCGTCGTCGGGTCAACGGTCACCGGATACTTGGTGGCCGGGTCGGCGAGGAACTTCTCGTCGGGCCTCAACACCAGCACCTGACGGCCGTTTTCCTCCACGACGCTGGTCTCGATCTTCCCCGTACGACCGGCTTTGCCGCCGCTCGCCGAGGAGTCCCACATCACCGGTGTCGGGGCCGAGGCCACCTTCTTGCCGGCCGCGTCGAGCAGCGTCAGCCCACCGTCACCGGTCTTCTTCAGGCTCAACCGCTCGGTCTGCACGGGCAGTCGGTATTCGACCCCGGCGGCCGGCTTGGCGCGCAGCACCACGTCGTGCCGGAAGCCCGCCGACAGCGCGGTCACCACAAGGTCGGCCCCCGGACCGGCCGCGTCGACATAGGTCGCGACGTTGCCCTTGAGCTGTGGCTTCGGCAGCACACCCGGCCACTCCAGCGCGAACACCGAACCGTCGGGCCGCTTCATCCTGGCCAGCACGCCCGCGCCGCCCCCAGCGGAGACCTCCACCTCGGCAAGTGCCGCCTTGGGCTTGAGCACCGCGCCCGACGCCACCAGCGTCGTGTCGATCGGCACCCACGCCGCGCCCTGCTTCACCCGTGCCGGACCCGACGTGAACTCCGTCGTCATCGTGCCATCGGCATTCGCGAACGTCTGCGACGAATCGGTCGTCGCAGACTCCACCAGCACGCGCTCGCCCTGTGCCTTGGCGGCCTCGGCCGCCTTCTGGACCGCACCCGTCTCCGCCGCCGCGGGTTCCGCCGCCTTGGCCGGATTCGCCTCGGCCGCCGTCGGGCCCAGGACCGGCGCCGGGGTACCGCCGCCGTTCAGCCATTCCTCGATCTTGGTGACCTGGTCGGCGGCGTCGGTGTAGTACACCGTCTTGCCGCCGACCGGCGGAATCACCTCGTGTTTGTCGGCGCCCAGATAGTTCGTCGTGGTACGCCGCAACTCCGTCGATCCCGTCATGTCGACGGCGGCGACCGTGCGCCCCACACCGTCGTAGATCGGCTTCGACCACTGCGGCAGCGACGTCAACGCCGGGTTGAGCAGGCCCGTTCCAGGCGGGGAGGTGTTGTAGGCCGGGCCGGTCGAGGCCGCCACCTTGCCCCGGGCGTCGTAGGTCGTCGCCGACACGATCCGGCCGCCGGCGGGCGAGGCCACCTGCGACTCGCGCTCGCGGCCGAAGCCGTCGGAGAAGCTGTGCGACACCGACCATGTCGGCTGCCCGCCCGTGATGGTCAGCAGCTTCTCCGAGGTGGTGCGGGCCGGGGACGTGCCGGTGAGCTGGTAGGAGAACTTCGCGGCCGGGATCGTGCCGGTCTTCGGCTGCGCGGGCGTCCACACCTGGGTGGTGCGGCCCAGCGCGTCGTAGTCGATGTTGGTGTCGCGGCCGTTCGGGTCGCGGACGCCGATGGTGCCGCCGTGCAGCGGGCTCTTCCACGTCGTCGCCGACTGGCCGAGCGTGTTGGTGGTCGTGATGCCGTTGACCGGCCAGTTCGTCGCCGGGTTGTAGGTCAGCGTGGTCGACTTGCCCAGCGGGTCGGTGGTGGTGAGAGACCGGCCGTACTTGTCGTAGGTCGTCTTGGCGGTCGCCACGGTCGTCGCGTCGGTCCAGTTGCGCGACTCGGTGATGAGCCCGTCGGTGGGCGTGTTGGTGGCGGGGTCGCTGCCGCCGTCGTACAGGGTGACCTCGCGGGAGAGCAGGGCGCCGGTGCAGTTCGTCCCTGCCCTCGACTCCTTGACCGACGGGAAGTCGATCATCCACTGGCCCGACGCCGTGTTGGTGGCGTAGGTCGTGGTGTCGCAGGTGTCGTCGTTAGGATCGGCGAGGTCGCCCCGGTCGACCGACTTGGTGACGAGGCCGGTGGTGTTGTCGTACGTGGTCGCGGAGGCCGACCGGCGGAACGAACCGTTCGCGGTCACCTCGCGCGTCTCCTCGGTGGCCGGCTTGACCATGATCGGATCGAAGATCCCCGGGCCGTTCGCGGTGACGCGCTGCCAGTAGGTGTTCTTGGTGGAGGCGATCTCCTCCATGCCGCGCTGCGCTGCGGGCGTACCGAGCGGGTCGGGGGTGGTGAACTTCCAGGTCCGCGACTCCAAGGTCTGGCCGGAGAGGGTGCGCTGGTCGTTGAAGACGCCGCCGTCGAAATCGGTCAGTGTGACCTGCTTCTTCGTCCCATTGGCGTAGACATCGTCATACATGCCGCGGAAGAACGTGGTGCCGCTGACCGACAGGCCCGCGGGGTCGGTACCGGCCCCCTTGATCGTGCGGACCGTCCCATAGCCCCGGAAGTCACCCCAGGTCAGATTGTCGGGACGCGCGTTGTAGTTGATCTCCTTGGCCCACGCGGGGGTGCCGACGTACTCGTAGTTGGTGACCATGTCGGGCGAACCGCCGACGAGGTCCTGCTCCGTGACCTTCGTGACCAGGTACTTGCGGTAGACCGCGAAGCTGGGACGGCTGAACATGTCCCGGCCGTCGAAGACCGGGTAACAGTCGGTGGTGTTGCGGTCCCACTCGATCCGGGTCGCCTGGTAGCCGGTGACGCAGGGGTTCAGATGGGTGTACGTCACCAGGACCTGCGCGCCGAAGCCGTTGCCGACGATTCCGACACGCGGCATCTTCACGGTGTCGTTGAACTCGCCGTCGGGCATGCGGCCCGTGTCCACGCGGTTCGACAACATGACGGCGCCGAACGTCTGCGCAGGCATCGAGATCGCGTTGGCGTCGTCGCCGATGAGGCCCTTGGTCTGGATCGCGTCGAGCCAGAGCACGGGCGTGGGCGACTCGCCCTCGCTGTAGACGTAGCGGTGGGTCAGCGTGGTCTTGGCGATGTTGTCCCAGTCGTTGAGCGCCGCGCTCCAGCTGTAGGTGACGATGTCCGACAACTTCGCGCTGATGAAGAACGTCGGCGAGCCGGTCGGGAACTCGCAGGACACCGGTCCGCCGCCGGGGGCGGGCGAACAGGACAGGTCGTCGGGGATGTCGGAGTCGAGCCCGATCACCCGGCTGGTCGAGTTGAACTCCATCTTCGAGATGTGGCGGCTGCCGGGCACCTGGGTGTTGGCGCCCCACTCGATCCTGTCGATGTAGCCGCCCCGGTCGTAGAGCAGCGGCGTGGTGCCATGGGTGTAGTTGTTCTGTTCCTTGGTCCAGAAGTAGTCGGTGACGTTCTCGCGGGGGTCGATCGTCTGGTCGAGGTTCCAGCGCCAGATGCCGTCGCACGTACGGGCGTACTGCCCCGAGGTGCTGTAGGTGTTGTTACAGGGTTCTCCGGCGTCGTCACCGACGAACGGCACCCGCCACAGCGAGTCCGACCGGTATCCGAGCCGGTAGACGATCCCGGTCTGCGTGGTGATCTTCCAGTACTCGGCTCCCTGGTCGCCGCCGGTCAGGACTTCGATCTTCCAGCCGTAGTCCTGGTCGGTCTTGTAGCCGCTGCTGGTCTTCACCAGGCGCCCCGCCTGTCCGCCGAGGTTGACGAAGAGGTCGGAGGCGGTGGGGTCGTTGGTCGCCGAGTCGCCGTCGTTCTCGGTGGGCGACTCCCAGCACAGGTCGGCCCACCCCTTCTGGTTGGGGTTCTTGTTCGGCGAGGGGTCGGAGGAGCAGCCCCGATAGCGGCGCTCGATGTAGCCGATCGACATGTCCCAGCCCTCGCCGACCCAGGAGGCCTGGTTGTTGGTGACCTTGGTGAGGCCGTCGGCGCGGGAGGAGTCGTACCGCAACGCGATGCCCGCGCCGCCGCCGGCGATCGAGGGCGGGCTGCCGATGGGCACGCTGTAGGAGAAGCTTCCCGAGGTCAGGCCGACGTTCCAGGTCGACTGGGGGCGCAGGTCGGTGGCCGCGAAGTTGCCCGCACTCGGACCCGACGCGGCGGCGGCGAGAGTGAGCAGCGTCCCCGCTGGGGCGACATCCGCGTCGACGGTGAGGGTGCCCGCCTTCACGTCGTTGACCGCCGGAACCACCTCGCCGCGCCGGTCACAGGAGGCATCGGTGGTGAGCGCGCAGTCGGGGACCTTGATCACTTTCAACCGGTCGGCCCAGGCGCCGCCGTGGGCGTAACGGAAGGAGTCGTAGTTCAGCGTGAGCTGGGCCCGCACCGGTTCCGTCCCGCCGTCGGCACGCTTGACCCGCACCGCGAGTCCCGTGCCACCTAACCTCTCCACGCTGGCCTGCGGTAACGTCTCGACGCTCAGCCGGGCAGGGTCGTGATCGGGCACCCGGTCACCCGCGCCGCCAGCCGCCTGGGCGACCTTGACGGGCAGATCACCCGCCTGGACGGAACGTTCCGACAGAGCGACCTCTGCGGTGTCCGCGTCAGGCCAGACGGGACGGGCCGCCTTCAGTCGGCCCGGCTTGTCCTCCGCGCCCTGTGCAGGTGCCCGCTTCTGCAGGTCACGCGCCTCCACCGCCTCGGCTTCCGGAGGTTCGGACACGGCGGCGACCGCCACCGGTACGAGCAGATCGCTGGGAACACCGACCCCCGAGATCAGCACGGCCGCAGCCAGAGTGACGGCGATCGTTCCAACCCGACCACGTCGCGACAGAGCGCCCACGCGGTACACCTCCACCGAGCATCGCGAGGGCGGGAGCACGCCGGATGCATCCCTGTCACCCCGTGAACGGATCTTCCGCAGATCCGTCCGCAGTTCTACAGCAAGTAACCACTAACTGGTCAAGTAGGAGCAAAGGGAAACATTCTGCAAAGAATGTTTGACAAGATCGCCTATCCACCGGTGATACTCAATGTCTTCGCAGCTCAGAGCCATCTTCTTCGTCCAGATAAAGCGACGATAAAGATCTTGATGTCGAGATCGCTGTCAAACTGCCTCTTGACCGCACAGCCAACCGCAGGCCAGGATCTCGACTCGATCTCTCATAACAGGACACCCGGGACAATCCCGACAGGGCGTCAAAGGGGACCCGATGGCCATCACATTACGCAGGGTGACGACAGGCGTGCTTGTGAGCACGATGATCGGCGCGCTGCTGACCATGCTTCCCACCCCCGCCTCAGCGAAGCGGATGGTGCAGGTCACTCAGCCGGGCGGTGTCTCCACGTTCCGGGAACGTGCCATGGAGACCAACGGCAAACTCACTCCGGATGCGGCCCGCTCCGCCAAGCCACTCGAAGTGGAACTTCGGGTGGTGAAACGCGAAGGTTCCGACGGTGCACGCAAGGCCAAGGCCCCCAACGGCCCGGCCGGCGTCATCCCCGGCGTCGCCCCTCCAGGAGGGAACGCCGTGACGACCTTCGCCGACGTGGAATATCCGATCAACGTCGGCAAGATCTTCATCCACCGCGAGGCGACCGACGAGTGGTTCTACTGCTCGGGCACGGTCGTCACCAGCCAGTACAAGAACGTCGTCGCCACCGCGGGGCACTGCATCATCGACCCGGAGACGGGCGAGGTCTGGGAGAACTGGGCGTTCATCCCCGGCTACAACGACGGCATGCTCCAATGGCCGTACGGCGCCTGGTCACCCTTCGTCGGCTGGGTGTTCGAGGACTGGGCGGTATTCGAGGACCCCGACTCCGACTACGGTTTCGTGAACGTGTCCAAGCTCGACAGCCAGACCGGTGAGCCCTCCGGCCAGCGCATCGGCGACTTCGTCGGCGGCAACGGCCTGGCCTGGAACCAGTCCAGCGGCTTGAGCGGGTACGTTTTCGGCTACCCCCACCACGCCCATCCCGATGGCGACAAGCCGTACAGCGGATGGACGATGAAGTGGTGCTACGGAACGATCGCCTATCTCCCGCCTTATCAGAACGCCAACGAACACGTCGGATGGGGTCCCTACAACGGGCAGCTCTGCTCGTTCACCCCCGGAGCGGACGGGTCGCCTTTCCTGTGGGCCTACGATTCCGACGGAGATGAGCCGATCTCACGGGTGGGCAACCTGAACTCCGTGGTCAGCCAGGTCCGGGACACCGACGGGAACAACCGTTACGACACCTGGAGCGGGCCCTATTTCGACGGGTACGTCAAGCAGCTTTACGACATGGCGAACGCACGCTGGAGCCCGTGATCTTCGATGTTCGTGCCGTAATGCGGTGCGCACGTGCCGAGCACCTGGTCATTCACAGGTCGCGTTTGATGACGAGCGGGTTGAGCAGGGCGTTCACCTCGTCATCCGCAAGCTGGGCGCCGTATGGCAACTCTTTCCATGCGGCGGCCCGCCGAAGATGCACGAACGAGACGTCGAACACGTCGAGGAAGTATCTCGTGAGAGTGAATTCGGAAAAGGCCTCTCCGAGCTCATCTCTCAGCCGTCGAATAACGTGCACGGGTTCGGCGCCTTCTCGCGCCATATCGGCAAGGATTCTCTTGATGCCTTCTTCGGGCCCCGACCACCCGGCCGGAGGCAATTCGTCGTAGGACTCCTCCGACATTCCCGGCAGGAGGCCACGTGTGATGGTGATGTAGACCCTGCCGTAGGTGGTCGGCGTCTTCCACAGCAGGAACTGGTCCACGTCGTGTTCGGACAGTCGCCGCAGCAGGGCGTGCAGATCGTGAAGCTCTTCGTCCGAGAGGGAACCGGTCATGCCGATCACGATCTCCGATGCACGCCCCGGGCGCCACCTCGCCCGGCAGGTCGCCGGCCACGCCCTACCCCGTTCGGTGTACGCCGGCCCCCGAACGGCGCACGGCGAAGAGACCCCGTCCGGACGACGCGCCCCCGGCGGCCGGGGTCCTACTGTCTCCGCATGACAGCCACACTCCCTTCGCGGGAGAACGTCCTGGTACGTCTCTCGGGCCCCGTCGCCGACGTCGCGCTGGCGGCGGTCACGGTGGTCGTGTTCACCGCCGTCGCCCTGGCCACCGGGGTGCGGAACCCCTGGGACGGCGCGCTCCCGCTGGCCCTCTTCCTCGGTGTGCTGCTGTTCCTCCGGCGCCGATGGCCCATGGCGGTGCTGCTGCTGTCGGTCGCCGGGGTCGTCGTCTACCACCACTTCCACTGGAGTCCGGCCGGGTGGATCTGGCCGGTCGCGGCGGCCTACTTCACCGCCGCCACGGCCCCGCGCATGGTGCGGTGGGTGGCGCTCGTGGGCGCCGCGCAGATCGTCTACTCCGCCGTCCACGCGGGTCCGATCGTCGACAGGAACCTGAGCCGGTACGTCGTCCACGTGCTCGGGGAGTCGGTGCTGCTGGCGGTGCTGATCGGCGGCGGGGTGACGTACGCGGCGGTGGTGCGGTGGCGGGCCGGGGCCCGCGAGACCGAGGGGCGGGCGCGCGCGGCCGAGGAGCGGTTGCGGGTCGCCCGGGAGGTGCACGACATCGTCGCGCACACGCTGGCCGTCGTCGGCGTCCACCTCAACGTCGCCGCCGACACCCTGCGCGAGGAACCGGCCGAGGCCGCCGCCGCGCTGGCCGTCGCGAAGGAGGTCAGGGCCAGGGCCATGCAGGACCTGACGGCCCTGATCGGCGTCCTACGGGACGCCCCCGAGGCGACCGCGCCCCAGCCCGGCCTGGACGCCCTCGACACCCTCGTCTCCGACGCCCGCGCCACGGGCATGGACGTGACCTTCACCGAGCACGGCGAGCGTTCGGCCGTGCCCGCGACCGCCGCCGTCGCGGTCCACCGGATCGTCCAGGAGTCCCTGGCGAACGCGCTCAGGCACGGCGGCGCGACCAAGGTCCGGCTCACCGTCGGCTACGGCCCTGAGACGGTCACCCTGGAGGTCACCGACGACGGCGAGCCCGGAGCCGTCACGGGCGACGGGCACGGCCTGACCGGCATGCGGGAACGCGTCGGCGCGCTGGGCGGCGAGCTGACGGCCGGGCCGGTCGACGGCGGCTACACGGTGCGGGCGACGATCCCTGTGGCAGGCTCGGCGGCGTGACGACCAAGGTGCTCCTCGCCGACGACCAGGCACTCGTCCGGGCCGGCTTCCGCAGCCTGCTGGCCCGCGCGCGCGACGTGAGCGTCGTCGGCGAGGCCGCCACCGGCGACGAGGCGATCCTGCTGGCCGGGAGCACCCGCCCCGACGTCATCCTGATGGACATCCGGATGCCCGGCACCGACGGCATCACCGCCACCCGTCGCATCGTCACCGACCCGGCCACCGCCACCTGCCGGGTCGTCATCCTGACCACCTTCGACACCGACGACCACGTCTTCGCCGCGCTGGACGCCGGGGCGAGCGGATTCCTGACCAAGGACGTCGAACCGGCCGAACTCCGCCGCGCCGTCGCCCACGTGGCCGAGGGGAACGCCCTGCTCTCACCGGAGGTGACCCGCCGCGTCATCGAGCGGTTCGGCGCGCGTCGCCCCGGGGTGGGCCAACGGCTGGCCGGCCTGACGGAACGGGAGCTGGAGGTGGTCCGGCTGGTGGCCTCGGGCCTGTCCAACGACGAGATCGCGGCCCGCCTCGTCATCAGCCCCATGACCGCCAAGACCCACATCACCAGAGCGCTCGCGAAAACCGGTGTGCGCGACAGGGTGCAACTGGTGATCCTGGCCTACGAGAGCGGCCTGGTGCGCCCCGGCGACGGGGGCCGCGTGTGACGGTGATCTGGACGAGGGGAAACCGGTCATGTCAAGCTCCGACGAGCCTCCCGAGCGCCGCCTCGCCCGGCTGGGCACGGTCTTCGCCCGGTTCGACCGGCAGGACTCCGGCAACGTCTCCTACGGCGCCGTCGTCGACGGCGAACGCTGTTTCGTGAAGACCGCGGGTCACCCCGACGCCACCGCCTTCCTCGACCACGCCCGGCGCGTCGACCTCCTGCGAAACGCGGTGCGGCTCGCCCGGGCCCACCGGCACCCCGCGCTACCGGCTCTCCGCATGGTCGTCGAGTCGGCGCACGGCCCGATGCTCGTCTACGACTGGGCCGACGGCGACCTGATCGGCGTCCCCCGCGCGCACCGCGACGACCCCGCCTCCCCCTACCGGCGCTTTCTCGCCCTCCCGCCCGGCCGCGTCCTCGCCGCCCTCGACACCATCGTCGACGTCCACGACCTGCTCGGCCAGGCCGGCGAGGTCGCCGGGGACTTCTACGACGGTTGTCTCCTGTACGACTTCATCACCCACCGCCTGTCCCTGATCGACCTGGACAACTACCGGCCAGGCCCCTACCGCAACGACATGGGGCGCATGTTCGGCTCCTCCCGGTTCATGGCGCCGGAGGAGTTCACCCTGGGCTCCGTGATCGACCAGCGCACCAGCGTCTTCACCCTTGGCCGCACCGCCCAGCTCCTGCTCGGCGACCACCTCCACGGCCCGCTGCAGCAGGTCACCACCCGCGCGACGCACCCGAACCCGGAAGAACGTCACGGCTCGCTCCCCGAGTTCTGCGCCGCCTGGCGGGCCGCACGCCAGGCCGGGTGCTAGACAACGCTCACGCCGGGTTCCTCGGATAGGCACGATCCCAGGCTTCCCGCTGAGCAGCGTCCAGGGGGATGTTCGGAAAGATGGAGAGAAATCTGTGCGCGAGATCGACCAGCCCCGCTCTCTTCACATCCGGGAGCCGGTCGAAATCGGCCCTGGTGACGTCCAGGGAGAAGTGACCGCCGGTGCCGTCCCGCAGAACCACGGTGGTCGAGCAGCGAAACACCCCTTTCGTCTCTTCGAGCAGGAACGTGAGGTAGATATCCGTCAGCTCCGCCCGATGATCGGCCAACCAGTCAGGGCGGCCTCGGCCGCTCCACTTGTTGCGGCTCGCCGCTTCCACCAACCGATAGAGATCCTCAGTGGACAGTTCCTTGATGTCTCCTCTCTCGATGACACCAAAACGGTTGGGCACTCGGGGCCAACGGCCGAATCGGAACATGCGCCTCATTCGCGGTTTCCTCCGGCTCCGGCAGGCAGAGTGTCCATCTTCGCCCGGCCGGCGATCCCTTGCGAAGCGGCCCTAAACAGATTGCCCGGCTTGCTCCTCCGCTGAAAGTCTCGGCCGGGCGCAGATCCCGGAGAGGAACCCTCGACATGGCCACCCCCCGCACCCCGTCCATCTCAGAGCCCGTAGTCCGCACCGCCGCCGGCGCCCTGCGCGGCGCCTGGGAAGCGGGCCTGACCGTCTTCCGCGGAGTCCCCTTCGCCGAGCCGCCCGTCGGCGCGCTGCGGTTCCAGGCGCCGCGGCCCGTGCGGAGCTGGGACGGTGTCCGGCCCGCCCTCGAACACGGCCCGCCGCCACCGCAGTCGGGTGTGCTCGGGTCGTCCGGGAGCGTGTCGGACGGCGGCTGGTTGACGCTCAACGTCTGGACGCCCGACACGGGAGCCGCCCTCCCGGTCATGGTCTGGATTCCCGGCGGCGGTTACGCCATGGGTTACTCCGGCCTGCCCGAATACGACGCCGGGCGCCTCGCCTCGGCCGGGACGGTCGTCGTCACGATCAACTACCGCCTCGGCGTCGAGGGGTTCGCGCACATCGAGGGGGCCCCGGCCAACCGAGGGCTGCTCGACCAGGTCGCGGCCCTGGAGTGGGTGCGGGACAACATCCACGTCTTCGGCGGCGATCCGGACCGGGTGACGGTCTTCGGCCAGTCGGCGGGCGGCGGGTCCGTCGCCGCGCTGCTCGCCATGCCCACGGCTGCCGGGCTCTTCCACCGGGCGGTCGCGCAGAGCGTGCCGGGGACGTTCTTCTCCCCCGAGCTGGCCGCCGACCTCGCCGCCGCGTTCGCCGCCGAGGCGGGGGTCCGGCCGACCGTCTCGGAGATGGCCGAGGTGGAGCCGGAACTGCTGGCCGCCGCGGGTGACGCGGTCTTCGCCACGATGGACCGCTGGGCGGCGATCACCCTTCGGCCGATCCCGTTCGCGCCGGTCGTGGACGGCGAGGTGCTGCCCGCCACCCCGTGGCAGGCGCTCGCCGACGGCCGGGCGCGCGACGTCGTGCTGGTCGCCGGGCACACCCGTGACGAGCACCGGCTGTTCAGCCTGATCGACGGCGTGCTCGGGCAGGTCACCCGCGAGCAGGCGGAGACGGCCCTGCGGGTGCTCGCGCCCGGCCTCGGCTACCGGGAGGCGTTCCCGGCGGCCTCCGACGAGGAGGTGTACGAGCTGGTCAACGGCGACTGGCTCTTCCGGATGCCGAGTGTCCACCTGGCCGAGGCGCAGGTCGCGGGCGGCGGGCGGGCACATCTGTTCGAGCTGACCTGGCCCGCCCCGGGCATGGGCGGTCTCCTCGGGGCCTGTCACGGGCTCGACGTGCCGCTCGTCTTCGGCAACCTGACCAGCGGCCAGACCGCCACGCTGATCGGCGAGCCGTCACCCGAGGCGGTGGCGCTGTCCGCCGAGATGCGGAGGTCCTGGACGGGCTTCGCCGCGCACGGCGACCCCGGCTGGCCCGCGTACACGACCGGCGAACGCCTCACCCGGGTCTTCGACAACCCGTCCACGGTCGGGCCCTATCCGGAGGAGACCGCGCGGCTGCTGTGGCGGGACCACACCTTCTCGGCACTGCCGCTGCTCTGAGGGAGACTTCGGCCATGCGCATGCTCGTCGTCCAGGGCGACATCACCACCCGGCATGCCGACGTGATCGTCAACGCGGCCGGCTCGTCGCTGCTGGGCGGCGGCGGGGTCGACGGGGCCGTGCACCGGCGCGGCGGGCCGGCCGTCCGGGCGGAGTGCCGGGCGCTGCGCGCGTCCGCCTACCCGGACGGGCTGCCGGTCGGGCAGGCGGTCGCCACCACCGGAGGCGAGCTGAGGGCGCGGTGGGTGGTCCACACCGTGGGGCCGGTGTACTCCCCCGACGACGACCGCTCCGGCCTGCTGGCCTCCTGTTACCGCGAGAGCCTGCGGGTCGCCGACGGCCTGGGGGCGCGGAGCGTCGCGTTCCCGGCGATCTCCACCGGGGTCCGCGGGTGGCCGCTCGCCGAGGCCGCCGAGATCGCGGTCCGGGCGTTGCGGGCCACGGCGACCGAGGTGGCCGACGTCTGCTTCGTGACGTTCACGCCGGAGGCGTTCGCGGCCTTCACGACAGTCGTCACCGGTGACGAGAACATCGCGGCGGGGCTGGCCGCGCATCCGGAGGAACACTGGCGGCGGCTCTTCGCCGCCGTCGACGAGCTCACGCCGGCCGACCGGGTGGTCACCTGGGAGGCCCCGGAGAACCAGTTCCCCTATCCGGTCTACAGCGAGCGGTTCTGGCAGGTCGTGCGGCTGCTGGCGGAACTCGACGTGATCGTGCCGTTCGACTGGGGCGCGTGGAGCCGGGCCAGCCCGCTCCATCCGGACGGCCGGAGGCTGGCCGCCGCGCCGGTCGCCGACGCCGCGCGGCTGGCCACCGCCTACGTCCGGGGCGAGCGGTTCTGCGAGGGCACCCTGGAGACCGGTCTCGCCAACGGGGCCCTGGACGCGATCTTCGATCGGCTGCGAGGCTGGTTCGCCGAAGGGGGTGCACGATGAAGCCGAGGGTCGAGCGTGACCTGCGTGTGCCGATGCGCGACGGAACCGTCCTGCTGGCCGACCGCTGGGCGCCCGCGAACGGCGACGGCCTGCCGGTCGTGCTGGTGCGCACCCCCTACGGGCGGCGGCGGGCCGTCCGGCAGATCGTCGGGCCGCTGGTCGAGGGCGGTTTCCAGGCGGTGGTGCAGAGCACACGCGGCACGTTCGGGTCGGGCGGCGGCTTCGACCCCCTGCGACGCGAACGCGACGACGGCCTCGACACGGTCGAGTGGGTCGCCGCGCAGCCGTGGTTCGGCGAGGCGATGGTCCTGTACGGGATGAGCTACCTCGGATTCGTCCAGTGGGCCGTGGCCGACGCCCTGCCGCCGCAGGTCAAGGCCCTCGTGCCGGGGGTCTGCGAGTCGGCGCTCACCCTGGAGTTCCTGCGCGCCGACGGGTTCTCGCTGGAGACGCCGTTCTCCTGGGGCGTCATGGTCGGCGTACAGGAACGGCCGTTCTTCCTGCTGCGGATGCTGCTCGGCGGCCGGCGGCTCCAGCGGGCGCTGCGCACCCTCCCCCTGAACCGGGCCGACACCGCCGCGCTGGGGCGCGGCAGCGACTACCTCCAGGACATCCTGCGGCACGACACCACGAGCCCGTTCTGGCGGGCGGCCGACCACCGGCACCGGGTGGCCGGGGTCCGGGTGCCGGTGAGCCTGGTCGGCGGCTGGTTCGACATCTTCCTCCCCGGCCAGCTCCGCGATTTCCAGGCCGCGCCGGACGCGCGCCTCACGGTCGGCCCGTGGACCCACGTCTCCCCCGGCGTCATGGACGCCCAGGCCGCCGAGGCCCTGGAGTTCGCCCTGCCGCTGGCCCGGGGCGAGACCCCGGTCGAGCGCGCGCCGGTCCGCCTGTACGTCATGGGCGAGGAGGAATGGCGCGACTTCCCGACGTGGCCGCCGCCGGGCTACGAGGACCGGCGCTTCCACCTCCACCCCGGCGGGCTGCTGGCGACCGACCCGCCGGACGACGCCGGCCCCGACCGTTACCGCTACGACCCCGCCGACCCCACCCCAGCCGTGGGCGGCGTCCGGATGGCCTTCGGCGTGGCGGCGGGCCCGGTCGACAACACCGCCCTCGAAAGCCGCGCCGACGTCCTCACCTACACCACCCCTCCGCTGACCGAGGCCGTCGAGGTGATCGGCGAGGTCCGGGCAGAGGTCTTCTTCCGCTCCAGCCTGCCGCACGCCGACGTGTTCGTGCGGTTGTGCGACGTCGACCCCGGCGGCCGGTCGACCAACGTGTGCGACGGCCTGACCGGCGTCGCCGGAGCCGACGAGGTCACGGCCGTCGACGTGCGCCTCTGGCCGACCGCCCACGTGTTCAGGCCGGGCCACCGCATCCGCGTCCAGGTCTCCAGCGGGGCCTTCCCCCGCTACAACCGCAACCCCGGCACCGGCGAACCGCGCGCCACCGCCACCACGCTGCGCGTCGCCGACCAGGAGGTGTTCCACGACCCGGGCCGTCCGTCGGCCCTCGTCCTGCCGGTCCGCGCCCACGGTCCTACGCTGGACGAATGACGATCTTCGGGGACCCGATCGACGTGCGCCGCCTCTTTCCCGCCGAGCGGCGCGCCCTGCTGGACCTGCTCGACGGGCTCGCGCCAGGCGACTGGACCCGGCCGACCGTCTGCCCCGGCTGGGACGTGCACGACGTCGTCGCCCACGTCCTGCACGACTACGCCCGGCGGTTGTCGGGCAGCCGGGACGGGCACCGGGGCGGCGGCTTCCACGAGGGCGAGACGCTGCCGGTGTTCCTCGCGCGGGTCAACGACGAGTTCGTGCGCGCGGCGCGGTCCCTCTCCCCGGCGGTCCTGGTCGACCAGATCCGGCATCTGGGGGTCCAGCTGGACGCGTACTGGACGACCACGGACCTCGACGCCCCCGCCGACCTGGACGTCTCGTGGGCGGCGACCGACGTGCCGAGCCCGGCGTGGCTCGACGTGGCGCGGGAGTACACCGAGTTCTGGGTGCACCAGCAGCAGATCCGCGACGCGGTGTCCCGCCCCGGGGCGCTCGGCGCGGACCTCGCCGAACCGGTCGCCGACACGTTCGCGCGGGCGCTGCCGTTCGCCCTCCGGGAGGTCGTCCGCGCCGAGGGCACGTCCGTCGTGCTGAAGGTCGGCGGCCGGGAGTGGTCGGCCGTGTGGCGGGCGGGCCGGTGGCGCATGGGCGCCGGGAGCCGGGCCGCTGAGGTGTCCATGGACCACGACACGTTCTGGCGGCTGGCCAGCAGGGGCGTCACCGTCGAGGAGGCCCGCCGGAGGGCCGCGGTGAGCGGCGACCCGGAACTGACGGACGCGGCGACCACCCTGCTGGCCGTGGTGGCCTGACGGTCAGGACGCCGGGCCGACCTCGGGGTCGGGTTCCGGCATGTCGGACTCTTCGGAGCCCGCCACGTCGTCGGCCTCCTCCACCGGCTCCAGGTCGCGGAGGATCGGGTGGTCGGGGGTCTGGGTGTCGGCGCCCGAACGCTGGGCGACGACCTCGCTCTCGCCGTCTATGCCACGCTTTTCGACCATGACGTGCCCGTGCCCGGGACGGCGGGCCGTACACGCGAACGGATCCCCGGGCACCGCCGGCCGATGCCCGGGGATCCGCCATGGGACCCGGCCTCCCCGCGGGGGGTGAAGAGGAGACCGGGCAGTCAGGGGGTCAGGTCGGGTCGGGGCACGTCGGTTCGACGGTGGTCCGCGTCGGCCGCCGGAGATGTGGTGGCATGGGGTCCTTCCTGAACGAGGGAACGTCTCGTCAGGCAAGGCGCGCGCCGCCGCGCATGTTGCCGCGTGAATGGTCGGTTCGGCCACGGCACGAACCGGGCGACGAACCGAGGTGCCACCCGCCGGCCGCCCGGACTAGTTGTCCGCGAAGGGGATCGATGATGTTGTAACACGGGCCCAGTGGATCAGGCACCCCCGGACCGGATAACGACTTAGCGCTTCAACAATATGTTGACAACATTTCGTTGAAAGAGCCATGATGGCGGGCGTGTACGCATCACTGACCCACATCGCCTCCCGCCACGCCACCACCGAGGCCCAGCGCTCCCGCCAGGTCCACCCCACGGTCCTGGGCGCCCACGAGGCGGTCCGCCTCGTCACCATGCTGGCCGCCGGCTCCGCCGCCCCCGACACCGGCGAACCGGAGGTCGACGCCTCCGACCTGACCGCGGCCCTCACGTTGATGCCCCTGGTCAGGGGGGAGATCGACCAGCTGGAGGCGAGCCTGCTGCTGATCGCCCGGGGGCGCGGGCTGACCTGGCAGGAGATCGCCAACGCCCTGGGCCTCGGCTCACCCCAGGCGGCCAAACAGCGCTACGAACGCCTGGCCGGCCGCGTCGCCACCTGAGCACCCATTCCGCCCGCGCCCGCCCCCAGCCCCAGGATCGAGACGGCACTCCCCAGACGGGTCCGATACCAGAGCGCGGGGTCGCCCCCGCCCGTCTCACGACCCCCTGGGCCGTCAGACGGACGATCTTCGAGCGGTCGCCGAGGAACTCGCCGCCCCGATGCGGCGCCAGCACCAGCGCACGGGCTCTGACCTGGGCGAACGGCGACCGGAGGAACGGCTCCAGGTCGCTCCGCTCGATCAAGTACCTCGCCGCACGGAGCAGCGCACCCGGCGCGGTCATCCGCTCGTGCAGACCGCGCACGGCCTCGGCGTCGTCCCGCCGGATCAGTTCCTCGACGACGAGACGCATCGTCGGCCCGTCGAAGTCGGCGTGCGCGTCGAGGGCGATCACCGGGCGGAGCAGGTCGAGCAGGCCCGGCCCGCCGATCCTGCCGCGCAGCCGCATGGCGGTCGGGATCATGCGCCGTGCCGCCTCGGGCCGCGTCACGACGTTGACGAGGATGTGCCGGGCGTAGTCGCGCACCGGCCCAACCCAGTCGAGGGCCCGGACGACGAGCAGCGGCCACAACACCGGGTGGCGCGCGAGCTGCGGGATCGCCCGCTCCCGGAACTCTCCCCGGCTGCTGCACGCCATCAGCAGCACATGGACCGGCCGCCGCATCAGCGTGACGTCCCGCGGCGCCTGGAGGTGGTGGCCGGAGCGGATCGACTCGTCCAAGGCGATCCACGTGCCGGGGGTCAGCTCCCAGAGCCGGCTCTCCGGGACGAGGTCGTCGAACAGGTCGTACACGCTGATCTGCATACGAGATGGTGGCAGCTCCGGGTGTCCGGATTCGACTGCTTTAGGTCGCGCTCCACTTGAACCAGTTCGTGCCCACGACGACGTGCAACTCCTCACCCCGGCCGAGTATGGTCGCCGTCCGGGGGACACGTCGTCCGCCGGGCATCGCCAGCCGGGCCGGGTGCCGTGCCGTGAAGCCAGGACGGTCGAGGATCACCACCCGGTCCCGGTCGTTCCCGTATCCGCCGACGAGGGCGATCCGCCGACCGGCGACGACCAGCGCGCGGGCGCCGCCGACCTGGGTCGGCCAGCCGGTGGTCACGCCGTCGCGCACCCGGACGACCGGGAAGTCGGTGTAGTAGTAGGCCCAGGCGTCCGGCCCGGTCACGTTGAGCGCGTAGCAGTCGGAGATCGCACCGAGGTCGCCGTCGTACGGATATCGCCAGGCCACGTCGAGTTCGGCGGTGAAACGGACCAGCCCCGCCGAGCCGACCGGCTCCGGGCCGTCCGCCTCGCCCCATCCGTGGTTCCCGTAGACGCCCTCGTCGAAGTAGCCCACCCAGACGTCCCCCTCGGAGGTCGTCTGCACGTCGGCGATCCCGTCGCCCAAGACGCCCCGGCGAAGGCGGCGGCCGTCGGCGTCGTAGATCGCGGCGTTCCGTTCGGCCACGCCGTCACGCCGACGGCACCGCGCGGCCACCAGCAGCACGCCTCCATCGGGCATCGGCTGGAGGTGCGGGAACGCGAGCGACCACCCGTCGACGGGTACCGTCGCCGTCAGGTGGGGGGCGTAGGCGGTGATCCGCATGGAGACGGGCCCGGCGGTCCGGCCGTGCAGCACGTCGGCGTCCTCCCGCGACGTCCACATGACGAGCAATTCTCCTCCGGGACCGGCCGCTGCCGTCACCGGCACCGTTCCTTCGGCCGGAGGGGTCAGCTCCGCGTGGTGGTGGAGGCGCAGCTCTTTCATCGGACGTGCAGGCCGGTGACCGCCCTGCCGATGATCAGCCGCTGGATCTCCGACGTGCCCTCGAAGATGGTGAAGATCTTCGCGTCGCGGTGGAACCGCTCCACCGGGTGGTCGCGCGTGTAACCCGCCCCGCCCAGCACCTGGATCGCCTGCTCGGTCACCCACACCGCCGTCTCCCCCGCCACCAGCTTCGACATCGACCCCTCGGCCTGGGTGAACCCGGCCCCCTGCCGCCCCATCCAGGCCGCCTTCCACGTCAGCAGGCGGGCCACCTCGATCCGGGTCGCCATGTCGGCGAGCAGGAACGCCACCGCCTGGTTCTCCCCGATGGCCCGGCCGAACTGCCGCCGCTCCCGGGCGTAGTCGCGGGCGTACTCGAAGGCGGCGCGGGCGATCCCGACGGCCATCGACGCCACGACGGGCCGGGTGGCCTCGAAGGTCCGCAACGCGGCCTGGCCGCCTGACCGCTGTCCCGACCGGGCCCGCGCCAGGCGTTCCTCCATCTTCTCCACCCCGCCCAGCAGGCAGGACGCGGGCAGCACCACGTCGTCCAGGACCACTTCGGCGGTGTGGGAGGCCCGGATGCCGTGCTTGCGGAACTTCTGGCCCTGGGAGAAGCCCGGGGTGCCGGGCGGGACGACGAACGTCACCTGCCCGCGTGCCCCCAGCGACGGGTCGACGGTCGCCACCACGATGTGGACGGCGGCGATGCCCCCGTTCGACACCCACGTCTTGGTCCCGTTCAGGCGGAAGTCGCCGTTCGGCAACCGGGTGGCATGCGTCCGGATGGCGCCCACGTCGGAGCCCGCGTCCGGCTCCGAGGCGCAGAACGCGCCCACGGCCACGTCGTCGGGGGTGCCGAACATGACCGGCAACCACGTTCCCACCTGTTCGTCGGTCCCGTTGGCCGACAACGCGGCGGCGGCGAGGCCGGTCGCGGTCAGTGACAGGCCGATCCCGGCATCACCCCAGAACAGCTCCTCGAAGGCGACCGGCAACCCCAGGCCACTGCTCTCGAACCACTGGGTGGCGAAGAAATCCATCGAATAGAGGCCGATCTTGGCCGCCTCCTGGAGCACTGGCCACGGGGTCTCCTCACGGTCGTCCCACAGGGCCCCGGCAGGGCGGACGACATCGCGGGCGAACGCGTGCACCCACTCGCGGACCTCGCGGACATCATCTGGCAATTCAGGATTGAAGGTCGTCACCGCCACAGGCTACCCCTTGACGTTCATGTTCCCGTTAAGTTAAATCAAGGATCGAAATAAGGCATTGAGAAAGACCCTTCACACCCCCCTTCACTGTGGAGAACACGCATGAGAGGTCTGTCCAGGCTCGCCGCCTTGGGCACCGCGTCGGCCGTCGTGGCCGCCGCGCTGATCGCCTTACCGGCGAGTCCCGCCTTCGCCGACGTCCTGTTGTCGCAGGGCAAGACGGCGACGTCATCCTCCGTCGAAGGCGGCGGCACGCCCGCCTCGGCGGCCGTCGACGGCAACACCGGCACCCGCTGGTCGAGCCTCTACACCAACGACCAGTGGCTCCAGGTCGACCTCGGGTCGGCCCAGGCGATCAACAAGGTGACCCTCCTCTGGGAGGGCGCCTACGGGAGCGCGTACAAGATCCAGGGCTCGACCAACGGCACCTCCTGGACGGACCTGCAGAGCGTCACCGGAGGTGACGGAGGCACCGACACCCTGACTGTGAGCGGTACCTATCGGTATGTCCGGATGCAGGGCGTGACCCGGGCGACCGGGTGGGGCTACTCGCTCTGGGAGTTCCAGGTCTTCGGGCCGGACGGCACCCCCGGCGGCACCTGCGGCACCACCAACGCGGCGCTCAACAAGCCCGCCACCGCCTCCTCGCTCCAAGGCGCCGGCTTCCCGGCCTCCGCCGCGTTCGACGGTGCCACCGGAACGCGCTGGTCGAGCGCCGCGAGCGACCCGCAGTGGGTGCAGGTGGACCTCGGTTCCGCCGTCGACATCTGCAAGATCGACCTGCGCTGGGAGGCCGCCTACGCCTCCGCGTTCCAGCTCCAGTCGTCGACCAACGGCACGACCTGGACGACCCTCAAGTCGGTGACCGGCGCGACCGGCGGCGTGCAGTCGCACACGGTGACCGGCAACGGCCGGTACATCCGCATGTACGGCACCGCCCGGGGCACCGCCTACGGCTACTCACTCTGGGAGATGGCGGTCTACACCGGAACGACGCCGACCGACCCGGGTGACCCGGGCGGCCCGATCACGGGCGGCGGCGACCTCGGCCCCAACGTCCACGTCTACGACCCCTCGACGCCCGCGGCGACCATCCAGAGCCAGCTCGACTCGGTCTTCGCCCAGCAGGAGTCGGCCCAGTTCGGCACCGGCCGCCACGCCTTCATGTTCAAGCCGGGCACCTACAACGTGACCGCCAACGTCGGCTTCTACACCTCGATCTACGGTCTGGGCCAGAACCCCGGCGACGTCACGATCAACGGCCAGGTCAAGGTGGACGCCGGCTGGTTCAACGGCAACGCCACGCAGAACTTCTGGCGCTCCACCGAGAACCTGTCGGTCCAGCCGACCGGCGGCACCAACCAGTGGGCCGTCTCCCAGGCCGCGCCGTTCCGCCGCATGTGGATCAAGGGCAACCTGAACCTCGCGCCGACCGGCTACGGCTGGGCCTCGGGCGGCTACATCGCCGACTCGCGCGTCGACGGGACCGTCGGCCCGTACTCGCAGCAGCAGTGGTACACCCGTGACTCCACGATCGGCGGCTGGCTGAACGGCGTGTGGAACATGGTGTTCTCGGGCGTCAACGGCGCCCCGGCCAACGGCTTCCCCGAGCCCGTCTACACCACGCTGCAGAACACCCCGCTCTCGCGGGAGAAGCCGTACCTGTACGTCGACGGCTCCGGCGCCTACCGCGTCTTCGTGCCCTCGCTCCGCACCAACGCGCGCGGCCAGAGCTGGGCGAACGGCGCCACCCCCGGCACCTCGCTCCCGCTGTCGCAGTTCTACGTCGCCAAGCCCGGCGACTCGGCCGCCCGCATCAACGCGGCGCTCGCCCAGGGCCTGCACCTGCTGCTGACCCCGGGCATCTACCGCACCAGCGCCCCGATCAACATCGACCGGGCCAACACCGTCGTCCTGGGCCTGGGCCTGGCGACGATCATCCCCGAGAACGCGTCCGTGGCGATGAAGGTCGCCGACGTGGACGGCGTCCGCCTCGCGGGCTTCCTGATCGACGCCGGACCGCAGAAGTCGCCCGTGCTCATCGAGGTCGGCCCGCCCGGCTCCTCGGCCGACCACAGCGCCAACCCCACCACCCTGTCGGACGTGTTCGTCCGCATCGGCGGCGCCTTCGCCGGCAACGCCGAGGTCAGCGTCATCGTCAACAGCGACGACGTGATCATCGACCACACCTGGCTCTGGCGCGGCGACCACGGCGAGGGCATCGGCTGGAACGTCAACACGGCCGAGACCGGCCTGATCGTGAACGGTGACGACGTCCTGGCCACCGGCCTGTTCGTCGAGCACTACCGCAAGTACGACGTCGAGTGGTACGGCGAGCGCGGCCGGACGATCTTCTTCCAGAACGAGAAGGCCTACGACCCGCCGAACCAGGCCGCCTACATGAACGGCTCGGTCAAGGGCTGGGCCGCCTACAAGGTGGGCGACAACGTCCAGGTCCACGAGGGCTGGGGCATGGGCGCCTACTGCTACTTCAACGTCGACCCGACCATCCAGGTCGACCGGGTCTTCGAAGTGCCGATCAGGCCCACGGTGAAGTTCCACAGCCTGCTGGCGGTCTCGCTGGGCGGCAACGGGATCATCAACCACGTGATCAACACGACGGGCGGACCCGCCCAGGGCACGGCGACCATCCCCGCCAAGGTGGTCTCCTACCCGTAACCGAAAAGCTGGGCCGTGGGTCTCCCGGGCGCCGCCGGGAGGCTCACGGCTCCTCCATGTGGGCATGAGTCCAATTTGTAATGACCTATTCCGGCTTGTCGCCTATAAGGTGACCCGCACCGGAATGGGGATTAAGATGCCGATCTTCCTCGCGCGGCTGCTGGCCCGGATCAGCACCTGGTGGACTCCCGTGCTCGTGCTGGCCGTGGTGTTCGCGACCAGCTGGCCCCTGATGACGCTGGCCGAACCGGGCGCCGACATCACCTCGCCGGGCAACTTCTGGTGGTGGTTCGTGGTGACGACCTCGACCGTGGGCTACGGCGACCTGTTCCCCAAATCGCCGCTGGGCCATGCCGTCGGGGTCTACGTGATCGTCGGCGGCATCGCCGCGCTGACGACGCTGTTCACCCGCCTCGCCACCCGGATCGAACGGACGAGGGGACGCCGCATGCACGGCTCGATCACTGTGCGCCTGTCGGGGCACATCGTGCTGCTGGGCTACAGCCCGGGGCGCACCGAGACGATGGTGGACGAACTCCGCGCCGACGGCACGAAGGTGGTCGTCTGCGCCTGGGACGAGGTGCAGAGCCATCCCATGCCCGAGAAGGACGTCGAATTCGTCCGGGGTGACCTGGCCGACGAGAAGACGCTGGTCAGAGCGGGTGTCGACAGAGCGCACAGCGTGCTGGTCGACGCCCGCGACGACAACGAGGCCCTCGCCGTCGCGCTGACCGCCGACCACGTGATCACCACCGCGCATCTGGTGGTGGCGCTGCGCGATCTCGCGCGGGTCAGGCAGGTCCGGTACGTCGGCGAGAAGGTCCGCTGCGTGC
Organism: Herbidospora solisilvae; assembly: GCF_009901565.1. Lineage (GTDB taxonomy): Bacteria > Actinomycetota > Actinomycetes > Streptosporangiales > Streptosporangiaceae > Herbidospora > Herbidospora solisilvae. The sequence continues at coordinate 703,648 of NZ_WXEW01000001.1, forward strand.
AGTGGCACACCCCGCACATGATCACCGAGGAGCTGAAGGACCCCGGGATCAGCGAGATCTACGCCCAGCTCATGACCCACGGCGGCGCCGACACCTATTCGGTCCCGCTCGCGGTCGGGCCGGTGACGGTCGAGCACTGCCAGACGGTGCTGGGCCGCCACCACGGCGCGACCCTGCTGGCCGCCCGCGACGGTGCGACGCTCCTGGTCAACCCGCCGTGGCAGACCGAACTGCGCGCGGGAACGGTCCTCTACTACATGGGCTCGGCCCGGCTCGACGCCGCCCGGCTCGCCGTCAGTCTTGGAGCTCCGGCCAGTCGATGATCATCGGGATCGGCATGCCGATCTCGGGCGCGCCGCCCGCGTCGCGCATGAGCGTGCCGATGTGCTTGTACGTCATGGTCGCCTGGTCGAGGTGGTAACGCTCGACGGCGGAGGCGCCCGTCCGGTCGAGCCGGACGATCCAGTAGTACAGGATCCCGGCCCGCCCGTATTCGCTGGGTTTGCCGCACGTGTCGGTGGTCTCGGTCCCGGCCTCGACGATCTCCACGGCCAGCACGACGTCGTCGGGGCGCAGCACGTGGTCATCGTCGAGGCACCGGAAGAGCACCACGTCGGGCCGCCGCACGTGCAGCGGCACGTCCCGGAGCCGGACGTCGGCCGCGTTCGCGACGGTCAGGCAGCCGTAGCCCCGGGCCATGGCCTCGCGGGCGTGCTTCTCCAGGAGGTCGGCGAGCCGCCGGGCCACGGTCTGGTGCCTGCGGCCGTTGGCCGGGCGGTGCACCACATAACCGTCGACGACCTCGATCAGCAGGTCGTCGGGCAGCAGCGCGTACTCCTCCACCGTCAGCGGGTGGGGCTGGGAACTGAGCGTGCGGAACCAGTCGTCTGGCACCGTCTCAGGATAGAACGCCCGCCATGGGAGGTCTCTGGGCGACGGAGACATCGTGCTCGACCGGTTCGTGGCCCAGAGCGGACCGCCGGAACTGGGTGAGCCGCATCTGACCGCTGCCGAGCGGCACCCCGGTCAGCCGCGACCACGCGGTCTGCATGATCTGCGCGGCCATCCCGCCGAGGGCCTCGGTCGACTGGTGGGAGTGGACGCGGCGGCCGAGGTCGACCTGCGCCAGCGCGTCGAGGCCGCACAGGCCGAGCAGGTCGATCAGCAGGCCCAGCTCCACGCCGTAGCCGGTCACGAAGGGCACCCGCTCCAGGGCGGTCCGGCGGCCGGCGTACTCGCCCGAGAGCGGCTGGACGAACCCGGCCAGCTCGGGCCAGTGCAGGTTGATCAGGGGACGGGCGACCAGCTCGGTCACCCGGCCGCCGCCGGTCTGTTCGGCGCCGAACGGGCGGTCGTAGCAGCCCTTCACGTAGGCCACCGTGGGGTCGGTCAGCAGCGGTCCCAGCAGCCCCGTGACGAACGAGGTCTCGAACTCGCGCAGATCGGAGTCGATGAAGACCAGCAGGTCACCGGAGGTGACGGCGAGCGACTTCCACAGGGCTTCGCCCTTGCCGTCGAGCGGCTTGAGGTCGGGCAGGATCTCGTCCTGGGCGATCACGGTCGCGCCCGCCTTGAGGGCCACCGCCGCGGTGTCGTCGGTCGAGCGGGAGTCGATCACCACCAGTTCGTCGACCAGGCCGGGGAGATCACGCCGGATGGCCGCGACGATCTCGCCGACGGTCTCGCGCTCGTTGCGGGCCGGGAGGACGACGCTGATGGTCGTGGTCCCCTTCGCGTCGAGCAGCGCCGGGAGGGGCCAGTCGGACGCCGACGACGATCGCCTGCCCGACCACGCCAGCACCTCAGGCAGCACGCCCCCACTCCCCCCTGAACGTCACGCACACACCTTATGGGGTGGCGTGACCGTTCTAATCTGCGGCGTGGCGTTCGAGGAACGCGTACACGTCGGCCTCGTCGACGCCGGGGAACGAACCGGGCGGCAGCGCGGCCAGCACGTGGGAGTTCGCGCGGGCCGAGGGGAAGGCGTACCCCTCCCAGCGCTGGGCCAGCTCGGCCGGCGGGCGGCGGCAGCACTCGCCGTTGGGGCAGTTCGACTTGGTGCGCCGGGTGGTCTCCCGGCCCCGGAACCAGCGAGACTCGCGGAACGGCACGCCGAGCGTGATCGCGAAGTCCTTCTCGTGGGACGGGTCGACGTGGGCGACGCAGAAGTGGGTGCCGGTGGGGCCGTCGCTGTACTGGTGGTAGACCGAGTAGCGGTCGGGCGACCGGAACACCTGGCGGCCCGACCACTGCTGGCAGAGCCGCTGCCCCTCGATCGCGCCCTGCTCGTCGGCGGGGAAGATGATGCCGTCGTTCTCGTACGCCTTGTAGATGATGCCCCCGGCGTCGTTGCGCACGAAGTGGCAGACCAGGTCGAGGTGGTGCGTGGCCAGGTTCGTGAAGCGGTGGGCGGCCATCTCGTAGGAGACGGCGAACACGTCGCGGAGGTCCTCGACGGAGAGCGCGCGGTCGCGCTTCGCCTCCAGCAAGTAGGGGGCGGCGGCGGCCTCGGGGACCAGCACGGCCGCGGCGAAGTAGTTGGCCTCGACGCGCTGGCGGAGGAAGTCGGCGAAGTCGCGGGGTTTGTGGTGGCCCAGGGCGATGTGGCCGATGGTCTGGAGCAGGATCGTGCGCGGGGTGTGCATGCCGAGCTGCTCGCGCTTGAGGTAGATCCGGTGGTTGCGCAGGTCGGTCACCGAGCGGGCCGAACGCGGCAGGTCGGGGGCGGTGTGCACGGTGAAGCCGTAGTGCGCGACCAGGGCCTGGATCGTGCTCTGCGACAGGGCGCCGGTGCGGTAGCCGACCGACAGCAGGGCCTCGGCGGCGGCGCTCTCGATCTCCTGGAAGTAGTTCCCGGCCTCCTTCTGCTTCTGCCGCAGCTCGGCGTTGGCGGCCCGCGCCTCCTCGGGGGTGGCGGTGCCCTTGGCCTGGCGGGCCTTCAGTTCGTCGTACAGACCGAGAAGGTGTTCCAGCACGTCGTTGGGGACCCGCGCGGAGACCTTCAGTTTGCCCAGACCGAGGGAGGTGTAGAGGGGGTCGCGCTGGGCCTCCTCCAGGGCGATCTCCAGCTGGGCGCGGCGGTTGGGGGCCTGCCGGCGCAGCAGTTCCTCCACCGGGACGCCGAGCGCGGCGGCGAGCGCCTTCAGCAGCGAGAGCTTGGGCTCGCGTTTGCCGTTCTCCAGCAGGGAGAGCTGGCTGGGCGCCCGGCCGACCCGTTCGCCGAGGTCGGAGAGCGTGAGGCCGCGCTGCCTGCGCAGGTGTTTGAGGCGCTGCCCGAACGCGAGCAGGTCGATCTCCTGCGTCAAAGACAACGGTTCTTCGCCGAGCACGGAGGGCATCTCCTCAGAATAGGCGAAATTTCGCGACATCTTCCAGATGGAGTGACCCAGCTCACATCGATTGGTCTAGTCCTTATAGGAAATTCGATGTTTCTTCTCACCGCAACACGGGAACGAATTTCCTCCCCGCGAATATTTGGCCATATTTCTAGACATTTCACCTTGTTTGGTCTCTTGACATCAACACAAACTCGGAAACAAGCACCCCAGGTGACGACCCAACGCAACAAGGGAGTGACCGAGAAGATGATGTCGGAACGCCTCAGGTCAGCCGCTGCCGAGCTGCGTCATGACTGGGACACCAACCCCCGGTGGTCCAGCATCGACCGCACCTACACCCCGGAAGACGTGATCAGGCTGCGCGGGTCCGTCCAGGAGCAGTACACCCTGGCCCGCCTCGGCGCCAAGCGGCTGTGGGACCTCCTGCACACCGAGGACTACGTCAACGCCCTGGGCGCCCTCACCGGCAACCAGGCCGTCCAGCAGGTGAAGGCCGGTCTCAAGGCCATCTACCTGTCCGGCTGGCAGGTCGCGGCCGACGCCAACCTCGGCGGCCACACCTACCCCGACCAGAGCCTCTACCCGGCCAACTCGGTGCCCGCCGTGGTCCGGCGCGTCAACAACGCGCTGCTGCGGGCCGACCAGATCACCTGGGCCGAGGGCGTCGAGGACGCGCCCCACTGGCTGGCGCCCATCGTCGCCGACGCCGAGGCCGGGTTCGGCGGGGTGCTCAACGCCTTCGAGCTCATGAAGGGCATGATCGCGGCCGGCGCGGCGGGCGTGCACTGGGAGGACCAGCTCGCGTCCGAGAAGAAGTGCGGCCACCTCGGCGGGAAGGTCCTCATCCCGACCTCCCAGCACGTCAAGACCCTCAACGCGGCCCGCCTCGCGGCCGACGTCTGCGGCGTCTCCACCCTGGTCATCGCGCGGACCGACGCCCAGGCCGCGACCCTCCTGACCAGCGACGTCGACCCGATCGACCGCCAGTTCTGCACCGGCGACCGCTCCGCCGAGGGCTTCTACCGGGTCCGCAACGGGATCGAGCCCTGCATCGCGCGGGGGCTGGCCTACGCGCCGTACAGCGACCTGTTGTGGATGGAGACCGGCACGCCCGACCTGGACGTCGCCCGCCGGTTCGCCGAGGCGATCAAGGACCGCTACCCCGACCAGATGCTCGCCTACAACTGCTCGCCGTCATTCAACTGGCGCAAGCACCTGGACGACTCCTCGATCGCCAAGTTCCAGCGCGAGCTCGGCCACATGGGGTACAAGTTCCAGTTCATCACCCTGGCCGGGTTCCACTCGCTCAACTACTCGATGTTCGACCTGGCCCGGGGCTACGCCGAAGAGGGCATGACGGCCTACGTGGGGCTCCAGGAGGCGGAGTTCGCGGCCGAGAAGCGCGGCTACACCGCGACCAGGCACCAGCGCGAGGTCGGCACCGGCTACTTCGACCTGGTCAGCACCGCCATCTCACCCGACTCCTCGACGACCGCCTACCGGGGCTCCACCGAGGAGGACCAGTTCCACTAGAAGCCCGGCCCCGCCGCCGCGACGCCGCAGGTCACCCTCGAAGAATCTGACGTATCAGCAGCGGCGGGGCCGTTCCCAGTAGGCTCCGGCGAATGATCGCAAAGCTCGCAGTGGTCCTGGCCGTCCTCGCCACGGCGGGCTGCGCCCAAGGCGCCGCCGACACCCGTCTGGCGACTCCGCAGGCTTCGAAGCCGGCGGGCGCGGCCGAATGGCCGAACGTGGTGCGTTTCGTCGCCGAAGCCCCCTCGTGCCGCAAGAGGATGGAGGGGACGGGGTTCGCCTACGCGCCCGAACGGGTCATGACCACCGCCCACGCGGTGGCGGGGAGCATAGACCCGATCACGGTGATCGGGTCCGACGGCAGGAGCCACGAGGGCACCGTGGTCGTCTTCGACCCCGACCGTGACGTCGCCGTGTTACGGGTGCCGGGGTTGTCCGCCCGGCCGCTGGAGTTCGCCCCCGCCGAAGACGGCGACGCGTTCACCTTCGCCGGCTACCGAAAAGGCGGCCACTTCACCGAGAGGCCGGGCAAGATCGACGTTGCCACCGAGGCGTCGAGCAACGACATCTACCACCAGCACGAGGTGTTCCGCCAGGTCTTCATCATCCTGGCCAAGGTGGAACCGGGCCTCGCGGGGGCCCCGATGGTCAGGTCCGACGGGACGGTCGCCGGCATGATCTTCGCCGCGGACACCGGCAATCCCTTCAAGGGCTACGCGCTCAGCACGAAGGAACTCGGCCGCCCGGCGAAGAAGGGCCGGACCGCCACCGAGGCCGTTTCCACCCGGGAATGCGACTAGGGCGAGGGGGACGGCGAGGGGCTCGGCGACGGCGACGGGCTCGGGGAGGGCGACGGTGATGGCGAGGGCTGAGGCGACTCCTCGTCGCCCCACTGCGGCTCCGTCGTGATCCCGCCCGTCGGGACCGGGCGGGTCGGCGTCGGGTTGCCCGTCGGGCCCGGATTGTCCGGCGGTCCCTGGGTCCAGGTCGCCCCGCCGGGGGGCGGCGACGGGACCGAGGTGTTCCACGGGTCCTCGCCCTGCGGCCACGACGGGGTGATCGTGCGGGTCGCGGTCACGGTGACCTGCGCGCCCTCCTCGCCGATCGGCGGCACCTCGCCCGCCACCGGCGGCCGGGACGTGCCGAGCACCTCCGGAGAGGCCGCCGCCTCGTTGGGCAGTACCACCATCGGCACCGCCGGCGGCGGCTCGGCGGTCTGCACGCCGCCCGCCGGTGAGCTGGTGGCCGCCACGACCGTGATCGCCGCGATGGTGACCGTGGCCAGGGCGGCGTATCCGGCGTGCTGGGTGGCCGAGCCGGTCCGGCGGCGGCGTCCCCGGGCGGCGGTCTCGGGCGCGGGCTTGGCGAGGGCCTTCAGTTCGCCGCCGCGCGGATAGGGCACCGGCTGCCAGATCTCCTCCATGACCTCCGCCACGGCCACCCGCAGGTCGGGCGGCAGGCCCACGCCCCCGGCGGCCAGCAGAGCCGACAGCAGTTCGGCGGCGTCGGGGCGCTCGGCGGGCTCCTTGCGCAGGGCGGCGTTCACGGTGTCCCAGAGCAGCTTGGGCACGGCCGCGATGCGGGGCTCCTCCAGCAGGATGCGGCGCATCACGACCTCGGGCTCGCCCGCCCCGAACGGGTGGTAGCCGGTCGAGGCGAAGGCGACCAGGCAGCCCCAGGAGAAGACGTCGGAGGCGGGGATCGCCGGGCCGCCGGTCAGCCGCTCGGGGGCGACCCAGCCGGGGCTGCCCATGATCTGCCCGGCCTGGGTGTGGGCGGCCAGGGTGTCGAGGTCGCGGGCGATGCCGAAGTCGATCACGAACGGGCCGCTCGGCGACAGCAACACGTTGCCGGGCTTCAGGTCCCGGTGGACCAGCCCGGCGTCGTGGGTGGCCACCAGGGCGGCGGCCGTGCCGAGGGCGACGCCGTAGGCGAGGTCGGGGGTCAGCGGGCCGCGCGCGGCCACGACCTGCGACAGGCCGGGACCGGCGATGTACTCGGTGACCAGGTAGGGCCGGTCGCGGTCGTGGCCGTCCTCGATCACGGCGGCGGTGCAGAACGGCACCACGCGGCGGGAGAACTCGATCTCCTCGGTGAACCGGGCGCGCAGCGTCGGGTCGGACAGGTGCATCGGGTGGGGGGTCTTCAACGCCACCAGGCCGCCCTGCGGATGCTCCGCGAGGTAGACCACGCCCATGCCGCCGGTGCCCAGGCGGCCGAGCAGCAGATATCGGCCAATGATGACCGGGTCTCCCACGGTGAGTGGCCGCACGCCGGGCGGCATGCCGTTCTGGGGGCCCGTTCCGCCTCGTGCCATCCGGAAGTTACCTCTCCGATCCAAAGAAGTACGCAAGGCACACTGTGGCCGGATGGAACGGTCCGCGCCCGCTACTAGGCAGAAGCGGCATAACGGGTTAGGTCACTACGACCTGGGGGTAACAAACGCCTGGTCACACGGGTATCACGAGCCCCATGCCTCTAGGCCGCGACCTCGCCGTCGGCCGCCTTGGCCGCCGCCTCGACCGCCTCGACGAACCGGCCCATGTGGGGGAAGACGAGCCGGGCCTCGGGGAGCAGGTCGGCCATGAGCGCGAAGACGTGGGGCATCTTCCGCCATTCTTCATACCGCACCGGAACGCCGTCCGCACGCGCCCGTTCGGCGACCCGGTGGGCCTCCTCCCGGAGCACCTCGGTGGTGCTGGTGACGATCATCAGCGGCGGCAGGCCGGTGTAGTCGCCGAAGACCGGGGAGACGAGGGGGTCGCGGTTGTCCAGGCCCTCGGTCCAGCGGCGGGCCATCCACTCGACCCGCCCGGCGGGGAGCAGGGGGTCGGCCCAGCGGTTGGCGGTCTTGCGCTCGTCGCTGAGGTCGGCCCAGGGAGACAGACAAATGGCCGCCGCCGGAAGCGGCAGCCCGTTGTCCCTCAGGGAGAGCAGCATGGCGAGGGTGAGATGTCCGCCGGCTGAATCACCTGCCAGCACGATGCCGTCGGGGGCGAACCCGCGGTCGAGCAGGGCGCGGTAGGCGTCGAGGGCGTCGGCGAGCGACTCGGCCAGCTTGTGCTGGGGTCCCTGCCGGTAGTCGAGCGCCAGCACCGGCCGCCGCGTCACGGCCGACAGCCGCCACGTGATCGGCCGGTGCGTCACTGGAGAACAGATGAAATAGCCGCCCCCGTGGAGGTAGAGGACGACCTTGCTCTCATCGAGCTCCTGGAGGTCGGAGTCGGGGTCGCCGGACCCGCGTACCCACTCCCCCGAGCAGGCGCCGAACGACTCCTGTTCGATCGAGACGGTCGCCGGGACCAGTCCGGGCAGGCGCCCGCCCAGCTCGATGATCCGGTTGGCGACCACCAGGCTGGTGGTCGTACGGAGAAGGACGGCCGATATGGGCTTCATCGTGCCCCGCAACAGCGAGTTGGCCGCTATGGCCTGCCAGCTCAAAGGGTGCTCCGGGCGAACGTCCACGTCGATGTCAGCGTTCATGCGGATCCCTCCTTGTCCGATTCGTTCCCTTATGCCTAGTTAGGTAACCCTGGATGTTACACAGGGGTTACGCAGATCGGCAGGGGTGAATTACCGGGTTACGATCCTCGGCGGGAGGTGGCCGACTTCGTCCTCTACCTACGCCTGTTCCAGTACGGCTTCCGCCGCCACAGCACCTACCTCGCCGCGGCGCTGGCCGGAGCCTTCACCAACACGGTTTTCGGCGTTTTGCGGGCCTATGTCCTGATCGCCTTATGGGAGGCCCGGCCCGGCCTCGCCGGATACACCCTCACCGAGGCGGTGACCTTCTGCTTCCTCACCCAGGGCTTCATCGGGCCCATGCAGGTGTTCGGCAGGGGCCTGTCGTTCGGTGACCGCATCCGGTCGGGCGACATCGCGTTCGACCTGGTCAGACCCGCTCCCCTGCTGCTCTGGAGCCTGTCGGAGGACCTCGGCAGGGCCGCCTACCTCACCCTCGCCCGCAGCCTGCCGCCCTCGATCGCCGGGGCCGTCATGTTCACCATGATCGGGCCGGTCTCCCCCTGGTTCGCCGTGTCGTTCGTGCTGGGGGTCGTGGTCAGCTTCGGCTGGCGCTACCTCGTCACGCTGACGGCCTGCTGGACCACCGACGACCGGGGCGTGCACACCCTCTCGTCCCTGCTGACCTTCTTCTTCAGCGGGATGGTGCTCCCGCTCGGGCTGTTCCCGGGCTGGTTGCGCACGGTCGCGGAGGCCTCGCCGTTCGCGGCGATGGTGCAGGTGCCGGCCGACGTCTGGCTCGGCGCCGAACCCGCCTGGAGCGCCCTGGGGTTCCAGCTTTTCTGGGTGGTCGCCCTGCTCGGCCTCGGCGCGCTTGCGACCTCGGCGGCCCGGCGCAAGGTGGTGGTGCAGGGTGGGTGACTACCTCCTGCTGGCCTGGACGTGGGCCCGCGCCTCCGCGCAGTACCGCACCTCGTTCGCCGTCTCGATCCTCAGCTCGTTCGCGATCAACGCCCTCGACGCCGTCGCCATCGGCATCGTCTTCACCCACGTCACCACCCTGGGCGGGTTCTCGCTCCGCGAGGTCATGTTCCTGTACGGCACCGGCGGCGTCTCCTTCGCCGTCGCCGACATGCTCTTCGGCAACGTCGAACGCCTCAGCCAGCACATCAGGGCCGGCACCTTCGACACCATGCTCATCCGGCCGGTCTCCCCCTTCGTCCAGATGGCCGCCGACGGCTTCGGCGCCCACCGGATCGGGCGGCTGGCCCAGGCGGTGATCGTGCTGGGCCTGTCGCTACCGGTCGTGCCGTGGTCGCGGGCCTGGATGGTGCCGGTCATGATCGTCTGCGGCGTGGTGATCTTCACGGCGGTGTTCACGCTCGGGGCGGCGCTCCAGTTCGTCCTGGTCGACGCCCCCGAGCTCGCCAACGCCTTCACCTACGGCGGGGTCACGCTGACGCAGTATCCCCTGTCGGTCTACGGCGACCAGCTCGTGCGCGGGGTGACCTACATCGTGCCGCTGGCCTTCGTGAACTGGCAGCCGGCCCTCTACGTGCTCGGGCGGCCCGACCCCTTCGGGCTGCCCGGCTGGCTGCGGTTCGCCGCACCGCTCGCCGCCCTGCTGCTGTCAGCCGTGGCCGCCCTCGCCTGGCGGGCGGGCATCCGCCGCTACCGATCGACGGGGAACTGATGATCGAGACGATGTCACTGGGCCGCGACTTCAAGGTGCGCGGGGTGGTCGTCCCGGCCGTACACGACCTGACCTTCGGGGTGGCGGCCGGCGAGTTCGTCGGCTGCCTGGGCCCGAACGGCGCCGGGAAGTCCACGACGATCAAGATGCTGACCGGCATCCTGACCCCCACGCGCGGCCGGGCGCTGGTGGCCGGGCTCGACCCGGCCCGGCAGCGCAAGGCGCTGGCGCGGCGGATCGGGGTGGTCTTCGGGCAGCGGACGACGTTGTGGTGGGACCTGCCGCTGCGCGACAGCTTCGAACTGGTCCGGCTCCTTTACAAAGTAGATCGCAACCGGTTCGGCACACGGCTGGCCGAGCTGACCGAGGTGCTGGAGCTGGGCCCGTTCCTGAAGACGCCGGTCCGGCAACTGAGCCTGGGCCAGCGGATGCGCGGCGACATCACCGCCGCGCTGCTGCACGACCCCGAGGTGCTGGTGCTCGACGAGCCGACGATCGGGCTCGACGTGGTCGCCAAGGCCGAGGTCCGGTCGTTCCTGGCCCGGCTGAACGCCGACCGCGGCACGACGGTGCTGCTGACCACCCACGACCTGGGCGACGTCGAGCGGCTCTGCCGGCGGGTGCTCCTGATCGACCACGGACGGCTGGCCTTCGACGGGAGCGTGGCCGAACTGCGGGCGCTGGTGCCGGGCCAGGAGTCGATCGAGGACGTCGTGGCGCACCTCTACCTCAGTAGTACTCGGGCTGCTCCTCGTACTCCTCGTCGTACTCCCGATGCGGACCCGCCCACCGTGACGGCATGAGCACCGGCACGAACAGGGCGATGCCCACCAGGCCGTAGACGCCCGACGACAACAGCGCGAGCATGCCCTGCCCGGCCTCCGCGATCTCCTTCTGGACGGTGGCGCCGACGGGGGCCAGGCTCGTGGCGCGGGAGACGTCGATGGCGTACACGACCGTCCAGGCCAGCAGCACCATCGACGGCACGAACGTGGCGATCGGCGAGATCCGCCCCGCGATCACCAGCCCGAGGAGGAGTCCGACGGCGGCCATGACGCCCAGCGCGATGAGCATGCGGTTGTCGCGGATGGGGTCGACGTCTCCGACGGACCCCCGCAGCGACTCCCGCGAGGCCCAGCCCCCTCCGAACAGCAGAGCGGCGGCGACGACGATCCCGACGAGCAGCCCGATGAAGTGCCGCATGTCACCCACCTCGAAAACGTTCTTGGTCCGGCGCGGCCACATTAGCGACAAAAACCGAAATATCGCACTGCTCCTGACGGGATCGCTTCAGACGTGGGGGTGACATCCGGTCGAAGCGTGAGAAGATGTGCGCGCCATGCCGAAGAGCCCCCCGTCCGCAGGCCTCGCCTTGAGGTTCGCCCGGTCCGTCTCGTTCGCGGCCGTCTGCGTCGTCCTCGCCGCCCTCGGCCACCAGGCGGCCGGAGGCGACGGGCCCACCGTCGGGGCGCTCGCCGTCGCGATGCTCGGGGCCTTCGGGGCCGCGTTCGCGCTCGCGGGCCGTGAACGGTCCCCCGGTGTCATCGCCGGGGTGCAGGTCGCGGCGCAGGTCGTGCTCCACGAGCTGTTCACCGAGGGGCAGACCGCGCGGGTGCTGATCGGGCCGCTGACCGATCCCGGTCACGACCACGGCGGGTTCGGGGTCTCGGTCGGCATGGTGCTCGCCCACCTGACCGCCTCGCTGGTCACCGCCTGGTGGCTCGCCCGGGGCGAGGCCGCCCTGTGGGCGGTGTTGCGCCGCCTCGGCGTCGGCGCCTGGCGGGTGCTCAGGACGCCGCCGGTCCCGGCGCTGCCGCGTCAGGTGCGGGTCCGCGCCGCGTTCGTCCTGCCCGCTCATGTACGCCCCCTCCGGCACGCCGTCGTCAGAAGAGGTCCTCCACTGGCCGGGTTCTGACCCGTCCCCCTTTTTCCCTTCTGTACGACAAGTGGAGTCTTCGCCATGTCCGTCATCCGCCGCGCCCTGACCGTCACCGCGACCGCCACCGCCCTCACCCTCGGCTTCGCCCTCCCGGCCCTGGCCCACGTCACCGTCCAGCCCGGCTCGGTCGAGCAGGGCAGCTTCAGCAAGGTCGCCTTCCGCGTCCCCAACGAGCGCGACGACGCCTCGACCACCAAGATCGAGGTCACCTTCCCGGTCGACCACCCGCTGCCCTTCGTGTCGGTCAAGCCGGTCCCCGGCTGGAAGGCCGAGGTCACCGAGGGCAAGCTGCCCACGCCGGTCCAGTCGCAGTACGGCGAGATCACCGAAGCCGTCACGAAGATCACCTGGTCGGGCGGCGAGGTGAAGCCGGGCGAGTTCCAGGAGTTCGAGGTCTCCCTCGGCGGCCTGCCGACCACGACCGACCACCTTTACTTCCCGACGAAGCAGACCTACAGCAGCGGCGAGGTCGTCGACTGGAAGGACGAGCCGAAGACCGACGGCGGCGAGGCCGAGCACCCCGTCCCGACCCTGAAGCTCACCCCGCCCACCGGTGACGACCACCACGGCGCCGCCGCCTCGGCCGCCCCGAGCGCCGCCCCGGCCGTGGCCGCGTCCCCGGTCGCCGCCGACGCCCACGACTCGGCCTCCTCCGACGGCACCGCCCGCCTCATCGGCGGCATCGGCGTCGTCGTGGGAATCGTCGGCGTGGGCGTCGCCATCGCGGCCCTGCGCCGCAGGCCGACCGCCTAAGCCGTGACGTCCCGCGACGTGAACCGCGCCCACGCGACCGAGCCGAAGATCGCGATGTACGCGGCGAACGCCAGCACCCCCTGACCCATGTCACCCGTGGCCAGCGGTTCGCGGAGCGCTCCGTCGAACCGCTGGAACCACGAGGTGAGCAGGTAGGGCGAGACCGCGTCGAGTTGCGGGATCACCGTGAGGATCTGGCTGACCAGCACCAGCACGACCGTGGTGACGACCGCGCCGATCGAGGTGTCGGTGAACACCGACACGGCCAGCGCGAGCGTGCCGAGGGCGATCATGCCGAGCGTCACGTAGAGCGCGATCAGGCCGATCCGCAGCAGCCCCTCGACGAGCGGCACGGTCGTGCCGGACAGCAGCGTGACCGGCCCGACCGGGAACAACACCAGCCCGGTGACCAGCGCCGCGACCAGGATGACGAGGCACGTCACCAGCGCGAACACGGCCATCCCGGCGAACTTCACGCCCAGCAGCGGGGTCCGCCCGGCTGGGGCGGTGAGCAGGTACCGCAGCGTGCCGAGCCCGGCCTCCCCCGCCACTGCGTCGCCGGCCACGACCGCGACGACCAGCGGCAGGATCAGCGGCACCATGAACGAGAACGCGACGAACCCGAGCGCGAGCCCGTTCCCGGCCACCTGCGTCAGCAGCGCCTCCCCGTCGCCGCCGAAGATCCGGATGGCGACCCCGCAGAGCACGGGCACGACCGCGACGACGGCGAGCATCGCGACGGTCCTCGGCCGCCGGAAGATCAGCCCGACCTCCGACCGGAAGAGCCGGAGGGCCGACCGGAGCGTGGCCTGCCTCGGCGCCGCCGCCTCCTCGCGCGGCGCCGCCGTGCGCTCATGAGTCGACATCGAAGCCCTCCCCTGTCAGCCCGACGAAGACGTCCTCCAGGCTGGGCCTGATCACCTGGAAGCCGCGGATCGACACCCCCGCCTTGAACAGCAGGTCGCTGACGTGTTCGGGAGCCGTGTGGCCGATCTCCGCGCCGACCCGGCCGGCGGCCGGGGTCACGTCGCGCAGGCCGAGGTCGGTCAGCACCCGCGTCGCGGCCGTCACGTCGGCCGTCTCGACCTCGACGCGGGCGGGCGCGCCCGATCCGAGGCCGTCCATCGGGCCCTGGGCGACCAGCTTGCCGGTTCGCATCACGCCGACGTGGGTGCACATCTGCTCGACCTCGGCCAGCAGGTGGGAGGAGACGAAGACCGTGGTCCCGTCGGCGGCGACGTCCTTGATCAGGTTGCGGACCTCGCGGGTGCCCTGGGGGTCGAGGCCGTTGGTGGGCTCGTCCAGAACCAGCAGGTCGCGGCGGCTCAGGAGGGTGCTCGCGATGGCCAGGCGCTGGCGCATGCCGAGTGAGTAGGCCTTGTAGCGTTTCCCGGCCGCCGCCGTGAGGCCGACGCGGTCGAGGGCCTCCACCGTCCGCCGCCGGGCCGAGGTCGGGTCGGCCGCCGGGTTGGCGGCGTCCAGCCGCAGCAGGTTGGCCTCGCCGGACAACCACGGGTAGAAGGCGGGGCCCTCCACCAGCGCGCCCACCCTCGTCAGGGCCGCGCGGGCGGGGTCGCCGAACAGGGTGCTGGTGCCGGCGGTCGGGGTGATCAGGCCGAGCAGCATGCGGATCGTGGTGGTCTTGCCCGATCCGTTGGGGCCCAGGAAGCCGTACACGGAACCGCCCGGGACGGCCAGGTCGACGCCGTCGACGGCGACCTGGCCTCCCGGGAAGCGCTTCGTCAGGCCCCGCGTGGCGATCGCGGGAGCGTTCATCCGGCGGCCTTCTCCAGGGTCTCGGGGGTGACCGCGCCGACCAGGAGGCGGCCGTCGTCGGTGACGAGGGCCGAGACCAGCTTGGTGGTGATCACCCTGCCGCCCTCGACGGGCCTGGCCGAGGCCAGGATCGGGTTGTCCTTGAGCGCGGCCGCGTCGAAGGGCAGCGTCACGACGGAGGTCCAGCCGTTCCCGGTGAGCGCGAGGTCGCCGGCGGGCATCTGGGGGTGCTGCCGGGTCAGCGCGGGCAGGTCGCCCTCGGTCACCTTCGCGCCGGGCGGCGGGGTGAAGGTGAAGTTCTCGGGTGCGGGCTCGGCGAAGGTGATCGAGTCGAAGCCGACCTCGAAGGCCGGTTCGGCCGCGCCCTTGGCGAAGACCTGGACCCGCAGCGGCACCAGCGTCTCGCCGTCGATCGCCAGCCGCACGTCCCGGACCAGGGACTCGGCCGCCTTCGGCGCGAGCACCAGCTCGTACGCCGCCCTCCCGGCCACCGTCGCGTCGTTCCCCACGCTGACCGCCGTGTCGGTCTCGGCCATCGCCAGCGCCTGGCGGGCGGCGTCGGGCGGGGTCACGGCGGTGGGGAGGGGCGCGGGGGCCGGGGCCTCCGCCGGGAGCTTGATCTTCGTGGCGGTGTTGGCGGCGCTGTCCCACCACCACGCCTGACCCTTGTTGAAGATCACGTTCTGCTCGCTCATGGCGCCGGGGATCGCGAGGCGGAAGCGGTCGGCGGAGCCGTACCAGACCTTGAGCTCGTGGGACCCCGACAGCAGCGCGAGCGGGCTGGTGCCGACCGGCGCGGCCGGGAGGCCGGGGATGCCGAGCGAGGCGGTCTCGACGATCGTGCCCGACATCGGCGGCAGCGTGCCGGGCCCGCTCCACTTGGCGCTGACCTCGCCGATCAGCTGCTCGGCGGTCAGCTCGGGCAGCTGCGGCTCCCCCTGGACCGCCGCGATGACGGGGCCCGCTCCGATGGCGCCCGCCACCACCAGGACGGCGGCGGCCGGGACCCCCCACCTCACGGCGCGTGCTCTCGTGGACATGTCATGCACTCCAATCTGACGGACGTGCCCCCACCCTGCGCGCCCGGCCCTGTGGCGAGGCTGAGACGTGCTGAGACTCCTCTCAGCCGGGTCACAGCGCAGAACCCGCAAAATGGGGAAATGCGCGTGCTGGTGGTGGAGGACGAACGACGGATGGCGGCGGCCCTGCAACGGGGCCTGCGCGCCGAGGGCTTCGCCGTGGACCTGGCCCACGACGGCGAGGAGGGCCTCCACCTGGCCTCGACCGGGGAGTACGACATCGTCGTGCTCGACATCATGCTCCCCCGCCTGTCGGGCTACAACGTGTGCAAACGCCTGCGCGAGGCGGAGAACTGGGTGCCGGTCCTGATGCTCTCGGCCAAGGACGGCGAGTACGACATGGCCGACGGCCTCGACCTGGGCGCCGACGACTACCTCACCAAGCCGTTCTCGTATGTGGTCCTGGTCGCCCGCCTGCGGGCCCTGCTGCGGCGCGGCGGCGGACGCCGTCCCTCGGTGCTGCGGGCCGGGGACCTGACGCTCGACCCGGCGCGGCGGCTGGTGCGGCGCCAGGAGAAGACGATCGACCTCACGCCCCGGGAGTTCGCGCTGCTGGAGTTCCTGATGCGGCACCCGGACGAGGTCGTCTCCAAGGCGGAGATCCTGGAGCACGTGTGGGACACCTACGACACCGACCCCAACGTGGTCGAGGTGTACGTCGGCTACCTCCGCCGCAAGATCGACGCGCCGTTCGGCCGGGGCGCGGTGCAGACCGTGCGCGGCGCGGGATACCGGCTGGCCAGCGATGGCGGCTAACCCGTTCCGGTGGTGGCGGCGGCGCAGCCTGCGGGTCCGGCTGACCGTGGTCGCCACGGCCGTGCTCGGCGTCGGCCTGGCGGTGGCGGCGTGGGTGTTCGTGAACGTCCTGGGCCGCTCCCTGATCGCCACCATCGACGACGAGGTGACCTCGCGGGCCCGGGAGATCGTGGCCCTGTCGGACGCCGGCCGGCTCGACGGCGAGATCGTGCCGACGAAGGCGACGATCGTGCAGGTCATCGACCGGAACGGGCGGATCACCGCGGCGACGCCCTCGACCGACCGCCTGGTGCCGCTGCTGCCGCAGGGCGCGCGCCGGACGGCGGCCGACTCGGGCCGGCCGCAGTTCCTCGACGGACGGCCCTACGGCATCCCGGCCGTGTTGCGGATCGTGGTGATGAGCGCCGACAACGGGGTGACGGTCCTGACGGCCCGCTCCTTCAGTGAGATCGAGCGGGCCCTGAAGGCGACCGGCCACGTGCTGCTGCTCGGCACGCCGCTGCTGCTGGTCGTGCTGGCCGGGGCGTCGTGGGTGATCATCGGCCGGACCCTGAGCCCCATCGGCGCGCTGCGGCGCGGCGCGACCGAGATCACCGGCTCCTCGCCGTCCCGGAGGCTGCCGGTCCCGGAGGCCAACGACGAGGTCCACTCGCTGGCGATGACCCTGAACGACATGCTGGCCCGCCTGGAGGAGGCCGGCTCCCGGCAGCGCGCCCTGGTCAGCGACGCCGCCCACGAGCTGCGCAGCCCGCTGGCCAGCATGCGCCTCCAGCTGGAGGTGGCGCTGAGCCACCCGGACGGCCAGGACTGGCGCGAGACGGCCGAAGGCGTCCTGGAGGACACCCTGCGCCTGTCGAAGCTGGCCGAGGACCTGCTGGCCCTCGCCCGGCTCGACGAGGGCCGGGCGCTGCGCCACGAACCGGTCGAACTGGGCCGGCTGGTGACCCGGACCGCCTCCCGGTACGGCCTGGACGCCGACATCCCGGCCGAGGCCGTGGTCGTGATCGGGGCGGAGATGGACCTGGGCCGGGTGCTGGTCAACCTGATCGACAACGCGGTCCGGCACGCCCACGACAAGGTCCGGGTCGGGCTCTGGAAGTCGGGGCCGTGGGCGCTCGTCACCGTCACCGACGACGGGCCCGGCATCCCTCCGGAGGACCGCGAGCGGGTGTTCGACCGGTTCACCCGGCTCGACACGTCCCGCTCGCGCGACGACGGCGGCACGGGGCTGGGGCTGGCCATCGCCCGCGAGGTGGTGGAGGCCCACGGCGGCACGATCACGCTCGACGACGCGGAGCCGGGGCTCGTGGCCACGGTCCGGCTGCCGGTGTGATCAGGCCAGGCCGTGGTCGTGGGCGTACACGATGGCGGCGGGCCGGTCCCTGAGGTCCAGCTTGGTCAGGATGTTGCCCAGGTGGGTCTTCACCGTCGCCTCGGAGATGTGCAGGGCCGAGGCCGCCTCGGCGTTCGTGGCGCCCCGCGCGATCTGGGACAGCACGTCGTGTTCCCGCTGGGTGAGCCGGGCCGCCGCCGAACGCCCCCTGCGCTCGCGATCGGCCACCCGGCGGAAGGCCGTCAGCACCGGCCCGGCCACCTGGGGGTCGAGCCACGACCCGCCCTCGGCCACCATCGTGACGGCCCGGACGATGTCCTCCCCCGGCGCGTCCTTAAGGATGAACCCGGCCGCGCCCGCGCCCAGCGCCGCCGCCACGGTGTCGTCGTCGTCGAAGGTCGTCAGGATCAGCACCGGCGCCGCCCCCGCCAGGCGGCGGGTCGCCTCGGCGCCGTCGACCCGGCGCATGCGGACGTCCATCACGACCACGTCGGGCCTCCAGCGGGCGACGGCCTCGGCGACCTGGTCGCCGTCGTCGCACTCCCCGGCGATCGTGAAGGTCCCCTCGGGTTCGAGGATGCGCCGCAGGCCGGCGCGGACGAGAGGCTGGTCGTCGACCAGCAGCACGGTGATCACGCCGGAATCCTCGCCGACACGAGCCACTCCCCGTCACGCATCCCGGCGGTGCACTCGCCCCCGGCCGCGGCGGCGCGTTCCCGCATGCCCGCGAGCCCGCTCCCCGGCCCGTCGTCCCGCACGCTCCCGACGGGGTTGGCGACCTCCACGAGCAGGTCGCCACCCGTCAGGGTCACCGCCACCCGGGCCGTGCCGGTCCCGTGCCGGACCGCGTTGGCGAGGGCCTCCTGAATGATCCGGTACGCCGCCAGCTCCGCCCCCGGCTCGACCGCCGTCACCCCGTCCACGGAGAACGTGAGGTCGACGGCGCCCCGGAAACCCTCCACCAGCGCCGCCACGTCGGCGAGCCCGGGTTGCGGGGCGGTGGAGGACTCCTCGCCCGAACGCAGCACCTTCACCAGCCGCCGCAGGTCGGCCAGGCTCGCCCGCCCGTGCCTCTCGGCCTCTTCGAGGGCCGTGAGGGCCTCACCGGGATCGGCTCGCTTGATCGCCATCCGGGCGGCGGTGATGTGCAGCATGGTCACCGCGAGGGTGTGCCCGACGACGTCGTGGACGTCCTGCGCCATGATCCGCCGCTGGTCGGCGGCCCGCTGGAGGGCCAGCGCCTCCAGCGCCTGGGCCACCAGGCGGCTGGAGTCGTGGCTGACCCGCACGGCGTAGGCGGCGGCGAGGGTGAGCGCGAACCCCAGGTGCACGGCGACCCATGCCACCGGCGGGGCGCCCGTCAGCGCGGCGAGCGCCACGAGATAGGTCAGCCCGGCGACCCCGGCCGCCAACGGCACGGGCGCGAAGCCGACGTTCAGCGCCACCAGCAGCAGCGCGACCGCCAGCAGCGTGAGCACGGCCACCGGGCTGTCCAGCCCGGCCAGGACCGCCGCCCCCAGCGGGACGAGCACCGCCAGCGCGAACCACCACGTCGGCCCGTCGTCGCCCTTGAGGATCCAGCGCCCCCACGGGATCGCCGAGACGAGCACCAGCACGATGCCCACGACGGACGGCCGGGCGGCCAGGGCGGCGGCCGGCACCGCCCCGGCCGTGAAGGCCAGGGCGAGCGCCGGGGCGCCGACGCGGAACATCACCGAGAGCCGGGCGGGGGCGGCGCGGCCCGCGCGGCGGAGGTCGTCCTCCCAGTCGCAGACGGCCGCGGCCGCGTGGTCGGACCTGTCGTCGGACATGTCCCTATCGTGCTATGGCCACCACGTCGTAGGGCGTGGTGGGCGTCGGGGTGGTGTTGAAGCGGCCGTTGGGCAGGTAGAGGCGGTCCTTGAAGGCGGCCACGGTGGTCGGCACGTCGAACCGCGGGTCGGTCACCTTCCGGTCGATGACGCCCTTCGTCGCGCGCCGGTCGAGCTTGACCCAGGTCACGGTGTTCAGGAAGTTCTGGACGACGACCAGCCGGCGTCCCTCCAGGAGCAGCCCGTCGCCGTTGGTGAGCAGCTCGGTCCCGAGGTCGACCTGCGTGGTCGCGCCGGTCTTCTTGTCGGCCCGGAACAACTTGCCGGTGTTCGACTGGACCAGCAGCAGCGCCTTCCCGTCAGGCGTCTGGGCGATGCCGTTGACGTTGATGCCGGTCGTGTAGACGAGGTCGCCGGTGAGCGGGATCTTCTCGGCCTCGGCGGGCAGGCGGCCCCACCGGCGCAGGTCGAGCTTGTAGAGGACCGGGTTGGTGGAATCGGTGAAGTAGGCGGCGTCCCGGGTCAGCACGACGTCGTTCACGAACGACGCGCCGGTGGCCAGGGTGTAGCTCTTCAGCACCTCGCCGGTCCGCGCGTCTAGCACCCGGGCGGTCCCGGCGGTGCCGCCCGCGACGAAGAGGCGGTTGCGCCTGACCTTCAGGCCGAGGGAGGGCGTGCCGGGGCCCTCGTTGATGATCTTGCCCTGGCCGCTGCGCAGGTCGACCTTGTAGATCGCCCCGGAGGAGCGGGAGCCGAAGTAGGCCGAGCGGCCCTCGTCGACGGCGATCCCCTCGGGCGGGAAACCGTCGGGCAGGGAGAACGAGGTCGGGTATCTCGTCTCCGCCGACGCGGCGGCGGGCGGAGCCGCCACGAGTACGGCTAACAGTCCGGCAACGAAGGCTGCCACGCGCATGGAACAGGTCCCATCTGTCGTCTGAGCGGGACATGAGAGGTTTCCGTAAAGTGATCCGAGTCGTCAACGTATGTCAGGAGATGTCACGGTGCTCCCCCACCACGGCGTGACCGCCGAGGAACTGCTCGCCCGCCTGGCCGAGGCGCAGGAGGCCGATCTCCCCGTGCGGGGCGGCAAGGTCACCGCCTACGTGTACGACACCGGCCGCCCCGAGGTGCACGAGGCGGGCGCCGCCGCCTACGCGGGCATGCTCGAGGTCAACATGCTCGACCCGACGGCGTTCCCCAGCATGGTCGCCCTGGAGAAGGACGTCGTGCGCGCCGTCGCCGCCGAACTGGGGCAGCCGGACGCGCCGGGCATCTTCACCAGCGGCGGCACCGAGTCGATCATGCTGGCGGTGAAGGCGGCCCGCGACGCCGCGGCGACCGACCGGCCGCAGATGGTCGTGCCGGTCACCGCGCACCCCGCCTTCCACAAGGCGGGCCACTACCTCGGGGTGGAGGTGGTCGCCGTGCCCGTCGACCTGACCACCTTCACCGTCGACCCGGTGGCCGTCGAGGCGGCGATCACCGACCGGACCGTGCTCGTGGTGGTGTCGGCGCCCTCCTACCCGCAGGGCGTGATCGATCCCGTGGCGGAGGTCGCGGCCGTCGCGGCGGCCCGGGGCGTCCCCTGCCACGTCGACGCCTGCGTCGGCGGCTGGTTGCTGCCGTGGCTCCGGGAGGCCGGGGCCGAGGTGCCGCCGTTCGACCTGTCGGTGCCGGGCGTCACGTCGATCTCCTGCGACCTGCACAAGTTCGGGTACGCCCCCAAGGGCGCCTCCGTGCTGCTGTTCAAGGACGCCGCGCTGCGCCGCGCCGCCTACTTCGCCTCGGCCGCCTGGCCCGGCTACACGATCATCAACGCGACCGTGCAGAGCTCCCGGTCGGCCGGCCCGCTCGGCGGGGCCTGGGGCACCCTGCACGCGCTGGGCCGCGAGGGCTACATCGACCTGGGCCGCGCCACCCTGGAGGCGACCCGGCGCATCGCCGAGGGCGTCGCGAAGATCCCCGGCCTGCGGGTGCTGGGCGACCCGCAGGCCGCGCTGGTCGCCGTCGCGGGCTCCCCCGAGGTCGACGTGTTCGTGCTGGCCGACGAGGCGCGCAGGCGCGGCTGGTTCCTGCAGCCGCAGCTCTCCTACGCCGGCATCCCCGCCAACCTCCACATCACCGTCACCGGCGTGACCCTGGAGCGGGTCGAGGCGATGCTCGCCGTCATCGCCGAGTCGGCGGAGGCCGCCCGCGAACGCGGCCCGGCGACGGTCCCGGAGGGCCTGCCGGAGCTGATCGCCTCCCTGAACCTCGACGAGCTCGACGACCCGACGTTCGTCGAACTGGCCGCCTCGGTCGGCATCGACCTGACCTCCCGCGACCAGCCGGAGATGGCCGCCGTCAACGCGGTGCTCGACGCGCTGCCCGCCAAGACCCGCGAGGCGATCCTGGTCAGGTTCCTGTCAGTGATCTACGGCTGAGCCGGTCCGCCTGGCTCGGCGGAACGCCGGGGGCGGCACACGCGGTCGTTCACCGGTCACATGCGGCCGACCACGTCCAGGACCGTGCGGGCCGAGGCGGCGTCGTGGACGCGGAACACCCGCGCGCCCTGCACCGCCGAGACCGCCAGGGTGGCGAGGGTGCCCGCGTGGCGCCGGTCCACCGGCAGGCCGCCGAGGGTCTCGCCGACGAAGTCCTTGTTCGAGACGGCCACCAGGACCGGCCAGCCGGTCGCGACCATCTCGTCGAGGCGGCGGCTGAGCTCCAGGGAGTGGTAGGTGTTCTTGCCGAAGTCGTGGGCGGGGTCGATCAGGATGCGGTCCCGCGAGACCCCCGCGGCGAGCGCCTTCTCCGCCAGATCGGTCGTGTACGCCACCACGTCGCCCACCACGTCGTCATAGGCGATGCGATGGGGCCGGGTGCGCGGCTCGACGCGTCCGGCGTGGGCGCAGACCAGGCCGATGCCGTACTTGGCGGCCACGTCGGCCAGCCGGGGGTCGACCCCGCCCCACGTGTCGTTGAGCAGGTCGGCGCCGGCCGCCGCGACGACCTCGCCGACCTCCGCGCGCCAGGTGTCGACGCTGACGATCACGGACGGGTGCCGGTCGCGGACCGCCGCGACGAGGTCGGCGACCCGGCGGATCTCCTCCGCCACGTCGACGTCGTCGCCCGGCCCGGCTTTCACGCCGCCGATGTCGACGATGTCGGCGCCCGCCTCGATCTGGCGGGAGGCGGCGTCGAGGGCGGCGGCGAAGCCGTAGGTCGCGCCCCGGTCGTAGAAGGAGTCGGGCGTGCGGTTGACCACGGCCATGATCGCGTGGTCGCCGGGGCCGAACGTACGGCCACGAAGGCGCAGAGTAGACATCGTCAGCGAGCCTACTCCGCGCCCTCTCCGCGACTGCCGGGACGAGGGAGTGCTTCGGGAAATGGCCGATCCAGAAGTGCCCCCACCGATCCGGCCCCGAATCCGACAAGTCGGATTTGGAACGGTCCAAGCGTTTAAGCGGCGGATCCTCCTTCTGCCAGGGTCACGAAGTCCTGCGCGGTCGCGGGCAGCCGTTTGCGGGCGTGCACGATCGCGATGATCTTCCTCGGGGCGGGGTCCAGCGACCGCACGACCAGGCCGGCGCGGGCCGCCTGCTCGGCCATGCCGCGATACCACAGGAGCGAGGCCTGACCTTCGCGTACGGCGGGCAGCCACTTGGCCCGTTCGTCCGACTCCAGCGCGGGGATGGGGCGGACGCCGTACGAGGTGAAGATCTGGTCGAACTCCCGGCGGCGCGGGCTGCCCGGTCCGGGCAGCACCAGCCGCATGCCGTTGAGCCTGCTCATCGGCACGGGGTCGGGCAGGTCGAGACCGGGCGGCGAGATCAGCACGATCTCCTGCCGCTCCAGCGGATGGCTGACCAGGTCGGTGGGCACCGGCAGGTCGGTCAGCCCGAGGTCGGCCCGCTGCTCGCGGACGGCGGTGACGACGCTGTCCCGCCCGTCGCAACGGACGATGTGCACGCGGATCCCTGGATGCTCCGCCACGTAGGCGGGCAGCAGGCGACCCGCGAGCCCCGGTTCGAGGCTCGGCGTCGACGCGATGCGCAGTTCGGCTCCCGCCGTGTGCGACTGGGTCGCCAGCGCCTCGATCTCCCGGACGGCGTCGAGCGCCTCCCGGGCGAGCTTGACGACCCGCCGCCCCTGCGCGGTCACGACCACTCCCCGCCCGGAACGCGCGAAGAGGGTCATGCCGAGTTCCCGTTCGAGGTCCCGGATCGCGCGGGATAAGGCGGGCTGCGCGATGTAGAGGGACCGTGCGGCGTCGGTCATGGTGCGGTGCTCTGCGGTGGCTACCACATAGCGGAGCTGTTGCAGATTCATGCCAAAGACGCTAGGGCAGACGAGCCGTCCGAATCCGGAACATCGCAGAGATCACCTCGGATGATTACGGCCCGTGCGCGATCAGTGCTACATCCGTGACAAGTGTGAAATCAGTATTGTTCTGCCCAATCTTCAGCCAAGGGGGTCAAAGAGATGGGGCAGCCGTATCCGCCGCCTCCCGG
Source organism: Herbidospora solisilvae (assembly GCF_009901565.1). Classification (GTDB taxonomy): domain Bacteria; phylum Actinomycetota; class Actinomycetes; order Streptosporangiales; family Streptosporangiaceae; genus Herbidospora; species Herbidospora solisilvae. The sequence goes on from NZ_WXEW01000001.1 coordinate 727,614, forward strand.
ACGTCACCCATACGGTCCAGGCGGCCCACGACAGCCCTCCCAGGGGTACCCTGCACCCCCACTCCCGACCCGCCAGACCACCCCACCGCACCCACCGGCACCTCCTCATGGGCCGCCGCCGGGGCGGCAGCCGCACTTTCCTCCCGGGATGCGTCCCGCTCCCGCGGGTCCCTACGGGCCGCCCCGGCAGATGCCCGTCCACTGGCAGCCTCGGCGGAAGTCGAGTGCCGGGCCGATCATCGGGGGGATCTTCGGGCTGATGGCCGTGGGGTTCGTGGTGCTCGTCCTCGGCGCGTCGCTCGGTGACCGGCCGGCCGTCTCCGAGCCGGTCGTGGGCTCGTCACGCGAGGGGGACGGGCAGGCGCGCGATGCGCAGCGGGGCGAGCGGCAGCCCGTACAGGAACGACGCGCGCCGCTCAACACGTCGCTGAAGGAGAACACGGTCTACTCGGCCGGCGCGCTGCCGCGCACCCGCTGTCCGGGCGGGCGGGCGAACGTGTTCGACCACGCGCAGATCAAGGCGCACATCCTGAAGACCGCCACGTGCATGGACCGGGCGTGGCGGGCGACGCTGGAGAAGGTCGGCATCCCGTTCGAGCCGCCGAAGTGGGTCATCGCCTCGGGGAAGGGCCGCGGCCCGTGCGGGGACTTCCCGCAGGCGAACAGCGCGGCGCCTTACTACTGCCCGCGCACCATGTCGGTGTACGCCTCGACCAAGGCCATGGCGAACGGCAACGGCGAGGCGGTCGGCTACGCGCGGATGTCGTCGTGGCACGGCTCCTACACGGCGATGATGGGCCACGAGTACGGCCACCACGTCCAGCAGCTCACCGGCCTGTCGCAGGCCCGCTGGGAGAGGAGCCTGGCCTCCGGGTCGGAGAGTCAGCGGCTGGCGCTGAGCCGCCGCCTCGAACTCCAGGCCAACTGTTTCGCCGGCATGTTCATGCGTTCCGTCGCGGCGAGCTACCCCGTCCCGGCCGCACGCCGCAACGACCTGTTCGCGTTCTGGGGCAGCCTCGGCGACCACCCCGGATGGCCGCGTGACCACGGATCTCCGCCGAACAACGGCGTGTGGTTCCGGCAGGGATGGCAGAAGCGGCAGGCGTATCAGTGCAACACGTGGGTGATGCCGGCGAAGGCCGTCTCCTAGACGGAGCCTTCTTTCCGGATGTGTTCAGTGTTGTCCAGATTTGAGGGCTAGAATCCCTGGGCATCGCACGGGCAATAACGAGCAGAGGAGCGGTTGACCATGCGTCGTGGGGGAGCCGCGGGTGACGAGTCACGCCAGAGACGCACGCGAAAACGCCCCCCGAAGTCGTCCGAGGACTTCCCCGGCGCGGTAGCCGACGAAACATACGAAGAACAGCAGATGCCCGCAGAGCCCTCAGGCCCGTCGGAACCCCCGCAGACCGGTTCCTTCGCCGCCATCCCGAAGACCGCCGGCCCCCAGCCCGACCCGGTCCCCAAGAACGCCGGCCCGGCGGCCTCGGTCCGGCCCGACACGGTCGTCCACTCGGGCGCCCCGAGCGGGGGCGTGCACGTGGGCGCCCCGCCGAAGTCCGGGGGGCCGCGGTTCATTCCGCCCCCCGCCGTGCAGGGCCCGCCGGGCGAGCAGCGCATCGCCGACGACGAGATCACCCGTCCGGGGCCGCCGCGCAAGCCCGCTCCCCTGCCCCCCCGGGGTCCCGCCAAGGGCGGCGGCCCGAAGAGCCGGGCGCCGCAGTTCGGACGGCCGCTCACCACCGGCGGCGTCATCGCGTGGACCGCGCTGTCGGCGATAGTGCCGGGGGCCGCGCACCTGCGCAGCGGACGCCGGAAGATGGGCTACGTCTTCCTCGGCACGTTCGGCGTGGTCCTCGTCGCGGCCGTCGTGTTCGGCTTCGGGATCCTCAGCAACGTCGGCTCGGCCGTCCGCGAGAGCACGCTGACCGGTGTCGTGATCGGGTCGGCCACGCTCGCGCTGGCGTGGTTCGCCCTGATCCTCATGTCGTACATCTCCCTGACGCCCGACCGGCTGCCCCAGCGGGGACAGATCATCTCGGGGGTCGTGGTGGGCGCGCTGTGCGTGGGGGTCATGGCCCCCTTCGCGTACGCGGCGAACTTCGCGAACCAGACGCAGAGCCTGCTCGCCAACTTCCCCAGTGACCACGACAGTGCCAACCCGCAAGCCGTGCCCATCAAGGCCGAGGATCCGTGGGGCGGCAAGAAACGGGTCAACTTCCTGCTCATCGGCGGCGACGCGGCCGGCAACCGGACCGGCGTGCGCACCGACTCGATGCAGGTGGCCAGCGTCAACGTGCAGACCGGGAACACGGTCCTGTTCGCGCTCCCGCGCAACCTCCAGCACGTCCACTTCAGCAAGAACAGCCCGCTCAACAAGCAGTTCCCGAGCGGCTTCCACGCCGAGCTCCCCAACGGCGGCCTGCTGAACGAGGTCTGGCAGTACGCCGAGGACTACCCCAACCTGGGTGTCCGCGGCCCGGCCGCCCTGAAGGACGCCATCAGCACCACGCTCGGCCTCCACGTCGACTACTACGCCATGGTCGACATGTACGGCTTCGCCGCCCTCGTCGACGCGATCGGCGGCCTGGAGATCAACGTACAGACCGACATCAAGTACGGCGGCGTCTACGGCACGGCCGGCACCATCAAGGCCGGCAAGCGCGTCCTGAACGGCGAGCAGGTCCTCTGGTACGGCCGCTCCCGCGTCGGCAGCGACGACTTCTCCCGCATGGGCCGCCAGCGCTGCGTCATCGGCGCGCTGGCCCAGCAGGCGTCGCCCCCGGTCGTGCTGGCCAACTTCAACAAGATCGTCGCGGCGGCCAAGCGGCTCTTCCGGACCGACATCCCCCGCCCCCTGCTGGAGCACCTGGTCAACCTCGGCCTCAAGGTGAAGGACGCCAAGATCACCAGCACCCAGTTCGTCCCGCCGCAGATCTGGCCCGGCAGCGCCGACTGGGACAAGATCAAGCGAATGGTCACCACGGCCATCCGCAAGTCCAATGGCGCGGCGGCCCCCGTCCAGGCGGGCGTGACCGCCTCCCCGAGCGGCGGCAGCCCGGTCGCCTCGGCCTCCGCCCCGAGCCCGACCCCGACGGCGGCCAAGCCGACCCTCACCCCGACCCCGAACTCCCAGGCGACCGAAGACCAGTCGCTCGCGGAACTCTGCGGGTTCTAGAAGACGGCGAAGGCCCCCGGGGGTTCTCCCCCGGGGGCCTTTTCTTTCCTACCAGTCGTCCTCACGGCGAATGGTGAACCGGGTGGGCACCCGGTAGCCGGTGTGCTCGGCGGCCAGCCACTCGGTGGTCACCCTCACCCCGGTGAGGCGCTCCGCCAGAACGAAGGCGCGTGTCTTCCACACGTCGAAGTCGAGCGGCGTCTCCAGGGCGAGATCGCCGGCGAGGGACGGCGGCTCTCCCTCGGGTGCGTCTCCCCAGCGGAACCGGCACACCTGCTCGCCGTCGCGGGCGACATAGAAGTGGTAGTGCCGGAGCGTGTCCCCGATGACCAGCGAGACCGCCTCCCCGCCACGCGACAGCTCGGCGATCCGGTCGGCGGAGTTCCAGTCGTTCGGTTCCAGGACCAGGAACCATCCGTCCAGTTCGCCGATGACCACCGTCCGTCCGCGCCCGGTCATCGCCACCTGGTGGATGGACAGGTCGAACGCGTCGGAGAGCGTCTGCGGCACTGCGCTGTCCGGAACGATCGGGAGCACGGCCGTCACGTTCGCGGCACGGCACCACGTGATGGTGCCGTCGGCCAGCGACGGGTCGATGCTCTGGACCACACGCCGGTAGTGCTCGTCGGGCTCGATCGGGCCGCCCTCGCGCGAAGGCCCCGGGGCCGCCGCGGCGGCGTCCGGGGCCGGGGACCGCCGCCGTGAGGGCGGCGGTCCGGGAACGCGTTTCATCGGGGAGCTGTCCGCCGGTTCACTTCTCGATCGTGAACTGGTCCACGTCGAAGAGGGAACCGGATCCGCCCGTGAACCTCAGGAAGATCGCCCCGGAGGCCGAGCTCGTGAGGTTCGCCGAGACGGTCTGGAAGGTGTCCCAGCTTCCGGTGTTCGGGATGGTCAGCGTGCCGATCTGGGTTCCGGTCGCGGAGCCCGCGCGGACCTGGATCTGGCCGCCCGGGCCGCCCGAGGAGTAGCGCACCGTGATGCGGGTGGCGCCGTTGGCGGTGACCTGGTTGTAGCCGGCCCAGTCGCCGTTGTCGATGAAGCCGAGGGTCTGGCCGCCGACGGCGGGGCCGTGACTGGCGACCTGGACGCCCGACTGCGACGTGAACGCCTCACCCTGGACCGTGGTCTGCGTCGGCGTGCTGCCGGTGGTCAGGGTGATGGTGTCGACGTCGAGCAGGGCGCCGGAGCCGCCGCTGAAGGTGAGGAACAGCGGGCCGGAGGCGTTGCTGTTCAGCGACGTGGTCACGGTCTGGAAGGTGTCCCAGCTGCCGGTGTTCGGCACGTTGACCGTGCCCAGCACCGTGCCGGTCTGGGAGCCCGCCCGGATCGTGATGGTGCCGCCGGGACCGCCCGAGGAGACGCGGGCGGAGAAGCTGTTCTTGCCGGCGGTGGAGAAGTTCGCGTAGCCGACCCAGTCGCCGTTGTCGATGTAGCCGACGGTGGTGCCGCCACTGGCGGTGGCGTGCCCGGCGGGCTGGACCCCGGAGTTGGAGGTGTACGACTCGGCCTCGATCGTGGTCGGCTGCGGCTGCGGGTTGCCGCCCAGCTCCTTGATCCTGATGTTGCGGAACGACACGTCGTCACCGGTGCCGTGGTTCTGGATGCCGATGTAGCCCTGGGCGAGCGACCGGTTGGCCACGGTGTTGGTGAAGTCGTTGATGAGGCGGCCGTTCAGGTAGACGCGCAGCCGCTCGCCCTCGACGAGGATCTCGTAGCCGTTCCACTCGCCCGGGGGGTTGAGCGCGGCGTCGCGGGCGGCGACGTCGGCCGACTTGAAGCCGTAGATCGAACCCGTCGTCTTGTCGGCGGTGTCCGTCGCGTCGATCTGGATCTCGTAGCCGTTGTTGATCGCCGAGTTCGGGTCGGTGGACGAGGGGAACCCGACGAACACGCCGGAGTTGTCGTCGCCGTCCATCTTCCAGTCGAGCTTCAGCGAGTAGGAGGCGTACTCCTTGGCCGAGTACCAGAGCAGGCCCATGCCGCCGGTCGACTTCAGGGTCGCGTCGGAGTTGGTGAAGCTGCCCGGTCCGGCCTGCGACCAGCCGGTGGTGGAGCCGTTGTAGATCGGCGTGTAGCCGGTCTCGACGCGGCAGTCCTGCTTGGCCCAGCCGGCCGCGTACCGGATGCCGCCGAGCAGCAGCGTGCGGAAGGCGGCCTCGCTGTAGGTGGCCTGGGTGTGGCCGAGGCCGGTGTAGAAGCTGCGGCCGTTGCTGACGTTCTTGCACCAGGTGATCGGGTGGTCGCCCATCCCGCCACCCGAGTAACTCGATTCGTCGAGGTTTTGCAGGATCTTGGCGCTGTTTCTCGGGTTCGTGCGGTACGAATACCATTCGTCAGACCGCGACCAGGTGCCGCCCAGGTGGGCGGTGGCCGCGTGGGCGCGGTCCTCGGTGCGGATGGTGGCCGTCTGGATGGCCGGGTGGCTCTGGAACCAGGCGCCGACCAGGTTGCCGTAGAACGGCCAGTCGTACTCGGTGTCGGCCGCCGCGTGCACGCCCACGTAGCCGCCACCGCCGTTGACGTAGTTCTCGAACGCGGTCTGCTGGGTGGCGTTCAGCACGTCGCCCGTGGTGCTCAGGAAGACCACGGCCTTGTAGTTGGCGAGGTTCCCGGCGGTGAACGCATTGGCGTCCTCCGTCGCGGTGACCGTGAAGTTGTTGGCCGAGCCGATGGCCTGGATCGCCGCGATGCCCTGCGGGATCGAGTCGTGCCGGAAGCCCGCCGTCTTGGAGAAGACGAGCACCTGGTAGGCCGGGTCGGCGGCGTGCGCCGCCGTCGGCACCAGCGTCGTCGCGGCGACGGCCGCCGCGGCGATCGCGCCGAGGAGTCTGCGCTTCATGTCCCGCCTCACTTCTGGATGGTGAAGTTGTCGACGTCGAAGAGGGCGCCCGAGCCGCCGGTGAACCGGAGCACGACCTGGCCGGTGGCCGAGCCGGCCGTCAGGTTCGCCGAGGCCGAGGCGAAGGTCTCCCAGCCGCCGGTGTTCGGGATGGCGAGGGTGCCGAGGAGCGTCCCGGTCGCCGACCCGGCCCGCACCTCGATGGTCCCGCCGGGACCGGCCGAGGAGTAGCGGACCGTGATGCGGGTGGCGCCGTTCACGGTGACCTGGTTGTAGGCGGCCCAGTCGCCGTTCTCGATGTGCCCGGCGGTCAGGCCGCCGGTCGCCGGGGCGTGGGTGGCGACCTGCACGCCCGAGGTGGAGGTGAAGGCCTCGCCCTCGACCGTCGTGGCCGGCGGCGGGGTGCTGCCGAGCGAGAAGGTGTCGATGTCGAACAGCGCGCCGGAACCACCCGTGAAGGTGAGGAACAGGGCGCCGGTGCCGGTGCCGGTCAGCGTCGTGGACACGTTGGCGAAGGTGTCCCAGCTGCCGGTGTTGGCGACGTTGACCGTGCCGAGGACGGTGCCGGTCTGCGATCCGGAGCGGATGGTGATCGTGCCGCCCGGCCCGCCGGAGGACACCCGGGCGGTGAACGAGGTCTTGCCCGAGGTGCTCACGTTCGAGTAGCCGGCCCAGTCGCCGTTGTCGATGTAGCCGACCGTGAGGCCGCCGCTGGCGGTGGTGTGCGCGGCGGTCTGCACGCCGGACTGCGAGGTGAACGCCTCGCCCTCGATCGTCCCGGCGGGCGGGTTGGTCGTGCCGCCGTTGAAGGTGAACGCGTCGAGGTCGAACAGGTTGCCCTGGCCGGTGACGCCCTTGAAGACGAGGAACACCGTCGTCGTCGCGGTCGGCACGTTGCTCAGGTTGGCGGTGACGTTGGCGAAGGTGTCCCAGCTCCCGGTGTTGGCCACCGTGGCGGTGCCCAGCAGGGTGCCGGTCGCCGAGCCCGCGCGCACCTCCAGGGTGCCGCCGACGCCGCCGGAGGAGACCCGGGCGGTCAGCGAGGTCGCGCCGGTCAGGTTGTACGGCGTGAAGGAGATCCAGTCGTTGTTGTCGACGAACCCGACCGTGGTGCCGCCTTCGGCGGCGGCGTGCTGGGCGGTCTGGACGCCGTTCTGGGCGCCCCAGTGCTCACCCTGGCGGTGCCGCGGCTGGAGGGTGCGGGTGACCGTGGTGGTCAGGCCGCCGTTGTCGGTGTACTCGGCCGTGAAGACGCCGTAGATGTTGGCGGCGGCGTCGTGCTCGCCGTCGGTCGGGACGGTGATGCTGCCGGAGCAGCCGTCCTTGGAGGTGATCTGGTGGGAGTGGCTGTCGTGGCCGAGGAAGTAGGTGAACTTCACCCGGGCGCAGTTGATGGTGCCGTCCTGCGGGTCGCTGACGGAGATCGTGTACGGGATCGTGTCGCCGAAGTTGAACAGCGCGCCGCTCAGCGGGGTCTGCAGGTTGACCGTGGGGGCGGTGTTGCCGACGGTGATCGTCACGTTCGCCGAACCGGTCAGGCCGCCGGAGTCGCGGACCGTCAGCGTCACGTTGTAGGTGCCGTTGGCGGTGTAGGTCTTCGACGGGTTGGCGGCCGTGGAGGTGGTGCCGTCGCCGAAGTTCCACGAGTAGGTCAGCGCCGAGCCCTCGGGGTCGGACGAGCCGGCCGAGGAGAAGCTCACCGCGAGCGGGGCGACGCCGGAGGTCGGGGTGGCCGCGGCCTTGGCGATCGGGTTGCGGTTCGCGCCGCCGATGTACTCGATGCGGTAGAGGGCCTGGTTGCCCGAGCCGGTGCCGTAGTCGAGGACGTACAGGGCGCCGTCGGGGCCGAAGGCCATGTCCATGACCTGGGTGCCGGTCCACGGGAAGCCGCTGATCTCACCGACGCCGCCCGAGGAGGTCACCTCGATGGCCTTGATCCAGCGGCGGCCGTACTCACCGGCGAAGAAGCGGCCGTCGAGCGACTGCGGGAACTTGACCGGGGAGGTGTTGTTCGGGTCGTACCGGTAGACGGGGCCGCCCATCGGGGACTCCGAGCCGCCGCCGAACTCCGGCGGGCTGCCGGCGTCGCCGCCGTAGCGGATCCAGGCCGGGCGCGGCTGCGGGAGGGTCTGCAGGCCGGTGTTGCGGAAGGAGTTGTTGGTCGGCTGCCCCGCGCAGTTGTACTTGGCCTGCGACGGGCCGCTCGGGAAGGTGAACTCGTTGTAGGTCTCGGCCGTGGTGTTGTTGCCGGTGCAGTAGGGCCAGCCGTAGTTGCCCGCCGAGGTGATGCGGTTGAACTCGACCTGGCCGCTCGGGCCGCGGTTGGCGTCGCTCGAACCGGCGTCGGGGCCGTAGTCGCCCAGGTAGACGATGCCGGTCGCCTTGTCGACGCTCATCCGGAACGGGTTGCGCAGGCCCATCGCGTAGATCTCGGGCCGGGTGTTGGCCGTGCCCGGCGCGAACAGGTTGCCCGAGGGGATGGTGTAGGTCCCGTTGGCCTGCGGCTTGATGCGGAGCACCTTGCCGCGCAGGTCGTTGGTGTTGCCCGAGGAGCGCTGCGCGTCGAACTGCGGGTTGCGGTTGGTGCGCTCGTCGATCGGGGTGTAGCTGTTCGACTCGAACGGGTTGGTGTCGTCGCCCGTGGTCAGGTAGAGGTTGCCCTGCGCGTCGAAGTCGATGTCACCACCCGCGTGGCAGCACTGGCCGCGGTCGTTGTCGACCCGGAGCACGATCACTTCGCTCGCCATGTCGATGGTGTTGCTCGTGGTGAGCGTGAACCGGGACAGGTAGAACTGCCCCTTCCAGGTGTTCCAGTCGGTCTGGGTGCCCGTCGTCGGCGCGTCGCCGCTGGGGGTGCTCAGCCGGGGCGAGTAGTAGAGCCAGATGTGCCGGTTGGTGGCGAAGTTCGGGTCGACCGCCACGCCCTGGAGACCCTCCTCGTCGTGCGTGTACACGTTGAGCGTGCCCGCGAGGGAGGTGTTGCCGTTGACGTCGGTGATCCGGACCTGGCCGCCGCGGGCGGTGTGCAGCACCGACCGGTTCGGCAGCACGGCCAGGGACATCGCCTCACCGAGCTCGCCAGGTCCGGTGGCGAGCGCGACTTGCTGATAGTCCGAGGCCGGGATGTCGGCCGCGTGGGCACTGGGGGGCGCCACGACGACGCCCGTCGTCACCAGGAGCGTGGTCAGGGCGGCTAACGCCCGTAACCGGTGAGGTCGAGACATGTAGGGGGTGATCCTTTCCTGACCTGGGGATTCAGTCAGGCAAGGCGCGCGCCGCCGCGCTTGTGCCCGGGTTACAGCATGTAAAGCGGGGGTCATGCTGACGCAAGCCGTGACGGTGCCACGTCGTCGACATGCGACATTCCGTCTAACTTTTGCGTAACAGCAGGCGGAATTTACCGATTTCTAACACATCTGTCATCCCCGTGTACAGACCCGGGAGTCTACGGAACGAGCCAGAGTTCCGTGTTACGAAACTGTAATGCAAGGCGAAGCGGTTCGACACTTGTGGCACATGCGTCCAGGACATTTAATTCGGCGAGGCATGCAAATTAATTCGAGACGAACGGCCGCAAGCAGACCGACGGGAAGCAAGAAGTGCGACTAACCTCAGGGCCCCAGCTGGGCAGGAACGGCTCGACGGGCGTGCCCGTCGACCAGACCATGATCCGCCGGTCCAACCTGTCGCTCGTCCTGCGCCACCTCCAGGAGCACGGCCCCCGCTCGCGTTCGGCGGTCGCCGCCGAGACCGGGCTGAACAAGGCGACGGTCACCAGCCTCGTCGGCGAGTTACGAGCACGCGGCCTGATCCGCGAGATCGGCCCGCAGCACGCCGGCTCCGTCGGCCGCCCGGGTCTCGCCCTGGCCCTCGACGGCGCGGGCGTCGGCGCCCTGGGCCTTGAGATCAACGTCGACTACATCGCCGCCTTCGCCACCGATCTGGCGGGCCGCGTCCTGGTCGACCGCCGCGTCGGGTTCGACGCCATGGGCTGCGAGCCCGAGGCCTCGCTCGACGAACTGGCCCGGGTGGCCCGCGACGCCATCGCCGAGCTGCACATGCTCGGCGTCCGGGTCGCCGGGATAACGGTCGCCGTCCCCGGCCTCATAGACGGCACCAACGGGGTCGTCCACGTCGCCCCCAACCTCGGCTGGTACGGCGTCCCCGTCACCGAGCGCCTCTGGGAGGTCGCCCCCGGCGTCCCCGTGACCGTCGCCAACGACGCCAACCTGGCGGCGCTGGCCGAGTTCACCAACGGCGTGGCCGCCGGATCGGCCGACATGGTCTACCTGACCGGTGAGGTCGGCGTCGGCGGCGGCATCATCGCCGGCGGACGCCTCCTCGGCGGCGCCGACGGCTTCGCCGGCGAAGTGGGCCACGTGATGGTCGACTCCTCCGGCGAGCGCTGCGGCTGCGGCCGCATCGGCTGCTGGGAGACCAAGGTCGGCCTGGCCGCGCTGGTCCGCATGGTCACCCCCGACCACGCCTACGGGGTGCGCGACGGCATCGTCCGCGACCCCGAGGAACGCCTGAGCGAGATCGAGCGCCGCCTGGCGGCGGGCGACCCCCAGGTCGACCACGCGCTGGCGGAGGTCGGCCGCTGGCTGGGCCGCGGCTCGGCCACCCTCGTCCGGCTCTTCAACCCCCGGGTCATCGTCGTCGGCGGCTTCTTCGCGCGGCTGGAAGGGCACATCCTCCCGCGCGCCCAGGCGGAACTCGCCCGCCTCGGGGTCACCGGCTCCGTCGCCCGCTGCACCTTCGTCGCCTCCGACCTGGGCTTCGGCGCCGCCTCGCGCGGCGCGGCCGGGGTCGTGGTCGACCGCGTCCTGGCCAACCCGACCACTGTGGAGATACCACCGAGCACTCTCAGCACCCTGGCCTGACGCGACCAAAGACTCCCGTCCGCCTGGCTTTCCGGTTCTTCGTGGCGCCGACCTCGCCGACCTCGGCGCCACGGGGATGTGCCACCCGGAGGCCAGGCGGACGGGCTTTTCACGTCGGGGGTTCTGGGACGATGTGAGGGTGTTTCCCCCGCTCACCCGCCATCTGACCCCCCATCGCATCGGCGTCTGGACCCTTGCCTGGGTGTCGGCGGTGACCTACGCGGTGCTCGGCCTGGTGAGGTTGGGGACATTCCGGGCCACCGTTTTCGACCTCGTGATCGTCGACCAGACGGTGCGCGGCTACGCCGCCCTCGGGCCGCCCTACGCGCCCTCGTCCGGCGTGCAGAAGGGCCAGGGGCTCGACTTCCTCCAGCTCGCCGACCACTTCTCCCCGATCTACGCGCTGCTCGCCCCCTTCTACGCGATCCACGACGGCCCCCAGACGCTGATCGTCTGCCAGGCCGTGTCGTTCGCCGCGGCCATCCCGTTCCTCTGGCTGTACGCCCGCCGCCGGCTCGGGGTCGTCGCCGCCTACCTCGTCTCGGGCGCCTACGCGATGTCGTTCCCGGTGGCGCAGGCGGTCAACTTCGACGTCCACGAGGTCATGTTCGTGCCGGTGCTGAGCGCGATCATGATCGAGCGCTTCGACCGGGGCCGCCGGTTACCCGCCTATCTGGCGGCGTTCGGGCTGCTGCTGGTCAAAGAGGACATGGGGCTGATGCTGATCGGCTTCGGCGCGGCGCTGGCGCTGACCCGGCGGCGGCTCGACGGCGCGATCGTCGCCGCGACGGGCCTCGGCGCGCTGGCGCTGGTGCGCGGCGTGCTGATCCCGTGGGCGGGCGGCTCCGACGACACCCACTGGCGCTACGACCACCTCGGCGACTCGGTCCCGGCGGCGCTGGCGAAGCTGGCCGGCGACCCCCTCGACACCCTCCACCTGGTGTTCGGCGACGCCGGCAAGATCGACCTGCTGGTGCTGCTCTGCTGGCTGACCCTGTTCCTGTGCCTGTTCTCCCCGCTGGCGCTCGCGGCGGCGCCGATGGTGCTGGAGCGGCTCGTCTCCGACTACAGCCTCTGGTGGTCGGCCGACTACCACTACAACGCCTTCGTCGTGGCGATCCTCTTCTGCGCCGGGGTCGACGGCGCGGCCCGGCTGGCCGGACGCGTGGAGGCGAAGCAGACCGTGGTGATCGCGTGGGCGGTCGCGGTGGCGGTCGTCGGGCTGACACAACTCCCCCGCTTCGCCTTCGACCAGCTCGCCGATCCGGGCTTCTACAAGCCGCACGACCGCGCGGCGGCGGCCTACCAGGCGATGGGGCTGGTCCCCGACGGGGTGGTGGTCGAGGCGGCCAACCACCTCGGCCCGATGCTGACCCACCGCACGACCGTGCTGCTCTGGGAGCCCACCCCGCGCGGCGCGCCCTGGGTGGTGGCCGACCTCGGGCAGTTGGCGTGGCCGTGGGGGTCGGTCGACGACGCGAAGAAGTCGGTGGAGGAGCGCCGGGCGGCGGGCTACATGGTGCTCTTCGAGCGCGACGGCTTCGTCGTGCTGCACAAGCCGGGAGGTTAGACCGTCGTACCCCCCACGAAGGAATCGGCGGGTACGGCGGGGATTGGCGGGAGTTGGGCCGGTGGACCCGGTGGCGGGCGTGCGCCAGATTGGTGGGCGTCGCGTCCCCCTGACCGGATGGATCTTCGCATGCGCGTGCTCGTCCAGCTCCGCCCCTCCCCCGACGTGGTCGCCGCGGTCGCCGACCCGGCGGTGACGGCCACCGCGGCCGACGTCGTCAACGGGCTCCCGGGCGTGCTGCTCGACCCCACGTTCACCCCCGTCGCGGTGCCCCGCCCGCTGCCGGCCCGCGCGGGCGGCGACCCGCTGTCGCTGAACCAGCCGCTGATCTTCTCGATGGCGCCCCGCGACGCCTCGGTGCTGGTCCGGGGGGAGATCGCCGACGACGAGGTGTCGACCCGCCTGGCCCTGCTGCCGGGCCGCGACGGGGTGGTCGGCGTCTACGCCGACCCGGTCATCCAGAGCTCCCTCACCTGCGGCGGCGACGGTCCCGTCGGCGACTGGCGCGACGTGCGGCGGCTGCTCGCCGTCGAAAGGCTCCACGCCGAGGGGTACGACGGCTCGGGGGTCGCCCTGGCGGTCACCGACACCGGGGTGAACGAGCCCCACGTGAAGGCCGCCCTCGGGAGCGACTTCGTCCTCGACCGGGAGCGGAGCTGGTCGCCCGACGGCGTCCCCGGGCGGCCGGGCGAGTTCGACGTCGACCACGGCACGATGTGCGCCTTCGACGCGCTGCTCGCCGCCCCGAAGGCCTCGGTGATCGACATCCCGGTGCTGCTGTCGCGCCGCCCCGGCGGCTCGGCCCTCGACGGCCTGCTGTCCGACGCGATGGCCGCCTTCGCCCACCTGCGCACGGTCCTCGACGCCCAGCCCGCCGAGACGCGCGCGCTCGTGGTCACCAACAGCTGGGGCTCCTTCTCCCCCGACTGGGACTTCCCGCCCGGCCACCCCGGCAACTACTCCGACAACCCCGCCCACCCGTTCAACCTGATCGTCGGCTCGCTGGCCGCCGCCGGGGCCGACATCCTGTTCGCGGCCGGGAACTGCGGGCGCGAGTGCCCCGACGGCCGCTGCTCCTACCCCGACCGGCCGATCACCGGTGCCAACTCCCACCCGGCGGTGGTGTCGGTGGCCGGGGTCGACGTGACCGGCGAGCGGGTCGGCTACTCCTCGCAGGGCCCCGGCCGCCTGGCCGACCGCAAGCCCGACCTGGCGGCCTACACCCATTTCGCCGGGTCGGGGGCGTTCGGGCCGGGCGAGCCCGACTCCGGCACCAGCGCCGCCTGCCCGGTCGCGGCCGGGGTCGTGGCGGCGATCCGGTCGCGGGTGCCGTCCACGGTTCTCTCGCCGTCCGATTTGCGGACTTTGCTGATGAGAAGTGCCGATGATCGTGGTGTGCTGGGGTATGACTACGACTACGGATACGGAGTCGTGAACGTGCCCGGCATCGTCGAGGCCCTGCGGGCGAGGGCGAGCGAGACGCGGACGGCCGACGGCAGCCCGTGGCTCGCGGTGTAATCCGCCCCAACAAACCGGAGTTGTTGCGTAATGGTTCTGATCACGGTACGGCTGCCGCGTGGCGCCACCCTGGACATGGCGCTGCGCGAACTGCGGCTGAAGAAGGAAGAAGTCGACGTCGGCTACGGCGTCGTGGCGATCGACCCCGACCACGGCCTCTACGGCCTGCGGGTGAGCGCCATGGCGGCACACCGGCTGACCGCGACCCCGGAAGCGATGGACGGCCCCTGGGCCGACCCGAAGATCGAGCCGATGGGGCCGCCCGGGAAGGACCGATGACCTGCTGGATCGTGGCGGGCCCGCCCGGGAGCGGCAAGACCACGCTGAGTGAGCTCCTGCTGGCCCGCCTCGACCCGGTGCCCGCCCTGCTCGACAAGGACACCATGTACGGCGGCATGGTCAGCGCGATCCTGGCCGCCGCCGGCCGCGACGAGGGCGAGCGCGAGGGCCCCTGGTACGACGAGCACATAAAGAGACACGAGTACGCCGGCATGACCGCCGTCGCCCGGGAGATCCGCCGCCACGGCGCGCCGGTCCTGCTGAGCGGCCCCTTCACGGGCCAGGTCCACTCGAAGTCCCGCTGGGACGAATGGGCCGAGGAACTCGGCGGCGGCGACATCCGCCTGTTCTGGGTCCGCTCCGACGCGGCGACCCTGCGGGAGCGCATCGTCGCCCGGGGGCTGGAACGTGACCGGGGCAAACTGGCCGCCTTCGCGGCCTACCTGAAGGCGATCAAGGTGGACGAGCCGCCGGTGGTGGACCACGTGGAGATCGACAACCGCCCGGGGGCGGAACCGATGGAACGGCAACTGGAACGACTGGGAATCGGCTGAACCCAGGCCACGGGTCGCCGAAAACCACCCGCCAGATCCTGTGAGCCACCCAAGGTTTCTCCGCGGCCCAGGCCCTTACTCGGCGCAAGCCCATGCGCCGCCGACGCGCGCCGCTTGAAGCTCACACGCCGCCCGGGGGCCTCGACACCGCTCATATGGTCATCGGTGATCGCTTGCCGGTTATGTCGCCCGGCCTCCGGCGCGTACATTCTCGTGCGTGTCTGAGGTGGAACCGGTCGAGCGTCATGCCAGCTGGCTTGAGCTGTTCTTCGACCTGATCATCGTGGTGGCCGTCGCCCAGCTGGCCCACATCCTGCATCCCACGCCCGAGCATCCCCTCGACGTCGAGCGGGTGCTGCTGTTCCTGGGGCTCTACTACGCCATCTGGAGCGTGTGGACCTCCTTCACGCTCTACGCCAACGTCGCCGGGGAGAAGACCCGCCAGCGGGCCATGCTCGCGGCGATGTTCGGGATCGCGGTCATGGCCGCGAGTGTGCCGGAGGCGACCGGCGCGCACGGCACGGCGTTCGCCATCGCCTACGTCTACTGCCGGCTCCTGGCCGCCTCGACCTGGGGTTCCACCAATACGTTCTTCGGCGGCTGGCCCGCCGCCCAGAACGGGGCCGGGCTGGTCCCGTGGATGGTCTCGATCTGGGTGCACGACGCGCCTGCCCGCTACTGGCTCTGGGGGGTCGGCATCGCGCTCGACCTGGTCATCTCCATCCTGAGGAGTGGCGACAGCCGGGAGCAGCTCGACCGGATCACTCAGAGGCTGGAGCGGCGGGGGCGAACCAGGCGGTCGTTCCGGCTGCCGGAACCGGCGCGCGTCAACGAGGGTCACCTCGCCGAGCGGCTCGGCCTCTTCGTCATCATCGTGCTCGGCGAGGCGGTGATGCAGGTGGTGGTCGCCACCTCGGAGATCGAGTGGACCCGGCCGCTGATCGTGTCGGCGATGGCCGGGTTCGGGCTGCTGGTCTGCTTCTGGTGGCTGACCCTTCGTTACGGGGCCTCGGCCGCACCCGTCCACGACGTCAAGCCCCGGGTCACGATGCCCGGCCACTTCGCGATGACCGCCGGGATCGCGGCGGTCGCCGCCGGGCTCGGGGCGCTGGTCGCCCACCCGGAGGGCCACCTGGAGGAGGCGGTGAAGTGGACCCTCTGCGGCGGGACGGTCGTCTACTTCCTCACGTCGGGCGTCATCGCGGCCGCCTCGAAGGCCAGGATCGGCTGGCTGCTCGGGTGGACGCTGCCCGCCGTCGCCGGGCCGGTGGTCCTCGGGCTGCTGCCGCTCCCGGGCTGGGGGCTGGTGCTCGGCCTGCTCGCGGTCGCCGGCTGGCAGGTCTGGTTCCCGCGGGTCACGGCGCGCCCGCAGGCTCGCGGAGCGACCTGACCTCTTCTCTGAGCTCGGCCAGTTCGGCCAGGATGCGTTCGCTGACCTCGACCTCCTCCTCGTCCATGGCGCTGACCACGACCGCGATGAAGAGGTTGACGACGACGAACGTGCAGATGAGGACGAAGCAGACGAAGAAGATCCAGGCCGACGGATATTGGGTCATGACCTGGCGGGTGATGTCCGACCAGCCGTCGCCGGTCATGATCTGGAACAGGGTGAACAGCGACGTCTGCAGGTTCCCGAAGTAGTCGGGGGCGACGTGGCCGTACATGCGGGTGCCCATGACCGCCGCGACGTACAGGACCAGACCCAGCAATGCCGCGATCGAGGCGACGCCGGGAACGGCGGTGAGCAGCGCGGACACCACCCGGCGCAGGCTCGGCACCGCCGAGACGAGCCGGAGCGCCCGCAGCACCCGCAGCGACCGCAGGACGGTCAGGCCGCCGGCGGCCGGCATGAGGGAGACCACCACGACGATGGAGTCGAAGACGTTCCACGGGTCGCGGGGGAACCGGCCGCGCTGGACGTAGAGCCGCGCGGCCAGTTCCACGACGAAGACGGCCAGGGAGACGCGGTCGATGAGGTGGAGGAGGTCGCCGTAGCGGGCCATCGCGTCGGCGGAGGTCTCCACGCCGAGGGCGGCCGAGTTGATCAGGATGACGGCGATGATCGCCTGCTGGAACCGCTTGGACTCGATGATGTGCCGGACACGCTCGCGCACCGTTTTTGCCCCCGGGGGAAGCGAACAGGAACAGCAGGCGAGCGTAATCGCGGTCGCACGAATCCCCGGGGACCCTGGGAAATACGGCGATCCCCGGCCAAAAGTCACCGAGAGTAGTGTTCCACCACGAGCTGCTCGTCGACGGGGATGGCGATCTGCTCGCGGACCGGCTTCTGCAGCAGGGTGACCGTGAGCTCCGTCAGGTCGACCGACAGGAAGCCCGCCGGACGCTCGTCGGCGTAGATCCCCTCGGCCGCGGCGACGAACGGCTGCGTCTGGCGCGACTTCGCGCGCACGCCGATGACCTGGCCGGGCTTGACGAGGTAGCTGGGGATGTCGACCTTGCGGCCGTCGACGGTGATGTGGCCGTGGTTGACGTACTGGCGGGCGGCGTAGATCGACGGGGCCAGGCCCGAGCGGACCACGATCGAGGCGAGGCGGGTCTCCAGGATGGCCAGCAGCTCCTCGCCCGAGCGGCCGGGGCGGCGCACGGCCAGGTCCCAGTAGCGGCGGAGCTGGCGCTCGGACACGTCGTAGTACCAGCGCAGCTTCTGCTTCTCCAGCAGCCGCATGCCGTAGTCGCCGACGTTGCGGCGGTTGGTCTTCCGGCCGTGCTCCCCGGGCGGGTAGGGCCGCGCTTCGAAGTACTTCACGGCCTTGCGGGTCAGCGGGACGCCCGCCCGCCGCGACAACCGCACCTTCGGACCCGTGTAGCGCACGTGCACTCCTCTGTGGTTAGGTAACCCTTGCTAAGGTAAGCCTTACCTTAACAGACCAGAAGGAGCGTCACGATGACCCAGCCCGTCTCGGCTCCCCCGATCACCGAACGCGTCCGGACGCTGGCCGCGACGGCGGCCCCGACCCACATCGCGGTGGCCGGTTCCGAGCTGACGGCACTCCCCGCCCGCGGCGGCGTCGACGCGCAGGGCCGCCCGGTCCTGCTGGTCAAACCCGATGATGTTCTGTACGGCTGCCGCGACGACCTGGCCGTCACCGTCGACCTGGTCGCCACCCGCAGCATGGGCGAGACCGAGCGCGCCCGTGGCATGCTGAAGATCCGCGGCTGGGCCTCCACGGTCCCCGGCCACGAGGTCCGCGAGACGGCGATCGCCATCGCCGAGCGTTGCCCCGACGAGGACCTCTTCGCCGTCGTCGAGAACGCCGGCCGGGCCCCGCGGCTCCTGCGCGTCGACGTGGCCGACGTCGTCTACCTGACCGGCACCGAGAGCGGCATCCTGGACTCCGACGACTACCTCGACGCCGAACCCGACCCGTTCCTCGACCTGGCCGAGCGCATGCTGCACCACGTCAACTCATCCCACCGCGCCCAGCTCGTGGCCGCCGTGGAGCGCCTGCTGGGCGAACCGGCTCCGGACACGTGGTTGTGGGAACTCGACCGTTACGGGGCGACGGTGCGCGCGGCCCGCGACCGGCTGATCAGGATGCCGTGGCCGTCACCGGCCCAGACCCCGGAGGCGCTGGAGCACGCGTTGGCCTGCCTGGTCTGCGCCCACTGACGCGCCCGTCGGACGTTCGCCGCCGACACATCCGGATCGTGTCGCGCTGCGGCACGGGCACAACGCGACAGGGGCCGGAGACGGTCCGCTGAGCCGTGGACGGAAGATCGGTGGCCACACCCTGCCCACCAGCTCGGAAGAAGCGCGCTCACCAACAGGGCTGTGTCGCCTTCGCGCCAAGACCCAAGCACAGCCGCCCGCTGCTCAACGGGGTTGTCCAACCGCACACCACGTCAGTAGTGAGCGTCGCCTCTCCGCCTATCCGAGTTCACCGAGACGGAGGGCGTCCCTCATCTCGCTGAGCTTCGCGGTTGCCGCCGGGGTCCACTCCTTCGCCTGTTCGCCGAGACGGAGGGCGTCCTCGATCTCGTCGAGCTTCGCGGAGGACAAGACGGCCGCCCGCTCGATCAGGTCGTCCTTGGACAGGGTGGTCAGCCACGTGCAGGGGGTGAAGCCCGGGCGCGGGAAGGCGAACCGCAGCACGCCTTCGAAGGGCAGTCCTTCCATGGCACCTACGTGCACTTCGACGCCCAGACCGCTGATGTCGACGCCCGCAGGAGCGACGACCTGCATCGCCCGGACCCTGGACGCGTCGTCTGCCGCCAGCAGCACGACCAGCCGCCGCTCGTCGAACTCCACCCACCAGACTTCGCCCGGTTGCACATGTCCTCCTGACTCGGGACGGCAGGAACCGCGCGACCCTGACGCGTTGTGGAGACGGGTGCGGCCATCGTTGACCATCGTGAGTTGTGTGGACCGACGAAGAGACGGTGGCGGCAGGTCACAGCCTAGAACCCGCCGTTGGCGGGACGCATTCGAGTGCCTGACGGCCGGGCCAAAGGCCGTCGCAGTGCGGGTCTGAGGATCTTCTTCGTCACGGGCACCTTTGACATGTGAGCCTCTTGGGCGGCTTTCCGCGTCGATCCTGCATGATCGGGTGGGCGCAGACGGTCGGGTGGCCAGGCAGGCGGAGCCGTAACGGAAAAAGGATTTTCGAGCGGAGCGAGCAGCCGTCCGAGCGGAGCGAGGCCTTCCAGGGAGCGCGAGGGGCGGAGCCCTTCGCCCGGAGCGGAGCGACTCGGATCGGCGGCGACGCCGGGACGCGCAAGCGGCCGGGGGGAGCGTGAGGGGGCGTAGCCCCCTGACAGCGGGGCCCCGGGTTACAGCGCGTCTGGGTCGAGGATGTGGTCGATCACCAGCAGGGCGCAGCCGGTGATGCCCGCGCCCGGGCCCAGGCGGCTGCGCTCGATCTTGAGGCTGCGGGTGGCGAGCTGGGTGGAGCGCTGGTAGACGACCTCGCGGACGCCCGAGACCAGGGGCATGAACATCTCGGCGACGTCGCCGCCGAGGACGACCACCGACGGGTTGAGCAGGTTGACCGCGCTGGCGATGACCTCGCCGAGCCACCTTCCGGCCTGCCTGACGACCGCCATCGTCTCGGCGTCGCCCTGGCGGACCAGGACGGTCACGTCGGCGAGGGTCTCGACGTCGCGGCCGCGTTCGCGGAGGGTGCGCAGGATGGCGGTGCCGCTGGCGACCGAGTCGACGCAGTCGAGGTTGCCGCAGCGGCACAACACTCCCCCGCCGTCGCGGACCGGGATGTGGCCGATCTCGCCGGCCGCGCCGAGGGCGCCGCGCATGATGGCGCCGCTGGAGACGACCCCGGCTCCTATGCGGGTGGAGACCTTCACGAACAGCAGGTCGTCCTGGTCGGGGTAGACGCCGCGGTGCTCGCCCATCGCGATCACATTGACGTCGTTGTCGACCAGGACGGGGACCGGGAACCGCTTGGCGATGCGGGGCGGGATCTCGACGCCGGTCCACGAGGCCATCACGCGGGCCGACTCGGTGCGGCCGCGGGCGTATTCGACCGTGGCGGGCACGCCCAGTCCGACTCCGGCGAGGGGGCCGCGTCCTTCGAGGAGTTTCTCCCAGGTGTCCATCACGAGGCCGAGGACGGCGTCGGGGCCCTCCTCGACGTCGATCACCAGGTCTGTGCGTTCGATCACATCGCCGGCCAGGTCGCACAGGGCGATCTGGGTGCGGCTGGCGCCCAGTGAGGCGACCGCCACGACGCCGCCCGCGGCGTTGAACCGCAGCCGCACGGGGGGCCGCCCGCCGGTCGAGGGGCCCTCGGCGTCTTCCACGACGAGACCGCGTTGCAGCAGCTCGTTGACCCGGTGGGTGACCGCGGGGCGGGACAGGGCGGTGACGCGGCCGATCTCGGCGCGGGTCGTGGCCTCTCCGCTGCGGATGAGCTGGAGCACCTCACCAGTGGTGGCAATCCGTGACATACGTGGCATCGCCTAAAGCATAGTGGTTGACTGAAGTTCATCGACTTATTCATTCTAAGTTACAAAAGTCAGCTTGATAAGTACCTAAGGTTCGGGCTAATGTCCCGCTTGTCCGTATTGAGGAGGGACGTCATGACACACCCGGCCGTGGCCGAGGTCACCCAACGCATCGTCGAACGCAGCCGGGAGTCCCGCACCGCCTACCTGTCCCGTGTGGACGCCGACGCGGCCGAGCTGCGTCGACGGGGGCCCGCACGGGGCCATCTGGGGTGCGCCAACCTGGCCCACGGGTTCGCCGCCGCCGGTGCCGACAAGCCGCTGCTGCGGGCGAGCACCCGGCCGGGCGTGGCGATCGTGACCTCGTACAACGACATGTTGTCGGCGCACCAGCCGTACGAGAGCTACCCGCCGGAGCTCAAGAAGGCGGTCCGGGCGGCCGGGGGTGTCGCGCAGGTCGCGGGCGGGGTGCCGGCCATGTGCGACGGGGTCACCCAGGGCCGGGCGGGCATGGAGTTGTCGCTCTACAGCCGCGACGTGATCGCCATGTCGACGGCCATCGCGCTCTCGCACGACATGTTCGACGCCTCGCTGCTGCTGGGCGTCTGCGACAAGATCGTGCCGGGCCTGTTCATCGGGGCGCTGCGGTTCGGCCACCTGCCGGCGATGTTCGTGCCGGCCGGGCCGATGCCCTCGGGGTTGCCGAACAAGGTGAAGGCGCGGGCCCGGCAGGCGTTCGCCGAGGGCAAGATCGGCCGCGAGGAGATGCTCGACGCCGAGGCCGACAGCTACCACTCCCCCGGCACCTGCACCTTCTACGGCACCGCCAACTCCAACCAGCTCCTGATGGAGGTCATGGGCCTGCACCTGCCGGGCTCGACCTTCGTCAACCCGCGCACCGAGTTGCGGCAGGCGCTCACGGCCGCCGCCGCCCGCCGGGTGGTCGAGCTGACCGCGCACGGCGAGGAGTACACCCCGATCGGCCACGTCGTCGACGAGAAGGCGATCGTGAACGCCGTCGTGGCGCTGCTGGCCTCGGGCGGCTCGACCAACCACACCATGCACCTGGTCGCCATGGCGAACGCCGCCGGGATCACGCTGACCTGGGACGACATGGCGGCGTTGTCGAAGGTCGTGCCGCTGCTGACCCGGATGTACCCCAACGGGCAGGCCGACGTGAACCACTTCCACGCCGCGGGCGGCATGCAGGTGTTCATCGGCACGCTGCTGGACGCCGGGCTGCTGCACGACGACGTGCTGACCGTGGCCGGGCGAGGGCTCGGCCACTACCGGTCGGCGCCGGAGCTGAAGGAGGGCGAGCTCGTCTGGACCGAGCGGGCCGAGGGCAGCGGCGACCTGTCGGTGCTGCGTCCCGCCGATGAACCTTTCTCGCCGGACGGCGGCATCCACATGGTCGGCGGCAACCTGGGCCGGGCGGTTTCGAAGGTGTCGGCGGTCAAGCCCGAGCACCTGGTGATCGAGGCCCCGGCGAAGGTCTTCGACGACCAGCTCGACCTGCTGCGCGCCTTCGAGGCCGGTGACCTCGACGGACAGGACTTCGTCGCGGTGGTCCGCTACCAGGGGCCGAGCGCCAACGGCATGCCGGAACTGCACAAGCTCACCCCGCCGCTGGCCGTGCTGCTGGACCGGGGACAGAAGGTCGCAATCGTTACAGACGGCCGGATGTCGGGCGCCTCCGGCAAGGTCCCGGCCGCGATCCACCTGTCGCCCGAGGCCGCCGACGGCGGCGCGATCGCCCTGATCAGGGACGGCGACCCGATCAGGCTCGACTCGACCGCCGGAACCCTGGACGTGCTGGCCGACCTGAGCGGCCGGACCCCCGAAGGCGCCGCCAAACCTGACGACAAATGGGTGGGAACCGGACGCGAGCTTTTTGCCGCCTTCCGTCGTACGGTTGGACCCGCGGAACGCGGTGCCAGCATCTTCGGAGGGTTCTAAGTGAGCTACCCCTGGCTCGTCGCCGACATCGGCGGCACCAATGCACGTTTTGGGATCGTCGCCGGGCCGGGTGCGGTGCCCGAGGCGGTGGCCGTCCTCAACGTGGCGGAACACCCGACGTTGCCCGACGCGATGGCCGCCTACCTGGCCGACCACACCGACGACGCGCGGCCGGGCGCCGCGTGCGTGGCGATCGCCGGACCGGTCAAGGGTGACCACTACACGCTGACCAACGGCTCGTGGTCGGGGTCGGTGGCGGGTCTGGGCATCCCGCAGTCCCACGTGCTGAACGACTTCGAGGCGCTGGCGATCTCGCTGCCCCACCTGGCGGGCGACGACCTGGTGCCGCTGGGCGGCCCGGCGCCGGTGGCCGGGATGGTGAAGGCGGTGCTCGGGCCCGGCACGGGGCTGGGAGTGGCCGGGCTGGTGCCGGCCGGCGACGGCTGGGTGCCGGTGCCGGGCGAGGGCGGCCACGTGTCCGTCCCGGCGGTGACCGACCTGGAGTTCGAGATCGTCAAGGCCCTGCGCACCGACGGCCTGCCCTACGTCGACGCCGAGCACCTGCTCTCGGGCTCGGGCCTGCCCCGGCTGCACCGGGGCCTGGCGCTCGTCCGCGGCATCAAGACCACCCGCAAGAGCGCCTCGGAGATCGTGGCGGGCGACGACGACCTGTGCCACGAGACCGTCGAGGTCTTCCTCGCCCTGCTGGGCGGGTTCGCCGGCAACGTCGCGCTCACGCTGGGCGCGCGCGGCGGCGTCTACCTGGGCGGCGGGGTGCTGCCCCGGATCGTCGACCGGGTCCGCGACAGCGACTTCCGGTCCCGGTTCGAACTGACCGGCCCCGCGTTGTCCGACTATCTGACCGCCATCGCCACCTCGCTGATCGTCGCCGAGCAGCCCGCTCTGACGGGTGCGGCCGCCTGGCTCCAGCAGCGGGCCACTAGTGTGGAGTACGTATGAGTTCCCTCCTCGACCTCGCCCCCGTGGTCCCCGTCGTCGTGGTCGACGACGTCGAGACCGCCGTGCCGATGGCCCGCGCCCTCGTGGCGGGCGGGCTGCCGGTCATCGAGGTCACCCTGCGGACCGAGGCCGGGCTGGAGTCGATCCGCCGGATCGCCGCCGAGGTCGAGGGCGCGGTCGTGGGCGCCGGCACGGTCCGCCGCCCGGCCGACGTCGAGGCAGCGGTCGAGGCCGGGTCGCGGTTCCTGGTCTCCCCCGGCTCCCCGGCCGCCCTGGTCGACGAGATGATCGCCTCGGGTGTGCCGTTCCTGCCCGGCGTGGCGACGGCGACCGAGGTCATGGTGCTGTTCGAGCGCGGGCTGCGGGAGA
Source organism: Herbidospora solisilvae (assembly GCF_009901565.1). GTDB lineage: Bacteria > Actinomycetota > Actinomycetes > Streptosporangiales > Streptosporangiaceae > Herbidospora > Herbidospora solisilvae. The sequence goes on from NZ_WXEW01000001.1 coordinate 751,648, forward strand.
TGAAGTTCTTCCCGGCCGAGCAGGCCGGCGGCGTGAACTACCTGAAGGCCCTGGGCGGCCCGCTGCCCGAGGTGCGGTTCTGCCCGACCGGCGGCATCCGCCTGGCGACCGCCCCCGCCTACCTCGCGCTGCCCAACGTCGGCTGCGTCGGCGGCACGTGGCTCACGCCCGCCGCCGCGCTGGCCGCCGGAGACTACGCCGCCATCGAGAAACTCGCCGCGGAGGCCGCCACGCTCCGTTGACAGCCTCGTCAGCCAGGCCATCCTCCCTCGGCCGAAGCTGGCGGCCATGCCCGCGTCCGCAACCCGGAAACACGGCCATGGGTACCGGGGCCCGTGACACCCAACCAGGACGTCACGGGCCCTTCCCGTGCCTGGCCCCGGTCGAGCGGCGGACCACCAGCTCGGGCTGGAACATCAGCTCCAGGTTCTTCGAGGGCGCGCCGTCGACGATCTCCAGCAGGGTCTCCACCGCCGCCGAGGCCATCGCGCCGATGGGTTTGCGCACGGTCGTCAGCGGCGGGTCGGTGAACGGGATCAGCGGGGAGTCGTCGAAGCCGACCACCGACACGTGGCCCGGCACGTTCAGCCCGCGTTGCCGGGCGGCCCGGATCGCGCCGAGGGCCATCAGGTCGCTGGCGCAGAAGACGGCGGTGCAGCCCCGGTCGAACAGGGCGCCGGCCGCCGCCTGTCCTCCCTCGACGGTGGCCAGGCTGTGCTCGATGAGGTCGTCGGCGTCGGCGGCCCGGGGCAGGTGGGTCATGGCCTGCCGGAAGCCCTCGATCTTGCGCAGCGCCGGGACGAACCGGCGCTGGCCGAGCGCGAGGCCGATGCGCTCGTGGCCGAGGTCGACCAGGTGCCGGACGGCCAGCCGGGTGGCGAGGCGGTCGTCCGGGGAGATGAAGGGCGCCTGGATCGCCTCGTTGTAGCCGTCGACCAGGACGATCGGCAGGCCCCGGTCGGTCATCCGGGTGTAGCGGTCCATGCGGGCGGTGGCGTCGGCGTGCAGGCCGGAGATGAAGACGATGCCGCTGACGCCCCGGTCGATGAGCATCTCGGTGAACTCGTCCTCGGGGGCGCCGCCGGAGGGTTGCGTGCACAGGACCGGGGTGTATCCGTGCTGGCCGAGGGCCTTCTCCACCGCCTGGGCGAAGGCCGGGAAGACGGGGTTGTCCAGCTCGGGGGTGACGAGCCCGACCAGGCCGTTGCTGCGCTGGCGTAATCGGAGCGGGCGTTCGTACCCCATGAAGTCGAGGGCGGTGAGGACGGCCTGCCGGGTGGACGGGGAGACCCCCGCCTTCCCGTTGAGCACACGGCTCACGGTGGCCTCACTGACCCCCGCCTGCACCGCGATGTCGGCGAGCCGGGCGTTGTTCATGCGCGTATCCTCACCGCCGGGCGGCGTTCCGGCCAGAAACGCTTCGTCGCCCCGTCCCGGGATCGCGGAAAGTAGGCCGCTCACCTTTGATCTGCCCTTGTCAGGGCCGGAAGTCAAATGAACCTTTCATGTCGCTGTTTCAGGAAATGTCAGCCAATGACGGAGAACGGCGCGAAAACCAGCAGGAAGTTCCGCAAGACAGCTGGGGCTCCAGCCGCTGATCAGGGGGTTTCGGGCCACCCAGAACACCGGGGCACCCCTTCTCGATTGGGTCACCCCTGGTCCCGGCAACACCCCCGTAACCCCAAGGCCTCCGGTTTTTCACGACATGTATGGACATGGACCGTGCCCACGCGATGTACTACCTCATCAATCACCCAGATGGCGGGCTCCGGGCACTGCGCGCCCGGAAGGGAACGAGAACCTATGAGCCAGGTCGTCCTCGACAACGTCACCAAGGTCTACCCAGGTGGATTCCTGGCTGTGGACCGGATGAACCTGCGCGCCGAGGACGGCGAACTGCTGGTGTTACTCGGCCCGTCGGGTTGCGGCAAGTCGACCTTGCTCCGCATGATCGCCGGCCTTGAGGACATCACCGACGGCGACCTGTGGCTGGGCGGGAAGATCGCCAACCACCTGGCCCCCCGCGACCGCGACGTGGCGATGGTGTTCCAGAACGGCGCCCTCTATCCGCACCGGACCGTGCGGGGGAACCTGTCCTTCCCCCTGGAGATCGCCAAGGCCGATCCGCAGACGGTGCGCGAACGCGTCGTCGAGTTGTCGAAGGCGCTGCACATCGACGAGACCCTCGACCGCCGGCCTGGAACGCTCTCCGGCGGCCAGCGCCAGCGGGTGGCGATGGGCCGTGCCATAGTGCGTCAGCCCTCGCTCTTCCTGATGGACGAGCCCCTCTCGAACCTCGACGCGGGCATGCGCACCGAGCTCCGGATGGAGATCTCCAGTCTCGTACGGGCGCTCGGCGTCACCACCATCTATGTGACGCACGACCAGATCGAGGCCCTCACCCTGGCCGACCGGATCGCGATCATGAACCGGGGCGTGCTCCAGGACATCGGCACCCCCGCGCAGGTCTACAACGACCCGGCGACCGCGTTCACCGCCGCGTTCCTCAGCTCGCAGCAGCTCAACCTGCTGGCGGCCACGGTGCGTACACCGCAGAACCAGTTCATAATGCTGGACTTCGGCACCCACCAGATCACGATGCCCTGGACCGATCCACGCGCTTACGCGGTGTCACAACACACCGGCAGCCAGATCATCGTCGGCATCCGCCCCGACGCGCTCGCGCCGATGCCCGAGGGCATGGACGGCCCGGTGTTCATGGGCCGGGTGCGCACACTCGAATACCACGGCCACGAGTGGCTGGCCTACGTCGAGTGCGGCATCCCGGCGGTGGCCGTGCCCGAGCCGCCCGACCCGAGGTTCCGGGCCGCGAACGGCGGCGCCAACGGCTCGAAGACCCGGTCGATGATGCGGCGGTTGTTCAACTCCGACATCGAGGCCGACGAGACCCCGTCGGGCCCGCAGCCCGGCCCGAACGGGCTCGGGTCGCACCGCCGGGCCGACCTGATCGTCCGGCTCGGCGCCCGGCCGTCGTGGCGCGCGGGCGAGCACGCCCGGGTGGCCGTGGACGTGTCGCGGCTGATGTTGTTCACCCACACCGGCGCGCGCATCGACCCGCCCCGCCGATAGGCGGCTAACGGCTCGCGCCCGCGTGCGCGAGCACCGACACCACGCCGACCAGCCGGCTCACCTTGTCCTGTTCGGCCCGGTGGAAGGCCGGTCCCTGGCGGCGGGCCACGACCATGCAGAGGTCGCCGATCGGCACGCTCAGCAGGTGGAGCGCGCCCTCGGAGAACGCGGCCGCGCGGGGCGCGCCCAGGAGGGCGGCCGGGAGGGTCTCGGGGGCCTGCCAGCTCCCGTGCACGACCTCTCCGGTCCCCGCGTCGACGGCCACCGCCCATTCGGCGCTCACCAGGTCGGGCACCGCGTCGACCAGGGTGAGCACGGCCCGCCCCGGTTCGGCCGCGACGTGGCCGAGCAGGTCGTAGTCGGGACTGGCGCCGGGCGCCTCCCGGGTGGGCCAGGCCGCCTCGACCTTGACCCCGGGCACGACGCCGATGCGGTCGCGCAGTTCGTCGGGGCTGAAGACGGCCGACCACGACACCGTGAAGTCGTCGATCGCCCGGCCCGCCTCGCGTTCGAGCACGGTCACCTGGAGGATGTCGGCCCCCATCACCCCGAAGGCCCTGGCCACCTGGCCGAGCACTCCCGGCCGGTCGGGCAGCGACACCCGCAGACGCAGCAGCATGAGCGGCCTCCTCTCTTCCCCCACCCGAACACCACCCTGGCCCACGCACGTTTCGGTCATGTTCCGGAAGGATGTCCAGCATAAGGCGACGTCCGATTCCCGGCCGGGGCTTGGCCGACCTTTGGTGTTGTCGGGGCGGCGCGATGAGATCACGGTGAGTAGCCTCAAGGGATGTCCCTCCCCTGGCTGCGGACCCGCTCGATACGCGCGCGCCTGACGCTCGTCGCGGTGGCCATCGCGCTGCTGATCCTCATCCCGGTCGGCGTCGGCGGCAACCTGATCACCCGCAGGCTGGTGATCGACAACATCTTCGAGGCGAGCCAGAACGTCGCCTCGCAGGTCTCCGCCGAGATCCGCATGGGCACCGTGCCCTCCCCCATCCCGATCCGCGACGAGATCGACTACGTGCAGGTCGTCGCCCCCGGCGGCCGGGTGATCGAGTCGAGCAACCCGGCCCGCGACCTGCCCCCGGTCACGGCCGTCTGGCCGGCCCCCGACAACCGGATCATCCGCTTCACCTCCTGTGCGCTGCCCGAGAAGAGTTGTGTCTACGGTGTCGGAATAAGAGCCACCACCGACGCCAACAGCGAGGTCGTGTACGCCGCCCGCGAGGCCCCCACCTTCCTCACCACGCGCAGCCTGGCCCTGGCGATCGCGGTGCAGGTGGCGCTGCTGACCGCGCTGATCGGCTGGCTGGCCTGGAAGATCACCGGCCGCGCGCTGCGCCCGGTGGAGGACATCACCAACGAGCTGGCCGAGATCACCGTCCGCGACCTCACCCGGCGGGTGCCGGTCCCGCCCGGCGACGACGAGATCGCCCGGCTGGCCCGCACCGCCAACGCCACCCTGGGCCGGATGCAGCGGGCGGTGGAGCAGCAGCGCCAGTTCGCCGCCGACGCCTCCCACGAGCTGCGCACCCCGATCGCGGGCATCCGGGCCCAGCTGGAGAGCGGCCGGCTCCACGTCGAGGACATGCCGGAGGCGATCGAGGCGGCGCTGCGCGACACCGACCGGCTGGAGGCCATCTGCACCGACCTGCTGTTCCTGGCCCGGGTGGGCTCGGCCGAGGCGAACGTCAAGGAGCGGGTCGACCTGGCCGGGCTGGTCGGCGCCCGGCTCAAGCCCAGCTCCGAGCGCATGCCGCGCAAGCTGCGCCTGGAGCCGGGCGTGGTCGTCGAGGCGATCGAGCCGCAGCTCGCGCGGGCCTTCGGCGAGCTGCTCGACAACGCCGACCGGCACGCCGCCAGCGAGGTCACCGTCAGCCTCGCCACCGAGGGCTGCGAGGCCGTGCTGACGGTGCAGAACGACGGCGAGGGCATCGCCGAGGCCGACCGCGAGCGCATCTTCGAGCGGTTCACCCGGCTCGACACGGCCCGCAGCCGGATGCGCGGCGGCACCGGCCTCGGCCTGGCCATCGCCCGCGAGGTGGTGGAGGCCCATCACGGCACGGTCAGGGTGGAGCCGGTGCCCGGCGGCGTCAGCTTCGTGATGCGGCTGCCTCTCGCCGGTCCGCCACCGCCTGACGACCGATGAGGTCGTCCGGCGGGGCGTCGGGCACCTCGGCGTCGAACCGGGCCAGGCGCGGCACCCGCAGCGCCACGAGGGCGATCAGGGCGATGGCGGCGGCGAAGACGACGTACAGGAGCCCGATGCCGGCGCCCTTCGGGCCGTCGACGAGGTTCTCCATGAGCTCCGAGCCGAACGGCGCGACCACGCCGAAGGCCAGCGGCAGGGTCGACCAGGCGATCAGGGTGTTCAGCGCGATGACCCGGCCGTGGAACCGCTGCGGCACCTTGACCTGGACGATCGTGGCGTAGATGCCGTTGACGACGGTCAGCGCGAGCGACATGCCGAACGCGCCGAAGGCGATCACCGCGAGGTCCTGCCGGAGCCCCGTGACCGCGCAGAAGACCGCGAGACCCAGGGTGGCCAGCAGCATGCCGCGCATGCGGCGCCGGCGCGGGCCACCCCACAACGCCACCGCGAGCCCGCCGAGCAGCACGCCGACGCCGCCGGCGACCGACACCCGGGCGACGTCGTCGAGGTCGTTGCCGCCGAAGGCCAGCACGAGCGGGCTGAGCAGCAGGAACAGCGGCGACAGGAAGACGTTCAGGCCCGCGAAGAACAGCAGCATGGCGCGGAAGCTGCGGTTGAACCAGGTGTAGCGGAAGCCGCCCACCATCTCGGCCCAGATGGTCTCGCGGCGGCGCAGCCCCATCGTGCGGGGGAACTTCACCAGCAGCACCGAGACGATCGCGAAGGTGTAGCTGGCGACGTCGATGACGAGGATGCCCTCCAGGCCGATGGTGCCCATCAGGCCGGCGGCGATCAGCGGCACGATGAGCTGGGCCGAGCCGGTGACCATCTGGACGACGCCGTTGGCGTGCCCGAGCAGCCGTTTGGGCACGAGCTGCGGGATCGACGCGCCGTAGGCGAGCCGCTGGAAGGTCAGCGCCACCGACTGGACCGCCAGCAGCGGGTAGATCGCCCAGATGTGCAGGTTCCCGGTCCACAGCAGCACGCCGAGCGCGAGCTGCGTCGACCAGGCGCCGAGGTCTCCGGCGAGCATGACCTTGCGGCGGTCGTACCGGTCGACGATGACGCCGGCGAGCGGGGCCACCAGCATGCCGGGGAGCAGGCCGATGACGGAGAACAGCGCGAAGTTGACCAGTGAGCCGGTGGTGGCGTAGATCCACAGCGGCACGGCGAACTCGGTGAGGGCCGAGCCGATGATCGAGACGAGCTGACCGGCGGCGACCGCGCCGAACCGTTTCATGCTGGGCTTCGGGCCCTCGTCGGCGACGGGCTCGTCGGAGGTCGCCTGCGTCCACCAGGTGCGTTCGGGGGTGCGGGGCACCTTCTCGCGGGTGGTGACGATCTCGGCGAGCTCCTCGGCGCGGTGCTTGAGGAAGAAGTGCCCGGCCTCGTCGAGCACGACGCACGAGCTGGCCGGGGCCAGCCGGAGCCACTCGCGGAAACGCTCCTGGTAGAACTCGGTGGCCGGGTCGCGTTCGCCGACGACGGCGGTGATCGGGGCGTTGATCACCGGCCCGCCGGTCTCCGACCAGAGCCGGGTGAAGTAGGCCTCGGCCTCCCGGGTGCCCTCGCGGCGGTTGCGGATGATCGCCTTGAGCTGGTCGTCGTCGAGCTCCTCGACGTCGAGGCCGGCGGCGATGAGGCCGTTGGCCCACATCCGGTCCGAGCGCAGCTTCTCGGCCATGGTGCGCACCCTGCCGACCACCGAGCTCGGCCGGGAGAACGGGAAGACGCCGCCGAGGTGCAGCACCTCGACCTCGCGTCCGGCGGCCTCCAGGCGGCGGGTGATCTCGACCGCGAGCATCACGCCGAGGCCGCAGTGGCCGTAGAGGGCGATCGGGCCGGGAACACGTTCGAGGATCTCCTGGACGCACGCGTCGGCGACCTCGGGGATCGGCCGCGCCTCCTCGTCGAGGCCCCACTCCTGGCCGGGGACGGCCACGGAGTAGAGGGCGACGTGGTCGGGCAGGGCGTCGGCGAGGGGCTGGTAGATCGCGGCGCTGCCGCCGCCGTACGGGACGCAGACGAGGGTCGTGGTGGTGCGCCGGGGCGGGGTGAGGCGGTGCAGGAGGCGGCGTGGGCCGTCGTCCGTGCGGGAGGCCAGGGCGCGGACCGTGCGGTGCCTGAAGATGTCCATGATCGTCACCGGGCGCTCGGTGACGCGGCGGAGCTTGGCCACCACCTGGGCGGCCAGCAGGGAGTGGCCGCCCAGGGCGAAGAAGTCGTCCTCGGCGCCGACCTGGTCGACGTTGAGGACGGCGGCCCAGACGTCGGCGATGGCCTGCTCCAGCGGGGTCGCCGGGGGGACGTAGGCCGACTCCGACTGGCGGTCGGTGCCGGGGTCGGGCAGGGCGGCGCGGTCGACCTTGCCGTGCGACTTCAGCGGGAGGGCGTCGAGCCAGACGTACCGCGACGGGATCATGTAGTCGGGCAGCAGGCCGGTCAGTTCGGCGCGCAGGTCGCGCGGCTCGCCGACCAGGTAGGCGACGAGGCGGTCGTCGCGCAGTTCGACCACCGCCTGGTCGACGGCGTCGAGGTCGGCGAGCACGATCTCGATCTCGGCCAGCTCCACCCGGTAGCCGCGGACCTTCACCTGGAGGTCGCGGCGGCCGAGGAACTGGAGTTCGCCCGACGGCAACCAGCGGCCGAGGTCGCCGGTGCGGTACATGCGGGCGCCCGGTCCGCCGAACGGGTCGGGCACGAACTTCTCGGCGGTGAGCGCGGGCCGGCCCAGGTAGCCGCGCGCCAGCCGGTCGCCGCCGAGGTGGACCTCGCCGGGGACGCCGACCGGGCAGGGGTTCCCGGCGGGGTCGAGGACGTAGACGCGGGCGCCGGGCAGCGGGCGGCCGATCGGCAGCAGGCCCCTCTCCCCCTCCGCCACGTCGTGGGTGGTGACGCCGACGGTGGCCTCGGTGGGGCCGTAGTGGTTGACCACCCGCAGACCCGGCCGCCGCAGGGCCGCCGCCCACTCGGCGGGTGAGGCCTCGCCGCCGAGCAGCAGCAGTTCCCTCGGCAGGACGTCGGCCTCGGGCAGCAGCGACGCCAGGTGCGACGGGGTGATCTTCAGGTGGTCGCTGTCCCGCAGGGTCACCGCGAGCTCCTCGGCCGGGAGGCGCGGGTTGAGCAGCGTCAGCGTGCCGCCGGTCATCAGCGACAGGTAGAAGACGGTGATGCCGAAGTCGAAGCTCAGCGACTGGAGCAGCGCGTAGGACCCCTGCGGTCGGGGGTTCAGGCGCTCGCGCACGCCCGAGAGATAGGTGAGGATCTGCCGGTGCTGGACGGCCACGCCCTTGGGGCGGCCGGTGGTGCCGGAGGTGTAGATGACGTAGGCGAGGTCGGTCTCGGTGACCTCCGGCAAGGGAGAGGCGCCGCGTTCGTCCGGAGTCACCGTGTGGGTGACGCCGGGCAGGCCGCGCCGGGTGACGGCGATCTCGATGCCCGCGTCGTCCACGAGGTAGGCCAGGCGGTCGTCGGGTTGCGCCGGGTCAAGCGGCACATAGGCGGCGCCCGCTTTCAGCACGCCGAGGATGGCGACCGCGATCTCGGCCGACTGCTCCAGGCAGACGGCGATCCGGGTGTCGCGTCCGGCGCCGAGGTCGCGTAATCGGGCGGCCAGCGCGTCGGAACGGTCCGCCAGGTCGCCGTAGGTCAGGTCGACGCCGTCGCAGCGGACGGCCACCCGGTCGGCCGGGCCGCGGACCACCTCGTGCAGGAGCGTTCCCGCCCGGTCGACGGGACCGCCGTCGGAGAAGGCCGGCACGTCGCCGGCCGGGAGGGGGTAGGAGGAGATCGGCCGGTCGGGGTCGGCGACGACCTGGCCCAGCAGGTCGGCGAAGTGCCCGGCGAAGCGCTCGACCGTCGCCCGGTCGAACAGGTCGGTGTTGTACGCGAACTGGGCCCAGTAGCCGCCGGGGCGTTCGTACAGGTAGAGCGACAGGTCGAAACGGCTCACCCCGGCCTCGACGCGGAACGGGGTCAGAGTCAGGCCGTGGCCGTCGAGGCCCTGCCGCCAGTTCTGCAGCGCCATGGTGACCTGGGCGATCGGCGAGCGGGAGACGTCGCGTTCGACCTCCAGCTCCTGGACCAGCCGGTCGAAGGGGAGCTCCTGGTGGGCGTAGGCGTCGAGGGCACGGTCGCGGACCCGGGTCACGAGGTCGGCGAAGGTCGGGTCGCCGCTCAGGTCGGCGCGCATGGCCAGGGTGTTGACGAACATGCCGGCCACGTCGTCGAGTTCGGGCACGCTCCGACCGGCGATCGGGGAGGCGACGGCGAAGTCGTCCTGGCCCGCGTAGCGGCCCAGCAGCACCTGGAAGGTCGCCAGCAGGACCATGTAGGGCGTCACGGTGCCGTCGCGGGCGACGGCGACGTCCACCGGGATCTCGTACATCGCCCCCGCGTGGCCCATCTCGGGCGGGCGCGGCCGGTCGGTCGGCAGGTCGAGCACCGGGACGTCGCGCAGGTGCTCGCGCCAGTGGGCGATGTCCCTGGCGTGGTCGCGGTCGCGCTGCCAGACGGCGTAGTCGGCGTAGGCGACCTGCGGCGACGGCTTGAGCGCCTCGCCGCGGGCCAGGGCGAGCAGCTCCGACAGCACGATGTCGTGCGACCAGCCGTCGGTGACCAGGTGGTGGGCCGCCAGCAGCAGGATCCGGTCGTCGGGCGCGAGCCGGACCACCAGGGCGCGCAGCAGCGGGCCGTGCTCCAGGTCGAACGGGCGTCCCAGGGCGGTCTCGACGATCTCCCTGGCCTGCTCGTCGGTCTCGGCCTCGGCCAGCCGGAACTCGGCCCCCGCCTCGGGCCGCAGGGTCACCACCGGGAGGCCGTCGTCGTCGGCGGCGAAGCGGGTGCGGAACACCTCGTGCCGGGCCGCGACCTGGTGGAAGGCCGCTTCGAGCACGGCGTCGTCGAGGTCGCCCTGGAGGCGGATGGTCAACGGGACGGTGTAGGTCGTGGTGCCCGGCCGGTACTGCTCCAGGAACCACAGGCGCTCCTGGGCCGGGGAGAGCACGAGGGGCGCGGCCGGGTCGCGCGGGGGTATCGCCCGGGTCTCCTCCCGGCGTCGTAACCGCTGGGCGAGGAGGGCCTTCTTGTCGGCCGACAGTGTGCTCACGGAACGTCTCTTCCGACGACGGTTTGTCAATTTCCCTTACTGTAAATAGTCTTTACAGTTGGGCGGAGATCGTCAGTCTCGCACGCCCGCCACGTGCAGACAATGACCGGGACGAGGGCTTGTCGGCCCCTCCGTCCGCGTGGTTCACTGACGGCGATCTCGCTAACTGTAAGCAAACTTTCCAGTTTTAGTTTGGCGGTTCCCCCCTTGGCTCGCGCCCTCTCCCCGGCCCAGGAACGCCTGTGGTTCCTGCACCAGCTCGACCCCGCAGACCCGTCCTACACGACCTGCCACGCCTACCGGTTGCGCGGCCCCCTCGACGTCCCGAGGCTGGCCCTGGCGTTCGAGACCGCGGCGACCCGGCAGGAGAACCTGCGCACCCGCTTCCCCACCCCGGCGGCCGAGGTGCTGCCGCCGGGCCCCGTGCCGATCGCCCAGGTCAGGGCGGCCGACGCCGACGAGGCGCGGGAGATGGTGCGCGAGCTGGCCAACACGCCGATGGACCTGTCGCAACCCCCGATCACGGTCGTGCTGATCGAGCTGGCCCCCGACGACCACGTGCTGGCCATCGCGCTGCACCACATCATCGCCGACGGCCTGTCGGTGGCGGTGCTGGCCCGCGAGCTGGCCGACGCGTACGGCGGAACTGGAGCGCTCCCACCACTGACACCGCAGGTCCACGCCCCCGAGGCGGGGCACACCGGCTGGTGGGTGGAGCGGCTCCAGGGGGTGCCGGTGCTCGACCTGCCGACCGACCTGCCGCGCCCGGCGCGGCGCGGCGGCGCGGGCGCCGAGGTGATCGTGGAGATCGACGCGGCGACCGCCGAGCGGGCCGCCGAGACGGCGCGGCGCATGCGGGCCACCCCGTTCATGCTCTACATGACCGCGTTCGCGGTGTTCCTGGCGCGGCACTCGGGCCAGGACGACTTCTGCGTCGGCACTCCGGTCTCCCGCCGCGACCACGTCGGCCTGGAGCAGGTCATCGGCCACCTGACCAGCATGCTGCCGCTCCGATTAGCCCCGGCCGGCACGTTCACCGAGGCGATCAAGGCCACCCGGCGGACGCTGATCGAGGCCATGTCCCACGCCGACGTGCCGCTGGAGCGCGTCATCGCCGAGCTCGGGCTGCCCCGCGACCTGAGCCGCACCCCGGTCTACCAGACCATGTTCGCCCTGCACAGCTACACCGCCGACACGGTGCCGAGCCCGCTCCCCGGCCTCGACGCCGAGTCGTTCCCGAGCGGCTGGACCGGCGCCCGTTGCGACCTCTCGCTCGATCTGTGGCCTGACTCCGACGGCTCGATCACGGGCTCGCTGATCTACTCCACCGAGCTGTTCACCGAGGCCACGGCCCGGCGCATGGGCGCCAGATTCGCCACCCTGCTGACCGCCCTCCTCGACGACCCCGACCGGCCGCTCGACACCGTGAACCTGCTGCCCGACGAGGAGCGGGCCTGGCTGACCGAGCAGGGCCAGGGCGCCCCCGGTCACCACGTCGCCACCTGGACCTCGTTGTTCGTCGAGCAGGCCCGGCGCACCCCTGACGCGCTCGCCGTCGACGACGTCACCTACGACGAGCTGCTCCGCTGGGCCACGTCGGTGGCCGCCTCGCTCCCGCCGGCGCGGCTGGTCGCGATCAGGACCTCGCGGGGCGTGCAGACGATCGTCGCGATGCTCGCGGCCCACTTCGCGGGGGCCGCCTATCTGCCGGTCGACCCCGCCTATCCGCAGGCGCGCGTTGAATACATTCTGAAAGATTCAGGCGCGGAGGTCGTGCTGCGCGACGAGGATCTCGTCGTCCCGGAGGCCGACTTCACCCCGACCTCCCCTGACGCGGCCGCTTACATTCTCTACACCTCGGGGTCAACCGGGCGGCCGAAGGGCGTGGTCGTCCCGCACCCCGCGCTGGCGAACCTGTTGCTCGGCATGCGGGACATCGTCGGGTCGACGCCCGGCGACGTGTGGCTGGCGCTCACCAGCACCGCGTTCGACATCTCGGCCGTCGAGCTGTTCCTGCCGCTGATCACCGGCGGGCGGGTGGTGTTCGCCGACGACGCCCGCGACGCCCAGGTCGTCGCCGACCTGATCCGCGACCACGGGGTCACCCACGTGCAGGCGACGCCGTCGGGCTGGCGGGTGCTGCTCACCGCCGACTGGCCGCCGGTCACCGCGATCACCGCCGGGGAGCCCCTGCCGCCCAAGCTGGCCGGGGAGCTGACCGCCCGCACCCGCCGCCTGATCAACGGCTACGGGCCCACCGAGACGACCATCTACTCGACCACCTGGGACGTCCCGCGCGGCGCCGAGGCCATCAGCATCGGCCGCCCGACGCCGGGCACGGTCGTGCGGGTCGTCGCGCCCGACGGCGACCTGGCCCCCATCGGGGTGCCCGGGGAGCTGCGCATCGGCGGGCTCGGGGTGGCCCTGGGGTACCACGAGCGGCCGGAGCTGACCGCCGAGCGGTTCACGCCCGACGGGTTCTACCGCACCGGCGACCTGGTCAGGATGCTCGGCGACGGGACCCTGGAGTTCCTCGGCCGCACCGACAACCAGGTCAAGCTCCGGGGGCACCGGATCGAGCTGGGCGAGATCGAGACCGTGCTGGAGTCGATCGACGGGGTCGGCCAGGCGGTGTGCGCCGTCCAGGACGACACCATCGTCGCGTTCGTCACCGGCGACGCCGCCGCCGTGCGCGACGAGACGCGGCGGGTGCTGCCGGCGTACATGGTGCCGAGCCGGGTCGTCGTGCTGGACGCGCTGCCGCTGACCCCCAACGGGAAGGTCGACCGGAAGGCGCTGCCGAGGGCCGAGGCGGCCCAGGCGCCGGCGCGCGTGCTGCGGACGCGGACCGAGCGGCTGGTCGCCAAGGTGTTCGCCGACGTGCTCAAGACCGAACTGCCGGGCGGCGACGACGACTTCTTCGCCCTGGGCGGGCACTCGCTGCTGGCCACCCGGGTGATCGCGCGCCTGCTGGTCCGGCTGCCGGTGAGCACCGTGTTCCTGCACCCGACGGTCGCCGGGCTGGCCGCCCAGGTCGACGCGGCCCGCCCGCCGGTCGACCACGTGCCCCGGCCGCGCCCGGCCGGGACGGTGCCGCCGCTGTCGGCCGGGCAGGAGCGCCTCTGGTTCCTCAACCGGCTGCACCCCGACACCGACGCCGGGTTCAACATGTGGATGGTCCGGCACCTGGCCGGCGACCTCGACCGCGCCCGGCTGCAGGACGCCCTGACCACGGTCGCCCGGCGGCACGAGATCCTCCGCACGAGCTTCCCGGCGGTCGACGGCGAGCCCGTCGTCGAGATCCTGGACACCACGCCGGTCATCGAGTGGATCGCCGCCGACGACGCCGCGCGCCCGGTCGCCGACCGGGTCAACACCCCGTTCGACCTCACCGCCGGACCGGCGATCAGGGTCACCGTGGTCGAGGTGCCCGACGGGCACGTGCTCTGCCTGGTCGCCCACCACGTCACCGGCGACGGGGTGTCGCTGAACATCCTGCTCGACGAGCTGGCCGACGCCTACTCCGGCGTCGAGCTGCCGCCGGTGCCGCTCCAGTTCGGCGACGTCGCGGTCTGGCAGCGCGCCCGCGACGCCGGCCCGGCGGTCGACTACTGGCGGCGGCAGCTCGCCGCGCCGACCCCGCTCGACCTGCACCCCGACCGGCCCCGCACCGGCAACGCCGGGCCGAGCGCCACGGTCACCTTCCGCGTCGGGCTCGCCGAGACCGAGCGGCTGGTCGCGCTGGCCCGCGACAACCGGGTGACGCTGTTCATGGCGCTGCTGGCCGCCTACCAGACCACGCTGGCGCGGCACACCGGGCACACCGACATCCTCGTCGGCACCTCCAACGCCGGGCGCGACACCGTCGCGCTCGAATCGGTGATCGGCTACCTGACCGACATCCTGGTGCTGCGCGGCGACCTGTCGGGCGACCCGCTGTTCACCGACCTGCTGCGGGCCACCCGCACCACCGTCCTGGACGCCTTCCAGCACCGCGGCGTGCCGTTCGAGAAACTGGTCACCGAGCTCCGGCTGGAGCGCGACCTGACCCGCACGCCGGTCTTCCAGACGATGGCGATCCTGCACACCCACGAGACCGGCCGGGTGCCGCGCCCGTTCGCCGGCCTGACCGTGACCGACCTGCCGTCCGGGCACGCCCAGGCCAAGTTCGACCTGCTGCTGGAGGCCTGGCAGGACGCCGAGGGCCTGCACGTCCAGCTCGAGTACGACACCCTCCTCTACGACGCCGCCACCGCGCGGGGCGTGGCCGAGCGGCTGCGCACGCTGCTGCTCGGCGTCGCCGCCGACCCCGCCCGCCGCCTGTCGGAGCTGCCGCTGCTGACCGACGCCGACCGGGCCTTCCTCGACGAGGCCGGGCACGGCCCCGCCGTCCCCGACCCCGAACGGGTGCCCGCCATGATCGCCCGGCAGATCGCCGAGCGGCCCGGCGCGGTGGCCGTCCGGACCGACGGGCGCGCCGTCGCCTACGGCGAGCTCCCCATCGCCGTCCACGAGAACGGGCGGACGATCCGGGAGGTCGGGCTCGACCGGACCCCCGAGGGCATCGGGGCGCTCCTGGCGGCCTGGGCCTCGGGGGCCGCCTACCTGCCGGTCGACCCGGCGCTGCCCGAGGCGCGCAAGGCGTTCCTGCGCGCCGAGGCGGCCGGGGGGAGCTACGAGGACGCCGCCTACGTGCTGTTCACCTCGGGCTCCACCGGCACCCCCAAGGGCGTCGTGGTCGGGCACCGGGCGCTGGCCACGCGGGTGACGTGGATGCGGGAGGCATACGGGCTCACGCCCGACGACCACGTGGTGCAGTTCGCGGCCTACTCCTTCGACACCCACGCCGAGGAGATCTATCCGGCGCTGGCGGCCGGGGCCACCCTCGAACTGCTGCCCGGCGGGCCGCTGACGCTGCCGGAGTTCCTGGCCTCGCCGCGCGGGCGCGACGTGACGGTGCTCGACCTGCCGACGGCGTACTTCCACGAGCTGGTCACCCTCGACGTCGAGATGCCCCCGGGGCTGCGGCTGGTCATCGTCGGCGGCGAGGAGCTGAGCGGGGCGGCCGTGGCCCGGTGGCGGGAGCGGTTCGGCGACACGGTGCGCCTGGTGAACACCTACGGCCCGACCGAGGGCACGATCATCGCGACGGCGGGCGACGTGACCGGCGACGAGGAGCGCCCGTCGATCGGGCGGCCCGTCGGCGGCGTGGTCGTGCTGGTGCTGGACGCCCACGGGCGTCCGGTGCCGCCGGGCATGCCCGGCGAGCTCTGCCTGGGCGGGCCGAGCCTGGCCGACGGCTACCTCAACCGGCCCGCGCTCACCGCCGAACGGTTCCGGCCCACCCCGCAGGGGCGGGTCTACCTGACCGGCGACCGGGCCCGGTTCCTGGCCGACGGGCGGCTGGAGTTCCTCGGGCGGATCGACGACCAGGTCAAGGTGCGCGGGCACCGGATCGAACCGGCCGAGGTCGAACTGCGGCTCACCGCGCATCCGGCGGTCACCGGGGCCGTGGTGGTCGCCGACGCCGACCGGCTGGTCGCCTACGTCACCGGGACCCGGACCGACCTCGCCGAATGGGTGTCGGAGGCGCTGCCGGCGTACATGGTGCCCTCGGTCTGGATGTGGCTGGACGCGCTGCCCCTGACCCCGCACGGGAAGGTGGACAAACGGGCGCTCCCGGCGCCCGACGCGGGCGCCTCGCTCGGGCACGTCGAACCGCGCGGCGACGCCGAGGCGCTCGTCGCGGAGGTGTACGACTCGGTGCTCGGCCTCACCGGGGTCGGCGCCCTGGACGACTTCTTCGCCATCGGCGGCCACTCGCTGCTGGCGGCCCGCGCGCTGGCCCGGATCAAGGCCATCACGGGGATCGAGGTGCCGATCAGGGTCATCTTCGACTGCCCGACCGTGGAGAAGCTGGCGGCGGTGCTGGAGGAGATGATCGTCGCCGAGCTCGACGAGCTCTCCGACGAGGAGGCCGCCGCGCTCGTCCACGGGACGCCCCAGTGACCGCCTTCTCGGGGCTGCCGGCCCGCGAGGGCCCGCTCACGATGGGGCAGGCCAACATGGTGCGCTGCGTGCGCACCGACCCGCCGGAGCACATGAACTACCGAGTGGTGCGCGGCCTGCCCGCCGGGGCCTCGGTGGAGGACGCGGTCCGGACGCTGGTGGCGCGGCACGAGTCGCTGCGCACCACCTTCCACGGCGACGTCCAGCGGGTGCACGGCTCCGGCGTGATCGCGCTCGGCGCCGAAGCCGACCACACGGCGCGCTTCGACGTGGAGAACGAGCTGCCGCTGCGGGTCGGGGTGTCCGGCGACCAGGTGACGCTGGTGACCACCCACAGCGCCGCCGACGCCGCCGGGCTGGCCGTGCTGCTGGCCGACTGGGACGACATCGTCGTCGGCAAGCCGCTCGACCCCGTCACCGCGCCGCAGCCCGTCGACGTCGCCCTGGCCGAGACCTCGCCGGCCGGGCGCAAGCGGGCCGAGGCGGCGCTGCGCTACTGGGACGGCGCGTTGTCGCGGGTGCCGCGCTCGACGCTGACCGCCTCGGTCGACGACACCGGCCACGAGTGGCGGCTGCCCCGCCTGCGGATTCGGTCGGCCGGCGCGGCCCGCGCGCTGGCCCGCATCTCCGCCCGGACGGGCGTCAGCGGCTCCGCCTCCGTGCTCGCCGCCTACGCGGCCCTGTCCGGGCTGCGCGGCGGGCTGCCGCTGACGGGGGTGTTGTCCATCTCGGCCAACCGGTTCCGGCCCGACCTGCGTTCGTACGTGGGGCCGCTGGCCCAGGACGCCCTGGTCCCGGTGCCCGTGTCGGCCTCCTTCGAGGAGGTGCTCGCGGGGGTGCGGGGGGCGACGCTGGGGGCGTACCAGAACAGCCGCTTCGACGCGGACGCGCTGATCTCGATCATGGAGCGGGTGCAGCGGGAGCGGGGCGTGTTCTTCGCCCGTGACCTGGTGTTCAACGACATGAGCGGCACGGGCCGCAACGGGCGCCCGGCGACCGCCGGCGACGAGGTCCGCGCGACGTGGCTGCCGGAGGCGACGTTGCCGTGCCGGACGGCGCTCTGGGTGCACCGGCTGCACGGCGAACTCGACCTGACCCTGTGGGCCGACCCGCGCGTGCTGCCCCGGGAGGACGCGCTTCTGCTCGGCGAGGGAATCGCGCGGATATTGATCGCCGCCGGGGACGGAAATGTCTCCGACATTTCCGAAATTTCAGGAATTGCACCGATTGAGCGGGACGATTCCTGGGTGTTCACCGATGGCCAATGGGTCTCATTGCCGGAAGTGACGAAACTCGTGACCGACGCCTGCGGCATTCCCGCGTCGATCGGCGCCGATCTTGTCTGCCGGGTGGAAACGCCGATGACCCCGGCGGAATTGCACACCGAATGCCTCCGCCTGCTCCCTGGCCGAATGGGGGCGATCACCCCGCGCCACTATGTCGTGGCGGGAGCCGAGGGCTCCGGCCGCTGAGGGAAGCCTTCTGCCCGAAATCCAGGAAAGGCGCGGGCGGGTCGGGCGGCCACACGTCGTCGGGTGGCCGGCCGGGCGGAGCCGTAACGGAAAGGCTTGTAGAGCGGAATCAGGCTTCCGGCAGGAGGGTGGGAAGGGCGCGTTCGAGGGCGCGGGTCCAATAGGGCCAGTCGTGTTTGCCGTTGCCGTAGAGGTCGGTTTCGACCGTCAGGCCGGCGATTCCGGCGGCGCGGAGGAAACGCTGGTTCTGGCGGAGGATGGACTGTTCGCCGAAGTCGGTGCCGCCGCCCTCGTCGAGTTCGCCCGGTTCGCCGTTGCCCGATGAGACGTAGAGGCGCAGGCCCGTCAACCGCGGGGCGAGGTCGGCGGGGTTGTGGTTGCGCCAGTTGTCCTCGCGGGCGGGCAGGGGGCCCCACAACTGGTCGGGGTCGGCGCCGTTGTCCTTCAGGAAGGAGGAGAAGCCGGGCACGTCCATGCGGATGTCGAGCACGCCGGAGAACGACGCCGCCGCCTCGAAGAGACCGGGGTTGCGGGCGGCGTAGCCCATCGCGCCATGGCCGCCCATCGACAGGCCCGCGATCGCCCGGCGCTCCCCCACGCCGTAGAGGTCCTCGACCAGCGGGAGCATCTCCTTCAGGTGGAAGGTCTCCCAGGCGGGGCCGTCGAGCCAGTCGGCGTACCAGCCGTCGGTGCCGCCCTCCGGGACGACCACGACCGCCTTCAGGTTCTCGGTCACCCTCGCCGCGTCGCCCTTGGTCAGCCATGTGTCGGGGGTCGGCTCGCAACAACCGTGCAGCAGGTAGAGGACCGGCCAGCCGGTGGAGCCCTTCGTCCAGCCCGCCGGTTTGAGCACCCGCACCTGTGCCTCGCGGCCGAGGGCGGCCGAGGCGATCGTCAGGGCGTCCTGGCGGTCGTCCACGGCGACGGTGTCGGCGACGCGGGGGGTGAGGGCGGTGGTCAACGGGTCCTGCCTTTCCTGAGGGGCGTCGGAGCATCCGGCGGTGAGGAGAACCAGAGGTAAACTCACCGCCAGCAAAATACGTCTCATATGTGACTTCTATCTAAATTTTGATCATTTGGGTAGGGGTCCAGATTTATGGGTAAACCGCGTAGCCGACGCCGCGATACCCCCTGAAACGCCGGGAAAAAGCGGCCGGTCAGAGCGGTCACAGAGATCAAAGTGATGCCAACGGCACGGAAAGTTAACATGCACGTTCATAACCGTTAAGCTCAGCACCCCCATTCAGGTCACACTCGTGACTAGGTTTCCTGGGACCCCCATCCCTGGGGGGTTACCGCCCTTTGAGGAGTTGACCCGTGCGAGTCCTGGCCGTTGTCCCCGCCCGCGGTGGTTCGGTGGGAGTTCCGCTGAAGAACCTGGAGCGGGTCGGAGGAATCCCCCTCGTCTCCCGGGCCGTCAGCGCGCTCGTCCGCGCCGAGTCCGTCGACACCGTGGTCGTGAGCACCGACCACGCGGGGATCGCCGCCGCCGCCGAGGCCGCCGGCGCCCGCGTCGTCGACCGCCCGGCCGACATCGCGGGCTCGACCGCGTCGAGCGAGTCGGCCGTCCTGCACGCCCTGGCCTCGCTCGGCGAGACCCCCGAGGTCGTGCTGCTCGTCCAGTGCACCAGCGCGTTCATCGACCCGGCCGACGTCGACGCCGCCGTCGCGAAGGTGCTGTCCGGCGAGGCCGACGTCGTGTTCTCCGGTCTGGAGACCTACGAGTTCATCTGGACGGAGGCGGGCGAGGGCGTCAACCACGACCCCGCGACCCGCCCGCGCCGCCAGGACCGCGAGCCCCACTTCCGCGAGACCGGCGCCTTCTACGCCATGCGCGCCCAGGGCTTCCTGGAGGCCGGGCACCGCTTCTTCGGCACCGTCGCCGTGCAGCCGGTCAAGAGCGTGACCGCCCACGAGATCGACACCCCCGAAGACCTCGAGATCGTGCGCGCGCTGGCCCACGTGGTCGACACGCCGCTGCCGATCGACGTCGACGCCGTGGTCACCGACTTCGACGGCGTCCACACCGACGACCGCGCGTTCGTCGACTCCGAGGGCCGCGAGATGGTCTCGGTCTCCCGGGCCGACGGCATGGGCGTCTCGCTGCTGCTGCGCGCCGGGGTCAAGGTGCTGGTCCTGTCGACCGAGCAGAACCCCGTCGTGGCCGCCCGCGCCCGCAAGCTCGGTGTGCCCGTGCTCCAGGGCCTGTCGGCCAAGCAGAACGCGCTGGCCGACTGGCTGGCCATCGAGGGCCTCGACCCCGAGCGCGTCGCCTACGTCGGCAACGACGTCAACGACCTCGGCTGCATGGCGCTGGTCGGCTGGCCGGTCACCGTCCCCGAGGCGCACGCCGAAGTCCGCAAGGCCGCCCGGGTCGTGCTGACCCACGGCGGCGGCGCCGGCGCGGTCCGCGAGCTGGCCGACCGGGTGCTCGCCGCCCGGCCCGCGGCCCCGGCCCCGGCGCCCGCCCCGGTCCCCGCCTCCCGGTTCCGCACCGTCACGGTCGAGCCGAAGGCCGTCGCCATCGGCGAGAAGCTGCTCGGCGCCGGCCACCCGGTCTACGTCATCGGCGAGATCGGCATCAACCACAACGGCGACGTCGAGATCGCCAAGAAGCTGATCGACGTGGCCGTCGAGGCCGGTTGCGACGCGGTCAAGTTCCAGAAGCGCACGCCGGAGATCTGCGTGCCGATGGAGCAGCGCTCCCAGATCCGGCAGACGCCGTGGGGCGAGATGACCTACATGGAGTACAAGATCCGCACGGAGTTCGGCAAGGACGAATACCAGCAGATCGCCCTCTACTGCGCCCAGAAGGGCATCGACTGGTTCGCCTCGCCGTGGGACGTCCCGTCGGTCGAGTTCCTCGAGAACATGAACGTGCTGACCCACAAGGTCGCCTCGGCGTCGATCACCGACCACGAGCTGCTGCGCGCGCTGGCCGAGACCCGCAAGCCGATCCTGCTCTCGACCGGCATGTCGACCCTGGAGGAGATCGACGCCGCCGTCGATATCCTGGGCACGCAGAACCTGGTCATGATGCACGCCACCTCGACCTACCCGCTGCCTCCCGAGGAGGCCAACCTGCGCACGATCCAGACCCTCCGCGAGCGCTACGGCGTCCCGGTCGGCTACTCGGGCCACGAGCGCGGCCTGCAGATCTCCCTGGCGGCCGTCACCCTCGGCGCCGTCACGGTCGAGCGCCACATCACCCTCGACCGCACGATGTGGGGCTCCGACCACGCCGCCTCGCTGGAGCCGAGCGGCCTGGAGCACCTCGTCCGCGACATCCGCATCATCGAGAAGGCCCTGGGCGACGGCGTCAAGCGCGTCTTCCCCGGCGAGGAGGCCCCCCGGGCCCGCCTGCGCAGGGTGACCGTGTGATCAGCCTCTCGGTGATCGTCCCGGTCCGCGACGGCGCTCCCTTCATCGCCGACGCCCTCACGTCGCTGGTGCGCAACCAGCGCGCCGACTTCGAGTACATCGTCGTCGACGACGGCTCGGCCGACGACACGGGCGCGATCACCGACGAGTTCCGCGCGGAACTCCCCGGCCTGCACCTGATCCGCAACCAGGTGCCGGCCGGGCTGGCCGACGCCCGCAACACCGGGCTGAAGCTGGCCTCCGGCCGCTACGTGACCTTCCTCGACGGCGACGACTGGATCGGCCGGGGCTACCTGGCCGACCTGGTCGCCGCGATCGACGGCCTGGGCTGCGACTTCGTGCGGGTCGACCACGTGCAGGTGAACGGCCTGAAGAGAGAGACCCACCGCGCGCCGGTCGCCCGGCGCGGGGTGGTGCTCGACCCGCGTGACTCGATCATGCCGCCCGACGCGAAGACGATGGTCGACTACCCCTACGCGTGGGCCGGCGTCTACCGGCGCGAGT
This sequence comes from Herbidospora solisilvae, assembly GCF_009901565.1. Taxonomy (GTDB): domain Bacteria; phylum Actinomycetota; class Actinomycetes; order Streptosporangiales; family Streptosporangiaceae; genus Herbidospora; species Herbidospora solisilvae. The sequence goes on from NZ_WXEW01000001.1 coordinate 773,366, forward strand.
CGCTGGGCGACCTGCTCACCTTCCCCGGCGGCCTCCACACGGCCGAGGACCGGCCGTGGATCTGGCGGCTGCACCAGCGGGCCCGGTCGTTCGCGGCGGTCTCGCTGGCCGGCGTCTTCTACCGCCGCGGGGTGCCGCAGTCGCTCACCCAGATCGGCGACGAGCGGCAGCTCCACTTCTTCGACGCCTTCGACCTGGTCTTCGAGGAGGTGGAGGAGCGGTTCCTGCCGAAGGCGGTCCGCACCTTCCTGGCGCTGCTCGCCAACCACCTCGCCAACAACGAGCGGTTCACGCCCGAGATCCTGGCGACGTTCGAGGCGCGCGGCGCCGACCGGCTCGGCCGCCTGCCCCAGGCGATGGTCCGGGAGAGCTTCGACGCCATCGAGCCCGACCGCCGGGAGTTCGTCGCCCGGCTCCTGGAGGTCACGTGACGCAGGTCTTCCACGCCTCGCGGTTCTTCGGCGCGATGTCCCTGGCGGCGGCCGTCGACGCCGGGGCCTTCGGGCCGCCGGGCGCCGCCGAGCGGGTCCTGATCGTCACCAACAACGCCGCCGTCCCCGAGGCCGCCCTGGGCCTCGACGAGGCGCCCGGGTTCGGCGCGCTGCGCGACCGCTTCGACCGGATCGTCTCGTGGAACGAGATCATCGCGCCGCTCCACCCGTCCGACTGGAAGCCCCGGTCGATCGAGACGCCGATGCTCGGCCGCCTGCTCCAGAAGGCGATGGGCCTGGAGCACATCGAGGAGATGGTGCTGGAGTCGGTCATCGTGCCGCCCGCGCGGGCCCTGCCGGGCCTGTTCAAGGACGCCATGCTGACGATCTACTCCGACGGCCTGATGGCCCACAGCCCGACCCGCGACGTGCTCCCGGGCGAGATCTCCCAGCGCATCACCCGGCTGCTGCACCTCGACCTGGTCCCCGGGCTGACTCCCCTGCTGCTCCGGGAGTACGGCGTGCCGGCGCGGGCGCTGCCCTCCGAGGCGTTCACCGACGTCGTCGGCCGGGTCGCGGCGGCGGCGGGCCCGATGCCGGAGGGCGAGGCGATCGTCCTGGGCCAGTACCTCTCGTCGCTCGGCATCCTCACCCCCGACGAGGAGTTCAAGCTCCACGCCGACATGGTCCGGGGCGTCGTCGCGCGCGGCCACCGCTCGATCGTCTTCAAGCCCCACCCGGCCGCGGGCCGCCGCCAGGGCCGCGAGCTGGCCCAGATCGCGGCCGGCCTGAACGCGAGCCTGACGGTCGCCCCCGACGAGGTCCCGGCGGAGGTCCTGTTCGCGACCCGCCGCGCCCGCCTGGTGGTGAGCTGCTTCTCCACGGCCCTGATGACGGCCCGCCGCTTCTTCGGCCTCCCGGTCGCCACGGTGGGCTCCGACCTGCTGCTGGAGCGGCTGACCCCGTACGAGAACAGCAACCGGGTGCCCGTCACGATCGTCGACGCGTCGGTCCCCCGCCTCGACGCCGACGGCACCCTGACCGAACCGGCGGTCGCCGACCTGGCGGGGCTGGTCGACGCGGTCGCCTACTGCATGCAGAGCGCCGCCCATCCGGCGCTGCGGCCGGCGGCCGAGGCGTACGTCAAGGCCAACGGCCCGATGCGCTACTTCAAGAAGAAGCGCCTGGAGGCGCTGGGCATCATCGAGAAGCCCGCGCCGCCGCCCGCGCAACCCCCCAAGAGCGGGCTGGCCCGGCTGAAGCAGATCGTCAAAGGCTGATCGGTTCCGGGTGATACCAAAGGGGTATTCCACACATTCTGTGACGTGAGGGTTCGGCACCCTTGCCGTATGTCCACCCCTCTCAAACAGATCATCGCCGGCGGAATGGCCGCCGCCGGCGTGCTCGCCCCCACCGTGCCGGCCGAGGCGTCGGCGGCGGGGGCTCCGCTGAGACTCGCGGGCACGTCCTGGTTCGCCGGCGGCGGCGTGCCCGTCTGCGGCGCCAGCACCGCGACGAGTTGCGCCGGCCAGAAGCACGTCGGCGGCGTCTCCTACAACTGGTGGCAGTGCGTGGAGCTGCCGCAGCGCTTCTACCTGCGGCGCGGCTGGCACTCGGGCGTCTTCTCCGGCGTCGGCATCGCCTCGCAGATCTTCACCCGGGCGGCGGCGCTCGGCATGGAGCGGCAGGCCAACGGCTCGATCAAGACGATCGTGCCCGGCGACATGATCGTCATGAACCGCAGCGGCGCGGCCGGGCACGTGGTCGTGGTCGAACGCGTCACCGTCAACAAGGACGGCACCAGGAACGTCGTGACGGTCGGGCAGAACTCCCAGGTGGTGCGCAACCCGATGCGCTGGCACGGCGGGCGGCTCGACTCGTTCTGGGCCTCCTACAGCGTCGCGGGCGTCGTGCACGCGAAGAAGAACATGGGCATCCTGTCGACCGACGGCGGCCCGGCCGACTACCCGGTGCTGGTGAACGGCGGCGGCGCCCGGCCGTTCGGCGCGGGCCATCTTGCGGTGACCTCGACCGGCCAGGTGTTCGGCGGCCTGCCCGGCCCGGCCCCGGCGGTGTCGGGCCGCGTCACCGACGCCGCCGTGACGCCGTCGGGCGCCGGCTACTGGCTGCTCTCGTCGGCGGGCCAGATCTTCCCGTACGGCGACGCCGCGCCCGCCGTCGCGCGCCCCGCGACCGCCGAGGGTGAGCTGGTGGCGATCGACGCGGCCCCGAACGGCTACCTGGTGACGACCTCGACGGGACAGGTCTACGGGCCCGGGGTGTGGATCACCGCCTCGCCCGAGGGCTACAGCGGGCGGTTCGTCGACATCGAGGTGACGACGGGCGGCTACTGGCTGCTGACCTCGGCCGGGCAGGTCCACCCGTTCGGCGCGGCGAAGTGGTACGGCAACGCGACGACGTTCGAGCGCGCGATCGTGGCGATGGCTGGCACCGCGACCGGCAGGGGCTACGTGATGGTCGACGTGGCCGGGAACGTGTTCGCCTTCGGCGACGCCGAGCACCTGGGCGACCTGCCGGAGGGCTCGGCGGAGGCGGCCGACATCGCCGCCACGGCGACCGGTTACGTCATCACCACGAAGACGGGCGTCCGGCACACCTTCGGGCCGGGCGCGGGGGTGACGACCCCGGGGGCCTTCACCGGGACGTTCTGACGGAGATTGCCGGGAAGCGACATCTCCATACGGTCTGAGAACTCCTGAGCGGTTCGCCGCGTCTTAAAGGTCAGTCGTGCCCGGAGCCCACCGGCTCCGGGACGGCTCGTCCCTGGAACGTGACAAACCCTCGGAGAGACCATGATCAGCATCCGCTCCCTTCTCGTCGGCGCCCTGCTGGCGCCGGCCCTGCTCGCGCCCGCCGCCCTGCTCCCGGCCTCGGCGACGGCGAAGGCCGTGCCCCAGCTCGTGGCGGTCAGGGCCGACCGCCACCCCGGCGTCGACCGCCTCGTCTTCGAGTTCCGCAACGGGCTGCCACCCACGCGGATCGCGGAGTACGTGCCCAAACTGATCGCCGACGGATCGGGCCACACCGTGCCCGTCCCCGGCGCCGCGAAGCTCGCCTTACGGTTCTTCGACGCCCGGGGTCACGACGACACGGGCGGCTCGACCTACGGCGCCTCCCGGCGGACGTACGCGCTGCCGGGCGTCATCCAGGTCGTCAACACGGGCGACTGGGAGGCGACCCTGTCGTTCGGGGTGGGGCTGGCCAAGAAGGTGCCCTACCGGATGTACACGCTGACCAAGCCGAGCCGGATCGTCGTCGACTTCACGGTGGGCTACCGCACCGTCCCGGTGAAGGCCTACTTCCTCGACCTGCCCCGCGAGCCGAAGCTCAAGGCGGTGTCGCGGCCGGTGATCCCGCCGAGCACCGCCCACGGCGCGCTCCAGCGGCTGTTCGCCGGGCCGACGGCGGCCGAGCGGGCGAGCGGGCTGCGCTTCGTGAACTCCGGCGCGACCGGTTACAGCAAGCTGACCGTCACGAACAAGGTCGCCCGGGTCTACCTGACCGGGAAGGTGAAGAGCGGCGGCGCGACGTTCACCGTCGCCAACCACCTGAACGCGACCCTGAAGCAGTTCCCGACGGTGAAGTGGGTCAAGATCTACGACGCGGCGGGCAAGACCCAGCGGCCGGGCGGCAACAGCGACTCGATCCCCGAATCCCTGGAGCCGTGAGTATTTGTCCGCAGACGGCCGCGGGCTTCCGCGGTTTCCTGGACCCCGTCTCAACCCAACCAGACGGGGGAAAATCACATGTCATTCGCACAGCGTGTCCTCACCGCCTTAGCGCTCGCCGCGGCGAGCCTGGTGATGGTCACGAGTCCCGCGCAGGCGGCGGCGGTCACGTCCGTCCACGTCTCGGGAAAGACGCTCTTCATCGTCGGCACCGGAGACGAGGACATCGTCAACGTCAGCTTCTTCCAGGGGGCGCTGACCGTCGACTCCAACTCGCAGATCGTCGTGGGAGCAGGGTGTACCACGTCGGGGACGGTGGCCCAGTGCTCCAGCGCCGTCCAGTTCCTGGACGTCTCGCTGCTCGGGGGCAACGACACGTTCACCAACGAAACAGCGCTCCAGTCGGCCGTGCGGGGCGGCGCGGGCCTCGACGTCCTGAACGGGGGCCCGGGCCGTGACGGGCTCAACGGGGGCTCCGACGACGACATCCTGAAGGGCAACGACGGAATCGACACCGCGAACGGGGTCGGCGGTTTCGACAAGTGCACCGCCGAGACCGAGACGGCCTGCGAGGCCGACGCCTGATCGGCGATCGGAACACCGGAGCCGCTCCGCGCCACTCGTGCGCGGGGCGGCCGTTCAGTGGGCCCGGTAGAACTCCAGGTGCGCCTCCGCCGCCTTGCGCCACGTGTGCCGGGCGGCCAGCGCCCTCCCGCGGGCGAGCCGTTCCGGCGACGGGACCGTCACCGCGTCCCGCAGCGCCGCCGCGAGCGAGGCGGGATCGGTCGCGAACAGGGCCGCGCCGGTGAAGACCTCGCGGAAGACGGCCAGGTCGCGGACGACCAGCGGCACCCCGGCCGCCAGCGCCTCCATCGCCGCCAGGCCGAAGCCCTCCTTCGTCGACGGGAACGCGAACGCCGCCGCCCCCGCCACCAGGCCGGGCAGGTCGTCGTGGGGCACCGGGCCGAGCACGACCGGCGCGACGCCCAGTTCCGCCGCGCGGCTGTCCCACGCCGACCGGTAGGCCCGGTAGTCGAACAGCGTCTCGCCGCCCGCGACGACCAGCGGATACTCCGGCAGCAGGGCGTGCGCCTCGAGCAGGTCGAGGGAGCCCTTGCGGGGTTCGATGCCACCGACCGTCAGGACGTACCGGCCGAACCGGGCGCGCCACGGTGATCCGTCGGCCGTCGCGAAGCGGGCGGCGTCCACGCCGTTGGGGATGACCGACGCCGAGATGCCCCACCCCTGCGACAACTCGGCCGCCACCGCCGACGACACGCAGATGTGCGCGAACGGTTCGACCAGGGCGCGTTCGTGGCAGGCCGCCAGCTCGGGCGTGGTGAAGTGGTCGATGTGGTGCACCGTCCGGACGCAGCGCCCGACGGCGTTGGCGGTGATGCAGTCCTGGGCGTGCACGACGTCGTACGCCGACGACGTGAAGGCCTCGCGCAGCAGGTCGATCGAGCGCAGGACCCGCTCCCCCACCGTCTCGCCGGGCACGTCGGGGCAGTCGACGATGTGCACGGGCACCCGCACCCCCCGGTGGAAGCGGCGGTCGCCGCCGCGTCCGAGCGCCCACACCTCGGCTTCCTGCCCGAGGTCGGCCAGCGCCTCGGCCAGGGCCAGGGTGTGCACGACCCCGCCGCGCGGCTTGGTCGAGTAGGTCAGCAGCGCGATCCTCATGCCCGGTACGCCTCCGGCCGCCGTTCGCCGATGTGCCGCAGCACCCGCCGCGCCTGGGCGATCTCGGCCGCCACGTCGAGGGAGGCCACCGCGAGCCCGGCCTTCGACCACGTCCGCGCCAGGATGTCGCCGCCCGGGCCGACCACCTTGGCCTGGCCGAGGAAGCGCATGCCGCCCATCGCGCCGGTCTGGTTCGACGAGGCCAGCACCACCTGGTTCTCGGCGGCGCGGGCGCAGTCGTACAGGTCGAACAGGCGCGACTGGCGGTCCTGGGCCATGCGCGGGGCCCGGTTGGTGATGCTGGTGGGCCACGCCGACAGGCAGGCGACGATCTGCGCGCCGTCGAGCGCCAGCGACCGGGCCGACTCGGGGAACGTCTTGTCGTAGTCGATCAGCATGCCGATCCGCCCGGCCGGGGTGTCGAACGCGTCGAAGCGGTCGCCGGGCGAGTAGGCGGCGACCTCCCCGGCGGGCAGGTGCACCTTGCGGTGGCGGCCGAGCACGCCGTCGCCGCTCACGCAGACGGCCGCGTTGTAGCGCGACTCCCCCTCGGCCTCGCAGTAGCCGACGCAGACGACCATCTCGGCGGCCAGTCCGGCGACCCGCTTGATCAGCGCGTCGTCGGGGTCGAGCGCGGGCGGCAGCGCGTCCGGGTCGGGGTGGCGCAGGTCGGCGAGGTAGCCGCCGAGGGCGGCGTCGGGCAGCACGAGCAGCCCGACGCCCTCCTGGCGCGCGTCGGCGATGAGCTTGGCGACCCGCTGGAGGTCGAATTCCAGGTCACGGCCGAAGTGAGCGGAGGCGGCGGCGATGCGGAGCACGGGTCACGATCCTGCCGCATACGCCTCGGGACGGCGATCCCGCAGATGCCCCATCGACCGCCGCGCGGCGGCCAGCGCCCCGGGCACGTCCACGTCGCAGACGGCGACCCCGCCCTCGACGCCGGTCGCGGCGAGGATCTCCCCGCCCGGTGCGACGATCTTGGCGCGGCCGACGAACCGCAGGTCGCCGAACGAGCCGGACTGGTTCGACGACACCCACACCACCTGGTTCTCCAGGGCCCGCGCCTGGTCGAACAGGTCGAACCGGCGGGTCCACCGGTCGTCGGCCAGATCGGGCGCGGGGTCGGTGCGGCTGGCGGGCCAGGCCGACACGCAGACGACGATCTCCGCGCCGTCGAGGGCCAGCGTGCGGGCCGACTCGGGGAACGCCTTGTCGTAGCAGATCATCATGCCCATGCGCCCGGCCGGGGTGTCGAAGGCGGTGAAGCCGTCGCCGGCCGCGTAGCTGCGGTCCTCGCGGAGCGGCTGGTGGACCTTGCGGTGGTGGCCGAGGACGCCGTCACCGGTCAGGCAGACCACGGAGTTGTACCGGGCGTCCCCGTCGGCCTCGCAGTACCCGGCGCAGATCACCAGGTCCCCGGCGATGGCGGCGAGGCGCTGGAGCTCCGGGCCGTCGCGGCGCAGCGCGGGCGGCCCGGCGGCCGAGCCGCCGAGGTCGGCCAGGTAGCCGCCCAGGCACGCCTCGGGCAGCGCCAGCACCGACACGCCCTGTGAGCGGGCCTGCGAGGCCAGGACCCCGATCGTGGCGAAGCACGCGTCGAGGTCCCGGCCGAAGGGGGCGGCGACGGCCGCCAGCCGAATGGTCATGCGTCCTCCTCAGGCCGTTCCGAGTCCGGTGACCGCGCCGTGCACGCCCTCCGTCACCACCCCGTCGGGCCAGCGCAGCCGCACCCCGCTCCCCGTCACGAGCTCGCCGCACTCCGCGCCGGCGGCGGGCCCCGCGGGCAGCGCGGGACCCCCGGCGGTCAGCATGGCGAAGCCCGGGAAGCAGGTGAGCCAGTCGCCCATCGTCACCCCGGCGGGCCGGGGCACGCGGGCCGGTTCGAGCACCGCGCCGCAGCCGCCGGCCTCGGCCAGCATGCCCAGGGTCCCGGCGATGCCGGCCATGGACACGTCCTTGGCCGCCGCCGGCCGGGCCGCGCCGACCGCGCCGAGCATGGCGCGCAGCTCCTCGGTCGTCCGGGTCGAGGTGGAGTCCCACTGCCGACCGGTGTAGCCGCTGCGCCACCGGCCGCCGAGGTCGGCGGTCAGCCGTACCCGATGGCCCGGACGCCCGCCCCCGCCGGGCACCGGCGACGCGGCGCGCCCGAGCGCGGTGACCGAGAGCGCGGCCGGCACCCCGAGCTGGGTGTGCCCGCCGAGGATCGGCACGTCGTAGGCGCTGGCCGCGCGCCGCAGCCCGGTCAGCACCCGCGCCGCGAACGAGGCGTCGCGGGCCCCGAGGGCGTCGAGCAGCCCGACCGGGGTCGCCCCCATCGCGGCGAGGTCGTTGACGTTGACCAGCACCGAGCACCATCCGGCCCAGTCGGGGTCGCGTTCGACCATCGAGGGCAGGATCGCGTCGCACGCCGCGACCACGTCGCTGCCGGGCACCGGCGCGCCGTCGTCGCCGACCCAGCCGCGCCCGCCGGGCGAGAGCCCGCGCAGCAGCGGCCCGAGCGCGGCCTTCCCTTCGGCGGCGCGGGCCAGCCGCCCGATGGGCCACCGCATCGTGTGGTGCGGCCGTCCGGCGACGCGCACCGCCCGGACCGGCCGCCAGCCGAGCCGGGTGAACAGCGGGACGGCCCGTTCCTGCACGTCGGCCTCGAACCGCAACACGCCCGCGTCCTCGGCGTACGCGCACGCCGCCCGGACCAGCGCGGCCCCCACCCCGGGGGCCACGCGCCGCGCCGGGTCGACGACGAGCCGGGAGCCGCGCCACCAGCCGATGTCGGGCCCGTCGGTCTCGGGCCCGAGCCGCACCCCGCCCAGCACGGCCCCCGAGGCGTCCCGGGCCACCAGCACGACGGTGCGCGGGTCCTCGTCGCGGTGGTCGAGGTCGTCGTCCTCGAACAGGCCCTGCTCCTCGACGAAGACCCGCCGGCGGAGCAGCCGGTAGGCGTACAGGCAGCCGCGGTCGGCGGTCGCCTCGACGACGAACCGGGCGGGCGCGGCCCCGGTCGCCCCGAGGAGCGCGGGCACGTCGAGCCCGCGGGCGGCGGCGGGCCCGGCCGAACCGGTGAGCAGCACGTCGCAGACGGAGGTCACGCCCTCACCCGCCCGCCGTGGCCAGGGCGCTGCACGCGCCGCAGGCCGCGCAGCCCGCGCCCTGTTCGGCGCCGGTCATCCCGGCGCCGCGCAACATCGCGGCCACTCTCTCCGTCACGTCGCGCACCAGGTCCTTCGACGGCGCCGGTACGCCGTCCCGCCGCGCCAGCGTGCCGGCGAGCGGCCGGTAGGGCACCACGAAGGGGTAGACGCCGTGGGCGATCAGCTCGGAGGCCCCCGCGACGATCTCGTCGGCCGACTCGCCCAGCCCGATCAGCAGGTAGGTCGACACCCGGTTGCGGCCGAAGACGCGGACCGCCTCGTCCCAGGCGGCCCAGTAGTCGGCGAGGGGTGTGCGCGCCTTCCCGGGCGTCCAGCGCCGCCGGACCTCGTCGTCGAGCGACTCGACGTGGATGCCGATCGCGTGCGCCCCGGCCCGCTTCAGCTCCGCGATCCAGGCGAGGTCGGCGGGCGGCTCGCACTGCACCTGGATCGGCAGCCCTGGCACGGCGGCCAGCACGGCCCGGACCGACCGCGCCAGCACCCTGGCCCCGCGGTCGGGCCCCGACGTGGTTCCGGTCGTCATGACCATCTGCCGCACCCCGTCGAGCCGGACCGCCGCGGCGGCCACCTCGGCGAGCTGCGCGGGCGTCTTGGCCGCCACGGTCGCGCCGGAGGCCAGGGACTCCTCCACGGCGCAGAACCGGCAGCGCTCCTCCTCGGCGTACCGCACGCAGGTCTGCACCACGGTCGTGGCCAGCACGTCGGCGCCGTGCAGCTTGGCGATCTTCTCGTAGGGCACGCCGTCGGCGGTGGCCAAATCGTAGAACCGGGGCCGGCGCACGGCCCGGACGGCCACGCCCATGTCGGTGCCGCCCAGGTAGAGCCGCCCGTCGCGGACGACATAGGGGCTGGCGGGGTCGAGGGGCAGCGCGGCGTTGGCGCCGTCGACGAGCAGGTGCCCGTCGTCCGACGGACCGGCGCCCCCGGTCCGCCGTACGGGCGCGTCGAGCCGGACCCCCCGGATGGCCACGTCGACGCGGGTCGAGACGCGGTCGGTCATCAGAACATGTACGTCGAGTTGATGACGGCGCCCTTGCGGGTGTAATGGATCAGCGCGTCCTGGACGTCGAGCGGGTGCGTCGGGATGACGCCCTCGATGAGGTCCTCCTCGCGCGCGCCGTGCAGCGACAACCCGAACCGGCAGCAGAAGACCTTGCCGCCCTCGGCGATGAACGTCTTCAGCGAGTTGTTGATGTTGTGCTCACCGGGGAACGCCGAGTTGCCGGTCGTCGGGAAGCCCCGGGTGGCCAGGCAGTTCAACGACCCTGGTCCATAGAAGTAGATGGCCGACTCGAAGCCCTTGCGGAGCGCCCGGGTCGCCTGGAGCACGGCCACGAAGCTGACCGACGACTCGTGCGCGATGCCGTGCACCAGCGTGAAGTAGGTCTCGCCCTCCTCGGCCTTGTAGTCGGGGAAGACCTTCGTCTCGCCGTAGAGGCTCGACCCGTCGGGCAGCGACGGGTGGGGGATCTCGGTGAGGCTGGCCTGCTCCAGATCGGTCAGTTCAGTCATGGGTTGCTCCTATCCGTAGAGCTTCTCGAAGGTGTCGTGGAAGACCAGCCGGGCCAGCTCGCCGTCCCCCACGGCGGCGCTGAGCCGGGCGTGCTCCCCGGGGTGGTCGCCCCAGGGTTCGTCGCTGGCGAACAGCAGCCGGTCGTGGCCGAGGCCGCGCCGGTCGATCTCCTGGGCCAGCCAGCGCGGGGCGAACCCGATGGCCCAGGAGAGGTCGGTGTAGACGCGCTTGCCGGCCGCGATCCAGTCGAAGAACCGCGACCCGGCGAGCTTGATGTGGCCCGACGCGCCGCCGCCGAAGTGGACGAGGTGGATGGCGACGGCGTCGCCGTACCGCTCGACCAGGTGGGCGATCTCGTCGACGTCGGAGGCCGCGCCGGGCGAGGTGTGGACGTGTACGACCAGGTCCCCGTCGCGGGCGACGGTGAAGATGCGGTCGAGCAGCGCCCGGCAGGAGGGGTCGGCGGGGCGTCCGCCGAGCAGGAAGCTCAGCTTCAGCGCCCGGACTCCGGGTTCGCTGGCGAGGGCGAGCGCGGCCAGTGTGCGCGACTCGTCGGCGGGCAGCGGCGAGACCCAGAGCCCGGCCCTGATCCGGTCGTCGCGGGCCGCGGCCTCGACGCAGAGGTCGTTGAAGGAGAACGCGACGGCCGGGTCGGGCACGCCGTAGTTCGGGATCACCAGCGCCCGCTCGGTGCCCTCGCGGTCGAGGTCGCGCAGGAGCTCGGTGATGGTGGCGCGGGCGCCGACGTCGGGCCGGACCGGCGGCCCGCCGTAGAAGGGGTAGGCGGGCAGGATCCCCAGGTGGCGATGGGCGTCTCTGGTGATCATCACGTCCCCAGCAGCTCGGGGTGGACGTGGTAGCCGGAGGCGGAGGGCGCCCGCCCGGCGAGGTGGGCGGAGACGTGCCCGGCGAGGTGCTCGGCGTCGCGGCCGACCCCGACGATGCGGCCGGATCCCCAGGTGTGCAACCAGGGCAGGCCGAGGAAGTAGAGCCCGGGCCAGCCCGTCACCCCGCGCGTGTGGGCGGGGTAGCCGGTCCCGTCGAACACCGGCACCCTGATCCAGGAGTGGTCGCGCCGGAAGCCCGTGCACCAGACGACCGAGGCGATCTCGTCGGCGCGGACCGTGGAGGTCCCCGGAGGTGGCCGCCAGACCGGGACGTAGCGCTCCTCGGCGGGGGCCGCGATCCCGTTGGAGGCGATGTAGGCGTCGATGGAGTCCTTCACGCCCTCCGACACCGCGTCGGCGTGGTCGAGGTTGGCCGCCAGGTCGTCGGCGAATTCGAACCGGCCCCCGGTGATGCCGGTGAGCCGACCGTGTAAGCGCATGCCTTGGAGCGCGAAGGCCCGCAGGTCGATGTCGTGTCCGCCGTCGCGCCCGGTCACGTAGTGGTTGGCGCGGGCCCGCACGGCCTCGGGATCGTCGAACTCGGTGATCGGCCGGTCGTAGTGGCCCATCAGGTCGAGCCACTCGACCACGTCGCGCCCCCGGTAGCGGCGCGCGACCCGGGGCGCGGTGCCGACGGCGAGGTGGACGGTCCGCCCGGCCAGGAACAGGTCCTCGGCGATCTGGCAGCCCGACTGCCCGCTTCCCACGACGAGCACCGGGCCGTCGGGCAGGCCGTCCGGGGCGCGGTAGGCGTCGGAGTGCAGCGAGGGCACGGTGAGCCGCTCGGCCAGCCGAGGCACGACCGGCGTCTGGTAGGGGCCGGTCGCGACCACGACCTGCCCGGCGGTCAGCACGCCCCGGTCGGTGGCGACGGCGAACCCGCCCTCGACGGCGGTCAGCCGGGTGACCGTCACCCGTTCGGCCAGGGGCGGCGCGAACGAGGCGGCGTACGCCTCCAGGTAGGCGACGATCTCCTCGCGCACCATGAAGCCGTCGGGGTCGCCGCCCGCGTAGGGGTGGCCGGGCAGGTCGCACTGCCAGTTCGGGGTGACCAGGCAGAAGGAGTCCCAGCGCCGGGAGCGCCACGACTCGCCGACGCGGCCCCGCTCCAGCACGACGTGGCCGACGCCCAGGCGGGTCAGGCAGTGGCTCATCGCCAGCCCGGCCTGGCCGCCGCCGATCACCACCACGGGGTGGGCGGTACCGTCGACTCTCATGCCCCTCAGTGCATGAGCGGGCCGTTGCCGATCGATGTCATCCGGAACAAATCCCCGTCAACGGATGCTCACGCGCCGTGACGGGCGATCGTTACTTGAGCAGCTTGCGGATCTTCTTCTTGGCGCGGTAGCCGTAACGCAGCACCTTGGGCGGCACCTCGATGCGCAACCGGGCGCGGCGGCGGGCGGCGGCGTGCTGGGGGCCGTCGAGCAGCGACGTCGAGGGCGTCAGCGTGCCCGCGCGGGCGGCCTCGACCAGCGCGAGGGTGCGCACGGCCCAGTCGTTGTGGGCGGCCTCGTGGAAGTAGTTGGCCGCGCACCACTCGGGGGTCGGGGTGCGGAAGTCGGCCTTGGCGAGGTCGTCGAGCGTGCCGAGCGAGCCGGAGCCCTCGAACACCAGGTTGATCATCTCGGCGCTGACCCCGAAGTCGGACAGCACGAGCAGCGGCACGCCCTGGGCGATGGCCTCCAGCGCCGCCGTCGAGGAGACCGTGACGAACCCGTGGGCGCGGGCCAGGTGCTCGTGCATCGGCCCGGCCTCGAACGACAGCAGGCCCGCCGGGACCCGCCCCTCGGCGGCCATGGTGTTCCAGAGCCGCTCGTAGTGGTGCTTCTCGTTGTGGGTCTGGCGTTCGTCGTCGCGGGCCCGCAGCTTGACGACCACCCGCAGGTCGGGCCGCGCCTCGGCGAGCGCCTTCAGCGCCAGCAGCACGCTCTCGCGGTCGTCACGCCGCACCGGCACCTTGGCCTGGGTGGCGAACACGACCCGGTCGCGCGTCTCGCCCGCCGAGGGGTGGCCGGTCAGGTCGAGGTAGGGCAGCCGCGCCAGCGCCACCTGCCCGCCGCCGCCGAGCCGCCGGGCGATCTCGCCGAACTCCCGCACCTCGCGGCCGGAGTGGAGGATGAACAGGTCGCAGCCGCTGCGGTAGATCCAGGCCTTCTCGGTGGCCGGGACCGAGATGCCCGGCAGCCCGGTGACGAACACCGGGCGCGGCCTCAGCCCGGCGAGGACCTCGCTGACCAGCGCGTCGACGACCGGGCCGGTGCACGACACCAGGATCACGTCGGGCCGGAACCGCTCGGCGGCCTTGCGCAGCGCCCGCGCGCCCAGCGTCGGCACGTCGTGGAAGCGGGTGCCGCTGACGGCGGCGGCGATCTGCGACTCCGAGGGCGCGATGGGGGTGCGCACCACGGCGAGTTCGAGCTTCCAGTCGCCGGGCGCCCCGCCGATGAGCCCCGCGGCCCACTTCAGGTAGGAGTCGGAATCGGCCACGGCGAAAACGCGGATCAAGGAGCGACTCTTTCGTGTGCGAAAAGCTGGAGGTGGGAGCGGAGGGAGGGACCCGCCGAGGCGGTCCACCATTCGTCGGGGACCTCGACCGTCTCGACCGAGACGCCGCGTGCCCGCAGCAGGATACGGAGAGACGTGACCGCCGTCGACGGCAGGCTCAGCACCCGCTGGCCGGGCCGCAGGTCGCGCAGCGTCATCTCGGCGGGGGCGCCGCTCTCGTACACCGTGACGCCGTCGATGCGGCGGACCCGGTCGAGGTCCTTGGGGTCTTCGCGGCGGTGCGGATAGTAGGCGACCGGCTCGTCGAGCCCGGTCAGCCACTTGACGTAGGCCTCGCGGTGGATCAGCCCGTTGCGGACCAGGGAGGTGCCCAGCACGACCGTCTTCTCGGCCGGCGGACGCCTGCCGGGCTGACTGCGCAACCACGGGAAGTCGTGTCGCACCACGGACGCGCCGAGGGCGCGGACGGCGTCGGCCACCTCGTCGGGCACGGGCAGCGCGGTGAAGACGGTGAGGCGGCCGCGGCGGGCCAGCCGGCGCAGCCGCACCCCGGCGACCGCCCCCATGGCGGTGCGCGCGGTTCCGGGCACGGCGCGGGCGCGCAGCAGCGGGCGGCGCTCGGCGAGCAGTTCGAGGAGCCGGATGGTGGCCAGCCCGTCGTCGACGAGCAGCAGCCGGCGCACCGGGGACGTCAGGAGGCTGAGCTGGACGCGGCCCGAGAAGGCGTCGCCCACCGCCCACGACCGGCCGGGCTTGGGCATCTTCGCCGACGGCTCGGCGAAGCGCAGCCCGTCGGGCAGCGCGAGCCGGGAGATCTCGTTGCGGGTCAGCCGCAGCGCGGGCAGGCCCGACCGCGGCACGACGACGGCGTCGTCGCCGAGCAGACCCGCGTGCTGCGCCTCGATGACGCACAGCAGTTGCAGCGGGGACTCGACCCACGCGACGGACGAACCGCCATTACTCGCAGAACTCTCCATGGACCCGTTCACGACGGGCTCACGGTAGCCGCCGATCGCAACAGGACAGGGAACGACGGGTGAACAGCCGAATACGTGAACCCCCGGATCTCATACGAATCACTGTCCCGGAGGCATTAGAACGGTGCAACCGGTTGGGAGAATCAACTACGTATCGTGTACGGTCCGCTGCTAAATGTACGTTTTCGCAGGTGTAACAGCGGCAATGATCTGCCCCATGTTGAAGAGGAGTCTCACCTGCGGCCTCGCCCTGGCCCTCCTGGCGGCGCCGCTGACCATCACGCCCGCCACCGCCAAGTCGGCCCCGAAGGTGCCCGCGAAGGCATCGGTGAAGGCTCCTCCGAACGTCGTCTTCATCCTCGCCGACGACCTCGACACGGCCGACCTCCACCGGTTCCCCAACATCTCCAAGCTGGCGGCGAGCGGCACCACGTTCTCCCACTTCTACGTGACGAACCCGTGGTGCTGCCCATCGCGCTCGTCGATCCTGCGCGCGCAGTACATCCACAGCCACGGCGTGACCAGCAACCGCTTCCCCACGGGCGGGTTCCCCCGGTTCAAGCCGCTGGAGGAGAGCACGATCGGCACCTGGATGAAGGGCGCCGGCTACCGCACGGCCCTGTTCGGCAAGTACCTGAACCAGTATCCGAGCCCCGAGGTGCCGCGCACCTACATCCCGCCGGGCTGGGACGAATGGGCGGTGCCGGTCACCAACCTGTACCGCGAATACGGCTACGCCCTCAACGACGACGGCATCATCGTCGAGCGCGGCGAGCAGCCGGAGGACTACCTGACCGACGTGCTGGCCCAGAAGGCCGCCGGGTTCGTGAGCCGCAGCGACCCGTTCTTCCTCTACCTGTCCCCCACCGCGCCGCACCGCCCGGCCAACCACGCGCCGCGCCACGCCGACGCCTTCGAGGGGGTCAAGGCGCCGCGCACCCCCTCCTACAACCAGGAGGACGTGTCGGCCGAGCCGCTCTGGGTGCAGCAGCGCGGGCGCATCCCGAAGCGGGTCAGGCACAACATCGACCAGATGTACCGCGACCGGCTGCGCTCCACGGCGGGCCTCGACGACCTGGTCGGCACGGTCGTCTCGGCGCTGGAGCAGGCCGGCAAGCTCGACGACACCTACATCTTCTTCGGCTCCGACAACGGCTTCCACCTGGGGCAGCACCGCCTGCGGTCGGGCAAGACGACGCCCTACGAGGAGGACATCCGGGTCCCGATGATCGTGCGCGGGCCGGGGGTGCAGGCCGGGCGGGTCGACACCTCGCTGGGCTCGACGGTCGACCTGGGCCCGACCTTCGCCGAGCTGGCCGGCGCGCAGGTGCCGGGCTTCGTCGAGGGCCGGTCGCTGGTCCCGCTGCTGCAGGGCCGGCGGGTGCCGTGGCGTGACGCCGTGCTGGTGGAGTTCGACAAGCCCGACTACGCGCCCGGCTGCCCGCCCACCTACCGGGCGCTGCGCACCGAGACCCACGCCTACGTCGAGTACGCCACCGGCGAGCGCCAGCTCTACGACATGATCAGCGACCCCCACCAGCTCACGAACCTGGCGGCCACCGCCGACCCGGCGCTGATCGCCGGCCTGTCGGGCCGGCTGGCCGCGCTGCACGCCTGCTCGGGGGCGGGGTGCCGGGTCGCCGATACGATTTTGGGCGAACGCTCAGATTTCCCCCCGTCAGGAGTGCAATGGATCGGACCCCGACCCCAGAACGCACCGCATGTGATCGGCTGAGCCCCGGCTTCGGCCACCTCATCCGGTCGGCCACCGCGCTGGAACGCCTGATCGACAAGGCGCTGCAGGAGGAGGTCGGGATCACCCACGTGATGTTCGAGGTGCTCCTGCGCCTCTACCGCGACCACGGCGCCTGCACCGCGATCAACGCCCTCGACCTGACCCTGACCAGCGGGGGCATGACCCGGCTGCTCGACCGGATGGAGAAGGCGGGGCTGGTCACCCGGGGCCGCCATGAAGGCGACCGGCGGGTGACCCTGATCCGGCCCACCGACAAGGCCTCGGAGATCTTCCTGAAGGCGGTCGACGTGCACGTGCGCGTCGTCGAGCGCCACTTCGAGGCCCCGCTGTCCACCGTCGAGCGGGAGACGCTGCGGCGGGCGCTGGCCCGGCTCGAGGAAGTGCTCACCGAATAATTTGATTGCACGGGAAGATATTGCACGGGAAGAAGGTTGTTGGGCAACATGAGTGCCATGACAACCCAGAGTGCCCTCGACGCCACGGCCCAGGACCTGCTCTTCCGCGACGCACGGACGGCCAACACCTTCACCGACGAGCCCGTCTCCGAGGAGACCGCGCACGCGATCTACGACCTGATCAAGTGGGCCCCGACCGCGATGAACACCCAGCCGCTGCGCATCGTCTACGTCCGCTCCCCCGAAGCGCGGGCCAGACTCGTCGAGCACATGTCACCGGGGAACAAGGCGAAGACGGCCACCGCCCCGCTCGTCGCCATCCTGGCCGCCGACGTGGACTTCCACGAGCACCTGCCGCGGACGTTCCCGCACTTCCCGGGCGCGAAGGACGTGTTCGCCGACCGTGAGCAGCGGGTCGAGTCGGCACGGTTCAACGGCGCCCTGCAGGTGGGCTACTTCATCGTGGGCGTGCGCGCCCACGGCCTCGCCGCCGGGCCGATGGCCGGCTTCGACAAGGCCGCCCTGGAGAAGGAGTTCTTCCCGGAGGGCGGGCACGAGGTGCTCGCCGTGGTCAACATCGGCAGGCCCGGCCCGGACGCCTGGTACGCCCGCAACCCCCGCCTCGACCTCCACGAGGCCGTGACCACCGTCTGAGCACTCCCCCACCAGTGGCCCGTCTCCGCAGTGAGATGGGCCACTTTGTTCTCTATGAACTGGGAGCGCTCCCAACTGCGGGTATGTACTTTTTGTAGATTCATGTCCATTTCTACGCCTCTAACCGTTACAGGAGTAACAGTTAGGTTTCGGCATATTGACGGGTGCGTTGCCCATAGTGGACTCTTCGTGGGAGCGCTCCCAACCTGCTGAGCAGTCGGGGATCGGCCGGGAGCCCACCTTCTGTCACAGATTCGGGAACCACCTGAGAGGGGTCCGGAATGATGAACAACACGCGCCGCGGTGTGCTCGCGGCCGTGGCCGCAGGGACGCTGGCCTTCACGGCCGCTGCCTGCGGCGGCGATGAGGCACCCGCAGCGGCACCCAGCGCGGGCGGCTCCGCGGCCCCTGCCGAGAAGATCGAGCTCACGCTGAACACCTTCGGCGGCGGCGAGAACTTCGCCTACGACGACGCCGTGGCGCAGTGGAACGCCGCGCACCCGAACATCCAGGTCAAGTACGTCAACCTGACCGACCGGTTCGAGGACACCTACCTGCCCCAGGTCCTCCAGTGGCTGGAGGCCGGCAGCGGCGCCGGCGACATCATCGGCATGGACGAGGGCGCGATGGGCCTCATGGCCGCCCGCCCGCAGTACTTCGCCGACCTCGGCCAGTACGGCCTCGACAGCCGTAAGGCCGACTTCCCCGCCTACAAGTGGGACACCGGCGTCAACACCGAGGGCAAGCTGTTCGCCCTCGGCACCGACATCGGCGGCATGGCCATGTGCTACCGCACCGACCTGTTCGAGAAGGCCGGCCTGCCGACCAACCGCGACGAGGTCTCCAAGCTCTGGCCGACGTGGAACGACTACCTCGAGGTCGGCAAGAAGTTCAAGGCGAAGGTCCCGGACGCGGGCTTCGTCGACGGCGCCAACACCGTCTACGAGTCGGTGCTGGCCCAGGAGGCCGGCAAGAACGGCGGCCAGATCTACTTCGACAAGAGCCAGCAGCTCATCGTCGACAAGAACCCGGGCGTCAAGGCCGCGTTCGACTACGTCCAGTCGCTCAGCACGGCCGGTCTGACCGCCAAGCTGCGCTCCTGGAGCGAAGAGTGGAACACGGCCATGCAGAAGGGTGGCTTCGCCACCATGGGCTGCCCGTCGTGGATGCTCGGCGTGATCTCCGGCACCTCGGGCGAGGGCAACGCCAAGAAGTGGGACGTCGCGGCGGTGCCCGGCGGCTCCGGCAACTGGGGCGGCTCGTGGCTGATGGTGCCCGCGCAGAGCAAGCACCCGAAGGAGGCCGCCGAGGTCCTCAACTTCCTGACCGGGAAGGAGGGTCAGGTCGCGGCGTTCAAGGAGGGCGGCAACTTCCCGAGCTCCATCCCGGCGCAGCAGGACCCGGCCGTCGCCGAGGCCAAGAACGCCTACTTCAACGACGCCCCGAGCGGCCCCATCTTCGCCGCCTCGGTCGCGCAGCTCTCGCCGGTGTTCTTCGGTGAGAAGCACGCCCAGGTGAAGGCCGCCGTCGGAGAGGTCCTCGTGGGCGCCGACCAGGGCTCGGTCAAGTGGGACGAGGCCTGGACCCGATTCGTGGAGGAGGGCGTGAAGGCCGCGGGCTGACCCCCGGCCGTGCCCGACCGGCCCCTGCACCGAGGGGCCGGTCACTCACTTGAGCGGCCGGATCCCCCCGGCCGCTCCTTCCACGAAAGGTTGACGATGAGCCTCAGCGTCGACGCGGGCTCCCGGACCCGCACGGTGCCACCCGGGCCCCGGCGGCACGCGCGGCCGCCGGGCGGCCGGAGATTCTGGTCCTGGCTGGACCTGCGGGCCACTCCCTATTTGTTCGTCTCGCCCTACTTCATCCTGTTCGCGATCTTCGGCATCTTCCCGCTGATCTTCACCGCCTGGGTGTCGCTGCACGACTGGCAGCTCGCCGGCGACAAGACGTTCATCGGCCTGGAGAACTACACCGAGCTGCTCGCGGACGACAAGTTCTGGAACTCGGTGCTCAACACCGTCGGCATCTTCCTGATCGCGACGGTGCCGCAGCTGGTGCTCGCGCTGCTGCTGGCCAACGCCCTGAACAAGAAACTGCGCGGCCGGCTGGTGCTGCGGCTGAGCGTGCTCGCGCCGCTGATCACCTCGGTGGTGGCGGTCGCGGTGGTCTTCACCCAGCTGTACGGCCGCGACTACGGCATCGTCAACTGGGTGCTGGGCTGGTTCGGGGTCGACCCGATCCACTGGCAGAACCAGAAGTGGTCGTCGTGGATCGCCATCGCGACCATGGTCGACTGGCGCTGGACCGGCTACAACGCGATCATCTACCTGGCCGCGATGCAGACGATCCCCAAGGACCTCTACGAGGCCGCCGCGATCGACGGCGCCTCCCCGCGCCGCCAGTTCTGGGGCATCACGGTCCCGCTGCTCAAGCCCACGATCATCTTCACCGTCATCGTCTCGACGATCGGCGGTTTCACCCTGTTCGCCGAACCGGTGATGTTCGGCGCCGGCCTGATGACCGGCGGCACGACGGGCCAGTTCCAGACGGTGGCCATGTTCATCGTCAAGGAGGGCTTCCGGGACTTCCAGTACGGCTACGCCGCGGCCGCGGCCTGGATCCTGTTCCTGCTCATCATGATCACCGCGTTGATCAACTTCGCCATCGTCCGCGGCATCGGGAGATCACGATGACGACGATCACACACCGGGCGCCCCGGGCCCCGCGCACCGCCGGGGCCGGAACCTCGCGCCTCGACCCGTTCCGCGCGACCGTCCTGACCAAGGCGAGCCTCGCCCTGGCCATCTTCCTGTCGATCTTCCCGATCTACTGGATGATCGTCATCGCGACGCGCACCAACGAGGACGCGCACAGCATGCCGCCGCCGCTGCTGCCGGCCGGCAACCTGGGCGAGAACATCAGGGCCGTCTTCGAGGCCGAGAACGCCCACTTCATGACGGGCATCATCAACTCGATCATCATCGCCTGCACGGTGACGATCGGCATCGTGATCATCTCGACCCTGGCCGGGTTCGCCTTCGCCTCGCTCACCTTCAGGGGCCGCAACCTGCTGCTGCTGTCGGTCGTGCTGACCATGATGGTGCCGCTCCAGCAGATGGGCATCGTGCCGCTCTACCAGATGATGGTGACGCTGGGCTGGACGAACACCCTCAAGGCGGTCATCTTGCCGTTCCTCGTGAACGGGTTCGGGGTGTTCCTCATGACGCAGTACACGCGCCAGGCCGTACCGAGGGAACTGGTCGAGGCCGCGCGCGTCGACGGCGCGAGCACCCTGCGCATCTGGTGGAACGTCGCGGTGCCGGCGGTGCGGCCCGGCATGGCGGTGCTGGCGATCCAGACGTTCATGCTGATCTGGAACGAGTTCCTCTGGCCTCTCATCGTGCTCACGCCGGACAATCCGACCGTGCAGGTCGCGCTGAGGGCCCTGAACGACCGTTACTCGACCAACTACGTGCTCATCTTCGCGGGCACTACGGTGTCGATCATTCCTCTTCTGCTGGTATTCGTCTTTTTCGGCCGCCAGATCATCGGCGGACTCATGGAAGGTGCGGTCAAGGAGTGACCCAGAACACAGAGACCCAGATCGACACCCCTGGTCTGGTCTTCCCCACCGGCTTCGTCTGGGGCAGCGCGACGTCGGCCTACCAGATCGAAGGCGCCCTCACGGCCGACGGCCGCGGCCGTTCCATCTGGGACACCTTCGTGGCGCAACCCGGGCGGGTCGTCGAGGGCGACGACGCCTCGGTCGCGATCGACCACTACAACCGCTACCGCGACGACGTGCGGCTGATGGCCGACCTGGGGCTGACCGCCTACCGGTTCTCGGTCTCCTGGACCCGCATCCAGCCCGACGGCAAGGGCGAGGTCAACCCCAAGGGCCTCGACTTCTACAAGCGGCTGGTCGACGAGCTGCTCTCCTACGGCATCTCGCCGTGGGTGACGCTCTACCACTGGGACCTGCCCCAGGCCCTGGAAGACGACGGCGGGTGGCCGTCGCGCGACCTGTCGAAGCGCTTCGCGGACTTCGCCGCCATCGTGCACGGCGCCCTCGGCGACCGGGTCGCCAACTGGGCAACGGTCAACGAGCCGTGGTGCGCGGCGTTCCTGGGCTACTCCTCGGGCGAGCACGCCCCCGGCCGCCGGGTCCCGGCGGAGTCGATCAAGGCGGCCCACCACCTGAACCTGGCCCACGGCCTGGCCGTCCAGGCGATGCGGGCCCAGCGCGCCGACACCCGGATCGGCGGCTGCGTCAACCTGTACGCGATCAGCCCGCAGACCGACAGCGAGGCCGACCGCGACGCCGCCCGCCGCATCGACGGCGTGCAGAACCGCTTCTTCCTCGACGCCATCATGCGCGGCCGTTACCCGCAGGACGTCCTCGACGACCTGACGCCGCTGATCGCGCCGGAGGAGTACATCAAGGACGGCGACCTGGAGCTGATCGCGGCCCCGCTCGACATGCTGCTGATCAACTACTACAGCCGCTTCACCGTCACCGGCGCCGAGGGCGGCACCAAGTCGGCGTCGGCGGCCCCCACCGACACCGGCTCGGCGTGGCCCGGCAACGAGCACGTCGGCTTCGTCAACGGCGGCCGTCCGGTCACCGGCATGGGCTGGGAGGTCGACGGCGGCGGCCTGTACGAGGTCCTCACCCGCCTGCGCGACGAGTACCCCGCCATCCCTCTGTACATTTCAGAGAACGGCGCCGCCTACGACGACGTGGTCACCGAAGACGGCGCGATCCACGACGTCGAACGCCAGGCCTACATCGACACCCACCTGAGGGTCTGCCACCAGGCCATCGAGGCGGGGGTTCCGCTGGAGGGCTACTTCGCCTGGTCGCTCATGGACAATTTCGAGTGGGCGTGGGGTTATGGCAAGAGATTCGGCCTAGTGTACGTGGACTATCCAACCCAGACGCGCATCCTGAAAGATAGCGCTCTCTGGTACGCCGAGACCATCCGGCACGGGGGCCTCCGGGGTCCGGCACAATAGCGTGAACGTGGTGAGGGGGCAGGACTGATGAACGGGGACCGCCGGTCGGTCGCGCGACCGACGCTCGAAGCCGTCGCCGCGCGTGCCGGTGTCGGGCGAGGAACGGTTTCACGGGTCATCAACGGCTCGCCGAAGGTGAGCGAGAAGGCCCGCGACGCCGTCCTGCTCGCGATCGACGAGCTCGGATACGTCCCCAACCGGGCGGCCCGCACCCTCGTCACCAACCGGACCGACACCATCGCGCTGGTGGTGTCGGAATCCGAGCAGCGCGTGTTCGACGAGCCCTACTTCGCCGGCCTGATCAGGGGAATCGGGTCGGCGCTGGCCGAGACGGGCCTGCAGCTCATCCTGAGCATGGCCCAGAACCGCAACGAACACGACCGTCTGGAGCACTACCTGACCGGGCAGCACGTCGACGGCGTCCTGCTGACCTCGGTCCACGGCGCCGACCCCCTGCCGGGACGTCTCGAAGAGCTCGGCGTGCCCACCGTCCTCGGTGGCCGCCCCGTGGGGCTCAACCCCTACAGCTACGTCGACATGGACAACCGGGCGGGGGCCCGGCAGGCGGTCAAATACCTTCTCGGCAAGGGCCGCACCCGCATCGCGACCATCGCCGGTCCCCAGGACATGGGCGTGGGCGTCGACCGACTGGCCGGCTACCGCGACGCCCTCCTCGCGACCGGGCTGACCGAACGCGTCGCCTACGGCGACTTCTCCGAGGAGAGCGGCTCGACGGCGATGCGCGAACTGCTCGACCGCCACCCCGAACTCGACGCCGTCTTCGCGGCCTCCGACCCGATGGCGGTCGGCGCGCTGCGGGTGCTGCGCGAGCGGGGGTGCGCGATCCCGCAGGACGTCGCGCTGATCGGCTTCGAGGACTCGAAGGTGGCCCTGCACACCGAGCCGCCGCTGACCAGCGTCCACCAGCCGACCGAGGCGATGGGCCGGCAGATGGTGCAGCTCCTCGTCGCCCGCATCAACGGCGAGCCGCTGGAGCAGCCGGTCGTCATCCTCGACACCCACCTGGTGATCAGGGCCTCGACCTGATCCTGGCGCCGCCCGTCTCGTGCGGGGCCAGCGCGGCCCGCAGCTCGCTCCGCTTGGCGACGCCGAGTTTGACGTACACGCGTTGCAGATGGTTGTTGACCGTGCGCACCGACAGTCCCAGCGTCTCCGCGATCTCCTTGCTGGGCGCGCGCCCGGCCGCCAGCAGGGCGATCTCCCGTTCGCGGTCGGTGAGGTGGACCGCGGGCGTGGCGGCGCGAAGGATCGTGGGACGGGCGCCTTCGCAGCGGGTGAGCAGGGCGGCGGCCCGTCCGGCGGCCCACGCGGCGCGGCGGGGGCTGGCCGCACGGTCCCACAGGGCGGCGGCCGCGGTCTCCGCTTCGGCGGCCATGAGATCGGCGCCGGCCACCTCGAACTCGGCGGCGACGGCGTGGAGCCGGGCGGGATCCTCGTCGGCGAAGGCCGCGCAGAAACGGGCGAAGACGCCGACGAGCACGCTGTCGCACCCGGCGGCGAGTTCGGCCAGCCGTGGAGCGGCCTGCCTCGCACCGGCGGCGCCGAACCTGACCATCTCCTTCAGAAGCAGGGCTTCCACGAGCGGCAGACCGCGGTCACGGGCGGCCCGCACCCCCTCGTGGAGAAGCGACCGCGCTTCGGACAACCGCCCCGCGGCGGCGTGGCACAGGACCGGGCCGATGAGTTCGGTGTCGGCCAGGGAGACCATCGACGGGTAGGTCTCCGCTTCCAGGACGGCGCGTTCGGCCGCCTCCAGATCACCGAGCACGACCGCGCACGCCGCCAGCCCTCCCAGGCTCGGCCGCATGCCCTTGACCTGGTTGTGCGCCCGAGCCAGCGCGGTGGCCTCGGCGAATCGGCGGCGGGCGCTGCGGGGACGGCCGGCGTTCCATTCGGCCCGCCCCAGCGCCAGGGCGAGCCACAACTGCGTCAGCGGCACGGTGTCGGCCGCGGCCGCGAGTTCGGTGTAGGCGCCCTGCCCGACGTCGAGCGCCTCGGCGATCCGGCCCTGGCTGGTGAGCGCCCTCGTCACCGAGATCAGTTGGGAGGCCGGATGCGGGAAGAGCGCGCGGTCACCCACCTTCAGATGCTCTCCATGGGCGCGCCGCGCCCAGGCGGCCGCCTCCCCGGTCCGGCCGAGCAGCTCCATGGCCAGCGGTTTCATCATGGCCGCGAAGAGCCAGGCCACGGGATCGGCGGTCTGCGGGACATCCTCGCCCAGGTCCTCCAGCAGGGCCAGCGCGCGCTCGGCTTCGCCGGAGGCGGCCCTCATCGCGGCCTCGTTGTGGCGGAGCATGCGCCGGCTCTCCGGCTGAGTGGCCCGCGCGGCCGCCTCGTCGTTGACGCGGAAGGCGTCCTCACTCCGGGCCGCCCCCCAGAACAGATTGAACGTGCGGGCCAGCGCCACCGCCAGGTTCTCCTGCTCGGTGCGGGCGAGCGCGCGGGCCCGCACGAGGGTCTGCTCGGCGCGGCGCGCGTCCCCCGTCTCCATGAAGGCCTCGCCGAGCATGAGCAGGGTGGCGCAGGTGTGCCGGTCGGCGGGGAGCGCCTGGAGGAGCACGCTCGCCTGCGTGTAGTCGTGGGCGTAGCGGGCCAGGGCCGCGGCCTGCCCGAGCAGTTCCGGGTCGGCCGTTCCGGTCGCGGCGAGTTGCCACGAGGCGATGCGCAGGGCGTCGTCCCAGCGCCGCGCCCGCCACGCCGTCGTCCGCTCGATCTGCTGGAGCAGCAGTTCACGGCGGCGGAGCACCGGCATCGTGGCGCGGAGGATCTCGCCGAACAGGGGGTGTGCCAGCACCACCGACCGGCGTCGTCCGTCGTCCTGGCGCCGGAGCAGACCGGCGTCCACGAGCGCGCCGATCACGTCCGCGGGGCCGGCGTCGGCCGGTGACAGAGGCTCGCAGAGCGCCGCCAGTTCGAGGACGGGCCGGGCGGCCGGACCGGCGGCGGCGAGCCGGGCGCCGACCAGGTCCGAGAGCCGCTCGGTGCCGGAGCCGTGGGTTCCGGTCGGCCGCCAGAGCTCGCCGTCGTTGACCAAAGCGCCGCGCGTGACCGCGCCGATGACCAGTTCGCGCAGGAAGAGGGCGTTCCCGCCCGAGATGCCGTGGAGGCGTTCCAGGGTGTTCAGCGCCACCGGCAGTTCCAGGACCGCCTCGACCAGCCGCTCCGTCTCCTCCCGGGTGAACACCTCCATCTCCATCCGGCGGACGCGCCGGACGTCGCACAGCGCCTGAACGGCGGGGGCCGGTGACTCGCCGGTACGGAGGGTCGCCAGCAACCACACGACCCGCGACTCCACCAGCCGCCGCAGCAGCAGCGCGGAGGTGGTGTCCAGGGCGTGCAGGTCGTCGGCGAGGACCACCAGAGGCAGCCCGTCGCGGTGGGTCATGCGGGCGGCGACCTTGGCGAAGCCCGACACCGGATCGGACAGGTCGATTCCGGCGGGCACGATGGGCGCGACCGCTCCCAGCGGGACGGCCGCCGCCGCGGTGCTGGCGGTCACCCTCGCCGTCCGGTGGCCGATGGCCTTCGCCCGGCCGAGACACTCCTCGGCGAAGCGGGACTTGCCCACCCCCATCGGCCCCGACACCACCAGGCCCCGGCAGTCGTCGTCCGCCAGCCCCGCGAGGAAGGACTCCAACTGCTCGACGCGTCCGACGAAGACGTCCTCGACGCCGAGCATGGGCTCTCCCGTTCACGTACGCGAGGGGTACGGGTCAAGGAGAATACATAGTCGCCAGGTTAAGGCTTTCCGCTGCTCCGGAGTCGTCCGGGTTAAACCTTCCTCCGCGCGTGCTCAGGGGCGTAGCGCGCGCAGGGTGCGCTCCCCGCCGGGATCGCCGCTCGTGGCGGGGAATATCGCGATCTCGTCCACCCCCGCCGCCGCGTACTCGGCGATCCGGTCTCGGATCGTCGGCACGTCACCGACCAGCGCCACCGTCTCGGCGAGTTCCCGGGGAACCGCTCTCAGCACCTCCTTCAACGGAGCCCCGCCACGGGCGAGGGCGACCAGGTCCGCGAACCCCGCCGCCGAGAACATCTCGGCGTAGCCGGGGGCCGATACGTAGGGGACGAAGCCCCTGGCGAGCTGGGCGTAGGTCTCCGGCCGGGGATCGACGGCGGCGGGAAGCCAGGCCGCCAGGGCGGGCCGGGGGCCAGGGCTCGCCGCGTCGAGCAGCGTCCGCAGCGCGGCGGCCTGGGCCGCCGACACCATGTTGACGGCCATCCGATCGGCGTGCCGCGCGGCCGTGGCGACGGCTCTCGGGCCGAACGCCGCCACGGTCAGCGGGCCGCCGGGCGGCGGCAGCCGGAGCCGGAAACCGTCGGTCCGGACCAGCTCTCCGTCGAAGGAGCCCCGCTCCCCCGCGAGCAGAGGCCTGATGGCTCGCGCGGTCTCCTCCAGCGAGAGCCCCGGACGGGCCCGGGACCGCCCGTGCCACCGCTCGACCACAGTGGTGCTGGACGTGCCGAGCGCCACCCCCACCCGCCGGCCGGTGAGCGCCGCCACGGAAGCCGCGCCCATCGCGATCCCCGCCGGGCCCCGCACGGCCACGGCGAGCGGCCCCACCGTCAGCGCGATCCGCGTGGTCCGGATCCCGACGGCGGCGGCCAGGGCGAAGGCGTCCCAGGTGGACACCTCGCCGATCCACAACTCCTCGTAGCCCGCCCGGTCGGCCAGCAAGGCGGTGCTCAACGCCTCCTCGGCCGGGCTGTCCAGCCACATCCCCACGACTGCGCTGATCCTCATTTCGGCTCCTCTCCCGGGTGGGCCGCCATGCCCAGGCGCTCGAGCACGTATTCGGCGAGGGAGGCGACCGTCGGCCGGACCCAGAGCGCTCCCGTCGGGATGTCGAGCCGGACCGCCGTCCTGATCCGGTGGTTCAGCCGCACCGCGAGCAGCGAGTCCAGGCCGAGCAGCACCAGTGATCCGTGCGGGTCGAGCCGCCCGGCGACACCGAGGATGTCCGCCGCCTCCGCCGCCACCCGGGCCTGCACGGCCATCAGCCGCCCGTGGCCGGACTCGATCGCGCGGAGTTCGTCCAGCAGGTCGGGCGGGGTGTCCCGCGCCTGGACCCGGGCGGTCGCGAAGAAGGGACGGCGGGCCGCGTCCGGATATCCGGCCAGCAGGACCGGGACGTTGTGCCGGTCGTAGCCCGTCACGGGCGCGTCGGGGGTGAGCAGCCGTTCGAAGGCCGCCGCCCCTTCGGCGGGCGAGATCATCGAATGTCCCGCGGCGGCCAGCCCGACCCCGCGCCCGACCCCGCGCCATGCTCCCCAGCTGATCGCCGCACCGGGCAGTCCCTGGGCCCGCCGCCACGCCGCGAAGGCCTCCAACCAGGCGTTCGCGGCGGCGTACGCGCCCTGTCCCGGCGACCCGACCAGGCCCGCCAGGGAGGAGAACCCCACCCAGAAGTCCAGTTCGTGCCCGAGTGTCGCGTGGTGGAGCCGCCACGCCCCGGCGACCTTGGCCCGCCACACGCGCTCGACGAGGCCGGGCCCGGTCCGGCCGAGCGTGGCATCGGCGATGACGGCCGCCGCGTGCACGACCCCGCGCAGCCGGTGGCCGTGCGCGGTGGCCGCGGCGACCAGCCGCTCGGCGACGCCCAGCGCCGCGATGTCGCCCGGCACGACCTCGACGCGGGCGCCCAGGGCGCGCATGGCCTCGACGGCCCGGAGCGCCTCGGGGCCCGGCGCGGTCCGGCCGTTGAGGACGACGGCGCCCGCGCCGCGTTCCGCCAGCCGTCCGGCGGTGACGAGTCCCAGCCCGCCGAGGCCGCCGGTCACGATGTAGGCACCGTCACCCTCGGGCGCGGCCGTACGGACAGGCGGGAGCGCCCGGCCCAGCCGGGCGGTGTACCGGACGCCGTCGCGGAGGGCGATCTCGTCCGCGGGGGCGGCTGCGGCGATCTCCTCGTCGATCCGGGAGGGCCCGGTGGCGTCGTCCACGTCGAGCAGGGTGACCCGGAGCTCCGGATGCTCGTACGCGGCGGTGCGCACCAGCCCCCGCAGGCCCGCGTGCGTGAGGTTGGGGGACTCCCCGGGAAGCACCGGCACGGCGGAGCGGGTGACGACCCAGATGCGGGGCGGCGGGCCCGGCGCGGCGGCCGACGCGCGGATGACGTCGATCAGCCCTTCCGCCGCCGCCCTCGCGGCGTCCACCCCGCCGGCCGGGTGGTCGTCCGGACGGTGGACCACCGCCGGGGCGTCCCCGGAGACCGCGCCGCCGGCCGGCTCCGGCTCCCAGCGGACTTCCAGGAGCCGGTCCGCGAACTCCTCCGCGCCCAGCTCTCGCTCGACGTGCCGGACCTGGAACCCCTCGACCTCGGCCAGCACCGTCCCAGCTCCGTCGAGCAGCCGGAAGGACGCCGTACACGAACGTTCGTCGAACGACTCCAGCACCGTGTGGCAATAGCGGGCGTCGCGGGTGCGGCCGAAGACCCGGATCGCCCGGATGCCGACCGGCAGGATGGCGCCGTCGGCGATCTCGGTGGCGCCGAGCCAGCAGGCGAGCACGGTCTGCGCGCACCCGTCGAGGAGCACGGGATGCCAGCGCAGGTGACGCGCGCCCACGGTGGCCGCGTCGTCGAGCCGGAGGTGGCCGAGCGCGGCGCGCCTCCCCTCCTCGGTCTGGATCCGGAAGAGCGGCCGGAAGACCGGGCCGTAGTCGAGCCCGAAGCGCTGACGGCAGGTGGCGTAGAACTCCCCCGGTTCCACGTCCCCGCCCCGGCCGGTGAGGTACGCGTGGATGTCGGCCGCGGGCGGCCGCGCCGGTTCGGCGCACGCCGAGAGGGTGGCGGCCGCGTGGACGACACGGCGGTCGCCGGCGCCGGTGCCCAGCGTCCACCGGCCCTCGCCCCGGACCAGCGCGTTGACCTCGACCTCGGCCGTCAGCGGGAGCACGGCGCGCAGTTCGACGTCGGTGATCTCGACCGGCCCGTCGCCGTAGAGGTCGGCGCAGGCGGCGAGGGCCATCTCGCAGACGGCGGCGGCGGGCAGCACCGGCACACCCGAGACCCGGTGGTCGGCCAGCCAGGGCAGCGGGCCGGTGCCCAGGGTAGCGCGCCAGAGATGACGGCCCGGGTCCTCCGGATCCGGCGCGTGCACGCCGAGCAGGGCGTTGCGCTCCAGGCCGGGCTGTCCGGGGTGGCGTACCGGGTAGGTGCGGGCGGCCCAGCGGGTCCGTTCCCAGGTGGTGGGAGGCGGGTCGACGAGTTCGCCTGCGCCGTACCGCCGCCGCCAGTCCACCGGATGGCCGAGGCAGTGGGTGGCGGCGACCTGGGTGGCGAGGGCGAGCCGCTCGTCGTCGGTCGCGCGCCGCAGGGTGGGCAGGACGTGCGCGTCGGCGTAGCCGGTGTCCGCGAGCGTCTCGGTGATCGCGTGTTTGAGTATCGGGTGAGGCGCGACCTCCAGGAAGAGCCGGTGCCCGTCGGCGGCCGCCGCCTCCACCGCCGCGGCCAGCCGGACCGGGTGCCGCTGGTTGGCCAGCCAGTAGTCCGCGTCGAGCGGCCCCGGAGCACGGGGGTCGGGGCGCACCGTCGTGTAGAGCGGGATCCCGGGTTCACGAGGGGTGATCCCGGCGAGGGCCAGGCGCAGTTCCGGCAGGAACTGCTCCATCTGGGCCGTGTGGGAGGCCACGTCCACATTGACGAGCCGGGCCAGGACGTCCTGCCTGGTCCAGCGGTCGACCATCGCTCTGACCTGGCCGGGCGGGCCGCCGACGACGGCCGACCGGGGTGCGGCGAGCACGGCGATCTCCACCTCATCGGCCCCGGCGGCGGCCAGGTCGCGCCTGATCTGGGCGGCGGGCAGGTTCACCGAGGCCATCAGCCCCTGCCCGGCCACCCGCCGGACGGCGGCCGACCGCCGGCAGATGACGGTCACGGCGTCCGCCGGGCCGAGGGCGCCGGCCACGACGGCGGCGGCCACCTCGCCCATCGAATGGCCGATGACCGCGGCGGGACGCGCTCCCCAGGAACACAGGCTCCGGGCCATCGCCACCTGCGTCGCGAAGAGCACGGGCTGGACGTGGTCGATGCGGGTCACCTCTGCCCGGGAGGCCAGGACGTCGCGGACCGAGATGCCGGCTTCCGCCCGGATCAAGGGCTCCAGCTCGTCGATCGCCTCGGTGAACGCGGCGTCCCGGTCGAGCAGCGACGCCCCCATGCCCGGCCACTGCGAGCCCTGCCCGGAGAACACCCAGACCGGCCCCGCGCCGGGCCGCGTCCCCGCGAACCCCTCGGTCACGCCGGGGGTGACCTGGCCGTCCCCGTAGGAGCGCAGCCGTCGCACGGCCTCCTCTCCCGTCGCCGCCACGACCGCCAGCCGGTGCGGGCCGTGCGACCGTCGGACGGCCAGGGTGTGGGCGAGGTCGTCCGGCACGACGCGACGGCCGGTCAGCCAGTCGGCCAGCCGGCCGGCGGAAGGGGCGAGCGCGCCCGCCGACGACGCCGACATCAGGAACACCCGGGGTCCGTCGTCCTCCGCGGCCGGTCCGGCCGCGGGCGCCTCGGGCGGCTGTTCGACCAGGAGATGGACGTTGGTGCCGCCCAGCCCGTAGGAGCAGACGGCGGCCAGCCGGGGGCCTCCGTCCACGGGCCACGGGGTCAGCTCGGTCGGCACGAACAGGCGGGTGCCGGTCGGGTCGATCGAGCTGTTCCACTCCCGGAAATGCAGGTTCGGGGGGATGTACCCGGAGTTGACGCAGAGAGCGGCTTTCAGGAGGGCGGCCAGTCCGGAGGCGGGTTCGGTGTGCCCGATGGAGCTCTTGACCGCGCCCAGAGCGCACCGGCCGCGACCCTGGCCGTACACCGCCGAGATCGACTCGAACTCCACCGGATCGCCCACCCTCGTGCCGGGCGCGTGCGCCTCGACCAGCCCGACGTCGGCGGGGTCCACCCCGGCTCGCGCCAGCGCGGCGTTGAACGCCGTGCGCTGGCCCACCGGGGAGGGCGCCGTCATCCGGGACGTCTGCCCGTCGGTGCTGATCGCCGACCCGCGGATCACCGCGAGGATCCGGTCGCCGTCCCGTTCCGCGTCCGCCAGCCGTTTCAGCACGACGGCCCCGCAGCCCTCCCCCCGCACGTAACCGTCCGCCGCCTGGTCGAACGCGTGGCATCGTCCGGTCGGTGACAGCAGCCAGCGGGCGGTCAGATTGTGCACCTCGGGCGCGGTGATCAGCATCACCCCGGCGGCCACCGCCAGATCGCACTCGCCCAGACGCAGGCTCTGACAGGCGAGATGCGTCGCCACCAGGCTGGACGAGCACGCCGTGTCCACCGCGACGGTCGGGCCGCGCCAGTCCATCAGGAACGCCACCCGGCCCACCGAGATGCCGTGCATGTTGCCCATCATCGAGAACCAGGACGTGCTCTGGTCGGTGGGCCGGTGGGTGCGGAGCAGATAGTCGTTCTGCGACATCGCGGCGAACACCCCCGTGTCGCTCCCCCGCAACCCGTCGACCGGCACACCCGCGTGCTCGCACGCCTCCCACACGAGCTCCATCAACATGCGGTGCTGAGGGTCGAGCCAGGGCGCCTCCTCCTTGTTGACGGCCAGCGCGGCGGGGTCGTAGGCCAGCGGATCCTGGGAGAGGAAGCAGCCCATGGCCGCCTTCGCGGCGTCGTCCGGGTCGCCGGCGCCCTCGGTCGCCAGGTCCCACCGGTCCGGCGGCACCCGCGAGACGGTCTCCCTGCCGGAGACCAGAAGATCCCAGAAGGAGTCGAGGGAGTCGACGTCACCGGCGTAACGGCAGGAGGCGCCGATCATGGCGATCGGGGCGTCGGCTGAGAACGTCATGCAGAGTCTCCGAATGCTGTTCCGGCGCGGGCGTACCCGACGCTATTCCGGAGACGGGCGGCGGCCTTGAGCAATAAGTGCTCAACGCGCGTCGCGGCCCAGCGCGGCGATGAGGCCGCCGCGGGTGGACACGCCCAGCTTCGCGTAGACGTGCTGGAGGTGGTTGTTGACCGTCCGTACGGAGAGCTGCAGGGTCTGCGCGATCTCCCTGCTGGTGATGCGCCGGGTCGCCAGCAGCGCGATCTCCAGCTCCCGGTCCGAGAGCGCGGCGGCCGGGGCGGCGGCGGGCAGCAGCGGGGTCGCCGCGTGCTGGCACCGGGCCCGCCAGCCGGCCGACCGGTTGGCCGCGGCCGTGGCCCGCCGTTCCTGGCCCGCCCGTCGCCAGAGGCCGGCGGCGGCCGCCGCCGCCTCGGCCGCCATCAGGTCGGCGCCCATCTCCCCCAGTTCGGTCGCGGCCGTCAGCAGCAGGACGGGATCGCCGCTCGTCAGTCCGGTGGTCATCGTCGTGCCGGCCTGGACGAGCGGGCAGTCCGTCACCCCGGCGAGTTCGTCCAGCCGGGGAGCCGCCGCCTTCGCCCCGCCGAGCCGGGCGAGCTCGATGAGGAGCAGCCCCTCCTCTGCCAGCTCACCGGCCGCCCGCGCCCGGGCGGCGGCCTCGGCGAGCCAGGCGTGGGCCGCCTCCGGCCGGCCGTTCATGGCGTGGGTCCAGGCGAAACCGAGGTGCTCGAGATACAGCTGATCCCCCGAGACCTGCTCCTCTGCCTCGGAGACCGCCCGCATCGCCGCGTCCCGATCCCCCTGGACGGCGGCGCAGGCCGCGAGGCCGCTGAAGATGCTCCGCAGCGGTTTGGTGTGCCCGTTGCTCCTGGCCAGGGCCAGCGCCTCCGCGTAGATCGCCCGGGCGTCCGCCGGACGCCCGGCGTGCCACTCGGCCCGCGCCAGCCCGAGCGCCACCCAGATCTGGGTGAAGTCGAGGGTGCCCGAGGTGACGAGCGCCGTGTAGCCGGCCCGCCCCACTTCCCGGGCTTCGGCGATGCGCCCGCTCAGGCACAGGGCCCGGGTCAGGCAGGTGAGCTGGACCGCCGGATGGAGGTAGGGGATCTGGTCGTCGAGTTCGTTGTGCCCGCGGTAGGCGCGCTCGGCCCAGGCCAGGGCTTCGGTTGCCCGCCCCAGCACCGCCAGACCATGGGCCTTCAGGCCCGCCCCCACCACCCAGACGACCTTGTTCGACGCCTCGCGGTGGTCCTCCTCCACGTCCGCCAGCAGGGCCATCGCGGCCCGGGGATCCCGGGTGACCACACGGGCCGCCCCCTCGATGTGCCGCAGGAGACGCCGGCCGTCGTCGCTGGTGACCCGGGCCAGGGCCGCGTCGCCGACCTCGAACGCCTGCTCGATGGCGTCCTCTCCCAGCAGCAGGTAGTAGACGAGCTTGAGCGTCAGCGTCAGCACGTCCTGCTCGGTCTCGGCGAGGGCGTCGGCGGCGGTGTAGGCGGCCCGCGCGCCGGCGAAGTCGCTGAGCTGGAAGAGCGCGTCACCGAGCATGACCTGGGTGGTGAACGTGTGGTGCCCGGCGGGGATGGCGCGCAGCAGCCGCCCGGCCTGCACGTTGTCGTGCGCGTGCAGGGCGAGCGCCGCCGCGCGCGTGAGCAGGCCGGGGTCGGCGGTGCCGGTCGCGGCCAGCCGCCACGAGGCGATCCGGAGGGTGTCGT
The DNA here is from genome assembly GCF_009901565.1 of Herbidospora solisilvae. Taxonomy (GTDB): domain Bacteria; phylum Actinomycetota; class Actinomycetes; order Streptosporangiales; family Streptosporangiaceae; genus Herbidospora; species Herbidospora solisilvae. Next base: position 807,546 of record NZ_WXEW01000001.1, read on the forward strand.
GGCGGCGGCGGCTCCCGAGGGAGGCGATCCGGTCGGCGTGGGCCAGCAGCATGGCCGCCTTGCGTCCCTGGGTGATTCCGGCGCGCAGCACCTCGCCGTAGAGGGGGTGGGCCAGCGTCACCATGAGCCGCCGCTCGTCCTGGACGACCCGGATGACCCCGCTTCGCTCCAGGTCGGCGATCACCGGGCCGGGCGTGGTCTGCTCGACGTCCGCCACGGAGAGCGGTTCGCAGAGGGCCAGCAGTTCCAGCGCCCGCCGCGCCTCCCCGTCGGCGACGGGGAGGCGGGCCGTGATCAGCTCGGTCAGCCGCGCGGTACGCGGGACCGCGCCGTCGGCCAGCTCCCAGACCTCCCCGTCCCGTGCCAGCGCGCCCCGGGCCATCGCCCCGGTCACCAGTTCCCGCAGGAACAGCGGGTTGCCGCCGCACACGTCGCGCAGGCGGTTCAGCGTCCGGTGGCTCACCGTGCCGCCGAGCAGCGAGACGAGCAGCTCCTCGACCTCCGCGCCGGACAACTCGGGCAACTCCACCCGCCACACGGCGTCGTCCTCGCAGAGCGTCTCGACGAGAGCGCTGAGCCGCTGCGTCGAGCGCATGGTGCCCAGCAGCCAGATCTGCCCGGCGTCCATCAACTGCCGGATCAGCATCACCGACGCCGCGTCCAGCAGGGGCAGGTCGTCGACCAGGACGACCAGTTTCCGGCCCGTGGCGACGCCCCGGCCAGAGAGCCATTCTCCGACCCCGGCGAAACCGGCGACCGGGTCGGACATCTCCAGATCGGCCGGCAGCAGATGCGCCAGGGCGGCCAGCGGCACGGCCCCGGCCGCCTCGCTGGCCAGCACCGTCGCGACGGCCGCGCCGTCACGCCTGGCGGCGGCGAGGCACTCCTCGGCCAATCGGGACTTGCCCAGCCCGGTCCGGCCGGAGATCACCATTCCCCGGCACCGGCGGTCGGCGAGCGCCCGGCCGAACGTCGCGAGGTGTTCGGTCCTGCCGACGAAGGGCCCGCTCAGGCCAGGGGTGTTCACGGAACCACTCCTCCGAATGGCGGCCGGGCGCATCGATCGTCGGCGGGCCCGGGGAACGCTTCCGATCGTCGCATCGGCCGCCGGGGCGGTCAACGCCGCCGATCACCCCGGCGGAGACGGCGGCGGTCTCGCGGCCTCCGAGGCGTAGGCGCGCACTTCGGCCACGACGCGGTCGGCCAGTTCGCCCAGCCCGGCCGTGGAGCGCCGGGTCTCGATCAACCGGACCCCGGTGCCGAGGGTCTCCCTGACGGAGTCCACGAACGACGTGTCCAGCGCCACAGCCGACTGCCACACCCGGTCGACCAGGTCGACCCCGGCGCCCCGGTCCAGGGCGTCGTCGAGCAGGCCGTACAGCCCTTCGCCGGTCCAGGAGATCTCCGGGGCGGGCCGTCCCGTCAGCTCCTCGACCATGGTGGTGGCGATCGGCTGGGCGACCCGACGGAGGAAACGCTCGTGCGCCTCGATCGCGAACTGCATCGTGTACGGCGTCAGCTCACCCGCCGGCGCCCCGGCACTGGTGCGCGCCCACCGGATGGCGACGTCGCCGTGCAGGGCGTTGGCCCAGATCGTGACCTGGGTGGCCCAGGTCACCCAGGCGTCGTAGGCCACCCTGACCGGTCCCCCGGGCAACGGCGGCGCCGCCAGGGTGCCGACCCGCAACCGGCGCACCTGGGCGCGCACCCCGTCGTTCAGGTGGTGACCCGTGCGCTCGTACGCGGTGGCGGCGTCGGTGCCCAGATACGCGGCCAGCGAGGTGGGCCCGCCCGGGTGGCGGCGGAGGAACCCGGTCACGTCCGCGATCTCCACGCCGAGCGCGATCCACTGCCGGTCGGCTCCCCGGTGGCGGGCCAGCAGCTCCCCTGGCGTGTGGACCGGCCAGTCGTCGCGTGGATCCGGCGGTCGCACCGAACCCTCGGCGGGGGGCTCCCGGCGCGTCGCCCGTGTGGTGGTGAGCTCACGGCTGATCCTGCCGGTGCGGTGGAACCCGGCGATGGTGACGTCGCGGCCCACCCGGGTGGCGGTGTCGATGTAACCGATCACCTTGAGGTGGTGCCGCTGGAGGAGACCTCCGTCACCGGCGTAACCGGCGCGCAGCGCGGCCAGCCCCCGGGTCAGCGCCGGATGCCGCGCGGCGGAGGTGTACGCGCGGACGCCGACGCGGAACACGGCCGCGACGAACTCCCGCCAGTGCGGCGGGAAGGCCCGGCGGAGCCGGAGGGTCTCCTCGCCCAGCGGGGACGCGTAGTCGGTGCGCCCGATGACCGCGTCGAGAAGGTGGAACATGGGTGAGGCGGTGCCACTCGGTCCGAGGCCGCCGGGGGTGAGGGGCACCGCGAGCGGTGCGACCGTCTTGGCCCAGACGACCGGATCGACGTGGAAGCGCGATCCCGGCCGGGGGCTGATCTTCGGCAGGCCGTGCACGGTGACGTCGTGCACGGTCTCCGCCATCGCCGTCAGGCAGTCCGCGAGCGCGGGCGCGTCGTCCTCGGCGATCGCGTCGCGGGCGCGGAGCGAGGCGGCCACCAACGGGGTGCCCCGGGCGAGCATCTCGAGCTGGGCCAGGTAGAAGACCTCCTCCTCCGGCACCCCCACGGTCGGGATCAGAAGGCGGGTGTTCTCCACCCGGACCGGGCCGGTGGCCGCGGCCGCCGCGTGACGCCAGTTCATCACCACGAGGTCGGCGTAGGAGAGGTGCGGCGCCGCCCGGCCGAGCCGGGCGCAGACCTCGCGCCACGGCCGCAGGAGGGACGGCGGGGTCGTCGCGGCGCGGCGGGGCTCGACGCGGTCGTGGGCGTGAACCAGGATGCCGAGCACGGTCGCCGCCCTGGTCAGCGCGTCGTCGGGGAGGGTGGCCGCGGACAGGGGCGGCAGCGTCTCGATCCGGTCGCGCAGCGCCAACCGGGCGTGCAGCGCCGGCAGTTCCGCGGCCACGTCGTCCCATGGCCGATGCGAGGCGGGAAGGCTCGTTCTCGGCGGCCGGGCCGGAAGGAACCCGTGTTCCACCGACAGCGGCCCGGCGTTGTCGTGCGGGGCGCACGCGGCACGCCGCACGATCTCCGCCGGGGTCTCGTACCAGGATGCCATCGTCGTCTCTCCTCGTCGCCGACCTGCTGGTCGCTTCGAAGATGACGAGGAACGGGGGGCGCGGGACAGGGTAACTTCTACTCAACGTGGGCGTGCGGCCGGATGAGTAGAAATTACTCTGGGCGGCCGGCGGTCCCGGGTGGTCGGATCCCTCTGTACGCAGCGAGTGCCCGCGGCCGTGGGAGCCCCGGGCGTGACCGAGGGAAGTGACTCCTTGCAGCCCGGAAACACGGTGGGAGAATTCTCGGCGTTCAATCCCTACGCCATGACGACCGCGACGTTCTACCAGACTCTCGCCAAGGCACGGGAGATCGAGCCGATCTTCTATTCCGACGTCCTGGGCAGCTGGGTGGCGACCCGCTACGACGACGTCGTGCGGATCACCCAGGATCCGGAGACGTTCTCGTCGCGGAGTGTCTTCCCCAAGCCGACCGGGCTGCCCGGCGCGGCGCAGGACGCGATGGACTTCCTCTTCGCCAAGAGTGTGCTCATCCTGGGCGACCCGCCCGAGCACGGACCGGTGCGGCGCATCGTCCACGAGGGGTTCAAGCCACGCGTGGTGGCCGCCTTCGAGCCCCAGGCCCGCGCGCTCATCGCCGGAAAGGTGGACCGGCTCCCCGACGGCCGGTTCGACCTGGTGTCCGGGCTGGCGTTCGAGACGGCGTTGGCCGTTCTCATGAGGTTCATGGGGATCCCGGCGGACCAGTATGAGTTCGTCCGCGAATGGCGGGAGAGTTCGCAGATGCTGCTGCTCGGCAGCGCCGGGCTCGACACCGATCGGCTCCTGGCCCTCGGGGAGACGTACATGCGGGGGGTGGAGTACTTCGTCGGTCTCTCCGAAGAGCGACGGGCGGCCCCCGGCGACGACTTCATGAGCCTCATGACCGGCATCGAGATCGGCGGCCGGCGGCTCGACGACGAAGAGGTCGTCGGCCAGGTGGTCACCCTCTTCGGGGCGGGCACGGAGTCCACCGCCAACTCGCTGGTCAACATCGTGCTCGCGCTCCTGGAGGAACCCGGCCGGTGGGACCGCCTGGTCCGGGGGGAGATCGACGCTGACAAGGCGGCCACCGAGGGGTTGCGCTACGACATCCCCGGGTTCGGGGTGTTCCGGGCCGTCACCCGGGACACGCGCTTCGGGGACGTCTCCTTCCGCGCGGGCGATCTCGTCCTGCTGTCCTTCGCCGCGGCCAACCACGATCCGAAGTACTTCTCCGACCCCGACGAGTTCCGTCTCGACCGGCCGGTCAGAGCTGATCTGACCTACGGCTACGGAATCCACAACTGCGTCGGCGCGGCGATCGCCAAACTCACGCTCAACCTCACCCTCACCGCCCTGGTCCGCCGTTTCCCCCGGCTGCGCCTGCTGCCGGACCAGGAGATGACCTACCAGGTCAACAGCATCTCCCGGGTGCTCGCGGCGCTCTGGCTGGACGGGGACCCGTGCTGACGTCCCTCGCGCGGATGGGCGCGGTCGCCCTGGCACTGCTCGGCCTCGGGACCGGATCCGCGTCCGCGACCACGACGGTCGCCCTGGACGTCCGGCCCGTCTCCGCGCTCCGCGACACCACCCTGACCAGGTTCGAGATCACCGGCCTGACGCGCCACCAGGTGGTCGCCGTCGAGGTCCGGTCCGACGACCTGCCCGGCGCCGACCCGTGGACCGCCACCGCCCGGTTCCGGGCGGACGCCCGCGGCAGGGTCGACCTCAGGACGGCCGCGCCGCTGGACGGCCCCTATCGCGGCGCCGACGTCATGGGCCTGCTCTGGTCGCTGAACACGGTCAACGCCCCGGTCCCCGGCGGGGAGTTCCTCGGCCTCGGCGTGGTCGACGCCGTGTTCTTCGGCGCGATACCCCTGGGCGACTGGACGGCGACCGTCACGGTCCGGGACACGGGCGGCGCCCCCCTGGCCACCCGGCGGCTGATCCGGCGCTCGCAGTCGCCTGGACATCCGGTGACGCACGAGCGGATCCAGCCGACGGGCACCTATTCCATCGACGTGTGGTACCCCAGTCAGCAGCGGCCCGGGAACACGGTCGTGCTGCTGCCCGGCGGTGCGAGCGTCGTCCCCAACGGCACCTGCGAGATGCTCGCCGCCCGGGGCCACTTCTGCGCCGCCGCGCCGCTGGCCGGGAGCGGGATGCCCGGGGCACCGGAGCAGTGGGTGGAGATCCCCGTCGAATTCGTCCGGTCCGAGATCGAGGCGGTGCTCGCCCACCCCGCGGCGGTGGGCGACGAGGTCGTCCTCGGCGGACCCTCGGGCGGCGCCGTCGGCACGCTCCTGACCGCGCAGACCTACCCGGAACTGGTCAAGGGGATCATCCTGGCCGAACCGGAGGACTGGGTCGTCGGCGGCTTCGCCGGCGGAGCGCCCGTCGGCGACCGGGCCGAATGGTCCCGGAACGGCACCGGCCTGCCGTTCATCCCGTGGGACCTGGCCGCCTGGCAGCGCGTTCTGGACGCAGGACCGCCCTTCCGGCTCGGCGAGCTGATCTCGGCGTCGTACCGGCAGGCCACACGTCAGGAGATCGCCGCCTCGCGGTTGCGGGTCGACGCCGTCGACGGCCCGGTCTTCATGAGCGTCGGGGCCGAGTCGGACGCCGTCTGCACCTGCCTGGCGTCCGCCCGGCGGCTGGCCCAGCGGTTCCGGGCGGCCGGGAACACCGGCGTCGACCTCTACGTGGGCCCGCGTTCCGGGCACACCACCGGATACGCCCCGGCGTGGACACCGCGACCGGGCACGGTGGTCGGCGGGGTGCAGCTCATCGGAGGAACCGTGGAGGGCAACAGCCGCGACAACGACGTCGCCTGGCGCCTGCTGCTGGACTGGCTTCGGCACGACGGGATCCGGCAGTGATCTCCCGTCACGACGCGGCTCCGGCGCCCGCCGACGCGGTGCTGGTCGTGGTCGACGGCGAGCACCTGACGATCGACGAGGTGGTGACCGTCGCGCGCCATGCCACCCGGACCGCTCTCTCCGACCTGCCGCCGATCCGGCACGCCCTGCGGCGCAGCCGCGATCAGGTGCGTGCGCTGACCGACGAGGAGACCCCGCTCTACGGGGTCACCACCGGCTTCGGCGACTCCTCCGACCGGCGGATCTCCGCCGGGCACGCCCGGGAGCTCCAGGCCCGCCTGATCAGGTTCCTCGGATGTGGGACCGGCGACGCCGTACCGCCCGAGGTCGCCCGGGCCGCTACGCTCATCCGCGCGAACAATCTCGCCCGGGGGCATTCCGGCGTGCGGCCCGAGCTGATCGAGCTGCTGCTGGACCTTCTCAACAGCGGGATCACCCCCCTCATCCCGGCGGAGGGGTCGGTGGGCGCCAGCGGGGATCTGGTTCCCCTCTCCTACCTGGCCGCCGCCGTCACCGGTGAGCGGAAGGTCCTCTACCGGGGCGCGGTCCGGCCCGCCGCGCGGGCCCTGGAGGAGGCCGGGTTGCGGCCGCTCACCCTCGAACCGAAGGAAGGGCTCGCCCTGGTCAACGGCACGGCGTACATGACCGGCCTGGCCGCGCTCGCCGTGGCCGACGCGCGGCGCCTCGCCCTGCTGTCGGATGTGACCACGGCGCTCACCGTGGAGGTCCTGCGCGGGCTCACCGATCCCTTCGACGCCTTCGTCCACGACGTGGCCAAGCCGCACCCCGGCCAGGTGACCTCCGCGGCCAACGTGCGGGCGCTCCTGCGGTCGAGTGGCCTCAGCACGTCGGGGCCGTTCGGTTCGGGCCGGACGATCCAGGACAAGTACTCGATCCGCTGCGCCCCGCACTTCACCGGCGTGTTGTGGGACACCGTCTCCTGGGTGAGCCGATGGGTGACCATCGAGATCAATTCCAGCACCGACAACCCCCTGTTCGACCATGTCCGGGGTGAGGTCTGGGCGGGCGGGAACTTCGCCGGCGGTCACGTCGCCCTGGCCATGGACACCCTGCGGACCGCCGTCGCGAGCGTCGCCGACCTGATGGACCGGCAACTCGCCCTGGTGGTCGACGATAAGTTCAGCCAGGGCCTGCCCCCCAACCTGGTGTTCCCGCTCCCCGAAGGCCACCCCGGGCAGGGCCTGGACCACGGGTTCAAGGGCATGCAGCTCGTCTGCTCCTCCCTGACCGCTGAGGCGCTGAGCTCGGCGATGCCCCTCACGGCTTTCTCCCGCTCCACCGAGTGCCACAACCAGGACAAGGTCTCGATGGGGGCGACGGCGGCCCGGCGTACCCGCGACGTCCTCGCGCTGGCCGAGAAGGTGGGAGTGATCCACCTCCTGGCCCTGTGCCAGGCCGCGGACCTGCGAGGTCCGCACCGTCTGGGAACGACCGGGCTCGTGCACGGCCGTGTCCGCGCCGCCGTGCCGGGCGTCGTGACGGACCGCCCGATGGACGAGGACGTGGAGACCGTCCTGGAGATGCTCAGAAGCGGCGCCCTCCTCGCCGGCCTCGACGAGATCGCGGGTGGGCGATGACGTCCCCGCTCTTCGCCCGTCCCGACATCGCGAGCGAGGTCCGGGCTGACGGTTGTCTCCTCATCCGCTCACGCGAGGAACTCCTGACTCCCGCCCCGGGCGTCGGAGCGATGTTCGGATCCGCGGCGGCGGCGACGCCCGAGCGGATCCTGCTCGCCCAGCCCGGCGCGGACGGATGGCGGGAGCTGACCTACGCCCGGGCGCACGCCCGCGTCGAGTCCGTGGCCCAGTCCCTGCTGTCGCGGGGACTCGACCGGCCCGTGCTGATCCTGAGCGGGAACTCCGCCGACCATCTGGTGCTCGCCCTGGCCTGCCAGACCATCGGCGTCCCGTACGCACCGGTCAGCACCTCCTACTCGCTGCGCAGCCGGGATTTCGGGGAACTCCGGGCGATCGGGCGGCTGGTCCGGCCGGGGCTCGTGTTCGCCGAGGACGCGTCCGCGTTCGCCGGCGCGCTGGCGGCGCTGGGAGAGAGCGGCCTGCCGCCCCATGAGATCGTCGCGTCCACGGGGATGCCCGCCGGGGCGACCCGGTTCGCCGACCTCCTCGCCACCCCACCCACGCGGGAGGTGCGGGCCGCGGCGGCGGCGATCGGCCCGTCGACGGTGGCGAAGTACCTCTTCACCTCCGGCTCGACCGGCGCCCCCAAAGGGGTGATCACGACGCACGGCATGCTCTGCGCCAACCAGCGGATGATCGGCCAGGTGTGGCCGTTCCTCCGGGAGACCCCGCCCGTGCTCCTCGACTGGCTTCCCTGGAGCCACACGTTCGGCGGCAGCCACAACACCAACCTGGTGATCGCCAACGGGGGCACCCTGTATCTCGACGACGGCCGCCCCACGCCGCAGGAGTTCGGCCGTACCCTGCGTCATCTGGAGACCGTCACCCCCACGGTCTATCTCAACGTGCCCCGCGGTCTCGCGATGCTCACGCGGAGCCTGGAGCTCGACCCGGTCCTGGCCCGGCGTTTCTTCAGCCGCCTTCAGGTCGTCTTCTACGCGGCGGCGGCGCTTCCCCAGGATCTCTGGACCCGCCTGGAGGAGCTGGCCCGCCGGCACGCCGATCACCCCGTCGCCCTCACCACGTCGTGGGGCGCCACCGAGACCGCCCCCGCCGCGCTCTCCGCCCACTTCCCCTCCTCCCGGGCGGACTGTGTCGGCGTGCCGCTGCCGGGCGTGGAGGTGAAGATCACTCCGGTGCGCGGCAAAGCCGAGATCCGGGTCAGAGGACCCCACGTCACCCCCGGCTATCTGGGCCGTCCCGACCTCACCGCCGGGGCGTTCGACGCCGAGGGCTATCTGCGCACCGGCGACGCCGTCCGCCTCATCGACCCCGCCGACCCCTCCGCCGGTCTCCGCTTCGACGGCCGCCTGGCCGAGGACTTCAAACTCGACTCCGGCACCTGGGTCGACGTCTCCGCGCTCAGGAACGCCCTTCTCTCGGCCGCCGGAAGCCTCCTCTCCGACTGCGTCATCACCGGCCACGACCGCCGGTACGTCGGCGCGCTGGCCTGGGCCGGCCCGGGGCTCTCCCCCGACCCGGCCCTGCTCGCCGCCGCCCTCCGCACCGTCGGCGCCGGCGCGGGCTCCTCCCGGCGCATCCGCCGCCTCCTGATCCTCAGCGAACCTCCGTGCGCGGAGGCGGGCGAGATAACCGACAAGGGCTACCTCAACCAGGCCGCCTGCCTGCGACGGCGGGCCGCCGAGGTCGCCGAGCTCTACCGGGAACCGGCACCCGCCCACGTCATCGACGTCGGAGACGACCCACCCGCGTCAGCTCATCGCGACCAGCACACGCCGGGAGCCGGTGAACGGCCGGCGCCCGTGGCCGACTAGCACGTTGTCGATCAGCAGCACGTCACCCGTCCGCCAGTCCACGTCCACCGCGTGTTCCAGCCCCCGGTCCCGCACCTGGATGACGTGCTCGGCCGGGATCGGGGTGCCGTCGGCGTACTGGACCGACTGCGGGAGGTCCTCCGGCGGCATGATCTCCGCCAGCATCATCGCCGTCTCGTCGCCCAGGGACGCCGGGTGCCACTGGTCGGACTGGTTGAACCAGACCTCCGCCCCCGTCACGGGGTGGCGGGTGGTGGCCGGGCGGACCTGGGTCACCCGCAGGCCGCCGTCGGAGCGCCACGTCCACTCGGCGGCGGAGGCGTCGAGGAAGGCCTCGACCGCCTTCTTGTCCGAGGTCTCGAAGGTCTCCTGCCAGCTCTTGCCGAGGCCCATCCCGCCGTGCAGGTTCTGGGTGTAGCGCACGCCCTTGGCGAACGCCTCCCGGACCGGCGGGTCGAGGGACTCCAGCCAGGTCACCCCGTCGACGACCGGCGTCGCGCCGCCCGACTCGGCGGCCTTGGCGCAGAAGAACATCAGCCGCGACGGCCACGACGCGGCATAGGACAACTCGTTGTGCATGGAGATCGTGTACTCGGCGGGGTACTCCGTCGAGGTGTACACGTTCTGGCCGACCTTGGTGCGCGGGGAGTTCCCGTGGACGTAGGCCAGCCGGTCGGGCAGCAGCAGGTCCATCGGCGCGTCCAGGGTGGCCTCGGTCACGCCGAAGCCGCGGAAGACCAGGGCCTTCTTCTCGACCAGCAGCTCGTCGACGGGGGTGTCGCGCAGGAAGTCCGCCAGGGGGCGGCCGTCGCCGTGTAACTCATGGGGTTGCCAGCTCATCGGGATCCTTTTCGGAGGTGGCGTCGGAGCGCTTCGCGCTGGGATTCCGTGAGGACGGGACGAACCGGGCGCGGCGGGCCGAGGAGCGAGGCAACGAGGGCCGCCGCTCTCGTGATGCCCGCCGACGGGTCGAGGTCCTCGGGTGCTGCCGGCCGCTCCCCCGATGCGAGCAGGTCGCGCAGCGTCTCCCCCGCCTCGGGCCATTTCCCGGGCGGAAGCCATTTCGCCAGCCCGAGTTTGGCGAGCCGGGCGGCGTTGTCGGGGCGGTCGGCGCCGTCGGCGAGCACCAATTGCGGGGTGCCGGCCATCAGCGCGCGGGTGAGGGTGCCGATGCCGCCGTGGTGCACGACCGCCCTGACTTCCGGTACGACCTGGTCGAACGGCAACCGATCGAACCAGCGCACCCCTTCGGGCAGCGGCGTGGGCAACAATTCGGGATAGGGCGTGACGACCACCGCCGGAAATCCCTCGACCGCTTTCAGGGCGGAGGCGTAGAAGGCCTCGTTCAGCATGCGCCCGGTGCCGCCCGAGACCAGGACGGGCCGATCGGCGACGACCTCCGGGGAGAACGTTTCCCGGGAGGCGGCGTCGGGCACCGCGAAGCCGGCGAGTTCGAATCGCGCGGGGGATTTCGCCCCTGCCTGGTCGAACCAGCGGGGCCACAGTCCGATGTCCATCGTGGCGCCGGCGAACCAGCCATGCCAATCGGATATCGGCGGCAGGCCGAGGTCGTCGCGGACGGACTGGAAGCCGTCGGCGAGTTCGGTCGCGTACATGTGGGCGGCGAGGCGGGCGCCCATGACCTGGATCGGGGAGACCGCGACCCAGGCCACCGGGCAGCCGAGCAGTTCGGCGGCGAACCGGACCGACAGGGCCGAGGTGTGCCGGCCCACCAGGACGGTGCGGCCCGGCTCGTGGCGTTCGGCGATGGCCTTGACCTCGAAGGCGAGCTGCTCGAACAGGCCGTTGCGCTCGTAGAAGGCGAGCCAGCCGAGGCCGCTCCGGGTGTCCATGAGCAGGGCGGTGTCGGCCTGGTGGCGGGCGAACTGCTCGGCGGTGTCGATCGCGGCGAAGTCGAGGCCGGCCGCCGCCGCGCGGTAGGGCGCGTGCGTGATCAGGGTGACCTCATGGCCCTGACGGCGGAGTTCGGCACCGAGCCGGACGAAGGGCATCACGTCGCCGTCGGTGCCATGGGTGACGGCGATTATCCTCGGCACGCCACCCGCCCGGCGCCCGGAATTTCGGCTGACAGTGAGCTGCGCATGAAAGTTTCTGGTCCCTTGCATCGGTGGCCGCCGGTGGGTGATACTCCGACTGAGAAAGCGCTCTCTTGTTCCCGGATGCCGTCCTGGAATGCAACCAAAGAAGCAGTAGCGACATGTTCCTGTCAACGGTGATCCCGCATAATGGAACGACCACTTCCAGTGCTCCGGGAATGTGGGGCAGGCTCAGGGTCGTGACTTTTTTTAAGTTCTATACTATCCTGCTGCCGGATGCCTGACCTGCACAACAACAGAGCGAAGGAGGGCTACTCGCTTACTCATCGGTAATTCGCGGGTAAGCCGCCATTCCCTGGTGGGTCGCGGCGCGCACTTGCGCGCGGCGAATAGGTTCCATTAATCTCTTGTGGGGGTGCAGTGGGAGCGCTCCCATGACGGTTAATTGGGTTCCGCAACTTTCTGCAACTCAGCGCAACATTAGGATGGCGCTTATCGCGCCGGCCTTTTTCGGGTTGCCTTGGACCGTTCAAAGAAAGGCCACTCCGTGGCAGTGACGTCCACATCCACACCCGAGTCCGCGCCCCGTAGCTCCCTCGGCGGGCTCTCCCCCGCGCGCCAGGCGGCACTCGCCCGCCTGCTCACCGCGCGTCCGAAATCCCCCATCCCCGTCGTCCCGCGCGACCAGGGCCCCCTCGCCTGCTCCTTCGAGCAGCGGCAGATGTGGCTCGGCGCGCAGCTCGACGGCGTGGCCCCGGCCCCCAACGCCACTCTGGGGCTGCGGCTCGACGGCCCGCTCGACGTACCGGCGCTGACCGCCGCCCTCGACGCCCTGATCGCCCGACACGAGAGCCTGCGTACCGTTTACGCGACTCCCGGCGACCAGGCCGCTCAGGTAGCGGGCTCCTCCGCGGACGTCCAGGCCGTGAGCGGCGACGAGCCGCTGCAGACGGTGCTCGACCCGTTCCCCATGCCGTTGGAGTTCCACGGCGCGCCCGACCAAGCCGAGGAGATCACCGCCGAGGCGGTGACCCGGCGGTTCGATCTGCGGACCGGGCCGGTCGTGGCCGCCACGCTCATCCGGCTGGCCGAGGAGTCGCACGCCCTGCTGGTCGTGTGCCACCACATCGCCGCCGACGGCTGGTCGATGGGGATCCTGGCCGACGAGCTGGCGACGCTCTACCGGGAGGCTCTCGCCGGGGAGCCGGGCACGCTGCCCGAGCTGCCGGTCCAGTACGCCGACTACGCCGCCTGGTCCCGGGCCGAGCTGACCGGCGAGACGCTCGAACGGCGCACCGCCTACTGGCGGGCCGCGCTCGACGGAGCCCCTGCGGTCGACCTGCCGGTGCGGCGCGAGCGGCCGGCGCCCGGCGGGCGGCGTACGAACACCAACTGGAGCCTGCTCGCCCCGGGCACCCTCGCCGCGCTGCAGGCCGCCGGCGGGCCGGGCACGACGCCGTTCACCGCCCTGCTGGCGGTGTTCTCGATGCTGCTGGCCCGCTACACCGGCGCCGACGGGGTCACCCTGGCGACCACCAACGGCGGGCGCCGGCGGCGCGAGCTCGAAGGCGTCGTCGGCTGCTTCGTGAACGCGGTGCCGATCCACGGGGACCTGTCCGGCGATCCGACCTTCCCCGAGGTCGCGGCGCGTATCCGGACGGCGGTCGGCGGCGCGCTGAGCAACCCGCTGCCGCTGTCGGTGCTGGCAGACGCGGTCGACCTGAAGCTGCCGGTCAGCTTCTCCTTACGCGGCTTCCGCGACCAGCGCGGCGACTGGCCCGGCCTGACCGCCTCGATCTGGGACCACGAGGTCGACCACCAGGGTTATGAGTTGTCGCTGCTGGTCCACCTCGACGGCGACGTCACCGGGCTCGACTTCACCTACCGGCGCGACCTGCTCGACGACGAGGTCGTCGACCGCATGGCCGGCCACTACCACCACCTCGCCGCCCAGATCGCGGCGAACCCGTCGGCCACGCTGGCCGAGCTCGACCTGGTGACGCCGGAGGAGCGGGACACGATCTTCGGGACGTGGAACGACTCGGCGCGGCCGTACCCAGAGAGAGCGCTCCCTTTGTTGCTGGCCGAGCACCGCGACTCGACCGCGACGGCGGTCCGCTTCGGCGGCCGGGACACCTCCTACGCCGAGTTGCACGCCCGCGCCAACCAGATCGCCCGGCGGCTGCTCGCCGAGGGGGTCACGCCCGAAAGCACGGTCGGGGTGCTGCTCGACCGCTCCCCCGACCTGATCGCGTCGCTGCTGGGCGTGTGGCTGGCGGGGGCGGCGTACGTGCCGATGGACCCGGCGTTCCCGCCGCAGCGCATCGCCGACATGCTGGAGACGGCGGGCACGGCGCTGGTGCTGACCGAGCGGAAGTACGTCTCCCGGTTCGACGGCCCCACGGTCGTCGACGTCGCCTCAATCGACGGCGACACCACCCCCGTCGACGTCGCGCCCGACCTCGACCGGCTGGCCTACCTGATCTTCACCTCGGGCTCGACCGGGAAGCCGAAGGGCGTCCAGGTCACCCACCGGGGGCTGGTCAACCACGTGTGGTGGGCCGTCGAGGAGCTCGCCTCCCGGGGCGAGGGCGGCGCGCCGCTGCTCGGCTCGGTCGCCTTCGACCTGGTCGTGCCCAACCTGTGGGCGCCGCTCGTCGTCGGCCAGGCCGTGACGGTCCTCGACCAGGACTTCGACATGGGCGAGCTCGGCGAGCTCCTCAGCGGCCACGACTTCAGCTTCATCAAGCTCACCCCCGGCCATCTGGAGGTGCTGGGCCACCAGCTCGACGACGCCCGCGCCGCTGCGCTGGCCGGGGTGATCGTCGTGGCCGGGGAGGCCCTCCCCGGTTCGCTCGCCGACCGCTGGCTCGAGATCCTCGGCCCCGGACGGCTGATCAACGAGTACGGCCCCACCGAGGCCACCGTCGGCACGTGCGTCTACCCGGTCACCCACCGGCAGCACCACGAGGTCGTCCCCATCGGGGCGCCACTGCCCAACATGCGCATGTTCGTTCTCGACCCGCACCGCCGCCTGCTCCCCGCCGGCGTCCCGGGCGAACTCTACGTCGGCGGCGTCGGCGTCACCCGCGGCTACATGAACCGACCGGACCTGACCGCCGAACGGTTCGTGGAGTTCGAGGGTGAGCGCGTCTACAGGACGGGCGACCGGGTCCTCTGGCTGCCCGACGGCAACGTGGCGTTCCTCGGCCGCTTCGACGACCAGGTGAAGATCCGCGGATACCGCATCGAACTGGACGAGGTCAGGGCGGCGCTCCTCGACCATCCGGGCGTGCGGGACGCGGTGGCGGCGGTGCACGAGGAACGGCTGGTGGCCTACTACGTGCCGGTCGCCGAACCGGTGCGGGGCCTGGACGAGCACTGCGCGCTCCGGCTCCCGGAGTACATGGTCCCGGTGGTCTTCACCGAGCTCGACCGCATGCCGCTCAACGCGAACGGCAAGGTCGACCGCAAGGCGCTGCCCGTCCCCCAGGTCACCGCCACGGCGGGACGGGAGCCGGGTACCGCGACCGAGCTCCTCATCGCGGGCGTCTGGAAAGAGGTCCTCAACGTCGAGACCATCGGCGTCGACGACGACTTCATGGCGCTGGGCGGCCACTCGCTGCTGCTCATCCGCATGATCGCCAAGCTCCGCCAGACGATGCCGGACAAGCCGATCAGCGTGGTCGACGCCCTGGCCAACCGGACCGTCGCGGCCCTGGCCGCGCTGGTCGACGGGCCCGCGGAGGAGGAGAAGGGCCTGCTGGTCCGGCTCACCAAGCCGATCGCCGCCCCGACCATGACCCTGGTCTGCGTGCCCTACGGCGGCGGCAGCGCGGTCGTCTACCAGGCGCTCGCCGACGCGCTGCCGAAGGGGATCGCGCTCCAGGCCGTCGCCCTCCCCGGGCACGAGCTCGGCGTCGACGAGGAGATCCTGCCCTTCGACGAGGCCGCCGAGCGGATCTGCGAGGAGATCCTCGCCAAGGTCAAGGGCCCGCTGGTGCTGTACGGCCACTGTGTCGGCAGCGCCCTCACGACCGAGATCGCTCGCCGCGTCGAAACGGCCGGCCGGGAGATCGACGCCGTCTACATCGCCGGCAGCTTCCCGTTCGCCGTCCCGACCAAGGGCCTGAGCGGCCTGCTGAACAAGCACTACTTCAACAACCGCAGGCTGCGGAACAACAACTCCGAGGCCAACTGGCTGCGCGCGATCGGCGCCGACCTCGACGGCCTGGGCGGGGAGGAGGTCGAGCGCATCGTCACCACCATGCGCTCCGACGCCAAGGCGGGCGAGGCGTACTTCACGAAACTGATCGACGAGGGCGCGACCCCGCTGACCGCCCCGGTCATCTCGATCGTCGGCAGCCGCGACCCGATCACCGACTTCTACGAGGAGCGCTACCGCGACTGGCACGTCACCGCCAGGACGACGGCGCTCGTGGTGATCGACGAGGCCGGCCACTACTTCCTGCGCTACCGCGCCGAGGAACTGGCGAGGATCGTCACCACCGTCCACACCGACCTCGACGGCCCCCACGCCGCCGAGACGTGGCGTAAGGAGGCGGTCTCCCGCGAAGCGCCGCCCGTCGAGGCGACACTGGGCCGGTTCCTGCGGGTCGCCGCCGGCCAGACCGTGTCGATGGTCGGCACGGCCATGACCGAGTTCGCGGTGCCGATCTGGGCCTACCTGAAGACCGGCTCACTGTTGCAGTTCAGCCTGTTCGCCATCATCGCGCTGGTGCCCGGCCTGGTGCTCTCGCCACTGGTCGGCGCGCTGGTCGACCGGAGCGACCGGCGCAGGGCGATGCTGATCGGCGACGGCGCCTGCCTCGGGCTGCAGGCGCTCATGCTGGGGCTGCTGCTCACCGACACCCTCCCGATGCCCGCGCTGTACGGAATCCTCGTCCTGCTCAGCGTGGCGCTGACGGTGCAACGCCTGGCCTGGGCGTCGGCCGTGCCGCAACTGGCCCCCAAGCACTATCTCGGCCACGCCGGCGGCGTGCTCCAGCTCGGCAACGCGATCGGCCGCCTGATGGTCCCGCTGTTCGCGGTCGGGGTGCTGGCCGCGATCGGCCTGAACGGCATCCTGATCGCCAACGTCGTCTGCTACCTGTTCGCCGTCGGCGTCACCCTGTTCACGCCGTTCCCCAAGGCCATGGCCTGGACGCGCCGGGAGACGGTCGGGGCGGAGATCCGCAACGGCTTCCGCTACCTGTGGCGGCGGCCGGGCCTGCGGGCGATGGCCATCACCATGTTCGCCGTCAACTTCTTCCTGTTCACCGCGTTCACGATGATCTCGCCGCTGGTGCTCTCGATGGGCGACCTGGGCGACACCGGGACCGTGGCCCTGGTCGCCGCCGCCGGGGCGGTGGCGGGCGGCTTCGTGATCTCGATCTGGGGCGGCCCGCGCCGCCGCCGGATGTTCGGGATGCTCTCGGCCGTGGCCGTCGTGGCGCTCTTCGCCTTCTCGATGGGCCTGCGGCCGTGGTTGCCGCTGGTCGCGGTGGGGGCGGCCGGCATGGCGCTGTTCATGACGATCAGCGACGGCATCTGGATCACGATCATCCACTCGAAGGTGCCGCAGCGCTACCACGCCCGGGTGATCGCCATCAACCAGATGCTGGCCATGTCGACGCAGCCGATCGGCCTGGCCGTGCAGGCCTGGCTGGCCGGGCTGGTGTTCGTCCCGCTGCTGCGCGAGGACGGCGCGCTCGCCTCGACGGTCGGCGCCGTGATCGGCGTCGGCGAGGGGCGCGGCATCGGCCTGCTCTACCTGATCTGCGGCCTCGCCATGGCCGTCACGATCGTGATCGCACTGAGGCACCGGGCGCTCCGGAACTTCGACCGGGACACCCCGGACGCCGAACCCGACGATTTGGTCGGTCTCGCAGAACTGAAGGGAACCTCCGCATGACCCCCACCGAATCCGCCGTCGCCGAGATCTGGACCGAGCTGCTCGGCCAGGCTCCGCCGTCGGTCGACGACGACTTCTTCGAACTCGGCGGCCAGTCGCTGACGATGGTCCAGTTCCTGGCCAGGGTGGAGGAGCAGTTCGGCGTCGAGTTACCCATCGACGTGCTGTTCGCGTCCGGGTTCACCGTCGCGGAGGCGTCCAAGGCGATCGACCAGGGCCGGATCGCGGCCGTCGACGACGACGAGCTGGCCGCCCTGCTCAAGCAGCTCGACGGCATGTCGGACGACGAGATCAACGAACTGCTCGCCGACAACGCATGAGAGTCCTGCTCGCCCAGAACATGTTCCACCTGCCCAGCCACGGCGGGGCGAACAAGTCCAACCGGATCATGATGGAGCAGCTCGCGGCGCGCGGGCACGAGTGCCACGTCGTGGCGCCGATGAGCGGGGCGTTGCGGGCGACGTCCACCGACGACCATGTGAGCTATCTCAAGGGTCTCGGCGCGGAGGTGACGTCGGCCACGCCCGACGCGCTGGTCTACGAGTACAACGGGGTGCGGGCCCACGTGGTGACCCGGGCGTCGCTGCTCGCGAAGCGGATCGGCGAGGTGGCCGCCGAGGTCTCCCCCGACTGGACGCTGGTCCCGTCGGACGACCCGGGTCTGATCGTTCTCGGGGCCGCGCTCAGGGCGGCCCCGGAGCGGGTCGTCTACCTGGCGCACACGCTGCAGCAGCTGCCGTTCGGGCCCGGGGCGTTCTACCCGAGCGCGGCCGGGACCCGGATGGTGAAGCTGGCGGCCTCGGTCGTGGCGGTGAGCCAGGCCGCGGGGGCGTACCTGCAGAAGTGGGGCGACATCTCGTCCACGCTGATTTATCCGCATATTTACGGAGATCCGGCGGAGCTGCCCGGCGGGGACCTGATCACGATGATCAACCCGTGCGGCTACAAGGGCCTGAGCGTGCTCCTCGGCCTGGCCGACGCGCGGCCCGCCCTGCGGTTCCTCGCCGTGCCGACCTGGGGCACCACCGCCGACGACCTCGACGAGCTGAAGCGGCGGCCCAACATCGAGATCGGGCAGCCGTCCGACGACATCGACGACGTCCTGTCGCGGGCCAGGGTCCTGCTCATGCCCTCGCTCTGGGACGAGACCTTCGGGTACGCCTGTGTCGAGGCCATGGCCCGGGGCATCCCGGTGATCGCCAGCGCCGTCGGCGGCCTGTCGGAGGCCAAGCTCGGCGTGCCCTACTCGGTGCCGGTGCGCAGCATCGAACGCTACGAGTCGGTCGGCCAGGCCCGGCCCGTCCCGGTCGTCCCGGAGCAGGACCTCGGCCCCTGGCTGAACGCCCTCGACCCCGTCACGGGCGACGAGGCGCTGCACCGCCACCTGGCCCGCCGGTCGCGCAAGGCCGCGCTCGACTTCATCGGGTCGCTCGACGCCGGCGCCCTGGAAACCCACCTGACCGCCCTGCGCCCCAACCGCCGCCTCGCCGCGCTGGCCGCGCTGGCGGCGGCCCGCGCGAAGGAGTCCCAGTCATGATCGGAGCGGTGCGGGAACGCACCCTGACGCCCGTCTCGGAAGCCGACCTGTCGCGGATGTTGCGCATCCGCCACTTCGAGAAGGCCCTGCTGCGCCTGTTCGAACAGGGCCGCCTCAACGGCACCACGCACACCTGCCTCGGCCAGGAGCACGTGCCGGTCGCGGTCAGCGCCCTGCTGTCGCCCGACGACCACGTGTTCAGCAACCACCGGGGGCACGGCCACTTCCTGGCCCGCTACGACGAGCCGCACGCCCTGCTGGCCGAGATCACCGGCCGCGAGGGGGCGCTCTGCAACGGGGTGGGCGGCAGCCAGCACATCTACCACGAGCGGTTCCTGTCGACCGGCGTCCAGGGCGAGTCGCTCCCGGTCGCGGTCGGGGTCGCGCTGAGGCACCGGCGGACCGGCGACGGGATCGCGTGCGCGTACATCGGCGACGGCACCTGGGGCGAGGGGTCGGTGTACGAGGCCCTCAACATGGCCCAGCTCTGGGGCGCCCCGCTGCTGGTCGTCGTCGAGCACAACCGGATCGCCCAGTCGACCCCCACCGAGGCGCAGCTGGCCGGGTCGATCGCGGGCCGCTGCGCCGGGTTCGGCGTGCGGCACGAACGTGTCGAGTCGGTCGACGTCAACGTGGTGCGCGGGGCGCTGGCGCCGCTGGTCGAGTACGTGCGGCGGGAGAAGCGCCCCGCGGTGTTCGAGGCGTCGGTGCACCGCGCCGGGCCGCACAGCAAGGGCGACGACACCCGGACCGCCGCCGAGCTCGCCGAGGCCGCCGCCGGCGACTGGTACGCCCACTACACGCGCGACTTCCCCGCCCAGGTGGCGGCGCTGGAGGAGATCGAGCGCGCGTTCGTCGACGCCGCGGTGGAGAACGTGCTGGCCCGGCCCCTGTCGGAGTGGTCATGAGAGTCGCCGAACACCTGAACCGGTCGCTGCACACGCTGATGGAGAACGACCCGTCGGTCCACCTGCTGGGCGAGGACGTCTCCGATCCGTACGGCGGCGCGTTCAAGATCACCAAGGGCCTGTCGGACCGGTTCGGCCCCCGCGTGATGTCCACGCCCCTGTCCGAAGGGGGCATCGTCGGCGTCGGCGCCGGGCTGGCTCTGGCCGGCGACCGGGCCATCGTGGAGATCATGTTCGGCGACTTCGCCACGCTGGCCTTCGACCAGCTCGTGAACTTCGCGGCCAAGTCGACGACCATGTACGGCCGTCGGGTGGACGTGCCGCTGATCGTGCGCCTGCCCACCGGCGGACGCCGGGGCTACGGGCCGACGCACAGCCAGAGCCTGCAGAAGCACTTCATCGGCGTCCCGGGCCTGTCGGTGTACGAGATGAGCCCCTTCCACGACGCCGGGCGGCTGTTCACCGAGATCTTCGACAGCGGCAGGCCGGCCGTGTTCTTCGAGGACAAGGTCCTCTACACCAAGCCGATGCTGAGCGGCGGCGACGGCCTGCACACCTTCGAGGTGCGCGACGGCTGGGCGGTGATCCGGGCCGAGCGGGACACCGAGCACGTGCTGCTGGCCCCGGGCGGCCTCACCGACCGCGCCCTGGCCGCCCTGCGCGACCTGCTGCTGGAGGACGAGATCGCCTGCACGCTGCTGGTCCCCGCCCGCCTCCACCCGCTCGACGTGACCCCGGTCGCCGACGTGCTCGCGGCGGCCAGGCGGGTGCACGTCGCGGAGGACGGCACCGCCGGCGGGACCTGGGGCGCCGAGGTGGCCCGGCTGCTGCACGAGCGGCTCTGGGGCCGGCTGACCGCGCCGATCACGCACATCTCGGCCCCCGACTCGATCATCCCGACGGCCGCGCACCTCGAGGCCCGCTGCACCGTCCAGCCCGCCGACATCCGAAGAGCCATCAACACATGACCGAATTCCGCATTCCGAAGCTGAACAACAACGACGACAGCTACATCCTCGTGGA
The DNA here is from genome assembly GCF_009901565.1 of Herbidospora solisilvae. Taxonomy (GTDB): domain Bacteria; phylum Actinomycetota; class Actinomycetes; order Streptosporangiales; family Streptosporangiaceae; genus Herbidospora; species Herbidospora solisilvae. The sequence continues at coordinate 828,389 of NZ_WXEW01000001.1, forward strand.
ATGGCTCGCGGCCGACGGCCAGGAGGTGAAACAGGGCGACCCGCTGGTGGTCATCGAGACGTCGAAGACGGCGGAGGAACTGGAAAGCCCGGCCGACGGGACGCTGGTCATCCGGGTCCATTCCGGCGACTGCGCGCCGGGCGAGCTGATCGCCGCCATCGGCGCGGCGGTCGAGGTCGCCGAACCCGTCGTGCCGGAGGTGCCGCCGCTGGAGTCCGGGGAGATCGACGTCGTGATCACCCGCCCGGCCCAGGCCCTGATCGAGCGCCACGGCATCTCCCTCGACCGGGTGCGCGCGCTCGGCAAGAAGGTGATCAGGGCCGAGGACGTGGAGTCGCTGGCCGACCCGCGCGAGGTCGTCGAGCTGCCGAGGGCGCAGCGCCAGGCGGCCGACGTGGTCGTGTTGTCGCACCAGACCATCCCGGCGGCGTTCACGGTGGTCAAGGCCGACGTGACCGACACCGCCAAGCTCACCCGCGACCTGTCCAAGCACGCCCGGACCCTGATCGGGCTGTCGGAACTGCTGGTCAAGGCCGTGGCCGACCAGCGGGCGGAGTTCCCGCACCTGTTCGCCACCTGGCTCGGCGACGGCCGGATCCGGCTCGCGGAGGGCTCACACGTCGGGGTCACCATCGACGTCGGCAAGGGCCTGTTCGTGCCGGTCGTCCGCGACGCGGACGTGCGTCCGCTCGACGCGGTGGCCCGGGAGCTCATGGACTACCGGATGACCGCGCTGCGCGGCAGCTTCCGCGAACGGGACCTGGAGGGCGCCAACATCGCGGTCACGCTGCACAGCGAGGCGGGCGTGGAGTTCGCGATCCCGATCATCTACCCCGGCCACGTGGCGGCGCTGTCGCTCGCCTCGACGCAGCAGGAGGTCCAGCCGGGCGATGAAGGTTTCATGGTCCGCCAGACCGTGCGGATCGGGCTCGCCTTCGACCACCGCGTCGTGAACGGCCGGGACGCCGCGCTCTTCCTCGGAGCGGTCAAGCGGTTGCTGGAGGAACCGCGCAGATGGTTGGAATAACGCGTCGTGGTGTATTTGTGCTGATGTCACTCAGCGCCGCCGGCGCCTGCGCCGCAGACCGACCGAGGAGAACCATGACGCCCGTACGCTTCCCGCGCGACTTCGTCTGGGGGGCGGCCACCTCCGCCTTCCAGGTGGAGGGTGCCACCAAGGAGGACGGCCGGGGGGTGTCGGTCTGGGACACCTTCGCCGCCACCCCCGGAAACGTCCGGGACGGTGACACCGGCGACCCGGGCGCCGACCAGTACCACCGCTTCGAGCAGGACATCGAGCTGATGCGCGAGCTGGGCCTGGAGAGCTACCGCTTCTCCGTCGCCTGGCCGCGCGTCCAGCCGACGGGCGCCGGCCGCCCCAACCTCAAGGGCCTGGACTACTACAAGCGCCTGGTCGACGGCCTGGTCGGCGCCGGCATCCGCCCGATGGTCACGCTGTTCCACTGGGACCTCCCCCAGGCCCTCCAGGACGAGGGCGGCTGGGAGAACCGCGAGACGGCCTACCGCTTCGCCGAGTACGCCGAGATCATGTACGACGCCCTGCACGTCCGCGACTGGCTCACGATCAACGAGCCGAAGACCGTCGTCGACTGCGGCTACCGCACCGGCATCCACGCCCCCGGCGTGCGCGACGACGACCGCGCCCTGGTCGCCTGCCACCACCTGCTGCTGGCCCACGGCCTGGCCAGCCGCGTCCTGCACGACCGCCACCCCGGCCGCCGCATCGGCCCGGCGCTGAACCTCCACCCGACCTACCCGGCCGACGACTCGCCCGAGGCGAAGGAGGCCGCGCGCCGCCAGGACGCCCGCGAGAACCGCCTCTACCTGGAGCCCGTCTTCAACGGGACCTACCCGGAGGAGGCCATGACCCGGCATGACATGATCATGGACGGGGACATGGAGATCATCAGTGAGAAGGTGGACGTGCTCGGCGTGCAGTACTACACGCCGCTCTTCATCGACGCCGAACAGCGGCGCGTCGTCCGCCACCCGGTCAGGGTGGCCGGCTGGCTGGAGGACTACCCCGACGGCCTGCACGACGTCCTGCTGCGCGTCACCCGCGACCACCCCGGCGTGCCGATCGTCATCACCGAGAACGGCCTGGCGACCGACGACGCCGTCTCCCCCGACGGCGGCGTGCACGACGAGGACCGGATCGATTATCTGCGCGGCCACATCGGCGCGATGCACCGCGCCGTCAAGGCGGGCGCGAAGGTCGAGGGATATCACGTGTGGTCGCTGCTCGACAATTTCGAATGGGCCGAGGGATACAGCCAGCGATTCGGCATCGTGCACGTCGACTACGAGACGCAGAAACGAATTCCGAAAGACAGCGCCCTTTGGTACCGGGACCTTATCGAGACCGGCGAACTACGGTGACCTGCCGCTTTTTCGTTGACTCATCTGCTCAATTCCCACTAGGTTGTGGGAGCGCTCCCACTCGGGTGGCCAGGAGGCTGCCGAGCTGGGCCGATCGCGTGGCGCATACCCTTGACCTTGTCTCTCGGAGAAAGGACACCCCCCGTGCCCCAGTACACCCTCCTCGGCGGCGGCTACCGCGCGGAGCTGACCGAACTCGGCGGCGCCGTGTCAGCCCTCACGCACGGAGGACGTGACCTGATCCCGAGCCGTCCCGTCGACGGGCCGATCGAGTTCTACAACGGCACCCTGCTCGCCCCGTGGCCCAACCGGGTCGTCGGCGCGCGTTACGTCTTCGCCGACGAGTGCTTCGAGCTGCCTGTCAACGAGCCCGACCGGGGCCACGCCCTGCACGGCTTCGTCTCCGACGCCCACTGGTCGTGCGTGGAGTTCACGGCGATCGAAGACCACCGCTCGTCGGCGGTCATGACCTACACGCTGGAGCCCCACCAGGGCTACCCCCACCGGCTCGCCCTGACCACGACGTACGTGCTCGACGAGTCGGGCCTGACGACCACGCTGAAGGCCGAGAACATCGGCGAGGCCCCCGCCCCCTACGGCTGCGGTCCCCATCCGTGGCTGCTGGCCGGCCCCGACGTCACCGAATACACGTTGTCCCTCCCCGCGGGGAAGGTGTTCCTGACCGACGAGCTGCTCGCCCCCACGGAGCTGGTCGCGGTCGACGGCACCGACTACGACTTCCGCGAGCCCCACGTGCTGGGCCAGGTCGCGATCGACCACGCCTACACCGCCCTGACCGAGGGCCGCGTCGTGGTGAGCGGCCCCGGCGGCGGCGTGGCCGTGACGTGGGACCACGAGTCCCTGCCGTGGGTCCAGGTCTGCAACGGCGTGGGCCTGGGCTACAAGGGCGTCGCGGTGGAGCCGATGACCTGCCCGCCCGACGCCTACAACAGCGGCACCGACCTGATCGTCCTCAAGCCCGGCGACACGCACGAGGCGAGCTGGACGATCTCGGCGGCCTGACCCATGGACAGCAAAACGAAGCGGTCGCTGACGACCGCCGAGCTCGACGCGCTCGTCATCGGCGCGCTGGGAGCGGGCGTCGTGACGGCCGAGGAACTGCCCGACGGCTTCGCCAACGCCGTCTGGCGCCTCGGCCTCGACGACGAGTCGCAGGTCGTCCTGAAGGTCGGCCCGCCGCCCGACCTGCCGCTGCTGACCTACGAGCGCGACCTGCTGCGCACCGAGGCGATGGTCTACCACCTGGCCCAGGGCACCGGCCTGCCCATGGCCACGCTGCTCCACGCGGGTTTCGACGACCCCGAGATCGGCGGCGACTGGCTGATCCTGTCGGCGCTCACGGGCACGCCGTGGAACCGCGCGGCGCCCGACCAGGCGCGCGACGCCGCCCTCCGCCGCGAGATGGGCGTCCACCTGGCCACCCTCCACCGCATCCCGGGCTCCGGCACGTTCGGCTACCCCTATGCGGGCCTGACCGGCGAGACGTGGCGTGAGGCGTTCCTGAAGATGGTCGGTGCGATCCTCGACGACGCGGTGAAGTGGGAGACGCGCCTGCCGGCCACGATCCTCGACCTGGTCGGCGCCTTCCACCGCAACGCGGCCGCCCTCGACGACGTGCGCACCCCCGCGCTGGTCCACTTCGACGTCTGGCCGGGCAACGTGTTCCTCAACCCCGACGGCACGGTCGAGGCGCTGATCGACCACGAGCGCGCCTTCTGGGGCGACCCGCTGGCCGACTTCGTGACCCCGACCATCTTCTCCGACCTGACGGGCGACGACCCGATGCTGGCGGGCTACCAGGAGGGCGGCGGGCGGGCGGGCTTCACCCCGACGTCGCGGGTGCGGTTCGCGATGTACCAGGCCTACCTCTACCTGATCCTGCTGGTGGAGGACGGCCCCCGGCAGTACCCGGAGGCCGACTACGCCCGGCTGCGCAACGGGGCGACCGACGGGCTGGTGCGGGCGCTGGGCGTCCTCACGCGTTAGGCGATCCACGGCGAACGGCGGGGCGATTCAGGAATGGCCCCGCCGTTCGCCGTTCCGCGTTTCTCCGCCGGGTGAATCCTCTTGACCACGGGTTTCCGCGATCGGGAGAATCGAACGGTCGGCGATGTCCAACGCCTTTTCTGGAGCGGCGAATGGGACAGATCGGTCTTGCGGCGGCAATCGCCTCATTACGTGCGGAGCTTCTGGCCGCGATGACCGAAGGCGATGATTCGCCATTCCGTTTCCCCATCGGGCAGACCCAGATCGAGTTCCACGTCGGCGTCACCAAATCCGGAGAAACCGGGGGAAAGGTGAAATTCTGGGTCGTCGAACTCGACGGCAAGGGGACCTACGCCGCCGAGGAGATCCAGAAGATCACCATCACCCTGGAACCGCCGGTCGACGTGAACGGCGACCCGGTGAAGGTGACCCAGGGCTACGACGTCAAGCCCTGACGCCCCGATGAACCGGGTGACGGTCGACCGCGCGGTGGAGGTGCTCCACGACCGCGGTCCTCAGGTCAGGCCGCGCTGGCAGGTCGGCTCGGGGTTCCTGCTCGCCCCCGGCCTGGTCCTCACCGCCGCGCACAACGTGTCGCGGGCCGGCGGGTTGTCGATCCGTTTCCAGGACCGCCGCGAACGGCCCGCGCGCCTGCTGCGGTCGGCGGCTCCCCGGCTCGACCTGGCGCTGCTCCAGGTCGACGGCTCCGCCGAGCCCGGCGATCCGGGCCGTCCCCCGTTCGCGGCGCTCGACCGGACCAGCGCCGACCTGGTCGGCGACTGCTGGGCGGTGGGCTTCCCCCGGTTCAAGGTCACCGGCGGAGTGCGGGAGACCGCCCACGTGCACGGGGAGATCCCGCCGGGCGCGAACCGCATCGGCGGGCTGGTGCAGTTCCGGGTGCGCGACAGCCCGCGCCCGATTCCGGGCGGCAACCTGGCGGAGTCGGAATGGGCGGGCATGTCCGGCGCGGTGGTCTTCGCCCGGCACCCCCGCCTGGGCGACCACGTGATCGGCGTGGTGGCCGAACACCACCTGGCCGAGGGCGAGTCCTCGCTCACCGTGGTGCCGATCACGGCCGTCGCCGAACTGGGCGCCGAGGAGGCCGAGGCCTGGAGCGGCGTCCTGGGCCTGGGCGACCCCCGTGAGCTGGCCGTGCTGCCCGTGCCGCCCGCGCCGGCCCGCACCGTCACCCGCCCGGCCGGACATGTGGCCCTGCTCCGGCGGCTGGCCGACTTCACCGACCGCTCCGACGCGCTCTCCGCGATCATGGAGATCGCCCGGGCCCAGGGCGAGGCCGATCCCAGTCAGATCGTCGTGCTCTACGGGATGGGCGGCGTCGGCAAGACCACGCTCGCCAACCAGGCCGCCCACCTGGCCGCGCCGTTCTACGGCCACGCCCGCGTCCATCTCGATCTGGGCCCGGCCGAGGACGACGCGTACCTGCAGTTCTTCCGCAAGATCGGGTTGTCCGACGAGGAGGTGCCCAAGAGCGGGCGCGGGCTCGCCTACCAGGCCGCGCTCCGGCGGGGCCGCTGCCTGCTGGTGCTGGACAACGCGGTCAGCGCCGAGCAGGTGGAGTCGCTGCTGCCCTACGGCGACGGCTGCCTGACCCTCGTCACCAGCAGGTCGGTGCTCGCCGGCGTCGACGGCGCACGCCGGATCATGGTCGCGCCCATGAGCGACGCCGACAGCCTGGTGCTGCTGGAGCGCATCGTCGGAGCCGACCGGCTGGAGGCCGACCCCGAGGCGGCCCGCGCCGTCGCCCGCCAGCTGGCGGGGTTGCCGCTGGCCACCCGCATCGTGGGCACCCGGATGGTGCTGCCCCGGCATGCGCGGCTGCCTCTGGGGCAGTTGGCCGATCAACTGAAACTCGGCCTGCGAAGCTCCGGAGCCAGATTGAACGAGTTCGAAGACGGCCAGCGCGGCGTCGGATCGAGCCTGGCCGTCAGCTACGCGGGCCTGCCGCCTGACACGGCCCGCGCGTTCCGCCTGCTCGCCGTCCTGCCGCTGGCCGACTACGGCCCCGACGCCGCGGGGGCCGCGCTGGGCGTGAGCGCCGCCGAGGCGGACGGGCACCTGGGCACGCTGGTCGACGCGCAGCTCATGATGGTCCGCGACCGGTTCGTCTTCCACGACCTGGTCCGCGCCTTCGCCCGCGAGATGGCCGAACTGGACGACCCCCCGGAGGCCGCCGCCGAGGCCTTCGCCCGGTGTGCCCGCTGGTACGCCGACACCGCCGTCGCCCTGCGCGCCGACTGGCCGGAGGACCAGGCCGACCCGGCGGCGATGGCCTGGTTGTCGGCCGAACGGGTCAACGCGCTGGCCGTGCTCCGGCAGGCCCACCACGACGGGCTCTGGCGTGACACCCACCGGCTCGCCTGGGCGCTGCGCGACATGCTCAAGTATCGCGGCCTCCTGGCGGACGCCGACGACGCGCTGGCCCTGGCCGTCGACGCCGCCCGCGAGGACGGCGACGCCCAGGCCGAGGTGCACCTGCTCGTCCACCTGGCGCTGGTGCGCCGCGAACGCGGCCGTTTCGACGGCGTCGCCGACCTGTACGACCGGGCCCTGGCCGGCGCCGCCGCGCGCGGCGACGAGGAGGCCGAGCTCTGGACGCTGGTCCACTACGGCGACTACCTCTGCGACCGCGACCAACAAGAGGACGCCCTCGTCCAGTACGCCCGCGCCCGCGCGATCCACCAGGCCAACGGCGACGCCCACGCCGAGATCTGGGTGATCGCCCACATCGCCGACGCCTACCGGGGGATGGGCCGCCACACCGAGGCCATCGAGGTCTCCATGGCGGGCCTGGAGCTCAGCGTCGCCCTCGGCGACCAGAACCAGGTCGCCTGGACCCTGCTCCACCTGGGCCTGGCCTACGGCGGGGCCGGTCAGTTCGCGCAGGGCACCTCGGCGCTCACCCGGGCCCTGGACCACCAGCGCCTGATCGGCAACACGGCGGGCCAGGTGACCCTGCTCCACCACCTCGCCCGCCTCCACCTGTCGGCGGGCGACCTGGCGTCGGCCCGCACGGCCGCCGGGGAGGGCCTCACGCTGGCCCAGGGGATCGGCAACCCCGATCTCCTGAACAGCCTGCGCGCGACCCTGGCCGACATCGGCTGAGAACCGGCGCTCACACCACCTTCGCGAGCATGACCGGCTCCGTCGTCGGCTGCTCGGAGCCGCCCGCCGGTTCGACCGTCACCCCGAGGTGGTCGGTCCCGGGCGGCAGGTCCACCGTCGCCGTCCGGACGCCGCCGCCGTCGACCAGCCCCGCCGAGCGGATCCGCTCCCCGCCGATGGTCCAGAGCTGGTAGGTCCTGGACGGATCGAGCGCCGGCAGGTCGGAGGTGAACATCACCTTCCCGCGGCTCTCGGAGGCCACCACCGTCGCCGATCCCCCGCCCGTCATGGCGACCCTGCGGACCACGGCGTCGGGCGCGGCGAGCAGGCTCTGCGTCTCCTCGATCGAGGCGTCGCGCGAGCGGATCTCGTTGACCGCGACGACGCCGACCGACACCGCCGCGGCGGCCGAGACGGCGGCCAGGGCCAGCGCCCACCGGCCGGGGCGGCGGCGCAGCGGCACGACGGCCACGGGAGGCTCCTCATCGATCGGGGGCGGTTCCTGGCGGACCTCCGCGATCTGGGCCATCACCCGCGACTTCAGCGCCCGGGGCGGCGCCTCGGCCACCGCGACGCCCAGGCGGGCGGCCGTCTCCTGGAGGCCGCGGACCTCGATCGTGCAGGCCTCGCACCTCGACAGGTGGCCCTCGAACTCGCCCAGTTCCCGGAGCGGCAGGGCGTTCAGGGCGTAGGCCCCGGACAGGGTGTGGATCTCGTCGTTCACCGCTCCACCCCCATGCAGTCGCGCAGCCGGACCAGACCGTCGCGCATCCGCGTCTTGACCGTCCCCAAGGGGACTTTCAACAGGCCGGCCACCTCGGGATAGCTGTACCCCCCGTAGTAGGCCATCGTGACGGCCTGGCGCTGCAACTCGGTCAGGCCGTCGAGGCAGCGGCGGACCCGTTCGCCCTCCAGCCGCGTGGTCACGGTCTCGGCCACGTGGTCGTAGGCGACCTCGCCGCCCATCCGGGCCACCCGGTCCTCGCGGTCGGAGGAGGCCTGCGCGGAGCGCACCCGGTCGACGGCACGCCGGTGGGCCACGGTCATCACCCAGGCCATGGCGCCGCCGCGGGCCGGGTCGAAGCGGGCGGCGGTCCGCCACACCTCGACCATGACCTCCTGGGCGACCTCCTCGGCCTGGGCCCGGTCGCGCACGACCCGGCGGATCAGCCCGAACACCGAGGCGATCAGCCGGTCGTACAGGCGCTCGAACGCCGTCTCGTCGCCGCGGGCGACCAGGACCAGCAGCTCGTCGAGCTCGGGACTGCGGCCCGTGACGGATATGGGCACGACATCGTTCACGAACCCCATTCGCCGCCGCCTGCCCCGTGGATTGCCCGGGTAGGACGGGAATATGGAAACCACCGTGGTGATCGCGGGCGGCGGGCCCGCCGGGGCGATGCTGGGGCTGCTGCTCGCGCGGGCGGGGATCGAGGTCGTCCTGCTGGAGAAGCACGCCGACTTCTTCCGGGACTTCCGGGGCGACACGATCCATCCGTCGACGATCCAGGTCCTCGACGAACTGGGGCTGCTGGAGGAGTTCGAGGCCATCCCGCACCGCTCGTTCGAGTACTTCGCCCTCTACACGGGCGACGAGTTCATCCCGATGGCCGACTTCCGGGGGCTGCCGGGCCGGCATCGGCGGCTGGCCATGGTGCCGCAGTGGGACTTCCTCAAACTGATCACCACCGCCGCCGGCCGATACCCGAACTTCCGGCTCCTCATGGAGCACAGGGCCGTCGACGTGATCCGCGACGGCGGCGCGGTCCGCGGGGTCGTGGTCGAGTCCGGCGGCACGAAGACGGAGATCCGGGCCGCGCTGACCGTGGCGGCCGACGGGCGGCACAGCGACCTGCGGGCGGCCGTCGGGTTCGAGCCGGTCGACATCGGCGCGCCGATGGACGTGCTCTGGTTCCGGCTGCCCCGCCACGACGGGCATCCCGACGACGTGTTCCTGCGGCCGGGGCGGGGCACGGCGCTGGTCTCGCTCAACCGGGGCGACTACTGGCAGATGGCCTACCTGATCCCGAAGGGCGGGTTCGACGACCTCAAGGCGGCCGGCCTGGACGAATTCCGGTCGAGCATCACCGGCCTGCTCCCCTACCTCGACACCAGCAAGGTCACCTTCGACGACGTCCAGCTGCTGACCGTGGTCGTCAACCGGCTGCCGAGGTGGCATCTGCCGGGCCTGCTGATCATCGGCGACGCCGCCCACGCCATGTCGCCGATCGGCGGGGTCGGCATCAACCTGGCGATCCAGGACGCCATCGCGGCCGGGAACCTCCTCGCCGGGCCGCTGGCGCGGGCGCAGGAGAACCGGCGGCCGGTGCTCGATCCCGTGCCGGCTTCTCTCCTGGCGAAACTGCGCCGCCGGCGATGGTATCCGACGGCCGCGACCCAGGCCCTCCAGGTGCAGGTGCAGAACCGGATCATCGCCCGCGTCCTCGCCGGTGACGCCGATGCGGGCTCCATCGGCGCCGCCGCGCGTAAGATCCCGGCGCCGGTACGCCGCCTCCTCGGCCGCGCCATCGGACTGGGATTCCGGCCTGAGCACGTACGCTCATCTCACTGAATGGACATGGCAGGCCGGTCCTCGGGACGAGGAACGATAACCTCGTATGTCGTGAGCGCACTCAACCTCGACACCTGGCGTGACCTGCCCGCCGCCCAGCAGCCCGAGTGGCCCGACCGCGGCGCGCTCGACGATGTGGTCACCGAGTTGCGCGGGTTGCCGCCGCTGGTCTTCGCCGGGGAGTGCGACCGGCTGAAAGACGAGCTGGCGGCGGTCGCGCGCGGCGAGGCGTTCGTCCTGCAGGGTGGTGACTGCGCCGAGACGTTCGCCGGCGCCACCGCCGACAACGTCCGCAACAAGATCAAGACGCTGCTCCAGATGGCGATCGTGCTGACCTACGCCGGGCGGGTGCCCGTCGTCAAGATCGGCCGCCTCGCCGGGCAGTTCGCCAAGCCGCGGTCGAAGAACACCGAGACCCGCGACGGCGTCGAGCTGCCGGCCTACCGGGGCGACATGGTCAACGGCTTCGAGTTCACCGAGGCCTCCCGCGTGCCCGACCCGGGCCGTCTCCTGCGGGCCTACCACTCCTCGGCGGTGACGCTGAACCTGGCGCGCGCCTTCACCAAGGGCGGCTACGCCGACCTGCGGCAGGTCCACGCATGGAACCAGGACTTCGTGGCCGGTTCCCCGGCCGGTCAGCGCTACGAGCGGCTGGCCCGGGAGATCGACCAGGCGCTGGCGTTCATGAGCGCCTGCGGCGCCGAGCCCGCGGAGTTCCACACGGTCGAGTTCTACTCGTCCCACGAGGCCCTGATCCTCGACTACGACCACGCGATGACCCGCATCGACAGCCGCACGGGCCTTCCCTACGACGTGTCGGCCCACATGGTCTGGATCGGCGAGCGCACCCGCCAGCTCGACCACGCCCACGTCGAGTTCTTCAGCAAGATCCGCAACCCGATCGGGGTCAAGCTGGGCCCGACCACGACCGCCGACGAGGCGCTGACGCTGGTCGAGAAGCTCAACCCGTCCAACGAGCCGGGCCGGCTGACCTTCATCAGCCGCATGGGCGCCGGGAAGGTCCGCGAAGCCCTGCCGCCGCTGGTCGAGAAGGTGACCGCGAGCGGCGCCGTGGTGACGTGGATCTGCGACCCGATGCACGGCAACACCTTCGAGGCGAGCGGCGGCTTCAAGACCCGGCGCCTCGACGACGTCCTCGACGAGGTGACCGGCTTCTTCGAGGTCCACCGCGCGCTGGGCACCCACCCCGGCGGCATCCACATCGAGTTCACCGGCGACGACGTGACCGAGTGTGTCGGCGGCGGCCACCAGATCCTCGAAGAGGACCTGGCGCTGCGCTACGAGACCGCCTGCGACCCCCGGCTGAACCGGTCGCAGTCGCTCGACCTGGCGTTCCGGGTGGCCGAGCTCTACCGGGGCGACTGACCCGGGGGAAACGCGAAAGGCCCCCGGTTCGGGGGCCTTCTTCGTCTGGCCGGACTAGTTCTTCTTCATCTCCGCGCTGATCTCGGCCCGGATCGCGTCCATGTCGAGGGCGCGGACCTGGGTGATCAGGTCGTCGAGCGCGGGGGCGGGGAGGGCGCCGGGCTGGGCGAAGACCACGATGCCGTCACGGATGGCCATGATGGTCGGGATCGCCGTGATGTCGAACCCCTGGGCCAGGGCAGGCTGGGCCTCGGTGTCGATCTTGCCGAACGTGATGTCGTCGTGCTTGGCCGACGCCTTCTCGAAGATCGGGCCGAACGACTTGCACGGCCCGCACCACTCCGCCCAGAAGTCGAGCAGGACGATGCCGTCGTCGGCGATCTCGTTGAAGTTGCTCTCGGTTACCTCGATGGTCGCCACTCGCGACTCCTTTCCTCTCGGGGTGCAACCCGATTGGGCCCCACCGCATTCCAAGGCCTATCACGCCGGTCAGGTTGCCCGGTCGCGCCCGTGGGTACGTCCCGCGTCCCGACGACGGCAGGAGGCCTCCATGATCCCTGGTTGCGGCTCGTGCAACTGCTCCGACGAGATTCTCAGCACCCTTCGCCCCCCGCGCATCACCCAGTTGAGCACCGAATGAGCGAAACGGCCCCGAGACGACACGTCCGGGGCCGTTTTCCGTTCCCGGGGTGGCAACGACGACACATTTGACAGGCAGCCAGAAAAGGGCCGGAAGAATTGCCGATCGTGGGTAAGCCTTTGGGCATGAGGCAACTCCTTTCCTGGAGCACCTGCGCCACGAGCGCCGATTGCGTAGGGGTGACGCGGCAGCCGTACAACCGCTGCCTGACCCACCTGGAAGCCGAAGAACTGGAAGCCCACCTCGCCACGCTGACGCCGGGGCAGTCCCTCGACCTGCGCGGCACGACCGTGCCGGCCGGCCTGCTCGACCGGATTCTCGCCGCGATGGAGAACGTCGTCGGCCGGGCCCGTTTCGACCAGGCCGTGTTCTGTTCCCCCGCCCGTTTCGGCGACGTCACTTTCAATGGCGACGCGTCGTTCGACGAAGCCCGGTTCGACGCGCTCGCGTCGTTCTTCAACACCCGTTTCAGGGGAAATGTCTCATTCAAGGGCGTGCGTTTCGGCCGGGAAATCTCCCTGTACGGCTCCCGCGTGCGCGGCCACCTCTCGATGGACGAGTCCGCCGTCGCCAGTGACGCCCTCTTCGGCGAGGCGTGCTTCGGTTCGGCGTCGTTCCGCCGGGCCGAGTTCCACGGCTTCAGCTCCTTCGACCAGGCCAGGTTCCACGGCGACGCGACCTTTCGCGGCGCCCGGTTCTCGCGCCCGGTGTCGTTCCTGAAGACCGCGTTCGAGGGCGCGGCCGGGTTCCAGTCGGTCAGGTTCGGGGCGAAGGCGTTCCTGGCCCCCGCCGTGGTGGGCCGCCATCTGGCGCTGACCCAGGCCAGGGCGTCCGGCCCGGTGGAGCTCCACGTCACGGGTTGTCCGGTCGACCTCTCCGAGGCGCGGGTGCTCGGCCGCCTGACCGTGCGGGCGGGCGACGCCGACCTCGACCTGACCGGCCTGACCAGCCGGGGCCGGTCGAAGGTCGGGCGCAAGGGCGGCCCGATCAGGGTCCTGTCGCTCGCCGCTCTCGACGCCGACGACCTGACCATCGAGGGCGCCGACCTGACCCGCTGCCACCTGCCCGGCGTGGTGAACGCCGACCGGCTGCGGCTGCGCGACTGCGTGTTCGCGGCCAGCCCCGGCGGCCGGCGGCAACTCCGGTTCAGCTGGCCGCCCCTGCGGCGCACGTTCTTCAGCCGTGTGTCGTGGGTGGCGCTGCTCGCCCTGGTGGCGGTGGCGGCGGCGCTCTGGTCGTCCACCCCCCAGCAGCAGAACCGGCACCCCCGCCCGGCGGTCACTCAGGGCGGGACGTGGGCCCACTCGTCCGGGACGGATCAGGGATCGCCCTGATGCGACCCCCACGAGTCCTCCCATAGCCTGGCGAACGACCATGGACACCGCATTCGAGACGGCCACCGTCGACGACTACGTCGCCGCGCTGGCCAAGACGCTCCGGGGGCCCCGGCGGGCCAGACGCGATCTTCTCGCCGAGGCCCGCGACGGCCTCTGCGACGCGGCCGAGGCCTACGCGGAGGAGGGCCTGTCGCCCGAGGAGGCGCAGGCGCGCGCGGTGGCCGACTTCGGCCCGGTCGCCGAGGTGGCGCCGGGGTTCCAGGAGGAGCTGACCGCGGTCCAGGTCCGCCACACGGCGCTGCTGCTCTTCCTGGGCACGCCGGTGCTGGCGCTCATGTGGACGTTCCTCTGGCAGATCTTCCCCGCGGGGCCCGGCTACGCGTCGCGGCCGGACTGGTTCGACGTGGTGGCCAAGACGGTCGACGTCATGCAGCTCCTGACCGGGCTCGCGGGAGGCGTGGCGTTGTGGCGGGTGCGCCGGACCCGCCGGTCGCGGCGGGTGGCCAAGGTGCTGGGCCTGCTGGTGTGGTGCCAGCTTCCGTTGATGGCGGTGCTGTCCTCGGCCCTGACCGAGACGGCGAACGTGCTGACCGCCTTCGAAGACTACGTCCCGGGCATGGTGGCGACGTGGCTGAGCCTGTCGTTCTGGAGCTGGAAGCTCTGGAGCGCGGCGCACTGCCTGCGCACGGCGGTCACGGTCCCGAAGGGCCGGTAGCGGCTCATGTCTGCGGGTCGAGGACGCGCCCGATCACGCGGGTGAACCTGCTCCAGGCCGAGCGTTCCCCGGCCAGTTCGGCCCGGCCCGAGTCGGTCAGCCGGTAGGTCCGTCTCTTGCGGCCGCCCACGGTCGCCCATTCGCTGGCCAGGAAGCCGGCCCTCTCCAGCCGTCGCAACGCTGGGTAGACAGTACCTGTCGGAACGTCGAGGGCGCCGCCGGACCGCTCCCGCAGGGCTTCGATGATCGCGTAGCCGTGGAGGGGCTCGTGCTCCACCACGGACAGGAGAAGGGCGTCCATATGCCCACGGAGCGCGTCGGGGTTCACGAGTTCACCTTAACCGTGTTCGGCATGTAGCCAGTCTACATGTAGGCTCTCTATATGTAGCCAGACATAAGGAGCCTTCCATGGACGTCCTCGACCTGGCCCGGTTGCAGTTCGCGGTGACGGGGAGCCTGCATTTCCTGTTCGTCGTGCTCACGCTGGGCCTGGCCCCCCTTGTGGCGATCATGCACACCCGATACGCCCGCACCGGCACCACCCTCGACGAACGCATGACGCGCTTCTGGGGGCAGATCTACGTGACGAACTACGCCCTCGGCATCGTCACCGGCATCGTGATGGAGTTCCAGTTCGGGCTGAGCTGGAGCGGCCTGACCCACTACGCCGGCGACGTGTTCGGCGCGCCGCTGGCCATGGAGACGCTGATCGCATTCTTCCTGGAGTCCACGTTCCTGGGCCTGTGGATCTTCGGCTGGCACCGGCTGCCCAAGTGGCTGCACGTCGCGACGATCTGGCTGGTCACGCTCACCGCCTACGCGTCCGCCTTCTGGATCATGGTGGCCAATTCGTTCCTCCAGCACCCGGCCGGGGCGGTGCGCGACGGCGACGTGCTGCGGCTCGACGACTTCGGGGCGCTGCTGACCAACCCGTCGCTCTCGATGGCGCTGCCCCACGTGTTGTCGGCCGGGCTGACCGTGGGCGGCTTCGTGGTGATGGGCGCGAGCGCCTACCACCTGTTCCGGAAGACCCCCGACCAGGAGCTGTTCTCCCGGTCGCTGCGGATGGGCATCTGGACCTCGTTCATCGGCACGATGATGGTGGTCGGCTTCGGGTTCGCCCAGTTCGGGCCGGTGACCAGCGTCCAGCCCGGCAAGTTCGCCGACCGGCCGCTGGCGGCGTTCGGCCTCGGGTTCATGATCATGCTGGGGCACCTGCTCCAGCTCGTCGCCCTCCTGCTGGTCGTCGTGGTCAAGTGGGCGCCGCGCTGGCGGTTCCTCCACCCGCTGATCCTGCTGGTCACCCCGCTCCCCTTCGCCGCCGCCATCCTCGGGTGGATCGCCCGGGAGGAGGGCCGCCAGCCGTGGATGATCTGGGAACGGCTGAAGGTCGCCGACGCCCTCACCCCCGGGCTGACCGAGGCCCAGATCACCCTGTCGTTCGCCGGCTTCGTCGGCGTGCTGACGCTGCTGGCGGTCGCCGACTACCTGCTGATCTCGCGGATCATCCGGCGGGGCCCCGACCAGATCGCGCTGGGCGAGAAGCCCGCGCCCGCCCCCGCGCTGACGTTCTAGGAGCGACTGATGGAGATCCTGTGGTTCGGCGCGCTCGCGCTGCTGGTGGTCGGTTACTTCGCCCTGGAGGGCTTCGACCTGGGCGTCGGCCTGCTCCTGCCCGTCACCGCCGACCGCGACCGGGCGATCGGCGCCATCGGCCCGTTCGTGCTGGCCAACGAGGTGTGGCTGATCGCCGCCGCAGGCGTGCTGTTCGGCGCGTTCCCCGCGTGCGAGTTCGCCCTGAGCGCCAACTACACCGCCGTGGTGCTGCTGCTGGTCTCGTGGGTGGTGCGCGACGCGGGCCTGTGGTTCCGCCGCCGCCTCGTCACGCGCGCCTTCTGGGAGTGGCTCATCGCCCTCGGGTCGCTCGGCGTCTGCCTGGCCTGGGGGCTGCTGCTGGCCGGCCTGGCCGGGTTCTCGTTCCCCTTCGGGCTCCTGTACGGCCTCCTCATCGCCGCCCTGTTCGTCATGCACGGCCGGAGGTTCCTCGACTGGCGGCTGACCGGCGGCGGAACGCTGCTGGTCACCGGGGGGCTGGCGGCCGTGCCGGCGCTGGTGCCGCTGGTCGGGATGGCGGGCGGGGTCATCGGCAACGCGGCCCCGTCGGCGACCCTGACGGTGCTGACGTTTATGGTGTTGCCGTTCGTCCCGGTCATGGCCGGGGCGCAGATCTGGGTGTGGAGGGCCTTCGGCAAGGGGCCGGTCCCCGCCTACTTCTGAGGGGGGCTCGGTGCACAGAGGTCTCGTGCGGCTGCTGCCGCGCCGCCACCTGACGGTGTGCCTGGGCGCGGCGGTGGCGGCCGGGCTGCTGGTCCTGGTGCAGGCCGAACTGCTCGCCGGGGTGCTGTCGGGCCGGTTCGCCGTCGGCGTGCTGGGCTGGCTGGCCCTGGTGATCGCGGCCCGGGGCGCCCTCGGCTGGGTCCAGGGCGTGGCGGCGGGGGCGACCGCGAGCGGGGTGAAGTCGGAGCTGCGCCACCGGCTGCTGCGCCGTTTCCAGGGCATGAGCCCGGCCGAGACCCGCTCGGGCGAGCTGGTGACGCTGACCGGCCGGGGCCTCGACGCGCTCGACCCCTACCTCACCGGCTACCTGCCGTCGATCGCCGTGGCCGCCGTGGTGCCGGTGGCGGTGATCGTGCGGCTGTTCGCCGCCGATCTGACGACCGCGCTGATCGTGCTGGTCACGGTGCCGCTGATTCCGATCTTCGGCGCGCTGGTCGGCATGACGACCAAGGTGGTGACCGAGCGGCAGTGGGCCGCCCTGTCCCGGCTGGGCGGCCACTTCCTCGACGTGGTGCGGGGCCTGCCGACCCTGCGGGCGTTCGGCCGGGCCCGCTACCAGGCGACCGTGATCCGCGACGTCGCCGACGCCCACCGCTCGGCGACGATGAAGACCCTGCGCGTGGCGTTCCTGTCGTCGCTGGTGCTGGAGCTGGTCGCGTCCCTGTCACTGGCGCTGGTCGCGGTCCCGGTGGGCCTGCGGCTGCTGTCCGGCTCGCTCGACCTGACGACGGCCCTGCTCGTGCTGCTGCTCGCCCCCGAGGCCTACCTGCCGCTGCGCGCGATGGGCACCCGCTTCCACGCCGCCATGGAGGGCGTCACCGCCGCCGACCAGGCGTTCGCCCTGCTCGAAGGGGCCGAACCGGCCGCTCCGCGCCCCGCGGTGGTCGGCGAGCGGGTGCCCGAGATCCGGCTCGACGGCGTGACCGTGCGCTACCCCGGCCGCGACGACCCCGCCCTCCGCGACGTGTCCCTCACCATCGCCCCCGGCGAACGGGTCGCCCTGGTCGGCGAGAGCGGGGCCGGGAAGAGCACCCTGCTCCACCTCCTGCTGGGCTTCGTCACCCCCGCCGAGGGCCGGGTCCTGATCGGCGGCGTCGACCTGGCCACCCTCGACCTGGAGAGGTGGCGGCGGCAGCTGGCCTTCGTGCCGCAACGCCCCCACCTGTTCGCCACCTCGGTGGCCGGCAACATCTCCCTCGACGGCAACGCCTCTCCCGAGGAGATCCGCGCCGCGGCGGTCGCCGCCCAGGCCGACGTGTTCGTCACCGACCTGCCCGACGGCTACGACACCGTCATCGGCGAACGCGGCGCCGACCTGTCGGCCGGTCAGCGCCAGCGCCTGGCCCTGGCCCGCGCCTTCTGCCGCCCCGACGCCGGCCTGCTCCTCCTCGACGAACCCACGGCCCGCCTCGACGGCCGCAGCGAGGCGGCGGTCATCGAGGCCACCCGCACCCTGTCCGAGGGCCGCACCGCGGTGATCGTCGCCCACCGCCCGGCGATGATCGCCCTGGCCGACCGGGTGATCAGAGTGGACGACGGAGTGATCAAGTGACCTCTTCCATGATCTGGAACCGGCGGCTGCTGGTCGCCGCGCTCGCCGGGTCGGCGGCCGACCTGGCCGGGCTCGGGCTGATCGCCTCCGCCGCCTGGCTCATCACGCGGGCCGCGCAGCAGCCCGAGCTGGCCGCGTTGTCGGTGGCGATCGTGGCGGTCCGGGCGTTCGCCACCTCTCGCGGCGTCTTCCGCTACGCCGAGCGGCTGTCCGGGCACGACGTCGCGCTGCGGGCGCAGGCGGCGACCCGGGAACGGCTCTACGACTCGCTGATCCCGGCCGGGCCGCTCTCCCACCGGGGGGCCGACCTGCTGAGCCGGATGGTCGACGACACCGACGCCGTGCAGGACCTGCTGGTCCGGTGCCTCCTCCCGGCCATCGCCGCCCTGGTCACGGGGGTGACGGCCGTCGTCATCGCCGCGTTCCTGCTGCCGTTGGCGGCGGTGGTGCTGGCGGCCGGGCTGGCCGTCGCCGGGGTGCTGCTCCCGGCCGCGACCGCCGCGCTGGCCCGCCGGTCGACCAGCCGGCTGGCGCCCGCGCGGGCCGATCTGGCCGCCCACACCGCCGACCTCGTGCACGGGTCGGCCGACCTGGCCGCCTACGGCGCGACCGGGCGGGCGCTCGACGCCGCGGCCGCCGCCGACGACCGGCTGGCCCGGCTGGAGCGCGGGCAGGCCCGGGTGAACGCGACCGCGCTGGCCGCCGGGGTGCTGGTGCAGGGGCTCACGGTCGTGATCGTGGTGGCCGTGGCCATGGCGCTCGGCGCCGGTTCGATCGCGACCGCCGTGCTCGCGCTGATGTCGCTGGTCAGCTTCGAGCCGGTGCTGCCGCTGGCGGCGGCCGGCGAGCGGCTGACCGGAGTGCTGGCGGCGGTCCGGCGGCTGCGCGAGATCGAGGCCACTCCCCCGGCGGTGCCCGCCCCGGCCGACCCGCTGCCCCGGCCGACCGGGCCGCTGACGGTCGTGGTCGACGACCTGGTCGTCCGCCACGGCGACCGGCCCGCGCTCGGCGGGGTCAGCCTGACGCTCATGCCCGGCAAGCGCGTCGCCGTCGTGGGACCGAGCGGGGCGGGCAAGAGCACGCTGCTGTCGGCGCTGATGCGGACCGTCGACGCCGTCTCGGGGAGCATCACCGTCAACGGCGCCGACCTGCGCCGCATCTCCCCCGACGACGCCCGCGCCATGATGACGGGCCTCACCCAGGACCCCTACGTCTTCCAGACCACCTTCCGCGACAACCTCCGCCTCGCGGGCCCGGAGGCGGCCGACGCCGACCTCGAACGGGCGGTCCGGGAGGCCAGGCTCGACACGTTCGCCGACCGGGCCGGCTGGGACGTCCAGCTCGGCGAAGACGGCCGCACCCTGTCGGGCGGCCAGATCCAGCGCCTCGCCCTGGCCCGCGCCCTCCTCTACGACCCCCCGGTCCTCCTGCTCGACGAACCCGCCGAGGCCCTCGACGAGACCACGGCCGACGCCCTGATGACCGACCTCCTCGACGCCACCCGCGGCCGGACCACCCTCCTCGTCACCCACCGGCTCCGGGGTCTGGAGGCGGTCGACGAGGTCGTCGTCCTGGAAGACGGGCTGGTCGTGCAGCGCGGGACCCACGCCGAACTCGTGGCGGCCGACGGCTACTACCGCGAGTTGTGGGAGGCCGAGAACATGATCAGGAGGTAGCCGCACCCGCCCGTGACGGGGCGGACCGGGAGCGGCCGGTGCGCGCCGCTTCTTGAGCGGACCGGAGGCGGCGGTCGGGGCCGGGGAGGGCGGAGCCGTAACGGAGAAGAAGACCGGCGGAGCCGTAACGGAGAAGAAGACCGGCGGAGCCGTGACGGGAAGAGACCGGCGGAGCCGTGACGGAAATGACCGGCGGCGCCCCCATGCCTGGAGGCGCCGCCGGCCGTTCCCTGTCCCCTGCCTGAGAGATCTCCGCGTCAGTTCGTCGTCTTCTCCTCCAGAGTGATCGTCGCCGTGTTCGCCTGACCGTTCCGCATGTAGGTCACGGTCACCTTGGTCCCCGGCTGGTGGCCGCGGACGATGCCGACGACGGTCTCGCCCGCGTCCACGGGGGTGTCGTCGACCTTGGTGATGATGTCGCCCTGCTGCAGGCCCGCCTTGGCGGCGGGGCTGTTCGGCTCGACCGTCGACACCAGGGCGCCGGGGGTGTCTCCGGTGGCGTCGCCGACGCTCACGCCCAGGTAGGCGTGGACGGCCTTGCCGGTCTTGATGAGCTGGTCGGCGACGTTCCTGGCGGTGTTGATCGGGATCGCGAAGCCGACGCCGATGTTGCCGTTGCCGCCGCCCGAGGTGGCGATCGCGGTGTTGATGCCGATGACCTGGCCGGACGCGTTGACCAGGGCGCCGCCCGAGTTGCCGGGGTTGATCGCCGCGTCGGTCTGGATCATGCCGCCGATCGTCGTGGTCGGGTCGGCCTGCTGCTGCTGCTCCTGGCCGAAGCCGCCGCCCCAGCCGGGGGGAAGCTGCGGTCCGCCGCCACCGCCGCCGCCGGAGGTGACCGTGCGGTCGAGGGCCGAGACGATGCCCGAGGTGACCGAGCCCTCCAGGCCGAGCGGGCTGCCGATCGCCAGGACCGAGTCGCCCACCTGGAGCGCGTCGCTGTCGCCGAGCGCGGCGGCCGTGAGGCCCGAGACGCCGGTGGCGCGGATGACCGCGATGTCGGTCGTCGGGTCGGTGCCCACGAGCGTCGCCGGGATGGTGCGGCCGTCGCTGAACTTGACCGCCATCTGGGCGTTCTGACCGGCGCCCGCGACCACGTGGTTGTTGGTGAGGATCAGCCCGTCGGCCGAGAGGATCACGCCGGAGCCCTCGCCCTGGCCCTGCTGCGAGGTCACGGTGATCATGACGACCGAGGGCTGCACGGCCTTGGCGACCGCGGCGATCGTGCCCTTGGCGGGCATCGCCGCCGAGCCGTTGCTCTGGGAGTTCACCACCGGGCTGGCCAGCACCGGGGTGCCGTCGTCGTCCAGTGCGTTGGTGATGAGGGCCCCTGCGACCCCACCGCCGACCGCCACGCACGCCAGGGCGAGGATCGAGACGCCCCGCTTCCAGGCCCGCCCGTCGGACCGCTGCCGCTGGGGAGGCTCCGGCGGGACCGGCGGCAGACCGTAGACGGCGGTGTCGCCGACCGGGTTCGCGCCGACGTGTCCCTGGATGGGGCCCGGCTGGTGCGGAGGCGGGGGCGGCGCGAAGGTCGGGGCGGACTGCTCGCCCCGGTAGTCGCCGTACTGCGGGGCCCGCCGGCCGAACTGGCTCCAGCCGCGCCCCTCCAGGACCTCGGTGGTCCCGTGCTCGTTCTCCCGCTCGTCAGCGCTCATCTCTGCCATCCCCTTACCGAATCCCGGCTCCTTCGGGCCGGTGGTTCTAAGATGGCAAACCGCCGATAAGGCCGGCTTAAGCGATCACCCCGCTGACCTGGCGAAACCGAACATCGGCCTTATTTGTGCTGCTCCGGCCAGTATTCGGCGCGCAAAATTCGTTTGTACAACTTCCCGGTGGGGTGGCGGGGCAGCTCCGTGCGGAAGTCGACCGACCTCGGGCACTTGTAGTGGGCCAGCCGTTCGCGGCAGTACGCGATCAGTTCCGCCTCCAGCTCGGGCCCGGCCGCCGCGGGGTCGGCGGGCTCCACGACGGCCTTGACCTGTTCGCCCATCTCCTCGTCGGGCACCCCGAACACGGCCACGTCGGCGACCTTCGGATGGACGGCCAGCAGGTTCTCCGCCTCCTGCGGATAGACGTTCACCCCGCCCGAGATGATCATGTAAGAGCTCCGGTCGGTCAGGTAGAGGAAGCCCTCCTCGTCGAGGTGGCCGATGTCCCCGAGCGTCGACCAGCCCCGGCCCTTCGGGTCGTGCGCGGCGGCGGTCTTCTCGGGGTCGCCGTGGTAGACGAACGTCGGGCCGCCGGACAGGTAGACGACGCCGGTCTCGCCCGGGCCGAGCTCCTCGCCCTGAGGGTCGAGGATGTGCGGCACGCCGAGCAGGGGCCGTCCGACGGTGCCCTTGTGGGTGAGCCAGTCGTGGGGCCCGGCGTAGACGAAGCCGTTGCCCTCGGTGCCCGCGTAGTACTCGTGGATGATCGGGCCCCACCACTCCATCATCCGCTCCTTGACCGGGACCGGGCAGGGGGCGGCGGCGTGGACGGCGTACCGGAGCGTGGACAGGTCGTAGCGCGACCGGGTCTCCTCGGGCAGCTTCAGGAGCTTGATGAAGTGGGTCGGCACCCACTGGGAGTGCGTGACGCCGTACTTCTCGACGGCTGCCAGGGCCTGTTCGGGGTCGAAGCGCTCCATGACGACGACCGTGGCGCCGAAGCGCTGGAAGGTGAGCGAGTAGCGCAGCGGGGCGGCGTGGTAGAGCGGCGCGGGTGACAGGTAGACGCTGTCGGCCGTGGGGGCGAACAGGAAACCGATCAGGTTCATCAGCGGGCCGGGCACGTCGAGCGGCTGCCCGGTCCAATTGGGCCGGACGCCCTTCGGCCGCCCGGTGGTGCCCGAGGAGTAGAGCATGTCCATGCCCTGCACCTCGTCGGCCACGGGGGTGACGGGCATGGGGGCGACCGCGGTCTCGTACGACAGGAAGCCCGGGACCGTGCCGTCGAGCATGAGCCGGAGCGGCGGGCCGGTCACCGCGGCGGCCGCCTCGGCGCACGCCGCCGAGCTGACGAACGCCTTCGCCCCGCAGTTCTCCACGATGTACGTCAGCTCGCCGGCCTGCAACCGCGAGCTGATCGCCGTGTAGAGCAGCCCGGACCGGTGGGCCGCCCACGCGACCGCGAGGAAGAGGGGGTGGTTCTCCAGCATGAACGCGATGTGGTCGCCGGGCCGCAGCCCGGCCTCGCGCAGCAGGTGGGCGAGGCGGTTGGACTCCTCGTCGAGTTCCCGGTAGGTGACCACCCGGCCGGAACCGGCCATGATCACTGCGGGTTTGTCAGGGCTCACTGCGGCGACGGCACCCGGATACATGACCGAACATTACTCGGTGATCGTCGGGCGGAAAAGGAAACGGCCCGCGCCGGGATTGGCGCGGGCCGTTCAGTAGACCGCTCAGCCTACCGTTCGGGGGTGCCGATCAGGCGGCTTCGTAGACCGGCGACCAGGGGCCGTAGAAGCCCTTGGGGCTGAAGAAGTTGCCGCGGGAGACCTGGACGTCGATGGTGTTCACGTTGTCGGCGCTGAAGCCGAACCAGTCGCCGCCCTTGTCGCAGTTCTTGAACTTCTTGAAGTAGGTGTGGCCCTCGAGGTCCTCGATCTTGAAGACGGCCCAGGCGCACTCGTACTTCTTGTCGCCCCACCACTTGTGGTTCGTGAGTTCACCTTTGACCGAGACCTTGGTGTACTCGACCCACTTCCAGGACCACTTCTTGTCCCACTTCCAGCCGACGATCTTGCACTTCTTCTCGCCGTGCTTCCACCAGCACTTCTTGATGGGCTTCTTGAACTTCTCCCAGTGCCAGACCTTCTTCTTCTCGTGGTGGAGGACGTACTTGCCCTCCGCCTCGGCCTTGTGGTCGGCGGAGTAGTAGGGGCCCCAGTCTCCGACGAAGGGGGAGGCACTGGCGGCCGTCGGCGCAACCACGGCGCCGGTGATGAGAGCGGCCGCGACGCCGCCGCTCACCAGGAGCTTCTTGATGAATCGCATTTCCGGATTCCTCTCGGGACGAGGAGTTTGACAGGGAAAGAAATAAACCGTCCCGATAGCGGCTCAGTAGCGACTGACTTGAAGCTCGCTTTAAAGCGCAGGTCACACCCCGCGGATCAGGCTCAGCGCACGTTCGCGCAGCTCAGGACTGGCGGTCGCGGCCGAGCCCGAAGAGAAGGGAGGGGCGGGGTCGTACTCGATGGCCAGCTGCACGGCCCGCGCGGTGTCCTCGTCGCGCAGCAGGGCGAGCAGGGTCAGCGCCATGTCGAGGCCGGCCGACACCCCGGCGGCGGTGACGACCTTCCCCTCCGTGACCACGCGTCCGGCGGCCGGGACCGCGCCGAAGGCGGCGAGCTGGTCGTGGAAGCCCCAGTGGGTGGTCGCGGGGAGACCGTCCAGGACTCCGGCGTGGGCGAGCAGGAAGGCCCCGCTGCACACCGAGGTGGTCCACCTCGTGGTCCGGTGGGCGGCCCGGATCCACTCGATGAGGCGGTGGTCGCCGAGCGCTCCGACGGTGCCGGGGCCGCCCGGGACCAGGACCACGTCGGGGTCGGGCAGCTCGTCATAGGTGGCGGTCGCGGTGATCGACAGGCTGTCCTGGTCGTCGACGACCGGGCCCCGCTCGCCCGCCACGAAGGTGACGGTGACGCCGGGCGCGAAGGCCAGCACGGTGTAGGGGCCGACCGCGTCGAGGGCGGTGAAGCCGGGATAGAGGGGGATGGCGATGCGCAACTAGTGCTCCTTGTCACGGAACCGGCGACGGTAGTCGCCGGGGGAAACGCGCAGGTGACGCCGGAACACCCGGTAGAGGCTCCCGGGCAGGCCGAGGCCGGTGCGCCGGGCGACGACGTCGAGGGGTTCGTCGGTGGTCTCCAGCAGCCGCCGGGCCGCGCCGGTGCGGGCCATCTCGACGTACCGGCCGGGGGGCATGCCGGTCTCGTCGGTGAAGACGCGGGAGAAGTGGCGCTCGCTCAGGTTCATCCGGCGGGCCAGCGCCGGGACGCTGAGGTCCTCCTCCGGGTGCTCGTCGATCCAGGCCTGCAGCTCCTTCAGGGGCTCACTTCTCGGTACGGCCTGGATCGGCGCCGAGAACTGCGACTGCCCGCCGGGCCGGTGGAGGTAGACCACCAGCCCCCGCGCGACCTCACGGGCGACGCGGTGGCCGTGGTCGTCGGCGACCATCGCAAGGGCCAGGTCGATCCCGGCGGTCACCCCGGCCGAGGTCCAGACGTCGCCGTTCCTGACGTAGATCGCGTCGGAGTCGGTCTCGACGGCGGGGTAGCGCCGGCTCAGCTCGCCGGCCGACAACCAGTGGGTGGTGGCCCTCCCGCCGTCGAGCAGCCCGGCCTCGGCGAGCAGGAACGCCCCCGTGCAGACCGATCCGGTCCGCCTGGCTCCCGCCGCCAGCCGGCGCACCCCCGCCACCAGACGGGGGTCGCGCAGGTGGTCGTCGACGGTCGGCCCGCCCGCGACCAGCAGCGTGTCGATCGGCCCGGCGACCTCGTCGATCGGGGTCTCCACGAGCGTGGCCAGCCCGTTCGACGCCCGGACCGGCCCGGCCGCGGTCGAGGTCACCTCCAGCGTGTACGCCGCCCTCCGGGAGACCAGCCCGGCGGTGGCGAACACGTCGGCCGGACCGGCCAGATCGAGGTGCTGGAACCCTTCGGTGATGACGCAGACGACCCGCATGCCTCCATCCTGCGAGTCCCGCACCGGTGGCCGCAACGACATGAATCTTGCAGATCAGGACATGGCCGGACATGACGAAGGGGGCCTCCCCTGTCCCGGGAGACCCCCTTCGCGCTCGTGGAGACTACGCCGCCGCCGACTGCCCCACCTTCGCCGGGGTCAGCGCGATCTCCAGGACCTCACGCACGTCGCCGACGGCGTGGACCTCGAGGTCGGCCAGCACCTCGGCCGGGACGTCGTCGAGATCCGGTTCGTTGCGGGCCGGGATCAGGACGGTCGTGATGCCCGCCCGGTGGGCGGCCAGCAGCTTCTGCTTGACGCCGCCGATCGGGAGGACCCGGCCGGTCAGCGACACCTCACCGGTCATCGCCACGTCGTTCCGCACCGGCCGCCCGCTGAGCAGCGAGGCCAGCGCGGTCGTCATGGTGACGCCGGCCGAGGGGCCGTCCTTCGGCACCGCGCCCGCCGGGACGTGGATGTGGACCTGGCGGTCCTTCAGCGACCCGACCGGCAGCTCCAGCTCCGCGCCGCGCGAGCGCAGGTAGGAGAGCGCGATCTGGGCCGACTCCTTCATCACGTCACCGAGCTGACCGGTCAGGGTCACCCCGGTCGAGCCGGTCTCGGGGTCGGCCAGCGACGCCTCGACGTAGAGGACGTCACCACCCGCGCCGGTCACCGCCAGGCCGGTCGACACGCCGGGCACCGAGGTGCGCTGGCGCGACTCGGGCAGCGACGACTCGGGCACGTGGCGCGGCCGGCCGAGGTAGCCGACCAGGTCGGCGTCGGTGACGGTCAGCGGCAGGGTCCTGTCGCCCAGCGAGACCGCCGCGGCGACCTTGCGCAGCACCCGCGCGACCGCCCGCTCCAGGGAGCGCACGCCCGCCTCGCGGGTGTACTCCCCCGCGACGCGGCGCAGCGCCTCGTCGTCGATCGTGACCTCGTCGGGGGTCAGGCCCGCCTTCTCGAGCTGCCGGGGCAGCAGGTGGTCGCGGGCGATGACGACCTTCTCGTCCTCGGTGTAGCCGTCGAGGGTGACGACGTCCATGCGGTCGAGCAGCGGGCCGGGGATCTGCTCCAGGGCGTTGGCCGTGGCCAGGAACAGCACGTCGGACAGGTCGAGCTCGACCTCGAGGTAGTGGTCGCGGAAGGTGTGGTTCTGCGCCGGGTCGAGCACCTCCAGCAGCGCCGCCGTCGGGTCGCCCCGGTAGTCGGCGCCGACCTTGTCGACCTCGTCGAGCAGCACGACCGGGTTCATCGAGCCCGCCTCGCGGATCGCCCGGACGATGCGGCCGGGCAGCGCGCCGACGTAGGTCCGCCGGTGGCCGCGGATCTCCGCCTCGTCGCGGATGCCGCCCAGCGCGACCCGGACGAACTTGCGGCCCATGGCGCGGGCCACCGACTCGCCGAGCGAGGTCTTGCCGACTCCGGGAGGGCCGGCCAGCGCGAGCACCGCGCCGGACCGCCGCCCGCCGACGACGCCGAGCCCCTGGTCGGCGCGGCGCTTGCGGACCGCGAGGTATTCGATGATCCGGTCCTTCACGTCCTCCAGGCCGGTGTGGTCGGCGTCGAGGATCGCGCGGGCGCCGGCGATGTCGTACTCGTCTTCGGTGCGGGTGTTCCACGGCAGGTCGAGGACGGTGTCGAGCCAGGTGCGGATCCAGCCGGTCTCGGGCGACTGGTCGGAGGTGCGCTCCAGCTTGTCGACCTCCTTGAGCGCCGCCTCGCGCACCTTCTCGGGCAGGTCGGCCGCCTCAACCCGGGCCCGGTAGTCCTCTTCCTCGGTCTCGGGGTCGCCGTTCAGCTCGGCCAGCTCCTTGCGGACCGCCGCGAGCTGCTGGCGGAGCAGGAACTCGCGCTGCTGCTTCTCCATGCCCTCCTGGACGTCCTTGCGGATCGTCTCGGCGACGTCGACCTCGGCGAGGTGGTCGCGGGCCCAGCCGACGAGCTTCTCCAGCCGCTCGCCCGCGTCGGGGGTCTCCAGGAGGAGCAGCTTCTGCGCGGTCGAGAGCCAGGGCGCGTAGCCGGAGCTGTCGGCCAGCACCGAGGGGTCGTCGATGCCGTTGACCTGGTCGACGACCTGCCAGGCGCCGCGCTTCTGCAGGATCGTGGTGGTGAGCGCCTTGTACTCCTTCATCAGGGAGCTCACCTTGGCGTCGGGCTCGCCGGCGGCCTTGGCCACGAGGGTGGCCTCGACCCACAGGGCCGCGCCAGGGCCGGTCGTGCCGGTGCCCACGCGGGCGCGCGCCACACCCCGCACCACGGCGGCGGGCTCGCCTCCGGGCAGCCTGCCCACCTGCTCGACCACGGCGCTGACGCCGACCGCCCCGTAGTGCCCGTCGATGCGGGGCACCAGGAGGACCTGCGGCTTCTTCGCGCCGGTGGCCTGGGCGGCCTCGATCGCCGCGCGCACCTCGGAGTCGGACAGATCGAGGGGGACGACCATGCCGGGCAGGACGACCTCGTCGTCCAGGGGCAGGACGGGAAGGATCTCAGTCATGCGTGCTCCTCAGCCTTGAGTTATATGCGCTCAACTAAGGCGAGTCCCATGATGTTCCCAAGCTTGCGTGCGTTCGCTGAGAGCGATCGTAATCGTGTAATCAGGTTTAACGACACCCTGTCATCAACCTGTTGACGATCGCGCCGAAGGTTTGTGACACTTCGTCATGAACGACACTCTGAGGAGCCTGCCATGGGTTTTGCCGAGGTCCTGCGGACCGCGACCTGGACCGACCACGAGTCCGCGGAGGACGACAGCTACCTGAAGAACCTGATGGCGGGCAGGCTCAGTCCCGAGGCCTACGGCGAGATGGTCGCCCAGCACTACTTCGCCTATGTGGCCCTCGACGGCGCGTCCAGGCGGCTGGCCGGCGACCCCGTCGCCGGGGCCTTCGTCTTCCCCGAGCTCTACCGGGAGGAGGCGCTCGTCCGCGACCTCACGACCATCTACGGCGACGACTGGGCCTCCCGCATCGCCCCCAGCAAGCCGACGCAGACGCTCGTCGCCCGGATCAACCAGGTTTCCGACTGGCCGGGCGGATACGTGGCCCACCATTACACTCGGTACCTCGGCGACCTGTCCGGCGGGCAGTTCATCCGGATGGAACTGCAGAAGATCTACGGCTACGGCAAGGGAGGCGGCGTGGACTTCTACCACTTCGACATCGGCAGCCTCCCCCGGTTCAAGGACGAATACCGCCGCCGCCTCGACGTGCTCGGCGAGAGCCTCGACGAGGCCGGCCGGCAGCGTGTGATCCGGGAGACCCGGCTGGCCTACCAGCTGAACACCGAGGTGCTCGGCGACCTGGGCCGGGTGGCCACGGTGGCGGCCTGACGTGCCGCGCATCTCGGCCGCCACGATCGGCGAGCACCGCGCCCAGACCCAGGAGAAGATCCTGGAGGCCATCGCGCGGCTGGCCCGCAGGCAGGGCATCGACGCGATCTCGATGACCGAGCTGGCGGCCGAGGCCGGCATCACCCGGACCGTCCTCTACAACTACTTCCCCGACAAGACGGCGCTGCTGCTGGCCTTCACCGAGCGGGTGACCCACTACTTCGTCGAGAGCTACGCCCGCGACCTGCCCGCCGACGCCTCGCCCTCGGTCCGGCTGCGCGCGTTCGTCCGGCTCCAGCTCACCGGTCTCGTCGCCCACCCCCACCCGGGGGCCGCCGACCTGTCGGCCACGCTCGGGCCCGACGCCTACCAGCGGCTGGCCGCCCACGTCGCGCCGATGCAGGCGATCCTGCGGGAGATCATCCAGACCGGCGTCGACTCGGGCGAGTTCCGCGTCTCCGACGTCGAGGCCGCCGCGCGGGCGGTGCTGGCGGTCCTCGGGTCCGAACGCATCCCGCTGACCGAGGGCGGCCGGACCCTGGAGGAGGCCGAGGAGTTCGTCTCGGCCTTCTGCCTGCGCGCCCTCGGTGACGCCGGCGCGGGTGCGGCGGCTCATTCCTGACTTCTCGGATGCCGTCATGGAAATCCAGTGGAACCGTCACATTCCCCGCGTCTAGCGTGGGCCAGATGACCCCTCAGCTCGCCGCGCTCTGCATCGACGCGCACGACCCACCCGCGCTCGCCCGGTTCTGGGGCGAATTCCTCGGCTGGAAGGCGGACGGCGACACCACGCTGCTGCCCGCCGACGACACCGGCTTCCGCCTGCGGTTCCTGCCGACCTCGGAGCCCAAGACCCGGCAGAACCCCATGCACTTCGACCTCACCAGCGACACCGACGAGGAGCAGCAGGCCACCGTGGCCCGGGCGCTCGCGCTGGGCGCCCGGCACATCGACATCGGGCAACTCCCCGAGGAGGAGCACGTCGTGCTCGCCGACCCCGAGGGCAACGAGTTCTGCGTCACCGAGGCGACCAACACCTTCCTCGCCGAGTGCGGGTTCATCGGGGCGCTGGCCTGCGACGGGTCGCAGGCGGTCGGCTACTTCTGGAGCGCGGCCCTGGGCTGGCCGCTGGTGTGGGACCAGAACGAGGAGACCGCGATCCGGTCGCCGCACGGCGGCCCGAAGATCACCTGGGGCGGCCCGCCGCTGCCGGTCAAGACCGGGAAGAACCGGTTGCACTTCGACCTCGCCCAGGTGGAGATCGACCGGCTGGTCGCCCTCGGGGCGACCCGGCTCGGCGTCGCCGAGGGCCGGGTGCTCATGGCCGACCCCGACGGCAACGAGTTCTGCGTGCTCGGCTGATCGCGGTGGACCATGACGGTCACCGCGCCCATCAGCACGGCGGCCAGGATCGTGGCCAGCACGATCAGCGTCATCTCGGTCCGGCTCACCTCCCACTGGAAACGCCCCCGCGCCATCTCGGCGCAGGTGGCGTTCAGCCGGTCGATGCGCGCCGCGAAGGCGCGGTCGTCCTCGCGGAGCCGGCGGGCCATCTCGGCCAGCACGCGCTCGTCATCCACTGGGGATCCCGCGCCGGGTGACGTGGGGATACTTGAGGTCGAACGCCGGCCGCTCCGACCTGATGGGCGGGATGCGGTGGAAGTTGTGGCGGGGCGGCGGGCACGACGTCGTCCACTCCAGGCTGTTGCCGAAGCCCCACGGGTCGTCGACGTCGACCCTCGGCGCGTACTTGGCCGTGTACCAGACGTTGAACAGGAACGGCAGCGTCGAGATGCCGAGGATGAGCGCGCCCACCGAGGAGACCACGTTCAGGGCGGTGAAGCCGTCGACGGGGCTGTAGTCGGCGTACCTTCGCGGCATGCCCGAGATGCCCAGCCAGTGCTGCACCAGGAACGTGGTGTGGAAGCCGATGAACAGCGGCCAGAAGTGCCAGCGGCCCAGCCGGAAGTCGAGCATGCGGCCGGTCCACTTGGGCCACCAGAAGTAGAAGCCGCCGAACATGGCGAACACGACCGTGCCGAACAGCACGTAGTGGAAGTGGGCCACCACGAAGTAGGAGTCGTGGGCCTGGAAGTCGAGCGGCGGGCTGGCCAGGATGACGCCCGTGATCCCGCCGAACAGGAACGTCACCAGGAAGCCGACCGCGAACAACATCGGCGGCTCGAACGACAGGTGGCCGCGCCACATCGTGCCGATCCAGTTGAAGAACTTCACCCCGGTCGGCACCGCGATCAGGAACGACATGAACGAGAAGAACGGCAGCAGCACCCGCCCGGTGGCGAACATGTGGTGCGCCCAGACGGTGACCGACAGACCGGTGATCGAGATGGTCGCGCCGACCAGGCCGACGTAGCCGAACAGCGGTTTGCGGCTGAAGACCGGGATGATCTCGGTGACGATGCCGAAGAACGGCAGCGCCACGATGTAGACCTCGGGGTGGCCGAAGAACCAGAACAGGTGCTGCCACAACATCGGGCCGCCGACCTCGGGGTCGTAGACGTGCGCGCCCAGCCGCCGGTCGGCCTCCAGCACCAGCAGCGCCGCCGCCAGCACCGGGAACGCGATCAGCACGAGCACGCTGGTCAGCAGGATGTTCCAGGTGAAGATCGGCATCCGGAACATGGTCATGCCGGGCGCCCGCATGGTGATGATCGTGGTGATGAAGTTGACCGCGCCCAGGATCGTGCCGAGCCCCGAGAGCACCAGGCCCATGATCCACAGGTCGCCGCCCATCTCCGGGCTGAACGGCCCGGTCGACAGCGGCGTGTAGCCCGTCCAGCCGAACGACGGGGCGCCCTCGGCGTTGAAGAGGCTCGCGGTCACCCCCAGGCCGCCGAACAGGAACAACCAGAAGCTGACCGCGTTCAGCCGGGGGAAGGCCACGTCGGGGGCGCCGATCTGCAGCGGCATGACGACGTTGGCGAACCCGGCGAACAGCGGGGTGGCGAACAGCAGCAGCATCAGCGTGCCGTGCAGCGTGAACAACCGGTTGTACTGCTCGTTGGAGACGATCTGGAGGCCCGGATGGGCCAGCTCCGCGCGGATGAGCAGCGCCATGATCCCGGCGACCAGGAAGAAGAAGAACGCGGAGATCAGGTACATGTAACCGATCACCTTGTGGTCGGTCGTGGTCAGCCACGACACGATGACCGTGCCCTTGCCCCGTTTGACGGGAGCGAGCGGAGAAGTGATCGGCTCTTGGACGGCCATGGGCAGCGCACCTGTCTGTCATGCGGGACGGCCCGCTCCGGACGATGAACGGCACTCTGATTCGGCCGACGAGAAAATACCCGGCGGCCCGTCGCGCATAACTTGTCCACGTTTTTGCCGCCTCCCAGATTTAGCGTTGACGGAAGAATTCTCCGCGCGCGGGACATGACCCCCGGGAACTCGGGTAAGCCGAGATGAATCGCCGATTCGAGTAATCGAGGAGCGTGGATGCTCGCCTTTTATGATCACGAGGAGTCGGAATTCTACGGGCTCTGCGTTGAGGAGCTCCTCACCCGCCGACCTGCGATAAGACACGTTCACGAATTCGGCGCCGGCTCCGGGCAGGCCATGGTGAGCACCATTCAGCGCATCGATTTCCAGGGCCGGATGCGTGGTTTCGAACTCGACGAGACGTCCGCCGCGTCCGCCCGCGAGCTGATCCACCAGACCGGCCTGACCGGGCGTTATGAGGTTCGGCACGGCGATTTCTTCACCGGCCTCCACCCGTGGGAGAAACGGCGCTGCGTGGTCGCCAATCCGCCTTATCTCCCCCATCCGGAGGAGCGGCCGGCCTTTCCGCACCTGTCGGGCGGGCACTCGGGCGCGGCCATCAGCAAACGCCTCCTGTCGGCCGGCTTCGACACGGTGCTCATGATGATCTCGTCGTACGCCGACCCCTTTTCCGTGCTGGAGCACGCCCGCGACTGCGGGTACACGCTGACGAGCTGGATGGTGCTGCCGCTGCGCATGGGCGAGTTCTCCCGCCGGCCCCACGTCCGGAGCCGGATCGACGCCATGTCGCGGGCCGGTACCGCCTTCGTGGACGGGGAGAGGTACCTGCTGGCCGGCGGGGTCTGGGACCGGACCGGCGGCGTCTCCGGCGACCAGTCGGCCGTGTTGTCGCGGGTGATGTCCCGGTTCGGGGTGGCCGACCGGCAGCCCGTCAGCTGACGGCCGGGAAGCGGGCGAGGAGCTCCAGCCCGCCGCCGGGGTTGGGGCGGGCCTCCATCCGGGCGCCGTGGGCGCGGGCGATGGCGGCGGCGATCGACAGGCCCAGGCCGGCGCCCTGCGTACGGGTCGTGCCGATGCGCCGGAACGGGGCGAACAGGTCGCCGAACCGCTCGGGCGGCACGTGGGGGCCGGTGTTGGCGACCCGCAGCACGCCGTCGCCGGTCAGGGTGACCCGCGCGGTCCCCCGGGGCACGTTGTGGCGCACGGCGTTGCCCGCGAGGTTGGTCACCAGGCGGTGCAGCAGCGTCCGGTCGCCGAGGACGGTGCACGGCTCGGCCGTCACGGTCACGGTGACGTCGCCGTGGTCGAGCTCGGCCACCGCGAGCCGGACCACCTCCGAGAGCTCCACCTCCTCCGGCGCCTCGATCCCGTGCTCGGCCTGGGCGAGCGTCAGCAGGGCGTCGATGAGGCGCTCGCTGCGCCGGTTGGCGGCCAGCAGCTTGTCCTTGACGGGGCCGACGTCGTCGGGCAGGCCGATCTCGATCGCGGCGCGCTGGACGGCCAGCGGCGTGCGCAGCTCATGGGAGGCGGTGGCGATGAAGCGGCGCTGCCCCTCGACCGAGCGCTCCAGCCGGGCCAGCATCTCGTCGAAGGTGTCGGCCAGCTCGCGCAGTTCGTCCCGCGGGCCGGTCAGCGAGATGCGCTCGTGCAGGTTCGACAACGACAGGCGGCGGGCCGTCGCGGTGATGCGGTGGACCGGCCGCAGCATGCGCCCGGCGAAGAACCAGCCGACGGCGAGCGAGACCAGGGTCATCGCGACGATGGCCACGCCGGTCACCTCCCACTGGTAGGTGACGACCTCCTCCAGGAGGCGCGGTCCCGGCGGCGGCGGTTCGGCGAGCGGCCGGCCCGGGACGGGGGCATCGGGCGCCGGGGGGCGCGTGCCGACGTGGAGCCGGTGGTGCAGCGACAGGTTGACGCTCGCCAGCAGCACGACGGCCGTCAGCAGGACGAGTCCCGTGTAGGTGAGCGCGAGCCGGGTCCGGATCGTCCTCACAACGTGTACCCCGCTCCGGGCACGGTCCGGATGCACGGCGGGTCGCCGAGTTTGCCCCGCAACCGGCTGACCACGACCCGCACGACCGTGGTGAACGGGTCGGCGTGCTCGTCCCAGGCCAGCTCCAGCAGGCGTTCGGCGCTGACGACGGCGCCCTCGGCGCGGAGCAGCGCCTCCAGGACGGCGAACTCCTTCAGCGACAGGTGCAGGTGCCGCCCGTCCCTGGCGGCCTGCACGCGCCGGGTGTCGAGCACGATCCCGTGGCGGGTCAGCACCGGCGGCACCGGTTCGCGGCTGCGCCGCCCGAGAGCGCGCACCCGGGCCACCAGTTCGGCGTAGTCGAAGGGTTTGCACAGGTAGTCGTCGGCGCCCAGGCCGAGGCCCGCCACCCGCTCGGGGACCGAGGCCGCCGCCGTCAGCATCAGAATGCGGGTGCGGCCGCCGCGTGCGGCCAGGTCGCGGCAGATCTCGTCGCCGTGCACGTCGGGCAGGTCGCGGTCGAGCACGACCACGTCGTAGTCGTGCACCCCGAGGCGTTCGGCCGCGGCGGCGCCGTCGTAGACGACGTCGACGGCCATCGCGTGCCGGCGCAGGCCCTCGCCGACGAGGTCGGCCAGGTCGCGCTCGTCCTCCACCACCAAGACTCGCATGCCCCGTTCCTACCGGGCGCGGGGTTACAGCGGCGTTAGCGTCCCCGTTCACGGCCGTGCAACGCCGGGCCCGCGACATTCGGCCGTATGACCAAGCCTCTGGCCGCGGCGGCCCTCGCCGCCCTCCTGACCGTGCCCCTGGCCGCCGCCGCACCGGCGGCGGCGGCCGCCCCTCCGGCGTGCGCCCGCATGACGGGACCGCCGCCCGCCTCCCCTCCCCCGACGTCGGTCGACACGCTCGGGCAGGCGTTCTTCTGCGTGTTCGACCACTACTACGGCGGCCCCGGGCTGCGCACCCAGGACCTGCTGAAGGACGCGTTCGCGGCGTACACGCGGAACCTGCAGAAGCGCGGGGCCGACGTCGCGGGACTGCGGCTGCCCGCGCTGACCGGGGACCGGGAGGCCGACTGGGCCGCCGCGGCCCGCATGCTCGGCACGGGCGACCCGGTGGCGCTGCGCGCCGCCATCGGGGGCATGGTCGAGGGGCTGCGCGACAACCACGCCCGGCACCACGTGCCCGAACCGCCGCGCGAGGGCGGCCCGGTGGGGACCGGCATCGTGGGCGCGTCGGGGATCAGCGGGCCCGGCGTCGATCCGGCGGCCCGGCCGCCGTTCTTCATCACCGACGTCGTCGAGGACAGCCCGGCCGGCAAGGCGGGCGTCCGGCCCGGCGACATCGTGCAGGCGATCGACGGGGTGCCCGTGTGGGTGGGCGAGACGCTGAACCCGCTGCTGGTGGAGCAGGTGCAGCAGCCGTCGTTCACGATCACCCTGAAGCGGCCGACGACCGGCCGGGTGCGCACGGTGAAACTCACCGAGGGTCCGCTGACGCCTCCCGCACGCACCCTGCGGGTCAAGGACGTCTCCGGGGTCCGGTACGTGCGCCTCCCCGGCTTCTACGAAGGCGCCGCCGACGAGGTGATCGCGGCGCTGCGCGGCGGGCCGAAGAAGGTCGTCCTGGACCTGCGCGGCAACGGCGGCGGCTCCCCCAGGGAGGTCGTCAGGCTGCTCGGCGCGTTCGCCCACGGCAAGGTCACCAGCCACTTCTGCGGGTACGACGGCTCCTGCACGCCCAACCGGACCGACGACAGCGTGCCCCTGCTCGGCGCCCGGCTCGTCGTCCTCACCGATCGGCGGTGCGCGTCGGCGTGCGAGGACTTCAGCGCGGCCGTCCAGGGCAACGGGATCGCCAGCACCGTGGGCACCCGCACGGCGGGCGCCGTCTCGGGGCCGGCCTCCCCGTGGCTGCTCGGCGACGGCAGCATCGTGGCGCTGCCGTCCGTACTCCATCTCGGCCCCGGGAAGGAGATCGTCGACACGGTCGGCGTCCCGGCCGACCACCACGCCCCCATGACCGCGCTGGACCTGGCGACCGGCCGCGACCCCGCTCTGCGCAAGGCGCTGTCCCTTTTGAACGGCTGAGGTTCCTCAGACGGGGAGCGGGCCGCCGTGGCCCGGGATGCCCCGGTCGGGCGGGATCGTGTCGGGGGCGGCGTCGTCGGGGGTGACGCCCTGGGCGCGGGTCAGGTCGGCCAGGCGCCGGTAGTAGGCCGCGACCGCGCCGAGCGCCTCGCCGACCGCGTTCAGCAGCGTGGCCCCCGCCCGCTCGACGACGTCGGCCTCGTGGGTCTCGAACGCCCGCAGTCCCTCCAGGACCGCGGCCTTCAGGTCACGGAGCAGGCGGACGTCGTGGTGGGCGTAGGCCCGGCACAACGTGGCGACGCGGGTGAAGTCGAGCTCCCTGACGGCCGACACGGTGGTCCGGACCAGCGTGGTCTCCGGCCGGGCCGTCAGGGCCGCCAGATCGGCGTCGTAGGAGCGGAGGTCCAGGTGGGGGTCGCAGAAGCCGGCGGTGAGCTGCCACAGGGTGCGCAGGTCGTCGCCGAGCACCCCGTCGAGGTAGCTGACCAGGAAGCGGCGGTGGGCCTCGACGACGAACTGCGCCTTGAACGGCGTCAGCTCGGCCGGGTCCTCGCCCGCGGTGGCCGCCATGGTGGTGAAGGCGTAGTCGGCGGTCAGCGCGTTCTCCATGCCGACCAGCAGGTAGACGAACCGGACCCAGGTCCGGAACAGCTCCTCCAGCGGCAGCGCCCGCAGCCCCTCCTCGGTGAGCACCACGCCCCACTTCGCGCCGAACTCCAGCCGCCGCAGGTGCCCGATCTGGTACATCGCGAGCTGCGCGTCGATCTCGGCGTGCGCGTGGTGCAGGATCTTCCGGTACGCCGCCGTCGCGTCGAGCCCCACGTGGTTGCGGACGATGTGCGGCCCGCCGATGTGCAGGTGCAGGAACTCGCCGACGTCGAAGACCGCCCCGCCGATCGCCATCCAGTAACCGGCCTCGGCGGTGGTGTGCCGGGCCAGCTCCGACACGTCGAAGCGGGGGCCCTGCTGCGCGTGTCCCAGGTAGGTGGTGAAGACGTCCTGGCTCAGCCGCCCGTCGGCGGTCAGCCGCCGGAGGAACTCCCGGCCGTCGCCGGGCACGATCTCCGCGAGCGCGTCGAGCACGGCGACGGCGAACCGCGCGCTGCCGCACACGTAGACGTGCGCGCCGCGTTCGAGCAGCGCCCACAGGTCGTCGGCCTCGGCCCGGATCACGTCGTCGACCCGGCGGCGCCGCCCTGCCCCGACGACGTGGCGCGCGCCGTCGAAGGCGACCCCGGCGTCGGCGCGGGAGAACGCGACCGACAGACGCAGGCGTCCCTCGGCCGCCGCGGTCTCCAGGTCGGGGTGGTGGACGAACTCCTCCGGCGACCGGATCCCCAGGTAGAGCCGGTTCTCCCCCGGCCCGGTGCGGGCGGCGGCGAACCCGAGGAACGGCGCGACGCCGGAACCGGCGGCGAACATCACGACGGGCCGGCCGGGGTCGGCGGGCAGCCGGAACCTGGGTGTCGGCACGATCCGCAACGACAGGTGGCGGCGGCCCTCCTGGGCCGCGCGGCGCAGGAAGTGGGAGGCCGTGCCGCGCCGTTCGCGGGCGTAGGACCACGGGGTGCGGGCGGAGGTGTAGCCGAGCCCGGCGACCACGAGCCGCAACGTGGTGGCCGCCTCGCCGGGCGGCGGGGCGGAGGCGATCGAGTAGAGGCGGAACGGCTCGGGCGGGATCACCCGGCAGAAGGCGTCCTTCTCCCGGAGGTCGGCCTTCCACAGGCGGGTGACGTCGTAGCCGCCCGCGTAGAGCAGGTTGAGGACGTCCCAGAGCTCCCACTGGTCTTCCATGCGGGCGTCGACGACGCGCTGCCAGGCCCCCACGGCGGTCAGCCGGATCAGCCGTTTGGCCACCTCGCGGCCGATGGGCCGCAGGCGGGCGAAGCGCAGCAGGGTGCGCAGCGGGAGCACGTCGACCTCGCCGAACCCGGCCCGGCCCGCCACCGCCGTCCGCCACTCGGGGGTGAGCGGCACCAGTTCGTCGCCGGTCGCCTGAAGCGCGGCGACGGTGCGGCGCACCAGGTCGTCGTCGTTCTCGGCCAGCACGCCGACCCGGTCGCCCGGCAGGTGGTGCACGCCCTGCCCGGTGACGTCGATGTCGAGGTAGCACGTCCACGACCCCGACTCGCCGGTGACCACGCGGCCCCGGCGGGCGGTCCCGAACACCACGGGCGCGCCCACCGGCGGGCGGCGCTCCTCCCGGACGGTGGCCAGCTCGCCGTCGACCTTGTCCCAGGTCCGGTCCTTGAACAGGCCGGTGAAGCGGGCCCCGGTCGTCACCTGACGGCCGACCTTGAAGGCGACCTCCAGGAAGCCGTAGGCCTTGATTCGGTGCAGCCCCATCCAGCCGCGGTCGCCCACGTAGGCGTCCAGCACGGCGTTGTAGACGCCGCGCAGGGTGCTGTCGCGGGTGTCCTCGACGTACTGGCGCACCGACACCTCGCGGAGCGCGGCCACCAGCTCCCGCCAGTGGCGGGGGAAGAAACCGGCCAGGTAGGTGCTCTGCTGCCCGACCATGGAGCCGTACTCGCGGCGTTCGAGGAACGCGTCGATCGCGTGGACCTGCGGCTGGGCGGTGCCGCTCGGGCTGGGCGCGCCGTCGAAGATGGGCACGCCTGCCGTGCCGACCGTCTTGGCCCAGAGCACCTGGTCGAGCGGGCTGCGGCCCCGGGGGTTGGGGTCGATCTGCGGATAGACGACCTGGGTGACGTACCGGAGCCGGTCGAGGATCACCAGGAGGGAACGCTCCAAGGCGGCCGGGTCGTCGGCGACGACGGCCTCCTGCGCCTCGACCATGGCGCCCAGCACGGGCGTGAGCCCCATCGCGAACTCGGTGGTGACCAGGTAGAAGACCCGTTCGGCCGCGTTGTCCCAGGTCGGCACGAGCAGGTCCAGGTTGTCGAGCACGCGCGGCCCGGCCGGGTCGCGCAGCCGCCAGTTGTAGAAGAACAGGTCGATGTACGACACGGCGGGCGTCTTCTTGCCCAGCCGCCGCGACACCGTCGTCCACGGCAGCAGCAGCGAGTCGGGCAGCGCCCTCGGCGGGTCGACGGCCATGTACTGGTAGGCGTGCGCGAACACCCCGAGCATCGTCGAGGCGCGCAGCAGGTAACGGTCGGGCAGCGCCTCGGGCCGGGCGTCGAGCACCGGCATCGCGTCGAAGGCCCGCCGCAGCGAGAGCCGGCGGAACAGCTCGGGCAACCGGCTGGTCATCTCGTCCCAGGCCCGGTGGGACTCGGGGAAGGCGAGCAGGGGCGGCTCGGCGGGGAGGAACCCGTGGGCGAAGGACAGGAACCCGTCGAGTTCGTGCCCGGCCCGCCGGTTGAACGCCTCGGCCGCCTCCACCACGCGGCGGGCGGCGACCCGGGGCGGCCCGACCGGGCGCACCATGGTGAGCTGATTGGCGTCGAGGGTGGTCGTGCGGTCGGGGTCGACGAACGCCCAGGTCAGCTCGTAGCGGCCGATGCGGACGCGGTCGCCCGCGGCGAGCAGGCGCCGGGTGATCCTGACGTCGTTGACGAAGGTGCCGTTGGAGCTGCCGAGGTCGGTGAGGGCCAGCTGGCCGTCGTCCCATTCGAGCCGCGCGTGCCGCCGCGAGACGGCGCCGTCGTCGAGCACCACGGCCGCCGCGCCGGCGTCGCGGCCGAGGGTGACCGGCAGGGTGCACACCCGCTGGCTGGTGGCCCGGGTGTGCCGGTCGGTGAGGGTCAGGCGCAGCTCAGGAATGGTAGATCACCGCACGGCACAGGTCGGCGCGGGAGAGCGTGCCCACGAGATTCCCTCCGTCGACGACGGGCAGCCTGCGGATGCCGCGCTCGATCATCACGACGGCGGCCCTGGCCAGTTCGTCGGCCGGGCTCACGGTGGCCGTGTCACGCACGACGAGCGGGTCGATGACCCGGTCGGCGAGCGCGCGGCCCTTCTCCAGGAAGATCCGGAACGCGTCGGCGAGGGTGCCGCCGCCGGCGGTCACGTCGTCGAAGCCGGGCAGCATGGCCCGCACCAGATCCTCTTCGGACAGTGAACCGGCGAACCGGCCGTCATGGTCGATGACCATGAGCTGGCCGACCTCCGAGACGCTCACCACCTCGGCCGCCCGTCTGATGGTCGAGCCGAGCCTGATGTGCGCCGGGAACGCCGTCATGACGTCGCTGACCAGCATGCCGGGCCACCTTCCGATCAGTCTCCCGGAGTGTAAAACGGGGATTTTCGGGTGTACAGGTGGGGATTCGTCCTGACTTTTCAGGTCAGACGAAGTGCACTCAAGGTGTGGCCGGTGGCCGTTTTGAAGAGGTGCTCGGCGCGCTCGTAGGACAACCGGCGGCGGCCGGTGTGCGGGCACAGGTCGCCCTCGGCGGGGGCGCGGGCGGGCGCGGGCCGGCGGCCGGAGAGGAACAGCGGGCCGTGGGTGCGGTCGCCGATGAGGTCCGGGAGCAGCGCGGCGGTCCGGGAGCGCCAGGTGATCCCGGTACGGGACCTGCGGTCGTCCAGGTCGAGGTCCTCGACGTTCAGGGCCAGCACCCGGGTCACCGGGGCGGCCGACTCGTGCAGCAGCCACCACAGGGCCCGCTCCCGGAGCGCGGCGTCCGTGTCGCGCCAGACCGGGGCGGGCCGGGCCTCCGGTGAGGGCTCGGGCCGTCGCACCAGGTCCGCGGCCAGGTCGGGCCGCCCGGCCCACGCGCAGAAGGAGCGCAGCGCCGCCAGGTGCCGGTTCCACGTCCGGGCCGCCGTGCCGCCCCAGGCCGCGGCCGCCACCCGGGCCGTCTCGGCGGGGGTCAGCTCCGCCACCGGGGTGTGCTCGCCGAGGGCCGCGCGAAGCCGCCCGAGTGTCTGCCCGTAGGAGCGGGCCGTCGCGCCCGGCCGTCCGGCGAGGAACGCGGCCACGGCCGGGCCGAGCAGCGCTCCGGTCGGCTCGGCCGCCGGGATCGCGGCGGCGCGCCGTTCCAGGAAGGCGCGTTCGGCGGCGTTGTCGGCCAGCGCCGCCGCCCGCAGGAACTCCCGCCGGGCCGCCTCAGTGCGGCCCAGGCGCAGCAGCAGGTCGGCGCGCACGGCCGGAAGCAGGTGGTAGTCGCGCAGCGCCGGGTCGGCGGTCAGGTCCTCGGTCAGGTCGAGACCCGCCCGGGGGCCCCGGGCCATGCCGACGGCCACCGCCCGGTTGAGCCGCACGACGGGTGTCGGGGTCAG
Source organism: Herbidospora solisilvae (assembly GCF_009901565.1). Classification (GTDB taxonomy): domain Bacteria; phylum Actinomycetota; class Actinomycetes; order Streptosporangiales; family Streptosporangiaceae; genus Herbidospora; species Herbidospora solisilvae. The sequence goes on from NZ_WXEW01000001.1 coordinate 869,632, forward strand.
CCGGACGAGCAGTTCGTAGAGGGAGACGATCTGGTCCCAGTCGGTCTCCTCGGCCGACGGCGCCTGGGCGTGGCAGACCGCGATGGCGGCCTGGAGCAGGTAGGGGCCGGGAGGCCCGCCGAGTTCGCGGGCCCGCAACATCGCGGCGAACCCCCGGCGGACGCGCAGCCGGTCCCAGCGGCCCCGGTTCTGCTCGTGCAGCGGGATCGGCTCGCCCGAGGGGCCGGTGCGGGCGTCCGCCCGGGAGGTCTGGATCTCCATGAGGGCGAGCAGGCCCAGGACCTCCGACTGGGGAGCCGCCTCGGCCAGCATCCCGCCGAGACGCAGCGCCTCCAGGGTGAGGCCCGGGCGCATCAGGTCGTCGCCGGAGGCCGCCGCGTACCCCTCGTTGAAGATCAGGTAGACGACCTCCAGCACCGAGGCGAGCCGCTCCGCCGCCTCCGCCGGGCCGGGCAGGTCGAAGCCCACCCGGTGCTCGGCCAGCGTGCGCTTGGCGTCGGCGATCCGCCGGGCGATCACCTGCTCGCCGGTGAGGAAGGCGCGGGCGATCTCCGCGTTCGTCAGCCCGCCGAGCAGCTTCAGGGTGAGCGCGACCCGCGCCGGGGGCGGCAGCACCGGGTGGCACGACAGGAACATCAGCCGCAGCGTGTCGTCCCGGTCGTCCTCCCCGGTGGTGTCGCCCTGGCGCAGGTCGTGGGCCAGCCGGCCGTGGGTGAGGTCGTGCCGCCGCTCGGCCCGGATGTGGTCGATCGCCCGGCGCCTGGCCACGGACATCAGCCAGGCGCCGGGGGTGCCGGGCATTCCCTCGGCGGGCCACTGCTCCATCGCGGCGACCAGGGCGTCCTGGGCGAACTCCTCGGCCAGGCCGACGTCGCCGACCAGCCGGGTCAGCGCGGCGATGATCTTCGCCGACTCCAGCCTCCAGACGGCGTCGATCACTGGACTCTGCGGATCTCGCTGACCCCGTCACCGACGATCCGGCGGAAGCGGCGGGCCAGTTCGAGCACCTCGTCCCGCGACCGCACCTCCACGAGGGCGAAGCCGACGGCGACCTCCTTGGCCTCGGTGAACGGCCCGTCGGTCACGGTGAACTCCTCCCCCGAGGAGGTCATCCGCAGCCCGCCGGGCTCCAGGCCGCCGGTCGCCAGCAGCACGCCCTTGGCGCTCATCTCCTCGATGAAGGCGCCCATCTCGGCGAACAGCTTCTCGTCGGGGGCGGGGGTGTTCTCGTCGGCCAGGCTCAGCAGCAGGTAACGCATCTCGGTCTCCGTTCGTCGTCCGGTGTCTGTGCCTGTACGTCGATTCACGGATGTGACAGGGAACGGACGGCATTCCCTGTCATATCGCACCGTCGACGTCCGGGGTGACTCGACTCCCCCGAACAGAAGAGGCTCCGATGACCACGTCCACCACCCGCGCTCTGCTCCTCTGCGCCGCCGTCGCCGGACCACTCTGGTCGGCGGTGTCGCTGGCCCAGGCCGCCACGCGCGAGGGCTTCGACCTGACCCGCCACCCGCTCAGCCTGCTGAGCACCGGCTCGCTCGGCTGGCTGCAGATCGCCAACTTCGTCGTCGGCGGGATCCTGTTGCTCCTCGGGGCCGCCGGACTGCGCCGGGCGCTCGACGGCGGCTGGGCGCCCCGGCTGGTCGCGGTCGCCGGGGCCGGGATGATCGCCGCAGGGGTCCTCGTCATGGATCCCGCGGACGGTTTTCCCGCCGGGACCCCGGCCGGGCCGGGGGCCCTCGGACCCGCCGGGATCGGCCACCTGGCCGCCGGGTCGATCACCTTCTTGTCACTGATCGCCGCCTGCCACGTGCTGGGCCGCCGGTTCTCCCGCGAAGGCGCGCGCGGCCGGGCCGTCGCTTCGCGGGTCGCCGGGACGGCCCTGCTCCTGGGGAACCTGTGGGCGATGGGCGGGGGGACGGGGGGATCGCTGACGCTGGCGGTCGGCGCGATCACGGCGATGCTCTGGATCGCGTGGGTCGCCGCCGAGACGGCCCTCAAAGGTCGGAGGTAGCGGTTCTCAGTACCTCCACAGATGGGCGGCGATCACCTCGTCCACCGGCCTGCCCTGGGCCCAGGCGTGGTCGGCGGCGCGCACGACGGTGAAGGCGCCGAAGAGCTCCTCGCCCAGGACCGCGCGGGCCAGGCCGCCGTTCAGCGCCGCGTGCTGCTCCTCGAACGTCGCGGGCAGGCGGTGGATGCCCGCCGCCGCGCGCCGCTCGTCGGTCCACGGGCCCGGGTCCTCCTGGACGGGCGGCGGGGGCACGAGGCCGTCGGCGATGCCGGCCAGGCCCGCGGCGATGACGACGGCCAGCGACAGGTAGGGGTTGGCGGAGGCGTCGGAGGGTTTGAGCTCCACGTTGGCGTGGGCCGCCCCCAGCAGGTCGGTCGACGGCACGAACCGCAGCGCGGCCTCGCGGTTCTCCACGCCCCAGAAGGCGTAGGCGCTGGAGAAGAAACCGGGCCGCAGGCGGAGCAGGGAGGCGACGCTGGGGGCGGTGATCGCCGCGATGGACGGCAGGTCGCGCAGCAGCCCGGCCAGGTAGGCGGCCCCGTCGGCGGTCAGGCCGTGTGGGCCGTCGCCGCCCGACAGGAGGTTGACGCCGTCGCGGGTGACGGAGGTGTGCAGGTGCCAGCCGTTGCCGACGCGCGCGCCGTCGGTCAGCGGCGCGAAGCAGGCCCGCAGGCCGTGCGCGCGGGCGGCGGCGTGCACGGTCTGGCGGGTGAGCAGCTGGAGGTCGGCGGCGGTGACCGGGTCGGCGGGGGCGATGTTCAGCTCGAACTGCGCGGGGCCGTATTCGGCGTGCAACTGGCCGATCTCGACGCCGTTGGCGCGCAGGTCGCCCATCACCTGGGCGGCGAACCCGTCGACCTCCAGCATCAGGCGCGGGCTGTAGGAGGGGCCGGCGACCGCCAGGGGGCCGTCCTCCCGGCTGAGGCGGAACTCCAGCTCGTAGCCCGCCCGGAACTCCAGCCCGGCCCGCGCGGCCGCCTCGACCTGCCGTTCCAGCACCCCGCGCTGGTCGTAGGGCCAGCAGGACCCGTCGGCGTTCATCTGGCGGCCGGGCGCCCAGGCGAAGCCGGGCTGCCCGGCCAGCCGGACGATCCGCTCGGCGACCGGGACGAGCCGCACGTCTCCCGACGGCGTGCTCAGCCCCGGAGGCCCGTAGGTGATCCCGTCGTGCGTGTCGAAGACCGCGAACAGCGGGCTGACGCCGACGCCGCGCTCGGCCGCGAGCGGGACCTGCTCGATCGGGATGGTCCGGGAACGCGGGATGCCGTTGTTGTCGGCCCAGGCCACGATGAGGCCCACGACCCCGTCCTCCGCCAGCCGCTCCGCCGTTTGCCGCACCCTGGGTTCCTCTCCGGGAACCGGAGTGCGAAGTCCCCGGGCGCGGCGAAGAAACGGTGAAGAGACCGCACGTGTCAGACGGCCTCGGCCCTGAGGGTCTCGGCCACCGACCGGCGGGCCGAGGCCCGCGCGGGCAGCGCCGCGAGGGCGGCGGTGGCCAGCAGCAGCGCGGGCGGGATCAGCCACAATGCCGGGGCAGGCGGTTGCGGCGGGTTCTGGTGGCCGAAGAACCACTGCGTGAACAGGCCCAACGGGATGCCGGCGAGCGCACCGGGCAGGGTCGGCAGCAGCTGGGCGGTGGCCAGGCCCGCGGTGACCTGTCCCGGCGTCGCGCCGAGGGTGCGGGCGACGGCCATGGTGACCCGTGACTCCGTCGCGGTCGTCCAGGTCAGGGTGAGGGTGTTCACCACCGCCAGGGTGACCATCGCCGTGATGACGCCCAGCAGGAGCAGGCGGGACCGGTCGTCCATCAGGTCGGCCATGGTGACGCCGCCCAGGTCCCAGCCCCGGTCGGGCTGGGCGTCCACCATCAGCAGGACGGTCAGGCCGACCGCCGTGGTCGCCGTGCCGCCCGCGTGCAGCAGGACGCGGCCGGGACGGCGGGCGACGAGACGCAGCCCGAGCAGCAGCGGCACCGGCAGCAGCCCGGCGAGCCGGCTGAGCAGGACCAGGTGGTCGGGGCGGCGGACGGCCGGTGAGAGCGTGGCGACGGCCTCGGTGCGCAGAGCCCTGACGGCCGGGGCGAGGGCGGTCAGGACCGCCACACCCACGGCGACGACGGTCGTCATCGCGACGACCGGGCCGCTCGGCCCGGCGTCGGTGGTGAGCAGGCTGCCGCTGGGGTTGACGACGAGCGGGGCGACCAGCCGCGTGACCGTCAGGCCCGCCGCGTCGGCCACCAGCGCCAGGGCGAGGTGTTCGGTCAGCAGGACGACGGCGACGAGGCCCGGGGTCGCGCCGACGACCTTGAGCAGCCCGGCCCGGCGGATCTGGCCGGCGGCGCGCCCGGCGGCCAGGGTGGTCAGCCCGGCGACGGCCATGAAGCTGAGCAGCCAGCCGCCGACGATCAAAATCGGCTGGCCGTCGCGGAGGTAGACCGCGTCCTGGAAGGCGATGACCGGCCAGGTGAAGGCGTTCAGCCGGACCGCGGGGTCGTGGGCCTCGTGGTAGACGGCCCGGAAGGCCGCGGTCGCGGCCGGGTCGCGCAGCCGCAGGTAGACGAGGGAGGCCGCCGGGACGTCGGCCCCGGCCAGCGCCCGCGTGTCGCGCTCGTGCAGCCAGACCAGGCCCGACCGGTCGCTGGGCCCGCCGTCGGGGCCGCCCATCGTCGCCCACGGATAGACCATGCGCGCGGCCGTCACGGCGATGCCGACCACCGGGAACGACCGGCCGCCGACTCTGACGCGGTCGCCGACGCGCAGGCGCAGCGCCCCGGCGAAGCCCCGCTCGACCACCACGCCGCCGGGGCGGACCCACTCCCCCGACGTCACCAGCGGCCGGTCGATCGGGCCGGGCTTCGCGTCGGCCCCGAGGACCGCCGCGCGCACCTCGCCGCCGGACGTGGTGATCGGTGTGAAGAAGGTCCGGTACGTCCGGCTGCGGGCCGCCACCCCCGGCACGTTCTCCAGCGACCTCAGCGCGGCGTCGGCCGCCCGGCTCGTGCCGGGGGCCACCACGACCACGTCGGGCCCGGCCGTCGCGGCGCGGGTCTGGAGGTAGAGCCGCTCGGTCGCCCCGGGCAGCGACATGCCCAGGCTCAGCACGGCGGTCGCGACGAGCGTCGACACCACCAGCAGCACGGCCGGGCCGGGATGCCGGCGCAGGTCGCCCAGCACGAGGCGGAACACGAGAAGGACACGGCCCACGGCGGTCAGTCCCCCATCGCGAACAGGCCGTCGAACCGCCCGGTGTGCCCGGTGTGCCCGGCCAGCCAGGTGTCCTCGACGAAGGCCCCGTCGCGCATCGAGATCAGCCGGTCGGCGGTGGCCGCGACCCGGCCGTCGTGGGTGACCAGGACGAGGGTCTGGCCCATGGCCCGCAGCTCGGCGAACAACCGCAGCACCTCGTTGGTGGCGGCGGTGTCGAGGTTGCCGGTGGGCTCGTCGGCCAGCACCACCAGGGGCTCGTTGGCCAGGGCGCGGGCCACGGCCACCCGCTGCCGCTCTCCCCCCGACAACTTCCACGGCAGGTGGCGGGCCCGATGGTCCAGCCCGACCTGGTCGAGCAGGTACTGGGCCCGCCGCCTGGCGGCTCTCGGCGAGCCGCCGGCCAGCAGCACCGGCAGTTCGACGTTCTCGGCCGCCGTCAGCTCCTCCACCAGGTGGAAGGACTGGAAGACGAACCCCACCGACCGGCGGCGCAGCCGGGCCAGGGCCCGCTCGCCCACGGTGTCGATGCGCTCCCCGGCCAGCCACACCTGCCCGCCGGTGGGCCGTTCGAGGCCGCCCATCAGATGCAGCAGCGTCGATTTTCCACAACCACTGGGTCCCATCACCGCGAGCATCTGCCCGGCCGGCACGTCGAGGTCGACCCCGTCGACGGCACGGACCAGGCTCTCTTTCCGGCCGTGCCGTTTGACCAGATCACGGACCTGCAGCACGTTCATGCGTCCCCGGATTCCTGCCCGGCCCTCGACCAGACCCGTTCGCAGGCCTCCAGCCAGCGCAGGTCGGCCTGCAGCCGCAACGCGATGCCTTCGAGCAGCAGGCCGCCGGTGGAGCCCTCGGGCTCGGCCAGCACCGCCCGCTGCGCCTCGGCCAGGCGGCGCAGCAGTTCGCGGCGCTGCGTGTCGACGAGCTCGACCGGGTCGGCCAGCCGGGACGCGCTCGCCGCGGCCAGCTTGAGGTGGAACTCGACCAGGTCGGGCTTGGGCCGGTTCACCTCGCCCAGCCACGCGGTCACCCGCTCGTGCCCGGCCTCGGTGAGGGCGTAGACCTTGCGGTCGGGGCGGGCGGGCGACTCCTCGGACCGTTCGTGGACGACCAGGCCCGCCTTCTCCAGGCGGGCCAGCGTCACGTAGACCTGGCCCGCGTTCATCGACCCGCCCAGCGGGCCGAGGGCACGCCGCAGCCGCAGGCCGAGGTCGTAGCCGTGCGACGGCTCCTTGGCGAGCATCGCCAGTATCGCGTCCTGCATACACCACCCCTAACGGCTAGGTAATGAATAGCGGTTAGGTAATGGGCGCGTCAAACTCAGGTGTCGGTGCCGGTCTCCTCGTGGGGGGCGCCGACGGGCTTGGACTCGGGCGACTCGCGCTGGCGCAGGTAGATCGACAGGGCGACCATCGAGAGCACCGCCAGGAACTCCGACTGCCAGTTCTGCAGCGTGCGGTCCCAGAAGTCGGGCGAGGCCACGTATTCGGGCCAGGTCACCGGATCCTGGAGCTGGGAGAGTTGTTCGCGGTTGTAGGCGGCGGTGCCGGCGACCGACTGGGCGTACCAGGACAACACGAAGGTCACGCCCATCACGAGGCCGAGCGAGTTGGCGAACAACATGTTCCGCAGGCCCCCGACGCGGGCCCATCGCGGGCTGCCCGGCCGCACCTCGTCACCCTTCCCACCGGACCTCGACTCCGGGGAGCCGCGCTGGACCAGCCAGACGGTGATCACGATGAACAGCAGGAACTGGAGGTACTCCGACTGCCAGTTCTCCGCGACGTCCACCACGAAGTCGGCCGAGGTGACGTAGGCGCCCCAGGAGACGGGGTAGCCGCCGGAGCCGAGCTGGTCGTCGTTGTAGGCGCCGAGGCCCGCGAACGACTGCCCGGCCAGCGCGAGCACGAAGACGACCAGGAAGAACAGGCTCAGCCCGTTGCGGCGGATCATCGGCGCAGGAACCCGATGAGCAGGAAGTAGGCCAGGCCGACCACGATGATCGCGACGGTCACGGTGAACATGGTGCGCATCAGCCGGACACCTCGCAGTCATAAGGCCGGTCGCCCTGGGGGCGGCAGCCCGCTCCGCGCACCCGCCAGCCGTCCGGTCCGCGGTGCAGGAAGACGGTGTCCTCAGGGAGCCGCAGCTGGGCCTCCGACCCCCACACGGCGACCTCCTCGGCCGGGCCGCCGCGCAGTCCGGCGTCCAGGATGCTGGTGGCACACGGCTCGGGCAGGCTCCTGGCCGCGGCGTCGGTGAGCAGCGCGCACGCCGCCGCCCCCTGCCCGGCGGCCACGGCGGCGAAGAAGCGCCCCGCGGCCTCCTCGACGGCCGGCCCGCCCCCGGCGGCGCAGGCGCTGACCGGCAGCGCGAGTCCCATCACGTATTTCAGCACGTAGACGAGGATTCCCCTGCTGGGAAGCGCCTAGTCCGTTAGGCGGGCACGATGGCGGGCACGGTGGCAGGGTGCCAGAACTCCGCCCCAGCGACCCCAACGAACCCGGCATCACCCGCCGCCGCCGCGGGCGTTCCTTCTCCTACGCCTACGCCGACGGCCGCCCCGTGAAGGACCTGCGCACCCTGCGCCGGATCCGGGCGCTGGTGCTGCCCCCCGCCTGGCGGGACGTGTGGATCTGCCGCGACCCCGACGGCCACATCCAGGCCGTGGGCACCGACGCGGCCGGCCGCCGCCAGTACCGCTACCACGACGCCTGGCGGGAGGAGCAGGACCGGGCCAAGTTCGAGCGGGTCGGCAAGCTCGCCGAACGCCTGCCCGCCTTCCGCAAGAAGGTCCAGGCCGACCTCGACGGGAAGGGCCTGACCCGCGAGCGGGTGCTGGCCGCCGCCGCCCGGATGCTGGACATCGGCCTGTTCCGGGTCGGCGGGGAGGCCTACGAGTCCTTCGGCCTGGCCACCCTGCGCCTGGAGCACGTGACGTGCTCGCGCGGCCGGGTCTCCTGCGCCTACCCGGCCAAGGGCGGCCTGCTCCGCGAGGTCGAGATCACCGACCCCGACGTCTGCAAGGTGGTCACCGCCCTGCGCAAGGGGCGCGAGGAGGGCGAACTGCTCGGCTACGAGAGCGACGGCCGGTGGGTCGACGTCAAGAGCGACGACATCAACGACTACCTGCGCGACCGCTTCGAGACCGATGTCAGCGCCAAGGACTTCCGCACCTGGCACGCCACCGTGTACGCCGCCGTCGGCCTGGCCGTCTCCAAACGGGTGCGCAGCCGCACCGGCCGCCGCCGGGCCGTCACCCGGGTCATGAAGGAGGTGGCCGGATACCTGGGCAACACCCCGGCCGTGGCCCGCGCCTCCTACGTCGACCCCCGGGTGATCACGGCGTACGAACACGGCAAGACCATCGACCGCGCGCTCACCGACCTGGGCGAGGGCGACGGCCCGGCCACCCACGGCGCGGCCGAGCGTGCGGTGATCGCGCTGCTCAAGCGCACGAGGGGGTGAGTGCGGTGAACGACGAAGGGCTGGTGTTGCTGGCCGCGTGGGGACAGTTCACGGTGTTACTCGGCCTGCTGGCCTACTTCCTGCTGCGGACGCGGCCATGAGACGGGTTGTGCTGGTCCTGCTGCTGGTGGTGGCCGGGTGCGCCTCCCCGGCCTGGGACGACGCCGACTACGGCAGGAAGGCCGGCGCGACGGCCGAGGCCGCCGCCTCCTCCGTGGCGCTGGTCCGGCTCGCGGTCGAGAACGAGGCGAAACTGACCCGCCCCTACCTCCAGACCCTGCTCACCGAGACCGTCACCGCGCTCGACAGCGTCGACTCCCAGTTCGGCGCGGTCCAGCCGCCGTCGCGGCAGGCGGTGGAGGTCCGGGCCGAGATCACCGAGCTGACCTCGGAGGCGGCCGAGCAGGTGCAGGTGCTGCTGAACGAGGTGCGGCTGCGGGAGATCCGGGACCCGGAGAAGGCCGTGGCCGACCTGGCCGAACTGGGTGACCGGTTGCGGGCCTTCGCCGAGGAGCAGCCGTCGTGAAGCGGTTCTTCGCCGTCACGCTCGGCATCCTGACCGCGATCGGCGGGTTCGTCGACATCGGCGACCTGGTCGCCAACGCGCTGGTCGGCTCCCGGTTCGGCCTGTCGCTGGCCTGGGTGGTCGTGGTCGGCGTCGTCGGCATCTGCCTGTTCGCCGAGATGGCCGGGCGGGTGGCGGCGGTGTCCGGCCGGCCGGTCTTCGACCTCGTCCGCGAACGCCTCGGCCCCCGCGCGGGGCTGCTCAACCTGGCCGCGTCGTTCGGGATCAACCTGCTCACCCTGGCCGCCGAGATCGGCGGCGCGGCCCTCGCCCTGGAGCTGGCCACCGGGATCGACTACCTGCTGTGGGTGCCCGCCGTGGGCCTGGTGGCCTGGCTGGTGATGTGGCGGGTCAAGTTCGAGACGATGGAGCGCGTCTTCGGCCTGGCCGGGCTCGCCCTGGTGGTCTTCCTGGTGGCCTTCTTCGCCCTGGGCCCCGATTACGGAGAACTGGGGCGCCAGCTCGTCCACAACCCGTCCGACGACGGCGCGGCCACCTACTGGTTCTACGCCGTCGCCCTGCTGGGGGCGGCCATGACGCCGTACGAGGTGTTCTTCTTCTCCTCCGGCGGCGTGGAGGAGCGCTGGACCCGGCGGGACCTGGGGGTCATGCGCGCCAACGTGTTCGTCGGCTTCCCCCTGGGCGGCCTGTTGTCGATCGCCATCGCGGCGTGCGCGGCCACCGTCTTCCTGCCTCAGATGATCGAGGTCGACACGCTCGGCCAGATGGTGCTGCCCGCCGGGCTCGCCTTCGGCCAGATCGGCCTGGCCCTGGTCATCTTCGGCGTCTTCGCCGCGACCTTCGGCGCGACCCTGGAGACCGCGTTGTCGTCGGGTTACTCGATCAGCCAGTACTTCGGCTGGCAGTGGGGCAAGTACGTGCGGCCCCGGGAGGCGGCCCGGTTCCACGCGACGCTGCTGGTGTCGACGATCGTCGCGGTGGCGCTGATCCTCACGACGATCGACCCGATCAAGGTCACGGAGTATTCGCTGGTCCTCTCGGCGGCGGCGCTGCCGCTGACCTACCTGCCGGTCCTGATGATCGCCAACGACCCCGACTACATGGGCGACCGGGTCAACGGCCGCCTGTCCAACACCCTGGGGACCTTTTACATGATCCTGCTCCTGGTGGTCGCCGTGGCGGCCATACCGCTGATGCTCGCCACCAAGGCGGGACAGTGACCGGCCGCGTCCTGCACGCCCACCTCCACCTGCTCGACCGCCAGGTGGTCAGGGCCGACGGACGGCTGCTCTGCAAGGTCGACGACCTGGAGATCGAGTGGGGGGAGGTCCCGTACGTCACCGCGATCCTGGCCGGGCCCCTCGCGCTCGGCCCGCGTGTCGGCGGCGTGATCGGCCGCCTGATGACCGGCGTCACCCGCCTGTTCCGGCCGGAGGAGGATCCGGCCCCGCCGCGGGTCCCGATGAGCCTGGTCGGCGAGATCGGCAGCGCGGTCACGGTGGGCGGCGACGTGCCGGAGGCCTCCCTGGAACGCTGGGTGCGCGAGCATCTCGTCGACCCTCTTCCCGGCAGCGGCGGCAGGGACCCGGGGCTGCGCGGCCCCCGCCCGGTCAGGCGGTCCGAGGTCCCCGCCCGCGACCGGCTGAGCTCGCTGGTCGGGCGCAGGGTCGTCGACCGCGACGGCGCGGACGTCGGGCAGGTGGCCGACGTCCGGCTCACCCAGGACGGCCCCCTCCTCGGCGAGACGACCCAGGCGCTGCGCCTGAGCGGCCTCGTCGTGGTGCCCCGGCACACCGGCCAGCTCTTCGGCTACGAACGCGGGCCGGGGGGCAACAGCCCGGCCCTGGTCAGGGCGGTGATCCGCCGCCTCCACCGGGGCAGCCGGTTCGTCGGGTGGGAGCAGATCGGCGACCCGGGCGACCCGATCAGGCTCATCGAGCCGCGCGCGGCCCTGCTGCCGCTGCACGAGCTCTTCACGCGGGATGACGCGAGCGCATCCGCATGAGGACGGCCGCCGCGCCGGCGGCGGCGCCCAGGGCCGCGACCAGGGCGTGGTGCCGGCTGGCCCACGCCTGCGGGCTGGCCGCGAGCGACCGCTCGTCGAAGGCGCCGTGCGCGCCGTAGTCGTGGCCGTGCGGCCCGTCGGCCGGGGCCCAGAGGTTGGCCGGCTGGCGGCGGGACCTCGGCTGGTCGGTCTGCTGCGCGTCGTATCCCGTCCTGACCAGATAGCGGTCGAGCAGCCCGGGGGCGACCGCGTTGGCCATCAGGGTCGCCACGGTGCTGGCCCCGACCCAGTACTCGCGGCGTTCCGGGTGGTCGGCGGCGTGCAGCACGGCCCGCGCGGCGACCTCGGGCTGGTAGATCGGCGGCACCGGCTGGGCCTGGCGGGGCAGCCGCGACAACACCCACGAGAACTGGGGCGTGTTGACCGCGGGGAGCTGGACCATGGTCACGTGGACGCCGCTGCGCTCGTGCAGCAGCTCGCAGCGCAGCGCCTCGTTGAAGCCCTGGATGGCGTGCTTGGCGCCGCAGTAGGCGCTCTGCAGCGGGATGCCCCGGTAGGCCAGCGCAGAGCCGACCTGGACGACGGTCCCCCGGTCGCGGGGCCGCATCCGGTTCAGCGCGGCCATGGTGCCGTGCACGTAGCCGAGGTAGGTGACCTCGGTGACGCGGCGGAACTCCTCCGGCCGGATCTCGGCGAACGGAGCGAAGACGGAGGTGAACGCGACGTTGACCCACACGTCGATGGGCCCCAGCTCCGCCTTGGCCCGGCTCGCGGCGGCGTCCACCTGCGCGAAGTCCGACACGTCGACCGGGATCTCCAGCGGGGTGCCGCCGTTGCGCCGCACCTCGCCGGCGGCGGCCCCGAGGCCCTTGACGCCCCGGGCGAGCAGGGCCACCTTCGCGTGACGCGCGCCGAACGCCTGGGCGACCGCGCGGCCGACGCCGCCGCTCGCGCCGGTGACGACCACGACCTGTTCCGCTTTCATCGTCCCTCCTCGTGCAGCCCGACGGCGAGCAGCTGGGCGAGGTGCACGCCTTCCCTGCCGCCGCTGTCGAGCTGGTGGATCTGGGTCCGGCAGCTGAACCCGTCGGCGAGCACGGCCGTCTCCCGCCCGGCCGCCCGCAGCCGGGGCAGCAGCACCCGTTCGGCGCAGGCCTCGCTGACCTCCAGGTGACCGCGCTCGAAGCCGAAGTTCCCGGCCAGCCCGCAGCAGCCGGAGTCGAGGTGCTCCGCCCGCACCCCGGCGGCCCGCAGCAGCTCCTCGTCGGCGTCGAAGCCCATGACGGCGTGCTGGTGGCAGTGGACCTGGGCCAGCGCCTCGACGTCGAGGCGCGGCGGCCGGTAGCCGGGGCTGTGCCGGGTGAGCAGTTCGGCGAGCGTGACCGTCTGGTTCCGCAGCCGCCGCACGTCCAGGTCGGCCGGGAACAGCTCCTCGGCGTCGCCGCGGAACACGGCCGTGCAGCTCGGTTCCAGCCCCACGACCAGGCCGCCCTCGCGCAGGTGGCCGGCCAGCAGCCGCACGGTCCGGCCGAGCACCCGCCGGGCGGTGTCGACCTGGCCGGTGGAGATCCAGGTCAGCCCGCAGCACACCGGTCCGGGCGGCAGGACGACCCGCCAGCCGGCGTCCTCGATCACCTCCACGGCGGCCCGCCCCACCTGGGGGTGGAACCCGTTGGTGAAGGTGTCCGGCCACAGCAGGACCTTCCCCCGGGCGCCGTCGCCGCGCGGGCCCCGCCGCCGGAACCAGTGCTGGAGGGTCTCCGGGGCGAAGGCGGGGAGCTCCCGGTCGGCGATGCCCGCGACCGTCCTGGCAAGTCCCGGCAGGCGGTTCACCAGGGGCCCGAGCCGGAGCGCGGCGACGACGGCGGCGGCGACGGGCAACCAGCCCAGCGCCAGGTCCGACCGGGGCCGCCGCCACTGGCGGCCCTCGTAGTGGTGGGACAGGAACTCCGCCTTGTACGTCGCCATGTCCACGTTCGCCGGGCAGTCGGTCCTGCACCCCTTGCAGGCCAGGCAGAGGTCGAGGGCGTCCTTGACCTCCTCCGAGCGCCAGCCCCGGCGGAGGGTCTCGTCGCCGTGCCCGCCGAGCATCTCGAACAGCAACCGGGCGCGGCCCCGGGTGGAGTGTTCCTCCTCCCCCGTGACCTGGTAGGACGGGCACATCACCTGACCGCCCTCGGTGGCGTGCTGACGGCAGCGGCCGACGCCGACGCAGCGGTTGACCGCCTGCGCGAACGAGCCGCCGTCGTGCGGAAAGCCGAACCGCAGGTCCCGCGGCTCGGCCGGGGCCCAGTCCGGGCCGAGCCGCAGATGGTCGTCGAGCGGGGCGGGCGCGACCACCTTGCCGGGGTTCATGTGGTCGCCGGGGTCGAAGATCGCCTTGAGCCGCCCGAACGCGGCGACGATCTCGGGGCCGAACATCCGGGGCAGCAGCTCGCCCCGGCTCTGGCCGTCGCCGTGCTCGCCGGAGAACGACCCGCCCAGGGCCGCCACGAGGTCGGCGGCCCGTTCCATGAACCGGCGGTAGGCGGCCACGCCGTCGGCGGTGTAGAGGTCGAAGGGGATGCGGGTGTGCACGCAGCCCTGCCCGAAGTGGCCGTAGAGGGCCGGGCCAGTGTCGCTCTCGTAGCCGAACTCCCGGTAGAGGTCGCGCAGGCGGCGCAGGTACTCGCCGAGCCGTTCGGGGGCCACGGCGGAGTCCTCCCAGCCCTCGAAGGTGTCGGGCCGGCCGGCGACGTGCGCGGTCGCGCCCAGGCCGGCCTCCCTGACGTGCCACAGCTCGTCCTCGTGGACGGGGTCGCCGAGGAACCGGACGTCGGCGCGGTGCCCGTCGTGGAGCAGCCCCTCGGCCCGGGACCGCGCCTCCTCGGCCGTCTCGCCGCCGAACTGGACCATGAGGAAGGCCTTGCCCTGCGGGAGTTCGCCCAGCGCGTCGGGGTTGAGGTGCTTGAGCTGCTCGTCGCGGATCAGCTTGGCGTCGACGCCCTCCAGCGCGATCGGCTCGTGCGGCAGGATCGCGGGCACCGCGTCGGCGGCCGCCGCGATGTCGGGGTAGCCGAGCACGACCAGGGCGCGTTCGGGCAGCACGGGCACCAGTTCGAGTTCCGCGCGCAACACGGTGACCAGGGTCGACTCGCTGCCGACGAGCAGCCCGGCGACGTCGAAGCCGTGTTCGGGCAGCAGCGAGTCGAGGTTGTAGCCGGAGACCCGGCGCGGGATGTCGGGGTAGCGCCGCCGGATCTCGTCGGCGTACGCGTCGCGCAGGGCCCGCAGCTGCCGGTAGATCGCGGCTCGGGGGTCGCCCCGGCGTTCGATGGCGGCGTACTCCTCGTCGGTGGTCTCGCCGCACCAGAAGCGGGTGCCGTCGTAGAGGAGCACCTCAAGGCGGGCGACGTTGTCGACGACCTTGCCGGTGCGCTGCGCGGTCGCGCCGCAGGAGTTGTTGCCGATCATGCCGCCGAGGGTGCAGTTCATGTGGGTGGCGGGTTCCGGGCCGTACCGGAGGCCGTGGCGTTCGAGCCGCCGGTTCAGCACGTCGAGGACGATGCCGGGCTGGACGACGCAGGTCCGGCCGTCGACGTCGACCGACTCCAGCGTGGTGCAGTACTTCGACCAGTCGACGACCACAGCGGTGTTGGCGCACTGCCCGGCCAGGCTCGTGCCGCCGCCCCGCGACAGGACCGGGGCCCCGAAGTCGCGGGCCACGGCGACCGCCTCGGCCCCGGCGTCGGGGGTGCGGGGCACCACCACACCGAGGGGCACCTGGCGGAAGTTGGAGGCGTCGGTGGAGTAGGCGGCGCGGCTGCCGGGGTCGAACCTGATCTCGCCGTCGACCCGGTCGCGCAGGGCCGCCGCCAGGGCGGCCGGGGCCTCGGTGACCGTCATGTGTGTCCTCCCGTCAGAGTGCGACCGCGTAGCGCCGGGCGGCGTCCTCCTTGAGCGAGAGGCCGTGGCCGAAGACCGACGCCGACGGGGTCACGACGCCGTCCGCGGGCCGCAGGCCCCCGTCGAAGAGCAGGCCCTCGACGCGGTCGTGGTCGGCGAACCATTCGAGGTGCCGGACCGGCCGAGCAGGCGGCACAGCGGCAGCCCCACCGACCGCGCCGCCGCGTCCCACAGGGCGATGTCGACCGCCGAGATCGCGCACGACACCAGTCCGGGCCGGCCCGTCACCGCTCTGGCCAGCACGCCCTCGACCAGCGGCACGCAGGCCGCGTCGGCGTACGTCCACCCGAGCCCCGTCACGTCGGCGGCCCGCACGTGCACCACGACGACGGTGGTGGCGTCCCAGCCGAGGGTGCCGTCGGTCTCCGGTTCCGGCGTGGGCACCCGGTAGGCGCGGGCCGCCACGTGGTCGACCGGCGCCATCAGTCGTTCTTCCGGCCGTGCAGGAACTCCTGCGCCTTGGTCTTCACCCCTTGGGCGATCAGGTGGAACGCGCTCGGGTCACCCTGCAGCACGGCCTCGGTCACCGACTTGACCTCGTCGAAGGTCGCGTGCGGCGGGATGGGCGGCACCTCCGGGTCGCAGTGCACGTCGAGCACCGCCGGCACACCCGCCGCGAACGCCCGGTCCCAGGCCGTGCCCAGGACGTCGGGCTCGGTCACGGTGATGCCCTCCAGGCCGAGGGAGCGGGCGAACCCGGCGTAGTCGACGTCGGGGAGGCTCTGCGAGGCCTCGAACTTCGGCGCGCCGCCCATGGCCCGCAGCTCCCAGGTCACCTGGTTGAGGTCGTTGTTGTGGAAGACGCAGACGACCAGGCGCGGGTCGCGCCACAGGTGGTGGTAGCGGGCGATGGTGATCAGCTCGGCCAGGCCGTTCATCTGCATGGCCCCGTCGCCCACCAGGGCGACCACGGGCCGGCCGGGATGGGCGAACTTGGCGCCGATGGCGTAGGGGACGCCGGGGCCCATCGTGGCCAGGGTGCCCGAGAGCGAGCCCCGCATGCCCTCGCGCATGCGCAGGTTGCGGGCGTACCAGTTGGTGGACGAGCCGGAGTCGGCCGTCACGATCGTGTCGCCCGGAATGCGCCGGGACAACTCCGAGACGATCAGCATCGGGTTGACCGGCTTGGCCGTCACCTCGGCCTCGCGCTCCATGACGTCCCACCAGTGGGCCACGTTCCGCTCGATGGTCTCCCGCCACTCGCTGCCGACCTTGGGCCGGATCATCGGGAGCAGCGCGGTGAGCGTGGCGGCGGCGTCGCCGACCAGGTTGACCTCGGTGGGGTAGCGCATCCCGATGAAGCGGCCGTCGATGTCGATCTGCACCGCTCTGGCCTGCCCGAACTCCGGCAAGAACTGGGTGTAGGGGAAGTTGGAGCCCACGATCAGCAGGGTGTCGCAGTCGCGCATCATCTCGTAGCTGGGCCGGGTGCCGAGCAGCCCGATCGACCCCGTCACGTAGGGCAGGTCGTCGGGCAGCACGTCCTTGCCCAGCAGCGCCTTGGCGACTCCCGCGCCGGTGAGGTCGGCGAACCGCCGCACCTCCTCGGCCGCGCCCCGGGCGCCCTGCC
Source organism: Herbidospora solisilvae (assembly GCF_009901565.1). GTDB lineage: Bacteria > Actinomycetota > Actinomycetes > Streptosporangiales > Streptosporangiaceae > Herbidospora > Herbidospora solisilvae. The sequence continues at coordinate 886,372 of NZ_WXEW01000001.1, forward strand.
CGACCAGGACGGCCGGCCGCTCCCCCGCGTTGATCACCTCGGCGGCCCTTGCGATGTCGGACTCGGTGGCGACCGACCGCGCCCACAACGTGCCGGGCGGGCTGGAGGGCACCATCTTGAAGGCGTGCTCCGGCGGGGCGTACTCCTCCTCCTGGAGGTCCGACGGGATGATCACCGCCGTCGGCGCGCGGGACGCCTGGGCGGTCCTGATCGCGCGGTCGAGCGCGTTCGGGAGCTGCTCGGCCACGTTGACCTCGACCAGGTACTCCGAGGCGACGTCCTTGAACAGCGCCTGGAGGTCGACCTCCTGCTGGTAGCTGCCGCCCATCGCGCTGCGGGCGGTCTGGCCCACGATCGCCACGACCGGCACGTGGTCGAGCTTGGCGTCGTAGAGGCCGTTCAGCAGGTGGATCGCCCCGGGTCCGGAGGTGGCCATGCACACCCCGAACCGCCCGCTGAACTTGGCGTATCCCACGGCCGCGAAGGCGGCCATCTCCTCGTGCCGGCTCTGCACGAACCGGGGCATGTCATCCGCCCTCCCCAGGGCCGCGAGGATCCCGTTGATCCCGTCCCCCGGATAGGCGAAGACCTGCTGCACGCCCCATTCCTGCAGGCGTCGTACCACGTAGTCACCGACGGTCTGCGTCATGAGCCCGGCCGTACCCATCCGCTTTATCGGCACACGCACCTTTTGTCGGATTTGGGTTAGACGAGCACGTGGCCCCCGTCCACGGTCAGCACGGTCCCCGAGGCGAACGGCTCGGTCATCAGAAACACGTACGCCCGCGCGATGTCCTCGACCTCGCCGACCCGGCCGACCGGGATCACGGCCCCGGCCTCGGCGTACATGCGCTCGCGGGCCTCCTCGCCCATCCCCGCCCACAGGGGCGAGCGCACGAACCCGGGGGCCACGGCGTTGACCCTGATCGGGGCCAGTTCGACGGCCAGCGCCCTGGTCAGCGACTCGATCGCCCCGCAGATGCTGGCCGCGACCGACCATCCGGGCCCCGGCCGGTCCTTTGCGGTGCCGGTCGTGAGCGTGATCGACCCGTCCTTGCGCAGGTGCGGCAGGGCGGCCCGGACCGCGCCCAGCGCCCCGAAGTAGCGGACGGTGAAGAAGCGGCGGGCCGCGTCGAGGTCCAGGCCGTCGACCGGCATCAGCGCCAGCGGCTCTCCGGCGGTGTAGACGAGGTGGTCGACCGGGCCCGCCTCGGCGAGGACCGCGCCCACCGCCGCCGGGTCGGTGAGGTCGGCGACCCGTCCCTCTGCGCCTTCGGGCAACTGCGCGAGCGCCCGGTCGACGCTGGCCCGGCGGCTGGAGGCGACCGTCACCGCGGCCCCCTGCCGCGCCGCCGCCTCGGCCGTGGCCAGCCCGATTCCCGAGGTGCCACCCAGCACGACGACCCGCTGTCCCTGAAGATCCATGGTTCCTTCTCCCGTACGAGGACGATGCCGACCCCTCCACGATGCCCCCGCCGGGAGGCCGCCGTCCAAGACCTCGTTCGCCGCCTGTAATACCCTGAGGGCATCACGACCTGGAGGAGGCGCTGGTGGACGTCGACCTGCGGAAGCTGCGCTACTTCGTCGCGGTGGCCGGGCGGCTCCACTTCGGCCGCGCCGCCGAGGACCTGCACATCGCCCAGCCGGTGTTGTCGCGCCAGATCCGGGCGCTGGAAGACGAGCTGGGGGCCCAGCTCTTCGTCCGGACGAAACGGGCGACCGAGCTGACCCCGGCGGGCGAACAGCTCCTCGCCGACGCCCGCCCGCTGCTGGCCTCGGCCGAGGGCCTGCGCCGCCGCGTCGCCCGCGCGGCCCGGGGCGGCGACGTGTTCACGGTCGGCTTCATGCCCGGCCTGATCGTCACCCCGGCGGTCCGGGCGTTCGGCGAGCGCCACCCCGGGCTGACCGTGGAGGTGGTCCGCACCACCTGGGACGACCAGACCGCCACCATCCACGACGGCCGGGTCGACGTCGGCTACGTGCGCCTGCCGATCGACCGGCGCGGCCTGCGCGTCACCCCGCTGTGGAGCGAGCCGCGCGTCGCCGTGCTGCCCGCCGACCACCCCTTCGCGGGCAAGGACGCCGTCGGCATCGCCGACCTGGCCGGCGAGCGCCTCCTGCAGAACCCCGACGCCGTCCCCGAGTGGCGCGACGTCGCCACCCGGCGCGACCCCGAGGTCAGGTTCCGCGCGGTGGAGGAGAAGCTGGAGCACGTCGCCGGCGGTCACGGCGTGGTCATCCTGCCGCTGTCGGTGGCGGTCTTCTACACGCGCCCCGACGTCGTGTACGCCCACGTGACCGACATCCCGCCGAACCAGGTGTGCCTGGCCTGGAGCGCCGCCCGCCGCAATCCCCTGATCGCCGGCTTCGCGGCCGTGGCCCGGGAAATGTCGGTGGCCGCCGATAGTTTCTGATCAACCCCCCGAACACGGAAGGTTGGTCATGTACCGACAGGGTGACATCCTGATCATGCCGGTCCCCGAGGCGTCGGTGCCTCCCGGTCTCGTCGCCGAACCGCGTGACCACAAGGGCCGCATCGTGCTGGCCCTGGGCGAGGCCACCGGCCACGCCCACGCGCTCCACGGCCCCGGAACGCTCTACCCGGGCTTCCTCCACCTGCCCGAGGGCGGCCGGCTGGTCCACGAGGAGCACGCCACGATCCCGTTGCCGAAGGGCTGGTTCCGGATCGTCCGCCAGCGTGAATACGTGCCGGGTTCGTTCCGGGTGGTGGCCGACTGATGCGCGTCGAGACCACGATGACCTGGGCCGACGTCGCCTTCTCCACCGGCGGGGGCGACCGCGCCGAGGCCGAGGCGGGTGTCCGCGAGGCCTACGCCGCCGCCGGGCTGGCCGCCCCCCGCGCGATCCTCTGGGCCGGGTCGCCGGTCGTCGCCTCGGCGGCGGCCGCCATCCACCACGGCGGCGAGGCCGCCGTCGACGCGCTGAACAAGGCCGGCCTGGGGTCGCTCATCCTGTCGGCGGCGCCGTTGCTGGCCCGCCCCCTCGGCCGTTCCGTCCGCGAGGAGGTGCGCACCCAGCCCTGGGAGCGGGCCCGCGCCGACGTGCTGCGCGAGACCGGCGGGGCCGGCTGGGCGCGGGTGTGGGAGTCGACCGGCGGGCTGCTCTGGCCGAGGGTGAACACCGTCGTCCAGGAGATTCGCCGGGGCCTGTCGGTGCTCGGCGGCGAGGAGGCCGGCGACCTGCTGCGCCAGGCCGCGCTCGACGCGGTGCTCGGCCAGCACGACGCCGCCTGGTTGTCGGCCTTCGCCGACGCCCCCGGCCTGGCCGGGCTGACCAGGGTCGCCCGCAACGCGGGCTGGTGGTTCCCCTACGCCGACGTGGCGATCGTCTGCGAGCGCCCCGCCGAGCTCCACCTCGACGAGGCGGGCCGCCTCCACCGCTCCGACGGCCCCGCCCTGGTCTTCCCCGACGGCTTCGCGCTGGAGGCCTGGCACGGCATGCCGGTGCCCGAGGGCTTCGTGGCGTCGATGGCCGACCTGAACCCCGAGCGCATCCGCAACGAGGAGAACGCCGAGCTGCGCCGGGTCATGCTCGAACACTTCGGCTTCGACCGCTACCTGTCGGAGTCGGGCGCGACCCCCCTCCACCGCGACGAGACGGGCATCCTGTGGCGCATCAGCCTGCCCGACGACGAAGACGTGGTGACGGTCGAGGTGGTCAACTCCACCGCCGAACCCGACGGAACCTTCCGCACCTACTTCCTGCGGGTGCCGCCGTGGGTGCAGCGCGCCCGCCAGGGCGTGGCATGGACGTTCGGGGTGAAGGAGGAGGACTACCGTCCCGAGAGGGAGACCTGACCCCCGAACTCTCCGGGCAGCGCCAGGGTGAAGGCGGCCCCCTGGCCGGGCGCCGTGCGGAGGTCGAGACGGCCTCCATGGGCCTCCGCCAGCGAGCGGGCGATGGCCAGGCCGAGCCCCGCGCCGCCGGGCCCCGACCGGCTGCGTGAGGCGTCGGCGCGGGAGAAGCGGTCGAACACGCGGGCGGCCTCCTCCGGGCCGAGCCCCGGCCCGTGGTCCTCGATCACCAGCACCGCCTCGCCGTCTCGGGTGCCGACCCCGATGCGCACGGGCGTGCCGTCGGGGGTGTGCTCGACCACGTTCCCGACCAGGTTCGTCACGACCTGGCGCAGCCGGGCCTCGTCGCCGACCACGGGCGCCGAGGCGGGCGGCCCGCCGTCGGGGCCGGTCAGCTCGACCGGCCGCCCGGGGGCCAGGGCGCGCAGGTCGAGGCGGGCGTCGGCGGCCAGGGTGCGCAGGTCCATCGGGGCCAGGTCGAGCGGCAGGGCGTCGCCGCCCTCGTCGAGGCGGGCCAGCAGCAGCAGGTCCTCGATCAGCCGGGCCAGCCGTCCGGCCTCGCTCTCGATCCGGGCCATCGCGGGGGCGACCTCGGGCAGCCCGCCCATGCGGTAGAGCTCGGAGAACCCCTTGATGCCGACGAGCGGGGTGCGCAGCTCGTGCCCGACGTCGGCGACGAAGCGGCGCAACCGGGCCTCCGACTCGGTGCGCGCCGCGAAGGCGTGCTCGATCTGGCCGAGCATGCCGTTGAGCGCGGCCGACAACCGGCCGACCTCGGTGTCGGGGGCCGCGTCGGGCACCCTGCGGCCGAGTTCCCCCGCCGCGATGGCGGCGGCGGTCTCCTCGATGTCCCGCAGAGGCCGCAGCCCGGCCCTGACGGCGAACCATCCGGCCAGCGTGAGCAGGGCGAGCAGGGCGATCCCGGTGACGACGTAGATCACCCGCAACCGGCCGACCGTGGCCTGCACGGCGTCGAGCGAGGCCGCCACGACGACGGAGCTCCCGGCTCCTTCGCGGGGCACCACGAGCACCCGCCAGTCCGCCCCACCGGCGGAATCCCGCGCCTCGAAGGGCTGGAGTTCCGAACCTGTCCGCCGCGGACCCGCGCCAGGCTCGGGGGCGATCCGCTCGGGGGCGATCCGCTCGGGTGTGGTCGGCTCAGGTGCGATCGGCTCGGGCGCGGTCGGTGCGAGGTTGGCGGGGCCGGGGGCATCGCTCGGGTGGGCGGGCAGTTCCGGGCCGCCGGGGCCCGGTGGGAGGCGGACCTCTGAGACGGGGTCGCCGTCCAGGGGCAGCTCCGCGATGTACAGGCGGTTGATCAGGTCGAGGTTGGTGCTCAGGGTGTTTCCCGCCACGCGGTCGGCGGGGGCCTGGGAGGCGAAGCCGGGCGGGATGGCGGCGATGATGCCGCCGAACACGCGGAGCTGGGTGTCGACCCGCTCGACCAGGCCCGATCGCAGCAGGCCGACCACGATCGAGCCGCTCAGCAGCAGGCCCGCCGCCAGCAGGGCGCAGGTGATCAGGAGGAGGCGGCCGCGCAGGGAGGTCATCGGGGTTCGCGCAGGACGTAGCCGACGCCGTGGACGGTGTGGATGAGCCGGGGGCCGCTCGCCTCCAGTTTGCGGCGCAGGTAGCTGACGTAGGTGTCGACGATGCTGGTGTCGCCGGCGAAGTCGTACTGCCAGACGTCCTCGATGATCGAGGTCTTCGACACCACCCGGCCGGCGTGGTCGGCCAGGTAGCTGAGCAGCCGGAACTCGGTGGGCGACAGGCGTATCGTCACCCCGGCCCGGCGCACCTGGCAGCCCTCGACGTCGACCTCCAGGTCGCCGACGACCACGGCGTGGGCGTGCGGCACGCCGGTGCGGCGCAGGATCGCGCGGATGCGGGCGAGCAGTTCGGGCAGGTCGAACGGCTTGGTGACGTAGTCGTCGCCGCCGAGGGTGAGGCCGGTGACCTTGTCGGCCGGGGAGTCGCGGGCGGTCAGGAACAACACCGGCACCGGCGGCCGGGCCAGGTCGCGCAGCCTGCGCACGACCTGGAAGCCGTCGAGGTCGGGCAGCATCACGTCGAGCAGGATCAGGTCGGGACGGGCCAGACGCACCGCCTCGACGGCCTCGGCGCCGGTGGCGGCGGAGGTCACCTCGAACCCGGCGAAGCGCAGGGTCGCCGACAGCAGTTCCCGCACCGTCGGCTCGTCGTCGACGACCAGCAGCCGCTCCATCAGGCCCCTTCCGTCCTCCACATCATGCGTCCCGCCGCCGGAGCACCACGTAGGCGGCGGCCAGCAGGATCGCGGCCCAGGTGCAGGTCACGGCGAGGCCGGCCGCCGGTCCCGGCAGGTCGGGGTCGCCGTCGAGGCTGAGCAGCCGCAGCCCGGCCGTGATCGGCCAGTAGCTCAGGATCAGCCGGGCCAGCCATTCAGGGTAGAGCGAGGCCATCGCCGGGACGAACACCCCCATCACGATCGTGACGACCAGCGCCCCGGCGGTGCTGCGCAGCAGGCAGCCGACGGCCAGGCCGATCAGCCCGAGCAGGGCCAGCAGCAGCCCGGGCCCGGCCAGCACCCGGAGCATGCCCGGCTCGGCCAGCGGGTTGACGGGCACACCCCGCGAGGTCAGCACGGCCCGGTTGACGAAGACCACGATCAGCCCGGTCACCGCCCCGGCGGCCAGCGTCAGCCCGCCGCAGACCACGGCCTTGGCCGCCAGCACCCGGCCCCGGCGGGGCGTCGTGGTCAGGGTCAGCGCCATCGTGCGGGTGAGGTACTCGACGGTGAAGGCCCGCAGGCCGAAGTAGCCGACGGCGATCTGGACGAAGATCAGCGGCCGGAAGTCGGGCGCGGGCCGGTAGGCGGCCCGCTCGGCGGCGGTCATCCTGGCGTGCTCGGTGGCGGCGGCGTGGCCGAACAGCACCGCGAACAGGGCGCCGAGCACGACGATCGCGGCGAGGGTGAACCAGGTCGACCGGGTCGTCCACGTCTTGGCCCATTCGGAGCGGATGGCGTCGATCATCGGGTCAGCTCCATGAACGCCTCTTCCAGGGACGCGCGGCGGGGGGTGAGCTCGTACAGGACCACTCCCTCGGCGGCGGCGAGCTCACCGACCCGCCGCGTGCCCAGCCCCCGCACGACCAGTTCGTCTCCGGCCGGGTCGACGTCGGAGGCGCCGTGGGTGACCAGGACCCGGGCGAGCCGGCGGGCCTCCGGGGTGCGCACCAGCACCCCGTCGGGCCGGGCCAGCGCCTCGACGGTGGTGTCGGCGACCAGCCGCCCCCGCGCCACCACGATCAGCCGGTCGGCGGTCACCGCCGTCTCGCCCATCAGGTGGCTGGAGACCAGGACGGTCCGCCCTTCGGCCGCCAGCTTCCGGATCAGGGTGCGGATCCATACGATGCCCTCGGGGTCGAGCCCGTTGACCGGTTCGTCGAGGATCAGCACGCCGGGGTCGCCCAGCAGCGCGGCGGCCAGCCCGAGCCGCTGCTTCATGCCGAGCGAGAACCCGCCCGCGTGCCGGTGCGCCACCGCCGTCAGCCCGACCAGGTCGAGCACCTCGTCGACCCGCCGCCGCCCCAGCCGGTTGCTCAGCGCGAGACAGCGCAGGTGATCACGGGCGGAGCGGCGGGGGTGCACCGCCCCCGCGTCCAGCAGCGCCCCGACCGCCCGCATCGGCTCGGGCAGGTCGGCGAGCCGGGCCCCGAGGACGCGGGCGCGGCCCGCGTGGGGGGCGTCCAGCCCGAGGATCATCCGCATCGTGGTCGTCTTGCCGGCCCCGTTGGGGCCCAGGAACCCGGTCACCGCGCCGGGTTTCACGTCGAACGTCAGGTCGTCGACGGCGACGACGTCGCCGTAGCGTTTGCTCAGTCCGGTCACTTCGATCACGCGGCCGAGCGTGCGCTCCCGGGCTCAGGGCTTCCTGGACGGTTCTGTGAGAGTCCTGTGAGGGATACGTTCGAGGACGCCCCCGGCGAAGACGTCGTACAGGCCGGTCGGTTCGAGGTGGACGTAGCCGATGTGGCAGTCGCACTCCAGCTTCGGGCAGGCCCGCCGGCCCAGCCGGGCGCGGAACGTGCCGTCATAGAGATTTCCCAGGACTGTCGGGATGAAGTGGCAGCGCCGGACGGTCCCGTCTCCGTCCACGGAGATCACCGTGTCGCCGGTCCGGCACGCCTGGCCCGCGCTGAGGTGCGGGAAGCGGCTGTAGTGGAACAGCGGGTCGATCTCCTGCCAGCGGGCCGCCTCCTCGTCGGTGTAGGTCCGGCCCTCCTCGGCGTTGATCCACAGGTACGTCTCAGCCGGGAGGTCGCGGCGCAGGCGGCGGGCGTCCTCCAGATGGGCGGGGTCGCCGACCACGCCGACGCTGTGGCGGACCGGCAGGCCCGTGACCTTGGCCAGGAAGCGGTCATAGGTCACCTGGGTGGGGTGGTAGGTGACCCACAGGGCGAGCTTGTCCGGGTTCGCCCGGTCGAGCCAGGCGGTGCGGGAGCTGAGGTTGGTCTGGATGGCGACGCGGCGGACGTTGGCCCGGTGGCTGAGCTCGACCATCGCCTCCCGATACCACGACCGGACCAGCCCCTCCCCCCACGGCGTGAACAGGACGCTCACCTCGTGGTCCTGCGCGGCGGTCCACTCGGTGAAGCGGCGCAGCGCGGCCCGGTCGGCGCGGAGCTGCTCGGGGGTGTCGCGGCGTTTGGCGAACGGGCAGTAGGCGCAGTCGTAGTCGCAACTCGCCAGCGGGCCCCGGTAGAGGATCGTCAGATGGGTCATCGGGCGTCGTTGCCCGCCATGAGGGCGCGGACGTCGGCGGAGAAGAGGGCGGGCCCGACGGCGTCGGAGTGGGCCAGGCCCTCGCCGGTCAGCCGCAGCACGTCGCCGTCGTGCACCAGCCACTTCTCGGGCACCGCCGTGACGTCGGGGTCGCCGCCGAACCGGTCGCGGTAGAGCCGCAGGTCCAGGCCGTCCTTCTGGAGCAGGCTCTGGATCGTGTGCCGCCGCCGCCGTTCGTCGTCGGTCAGGGTGAAGCCGATCAGGGCCTCGGTGAAGTCGTCGCGGCGCACGTAGTCGTCGATGATCGACCGGACGTGGCGGGCGCCGACCGCGTACTCGTGGGAGTAGTGCAGGGTGCTCGTGTACGACCGCGCCCCGCACCCCACACTCGCCATGCCGTCGGTCTGGCAGCAGTAGTCGGTCGAGGTCCGCGTGCCGGGCAGCCGGAACATGCGCATCGACACCTGCTCGTAGCCGCGGGCGAGCAGCAGGTCGCGGCCCTCGCGGTAGAGCTCCATGCGCTGGTCGTCCCAGTCGCGGCCGATCTTCCCGAGGCCGGTGAGGGGGCGTACGTACAGCGGGTAGAGGTAGAGCTCCTCGGGGGCCCAGCGCAGCGCGGTCTCCAGGGAGTGCCGCCACGTCGCGGCGGTCTGGCCGTCGATGCCGTAGATGAGGTCGACGTTGAGGATCGGGAAGCCCGTCGCCCGGATCGTGTCGAGGGCGCGGTCGACCTCGGCGCGCTTCTGCGGGCGCACCGCCGCGCGCGCCTCCTCGTCGACGAAGCTCTGCACCCCGATGGAGATCCGCGTCGTGCCGCGCTCCTTCAGCACCGCCAGCCGGTCGGCGGTCGCGGTCGCCGGGGAGGTCTCGACCGACAGCGGGATCTCGCCGTAGGGGGTGATCTTGCCGGTGACGTCGAACAACCGGGTCAGCTCGGCGGGGCTCAGGTAGGTCGGGGTGCCGCCGCCGATCGCCGCCGTGGTGAAGGCCGGGTCGACCGCGTCGGCCAGCGCCAGCGTCTCGCGCTCCAGCGCGTCGAGGTAGGCGGCCACCAGGTCTTCGGGGGCGCCCGTCCGGGTGAACAGGTTGCAGAAGCCGCAGCGCATCTCGCAGAACGGGATGTGGGCGTAGAACGACCCGGCCCGCTCGCCCCGCCACACGTCGGCCAGCGCCGGGCGCGGGTCGAGCGGGCGGTAGGCGGTCTTGTGGGGGTACGCGTAGACGTAACTCTCATACGGACTGATCATCGGAGCTCCGGTCGAGGACGAATTCGGCGTAGGGGACGGTCCAGACGACCTCGTGCGCGAGCCGGTGGCCCACGTGGCCGTCTTCGCCGTAGGCGGTGCCGTGGTCGGAGCAGACGATCACGAAACAGGGCCGGCGGCGGGTCATCAGGGCGAACAGCCGGGCGACGTGCCGGTCGACGTACTCCAGCGCCGCCGCGTGCGACTCGATCGAGTCGTCGGCCGCGCCGGGCAGGTAGAACCGGTTGGGCTGGTGCAGCGCCGAGACGTTCAGGAACAGGAAGACCGGTTCCGGCACGCCGTCGAGCACCTCCTCGGCCCGGTCGAGTTGCCGTTCGAAGGAGTCGGGGGCGGTCACCCCGAATTCGGGCGCCCAGTGGCTCTCCTGGAACAGGTCCGGCAGCACGGAGCCCAGGGGGCTCAGCCGGTTGAAGAACCCCACCCCGCCGACGCAGACGGTCCGGTAACCGGCCTTGGCCAGCCCGGCGGGCAGGTCGGGCGCGTCGAAGACCCACGTCTGCGGCGAGGTGGTGGCGCTGCCGGGGAAGGTCGCCGCGAACGGCCGGGTGTGCGGCCCCGGGGTGACGGGGGTCGGCAGGAACCCGGCGAACATCGCGGCGTGCGAGGCGAACGTGAAGCTGCCGGGGCTGTGCCGTCTCTCCCAGGTCAGGAAGCGGGCGAAGCCCGGCGTGCGCCCCTCGGCCATGAGGCGTGCGGCGACGTCGTACCGGAGCGTGTCGAGGGTGAGGAGCAGGATGTCGTGGCTGCCCACGATCGTGTTCATGTCGCGCACGATCGCCACCCCGCCGCGATCGCCCGCGCCTGGCACTCGTAGGTCGTCAGGCCGCTCCCGTCGAGCGCGCCCAGGCCGGGCAGCAGGTCGCCGAAGGCGTTCACCTCGGCGACCGCCATCGACCGCCAGTCGGCGCCGATCATCAGGTCGACGCCGGTCGTCAGGCTGCCGGGGAAGCAGGCGGCGGTGCGGGCGCAGACGTCCATCGCCTCGTCCCACCGGTCGCCGCCCAGCCGGGCCCGGATCTCCCCCAGGTCGCCGCGCCGCCCGCCGAGGTGCAGGTTGGTCATCGGCACCCGGCTCACCCGCGCCACCGCGTGGGTCGGCCGCCCGGCGACCGTCACCACCCGCAGGTCGAACCGGCCCTCCGCGACCGACGCCTTCGGGAACCAGCGTTCGACGTGGAGCCCGTCGGGGGCCAGGGTGTCGACGATGCGGGCGACGGTCGATTCGTCGGTGTACGTCCGGACCGCCAGCGAGTTCCGCAGGTCCTCGGTGGCCGAGGTGACCGCGCGCAGGCGGGCGCCGGAGGTCTCGAAGGCGATCACCCCCGACGCCGAACTGCCGTGGGCGGGCTTGACGAACACCCTCGGCCACGCCCGCGCGCGCATCTGTTCCCGCAGCTCACCGTAGGAGTTCACGGTGACCCCGCCGGGCACCGGGAGACCGGCCGAGTCGAGCAGGGCGTGGCAGCGGCGTTTGTCGAACATGGTGGCGATCTCGTCCACGTCCGCCAGCAACTCGCCGCCCGCCCCGGCCACCCGCCTCACCCCTTCCATGAACCGGGTGTACCAGGTAGCCCCTCCCCCGACGCGGGTCGGGTCGCCCGCTCCCCGCAGCAGGGCGTCGGCCTCGGCCGACTCGCCGGGCGAGTCGACCCGGACGAGACCGGAGAACCGGAGCGGGGCGCCGGTCAGCACCTCCGTCCAGGGGACCACGGTGATCTCGCCCAGGCCGTGGGCGAGGGCCGCCGCGCCGAACAGGTCGGTGCGGCGGTCGCCGGGCGTGCCGATGACGATCATTCGTTCACCGAGGTGAAGAGCCAGCCGTCGAACTCGTCCGGATCTCCCTGGGCTTCCAGATCGAGGTCGACGGAACCGAGGGCGGCGCGCAGGCGGGCCATCATGGCGTCGCTCAGGTAGTGGTGGTGCAGGTCGAGCCGCCGCAGGTGGGTGAGCGGCTGGCCGCTGAGCAGCGCTTCGGCGCCGTCGTCGGTGAGCGTGCCCATCGACAGGGCGAGGCCGTCGAGCCGGGCCACGATCGGGGCGGTCGCGACGGCGGCGGCGACGTCGTCCTGGCGGTCGCTGTCCTGCAGGCCCAGGTGCTTCAGGGCGGGCAGGTGGTCGCCGCTCAGGATGGGGGCCAGGTCGTCGACGGTGTAGTCGCCGCCGTACTCCTCGACGCCGAGCCAGAGCTCCAGGTGTTCCAGCGCGGGGAACCGGCACGCCGCGACGCCGCGCACGAAGTCGCCGTCGAGCCCGCCGCTCTCGGCCCGGAGCATGCGCAGCCGCTCATGGCGGACCGGGGAGAGGCGCAGGCCCATGCCGCCCCGGGTCTCCAGGCGCTCCAGGTCGGGGAAGGCGGTCAGCAGCGGGGTGACGTCGGTCTGGTTGATCCAGGAGATCTCCAGCGCCTCCTGCGGGATCGCCCCGAAGAAGAGCGCGCGCAGGGCCGGAAGCCGGTGGGCCTCGGCGACGAGCCGCTCGACGACCGCGTCGGCGTCGGCGTCCCAGCCGCCGACGACGAGGGCGCGCACCTGGGCGGGGTCGACGGCGTCGAAGAAGTCGTCCAGATCGTCGCAGCCCAGCTCCCAGGCCACCTCGCCGGGCGGGTGGACGGCCTGGCGGAAGAAGTCCACCGTCGGCAGGCCGGCGTACCGGCGGTAGTAGACGTCGGTGTCGTCGGTGTGCCGTGGCAGGTCGAGGGAGATCGTCACTCGTCCACCGCCACGTAGAACCAGCCGTCGTCGTCGTGCTGGCGCTCGTCGAGGTCGACTCCCACCGTGAACAGCGCCTTCTCGACGCGCGCCATCATGGGTTCGCTGAGGAAGTGGTGGTGCAGGTCGAGCTGGTCGAGGTGGGTCAGCGGCTGGCCGCTGAGCAACGCTTCGGCGCCCTCGTCGGTCAGCACGCCCATCGACAGGGCGAGGTTCTCGAGACGGGCCACGACGGGCGCGGACGCCACGGCGGCGGCGATCTCGTCCTGGCGGTCGCTGTCCTGCAGGCCCAGGTGCTTCAGCGCGGGCAGCCGGTCGCCGTTCAGGATCGGCGCGAGATCCTCGACGGTGTAGTCGCCGCCGTAGTTCTCGACGCCGAGCCAGAGCTCCAGGTGCTCCAGCGCCGGCAGGTCGCACCCGGCGACCCCCCGGACGAACGCGCCGCTCAGGCCGCCGCTCTCGATCCGGAGCATACGCAGCTTCTCGTGCCGGACCGGGCTGAGGGCGAGGCCGTCGCCGCCCCGGATCTCCAGGCGCTCCAGGTTGGGGAACGCGGTCAGCAGCGCGGTGATGTCGCTCTGCTTGATCCAGGAGATCTCGCACCAGTCGGACCCGACCGAGCCCACGAACAGCGCCCGGAGGGCGGGCAGCCGGTGCGCGTTGGCGGTCAGCTTGGCCACGATGGGCGCCGAGCTCGTCGAGAACATGTCGTCCCAGTGGCCGATGACGAGGGCGGGCACCGTCTCGGTGTCGACGTGTTCGAAGAAGGCGTCCATCTCCTCGAGGATGTCCTCGTCGAGGACACCCAGGTACCAGGCGCCGCTGCCGCCCGGCTTCGGCTTCTTGCCGCCTTCCCTGTCCCAGCCGATCACCGGCAGGTTCGCGTAGCGCTCCCGGTAGTCGTCGTGCTCCTCGGGGCGCAGCGGCACGTGGAGGGAGATCTGCGAGGTCACTCGGACACCGCCACGTAGAGCCGGTCGTCCTCGGGCGAGAAGCGGTCGTGCAGCTTGACGTCGACCCCGGGCAGCGCCTTCGCGACACGGTCGGTCATCGTGTCGCTGAGGAAGTTGTGGTGCAGGTCGAGGACCTTCAGGTGACTGAGCGGCTGGCCGCCCAGCAGCGCCTCGGCCCCGGCGTCGGTCAGCGTGCCCATCGACAGGTCGAGCTCGTCGAGCTGGGCCACGACGGGCGCGGACGCCACGGCGGCGGCGATCTCGTCCTGGATCTCGCTGTCCTGCAGACCCAGGCGCTTCAGGACGGGCAGCCGGTCACCGGCCAGGATCGGGGCCAGGTCGGCGGCCGTCGTGTTCCCGCCGTAGCGTTCGACGCCGAGCCAGAGCTCCAGGTGCTCCAGCGCCGGGAAGTCACCGGCCGCGACCGACCGGACGAACGAGCTCTGCAGGCCGCCGCACTCCACCCGGAGCACCTTCAGGTTCTCGTGCCGGAGCGGGGTCAGGGCCAGCCCGTCGCTTCCCCGGAGGTCCAGGCGCTCCAGGTCCGGGAACGCGGTCAGCAGCGGCGTGATGTCGCTGAGCTGGATCCAGGAGATCTCGCACCAGTCCGGATCGACGTCGCCGATGGACAGCCTGCGCAGGCCCGGGAGCAGGTGGGCGTTGGCGACCAGCTTCTCGACGATGGCCTCCGAGCTCTCCTCGTACATCTCGGGCCACTCGCCGATCCTGATGGACGACACCTCCTCGGTGCCGTCGCCGGCGAAGAAGGAGTCCAGGTCGTTGAGGATGTCGACGCCCTCATCGATCCCCCTGCCCAGGTCCACGTGGCTCACTCGGCCACCGACACGTAGATCCAGTCGTCGCGCTCCTTGCGCTCCTCCAGGTCGAGCTCGGCGTCGCCGACGAAGGCGCGCAGGCGCTCGGCCAGCGGGTCGGTCACGTAGTTGTGGCGCAGGTCGAGCACCTTGAGGTGGCCGAGCGGCTGGCCGCTGAGCAGCGCCTCGGCGCCCTCGTCGCCGAGCGTCCCCATGGCCAGCGACAACACGTCGAGGCGGGCCACGATCGGGGCGGCGGCCACGGCGGCGGCGATCTCGTCCTGGTGGTCGCTGTCCTGCAGGCCCAGGTGCCTCAGCGCGGGCAGCCGGTCGCCGGCCAGGATCGGGGCCAGGTCGGCGACCGTGGAGTCGCCGCCGTAGTCGTCGACGCCGAGCCACAGGTCGAGGTGCTCCAGGGCGGGCAGGTCGGACGCGGCGACCGCCCGGACCACCTCGGCGGGCAGCCCCCCGGTCTCGAACCGCAGCACCCGCAGGTTCTCGTGGCGGACCGGGGAGAGCGCCAGGCCGCTGCCGCCGCGCACCTCCAGCCGCTCCAGCTGCGGGAAGGCGGTGAGCAGCGGGGTGACGTCGGACTGCTGGATCCAGGAGATCTCCGCCTCCTCCGACTGGATCGCGCCCAGGAAGATCGCCCGCAGCGCCGGGAACCGCTTGGCGTTGTCGGCCAGCATGGAGACGATCACGGAGGAGTCGGTGTCGTACGCCTGCTCCCAGCACCCGATGACCAGCGCCCGCACCTCTTCGGTCGCGACCTGGTCGAGGAACACCTGGAGGGTCCCGGCGAACGCGCCCTCCTCGGCGTCGTAGGCGTCGGGTTCGGCGATCCGCCACGCCACCGTGCCGGCGGCCGGGAGCTTCTCGTCGTCGTCCGGCGGGAAGACGCAGACGTCGAGACCGGCGTAGCGCTCGTCGTAGAGATCCCACGGGTCAGGGTGGATGTTCTCCGGGAGGATTGTCAGCATGGGCCCAGTTCCTATCAGAACGCGGCGACAAATCACGGAGCTGGCCCATATTTCGTGATCGAAGCTGCTTCCGCAACTCGGCCCCGGTCGGCGATCAGCGGATCGGTCAGCGCCAGACCGCGTTCGTGAGCACCTTGGACAGGCCGGCAGTGCTGAACTTGTCGACGATGAGGATCTTGGACTTCGGCAGCAGCCACTCACGCTGGACGAAGGTCGCCCTCACCTTGGACGAGTCGTTCGCGACGCACGTGATCCGCCAGGCGCGGTACTGCGCCTTGTGCCCCTTGCCGATCGCGCGATAGCCGGACGTGAGCAGCTTGACGCCGCCGCCGTAGCTCCACTTCGCGTTCAGCGGGCACGGCTGCACGTCGGTGGCGGGGTAGTAGGGCGACTCGCCCGTGTAGGGCTCGAACAGTTCGTCCCCGACAGCGATGCCCTTCGGCCCGTAGATCGAGAATTGGTGGCAGCCGGGCTCATGGAGCTTCTTGCACTTACCGGCGACCACGTAGACGAAGTCGCCCTTGCCGCGCACCTTCCACGCGTACGGCAGGGTGATCGTCAGTCCCTTACGCAGCTTGAGCACCTGCCCGGCTGACGCCTGTGCCGTGGCGGGCACCAAAGCGCCTAAGGCCGTGACGACGACGGCGAGGGAAATGATCCGCTTAATCATGACTGGTGAGACGAACCGCCGCCGGGAAAGGTTCGGGGGGCGACGAGAATCGAACAAGGACTCGTCCCACGGCGACGGCACCGCCGGCCGAAGGGCCGTGACCCGCACGCCTAGCCCCAGGCGTGCGGGTCACGGGGCCGGGGGGATCAGCCGCCGGGCTGGGTCACGCCGTTCACCGTCAGGGTGTAGGGCGCGTACTGCTGGCCGAGCTCGGTCGGCTCGTCGTACGCCACGATCGCCACGATCTTCGTGAACGGCCGGGCGAGCAGGAGTTCGAGGCGGTTCAGGTTGATCGTGCCCTTGCCGTTGAACTCGACCTGGGCGGCGACCTTGTGCTTCTCGTCGAGGCCGACCAGGCGGACGTTCCAGTTGTGCACGGCCGTCGGCTTGATCTCGGTGAACGAGTCGAACGGCTCCAGGCTGGAGCCGTCGCTGACGACGGTGCCGCCGACCGTGACGTCGTCGAGGTACAGGCCGCCCTCGTTGACGCCGCCGTCGGAGACGTACTGGAAGCCGAGCAGGATGTCCTGGCCCGCGTAGGCGGACAGGTCGAACGTGTGCGGCTCGAAGCCGCTGGTGGTGCCGTTCAGCGACGGGCCGAGCGGGCCCTCGACGGTCTGGTCACCCGAGATGGGGGTGTAGGTCGCGCCGCCGTCGGTGGAGACGACGACGTAGCCGTAGTCGTAGCCCTCCTCGGCGCCGTACTTGGCGAGCAGGCGCAGGGTCGGGTCGGCGGCCGGGACGCTCACCTCGGCCACGGCGCTGACGTTGAGGTTGTTCTCGTTGCCGGAGAAGAGCACCGGGTTGCCGGGGCGGTCGGGCTCGTCGTTCACGATCGTCCAGGCCAGCGGCAGGGCGGGCAGGCCGGTGGCGCCGGTGAACGTGAGCGTGCGCAGTTCGCTGCCCTTGAAGGGCTTGCCGTCGGCCTTCTGGAGCGTCACGTAGTCGGCGCCGTTGGGGGCGGCGCCGGGGGTGTCGTAGGTGTCGGGGTTGGCCAGGTTGACGGTGGAGCTGAGCGAGGCCGAGGTCACCCGGGACTTGGGCACGCCCAGCACGATGCCGGTGCGGCTCTCCACGATGCGGTCGAGCAGGACCATCGACTGGTAGTCGTGGATGACCCGGTAGAGGTCGGCGCCCTCCGCCTTCAGCGCGGCCTCCAGGCTGGCCAGGCCCTGGCGTTCGCCGTCGCGGTGCAGCGTGGACATGAAGTCGGCGCCGTAGCGGTCGTACAGGAAGAGCATGATCTCGTAGGCGTTGCCGTAGTCGGCGAGCACCTCGCTCGGCTCTCCCTCACCCCACAGGGTCAGTGAGTTCTGCGGGCCGCCGCACTGCCGGGGGTTGGGGTTGTACCGCGCCTGGACGTTGCCGAAGCCCTGGAAGCAGTAGATGTGGCTGTCGGCGCCGTAGTCGTCGATGGTGGCCCTGGCGTCGACGTAGCCGGTCAGGGTCTGGGCGAAGTCCGAGAGGCCCTCGTTGATCCAGTTCCCCTCGAACGGGTCGGTGTAGTACATGAGCAGGTGCTGCCACTCGTGCGCGAACGTGCCCTCGTAGGCGTTCGGGCGGGCCGGCCGGCTCGTGCACAGGTCGCCGGTGGGCTCGTCGGCCGGCTGGTCGCCGGTCCGGTGGGCCCAGTCGAAGGCGTCGACGGTCATGACGTTGCGGTCGACGCGCTCGTTGATGCCGGCCGAGAAGAAGCCGGCGATGTAGGTCGGGTTGGCCGGGAAGTCGTAGAAGTTGTCGTCGCGGATGTTGTCGATCAGCGCGACCGTCTTGTCGCCGTCGCCGGTGTAGTCGCCGGGGATGCGGGCGTTGGTGCCGTCGCGGTCGGGCGGCGTGGAGAAGGCCGCGGTCTCCTTCGGGTACATGTTCGTGTCGAACTCGTTGACGAAGTAGGCGACCTGCGCGTCGGTGATCGTCGTGGAGTTCGGGATCTGCGCCCGGCAGTCCCCGGCCGGGAACGACAGATCGTTCGCGACCCACACCTCGATCTTGTCGCCGACGCCGCGCAGGGTGAACGCCTTCGGGAACGGCGCACCCCCGGCCTGCGTGTCGTCGATGGCCAGCCAGTTCCGGACGGTGCCCACCGGCGGTGTGGCCGCCGCCGCGGCGGTCGTCTTCCGCGCCTTGGACGGCTCGTAGCGCGTGGGCAGGTCGATCTTCTTGCCCTGGAAGGTGTCGGCGAGCTTGCCGTCCCAGTGCCGGAAGTCGTTCAGCGGGGCCGAGGACGGCGCCGGGGCGGCGGCCGACGTCGTGGCCGGGAGGAGCGTCGCGAACGGGAGGGCAAGGGCGGTGACTGCTAACGCGATGACACGTCTGCGTGTCATTGAACCCCCTTCGGGTGCTGCTGCGGCACTGTGACAGGCCGCACTGACACACCGTGACTATCTGGCGGGAGGCGGGGGCTACAAGCATGACATCTGCCAATAAATGTCAGTCAGTTTGGCGGTAAGCGCTTCTTCCTCACATCAATCCAGGAAAGGCGTGAGAAAGACCGAAAACCATTAATTCGCTGACCGGAGCAGGCCCGCACGGTGACTATGTTGGTCGGGTGACGACGGAAGCGGTGCAGCTCAGCACGGCCAAGGGCCGCTGGATTCTGGTGACGACGGTGCTCGGCTCGGGCATGGCGCTCCTCGACGGCACCGTCGTCAACGTGGCGCTGCCCGACCTCGGCCGGGCCCTTGAGGCCGACATCGAGGGCCTGCAGTGGACGATCAACGCCTACACGCTGACCCTCGCCGGGTTGATCCTGCTGGGCGGCTCCCTGGGCGACCGCTACGGCCGCCGCAAGGTGTTCATGATCGGCGTGGTCTGGTTCGCGATCGCCTCGGCCCTGTGCGGGCTGGCGCCGAACATGGAGGCCCTGATCGCGGCCCGCGCGCTCCAGGGCGTCGGCGGCGCCCTGCTGACCCCGGGCTCGCTGGCGATCATCCAGGCCACGTTCGCGGCCGACGACCGGCCGAAGGCGATCGGCGCCTGGTCGGGCCTGGGCGGCACCGCCGCCGCCGTCGGGCCGCTGCTGGGCGGCTGGATCGTCCAGACGATCGGCTGGCGGTGGGTCTTCCTCATCAACCTGCCGCTGGCCGTGGTCGTGCTGCTGATCGCGATGCGCCACGTGCCGGAGACCCGCGACGAGGAGGCGGCCGGCCGGTTCGACGCGCTGGGCGCGGGTCTGGCGGCGATCGGGCTGGCGGCGCTGACCTTCGGCCTGATCGAGACCGAGGTCGTGCCGATGGTCCTGGGCGTGGTGATCCTGGCCGCCTTCGTGCTCGTCGAGCACCACCGGGGCGAGCAGGCGCTGGTGCCCGTGGGGTTGTTCCGGAATTCCGCGTTCTCCGCCGTGAACGCGGTGACGCTGTTCATGTACGCCGCGATGGGCGTGGTGTTCTTCCTGCTCGTGCTCCAGCTGCGGACCGTCTCGGGCTTCTCGGCGTTCGCGGCGGGCTCGGCCATGGTGCCGGTGACGCTGCTGATGCTGGTGATCTCCCCCTACGCCGGTGAGCTGGCGCGCCGCATCGGCCCGCGCTGGCCCATGACGGTCGGGATCCTGCTGTCCGGGCTGGCGTTCATGTGGATGAGCCGGATCGGCGCCGGCGCCCACTACCTGACCGAGGTGCTGCCGCCGGTGACGCTGTTCGGCCTGGGCCTGTCGCTGACGGTCGCCCCGTTGACGGCCACCGTGCTGGCCGCCGCCTCGCAGCGCCGCGCGGGCATCGCCAGCGGGGTCAACAACGCCCTGGCCCGGACCGGCAGCCTGCTGGCCGTGGCGGCCGTGCCGCCGCTGGTCGGGCTGACCGGCGAGGCCTACCTGAACCCGGTCCTGTTCGACGCGGGGTTCCGGCTGTCCATGTACGCCTGCGCGGGCATGATGGCGATCTCGGCGCTGATCTCCGTGCTGGGGATCAGAATCCGCTTCTAACCGAGGCCGAATCCGAGGAAGCCGTCCCCCTCGGCGATCTTCTCGCCCTTCTTCCCCACCCCCGGGTAGGAGCCCTTCCTCACGCTGCCTCGGTAGCGGTACACCGCGCCCTTGGTCGGGGCGCCGACGATCAGGTTCCCGTCGTGCACCATGACGGCCGCGCCGAACTCGGCGCCCTTCGGGCCGGGGATCAGCACGTTGTGGTTCCGGGTCAGGCCGCCGCTCCGGGTCCCCGCCAGCACCTGGACGGCGTTCTCTCCGGGCACGCCGACCACGAGTTCGTCGTCGCCGTCGCCGTTGAGGTCGCCCGCGGCCAGGGAGGTGCCGAAACGGTCGTACATGACCGCCTTCCCGGCCAGGCTGTTCTGGGTCCAGGCCTCGGCGGCGGCCGGGCGCAGGCCGCCCGGGGAGCCGTAGACGACGTCCACGGCCCCTTCGCCGTAGTCTCCGGCCCGCTGGAGCTTGTTCAGGCCCTCTCCGGGCACGCCGATCGCCAGGTCGTCGTGGCCGTCGGCGTTGAAATCGCCGGTCGCGAGGGCCGCGCCGAAGGCGTCCCAGCTTTCGGAGAGGCCGTCGATGCCGTAGGTCTCCTGGGAGTAGAGCAGGCGGCGGCCGCCCTTGGCGACCACGGAGACGGTGCCCTCGCCCTGGCGGATCAGGTTGGCGCCGGGCGCGCCGATCGCCAGTTCGTCGGTGCCGTCGCCGTCGAAGTCGCCGGTGGCCAGCGCCTCGCCGAACTGGTCGGTGACGGCGCCTCCCGTGTTCTTGATCCGGCGCAGCTTCGAGCCCTGGCCGTGGACGTAGACGGAACCGCCGCCGGGGGCGCCGATGGCCAGTTCGTCGTCGCCGTCGCCGTCGAGGTCGCCCGCCGCGAGGGCCGCGCCGAAGCGGTCGGCCCCCTTCCCGGGCAGCTCGACGGTCGTCCGGGAGGTCAGGCCGTACAGGATCTCGACGACGCCGTGCCCGTCGCGGCCGCCGGGGCCGGCGTCCTCCTCGGAGGCGCCGATCGCCAGGTCGGCGCAGCCGTCGCCGTCGAAGTCGCCCGTGGCCAGGGCCGAGCCGAACATGTCGCCCGGCTCCGGGTCGTCCTGGATGATCAGCGGGCCGTCGAGGATGCGGACCGCGCCCGCCCTGACCTGGCCGTCGACGGTCGCGTAGGGCTGGGCCACCGCCACGAAGGGGCCGCACTGCGGGGTCAGGCCGGTGAGCAGGGGGATCGTCAGGGTCATGACGCCGAGGATCACGCGAACCTCCGTTCGCCCGCCGGGACGGTGAACCGGGCGGAGGTCTTCGCGGGCGCGCCCCGGCGGCTGATGTAGTCGAGGGTGCGGAAGTCGGCGACCAGCTCCTGCTCCGACAGGCGGGCCAGGATGTAGCCGCGGCGCTGGTCGAGGTACTTGATGTGCGGGTTCTCGGCGCGCAGCGCGGACATGCGCTCGGTGTCGCGGTAGCCGTCGCCGTCGCTGGCGATCGAGGTGGCGACCAGCTCGACACCGACGTTGGTCTCGGGGTCGTCGAAGTCGGTACGCAGCTCCGCCGCGTGGTGGATGTGCGCGTCGCCGGTGAGCACGACCGGGTTGCTCACCCCGGCCATCCCGCGCAGGAGCTGGTCGCGCTCGGCGGCGTACCCGTCCCAGGAGTCGAGGTTGGACTCGCGGCCGGGGCCGACCTTCAGGTCCTTCTGGGTCATCACGATCTGCTGGCCGACCAGGTTCCATCGGGCCGGGGAGTCGCGCAGGCCGTCGGCGAGCCATTTGTGCTGCGCCTCGCCCAGCAGGCTGCGCCCGCTGTCGAGGCGGTCGTCGCAGCCGGCCCGCACGCCGTCCTCGCACGCCTGGTCGTCGCGGAACTGACGGGTGTCGAGCAGGTGGAACCGGGCCAGCGGGCCCCACGAGACCCGCCGGTTGATCGTGATCGAGGCGCCCTTGGGCACGCTGGCCCGCCGGAGCGGCATGTTCTCGTAGTAGGCCTGGAAGGCGAACGCCCGGCGCTGCTCGAAGGCGGGCGCGTCGCTGGCGGAGACGCCGGCGGCCCAGTTGTTCTCGATCTCGTGGTCGTCGAAGGCCACCAGCCACGGCGCGACCGCGTGGGCGGCCTGGAGGTCGGGGTCGCTCTTGTACTGGGCGTGCCGCATCCGGTAGTCGGCCAGCGTCGTGCACTTCACCCCGCCCGAGTGGGTGCGGATGTTGCCGAAGGGCGCGGTGTAGCCGTTGGGCTGGTACTCGTACATGTAGTCGCCCAGGTGGACGACCAGGTCGGGTTCCTGCTCGGCCAGCCGCCGGTAGGCCGTGTAGTAGCCGTGCTCCCAGTGGGCGCAGGCCGCGATGGCGAAGGTGAGCGGCGACACGACGGCCGGACTGGTGCGGGTGCGGCCGACGGGCGAGAGGTTGTTCTCGGCGCGGAACCGGTAGAAGTACTCCCGGCCCGGTTCGAGACCCCGCAACTCGACGTGCACGCTGTGCGCCGACCGGGCCGACGCGGTGGCCGTGCCGTCGCGCACGACGGTCGCGAACCTCTCGTCCGTGGACACCTGCCACTTCACGTCGACGTCCCGCGAGGGCATCGATCCCCGGCCGTCCGCGCCGTAGGGGTCGATCACCAGACGGGTCCACAACACGAAGCCGTCAGGGGACGGGTCCCCCGAGGCGACGCCGACGGCGAAGGGGTCGGTCTTCAGGGCCCGGGAGGGCAGGGCCGGGAGGGCGGGCGCGGCGGCGGCCAGGAGCACGCCGGAGATGAACGATCTGCGCTGCACGTCTGACAGTGCAGACCGCCCGTCTGTCGGATTCGTTTTACGGCTCTGACCAGCGTGATAACCAAAAATGAACAGATGAGCCGGTACCCGCTGTCAATGAACGCCGGGCGACCGTCAGCCGTCTTCTCGCAGGTCGGCGATGAATTCCTCGATGCGGGCGCACACCTCGTCGTCACCTGCGGCGCGGAACCCGGCCAGCGCCTCCTCGGCGGCGATCTCCGCCTCGGCCGTGCGGCCCAGCCGGGCGTAGGCCTCGGCGAGCGACAACCGGGCGTACCGGACCGGCTCGTCGGCGCCGTCGGCGACGTACTGGGCGACGGCCTCGACGAGGTCGTCGAGCGCCTCGGGCACCCTGCCGAGCTGGAGGTGCAGGCCGCCCCGGTCGTGGTGGAGGCCGGCCCGCTCCGGCGCGGGGGCGTTGGCGACGGCCTCGTCGTAGGCGGCCAGCGCCTCGCGGGCGCCCGCCTCGTCGACGCCTGCGGTGAGCAGCAGGTGGGCGTACAGGGCGCAGGCGCGGGCCAGGCCGTCGCGGTCGTCCTCCGCGCGCAGGGCGTCGCGGGCGCGCAGCGCGGTCGCGGCGTCGCCGCGCACGTTCGCGAGCAGCAGCAGGCCGGTCCCCGTGGGCGGCGCGGCGGCCAGCACCCGCTCGGCCTCGGCCTCCCGGCCGACGGTCAGGTAGGCGTGCGCGAGCCGGACGGTCGCGTTCGGCGTGTCCAGGACGGCGGCCGACGACTCGACCATCGGCAGCCCTTCGTCGGCCCGACCGAGCTGGCACAGCAGCAGGCCGATGCGCCCGAGGGAGCCCTGGCGGCGTTCCTCGTCGGTGTGGAGGTCGGCGGCCCGCCGCCATTCGGCCAGGGCCGTCTCGGCGTCGCCGTCGACCATGGCGACCAGGCCCCGGCCGTCGGCCCGCCGCGCTTCCAGCAGGTCGCCGGGCCCGAGGGCGTCGTACCGCGCCCAGGCCGCCTTCGCCTCGTCGAGGCGGCCGCGCTGCCAGGCCTCCTCGGCCAGGTCGAGCAGTTCCTCCGGGGTGTGCGCGGGCGGCAGCGGGGCGGGCGGGAGCGGCGGCGGGGAGTGCCGGGCGCGGGGGTCGAGCGGCACGTGCTCGCCGAGCGGCGCGGCCGTCAGCCACTCCTCGACGCGGCGGCCCTGCTCGCCGGTGCCGTTGCGGGCGTCGAAGCGCGCCGCGATGTCGCGCGCCCTCGTGGTGAGCGCGGCCTCCTCGGCCTCGTCGTCGGGCCGGGCGTGGCCCTGCTCGCGGAGCAGCCGCAGCAGCAGCGCGGCGCCCGCCGCGAACCACATGGCCGCGCCGGGGCTGGGCGCCCGGTCGAGCAGCGGGCGTTCGCGGGTGAGGATCTCCAGGCCGCGGGCCAGGTTGCCGGTGACGGCGCAGAACCACAGGTGGGAGGCGATCTCCTCGACCTCGTTGGCGTCGCCGCGCATCGCCCGGTAGGCGACGCGGTGGGCGTGCGCGGCCTCGGCGTACCTGCCGGTCCGCACGTAGGCGGGCAGCAGGGTGGTCAGGATGCTCTGCGGCTGGACGTGGCAGGTCAGCTCGCCGCGCAGCACCGGCTCGGCCAGCTCGACGGCCTCCTCGTCGCGGCCGCGCAGGATCAGGTAGAAGGCCTTGGACGTCGGGTCGCACCCCTCGCAGTCGCTCAGGATGTCGCGCGGGGTGGTCGTCCAGCGGTGGTAGAGCTCGTCGGCGGTCGCATAGTCGCCCAGATGGGCGGCGTGCGCGCAGCGGGCGGCCCACACGGCGTGCAGGCCGTCGCCGTTCTCGCGGTAGCGGCGCTCCATGTCGTCGAGCATCTGGTGGGTGCGGGCCAGCGGCACCTCGGGGAACCGGCGCAGGTCGCCGACGATCCACTTGAACTGCCAGAGCAGGTTGTGGGTCGACCACTCGTCGAAGCCGCCGGGTTCGGCGTCGTGGTCGGCCAGGCAGCGGGCGAAGGCGGCGAAGGCCTTGGCGTGCTCGGCGCCGTACTGGTAGGCCTCGGTGAGCTCCATCCGGACCGCCCAGGTGAGGTCCTTGTCGCCGGTCGCCTCGGCCCGGCGCAGGGCCGTCTCCAGCACGTTCGTGCGCGTCTCCCCGTAGGGCAGCGCCCGCGCCCGCTCGATCAGCTCGGCGATCTCATCCATTGACGGCCCAGTCGAGCAGCCCGAGGAACGACCGGTTGAGGGTGGCGGTGTCGACCGCGCGCATCGGGTGGTGGCCGTGCAGCAGCGCCATGCCGTAGAGCGCCTCCACGGCGGTCGCGGCCAGCGCGGGGTCGGCCAGGCGGGTGACGCGGCGGACCAGCGGGTTGCGGTGGTTCAGCACCAGTTGCGGCTGCTCGCCGCCGCCCGCGTCGAGGGCGCCCAGCACGTCGGCCCACATCTCCCCCGCCATCTCGCCGGCCTCGCGGGCCTGGGCCTCGTGGCGGGCGGCGCGGCTGGTCAGGTAGAGGGCGGGCAGCGCGGCCGGGTCGAAGTCGCGCAGCACGACCTCGCAGCCCAGCGGGGCCAGCGCGGTCGCGGCGGTGGCGAGGAATCCGCGGACCGCGAGCTCGGCGGCCGGGTCAACGGGGGCCATGCGGGTGGTCAGCTCGGCCGGTTCCAGGCGCGACAACCCGTGGCCGGGCTCGATGCGGGTCAGGCGGGCGAGGATGTCGGCGTCGTACACGTAACCGGCGTTCAGCAGCCCCACGCCCTGGGCCGCGCAGACCCCGGCGAGCTGGCGGAACTCGTCGACGCTCGTCGTGTAGCGGCCGTGCGGATGCCGGGCCCGGAACCTGCTGAGGGTCATCGGCCCGTCGGCGGTCTCGTATTCGAGCCACCGGTCGACCAGCCGCAGCATGTCGTCGTCGTGCAGCGCCAGCGCCTTCACCCCGAGGTGGTGCAGCCGCAGGAAGCTCCGCAGCCGGGCCGGGTCGGTGGCGGCCAGCGTGACCAGCCACTCGCGTAACCGGGCGCCGAGCGCGTCGCGGGTGTGTTCCAGCAGGTCGTCGTCGTAGAGGGCCTCGCGCGAGGCGGTCGGGCGCAACTCGGCGGCGTCGACGACGCACCGCACGAAAAAGGCCCACTCGGGCAGCAGCCCGGTCAGCTTCTCCGACAGCAGCATGCCCTTGAGGTAGACGCGGTGCGCGTCGCGGGCCCCCGGGTTGGCCGGATGGGGCACCACGAACGCCACCCCGGTCAGCCCCGCCTCGGGCACCTCCAGGTCGATCACGTCGAAGGCCGAGAAGCCGAAGAGCTCTCTCCCGTACGCCACCAGCGCCTCCCGCCGGAGCGCGGGACTGGCGTGGCGGACCTGCCAGGGCGCGCCCGCGCCGGAGATCGGCACGCCGTCGACGGTGACCTCGACGGGCAGCAGCGAGCCGAAGAGCTGGGCCAATTCGGTTACGGTCCGGCCGGAAGTCCAGACGGCCGCGTCACGGCGGGGACGTAAGGTGACGGTGGTGCCCGGCTCCCCCGGCCGGTCAGGCGTGGTGGCGACGTCGTAGCTGCCGTCCGACCGCCCGGTCCACGACACGGCGGGGCCGCCGGAGGCCGACCGCGACTCGACGTGGATCTCGTCGGCGACCAGGAAGCCCGACAGCAGGCCGATGCCGAACTGGCCCAGGAACTCGTGCCGCGCGAACCCGAGCTCGTCGCGCTTGGACGACCGCCCGATGGTCGCAAGCAGCGTGTGCACCTCGTCCTCGGTGAGCCCGATCCCGGTGTCGTGCACCCGGATCGCGTCGGGCGTCACCTCGACCCGGACGCGCCCGGGCGCCGCCGGATCGGCCGCCCGCCGCGCGACGATCGCGTCGCAGGCGTTCTGCAGCAGCTCACGGACGTAGACACGCGGGCTGGAGTAGAGATGCCGGCTGAG
This sequence comes from Herbidospora solisilvae, assembly GCF_009901565.1. Classification (GTDB taxonomy): domain Bacteria; phylum Actinomycetota; class Actinomycetes; order Streptosporangiales; family Streptosporangiaceae; genus Herbidospora; species Herbidospora solisilvae. Next base: position 912,873 of record NZ_WXEW01000001.1, read on the forward strand.
CAGATCGACCACCCCGCGCAGGTCGACCTGAAAGGCCCGGGTCCCTTCGGTGTACGGCACGCGACGACCCTATCGAGCTTTTTACTGGAGAAAGTCCCGCAAATGGGAGTTCAAGACACCACAACCCAGGTAATTGCGGACGGTATGAAAATCGAGCCAGTCGATGTTGCACTGGAAGTCACGTTCCACCCCCTTGAAAACCGGGCGCAACTCGGCGGGAATGGCGGCGATGTCGTCCTTGTCGGCGACGTTGATCCACCGCTTCACCCCCGGCGGCCGCGCCCCCATCCCGGCCACGGGCAGCGGCGCGAGCCGCTCGAACACCACGTTCCGCATCCCCAGCGGCGACCCGAGCGTGACCAGCAGGTCGGCCCGCAGCTCGGGATGCGCCCAGAACGCCTCGTACGTCACCACGCTCCCGAGGGAGTGGGCGATCACCACCCGGGGTTCGCGCCGCCGGATCACCTCGGCCACCGCGTCGCGTGAGAGGGTCCGAGGCGTCCCACCGCCCAGATAGGTGGCGACCTCCGGGCAGAAGTCCTCGGCGAACTTCAGCGCGCCCGCGCCGAGCCGGTCGAGCAGCCAGCCCGCCAGCCGGTGGGCCAGCGCGGTGAGGGTCTCCCCGGCCGCCGCGGCGACGCGATGGTCCTCGACCTGCCGCATCCAGTCGGCGAAGACCATCTTCTCCGGCGGCGCCATCTTCTTCGGCGGCTGCGGGACGCCCTTGCGCAGATGGTGGGCGTAGTAGGCGACCTCGACGACCGGAGCGCCCCCGAGCCCGCCGTCGGCGAGATAGCGGTTCCATTTGGCGAGCATCAGGTCGGCCGCCTCGACCGGGGAACCGCCGCCCTGTTCGAAGTACTTGTACTTGCCGATGCCGTGCACGCCGACGATGGTCACCCGCCCACAGTGCCGGAAAAATGCGTTGATGGCACGGCTAATCTGAGAGGCATGACCGAGATTCCGGAGGCCGAGCTCCACTGGCGGTTCTCGCGTTCCTCCGGGCCCGGCGGCCAGGGTGTGAACACGACCGACAGCCGGGTGGAGCTCAGCTTCGACATCGTGAACACCCAGGCGCTGACCGACGTCCAGAGGGAACGGGCGCTGGAACGGCTGGCCCACCGGCTGGTCGACGGCGTGCTGACGATCGCCGCCCAGGAGTTCCGCTCCCAGCTGCGCAACCGGGAGGCGGCCCGCACCCGCCTGGAGGCGGCGCTGCGCGACGCGATCGCGCCGCCCGCGAAGAAGCGGCGCCCGACCAAGCCCTCGAAGGGCCAGGTGGAGCGCCGCCTGGAGAACAAGAAGCGCCGGTCCGACGTGAAGCGGCTGCGCCGCGACGTCTTCTAGCGTTCGGTGCGGTCCTCCATCTCCCACACGTGGTCGAGCACATGCCAGATGATGCGCCGGGAGGCGTAGCGGACCGGCCAGCGGTAGTCGTCGCCGTCGAGCGGCCGTGACACGACCTCCAGCAGCCGGGGCCGCATCTCGGCGACCTCCGCCGGCCTGATCCGCACGTCGAGCTTGGCGGCGTAGGCGCGTTCGGCGTTCACGACGTGGTCGACCATCTTGTCGCGGTCGCGCCCGCCACCCCGCGGCCCCTTGCGCAGCTCCTCGGGGGTGACGCCGACGACGTCGTCGAAGACCTCCCAGGCGGCCCGCATCAGCGCGGCGTTCTTGGCCGCCTCGGCCGCGCCCCAGGGCTCGGAGTCGAGGACGGCCGGCAGGGCCGGGGCGCCGAAGTCGGTCGTCGCGTTGCCGGTGATCTTCTCGGCCACCCGGATCTCGCCGGGCTCGAACACCAGCCCGGCCCGGTCGGCCACCACGCGGTAGCGCTCCTCGTAGGAGAGGAGCGCCTCGATCGCGTCGTCCTCGGTCCGGGCCGACCGGCTCCAGCCCGGCCAGTCGACCGAGTTGGCGAACACCCGTTTCTTGCCGAGCTCCAGGTAGATGGTGTGCATGCCTCCACCCTGGCACCCATACCTGCCAGAACGTGTCAGCTACACCAGGTCGATCAGGTCGGCGACCGAGTTGACGACCTGCGAGGGGCGGTAGGGCCAGCGGTCGATCTGGTCGGGCTTGGAGACGCCGGTCAGCACCAGGATGGTGTGCAGACCCGCCTCCATGCCGCAGACCACGTCGGTGTCCATGCGGTCGCCGATCATCGCGGTCGACTCGCTGTGGGCGTCGATGCGGTTGAGGGCGCTGCGCATCATCATCGGGTTGGGCTTGCCGACGAAGTAGGGGTCGACGCCGGTCGCCTTGGTGATCATCGCGGCGACCGCGCCGCAGGCCGGCAGGTTGCCCTCGTGGGAGGGGCCGACGGCGTCGGGGTTGGTGGCGATGAAGCGGGCGCCGTTCTCGATCAGCCGGATCGCGCGGGTGATGTGGGAGAAGCTGTAGGTGCGGGTCTCGCCGAGCACGACGTAGTCGGGGTTGAGGTCGGTCAGCACGTATCCGGCCTCGTGGAGGGCGGTGGTCAGGCCCGACTCGCCGATCACGTAGGCGCTGCCCTCGGGGCGCTGGGCCGACAGGAAGTCGGCGGTGGCCATCGCGGAGGTCCAGATCGCCTCGGGCGGCACCTCAAGGCCCGCCGACCGCAGCCGGACCGACAGGTCGCGCGGGGTGTAGATCGAGTTGTTGGTGAGCACGAGGAAGCGTTTCCCCGAGGCCTCCAGCCGCTTGATGAACTCGTCGGCTCCCGGCACGGGTTGACCTTCGTGGACCAGGACGCCGTCCATGTCGGACAGCCAGCATTCGATCGGCTTGCGCTCACTCATGGGGCTAAGCATCGCAGAAGGAAATAACCGGAGTAAGACTCCGGTTATCTGAGGTCATGGACAACATCCACGGTGTCGCACGGGGCACGGCCGAGGTCCCGCTGTCGGTCCTCGAACTCGCGACGGTAGGCGTGGGGATCACCCCCACCGAGGCGCTGCGCGGCGCGACCGACCTGGCCAGGAAGGCCGAGGAATGGGGCTTCCACCGCATCTGGGTGGCCGAGCACCACGGCATGCCGGGGGTGGCCAGCTCCTCCCCCGCCGTGCTGATCGCCCATCTGGCGGCGGCCACCGAGCGGATCAGGGTCGGGTCGGGCGGCGTGATGCTGCCCAACCACGCCCCGCTGGTGGTGGCCGAGCAGTTCGGCACCCTGGAGGCGCTGCACCCGGGCCGCATCGACCTGGGGCTGGGCCGCGCGCCCGGCACCGACATGGCCACCGCGCACGCCCTGCGCCGCCGCGCCGAGGTCGACCCCGACGAGTTCCCGCAGCACGTCAACGAGCTGACCGCCTTCCTCGACGGAACCTTCCCGCGCATCCAGGCGATCCCGCGCGGACCGCAGCGCCCGCCGATCTGGCTGCTCGGGTCGAGCGGCTTCTCGGCCAAGCTGGCCGGCCTGCTCGGCCTGCCGTTCGCGTTCGCGCACCACTTCAGCGCGGCCAACACCGAACCGGCGCTGGAGCTCTACCGCACCTCCTTCCGCCCGTCGGAGGTGCTGGCCGAGCCCTACGCGATGATCGGCGTCTCGGCGCTGGCCGCCGAGACCGAGGAGGAGGCATACCGGCAGGCCCTGCCGGGCGCGTTGTCCTTCCTCCGGCTGCGGTCCGGCACACCTGGCCCGTTCCCGACACCCGAGGAGGCGAACGAGTACGAGTTCAGTCCGATGGAGGCCGAGTTCGTCCGCGACCGCCTCTCGACCGTCGCCCTGGGCACCCCGGACCAGGTCCGCGCCCACCTCGACGACCTGCGCAAGCGCACCGACGCCGACGAGCTGATGATCACCACGATGGTGCACGGCACGGAGACGCGCATCCGCTCCTACGAGCTCATCGCCCGGGCGTACGGCCTCATCTAGGACGTGCCCGGGAGACCACAGGCCCGGTGCGGGGACGCCCCGCACCGGCCTGGGAGACCGTGCCATCGACGAAACTCAGCCCGGCGCGGGCCTGCTTCACAACGCGGGCATCGGCGTGCGACGTATCCGTTCGTACGCCGTCAGAGGCTGAGACATTCGTCGTCGCCGTCACCACTCGCGGGGTGCCCTGTACTCACCTCAGAACCGCCGGGCTCCGGTTCTACGTGCACATATTTGGCTATCGCGAGAGCGGCCATCGCGGCACAGACCAGCACCGTGATCCAGAAGGCGGGCAACAGTCCCTCGCTGACCGCCGCCGTGGCGATGTTCAGGGCCAGGCCCTGCAGGACTGCGGTGACGATCCCTGCGCCGAAGGCCCCCGACCTGCTGAGCACGCCGAGGACCAGGCACAGCGCGAGCAAGACGCCGGCCAGCACGACGCTGACCAGGTCTACCGCGTCGATGATCGTGGTGGTGCAGCATTCGAAGGTGGTCCCGTCCCATCGTTCATAGACCCGCGTCGGGAGGGTCCTGGCCAGCAGCCAGGTCACGACGATCGCCACCGCCGCCATCGCCAGAATCCTGTTCCGCCGGGTCGCCCGGAAGCCCAGCCGGTCCCGCCACACGATTCCGAAGAACAGGAAAGCCGCCGTCATCGCCAGTACGAAGCCGTTCCACCAGTCGTCGTGATAGGGCTCTCTCCAGATCACGTCGATCACGACGGGCACGTTCACAGTCGTGTACAACGCCAGATGCCCGAGCGTGACGCCTGCCCCGAACATCGCCGTACGGCGGAACAGCAGCAGAACCGCAGTGGGAATCAGCACGAGATGGAGGGTCAGCTGACTCCAGAAGACGTCCCAGAACTCGGGCGACCCCCACCACGTCGACAGTATCCAGAGCCACCAGACGTTCAGGCCGGCAACGAGGATCGCGGCGAGGAAGTCGCCCCACCTGATCGGCCGCCGCTCGACAGGGGGCGGCTCCGGAGCCGGAGCGGCGTCGCTCCCCTCGCAGACCGGGCATTCCTCCCAGTCGGGAACCGTGTCCGTCCGGCAGTCGAGACACAACACGCGATCACGCCACCGATCCGCATCCTGGAGACTTCGGAGCAGTATGGCGTACGGAGATCATCGACCAGAAGTCCCGTTGTCGCGGCGTCGCCACTCGACACGACCAGCTCTCCCGCAACCATCGGTTCGGCATCACGGTGGTCAGCGCACTGTTATGGCCATACAAGCGATCTACCGGACCGCCCTGGGCGCGAGGTTCTCCATGGCCTCCTCGGCCAGGGCCAGGGAGACGGCCGGGTCGGCGTCGGGGGCGCCGAAGGCGGGGTTGAAGTTGAGGTCGTGGAAGACCTCGGTGATGCCCTTCTCCGCGAGCGCCTCGACGTCCTCCCGGATCTTCTCGTAGGGACCCGACAGCGGCTGCCCGGCGTCCTTCCCCGGCCGGGTGACGCCGCGGCAGACGAAGCGGGTCACCTCGCGGCCCGCTTCCGCGGCGGCCTCCTTGACCTGGTCGATCATGGCCGGGAGGTCGTCGGCGAGCATGCGGCTGGAGCTGATCCACCCGTCGGCCAGCCGCCCGGCCCGGCGCAGCGCGGCGGGGGCCCCGCCGCCGAGCAGGATGGGCGGCGGCGTCTCCGGCTTCGGGTCCTGGCGCGAGGGCACGACGTCGTAGAACTCGCCGTGGTGCTCGATCACGTCGTCGGTCCAGAAGCGGCGCAGCAGCGTGAGATATTCGTCGGCGCGCTTGCCACGGCGCTCCAGCGGCACCTTGGAGGCGATGAACTCCTCCTCCATCCAGCCGAGCCCGAGCCCGGCGTCGAGCCGCCCGGCGCTCACCGACTGGAGCGTGGCGAGCTGCTTGCCGAGCAGCGCGGGCGAGAAGAAGGGCAGGTTCAGCACGGCCACGCCGAGCCGGATGCGCGAGGTCAGCGCCGCGACGTACGCGAGCGACACGATCGGGTCCTGGACGCTGCGGTAGGCGGCGCCGATGTCGGTGCCGGCCGGGTGGAGCAGCCGCTGGAACGTCCAGACCTCGTCGTAGCCGAGTTCCTCCGCGCGCGTCGCCACGCGGGCCATGATCTGGGGGGTCGCCCACGTGCCCGACACGGGCACACCGAAGCCGATTCTCATGTCTTAGATTGTCCGCGTGTCCCTCCTCGACGAACTCGTCCGCCACGCGGGCGGCGGCGATCACACCGTCCTGAAGGACACCCGCGTGCTGGTGGTCCGGGTGGGCGACGTGGTGGTGAAGGCCCACGAGGCCGACACCGACGAGGCCGCGCTGAAGGCGCGCCTGGCCGTCGAGCTGCCGGCCGGGCTGATGCTGCGCGCGCTCTCGGTCGACCGGGTCGGCGGCCGGATCGTCACCGTGTGGCCGGCCGGCACACCGCTCACGCCCGACGACCTCGACGACGCCCCGTGGGAGGAGGCCGGCGAGCTGCTCGCCGAGCTGCACCGCCAGCCGGTGCCCGACGGGGTGCCGATGATGGGCGGCCCGGAACGGGTGACACGCGCGGTCGCGCGGCTCGAACCGCACGACGTCCCGCGCAGGGCGTACACGACCCTGAACCTCAACCAGCGGCGGCGGGCCCTGACGCACGGCGACTGGCACCTCGGGCAGTTGCTGCGCCACGACGGCGCCTGGACGCTCATCGACCCCGACGACCTCGGCTGGGGCGACCCGGCGTGGGATCTGGCCCGGCCGGCCGCATGGTTGGCCAACGGGCTGATGGACCCGGCGGGCTGGGATCGCCTGACCCGTTCCTACCTGCGCGCCGGTGGCACCGCGATTTCCGGCGACGACATGTGGCGGGAACTCGACGGGCCGGCCCGCGCGTTGACCGTCCAGTTGGCGGCCGTCGCGGTGGCCAATGCCCGCGAAGACGGTGTCCCGCTTGACGACGCGGCCGAGGCTCTGATCTCCTCCTGCGAGAGGATCCTTGCCGCCCCGCCGCTGTCCTAGAGTGAACGGTGCACGTCACATAAGGAGATGAACCTCATGCAGTGCCCTAAGTGCAGAGGCAACATGCGGACTCTGGACCGCAACGGCGTCCACATCGAGCAGTGCGACAACTGCCGTGGCATCTTCCTCGACTACGGCGAGCTCGAGACCCTGAGCCGCATGGAGAGCCAGTGGGCCCAGCAGCACTACTCGGCCCCGCCGCCCCCGCCGCCGCCCCCCGCCCACGGTCCCGCCTGGGGTCACGGCGGTCACCACGGCGGCCACTACGGCCACCGCCGCAACAGCTGGGTGGGCATGCTCTTCTCCAGCTGACCCCCGAACGTCCGGCGAGCCGCGACCCTGTCACAGGGTCGCGGCTCGCCGCGTGTTCGTCACGTGTTCACAGGTCCAGCCGCCGGGTGATGCCGATCGAGTCGAGGAACGGCAGGTCGTGGCTGGCCACGATCAGCGCTCCCCGGTAGCCCGACAGCGCCCCCGCGAGCTGGCGCACGCTCGCCAGGTCGAGGTTGTTGGTCGGCTCGTCGAGCAGCAGCAGTTGCGGCTGGGCGAACAGCAGCCGGGCCAGCGCGGCCCGGAACCGCTCCCCGCCCGACAGCGTGCCGGCGATCTGGTCGGCCCGGCCGCCCCGGAACAGGAACCGCGCGAGGCCCGCGCGGATCTCGTTCTCCGACACCTCCGGCGCGACGGCGCGCACGTTGGCCGCGACGCTGACCGTCTCGTCGAGCACGTCGAGCCGCTGCGGCAGGTACCGCGTCGGCACGAGCGCGGGCCACCGGGTGATGGCCTCCAGCAGCGTCGTCTTGCCCGAGCCGTTGGGGCCGAGCAGCGCGATGCGTTCGGGGCCCTTGACGACGAGTTCCGACGGTTGGCGTCCGCGCCGTTCCGGCACCACCTCCAGCGGCCCCGACACGTCGCGGTCGGTGACGAACGTGCCGCCGAGCGGGAACGAGAGCACCATCCGGGTCTGCGGCACCGCCGTGCCCGGCAGGTCGACGCGGATCTCGGCCTCGTCGCGGACCGCCTCCTCCGCCTCGGTCAGGCGGTCGCGGGCACCGGCGAGGCGCTGCTCGTGCATGATGCGGTGCTTGCCGGCGCTCTCCTGCTGGGCACGTTTCCGCGCGCTCATGATGATCTTCGGCTCACGCTTCTGCGCCTCCATCTTCCTGCCGTAACGCACCCGTTTGGCCAGCTTCTCGTGGGCTTCGACGAGCTCCCGCTTCTCCCGCCGCACCTCGCCCTCGGCCGCGCGGACCATGCGCTCGGCCGCCTCCCGCTCCACGTCGAGCACCTCCTCGTACGCCGTCAGCCCGCCCCCGAAGACCCGCCCGTCGGGCAGTTCGGCGAGCCGGTCGACGAGGTCGAGCAGCACCCGGTCGTGGCTGACCACGACGATCGTGCCCGGCCAGGAGGTGACGGCGTCATAGAGCCGGTGGCGGGCGGCCAGGTCGAGGTTGTTGGTCGGTTCGTCGAGCAGCAGCACGTCGGGGCCGCGCAGGAACTCGGCGGCCAGGCCGACCATGACCGTCTCGCCGCCCGAGAGCGTGGCGACGGTCCGGTCGAGGCCGACGTCGTCGAGGCCGAGCCGGTCGAGTTCGGCGCGGGCACGTTCCTCGACGTCCCACACGACGTTCTCGTAGTGCTCCTCGGCGGTGTCGCCGGCCTCGATGGCGTGCAGGGCCCGCCTGGCCACGGTGATGCCCATCAGGTCGGAGACGGTGCGTCCGACGCCGAGCGGCAGATTCTGCGGGAGGTGGCCGACCGAGCCCGACACCTGGATCGAGCCCCGGATGGGCACCAGCTCACCGGCGGCCAGCTTGAGAAGGGTGGACTTGCCGGAACCGTTCACCCCGATCAGCCCGGTCACGCCGGGGCCGATCACGAGGTCGAGGCCTTCGAAGACGGGGGTGCCGTCGGCCCAATAGAAGAAGAGATCGTCGCAGCGCAACATGGCGCACCAACTCCAGAGGTCATGTGTCAGAGAAAAACGGACATGATCTCTAGAGCTCCAACGGATCTCCCCTGGGCAGGCGATGTGACGTCGTCCACGCTAGACGCCGGGTCGCCCGGCTTCAAATCAATTTCGTCAGAGTCGCGACCGGTAAATTTGCGCGGCCTTCTCGATGAGGTCGAGGTGGTCGGCGAGCTGGCTCGGGGAGTCGAGGCGGGCGTGCGTCCTGACGGTCTGGTCGAGCAGGGCCAGCCAGTCGAGGCACCACCGCACGTCCTCCGTCCGGGCGACCGGGCGGCCGGCGACGTCGACGTAGATGGGGCTGGTGTGGGCGTACACCCGGCGGTGCAGGCTGCGGCGGTGGGGGCCGCCGCTCGCGGTGGCGACGATGTAGGTCGGCTCGGTGACGGTCAGCGTGGTGCGCAGTTCGCCGCCCGGACCCGCGGCGGCCACGCCGCTCGCGGTGACGATCTCCAGGCGTTCCACCTCGGGGCCGACGCTGCGCGCGACGACCTCGATCTCGTCGCCGGCCGCCAGGCGGCAGGTGTCGCCGATCTCGGCTCCCCCCGCGGTCAGCTCCAGCCACGGCCCGGTGGTGGCGAAGGTGCGGCCCTGCCGCACGGCGTGCGCGTAGGCCTCGGCGGAGAGGGGGCCGCCGAGACGGGCGTACACGCGTTCCCAGCCGGGCGGGCTGGAGACGGTGTCCTGCCGCGTGTACGACAACATCGAGTCGGTGCCCGCCAGCGCGGCCAGCCGGTTGCCCGCGCCGAGCAGGCGGCGGTAGACCTCGACGGTGCCGGAGAACTCGGAGAAGTGCAGCAGCTCGACGCCGTCGACCAGGCCGAGCGCGGCGTCGACGACCAGCGCGCGGGCGTTGCAGTCGCGCCGGGCCGCGCCGATGACGTCGCCGGGGGTGGCGACCGGGCCGTGGAACGGGTGGGCGTAGCCGAGCACCGCCTGGAGCTCGCGCAGTTCACCGCAGGCGGCGCCGTTGGGGGGCCAGTCGGCGTCGTCGAGGAAACCCGTGTGGTAGATCGAGGGCGGCGCGGCCAGGCCGAAGGCGTGCACATGGCCGAGCAGGTCGTTGCGGTATTCGACGCCCATGCGGGCGACGTGCCCGGCGTCCGACCAGGGCAGGTCGCGGCCGGCCCAGTGGTGCAGCGCCTCCTGGTCGTAGACGCGGCGGCCGGCCACGTTGCCCGCCACCAGGTTGAGCACGTGCAGGTCCTCGCCGTGCTGCATGACGGCGGCCTCGGCGGGGGCGGCCACCACGTCGCCCGCCCAGTTGAGGTGGACGTGCAGGTCGGCGCCGTACCATCCGTTCGCGGCGGCGTCGTAGACGCGGGCCGGGGTGAGGTCGACGGTGGTCTCGCGCCAGGGCGACGGCACGACCTGGGTCTCGGCCAGTTCGTACTCCATGCCGCGGGTCACCCGGACGACCAGGGGTTCGGCCGGGACGGGCAGCGTCAGGTCGTCGCCGTGGAAGTAGGGCACGCCGTGGTAGTCGCGCCGGTGCGGGACGCCGTCGGGCCACCAGCCCTGGCCGTCGGTCGACGTCACGCTCCAGCGGCAGGGGAACCCGGCTCGCAGCCGCAGGCGGGCCGGGACCGCGGCACGGGTGAGCACCGACAGGTCGACCGGCTCGCCGTCGCAGCGCAGGTCGCTGTCGCTGGCGAACTCGGCCAGGTGGGCGCCGCCGGGGCCGATGACGTGCTCGGTTCCGTCGAGGGTGACGGTGGCGGTGGTCGTCCGGGCGGAGTCGACCAGGAGCACGCCCGGCACGGGGGTCGCGGAGAGCACCGCGCTCGCGCGGGCCTCCAGGATGTAGCCGCCGGGGGTGAGCCGCAGCACGGTCAGCCCGTCGGGGACCTCCCGGCCGCTGACGGCGTCGCGGAAGGCCCGGTCGAGGTCGGTGTCGCCGGACATCTGATAGGCCTCGTCCGGAAACCGGAGGAAGCTCAGCATGCGCACGTAGCCGATCGGCGGTTCACCCCAGGTGATGCCGTGCTCGGCCAATAGGGCGCGGTAGTCGTCGAGGGCCCGTGCCACCACCGGTGGCAAGAGCGGGTCATGGTGCATGATGCCTCCCCGATATCCGAAAGCGACAGCATCGTCACACCGGATCACCAGGCATGGGGTGCAATCGTGCATCAGGGTGCAGCGAGGTCGAACACGGTGGGGGAAAACCCGAACCGGGAGCAAGAAACCGTCACCCGTGAAATCGCGGTGAACGAGCTCTGAATTCTTTTTGCGGCTCGCGTCGGTTTTCTCGGCGTCTCACATAATTCGAGATGAGATGAGGAGAAGATTACTCGGCGTGGCGCTGGCCGTCCTCCTGGGAGGAGGGGTCGTCGCGGCCCTCGTCCTGGGCAACCTGGGGTCAGGCGTCACCGTCGTCCGCGGCGTCATCGGGTCGGAGAAGAAGCCCTTCTTCGACGACCCGCAGGTCAAGGCCGCCTTCGCGAAGCACGGCCTCCAGGTGGAGGTCGACACCGCCGGGTCCCGCGAGATCGCCACGAGCGTGGACCTGGACACCTACTCGTTCGCCTTCCCGTCGAGCGCGCCGGCCGCCGAGAAGATCAAGAAGGAGCGCGGGGTCAACGCGACCTTCGCGCCGTTCTTCTCGCCGATGGCGGTGGCGACCTTCGAGCCGATCGTGGCCACGCTGACCCGGGCGGGGGTCGTGAGCGGCACCACCTTCGACATCAAGAAATATCTGGAATTAGTCGATAAAGGCACTCGGTGGGATGCGCTGCCCGGTTCGGCGTACAAAGCCAGAAAACGGGTGCTGCTCACCACGACCGACATCCGCACCTCGAACTCGGCGGCCATGTACCTGGCGCTGACCAGCTACGTCGCCAACGGCGACGACGTCGTCCAGGGGGCCGACGCGCGGGTCGCCGAGCGGGTCGCGCCGCTGTTCCTCGACCAGGGCTACTCCGAGTCGACCTCCGAGGCGCCGTTCGAGGACTACCTGGCCATGGGGATGGGCAAAACCCCGATGATCATGGTGTACGAGGCCCAGTACGCCGCCCGCCTGTTCGCCGGCGACGGCACGATCGGCCCGCAGATGCGGCTGCTCTACCCGTCGCCGACGGTGCTCAGCAAGCACACCCTGGTGCCCTTCGACGAGAACGCGAGCGAGGTCGGCCGCCTGCTGACCGAGGATCCGGAGTTCGCCGGGCTCGCCGCCAAGCACGGCTTCCGCACGGCCGACCCGGGCGTCTTCGCCGGCCTCGCCAAGGGCACCCCGCTCACCCCCGATCTGGTCGACGTGGTCGAGCCGCCCACCTACGACCATCTGGACCAGCTCGTCGCCATGATCGAAGAACGTTACCTCTGAGGGACGACTGATGGACCTGGTACTCACGCCACCGGAGCCGGTCCCCCCGGTGCCCGCCGAGAAGGCGTCGCGGATGATGCCGATCTCCGACGAACGCGACGCCGAACTGACCGGACGGGCCCGCGCGTTCGCCGGCGAACTGGCCGCGCTCGACCCGCGCTCCCCCGACTTCACCAAGAAGGTCGCCGGCATCACCGCGATGGGCGCGACGGAGGTCGGCGCGTCGTCGCAGGTCTCCAACCGCATGCTGCGCCGCCCGCTGAAGGCGGCCGACGGACCGGTCGCGAACGATCTGGTGGCGCTGCGCCGCACGATCGTCGACCTCGACCCCAAGAACGCCACCACCGGCCGCCGCCTGATGGGCCTGCTGCCGGGCCGGCTCCGCGACTACTTCGCCCGATACCAGAGCGCCCAGAAGCACCTCGACGACATCGTGCGCTCGCTCAGGTCGGGCCAGGACGAACTGCGCAAGGACAACGCCGCCATCGAGGGCGAACGCCGCCTGCTGTGGGACGCCATGCTCAAGCTCCAGGAGTACGCCGTCATGGCCGCCGCGCTCGACGCCGAGATCGAGGAGCTGATCCTGCGCGAGCACGACGAGGAGCGGGCCACCGCGTTGCGCAGCGACGCCCTGTTCGCGGTGCGCCAGCGCCACCAGGACCTGCTCACCCAGCTCGCCGTCTCGGCGCAGGGCTACCTGGCGCTCGACCTGGTGCGCAAGAACAACCTGGAGCTCATCAAGGGCGTCGACCGCGCCACCACGACGACGATGGCCGCGCTGCGCACGGCGGTCGTGGTCGCCCAGGCGCTCGCCGGGCAGAAGCTGGTGCTCGACCAGATCACCGCGCTCAACACGACCACCTCCGACCTGATCGTGTCGACGAGCGAGCTGTTGCGCGGCCAGGCCGCCGACATCCAGGCGCAGGCCGCCGCGACGACGGTCGACCTCGACGCGCTGCGCAAGGCCTTCGACAACGTCTACGCCACCATCGACACCATCGACGAGTTCCGCGCGCGGGCCGTGGAGAACATGGCCACCACCGTCGGCAGCCTGACGGTGGAGATCGAGAACGCGCGCAGGCACCTGGACCGAAGCGACCGGAGCGAACGATGAAGCGGGCGTTGTCGGCGCTGCTGCTGGTCGCGGCGTCCCTGACCGCGTGCTCGGCCGACGAGCCGTTCCGGATCCTGGCGGGCAGCGAGGTCGCCGACCTCGAACCGCTGCTGAAGGAGTCGGGCGTCGAGGTCGAGTTCACCTACGCCGGCACCCTCGACGGCGCCGAGCAGGTCGCCCGCGGCGACGCCGCCGGCTACGACGCGACCTGGTTCTCCTCCAACCGGTACCTGTCGCTGATCGACGGCGCGCGGGAGAAGCTCTCGACCCAGACGAAGATCATGAACTCGCCGGTGGTGCTGGGCCTCACACCCGCCAAGGCGGCCGAACTCGGCTGGACCGGCAAGCCGGTGACCTGGTCGGACATCGCCACCGCCGCCGCGGCGCAGCGGTTCACCTTCGGGATGACCAACCCGGCCTCGTCCAACTCCGGCTTCTCGGCCCTGGTCGGGGTGGCGGCGGCGCTCTCGGACGCCGGGGAGGCCCTCGACGCGGGCACGATCGCGGCGGTGACGCCGCGCCTGAAGGAGTTCTTCTCGGCGCAGCGGCTCACCGCCGGTTCGTCGGGGTGGCTGGCCGACGCCTACAGCGCGCGGCCCGACGTCGACGGGCTGGTCAACTACGAGTCGGTGCTGCTCGGCATGCGCGACAGGCTGACGCTGGTCTATCCGTCCGACGGGGTGGTGTCGGCCGACTACCCGCTGACCCTGCTCGCCTCCTCCGGCCGTAAGGAGCAGTACGACAGGCTGGTCGCGTGGTTGCGTACACCCGAGACCCAGCGGAGGATCATGACGGCCACCCACCGGCGGCCGATCGTGCCCGGCGTGGCGCTCGCGCCGGAGTTCGGGTCGGCCTCGCTGGTCGAACTGCCGTTCCCGAACCGCCGGTCGGCCGCCGACCAGCTCATCGCCGCCTACCTGAACGAGGTGCGGGTGCCCGCGCGGGCGACGTTCGTGCTCGACACCTCCGGGTCGATGGAGGGCGACCGCATCGACAGCCTGCGCACCGCCCTGGTGACGCTGACCGGGGCGGACACCTCCGCCTACGGCACGTTCTCCCGGTTCCGCAACCGCGAGCAGGTCACCCTCCTGCCCTTCAGCGACCACACCAAGGGGCGGCAGGACTACCAGGTGCCCGCCTCGAACCCCGAGCCGGTGCTCGGCCAGATCAAGGACTACGCCGAAGCCCTGGCGGCCGACGGGGGCACCGCCATCTACGACGCGTTGCGCGCCGCATACGAGCAGCCCGTCGACCCGGGCCACTACTCGTCGATCGTGCTGATGACCGACGGCGAGAACACCGACGGCTCGGAGTACCTCGACTTCCAGCTCTACTACCAGGCGCTTCCCCCCGAGCAGAAGGCGGTCAGGACCTTCGTGGTGCTGTTCGGCGACAGCGACGCCGACGAGATGAACCAGGTCGCGAAACTGACCGGAGGGGCCGTCTTCGACGCCAGGAACGGCTCGCTGGCCGAGGCGTTCAAGGAGATCCGTGGCTACCAGTGACCGCGTCCTGACCTACCTGGGCTCGACGAAGAACATCGTCGGCTCGATCTGCGGGCTGGCCGGCGTGGGCCTGGTGTTCCTCGGCGTCGCGGGCGCGTTCTGGCCCGTGGTGGTCATCGGCCTGTACGGCCTGGGCGCCCTCCTGGCCCCCTCCGACAAGACCCGCGTCGTGTTGTCCGTCGCCAGGGCGGAGACCGCCGCCCTGCGGGCCGAACTCGACCTCCTGGTCGGACGGCTGCGCGGCCTCCCGCCCGACGTGATCGACCGCGTGGTCGACCTGGCCCAGACGCTGCGCGGCGTGCTGGGCCGGGTCGAGTCGCCCGACCACCTCCACGTGGTCTCCCAGACCATCCGCGACTACCTCCCGACCAGTCTGGACGCCTACGGCCGCCTGCCGCTCTCCCGGAGGGAGGCCGCGCACGAGGAACTGCTGAGCCAGCTCGACCTGCTCAAGACGGGTTTGGGCCGAGTGGCGGACGCCGTCCACGCCGGAGACGAACAGGCCCTGAAGGACCAGGGACGCTTCCTTCAGGACCGGTTCGGCGGATCCTCCCTGGACCTGTAGAGCCGCCCTACTCGCCGGATCTGTAGAGCAGGTCGGCCGCCTGGGCCGGGGTCAGGTCCCCGTCGAGGACCTGTCGTTCGATTCCGGGGGCGATCTTGCGGGTTCTGTCGCGCAGGTCGCCGAGTACCCGTTCCCGGACCATCGCCCATGTCCAGTCGACCGCCTGGCGCTGGCGTTTGGCCGTCAGGTCGGTCGTCTCCTGGTGTTTCAGGATGTGCGCCCACAACTCCTCCAGCCCCGCCCCGGTCAGCCCGCTGCAGGTCAGCACGGGGGTGTGC
The DNA here is from genome assembly GCF_009901565.1 of Herbidospora solisilvae. Classification (GTDB taxonomy): domain Bacteria; phylum Actinomycetota; class Actinomycetes; order Streptosporangiales; family Streptosporangiaceae; genus Herbidospora; species Herbidospora solisilvae. The sequence continues at coordinate 928,452 of NZ_WXEW01000001.1, forward strand.
GAGTTCAGGAGGCGCAGCGCCCCGGACAGTTCCCTGGCCGCCTTCCTGGCTGCCAGTTCGAACTCGCCGTCGGCCTTGTTGACCGCGATCACGTCGGCCAGTTCCAGGACGCCCTTCTTGATGCCCTGGAGCTGGTCTCCCGTCCGCGCGAGGGAGAGCACCAGGAAGGTGTCGACCATCTCGGCCACCGCCGTCTCCGACTGCCCGACGCCGACGGTCTCGACGAGCACCACGTCGTAACCGGCCGCCTCGACGACGACCATCGCCTCGCGCGTCGCCTTCGCCACCCCGCCGAGCGTCCCGGCGGTCGGCGACGGGCGGATGAACGCGTTCGGGTCGACCGCCAGGCGGCTCATCCGGGTCTTGTCGCCCAGGATGCTGCCGCCCGACCTGCTGGACGACGGGTCGACGGCGAGCACCGCCACCTTGTGGCCCGAGCCGGTGAGCATCGTGCCGAGCGCCTCGATGAACGTCGACTTGCCCACGCCCGGCACCCCGCTGACCCCCACCCGGCGGGCCTTGCCGGCCGCCGGGGCGAGCTCCGCGAGCAGGGCCTGCGCCTGCTCGCGGTGGTCGGCGCGGGTCGACTCGACCAGGGTGATGGCCCGCGCGATCGACCGGCGGTCACCCTTCACGACCCCTTCGGCGATCATCGGTTCCGCAGGTCGGCGATGAGGTCGAGGGCGGCGTCGGCGATGACCGTGCCGGGCGGGAAGATCGCGTCGGCGCCCGCCGCGCGCAGCGCGGCGAAGTCGCCGGGCGGGATGACCCCGCCGACCACGATCATGATGTCGCCCGCGCCCTGGTCCTCCAGCGCCTTCTTCAGCGCCGGGACGAGCGTCAGGTGCCCCGCCGCCAGCGACGACACCCCGACGACGTGGACGTCGGCCTCGACCGCCTGGCGGGCGACCTCCTCGGGCGTCTGGAACAGCGGGCCGACGTCGACGTCGAACCCGAGGTCGGCGAAGCCGGTCGCGATCACCTTCTGGCCCCGGTCGTGGCCGTCCTGGCCCATCTTCGCCACCAGGATCCGGGGCCGGCGGCCCTCCTCCTCGGCGAACTCCGCGCAGGCCTTGCGCACCTCGTCGATCCTGCTCATGCCGACGCCGGCCTCCTGGCGGTAGACCCCCGTGATGGTCCGGATGCGGGCTTCGTGGCGGCCGAAGACCTTCTCCAGCGCGTCGGAGATCTCCCCGACGGTCGCCTTCGCGCGGGCCGCGTCGACCGCGAGGGCCAGCAGGTTGCCGGTCCCGGCGGCAGCCTTGGTCAGCGCCTCCAGCGCCTGCTCCACCTGGGCCGCGTCGCGTTCCGCGCGCAGTCTTCCGAGCTTGGCGAGCTGCTGACGGCGTACCGCGCTGTTGTCGACCTTTAGCACCTCGATGGGCTCGTCGGCCTCGGGGCGGTACTTGTTCACGCCGATCACCGGCTGGCGGCCCGAGTCGATGCGGGCCTGGGTGCGGGCCGCGGCCTCCTCGATGCGGAGCTTGGGCAGGCCCAGGTCGATGGCGCGGGCCATGCCGCCCGCCTCCTCGACCTCCTGGATGTGCGCCCAGGCGCGCTGCGCCAGTTCCTCGGTCAGCTTCTCGACGTAGTAGGAGCCGCCCCACGGGTCGATCACCCGGGTGGTGCCCGACTCCTGCTGGAGCACGAGCTGGGTGTTGCGGGCGATCCGGGCCGAGAAGTCGCTCGGCAGCGCGAGCGCCTCGTCGAGGGCGTTGGTGTGCAGCGACTGCGTGTGGCCCTGGGTGGCCGCCATCGCCTCGACGCAGGTGCGGGCGACGTTGTTGTAGACGTCCTGCGCGGTCAGCGACCAGCCCGAGGTCTGCGAGTGGGTGCGCAGCGACAACGACTTGGGGTTCACGGCCCCGAAGTCGCGCACCAGCCGCGCCCACAACAACCGGGCCGCGCGCAGCTTGGCGACCTCCATGAAGAAGTTCATGCCGATGCACCAGAAGAACGACAACCGCGGCGCGAACGCGTCGACGTCCAGCCCGGCCTTCGTGCCCGCCCGCAGGTATTCGACCCCGTCGGCCAGGGTGTACGCGAGCTCCAGGTCGAGCGTGGCCCCCGCCTCCTGGATGTGGTAGCCGGAGATCGAGATCGAGTTGAACTTCGGCATGCGCTGCGAGGTGAAGTCGAAGATGTCGGAGATGATCCGCATCGACGGTTCCGGCGGGTAGATGTAGGTGTTGCGGACCATGAACTCCTTGAGGATGTCGTTCTGGATCGTGCCCTGGAGCTGCTCGGGCGCCACCCCCTGCTCCTCGGCCGCCACGATGTAGAGCGCGAGGACCGGCAGCACCGCCCCGTTCATGGTCATCGACACCGACATCCGGTCGAGCGGGATGCCGTCGAAGAGCTGCCGCATGTCGTAGATCGAGTCGATCGCCACCCCGGCCATGCCGACGTCGCCCTGCACCCGCGGGTGGTCGGAGTCGTAGCCCCGGTGGGTGGCCAGGTCGAAGGCGACCGACAGGCCCTTCTGGCCCGCCGCCAGGTTGCGGCGGTAGAACGCGTTGGACTCCTCGGCGGTGGAGAACCCGGCGTACTGGCGGATGGTCCACGGCTGGTTGACGTACATCGTCGGGTAGGGGCCGCGCAGGAACGGCGCGCTGCCGGGGTAGGTCGGCAGGTAGCCGGGCAGGTCGGCGGCGTCGTAGACGGGCCTGACCGCGATGCCCTCGGGGGTCTCCCACACCTCGCCGTCGACCTTGGCGGGCTCGGCGTGGCCGGTCCCGAGCGGGATCTCGCTGAAGTCGGGGATCATCGGTCCACTCCCAGGTCGTCGAACGTGGTCTCCAGGACCTTGAGGGCGTCACACCCCGCGAAGAGGGTGGCGTCGACACCCTCATACTCCCCCTTCCCGGCCAGCCACACCTTCGCCGCCCCCGCCTCCCTGAGCGCGGCGGCGGCCTGCGCGGCCTGGTCGGCGTACAGGCGGTCGCTAGAGCAGATGCACACGACCGGGGTCAGGGACGGATCGAAGTCGGCCACTTCACCGGACACGGTGCCGATGCCGCCGGCGGCGAAGAGGTTGGCGGCGAAGCCGGCGCGCGCGGTGTGCACGGCGATCGGGCCGAGCGTGGCCAGGAAGACCGTCGGCCTGCTCTCCTGCCGGTCGGCGAGATCGCGGAGCCGCTCATAGGGCTCGGCGTGGCGGGCCGGCTCGCCGGCCAGGCCGTGGCCGGGCTCGCGGACCGGCAACCTCTCGGCCAGGTTCGGGAACTCGCTGACGCCGGTGATGGGCCATTTGCGGCGGGCGACGTCGGCGGCGCGCCTGTCGCGCGTGGCGGCGACGCCCTCCTCGATCACCGACCCGCCGTGCTTCTCGGCCTGCCGGAACAGGTCCCAGGCCGTGTTCGCCAGGTCGTCGGTGAGCTGCTCCACGTACCAGGAACCACCCGCCGGGTCGGCGACCCGGGCGACCCCGGCCTCCTCGACCAGCAGCGACTGGGTGTTGCGCGCGATCCGCCGGGCGAACGCGTCGGGCAGCCCGAGCGCCGCGTCGAACGGCTGGACCGTCACCGCGTCGGCGCCCCCGGCCCCCGCCGCGAAACACGCCAGCGTGGTGCGCAGCATGTTCACCCACGGGTCGCGCGCCGTCATCATCGCGCCCGAGGTCACGGCGTGCTGCGCCTGCGTGGGCGGGCCACCGGCCACCTCGGCGATCCTGGCCCACAGGCGGCGGGCCGCCCGGAGCTTGGCGATGGTGAGGAACTGGTCGGCGGTGGCGGCGTAGCGGAACTCGATCAGCTCGAAGGCCCGTTCGACCGGCAGTCCGGCCTCGGTGAGCCGCCGCAACGCCTCGACGCCCTGCGCGAGCGACGCGGCGAGCTCCTGCGCGTCGGCGGCGCCCCGGTCGTGCCAGGCCAGCGCGTCGACCACGACCAGCTTCACCCGGCCGTGCGCCCGCCCGGCGAAGTCGGCCAGATCGGGATCGCCGGGGGCGAACCCCAGGTTCCCGCCCGGCAACTCCACGTTCTCGGCCAGCTGGAGGAAGGCGTGCGCCGCCGGTGCGGCGCGGTCGCCTGCGTCGAGCACGACCGGCGCCAGGTCTAGCAGCACCCCGTCGAGCGCCACGGGCAGGTCGGCGGGATCGAGCATGGTCAGGTCGAGCCAGATCGAGGAGACCCCGTTCTCCAGATCGGCGAGGACCGCCTCCCGGGTCACCCGGGCGTCCGGATGGGCGTGCCGCTGCCGGACGTCCCACGCCCCGGCCCGGCCCACGAGACGCGGCGTGTCGGGCAGCGTGTCGTAGAGCGGCGCGATCGTCACACCGTCGTAGAGACGGGTCGCCAGCCGCCCCTCGGGGTCGTCGCCTTCATAACCCGACTTGCGCAGCACCCCGAGCGCGAGCGCCCGCCATTCCTCCCGCGATCCGGGATCGAACCCGGCCGCCAGATCCACTTTCATGCTCCGGATGATAGGCCGAAGCCCTAAAGCGAACCTCCCCTAGCCGACCCCTGTTTCACAATGTGTAGCGAAACGAGGCGTCCCAGGTCTGTTTGCCCACGATCCCGTCGTCGGGCAGATCGACCCGCCGCTGGAACGTCTTGCACACGTCACGCGACCGCTGACCGTAGGCGCCGTCGGCGTCGAGCTCGAACCCGATCTTCTTCATCTGCTGCTGCCACCGCTTCACGTCGTCACCGACGGTGACCGGCGGATAGGTGAACAACCTCCCCGGCCACGCCGGGATCTGCCCGCCCGGAGGATTGGCCGGGTCGCCGCCACCGGGCCGGGGCGCGCCCCGCTGCACCCACGCGTACAGCGCCGCGCCGGGGCAGTCGGTGGAGAAGCCGTCGCGGTGCCCCTTGATCTCGGTCCCGGCGCCGCCCTCCTGGCGGAGGTACTCGATGGCGTCGAGGATGCCGTGCAGCAGATCGTTGTTGGGCTTCACGAACCCGGCGTTGCCGACCAGGCCGAGCACGGCGTAGTGGTCGGAGTTGAGCCCGGAGCCGTTGGCGGCGGGCAGCCGGTCGGGGCCGCGCCCGACGAACACCCTCTTGTGCGGACAGGCGATCATGGAGTAGCCGATGTCGATCCAGCCGTTGCCGTCCATGTGGAAGTTCTGGATCGACTTGACCTGGGCGACGCACAGGTTGTGGTTGTCGACGATCTCCGGGGGCACACGGCCGCCCGTGTAGTGGACCTTGACACCCTTCGTGGACGTCAGCGGGGAGTAGGACCCCTTGGGAGCGCGGGCCCCCCATTGAGAGCGGGTCACCAGCGAGATCGCCACGAGGAAACTCCCGAACAGGTTGGACAGGACGCCGAGCATATTGGCCGCCGGATGGCGCGAGTGGCGCTTTGCCCATATCGACGGCCGATATGCCCAACTCTCATGACCCTCTAGCCCCAGACCTCCTGCGCCGTCTCGACGATCAGACGGAGCTTGGCCGACTGCTCCTCCTGGGTGAGGGAGTTGCCCTCCACGGTGGAAGAGAACCCGCACTGCGGGGACAGGCAGAGCTGGTCGACGTCGATGTACTTCGAGGCGGCCTCGATGCGCCGCTTGAGGTCGTCCTTCGACTCCAGCACGCCCGACTTGGTGGTGACGAGGCCGAGGACGACGTACTTGCCCTTGGGGACGTAGCGGAGGGGTTCGAAGCCGCCGGAGCGCTCGTCGTCGAACTCCAGGAAGAAGCCGTCGACGCCGAGTTCGCCGAACAGGGCCTCGGCGACGAAGTCGTAGGAGCCTTCGGCGGCCCAGGAGGAGCGGAAGTTGCCGCGGCACATGTGGGTGGTGATCCGCATGCCCTCGGGCCTGGTCGCGATGGCGGTGTTGATCTGCTGGATGTAGCGCAGGTGGAGGTGGTCGGCGTCGTCGCCGCGGGCGGCGATCTCGGCGCGCTGCGCGGGGTCGTTGAGGTAGGCGAGCGAGGTGTCGTCGAACTGCAGGTAGGTGCAGCCCTGCGCGCCGATCCGGGCGACCTCGTTCTGGTACGCCGCCGCGAGGTCGGACCAGAACTCCTCGATGTCGGGGTAGACATCGGGGTCGATGGCGGCCTGGCCGCCGCGGTAGTGGACCATGTTCGGCGACGGGATGGTCAGCTTGGGGGTCTGGCCCTCGCCGGCCACGCTCTGGAGATAGGCGAAGTCGTCGCCGAAGATCGTCTCGTTAAGGGTGATCTTGCCGTCGACCTTCATCCCCTTGGGGGTGAACTCGATCTTCTCGTTCTCGTTGCGGAACTTGACGACGATCTGCTCGTCGGCGGCCACGCTGATGCCGCCGAGGCGGTAGATGAAGTCCATGTGCCAGGAGGCGCGGCGGAACTCGCCGTCGGTCGCGGTCTGGAGGCCGGCCTCGGCCTGGAGGGCGACGACGTCGCGGATGGCGGCGTCTTCGACGGCGCGCAGGCCGGCGGCGTCGAGGGTGCCCTTGGCGTAGTCGTCACGAGCCTGGAGCAGGGTGGCCGGCCGCAGGAGGCTGCCGACGTGATCCGCGCGGAAAGGGGGTTCTGTGCGCATTGCGAATCATCTCCATGGATGTCTGGAACATGACGGAAGTCGTCAAGACGCTAGCGCATGCGGGCCAGTTTCTTGATCACGAAATGAGCGTTTCGCCCCGCGCGGGACGGACCACCCTCCGCTCGGTGACGATCGCCGTGATGAGCTCGGCGGGCGTCACGTCGAAGGCGGGGTTGTAGGCCGCGACGCCGGGCAGCGCGGTGACCTCGCCGCTCCCCCGGTCTTCGATCTCGATGTCGGCGCCGCCGGGCGTGCGCGGGTCGACGGTGGTCTCGGGCGCGACCACGACGAAGGGCACCCCGGCCCGGTGGGCGCCGAGGGCGAGCATGTAGGAGCCGATCTTGTTGGCGGTGTCGCCGTTGGCGGCGATGCGGTCGGCCCCGATGACGACGGCGTCGGCCGCGCCGCGCGCCAGCAGGAACGGCCCGGCCGAGTCGACGACGAGCCGGAACGGCGCGCCCATCCTCTGGAGCTCCCAGGTGGTGAGCCGGGCGCCTTGGAGCAGCGGCCGGGTCTCCAGCGCGATGGCCTCGGTGAGCGCGCCGCGTTCGTGCATGGTCTGGATCACCCCGAGCGCGGTGCCGCGCTCGACGGTTGCCAGCGCGCCGGTGTTGCAGATGGTCATGACACGGCTCGCGCCGTAGGCGGCGAGCAGGTCGGCGCCGCGCTCCCCCATCTCCCGGCAGGCCCGGACGTCCTCCTCGCGGATCTCCAGGGCCCGCTTCAGCGGATCGGCCGCCAGGGCGGCCTCCCGCACCCCCCACGCCAGGTTCACCGCGGTCGGCCGGGCCGCCGCCAGGGGTTCGACCGGCTCGCCGGTACGGGCGGCGAGCGCGACCCCCAGCGCCCCGACGACCCCGAGGGCGGGCGCGCCCCGCACGGCCAGCCGCTTGATCGCGTCGACGAGCTCCGCGACCGTGGTGATGCGGAGGTGGACGACCTCGCCGGGCAACCGGGTCTGGTCGATGAGGACGATCGCGTCGCCGTCCCAGCCAATCGTCGTCATGCCCCCGACGCTAGCGCGAACAGGTTCTCGTCGCCCCCCGGGGCGGCCGTGAGCGACAGCCCCAGCGGCAGCCCGTCGACCCGCGTCACCGGAAGCGACAGGACGGGCGCCCCGGCGATCGGCGCCAGGCAGGTCAGCCGCAGGGTGGCCGCCCGGGTCCGGGCCGGCCGCCCGAGCGCCGGGGCCGTGACGGGCGCGCTCGGCAGCGCCATCACGGCGCCCTCCAGCAGGTCGAGCAGCCGCTGCCGCGCCTCGGCGACGGTCTTGCGGGCCAGGCTGACCTCCTCGGCGGTGAGGCTCTCGGCCCGCGCGAACCGGGCGGCGACGCCGGGCCCGAACGCGGGCCGCTCGGCCTTGACCCATTCGCCGTGGCAGGCCCACACCTCGGCGGCCTGGGTGACCGCGAACGCGTCGGTGGCGTCGAGCCCGAGCGGGGTCCGGTCGACGGGCAGCCCGAGGTCGCGGATGCCCGCCGCCAGCGCGGCGCCCACCCGCGGGGACAGTTCGCTCCAGAGGTCCGCGGGCACCCAGACCCGCTCCGGCGCCGGCGGCCGGGGCGCGGGGTCGACGAGCACGCCGGCCGCCCGTTCGAGCAGCGGCAGCTCCCGGGCCAGCAGGCCGGGCACGTCGTAGGAGGGCGCCAGCGGCACGATGCCCGCACGGGGAGCGCGGGAATGGGTGGGGCGGTAGCCGTACAGACCACAGAAAGAGGCCGGGACGCGGACCGAACCGGCGGTGTCGGTGCCAAGCCCGAGATCGGCGCGGCCGCCGGCGACGGCCGCGGCGGACCCGCTCGACGACCCGCCGCAGACGTGACCGGGCGCGGCCGGGTTCTCGGGCGCACCGTAGTGGTGGTTGGTGCCCCCCAGGCTCCAGGCCAGCTCGTCGGTGTGCGTCTTGCCGGCGAACACGCTCATGGCGCGGAGCCGCGCCACGGCCTCCGCGTCACGCTCGGCCGGTTCCTTCAGCAGATCGGGATGGCCCGCCCCGGTGGGCAGCCCCTCGACGTCGACGACATCCTTGACCGCCAGGCGAGGCCCCCCGGCCTCAGGCGTCACGGAACCCCACGGAACGAACGGATCGATCGCCATGCCTCACCTTCCTACGCGAGGCCGATTTCGCCCCCGTGTCCCACGCGTAAACGGATAATGCGTCGACACCTCCCCCGACAGATCGGGATCATTACCCCCATGACTCCGCTCGAGATGAAAGTGTGGGTCGACGACAGCGACAGCCCCGCCGACATCATCGACGCTCTGGCCCTGTCCCCGTTCGCGACCGGAACCCAGCCGTGGGCGCAGACTGCCAGCGTCGAAAGAGTACGCAAGGACGCGCCCCTGACCGCCTCCGGCGGCGTCCTGGTGCGCGCCGCCTCCTCCGACGACGGCCCCGACTCCCGCCTGTACGAGGGCGAGGGCTGGACCATGCGCGTCATCCGCTACAAGGGCGGCAACGCGATGGTCGCGGTGACGGCCGTGACCGAGGACCTGGCCGCCGCCGTGGTGGCCGAGACCGTGAAGGACGCCGCCGAACCCCGCCCGACCGACGACGACAACGTGACGATGGGCTTCTTCTGGAAGTCCGAACACGGCCGGAGGCGCTCGACGAAGACGATCGGCGCCTCGGCGTGGGCGGACGTGCGGCGCAACTACCCGCGCCTGGCGCAGGGGAAGCTGGACTCCCTGATGGCCCTGCGGCCCGGCTCGGCCCCCGGCCGCCTGCTCCTCCTGCACGGCCCGCCCGGAACGGGCAAGACGACGCTGCTGCGCACCCTGGCCCGCGAGTGGCGGTCGTGGTGCCAGGTCGACTGCGTGCTCGACCCGGAGCGGCTGTTCAACGACCCCGGATACCTGATGGAGGTGGCGGTCGGCTGCGACTGCCCCGACCACGACGAGAAGAAGTGGCGGCTCCTCGTCCTGGAGGACTGCGACGAACTCATCCGCGCGGAGGCCAAGATGTCCGCCGGGCAGGGGCTCTCCCGGCTGCTGAACCTGACCGACGGCCTGCTGGGTCAGGGACGGGACGTCCTTGTCGCCGTCACCACGAATGAGGACCTGCAGCGGCTGCATCCGGCGGTGGTGCGGCCGGGCCGGTGCCTGGCCCAGATCGAGGTCGGGCGCATGCAGCCCGACGAGGCCGCGGCGTGGCTGGGCGATCCGGCCGGAGTGGGGCCCGGCGGGCTGACGCTGGCCGAGATGTTCGCGCTCAAGGCCGGTGTGGCGCCGGAGGAGACTCCGGTCGAGACCGGCCTGTACCTGTAGGCGGGTGTGGCGGCTCCGCCCGGAGCGTTCCGGGCGGAGCCGCCGCCTTTGCCGCGCCCTATGCCATGCCCGGCGGTCTGCGGCGCGCGGCACAGCTGAACCTCCGCTTTTCATGTGCCTTCACTCGGATGACGACCCGAAGCCGGGACGGCGGGGACATCGGCGAGGCTTTCTCGTGGGCCGCACCCAGACGCGCCTTCACTCGGATGACGACCTGAGGCCGGGACCGCGGGACATCGGCGGGGCTTTCTCAAGTGCAGGTGATGTGGCCCGCCTGTTCCCGCTCGATGACCCGGTGCCAGGGGAAGTCGGGTGAGAGGGCCGGGCGGTCCAGCCGGACCGTGTCGAACCTCAGACTTGGCACCCGGTCCAGGGCCTTCGCCAGGGTTCTGGCCCCTCCCTCGACCGCGGTGACGGTGAGGCCGGCGTGGCGGTGCAGGGCGTAGGTCTGGGCGTACTCGTCGAGGAAGGTGCTCAGTCTCGTGTACGACGTGAGCAGGAACTCCGCCGGCTGAGGGGCGGGCCGCGACGGGGGCGTGGTCGGCTGGAACCGGCCCAGGACCGCCTCCAGGATGACCCTGTTGTCGAAGACGTCGGGGGTGGGGACGAGCCGGGCGTTGGGGAACTGTTCGACGTCCACGCAGTCGTCGCGGCTCGCCGACGGCCCGTTGACCTGCACGACCTTCACCGGGTCGGTGGTGCGGTCGAAGTGGTCCACCCAGCGGACGCGCAGGTCGGTGACGTAGGGGCCGCCTCTGCGGAACCGCCCGAGGCCCGCGCCCCGGTTGGGCACGGCCAGGAGGACCATGCGGGAGACGTGCCCCGCCCAGGGACGGTGTTCGCGGGAGTCGTCGTCGCCGTTGGCGACCAGGTAGGCGTGGCGGAAGACCAGACCGGCCGTGCCGTGGGCGACCAGGGCGATGCGCCCGCCGTCCCAGTTGACGTCGATCCACCGGCAGAGGCTTCGCGGGTCGTGGTGGGTGACCTTGGCGGCGTGCCAGCCCTCCGGGGTCGGGGGCGCGCCGGGGCCCTGATAGATCAGCAGATTCCGCCGCATATCCGGAGCCTGGCGCGCTTCCGGCGGGGTGGCGTGAGTAGGGGGATGCTCAATCAGGAAGGCTGACATCATGAGCGAGGCCGCCAAGATCTGTTCCGAGCTGATCCGCATCGACACCACCAACCCCGGGCCCGGGGAACGGGAGGCCGCCGAATACGTGGCCGGGTTGTTGTCCGAGGCGGGCCTCTCCCCGGTCATCGTGGAGAGCGCCCCGCGCCGGGCCAGCGTCATCTGCCGGGTCCCCGGCGACTCACCGGACGCGCTGTTGATCCACGGGCACCTCGACGTGGTGCCGGCCGACCCGGCCGACTGGGCCGTCCACCCCTTCAGCGGGGAGATCGCCGACGGATACGTGCACGGGCGCGGGGCCGTGGACATGAAGGGGTCGCTGGCGATGACGCTGGCGTGGGTGCGGCAGGGGGTGCGGCCCCGGCGTGACCTGGTGCTCGCCTTCCTGGCCGACGAGGAGTCGACCGGGGAGTTCGGGTCCCGGTACGTGGTCTCCGAGCACGCTGACCTGTTCGAGGGGTGCAGCGAGGCGATCTCGGAGTCGGGGGGGTTCTCGGTGACGATGCCGTCGGGGGTGCGGGTGTATCCGATCGGGGTCGGGGAGCGGGGGACGGCGTGGATGAAGGTGACGGCGCGGGGCGTGGCGGGACACGGGTCGAAGCCGCCGGTGGACAATCCGGTGGCGGAGCTGGCGCGGGCGCTGACGCGGGTGGCCGACCACGAGTGGCCGATCCGGCTCACGCCGGCGGTGTCGGCGATGATCGGCGAGCTCTCCGGGATCCTCGGGATGGAGATCGACCCCGCGAACCTGTCAGGGGTGCCGCCGAAGGCCGCCGCTCTCTTCAAGGGCACGATCAGGAATTCCACCAACCCGACCATGATGAACGCCGGATACAAGATCAATGTTATTCCCGGGACGGCTGAGGCGGGAATTGACGGCAGATTCGTACCGGGATTCAGGGAGGAATTCCTCGACACTCTCGACCGGCTGCTGGGCCCCCGGATCACCCGGGAGTTCATCAACTTCGAGGACGCCCCGTCGGCGCCGACCAGCGGCCTGTTCCACGAACTGGGCGCGGCCCTGACGGCCATGGACCCCACCGGCCGACCCGTGCCATATGTTATGACAGGGGGCACGGACGCCAAATCCTTCGCCCGGCTCGGCATCAAAGGCTATGGTTTCGCCCCGCTATTGCTTCCGCCCGATCTCGACTACTTCGCACTGTTTCACGGGATCGATGAGCGGGTGCCGGTCGAAGGGCTCGAATTCGGCGTTCAGACATTGAACAGACTGCTCGCCACCCCCCATTGATTATGCGCGGCCCGACCGTATAATCGAGCTCGGACACCCGATCGCCGCACAAGATCGACAGGGAAACCGATGCCCGCGAGAAGATTTCCCTCGGGGCGGAACGGAGACCCGCCACCTCCGGATCCCCGAGAAGTGGTGGAAAGAATTCTCCGGATACGAACCGACTGCAATTGCCCGCCCCAGTGTGCAACCATGGAGGGCGACGAGCCGGCGCCCGGCCCCCGCGACCGACACCGCCCACGCACCTAGGAGCGAGTCGCCAGAACAGGGTGCCGTCCCACTTCGGGCATGGCCGAATCAGGCTGCCGCATGTCTCGTTTCAGTCGAGGTCCCTTACGGTGGTCACTCTGTGTGGTACAAAATCCGTGCCGCCTCCTTGCCTAGTGCGGGCGGGGCGCGCGAACACCCAGAGACCATGAGCCCACACCGCCTTTACGTGGGCTTATCCGGGCACCGGCCATACAGAACCAAGATAGATCCCGCTCCAAAGTCATGCCGTTTTTCATCCATGACATGACCTTTCTGGGGGTATGTCTGAATCACTTCTGTCAGGGGTGGCGCCCTGGTCCGAACGCGTGCACATCGAAACGACGCGGTGACCCCCTCCACCGCTGTCCTATCTAGGGGCCTGAAAATGAACCACAACGGGACCGAAATCCCTTCGGCGATCATGGACATCTGCGACGAGCCGCTGTCGTCCGTGGCCAAGTACAACGGCCGCGAACTGGCCTCGATGCTCGGGCGGATCATGCCGGAAACGTCCCGGGTGGGCGTGGCCGCCTTCCAGGCCTCCATCTGATCCGACTCGACCCGGACGGGCTGAATTGAAAGGGCACCATCTTGCCCTTCGCCAATTCGTGGTGAAGGTGCACACGCGTTGCGATCTCGCCTGCGATCACTGTTATGTGTACGAGCATGCCGACCAGTCGTGGCAGGCGAAACCCAAGGTGGTCCCATCTGAAACCGTCACCCGTATAGCGACGCGAATCGCCGACCATGCGAGAAGCCGCGAACTGAGCGACGTATCGGTCATTCTCCATGGCGGCGAGCCGCTTCTGGCGGGCCCGGAGCGGCTCGACGAGATTCTCACCATCCTGAATCTCCACATAAGTCCGGCGGCCGAACTCCGGATGAAAGTCCATACGAATGCCGTACTTCTGAGCGAACGATATCTCGACGTATTCGATAAGCACGCCGTCCATATCGGCGTCTCCCTCGACGGCGACCGCGAGGCCAACGACCGGCATCGGCGCTACGCGAACGGACGCAGCAGCTACGACCGCGTCGTGGGCAGCATCGAACTTCTACGGCGATACCGCCCCCATTTGTTCAGCGGTATCCTCTGCACGATCGACACCATGAACGATCCGATACGGGTCTACGAATCGCTTCTCCGCCTCGAGCCCCCGAAGATCGATTTCCTGCTCCCCCACGCCACGTGGAACCAACCCCCGCCACGCCGGTCGGAGACCGAATACGCCGACTGGCTGGGCGCGATCTACGACCGCTGGGAGAAGGACGCGCGCCCGGTGCGCATCCGGCTGTTCGACTCGATCATCCGCACCACCTACGGGCAGTCGAGCCTCAGCGAGGCCATCGGGGTCGAGCCCAGCAGCCTGGTGGTCATCGACACCGACGGCTCCTACGAGCAGGTCGACTCGCTGAAGGTGGCCTTCGACGGCGCCCCGGCCACCGGGCTCGACGTCTTCCAGCACAGTCTCGACGCGGTGGCGGGCCACCCCGGCATCACCGCCCGGCAGCAAGGCGTCGAAGGGCTCTCGGCGACGTGCCAGGCCTGTCCGGTGGTGTCCAGTTGCGGGGGCGGGCTCTATCCCCACCGCTTCCGTGACGACTCCTTCGACAACCCGAGCGTCTATTGCGCAGACCTCTTCACACTGATCAGCCACGTCCGTGAGGCGACCCAGATGCAGGCCCACCAGGTCTCCCCGCAGACCATCGAGACCCTCGCCGCGGGTTACGGCGGCGCGGCCGAGATCCGGTCGCTCATCGGATCGCAGATCAGCATCCGCCGGGCGTTGATCACCGACGAGCGCATGGCCTCCGCCGAACCCGACGCGGCCAGGACGCTGGTCGACCTCGACGAGGCCTTCCGCGGCGCGGTGAACGGCGTCATCGCCCATCCCTACGTCCGGGTGTGGGCGGTGGGCTTCCTGCGGGGCGCGGCGCCCTCGGGGCACCTGCGCAACATCGCGGCGGCCGTCGCGGCCCGGGCGGGCGCCCACCTGAAGATCCGCGCCGACGTGAGGGCGGGCGCCGTGCACCTGCCGACGGTCGGCACCCTCGCCGACGTCGACGGCGACGACGTCTGGATCGAAGTCGACGAAGGCCGCGTCAGGACCATCGACGGAAGCGGCGAATGGCGGCCGGTCCGCACCCTCCTCGCGGCAGGTCACTCCGTCGTCGTCGAGGACGCCGACCCCTACCGCGACTGTCACCAGTGGCCCGCGGCCGGACGGCTGAGCGATCAGGAACTCGCCCGGTGGCAGGAGAGCTTCGCGGCGGCCTGGGAGCTGATCGCCGCCGACTACCCCGAATACCTGCCGGGGCTGCGCGCCGGACTGACGACGCTGATGCCGCTGCGGCCCGACCCCACCGGTCGTGACGTCAGCTCGGCCGCCCGCCACGCGTTCGGCGCGGTCGCGGCCGCGCTCCCCGCCGATCCGGCCACGCTCGCGCTGCTGCTGATCCACGAGTTCCAGCACGTCAAGCTGGGCGCGATCCTCGACATGTTCGACCTCTACGACGAGACCGTCGAGAAGACCTTCTACGCGCCCTGGCGTCCGGATCCCCGGCCGCTCGAAGGGCTGCTGCAGGGCACCTACGCGCACATCGCGGTGGCCGACTTCTGGCGCCGGCGCCGGCATGTCGCGCCCGATCCGGCCACCCACGAGTTCGCGCGCTGGCGGGCGCAGACGTCCGAGGCGATCACGACGCTGGCGACCAGCGAGGCGCTCACCGAGCTGGGCGACGCCTTCGTGGCCCGGATGCGTGACACCCTGGCCCCCTGGCTTCTCGAGGCACTCCCCCACGAGGTCGAAGAACAGGCCAGGGCCGCCTCCGCCGCCCATCTGAAGGCCTTCCAGTCGCAGTCGTGACGGCCGGCGGCCTGGGCGAGGAGCTGCGGGCCCTGGGCGTCGCCCCCGGCCAGACGCTGATGGTGCACTCCTCCATGCGGAGCATCGGCTGGGTCGAGGGCGGCGCCCCGAGTGTGGTCACGGCGCTGACCGGCGTGCTCGGCCCGGAGGGGACGCTGGTCGTGCCGGTCTTCACCACCGCCAACTCCGACACCTCGCCCTGGTACCGGGCGGCGACCGAGGGCATGTCCGAGGAGGAGGCCCGGCGGTTCCGCGACGAGATGCCGCCGTTCGACCCCGCCACGACTCCGTCCACGGCCATGGGCGCCGTCGCCGAGACGGTCCGGCTCTCCCCCGGCGCGGTGCGGAGCGCCCACCCGCAGACCTCCTACGCCGCCATCGGCCCCCTCGCGGGCAAGCTGGTCTCCGGGCACGACCTGGAATGCCACCACGGAGAGGATTCACCACTCGCCCGCCTTTATGACATCGGCGGGCACGTCTTGCTGATGGGCGTCGGGTTCGACCGTTGCACGGTTTTCCACCTGGCCGAATATCGCTACCTCCATCCGCATACTCCGACCAGGCTCTACCGTTGCGTTGTGCGGGACGGCGACGGCCGGAAATGGTGGGAGTTCACCGACGTGGTCCTCGACGACAGCGACTTCGCCCAGCTCGGGGCCGACTTCGCGGCGACGGGGAACGTGCGGCGCGGAATGGTCGGCGGCGCGCACTGCCATTTCTTTCCGGTACGCCAGGCGGTGGATTTCGCCGTGGACTGGATGAGGCGGGAACGAAAATCGGCAAATTAGGCCCCTCGGGGGTCTCTCACCTCCGGGGGCGCATTCCTATAGTGAGCAAGTGGAGGGAGGGGGGATGGTATTGCAGCCGGCTCCACGGCCACCCGGCCCCTATTTTTTCCTCAGCTACGCCCACACCCCCAACGAGGATCCCAAGGCGAACCGGTGGGTCGCCAAGTTGTTCAAGGACCTGTGCGACCACGTCCTGGAGATGACCGATCTGCCCGACCCCTCGATGGCGGGCTTCATGGACAGCGGTCTGCTCACCGGGCACCTGTGGCACCGGCGATTGGCCGAGGCTCTGGCCACCTGCCGGGTGTTCGTCCCGCTCTACTCCCGGCGTTACTTCGTCAGCCAGAACTGCGGTCGTGAGTGGACCGCCTTCGTCCAGCGAATCAACAGCCAGCCGGGGTTCGACGGCCGCCGCCCCGAGGCGATCATCCCGGCGTTGTGGACGCCGATGCAGCCCGAAGCGCTCCCCCTGGTCGCCCGATCGATCCAGTTCGCCCACGAGAAACTGGGGCCGCGCTACCGCGACGAAGGCTTCTACGGCCTGAGCAAACTGGCCGTCCGCCGCCCGTCCTACCAGCTGGCCACCCACGCGCTGGCCAGCCGCATCGTCGAGGTAGGCGAGAGCACCCGGCTGGAGCCGATCGAACCGGTCGACTTCCCCTCGCTCACCAGCGCGTTCGAAGACTTCGACGCGGCCCAGGCGCTGACCCTCACCGTGGTCGTGCCCGACCGCGACCGCCTGCCCACCGGCCGCAACCCCTACTTCTACGGGCGGCTGCCGGAAGACTGGAACCCGTTCCGCGGTGAGGAGCAGCCTCGGTCGCTCTTCTACTACGCGCTCGAACTCGCCACCGCCAACGGGTTCCGCACGGAGATCGGATCGTTGTCGGACTTCCGTCCTGAGCTGCTCGCCGGCAAGCAGCCCACCGGGCCGGGAGTCGTGATCATCGATCCGTGGGCGGTGACCGACCCGGTCTGCCTGGCCGCGCTGGCCGCCTTCGACCAGGCGGAGCTGCCCTGGGTCAGCGTGATCATCCCCTGGAACCGGGACGATGCCGAGACCACGTCGCGCGAGGCCCAGCTGCGGTCGGCGCTGCAGGCGACGCTGCACAAACGATGGTCCGACCTGTCCACCGAGTCGATCGACCACTACTCCCAATTCCGGCGGGCCTTCCCCGACGCGTTGAACCGGGCGGGCAACCAGTTCCTGCGCAAGGCCACGCCGTATCCCCCGAAGGGCAACAGCCCGGAAAGCTCAGACTGATGGACGCGGAGGGCCCGATGGGTGACGGCGACGGCCAGATCATCACGTTCTACTCGTACAAGGGCGGGACGGGGCGCACGATGGCGCTGGCCAACACGGCCTGGGTGCTGGCCGCGAACGGCAAGCGCGTCCTCGTGGTCGACTGGGACCTGGAGTCGCCCGGCCTGCACAAGTTCTTCCACCCCTTCCTCGAGGACGAGGTGATCGCCTCGACCCCCGGGGTGATCGACATCATCAACGAGTACGTCTGGGCCGCCATCCGGCCGCAGCAGCGGGCCACCGACTGGCACGTCGACTACGCGAGGGTGATGCCGCACGCCGTCTCCCTCGAATGGGAGTTCCCCGGCGAGGGCACCCTCGACTTCGTCTCGGCCGGGCAGCAGAACCGCGACTACTCGTCGCTGGTGTCCACATTCGACTGGGACAACCTCTATGACCGGCTCGGCGGCGGGCTGTTCTTCGACGCGATGCGCGCCGACATGAAGGCCAACTACGACTTCACCCTGATCGACAGCCGGACCGGCCGCAGTGACATCGCCGACATCTGCACGCTGCACCTGCCCGACCTGCTGGTCGACTGCTTCACGATGGCCGACCAGAGCATCGAGGGGGCCGCCAAGGTGGCCCGGTACATCGAGGAACGCATCCGCACCAAGCCCATCCGCATCCTGCCGGTGCCGATGCGCATCGACGACGGGGAGAAGGAGAAGCTCGACGCCGGACGCCAGCTCGCCCGGAGCCGGTTCGACAACCTCCCCTCGGGCATGACCCCCGACGAGCGCAATCGCTATTGGGGCGCGGTCGAGATCCCGTACAAGCGCTTCTACGCCTTCGAGGAGACGCTCGCCACCTTCGGTGACGGCTCCGGATCGCCGAACTCGCTGCTGGCCGCGTACGAACGGCTGACCGGGGCGATCACCGACGGCGACGTGACCGCGCTGCCGCCGATGGACGGCGCGCTCCGCACCCGCTGGCTCGAGGCCTTCACCCGCCGCCGGGTCGCCGACCAGGCCGACGTCCTGCTCAGTTATGTGCCGGAAGACCGGATGTGGGCCGACTGGATCAGGTCGGTGCTGGAGCGCGCGGGCGCCCGGGTGGTGCCGAAGTCGCTCTCCCCGAGCGTGGCCGAACCGGCCTTCGACCCGCACATGCAGGTCATGGCGGTCGTGTCGCCGGCGTACATGCGGGTGGTCGCGGAGCTCGACGGGCTGCGCCAGACGTCCGACCTGCTGAACCCGCGGTCGTTGATCGCGCTGCGGGTGGCCGATGTGCGCCTGACCGCGCCGTTCGCCGATCAGCCGCCCGTCGACCTGCTGCGGCTGACCGCCGAGCAGGCGACCGAGGCCCTGCTGCACTCCCTGGGGCGCGACCCCCGCGGCTACCCCGCCGACCTGCAGCTCGGCTCGCGCTTCCCCGGCTCGGTGCCGCCGATCTGGAACGTCGGCCCCCGGAACAACACCTTCACCGGCCGCAGCACCGCGATGGAGACCCTTCGCGACCAGCTCATGGGCGTCAACCGCACGATCGCCCAGCCGGAGCAGACCATCGCGCTGCACGGCCTCGGCGGCGTGGGCAAGACCCAGGTCGCCCTGGAGTACGCCCACCGTTTCCGGGCCGACTACGACCTCGTCTGGTGGATCTCCGCCGAGCAGCCCGACCTGATCAACACCGCCCTCGCCGAGCTGGCCACCAAGCTCAACATCCGCTACGGCGACAGCGTCGTGGCCGGCGCCGAGGCGGCCAGGGAGGCGCTCCGGATCGGGCAGATGCGCTGGCTGCTGATCTTCGACAACGCCCGCGACCCCGAACAGGTCCAGAAGTACCTGCCCGGCGGCGCCGGCCACATCCTGGTGACCTCCAGGAACCGTGCCTGGGCCGACGTCGCGGCGCCCCTCGAGGTGGACGTCTTCAGCGAGGAGGAGAGCCTGGAGCACTTCAAGCGCAGGGTCCCCTCGCTCGAACGCGACGGCGCGCTCGCCGTCGCCGAGGAGCTCGGCCATCTGCCGCTCGCGATCGAGCAGGCCGCCGCCTGGCTCGCGGAGACCGCCATCCCGGCCGCCGACTACCTGGCCCAGCTCAAGCAGAGCGCCGAGCTCCTGCTCACCGAACCGCCCCGCGGCTACCCGCTGCCCGTGGCGCAGACCTGGAACATCTCGCTGGCCCAGTTGAAGGAACGCTCGCCGGCGGCGGTCCGGCTGCTCCAGCTGTGCGCCTTCTTCGCGCCGGAGCCGATCTCCCAGGAACTCATCTACAGCGACGAGATGATGCGCTCGCTGCTGAAGTACGACCCCAACCTCCGCGGCGAGAAGGTCATGATCGCGCGGCTGATCCGCGAGGTGACCCGCTTCGCGCTGGCGAAGGTCGACCCCGCCACCAACACGATCCAGCTGCACCGGCTGGTGCAGACCGTCATCCGCAACCAGATGACCGTCGAGGAGGCCGAGGCCACCTCGCACGAGGTGCACGACATCCTGGTCGGGGCCCGGCCCAGGAAGGGCGAGGTCGACGACCCCGCGAACTGGCCGAGATACGACATCATCTGGCCTCACCTGCTGCCCTCCGAGGCGGAGAACTGCATGGAGGAGGACACCCGCAAACTCCTCACCGACCGGGTGCGCTACTACAACCGGCGTGGTGAGTACGTCAACGCCCTCGACCTCGGGCAGCGGCTGGCCGACTTCTGGGAGACCAAGTTCGGCCAGGTCGAACGGCAGCGGCTGCTGCTGCTGCACAACATCAGCAACGCGCACCGCTGGCTCGGCAAGACGCAGACCTCGCTGCGGCTCAACGAGTGGACTCTTCGGCAACAGCGGGAACTGCTGGGCGACGACCACCCCCACACGCTGCTCACCCGCGGCACCCTGGGGGCCGACCTGCGCGCCAACGGCGAGTTCGAGAAGGCCCTGGCGCTGGCCCGCGAGACGTACGAGCTCTGGAGGGATCTCTACGGCGAGGACTACGACAAGACGCTCAACGCCGCCAACAACCTGGCGGTCTCCTACCGTCTGGTCGGCGACTGCTTCAGCGCCCGCGACCTCGACCAGGACACCTACGAGCGGATGAACCAGGTCTTCGGCCCCCTCCACCCGGACACGCTGAGCAGCGCCCAGAACCTCGGCCGCGACCTGCGGGAGGCGGGCTACTACCGGGAGTCGGCGGAGTGGCTCACCACGACGATCGGCAAGTACCGGGAGGCCGTGGACGACGACCACATCGAACCGCTGCGGGCGGAGAAGAGCCTGTCGGTGTCCCTCCGCAAGGCCGGCCGACACGAGGAGGCGTTCGTCATCGCCAAACGGGTCGCCGACATGTTCCTCCAGCGCTACCCCTCACACCCGGAGACCCCCGCCGCGCTCCTGGAACTGGCCTCGTGCCGGTCCGCCCTGGAAGACAAGGCGGGGGCGTACGAGCTGGCGGCGTCGACGCGGGAGAAGTACGTCGAACTGTTCTGGCCCGGCCACCCCTACGCCCGGGTCGCCGCCAACAACGTGGCCATCTACCTGCGCGCGCTCGGCCGCGCCGAAGAGGCGATCGCGCTGGGCGACGAGACCCTCGACGCCTTCCGCGACCATCTCGGCGCGACCCACCCGTTCACCCTCACCTGCCTGATCAATCTCGGCAACGCGCTGTCGGACCTGGGCGACCACCAGCGGGCCGAGGCGCTGTTCCGCGAGTCCCGCGACGGCCTGGTCAAGACTCTGGGCGACCGCCACCCCGACACCATCGTCTGCCAGGCCAACCTGGCGATCACGCTGCTCGAGTCGGGCCGCACGGCGCAGGCGGGGGAACTGCAGGCGGAGACTCTGGACGCCATGGCCGACAGACTGGGCGAGGCCCATCCGTTGATCGCGTCGCTGAAGAGCTGGCGCCGCATCAACCGGGACCTGGAGCCTCAGCCGACCTGATCCTGGGTCAGCCACACGAGCACGTCCGGCAGGACGTCGAGCGCGCCGAAGTGGGCGACGCCCCGCCCGATGCGCAACATCGCTCCGGGAATGCGCCGGCCGAGCCACCGGGCATGGCTGACCGGCGAGAACACGTCGTTCTCGCCGTGCCACACCAGCGTCGGCACCCGGATCGCGGCCGGGTCGAAGGTCCAGTCGGAGCAGAAGGCGAGCACGTCGTCGACCCACCCGTCGCTGGAGTCGCGCAGCCCTTCGGCGAAGTTGCGCAGCAGCATGCGGCGGATGCCGATGTCGGCGACCGTGCGCCGGTCGGACTCGGGCGCCTCCAGCGCGAGCCCGGAGATCTTGCCCGCGGGGTCGGCCCGGATCTGCTCGGCCGCCGCCCCGAGGCTGGCCGCCACCGCCGGGAGGCCGACCCCCGCGAACGTGAACTCGCGCACGTTGGAGGCCGTCATGCCGTCGAACCAGTCGAGCCCGTCGGCTCCCTTGGGGGCCAGGCCGACCAGCGCCGCCGCCCGGACGACCCGGCCGGGCAGGAGCGCGGCACACGCCAGGGCGTGGGGGGCGCCCCCCGACCGCCCGACGACGGCGAACCGCTCGAGGCCCAGCCGATCGGCGATGGCCGCGACGTCGGCGGCGCCGCTGGCGATGGTGCGGCCGGGGTGCCGGTCGGACTCGCCGTAGCCGGGCCGGTCGAAGGTGATGAGCCGGATGCCCAGACGGTAGAGAACCGACGGCCGCGGCGCGGGGCCGACCCGGCTGCCCGGCGTGCCGTGAAGGAGGAAGACCGGCCGGCCGCCGGACGCCCCCTTCTCCTCGACTGCGAGCCTCCGGCCGTCCGGCGTCTCCACCTTCACGGTCAAGGTTCCTCCCCCGCGCCTTCGGCCGTCGTCGAATCCCCCGCTTACCGTACTTTGTACTTCCTCATCGCAAATGTTCCAAGAAGGGAAGAGTGACCAGTCCTCCCGCGCCTCAGCACGGCACCCCCGGGGCGCCCATCTTTGCCGAATCGAAATCAAATTCGCAGACACCGGGGCCAATGAGCGCTTTACTGGCGGGTTGGCCTTGACCGCTCGCATGCACACGCCCCGACGCCACCCCGTGATCCGTCAAAAGACGACCAGAACATCGAATCACCAGTATGCTTCGAAACCTCGGGTGTTTCCCGGCCTGCTTCGGCATGGCCTGACCCCGTATCGGCACCAGCCCACGAGGCAATAGGTGTGTTTTCGGCTGCCCATTGTCCGTACGGCTGCAAAGGAGAGTTTTTTGAACTCTCCTGCGTCCGGCCCGCCGACGACCAAAAGACAGCGGGCCAAACTGCGAAAACGCACCATCCGGCTGCGCCGTCAGCGTTCGCATTTCCTGCGGGCCGTCGCGAGCATCGCGACGTCATCGATCGGCTCGCGGACACTGGGAATAATCTATCCGCTGCTCGCCGTGGCCATGGGCGCATCACCCATGGAAGTCGGGCTGGTGACCTTCGCGCTCACCGTGCCCGGCCTGCTGTTCTACATGCCCGCCGGGGTGCTGGCCGATCGGCTGAACCCCCGGTCGATCATGCTCTTCACAGAGATCACGCGCGGGGTCGCGGTCCTCTCCGTGCTCGTGCCCGCCTGCGTGTACAAGGTCACGATATATCACCTCGTTCTGGTCGCATTTCTCGAAGGAGCGCTCGGAGTCGTCTATTCTCTCGCGGACACGGCGCTTCTCTCGAAATTGATCCCCGACGAGAACATGACGAAAAGACTCGCCGCGAGCGAGACGGGTGTACATTTCGCGGTGCTGGCGGGAAGGCCGCTGGGCGGCCTGTTGTTCCAATTGGGCGCGCCGGTGGCGCTCTTCGCGAACGCCATGCTGTTCCTCTGCTCGGGGCTGTTCCTGTCGGCCATCGCCGACCTCAGGAAACGCCGCCGTCGGGCCGATTCCGCCCGCCATCGGCAACGAGAGGACGTCCGTTGGAGCGTCCGCCGGTTCCTCGCGGAGACCCGCATCGGCGTGACGGAGCTGAAACGCCACCAATTCATGCGGAACGCGGTCTTCGCCACGACCACCACGAATTTCGCCATCAACACCGTCATCGTCATCTTTCTCGCCGGATCGGCCGACGTGCCACCGTACCTGGTGGGAATCGTCCTGGCTGGAGGCGGAATCGGGGGGGCCATCGGATCGAATCTGGCCCGATTCAAAGTCGTGCAGAAGTACACGAGACCCGGCACCACCGCGCTGCTCGTCCAGATGTGGATCTGGGTGTTCGCCCTGTGCATCACCACCCTCACCGAGCCGATGTACTACGGGCTCGCCACCCTGGTGACCGGCTGCGCCGGCTCGCTGATGAACGTCTCCATCCGGACCTACGAGCTGCGCAACGTCGAACGCGACAAACTCGCGCGGGTGGTGAGCGTGCACCGGCTGGCCTCGCACGCGGCGGTCTGCCTGGCCGCGCCGCTGGGCGGGTGGCTGGCGACGATCGGATCGGGACGCAACGCGACGGGCTTCATCTTCGCCTTCGCCGTCGTCATGGCGATCGGCGCGTCCGTCATGATGCCGCGGTGGCGGGGCGTGCCCGAAGTGCTCAGCTCTCCCCGCTGAGGGCTTTCGCCTCGTTCTTCAGGTGCCGGGGCAGGCTCGGCGAGCGGGCCTTGAGCGCCCGCCGGGCGTGTTCGCGCGCCGTGTCCCTGGCCGTCTCGTCGGCCGGGTCGCGCTCGGCCAGCGCCAGGTTGATCCACGCCGAGTAGAGCCAGACGGGGCCGCTGTCGGGAGCGTCCTCCAGCGCCTCGCGGATCTCCTTCTTGATCGCCGGCGTGGACTCCTGCGGGTCGGCCGCCCTGGCCGACGCCAGCGCGTGGGCGGCCTTGGTCGACGGCCACTGCAGGGGGCTGGCCCGTTCGAGGTCGGCGAGCGCCGCCTCGGACTGCCCCATGCTCGCCAGGATCTCGCCGCGGGCCTGGAGCGCGTCGAGCGCGTCGCCATCCTGCTCCAGCACGCCGGTGACCGTGTCGCGGGCGAGCGCCGGGGCGCCGTCGTGCCACAGTGCCCAGGCGAAGGCGGTCTTGATGCTCAGGTCGTGGCGGTATCGGCCCTGCGCGATGTTGAGTTCCTCGACGGCGAGGTCGGGACGTCCCTGCGCCAGTCGCAACCAGCCCATCCCGACCAGCAGGCGGCCCACCGCGTCGAAGGCGCTGATCGACTCGAACAGCTCCGCCGCGCTCATGTAGTGGTCGATGGAGGCGGCGTACTCCTGCTCCTGGTGGGCGATGTTGCCCAGGAAGGTGTGGAGCTCCGCCTCCAGCCGCCGGTCGCCCCTGACCCGGTCGAGCGCGGCCCGCGCCTGTGCCTTGGCCTGTTCGAGGTCGCGATCGCGCAGCGCGAGCTCGGCCGATCCCAGCAGGTCGTCGGGCTCGGTGCCGGACGCGGACAGGTCGACCGGCCCGGCCGCCTGGAGGATGGGCTGAATGAGCCGGTCGTGCGACAACTCGCACCATTCGGCGTCGCGCAGCAGGATGTCACGCCGGGCCAGGGCGTCGACGATCGTGTTGTCCATGCCGGCGGTGACGTTCTCCCTGACCCGGACCCTCCGCCGGGTGACCAGCTGGGTCACGAAGGTGCGCGCCAGCCACGACAGCAGTCGCCCGGTGTCGCCGTCGAGGTGGGCGGCGGCGACCTCCCTGACCATGACCTCGCAGTAGGCGGTGACCTGCTTGTCGGTGGCCGCGACGTCGCCGACGTGGGCCTCGGTGATGGTGCGGACGCCGGGCGGCAGCGAGCGCCACAACATCGAGCAGGCGGCCTGGAGCCGCACCGGCTCGGCCCTGGGGGCGCCCGGGGGCGAGTCGGCGGTCAGGTCGCGGAGCAGCCGGTCGACCGCGGACCGGTCGTAGACGCGTCCGGAGCCGCGGACCGGGCCGGTGACGGCCTCACGGGCCTCGTCGGGCTCCAGGGCGTCGAGCCTCACCCGGCGATGGTCGTGGGCGGCCAGCCTGCGGCCGTACGGCATGATCGAGGCGAGGTGGTCGTCGCGGACGCACATGAGCAGCCGCAGGTTCTTGTCCGCGTCGAGCGCCCGCTTGAGCTGGTCGAGGAACCACTCCCGGTAGACGTGGCGCTGGGCGAAGTCGTCGAAGAGCTCCTCGGCCTGGTCGATCGCCAGCAGCACCAGCATGGGATCGCCGTACGGATCCTGCCGGGCGGGCCGGCTGCGCAGGAAGCTCTCCAGCGTCAGCCCGGCGAGCCGGGCCGGGGACTCCCGGGGCGCCCACGCCGACAGGAGCGCGAAGACGTGGGGATTGTGCTGCGGGGGCAGGGCCGCGGTCGGATAGGTCGAGCCGTCGACGACGGGGAACGCGGAGCCGTAGGACACCCGGCCGACCGGCAGGGTGTCGGTGGTCTCGGGGTCGAGCAACGGCAGCACGCCGGCCTGGAGCAGCGAGGTCTTGCCGGCGCCGGAGGGGCCGTGGAGGATCGTGAGACGGTTGGCCTGCCAGTAGGCGGCCAGGTCGTGAGCCGCCCGCTCCCGGCCGAAGAACCGGTAGGCGTCGTCGGCGCGGAACGCCCGCAGGCCGACGTAGGGCTGGTGTGCCGCCTGACCTCCACTGAGCCGGTTCACGTCGTCATCCGCCCTAGAAGTTGCTTGCTGAACTCTTCGGCCGTCCCCCAGAAAATCGAGACCTTCCACTCCCCATAGTGCTGTTCCATCTGCCGTTGCAACACTTTCACCGCGGCGTCGTCGCCCTCCGGTGACAACTGAACGCTCAGATGCCGGCGCCGGTTGATTCCCGGAACCGCGCGGTTGAGGCTGTTGAACAGCAGCCGGAAGGTCCAGTCTTGCAGGCTGTAACCGATGAACAACAGCGACCGCGTGGTGAGGGCGCCGAGAATCACCGGTGGGAGCATGGTAGGTTCATCCGCCGCCCGATCAAAGGCCAGATTGGTGAGGAATTCGAGATAGTCGTCTTCGCTCACCACGATCGACTCGGGCATTCCCAGGCGGCCGTGCAGGTGATAGACGAGCGGCGCGTCGGGCTGGGGATTCCAGCCGATCTTCCGCCGGAACAGGTCCTCGTCGAATGTGATGCCCGGATTCCACGGGCAGAGCATCACATTGGGGTCCTTGCCGACGGCGCGTAACGACCTGACGATGAAGTCGTCGTAATTGGTGGTGAGATAGACCGGCAGCGGAAAACGCGCGAGCATGGCGTGGGGTTCGGCGGGGTCGCCGAAATCGGGGATGGCGCCGGTGGAGAGCACCTGGCAGATCTTCTCCTTGACGTACACCGCCTCACCGAACTTCACCGTGCCGTATTGGGCGACCTTGGTGAGATTTCCCTTGTCGGGATAGGGGTATTCCCACTGGTCGGCCAGGGTCTGACTGAGTTCGGAGCCCGATGGGAGCACCCCGGCGCAGGCTCCGGCCCCCAGAAACGGCGTGCAGGCGCCTTTGGTCAACTGGAAGATCAGCCGTTCCCAGTCACGCTCGTCCATCTCGTGCAAAGAAACACCTCGCGGTCGAACCGGCCCACGGCCACTCCCCGGCACGATATATCGGTTCTGATCGCTTGTGGGCCGGTCCGTCGCACCTGCACGGCCGCGGACGGCGTCCGTTAATAGGCGCTCTGGAACCTCGCCACGGGCTCGCCCTCGGCGAGTACCCAGTCCAGAGCCGGACGCTGCACGCTCATCGCCATGAGATCCCCGAGCGACAACGATCCGTAATTGGGAATCCCACCGTTCTGATTTTCCTGCATGTGCTCTCCTCGCACCCTGAGGGCGGGTTACGGGCGTCCTTTTCCCGGTATCGGGACCGGTTCCTCGCCTGGAGGTCTCCCCGCAACGTCACCATGCTTCCTTACGATTCTGTGATGACCGGGGCGGTGAATCAAGCTTTAGTATTACGGCATAATCCAAGGTTCCCGTGGTGGGACAGTGGCGGAGGTTTCCCGTGGAGTCTTCCCATGCAGCGCACTCGACTTCCGATCGGGTCCCACTGGTCTGGGAACGGGTTCCACCGAAGAATCCCCATTTCACCGGACGTGAAGATCTCCTGCTCGCCCTCCGCGACAACATCACCCAGGTGAGTTCGGTGGTGCTCGAACCGAAGGCGAACGCCTTGCAGGGGCAGGGCGGCGTGGGGAAGACCCAGCTCGCGATCGAATACGCCTGGCGTTACCGGCGGCATTACGACGTCGTCTACTGGATCCCCTCCGAGAAACGCGAACTCGTGCCGGCCTCGCTCGCCGCGCTGGCCTCCCACCTCGGTCTGCCGCCCAGCGTCGGCCTGGGCATCGAAGAGACGGCCCGCACGGTGAAACGCGCGCTGGAGCGGGGCGAGCCCTATCGCAAATGGCTGCTCATCTTCGACAACGCCGTCGACCCGGCCTCGCTGAGCGACTACATCCCCGGCGGCCCCGGCCACGCCCTCATCACCTCACGCAACCCGCAGTGGGGCAGCCGGGTGCAGAGCCTGCGCGTCGACGTGTTCGACCGCGAGGAGAGCAAGACCTTCCTGGCCAACCGCATCCGCCGGGAGATGCCCGACGAGAAGCTCGACATCCTGGCCGAGAAGCTCGGCGACCTGCCGATCGCCCTGGAGCAGGCGGGCGCCCTGATGTACGAGACGGCGATGGACATCGACGAGTACATCACCCTGCTCGAGTCGCAGACCACCGGCCTGATGGGCATGGGCAAGTCCGACGACTACCCGCAGTCGATGGCGGCGGCCTGGCAGCTGTCGGTGCACCAGCTCCGCACCCGGTTGCCCCAGGCGATCGAGATCCTGCGCTGTTGCGCGTTCTTCGGCCCCGAACCGATCCCGCGCGACGTCTTCCGCCGCGGCACCGAGGCCGAGACTCCGCGTATCGCCCCGATCCTCGACGACCCGCTGCTGCTCACTAAGGCGCTGAGCGGCCTCGGCCGGTTCGCCCTCGCGAAGATCGACTCGACCACCCGGACGATCCAGGTCCACCGGCTGATCCAGACGCTGTTGCGCGAGGAGCTCGACCCGAAGCAGCAACACGACATCCGCCACGAGGTGCACCTCCTGCTCGCGCATTCCGCGCCCAAAGACCCGGAGGACAACGCCAACTGGAAGGCGTTCGAGGAACTGGTGCCGCACATCGGCTACTCCAACCTGGCCGAATGCGCCACGCCCAACGTCCGGGAGTTCGCGCTCAACACCGTGCGATACCTCTACCGCGCCGGGAACTACGAACTGGCCCGCGCCCAGGTGGAGGAGCTGATCGAGAAGTGGACCCAGCGGGAGGAGCGCGACGACCACCCCGACGTCCTGGTGGCCAGGAAGCACCTCGGCAACATCCTGCGCGGCATGGGCGAGTACACGCTGGCCTACCAGACCGACCACGACACGCTCGAGGCGATGCGCAAGGAGCTGGGGCCCGACCACTCCGAGACGCTGTGGGCGACCAACAGCTACGGCAGCACGCTGCGTGTCGCCGGCGAGTTCCAGCGGGCCCGCGAGCAGGACGGCGAGCTGCTGCGCAGATACCGGAACGCCGCCACCCCCGACACCACCGGCATGTTCCGCGTCCGCCACAACCTGGCGATCGACTACTCCCTGACGAGCGACTACGCCACCGCCCGTGACATGTTCCAGGTCCTGCTGCGCGACCTCAGCACGGCCCGGACCGGCGTGGGGTCGTCGATGGTGCTGAGCACCTGGAGCGCGCTGTCGAGGGCGGTGCGCCTCTGCGGCGACTACGACATGGCCGTCTACCTCGGGCAGGACGCCTTCGACTACGGCCGCCAGCAGTTGTCGCTCGACAACCACGGCACCCTGCTGGCCGCCAAGGACCTGTCGATCGCGTTGAGACGCCGCGGCGACCTCGACGAGGCGCTCGATCTGGCCGACACGACCTACAACGGGCTTCGGCGCCTGCTCGGCGCCCTCCACTCCGACACCCTGGCCGCCGGGGTGAACCTGTCCAACGCCCACCGGGCGAAGGGCGACATCGACAGGGCCTACGCCCTGGCGCTGGAGATGACCCCCCTCTACGCACGCGTCTTCGACGCCGACCATCCCTTCGCCCACACCACCCGCAGCAACCTGGCGGTGCTGCTGCGTCTGCGCGGTGACGTCGCGGAGGCCAGGAGGATGAACCAGGAGGCGGCCGAGGCGCTGGCCGTCCGGCTGGGCTGGGATCACGACTACCCGCTGACCTGCCTGATCAACATGCAGTCCGACCTGGCGGCGCTCGGCGAGGTCGAAGAGGCCGTCAAGGGCGGCCGGGAGCTGCACCAACGGCTGCGTGACCTCTTCGGCGACGACCACTTCATGACGTTGTCGGCGGCCGCGAACCTGGCGCTCGACCTGCGCGCCTTCGGCGCGACCGCCGAGGCCGACGCGCTGAAGGCCGAGGTGCTGCGGCGCTACCAGGACCTCGACGGCATCAACCAGCCCGACGCCGTCGCCACCGCCCAGAACCGCCGGATCAATACCGACTTCGACCCTCAGCCGCTCTAGCGGCCATCTCGTTGCGTTGCTCCCAGGCCCGCCGTCGCGCCGACTGCGCGCGGCGGGCCTCGTCGAGCACCCCGGCGTCGACCGGCTCGCCGGCCCACTTGCCGAGCGTGCGGGCCATGCCTTCGGTGAAGCGCACCCCCTCAGCGGTGAGTCCCCGGCCGGCCAGCAGCGCCTGCGTCGCCTCGTGGGCGGCCTCGCGCCACTGCGCGAACTCGAACTCGGCGCGGGGATGTCCGGCCGCCCGCTCGCGCCGCCAGAAGCCGGTCACCCCGAGGTAGGCGTAGGTGCCGTTGAGCAGACCGCGGGCCGGGCGGGGGTCGGGCCGCCAGGGGGCGTAGTAGAGGTCGCCGGTGTCGGGGAGCGTCAGGGGGACGACGTCCATGAGGGCGTAGAGCTTGACGTGCTGGGTCTCGTGGGCGAACGTCTCGGCGAGTGACACGCCGTCGGGCGGGGCCGACAGGGCGATGGCGCCGAACGCCTCCCGCGACGACTCGCTCTGCGGCTGGTCTGAGGGTGCGCCGATGGGGGTGAGCACGCTGACGGTGGTGGCGACCTCGTCGCGTACCGTCCAGTGGCGTTCGGCGAGGACGTCCCAGGCCTCGCGGAGACGCGACTGCCAGTCGTCCCGTTCCGGCGCGTCGAGGCGGGGCAGGTCGATGCCGTCGTCGGGCCAGCGGTGGGGGTCGAGGTCGTCGACGGTGACGGTGTAGCCGTGCGCCGTGATCCGGGCGAGGGGGCGCCATCCGTCGACGGGGTCTCCGTCGGCCCGGATGCCGCCGGGGCCGACGCTCAGGTCGAACGCGCCGGTGGCAGGGAATCCGCCGACCGAGGGCAGGGTGACCCAGCCGTGCCGGGAGGTCACCGGAAGACGGCATTCGCGGCCCGCGAGGTGGGCCGCCGCGAGCGCGACCGCCGCCAGCCTGGCCGGGTCGGCCGTGCCGCGCAGGCACTGGGCCGCCCAGGCTCCGACCGCCGGATAGCGGAGCACCGTCTCGACCGCGCCGCCCGAGCCGCGCTGCAAGTCGGCGAGGACGGTGAAGGCCTCCTCCGCCACCTTCACCTCGGGGAACGACTCGACGACGCCGCGCAGCAGCATGAGGTGCCTGCTGAACTGGGCCGAGCGCAGCTCCTCCGCGGCGGCGGCTCCCCCACCGCCCGACGCGAGTGCCGAGAAGGCCGCATCGGAGATTCGGTGCGGGAGGATGCTCATCGGTTTCCCCTCATCCGGGCCACGTCTTCCGCGAAAACCCGGTGAATATGGCTGACCAGCGCGAAGAGATCGGGACAGTAGACGCTCGGATTCCGGAATCCGGAATTCTCGTCGTAGCGGTGGGCATAGAGACCGCCGCCGCACGCCGTGACGATCTCGCATTCACGGCACACCGGGGAGAGCGCCTCGACGCCGATCTGCCGGGCCACCAGTGAGGGAAGTCGCAACGCCGCGTCGAAGGGATCACGCAACACGTGCAATGGTGTGGCCGCGGCCCCGTGATATGCGGATTTCAGGATATCGGACTGTTCTATGGAACCGTCGGTCTCCACCACCGCCAGGAGCGCCGGGGAAAGCCCGATCGATTCGCTGCGGGACGGCCGTCCGGTTATCAGGCGGAGTATCTCGGTGAAAAGCCGGACCTCGGTTTCGGCGGTGCGATACCAGCGGTCGAAGATCGGGATGAGCCAGTCGGCGTAGGGGGTCGACGACGACCCGGCGTCGCGGAACGGCGGTGGGGTCGACCAGTTGCCGTGCGGCAGCAGGAAGTCGACGGCCGGCGGGTCGAAGGCCAGCAGGGCCTCGTAGGTCTTCAGGGGGTCGTTGCGGACGTCGATCGTGCACAGCAGGCCGCTGAACAGGCCGTGGTAGCGGCCGCGGGACAGGCGTCCGATGGCCTCGCTGACCAGGGCGTGACTGCCCCGGCCGTCACGGAACAGGCGGTGACGGTCGTGGGCGGCGGCGTCGCCGTCGAGGGAGATGCCGACCCGGATGCCGAGCTGCTCGAAGAGTTTCAGGAACTCCTCGTCGAGGCGCAGGCCGTTGGTCTGGATGCTGACGTTGACGACGCTGCCGGTGTCCATTTCGCGGCGGATGGCGCGGACCACGTAGGCGATGAACTCGGGGCCGGCCAGCAGCGGTTCGCCGCCGTGGAGGATGACGTCGACCTCGGTGAGGCCGTGGGTCGTCGCGTGTTCGCCGATGCGCAGGGCCACTTTCCCGGCGATGGCCTCGGACATGCGCCTCGGCTGGTTGCGCCAGTTCTGGTCGGCCATTTCGTACACGTAGCAATGGCGGCAGGCGAGGTCGCAACGGCTGTGAATCTTCAGAATGAACTGGCGGAAGGCATGCGGTTTCCACCCCGACGCCAGGAGGGCCTCGACGTCGAGGGATGCCGGAAATGGCCGTCGTCCTAATTCAGGTAACGTGATCGCGGTCCCCTTCGCCCTGTCGGCGCCGACCTGACGTACCTCCGCGATTATTGTCTCTCACGGCTTTTCCCGTCGCGTCAAGATTTCCGGTGCGGATGCCTCCTCCCACACCCGGTCGAACCGCCGGACCCAGTACCGCCACCAACTCCAGATGCATGCGCGACGACGTCGACGGATTATGAAACCCGGGAAACTCGACGACCACCCGCCCGTGCGACGTCTCCGGATCGACCGGCACCAGCGCGAACCCGGGGTTGTCCGGAAACAGCCGATAGGCGAACGCCCCCTCGGTCCCCCACCCCGCGATCAGTTTCAACCGTTCGAGCGTCGAGACGAGCGAACGAGAACACCAGGCTGAGGGCATACGTGTCGAGGTGGTTGCGGGCCTTGAACGCCACCACGTCACGACCCTTCATATGCCCGTTTATGGAGTTAAATCCACCCGCTAGAGTCTTGCCACTGCGCGTGTTCCCGTGATGACGTGTGCGTATAAGGGATGAACTCTAATTGGGGGTCTGGTGCTGTTCGGCCTGCCTCCGGGGCGGCAGTTGCGTGCCGCCGGAGGGCTGGCGCTCGCGGCGGCGGGGCTTCTGGTCGCGGGGGCCTTCGTGAACTCGCGGGCCGTGCAGCAGGTCGCGGCGCCGACGGAGCAGGTGCCCCAGATCGACGCGGCGGCGCGCGACCGCGAGCAGGCCGCCGCCTGGGTGGCGCGGCAGGTCAGCGGCATCATCGGGTGTGACGCGCCGGTCTGCGCGCTGCTCGCCGAGCAGCGGGTGGCGCCGTCGCGGCTGCTGCCGCTGCGTGGTCAGGAGGAGGTCCTGAACGCCGACGTCGTGGTGGTCACGCCCGCGTTGCTGGACTTCTTCGGGGCGGGGCTGGAGCCGGTCACCGCCCCCGAGCCGCTCGCCACCGTCGGGGACATCAGGATCGTCCAGGTCACGCCGCAGGGAGTCGGCACGTTCGCGAAGGCGCTGGAGCGTGACAAGCGTGAGCGACGGGAGGCCGGGCGCGAGCTGCTGGCCAATCCCCGCCTCGCGGCGACGCCGGCCGCCACGCGGCAGCTCGCCGGAGGTGAGGTGGACGCGCGGATCCTGGTGTCGCTGGCGGCGCTGGCCGCCTCGCACCGGCTCTATGTCCGCCAGTTCGGGGACGGCGGCGGCGACCCCCGGAAGGTGCCGTACCGGACGGTCGAGATCTCGTCGGTCGACGGAGCCGAGCCGACCGAGGCGTCGGTTTCCGGGATCGTCAGATTTCTTGAGGCACAAGAGTCACGATTTCATCCCATTGAGGCGAAGATCGCTCGACCGGTCGACGCAGTGTCAACAATCCTGCGCATACGGTACGCAGCGCCGAGCCCCACCGGCTCGTTGTCCTCATAACGGAGCACGATGAAACTCCCGCGGTTACTCACCGGCGCCCTCCTGCTGATCTTCCTGGCCGCGCCCGCGCACGCGGCGCCGCAGGTCGGGCACGTCCGGCTCGCGCACCTGTCCCCCGACACCCCGGCGGTCGACGTCTACCTCTATCCGTTCGGCGGTGACCGGCCGAAACTCGTGCTGGACGCGGTGCCCTACGGCGGGGTGTCGCCCTACCAGAACCTGGGCGCGGGGCAGTACACGGTCGCGATGCGGCCCGCCGGCGCCTCGGCGGACACGCCGCCGGTGTTGTCGGCGAACGTGCGGGTCGAGGGCGGGCATGCCTACACGGTGGCGGGGATGGGGCCCTACAAGAGCATTCGGCTGCAGGTTCTCAACGACACCATGGAACTTCCCGACGGGAAGGCGGGGCTGCGCGTCATCGCCGCGTCTCTCAAGGAGCGGGTGGTGACGGTGTCCGCCGGGGATCTGGAGGAGGATCTGCGCTTCGCCGACACGCCCGAGTACACCGAGGTCGACGCGGCCATGCAGAAGATCACGGCCGCCGCGGGCGACGAGACCGCCAGCGCCGACGTGCGGCTCGCGCCCGGGTCGACCAACACGGTCGTGGTGCTCGATGGCGACCGGGGGCTGCAGCTTCTCCCGCTCACCGACGCGGCGGCGCCCGGGGTGACGCCGAAGGGCGCCGTCGACACCGGCATGGGCGGGCTCGCCGACTCCGGCCCGCCGGTCTGGCTGGTGGCGCTCGCGGGCGTCGGCGTGCTCGCCGTCGCCTCTGTTCTACTACGGCTCCGCCCACGCTCCGGCGGCACGACGTGATCTGTTGAGCGTCCCATGAGACGACTGGCGATGCTCGTCGCCGTCTCCCTCACCGCCGCGTGTTCGGCCTCTCCCCCTGCCGTCCACCTCGGAACCCTCGATCGTGCGGCCGCGGCCGGGTGGGGGCCGGTGGAGAACCAGGTCGCGAAGGTCCGGCCGCAGCGGCGGCACGCCGAGCCCGTCGAGGTGGTCATCCCGGCGATCGGGGTGCGGTCGCGGCTGGAGCGGCTGACGCTCGACGCCCACGGCGTCCTGGTCGCGCCGGAGAAGGCGGAGGTCGCCGGGTGGTACGCCGCCGGCGTGCGCCCCGGCGATCCCGGCCCGGCCGTCATCGCGGGCCATCTCGACTCGCTGACCGGGCCGGGGGTGTTCGCCGGACTCGGCGACCTGGAGCCCGGCCACCGGATCCTCGTCACCCTCAAGGACGGGCGGACCGTGACGTTCCGGGTGGAGGAGGTGCGTACCCACGCGAAGAAGGACTTCCCCACCCGTGAGGTCTACGGAGCCTCCCCCGACGCCCGGCTGCGCCTCATCACCTGCGGCGGCGCGTTCGACCCCGGCGAAGGCCACTACGCCGACAACGTCATCGTCTTCGCCACGCTGGAGCGTCACAACCGCCAGGTGCGGACCGTTCCGTCGCGCCCGCCGGACACCACGACGGGCACGCCCTCGACCACGGCCACCGCGACCGACGTCACCCAGCCCCGGTGACCGGTCAGCGGAGGGCCGACGGGGGTGCCGCTGAGCAGGTCCCAAACGCGGACGGTGCCGTCCCAGGAGCCCGAGACGACCACCGGACGCCCGTCGAGCTCGGTCGTCGCGAGGGCGCCGACGCGGTCGGTGTGGCCCCGGTAGGGGGTGCCCAGGGGCGTGCCGGACTGGAGGTCGAACACCCGCAGCGTGTTGTCGGGGGCGGCGGTCACCACGACGGGACGGGCGCCGGCCGACGAGACGGCCAGCAGTTCCCCCGGCAGGGGGAACGGGGGGATGACGGGCTCGCCGGAGTGGAGGTCCCAGACCTCGGCCGTGCCGTCGAGACCGGCCGTCACGGCGGCGTCGCGGCCCTCGACGATGGTGAACGCCACCGCCGTCGCGCCGCCGCCGAGTTTGAGCAGGGCCTCGCCCGACGACAGGTCGGTCACCCGCACGGAGTCGGGGCCCGCGGTCACCACGGCGGTACGGTCGTCGAGCCGGGTCACGCCGAGCGCCAGCACGTCGCCGGTCTCCGCGCCGAAGACGATCTCGCGGCCCGACCGCAGGCCGGACAGCCACAACCCGGCGCCGTAGCCGCCGCAGACCACGACGTCGCCGTCGACGGCCACCGACGAGATGCTCAGCGCGTTCACGCGGCGCGGCCCGCCGATCGCGGCCCCGGTCACCGCGTCGGAGACGCGCACCGTCCCGTCGCGGCCCGCCGACACGGCCACCGGACGCCCGCCGAGGGCCCCGGCGGCCACCGACAGCACCTCTCCCCGGTGGCCGGTGAAGGGTGGGCCCAGCGGCTGCCCGAACGCGGCGTCGACCGGGCGGCTCATCGGGGAGACCGTGACGACGGGTGGCGGCGGCGGATCGGCCGGGAGGACCACGACGGCCGTGGCCAGCGACGCGGCGATCAGGCCCAGCGAACCGCCGATCAGCGCCCAGCGGCGGCGGGCGGAGCGCTCGTGGGCCTGGTGGCCCTCGTCGCGGGCGTGCACGAGCGTCACGAGCAGGTCGGCGGCCGTGGGGCGGTCGGCCGGGTCCTTGGCCAGGGCGGCCGCCAGGGCGCCGCGCAGCCGCGAGGGCACGAACGACAGGTCGGGTTCGCGGGTGACGATGCGGTTCATCACCGCCGGGATGCTGTCGTTGCCGAACGCCGGTTTGCCCGTCGCGGCGAACGTCATCGTCACGCCCCACGAGAAGACGTCGGAGGCGGGGCCCGGACGGCGGCCCGCGAGCTGCTCCGGCGACATGTAGGCGGGGGTGCCCTGCACCCGGCTGGCCTCGGTGCCGGCGGCGTCCACGACCTGGGCGATGCCGAAGTCGATGACGCGGGGGCCGTCGGCGCCGAGCAGGATGTTGGCCGGTTTGAAGTCGCGGTGGACGATGCCCGCGCGGTGGATCGCGGCCAGCGCCGCGGCGGTGCCGACGGCCAGCCGGTCGAGGGAGCCCGCGTCGCGGGGGCCCTCGCGCCTCACCAGGGACTCCAGCGACTCGCCGTCGACGTACTCGCTGACGATGAAGGGCCGCTCGCCGGTCACGTCGGCGTCGATGACGCGGGCGGTGCAGAACTGGGCCACCCGGCGGGCGGCGGCGACCTCGTTGTGGAAGTCGCGCTTGCCGAAGACGCGGGCGTGCAGGACCTTGACGGCGACCGGCTCGCCCTTGGCGGTGTGGCCGTGGAAGACGGTGCCCTGGCCGCCCTCGCCGATCAGGCCGGTCAGCGTGTAGCCCCCGACCTGCCGCGGGTCGCCCGGCCGCAGA
Organism: Herbidospora solisilvae; assembly: GCF_009901565.1. Lineage (GTDB taxonomy): Bacteria > Actinomycetota > Actinomycetes > Streptosporangiales > Streptosporangiaceae > Herbidospora > Herbidospora solisilvae. The sequence goes on from NZ_WXEW01000001.1 coordinate 965,196, forward strand.
GGTCGGGGAACCGGCATGACCACACGATAACCGCACGAACAACGCGTGAACTATTCTTTCGCCGTGCCGGTTAGAAAGGGGCTGCTGCCGCCCGAGCTCCGCGAGCTGTTCGCCGACGACGGCGTGCGGCGCGAGCTCACCGTGGAGTTGCCTCCCGGCGTGACCGTGTGGCCCGACCCGACGTTCGAACGCGGGCGCCCGCACCGGCGGCCGGCGTTCTGGCTGAGCGACGAACCCGTGTCCGGCGAGTTGTGGTCGCGCCTACGGGCCGAACACCCCGCCTCGGGGTTGTGGCCGCTGCTGCTGGAGGAGTCGGTCCAGCCGTGGTCGGTCGGGCAGATCGCCCCCGACGACGCCGACCGCATCGACCTGTTCCACGCCCAGGCGTTCATGGACGAGGTGTGGGCCGACTGGGTCGAGACGGCCTCCCACGACCAGATCGGCAACCTGGAGCCCTTCGGGCCGGTCTCCCCCGGCCTGGCCGAGCCCGGCGTCCCGGTGGCCCACCCCGACGTGGTCGCCGACTGGTACGCCCGCGAGCTGGCCCGCAACGGCACCCCGCTGGGCCTGGTGGCGGCCGACCGCGGCGCCGACGCGCTGGCCGTCATGGGCTGGCAGGGGGCGGTCAACCACAACGAGTGGGCGGTGCCCATGGCGGCGGTCGTGCGCTCGTGGGAGGAGCGGTTCGGCGCGCGGGTGGTCGGGGTCGGCTTCAACACCCTCGACCTGAGCGTGGCCGCGCCGCCGACGACCTCGCTGCACGCCGTCCACGTGGCCGCCGAGCACTGGACGTTCTGCCCCGACACCATCGTGCAGGGTCCGGGCACGCTGGAGGACTACGCGGAGCTGATCAAGGGACGCAACGCCTGGTCGTTCTGGTGGGACTAGAAAAGGCGCTGCCGCCGGAGGTTGGCCTTCCCGCGGCAGCGCCCGCTCAGTGGGGGACTAGTTGATGTTGAGGGTGAACGTCGAGGTCGTGTTCTTGATGTTCTGGAAGTTGTTGCTGAAGGTCAGGTTGTTGAAGGTGGCTGAGCCGACCGCCGGGCCCTGACCCTGCTCCGGCATCTCGTTGACCCAGATGCCGAAGCCCGACTTGGCGTCGAAGGCGTCGCCGCTCTTCTGGGCGCCCGAGATCGAGACGTTGGTGAAGATCGTGTCGGTGTGGGGGTACTCGGCGGCGCCGTTGTACTTGGTCTGGAACATGATTCCCGAGTACGTCGGGTCGACGATGTCCACGTTGTTGATCCGGATGCCCTGGAACTCCTTGGAGGCCGAGAACATCCAGATGCCCGGGAAGGTCTGCGCGCCCCAGAAGTGGCCGCCCGAGCGGATGATCGACACGTTCTCGATGGTCGTCGGCTGGGTGCCGAAGCCCCTGAACTGGTAGCCGAAGTCCAGCGAGGAGACCGTGATGCCCGAGTAGCAGAGCGTGTCGGCGATGTAGATGTTCCGGAACGTGTTGTTCTGGCCGCCGTAGACCGCCAGCCCCGCCGCACGCCACGGGGTGGTCACCGAGAGGTTCTCCCAGAGGTTGCCCGTGTTGTCGCCCTGGACGATGTCGATCGCGTTGAACAGGGCGAAGGCGTCGTCACCCGTGGAGCGGGCGTCGATGTTCCTGACGGTGTTGTTCTTGCTGTTGTTCGTCAGGTTGAGGCCGTCGGCGTACATGTTGCGGACGCGGCTGTTGGTCAGCAGCAGGTTGCTGACGTTGGTGCCCCACACCATGACCATCTGGTGCTCGATCCACATGTTGTCGATCGAGATGTTGCTCACGCCGGTCAGGTTCCAGACCTTGCCGGGGCCGTCGTTGCGCGAGGTGTAGTTGCCGAACACCGCGAAGCCGCTGAAGGAGGCGCCGTTGGCCGACGACTGGACGTCGAAGCCGATGTCGGTGTTCTCCTGGCTGGTCGGGGCGTAGAACCTGGTGTACCAGGGACCGGCGCCGACGACCTTGATGGGCTTGCCGTAGACGTTGAACTTGCTCTGCACCGAGTAGTCGCCGGCGGGCAGGTAGACGCCCTCCCAGCCGCTCTCCATGCGGGCCTTGTCGAGCGCGGCGGTGACGGCCGACTGGGTGAAGCCGGTCGGCACGACGTACTTCGCCGGGTCGGGGTTGGCGATCGGGGCGACCTGCTCGGTGTTGATGAAGTCGATCGCGTAGTTGGTCGCGTTGGCCGCGTCCTTCTGCAGCTTGATCTTCGTGCCGGCCGGGAACGAGCCGTCGAGGAAGATGTTGGCCTCGTCGTAGATGTGGCGCGGGCCGCCGGAGCCGGGCGAGTTGTTGGGGCTCGCCTCGTTGCCGTACTGCCACATGTACTTGGAGGTCAGGTTGATCGACTTGTGGAAGGCGCCGTTGACGTAGACGTTGAGTTCCTCGTTGATGCCACCGCCGCCGGCCGCGTCGGGGATCGAGAAGCGGGTGACCAGGGTGTTGGTCTGGGCCCGGGTGGTGAACTCGACGAAGGCGCCGGTGGTGTTGAGGGTGACGGCGCGGCGTCCGCTGGCCTCACCGCCAAGGTCGCCGATGGTGCGGTTCGGGCCGACGACGCCGGCGCCGCCGCCGCGGACGGCGTCCTCGGCCTCCAGGTGGTCGTACGGCATGTTGGCGCCGCGGCCCACGAACAGGCCGTTGTTGGTGGTGTTGTTGGCCTGCTTGACCGGCAGCTCGTTGGCGTCGTTGGCGAGCACGACGCGGACCGTGAAGCGGCCGTTGGCGGCCGTCCAGGTGCCGAGGCTCACCGGCGAGGTGGTCGCGCCGGCGGCGATGACGCCGCTGTACGACCCGGTCAGGGTGCGGACCACGGTGCCCTGGTCGTTCAGGACGGTCAGGGTGATGCCGTGGGCGCCGCTCGCCGAGGCGACGGTGCCCTGGTTCCTGATGCCGACGCTGAAGGTGACGGTCTGGCCGCCTGAGGGGTTGGTCGGGGTCCAGGCCACCGGCGAGGCGACCAGGTCGGAGCTGTCGACCGGGCGGACCACGAGGGCCGTGGTGTTGACGAAGGCGTTGTTGCCGTCGTTCTGCTCGATGATCGTGTTGTTCTCGTCGACCTTGGCGTTCACCGAGTAGGAGGCGGCGTCACGCGGGCCGATGTTGCTCGTCACGGTGGTCTGCGCGCCCGCCGCGAGGGCCGGGACGCTCACCGTGGCGACGCGCGTGGTGTCGAGGTAGAGGTTGACCGACGAGGCCGGGGCGCCGGCGTTGCCGTTGTTGCGGACGACCGCCGACAGCGTGATGGAGTCGGTCTCGACCGGGGAGGCGGGCGACCAGGTGGCCGAGGTGACGACCAGGTCGGGGTTGGGGGCCGGGGTGCCGAACACCTGGAACTCGGCGATCTGGCCGGCCGGGGCGCCGGTGTTGCTGGTGATGCGGAGCTGCACGTCGGCCGTGGTCGCGGTCACCGGGATGGTGACGGTGTTCTGCGAGGTCGGGTTGAAGGTGTAGTTGGTCGCCGACACCAGGTTGGTGTAGGTGGTGGCCGACTGCTCGCGGCCCAGGACCTGGATGTTCTGGGTGCGGGCGCCCCACGCCGACGACGGGTTGAGCTTCAGCACGACCGAGGTGACGTTGGCGTTGGCGCCGAGCTTGACGGTCAGGGTGCTCGGCCAGCTGCCCGACGCGCCCTCCCAGTAGGTGTCCAGGTTGTTGTCGTTGGCGTTGGCCGCGACGAACGTGTGGACGTGGCCCGACTCGACCATCTCCTTGCCGGTGGCGAGGTTGGTGCCGGGCTGGCTGGTGCCGGTGCGGGTGACCGAGTTGCTGTCGCCGGAGACGTTGCCGGCGGCGTCGCGGGCCCGGACCAGGTAGGTCACCGTGGCGGTGGCCGGCTGGGTGTCGGTGAAGACGAGCGTGGTGCCGGACACGCTGCCCGCGGCCGAGCCGTTGCGGATGATGTCGTAGCCGGTGACGCCGACGTTGTCGGTCGAGGCCGTCCAGGTGAGCCGGATCTGGTTGGAGCCGGGCTCGGTGTAGGCCAGGTTGCCCGGGGTGGTGGGCGCCTGGGTGTCACCACCCGACTGGCCCTGGCGAGTGACCGAGTTGGAGTTGCCCGAGACGTTGCTCGCGGCGTCCTTCGCGCGGACGAAGTAGGTCACCGTGGCGGTGGCCGGCTGGTTGTCGGTGTACGTCAGCACGTTGCCCGCGACGCTGGCGATGAGCTGGCCGCCCCGGTAGACGTCGTAGCCGGTGACGCCGACGTTGTCGGTGGAGGCGTTCCACGCGAGCCGGATCTGGGTGCCGCCGGGCTCGGTGTAGGTCAGGTTGCCCGGGGCGCTGGGCGCCTGGGTGTCGACCGGGCCGCTGGGGCCGTACACCTCGAACTCGGAGATCTGGCCGGCCGCCCAGCCCGTGTTGGCGGTGATGTTCAGCCGCACGTAGCGGGTGGTCGCGGCGGAGGTGAAGTTGATCGTCACCGTGTTGCCGGTGGCCGGGTTGAAGGTGTACCCGGCGGAGGGCACCAGCGTGGAGAAGCTGGAGCCGTTGGCGCTGCCCTGGATCTCCAGGGTCTGGGTGCGGGTCTGCCAGGCGGTGGCCGGGGGCAGCTTCAGCACGACCCGGTTGACCGCGACCGAGGCGCCGAGGTCGACCTGGAGCCACTCGGGGAAGACGTTGTTGTTGCTCTCCCAGTAGGTGCTCGCGTTGCCGTCGTTGGCGTTGGGCGCGACGTAGCTCTGCGAGACGCTGCTGGCGGTCATCGTGCGGCCCGAGGCGAGGTTGCCCGAGGAGCTCGTGACGCCGTACACCTCAAGGGCGGAGAGCTGCGCGGCGGCCCAGCCGGTGTTCGCGGTGATGTTCACGCGGACGTACCGGGTGTTGGTGGCGCCGAAGTTCAGGGTGACGGTGTTGGCGTTGCCGGGGGCGAAGTTCTGCCCGGCCGAGCCGACGATCGTCGACCAGCCGCTGTTGTCGAGGCTGCCCTGGACCGAGAGGGTCTGGGTGCGGGCGCCCCACCCGGCGGGGAGCTTCAGGACGACCTGGTCGACGTTCTGGGCGCTGCCCAGGTCGACCTGGACCCACTGCGGGAAGGTGCTGCCGGCGCTCTCCCAGTAGGTCTCCTGGTTGCCGTCGGCGACGTTGGATGAGGGGTAGGGGGAGTTCGTGCTGCTCGCGGCGGTGGCCTTCCCGGCCGCGAGGTTGGGCCCGCCGGCCGCGGAGACCGGCTGCAGCGGCCCCACGGTCACGACGAGAACTGCCGCGACAAATGCCGCCAGCAGCCGTAACGGTCCGTGCTTTCTCGTCATCGCCTTCTTCTATCTCTCGGCATGGCACTACAGGGGTCGGGGGGTACAGGAGCACGGACGCTGTGCATCCCTGAAGTTGCGAGGAAAAGATAGGAATCAAACATCAGCTTGCAAGATTCTTGCGCAGTGATGGCTGAATGTTACAAGTGTGCTAAGAGGGCGTCAACGGTCAGAAAACCCTGCCCTGATGAGGCGTTTCGGCCGGCCCACTGGATCTTCAGTAACCCACAAGTCGCCCACAAGGCGACCTGAGCATCGTGGGACCCGTGACGACGGTGAGGGTGAACTGGCGGTTCTCCGCCGACGGCCGGTACGCCGCCTGCCTGGCGGCCGACGGGGGCGGCGTGCACCGCCCGGAGGTGTGGGACTTCACCGGTCCCGACCCGCTGGTGCGCCCGCTGGCCTCGGCCTGCGACGCCACCACCCAGATCAGCCCGCTCGACGGCGAGCGGGCGCTGCTGTGCCGCAACGACGACGGCCGCCACCGGATCTCGCTGGTCACCCAGTCGGCCGAGACGACGATCACGGCCGGGCGGGGGCCGTGGATGCACCTTTCCGGCGACCTGGTGATCGGCGGCGCGGTCTGCCGCGTCACCGCCCACGGGCTGGAGCGGCTGGCCGATCTGCCGCCGGGCGCGACCGGGCCCGGGGTCGTGCTCGCGCCCCGGCTGGTCGGGCTGACCCGGCCGGAGGCGCCGGGACCGGTGGTGCTCGACCTCTCCGATGGGAGCTGGGAGCTGATGCCCGGCGCCGTCACCGGTGCCCGGGTGCTCCCCGGCGGGCTCGTCGGGATGCCGCCCGGCGGCCCGCCGGGGTTCCGGTGGCGCGGCCGTCCGGTGCTGGGCGGGCTGGCCGAGCGGGTCGCCGCGATCGGCGGCGACGGCGCGCGGGTGGTGCTGCGGGTGGAGCGGGGGTCCCGCTCGCGGCTGGTCGTCTTCACGCCGTCGACCGGCGAGGTGGCCGAGCCCGCGATCCCCGACGGCGTGCTCGGCTCGGTGGCCGCCTTCGACGGAGGGGTGCTGCGGGTGCCGTTCAGCTCCCCCGCCGCGCCCGCGTCGGTGCTCTCGGTGGGACCGGGCGGCGTGCGCCTCGACCCGCCGGCCCGCTCCGCGGTGATCGATCCGGCCGCCTACCGGACGTGGCGGGGCGCCGCCGCGGTGGCCCGGTGATCCGCCGCCCGCGGAAGGAGGTGGTCGCCAGGACGCAGGGAGCGCCTTTCTGAGATCTTCACCGGACGGGGCACAGGCGAGTCCTGTGCCCCGCCTCCGACTCTTCGTGACGGCTTTCGGCCGGTCCGAATCGCAGGTGGGCGAGCAGCCCCGCGAGCCGCCTCTGGGCGCGGAAGGTGCGGCTCTTGACCGTGCCGACCGGCACGCCCAGCGCCGCCCCGATCTCGGCCTGCGTCATGTCCTCGAAGTAGGCCATCCGCAGCACCTGCGCCTCCTGCGGGGTCAGCCGGGCCAGCGCCCGCGACACCTGCACCGACGTCCACTGGTGGTCGAGGGAGGGCGGCGGCACCGACAGGCGGCCGGCGACCGCGTCGAGGTCGGTCGCGCCCGCGTTGCGCCGCGCCCTGCGGTGGACGTCGACGGCGGCGCGGCGGGTGATGGTGAACAACCAGGGTTCCAGCTCGCGGTCGGGGTCGTAGGTGGCGGCCTTCTGCCAGATCTTCACCAGGGCCTCCTGTACGGCGTCCGCCGCGAGTTCGGCGTCGCCGAGCATCCCGTAGGCGGCGGCGAACATGGGCCGCGAGTAGCGGCCGGCGATGTCGGCGAAGGCCTCCTCGTCTCCCCGCTGGAAGCGCGTTTCGAGTTTCATGCCACCACCGTGCGGGAGGCCTCTGTCACGGGCCCTTCGCGGCGCTGTCATGGGGAACCGATGACGGTGAAGGGCGCGTAATGGCCGGTGACCGAAGGGATTTCGACATGGACACGACCGTCGCCGGTTTCGCCGACCGGCTCTTCCGCGCCGCGCTCGGGATGACCGACGTGCTGGCGATCCACCTGGGCGACCGCCTCGGGTGGTACGACGCGTTGACGCGGGGACCGGCCACCCCGGCCGAACTGGTGGAGCGGGCGGGTGGCGACGAACGCTACGCCCGCGAGTGGCTGGAGCAGCAGGCCGTGGCCGGCGTCTTGGCCGTCGGCGGCGACGGCCGGTTCGTGCTGCCGCCGGCCGCCGCCGAGGTGCTGACCGACCGGAGCAGCCTCAACTACCTGGCCCCGCTGGCCCGCATGCTGGCCGGGGCCTCCGTCCAGCTCCCGGCGCTGCTCGACGCCTACCGCGAGGGCGGCGGCGTCGGCTGGGACGACTACGGCCCCGACGTCCGCGAGTCGCAGGCCGACATGAACCGCCCGTGGTTCGAGCACGCGCTGCCGGGCGCCGTCGCCAAGATCGCCGACCTGCACGCGGCGCTGGCCGTGCCGGGCGCGCGGGTGCTCGACGTCGGCTGCGGCGCGGGGTGGTCGACGATCGCGCTGGCCCGCGCCTACCCCGAAGCGACCGTTGAGGGCGTCGACATCGACCCGCCGTCGATCGCGCTGGCCGAGGCCAACGCCGACGTGCCCAACGTGAGCTTCCGCGCCGCCGACGCCGCCACCCTGCCCAAGGCCGCCTACGACGTGGTGTTCGCGTTCGAGTGCGTGCACGACATGCCCCGCCCGGTCGACACCCTGGCGGCCGTGCGCCGCGCGGTGCGCCCCGGCGGCCAGGTGATCGTCATGGACGAGGCCGTCGCCGACGCCTTCCACCCGGACGGCGACGACGTCGAGCGCCTCATGTACGGCTTCAGCCTGCTCATCTGCCTCCCCGACGGCCGCGCCCACACGCCGTCGGCCGCCACCGGCACCGTCATGCGCCCCGGCACCCTGCGCGCCTACGCCCGCGAGGCCGGGTTCACCGACGTCGAGACCCTGCCGATCGGCGACTTCGGCTTCTGGCGCTTCTACCGGCTGGTGTGACGTGAGAACCGACTTCGAGCAGGTCGTCACCCGCCACGACCCGGTCACCGGGCTGGACGCCGTGATCGCCGTACACGACACCACCAGGGGCCCCGCCATCGGCGGGGTCCGGGTCCTCCCCTACCGCGACCGCGCCGCCGCCCTCGACGACGCGATGCGGCTGGCCCGCGCGATGACCCGCAAGACCGCCGCCGCCGGGCTGCGCCTGGGCGGCGGCAAGAGCGTCGTCATCGCCGAGGCCGCCACCCCGGAGCTGATGCGCGCGCACGGCCGGTTCATCCGGTCGCTGGAGGGCCGCTACATCCCCGGCATCGACGTCGGCACCGGCGCGGCCGAGATGCGCCAGATCGCCGCCGAGGCGACGGTCGTCACCTGCCAGGAGGGCGACCCGTCGTGGCTGACGGCGCTCGGCGCCTTCTGCGGCATCGAGGCCGCGGTCGCCCACGTGCACGGCACCTCGCCGGCGGGCCGGACGGTGATCGTCCAGGGGGTGGGGCACGTCGGCCACCACCTGGCCAGGATGCTCGTGAAGGCGGGCGCGAAGGTGCTGGTCAGCGATGTCGCCCCGGGACGGGCCGACGCCCTGGCGGGCGAGATCGGGGCCACCGCGATCGACCCCGTAACCGCCCTGGCCCGGGAGTGCGACGTGCTGGCGCCCTGCGCGCTCGGCGGGGTGGTGGACGACGCCACCGTCGACGGGCTGCGCTGCGGGATCGTCGCCGGACCGGCCAACAACGTGCTGGCCCACGACGACCTGGCCGACGTGCTGGCCGGACGGGGGGTGACGTTCGTGCCCGACTTCATCATGAGCGCGGGCGGCATCACCTTCCTCGACGAGCAGCTCGCGGGCGGCGACGAGGAGTCGGCGATCCCGAGGGTGCGGGCGATCGGCCCCCGGGTGGCGGGCCTGCTGGCCGACGCGGCGGTGCGGGGCGTGACCCCGCTGGAGGCGGCCGAGGACCTGGCCGCCGCCAACCTGAAGTCCGACGTTCATCGGACTACCATCGAGGCATGACGGCGAGAGTCCTGGAGCATCCCCCGGCCGAGGAGATCCGGCTCGAAGAGGTGCTGCACGCGCTGGCCGATCCGGCGCGGCTGGAGATCGTGCGCTTCCTGGCCGCGGCGGGCGGCGAGGTGCCATGCTCGGCGATCGATCTGGCCGTCAGCAAGTCGACCACCACCCACCACTACCGGGTGCTGCGCGAGGCCGGGGTGATCTCCCAGGTCTACCGCGGCACCTCCAAGCTCAACGGCCTGCGCCGCGCCGACCTCGACCGGCTCTTCCCCGGCCTGCTCGACAGCGTGGTCAACGCGGCCGAGGGGCGGCGCGCCGATACTGGGCCGGCCACTCCCCCGACGCCCTGACCGGCCAGTAGGGGTCGCGCAGCAGCTCGCGGCCGAGGAACACCGCGTCGGCCTGTCCGGTGGCCACGATCTCCTCGGCCTGCTCCGGCTCGGTGATCAGGCCGACCGCCGCCACCGGCACCCCCGCCTCGGCCCTGACCTGGCGCGCGAAGGGCACCTGGTAGCCCGGCCCGAGCGGGATCCGCTGCGTGGAGGCGTTGCCGCCGCTCGACACGTCGATCAGGTCGACCCCCCGGGCAGCCAGTTCGGCGGCCAGCATCACGGTCTGGCCGGGCGTCCAGGCCGGCTCGTCCTCGGGCAGCCAGTCGGTGGCCGACACCCGGAAGAACAGCGGGAGCTCCTGCGGCCAGACCGCGCGCACCGCGTCGACGACCTCAAGGCCGAACCGGGCCCGGTTCTCGAACGTGCCGCCGTAGGCGTCGGTGCGGTGGTTGCTGTGCGGGGACAGGAACTCGTGGATGAGGTAGCCGTGCGCCCCGTGGATTTCGACCACCCGGAACCCGGCCCGCAGCGCCCGCTCGGCCGCCGTGGCGAACGCCTCGACGAGCTTGCCGATCTCCGCGGCGGTCAGTTCGTCCGGTACGGGGTGCGCCTCCGAGAACGGGATCGGGCTCGGCGCGACCGGGGTCCAGCCGTGGTCGGCCCGTCCGACCGGGCCGCCGCCGAGCCAGGGACGGTCGGTCGACGCCTTGCGCCCGGCGTGGGCGAGCTGGATGCCGGGGACCACGCCCTGGGCGTGCACGAACCCGGCGATGCGCTCCCAGGCCGCCTCCTGCGCGTCGTTCCACAGGCCGGTGTCGGCCGGGCTGATGCGGCCCTCGGGTGAGACGGCGGTCGCCTCGGCCATGACGAGCCCGGCGCCCCCGACGGCGCGGGCGGCCAGATGGGCGAGATGCCAGTCATGGGGGACCCCGGTGTCCGGCCCGTCGACGGCGGCCGAATACTGGCACATGGGCGACATCCAGACCCTGTTGGGGAAGGTCAGCGACCGCAGGGTGAGGGGCTGGAACAACACGGCGTCTCCTTAGTTCGATATTTATCGTACTATTCAGCCTATGACCGGCTGGACGCGGCACAGCACCCCCGAGTTCGCGGCCATCGCCGCGGACCACTCGATCCTGCGCTGCGAGATCGGCTCACGCCTCCACGGCACCACCGTCGGCGACACCGGCGACCGCGACGAGCTGGGCATCTGCGTCGAACCGCCGGAATACGTGATCGGGCTGCGCACCTTCGAGCAGTACATCCACCGCTCGGTGCCCGAAGGGGTCAGGTCGCGGCCGGGCGACCTCGACCTGACCGTCTACAGCCTGCGCAAATGGATGCGGCTGGCGCTCGACGGCAACCCGACCGTGCTGCTGGCCCTGTTCGCGCCCGACGCGACGGTCACCCCGCTCGGCGCGGAGCTGCTGGCCGAGGGGCCGTCGTTCATCCTGTCGCGGCGGGCCGCCGACCGGTTCATCGGCTACCTGCGCGCCCAGCGCGACCGCGGCCAGACGCCGAAGGCGGCCGGGCACATGGTCCGGCTCGGCCTGCAGGGCGTGGAACTGCTGGAGACCGGGCGGATCACGCTGCCGATGCCGCGGCGCAACGTCATCGTGGCCATCCGGACCGGCGAGATCGGGCGCGAGGAGGCCCTCGCGATGGCGGCGGACCTGGAGCGACGGCTGGCCGAAGCGGCTCCGGCGAGCGTGCTGCCGGAGCATCCGGACGAGGCGCGGGCCGACGCGTGGCTGGTGGACGCGTACCGGAGAACCTGGGCCTCCAACCAGGTGGATGAAATCACCGATGCCGGGACGCTCCGGACGATTCGATAGGGCGGGTGCGCCGACACCACCCGAAACCGTCCTTACGTCAGCGGCTGCTGCGCAAGCCCGCCCTAGTCGTCGGCGGAGCGCTGCTGACCGTCCTCACCGGCACGATCGCGGCGGTCACCTCCGACGCGGCCAAGCTCGTGGTGCTGGCCTCCCCGTCGCCCACCCCGATCGCCAGACCGGTGGTCGTCGCGGCGCTGAAGGTCCGCGACCTCGACCCGGGTGACACGTTCGTCTTCCCGGCGGCCTACCGGCCCGACGCCGCGACGCTGCGGAAGATCAACGAGCTGCGCGACTCGCCGGACATGGACGAACTGGCGGTCCTCATGCGCTCGCTCGGCGGGGTCGACGTGCACACCCTGGGGACCCGGTTCGTGCTGGAGAACGTCTCGAAGCTCGACGTCCGGATCCTGGACCTGCGGGTGTCCGCGGACTGCCGCGCACCCCTCGGCGGGACGGTCTTCTACTCGCCCCCGCAGGGCGGCGAGCTGCTCGTCGACCTCTCCTTCGACCTGGACGCGCGCCATCCGATCCCCCGTTTCATGGAGAAGTACGGCTGGTCGGAGAAAAGCTGGTTCGACACCCAGACGGTGCTGCTCGCGCCGGGCGAGCAGCAGGTCTTCGACGTGCAGGTGGAGACCGGGCGCTACTGCGAGTACCGTCTGGTGGCCGACGTGCTGCAGAGGCAGAAGACGGTGACCCTGACGATCGACGACGACGGCGCCCCCTTCCGGGTCACCGGGATGCCGCCGCTGCGCGAGGCCCCGGCGCTCTACGCCGCCAGCATCTTCAATCCCGACACCTGCGACGACTTCGCGCCGGTCGATCCGCCGACCTACGACGAGGTCAACCTGCGCTGCTGACGCGGTTCGCGCCGCGTCTCCTGGACGACGTCGGGGGCGGTGACCAGCAGGATCACGATGGCCTTCACGAGGTCGTCGACCCACGGTTCGACGAAGACCGCCCCGGCCGCCATGGCCCAGATCAGCACTCCCCCGACCAGCAGGTTCATCCGAATTCGGACAGTGCTGTGCACCGCACAGTACGACAAGTCCACGGATTTCATGATCATTACGACGGCCGGAAGGGTAACCTAGATCGACATTTCCCACCCGATCAGGAGAACTCCGCGATGGTCACCGACGTGCCGGACCCGGCGGCGCCGGAATCGCTCCGCAAGGACCAGCGTGAACGCCGCGCCCGCATCGTCAGGACCGGCCTGCGGGCCCTGGCGGGCAGCGACTACGACAGGATCAAGGTCTCCGACGTGGCCCGCGACGCCGAGGTCGCGCTCGGCACCCTCTACCGGTACTTCTCCTCGAAGGAACACCTCTTCGCGGCCGTCTTCGACGAATGGCAGGACGGCCTGCGCCGCAGGCTCGGCCGCCTCCCCCTTGAGGGCGACACGCCAGAAGACCGCCTGCGGTCCGTCGTGCACGCCACCATCCGCGCCTTCCAGACGCAGCCGCAGTTCTACCGGCTGATGATCGTCCTGCAGACCACCGACGACCGCCGCGCCGCCGAGGTCTACACCCCGCTCGACGCACTGTTCGCCGACGTCGTGCGCGCGGCCGTCGACGGCGTGGACGAGACCGTCGTCTCGACCCTGCGCGCCGTCGCCGACCAGGGCTTACGCGCCTGGATCCGGGGGCGGCTGCCCATCGAGGCCGTCTACCAGGGCGTCGACGACACCCTCCGGCTGATCTACCGCTAGCGCTACCTCTTGGTCTTGCGGCGCTTGGGCGTGGTCTTGCGCTGCTCGCCGCCGGCGTTCTTGCGCTTGGAGAACCTCGCCTCCCCAGGCTCCGCCGGATAGGCGCTGCCGATGAGGTCGGGCAGCTTCACGCCGCTGTTCCTGGCCGACCGGCGCAGCCCGACGGGGGCGGCCACCTGAACGTCCATGTCGGCGGTCCGGGTGGAGACGACGTCCTCTTCGTCGTCGTCCTCATGGTCCTGGTCGTCCTGGTCGTCCTCGTCCTCGTCGTCCTCCGACATGTCGGGCTCCACCACGAGTGCCGGCCGTTCGACGACCACCTCCGGCTGGGTCGGGGCGGTCTCGACCTCGGCCTCCTCGTCGCCGTAGTAGTCCCGCCAGAGGGTCATGTCGAGGTCTGCCTCGTCTCCGCTGGAGTCGTAGCCGGAATCCTTCTGGCCCTCCTCGGTGAAGGAGACGATCTCCGCCATGATCGCCGCTCGTCCATCGGGCGTCGACATCGCCGTCAACAGGTATTCGTCGGCGTTGGTGCGGGCTTCCGCCTTCGACGGGATCTGCAGGAACGCGCGCAGCAGCGACGGCCGGGCCAGGCTGGCCGGCGCGGGCCAGCCGGAGTTGTAGGTCTTGGCGTGGGTGCCCGACGGCGTCAGCGTGATGCCCTTGGCGCGGAGCGCCTGGATCATGAGCCAGCACTTGAAGCAGCACAACTTGGAGATGCCGATCGCGATCTTGGCATCGGTGAGCCGACGGGACAGCCGGGCCCGCCTCCCGTCGTTGATCTTGTCTTGGAGCGCCGCCTCGCGCTTGGTGAGGTCCTCGTCGTCGGACCATCCGGCCTCCTCGCCGAGGGCGCTCGCCCGCTGCCGCAGCAGCACGTCACCGGCCTGCGTCTCCGCGTGGATCTTCATCCCGTGCGCCGCCTCGTGGGTCATCACCCGCAGGTCGTCCCACTGCTTCTCCAGGGAGGCCAGGTAGTCGAGCGTCTTGCGGAGCCGTCGCTCGCCCCGGCGCAGCACGTCGGGGGGCAGCTTGCCGTTCTTCAGCCTGCGGACCTCCATCTTCTGGGCGACCATTTCGTCGAACATGGCGCTGATGTCGTCGGCGGCCTCGCGCCGGCCCTCCATCGCCAGGTCGAAGAGCCGCTTGAAGTCGGCGCCGAGCCCGGCGTCGGCCGCGTTGGCGAACAGCCGGATCTCGTTCTCCAGCAGGGTGACCACGGCCACGCACTCACGGCTGGCCTTCAGATTGGCGAGCACCCAGGCCAGCCGGTCGAGCGACCGCTGTTCGGCGGTGTTCACGCGAACCCCGGCGACCAGCTCCTTCTTGATCTTCCGCAGCCGTGCGGCGGTGGCCTGCCTGATGTTGGTGTTCTGCCGGGTGGGCGCCTTCCGCGGCTGATCGGTCGCCGGATCGCCGAGCAGCGCCAGGCCGCCGAGCCGGGCCAGCTCCAGGTCGTAGAGGCCGACGTCCTCGCCGATGGCGACGAAGAACTGCTCGATGTCCTGGCGGACGAACGGATCGCCGTCCAGGACGTGTTTGACGACCATCTCGGCCAGGATCTTCTCGGGCAGGACCGTGTCGGGCGGGAGAGGGCCGTCCAGACAGCGCCGTCGTCCTTGTAGGGCACGCTGTCGAGCGCCCTCATGAGCTCCTGGGGCGTGGTGGCCCGGCTGACGCCGTGAACCTTCCCGAACCAGAACTCGTAGCCCTTCTCGCTGTAGAGCTCGGCGACCCCCGCGTCGTCGAGCAGCTTCTGGGCGACCTCGTCGCCCTTGTCGACGCGTTCGACGAAGGCCTCGAAGCCGTCCTCCCTTGCCAGGTCGAGGATCGGCAGGGGCCCGGACTCGTCGAGCTTCCTCTTCTGCTGCTTCACGGGCCTGTTCTGCTTGAGCATCGCGGCACTCCCGCCGTGGTCAGGTGTCGGTGGTCATCCGGAGGCCCTTGGTCTTGCGCAGGCGCTCGCGGCCGGACATCGCGAACGAGCCGATCCGTCTGATCACCGCCGCGCGGGCCGCCGGGTCGGGCAGGTGCCGGATCAGGGTCTTCTCGGTGGTCGTGCGCTCGTTCTCGTCGTCGGGGATCTGGAGGTAGGCCCGCAGGAGGGACGGCCGGGTCAGGCTCGCGGGGACCGGCCAGCCCGCCGGGGCGGGGGTTCCGCCGGCCGCCTCCCCCGCCCGGCAGCACGACGCGGCGACGCGGACGGCCATGTGGGCCTCGGCGATCCGGCGGGCCGGCCGGACCCGGATCCCGGCCTTCTCCTTGCGGCGCAGCGCTGCCTCCAGCCGGTCGATCGGGTCGTCGTCGCCCGAGCCGGCGGGTTCCGCGCCGTAACCAGTGTGCACGAGCACCCTCAGATGGGCCCACGCCCTCTCCAGGGAGGCGAGTTGGGCCACGATCTCCGGATCACGGCTCTCCGGGTCGTCGCACAGTCCGTCGAGCCGTCTCTCCGCCTCGGCCGCCGACGCCACCGCCCGGTCGAGGAGAGCGGCGACGTCGCCGGAGAACAATCGCGGATCCACCGGCGACCGCCGGGTCAGGGACACGCAGTTCCGGCCCGACCTGAGGTTGGACAGGGCCCATGACGTCTCCGCCTTCCCGGCGAGCTGCCGTTCGACGAGGTCCTCGACCGCGGCCAGGTCTCTCGGGCCGGCGTCCGCGCCGCCGAGGAGGAACACCCCGCCCTGGCGGGCGAACTCCTCGCGGTAGCGCTCGACGTCGCCGCCGGTCTGCTCGTAGTAGCCGACGATCTCACGGTCGGCCTCCGCGTCGCCGTCCATGACGTGGGCGACGACCGTTCTGGCCAGGACGGTCTCGGGCGTCGACTCCCCGGGGACGTGACCGAGCAGCGACCCGAGCGCCCGCCAGGCCGCCGGATGGTCGGCGAGGGGCACGGTCGCGATGGCCGCCAGCAGCTCACCGGACGTCGACGCGGCGGTGACGCCCCCGGCATCCCGTAACCAGGCGCCCAGTTCTCCCTGAGGCACGACGGGCGCTCCTTTCTGCGGGGCGATCACGGGAAGCGGAATTCGGGAGTCGGCGGGGAGGGCTGCGAACGGAGCCACATCAGCGACGTGTTGGGCGCGGACGATGACGACGACGATGACGACGACCACGTGGAGGAGAGAGCGGTCGTGCCCTTCCTGCGCCGGACGAACTTCCGTTTCGCCTTGGGCTTGTCCGTCTCGGTCTTCTTCTTCGCGGGAGGGGCGGTCCTGGCCGCCTTGACCTTGAGGCGAGCGGCGATCTTCGTCGCCTTCTGCTTCTTGGTGGGGTGGGCGGGTCCCTTGGTCGTCCGGCCCCGTTTCTTCTTGGTGAGCTTCACGGGTGGGGGCTCGTCGTCGCGTTCGCCGTCCTCGCCCTCGTTGTACAGGGTGAGCTCGATGCCGTCCTCCTTCTCGCTGGACTTGTAGCCGCTCTCCTGCGGCCCCTCGTCCTTGAAGGTCGAGATGGCCCTGATGACCGCCGTCCGGCCCTGCGGGGTGTCCAGGTCGTCCAGCAACCGGGCGTGCTCGGAGTCCTGCTCCAGGTCGGTGAGCTGGAGGTAGGCCGCCAGGACGGACCTGTGAGTCAGTGACGCGGGAGCCGTCCACCCGTAGACCTTGCCGTGGGTGCCGGTGACGGGGAGGTCGACGCCCTTCTCCTGCAGGGCCTGCATCATGAGCCAGCACTTGAAGCAGCACAGCTTGGAGATGCCGATGGCGATCTCGGCCTGGGCGAGGCGGCGGGTCAGGTGGGCTCGCGCCGTCTGGTCACGCCGGTGACCGGTGTAGTGCTTCAGGAGAAGCAGATCGGTGTCGGAGTCCCCCTCGTCCTCCTCCTGGACCACCTTCCGCCGTTCCTCCAGCAGCAGGGACCCGACCTGCGTCTCCACGTGGATCTCGGTGTCACCCTTCGGTTTCTTGGTGTGGGCCATGACGTTGAGCTCGCCCCACTGCTTTTCGAGGCCGGCCAGGAAGGCCATGGTCTTACGGAGCCGCCGCTCGGCCATCTTGAGGTGCTTGGTCGTCATCGGCGCGCCCTGCAGCCCGAGCCCCTGCTGCTTGAGGGTCTGGTAGAGCTTCCTGATCTCGGTGTCGGCCTCTCCCGCGCCGGCCAGGCCGGCCTGCAGCAGCTTGTGGAAGTCACCCGCCAGCGCGGTGTCGGGCTTGTTGGCGAACAGCCGGATCTCGCCCTCCAGCATCCCCAGGACGGCCACACAGACCCGGGCCGACTTCAGGTTCGCCAGCACCCAGGCGAGCCGGTCCCAGCGGCGCTGCTTACGGGTGTTCATCTTCTTCAGCGGGCCCAGTTCGCGGGTGGGCGTGCGCAGTTCCCGCAGCCGCGCGAACGTGCGTTTCTCGATCGCGCCGTGGTCCGCGCCCGGCCCGGCCGCGCCGAACCCGAGGGCGCCCGGATCGCCGAGGAGCGCCATACCGCCCGTCTTGCGGTATTCCCTCCGATATTCGGCCAGGTCCTTCTTACGGCCCCGGTAGAAGTCGGCGATCTCGGCGTCGACCTCCACGTCGCCGTCCTGCAGGTGGTCGTACACGAGCCTGGGCAGCAGTTTCTCCGGGGTGTCCAGTTTCGGGTGGCCGACCAGGGCGGCGAGCGCCCGCCATGCCTTGGGCGCCGTCTTCGCGGGAATGCCGCCCACGGCTCCGAGCACGGCGGAGGCCCCGCTCGCCGGGGTGATGCCCCGCACGTTGGCGAACCACTGCCGTAGCCCCGCCTCACCGGTGACGTCCGTAACCCCCCACTGCCTCAGCAGCCTCCGCACGGGCTCGTCGCGGGCCCGCGCCAGACGGGAGAACCGCTCGTAGCCGCCGCGCCGGACGTCCTGGATGCTGAGCGCGGCGGTCTCATCCTCGTCCTCGTCCTCCCGGTCGCGGGCGATCGTCCTGCCGCCGGTCTTCTTCGCCGCGGGCCGCCGGCCGCCGGTCCCCTCGTCGTCGGCCTCGTCGCGGTCGTCGTCCTCCTCGGTAACCTCCATCGGCTCGGGGACGGGCGCGGGGGCCGGAGGGGGGAAGCGCGAGGCGGGCCGTTCCCTGGCCGGCTTCTTCGTGGCCGGCTTCTTCTTGCTGAGCTTCTGCTTGGGAGGCATGCCGCTCCTCTCGTCAGCGTTGGAACGTGCCAATCCCGGCGGGAAGCCGTATCCCTGGGCAGAATGCACGCGTGCGTCTGACCCGTCAAGACGGCCGTACCCTCACAATGGGCTCGTCAGCGTTTCCGGAGGGGGTCGCTCCGCCCATGCGCCACGAATACTGCCTGCACTGCGACGCCGAGACCGTCGAACCGGTCACCGAGTCGGGCCGCGTCCGCCGCCGCTGCGCGACCTGCGGCCAGACCGCCGACCGCTCGCTGGTCGTCGACACGGCCCTGCGGATGTGGCACGAGACGGCGGGCGTCTTCGTGCGCGACCCGTCGGGCCGGTTCCTGTTCTTCAACCGGATCGCCTTCCCCTACGCGCTGACCATCCCCGCCGGCCACGTCGAACACGGCGAGTCGCCCGAGGTGAGCGCGGTCCGCGAACTCCACGAGGAGACCGGCCTGCGCGCGGTGTCCCTGACGCCGATCGCCACCGAGCCCATCGACGGCGACCAGTGCCGCCGGGGAGCCGATGGGCACGTGTGGCACACCTTCCTGACGACGGTCGGCACGGAACCGCCGGTGGCGCTCGACGAGGGGGAGGGCGACGCCTACACGTGGCTGACCCTGGCGGAGGCCGCCGAACGGGACCTGACGTTCGCGGCCCGCCACCTGGTCGACCGCCACGCCGCCCGCCTCATGGCGTGAGCGCCGCTTCCCTGCGGCGCCCCGGCAGGTCGGTCAGCCACGGCGGGAGGACCCGGTCGATCAGCAGGCAGGCCGTCACCAGCGCCGCCGTGACCGCCGCCGGGTAGAGCGCGGCCACCACCGGCGGCGCGGCGGCCAGGTGGCCGGACACCGTCGTGTGCAGGAGGGCCAGCAGGGGCATGTGGATCACGTAGATCGGCAGGGTGCGGCGGCCCAGCCAGGCCAGACCGTCGCCGATCAGGGGCAGGCGGGCGACCAGCGGGGCCGCCGACAGGCCGAAGACCGTCGCCAGCAGGGAGACCAGGGTCCACACGGTCGGGATCCGCTGGGCCGACAGCAGGAGCATGGCGGCGAGCGCGGCCCCGTACACGAGAGCGACGATCGTGGTGCGGCGCCAGGTCGTGGTCGCGGCGAGCCGTTCGGCCCAGGGGCGCAGGTGCAGGCCCAGGAGGAAGAAGACGAAGTTCTGGAGGAGGGAGCCCCGGTTGCCCGGGGTGTCGAGCACGCCGGCGGCGGTGACGACCGCCAGCAGCGCCGCCGCGCCCAGCACGACCGGGACCGGGACCCGGCGCAGCAGTTTCGCGGCGGCGAAGTAGACGGCCAGGGCGTACAGGTACCAGAGGTTGGGCGGGGTGACGAAGAACTGTTCGGCGAACTCCCCGACGCTCCGCGCGCTCAGGGTGTCGAAATCAGGGGTGAACCACAGGATCGCGGTGTGGACGAGCATCCACACCAGGTACAGGTAGAGGAACCTGGCCACCCTCGACCGGACGACCTCCTTCCACGGCCTCCGGTACGCGCTCAGCGCGAACATGCCCGAGATGGTGAAGAACAGCGGCATGCGCAGGGTCATCAGCGCGTCGCCGACGACGCCCCACAGGGCCGGGAACGGACCGGCCGTCGTCCACTCGATCCGTAAGTGGCTCTTGCCGACCGTGTGCCACACCACGACCAGCAGAATGCAGACGCCCTTGGCCGCGTCGGCCCACAGGAATCGCCGCCGGGTCTCCATCGCCGTCACGTCCTCTCCACGCCGGGGATGCAACTCTCGGCGGGAGAGGACGCGGGGTCGGTGGCGGAATGCTCAGTGCGTCGAAGTACGCACCACCTGCACGCCGTCGAGGGCGCAGACGGCGTTGGGGATCAGCACGGCCACGCCGTAGTACTCGCTCACCAGGTATTCGGTGACGGCCTGCCGCGAGGTGCCGAGTTCGCGCACGACCGGGCTCTCCGGCGGGCGCAGGCCCACCACGCCCTGGCGCCGCTCCCCCGGCCGGACCACGAGGATGCTCGTCGTGTGGTCGGCCGCGATCGGCAGCTTGTCGCACGGCAGGAACGGCAGACCGCGCCAGCCGAGCACCCGGCGGCCCGCGAACTCGACCTCGTCGGGCCGGACGCCGAACCGGTTGCACTCGCGGCCGAACGCGGCGATGGCCCGAGGGTGGGCCAGCAGGTAACGCGGCGAGGTCTGCTTGCAGATCAGGCCGTCGAGGTCGAGCGGGGTGGGCGGGCCCTGCGCCGTGACGCGGTGGCGGGCGGGCGGGGCCTGGAGGAGCGCGCGGGCGAGGTCGAGCTCCTTGCGTTCGGCCAGGGCGTCGAGGGTCAGCCGCAGTTGTTCCCCGTACTGGTCGTACGGGTCGTTGTAGAGGTCGCCCACCCGGCGGTGCACGCGCATGATCGTCTGGGCGGCGGTCAGCTCGTACTCGCTCGGGGGGTGGCCGTATTCGACGTACATGCCGGGGATCTCCGGCTCCCCCGTGTGGCCCGCCGTGACCTGGACCCCCGGCTGGGAGCTGCCCCGGCGGGCGATCGTGCGGCGCACCGTGCCGGTGCGCCGGTAGACGCCGCCGGGCAAGTCGCGCCACTCCAGGATCTCCAGCAGCCATCGCGGGGTCGTGGACGCGGTCTTCGGCGGGGTCTTGGTCGTCGTCGCCAGGGTGCGCGCCGCACCCGGGGTCAGGCTGGTCGCCACGCGTGTGCCCCTCTCGTGCCCAGGCCCGACATGCCCAGCCGGGTGTGTTCGCCGAGGTCGCCGCCCAGCCAGGTCCGCAACGCCGCCACGTAGTGGTCCGGCGCCTCGGCGGCGAGGCGGTCGAACTGGGCGCGGCGGGCGGTCAGCAGGTCGCCGACCACGTCGGCGGCCCGTTGCAGGTCGCAGCCGAGCAGCCGCTGCAGGGCCAGCACCCCGTTGCTGACCTCGGTGGGCACCCCGATCCGGTCCTGGTAGGTCACCAGGTCGCGCCGCGCCGTCGCCAGGTCGGCGAAGCACTCCTCCAGCGCGCCCCGGCGGGGGGCCGGGAGGCCCAGGCCGTACCCGACCAGATCCACCATCAGCCCGGCGTGCTCGGCCCGGCGGGTCTGCAGGAGGTCGACCGGGTCGGGTACCCGCTCCCGGGCGCTGTTGCCGAGCTCCCACTCGCGGACCGCGACCAGCCGCTCGAAGTGGGCCGCGTCGAGCGGGGCCCTCCCCCACAGGTCGCGCAGGCCGCGTTCGACCGGGTTGACCGGCGCGGGCGGGGCGCCGGTGAGGAACAGCGGCAACCGCCGGAGGAACGCCCTGCCGCCGGCCGGGTCGCGGCGCGCCTTGAACAGCCGGTCGACGGCGGTGTCGAGGGCGGCGAGGAAGACGTACCACTGCGCGAGCACCTCCAGCCGGTCACGCGGCACGCCGCAGTGCGCGGTGACCGCCCACGACACCGCCTGCGGCGAATAGGGCAGCCCCATGCGCCGCGCCCAGTCGGCCGCGGCGGTCCGGGCCGCCCCGGCGAACGCGCTCGACGCGGGCCGCTGCTGCGGCGGCGGCCGGAACGACACGCGCCGGTCGACCGGGCGGTGGCCCGCCCACAACCGGGCCGCCGACGTGCCGAGCCCCATCGGGTGACGCCACACCGGGACCCTCGGGTCGGCGCCCCTGGTCGCCTCGTTCATGTACCGCGACGAGCGCAGATGCCACTCGTGGGAGCCCGCGTTGGCGTCCTGCAGCGACCGGGCGACGTTCACCACGGCCAGGCGTTCGGCCGGGGTCAGCGGCAGGTCCGGCAGCTCGGTCAGCAGCGTGCTCTCGAACTGCAGCAGGCGCGAGGTGATCAGGTCGTTGGTGGTGTCGGCGGCCTCCTGCGGGGTCATCCCGAGGAACTCGCGCAGCACCAGGACGAAGTTGTTGAGCTCGCCCTCCTGCTCGGTCTCCCGCTGGTAGGAGAACACGTCGTTGAGCAGCACCTGCGCGTCGGTGAACGTGTCGCGCAGGACCTGCACCGGCCGCGACGCCCACACGTGGCCCGGCAGCGGCGTGCCGTTGACCAGCTCGATCAGGTCGGCCACCCACCGGCCCGCGCCCGCGCCGCGCCGCCGTTCGAGGTAGTCGATCGGGTTCGGCACCCGCCCTTCGGCCAGGTTGCCGAGCTCCCAGAAGGCGTCGTCCATCTGCGCGAAGGTGTTGTCGCCGAACCGCCGCCGCCACTCCTCGGTCGTGCCCGGCACGGTCCGCGCCCACAACTCCCGCAGAGTCGCCTGTACGGGATCCTCGGCGGCCGGCACCGGCTGCGCCAGGTCCACCGGCATGAACGCCCGCACGTCGGCCAGCCACGCCGCCGCGCCCGCGACGTCGCCGGTCGCCTTGTAGTGCCGCAGGAACCAGTCGTCGAAGTAGAAGCCCCAGACGTACCAGTCGGTCAGCAGGTCGAGCTGGGCCGGGGTCGCGTCCGGGAAGCAGTAGGCCGCGAACAGGGCCAGGTCGATGGAGTCGGCCCAGGCGGCGTCCCAGACGCTCTCGTCGATGAGCCCGTGCCGGGCGGCCCAGGCACGGTTGTGCGCGCGGGCCCCCTCGACGTGCGGGTTCAGCCTCGGCGGCCAGGGGCGGTAGAAGTCGGGCAGCTCGAAGGGCCGCACGCTCAGTCCCGGTGCCCGAGCTCGACGTTCTCCAGCACGCCCAGCGCGTCCGGGACCAGCACGGCGGCGCTGTAGTAGGCGCTCACCAGGTAGGAGATGACCGCCTGCTCGTTGACGCCCATGAACCGCACGTTGAGGCCGGGCTCGTACTCGTCCGGCAGCCCCGTCTGGTGCAGCCCGACGACCCCCTGGTTCTCCTCGCCGCAGCGCATCAGCACCATCGACGACACCCCGGTGTCGCTGATCGGGATCTTGTTGCAGGTCAGGATGGGCACGCCGCGCCAGGCCGGCACCTCCCGCCCCAGGATGTTCACCGTGTTCGGGTAGAGACCCAGCTTGGAGCACTCACGGCCGAACGCGGCGATGGCGTGCGGGTGGGCCAGGAAGACCGTCGGCTCCTTCCAGACGACGGCGAGCAGGTCGTCGAGGTCGTCCGGGGTCGGCGGCCCCGACCGGGTGGAGATCCGGTGGCCGTGGTCGGCGTTGTGCAGCAGCCCGAAGTCGCGGTTGTTGACGAGCTCGTGCTCCTGCCGCTCCCGCAGCGCCTCCACGGTCAGGCGGAGCTGCTGCTCCACCTGGTTCATCGGCTCGTTGTAGAGGTCGGCCACCCGGGAGTGCACCCGCAGGACGGTCTGCGCGACCGACAACTCGTACTCGCGCGGATGGGTCTCGTAGGCGACGTAGGTGTGCGGGAGGGTGGGTTCGCCGGAGTGCCCCGACGACAACTCGATCGCCGCCTCGCCGTCGGCGTCGGTGTGCGGCGTCTCGGCGTGCAGCCGGGCGTCCAGATGCGCCCGCAGCCCCGCCGCCCGGTCGGCGACCTCGGCGAACGCCTCCTTCGTCAACGACAGCAGCACACACGGGGTGACCGCCCGGAACCCGAACTCCCAGACGCCGTGGTCGTCGATGAGTGCCTGCTCGCCGAAGTAGGCCCCGTCGGACAACACCCCCAGCGATACGGCGTGGCCGTACTTCCCCGCGCCGAGCCGGTCGACCTTGCCGTGGGCGAGAATGTGGAACCGGTCGACCTCCTGCTCCGGCGCGACGATCAGGTCGCCGGGGGCGTACTCGGTCTGCGTGAACCGGCTCGCCAGCGCGGCCAGCACCTCGCCGTCGCCGTACCCCCGCAGCAGCGGCAGCTCGCCGAGCTCCTGCGGGATGACCTGGACCCGCGCGCCCGTCTTCAGGCACTGGATGCGGCCGTCGCCGATGGTGTACGAGAGCCTGCGGTTGACCCGGTACGTGCCGCCGGCGACCTCCACCCACGGCAGCACCTTCAGCAGCCAGCGGGAGGAGATGCCCTGCATCTGGGGGACGGACTTGGTGGTGGTGGCGAGGGTGCGGGCGGCGGCGGTGCCGAGGCTGGAGGCCTGCTCGGCGGCAGCGGCGGCGGCGAGGTCGGCGTTGATCTCGGTGGTCATCGGACGCCCTTCACGAGGGAGGGGCGGGCCCCCTCCGACGTGGATCACGTTGACGAAAAGAGGGCGCGGGGCTCGGGGACATGGGCAAGCCTTTGCCGGTTGCGTGCGCCAGGATGCCGCGCGGGGCGCACGGGAACGGCGCCCCGCCAGAGCAGAGCGCCGTGCTCATGTTTCACAGGTTCAGAAGCGCTGGACGTCCTCGCAGGCGACCGGCTCGGGGTCGAGACCGCCCTTGTCGATGACGATCGAGTCGACGCCCTGGCCGCAGTCGAGGTCTGTGTCCTTCGCCAGGTCCTTGGCGAGCAGCTCGTCGTTGCCGCCCATGCCGAACAGCCTGTCGCCGGCGCCGCCGCCGTCGTCGATGCGGTTGTTGGCGTTCGCGCCGATCAGGAAGTCGCCGCCGAAGGTGGACCCGACGATGTTCTCCACGTCGCTGCGGACGTTGTCGTTGTCGATGTTGCGGCCGTCGCCGGCGTTGTTGTCGAGGCTGACCCGGACCGAGCGGTCACCGCTCTTGTACGAGATCGTGTCGGTCCCGGTGCCGCCGATCCAGGTGACGGCGTGCCCCTGAGCGGACCGGCTGCTGCCGATGAGGTTGTCGTTGCCGTCGCCGCCGTTGACGGTGCCCGGGATCGAGACCCCGACGCTGAAGGAGTCGTTCAGGTCGCCCAGGTCGGCGGAGAACTCGGTCGCGCCGGTGCCACAGGTGACCGCCCGCGGCGACAGCTGCACACAGCCGCCCTTCGGGGTCAGGTTCACCGTGTCGAAGACGGCGATCTGACCGTTGAACACGGTGATCGACGCGCTGTTGACGCTCTGCGCGCCGGCCGTGTAGGTGATCTTGCCGTTCCTCAGCTCGACGGTTCCGGCGGTCGCGGCGTTGCCGGTGCCGGCGAAGGTCGCGGCGAGCGCGGCGGCGGCCAGGGTGAGGGTGGACAGCCGGGTGATGAAGGTACGCATCTCAGTTCCTTGTCTTCTCGGTAGGAGTGATTCGCGTACCAGTACGGGGGCCTGCGACCAGGCAGTTCCGGTATGTGCAGAAGTGCACACACCGGTGGCTTCAGATACCTGCTCCAATACAGACGAGTACTGCACCTATGCATTCATGCATCGGGTAAAGTTACCGGCATGACAGTCAGCGACCAGCCGGTGACCACGACCGAATCCGACTTCTCCGCCCAGCTCACGGGCATGCGGGGCGACACGTCCATGATCAGGGACGACATCAGCATCCTCAGGTCCGGTCAGGGGGAGATCGAGCGCGCCATGAGAGGCATCGACCTGACCGTGGGCCTCATCCGGCGTGACGACATGGCCGTCGCGCGAGGCGGCATCAGCATGATCCGCGACCAGATCTCCGAGCTCAAGACCGGCCAGACCGAGATCCGCGAGCTGCTGGCCGACATCGTCCGCCGCCTCGACGCGGGACCCGACAGCGCAGATCACGTATAGACGAGCACGGACCACTGAGGGAGTCAGCCACTACCATGACCACCATGCCCGAGCGTTCCCCCGATGACCGGATGACCTGGTTCGAGAACAACATCCCCGACATCCGCTACGACATCGGTGTGGTTCGGGACCGCGTCGTCGACACCCGCCGGGATGTCCTCGCCCTCCGCGACGACGTCAAGGCCCTGGACGGCCGAGTCGCCGTCCTGCAGAAAGACATGACCGTCGTGAAGGCCGACATCGCCGAGATCAGAGAGGACACCGCGAACCTCTGCCTCGGCCAGATCCGCCTCGAGAACAAGATGGAGGAGATGCGCGGCGAAATCACTGAAATCCGGGGTGACATCGCCGAGATCCGGGGCGACATCACCCAGCTACGAGGCGACGTCACCGACCTGCGAGGTGAGATCACCGAGATTCGTGGTGAGATCACCGAGATTCGTGGTGAGATCACCGAGATTCGTGGTGAGATCACCGAGATTCGTGGCGACATCACCCAGCTACGAGGCGACGTCACCGACCTGCGAGGTGAGATCACCGAGATCCGAGGTGACATCACGGAGCTGCGGGGCGACATCACTGAAATCCGGGGTGACATCGCCGAGATGCGTGGCGATATCGCCAACCTGCAGGACGGGCAGAAGCAGTTGATGGCCGGGCAGACGGAGATCCGGGAACTGCTCGTCGCCTTCATGCAGCGCAGCGCCTGACCTCCCACGCAGGCGTGAAAGGCCCTGACCGGGGTCCAAGCCAGGGCCTCCCTCGCCGGTCAGGGGCTATGGCAGGGTCGCCTCGCCGCAGATGTGCACCTTCACGCCCAGTTCCTCGAACAGCGCCGCCTTGGCCACCAGGGCCTTGTCCGCCGTCTCCCCGTCAGGCGCGTACGCCACGTTCAGGTGGTTGGCCTTGTGCCGGGCCATGAACTGGTCGCGGCTGACCCCGTGGAAGACCGCGTGCATGATCGGCCACGCCGGTGTCGTCGCCTGCGACCGGCGTTCCGTCTCCTCCGCCGGCAGGGAGATCGCCGAGGCGCGGCCCAGGTCGACGTGGAGTTCGCCGTCCTGGATGAAGACGCGGCTCCACACGATCTCGCCGGGCTTGCAGACGCCCTTGATGGTCGAGCCGCCCAGCGGGAAGTAGACCGGGTCCTGCCGCCAGCCGACCGCGTCGGCGTAGCCGTTCTCGAAGTGTGACGGGGGAACCGAGCCGGAGATCTCGAAGACCCACACGAACTGACCCGCGTACTCCTCACCCCAGCGCACGTCGTGCAGGGTCGTGGCGGGGTCGAGGCCCATGGCGGTCCAGATGCGGTTGGTGACCAGGGCGTCGACGGCGACGCCTTCGTCGGCCTCGTTGAAGTGCGGGAGCGGGGCGTCCTGCCACAACACGCGGGAGCCGTCGCGGGAGGTGACGGGCGGGCGGGAGGCGTTGTTCAGCAGGCCTTCGGCCAGGTCGGACGCCGGGGAGAGGTCCTTCAATCCCTGCTGGTACTGGATGCCGACGGCGTCCAGGCCGTAGTCGTCGCTGATGCGCAGGGCGGCGATGTACATCTTGTACTGCCGCCGGAGCTGGGCCTCGGTCAGTTCGGTGGCCTCGTCGGTGCCCAGTCGGAAGGTCATGCCCTGGGAACGGAGCCACTCACCGACGGCGTCGGCCTCCTCGTCGGGGGTGCGGAGCATCTCGGCCCACAACGCGCTCTGCGACAGGCGTTCCTTGTAGATGCCGATCGGGTTGAGCAGTTCGTCGTCGATGATCGCGTTGTACATGCCCATGCAGCCCTCGTCGAAGACGCCGATGATCGCCTTGTCGGTGAGGAGCTGGCGGGCCAGGGCGACGCCGAGGTCGCGTTCGGGGCTTTCCGGCAGTTTCGGCAGGTCGTGGACGTGGGAGGCGTCGTGCGGGATCGTCCCGGTCTCCACCCAGCTCTTGATGCCGGCTTTGAACCAGTCGTCCTGGAAGTCGACGCTCCAGATCGTCGAGTACGCCACTCCCATCTTCGTCATGCCGGAGTTCAGGCCGAGCAGGCCGACCAGGCCGGGCCAGGTGCCCTCGAAGTTGGCGACCGTGAGGATGGGGCCCTGGTGGGTGCGCAGACCGGCCAGCACGTGGTGGCTGTACTGCCAGACCGCTTCGGCGACGATCAGCGGGGCGTCCGGCGGGATGGTCTTGAAGACCTCCAGGCCCATGCGCTGGCTGGAGATGAAACCGTGGCCGGTCGCCGGGTCGACGTCGTTGGCGCGCACGACCGTCCAGCCGAGTTCGGCGAAGGCGGCGGTCACGTCGGCTTCCATCTTCACCTGGGTGGGCCAGCCCGCCAGGTTGGCCGACAGGCGCAGGTCGCCGCTGGCGATCAGGTAGGCGGTCTTCGGCGCGGCGGCGGGGCGTTCGGGGGTCGGGGGGAAGGTGTACATCAGCGTGTTCCTCCGGTGGAAAGGCGGCGTTCCCGGGCCGCGAGGGCGTGGGAGATCTCGCGGGTGGCGGGATAGAGGTCGAGGTAGAGGGTGTAGAGCTCGTCGTAGGCCGGGTCCGGCACGGGGGTGACGGTGGTGGCCGGGGGGTTCCAGTCGGTGATCGCGGCGCCGGTGGTCGCGCGGGCCGCCAGGTAGGCGGCGCCGTAGGAGGCGCCGATGGTGGTGGTCGGGATGACCTGCGGCAGGCCGGTGACGTCGCTGACGATGCGGGTCCACAGCCCGCCCTGGACACCGCCGCCGACCGCGACCACCCGCGAGACCTCGGCGCCGGCCGCGCGCAGCGCCTCGACGTTGTGCCGGACACCGAGCGCGGTCGCCTCCAGGGCGGCCCGGTAGAGGTCGCCCCGGGTGTGGCTGAGGGTGAGGCCCGCGATGATCCCGCGGGCGTCGGGATCGTGGACGGGGGTGCGCTCGCCCGCGAAGTAGGGCAGCATCAGCAGGCCGTGCGCGCCGGGTCCCGAGGCCTCCGCCTCGGCGAGCAGGGCCGGGAAAGCGGCTCCGGTCAGGTCGCTCAGCCACGAGGTGATCGCGCCGGAGGTCGCCATGCCCCCGGCGAGGTTGTGGGAGCCGGCGTACGCGCCGACCGTGCCCCACATCGAGGGGGTGCGCAGCGGGCGGTCGACCGTGGCGATGAGGAACATCGTGGTGCCGTACATCAGCATGAGGTCGCCGGCGTTGCAGGCGTCCACGCTGACGGCTTCGGTCCAGGCGTCGATCGAGCCGGTGATCACGGGGGTTCCGGCGGGAATGCCCGCCAGGTTCGATCTCACCGTTCCGGCGATCTCGTCGGACCAGCGCAGCCGGGGCAGTTCCAGGCCGGGGGCGACGAGCGGGGCCCATTCGGGGTCCCAGCCGGTGCCGTCGTACATGGGGGTGCACTGGCTGGCCGAGTGGTGGTCGAGGGTGTATTCGCCGGTCAGCCGGTGGAGCAGCCACGACGCGGGCATGAACAGGCGGCGCGCCCCGGCCCACACCTGCGGCTCGTGCCTGGCCACCCACCGCAGTTTCGGGCCGACGGCCTGGGACGACAGGCTCGACCCGCAGCGTTCCAGGATCGCCGCGGGGCCGCCGAGGAGCTCGTTGAGCTCGGAGATCTCCTCCGACGCCCGGGTGTCGACGCCGTAGAGGATCGCCGGGCGCAGCGGGGCGCCGTCGGCGTCGGTCAGCAGGGCGCAGGGGCCCATGCCGCTCACGCCGACCGCGGTGATCTCCTTGCCGGTGGTCAGCTCCTCGGCCAGGGAGACGAACTCGGCCCACCAGACCTCGCCGTCCATCTCCACGTGGCCGGGGTGGGGGCGGGCGACGCGGTGTTCGCGTACGGAGGAGGCGAGAACGGTTCCCGAGCCGTCGACCAGGACGCCCTTGCTCGACGAGGTGCCGATGTCGACACCGAAGAACAACGTCACAATCTCTCCCGGGTGTTCGTGTCGCGCAGGATGACCGTGCGCGCGGGTCCGTCGTCGCCGGCGATGCGGGCCAGCAGCAGGGCCGCCGCGGCCTCGCCGAGGTTGCGGGCGGGCAGGTCGACGACCCGCACGCCCTCGCGTTCGAGCGACGTGAAAGGAAGATCACCGAATACGGCCAGGCCGAACCGGGGTGGTTCGAGCCCGCGTTCGCGCAGGACGTCGAGCGCCCCGGCGGCCATCAGGTTGTTGGCGACCACGACGGCGTCCGGCGGCTCGTGCAGCGACAGCAGGTCGCGCATGGCGGTCCGGCCGCCGTCGACGCGGTAGTCGGCGTAGCGGAGCAGCCGGTCGCCGGACCACTCGGTGGCCTGGCGCCAGCCCTCCATCCGGAGTTGCGCCGTCTCGACCGACCGCGGCCCGGTGATGCAGGCGACGCGGGAGAACCCGGCCGCCAGCAGCACCTCGGCCGCGACCCGGCCGCCGGCCCGGTTGTCCACGGTGACCGCGTCCACGTCGGGGCGGTGCAGGCTGCGGTCGACGGCCACCACCGGAACCCCGTGCTCGATGAGTCTCTGCACGTCGCTGGCCCCGTCGGCGGGCGCGATCAGCACCCCGGCCATGTGCTCGGCCAGGGCGATGCCCATGTACGTCTGCTCGCGCTCCGGATCGTCGTCGGTGTTGCACAACACGACCGAGTAGCCCCCGGCGCGGGCCCGGTTCTCCACGCCACGCGCCAGCGCGGTGAAGAACGGGTTCTCGACGTCGGGGATGATCAGGGCGATGACCTCGGAATACTGTCCGCGCAGGCGGCGCGCGGCCCGGCTGGGGGTGAAGCTCAGCTCCGCCATGGCGGCCCGCACCTTGCGTTCGGTCTCGGGCGAGACGCGGGCGCCGTTGATGACCCGGCTGACGGTGGCCGCCGACACCCCGGCTTGGGCGGCCACCTGGTAGATCGTCACCTTCGGGCCGGCCACGTCCGACCCTGGAGGCTGTCGATCTCATCGAGCAGGCCGATGGTCTGCGTGGCCGTCACGACCAGCAGCAACGGCACGACGACCACGGCGAGGACGCCGGTGGACGCGGCGGCGGCGAACCCGCCGAGCCAGTAGAGGGCCACGATCGTGAGCGCCCACAAGGGCTTGAACGCGACCAGGATCGCGCCGCCCCGCAACGCCGCCAGGCCCGGCTTCCCGCGGAGGGCGCCGTAGGCGAGGGCGTACGGGAGCACGACCATCGCCAGCGCGCCCGCGACCACGGTGACGCCGGTCAGCACCGCGCACCCCGCGACGAACAGCGCGAGCACCGGATCGAATCTGCGCAGCTCGGCCAGCTTGGGCGCCTCGCCGCGCGCGACCAGCGCGCAGAACCGGGCGACGGAGGTGAGCGCGAGCGACGGCGGCAGGGCGGCCAGCGCGGTCATCCAGGAGGGGCCGCCGACCAGCGCCGAGGTGATCAGCGGCACCAGCGCGGCGAGGAAGAACACCCCCGCCAGCACCGCACGGGGCAGTTCCCGCCAGAACAGCAGGAACGCGGGTTTCAGGAACGCGGTCATCAGAGCTTCAGTCCGCTCGACGCGATCGACTGGACGATGTAGCGCTGCGCGGCGATGAAGACGATCAGCACGGGCACGATCGCCATCGCGATGCCGGCCGCGATCGTGCCGAGCGAACCGGTCGAGAACCGCCCGGCCAGCAGCACGAGCCCGACGGGCAGCGTCTGCTTCTCGGTGTCGGAGATCATCACCAGCGGGAGCAGCAGGTCGTTCCACCAGTACGTGAAGCACAGGATGCCCAGGGTGGCGATCGACGGCCCCGACAGCGGGATGATGACCCGCGCGAAGGTGTGGAACCGCGAGGCGCCGTCGATCTTGGCGGCCTCTTCGAGCTCGTAGGGCAGCGCCATGAAGTGCTGGCGCAGCAGGAAGATGCCGAACGCGGAGAAGATGCCCGGGAAGATCAGCGCCCAGAGCGAGTTCGTCATGCCGATCTTCGACATGACCAGGAACAGCGGCACGATCGTCACCTGGATCGGGATCATCAGCGACCCGATCACCACGGCGAACAGCACGCCCTTGCCCCGGAAGCGCAACCGGGCGAACGCGTAGGCGGCGGTCGAACAGGTGATGAGCTGCGCGATCGTCACGGTCCCCGACACGATGATCGAGTTCAGGAAGAACCGGAAGTAGGGCACCTGCTCGGTCACCTTGCCGAAGTTGTCCAGCGTCAGGTTCTCGGCGTGGAAGGTCGGCGGGAGGCGGTAGAGCTCGGCGTCGGAGCCCGAGAAGGCGCCCCGGAAGATCCACAGGAAGGGCGCGGTGATGGCGACGGCCGCGACCACGAGGATCACGAACGTCACGACGCGCGCGGCGACGTGCCCGGCGGTCAGTCGGCTGCTCATTGGTAGTGGGTCCATCTGCGCGAGAACCAGAACTGGATGGCGGTCAGCACGACCAGGACCAGCGCGAACGTGATGCCGATCGCGGAGGCGTAGCCGAGGTCGAAGTCGCCGAAGGCGCGGTCGTAGAGGTATTCGACGATCGTGCGGCTGGAGTCACCCGGGCCGCCCTGGGTGAGCACCCGGGGTTCGGCGAAGATCTGGAAGGAGTTGATGGTGTTGATCACGACGAGGAAGAAGATGGTCGGCGAGAGCAGCGGGAAGGTGATGCGCCAGAAGCGGGTCCAGGCGCCCGCGCCGTCGACGATCGCGGCCTCGCGCAGCTGCTTGGGGATCGACTGCAGGCCCGCGATGTAGACCAGGATCGAGAACCCGATCGTCTTCCACGAGTTGACCATGATCACTGAGATCGGCGCCCAGGTGGAGCTGCCGAGCCAGTCGATGCGGTCGAGGCCGGTCAGCCCGAGCACGTAGTTGACCAGGCCGAGGTCCTTGTTGAGCAGGAACCGCCAGATCAGCGCGACCGCCGAGGCCGACACGACGAACGGGAAGAGGAACGAGAGCCGGAAGAACGCCCTGATCCAGCGGGGCATCCTGGTCTCCAGCAGCACCGCGAGCAGCAGCCCGAGCACGACGTTGACGGCCAGGATGGCCAGGGCCATGTAGGTCGTCGACCCGTAGACCCCGAGCAGCCGCTCGTCGGTGAAGAGGCGCCGGAAGTTGTCCAGCCCGGCGAAGGTGCCGTCGCTGAGCAGGTTCCAGTCGAAGAAACTCAGGATCAGGACGCCGACCGTCGGGGCCAGCACGAACACCAGGAACGTGAGGATCGACGGGGTGAGGAAGGCCAGCGCCGCGGCCCCGTCTCCCCGGGGCCGGGTGCGCTTGGTAGACACAGTGGTGGTCAAAGTGGTCCGCCTTGGGAGGGGAACCGGGTCCGGGTTCAGGGGCCGGACCCGGTCGCTCAGCAGGTGACGATGCCCGTCAGCTCACCCTGCATGGCCTTCAGGCCGTCGGGGACCGTGGTCTCGCCGGCGAAGATCTGCTGGAGGTGACGCAGGACGGTCGACTCGAACGTGCTGTACTTGGCCGGGGCCGGGTAGGGCACGAGGGTCTCGAACTTGTCGATGCTGTCGTAGTAGAGGTCGCTGTTGGCGGGCGGCACGCCGACCTGCGAGATCGTGTGGGCCACCGAGCGCCGTGACGGGATGGAGTCGCCGGGCTTGTCGGCGGTGCCGACGTAGCCCTTCTCGATCTCGTCGCTGACCGTGAACTTCTGGTATTCCCAGGCCAGGTCGGGGTTCTGCGACGACTTCAGGATCGGGTAGCCGGCACCGCCGAAGACGGTCTTGTACGTGTCGCCCTTCGGGTAGAGCTGGATGTCGAAGTCCTTGAACCCGGCGGGCAGGAAGGTGGCGATCGGCCACCGGCCCGCGCCGAACATGGCGATCTGCCCGTTCTGGAAGCGGGTGAAGACGTCGCTCATCGGCATCGGCGCCGGGGCGACGCCCTCCTTGATGAGGTCGTCGAGGAAGGTCACGGCCTTGCTGACCTGGGGGGAGTCGGCGGTGGCCTGGCAGACGTCGTCGCTGGTCAGGTTGCCGCCGGCGTTGGCGACCCACGGCATGATGCCGGGGAAGATCTCGTTGCTGGCCCAGGTGAAGCCGTATTGGTCGTTGGTGCCGTCGCCGTTGGTGTCGGCGGTCAGCTTCTTGGCGACGGCCTTGAAGTCGTCCCAGGTCCAGTCGGCCTTGGGCGGTTCGACGCCGGCCTTCTTGAACACGTCGGTGTTGTAGTAGACGACCATGTCGTTCCAGCCGTAGCTGAGGGTGAGCACGTCGCCCTTGACGGTGAAGCCGTCGATGAGGCCCTGGGCGATGTCGTCGGTGATGGCCTTGGCCCCGGCGTCCTTCTCCAGGTATTCGTTGATCGGTTTCACGAGGTTGTTGCTGTGCACGAACTGGGCGCCCTCACCCGAGATCACCATGAGGTCGGGCTTCTTGCCCGAGGCGATCAGGGTGGCGACGTTGGCGTAGTAGGTTCCCCAGTTCTCGCCGGTCACGGGGGTGAGGGTGACCTTGACGTCGGGGTGGGCCTTCGTGAAGGCGTCCGCGGTGGCCTTGTTGCCGCTCTCGGCGGCCGGGCCGTAGTTCCAGTAGACGATTTCCAGGGCTTTGGCGCCGGTCGACGTCGTTTCCGAGTCGCTTCCGCAACCCGCAAGAGCCGTCGCCGCCAGGGTGGCGGTCGCGCAGGCCAGCGCGACCTTGCGGCGGGGGATGTTCATAGGCCTGCGTCCTTACTTCTTTGGGGCAGATCGCCGACGCGAGCCACAGCCGGCCTGCGGCCGTCCGTATCTCGCTCCCATACGGCAGGTGTGGCGTGCGCCACATGAAAGTGCAAGAAATCGATTTCGTCAAGCACTCCGCGAAACGTACCTCATGAAGCCCCTGATCAGGCAAGTAACGGGATGGTATCGATTACAGCGATAACGGCGGCCGGGCGATCTCCGCCCGCAGCACGACCGTGCGGAGCGGCTGGGTGTCGCCGCCGATACGCTCCAGCAGCATGGACGCGGCGGTCCGCCCCAGGTGGCGGGCCGGGAGCCGGACCTGCACCACGCTGACCGGCGGCGGCAGCAGGTAGGGCAGTTCGCCGAGCACGGCGACGCCGAAGCCCTCGGGGTCGATGCCGTTCTCGTGGAGGGCCTGAAGTGCGCCGATGGCCATCAGGTTGTTGGTCGTGACCACGGCGTCGGGCGGCTGGGCCAGCTTGAGCAGGGCGTTCATCGCGGCCCGGCCGCCGTCGACGCGGAAGTTGGCGTGCTGCAGGAAACCGTCGCGGACGACGGTCTTACGGGCCGTCACGACCTGCTTCCAGCCGAGATAACGGTCTTCGGTCTCCTCGATCCCGGCCGGGCCGGCGATGCAGGCGATCCGCCGGAAACCGGCGTCGACCAGGGCGGTCGTGGCGGCGACGCCGGCCGCGCGGTTGTCGATCTTGACCGCGTCGACCGGGTAGGGGGTGGTTCGGTCGACGGCGACCACGGGCCGGCCCAGCGAGGCGATGGCACCGAGGTCGACCTCGTCGGAGGCGGGCGAGAGGATCACGCCGGCCATCTGCTCGGACGCGGCGATCTGCAGGTAGCGCAGCTCCTTGGCCGGGTCGTCGTCGGTGTTGCAGAGCACCACGGAGAAGCCCGACTCCTGGGCGCGGTCTTCGACGCCGCGGGCCAGGGCGGTGAAGAACGGGTTCTCGATGTCGGGGACCAGCAGGCAGATGATCTCTGAGCTCTGCTTGCGCAACCGGCGGGCGGTCTTGTTGGGGGTGAAGCCGAGCTGCTGGGCGGCGTCGCGGACGAGGCGCTGCTTCTCCTCGGAGACGGTGTTGCCGTTGAAAACCCGGGAAACCGTCGCGGGAGAGACCCCGGCGAGCGCCGCAACCTCGTAAATCGTCGCCATAGCGCCACACCATACCCGCGCTTGACACCCCTGATGAGCTCGTCTAGCGTGCCTGAAATCGATTTCAAGACAGGTGAAATCCAATCGGGAAAGGCGGGGGCCGTGAAGCGGTACTCCGGGGAGGCGCGGCGTGCGGTCGCGTTCCCTCTCGGCGGCTTCGGCACCGGACACGTGGCGCTGGCCGCAGACGGGGCGCTGCGGCAGTGGCAACTCGGCGGGGTGCCCAACCATCGGGGTTTCCTGCCCGACAGCTTCTTCGCGCTGCGCGTCTCCTCGACCGAGCCGCCCGACGACGTGGTGCGCCTGCTGCGCGGCGACCCCGTGCCGCCCGGCCCCGACCCGGCGCCCAACGTGTCCGACGCCGAGGTGCCCGACCTGGGACGACTCCCGTCGTGGCCGACCGTGGCCGCGACCGAGTTCCGGGCGGCCTACCCCTTCGCCGAGGTCGACTACCTCGACGACGGGCTGCCGGTGGCGGTGTCGATGTCGGCCTTCACCCCGTTCGTGCCGCTCGACGCCGACGCGAGTTCGTTGCCGCTGGTGCGCTACCGGTTCACGGTGACCAACACGAGCGCCGAGTTCCGGCACGGCTTCCTGCTGGGCACCCTGCAGAACGCGGTCGGCTGGGACGGCGTCACCCCCATCGACGGCACCCGCGGCGCGGGCTACGGCGGGAACGTGAACCGGCTGCTCAGGCGGCCGGGGCAGACCGGCGTGCTGATGGACAACCCGTCGCTCGGCGAGGCCGACGAGGGCTACGGCGAGATGTTGTTGTGGACCGACGCCCCGGCGATCGCCTTCCCCCGCGCGGTCGGCGCGGAGGCGCTGCTGCGGTTCGCCGAGACGGTCAAGCTCGTGACCCCGGTGCAACTGGGCGACTTCTCCGACGCCGCGCTGCGGGCCGCGCTGGCCGACGGCGCCTCTCCCCTGCGGGCGCCCGCCGGGCCCAGCCCGGCCGGTTTCACGTGGGACGCCGCCGTGGCCGCCGCGTTCGCGCTGGCGCCGGGCGAGATCGCGACGATCGATTTCGTGCACGCCTGGTGGTTCCCCAACCGGTTCGCCGACTTCGACCGGTTCGGTCCGACCCCGTCCTATGCCGGGAGCCGGTTCTGGGTGGGCAACCACTACGCGACTCGGTTCGGGGGCGCGGTCGACGTGCTGGACGCCTACCTGGCCGACCGCGACCACCTCGACTCGACGTCCCGGGCGTGGGCCTCGGCGGTCGCCGACAGCGACCTGCCGGAGATCCTCAAGGACGTGATCTCGGCGCAGGGCACGCTGGTGCGGTCGCCGTCGCTGTTCCGGACCGCCGACGGTCGGGCCTACGGGTTCGAGGGGGCGCTGGGGGCCTCCACCCGGAACTGGAACGGGGACGTCGGCGGGTCGTGCCCGCTGAACTGCAACCACGTCTTCAACTACGAGCAGGCGCTGGCCCGGTTGTTCCCGTCGCTCGGGCGGGACATGCGGGAGACCGAGTTCGCCGTCCAGGCCCCCGACGGGTCGATCCCGCACCGGGTCGCGTTGCCGCTCTACCTGCCGCAGTACCACGACGTCGCCATCGGGGGCCCGGTCCGGCCGGCGCTCGACGGGATGCTGGGGGCGGTGCTCAAGACGTACCGATCGGTTCTGGACGGATCGGGCCTCGACTGGCTCCGCGAGCAGTGGCCCGCGCTGCGGCGGCTGATGGAGCACGTCACCCGCACCTGGGACCCCGACGGGACCGGCATCCTGCGCGGCGACCAGCCCTGCACCTACGACATCAGCCTGCACGGACCGAACATGTTCGTCGGCGGGTTGTGGCTGGCGGCGCTGCGGGCGATGGAGGAGATGGCCCGGCTCGTGGAGCCCGCGCCGGCCGCCGGTTTCGCGAAACTGTTCACGCTCGGGCGGGACGGCTACGACACGTTGTTGTGGACGGGCGAGTACTACGGCCAGCCCGACACCGGCGAGGAGCACGACTTCGGCCGGGGCTGCCTGTCCGACCAGCTCCTCGGCCAGTGGTGGGCCCATCAGCTCGGCCTGGGCCACATCCTGCCCCCCGACCGGGTCAGGACCGCCCTGGCCTCGATCGTCCGCTACAACCTGCGCACCGGTTTCGAGCCGCACGGCTACCGCTCGTTCGCCGACGGCGGCGAAACCGGGCTGGTCGTCTGCACGTGGCCGCACGGCGGCCGGCCCGCCGTGCCCCTGCGCTACTGCGACGAGGTCTGGACCGGCGTGGAGTATCAGGTCGCGGCGAGTTGCCTGTACGAGGGCCTGACCGACGAGGCGTTCCGCATCCTCGACGGCCTGCGCGACCGGTACGACGGGACCCGCCGCAACCCGTTCAACGAGATCGAGTGCGGCGACCACTACGTGCGCGCGATGGCCGGATGGTCGCTGCTCGACGCCTACACGGGCTTCCGGCGCGACCCCGCGACCGGGCAGGTCACGGCCACGCGGCCGGGGCGGTTCCCGGTGGTCGCGGGCACGGCGTGGGGGGTGCTGACCGTGTCCGCGGACGGGGAGGCGTCGATCGACGTGCGGGGCGGCCGGTAAGGCGCTGCCCAGGCTGTCTCTTGGTGAGACGACCAGGACGGTGTGCCTACGGGGCGGTCACCGCCGCGATGAGCGTCAATAGAGCGCCTCGATGAGCGGCGTCCAGCGTGGGTCCGGGCCGGCCGCGGTCAGCAGGGTGCGGCTCGGGGTGAAGGCGAAGGCGAAGCCCTCGTCGGGATCCGCGAAGGCGAGCGCTCCCCCGGACCCGCTGTGGCCGAAGGCTCGCGGGTTGGGGGAGAACGGCCGGGTGGGGTTGGCGAGCATGAAGCCCAGCCCGAACCGGGTCGGCGACCCCAGCACCTCGTCGTGGCCCTCGCTCCGGGGTTCGATCATCTCGGGCAGGTTCGGCGAGCTCAGCAGTTCGCCGTAGAGGGTGGCCAGGGCGCGCGCGTTGGCGTGCACGTTGGCGGCCGGGATCTGCGCCGCGCGCCACCTCGCCGTGTTGGGCAGGCCGGGGGTCAGCTGCTCGGCGGGGTTCGCGAACGCCTTCACCGTGATCTCGCTCACCGGCATCCGGGGCGGCGGCCCGTGCGGCTCGGGCGGCAGCACGTCCCTGACCCGGGTGCCGTCGGCCAGCCCGACGCTGAGGCCGTCGATGCCCAGGTCCCGTACGAGCTCCCTGACGGTCCGCCCCGTCGCCCGCCGCAGCACCTCGCCGACCAGCCAGCCGAAGGTGACGGCGTGGTAGCCGTGCCGCTCCCCCGGCGGCCACCACGGGTGTTCGGCGGCGAGCGCGCCGGTCATGGCCGTCCAGTCGAACAGCGACCCGTCGGGCAGCTCGCGGCGGATCGCGGGCAGGCCCGCGCGGTGGGAGAGCAGGTCGGCGACGGTGCAGTCGGTGGTGAACTCCGGCCACCACTCGCGCACCGGGCGGTCGAGGCCGGTGAGGTGGCGGTGGGCGAGAGCGGCGACCACCCCCTTTCCGACGGAGAAGACGTTGACGACGTCGTCCCGGGACCAATCACCGGCCCATTCGTCGACGACGAGTTCCCCGTCCTTGTGGACGGCCAGGGCCGCTCCCCCGGGGCCGGCGGCGACGATCCTCTTGAACAGGTCGCGCATGAGGGCGCCTCCAATACTCAACCTTAGTTGTGCAACCTTGGTTGAGTATCGGAGGATGCGGGACGTGCCGTCAAGAGACCTCACGTTGTTGTTCACCGCCCTCGCCGCCGCCTGCGACGAACGGGTCCGCGCCCGGATGGCCGAGGCGGGCTTTCCGGAGGTGCGCTCGGTGCACGGTTACGTCTTCCAGCACCTGCTCACCGGCCCCGTCCGGGTCACCGACCTGGCCGGGCTGCTGGGGATGACGCCGCAGGGGGCGTCCAAGGTCGCGGCCGAGATGGAGCGGATCGGCTACGTCACCCGGCGGGTGTCAGGCGAGGACCAGCGGGTCCGCGCCCTCGAACTCACCGACCGCGGCCGGGAGGCCGTCGAGGCGGGCCGCGCGGCCCGCGCGGCGGTGACCGGGGAACTGCTCGCGGCCCTGCCCGACCCGGAACCCTTCCTCGACGCGCTGACGACGCTGTCGGAACAGACGGGCGCCCTGCGCGACCTCATGGCCCGGCGACTGCGGCCGACACGGTGACCATCGGCGGCGTCACCGGTAATGGGCACAGTGGCGGCCGGCCGCGTCACGGCGTGGTGGGCGCGATCCTGACTGCGGCCATCACGCGGTCGTCGAGGACCTTCTCCGTGCCGTCGAAGGCGGCGACCACCCGCGAGCGCGCCTCCAGTGGGATGGGACGCCACTCGGCCGGGTCGAGGACGGCCAGGATGTCGAAGTGGTCGACCACCAGCAGGGTGCCGCCGGGGCGGACGGCCGCCGCCAGCCGGGGGACGATGTCCTCCAGGGCGTGGACGTAGTTGGTGCAGACCAAGTCATAACCATCGGCCGGGGCGGTCCAGGCGGTGAGGTCGGCCTGCTGCCAGGTGATCCTGCCCGCGACGTCCGGGCCCTCCTGCTCCGCGATGGCGCGGGCGTGGTCGAGCGCCACCGAGGAGATGTCGAGCGCCGTCACCTCCCATCCCCGGCGGGCCAGCCAGACGGCCTCCGCGCCCGGACCGCATCCGGCGTCCAGGACCCGGCCCGGAGTGAGCGTCTCGGCGACGACGAGCAGGTAGGGGTTGGGCTCGTGGCGCAGGGCGGCGGGGTCGGACGTGCGGTACTTGTTCTCCCAGAACTCCCGGTCGAACACCTCGTCGTGGTCGGGGTGGGCACCGTGCCCGTGCCCGTGGCCGGTGTCCGGGTGCTGTCCTGCTGTGCTCATGTGCGCCTCGTGTCGGTGAGTGTGCTGATTTTTCATGATGCCGCCGCGACCGCCTGACGGGTCTCCTCCGCGATGAGGTCGCCGTTGATGCGGGCGCCCGCGAGCGCCCCGGCCGCCGCCGAGGCCCCCACCTGGGCCGTCAGGTCGGTGACGTTGCCCGCCACCCACACCCCGGGCACGTCGGTCTGCCCGTCGGGCGCGGCCGGGATGTGCTCGCCGAAGCCGCCAGGGTGCGGGACCGCCTTGAGGCCGAGCGGCTCCAGGAAGTCCACCCGCGCCCTCAGGTAGGTGGCGACCGCCACGGCGTCGCGCGGCACGACGGTGCCGTCCTTCAGCCGGACGCCGGTGATCCGGTCGTCGGCGATCTCCAGGGCCGCCACCTCGCCGGGCACGACCCGGATGCCCCGGGCGCGGAGCTCCACGGCCTGCTCCCCCGTGGGCGGGTCGGCGGTGAAGAGCACCACGTCGTCGCTGAGCTGGCGGAACATCATCGCCTGGTGGATGCCCATGGGGCTGGTGGCCAGGACGCCGATCGCGCGGTCGCGGACCTCCCAGCCGTGGCAGTAGGGGCAGTGGACGGCGTCGCGGCCCCAGCGCTCCCGCAGGCCGCCGATGTCGGGCAGCACGTCGGTCAGCCCGGTCGTGACGAGCAGGCGGCGGGCGCCGATCCGCCGCCCGTCGGCCAGCGTGACGGTGAAGCCGGGCGTCACGCCGACGACCGAGCCGGTGGTGACGTGGCCGCCGTACCGCTCGACCTCGGCCCTTCCCCGGGCCCGGAGTTCGGCCGGCGGGGTGCCGTCGAGGGCGAACAGGCCGTGGACCGCGTCGGCGGGGGCGTTGCGCGGCTCGCCGGCGTCGACGACCAGGACCGACCGGCGGGAGCGGGCCAGCATGAGGGCCCCGTTGAGCCCGGCCGGGCCGCCGCCGATCACGACTGCGTCATAGGTGTCTCTCATGGCGCCCACTGTGCTTCAGGGCCAGGCGGATATGCAAACTTCTTTGCCGATATGGCAAACTCGCCCGTATGACGGACGACATCGGCCAGGCCCTCGACGCGGTCGGCCCCCGGCTGCGGGCGCTGCGCAAGGAGCGGGAGACCACGCTGGCGGCGCTCGCGGAGGCGACCGGGATCTCGGTCAGCACCCTGTCGCGGCTGGAGTCGGGCGCGCGGCGGCCCACCCTCGAACAGCTGCTGCCGCTGGCCCGCGCCCACGGGGTCACGCTCGACGAGCTCGTCGACGCCCCGGCGACCGGCGATCCGCGGGTCCACCTGCGCCCGACGTTCCGCAACGGCCTGACCATGTTGCCGCTGACCAGGCGGGCGGGCGGGATCCAGGCGTACAAGATCGTGCTCGCGCCCGGAGACCGGAGCTCCGAGCCGGAGCTGAAGACGCACGAGGGCTACGAGTGGCTCTACATCCTCAACGGGCGGATGCGCGTCATCCTCGGCGAGCACGACGTGATCATGGAACCCGGCGAGGCGGCGGAGTTCGACACGCGGGTGCCCCACTGGTTCGGGGTGGCCGGTGACGAACCGGTCGAGTTCCTGAGCCTGTTCGGCACCCAGGGTGAGCGCATGCACCTGCGGGCGCGGCCGAAGAAGGCGCGGCAGGCAGACCACTTCGACTGAGTGGACCGCGACGGGTCCGCCGGTGGTCTGGTCCGATGCCAGGGTGAACGAA
Organism: Herbidospora solisilvae; assembly: GCF_009901565.1. Lineage (GTDB taxonomy): Bacteria > Actinomycetota > Actinomycetes > Streptosporangiales > Streptosporangiaceae > Herbidospora > Herbidospora solisilvae. The sequence goes on from NZ_WXEW01000001.1 coordinate 1,007,033, forward strand.
GAACACGTCGGGTTCGCCGGACTGGGTCTCATGGGCCTGCCGATGGCCCTCAACCTGGCCCGCGCCGGGGTCCCGCTCGTCGTCTGGAACCGCACCGCGCGCCGCTGCGCGCCGGTCGCCGAGGCGGGCGCGCTGGTCGCGGCGTCGCCGTCGGAGTTGTTCGGGCGCTGCGCGACCGTGCTGCTGATGCTCGCGGACGAGACGGCGATCGACGCCGTGCTCGACGGCGCCGACGTCCGGGACCGGACCGTGGTGCAGATGGGCACCATCGCCCCGGCCGCCTCGGCGCGGCTGGCCGAGCGGATCACCGCCGCGGGCGGCTGTTACGTCGAGGCGCCCGTGTCGGGGTCGCGCGGCCCGGCCGAGGCCGGTGAGCTGGTCTTCCTGCTGTCCGGCCCACCCGGCGCGACCGCCCGGGTCGCCGGGCTGCTGGGCCCGATGGGGCGGGCCTGGTTCGACTGCGGCGCGGTGCCGGGGGCGCTGACGACGAAGCTCGCGGTCAACCTGTTCCTGATCACGATGGTGACCGGCCTCGCGGAGGCCTTCCACTTCGCCGAGGAGCACGGGCTCGACCCCGCGCTGGTGGAGCGGGTCCTGGACGCCGGGCCGATGGCCTCGGCCGTGTCGCGGGCCAAGGCCGCGAAGATCGTGTCGGCCGACTTCACGCCCCAGGCGGCGATCGGCGACGTGCTGAAGAACGCCCGCCTGGTCGCCGAGGCGGCGGCCGGCATCGGGTCGCCGCTGATCGACACCTGCCACGAACTCTTCCGGGAGACGCTGGACCTCGGCCACGGCGCGGCCGACATGGCGGCCGTGATCGAGGCGCTGCGGGCCCGGACGGCCGGCCGGTCCACCCTGGCAGACTGGACCGATGACGTGGGGGACACGGCTGTCGGCACGGGCGCTGCTGCCGCTGCTGGGTGAGTGGCACGGCTCCCCCGCCTACGCGGCGCTGGCCGGGCGGATCCGGCTGCTCATCGGCGACGGCCGGATCACGGCCGGCACCCGCCTGCCGTCCGAGCGGGAGCTCGCCGCCGCGCTGAGCCGCAGCCGCAGCACGGTCGTGGCCGCCTACCAGTCGCTCCGCGACTCGGGCCACCTGGTCAGCGTGCACGGCTCCGGCAGCCGGGCGGTGCTGCCCCGGGAGCGGCGGCGCGAGGTCGACTTCGCGCGGGCGGCGCCCCCGCCGGTCGAGGGCCTCGACGAGCTGCTGGCCGGGCTCGCGCCCTGCCTGACCTCGGCCCTCGACGGGCCGGCCTTCGACCTGCTGGGCAACCGGGCGCTCCGGGAGGCCATCGCCGACCGGTATGTCCGGCGCGGCCTGGCGACCACGCCCGACGAGATCGTGGTCACGACGGGCGGCCAGCACGCCATCGCCCTGGCCGCGCAGACCCTCGTCCGCCGCGCCGACCACGTGCTGGTCGAGTCGCCCACCTACCCGCACGCCTGCGAGGCGCTGCTGCGGGCCGGCGCGCGGCCCGTCGTCACGCCGGTGACCACGGCCGGATGGGACACCGGCCAGCTCGTCGCCCTGCTCGGCCAGGTCAGACCGGCGCTGGCCTACCTGATCCCCGACTTCCACAACCCCACGGGCGCGTCGATGCCGCCGGACGACCGCGTCCGGGTCGCCGAGGCGGCGCGCCGGGCCGGGACGACGCTGCTGATCGACGAGACCACCGCCGACCTGTCCATCGACCGCCCCTGGGACGACGGCCCGTTCGCCCGGCACGCCCACGGCGCCGACGTCGTCACGATCGGGTCGCTCAGCAAGTCGGTGTGGGGCGGGCTGCGGCTGGGATGGTTGCGGGCCGACGCGAGCGTCGTCCACCGGCTGGTGCAGGCCCGCCCGGCGGGTGACCTCGGCACCCCGCAACTGGAGCAGCTGCTCGGTGAACGGGTGGTGCGGGCGCTGCCCGGCCTGCTGCCCCGGCGGGCCGCCCAGCTGCGCGTCAACCGGGACACCCTCTACGACCTGCTCGCCCGCCACCTGCCGGGCTGGCGGGTGCCGAGGGTCGACGGCGGCCTGTCCCTGTGGGCGGGGCTCGACCGGCCGGCGAGTTCGGCGCTCGCGCAACTGTGCCAGGCACGCGGCATCGCGCTGTCGGCCGGACCGCGGTTCGGGATCGGCGGGTCGCACGAACGTTTCGTCCGGCTGCCCTTCACGATGGCCGCCGACGACCTCGACCGGGGTGTGCGCGCGCTCGCCGAGTGCTGGGCGCAGGTCGGCGCCGACGTTCCGGGGCCCGGCCCCGTGGTGGTGTAGAACGGGACGATGGCAGCCTTGAGAAGTCTGGCGGCGACCGTCTGGCGGGCGATCGGGGACGCGGTGCAGTGGCGCCTGCTCTGGTTGTCGCAGGCGACGTTCATGGTCGGGGTGGTGGGCGTCATCCGCGACGACGACGGCCGGGTGTTGCTGCTGAAACACCGTTTCTGGCCTGAGGGCCGCCAGTGGGGCCTGCCGACCGGCTACGCCAAACGCGGCGAGACCTTCGAGGACACCGTCGTCCGGGAGGTCATGGAGGAGACCGGGCTCAAGGCCCGGGTCAACCGGCTGGTGCGGGTCGAGAGCGGGTTCCGGCTGCGGGTCGAGGTCGCCTACGAGGGCGAACTGCTCGGCGGCACCCTGGCCCTCGACCCGACCGAGATCCTCGAAGCGGGCTGGTTCCCCGCCGACGCCCTGCCCGGCGAACTGATGCCGGGCCACCGTCTTCTGGTGGCCGCGACCTCCGCCGGAAGTCGGTGACTCCGGTTGACCTTCCGCGCTGACGCCGGGAGGCGGCCGCGCGGAACCGTGTCCTTTCATGAACCTGCTCACCGCCGCCGCGCTGACGGCCGGCCTCCTCACCGCTCCCGCACCGGCCCTGCCCGCGCCCACCGGCCCGCATCCGGTCGGCGCGACGGCCCTGCACCTCGTCGACCGCTCCCGTCCCGATCCGTGGGTGCCCGCGTCCGGCCCGCGACAGCTCATGGTGACGGTCTGGTATCCGGCGCTCTCCTCGAAGGGCGAACGGTTCCGGTACGTCACCACGGCCGAGTCGGCCAACATCCTGGCCCGGGTGCCCGGGGCGGCCGACCTGCCGCCCGGCGTGCTGGCCACGACCCGCACCCACGCCCGGTCGGGCGCCCCGATGGTCCGGCGGCCCCTGCCCCTCGTGGTGCTCTCGCCCGGCTTCTCCTTTCCCCGGGCCACCCTGACCTCCCTCGGGGAGGACCTGGCCAGCCGGGGTTATCTGGTGGCGGCGGTGGAACACACGTACGAGTCGGTCGGCACGACCTTCCCGGACGGGCACACGACGACGTGCGTGGTGTGTGAGCGTCCGCAGACCAAGGAACTCGGCGCGCAGGTCTCGGCGGGGCGCGTCAAGGACCTGACGTTCGTCATCGACCAGTTGAAGAGGCGCTTCCGCGTCGACGGGGTCGCGGTCGCGGGTCACTCGATGGGCGGCAACGCCGCCGTCCACACGATGGCGGCCCGGCCGTCGATCCGCGCGGCCGTCGACTTCGACGGCACCCTTCTTCCCGACGCGCCGCCGCTGAACGGGCCGGTCCTGCTGATGGGGACGGTCCGGACGGACACGACGTGGCCGCCCGTGCAGGCCAGGCCCAAGACGTGGCGGGAGGTGACCGGCACCGACCACTCGTCGTTCACCGACTACGCGATCCTGCGGGGGCAGGTGGGCCTGCCGTCGCAGCCGCTCGACGGGGCCCGGGCCATCGAGATCACCCGGGCGTACACGGCCTGGTTCCTGGACCGGCACCTGCGCGGCCGTCAGACGCCCGAGCCGGAGTTCCCCGAGGTCCGCAGCCGCGCCTGAACACCGTGGTCGGCGAGGACGTCGCGCAGCAGGGCGCGGCAGGCGGCGTCCTCGTCACGGAAGACGCGCAGGCCGGACTTCTGGCCGCGTTCGCTGTAGTAGACGTGCCAGCCGTCGGACGCCGCGACGAGACAGTAGCGTTCGTCAAGGTCACGACCGATGGAGTGCACGTCGATGCCCAGAGACGCGAGATGCGCGGCGAGGTCGGCGGCGGTCATACGAGGGTCCCCTGGTGATGACGCGCGACCCAGCCGTCGGCGGTCCACGTCCAGACGGTCGACCGGCGGCTGACCCGCCCGTCCTGGTCGAGCAGATACGTCACGAGCCACGTGTCGCCTTCGAGGCGCCGGGACGTGAAGTCCGTGACCTCCCACGGGTCGTCGTGGGGACGGGAGTGACGCTCGGCCAGCGTGTCGAGGACGAACTCCCGCGAGTAGAGCCGTCCGGAGGCGCCGATCTCGAAGAAGTCGGGGGCCGTCATGCGCTCGAAGAACGCGCGGCCGGCCCCGGCGGGCGCCCGGTGGAAGATCGGTTCGAGCGCGCGGAGTTCGCCGTCCATGACCATCTCCCCCAGCGTACGGACACGCTGCCAGCGGGTCCACATCCCCGGGAGTGGGGTTCGTCGGCTGTCTGATCCTGCGGGTGGCTTGCGTTCCCACTATCGGACAGCGACGAACCGAACGGGCGATCTCAGGAGTTCCTGACCATGCGCTCTCCGCCGAGCGAGAGCAGCAGGAACATGTCGAACTCGTGGACGGCGCCCTTGTCCAACCGGCGGATCGCCTCCACCGCCGTCCTCGCCCTCCTCACATGGCTGAGGGTCGCCGTGCGGATCGCGAGGTAACCGGGGTCGTAGTCGGCGACGTGCCGGAGGGCCTGGAGCTCGCCGAAGGAGTCCGCGACCAGCACGAGGTCGGGGTCGACCCGGCCGTGCACGCTGAGCAGCCTGGTCACCGCCTCGGGCGCGCTCTTGTCGGCCGCGATCGCGGTCACCCATCGGGCGGTCTGGCGGAAGTTGCCGTGGGCGTACCAGCGGCTGACGGCGTGCCGGTGGTCGTCCGTGCCGCTTGTCACCGCGCGCCGGGCGCCCTGCCCGACGAGTTCGTGGAACACGGCGTAGTAGGCGGTCGAGGTGGCCCGGCGCAGATGCGCGGGGCGGGGGCGGACCGCGATCAGCTCGGCGAGAGTGAGGTAGTCGTCCGCCTTGATTCGCTTCACGCCTGCTCCTCGTCGTCGTCATCGGCGAGGTCCCGCTCGGCCCAGTCACGCTGGGTGTAGAACCGGGCGTAGACGTAGTGGTCGAGTCCGTGTTCGACCGCCAGCCTGTTGCCGTTCATGCTCACGGCGTGGCACATCATGGGGTCCCAGCCGTCGTCGCCCACGCCGTCCATGACGATGTGGGCCCACAGGCCCTCTTCTCCCTCGGAGTCCACCATGGGCTCCAGCGTGACCTGGGTGATGCCGAGGTCGCCGGGGATCTCCGACGTGCGGATGGCCTCCGCGAGTTCGGTCAGGGTCCGCGTCCACGTGTCTGCGCTCATGGGGCGCATTGTTCTTGTCTGCATACGTCTAGTAGACCAGCGACATGGCCTCCCTGTCCTGTGTATACGGTCAATTGGGCAGGATGAGATCCGGGATCTGCGCCACGCCGGGCAGGATGTGGGTGTGCGGGACCGCGCCCAGGCCCGCCGCGTCCTGGGCGCCCGTCAGCACGCCGACTACGATCGCGGCGCCCGCGTTGGCACCCGCTTCCAGGTCGCGGACGGTGTCGCCGGCCGTGAGGACCCTGTGGACGTCGGTCACGCCCGTCGCCTCCATCGCGCGGAAGATCATGTAGGGCGCCGGACGGCCGGCCGGGACGTCGTCCACGCAGATCACCGCGTCGAAGAAGCCGGTCCAGCCGACCGATTCCAGCAGGCCCGTCGTCACCTCGCGGTCGAAGCCGGTCGTCAGCGCGACCTGCACGCCCGCCTCCCGCAACCGGGTCACCGCCTCGGTCACTCCGGGCAGGGGGTGCGGGGGCCTGGCCGCGTACCGGGCCGCGAGGCGGGCGCGGAAGTCCTGGTAGACGGCCTCCGACGGTTCGCCGAGGAGTGCGGCGACGGCCTCGCGTTTGCCGGCGCCCATCCAGCGGTGCACCTCATCCGTGGTGGGGGTGGCGCCGGCGGCCCTGACGGCGGCCTCCAGGGCGTCGTACACGCTGCCGTGTTCCTCGATCGTCGTTCCGGCGACGTCCAGGACGACCAGTTCGATCATGACACCTGTCCTCGGGTGCGGAGCAGGGCCGGGCGGGCCCGCTGGGAGTTGTCGATCGTGAAGGAGACGGCGTCGGGCCGGTATCGGTCGTCGGAGTACTCGATCGGCTCACCGGCGGCCGAGGTGGTGTGGCGGCGTTCGCGCAGCAGGGGCGTGCCGGGAGGCAGGTCGAGCAGGTCCGCGTCGACGGGGTCGGCGCCGACGGCGTCGATGACGTGGCGGGCGCGGGCCAGGTCGACGCCCCGGGCGGTGAGGAAGGCGTGGATCGAGCCGGCGTCGCAGTCGTGGCCGGACAGCAGGCGGCCGACCGGCCACACGAACGTGGTGCGTTCGACCATCACCGGCGTGCCGTCGAGCAGGCGGAGCCGCAGCAGCTCCAGGACGGGCTCGCCCTCCGGCACGGACAGCGCCTCGGCCGCCTCGGGCGAGGCGGCGCGGCGGGCGATCTCGATCGTGCGCTGGCCGGGGGTGCGGCCGAGGTCCTCGGCCCAGCGGGAGAAGGACAGGAGCGTCTCGAACGGCTGGCCGGCCGCCGTCGAGCGCACCACGGGAGGTCTGCCCTGGCCGCCGCCGATCAGGCCCTCGGCGCGCAGGGTCGCCAGCGCCTGGCGGACGGGGGCCCGTGAGGCACCGAACTGTTCGCACAACTGCGACTCCGACGGCAGCGCGGCCCCGATCGGCAGCTCGTTCGCGGCGATGCGGCGGCGAAGCTCGGCCGCGATGCGCTGATGTAGGGGGTCGCCCATGTGGCTACCCTACTTGTCATGACAAGTCGGGCGGACCTGGTGGTCGTGGGCGCGGGCGTCGTCGGGCTGGCGCACGCCGTGGACGCGGTGCGCCGGGGGTTGTCGGTCGCCGTCGTCGAACGCGACGGGCACGCGACCGGCGCGTCGGTCCGCAACTTCGGCCACGGGTGCGTGACCGCGCAGGCCGGGGCGGCGCTCGGCTACGCGCTCGACGCCCGGTCGGCCTGGGTGCGGCTGGCCCGCGAGGCCGGGTTCTGGTTGCGCGAGTCGGGCACGGTGCTGGTCGCCCGGCACGACGACGAGCTGGGCGTCCTCGACGAGTTCCGGGAGCGGCGCGGGGACCAAGTCGTGCCGCTCACCTCCCGGGAGGTGGCCGACCGGACCGGGATCGGCGGCCTCGGCGGGGCGTGGTTCCCGATGGACATCCGGGTCGACCCCCGCGAGGCGGTGCCCGCCCTCGCCCGGTGGCTGGCGGCCCGGGGCGTGACCTTCCACTGGGAGACGACCGTCCACACGATCGAGCCCGGCCTGGTCGGCACCTCACGGGGACCGCTGGAGGCCGGCGCCGTGGTGGTCTGCGTCGGGCACGACGTCGACCGGCACTTCCCCGAGCTCGCCTCCCGGTACGGCGTGCGCCGCTGCGCCCTCCACATGTTGCGGGTCGCCGACCCGTACGGGAAGGAGATCGCCCCCGCGGTGCTGACCGGGTTCTCGATGCTCCGCTACGGCGGTTTCGCCGCGCTGCCGGGCCTGGAGGCGGTCCGCGCCCGGCTGGAGAACGAGAGCGCCCCTCTCGTGGACGCGGGGCTGAACCTCATGTTCACCCAGCGGCCCGGCGGCGACCTCGTCATCGGCGACACCCACCGCTACGCGACGACGCTCGACCCGTTCAACGCCGAGGAGCTCGACCGTCACGTGCTCCGCGAGACCGCCCGCCTGCTCGGGGTTGCCCGCCTGGAGGTGCGGGAACGCTGGCGCGGCGTGTACGCCTCGGCCGGGCGGCCCTTCCTCGACGTCTCCCCCATGCCGGGGGTGCGGGTGGTCCCGGTGACCTCCGGGATCGGCATGACGACCGCGTTCGGCCTCGCGCCCCGCGTGCTGGACGAACTGCTCACCTGAGATCAAGGGGACACTACGCTCATCTCGTGCAAGATACCCGGCTGAGCGCGGCCGACGGCCTGGTGGCCGTGGCGGTCGGGCTGTTCGCCGTCATCGAGGAAGTGACCGGCGGAACCAACCTCGCGGAGCGGTCGGTCCCCTCGTTGTGGGTGGCGTGGGGCGTCACCGCCGCGGTCCTGGTGCTGTTCCGCCGCCTGGCTCCGGTCTGGACGACGGCGGTCTACACCGTCGTGTCGTGCGGGGTCTTCGTGTTCACCCTGGAGGACGCCGCCGCCTGGCAGTGGCTGACCGAGCTGCTCTTCCTGTTCACGGTGCTCAGCCAGACCCGGCTGCGCAGCGCGCGGGCGCTGTTCGGGGTGGCGGCCACGGCCGTCTTCGTCGCCACCATGGGCCTGACCTACGGCGGCGCCGGGTTCGCCGACTACGCCATCGCGGTGGGCATGGCCGCCATCGCGGGCGGCGCCGGGGCCGGTGTGCGCCGTTACCAGGTGCTGGCCGCCCGCGCCGACGAGCGCACCGACGCCGTGGTGGCGCGCAGCGAGCGGCTGGTGCGGGAGGCCGTCGCGGAGGAGCAGGCCCGGCTGGCCCGGGAGCTGCACGACATCGTCGCCAGCAGCGTCAGCATGATGGTGATGCAGGCGGGCGGCCTGCGCCGCCGGCTGCCCGCCGACCTGGGCCGCGAACGCGAGGCGCTGAGCCAGATCGAGGCGACCGGCCGGGGCGCGGTCGAGGAGCTCCAGCGCATGCTCCACCTGCTGCGCGGCCCCGCCACCGACAGCCGCCTGCCGCAGCCGGGCCTGGCCCGCGTCGGCGACCTGGTGGAGCAGTCGCGGTCGGCCGGGCTCGACGTGAGGGTCGAGGTGACCGGCGAGCCCCGGCCGCTGCCGGCGGGCCTCGACCTGTCGGCCTACCGGATCGTCCAGGAGGCGCTCACCAACACGCTGAAGCACGCCGGGCCGACCCGGGTGACCGTCACGATCGACCACGGGCCGGGCGAGCTGCGCCTCGACGTCACCGACGACGGCCCCCGCGACGGATTCCCGGCCGCGCCCCACATCCCGGGCGGGCACGGGCTGATCGGCATGCGCGAGCGGGCCGCCCTGTTCCACGGCTCCCTCGACGCCGGGCCCGACGGCGGCGGCTTCGCGGTGCGGGCGGTGCTGCCGCTGAAATGAACCGGCCCGGACGGCAAGTGATCCGTCCGGGCCGGCGTCGATCGCGGTCAGGCGCTCCGGCGGAGCGCCGTCTCCGGGAACAGGTCGTCGAAGACGGCCGCGCGGTCGAACTGCATGGCCCACTCGCGGGCCCGCAGTTCCAGCTCGCGGCGTTCGGTCCCGTTCATGTCGAGGACGACCCGGTCGATCGCCGCCGCGATGCCCGTGACGTCGCCCTGGTCGATGATGATGGCCGCGTCGCCGACCGCTTCGAGGGTGCCGCCGGTGTCGGTGGTGATGATCGGACCGCCGCCCGCCAGCATCTTCTCGGCGAGGGCGATGCCGAACGTCTCGACGAAGTCGGGTTCGGGTTTGGTCGGCAGAACGTAGGCCGCGCTGCCCCGCATGAGCAGCGGCTTCTCGTTGTCGTCGACGTCGGTGAGGACGACGACGTGTTCGTCGGCCGCCGCGATCGCCTGGACCTGGGCGAGCGCGGTGCCCGTGCCGGCGACCACGAGCTTGACCTTCTCCCGGCTGCGGGCCTGCCGGTAGGCGGCCAGCAGGTCGAAGATGCCCTTCGCGGGGGTGACCCGGGACAGGAACAGCAGGTAGCCGTCGCGTTCCAGGCCGCGGTGCGCGAGGGCGGCGTCGACCAGCGCCGGGTCGGGGTCGAGGAACGCCGAGGAGTCGATCGGCGGGTAGCTGACCGTCACCCGGCGGCGGCACTGTTCGGCGAACGTGGTGCCGACGTGGGCGTCGACCTGCTCGGCCGCGTCGATGATCTCCTCGCGGGTGTAGTCGGAGACCGCCACCACCTCGTCGTTGGACAGGAACGTGGTGAACAGCGCCGTCGCGGCGCCGAAGCGGTTGTCGCGCAGGCAGTTGCGGATGACGTTGGTGACGTCGGAGCCGACGGCCTTCACGACGGTGCGGACGTCGGGGTTGAAACCCGCCGCCCTGGCCGCGTTGACGGCGTCGAGCACGACGTTGGCGTGGGGGACGATGTACATCGACAGGCAGGTCGTCGGCACCGGCTCGGCCAGCAGCTCGACCAGGCGCCCGGTGAGGCCGGCCAGGTGGCGGCCGTCGGGCACCCGGTAGTCACCGACCGGTTCGGGACGTTCGACGGTGATGCCGGGGCTGTACGGCAGCAGCCGGTCGAGTGGCTTCAACGGCAGCCCGGCGGCCTGGAGGGCCGGGATGGGCCAGGTCAGCAGCCTGACGTCGTCGTATCCACGGGTGAGCGCCACCTCGGCGAGGTTGCGGGCCTCGCCGGAATGGCCGCAGATGACCGGGTCGGCCCTGACCACGATCACGAGGCGGCGTCGGGGGTGGGTCATCGAGTCTCCTCCGATAGCGCAGGGGAATCGGACAGGGACGGCGGGCGGACACCCCGCCCCCATCCCGATGGCTCGGGGCCGAGTCGCAGGTGCAGTCTGCCGCCCCGATGGACGGTCGCGGCAGTCAGGTGGGCCGCATCCAGTGGACGGCCGTTGAGGGTGGCCGACTGGACGTATTGGACCGGGGGCTCACGCTCGGCGCCGTCGGAGCTGATCGGCGCCTCTTTATGGCCGCTGGTCTCGATGACGAACTCGCCTTCTCTTACCCGCAGCGCGGCCCGTTCGAACGCGGGCGCGTTGACGAGGAAGAGGTTCTGCCCGGCCACCGGGAATAGCCCGAGCGAGGCCCAGATGTACCAGGAGCTCAGGCCGCCGGAGTCGTCGTTGCCGGGAAGGCCGCCGGGACCGGTGCCGAACTGCCACGTGAGCGCGGAGTGGACGACCTCGGCGGTGCGGTCGGGACGGCCCGCGTAGTGGTAGGCCCAGGGGGCCTCCATGTCGGGCTCGTTGTTGAGGCCCTCGAACCGGTTGAGGGCGTAACCGGCGGCCATCTCGGCCTGCTGCGGGCGGCGGCCGGCCTGTTTGACCGGGGCGGCGCCGTAGCCGAAGAACTGGTCGAGCTTGCCGATGAAGCCGGCGTCGCCGCCCGCCAGGGCGATGCGGGCGGCCATGTCGTGCAGCAGCCGGAACGAGTAGTTCCACTTGCCGCCCTCGTAGAACTCCGAGTCGCGCAGCAGGCCGGTGCCGGGGTCGAAGGCGTTGACCCAGCCGTGGGCGCGGCGGGCCAGGTCGTCGGCGAGCCGGGTGTCGTTGAGCGCGCGGGCGAGCTGGGCGGTCAGGTGGTGGCCGTAGGCCAGGTCGAGGGTGTGGGTGATCGGGTGGACGACGCCGTGCTCGAAGAAGTCCTCGCCGTACATGCGGCGCAGGTCGTCGGCCATGTGGACGAGCGCCCAGCTCCACTCGATGCCGTCGAGGTCGAGGGCGTGGGCGTCGGCGAGCGCGGTGTGGGCCAGCGCGCTGCCCTGGCGGAAGAACCGGTCGGCGCCGCGGGCCATGCGGTAGCCGATCGGGAAGTTGCCCTCTTCCTCGCAGACCCGGATCAGCGATTCGAGCAGGCCGGAGGCCCGTTCGGGGGCGATGGCCATGAGCAGCGGGAGCTGGGTCTTGTAGATGTCCCACATCGTGCAGACGTCGAAGGCGTAGGGCCCGTTGCTGGGCCAGAACGGGCTCTCGTCGTCGACGATGCACGGCTTGATCAGCGAGTGGTAGAGCGCGGTGGCGTAGACCGTCTGGCGGGCCGGGGTGCCGCCGTCGACCTTGACCCGGTCGAGGTGGTCGGACCAGCGGGCGCGGGTGCGCAGCTTGACGATGTCGAACGAGGGCTGGCCGAGGCCGCACTCGCGCTCCAGGTTCCGTTTGGCCTGGTCACAGCCGCGCAGCGAGAAGCCCATGCGGACCTCGATGGTCTGCCCGGCCCGCGTCGGGCCCATGTAGAGCATGCCGAAGGGGCGCAGCGTGGTGTGCCGGATGCTGTCGAAGTCGAGCCGGGTGCCGCCGTCGATGAGGCGGCGGTCGTACCAGAGCATCTGCCGCCAGCCGGGGGCGTCGACGTCGACGTAGACCGACAGCGGCACGCCCTCCATGACGACGGTGCCCTGCACCTGGCCGTGGCCGATGTTCTCGACCTGCGCCCGCAGCGGGACGGTGCGGCCGAGGTCGATGGCGAGCCCGCCGCAGGACAGGTCGACGACCACCCGGGCGCTGCTGTGCCGGGGGAAGGTGTAGCGGTGGACGGCCACCTTCTGGCCCACCGTGACCTCGCACCGGACGCCGGTGTCGAGGGTGGCGGCGTAGTAGCCGGGCGAGGCCTCCTCGTCGGACAGCGACCACGACTGGCCGAGGTCGTCGAGGGGCTGCACCATCGGGGTGACCCGCACGTAGTTGTAGTACTTGCGGATCGCGCCGGTGCCCGACTGCTGGAAGTGGGTGAACCCGCTGGCCTGGAGACGGTCGAACATCTCCTCGGGCACGCCTTCGGTGTTCTTGGCGTAGCGACCGTAACCGGTCGGATAGGCACCGGAGTAGGCACAGGCCGAGACCATGCCGAGGGGTGAGGTGGCCCCGGGGTGGGTGTTGCCCACCTGCGGTTTCGGCCACCACCACGTGGCGGCCAGGCCGCCTGCCGGGGGCAGGTCGGTGGCCGCGGTGCCGATGAAGGGATCAACGTTGTCGAGAATGGGGAGACACTATCCGGCCCCGGACCGGACGTAGGTTTCGGCGAGGTGAAATCATTCGTTCACCTCCGCAAAAAGTCCTTGTGACCTGCGCCGGGTCACAGATCGCGGCGTCTGAGCACCAGCGCGGCCAGGCCCAGCACCAGGGCGGTCCAGGCGACCGCCCACGCCAGGTAGGCCCACGTGATCGGGGTGTCGCTCAGGAAGGGGAAGCCTCCCTTGACAGCGGGGCCGCCGAATCCCAGCAGCGCGGCGGGGTCCTGGAAGGCGTACATCGCGCTGCGCCACAACCCGTCGGTCGGGAGCAGGATCTGGGAGACCGTCCCCACGGCCGCCACGCTGTCGTTGCCGAGGCCGCGGCCCACTCCCCCGACCACCCCGGCGATCCAGGTCGCGCCGAACAGGCCGACCGCGACCACGCCCGACGCCATCGGCGAGATCAGCGTGGAGAACAGCAGGCCCAGGGTGAGCAGCACGGCCGTCTGGAAGGCGAGCAGCGCCAGCCCGGTCACCGGGTCGGAGGGCCAGTAGCCTGTGGTGGCGTACACGATCACGAACTGGGCGAGCCCGGCCAGGACGATGAAGCCGCCGCCGAAGGCGACCAGGCCGAGCCACTTGCCGGTCAGGACGGTCGAGCGCCTGATCGGGCGGGCCAGGATCGCCAGAGCGGTGCCCGACTCGACCTCGCCGGCGACGGTCGGGCCGGCCAGGAAGGCGGTGCCGAGGGCGGCGATCAGGCTGAGGCCGAACATGACCAGGTTGAGCAGCTGGGAGGCGATCAGCCGCAGTTCGCCGCTGGTCAGCTGGGCGCCGTCGAACTCCTTGGTCACGAGGGTGTGGAAGCCCCACGCCGACAGGGCCAGCAGCACGACCGTCAGCACGGCCAGCGCCCGCAGCACCTTGCGGCGGGCGGCCTCGCGGAGGGTGAGGGCGGCGAAGGTGAGCACGATCATCGTTCACTTCCCAGGATGTCGAGCAGCCGGTCTTCCAGGCTGACGCGGCCGGGTTCGACCGAGTGGACCCGCACGCCGAGCGCGACCAGGTCGGCCACCAGGTCGGGGATCACGTCGACGTCCAGGTCGACGACGGTGAACAGGTCGCCGTCGCGGTGCACCGGCCCGGCCCGCCGCAGGCGTTCCTCCGCCTCTGAGGTGACCTTCTCCAGCCGGAGCCGCAGCTCCCGGCCGCCGAGCAGTTCGGCGAGGGTGCCCGAGGCGGCGACCCGGCCCCGGTCGAGGATGACCACGCGGTCGCAGACCCGCTCGACCTCGCCGATCAGGTGGGAGTTGAGCAGCACGGCCACGCCGCGCTCCTTCAGCGACAGCAGGATGTCGCGCACGTCGGCCCGGCCCACCGGGTCGAGCGCGCTGGTCGGCTCGTCGAGCACCACGAACTCGGGGCGGGCCACGAGCGCGACGGCCAGGCCGAGGCGCTGCTGCATGCCCTTGGAGAACCCGCCGACGCGGTCCCGGGCCCGGTCGGCGAGGCCGACCAGGGCGAGGGTGTCGCGGCGCTCCCCCTCGGGCACGTCGGCCCCGGCGAGCCGGACGTGCAGGTCGAGGACCTCCTTGGCGCTGAGCCAGGGCTGGTAGCGGAACAGTTCCGGCAGGTAGCCGACCCTGGCGCGGGCCTGAGGGTCGCCGACCGGCCGGCCGAGGAGCATGACCTCGCCCGCGTCGGGGCGCACCAGCCCGAGCATCATCTTGATGACGGTGGTCTTGCCGGCGCCGTTCGGGCCGAGCAGTCCGAGCACCTCGCCCCGGGCGACGGAGAAGGAGACCCCGTCGACGGCGGTCCGCTTCCGGTAGCGTTTGCGCAGGCCGGAGGCCCAGACGGCGTTCACCGCAGCCCTCGGGCGACGGTCAGGACCTCGTCGGCGGTGAGCGTGCCGGCGACCGCGTTGACGACGCCGTCGGCCACCCAGACGACCCCGGCCATGGAGCCGCTCCGGACCAGCGTGGCGGGGCGTCCGCCGACGTCGGTGACGGACGTCTGCTTCTCCTCGATCGCCGAGAACAGCGGCAGCGTGCCGTCGCCGGAGAAGCCGCGCAGCTGGGCCGCGACGTCGTCGGGGATGAAGGTCAGCGACGTCAGGTAGTCGCGGACGGTGGTGAAGGGGACACCCGCCGAGTAGACCGACGGCGCGGTGACGCGGGCGACGACCAGGGCGGGGAGTTCGTTCTCCGACGCCCACACGGCCGCCAGGCCCGGCCCGGCCGACAACCGGAACCGGCTGCCGTCGAGCCCCGGCGGCACCGGCGGGGCGGTCGTCCCGGCCTTCGCGGCGGTCCGCGCGGTGGTGTCGGCGGAGAAGGTGAACGTGCCGCCGGCCTTGTCGACGACGAAATAGCCGGGCGTGCCGCTCACCCCGGGCGGGAGTTCGGCCACCGCCGGAAGCGTGAGGCCCGAGGCCTCCTGGGCGGCCGTGACGTCCGGCGCCCGGCGGACCGAGATCTCGTCGGTGACGACGAGGTCGCCGAACTCGTCGAGTTCGGGGATCTTGGCCAGCTCGGCCTGCGGCGCGGTCACCGGGGCGACCCGCTCGGCGTGGAAGATCTGGAACCAGTCGGCGGCGGCCGCCCCCGCGCCGGTGACCAGCACGGCCGCCCCGGCGATGGCGACGACGGGACTGCGCAGGCGGGAGCGCCAGCGGCTCAGCACGGTCGCCTCCCGCACCGGGGGGCGGGTGGAGAAGCGGGTCCAGGCCGTGTCGACGTCCACCTCGATCTCGGTTCTCAGCACGGTGGCGGCGAAGGCGGCGTCGTCACGGGCCACGTTCAGTCCTTCCTGGCAGGCGGGGCAGTGGGCGATGTGGTCGCGGTCGGCGTCGGCGACCCCGTCCGGCTCGTCGAGGAGCCGGCGCAGCGTGCCGTCAGTCGGATGACGCATGACGGTTCAACTCCTTGCGCAGAGCGGACTCGGCCCGTCGCACGATCGTGCCGACGCTGCCGGGAGAGAGGTCGAGGGCGGCGGCGACCTCGGCGTAGCTGAGGCCGCTGTGCCGCAGGACCAGGGCGACCGCCTGGCGGCGCGGCAGCCGGGCGAGGGCCTCGCGCACGCGGCGGCGTTCGTCCCTGGTGACGACGGCGTCGGCGATGTCGGGGGCGACGGTCTCGCCGCCGGCGTTCTCCTCCCGGGCGGCCCTCCTGCGGCCCGAGCGGAGATGGTTCAGGGCGGTGTGCGCGGCGGCGACCGACAACCAGCCGGTGGCCTCCCCGGCGGGCACCGCGGAGCGGCCGAACGCGAGGAACACCTCCTGGGCGACGTCCTCGGCCTCGTCACGCGACCCGAGCACGCGGGCGGCCACCGCGACGACACGCGGGTAGACGGCCCGGAACACCTGCTCCAAGTCGGCCCGGACCGGCGGATCGGACCCCACGGCGACGCCCCTCCCGACCAGCACGTTCTCCTGTACGACGTTCACATTGGTAGAGCACCGCCGCCGGCTCACTTGTGACACGCGACAACCGGTTCCCCTGCCGCTTCCAAGAACGTCTCCAACGGCTCCCAAGCGGCGTGCGCCAGAGTTCCCGTCGAAGCGAACAGAAACGGGAGAGATGACGATGTTCAAGAAGGCCCTGGCCGTGGCGGTCGCCGCCGCGACTTTAGCGTCCGCCGCCCCGGCCGCGGCCGAGACGTACACCATCAGAGTGCTGGGAGGGGACATCGGCACCGTGAAGGAGTCGAACAGCACCTTCTTCTGCCCCGAGCACCAGATGCTGATCGGCCGGGCGCACTCCGGCGACGAGAACGGCACCACGACGTACTACTGCGGCCAGATCTACGTCAACGACGTCCGCGTGGAGGTGCTCCCCGAACGCTACTGGGTGCGCGTGAACGAGCCCAACAGCGTGTACACCGTGCCCGACGGCTACGCGCTGACCGGCCGCTACCACTACGGCGACGAGAAGGGCTACACGGTCTACTACGCGCAGATGATGCGGTGGCAGGGCAAGAGCATGCGCATCGTCGGGCGCCACTGGACGGCGGACATGAAGGAGAGCAAGCACATCTCGCTCTCCCCCACGGGCGAGATCATGACGGGCCGCTACCACTATGGCGACGAGAACGGCCGCACGGCCTACGAGTACGCCAAGGTCGCCGTCGACGGCTGAGCCCGCGACCCCCGGGCGAGGGGGTCACGGGCTCACGGGGGAACCGGTCAGAAGGTCTCGCAGCGGCCCTCGACGTTGACGTTCGCGCCGCGCAGCGGACGCGCCACGTCGGCGCCCTCGCCGCAGTCGAACGTGTCGGCGTCGTTGCCGCCCTGCACGAGGTCGTCGCCGCCGCCCGCGTTCACCACGTTGGCGCCGTTGCCGGCGTCGATCCGGTCGTTCCCGTCGCCGGTCGTGATCGTGTCGTCGCCGCCCTGGCCGACGACGCAGTCGTCGCCGCCGTAGCCGGTGATGACGTCGTCGGCCGAGCGGCCGATGATCAGGTCGTCGGCGCCGGTGCCCGACACCGCCGTCGCCCCGGCGGCCGCGACGACGACGTTGCGGACCACGATGTCGCCGCAGGCCCCGGCCGGGACGCCGGTCGCCCTGAGGGTGACGTCACCGGTGTGCTCGATGCCGGTGATCCCGGCGACGGTGCCGTTGCCGGGGACCTCGGTCAGGGTGAGCGAGCCGCCCGCGCCCGCGGTCAGCGTGACGGGGGTGCCGTTGACGGTCACCTTCACCACGGCCTGGCCGGTGAGGGCGGAGACGGTGGACGTCCTGCCGCCACCGGTGATCCGGTAGGCGCCCTCGGTCAGGGCGACGGTGCCGAACACGCCGGTGAGCTGGACGACCGCCGGCTGGTCGCCCGCGCCCACGGTGACCAGGACGCCGGCCGGGGCGGCGGTGTCCGAGACGGTCACGGTCCGGCCCTCGCGGGCGAGGACGCGGCCCGAGGTGACGCCGTCGGAGAAGGTCTCGTTGGCCGGGTCGTCCTTCTTCGGGTCGATCCCGTCGTCGATGCCGTCGTCGTCGGCGTCGAGGTCGAGGGCGGTGCAGTCGATCGTGCCGGTGCGCAGCGCGTGGCCGCCGGTGTTGCCGTCGTCGGTCCAGAAGACCGGCTTGCGGCCCGCGGCGCACTCGGCCCGCGCGGCCGGGGCGAAGCCCTCGTTGTTGAGGTTCGGCATGCCGGAGGGGCGGTCGTACACGACGGTGGCGGCGAACCTCCCGGCGGCGTTCACGTCGAACAGCGCGGCGCGGCCCTGGCAGGTGTCGTCGCAGACGACCCAGAGCTTCCGCAGTTCGGGGTCGTAGGCGAGCTCCATGACGCCGGGGAAGCCGCTGGCGATCGTGGCGACCCGGGTGAACGCGGCGCCGTTCTGGTCGAGGGCGTAGGCGTACACGCCGCCGGTGCCCTCGACGCCGACGAGGAACAGTCCGTCGCCGTGGTCCGGATAGTCGCCCGGCCGGTACGCCGCACCGGTGCGCTCGTCGACGAAGCCCTCGGCGGTGAGGTAGGAGTCGGGCACCCACGTGATGGCCTCGAGCCCGGCGTTGGCGCCGACGGCCGGGAGGTCGGCGGTGAGCACCCACTCCTTCGTGGCGGTCAGGGTGCCGTCCCCGCCGGCCGGGTCGAACCGGAGGACGGCGGGGCGGCTGACGCCGCCGGCGCCGTTGTCGCGCTCGGTCGAGACGAACACCCCGGCCGGGGTCACCGTGACGCCCTCGGCGTCGGGGTCGCCGAGGCCGGTCGGGAACTTCAGCGGGTGGGTCTCGGCGGGCGTCCAGATGGCGCCCTTCCTCTCCAGCCGGTAGAGGGTGCCGGGCCCGTTCTTGACCGCCCACAACGAGCCGGGCCCGGCGTCGCCGGAGGGCTGGTAGTACAGGCCGCTCATGTTGCCGCCGAGCACGCCCGCGGCGTCGGCCGTCGCGACGCCGGCGCCGCCGGGCCACGGGGTGCCGGCCGGCGTGGTGGGACCGCACGCGTTGGCCGCGCCCTTGGTGGCGGCGGTGGTGTCGGTGAACGCACCGGCGCCGTCGGGGCAGCGGCCGTAGGTGGCGGTGGCGTGCGCGGGCCAGGCGTGGGAGTCGAGGAGGGTCAGGCCGTCGGCCGAGTAGAGCCGCGCGGAGTCGGCGGCGCCGAGGCCGTAGGAGAGCTCGACGTCCACGGGCAGGAAACCGCCGGGGGCGATCGTGCTGCCCGCCGGGATCGGGTGGACGTGGGTGTCGTCGTTGTCCTTGACGATCCAGCCCGACACGTCGACCGGCGCGGCGCCGGTGTTGGTCAGCTCGACCCAGTCACCGGGGGTGCCGCCGTTGGACTCGACCTCGTTGATCTTCACCGTGGAGGCCGGCGCGCCGCAGGTGTTGGCCGCGCCCTTGGTGGCGGCGGTGCTGTCGGCGAACGCGCCGGTGCCGTTCGGGCAGCGCGCGTAGGTGACCGCGGCGTGGGCGGCCCAGGTGTGGGAGTCGACGAGCGTGACGCCGTCGGCGAGGAAGACCCGTACGGAGTCGGCGCCGCCGAGACCGTAGGCGACCTCGGTGTCGAGCGCGAGGAAGGCGCCCGGGGCGATGGAGGTACCGGCCGGGACGGTGAGGACGTGCGTGTCGTCGTTGTCCTTGACGAGCCAGCCGCCGATGTCGACCGGGACGGTGCCCGTGTTGGTCAGCTCGACCCAGTCGCCGGGGGTGCCGCCGTTGGACTCGACCTCGTTCACCTTGATCGAGGGGACCGGGTCGGCCGCCCATGCCTGGGTGACGAGCAGCGGGACGGCGGTCAGGAACGGGAGGGCTAATGCGACGGTCCGCCGCCAGGTCTTACGCAATGTGGGCTCTCTTCCAGGGGAACGTGCCAAGAGCCTGGTGGACGCTGCTGACAGGAAGGCGAATGTCCGGCGAACAGTGGGTCCCTTTCCTGGTGCTCTCAGGCGAGTCCGCGGCCTTGTCGCCGAAGGGGTCGCCATGCTGGGCCAGGAGGCGACACCGCGAATCGTCGGCGCCCGGCCGCGGATCATGCTGACCGCGGTCCAGACGTACGTGAAGGCCTGCGGCAGGCGCTCGGGAAGGCTGTCCTCCCGGAGTGATCGTCACTGGATTTCGGTGGTGCAATGCCCTGGCTTACGGGTGCACGTTTGGACAGTCCTGGACAGATCGGATCGCGAGGGTCGTACGGTGCGGGCATGGAGCTACCGCCGAAGAAGAAGACCAGCCTGGTGTGGAAGGCCTTGGGCGGTGTCGTAGCCGGTGGGGTGGCATTCCTGATGGTGGGCGGGTATCTGGCTGATCCTGAACCTGTCTCGGCGCCGGACAGGACGATCACGCTTGAGGTGTCGAGCCTGCCGAGAATGACGGGAGAGCAGCGAACCGAGTACCTCGCGACTCTGTCGACGATCGATCAGGGGCTGGTCGTGAATGAGGATCGGGCGGTGAGCCGCGGCGAGAGCACGTGCCTCGACATTCGGCAGGGCGTGCCTGAAGGTCAGGTACTGAAGAACCTCGAGGCCCGGATCACTGAGGGGAACGCGACCGTGAAGGTCGAAGGTGCGGCATTGATCCTCGATGCGGTCAAGGCGTGGTGTCGCTGACCTGCACCACGTGATGGCCTGGTGGACGTCGCTGACGGGAAGGCGAATGTCCGGCGAACAGTGAGCGAGCAGGTGGCCCGGGAGAACGAAGCGACGGCCCGGCGGCGTGGAGCCGCCGGGCCGTCGCCGGTTTCGGAGCGGTTTACCAGAAGCGGTATTCCGGAGCGGGCCACTCGGGCTCGGCCGGGGCGACCCACGGAGCCGCGCGGCGGGCGCGGACGTCGGCCTCGGTGATGGTCTCACCGGGGGCCAGGACGAGCGGGATGCGGACGCGGCTGCGCTGCAGGTCGACGGTGACCTTCGCGCCGGTGGCGGGCTCGCCGCTGTAGGTCGAGTCGGTGCCGGCGAGGACCAGGCCGATGCGGTGGCCGGCCTTGAAGGTGTAGTCCTGCGGCAGCGTCAGCCACTTGACCTCGCCGTAAGAGCCCACCGTGAGGGGGTTGGAGGCGCTGATCGAGTCGCGGTTCTGCACGTCGATCCAGCCGCGGGCGACGATCTCCAGGGGGGCGGTCGTCATGTTGGTCTCGACGTCGAAGTAGCAGCCGTCGTCGGCGGCGGTCGACTCGCCGTAGCAGCTCTGCGTGGTCAGGTTGCGGATGCCCTGATTGCTGCGCCAGTTGATGCGGGTGTCGGTGCCGAAGTCGACGAGGAGCGCGGTCAGGTTGCTGGTCGGCTTGTCGAGCTTCACCTGGAGGCTGATCTCCGGCGTGCCGGACATCCGGATGTCCTTGGACAACTCGCTGGTGGTGAAGGCGACGCGGCCGGCGGCGGGGGTGGTGATGTTGGCGACCATCGTGTTCTCCGACTGGCGGACGTCGGTGAAGGTCGCGGTCTCGCCGTTCTGCGCCTGGACCAGGCCGAGGGTGCCGTCGGCGGCCGGGCGGAACAGGTGGTTCTGGGCGGCGGGCTCGGGCCAGTCGCGCAGGGTGATCCAGTCGGTCCGGCCGGTCTGCACGTCGGCGCGCGGCTGCTTCATGACGTCGTTGGCGACACCGACGAGCCAGTAGTCGAACCAGGCGTGCAGGGTGTCGACCCAGCGGTCGCGCTGACCCTCGAAGTCGAACGGGTCGACGTGCTGGGTCTGGCCGACCCAGATCTTGCGCGGCACGCCGTTCTTGGCCAGCGCGTCCCACCAGACGGAGAAGTTGTCCGGCTTGACGTTCAGGTCGTTGACGGTGTGCACGACGAAGACCGAGGCCTTGACCTTGGAGACGTCGGCGAGGGTGCCCGCGATGTAGTCGCGCTCGGCCCAGTAGGCGTTGTAGTTGCCGGTGTCGTCGCCGTCGTTGGCGTCGGCGTAGGCGCGCACCGCGGCGCACTTGGCGTCGGGGTCGGTGTCGACGACGTTGCCCAGGTAGGACTGGTAGTTGAAGTTGTAGATCACGCCGTTCATGCGCTGGTACTTGTACCAGGAGCTGATCGCCGAGATCGGGACGATGGTCTCCAGGCCCTCGACGCCGGTCGCGGCGACGCCGTTGGCGAGCGTGCCGTCGTACGACTTGCCGATCATGCCGGCCTTGCCGGTGCTCCAGTCGGCCACGGCCGGGGTGACGCCGTCGAGCTTGGTGGCGGTGGCGCGGCCGTTCAGCCAGTCGATGACGGCCTTGCCGCCCAGGATGTCGGCCTTGCCGCCGACGTCGGGGCAGCCCGTCGACTTGGTGGTGCCGATCATGTCGACGGCGAGGAAGGCGTAGCCGCGCGGCACGAAGTAGTTGTCGTACCAGAGCGGGAACTTCACGATGTTCCCGTTCGCGTCGTAGACCTTGCGCTCCGCCTCGTTGCCGCGGCCGGAGTTGTCGTAGTAGGGGCTCTCGTCGATGATCGAGGCGACCTTGAGGCCGGGGCCCGACTCCTTGGGGCGGATGATGTCGACCCGCACGCGGTCGAGGACTCCGTCGGAGTCGCTGTCGACGGTCGACTCGACGAGGACCGACTCACGGATGGCGTCGGCGTAGGAGAAGACGGGCTGGGTGCGTCCGTTCTCCACGGAAATGGCGGGGGCGGCACTCGCCTGGACGGGGGTGGCGATGGCCACGACCAGTCCGACGGCGACGAGGGCGGCTCGCAACGGTGGCACGAAGAGCCTCCAGAGACAGGGGAATTACCCCAAATCTCTTTGAAAACCCTCATAACAGACAAGATCAGGTTACGGCTTTGACACCACCTCGTACTGGATGTGTGACATGGCACTAGGCGCGTGTCACGTTGTCAGAGGCGCGGGCATTCCGTCGGCGAAGAGCTGGGCGTCGATCTGGTCGAGCGCGATGCGCAGCGCGCCGAGCGCCACGCCGTCGGCGCCCAGGTTCGAGGCCCTGACCTCGGGGACCCGCAGGCACAACCGCTCCAGTTCCTGCAGGAGCGGGTCGATGATCAGGTCGGCCGACCGCGAGTAGCCGCCGCCGAGCACCACGACCTGCGGGTCGAGCGTCAGCACGAGCGCCGCCGTTCCGACCGCGAGGTCCTTCGCGTAGCGCCGCAGCGTGGTCAGGGCGTCGCGGTCGCCCTCGCGGGCGCGTTCGAAGACCCAGGCCGCCTTGTCGTTGGGGTGGACGTCGGCGGGCATGCCGGGGCAGTTCTCCAGGCGGGAGGGGGCCGTCAACCAGCGGAGCGTCTTGAGCGCGCCGATCTCCCCGGCCGCGCCCCCGAAGCCCCGCCGCAGGGTGCCGTCGATGATGAGGCCGGCGCCGATGCGCATGCCCGCCTGGAGGTAGACGATGTCGTCGGCGTCCTGCGCGGCGCCCTGCCAGCGTTCGGCCACGGCGGCCAGCTTGCAGTCGTTCTCGACCGAGATCGGGCAGCCGAAGCGGGCCGCCAGGTGGTCGGCCGGGGAGACGCTCGCCCAGCCGGGCAGCGGGGTGAACAGGGAGGTCCGGCCCGACGCGTCGACCGGGCCGGTCACCCCCACCGTGATCGCCCAGATTTGGCCGGGCTCCAACCCGGCCTCGGTCAGGCAGTCGGTGAGGGCGGCGTCGAGGACCGCGAGCCGTTCGGCCGGGTCGGCGTCGGGGTCGACCGGCAGGCGGCGGCTGCGCAGCACCTCGCCTTCGAGGTTCGACAACAACACCAGTATCTTGTGCGCCCCGATGTCGACCCCGAAGACGTGCCCCGCGTCGGCGTTGAAGCGGTAGCGGCGGGCCGGGCGGCCGACGGTGCTCCCGTCGGGTTCGACGACCTTCACCCATCCGTCGGTCACCAGGCCGCGCACGACGACGTCGGTGCCCGGCCGCGACAGGCCGGTGCGGCCCGCGAGTTCGGTGACGGTGGCGGGCGGCTGGCCCCGCATCGCCCGGACGATGCTGAGCGAGTTGAGCTCGCGGAGCCTGCTGACATCGGCTCCGGCCGCGTCCACCACCATTGCCCCCTAATTATGCTTTGAGAAAGCGTAATTCTACCGGTCGTCTCACGAGATCGGATACTGCTGGCCGGGACTCAGCGCCCCGGTGAAGTCGACCTCGCGGCCGTCGACGGTGAACCGGTAGCGACTGTTCTGGACGATCTCCGGCCGGTCGGTCAGATAGGCGCGCAGGCGTTCCAGCTCGGCGGGGTTGAGCCACGAGGGCGGGTCGGAGATCGCGCGGAAGCCGCAGATCGCGGCCAGGTCCTGCAACCAGGCCATCTGGGTGTCGGTCAGCAGGTTCAGGCGGCTGCGGAAGTAGACGATGTCGGGGTCGACCTGGAGCAGCGGCGCGTGCCACAGGCGGTGGAGGGTGTTCACGACGGCGTTGTAGGCCATCGCGTCGGAGGGGTCGTCGGTGGCGTAGTTGGCCCACATCGGGGCGACGTCGGGGCCGCTGCGCATGCCGTCGACCAGGCCGAGCGAGGGCAGCAGCAGGCCCCCGCTGCCGAGCAGGTAGACGTCCGGTCCGGCCGCCTCCCGGATCAGCCGGAGCCCGTCGCGGTACGCCCGCTCCCGCGCCGCCCCCGAGTGCCGCACCCCCGGGACCGCCCCCGCGTTGATGAAGTCGAGCTTGAGATAGGTGAAGCCCCACTCGTGCACCACCCGGTGGATCAGCGTCCGCAGGTGCTCCTGGACGCCGGGGTGGGTGAGGTCGAGCGCCCAGTAGGCGGCGCCCCAGTTGTGCCCGGCCTCGACCGGGTTGCCCGCGGCGTCGCGCAGCAGGAACTCCGGGTCCGGCTCGGCGCCGGGCAGCACGATGAACGGCGCCAGCCAGAGCCCCGGCCGCATCCCCGCCGCGCTGATCCGCCCGGCCAGCGCCGCCATGCCCGAGGGGAACTTGGCGTTGGGCTCCCAGTCGCCCACGATCCGCTGCCACCCGTCGTCGACCTGCACGACGTCGTAGGGCAGCCCGGCCAGCCCGGCGATGTCCTTGCCGAGCTGCTCCTCGGTGATGCCCTCGTAGTAGGCGTACCAGGTGCACCAGACGTTCCCCGCCCGCCGGTCGCTGCTGCCGAGCCGCCCGGCGAGCTCCCGGGTGTAGGAGGCGAAGACCTCCCTCTCCGGCCCGTACGCCAGGAACCACGGCGCGCCGTCCTCCTCGCACCACCCGGCGAGGGTGTCGTGGTCGGCGGCCAGCCGGGGGGTGCCCAGGCCGAGCGAGCCCAGCAGGAGCACGTTCCCGTCGGGCCCCTGGAGGGCGGCCACGGCCGAGGAGTGGTGGCGGGCCGGGTCGTCCCAGACGGTGTCGTCGGCGGTCAGGCGGCGTTCGGGATTGGCGATCCGCAGCGGGGGCTCGCTGAGGCGGCGCCAGCCGCAGGGGCTCCACGAGTTCTGGCCGTGCCGGTAGAACAGGGCGTCGGCGAGACCGTGCAGGACCGCCACCCGGCCCGGCGGCAGGATCAGGCCGCCGGCGACGGGCTCGACGGACGCTGAACCGGTCAGCTCGACCGCGAAGACGCGGCCCGCCAGGTCGACGAGTTGGGGCATGGCTCTCCTCATGGGAAGCGGGACGCGGACGGCCGAAGGCCGGCCGCGTCTCGCGCTCGGAATCTGCCTTCAAGACAGGGCCCGGCGGGGCGTGTGAGTCCGGCCGGGCGGGTGGTCAGACGAACAGGGCGTTGACCTGCTGGTTCGCCTTGGTCAGGGCGTCGGCCGGGGAGATCTGGCCGAGGATCACCGACTGCAGGGCGTCCTGGACGATCTGGCTGATCTCGGTGCCGTGGTCGGTGATCGGCAGCAGGAAGGTGCCGCCGGGGGTCTTGGTGTAGTCGACGTACACCTGCACGTCGCGGCCCTTGGCCTTGTGGGCGGCCAGCGCGCGTTCGGTGGCGCTCTTGACGGCGGGGAAGACGACGGCGTTGTCGCCGACCAGGTTCTGGCAGTCGGCCGAGCCGAGGTACTTCACCCACTTCCAGGCGGCGTCCTTGTGCTCGGTGCCGGCCCAGATCGCGTCGGACAGGCCGTTGATGGCGCTCTTGCGGGTGCCCGACGGGCCGACCGGGAGCGGGGCGAGCGCGAACTTCTGCTGCGCGCCCTCGCCGAGGTAGGTGTTGATGGTCCAGGAGCCGGCGATGGTCAGCGCGGCCTTGCCGGAGTTCATCACGGCGTCGATGCCGAGCGTCGACTGCTTGTCGAACTTCGGCGCGAAGCCCTTGTCGGTCAGCGCCTTGTACCAGGCGATGGTCTCGACCAGCTTGGGGTCGTCGTACTTGTACTGGGTGCCCCACGGGTTCTTGTCGAGGTAGACGAACCCGTTGGCGGCGGCGAGCTCGCCCCAGCCGTTCTGGCCCTGGGAGCCGTCGTTCCACTCGGGCAGGTAGCCGTAGACGGCGACGTCGTCCTTGTCGAAGGCCGGGTCGAGGCCGTTGCGCCCCTTGGAGTCGACGGTGAGCTTGGCGATGACCTGCTCGAAGGTGCCGCCGTCCTTCGGGTTCCAGGTCATGTCGGCCAGGTCGGCGGGGTCGACGCCGGCCTTGGCGAGCAGGTCGCTGTTGTAGACGACCGCCTCGGTGTCCCAGTCCTTGGGCAGGCCGTAGCGCTTGCCGTCCTTGGTCCACAGGTCGGCCAGGCCGTCCTGGTACTGGGTCAGGTCGACCTTGTCGGCGTCGACGTAGGGCTGGATGTCGAGGATCTGCTGACTGGTGACGAACTGGGGGTAGTAGCTGACCTGGTTGGTCCACACGTCGGGGGCGTCGCCGGCGGCGAGCTGGGTGGTCAGGTTCTGCCAGTACTGCGCCCACGCCGTCTGGGTGATCTTGACGGTGATCCCGGGGTTGGCGGCGGCGAAGGCGTCGGCGCAGGCCTGGTAGCTGGCCTGCTGGTTGTCGTCCCAGAGCCAGTAGTCGAGGGTGACCTGGCCGCCACCGCTCCCCGGCTCCTCGTCCGCGCCGCCGCAGCCGGTGAGCGCCAGCAGCCCGCACAGCAGGGCCGCGCCGACCCGCTTCCTGTCGATCATCGAGGTACCTCTTCCTGGGGGGACGTGGCCGAGGGGCCAGAAAAGTTCCCTCTTGCCTTGGGGGCTCTCCCGAATAATGATGTGGCGCATCGAAAATTTGTCAAGGCTGACTCATAAGTCTCGCACTGGAGGCCCGATGGTGCCCCGACCTGCCCGGATGCTCTTAGCCGCCCTGATCACGGCGGTCCTGCTGGTCACCCCGGCTGAGGCCCACCCCGGCTGGCGGCCGCTCGCCGCCGGTCAGGAACCCGCCGCCAACCCCCTCAAGGGCTTCATCCCGTACGCCGGCGACCACACGACGTTCCCGCACTCGATGGAGTGGTTCTACCTGCCGCTCAACGCGGTCATGACCGGCCCCCGCCGGTTCGACTGGCGCGCCCTGGAGGAGGGACTCGACGCCATCGCGGCCCGGGGACACCAGACCGCGTTCCGCTTCTACCTCGACTATCCCGCCAAACCGAGCGGCATCCCGCGGTTCCTGCTCGACCAGGGGCTGCTCACCCGGCCGTACGACGACTTCGGCAACGACGGCCTCAGCGTGTCCCCCGACTACGACGACCCCCGCCTGGTCGCCGCGCTCGACGTGTTCATCGCCGCGCTCGGCCGCCGCTACGACGGCGACCCCCGGATCGGCTTCGTCCAGCTCGGCCTGCTCGGCTTCTGGGGCGAGTGGCACACCTGGCCGCACAACGGCGACCCGGGCACGGAGAACTGGTTCGCCTCCCCGGCGTTGCAGCAGCGGGTGCTGCGCGCCTACGACGCGGCCTTCGACGAGACGCGGCTGATGGTGCGTTATCCGGGCGCCGACAACGCGGCCCTCGACATGGGCTACCACGACGACTCGTTCGTCTTCTCGACCCTGCCCGGTCCCGGCTGGCACTTCATGGACCTGATGAACCAGGCCGGGACGGCGGACAAGTGGAAGACCAATACGGTCGCCGGGGAGCTGCGGCCCGAGCTGCAGGGCTGCCTGTTCTCGGGGGCCTGCGAGGGCGACTTCGCGGGCAGCGTCGCGCAGACCCACGTGACGTGGCTGCTCAACCACTACGCCTTCAGCCCGGGATACACGGGCGCGGCCTACGACACCGCGCTGGCCGCGGCCAAGTCGCTCGGCTACTCGTTGCGGGTGCGCGAGGTGCGCATCGGGGGGCCGGAGGTGGCCGTCCGGATCGAGAACGACGGAGTCGCCCCGTTCCCCTACGACTGGCCGGTCGAGGTGGCCGCCGTCAGGAACGGCCGGATCGCCCGGACGTGGACGACGCCCTGGAAGCTGACCGGCGTCCTGCCCGGCGCCCCGGTCGAGCTGAGCACCCGGCTCCCCGGCCTGAAGAAGGGCGACCACACGCTGGTCATGCGGGCCGCCAACCCGCTTGGGAACGGCGTGCCGCTACGCTTCGCCAACGCCGGGCAGGACACCACCCTGACCGGCTGGCTCACCCTCGGCCGAACGCACTAAGGACGCGACATGCATGACCTCCGCCTGGGCGTGATCGGCGCCGGACAACGCTCCACCCTCGCCGCGACCGCCCACCGCCCAGGCCGGGGGTGCCGGATCACCGCCGTGTGCGACACCGACCCGGCCGCCCTGACCCGGCTCCCCGCGGAGCGCACCTTCACCGACTACCGCGACCTCCTGGAGAGCGACGTCGACGCGGTCCTCGTCGCCACGCCCGACGACACCCACGCCGAGATCGCCGTCGCGGCGCTGCGCGCCGGCAAGACCGTCTACCTGGAGAAGCCGCTCGCCATCACGATCGACGACTGCGACGAGGTGCTGCGCACGGCCGCCGAGACGGGAACCCGCCTGTATCTGGGCCACAACATGCGGCACATGGGCGTGGTCCGGCTGATGCGCGAGGTCGTCGCGCGCGGGGAGATCGGCGTGCCGAAGACGATCTGGGTGCGGCACTTCGTCGGGCGCGGCGGCGAGTACTACTTCAAGGACTGGCACGCCGACCGCCGCCGCACCACGGGCCTGCTCCTGCAGAAGGCCGCCCACGACATCGACGTGATCCACTGGCTGGCCGGCGGCTACACCGAACGGGTCAGCGCCTTCGGCGACCTCATGGTGTACGGCGACCTCGACCGCCGCCCGCCGGGCACGCCCCCGGCCGAGGGCTGGCTGCGCGAGTGGCCCTGGCCGCCGGAGTCCTCCACCGGCCTGCACCACCGCATCGACGTCGAGGACGTGTCGGTGATGAACATGCGGCTCGACAACGGCGTCATCGCCGCCTACCAGCAGTGCCACTTCAGCCCCGACTACTGGCGCAACTACACCGTCATCGGCACCCGCGGCCGGCTGGAGAACCTGGGCGACGGGCCCGGCTCGGTCGTGCGGGTGTGGAACAGCGGGCAGTCGGCCTACCGGGAACCGGACGCGACCTACCGGGTGCCCGAGGCGACGGGCGGCCACGGCGGCGCGGACGAGGCGATCATCGAGGAGTTCCTCCGGTTCGCCCGCCACGGCGGGCCCACCGACACCTCGCCGGTGGCGGCCCGGATGAGCGTCGCGGCCGGCTACCTCGCCACTCTGTCGCTGCGCGACGGCGGCACGCCGTTCGACGTGCCCCCGCTCGACGCCGCGACGCTGCGCTACTTCATGCCGGAGAAGTTGAGCGACTGAACCAGCCGACGGCCGAGGAAGACGAGCAGCAGCAGGACCGGGACGACCGACAGCACCGACCCCGCCATGAGGCCGGTCCAGTCGGGCGCCCGGTTCGGCGACTGCTGGAGGAACACCCCCAGCCCGACGGTGAGCACGCGGGTCTCCTCGGCCTTGCCGACGAGCAGCGGCCACAGGTAGTCCTTCCAGCTCCACACGATCGTGGTCAGCCCGATCGTGATGAGCGGCCCCCGGCTCATCGGCAGCACGATGCGCCAGAACATGCCCCACCGGCCGATGCCCTCCAGCGTCGCGGCCTCCTCGACGTCGCGGGGGATCGACAGGAAGAACTGCCGCAGGAAGAACACCGCGAACGGCGTCATGAGCAGGCTCGGCAGCACCAGCCCGGGGAAGGTGTTGACCAGGCCGAGCTGCTTGACCAGCACGAAGTTGGGCAGCAGCGTGAAGATCGGCGGCACCATCAGCGCCGCGACGATGACGCCGAACACCAGGTCCCGGCCCGGGAAGCGCAGCCGCGCGAACGCGTAGCCGGCCATCGCGCAGCAGAGCGTCTGCACGACCGCGATGAGGCCGCTGTAGACGAGCGAGTTCGCCGTGTAGAGCAGGAAGTCGATCTCGGCGCCCGACCCGCCCGCCGCCCTGGCCTCCTCCGAGGAGACCAGGCCGAGCACGCGGGTGAAGTTGATCAGGGTCGGGTTCGACGGCCACAACGCGGTCGAGTCGCGGAACAGGTCGGCGGCCGGGGTGAGCGCCGTCCGGATCATCCAGTAGAAGGGGAAGACGGTCACGACGAGCGCCGCGGCCAGGGCGAGCCAGGAGACGCGCTTCAGCATGGGGGGACTCCTTAGCCCAGGTCCGACCGGGACGCGCGCAGCATCCGCATCTGTACGGCGGTCAGCACGCCGAGGACGACCACGAGGACCATCGCCACGGCGGCGGCGTAGCCCATGTGGAAGTAGGTGAAGGCCTGCTGGAAGATGTAGTAGTAGATGACGCGGGTCTCCGGGATGGGCGCCTTGCCGCCGTAGACGACCGCGACGGTGTCGAAGATCTGGAACGAGCCGATCAGCGACACGACCAGCACCAGCGCGATGATCGGCCGCAGCAGCGGCAGCGTGATCGACCGGAACATGCGCACCTCCCCCGCGCCGTCGATGGAGGCGCTCTCGTAGAGGCCCTGCGGGATCTGCAGCATCCCGGCGTACAGCAGCAGCGCCGTGTAGCCCGTGTAGGCCCAGCTGTTGACCAGCGCGACCAGCGGCATCGCCCACGTGGGCGAGTTGAACGACAACGTCGTGTCGAGGCCGGCCAGGCCGAGCAGGTGGTTGACGAAGCCCAGGTCGGGGTCGAGCAGCCAGGCCCACAACAGGCCGATGGTCACGTTCGGCACCAGCCACGGGACGAGCAGCGCCGCGCGCAGCACGACCGACCGGGTCAGCCGGTGCATCAGCGCGGCCAGGCCCAGCGCGATCAACGTCTGGGAGCCGATGTTCACCACGACGTAGTAGGCGGTGACCTTGAGGGCGTTCCAGAACTGCTCGTCGCCGACCAGCTCGCGGTAGTTGTCGGCGCCGACGTAGGCGGGGTCGTTGAGCAGGCTGTAGTCGGTGAAGGAGTACCAGACGCCGCGGACGGTCGGATAGGCGTAGAAGATCAGGAAACCGATCAGCACCGGCAGCAGGAACAACCAGCCGGCCACCCGGTCGTCACGCTTCCTCAGAACCGCCTGCATGCGCGCCCCTTTCCGGAAGTAATGATGTAGGCTAGCGAAAATTTGTCAAGAGCTAATCATAAGTACCTCACAGAGGGTTGCGAAAGCGAAGATTCCTGTTTGTAATTCGTTACGTCCAGGTTTCGATGTGAAAACCGAGGCCCCCATGAAGCGATGGCTCGCCGCCCTGACCGCCCTCACGACCCTGCTCCTGGGCCAGGCCCTCCCCGCCGAGGCCGCGGCCGGTCCGCCGCCCCGGCCGCCCGCCGGTCCGGCCCCCGACACCTCACTGACCACCCACACCTACACGTACGCCGACACGCCGGTCGGCCAGCCCCTCAAGGGGTTCGCGCCCTACCTGTTCCCCGGCGACGACTACGGAGCGAAGTTCCCGGGCGGCGTCCTGTGGAGCTACTTCGCCCTCAACGAGGTCATGAAGGACCCGTCGAGCTGTTCGGTCTTCGACTGGACGGTCTTCGAGAAGGCCCTCGACGAGGCCGCCGTCTGGGGCCGCCAGCTGGCCTTCCGGTTCTACGTCGAGTATCCCGGCGGCACCGGCTCCCACCCGGGCAACGGCATCCCGCCCTGCCTCAACGGCAAAATGGCCCTGCGCACCAACGGGTTCTGGGGCACCGTCAGCCCCGACTACGACGACCCCGACGTCATCGCCGCGTTCGTCGGCTTCATCAACGCCTTCGCGGCCCGCTACGACGACGACCCCCGGGCCGGCTTCATGTCGCTGGGCCTGGTCGGCCTGTGGGGCGAGTGGCACACGTGGCCGTACGACCGCGACACCGCCGACGGCTACCCGAACCTGATGCCGAGCGACACCACGATCCGCACCCTGATCAACGCCTACGACAACGCCTTCGACAACCTCCAGCTCGAAGTGCGCTACCCCGGCCTGGCGGGCGCGGAGTCGGCCGACATCGGCTTCCACGACGACTCGTGGCCCTACAAGGAGTGGCGCGGCAACCAGCTCAAGAGCATGACCCTGCCCCGGTCGATGAACGGCTGGGACGACGCGTTCACGCAGATCATGCTCGACACCGGCACCGAGAACCGGTGGACCGAGCAGTCGATCGGCGGCGAGGCCCGGCCCGAGATCCAGGGCTCGCTGTACGCCAACTACCCCGCCGGCGGCGGCCAGGTCGACGACGTGCTCGCGGCCACCGAGCTCACCCACATCTCGTGGATGATCAACCAGACCGGGGCGGGCGGCTACAGCCCGACCGACCCGAAGGTGGCGGCCGGGGTCCGCAAGATGGGCTACAACCTGCACATCCCGCAGGCCAACTTCAACGCCTCCGCCGGTTCGACGTTCAAGGTCGGGGTGACCGTCCAGAACGACGGGGTGGCCCCGTTCTACTACCCGTGGACGTTCGTGCTCGGCCTGCGCAACAGCGCGGGGACCGTGGTGAAGACGTGGGACACCGACTGGGACATCCGGACGGTCCAGCCGCTGCGGATCCGCGCGTTCCCCGACTGGAACACCGCCGAGTACCTCGACTTCGGCCGCCCGGTCAACTTCTCGGCGAACCTCAGCACGTCGGGGGTGCCCGCCGGGACGTACTCGCTGGTGCTGCGGGTGCGCAACCCGCTGGAGGCGGTCACCCAGACCGTGCTGCGCAACCGGCCGGCCGCGACGCGGTTGTCCGACTTCACGATCGACCGGTGGCGGCCGCCCTATCCGCTGTCGTTCGCCAACGCCAACCAGGGTTCGGACGGCTGGGTGAACCTCGGCGCGGTCAGCACCGGTGGCGGGCCCTGCACCGGCGACTGCACCGCGCCGACCGCACCCACGCTGACCTCGACGGGCAAGACCTCGTCGTCGGTGTCGCTGGCGTGGAGCGGGGCGACCGACAACGTCGGGGTCACCGGCTACCAGGTGTACCGGGGCGGCACGCAGGTCGCCGCCGTCACCGGGACGACCTACACCGACTCCGGCCTGCCGGCCTCGACGAGTCACGCCTACACGGTCAGGGCGCGCGACGCGGCGGGCAACCTCTCGCCGGTCAGCAACACCGTCACCGTCGTCACCGACCCCGGCGCCTCATCCGGCCTGGTGCTGGATGACTTCGACGGCTCCCCGGCCTATCCCTCGCAGAACGACCTGGGCAAGTGGACCGGCGGCAACTGCTTCCTCGACGGCGGCGGCTCCGGCGTCGTCACCGGCGGCGCGCTGAGCCTGCGGTACAACAACTGCGGCTGGTTCGGCAGCGACGTCGGCGTCGACCTGACGTCCAAGACCCACCTGGTGATGCGGGTCAGGGGCGCCTCCGGAGGCGAGCAGACCCACTTCAACCTGGGGCTGGGCGGCTCGACCAAGGTGTTCGCCGACTACACGCTCGACGGCGGCGGGCACCCGGTCATCACCACCGCCTACCAGGACATCCGCATCCCGATGACCGCCAACGGGATCAGCAGGAACTCGCCGAGCCAGCTCGCCATGGGCTTCTGGTACGGCGGCAACTCGACCATCACCATCGACGAGATCCGGTTCGAATGATGCCGAGAAGAACGAGCGCCGTGGTCGCGGCGGCGGCCCTGATGGTGACCGGCCTGGTCATCGGCACCGCCGAGGCGCAGACCCGCACCTACCAGGCCGACCTCGCCACCGTCATCGCCAACCCCGAGCGCGGCTACCACAACCGCTACGAGATCATCGACGACCCGGCCGTCAACGACTACGTCAACGCGGCCACCATCCCCGGATTCAACCCCGACCTGCTCGACCGCACCTTCACCCGGGCGAGGCAGAACGGCAACACGCTCGTCCACAGCTACCTGCACCTCGACAAGTACAGCGGGACCGACACCCTCCCGCAGGCCCTGCTCGGCAACCTGGCGAGCGGTCTCGCGGCGGTCCGCGCGGCCGGCCTGAAGATCGTCCTGCGCCCGGCCTACACCTGGGACGGCTGGGCCTCCGTGCCCGAGGCGCGCATCCTCGGCCACATCACGCAGGTCGGCGCGGTGCTGACCGCCAACGCCGATGTGGTGGCGCACCTGGAGACCGGGTATCTGGGCGCGTGGGGCGAGTGGCACACCGGCAGCTACTCCGACCCGTTCAACCAGGACCAGTACGCCACCCGGCTCCGCATCGTCACGAGGATCCTGGAGACGACCCCGGCGACGATCCCGCTGGCCATGCGCTACCCGATCTTCATCAAGGAGATGCTGGACGCGCCCTCGCTCACCCAGGCGCAGAAGGACCGGATCGGCTTCCACAACGACTGCTTCCTGGCCGACTACAACGACATGGGGACCTACGACAACAACTCCTGGATGGGCTGGTTCGACATCGAGGTCAAGAAGCAGTGGATGTACGACCGCATGACGTCCACCGGCTTCAACACCATCACGGGCGGGGAGACCTGCAACTCCGACGGCTACAACGACGCGGCCGGGGTCAACGTGCAGGCCGAGATGTCGAAGCTGAACTTCACCGAGATCAACGAGGACTACGCGGCCGTCAACACCAACAAGTGGAAGGCCACCAACCTGGCGGCGTCGGGCAACGACCCGGCGGAGACGGCGTTCGTCCGGCTCAAGCGCAAGATGGGCTACCGGCTCCGCCTCGTGAACGCGAACTTCTCCGACTCGGCGCAGCCCGGCGGGCAGCTCACCTTCTCGGCGAACCTGAGCAACGACGGGTGGGCCGGGCCGGTCAAGCAGCGCCCGGTGTTCCTGGTGCTCGACGACGGCGCCCGCCGGTACGACATCCCGGTGCCGGGTCTCGACCCGCGCCGCTGGACACCCGGCGCGCACACGCTGGCGACCCAGACGGTGACGGTGCCGCCGAACGTGGTGCCGGGGTCCTACCGGCTGGGCCTGTGGCTGCCCGACCAGGCCACCGGCCTGCGGTCGCGGGCGGACTACTCGATCAGGTTCGCCAACACGGGGACCTGGCACGCGGCGGGCGGCTACAACGTGCTGGCCCCGAGCTTTACCGTCGGCCAGTGCGCCCCCACCTGCCCCTCACCCTCACCGTCTCCCAGCCCGTCACCGTCACCTTCGCCGTCGCCCTCGCCTTCTCCGTCGCCCAGTCCCACCGGGCTGGTGCTCGACGACTTCAACGGGACACCGGCCTGGCCGTCCCAGAACGACCTCGGCAAGTGGACCGGCGCGAACTGCTTCCTCGACGGCGGCGGCTCCGGCGTCGTCACGGGTGGTGCGCTCAGCCTGCGCTACAACAACTGCGGCTGGTTCGGCAGTGACGTCGGCGTCGACCTGACGTCCAGGACCCACCTCGTGGTCCGGGTCAAGGGCGCCTCCGGCGGCGAGCAGAACCACTTCAATCTGGGGCTGGGCGGCGCCACCAAGCTGTTCGGCGACTACACCCTCGACGGCGGCGGCCACCCGGTCATCACGACCACGTACCAGGACATCCGCATCCCGATGGCCGCCAACGGCATCAACCGCAATTCGCCGAGCCAGCTCGCCATGGGCTTCTGGTACGGCGGCAACTCCACCATCACCATCGACGAGATCCGCTTCGAGTAGGAGCGGGCGGCCACCGTCCCCGGGCGGTGGCCGCCCCTCCCGGGAGGTTTCGGATGACCAAGATCGTCATCACCGGAGCCGGCAACGTCGAACTCACCCGCAAGATCCTCTCGGATCTGTTCTCCTGTACGGACCTCGCCGGCGCCCTCCACATCGCCCTGCACGACGTCGACCCCGGACGGCTCGCCACCGCCGAGGCGCTGGCCCGGCGGCTCGACGCCGAGAGCGGCGCGCACGCCCGCCTCGACGCCGCGCCCACCCGGCCCGCCCTGCTCGACGGCGCCGACTTCGTGATCTGCCAGTTCGACGTCGGCGGCTACGACGCCCTGCTCCGCGACCTGGAGATCCCCCGCCGGTACGGCCTCCGCCAGACCCTGGGCGACACGATCGGCGTCGGCGGCCTCTTCCGCGCGCTGCGCACCATCCCCGAGATGCTCGCCCTGGCCGCCGACATGGCCGCACGCTGCCCGGACGCGTGGCTGCTCACCTACACCGACCCGATGGCCGCGCTCTGCTGGGCCGTCCGGGCGGCCGGTCCGCCGCTGAACCTGGCGGGCCTGTGCCACTCCGTCCGCGACACCCACGCCCTGCTGGCCGACCTGGTCGGACGGGAACTCGACGAGATCGTCTTCCGGACGGCCGGGGTCACCCACCAGTCCTTCGTGTTGCGGTTCGAGAGCGAAGGCCGCTCCCTCTACCCCGACCTCGACCCCCTGATCGCGGGCGACCACGACGTCCGCAGCGAGATCTACCGGCGCTTCGGCCACTACCCGACCGAGTCGAGCGAGCACGCCGCCGAGTACGTGCCGTGGTTCCTCCCGCACGACGACGAGGTCAAGCGGCTCGGCCTGCCGGTCGACGAGGCGCTGCGGCGCAGCGCCCGCAAACTGGACTCCTACGAGCGGCTGCGCGGGTCGCTGGCCGCCGGCGAGCCGCTGCTGGCGCGGTGGAAGCACTTCGAGATGGCCTCCGAGGTGATCCACTCGATGATCACCGGGGTGCCGCGCGAGGTCTACCTGACCCTGCCGAACCACGGCCTGATCGACAACCTGCCGGCCGAGGCCTGCGTGGAGGTCCCGGCGCGGGTGGACGGCGCGGGTGTCCACCCGGTGCCGATCGGCGCGCTGCCCGTCCACCTGGCGGCGTTGAACCGGACCTACCTCAATGTGGTTGAGTTGACCGTGACCGCGGCCCTGGAGGAGAGACGATCGGCGGTGTACCAAGCGGCGATGCTCGACCCCAACACCTCCGCCACCCTGCCCCTGGCGGCCATCGAAGAACTGTGCGACGAACTCGCCGACGCCCACGGCGCGCTGCTGCCGCCGGGCCTGCGGGGCGGGCGCCGATGACCGACGTGGCGGACGTCGCCGCGGACACCCGCCGGGAGCGCATCGTCTCGATGGTGCTGGAACACGAGTTCGTCCGGGTGACCGACCTGGCCGGGCTCTTCGGCGTCACGAGCGTGACCATCCGCGCCGACCTGGAGCTGCTCGACCGGCAGGGCTCGCTGCGCCGGGTGCGGGGCGGCGCGATCCCGGCCAGGCCGGTCCGCCCCGCCGAGCCGTCGTTCGAGGTGTCGCTGGGCAGCGCCGCGGTCGAGAAGACCCGCCTGGCCCGCCACGCCGCCGGCCTGGTCGCCAGCGGCGAGAGCCTGGTCATCGACGCAGGTACCACCACGACGTTCCTGGCCAGGGCTCTGGTCGCCCGCCCCGAGCTGACCGACGTCGTGGTCTTCACCAACAGCCTGCGGGTGGCGGTCGAACTGGAGCCGGCGATCCCGCGCATCACCGTGCTGCTGACCGGTGGAACGCTACGACCGGCGACCCACGCCCTGGTCGACCCGCTGGGGGCGCTGATGCTCGACCGCATCAACGCCGACACGCTCTTCCTGGCCTGCCACGGGGTCGACGCGGCGTCCGGCATCACGGGCGTGAACCTGCTGGAGGCCGAGATGAAGCGCAAGATGCTCGGAGCTACGCGCCGCCACGTGGTGGTCGCCGACTCCTCGAAGCTGGGCCGCACCGGCCTGGCTCCGGTCTGCGCCCTGTCCGAGGTGGACATGCTGATCACCGGCCGGGAGGCCGACCCGGGAACGGTCGGCGTGCTGCGCGACGAGGGGATCGCCGTCGAACTGGTCGATTAGCGGACCATCCCCCAGCTGCCCGGTGATCACGTGAGCAGGGCGTGGGCCAGGCCGACGATCGCCCCGGCGGCGATGTACCAGGCGTTGTTGAGCCGGGTCGTCCACAACAGGACCAGCGTGACGACGGCGACGGCGGCCGTGAGCGGGTCGACGATCGCGGTGACGCCGAGTTGCCAGGAGACCCCGGCCATGAGGGCCAGGGCGGCGGCGTTCAGGCCGTCGAGCAGGGCGGAGGTCCAGTCGGCGGAGCGGAGCCGGTCGGTGAGCCGGGTGAGGAGGCCGACGAACAGGAACGACGGCAGGAAGATGGCCACGGTGGCCAGGAACGCGCCGACGGGACCGGCGACGAGGTAGCCGACGAAGGTCGCGGTGGTGAAGACGGGGCCCGGGGTGACCTGGCCGATGGAGACGGCGTCGACGAGCTGCTGCTCGGTGATCCAGCCGAGCCGCTCCACGAAGTCGCCGCGCAGGAAGGCGAGCAGCACGTAGCCGCTGCCGTACAGGACCGAACCGATCTTCAGCATGGTCAGGAAGAGCTGGGTGAGCTGCCCACCGGTCGGGTCGGGGAAGACCGGCAGGCCACCGGCCATCGGGCCGATCAGCGGGACGGCGAGCACGCCCCGGCGGGCCGACCGGGCGGCGGCGGCCAGGAGCGCGCCCGACGCCAGGATCAGCAACTCGTTGACGCCCAGGAAGTACGCCGCCAGGGCCGCGACCGCCAGGACGGCGAGCCAGACGTTCTTGATCGCCGTGCGCAGCAGCGCGAACAGGGCGTGGGCGATGATCGCGATCACGGCCGGGACGACCCCGTACAGGACGCCCTGGACCTCGGGGGTGCTCCCGTAGGTGACGTACGCCCAGGCCAGGGCCGTCACCATGAGCGCGGCCGGGACGATGAAACAGACCCCGGCGATGATGAGCCCCCGCCACCGGCCCCGGTCGTAGCCGAGGTGGATGGCCAGTTCGGTGGAGTTGGGGCCCGGGATGAGATTGGTCGCGCCCATCAGGTCCACGAACCGCTGGTCGGTCACCCAGCCCCGGCGGCGGACCAGCTCGTCGCGCATCATCGCGATGTGCGCGGCCGGCCCGCCGAAGGCGATGACGCCCAGCTTGAGGAAAACGACCATCACCTCGCGCAGCACGCCGGTCCTCTCTGGTTACCCGCCCCGGTGACGGGAAGTAGTCGATTGATCACATTCGGGGGGTTTCGGTGAAGTTGACCAGAAGACAGTTCGCCCAGGTCGCGCTGGGCACGGGAGCGGCCTTCACCGGCCTGCACGCCCTCGAACAGCTCGGCCGCGAAACCACCCTGGCCAAGTATGTCGACCCCGTGCCCCGGCTGCCGACGCCGACCCCTCAGCGGTCCGTCTTCCCCGGTTCCGACTACTACGAGCTGACGATGCGGCAGGCCTCCTGGAGCTTCCACCGCGACCTGCCCGCCACGGAGGTCTGGGGTTACCAGGCCCCCGGCGGGGTGGGACTGGGCTATCTCGGCCCGGCGCTGGTCACCCGGCGCGGCACGCCCGTGGTGGTCCGCTACCGCAACGACCTGCCGGCCACCCATCTGCTTCAGACGGCGGTCGACGACACCCTCTGGCGCGAGGTCCCGGGCGTGCCGCCCGACCCGCCGGGCGGCCGGAACCCGCAGGACTTCCCCGCCCTGCCGAACGTCTGGACCGTGCCCCACCTGCACGGCGGCTTCGACCCGCCGCAGTTCGACGGCCATCCCGAGGCGTGGTTCACCCCCGACGGACGCCACGGGCCCACGTACACGACCATGCCGGGGGCCCGGCCGAACGAGGTCGTCTACGCCTACCCGAGCGAGCAGCAGGCCACGATGCTCTGGTACCACGACCACGCCATGGCGATCACCCGGCTGAACATCTACGCGGGCCTGGCCGGGCTCTACCTGATCCGCGACGAGGTCGAGGAGAGCCTGGCCCTGCCGGAGGGCGACTTCGAGGTGCCGCTCGTCCTCCAGGACCGCGACCTGACGCCCGGCGGGGCGCTGTCCTACCCCGACACCGGCCCGACGCCCTACCACCCGAAATGGAACCCGAACTTCTTCGGCGCGATCCCGGTGGTCAACGGCAAGGCCTACCCCTATCTGGACGTCGAACCGCGCCGCTACCGGCTGCGCCTGCTCAACGGCTCGAACCAGCGCTACTTCCACTTCTGGTTCCAGGACGGCGGCGCGCGGCGGCCCTTCTGGCTGATCGGCACCGACGGCGGCTTCCGCGCCGCCCCGCTGCGGCTGACCGACGTCCTGATCCCCCCGGCCGGTCGCCTGGACGTCGTCCTCGACCTCACCGACGCCGCCCCGGGCAGCAGGATCACCATGATGAACGACGCCCCCACGCCCTACCCGCAGGGCGGCAAGGACGTCCCGATGCCGGAGATCATGCGGTTCCACGTCACTCAGCCCCGGTCGGGCCCCGACCCCAGCGTCCCGCCCGACCGGCTGCGCCTGCCGCCCCTCCCCTCTCCGAGCCCCACGCCGGGCCTGCCACGACGGCGGTTCGTCCTGATCGCCAACCGCGACGCCAAGGGGAAGTCCACCCACCTGGCCATCAACCAGCGCTTCTTCGACGACCCGGTGGAGGACTTCCCCAAGGTGGGGACGACGGAGATCTGGGAGTACGTGAACCTGTCCGGCGACGGGCACGCCATGCACGTCCACCTGGTGCAGTTCCACGTGCTCGACCGCCAGCGCCTCGACACGAAGGGCTACCGGGCGGCGTACGACGCGTGGATCGCGGGTGGGCGGCGGCCGGAAGGCAGGCCGGTGCTGGAGCGCTACCTGCGGGGCCCGGCGGTCGCGCCCGAGGAGCGGGAGCGAGGCCGGTTGGACACGACGGTGGCGCAGCCGGGGATGGTCACCCGGATCGTCCTGCGCTTCGACCTGCCCACCGGCGCCGCGACGCCCGCGACGTACATCCAGCACTGCCACATGCTGGAACACGAGGACAACGAGATGATGCGCCCGTGGCAGGTCGTCTAGTCGATCGCCTGGTAGAGGGTGGTCCAGAAGTCGTGCATCAGGCGGATCGGGTCGGGGACCGACGCGCCGACCTGGGTGAGCAGGATGCCGGTGACGCCGGTCACGGGGTCGGCGTAGGTCGAGGTGCCGCTGCCGCCGTCCCAGCCGAACTGGCCGATCGGCGCGTAGTCGCCTCGGTGGGTGCGCACGGCCATCCCGAGGCCCCAGCCGCCGTGCTGGCCCTGGCCGAAGGACACGTGCACGTTGTCGACGGCCATGGCGTGGCGGGCGGCCTGCTGCTCGGGCGTGAGGCGGTTGGTGGTCATCAGCTCCACCGCCGGGCGCGACAGGATGCGTTCGCCCTCGTGGACGCCGCCGTTGAGCAGCATGCGGAAGTAGGCGTGGTAGTCGTCGGCGGTGGAGACCAGGCCCCCGCCGCCGCCCTGGAACGCCGGGGGCCTGCTCCAGCGTCCGTCCCGGGCCTCGTCCCACACGTGGAACTCACCGGTCTGCGGGTCGGGGGCGTAGAGGACAGGCAGCCGGTCGATCTTCTCGGCGGGCACGTGGAAGCCGGTGTCGGTCATGCCCAGCGGGCCGAAGACACGCTCCCGCAGGAACGCCTCGTACGTCCGGCCGGTGACCCGGGCCACCAGCACGCCGAGCAGGTCGTGGCTGATCTGGTACTGCCAGCGCTCGCCGGGCTGGTACATCAGCGGAAGCGTGCCCAGGCGGCGCATCCACTCGTCCGGCTCGGGCATCTCCACCGGCAGGTTGGGGGTGAGGCCCTGCTCGAAGACGGCGTTCATGATCGGGGTGCCCAGCGCCGTCATGTCCATGCCGAGGCCGAAGGTGGAGGTGAGCACGTCCCGCACGGTGATGGGGCGCCGCGCCGGCACGGTGTCGTCCAGCGGACCGTCGATCCGCGTCAACACCCGGCGGCCGGCCAGTTCCGGCAGCCACTCCTCGACGGTGTCGTCGAGGCGCAGCCGGCACTCGTCGAGCAGCACCATCGCCGCCGCGTGCGCCACCGGCTTCGACGTGGACGCCATCCGGAAGATCGTGTCCCGCCGCATCGGCGGGCCGCCGTCGTGGCGCATCGTGCCGAGCGTCTCGACGTGGGTCTCCTCGCCCCGGCTGACCAGGGCCACCACCCCGGGGATGCGCCCCGAGTCGACGTGCCGCGCCAGCACGCCGCGCAGCCTGTCCAGCCCGGTCTTGGTGAAGCCGCCCTCACTCATGTGAAGCTCCTTGTCGCGGTGTTCTCTCGTGTGGGACAACCGTCGCCGGACCCGCTGACACGGGGCCGTCGCCGTGCTGACACCGCTGCCGGCGGACGTCAGGCGAGGCTGATCGCCAGCGACTGGGCCCGGTGGTCCGAAAGGCCGCGCGGGTCCGGCAGTTCGCTCGTGTGGACGGTCACGCCCCTGGTGAAGGTCCAGTCGAGCTGCCACAGCGGGAGCACGCCCGCGTACCACGACGTGGGGTAGATCGAGCGGTTCGCGATGTTCGCGCTCGTCAGCCGGTCGAACAGGGGGCGCAGCTCCCCCATCGCGCCGGTGCTGTTGAAGTCGCCGCTGACCAGGGCGGCGGAGGGGGTGGCGGCGAGGTCGGCCAGCAGGCCGCCGAACTGGGCGGCGCGGCGCTCGTCCCGGCCGCGCAGCTCCGTGTAGAAGCGGCTGGTTAAAGGGTTTTCGTTCAGGACGTACTGGGCCGGGATGTGCACGTTGTAGACGGACAGGGTCGAGGCGCCGATCCGCAGGTCGGTGCGGAGGATCTTGGCGAGGTCGAAGGCGGCCTGCCACGAGGGCCGGGGCCCGAGGGCGACCGCCGGGCCGACCCGGCGGACGGCGGTGATGGGGTGACGGGACAACGTGACGAGCTCGCCCTCGGCCGCGAGGTGGTAGCCGGGGAAGGCGCGCCGCAGGGCCGCCAGGTCGTCGACCTCGCGGGGGCGGTCGCCGACCCAGTTCAGGTACTCCTGGAGGACGTAGACGTCGGCGTGCTGGTCGGTGAGGAAGCGGTAGAAGGCCCGGGGGTCGTCGTCCTGGTGCCAGTACTCGGTGTTCCACGAGAACACCCGCACCGCCCCGGGCGGCGGCGGGCCGTCCGGGGCGGTCAGCGCGGCGGGGTTGAGGCCGCCGTGGGCGGCGCCCAGCAGCAGCGACCCGGCCGCCAGCAGCGCCGCCCGGCCGCGGCACCGGGCCGCCGCAAGAAGCGTGACCGGGATGGCCAGATAGAGGGCGGGCGGGATCATGTCGGGGATCAGCCACAACCAGAACCGGCCCGTGAGCAGGTGGTGCAGGATCACGAAGCCCAGCCAGCCGGCCGACGCGACCCCGGCCGCCTTCCTCAACGGGCCGGCTCGGGGGTGCGGGCGTCGTACAGGCGCCGGAAGGAGGGGGACGCCAGCCACTGGAGGGCGCCGGCTCCGACGCCCGCGAGGATGACGAGACCGACCACGAAGTGGACGGCGACGAAGTAGGCGCCGAAGAGCGGGCACTTGCGGCCGAAGACGAACCGGAACATGCCGGCGTCGCCGAGCGCCCACGCGGCCAGCGCCAGCGCCGGCGCCGCCGCCCACCACGGGCCGAGCAGGAACGGCGCGGGGAGGGTGAGCACGGCCAGCGCCGCCGCCAGGGACGCGAGCGCCCGCGCGGGCGTCTCGTAGCCCTGGGCGAAGCGGCGCTGCCGCGCGTAGAGCGGGACCCGCAGGCGGCCGCGCTGGAACAGCTTGCGCAGCAGGGTCGGGAGCTCGCGGTCGTGGCCCATCCGGCCGCGTATGGCGCGCGTGATCCGCACCCGGTAATGATCGCTCAGCCGTCTGCCGTAGTCGACCTCCTCGGTGTGGCGCAGCTCGGGGTTGAACGGGCCGATCTCGCGGAACACCGAGGCGCGGACGGCGAACATCGCCGACCACAGGAACGACACCTCCCCTTCCGACGCGATCGACCAGTAGTGGTGCTGGTGGGCGCGGTAGTCCTCGACGCGGGTGGAGCGGATCAGCGGGTCGGGGTCCTCGATGCCGCAGACCGCGCCGAGCGCCGGGTCGGCCGCCAGCAGGGCCACGCCGGTGGCGACCGCGTCGGGGGCCAGGGCGACGTCGGAGTCGACGAAGAAGAGGATCTCCCCGTTCGCGTGGGCGGCGCCGAGGTTCCTGGCCACGGCGGGACCGCTGTTACCCGGGGTGCGGATCACCGGCACGCCCATCGACGCGGCGACGGCGGCCGAGCCGTCGGTGCTGCAGTCGTCCACGACGACGACCTCCAGCGGCGTGTGGGTCTGCTCCCGGATCGCCGTCAGGACCAGCGGGAGGAACCGGGCGTGGTTGTAGGTCGGGACGATGACGGTGACCAGAGGGGATTCCATCGGTTCACACCTCCGAGATGAGCAGCTCTTGCAGGTGGTGGGTGGACAGGCCGTCCGGCGCGTGCAGGTCGTAGCCGTGGACGGCCAGCTCCGGGGAGGTGAAGGTCCAGTCCATGCGCCACAGGCGGAGACCGGCGAAGGACAGGGTCGCCGGGTAGAGCGGGCCCTGGGCCGCCGTCAGGCCGTCGAGGGCGCGCAGCTGGCCCATGCCGGGCAGGGCGTTGAAGTTGCCGGAGGCCACGACCGGGTGCGGGTTGCGGCCGATGTCGGCGGCGAGCGCGGCGAACTGCGCCCGCCGGGCGTCGTCGAGGGTCGCGATGGCCTGGTAGAAGCGCGGGGACAGGGGGCTGGCGCTCAGGTAGAGCATGTCGAACAGGTGCACGTTGTAGACCGAGACGGTCCGCCCGCCGATGCGCAGGTCGGTGCGCAGCGCGGCATGCCGCCAGTTCGGCGCGTACGGGTTGGGCGTCTCCCCCACCGCCGCTCGCGCGGCCACCGGGAAGCGGGAGATGGTCAGCAGCCCTTCGAGGGTGGTGATGTGGTGGCCGGGGAACTCGCGCCGCAGCAGATCGGCGTCGTCGATGGGGGTGGGCGCGCCCGGCCCGCAGCCCGAGTGCTCCTGGAGCAGGTAGACGTCGGCCCGCCAGCTCTTGAGGTAGCGCAGGAACCGGTCCGGGTCGTCGTCGGTGTTCCAGCAGTAGGCGTCCCAGGAGACGACCTTCACCGCGCCCGGCGGCGCGGGGTCGCCGCCCCCGCCGACGTGCACCCCCGCCTGGGTCGCGCCCAGCGCGAGGGCCCCTGCGGCGAGGGCGGCCGTCCACCGGCGGGTGCGGCCGGCCAAAGGCACGGCCGCCAGCAGCACCAGGGGAACCAGCACGAACAGCAGCGGCGGGATCACGAGGTCGGGGACGACCCAGAGCCAGGTCCGCCCGCTCAACGCCGAGCGCGCCACGACGAGGGCCAGCGCCGCCGCAGCCAGGCTGACCAGCGCCCGTTCGCGCCGCGACGGCAGCCGCC
The DNA here is from genome assembly GCF_009901565.1 of Herbidospora solisilvae. GTDB lineage: Bacteria > Actinomycetota > Actinomycetes > Streptosporangiales > Streptosporangiaceae > Herbidospora > Herbidospora solisilvae. Next base: position 1,051,912 of record NZ_WXEW01000001.1, read on the forward strand.
GCCGCAGCACGAGCATCGGCACGGCGGCGACCAGCAGCAGCGGGACGGCGAAGAACACCACCAACGGCGCCCCGCCGCCCCACCACCAGAAGTCCCCGCTCAGCCAGTTGACGACCGTGACCGCCAGCCAGGCCACCGGCACGCCGACCGCCGCCCACCGGAGGATGCGAACCGCGCCGGGAGTCCGCCTCTCCGGGGCCTCCTCGCGCCGCGCCGAATCGAGCATCATGCCCGCCGGAACCAGAACGACGCGGGCAGGTAGTGCTGGGTGACGCCGAGCCGCTCCCACAGCGGGCGCAGCAGGCCGCGCAGCTCCGGGTCGTGCTGGACGAACGCGTTGGGCAGTTCGACGTCGTAGCGGCCGGGGTCGCCGAGCAGGAAGGCGGCCAGCAGGTACTGCTCCGAGTAGTGCCGCCAGCGCCACTCGGGCGGGTAGTCGAAGGGCAGCATGATGTCGTGCAGGTGCACCAGCACGCCGGGCGGCAGCAGCGGGAGCACCTCGAAGAAGAACACCGTCACGTCCGAGCCCATCAACACCCGGTGGGAGCCGTCGAGGAAGACGACGTCGCCGGGTTCGAGGCCGGCGAAGACGCTCAGGTCGGCGCGTTCGAGCGGGCTGCGGACGATGACGTCGCAGAGCGCGTCGACGTTCGCGCGGGGGGCCGGGTCGATCGAGGTGATCCGGGTGCGCAGGCCGTGGTCCTCGACGGCGCGGCGGGCGAACTTGGTCGAGTTGCCCGAGCCGATCTCGACGTACCGGCGCGGGCCGGTCTCGGCGAGCAGGCCGTAGAGGCCGAGCGCGTCCAGCGGGGGCAACCACCCGTTGTCCCAGTACGGCGTGGTGCCCGACGGCCGGTCGCGCACGGGGATGGCGGCCAGCGCGTCGGCCAGGTCCAGGAACCTCGACAACCGCCCGGTGTAGCGGTCGCGGCCCCGCTCGATCAGCGTGGTCAGCCCGGCGTGCGCCGGACGGCCGTGGCCGAACCTCGGCTCGGGGTCGATCGGGTGGTCGATGAAGATCGGGCGGCGCAGCCCGAAGGCCGACAACACGGCCCCGTGCACGCCCGGGTGCCGTTCCAGCCACGCGAACGGCCGGTCGGCGAACGGCACGGCGCTGATCATCCGCAACAGCGCCCCGGACACCGGCCCCGCGGGCACCTGCCGGGCCAGATGCCTGATCTGAGTGGTCATGACGACGCTCCTTGGGTGAGGGGTGCGGTACGGGTGAGGGCCAGCACGCCGAGGACGACGGCGGTCGACACCACGTCGACGACGGTGATCAGCACGCGGCTCAGCGCGACCAGGGTGATCAGGCCCGGCCCGGTCAGCAGGGTGGCGAGGGTGAGCCCGAGCACGACCTCGCGCGGGCCGAGCCCCGAGGGCATGACGAGGGTGAAGATGCCGGCCACGGTGGACAGCGCGAACCCGCCGATCCCCACCGACAACGCCCCGGCGGGCGGAGCGCCGAGCGCGACCGCGAGCAGGCCGACGTGCAGCCCGCTGATCAGCCAGCCGAGCGTCATCAGCCCGGTGACGGCGAGCAGCGTGCGCCGGTCGGGCAGCACGACCGGGCGGGCCTCCCCCCGGCGCAGGACCCGCTGCGCCACCCCGAGCAGCCGCCCGAAGAACCCGGGGGCCAGCAGCGGGAGGAGCGCCGCGCCCAGCAGCGGCAGCAGCGCCCACCAGAGCGGGTCGTCGGCCACCAGCCACGGCAGCGCGACCAGCCCGACCACGAGCCCGGCCACCACCCCGAGGCCCTGGCTGGCGACGAAGGCCCCGGCCAGCCGCGCGGCGGGCGCGCCGAGCGGCCGGGCCATGGCCGCGTGGGCGACGGCCGGCCAGACCCCGCCGGGGAGGTAGCGGGTGATCCCGGCGAGGAAGAAGACGCGGGCCGCGACCGGCAGCGGCAACCGGGTGCCGAGGCCCGCGAGCAGCATGCGCCACCCGAAGAAGCCGGGCAGGCCGCCGATCGACGCCAGCACGGCGGCGAGGATCGCGGTCGACCAGCCGACCTGGCGCAGGCTGTCGCCGACGCCGTGCCGCACCCGCCACAGCTGCCAGCCGAGGAAGGCGAGCACGAGCACGACGGCGGCCCACCGCAGGACGGCGAACACGCGCCGCCGGGTCACGCGGGCACCCGGGTGTACAGGCGGCGGAAGGAGCGGGAGGTGAGCCACTGGAGGATGCCGGCGCCCGCGCCGGCGGCGATGGTCAGGTTGATCAGGAAGTGCATGGCGGCGAAGTAGAGCGTGAAGGCGGGGCCTCGGCTGCTCAGCACGAACCGGTACATCCGGCGGTCGATCCAGAACCACGACAGCAGCAGCAGGACGGGCAGCGCGGCGGTCCAGGCCAGGCCGGTGAGCAGGGGCACCGGCACGGTCGCGGCGGCGAGCGTGGCGGCCAGGCTGGCGCCGGACTCCGGCGAGCCGACCACCCCGGCGGCGTAGCGGCGCTGGAGGAAGAACGGCACGTGCACGCGGGTGCGGGTGAAGACCTTCCAGAGCGCGGTGCGCAGTTCGGCGTCGTCGTCGTGCCGGCCGCGCACGGCCGAGGTGAGCATCACCGTGTAGCCCCGGTCGGTGAGGCGTTCGCCCACGTCGGCGCCCTCCGACTGGGTGAGCGCGTCGGTCCACGGCCCGACCTCGGCCCAGACGCGGGCGGGGAAGGCGATGATGGCCACCGGCAGGAAACCGGTGATCGGGCCCTCGGCGACCAGGTACCAGTAGTGGCGGTAGAGGTTGCGGTACTCGCGCACCAGGCTGACCCGGTTGAGCGGGATCGCCTCGTAGTTGCCGCAGACCGCGCCGATCCCGGGGTCGGCCGTGAGCATCGCGACCGCCTCGGCGACGGCGTCCGGGGCGAGGGCGACGTCGGAGTCGAGGAAGAACAGGATCTCGCCCCTGGCGTGCTCGACGCCGAGGTTGCGGGCGACGCTCACGCCGCCGTTGCGGGGCGTGCGGAGCGGTTCGACGCCCATGGCGCGGGCGACGGCCACGGAGTCGTCGGTGCTGCAGTCGTCCACGAGGACGATCTCGACGTCGGGGTAGGTCTGCGCGCGGACCGCCTCCAGGCACTGCCCGAGCACGTACCCGTAGTTGTAGTTGGGGATGATCACGGAGACCAGCGGTCTCATGAGTCACCGGCCTTTCTGGGGAGCAATCCGGCCGCCGCCCCGGCGAGCAGGGCCGTGTGGACGAGGAAGTGCACCGCGACGAAGTAGACGAGGAAGGCGGGCCCGCGCTCGCGCCAGACGAACCGGGCCAGCGGCGGATCCGCGGCCGCGAACGCGAGCAGGAAGAACGCGGGCAGCAGCGGGGCGAACGGGCCGAGCGGGAGGGTGGCGAGGGTGAGCGCGGCGGCCAGGATCCCGCTCGCGCGGTTGACCACGAGCGCGTCCTTGCGCAGGCGGTTGCGGGCCGACCGGCGCAGCAGCCGGGCCCGCCGGTACTGCTCGGCGAGCAGCGGCAGCAGCCGGTCGGCCTCGTCGTGCCGGCCGGTGATCGTCTCCGACAGCCGGATGCGGTGACCGGCCAGCAGCCGTTCGCTGTACTCGTCGTCCTCGGCCGCGCGCAGGGTGACGTCGAACGGGCCGACCTGCTCGAACACCCGCCGGGGCAGCGCGGCGAGGGCGAAGACCGCCGTCGCCGTCGGGCCCGCGCCCCGGCTGAGCGCGTGGTGCAGGTGGAGGGTGCGGTAGACCTCGACGGGGCCGTCGTCGATGAGCGGCTCCCGGTCGTACACCCCGTAGACGCAGCCGCAGCCCGGGTCGGCGGCGAGCAGGCGCACGGCGGCGGCCACCGCGTCGGGGGCGAGGGCCACGTCGGAGTCGAGGAAGAACAGGATCTCGCCGCGGGCCCGCGCGGCGCCGCTGTTGCGGGCCGCCGACACCCCCTGGTTGTACGGTTGCCGCACCACCACGCAGGGATACTCGGCGGCCGTCTCTGGGGTGCCGTCGGTGCTGGCGTCGTCGACGACGATCACTTCGAGGGGACGGTGGGTCTGGGCCAGGGCCGAGGCCAGGCAGAGCCGGAGGGTCTTGGCGGCGTTGTAGGCCGGGATGACGACGGACACGAGGGTCATCGGGTCTCCTTCAGCGCAGCAGGACGGCGGCCAGCGCGGGGTGGCGGGCCAGGACGAAGGCCGTCCCGAGCACCAGCGCCAGGCCGAGCGCGGTGACGGCCAGGCCCCGGTCGCCGAGCAGCCCGCGCACCGGGTCGCCGCCCCCGCCGTCGACGAGCACGACCTGGAGGTAGCGGAACAGCGCGAACAGCACGAACGGCGTGGCCAGCACCAGCGCCCCCGGCCCGTAGGGCCCGAGCGGCGCCTCGGTGCGCACGTAGACGAGCCCGGCGACGGCCGACAACACGGCGGCGAACTGGAGCAGGTGGCCGGTGAGCTCGACCGAGTAGCCGCGCAGCGCGGGCCGGTGGTCGGGGCCGCTCTCCAGCAGCTCGCGGCGGCGTTTGCCGACGATCAGCAGCAGCGACAACGAGAACACCGTCACCACCAGCCAGCCCGAGATCGGCGTCCCGATCGCGGCGTACCCCTGCACGACCCGCAGCACGAACCCCAGCGCGACCGCGCCGACGTCGACCAGCGGCACGTGCTTGAGCGACCGGCTGTAGGCCACGTTGAGCACCAGGTAGGCCAGCAGCGGCCAGTACGGCCGTCCGGGGCCGGCCGCGACGATCAGCGCGAGCAGCACCACCAGCACGGTCCGGTAGAGGTGGGCGGCCCGCACCGAGACCCGCCCGGCGGCGATCGGCCGGTGCCGTTTGACGGGATGCAGCCGGTCGCGGTGCCGGTCGGCCAGGTCGTTGCCGACGTAGACGCACGCCCCGGCCAGGACGAACCCCGCGACCGCCCAGGCCGCCTGGGCGAGCGCGGTGAGGGTCCAGTGGCCGGCCTCCAGCAGGGGCAACGGCACCAGCAGCAGGCTCTTGACGCTGTGCAGCGGCCGGAGCAGCGTGAGCAGGTCGACGACCCGGCCCGGCCGGGGGCGGGCGGCGAGATCCGCCTCGATGACACCCATGTGGCGTCTCCCCGCCGTCAGAAGAGGAACTTGACGAGGGACAGCGCGCCCTGCCGCCAGGCGTCCCGGCTGGTGCGCCCGGCGGTCTTGGCCTGCGCGTTCTCCCGCCACCACGCGTAGGCGCCGAGGATGGCGTCCCGGTTGGAGTGGCGGGGCGCGAAGCCGAGCCGGTCGCGCGCCTTGCCGATGGCGACGTAGGAGTCGTCGAGCAGCTTGTAGAGCAGCCGGTCGTACACCGGGGACAGGCCGGTGCGGCCGAGCATCCTGAGCAGCGCGAGCGCCGGTCCCGCCGGCACGGACCGCACGCGTCTGCCGTGCCCGGCGGCGTCGAGCACGGCCTGGAAGTCCTCGCGCAGGGTGGCGAACTCGGCGGCGGCGATGTTGTAGGTGTCGTTCGCGAGGTCGTCGGGCGCGTCCAGGACCAGCAGGATCGCGTCGACGAGGTCGTCGATGGCGAGCATCTGGATGCGCGCGCCGCCCCTGCCGAGGACCGGGAAGCCGTGCCCCTCCTCGGCCCACTCGAAGAGCATGGCGAACAGCCCCATGCGCCCGGGGCCGAGGAAGGTCTTCGGCCGGATGATCGGCACGCAGAGCCCGTCGGCCCGGAACTTCTCCGCGACCTCCTCTGCGGCGGCCTTGGCCCTGCTGTAGGGGTCGACGGGCTCGCGGGGATGGTCCTCCGGGGTGGGGACCAGCTTGGGCAGGCCGTAGACGGCGGTGGAGGAGATGTGCACCACCCGCGGGACGCCCGCGTCCCGCGCGGCGGTCAGCACGCTGCGGGTGCCCTCGACGATCACGCTGTGGATCTCGTCGTCGGGGTAGCTGGGCAGCGCGGAGGCGCAGTGCACGACCGCGTCGGCGCCGGCCAGCAGTTCGGTCATCCGGGCGGTGTCCCGGATGTCGGCGGCCGCGCCCTCAGCCGGGTTCAGGTCGACGCCCAAAGTCGGGCGGCCGGTTTCGCGGAGGCGGCGCAGGAGGGTGGAGCCCAGCATGCCCGCGCTGCCCGTGACTACGATCCCCATCGCGGCGCCACCTTCTCCTTGACGAATCGGGTCGTCAGCCGGAGCAGGCCCTGGGCGAGGGTCTGGTCGAGGCTGTCGAGGAAGTACTCCACGTCGGCCGGCTCCACCACGAGGGGCGGGGCGGCGACCAGCGGGTTGGCGCCGTTGAGGGTGTAGTAGGCGTAGACGCCGTGGTCGCGGTAGAGAGCGTCGATCACCGCGCAGGTGATCAGCTTGACCCGGAAGTTGGGGTCGCGCGCCAGCCCCACGGGGGCCAGTCTCGCCACCCGGTCGAGCAGCTTCGGGCCGCCGTCCAGGAAGATCCCGTAGAGCGCGCCGACCCCTCTGACCTGGGCCACCGTGTCCGGATACGTCTTCCTGACGCGTTCGAGGCCGGGCGCCAGCACCCGTTCGATCGCGCGGGCGCGGGCGGGGTAGTCGTCCTCGACGGCGATGTTGACCGCCTCGACGGCGGTGGCGGTCTCCTCGCCGAACCCGTAGTAGGTGGTGCTGGTGCTGTTCATCAGGGAGTCGCCGAGGTTGTCGTAGGCCTTGCGGAACACCGGCTCGCGGGCGATGTAGGCGGAGATGGACGACTTGCCGCCGCCGAACGACTTCGAGGTGGTGACGACGTCGGGCACGAGGCCGGGGTAGCGCATGAAGTAGAAGAGGCTGCCGGTCTTGCCCCAGCCCGTGTAGATCTCGTCGAAGATGAGCACGATGTCGTGGGCGTCGCAGAGCTCGCGCAGCCCGCGCAGGAACTCCTCGGAGCAGGCCGTCATGGTCGACGCACTGAACGGCTCGATCAGGATCGCGTAGACGTCCTTCCCGGCCATTCTCCGGACGGCGTCGAGGTCGCCGTACGGGAAGACCTCCACGCCCGGGATGCCGGGGAAGGTGAAGTTCTGGTGGGCCCCGGTGAGGCTGCCCGACCCGAGCAGCTTGCCGTGGAAGGCGATGTCGGCGCGCAGGATCCGGTGCCGGCGCCCGCGGTGGTACTTGTACGCCAGTTTCACCGCCCCCTCCACCGCCTCGGCGCCCGAATTGGGGAAGAAGGACATGTTCAGGTCGCCCGGCAGCAGCTGGGCGAGATTGTGGCCGAGCGCGGCGACGTACGGAGAGAAATAGGTCTTGTGCACCTCCATCCGCTGGAGGTCCTGGAACCTTTTTCGGGCGGCCAGGATCCGGGGGTGGTTGTGGCCGTGGTTGAGCACGCCGACCCCGCCGGTGAAGTCGAGGATCCGCCGGCCGGACCGGGTCCAGAGCCAGGCCCCCTCGGCGCGTTCGACCAGTTCACGGCCGAACCCGAACGAGGTCATCAGGGAGACCTGGCTGCGGTTGACGTGCTTGCGGTAGAGGTCGTGTACGTCTTCGGGGGTGAGCTGCTCGCATTCGTCGACGCTGATCAGATCAGACATGCGGCCACTTTGCGGGCCGTCCATAAAAGGCCGGTAAAGGCGTGGCTTGACAGAGTTCGGCATTTTTGTCCGGAAACCCGGATTGTGTGCGGCGTGAAATGCGGCGGCGCCGCCGGGCCCCAAGTGCCTGAACTGAAGAATGGAACAAGGATCCCAGTATGTGAACAATATGTGGTATTGCCGGTCTATGCGGTTTCGTGTCCTCGGCACACTGGAAGTCCGCTCCGACGGCCACCGAGTGGTCCGGCTGGGCGCGGCCAAGCAGCGGGTCCTGCTGGCCGTCCTGTTGCTCCACGTCAACCGGCCGGTCCACGTCGACCGGCTCGTCGACGCCCTGTGGCCGCAACGCCCGCCCCGGACCGCCGCCGTGGCACTGCGGACCTACGTGTCGGCGCTGCGCCAGGTGCTCGGCCTGGCCGGCCGGGCCGAGCCGCCGCTGCTGTCGACGGTGCCCGGCGGCTACGAGATCCGCCTGACGGCGGCCGACCTCGACCTGCTCACCTTCGAGGACCTGGCCGCCCAGGGCCGCCGCGCGCTGACCGCCGGACGACCGGGCCTGGCCTCCGAACGCCTGCGCGGCGCCCTCGGCCTGTGGCGAGGCCGCCCTTTCGAGGACGTCGCCCTCGATCCCCGGCTCGAAGCCGAGCTGATCCGCCTGGAGGAGCGCAAACTCGCCGCCCAGGAGACGTGGATCGAGTCGCAGCTGGCCCTCGGCCACCACGACGACCTGCTCGCCGACCTGGGCGCCCTCGTCGCCGAACAACCGCTGCGCGAACACCTGCACGCCCAGTGGATGCTGGCCCTGTACCGCTCGGGCCGCCAGGCCGACGCGCTGCGGGCCTACCGCGACCTGCGGCGGCGGCTCAACGTGGACCTGGGCATCGAGCCCAGCCCGCCGCTGCAACGCCTCCACCAGCAGATCCTCGGCGGCCACGCCGACCTGGCCGCGCCGGCGGGCACCCCGCCCGTCGTCCCCCGGGAACTGCCGCGCGACATCGCCAGCTTCACCGGCCGGACGGCGGAGATCGCCTTCCTGGACGAGATCGCGACCGTCCCCGACGCCGCCGAGGCCAGGGGGAGCAGCCCGGTGATCGGCGCCGTCGACGGGATGGCCGGCGTCGGCAAGACGACCCTGGCCGTGCACGTCGCCCACCGGCTGGCCGACCGCTACCCCGACGGGCAGCTCTTCGTCGACCTGCGCGGCTTCACCCGGGGCGGCGCCCCGGTCGACCCCGGCGACGCCCTCGACCAGTTGCTCCGCTCGCTCGGCGTGCCCGGCGACCGCATCCCGCACGACCCCGGCGCCCGCGCCTCCCTCTACCGCACCCGGCTGGCCGGCCGCCGCGTCCTGGTCCTGCTCGACAACGTGGCCACCGAGGCCCAGGTCCGCCCGCTGCTGCCCGGCTCACCGACCTGCCTGGTGCTGATCACCAGCCGCCGCAGGCTGGCCGGCCTGGAGGACGTCCGCCCGCTCTCCCTGGACGTGCTCCCCCGCGCCGACGCCGTCACCCTGTTCGCCCGCACCGCCGGGGAGCAGCGCGTCAGCGGCGAGGCCCCGGGCCTGCTGGCCGAGATCGTGGAACTGTGCGGCCGCCTCCCGCTGGCGATCAGGATCGCCGCCGCCCGCCTGCGCATCCGCCCCGGCTGGACCCCCGCCCACCTGGCCGACCGCATGCGCGACCACCAGCACCGCCTGGGCGAGCTGGAGGTGGGCCCGCTGAGCATCGCCGCCGCGCTGGACCTCTCCTACCACCACCTCACACCCGGCCAGCAGGACATGTACCGCCTGCTCGGCCTCCACCCCGGCCCCGACATCGAACCCCGGGCCGCCGCCGCGCTGGTCGGCACCACCGTGGAACACGCGGGCCGCCTCCTGGACGACCTGGTCGACGCCCACCTCCTCCAGGAACCGGCACCCGGCCGTTACCGCTTCCACGACCTCCCCCGCGCCCACGCGAGCGCCACCCTGGCCGACGAGGACACCGACCACGACCGCCAGGAGGCGCTCACCCGCCTGTTCGACCACTACGTCGAGACGGCCTCGACGGCGGTGGAGACCGAACTCGCCAACCTGCTGGCCGTGGCCGTGCACGCGGCCAGGCACGGCCGGCCCGCCCATGCCCTCGGCCTGTCCGCGACCCTCCACCGGCACCTGCACGAGTGCGCCCGGTACGACGACGCGCGGGTGCTCCACCGGACCGCGGTGCACGCGGCGAAGGCGATCGCGGACCTGTGCGACCTGGGCGACGACCATCTGACGCAAGGGCGGTTCGGGCCGGCGGCGGAGTACTTCGAGCGGGCCTTGAAAATGGTCGGGACCGCACCGGAGTGAACCCTCACGCCGCCGGCGTCCACCCCAGGCAGGTCGGCTTGCCGGGGCCGAGCCCGGTGAACCAGACCCGGGCCCGCACCCGGTCGTCCAGGCCCACGCCGGCGGTGCGCACGACCGAGCCGTCCGGCTTGCGCGGCACGACCGCGTACACGCGTCCCGGGCGCTTGCCCGAGTAGGTCCCGCTCCACACCACCTCGTCGCCGTCGAGGATCGACAGCGTGACCGAGTTGGCGGGACTTCCGCCGTCGAGGACGAACTCCAGCCTCGTCCATCTGTGCAGGCCGTGAGCCGAGGTGAAGGCGCCCCGGAAGTCGGCCTCGTAGGCGCCGCTGGAGCACGTGCCCCAGGTCGTCGTCGCCGCGGCGGCGGGGGTGGCGAGGGCGAGGGTGAGGGCGGCGGCCGCCGCCGCGGCCCTGGTGATCATTCGTGTCGTTGTCATGGTTCGAGGGTCGCGACCGCGTGTTGCCGCTCGCCTGTCTCCGGCTTGCCCTCGGGCAGGCGCACGGCCGGCCAGTAGTAGACCTGCCGCCAGTCGGGCACCGGCTCCTGCTTCTCGCGGGGCGAGAGCATGATGTACAGGCCGCCGGAGAGCGCGCCCGCCAGCAGGTAGCTGACGTCGTAACCGCCGGTCAGCAGCACCAGGGGGCCGGTGTAGAAGGTGCTGTCGGCGTCGAGCAGGCCGACGGCCGCGCCCGCCAGCCAGGCCAGCAGGGCCGGCCGGTTCCAGCCGCCGGTGAACCAGTAGCGCCCTCCCGTGCCGCCCTTGCGGTGCACCTGGAGGTCGCGGACGTCGTAGCCGCCCGACCGCAGGTGGCCGATGAGCGCGATGACCGCCCACGGCACCGTGACCACGGTCAGCACCACCACGAAACCGGTCACCGCGTCCTGCATCGTGTGCCGGCCGAGGAACAGCAGGCCGAGCGTCGCCGCCGCGACCAGCGTCGTGCCGGTCACCCGAGACAGACGCGGCCACATGCCGTGCAGTTCCAGGCCCATGTTGTAGAGCGGCACCCCGGCCGCCCCCAGGCTGCCGAGCACTCCCCCGGCCAGGATGAACGGCGCGTACCAGCCGGGCGCGGCGGCCACCACGGCCGGGAGGTAGGATTCACCGGCCCGCGCCGCGATCGCCAGGAAGGCCCCGAACAGCGCCGGGACGACCAGGCCGCAGAACAACCCGGCCGCCGTGGCCGTCATGACCGCCCCCGGCCGGTGCCGCAGCGGGGAGACGTAACGGGTGAAGTCTCCCAGCATCGTCACATAGGCCACCGGGCCGCTCAGCCCGGCCGTGACCAGGGCCAGGATCCAGGTGCCCGCCGCGCCGTCCATCACGTAGGGCCCGGCCGTCCACGTCACGTCGAAGTCGTCCCAGAAGGCCACCACCCCGAACGTGAACGTCACCGCCATCACCGGGATCAGCCACCGGTTGAGCCTGGTCAGCACGTCGAAGCCGAACACCGCCAGGCCCGTCACCACGAGCGCGATCGCCAGGTGCACCAGCGGCTGGTCGCCGCCCCCGACCACGGCGACGACGGCCTCCCCGGCGGTCCAGACGGCGACGGCGACGTACCCGAGCGACAACACCATGCCGATGGCCGAGCTCAGCAACCGTCCCCGCACGCCGAAGAAAGCGCCGCTGGCGACCGTGCTGCTGGTGCCGGACCGGTAGCCCAGCAGCGCCAGCGGCGCGGCCATCAGCAGGCCGAGCACGGTGCCGGCGATCGTGGCGGTGACGACCTGCCACCAGCTCAGGCCGTAGGTGACCGGCAACCAGCCGAAGACGCTCGCGCTGAGCGACAGGTTCGAGCCGGCCAGCACCGCCGCGACGGTCCGGGGGCGGGTGGTGCGCCGGTGCTCCGGCATCGACGCGACACCGTGCGTCTCCATGACAGGTCCCTTTCTTCGTGTCCTGCCAAGACGGTGCGCCTGCGGCGTTGTCCCGCTGTTGCCCGCGCGGCAAGCGCGGTGCAAGCGGGGCCGGTTAGACCTGGTTCACACCACTGAGCACCACATCGGGGAGATCGACATGGGCATGCCCACGCCGCGGCCGAACCGGCCTGCCGCACACCGGACCGGCGAGGCCGAAGGGCCGCGCCGGGAGACGGACTCAGGACCCGAGCGCCACGGCGAGCACGGCCGGAACGGTGTGACCTCGGCCTGACGCCAGGGCCTCCTGGTACGCGGCCTCGCCGAGGACCTCGGCCAGGGAGGCGCGGAGCTCACCGAGGTCCGCGCGTTCCGCCGGGGGCACCGGGGAGCCGATCGCCGTCCTGATGACGGAGGCGCCGCCGACCAGCTCGGCGGCCCTTCGGGTCTCTCCGGCCAGGTGCGCCGCCCGCGCCATGGCCTCCACGAGGCTGGCGCCCCGGCACAGGTCGCCGAGGTCACGCTGGATGCGCAGCGCCGTGCGCAGGTGCGCGGCGGCCGTGGCGACCTCGCCCCGGCCGAGCGCCGTGAGGGCCAGCAGGTTCTCCGTCCACCCCTGTCCCTCGGGGAAGCCGACCTCGCCGAAGAGCCGCTCGGCCTCCATCAGCCGAGCGGACGGGTCACGGCCGGTGTAGTGGTCGACGGCGGCCAGGTCGAGCAGGGTCCAGCCCAGGCGCTCCTTGTCGCCGAGCCCGGCGAAGATCCCGTGGGCCCGGGTGGCCCAGTCGCGGGCCTCGTCCCAGCGGGTGGCGAGCCAGCCGGCCAGCGCCATCAGTTCGAGCTGGAAGCCGACGCCCCAGGTGTCTCCGCGCGCCTCGTGGTGGCTCATGGCGCGTTCGTGGTGGGCGATGGCGTCGTCGTGGCGTCCGGTCTCGCGGGCGATCTCGCCGAGCAGGCTCAGCGCGCCGGGATCCTCCTCGATCTCCAGGACACGCTCGGCGTACCCGGTGGCCGTCGGGTAGTCGCACTGGTACGCCGTCAGGGTGGCCAGCCCGACCAGCGCCTTCGCGAGCAGGGGCGTGGGCGCCTCGCCGGACAGGGTGGACTCCAGCCACTGGCGGCCCTCGGAGTAGTGCCCGCGCAGATAGAGGTAGCGCCAGGTCGCGACGGCCAGCCGGAGGGCCTGGTCGCCGGTGGCGTACCCGAGGGCGGCGCGCAGGTTGGCGTGCTCGGCCGACATCCGGTCGAGGGCGGCGACCAGGGTCGCGCCCCGCAGCCCGCGCTCCGCCTCTTCGGCCAGCGCCAGGAAGTGGGCGGCGTGGGCCCGCCTGGCCCGCTCACCCTCGCCGAGGGTCTCGGCGGCGAACCGCCGGATCGTCTCCAGCATCCCGTAGCGTGCCCCGCCGGGGGTGACGTCGGCGGTGAGCAGGGACTTGTCCACGAGCCTGGCCAGGGTGTCGAGCACGGCCAGCTCGTCGGGGTGCCCGGCCACGGCCGCCGCCGCGGCCAGGTCGAAGCCGCCGGTGAAGACCGACAGGGCGGCCAGGAGGTCGCGTTCCTCGTCGTCGAGAAGCTGGAAACTCCACTCGCAGGCGGCCCGCAACCCCCTGTGGTGCGGCAGCGCGGTGCGCGGACCACCGGTGAGCAGGGAGAACCGGTCGTTGAGCCGGTCGGCGATCTCCGTGAGCGAGAGCACCCGCGCCCGCGCCGCGGCCAGCTCCAGGGCGAGCGGCAGGCCGTCGAGCTCGGCGCAGATGCGCTCCAGGGCGGCCGCGTCCGCGGGCGAGAGGTCGGCGGACAGTCCGGCGCGTTCGAGGAACAACTCGGGGCCGTGCGCCGCGAGCGGCCGGACCGGACGCACCACCTCGCCGGTGACGTGCAGCACCTCCCGCGAGGTGACCAGGAGGTGCACGTCGGCCGCCTTGCCCAGCAGCCAGTGCGCGAGATAGGCGACCTCGGCCGCGACGTGCTCGCAGTTGTCCAGCACGAGCAGCACCCGCCGCCCGCGCAGCGCCTCGGCCAGCGCCGCCTCCAGCCCGCGCGCCCCGGTGGCGTGCACGCCGAGCGCGTCGGCGACCGCCGGGACCACGAACTCGGCGGTGGCCACCCCCGTCAGCTCGACCATCTCGACCCGGTCGAACCCCTCGCCGACCAGGGCGGCCACGGCTCCCGCCAGCCGGGTCTTGCCCACTCCCCCGGGTCCGGTCAGCGTGACCAGCCGATGCGCGGTCACCAGCTCCGACACCTGCGCGAGGTCGGCGTCCCGGCCGATCAGCCGGGTCATGACGACGGGAACGGCCCGCGACAGAGCGGCGCGGGGGGTGACGGGCGGGGTCGCGGGCCTGCTCTCCACCCGTTCGGGGGCGTGGCGGATCGCCAACGATCCGACCGGCGCGGCTCCGGGCCGGCGTGTTCCCCCCGACGGACGACCACCCTGAGCAGCGGACGCCCCGACGGGGCCACGGTAGGCGAGCCGGGGCGGCGGGGCCGCGCCCGGCGCCCGCTCGGCCGGGGAACTCTCACTCCGGTAGGCCAGCCTGGGCGGCAGCACCCCGCCGGGCGCCCGCGAGGGAACCGGCGAGACGGCGGGCCGAACGGCCTCCAGGGCAGCGCCGCCGGCTCCGCCGCCGACCTCCCGGGAGGGCTCAGTAGCGGATTCCCTGACGGACTCCCTGGCGGACTTTCTGGCGGACTCCCTGGTGAACTCGCTGCCTGACGCCTTGGCGGGCTCACTGGCGGGCTTACTGTGACGATCGGCTGCGGTCGGGGCCGGGCCGGTCGGTTGGGTGTTGCGCTGGGCCGGTGCGGGCGGGCCGGTTCGTGGGTTCGGTCCGGTGGTCGTGGTCGTACCGGAGAGGGGTTCGCCGGAGAGGACCGCCGCTTCCAGGCGGCGGAGTTCGGGGCCGGGTTCCAGGCCCAGTTCGTCGAGGAGCACCCGCCGCACCCGCTGGTAGACGCGCAGCGCGTCGGCCTGGCGGCCGGCCAGGGCGTGGGCGGTCATGAGGAGTTCCCACAGGTGTTCGCGGAGCGGGTCCACCGTGACCAGGGCCTCCAGTTCGGCCGCCGTGGCGCGGTGGTCGCCGAGGCGGATCCTGGCGTCGAGGAGGTCCTCGGTCGCGGCCATGCGCAGTTCGCGCAGGCGGCCGGACTCGCCGTGGGCCCAGCCGTGCACCCCGCAGTCGGCCAGGGCGTCGCCGCGCCACATCGCCAGCGTGGCGGCGAGGGTGGTGGCGGCGGACATCGCGTCGCCCGCGGCCAGGGCGGCCCGGCCGGCCGACACGCCCTGCTGGAAGCGGAAGACGTCGACCGACGACTCGGGCAGCGCCAGGCGGTAGCCCGGCGAACGGGTCTCGACGATCTCGCGGGCCCCGAGGTCGGACAAGGATCGGCGGAGGTGGGAGACGTGCGCGTGCAGGGTGCGGGTCGCGGCGGGCGGCGGATCCTCGCCGTGGAGACCGTCGATCAGGGCCTCGACGGGGACGACCCGGCCCGCCCGCAGGGCCAGCAGGCCCAAGACGGCGCGGAGCCGTGACCGTGACAGGGAACTCGTACGGCCCGCCGAGGACACCTCGACGGAACCGAGCAGCGCCACCCGCATCTCCGACGCCACCTGGCGATCTCCTTTCGTGTCGCCAGGCCATCATCGGGCATACCGGGGCGATTTCAAGTGGCGCTGCGCGGGCGACCTCATGTCGGGGTCAGAGCAGGGCGGCGAGCTGCCTCGGCCGGGTGAGCATCGGCCAGTGGCCCGTGGGCAGTTCGGCGAACGTCCATTCGGGGGTGGCGAGGGGCGCGTACAGCGGATCGCCCGAGCCGATCATCTGGCGCACGGCCGCGAGGGGCATCGTGCAGGCGATCAGAGTCTTCGGGGTCGCCGGGATGTGTTCCGGCCGCCGCACGGACTGGGTCGCCGCGCCCCAGGGCTCGGGGGTGGCCCTGGCGCGGATCAGTGCCAGGTGCTCCTCGGTGAGGTCCGCGAACTGCCCGCCGCCCGGCTCGAACGGCGGCACGTCGAGGGCGAACCCGTCGCCGACCTGGGCGCGCCAGGCCTTCTGGGTGTCCGGGTCGTTGAAGTCGATCACGGCCAGGCCCGACGGCGGGGGCGCGGTGTCGACGTACACGACCCGGCTGAGCCGTTCCGGACGGCGGTCGGCCACCGCGGTGACCGGGACGGCGGCTCCGCTGTGCCCGACCAGGACGACGTCGTCCCAGCCCTCCATCGCCGCGATGACGTCGGCCACGTGGGTCTCGACACCCACTTCGGCCGACGCCTCTCCGGCCCGTTCGGCCAGCCCCGTGAGGGTCACCGGCCGCACGTGGTGCCCGGCCTCGCGCAGTTCCCGCGCCACCTCCTCCCACACCCAGGCACCGAGCCAGAAACCGGGGACCAGCACATAGTTCGCCATAGTCGGCGTCCTTTCGTTCAGGGGACAGGCCGACACTAAGCTCGATACCGGACAAGATCCGCCCGGATTAAGAGGGAGATCCGTGTCACACCCGACGACCCGCGTGCTGGCGATGCTCGAGATCCTCCAGACCCATCACCGGCTCGGCGGCCGCGACCTCGCCGACCGGCTCGGCGTCGACGAGCGGACCGTGCGGCGCTACGCGGCCCGGCTCGCCGACCTCGGCGTCCCCGTCGTCGCCGAGCGCGGCAGGCACGGCGGATACCGGCTGCTGCCCGGCTACAAGCTGCCGCCCCTGATGCTCACCGACGACGAGGCGACGGCCTCCGTCCTCGGGCTGCGGGCCGCGCGACGTCTGGGCCTGGCGGCCGGGGCCGCCGACGCCGCGCTGGCCAAGATCCTCCGGGTCCTGCCGGTCCGGCTGCGCGACGAGGTCGGCGCGCTGGAGGAGACCCTCGACTTCACCCTCGCCGAACGGATCGGCGCGACCCCGGCCAGCCGGGCCGTGCTCACGCTCGCCGCCGCCATCCGCGACCGCCGCCGCGTCACCCTCGACTACCGATCGTGGAAGGGCGAGCAGACCCGGCGCGACCTCGACGGCCACGGCCTGGTCTTCCACTCGGGCCGCTGGTACGTCACCGGGCACGACCACCGTTCCGGCGAGACCCGCACCTTCCGCGTCGACCGGATCTCCTCGGTCACGGCGGGCGAGGGCACCTACGACATCCCCGACGACGCCGACCCGGTCCGGCACGTCGTCGCGTCGCTGGCCCGGGTCCCCTACACGCACACCGTCGAGGTCGTGCTGCACGTGCCGCCCGCCGAGGCCGCGCGTCGCATCCCGCCGTCCGTCGCCGAACTCACCGCCACCCCCGGCGGAACGCTGATGACCATGCGCGCCGATTCCCTCGACGGCGCCGCCACCATGCTCGCCGGCCTGGGCCACCCCTTCACGATCGTCGCCCCGCCCGAGCTGCGCGCCGCCGTCCGCCGTCTCGCCGCGTCCCTGCTCGAACGATCACAGGAACCGCCGACGGACGCGGAGTAGGCCACCCCCGAGCAGGACGGCCTCATCCGTCCGTGCGGCCGAACTTCTCGATCGCCGCCGGGGTGACAGGGGTGAAGAAGTTGACCAGGTTGCCGTCGGGGTCGCGGAACAGCAGCGACCGGTTGCCCCAGGGCATCGTGGTCGGTTCGGTGACGAAGCCCGGGACGAGGCCGATCAGGTTCTGGTGGACGAGATCCACGTCGCCGACGAGGAACTCGATGATCACGCTCTGGTTGTCCGCCGGTCGGGCGGAGCCCGGGGCGAACAGCGGGACGGTGCGGGTGCCGGCGATGGCGAGGGTGGCGCCCGGGGTCCTCAGTTCGGCGAAGTCGTCGGTGGCCCATGTCGCCCGGGCCCCCGTGGCCTTCTCGTAGAACCCGACGAGGCGCGCCACGTCGCCGGTGATGATGCGGATCGAGACGAAGTCCATGAATGTCTCCTCGGTCGTCGGTGGAAATGTGCACGTCGGAGGCTAGGAGAGATAGTGGACAGAATCGGTCCTGTATCCGCGTTAGCCTGACGAGATGCCCCGACCCACCGGACGCGTGCTGACGCTCCTGGAGTTGCTGCAGTCGGGCGGCACCCGGACCGTGGCCGAACTCGCCGACCGGCTCGGCGTCCAGGGACGCACCGTTCGGCGTTACGTGGACCAGCTGATCGACCTGGACGTGCCCGTGGAGTCGGTGCGCGGCCGCTACGGCGGCTACCGGCTCGCCCCCGGGTACCGCCTGCCCCCGCTCATGCTCAACGACGACGAGGCGCTGGCCGTCCTGCTCGGCCTGGTCGCGGGCCGCCGGGCGGGGTTGACGACGGCGGAGCGCACGGCGGGCGAGACGGCGTCGGCGAAGATCCGGCGGGTGCTGCCCAGGCACCTCGCCCGCCGGCTCGGCCCGCTCCTGGAGGCTCTCGCCTTCACCGACGAGCCCGGCGAGTTCGCCACCCCGGACGCCGAGGTCCTGCTCACCCTCGCCGACGCGGTGCGCCACCGCCGACCGGTCTCGATCCGCTACACCGACCGCGAGGGGCGCCGAAGCGAACGCACGCTGCACGCGTACGGGATCGTCTCCCATGCGGGCCGGTGGTACGTCACGGGCGACGACGTCCGGATCGGCGCGGAGCGAACCCTGCGGCTCGATCGCATCGAGGACGTGCGGGCACTGCCCGGCTCATTCGAGGCGCCCGCGGATGCCGATCCGGCGCGACGGGTGTTGTCGGCGTTCGCCACGGCCGATTACCGGCATGAGGTGACCCTGCGCGTCCACGGGACGGTCGGGCACATCCGCGCCCGCCTTCCCGCCGGCGTCGCGGGCCTGGAGGAGCACGAGCCCACGAGCGAGCGGTGGCGGCGCGTCGACCTGCGGGTGGAGCGGCTCGACTGGCTGCCTCCCCTCCTCGCCTCACTCGACCGGCCATTCGTCGTCGAGCGCCCCGGTGAACTGCGCGACCTCGTCATCGCGCTCGCCGACCGCCTCACGTCCTACGCCCGCCAGGACGGGGAAGCGGCCGCCGAGCCCGGCGACGTCGAGCAGCCTGGTCATCTGCCGGGTGGGGCGGGTCAGTCCCTGCCGGGGTCCTGATCATCGCCGGGCGATTGCGCCAGACTCTCCATGATGACCGCGGCCTCCCTGCGCCAGGTCGTTTCGAGGTCGTCGCCGCAGGCCGCGGCGAGGGCTTCCACCAGATGATGGATGACCAGCGTCGAAGCGACGAACAGAGCGGGCGGCCCCATGCCCAGTGTCGGCCCGCTGAGATCCCGGGTGATGAGGTCGAGGTCGCCGGACAGCCGGTCCAGGTCCTCGGGCGTCTTGATCTGCACCTCCAGACTGATCACGCTCAGTACGGCAGGCACCTTCTCGGCCACCAGGCCATCGAATCGCCGTCCTTCCTCGGGGGTGAAACTCTTCCAGCCGCGCATCACGCCCGGATGCCCCCGTGGCCGCTGTTCACGCACGACGCCGCCGCGCATTTACCTTCAGGAACGCGCGCTCCGCTTGGAGGCGGTGACGGCGTAGCTGACGGCGAGCAGCACCAGGCCCGGCGGGATGATGACCCACATCGGCCAGAAGTAGATGAGTTCGCGCTCGGTGAAGCTGAGCAGGACCCAGATGACCAGGTTGAGGGCGACCTTGGCGGCCCAGGCGATCCAGACGACCTTGAGCCAGCGGGGTAACGCGCCCGTCGCCACAACCGGGGCCTTCGTCTGGGTGGCGGTGACGGTGGGCGTCGTGGCGGGGGCGCTGGGGAGGTCCACGAAGAGCTTGTCCAGGTCGCCGAAGGTGACCGAGGCGTAGGCGCGGCTCATGCGGTCGTTGTACTCGTCGAGGCTGAGACGGCCCTCGTCCACGGCGGCCAGCAGGTGGGCGACGGCGGCCTCGCGATCGCCATCGGAAACCCGGACGTCACGTCGATCTGCCATTGACTGCCTCCTCGAGGGTCGTGTGTTCGCGGGCGAGGAGGCGGTCGATGGCGGCCGTCTCCGCGTTGTCGGCGTTTCGGTCGGTACGGCGGCGGTCCGCCATAACGGTCAGGTAGGGCCGGGCCGCCTCGCGGTCGACGCGGTCGAGGAAGGCCGCCAGCATGAGATCCCGGCTGCGGCGCAGCCCGGGGTCCACGTAGCCCGACGCGAGGGCCAGCCAGGTGGCGGCGATGTCGGCGGCGGAGGCGCCCCGGCGGGCGGTGGCCCAGTCGATGACGCGGGGGCCGTCGCCCGTGAGCAGGACGTTGTGCGGGTGCAGGTCGAGGTGGAGCAGGTGGTTGCCGGCGCAGGCGGCGGGGAGCCAGCCGGGGGCGCGGACGGCGGACAACTTCTTGAGCAGGTCGGCGAGGAGCCTGCCGTGATCGCAGACCCGGCGCGGGTGGGCGGCGGCGTCCTGGTAGAGGCTCGGGCCGTCGAGGCGCTCCATCAGGATGTCGGGGCCGTCGGCGTCGTAGACCTGCGGCGCGGGGAAGCCGCCACGGCTGGCGTGGCGCATGACGGACGCCTCGCGCTCCAGGCTCCGGCCGTCTTTGGCCCGCCGGATGACCTTGCCCGCTCCGGCCTCGTAGATGTCGCAGTCGCGGCCCGACCCGATCAGGCAACCTACGCGCATGGTAGCCAGGCTAAGGGTTTCGGCGCCGCGATAGGCGGGCGTCCCGGTGACATCTTCTCACCGCTCGTCGGTGCCGTCATCAGGTCGTCCGGAGGCTCGGCCAGAGGGCGGACCAGGGGACGGGAGCGGGGCCGCAGATCCGGATGACGTTCTCGCTGACCTGGTTGTCGATGTCGTGGCCGATGTCGACCGGGCCGACGAGCCGGCAGTCGGTGAACCGCGCGGGGATGCGGCGGTTCTCGGCGGCGTGGACGAGCAGGACGGGGCCGTCGGCGCCGTCCGGTGGCGGGCCCCAGTCGGCGTAGCTCATGTGTCCCGAATAGGCGGCGGGCAGGCCGTGCTGGGGGCCGTACCGCGCGATCGCGGCGGCCTCGCCGTAGTTCTGGGCGAAGATGACGGCGCGGGCGCGGTCGGCCTCGGGGATCCGGTGCCAGGCGTCCGCGACCGACCTGACGAACTCCGGCCAGCCGATCTGCTCCCCCACCTCGGCGTTCAGCGCGTTCGGGAACCTCGCGGCGGCGGGCGGCAGGACCGGCAGCCCGATGACGACGTTGACGGCGGCCGCGACCGCGATGCCCGCGACGAGGACACGCGGACGGACCCGGCCGACGACCGGCGCCACCCCGGCCGCCATCGAGACCATCAGCAGGGGCAGGACGTAGTACGACTTGCCCCCGGTGAACTGCACGACGGCGACCAGCAACACGGTCGCCACGGGGATCAGCCGGGCCCAGCGGATCGACGGGTCGCGCCACAGGCGGACCAGGCCGGCCACCCAGATCGGGAGGAACAGCGGGGAGAGCTGCGCGATCAGCAGCGGGAGGAGCATCACGCGGTCGTCCGCGCCGTCCTCGCTGATCCCGGCCGCGACCGCGAACTGCGGCCAGCCGTTCGCGGCGCTCCAGATCAGGTTGGGCGCGGCGATGACCAGGGCGATGAGCGCGCCGATCGGCAACCAGCGGGTGCGCAGCACGTCTCTGGGCCCGACCAGCAGGAGCGCCAGGAACAGGGTCACCACCAGCAGCCCCAGCAGCTGCTTGTTCTCCATGCCGACGCCGACCGCGACGCCGATCGCCACGAACCAGCGGCCGTCGCCGGTGCGGAGCAGGCGCAGCACCAGCAGGCTGATCACCAGCCAGGCGAGCATGTCGAAGGTCGCGGTGGCCAGCAGGTGGCCCAGGCCCAGGACGATCCCGGAGGCGGCCGCGCAGCAGGCGGCGACGGACTGCACCCGGCGGTCGCCGCCGAGTTCGCGGGCGATCAGGGCGACGGTCACGACCGAGGCCACGCAGAGGATCGTCGCGACGACGCGGAGCGCGGCCGGGGTGTCGCCGAGCAGGGCGGTGCTCGCGCGGGCGAGCAGGGGGGTCAGCGGCGGCTGGTCGACGTAGCCCCAGTCGGGGTGATCGCCGGCGACCATGAAGTAGAGCTCGTCGCGGTGGAATCCGTACCGGCCGGACAAGGCGGTCAGCAGGACCGCGAGCGACGCCGCGACGGCGGCGATCGGGCCCGCCGCGACCGATGGGAGCCCTCTGAGGCGACTGTCGCCTTCCTCCCGCGACTTCGTGTCAGAGCGTTCGATGGCCACCCGGAGATTCTGACATCAACCGGTCAATATGAACAGCGGTTTCCTGTCAATTGAGAATGGCCGTTTTCGCAGGTCAGCCTGCCCGGAATGGGCCGGACGCGGCGCCGGGCGCAACCCCTGTCTTTGTGCCGCCGGCGCGTAGGGGTGACCCCTGCCGGGGACCGGCCGCCCGCCGTTGGCCGGTTCTCCATGGCCACTTCCTGCCAATAGCGGCCGGGCCCGCCGCCGCTACTGTAGCGGTAACTCGATTTCTTCGACCAAATTCGAATTATCAAATTCGCGGGCCCGCGAAAAGCAACCGTCTTTTCGAGGTGAATAATCAAGGAGGTGACACGTTGCTGCAAGCCATCGATCTTGTCAAGCGATACGGCCCGGTCCTGGCGCTGGACGGATTCAGCCTGAGTGTGGCGGCCGGTGAGATCGTCGGGCTGGTCGGGCACAACGGCGCGGGCAAGACGACCTTCGTGGAGATCGTGTCGTACCTGATCCGTCAGGACGGCGGTCACGTGACCATCGACGGGCGTCCGCCGTCGGCGAGCAGGGGGCGGGTGGGCGTCGCGCCGCAGCACATAGCGCTCTATCCGTCCGTCACCGTGCGCGAGCACCTCACCCTGTTCGGCAAGCTCGCGGGGCTGCGCCGGGCCGCGCTCGACAGCGCGATCGAGGAGCTGACCGTCGCGCTGAGGCTCGGCGCGTTCATCGACCGCAGGACGGCGGCGCTTTCCGGCGGGCAGCAGCGGCGGGTCCAGGCGGCCACCGCGCTGATCCACCGGCCCGGCCTGCTGCTGCTGGACGAACCGACCGCGGGCGCCGACCTGGAGACCCGCGAGGCGATGCTCGACGTCGTCAAGCAGCGCGCCGGCGACGGCGCGGCCATCGTCTACACCACGCACTACCTGCCCGAACTGGTCGAGTTGCAGGCCACCATCGCGGTCGCCCGCAACGGAAGGATCATCGCGCGGGGCACCTACGACGAGCTGGTCGACGGTCTGCCCGGGGAGGTGCGGCTGATCCACGACAACGAGGAGGAGGTCCGCGTCTCCACCACGCAGCCGGCGGCCACCCTGATCGACCTGCTGGGCCGCGCCGAGCGGCCGATCAGCACGATCGAGGTCCACAACCCCTCCTTGGACGACCTCTACCGATCCCTGGCGGTCAGCGATGCTCCTTGACACCGGCTACCGCCCCGGGCCGGCCGCCGCCCTGCGCGAATCCCTGTACCGGATCCGCGCGCTGGCGAACAACAACACGCTCATCCGGCTCCGCGACCCCGGCCAGACGATCAGCTACGTGGTCATGCCGATGGTCCTGATGCTGGTCCTGAAGCCGCTGTACGTACGGGCGGTCGAGGGCGGCACCACCAAGGTGGTGACCGGGCTGCTGGTCATGTTCTCGGTGTTCGCGATCTCCATCGCGGGCAACGCGATCCTGGCCGAGCGCACCTGGAAGACCTGGGACCGGCTCCGGGTGAGCCGGGCGCCGGCCGCCGAGCTGCTGATCGGCAAGACCCTGCCGATCTACGTGGTCATGGTCGCGCAGCAGACCATCCTGCTGGTGTACGGCTGCCTCGTCATCGGCCTGCCCATCCCGGGCAACGTCCCGCTGGTCCTGGGGGCCATCCTGCTCTGGGCGTTCACGCTGCTGGCGATCGGCGCGCTGCTGGCCGCCATCGTGCGCAGCCACGGCGAGCTCAGTGTGATCACGGACGTGGGCGCGCTGACGCTCAGCTCGCTCGGCGGGGCACTGGTGCCGCTGAGCCTGATGCCGGAGTGGGCGCAGGTCGCCGCGCAGGCGTCCCCCGGCTACTGGGCCCTGGAGATGTTGCAGGCCGCGGTCTCCGGCGACGCGGCCGGAGTCGTGCGGCCCGCGGCGATCCTGCTGGGGATCGCGCTGGTCTGCGGTGTGTTCGCGATTCGCCGGCTCACCCGCGGCTGGGGCCGCGGCGGGCTGCTCTAGAAGACGGCCGGCACAAACCAACCAACGAATTCGGTGAATAGGGGCATGTTGATGACGCAGCAACATCCACCCGTGGACGATTCCGATATTGCGATCATCGGCATGGCCGGTCGATTCCCGGGAGCCAATGACGTCGAAACGTTCTGGCGGAACATCAGCACCGGCGTCGAATCCTTCACGCTTTTCTCGGACGAGGAACTCATTGAGGCGGGCGTGCCCGCGGCGACGTTCTCGAAGCCGAACTACGTCCGGAGCCGGCCGATTCTCGACGACATCCGCGGCTTCGACGCGGCGTTCTTCGGCTACAACCCGCGCGAGGCGACGCTGGCCGATCCGCAGCAGCGGCTCTTCCTCGAATGCGTGTGGGAGGTCCTGGAGTCGGCCGGGTACGGCTCGCCGGAGAGCCGCGGCTCGGTCGGCGTGTTCGCCGGCATGAACATCAGCGGCTACCTGCTGACCCGGCTCCAGGCGTTCGCCATGGGCATCGACACGTCCGCGCTGATGATCGGCAACGACAAGGACTCGCTGGCCACGAACGTGTCGTTCCGGCTGGACCTGTCCGGGCCGAGCGTGACCGTGCAGACGTTCTGCTCGACCTCGCTGGTCGCGGTGCACCTGGCGAGCGAGGCGCTGCGCCGCGACGAGTGCGACATGGCGCTCGCGGGCGGCGTGTCGGTCCGGATCCCGGACCGGACCGGCTACCTGTGGGAGGAGGGCGGCCAGGAGTCGCCCGACGGCCACGTGCGGACCTTCGACGCGCAGGGCCGGGGCAGCATGTTCGGCGACGGCGCGGCCGTGGTCGCGCTGAAGCGCCTGGGGAAGGCGATCGAAGACCGGGACACCGTGCTCGCGGTGATCCGCGCCTCGACGATCAACAACGACGGCGCGATGAAGTTCAGCTACCTGGCCCCCAGCATCGACGGCCAGCGCCGCTGCGTGTCCAAGGCGATCGAGAAGGCGGGCGTCGACCCGTCGCAGATCTCCTACGTCGAGGCGCACGGCACCGCCACCGAGGTCGGCGACCCGATGGAGGTCGCGGCCCTGACCAGGGCGTTCGGTCAGACCGAGAAGAAGCAGTACTGCATCCTCGGCTCGATCAAGCCGAACGTCGGCCACCTCGACCGCGCCTCCGGCGCGACCGGCCTGATCAAGGTCGTCCAGTCGCTGCGGCACGAGCTGATCCCCGGGACGCTGCACTACACCGCGCCGAACCCCGAGATCGACTTCGAGGCCAGCCCGTTCTACGTCACGTCCCAGCCGACCCCCTGGCCGCGCAGCGCCGACCGGCCGCGCATCGCCGGGATCAGCTCGCTCGGCATGGGCGGCACGAACGCGCACGCGATCATCGTCGAGGCCCCCGTCCCGGCCCCGCGCCCGGAGCGGCCCCGCCGCTGGCAGATCCTCCCGGTGTCGGCCCGGTCGGCCGCCTCCGCCGAGCGGATGGCCGTCCGCCTGGGCGAGAGCATCGCCGCCGACCCCGGCGTGGACCTGGGCGACGTCGCCTACACCCTCCAGAAGGGCCGCAAGGTCTTCAACCACCGCAAGGTCGTCGTCGCCGACGGCAACGCCAGGGCGGCCGCGCTGCTCACCGACCCGGCCGGGCCCCTGGGCCGGACCGACACGGCGGTCGGCCGCAAGACCGGGTTCCTGATCGCCGGCGTCGGCGAGCAGTATCCGGGCATGGTCGCCGCCCTGTACGAGGCCGAGCCCGCCTTCCGGGCCGACGTCGACGAGTGCGTCAGCCTGCTGGGCCTCACCGAGGCGTCCCAGCTGTCCGACGTCTTCGTCCCGGCCGGGCCCGCGACCGCCCCCGACCTGGCCGCGCTGCTCGGGCGGACCGGGGACGCCTCTCCGCGGTCGGCCCCGAACGCGCATCTCATCCAGCCCGCCGTGTTCGTCGCCGAGTACGCGCTGGCCCGGCTGCTGACGAGCTGGGGCGTCAAGCCGGAGATCATGGTCGGCTACAGCCTCGGCGAGTACGTCGCGGCCTGCCTGTCCGGCGTGTTGTCGCTGGCCGACGCGCTCAAGCTGGTCGCCTACCGGGCCAAGCTGATCACCTCCCAGCCGGAGGGCGGCATGCTGGCCGTCGCCGCCGACGAGAAGCGGCTGAAGGCGGTGCTGGGCGACCTCGACCTCGACGTCGCGGTCCGCACCGGCTCGCAGCTCGTGCTGGCCGGGCCGGAGGAGAGCGTCGAGGCCGCGGCGGCGCGGCTCAGAGCGGCCGAGATCGGCTGCCGCCGCCTCCAGACCACGCACGCCTTCCACTCCCGGATGCTCGAACCGGTCGCGGCCGAGCTGACCTCCTGGATCAGCGCCAACGTGACGCTGAACCCGCCGGTCATCCCGTACGTCAGCAACGTCACCGGCGAGATCGCCACCGCCGGGCTCGTCACCGACCCCGGCTACTGGGCCCGCCACATGTGCGAGACGGTCGAGTTCGGCGCCGGGCTCGCGCACGTGCTGCGCGGCGGCGACCTGACCCTGGTCGAGATCGGCCCCGGGCAGTCGCTCGGCGCGCTGACCCGCGGCCACCCCGACTGCGACCGCAACCAGTGGCCGCTGATCGTCACCACCCTGCCCGGCCAGGGCGACCAGGTGGAGACGCTCGCCGCCACCGCGACCGCCGTCGGCAAACTCTGGCTGGCCGGGGTTCCGATCGACTGGGACGCCTTACATGACGGCTGGACGCCCGGCAGGGTGCCGCTGCCGACCTACCCGTTCGAGCGCCAGGACTACTGGCTGGAGATCGACCAGTCGGCGCTGACCACCGGCGTGCCCCTGCTGGACGAGAGCGACCCCACGAGCATCGCGACCGCGCTGCCCCGCCTCCCGGACGAGCGGTGGATCAACATCCCGGTGTGGCGGCAGACGGCTCCCCAGCTCGTCCGCGAGGAGGAGCAGACCAGGTGGCTGCTCTTCACCGACGCCGGCCTGGCCGACACCCTGACCGGGACGGTGCGCGCCGCCCTGGACGCGCTCGGCCACCAGGTAGTGCTGGTCCGGCCCGGCGACGCCTACGCCGACACCCCCGACGGCTTCGTCGTCCGCCCCGGCTCGCAGGACGACGTCGTCACGGCGCTGCGGACGCTCGGCGGCCGTGACTTCGCGCCGGAACGGGTCGTGCACCTGTGGACCGCCGACCCGGCCCCCGCCGGCGGCGACGCCACCCAGGAGTGCCTGAAGCGCGGCCTGTACACGCTGGTCTCCTTCGCCAGGGCCGCGGTCGACCTCGGCCTGCCGACCTGGTCGCTGGACATCGTCACCGTCGGCAGCCAGAAGGTGCTGTCCGGCGACACGATCATCCCCGAGCGCAACACGCTGCTCGGCCCGACCCGGTTGATCCCGGTCGAGTACCCGAGGGTCAGAACCCGCCTGATCGACGTCGACGCCGAGACCGGACCGGCCGCCCTGCGCGGGCTGCTGGCCGAGCT
This sequence comes from Herbidospora solisilvae, assembly GCF_009901565.1. Classification (GTDB taxonomy): domain Bacteria; phylum Actinomycetota; class Actinomycetes; order Streptosporangiales; family Streptosporangiaceae; genus Herbidospora; species Herbidospora solisilvae. Next base: position 1,079,076 of record NZ_WXEW01000001.1, read on the forward strand.
GCGGGCCGACCCCGCCGACCAGGTCGTCGCGCTGCGCGAGGGCCGCCGGTGGACGCCCGGCTACGAGGTGCTGGACGCGGCCGCCATCGACCGGACCGCCCCGGCCGTGGACGTGCGGCGCGGCGGGACCTACCTGGTGACCGGCGGCCTGGGCGGCATCGGCCTGGGCATGGCCGAGCTGCTGGCCGAGAGATACCAGGCCAACCTGGTGCTGCTGGGCCGCACCCCGGTTCCGCCGAAGGAGCAGTGGAGCCACATCCTGGCCGCCCCTGCCACCGCCGACGAGGTGCGGCGGCGGGTCGAGGGCCTGCGCCGCCTGGAGGCCGGCGGCACCGAGGTCGTCACGGTGGCCGGCGACGTGTCCAAGGTCGCGGACGTGCGGCGGGCGGTGGACGCGGCGATCGAGCGGTTCGGCGAGCTCAACGGCGTCCTGCACTGCGCGGGTGTGCCGGCGGTCGGCCTGATGCAGTTCAAGACGGTGGCCGACATCGAGCGCACGCTCGCGCCGAAGGTGGCCGGTTCGCTGGCCCTGGCCGAGGTGCTGAAGGACGTGCCGGTCGACTTCCTCGCCCTCTACTCCTCCACCACCTCCGCCACCGGCGGCGGCGCCGGCCAGGTCGACTACTGCGCGGCCAACGCGTTCCTGGACTCCTTCGCGCTCAGCGACCCCCTGCCCGGCGCGCTGGTCACCTCGGTCGACTGGTGCGAGTGGACCTGGAACGGCTGGACGGAGGGCCTGGAGAACTACGACGAGGGCTCCAAGCAGTACTTCACCTGGTACCGGGGCCTGTTCGGGCTCAGCTTCGAGGACGGCTTCGAGACCCTCGTCCGGGTGCTGAACAGCGGTGAACGGCACGTGGTCGCCTCCACCCAGGACTTCGCCCCGCTGGTGGCGATGAGCCGCAAGTCGTCCATCGAGAGCCACCAGGCGACGGTCAAGAAACTCAGGGACGCGTTCGGCCGGCACCCCCGGCCCGACCTGTCGACCGCGTTCGTGGAGCCGCAGAACGAGACCGAGGAAAAGATCGCCGAGGTGTGGACCGAGGCGCTCGGCCTGGAGTCGGTCGGGGTGCACGACAACTTCTTCGAGCTGGGCGGCAACTCGCTGCTCGGCATGGAGATCATCACGGAGGTCCGGAAGGCGCTCGGGCTGACCTACCTCCCGCCGCACATCCTCTACCAGTCGCCCACGATCTCATCGCTCGCCGAAGCGGCAACCGCGGGCGAGGCCAAGGAAGAGCAGACGGCCGACGTGCGCGAACAGCAGCGCACCTCGCGCATCGAACAGCGGCGGAACATGCTCCGGAGCGGAAGGACGTCATGACAGAAACCGACTACGCATCGGCGGTGGCGCTGATCGGCATGTCCGGTCGTTTTCCCGGCGCCGACAGCGTCGCCGACCTGTGGCGAAACGTACTGTCCGGGATCAAGGGCCTGCGCGAGATCACCGAGGAGGAGCTGCGGGAGACCGGCGTCGAGCCGGGGCTGATCGCCGACCCGCGCTACGTGCGGATCGGCGGCCCGCTGAACGGCCTGGAGCACTTCGACGCGGGGGTCTTCGGGATCAACCCGCGCGAGGCCGAGATGATGGACCCGCAGCACCGGCTGTTCCTGGAGACCTCGTGGGAGGCCCTGGAGAGCGCCGGCTACTGCCCCACCGACGTGCCGGGACAGGTCGCGGTGTTCGGCGGGTGCGGGTTCCCCGACTACGTGGTGAAGAACATCTTCCATCTCGCCAACGCGCCGGGCGGCGCGATGCTGATGGCGATCGGCAACGAGCGCGACTCGCTGGCGAACCTGGTGTCGTACAAGCTGGGGCTGCGCGGACCGGCGGTGTCGGTGCAGACGTTCTGCTCGACGTCGCTGGTGGCGGTGCACCTGGCGTGCCAGAGCCTGCTCACCTACGAGTGCGACATGGCGCTGGCGGGCGGCGCGTTCACGCCGCTCCCCCAGCCGGCCGGCTACCTGTACGAGCAGGGCGGCATCATGTCGCCCGACGGGAGGGTGCGCAGCTTCGACGCCGAGGCGGGCGGCACCGTGATGGGCAGCGGCGTCGGCACGGTGGCCCTCAAGCGCATGTCGGACGCGCTCGCCGACGGCGACGTGATCCACGCCGTCATCCTCGGCTCGGCCGCCAACAACGACGGCCGGATGCGGGCCGGGTACACCGCGCCGGGCGTGGACGGCCAGGCCGACGTGATCGAGACGGCGCTCGGCGTGGCCGGGGTCAAACCCGACACCATCGGCTACGTCGAGTGCCACGCCACCGGCACGATGCTGGGCGACTCGATCGAGCTGGCCGCGATGAACCGGGTGTTCACCCAGCCGCGTGAGACCCCGGCCGTGCTCGGTTCGCTGAAGCCGAGCCTGGGCCACCTCGACCGGGCCTCCGGCGTGACCGGACTGATGCGGGCCGCGCTGAGCCTCAAGCACGAGCTGCTCCAGGGTGTGCCGGACTACGCCCAGCCGAACCCGGCGCTGGCCACCGCGCAGGACAGGTTCACCGTGCTGACCGAGCACCGGCCGTGGCCGGCGGGACCGCATCCGCGCCGGGCCGGGGTCAGCTCGTTCGGCCTCGGCGGGACCAACGCCCACGTGGTGCTGGAGCAGGCCCCGCCGCGCGCGGCCCTCCCGCACCGGCCGGGCCCGCACCTGCTGACGTTCTCGGCGGCCGACGAGAACGCGCTGAACGAGCTCGGCGAGCGGCTGGCCGGTCATCTGGCCGGTGACTCCGGCGAGGACGTCGCGGACGTGGCGTTCACCCTGCAGATGTCGCGCGGCGGGTTCGCCCTGCGGCGCGCGGTCGTGGTCGCCGACCGCGACGACGCGGTCGTGGCGCTGACCGACCCCTCCCGCTGGATCAACGCCAAGACCCAGCGCCGCAACCCGAAGGTGCGCCTGGTCACGCCGGAGGGCGTGCCGGAGGCCTGGTGGCCGGAGCTGCTCGCGGCGGTCGACGCCGTGATCGGCATCGAGGACGGCACCGACCGGCACGACGCGGTCGGCGCGCTGGCCGACGGGCTGCGGCGGCTCGGCGTGCAGGTGACGCGTGAGGACGCCGCCCAGGCGTCGGAGGAGATCGCCGTCGCCCCCGTCGACGGGACGCCCGCGGCCGAGTGGCTGCTGACCACGCTGGCCCGGTTGTGGCAGGCCGGCAGCACGATCGACTGGACCGCGCTGCACCGGGGCGCGGGCCGCAGGGTCGAACTGCCCACCTACCCGTGGCAGAAGCGCCGCTACTGGGTGAAGGCCAACCCGAACACGCAGGCCGCCCCGGTGAGCGACGACAAGACGTTCGACCGGTCGAAGTGGACGTACCTGCCGACCTGGAGGCAGCGGCCGTTCGCGGTCGCCGACCTGGACGAGCGGCTGCGCGCGGCCGGTCCCTGGCTGGTCTTCGCCGACGACGCCCGGGGCGAGGCCCTGATCGACCGGCTGAACGCGGCGGGCGCCGAGGTCACGGCGGTACGGAGCGGCGAGAGCTTCGAGCAGCACGACTCGGGGGACTTCACCGTCCGGCTGGACAAGCCCGACGACATGGCCGAACTGCTGTACTCGCTGCTGGTCGCGCCGCGCGCGATCGTCCACGGGTTCAGCCTGGCCGCCTCCGAGCCGGCGCCGGGGCAGGACCCGGCCGCGCACTTCGACGCCGAACAGCGCCGCGGCTTCTACTCCGTGCTGGCGCTGGCCAGGGAACTGGTCGACAACAGCGGCTCCGCGCCGCGCGCCGAACTCGCCCTGCTCACCTCGGGGGCGGCCGGTGTGCTCGGCTCGGATCTGCGGCACCCGGAGCACTCCACGATGGCGGCGCTGGCCCCCAGCCTGGCCCAGGAGAACCCCCGGATCCGGGCCCGCACGATCGACGTCGACGCCGCCGGCGACGCCGTCCAGATCCTGGCCGCGATCCTGGCCCCGCACGAGGGCCCGGTCGCGGTCCGCGCCGGCGAGACCTGGTTGCGGGCCTACGAGCAGTTCCCGATCGACGAGCTGACCGACGAGACCCGCCCGATCGGGAACGGCGAGACCGTGCTGATCACCGGTGGCCTCGGGGACGTCGGGCTCGTGCTCGCCCGGCACCTGGCCGCCGCGTACGGCTGCAACCTGGTCCTCACCGCCCGGTCGCCGCTGCCGCCCCGCGAGGAGTGGGCGGCGTTCCTGGCCGAGACGCCCTCCGGCAGCGAGCGCACCGCCCGGCACATCCGCAACATCCTGGACCTGGAAGGCCGGGGCGCGACCGTGTTGTGCCTGTCCGCCGACGTGGCGGACGAGGAGCGGATGGCGGCCGTGGTCGAGGCCGCGGTCGAGCGGTTCGGCGGGATCGACGTGGTGGTGCACGGCGCGGGCGTGCAGGACGGGGCCTACTTCAACTTCGCCCACCTGATGGACCGCGCCCAGTGCGACGCCCACCTGTCCGCCAAGGTCAAGGGCTTCCACGTGCTGGAGAAGGTGCTCGACGGGCACGCCGCCGACCGGCGGATCACGCTCTCGTCCATCGCGGCGGTGCTGGGCGGCATGACGCTCGCGCCGTACGCGGCGGCCAACGCGGCGCTGGACGCCTACGTCCGGCAGTCGCGGGTGGCGGGCGGACCCCGCTGGGTGACCGTCGACTGGGACACCTGGAGCATCGACGCCGGCCGGCTGGAAGGCCACAGCGAGGCCGTCGTCGGCTTCGCGATGGCCCCGGCGGAAGGCGTCGACGTCTTCGAGAGGGCCCTGTCGGCCACCGACCGGGCCGGCCATCTGGTCATCTCGACCGGTCCGCTGGAAGGCCGGCTGGCGATGTGGGTCACCAGCGACATCCACAGCGCCGACGACACCCCGGACGACCAGGAACGCCACCCGAGGCCGGATCTCAACAACCCCTACGTGGAGCCGGCCGAGGGCACCGAGGCGGCGCTGGCCGACATCTGGTCTCGGGTGCTGGGCATCGAGCCGATCGGCGCCACCGACAACTTCTTCGAGCTGGGCGGCCACTCGCTCCTCGCGATCGAGCTGACCACCAGGATCCGCAAGTCGCTGAACGCGTCGGTCCCGGTGACGGGGCTGCTGGAGTGCCCCACGGTGCGCCAGCTGGCCGAGCTGCTCGACGAACGGGAGACCGGATGAGGCAGCCGGAGCACGTGCGGGCGGTCCAGGCGTTCGCGCGCAGGGAGCTCATCGGCAAGGACGCCTACCTCGACTCGCTGGCCGAGGCGCCGCTCCCGCTGTACGAGCGGTTCGCGGACACCGGCCTGGCGAACTGGTGGGTGCCGAAGGAGCACGGCGGCCCCGGCCTCAGCCTGGAGGACGGCGTGCGGATCGTCGCCGAACTCGCCTACGCCGACGCCGGCGCCGCGTTCACCCTGTTCATCCCGGTCCTGACGACCAGCATGGTGTCCTGGTACGGCTCCCCCGAACTACGCGACCACTATCTGGGCAAGCTGGTGGCCGGAAACGGGTTCTGCGCGACGCTCGGCAGCGAACACGCGGCGGGCAGCGAACTGGCCAGGATCACCACGACGGCCCGCCGCGACGGGGACGACGTCGTGCTGAACGGCGAGAAGGCGTTCTCCACGAACGCCGACTTCGCCGACTTCCTGGTGGTGGTCGCCCGCGCCGAACACGACCCGGCGGGTTACCTGGCGGTGCTGGTGCCGCGGGACACACCGGGCGTCCGGATCGACAAACGCTGGGACGTGCTGGGGCTGCGCTCCTCGGCGACCTACCAGGTGACGCTGACCGACTGCCGGGTGCCGGCCGCCAACGTGCTGCGCGGCAACGGGCTGCGGCTGCTGGAGGTGGGGCTGAACGCCAGCCGCATCCTGATCGCCACGACGGCGCTCGGCGTCGCCCGCCGGATCCGCGACGTGTGCCTGGAGTACGGCAGGTCCAAGCAGGTCAAGGGCGCCATCCTGGCGAACAACGCGGTGTTCGCCGCCAAGCTGGGCCAGTTCGAGATGCAGATCGACGTGATGGCCAACCAGTGCCTGGCGGCGGCCCGCCGGTACGACGAGATCGCGGCCCGGCCGGACGCGGCCGCGGAGTTCCTCCGGGTGGGCACGCTGAAGGCAGCGCTGACCACGAAGATGTTCTGCGGCCAGACCGGCTGGCAGATCGCCTCGGCCGCCTCCGAGATGTTCGGCGGCGTCGGCTACACCCACGACGCGGTGATCGGCAAGCTGCTGCGGGACGTGCGGTACGTGTCGATCGTGGAGGGCGGTGACGACGTGCTGCGGGACCTGGTGTTCAACCGGTACGTGGTGCCGGTGTCCCAGCGGTCGTGACAGCGGTCGTGACAGCGGTCGTGACAGTGGTCGTCACCACGGCGCCCGCGTAGCCGGGCGCCACGTCCAGCCAGCGAAGGGAACGCGACGAACCCACCGTCGCGTTCCCTTCGTGCGTCACCAGCGCGTCCCGCAGACCGGCCAGGCCGGCCCCGGTCGCCTTGATGTAGGCCTCCTTGGCGCACCAGAGCCGGAAGTACTCCTCCCGGGGGGAGGCGGCCCGGGTCAGGTGGTCGACCTCGGCGGGCCGGTACAGATGCCGGGCCATGGCCAGATGGTCGAGGTCGTCGCGGACGCGCTCGACGTCGACGCCGACCCGCAGGCCCGGCGGGGCCACCCCGATCAGCGCCCACTCCTCGGAGTGCGACAGGTTGAAGTCGATCGGGCGGCCGGCCAGGTACGGCCTGCCGTTGTCCTCCGCGCCGAAGACGAGCTCGGCCGGCGGCAGGCCGGTGAGCCCGCCGAGGAGGGCCCGCAGGGCGGCGTGCGCGACCGTGAAGCGGCGGCGCTCGACCGGGGTCGCCAGCGCCGCCGCGCGGGCCCGCTCGTCCCCGGAAAGCAGCGGGGCCCACCTCGCGCCATCCGGCTGATCGAGGTGGACCCGCCACACGAAGGTGTCCGTCACATCCATTTGAGCAGGGCTTTGGAGATGATCTTGTGGGTCAGCGCGGCCTGCTCGAACACCGCGAAGTGGCCGCCGACGAACGGCTGGAGCTCGTACTCCCTGGTGGTCTGCTCACCCCACGGCGTCACGGTCTCGGCCTTGATCCGCGAGTCGTCGGTGCTGGGCATGGCCGTGATGGGGATGTCCAGCGGCTTCTCGTCGCGGTACTCGTAGGTCTCCTTGATCGTGAAGTCGGCGACCACGGCCGGGAGGATCATGTCCAGCACGCCGGGATCGGTCAGCAGCCACTCCGGCGTGCCGCCCAGCTCGCGGAGCATCGAGACGACCTCCGGCCGGGACATCTGCCCGACCGGCTTGCCGTCCTCGTAGGCGAGTTGCGGGGCGACGGAACCGGAGACGAACAGGTGCACCGGCGGCGGGCCGCCGCGGCGGCGGATCTCGCGGGCCAGCTCGAACGCGACGAGCGCGCCGAGGCTGTGGCCGTACAGGGCGTACCTGCGGTCGATCGAGCCGAGCGAGACGTCCGCCTGGATGATCTCGGCGAGGTCGGCCACCAGCGGGCCCATCCGGTCGTAGGCGGGCTCCCTGAGCCTGCTGTCCCGGCCCGGGAGCTGGATGGGCTGCACGGCCACCCCCGGCAGGACGCGCTGCCAGCTCCGGAAGGTGGAGGCGGCGCCGCCGGCGTGCGGCAGGCAGTACAGCGCGAGCGCGCCGGGGCCGGCGCCGGTCTGGCCCGCGAACGGCATCCACCGGCCGGCGTCGTCAAAGCTCATCGATGATCTCCAGCTGGACGTAGGACGGGGGCGGCTGGACGGTGCTCAGGTCGGCCTCCAGCACCACGTGGACGCCGTCCCGGCTGACCTCGCGGAACCCGGCGAAGGCGTAGGTGATCTGCATCATCCGGTTCCGGCCGGTCTCCACGAAGTCGGCGCGCACGCTCACCCCGGCCGCCTGGGCCAGCCGCATGATGTGGTTGAGCAGCACCATGCCGACGCCGCGGGACATCACCCGGCAGGACATCAGCATCATGTTGAGCCGCCACTCGGTCTCGCCCTTCTCCACCAGGGCCAGGCCGATCTTGCCGTAGCTGCCGAACCGGTCGGTCAGGGAGGCGACCAGCAGCAGGTGGTCGGGGGACTCGCGCAGCTCGTCCAGTTCCTCGTAGGAGTAGGTGCGGCCGGTCGAGTTGAGCTGGTTGGTGCGGACCGTCAGCTCCTCGGCCCGCTGGAGGTCGTCCCGTACGGCCGGGGCGATGGTGAACCGCATCTCCAGCCCGGCCAGGAACTCCTCGTTGGTGCCGACGAAACCGGACTCCAGATCGTCGCGCGCGGCCTGCGCCTGGTACATGGGGCGGCGCTGGGCGGACTCGTCGGTGACGAACCGGGGGATGAACTCCGGCCGGGCCAGCGCCTCCTCCAGGTCCACGATGTCGACCAGGGTGACGGCGGGCAGGCCGTGCCCGACCTCGCCGCGTTCGAACTCCTGGTCGTCGACGAAGGCGAACGCGTCCAGCCCGAGGTTGAGCGCCTTCGCGATGCGCGCGATGGACTCGGATTTGGCGTTCCAGTTGATCTGCGGGTGCAGGAACATCTCGTCGAGGCCGAACTCGCGCAGCTTCTCCAGCGCGGCGTCGGCGTCGTTCTTGCTGGCGATCGAGTGCAGCACGCCCATCTGGTCGAGCCGGTGGATGTGCGCCACCACCGCGGGCCGCAGGGTGACCTCGCCGTCCTCCAGCAGCACGCCGTCCCAGAGCGTGTTGTCCAGGTCCCAGACCACGCACTTGATCCGTCCCTGGACCGGCTTCTCCGGGACGACAAAGGGCGTTTCGTCGACCACGGTCATCAGATGATCTCCCGTTCTGCCTGGCTGGCGATGGTGATGCGCTGGATCTCGTTGCTGCCCTCGATGATCTCCATGACCTTGGCGTCCCGGTACAGCCGCGCCACCGGGTAGTCGTGGCCGCAGCCGTTCGCGCCGTGGATCTGGACCGCCTCGGACGCGTGCCGCGCGGCGGCGGTGGAGGCGAAGTACTTCGCCACCCAGGTCGCCATGATCGTGGACGCCTCGCCGGCGTCCTTGAGCCGGCCGGCCTCCGCGACGAGCAGGCGGGCCGCCCGCGCGTCGGTGACCATGTCGGAGAGTTTCGCCTGGATCAGCGGCAGGTCCTTGAGGAGCGACCCGCCGACGGTGCGGCGGGAGGCGTACGCGGCGCAGGCCTCCAGCGCGGCCTGGACGATGCCGACCGAGCCGGTCGCCACGCTGTAGCGGCCGAGGTCCAGGGTGCCGGTCAGCACCATGCCGGCGGTGAAGCCGCTCGGGCCGAGCAGCGCGTCCGGGCCGAGCGCGACGTCGCGGAAGGAGATCTCCGCGATCATCGACGCCCGGGTGCCGAGCATGTCCTCGATCGGCGTCACCTCGACGCCGGGGCTGTCCCTGGGGACCAGGAACGCCCCGATGCTGGTGGCCGTGCGGGCGAAGACCAGGAACAGGTCGGCCCGCTGGCCGTTGGTGATCCACTTCTTGACGCCGTTGAGCACCCAGCCGCCGTTCTTCTCCACGACGTTGCTGGCGATCCCGGAGGCGTCGCTGCCGGCGCCGGGCTCGGACAGGCAGAACGCGGCGAGCACGTCTCCCCGGCCGAGCGCCGGCACCCACTGCTCGCGCTGGGCCGGGCTGCCCCACCGCTGCACCGCCCACGACACCATCGTGTGCACGGTGAGCAGGCTGCGCACCGAGGAGCAGCCCCGGCCCACCTCCTCGTGGACCTCGCCGAGGGTGACCAGGTCCATCCCCCCGCCGCCGGTGTCGCGGGGCAGGAAGGGCGCCCAGAGCCCGGCGGCGGTCATCCGCTCCAGCAGCTCCTCGGGGACCCGGCCCCGCCGGTCGTACGCGTCGGCGTACGGGACGATGTGGGTGTCGACGAACGCGCGGGCGGACTTCCTGTCGGTGACCCGAAGGACGTCCGGCGCGGTCTCAGCCAGGGTCGTCATGTCAGACCCGCGCGGGGGAAAGCCGGTCCACCAGCTCCGCCATGCTGGTGGCGGACCGGAAGTTGTCGATCTTCAACTCGTCGTTGGGGATGGTGACCTCGAACGTCTTCTCGATGAACATCACCAGCTCCATGGCGAACAGCGAGTTCACGAAGCCCAGGGCGAAGATGTCCTGGGTCTCGTCGATCTCCGCCTGCGGGTAGCGGGCGCGCACGAAGTCGAGGATCTGGTCCTTGGCGTTGCCGGACATGTCTGGCTCCTTCGGGGATCGCTTAGTTGGCGTCGTAGGTGTAGAAACCGCGGCCCGACTTGCGGCCGTGCAGGCCCGCGTCGGTCATCTGCTTGAGCAGCGGGCACGGCCGGTACTTGCTGTCGGCGTAGTGCTCGTAGAGCACCTCGACGCTGTAGAGGATGGTGTCGACGCCGATCAGGTCGGCCGTCTCCAGCGGGCCCATCGGGTGGCCGAAACAGCTCCGGAACACCTCGTCGACCGACTCGGCGGTGGCGACGCCCTCGTGGACGAGGAACGCCGCCTCGTTCACGGTGAGCATCAGCACCCGGTTGGAGACGAACCCGCAGGCGTCCTTGACGTCGATGGCCTTCTTGCCCATCGCCGACAGCAGGTCGCGGACCCGCTCGACGGTCTCGGCGGTGGTGTGGAAGCCGGGGATCAGCTCGCACGCCGGCTTGGCCGGGACCGGGTTCATGAAGTGCACCCCGACGACCTTGCCGGGGCGGCCGGTGACGGCGGCGACCTTGGTGATCGGGATCGCGGAGGTGTTGACGACGAAGACGGTGTCCGGCCCGCAGACCGCGTCCATCGTCTCGTAGACCGCCCGCTTGACGTCCCAGTTCTCCGTCACGTTCTCGATGACCACGTCGGCCTTGGCGACCGCCTCGGCGCCCACCGCGGTGGTGATCCGGGACAGCACGTCGTCGGGGTCCAGGGCCGGGCCGCCCATCAGGCGGCTCATCCTGGCGTTGCGCCAGATGGTGGCGCGGGCCGCGGCGAGGATCTCCTCGTCCTTGTCCACCAGGACCACGTCGTGGCCGGTCTGTGCCAGGTTCTGGGCCACGCCGACGCCCATCACGCCGGCGCCCACCACACCGATAAGTGTCATGACCTCTCCGTTTCTCTGGTTGTCCTGCTGACAGATGGCGTTCACCGGCGCCGGCGGGAGGCCGCCGACTCCAGGCCCGAGCGGCGGAGCTGGGCGCGGACGTGGCTGCCCCCGTTCTCGCCCGCCGTCCCCGGCGCGGGCGCCGGTCCCGAGGCGAGGGCCTCGACGGTCGCGGCGAGCGCGGCCACGGTCGGCGCCTCGTACAAGATGTGCGGCGGAAGCTCGGCGAGGGCGAACTCGCGGCGCAGGGCGGCCACGATGCTGACGCCCAGCAGCGAGTTGCCGCCCAGTTCGAAGAAGTTGTCGAGCACGCCGATCCGGTCGAGGCGGAGCGCGTCGCCCCAGATGACCGCGATGGCCTCCTCCTTCGGCCCGGACGGCTCCTGGTAGGGCGTGACCAGCTCGGGCCGGGGGTGCCGGTCCCCGCCGGCGCCGGCCACGGCGGGCGAGGTCACCGCCTCCAGGTTGAACCGCGCGCTGCCGGTGACGACGGTCTCGAAGTCCTGGGTGGAGACGATCACCCGGGGTTCGCCGCTGGCCAGGGCGCGCAGCAGCGAGCGGTACCCCTCCTCGAAGCCGATGCCGACCCTGGCCCGGTTCTCCTTGAAGAAGGTCTGGAGACCCTCGTCGTAGCCGGCCAGGCCGGCCTCCCAGGCGTTCCAGGTCCACTCGCCCCAGTCGATCGAGACGACATTGCGGCCGGTCGCGGCCAGGCGCAGCGCGTAGCCGTCGAGGTAGGCGTTGGCGGCGCAGTAGTCCACCTGGCCGGGGCCGCCGCCGGTGGCGGAGGTGATCGAGGAGAACAGCGCCAGGAAGTCCAGCTCGATCTCGCCGGGCTCGCCGATGCGGAGGGCCTCGGCCAGCGCCCGCGTTCCGGCGATCTTGGGGGCGAGCACGGCGTCCAGCTCCGGCGGCCGCTTGAACTGCATCAGGCCCATGGCCGGCAGGCCGGCCGCGTGCAGGACGCCGTGGAGCACACCGAACCGCTCGATCGCCGTGTCCACCGCCCGCCGCACCGCGGCCGGGTCGGACACGTCGCCGACCACGATCTCGACCTCGCCGCCGAGGTCGCGGACGGCCTGTACCCGCCGGGCGGCCTCGTCCCGGCCCGGCAGGCCGGACCGGGCGAGCAGGACGAGCCTGGCCTTGACGTCGCGGGCCATCCGTTCGGCCAGGCCGAGCGCGATGCCGCCGAGGCCGCCGGTGATCAGATAGACGCCGCCGTCGCGCAGCGGAGTGGCGTCCGGGGTGGCCATGGTCTCGTAGCCGGGGAGGTGGCGGCGGCCCCGGCGGAGCGCCACGATCCGGTCGGTCTGCGGGCGGGCCAGTTCGGCGACCAGGCCGCAGGGGGTGTCGACGTCGATGAAGCGGGTGGTCACCCTCGGGTACTCCAGGGGGATCACCAGGGCCGGGCCGATCAGGGTCGAGCCGTCGGGGTTGCGGACCTCGCCGGGGATGACCTCCTGGGTGCCGGAGGCCACGACGTCCAGCGACCAGCCGTCGAGGCCGGACTCGCCCGCCGCCCTCGCCAGGGCGACCAGGGTGTGCAGGCCGTACTCGACGGTGCCCTCGCCGGGCTCCAGGGTCCACAGGTGCAGGACCCGGTCGAGCCCGCGGCCGGCGGCGCGCAGGTCGCGCAGGAGGGCGAGGGCGTCGGCCACGTTTCCCGGGCGGACCGTGTGGCCGTCGCCGGTGGCGGCGTAGCCCTCGCCGGGGCGGACCGGGATGACGGTCGCGCCGGTCGCGGCGAGTTCGGCGGTCACCGCGTCGGCCGCACCCTCGCGGGTGAAGACGAGCCACGAGCGGGGCTGGTCAACGCTGGGCGCGGGCGCCGCGGTCTGCCGCCAGACCGGCAGGTGGAGCCACTGTTCCTCGGGCAGCTTGGGCAGGCCGGCGATGGCGTCGAACAGGTTGCCGCCGTCCAGGGCCGCCGGCTTCGCCTTCGGCCCGGCCGCGACCGAGGTCCCCTCGATCCAGTAGCGGCGCCGCTGGAACGGGTAGGTCGGCAGCGGGATCCGGCCCGGCAGGCCGGCGGTCCCGGCCTCGGGCAGCCGTCCGTGGTAGGCGTTCCAGTCCAGCTCCGCGCCGACCAGCCAGAGCCGGGCCAGGCATCCGGCCAGCACCTCGTCGTCCGGCCGCGGGTCGCTCCCGCCGGGCAGCGCGTGCAGGATCAGCGGCCACCGCCGCGGCGGGCAGCCCGCCCCGCGGACCAGCGCGCCGAGCGACTGGCCGGGCCCGATCTCGACCACGGCCAGCTCGGGGTCGGCCAGCAGCGTCTCGACGCCCTTGCCGAACCGCACCGTCCCGCACATGTGCGCGGCCCAGTAACCCGGGTCGCAGACCAGGTCGGCGTCGGCGAGCTCGCCCGTCAGGTTGGAGATGTAGGGAAGCTCCGGCGGGTTCAGCCGGATGTTGGCCTTCACCCAGTCGGTCAGCTCGCCGGCGACCGGCTGGAGCATCCGGGAGTGGAAGGCGTGGGTGGTGTCCAGCGCCCGGCACGGGATGTCGGCCCGGCGCAGCTCGGCGACGAGCCGCTCCATCTCCTCCGAGGGCCCGGCCACGACCGAGACCTGCGGGCCGTTGACGGCGGCGAGGTCCAGGCCGCGCCGCTCCAGCCGGAACCTGCGGCGCACGTCCTCGGCGGGCATCGAGACGGCCACCATGGACCCGGCGGGCATCGCTCCGATCAGCTTGGCCCGGTGCGCGACCAGGGCGATCGCGTCCGGCAGCGAGAGCACCCCCGCCAGGCAGGCCGCGACGTACTCGCCGAGGCTGTAACCGAGCATCAGCCGGGGCTGGAGGCCCCATGACATCAGGGTGCGGGCCAGGGCGTACTCGATGGCGAACAGGGCCGGTTGGGCGATCTCGGTCCGCTTCAGCGTGGCGGCCCGGCCGTCGTGGTTCTCGGCCCGGCCGAGCAGGACGGCCAGGTCGTTGCCCGCGCCGCGTCCGCCGGCCATCAGGCCGGGCAGGTCGACGCCGTCGAGTGGCCCGCGTAGCAGCTCAAGGCATTCGTCCAGGGCCGCGCGGAACGCGGGTTCGCGCTCGTAGATCTCGGTGACCATGCCCGGGTACTGCTCGCCGACGCCGGCGAACAGGAACGCCGTCTGGCGGCCCTGCACGGTGTCGACCCGGGAGAGCAGCCCGTCCTGGGCGGCTTCGCCGGTGAGGATCCGGGCGGCGTCGGCGGTGGCGGTGGCGACGACGACCTTGCGGTGCTCGAACGTCTTGCGGCCCACCTGGAGGGTGTACGCGGCGTCCGCCAGCCGCGTGCCGTGAGCGGCCCCCAGGTGGTCGCCGAGCCGCCGGGCGGCCTCCTCGGCGGCGACCGCGTTGCGGGCCGAGACCGGCAGGATCTGGTGACGGCGGCCCTTCTCATCGTTGACGGCGGCGGGCCGCGCGGGGGCCTCTTCGATGACCATGTGCACGTTGGTGCCGCCCATCCCGAGCGAGTTGAGCCCGGCGATCCTCGGCCGGCCGTCGCGGGTCCGCCACGGGGAGAGCTCGGCGTTCACGTAGAAGGGGCTGTTGTCGAAGTCGATCTCGGGGTTGGGGGCCGTGTAGTGCAGGCTCGCCGGGATGACCTGGTTCGTCAGGGCGTACGAGGTCTTGATCAGGCCGCTCGCCCCGGCCGCGCGGTCCAGGTGGCCGACGTTGGTCTTGACCGAGCCGATCGGGCAGTACCCCGTCTCCGCTGTCGGGCCGAACGCGCGGGTCAGCGCGGCCACCTCGATCGGGTCGCCGAGTTCGGTGGCGGTGCCGTGCGCCTCGACGTAACTGATGTCCTCACCGGTGACGTCGGCGTCGGCCAGCGCGTCGGCGATCACCCTGGCCTGGCCGACCACGCTGGGCGCGGTGTAGCCGACCTTGAGCGCGCCGTCGTTGTTCATCGCGGAGCCGCGGATCACGGCCCAGACGTGGTCGCCGTCCCTCACCGCGTCCGACAGGCGCTTGAGCAGGACCACGGCGGCCCCGTCGCCGAACATGCTCCCCCGGGCCCGCGCGTCGAAGGTGCGGACGTGGCCGTCGGGCGACTCCATGCCGCCGGGGCCGAAGACGTGGCCGACCTTGTCGGGGACGCGGATCGAGACCCCTCCGGCCAGGGCCATCTCGCACTCCCCCGCGCGCAGGCTCTGCACCGCCATGTGGGTGGCGACCAGGGAGGTGGAGCAGAACGTCTGGACGGCGACGCTCGGGCCGTGCAGGTCGAAGAGGTAGGAGACCGTGGTGGTGAGCGCGTCCTTGTCGTTGCCCATGATGATCTCGTAGTGGCTGACGTCCTCGTCCTCGCGCAGCAGGCGCTCGCCCATGTGGAGGAGGTAGGTGCTGAGGTTGGCGCCGCCGTAGACGCCGACCCGGCCGCGGTGCTCGGGGGCGCCGTAGCCGGCGTGCTCCAGGGCCTCCCAGCAGACTTCGAGGAACAGGCGCTGCTGCGGGTCGGTGAGGGCGGCCATGCGCGGGCTGATGCCGAAGAACTGGGCGTCGAAGCCGGCGACGTCGTCCAGGATCGGGCGGGCGGGGACGTACGCGGGGTCGTGGATGAGGGACTCGTCGACGCCGGCCGCCCTGAGCTCCTCCGGCGTGAAGAAGCTGATCGACTCGACGCCGTCGCGGAGGTTGCGCCAGAAGGCGTCCACGTCGCCGGCGCCGGGGAACCGGCCGGCCATGCCGACGATGGCGATGCGCCGGTCGTCGTCGCTCCGGGTCGCCCCGACGGGGGCGGCGGGCCGGGGGGCGGCCTTGGCCGGGGCCGCCGCGGCGCCGCGTTCGTCCAGGATGGCGGCCAGCCGGTTGACCGTCGGGGCCTCGAAGAGCAGCACCGTCGGGACGGCGACCCCGAACCGCTTCTTGACCAGCGCCAGCATCTGGAGCGCGACCAGCGAGTTCCCGCCGAGGTCGAAGAAGTTGTCGCGGGTGCCGACGGGCTCGACGCCCAGCACCTCCGACCACAACTCGGCCAGGCCGCGCTCGGTGCCGGTCAGCGGCGGGCTGTAGGGCTGCGGCAGCTCGGGCCGGGGGAACCGCTCGGCGGCGTGCGCCGGTCCGGGCCCGGCGGCGACCTTCGGCAACCGGTCGGCCAGGCCGCCCGCGGCCACCACGACGGCGGGCCGTCCGACCGCGATCACCTGGTCGAGGGCGGCCAGGGACTCGGCCGCGGTCATGGAGTGGGCGACCATCGCCGCGCCCATCCCGCCTTCGAGGCGCTCCAGCGTGACCGACCAGGTGTCCCAGCTCGCGGAGATCCATCCCGGCTTCCGGGCCAGGGCGGTGAGCGCGGCGTTGGCGGCCGAGTAGCTGCCGAACGCGATGCCGCCCAGGATCGAGGAGGTGGACGAGAACAACACGCAGAAGTCCACCTCTGGAAGCACCTCCGCCAGGACGCGGGCACCCGTGACCTTCGCGCCGAAGTGGCGCTCGACGGCGGCCTCGGTGACGTCCCGGAGCGGGAGGAAGGTGTCGGGCCCGGTCTCGGCGGCGGCGTGCACCACGCCGTCGACGCGGCCCGCCTCGGCGAGCATCGTGCGCATCGCGCCCGCGTCGGTGACGTCCACGCGGGGGGTGAGCACCTCCGCGCCGAGCGCGCGCAGCCGCTCGGCGGCGTCGCCGCGCGGGCCGCTCCGGCTGGTCAGGATCAGCCGGCCCGCGCCGGCCCGGATCAGGTGCTCCCCGACGAGCAGACCGACGTCGCCGAGGCCGCCGGTGATCAGGTAGGTGCCGCCGGGGCGCACGCCGATCCGGTCCCTGGCGGCGGCGGCCGGGACGAACTCGCGCACGTGGCGGCGGCCGTTCCGGTAGGCGACGAGGACGTCGGCCGACGTGCCCCGCAGCTCGGCGGCCAGGGCGTCGGCGTGCCCTGCGGCGCTCGCGCGCGGATCCAGGTCCACGCCGCGGCAGTCGAGGGCCAGGTACTCCTGGTTGCCGGTGATCGGCAACGTCGCCGCGGCCGCCTGGGCCGGGTCGGCGTGCTCCCCCGGCGCGACCGCCTGGCCGCCCAGCGTGGCGACGACGACGCGGGTGCTCTCGCCGCCCTCGTCGCCGAAGGCGTCCAGCAGCCGGGCCAGCGGCACGACGGCCCGCCCGTCCGGGCCACTGCCGGGGTCGAGGAGGCGGAGGTCGGCCACGACGACGGGGCCGTCCTCGGCCAGCCGCCGGGCCAGCGCGATGTGGTCGGCGGCCGAAGCGGGGTCGACGGTGAAACCGCCGGGGACCTCGGCGAACGAGTCCCCCGCCCGTACGGTCACCACCTCGCCGCCGTCGGCGCTGAGCGACTGAGCCAGCGCCTCGGCGACGCCGGTGGCGTCGGCGAACAGGACGTGACGGCCGATGGTGCGCGTTTCCGCGGGCAGCGCCTCGGCGGCCCAGCGCGACTCCAGAAGCCGGACGTGGTCGGGGTCGGCCGCCAGGCGCGGCGCCTCGGCGGGACGCCCGGCCGGGGCGTCGATCCAGTAGCGCTCCCGCTGGAAGGGGTAGGTGGGCAGGCCGACCTTGGCGGCCGGCCGGTCCTGCCGGTAGCCGGGCCAGTCGATCGGGACGCCGGCCAGCCAGAGCCGCCCGACGGCCTCGGCGAGCACGGACCCGGCCGGGCGCGGGTCGGCGGCGGCCGGGAGGGTTCCGACGACCAGCGGCCAGCGCTCGCGCGGGCAGTCACGGTGCGCCCGGACCATCGCGCCCAGCGACTGGCCGGGGCCCAGCTCCACCAGGGCGTGGTCGCCCTGGGCCAGCAGCGTGCCCAGCACGGCGTCGAACCGGACCGGCGCGCACATGTGCTCGGCCCAGTAGCCGGGGTCGGTGGCCTGCGCCTCGGTGATCAGCTCGCCGGTGACGTTCGACACGTACGGGATGCGCGGCCCGGACAACTCGATGTTGGCGCCGATCCAGGCCGTCAGCTCGGCGCGGACCGGCTCCATCATCCGGGAGTGGAAGGCGTGCCCGGTGGCCAGCGGGCGGCACGGGATCCCGTCGGCCGCCAGCAGCGCCCGGACCGTCTCCATGGCGGCGGGCTCGCCCGCGAGCACGGTCAGGTCGGGGCCGTTCTCCGCGGCCACGTCGATCCCCGCGATCCCGGCCCGCGTGATCCTGGCGGCCAGGTCGGCCGCGCCGAGCGGGACCGCGCCCATCGCGCCCTCGGGCAGCGTGTCGATCAGCGTGGCCCGGTGCGCCACCAGCGCGAGCGCGGACTCCAGCGAGAGCACCCCGGCGAGGCACGCGGCGACGTACTCGCCGAGGCTGTACCCGGCCAGCACGGCCGGGGTGACGCCCCAGCCGATGAGCGTCCTGGCCAGGGCGTATTCGACGGAGAAGAGCGCGGGGTGCAGCAGCGCGGTCGGCATCGCGTCGGAGCCGGCGCTCTCGCGGCCGAGGAGGGCGCCGAGGCCGCCGCCCGAACGGGTGTCGCGGGGGCGGAGCATCTCCTCCAGCGGGTCGGCGCCGTCCATCCGGGTGCGCAGGATCGCGCGGCACTCGTCGAGAGCGGCCCGGAACGCGGGCTCGGTGGCGTAGAGGTCCTCGGCCAGGCCCGGGTACTGCTCGCCGGTACCCGGGATCAGGAAGCCGACCGGGCGGTCGCCGCGGCTCTCCGCGCGCCCCAGCACACCCGCGTCCCGCATCCCGGCGACGGCCTCCCCGGCCGTGGCGGCGACCAGGAACCGGCGGTGCTCGAAGACGCGGCGGCCGGTCTGCAGGGTGTGGGCGACATCGCCGAGCCGCAGGCCGGGGTTGTCGGCGAGGTGGCCGGCGAGACCGGCGGTCAGCTCGTCGGCGGCCTTCGCCGAACGGGCCGACCAGATGAGCAGCTGCGGCCGGGACGTGTCGGCCGGCCGGGAGACCGGCGGGGCCTCCTCCAGCACGACGTGCGCGTTGGTGCCGCCGATGCCGAAGGCGCTGACGCCCGCCCTCCGGATCCGGCCCGCTTCGCGCGGCCACGCGCGCAGGCCGGTGACCACGTCGAGCCGGGCCCCTCCGGCGCTGAGCTGCGCGTTCGGCGTGGACAGGTTACGGGTCGGCGGGATCTCGCCGTGCCGGAGCGCGAGCGCCGCCTTGATCAGGTTGGTCACGCCGGCGGCCCGGTCGAGGTGGCCGACGTTGGGCTTGACCGAGCCGATCAGCAGGTTCCGGCCCTGGAACACCTGCTGGAGCGCGGCCAGTTCGGCGGCGTCGCCGAGCGCGGTGCCGGTGCCGTGCGCCTCCACGTAGTCGATGTCGGCCGGCGCCAGACCGGCGGCGGCGAGCGCCTCGGCCATCACGGCCGCCTGGCCCTGCACGCCCGGCGCGGTGAAGCCGACCTTGCGACCGGCGTCGTTGTTGACCGCCCAGCCCCGGATGACCGCGTAGATCTGGTCGCCGTCGGCGAGGGCGTCCTCCAGGCGCCGCAGCGCGACCACGCCGACGCCGCTGCCGAGCGGCGCGCCGAGGCCGCCCGCGTCGAAGGCGCGGCACTCGCCGTCCGGCGGGGCGATGCCGCCCTGCTGGTAGAGGTAGCCGACCCGGTGCGGCACGCCGACCGCCACGCCGCCGGCCAGCGCGAGATCACTCTCGAAGGCGGCCAGGCTGCTGGCGGCGGCGCAGATCGCCACCAGCGACGTCGAGCAGTAGCTCTGCACGGAGTAGCTGGGACCGGACAGGCCGAGGGTGTGCGAGACCCGGGTGGTGAGGGAGTCCTTGTCGTTGGCCAGGCCCACCGCGAGCTCGCCCATGACGGCGCCGATCTCGCTGGGCACCAGGTTGTTCTGCAGGTAGGAGCTCCACGCCGAGCCGCCGAAGACGCCGATCGCGCCGTCGAAGCGGGTGGGGTCGCAGCCCGCGTCCTCCAGCGCCTCCCAGCTGTGCTCCAGGAAGAGCCGGTGCTGCGGGTCGAGGATCTGCGCCTCCTTCGGGCTGAACCCGAAGAAGCCCGCGTCGAACAGCTCGACCCCGTCGATCACGGCCCCGGCCTTCACGTAACCGGGGTCGGCGAGCAGGTCCTCGGGCACGCCGGCGGCCCGGAGTTCCTCGTCGGTGAAACGGGTCACCCCGGATCGGCCGGCCCGAATGGCCGTCCACAGGTCGGCCACGCCGGACGCGCCGGGGAACCGGCCGGACATCCCCACAATGGCGATGTCGGTGCCCTCGTCTTCGATAACGTCGTCAAGCACGTCGTCGGCTCTCATGTCGGGTGTCCTCACTTCCGCGTCCCCGAGCGGGCGCGGCGACGCCGCGACCCCCGCGCCGAGCTGGTGTCCAGAGCCTGGCGGGCGCCTTCGGCGGCGTCTCCGGCCACCGCCGCGGCGAACTCCGCCACGGTCGGGTGTTCGAACAGCACGGCGGGCGCGATCGGCACGCCGAGCTCCTTCTCGATGGCGATCACCATGGCCATCCCGACCAGGGAGTTGCCGCCGAGGTCGAAGAACGGGTCGTGGACGCCGACCCGGTCGATGCCGAGGTAGGCGCCCCACACTTCGGCGACGGCGGTCTCCGCCTCGGTCCGGGGGGCCGCGTAGTCGGTGCGCAGCTCGGGGCGCGGGAAGCGCTCGCTGAGCGAGACGGCCGTGGCCGCTCCGACCAGAGCGTCGAGGTCGACCATCGCGGACCAGTCGCGGAGCACCTCGCCGAGCGGCTGCCGGACCGCCAGGACGCTGCCGTGCCCACCGGCCACGATCCGGTCCAGCAGGGCGCAGCCGGCGTCGTCGGCGAAGCCGTACCGCTCGCGGTAGGCGCGCACGCGTTCGGCCAGGCCGGTGGCGGTCTTGAGGCTCTCCGCCTGCCAGTCGTCGTGCTGCCAGGGGCCCCAGGCGATCGACACGACGCGGGTGGAGGGGGCCGAGGCGGCGAGCGCCTCGCCGTACGCGTCCAGGACGGTGTTGGCGGCGCAGTAGTCGCTCTCGCCGATGCCGCCGAACGCGGTGACGGCGGAGGAGTACAGGACGAGCAGTTCGGGCCGCCGGTCGGCGGGGGTGCCCGGGCCGACGAGTTCGGCCAGCGGGCCCATCGCGAGGACCTTGGGGGCGAGCACCGCTCCGGCGTCCGCGAGCGCCCTGCGCCGCGCCATCCCGCCGGCCGGGAGCCCGGCGGCGTGGACGACGCCGGTGAGCGTGCCGAAGTGGTCGCGGCAGCGCTCCAGGGCGGCCCGCAACTCGGCGGGCACGCCGACGTCGGCGGTGAGCAGCAGCACCTCGGCTCCGGCGGCCTCCAGTTCCGCGACGTCCCGCAGGCTGCGCCCGGCCTTGCTCTCAGGGTCGGCGTCGTGGGAGAGCGCGGTCCTGCCGACCAGCGCGAGCCTGCGCACCCCGGCCCGCACCAGGTGCCTGGCCAGCGCCATCCCCAGGCCGCGGGTGCCGCCGGTGATCAGGTATACGCCGTCCTCCCGCCACGGCGAGGGCGGGTCGGGGACCGCGGGCACCTCGGCCCAGCCGCGCAGCCAGCGCCGGCCGCGCCGCCAGCCGGAGACCCGGTCGTGCGCGGTGTCGTCGTGGCCGATGTCGAGCAGCAGTTCGCGGCCGATCTGGGCGGCGGCGGCGTCGGCGTCCGGCGCGTCGGGGTCGAGGTCGACGCCGGTCCAGTCCAGGCCCGCGTACTCGTGCCGGATCGCGCGGCCCAGACCGTGGGTCACGGCCCGGTACGGGGCCGTCGCGTCCGCGCCGAGGATCTCGGCGGCCCCCCGGGTGACGGTCAGCAGCCGCACGTCCCGGTCGCCGAGGGCCTGGGCGGCGAGCAGCAGGCTGTCGAAGCCGTATTCGACGGCGGTGTGCGGGTCGTCGGCGAGGAGGCTCCACAGGTGGGCCACCCGGACCGGCCCGTCACCGTCGGCGAGGGCGAACACCTCGGCGTAGTGGCCGGGGTCGCGGGGGTCGATGACCAGGCGGCGGCCCTCGCGGCGTAACCCGGTCCCGGCGACCACCTCGACGACCCGCGTGCCCGCGGCGGCGGCGCGGTCGGCGAGCGCCGTGCCGACGCCGCCGGAGTCGGCGAACACGATCAGCGGTCCGTCCAGCCGCAGGTCGGCGGGGGCGGCCGGGCGCGCCGGGTCACGCTGCCAGGCGGGGGCGAAGCAGAGGTCAGCCGGTTCGGCCGGCCGGGCGGACGGCACCGGCGAGCTGCCGCCCTCCCCGATCTCGGGCCAGAAGCGGGTCCGCTGGAACGGGTACGCCGGCAGGCTGACGACGCGGCCCGGTCCCGGCTGGACACGCTCCCAGGTCACGCTCGCGCCGAGTTCCCACAACCGGGAGCAGGTCTCCAGGAGCTCGACCCGGGCGTCGCGCGGTTCTCCACCGGCCCAGGAGGCCGGCAGGGTGCCCAGCACCGCGGCCCGGGACCCGCCCGCGAGGTTCTGCCGGACCAGCCCGCCGAGCGTCTGCCCCGCGCCGAGTTCGACGAACACGTCGACGTCCTGCTCGACGCAGCGCCCCACCGCGTCGGCGAACCTGACCGTGCTGACGAGCTGGTCGGCCCAGTACGCGCTGCTGGTGGCCTGTTCCGCGGTCATCGGCCGGCCGGTGAGGTTGCACAGGATCGTGGTGGCCGGGGCCCGCCGGGGCACCGATTCGATCAGCGCGGCCAGTTTCTCCCGCGCGGGTTCGAGCAGCGACGAGTGGAAGGCGTGCGCGGAGCGCAGCGGGCGGCAGGCGACGCCCTCGGCGAGCAGCCGGTGGGTGACGGCGTCGATCTCGTCGGGCGCGCCGCTGAGGACGGTCATCGAGGGGCCGTTCAGCGCGGCGATCCCTATCCCGGTCCCGGTCCCGGTCCCGGCGAGGAAGGCGCGGACCCGGTCCTCGCCGGCCGCCACCGCGACCATCTTCCCGGCCGGGACGGCGCTGATCAGGCGGGCGCGTTCGGTGACGACGCGCAGCGCGTCCTCCAGGGTGAAGACCCCCGCCAGGGTGGCGGCGACGTATTCGCCGAGGCTGTAGCCGAGCAGCACGTCCGGGCGCACGCCCCGGTGCGCGAGCAGCCGGGCCAGCGCGTACTCGACGGTGAACAGGAACGGGTGGGCGACCTCGGCGTGCGCCAGCCGGTCGTCGGTCCCCGTGGACGGTTGTGCACGTCCGAGCAGGGCGGCCAGGTCTCCGGAGGCGGCGGGCCGTTCGGCCGGCTCGAACAGGGGGCGCAGGTCGACGTCCCCGAGGAGTTCGACGCAGCGGTCGACCGCTTCGGCGTAGACGGGTTCGGCCTGGTAGAGCTCCCGGCCGAGGCCGGCGTACTGGTCGCCGACGCCGGGGAGGAGGAAGGCGACGCGCGGCCGCCCCTTGACGCGCGCGGCGGGTCCAGAGGCGGCGGCGGCCCGGAGCCCGCGGACGGCCCCGGCCACGTCGTCGCAGACCAGGACGCGGCGGTGGTCGTGTTCGGCGCGGCCGGCCCGCAGCGTGTGCGCGACGTCGGCCAGGTCGGCGCGGGGGTGGTCCTCCAGCCAGGAGGCCAGACGGGCGGCGTGCTCGCGGAACGCCGCGTCCCCGGCGGCCGAGAGGGGCAGCGCGTGCGGACCTTCGGCGACCGCCGCCGGTCCGGGCGGCGGCGCGGATTCGAGCACCAGGTGGGCGTTGGTGCCGGACAGGCCGAACGAGCTGACCCCGACCAGGCGCGGCGTGCCCTCGCCGGACAGCGGCACCGCGTCTGCGGCCGGCTGGATCGAACCGTCCGCGGGGACGGCCGGGGACGGCCGGGTCAGGTTGAGGGTCTGGGGGATGAGCCGGTTCTCCAGGATCAGCACCGACTTGATCAGCCCGGCGACGCCGGCGGCGGCCTGGGTGTGGCCGATGTTGGTCTTGACCGCGCCGACCCGCAGGGGGCGTTCGGCCGACCGGCCGCCGAAGACGTCGTGCAGGGCGCCGAGCTCGATCGCGTCGCCGAGGTGGGTGCCCGAGCCGTGCGCCTCGACGTGGTCGATGTCGTCGGGCGACACGCCGGCGGCGGCCAGCGCGCTGGTGATCACCGCGACCTGGGCGCTGCGGCTGGGGGCGGTGAGGCCGTTGCTGCGGCCGTCCTGGTTGACGGCGGAGCCGCGCAGCACGGCACGGATGCGGCGGCCGTTCGCGATCGCCTTGGAGAGCGGTTCGAGCACGACCAGGCCGGCGCCCTCCCCCATCACGTAGCCGTCGGCGTCGGCGTCGAACGTCTTGCACCTGCCGTCCTGGCAGAGCATCCCGCCGGCGCAGGCCTGGATGAAGTTGGTGGGGTGGATGGTGAGCGACGCCCCGGCCGCGACGGCCAGGTCGCATTCGCCGCGCCGCAGGCTCTCGGCGGCCAGATGCACCGCGATCAGCGACGAGGAGCAGGCGGTGTCGACCGTGAGCGTCGGGCCCGACAGGTTGAACTGGTAGGCGATCCGCCCGGCGGCGACGCTGGCGGACACCCCCGAGGCCAGATAGGGGTCGGCCAGCGCGTCCCGGCCCTGGCGTTCGAGCTGGAGACGGCCGTACTGGAGGGTGTCCATCAGCCCGATGATCACGGCGGTGCGGCTGCCCGCCACCCGGGCCGGGGAGACGCCGGCGTTCTCCAGGCCCTCCCACGTCAGCTCCAGCAGGAGCCGATGGTGGGGGTCGACGCGGAGCGCCTCACGCGGGGACAGGCCGAAGAACTCGGCGTCCCAGGTGGTGATCTCCGGCAGGAACGCGCCGTGCCTGGTGTACATGGCGGCCGGGGTGCGCGGGTCGGGATCGTAGTAGTCGTCGATGTTCCAGCGCGAGGCCGGCACCTCGGAGATGCCGTTGCGGCCCTGCGACAACATGTCCCAGTACCCCTCGACCGTCTCGCCCCCGCCGGGGTAGCGACAGGACATGCCGATGATCGCGACCGGTTCGTGGGTCCGGTCCTCGGCGGCGGCGAGCTGGCGGCGCGTCTGGGTCAGTTCGACGGTCACACGCTTGAGGTAGGCGCGGAGTTTTTCCTCGTTCCCCATCTGTCGAGCCTTTCCAGTAGCGAGGGGTGGTGGTCGGGACGGTGGTCAGAGTTCGTTGTCGATCAGCGCGAAGATCTCCTCGTCGGAGGCCGAGCCGATCTTCGCCACCACTCCCGTCGCGTCGGCCGGGGGCGCGAGCCTGGTCAGGCCGGTCTGGAGGATGGCGACGAGCTTGTTCCTGACCGCGTCCGCCTCACCGTTGAGGGAGCCGAGCTCGGCCTCGACCCGCTCCAGCGCGCCTCGCAGCGTCTCCTCGGGCGAGGGTGCGGCGGGGGCGAGGCTCCGGAACAGGTAGCCGGTCAGCGCGGTGACCGTCGGGTGGTCGAAGACGAGCGTCGCGGGCAGCCGCAGGCCGGTCTCCGCGTTGAGCCGGTTGCGGAGCTCGACGGCGGTCAGGGAGTCGAAGCCGAGCTCGTTGAACGCCCGGTCCACGTCGATCCCGTCGGCGCTGCCGTGCGCCAGCACGGCGGCGACGTGGCCGCGGACGAGGTCGGTGAGCAGCCGCCTGGCCTCGGTCTCGGGCACCGCGGCCAGCCGTTCCCGCAGGTCGCCGCCGGCGGGCGCGGCCGGGGCGCCGCCCGACGCGGCCTGCCGGCGCGGCGCGCGGACCATCCCGAGCAGCATCGGCGGCAGGTCGCCCCGTTCGGCGCGGGCCTGGAGCCCGCCGACGTCCCAGCCGGCGGCGACGACCAGCGGTTCGGCGCTGCCGAGGGCGGCGTCGAACAGGTCCAGGCCGGCTTCGGCGGGGAGCGGCGCGACGCCGGAGCGGGCCATCCTGGCCACGTCGCCGTGGGTGAGGCCGCCGGTCATGCCGCTGCCGGCGTCCCACAGGCCCCACGCGATCGACACGGCCGGCAGGCCGGTCTCGCGGCGGTGCGCGGCGAGGGCGTCCAGGAACACGTTCGCGGCGGCGTAGTTGCCCTGCCCGGCGCTGCCGAGCGTGCCGGCCAGCGAGGAGAACAGCACGAAGGCCGACAGCGGCAGGTCGCGGGTGAGCTCGTGCAGGTGCCAGGCGGCGTCGGCCTTGGGCGCGAACACGGTGTCGAGGCGGTCGCCGTTCAGCTGCTCGACGGTCGCGTCGTCCAGGACGCCGGCGGTGTGCACGACGCCGGTCAGCGGCCGGTCGGGCGGGACGAGCGCGAGCGCTGCGGCCAGCGCGGCGCGGTCGGCGACGTCGCACGCGACGACCGTGACCCGCGCGCCGAGCGCGCCCAGGTCGCCGGCCAGCTCGCCCGCGCCGGGCGCGTCCAGGCCGCGCCGGGAGACGAGCAGCAGATCCCGTACGCCGTGCCGCTCCACCAGCCGCCGGGCGACCAGGCTGCCCAGGCCCCCGGTGCCGCCGGTGACCAGCACCGTGCCCTCACCGAGGCTGGGCGGCTCGGGCGGTTCGGCGGTCCGGCGGGCCAGGCGGGGGGCCAGCAGCGCGCCGTCCACGGCCACGAGCTGCGTCTCCCCGGCCGCGACCGCGCCGGCCACGGCGGGCCAGTCGGCGAACCCCTCCGCGGCCTCCAGGAGCACGAAGCGGCCGGGATGCTCCGACATCGCGGTCCGCACCAGCCCGCGCACGGCCGCGCCGGCCAGGTCACCGGGCCGGGTCACGAACACCAGGCGGGAGTCGGCGAACCGTTCGTCGCCCGCCCACGTCCGGACCAGGTCGAGCGCCCGGCCGCACTCCTCCCTCAGCGCGGCCGGCAGCTCGCTCGACGGGCCGGCGCCGACGGGGGCGACGACGAAACCCGGCACGTCGGCGGGGAGCGGACCGGCGCCGAGGAAGACGAACGCGGTCTCGTCGCCGGCCGGCGCGGTGAGTTTCACCCAGTCCATCCCGTGGAGCACGGGTCCCCGGGCGACGGACGTGCGCGCCGGAGCGGTCCGCACCCGCAGGTCGCCGATGGAGAACACCGGGCGGCCGGAGGCGTCCGCCGCCTCGACGGTCGCGTCGTCCCCCGACGGGACCAGCCGGACCCGCAGCAGGGTGGCCCCCGAGGCGTGCAGGGTGACGCCCCGGAACGCGAACGGCAGGCGCGGCGCGCCGGGCCCGGCGGCCAGCACCATCGGGTGGAAGGCCGCGTCCAGCACGGCCGGATGGATGCCGAACCCGGTGACGTCCAGGTCCAGGGCGATCTCGGCGAACAGTTCGGCGCCCCGGGTCCACATGGCGCGCACGCCCTGGAAGGCCGGGCCGTACTCGTAGCCGAGGTCGGCCAGCCGCTCGTAGCCGCCGTCGACGGGGACCGGCTCGGCGTCGGCGGGCGGCCAGGAGGTCGCCCAGGCGGACAGGTCCGCCGCCTCCGGCGGGCCGGTGACGAGGAGCCCGGAGACGTGCCGCGTCCAGGTCACGCCGGTGCGGGCGAAGACCCCGACGGCGCGGCGGCCGTCGGCGTCGGGCGGGCCGACGATGACCTGAAGGGGCACGGCGTCGCCCTCGGAGAGGAACAGCGGCGCCTCGATGACCAGTTCCTCCAGGTGGTCGAAGCCCGCGAGCGCGCCGCCTTCGAGGGCCAGCTCGACGAAGGCCGCGCCCGGCAGCAGCACGCCGCCCTCGACGGCGTGGTCGGCCAGCCACGGTGCGGTCGCCGCGCTCAGCTCACCGGTGAACAGGAATCCGTCGTCGGCCGTCGGCACCACGGCGGTGAGCAGGGGGTGGCCGGAGGCGTCGATCCCGGCGGGCGCGATCCCGGCCGGCCCGGCGGCGCCCAGCCAGTAGCGGCGGCGCTCGAAGGCGTACGTCGGCAGGTCCACGGTGCGGTCGGGCCCGGGGGTGACGGCCGCGCTCCAGTCGACCTCCGCGCCGAGGACGTACGCGTCGGCCAGCGCGGTCAGGAAGCGGCGATGGTCACCCGCTCCCCGGCGCAGGGTCGCGGCGACGCCCGCCGGGATCCCGGCCGACTCGCAGATCTCCCGCAGGTCGTGGCCGAGGACCGGATGCGGGCTCACCTCGACGAACAGCGGCGTGCCGGTGCCCGCGAAGGCGGTGACCGCCGACTCGATCAGGACCGGGTTGCGGAGGCTCTCGTACCAGTAGGCGGTGGTCAGGCCGGCCGGGTCGATGAACTCGCCCCGGTGCGCGGAGCTGAACGCGATGTCGGTCGCCTGGGGCGCGACGCCGTCCAGGGTGGCCAGCAGTTCCTCGCGGAGCGCCTCGACGTGCGGGGTGTGGGAGGCGTAGTCGACCACGATCCGGCGGATCTGGACGGCGCCGCCGTGGGCGGCGGTGAAGGCGTCCAGCGCGTCCGCGTCACCGGCGACGACGCAGCCGGCGGGGCCGCTGTGCACCGCGATCCAGATCTGGTCCCGCCACGGCTCCAGCAGGTCGCGGACCTGCCCGGCGGGGAGCGACACGGCGAGCATGCCGCCGGTGCCGCTCAGCTTGACCAGGGCCCGGCTGCGCAGCGCGACGATCTTGGCGGCGTCCTCAAGTGAGAGCGCGCCCGCCACGCAGGCGGCGGCGATCTCGCCTTGGGAGTGGCCGACCACGGCCGCGGGTTCGACGCCGAACGAGCGCCACGCCGCGGCCAGGGAGACCATCACCGCGAACAGGACCGGCTGGACGACGTCGGTGCCCGCAAGCTCCGGCGCTCCCTCGTCGGCGCGCAGCACACCGGTGACCGACCAGCCCGTGTGCACGCGCAGCGCCTTCTCGCAGCGCTGCATCTGCGCGCGGAACGCCTCGTTGGAGTCGAGCAGGTCGACCGCCATCCCGGCCCACTGGGAGCCCTGACCGGGGAAGACGAAGACCGGCCGGGTGTCGGCGGGGGCGACCCCGGTCACGGCGGCGGGGTGCGGGGCGCCCTCGGCGAGGGCGGTCAGCGCGGCGACCAGTTCGGCGCGGTCCGCGGCGACGACGACGGCGCGGTGGGCGAAGCCGGAGCGGCGGGCCAGGAGCCGGCCGGCGGCGGACAGGTCGGCCTCGGGGGCGCCGCCGGCGAACCCGCTCAGCCGGGAGGCCTGGCCGCGCAGGGAGGCGGCGGACTTCGCGCTGAGGACCCAGACGAGGGGACCGCCGGCCGGGGCCTCGGCCTCGGTCTCGGCGGCGGGCGCCTCCTCCAGGATGAGGTGGGCGTTCGTGCCGCTGATCCCGAAACTCGACACGGCCGTCCGCACCACCCGGCCGGCGGGGAGCGGGACCGGCTCGGTGAGCAGCCGCACCCCTCCCGACGACCAGTCCACATGCGGCGTCGGTTCCGCCACGTGCAGGGTCATCGGCAGGGTCCGGTGCTCCATCGCCTTGATCATCTTGATCACGCCGGCCACCCCGGCGGCGGCCTGGGTGTGCCCGATGTTCGACTTCACCGAGCCGAGCCAGAGCGGCCGGTCGGCTCCGCGCCTGCGTCCGTAGGTGGCGAGCAGGGCCTGGGCCTCGATCGGGTCGCCGAGCCGGGTGCCGGTGCCGTGCGCCTCGACGGCGTCGACGTCGCGGGTGTCGAGCCGCGCGTCGGCCAGCGCCTGCCGCACGACCCGCTCCTGGGCGGGGCCGTTGGGCGCGGTCATGCCGTTGCTCGCGCCGTCCTGGTTGACGGCCGAGCCGCGCACCACCGCGAGGATCCTGCGGTTGTTGCGCCGTGCGTCCGACAGGCGCTCCAGCAGCAGGATGCCGACGCCCTCGGCCCAGGCCGCGCCGTCGGCGGTCGAGCTGAAGGACTTGCAGCGGCCGTCGGCGGAGATGGCCCGCTGCCGGGAGAACTCGATGAACGGCTCCGCCGAGGCCATCACGGTGGCGCCCCCGGCGAGCGCGAGGGAGCACTCGCCCCGCCGCAGCGCCTGCACCGCCAGGTGGATCGCGACCAGCGAGGAGGAGCAGGCCGTGTCCACCGAGATCGACGGGCCCTCCAGCCCGAAGGTGTACGACACCCGCCCCGACAACACGCTGGAGGCGCTGGAGGTGAACAGCGTGCCCTCCACTGCGGCCGGGACCGTGCCGATGAAGCGGCCGGCGTAGTGCTCGTACATGTTGCCGACGTAGACCCCGGTCAGGCTGCCGCGCAGCGTGGCCGGGTCGATGCCGGCCCGCTCGAACGCCTCCCACGACGACTCCAGCACGAGCCGGTGCTGCGGGTCGGTGGCCAGCGCGGTACGCGGGCTCATCCCGAAGAATGCGGCGTCGAAGTCGCCCGCGTCGTACACGAAGCCGCCGTGGCGGGTGTACGACTTGCCCACCGCCTCCGGGTCGGGGTCGTACAGGTCGGCGGCCCAGCCCCGGTCGGCGGGGAACTCGCCGATCGCGTCCACGCCGCCGGCCACCAGGTCCCACAACTCTTCGGGGCTGGTCACCCCACCGGGATAGCGGCAGGCCATGCCGACGACCGCGATGGGCTCGTGCCGGCGTTCCTCCAGCTCCGCGAGGTGCTCGCGGGTGTCCTCCAGCTCGATGATCGCGCGTTTGAGGTAGTCGCGAAGTCTGTCCTCAGTGGTCACGGGTCACCCCTCGTTGTCGATGAGCGCGAAGATCTCCTCGTCGGAGGCCGAGTCGATCCGGCCGGCCACGTCGTCCGCGTCGTCCGCGTCGCGCGTGGCGTCGGCGGCGGTGAAACGGTTGAGGCCGTTCTGCAGGATCGCGACGACCTTGTTCCTGATCGCGTCTCCGGCGGCTGCCGTGATCATCGATTCGACGTGTTCCAGCGCGCCGCGCAGTATCTCCACGGGCGAGTTGGTGGCCGGGGCGAGGGTCTTGAACAGGTAGTCGGTCAACGCGTTCACGGTCGGGTGGTCGAAGACCAGCGTGGCCGGGAGCAGCAGGCCGGTCTCGGCGTTGAGCCGGTTGCGGAGTTCGACCGCGGTGAGCGAGTCGAAGCCGAGTTCGCTGAAGGCCCGGTCGACGCCGACGCCGGCGGGATTTCCGTGCGCCAGGACGGCCGCGACGTGGGCGCGGACGGTGTCGGTGAGCAGCCGCAGCGCGTCGGGCTCCGACAGCCCGGCCAGCCGTTCCCCGAGCCCGCCGGACGGGCCCGGCCCGGCCGCCGGTCCTCCGGCGGCGACGCGGCGCGGGAGGCGGACCAGGCCGTGGGCGATCGGGGGCAGGTCTCCCGACTCGGCCCTGGCCCGCAGCCCGGCGGAGTTCCATCGGGCCGCCACGACGAGCGGTTCCCGGCTGCCGAGCGCCGCGTCCAGGAGGTCGAGGCCCTGCTCGACGGTGAGCGGGGCGATGCCGGCGCGGGCCAGCCGGGCCGTGTCGGCCTCGGACAGCGTGCCGGACATTCCCGATTCGGTCTCCCAGAGCCCCCACGCGATCGACACGCCGGGCAGGCCCGCCTTGCGGCGGTGCGCGGCCAGGGCGTCCAGGAACGTGTTCGCGGCGGCGTAGTTGCCCTGGCCCGGGTTGCCGAGCACGCCGGCCAGCGAGGAGAACAGCACGAAGGCCGACAGCGGCAGGCCGCGGGTGAGTTCGTGCAGGTGCCAGGCGGCGTCGGCCTTGGGCGCGAACACGGTGTCGAGGCGGGCGGGGGTGAGCCCGTCGACGGTGGCGTCGTCGAGCACACCGGCCGTGTGCACGACCGCGGTGAGCGGCCGGTCGGGCGGGACGAGCGCGAGCGCGGCGGCCAGCGCGTCCCGGTCGGACACGTCGCACGCGGCGACCGTCACCCGGGCTCCGTAACCGCCGAGCTGGGAGACGAGCAGTCCCGCGCCGGGCGCGTCCAGGCCGCGCCGGGAGACGAGCAGCAGATCCCGTACGCCGTGCCGCTCCACCAGCCGCCGGGCGACCAGGCTGCCCAGGCCCCCGGTGCCGCCGGTGACCAGCACCGTGCCCTCACCGAGCCCGGCCGCCGGTCCGGCGGTCCGGCGGGCCAGCCGGGGGGCCAGCAGGACGCCGTCACGGGCCGTCAGCTGCGATTCGCCCGCCTCCACCGCGGCGGCGACCGAACCCCAGGCGGTGAAGTCGGGCTCCGCGTCCAGCAGGACGAACCTGCCGGGGTGCTCCGACTGCGCCGACCGCACCAGGCCCAGCACGGCGGCGCCGGCCAGATCGTCGGCGCGGATGCGGAACACCAGGCGGGAACCGGCGAAGCGGTCGCCCGACACCCAGGTCTGGATCAGGTCGAGCGCCTGTCCGGCCAGGTCGCGCACGGCCGCCGGCACATTGCCGTCGCCGCTGGTCAGAGTGGTCACCACGAACTCGGGCACGGGTTCCAGCGACGCGAGGTGGGCCGGCTCGGGGAACGCGAACCCGGAACCGTTCCCGGCCGGCCCGCTCACCTCCACCCAGTCCACGCCGTGCGGCACCGGGCCGGTCGAGGCGGCCAGCGCGGACGCCGGGACCGGCCGGGCCCGGAGCGACTCCATCGAGAACACCGGCCGCCCCAGGTTGTCGGCCGCCTGGACGGCGCACCCGTCGGCGTCGACGGAGGTGAGCCGGACCCGCAGGCGGCGCGCCCCGGCGGCCAGCAACCGCACCCCGCGGAACTCGAACGGGAGGCGGAGCTCACCGGCGGCGGTGTCGGCCAGCAGCACGGGGTGGAACATCGCGTCCAGGAGCGCGGGGTGGACGCCGTACCCCGCGACGTCCTGGTCGTCGTCGAGGGCGACCTCGGCGAACAGGTCCTCGCCCTGCCGCCAGAGGGCGCGCACGGCCTGGAAGGAGGGGCCGTACTCGTAGCCGAGGTCGGCCAGCCGCTCGTAGCCGCCGTCGACGGGGAGGGGGACGGCGTCGGCGGGAGGCCATTCGGCGGCCCAGGCGGCGGCCGTCGCCGGGGCGGGCGCCGCGCTGACGAGGCCGGAGACGTGCCGGGTCCAGACGGCCTCCGGCTCGCCGGCGGGCCGGGAGTAGACCCGGATCGGGCGGGGGCCGTCGGCGTGCTGGAGCACGACCTGCACGTCGACCGCGCCGCGGGAGGGCAGCACCAGCGGGGCCTCGAACATGATCTCTTCGATCGTGTCGCAGCCGATCCGGCCGCCCACGTCCAGCACCAGGTCGACCAGCGCGGCGCCGGGCAGCACGGCCGAGCCGAGCATCACGTGCTCGCCCAGCCAGGGGGCGGACGAGGCGGCGAGCCGGCCGGTGAGGATCGTGGTGCCGTCGTCGGCGAGGTCGACGGCCGCGCCCAGCAGGGGGTGGCCCGCGTCGCGCAGCCCGGCCGAGGTCACGTCGCCGGTGCGGAGGAGCGAGCTGAGCCAGAACCGCTCGCGGTCGAAGGCGTAGGTGGGCAGTTCCACGTGCGCGCCGCCGCCGGACAGCGCCGCCCAGTCGACCGGGACCCCGGTGACGGCCACCCGCGCGAGGCAGTCGACGAGCGAGTCGGGCTCGGGACGCTGCCGCCGGTGCAGTGAGGCGATGACCGTGCCGGGCCCGGTGACGCAGTCGTGCGCCATCCCGGCCAGCACCGCCTCGGGCCCGACCTCCAGGAAGGCGCGCACGCCGTCCGCCTCCAGCCGTTCGATCATCGGCTGGAACAGCACCGCGTGCCGGATCTGGTCCAGCCAGTACGACGGCCGCGTCCAGGTGGCGTCGCCGCCCAGGTTGGTGGCGGCCGGGACCTGCGGTTCGGTGAACAGGGCGGTGCGGAGTTCGGCCTCGAACGCGGCGAGCATGGGCTCCATCAGCGCGGAGTGGAAGGCGTGGCTGACCGGCAGCCTGCGGGTGCGGCGGCCGAGTTCGCGCCAGCGCGCCCCCACCGCGAGCGTCGCCTCCTCGGGGCCGGACACGACGACGGAGGCGGGCCCGTTGACGGCCGCGACGCCGACCTGGCCGGTCAGTCCGGGCCGTACCTCGTCGACGCCCGCCTCGATGGCGACCATCGCGCCGGGCACGTCCAGCGCCTGCATGAGCCGCCCCCTGGCGGCGATCAGCCGGGCCGCGTCGGCGAGCGACCAGACGCCGGACACGTGCGCGGCGGCGAACTCGCCGACGGAGTGGCCGGCCACGAAGTCGGGGGTGACGCCGAGCGATTCGAGCAGCCGGTAGGCGGCCACCTCGTAGGCGAACAGCGCGGGCTGGGTGTAGCGGGTCTTGTTCAGCAGCGCCGCGTCCGGCGTGCCGGGTCCGGCCCACATGACCTGGCGGAGCGGCCGGTCCAGGTAGCGGTCCAGGGCGGCGCAGACCTCGTCGAGCGCGGCGGCGAAGACAGGTGAGGCGGCGGCCAGTTCGCGGCCCATGCCGGCCCGCTGGCCGCCCTGCCCGGTGAACAGGAACGCCAGCCGGGGGCGGTCCGGCGCGGTGCCGGTGATCCACTCGTTCTGGAGGTGGCCGCCGAGGCGGGCCAGCAGGGCCTCCCTGTCGTGGCCGACGACGACGGCGCGGTGTTCGAACCTGGCCCGCCGGGTCGCCAGGGCGTGCGCGACGTCGGCGGGGGTCATCGTCGGGTCGGCGCTGACCAGCCGGTGCAGCCGGGCGGCCTGTTCGCGCAGCGACGTGGCGGTGCGGGCGCTGAGCGGCCACGCGTGCGGGGCGCCGGCGACCGCGGGGGCCTGGATCGGCGGCTCCGGCTGCTCGGGGGCCTCTTCGAGGATGACGTGCGCGTTCGTGCCGCCGATGCCGAACGAGGAGACGCCGGCCCGGCGCGGGCGGCCGTCGCGGAACCAGCGGCGTGCACTGGTCAGCAGCCGGATCCCGTCGCCCTGACCCGCCTGGTCGAGCTGGGTGATCTGGTTGTCGGCGTCGTCCGCGTGCAGCGTGCGGGGCAGCACGCCGTGCCGCATCGCCAGCACCATCTTGATCATGCCGGCCACCCCGGCGGCGGCCTGGGAGTGGCCGATGTTCGACTTCACCGAGCCGAGCCAGAGCGGGCCGTCCTTGGAACGGCCCTGCCCGTACGTGGCGAGCAGCGCGCCCGCCTCGATCGGGTCGCCGAGCCGGGTGCCGGTGCCGTGTGCCTCGACGGCGTCGATGTCGCGGGTCTCCAGCCGGGAGTCGGCGAGCGCCTGCTCGACGACCTTCTCCTGGGCGGGGCCGTTCGGGGCGGTGAGCCCGTTGCTGGCGCCGTCCTGGTTGACGGCCGAGCCGCGGATGACGGCCAGCACGCGGCGGCCGTTGCGGCGCGCGTCCGACAGCCGCTCCAGCAGCAGCATGCCGGCGCCCTCGCCCCAGGCCACGCCGTCCGCGTCGGCGGAGAACGACTTGCACCGCCCGTCGGGCGCCAGCGCGCGCTGGCGGGAGAACTCGACGAAGGAGTCGGGGGTGGCCATCACGGTGACCCCTCCCGCCAGGGCCATCGTGCACTCGCCGCGCCGCAGCGCCTGCACCGCCAGATGGATGGCGACCAGCGAGGAGGAGCAGGCCGTGTCCACCGAGATGGACGGGCCCTCCAGCCCGAAGGTGTAGGACACCCGCCCCGGCAGCACGCTGGGCGCGCTCGACACCAGCAGCGTGCCCTCGACCCCCTCGGGGACCGCCCCGTCGGTGAACCGTGAGGAGTAGTCGCTGTACATGTTGCCGACGTAGACCCCGGTCAGGCTGCCGCGCAGCGTGGCCGGGTCGATGCCGGCCCGCTCGAAGGCCTCCCAGGAGGTCTCCAGCATGAGCCGGTGCTGCGGGTCGGTGGCCAGCGCGGTGCGCGGGCTCATCCCGAAGAACGCGTTGTCGAAGTCGCCCGCGTCGTAGAGGAAACCGCCGTGCCGGGCGTACGACCGGCCCATCGCCTCGGGGTCGGGGTCGTAGAGACCCTCGACGTCCCAGCCGCGGTCGGCGGGCATCTCGCCGATGGCGTCGCCGCCCGCGGCGACCAGGTCCCACAACTCCTCCGGGCTGGTGACCCCGCCCGGATAGCGGCAGGCCATGCCGACGATCGCGATGGGTTCGTGCCGGCGGTCGTCGCTGTCGCTGAGCCGTTGCCGGGCCTCCGCCAACTCGACGATCGCGCGCTTGAGATATTCGCGCAGTTTGTCCTCAGTCGCCATGTTCGGACCTTTCCGGTGAGGACCTCAGGGGTGACGCCTTGGCCCGGTCGTCGAGCAGCGCGAAGATCTCCTCGTCCGAGGCGGAGCTGAGCCGCTCCGCCGCGTCCGCGGTGCCGCTCGGCCACCCTCGGAGCCTGGTGGTCGGGGCGGCCCCGAAGGTTTCCAGGCCGCTCTGCAGAATCGCGACGAGCTTTTCGCGGAGGGAGTCCCCGTCGCCGTTGGCGGCGGCGACCATGGACGCGACCTGTTCCAGCGCGGCGCGCAGCGTGTCCTCGGCGGTGGGCGCGGCGGGCGCCAGGATGTGGAACAGGTGGTCGGCGAGGGCCTCGACGGTGGGATGGTCGAAGATCAGCGTCGGCGAGAGCCGCAGCCCGGTCTCGGTGGTGAGCCGGTTGCGCAGCTCGACCGCGGTGAGGGAGTCGAAGCCGAGTTCGCTGAAGGCGCGGTCGACGCCGATGCTGCTCGCGGCGCCGTGCGCCAGGACGGCGGCGACGTGTGCGCGGACGACGTCGACCAGGCGGGCCCGGGCGTCGTCCGGGGTGAGGCGGGCCAGGCTCTCGGCCAGGCCGCCCGTTCCGGTCGCCTGCTCGGCGGCCTTCGCCGCGGTCCGGCTCGGGGCGCGGACCAGGCCGCGCAGCGGCGGGGGCAGTTCGCCGGCCGCCGCCCTCGCGCGAAGCCCGGCGCGGTCCCAGGTCGCGGCCACCAGGAGGGGGTCCTGCGTGGTCAGTGCCGCGTCGAAGAGCTCCAGGCCCTGCTCGGTGCTCATCGGAGCGATGCCGGCGCGGGCCAGGCGGGCCGTGTCGGCCTCGGACAGCGTGCCCGACATTCCCGATCCGGTGTCCCAGAGGCCCCAGGCGACGGAGACCGCCGGCAGGTTCACGGCGTGGCGGTGCGCCGCGAGCGCGTCCAGGAAGGCGTTGGCGGCGGCGTAGTTGCCCTGGCCGGCGTTGCCGAGCACGCCCGCCACCGAGGAGAACATCAGGAAGGTGGTCGCCTCGGGGAGGAGTTCGTGCAGGTGCCAGGCGGCGTCGGCCTTCGGCGCGAACACGTTGTCCAGGCGTCCGGCCGACATGCCCTCGACGGTGACGTCGTCCAGGACGGCGGCGGCGTGGACGACGGCGGTGACCCGGTGGCCGGCGAGGAGCGCCGCCAGCCGGGTCCGGTCGGACACGTCGCAGGCGGCGACGGTGACGCGGGCGCCCCTGGCCTCCAGCTCGGCGCGCAGCTCGGCCGCGCCGGGCGCGTCGGGGCCGCGCCGGGAGACCAGCAGCAGGTCGTGTACGCCGTGCCGCTCGACCAGCCGCCGGGCGACCAGCGGGCCCAGCCCGCCGGTGCCGCCGGTGACGAGCACGGTGCCCGTGCCCAGCTCCTCGGTGTTCGCGGCGACGCTCCGGCGGGCCAGGCGGGGAACCAGGACCGCGCCGTCGCCCGTCACGAGCTGCGTCTCGCCTGCCGCCACGGCGGCCGCGGCCGCACCCCAGGCGGTGAACCCCCCTTCCACGTCGAGCAGGACGAACCGGCCCGGATGCTCGGACTGCGCGGAGCGCACCAGCCCCCAGAGCGCGCCGCCCGCCGGCGACGTGCGCGCCCCCCGGGTGACGAACACCAGCCGCGAGGTGGCGAACCGGTCGTCGCCCACCCAGGCCTGGATGAGGTTGAGCGCCTGGTTCATGGCGTCGTGCGCGCCGTAGGGAAGGTCGTCGTCGTCCGCCGGGATCGGCGCCAGCACGGTGGCCGGGACGCCGCCGACCGACATCTCCGCGACGGACACCAGGTCATAGCCGCGTGACGCGACCACCCCGGCCGCCTCCAGCGCCGCGCCGATCTCGTCGGCGAACTCCTCCAGCCCGACGACGGCCCAGCGCTGGTCGCTCAGGTCGGCGGCCGGCGTCTCCACCGCGACCCAGTCGAGGCCGTACGTCTCCGCGGCGGGCCGCGTCGCGCCCCGGGGCACCCTGCGCAGATGGAGCGCGTCCGCCTCGGCGATCGGGGATCCGGTCCCGTCGTAGATCGTCAGGGAGTCGCCCGACAGGCGCACCCTGAGCGCGTCCGCGCCCCGGGCGGACACCCGTACCCCGGTCCAGGAGAAGGGCAGCAGCAGCGTGCCGGGGTCGCGCGCCTCGTCGGCGGCCTCCAGCACCAGGAGGTGGAGAGCCGCGTCCAGCAGCGCCGGGTGGAGGGTGAACCCCTCCCCGCGCAGCGGCTCGGGCAGCGCGACCTCCACATAGGTGTCCTCGCCGGCCCGCCAGGCGGCGCGCAGGCCCTGGAAGGCGGGGCCGTACCGGTAGCCGTGTTCGGCCAGCCGCTGGTAGGCGTCGGCGACGTCC
Organism: Herbidospora solisilvae; assembly: GCF_009901565.1. GTDB lineage: Bacteria > Actinomycetota > Actinomycetes > Streptosporangiales > Streptosporangiaceae > Herbidospora > Herbidospora solisilvae. The sequence goes on from NZ_WXEW01000001.1 coordinate 1,117,096, forward strand.
ACGGGCGTGCCGGGCGACCAGGCCGATGCCGGGGCCGGTGCACCGGCCGACTGCGCGAGTGTGCCCGCCGCGTGCCGGGTCCACGAGTTCTCGGCGTCCGCGGCCGGGCGGGCGTGGATCGTGAACGCGCGCCGCCCCTGCTCGTCGGCGCGGGCGACCGCGACCTGGACCTCGACCGACCACGCGCCCCGCAGCGGCAGGGGCGCCTCGATCGTCAGCTCCTCGACCTCCTCGCAGTCCGCGGCGGCCGCGGCGGCCAGCGCGAACTCCAGGAACGCCGTGCCGGGCAGGATCGCCTCGCCGTCGACGGCGTGGTCGCCCAGCCAGGGCGCGCCGCCGCGCGACACCCGCCCGCTGAGCAGAAACCCGTCGTCGGCCAGCGCCACGACCGCGCCGAGCAGGGGGTGCCCCGAGGCGCCCGGCCCCGCCGGGGCGTCGCCGTCGAGCCAGTGGCGGCTGCGCTCGAACGGATAGGTGGGCAGCTCGACGTGGTGGCCCGGCCCGCCGCCGAGCGCGGCGGCCCAGTCGATGTCGGCGCCCAGCGTGTACGCGTGGGCGACCGCCGTCAGGAACCGCGCGAGACCACCCTGGTCACGGCGGAGTGTGCCGGTGGCCCCGCCCGGCCGGTCGGCCGCCGCCAGGGTGTCCTGGACGTGCCCGGTCAGCGTCGGATGGGGGCTGGCCTCGATGAAGACCGGGGTGCCCTCGAACGCCTCGATCGCCTGCTGGAAACGGACCGGGGTGCGGAGGCTGGTGAACCAGTAGTCGGCGGTGAGCTCGGCGGGGTCGATGAACGCGCCGTCGCGGGCCGAGCAGAACGCGACCTCGGTCGGGCGCGGCGTGACGTCGCCGAGCGTGGCCAGCAGCTCCTCGCGCAGCGCCGCGATGTGCGGGGTGTGCGCGGCGTAGTCGATCGCGACCGGCCGGGTCCGCACGGCCTCGCCGCACTCCGCCGCGTACTCCGCCAGCGCGTCCAGGTCGCCGGCGACGACCGTGCTGGCCGGGCCGCTGTACACGGCGGGCCACAACCGGCCGTCCCAGCGCGCCAGATCGATCCGGTCGGCCGGCAGCGACACGGCGAGCATCCCGCCGGTGCCGCCCAGCTTCATCAGCGCCTTGCTGCGCAGCGCCACGACCTTGGCCGCGTCCTCCAGCGACAGCGCCCCCGCGACGTACGCGGCGGTGATCTCCCCCTGCGAGTGCCCGACCACGGCGGTGGGATCCACCCCGACCGACCGCCACAACGCGGCCAGCGAGGCCATCACCGCGAACAGCACCGGCTGGATGACGTCGGAGCCCTCCAGCTCCGGCGCGCCCTCGGCCCCCCGCAGGACGTCCGCCACCGACCAGCCGGCATACGGTTTGAGCGCGTCGTCGCACCGGGCCAGGTGCTCCCGGAACACGGCGCTGGACGCCAGCAGCTCGACGGCCATCCCGGCCCACTGCGACCCCTGCCCGGGGAAGACGAACACCGGCCGCGCCGGGCCCGCGGCGACGCCCGCCACCACGGCCGCGTGCGGCGTGCCGGCGGCGACGGCCGCCAGTGCGTCGAGGAGGTCCGCCCGGTCCCGCGCCACCACGACCGCGCGGTGCGCGAAGGCCGCCCGCCGCGCCAGCAGCGGCCCGGCCGCGGCCAGATCCTCCTCGGCGGCGGCCTCGGCGAACGCGCCGAGGCGCACCGCGTGATCCCGGAGCGCGCCGCCGGTCTTCGCCGACAACACCCAGACCAGCGGGGAGGTGGCGGAACTCGGGGAGCTCGCGGAGCTCGCGGAGCTCGGGGCGACCGGCTCGCGCTCCACGATGACGTGGGCGTTGGTGCCGCTGATGCCGAAGCTGGAGACGGCCGCCCGGAGCGGCCGGTCGCCCGGCAGGCCGACCGGTTCGGTGAGGAGGCGCACCCGGCCCGCCGACCAGTCGACCTGGGTCGTGGGCTCGTCGGCGTGGAGGGTGCGCGGGAGCGTGCGGTGCTCCAGGGACTTGACCATCTTGATCAGGCCGCCGACCCCGGCCGCGGCCTGGGTGTGCCCGACGTTGGACTTCAGGGAGCCGAGCCAGACCGGCCGGTCCGGATCGCGGTCCGCGCCGTATGCGGCGATGATCGACTCGGCTTCGATCGGGTCGCCGAGCCGGGTTCCCGTGCCGTGCGCCTCCACCGCGTCCACGTCGGCGGGCGACAGGCGGGCGTCCGCGAGCGCCTGGCGGATGACGTCGCGCTGGGCCTGGCCGCTCGGTGCGGTGAGGCCGTTGCTCGCGCCGTCCTGGTTGATCGCGCCGCCGCGCAGGACGGCCAGGATCGGGTGGCCGTGCCGGACCGCCTCCGACCGCCGTTCGAGCAGGAGCATGCCCACGCCCTCGCCCCAGCCGGTGCCGTCGGCCTGGGCGGAGAAGGCCTTGCAGCGGCCGTCGGCGGCCAGGCCGCCCTGCCTGCTGAACTCGACGAACAGCCCGGGGTTGGACATCACGGTCACGCCCCCGGCCAGCGCCAGCGAGCACTCGCCCCGCCGCAGCGCCTGCATGGCCAGCACGATCGCGACCAGCGACGACGAGCACGCCGTGTCGACCGTGATCGCGGGGCCGCGCAGGCCCAGCGTGTAGGCGATCCGGCCGGAGGCGACGCTGAGGGCGGTGCCGGTCAGGAGGTGGCCGTCGGCGACGCCGGTGGGCCGGTGCAGGCGCGGCCCGTAGTCGGAGGACATCGCGCCGACGAAGACGCCGGTGGGGGTGCCGTCGAGTGTGGCCGGGTCCAGGCCGGCCCGTTCGACGGTCTCCCAGGAGACCTCCATCAGCAGCCGCTGCTGGGGGTCCATGGCGACCGCCTCGCGGGGGCTGATCCCGAAGAATCCGGCGTCGAACAGATCCGCGCCGGTGAGGAAGCCGCCGTGGCGGGTGTCGCTGGTGTCCGACAACGCGTCGAGGTCCCAGCCCCGGTCCTCGGGGAACTCGCCGACGGCGTCGGCCCCGGTGCGCACGAGCCGCCACAGCTCCTCGGGGGTCGTCACGCCGCCGGGGTAGCGGCAGCCCATCGCGACCACCACGATCGGGTCGCCGTCGGGGCCGGTCGGCTCGGCCGGGGCGGCGGCGACCGTGCCACCGCCGGTCAGCGTGTACAGGTGGTCGGCCAGCCGGTCGGGCGTCGGGTGGTCGAACAGCAGCCCGGTGGGTAACCGCGTCCCGAGCGCGGCGCGCAGCCTGGCCCGCAGGTCCTCCGTGGCCGCCGAGTCGAAACCGAGGTCCTTGAACGTCCGGTGCGGCTCCACGCCCGTGCCGTCCTGGTGCCCGAGGACACCGGCGGCGGTGGTGAGGACCAGGTCGCGGATCTCGCGCCGCGACAGCCCGGCCGGCGCGCCGCCCGTCTCCGGATCGGCCGCCGTGACCACCGGGGAGGAGGGACGGGGCACGATCGCCGCCTGGCCGTGCCGGCGGCGCTGGAACGGGTAGGTCGGCAGGTCGATCCGCCGGGCCGAGGCGTCGCCCCGGGCCGCCCAGTCGACGGGCGCCCCCGCCGTGTACGCCTCGGCCAGCGACCGCGTGAACCGGTCGGGCCCGCCCTCGCCGCGCCGCAGCGACCCGACGACCGCGACGTCCCGCTCCGCGTCCTCGGCCGTCTCCGCGACGCCCGCGCCGAGCACCGGATGCGGGCTGCACTCGACGAACAGGGCGGCGCCCAGGTCGAGCGCCGACCGGGTGGCCTGCGCGAACCGGACCGGCTGCCGCAGATTGCGGTACCAGTACCCGGCGTCGAGCCCGGAGGTGTCCATCGGCTCGCCGGTGAGGGTGGAGACGAACCGGATCGCCGAGCGCACCGGCCGGATCGGCTCCAGCGCGGCGACGACCTCGTCGCGCACGCTCTCGACCTCGGGCGAGTGGGATGCGTAGTCGACCGGCAGCAGCTTGACCCGGTGCCCGTCGGCGGCGAGCCGCTCCCCCAGTTCGGCGAGGACCGCGCGCGGCCCGGACACGACCGCCGAGCGCGGGCCGTTGAACGCGGCCACGCCCACCTGCGGCGCCAGCGGGCGTACGGCCGCCTCGACGACGTCGAGCGGCGCGGCGACCGACATCATGCCGCCGCGCCCGGCGATCCCGGCGATGGCCCGGCTGCGGAGCGCCACGACCCGCGCCCCGTCCGCGAGGCTCAGCGCCCCGGCGACGGTGGCCGCGGCGATCTCGCCCTGCGAGTGCCCGAGGACCAGGTCGGGTTCGACGCCGTTCGCCCGCCACAACCCGGCGAGCGACACCATGACCGCCCACAACGCCGGCTGCACCACGTCGACCCGGTCCAGGCCGGGGGCGTCGGGGGCGCCGCGCAGGACGCCGAGGACGGAGTAGTCGACGAACGGCGCGAGCGCGGCGTCGCAGGAGGCGACGAGCGCGGCGAACTCCGGCGACCCGTCGAGCAGTTCCGCGGCCATCCCCGCCCACTGCGACCCCTGGCCGGGGAAGACGAACGCCCGCCGGCCGGAGACGACCGATCCGCTCACCACCGACTCGTCGGGCCGCCCGCCGGCGAACGCGTCGAGCGCCTCCCGGCGGCGCTCGCCGAGGACCACCGCCCGGTGCTCGAGGTGCGCCCGGGTCGTGACCAGCGAGAGCGCCACGTCGGCGGCGTGGACCGCCGGCTCGCCGTCGATCCGGTCGCGGAGGCGTCCGGCCTGCGCGCGGAGCGCCTCGGCCGACCGCGCGGAGATCACCCAGGGCGGTCCGGAGACGTCCGGGGAACCGGCGTCCGGAGATTCGGTGGTCGCCGGGGCCTCGGCGAGGACCAGATGGCAGTTGGTGCCGCCCATGCCGAACGAGCTGACGCCCGCGACCAGCCGATCGCCGGGGGCGGGCCACGGGCGGGAGTCCTGGACGACCTCAAGGGCCAGGTCGGCGAGGGGGATGTCCGGGTTCGGGCTCTCGAAGTGGAGGCTGGGCGGCAGCTCGCGGTTCTTGAGGCTGAGCACGACCTTGAGGAGGCCGGCGACGCCCGCCGCGCCTTCGAGGTGGCCGATGTTCGTCTTGACCGAACCGACCAGCAGCGGATGCCCCGGGGGGCGGGATCCGGCGTGGGCCCCGCCGAGGGCGGCGGCCTCGATCGGGTCGCCCACCTTCGTGCCGGTGCCGTGCAGCTCGACGTACTGGACCTCCTCGGGGGCGACCCCGGCCGAGCGGCGGGCCAGCGTGATGACCTCCTGCTGGGCGCGGGCGCTCGGCACGGTCAGGCCGTCGCCGCCGCCGTCGTTGTTGACGGCCCCGCCGAGGATCACGCAGTGCACCGTGTCGCCGTCGGCGAGCGCCGCGGCGAGCGGCTTGAGCACGACGAGCGCGCCGCCCTCGCCCCGGACGTAACCGTTCGCGCGGGCGTCGAAGGTGTGGCAGCGCCCGTCGGGGGACAACGCGCCGAAGCTGCCGATGGCGGCGGTCGTCCGGGCGAGCAGGTTCAGGTTGACGCCGCCGGCCAGGGCCAGGCCGGTCTCGCCCCGCCGGAGGCTCTCGCACGCCAGCTCCACCGCCACCAGCGACGACGACTGCCCGGTGTCCAGCGTGAGGCTCGGGCCGCGCAGACCCAGGAAGTAGGAGACGCGATTGGCGATCATCGCCCGGTTGGCGCCGACGTAGGTGTGCCGCCCGGGTTCGCCGAGCAGGGCGGCGTGGTCGTTGGAGATCGCGCCGACGAACACCCCGGCCGCCGCGTCCCGCAGGGTGGTGGGGGCGACCCCGGCGTGCTCCAGCGCCTCCCAGGCGAGTTCCAGGACCAGCCGCTGCTGCGGGTCCATGGCGGCGGCCTCGTTCGGGGAGATCCCGAAGAAGGCGGCGTCGAAACCGTCCACGTCGTCGACGAACCCGCCCCGGCCGGGGGCGGCGGCGTCCGGCCACCGGCCGGCGGGGACCTCGGTCACCGCGTCCACGCCGTCCCGGAGGAGGCGCCAGAAACGCTCGGGGGTGTCCGCCCTGGGAAGCCGGCAGGAAAGGCCAACCACAGCGACCGGCTCGACCGACGAATCGCGCCGGGCGTCCGACTGAATCGAGTCCTGAACCATGAATGCGCCACCTCGAGCCGTAATATCCATACGGGGAAAACGATGGACACCAGCGTTATTCAAATGGTCACCACTGGAAGTTACTGCGACCCTACGGGCGGCTCCCCGCACCGGGCCACGATCGCCTGCTGGCACCTTGTTGCCAGTAGCTAGTTGTCATCGCCGTCCGGCGGCGGCGCCTTGACACGACCGCACGCGCGAGCTCTGATGCTGGTACCACGCGCTATTCTCGACCGAAATCGAATAGACGCCTGCACGGAATTCATCTCTGGGGAGAACTCTTTGGGAGAAGAGGCCGGGTCGCGAAACGTGAGCCCGCCATTCGGTCCGGCGATGGTCTGGGCCGCCTCGGCCGGGATCCTCCTGGTCGCCGGTGGCGTGCTGTTCCCGCTCCGGGGGATCGACGCGCTCGTGTGCGGCGTCTGGGCGGCCGGTCTGGTGGTCTGCGTGCTCCTGGTCGTGTCGCGGCGGACCGAGCCCGAACCGGTGTCGGCGCTGCGGTGGGGTTCGGCGGTCACCCTGGCCGGGGGTGCGGCCGCGCTCGCCGTCGGCGGCGACTTCACGCTGTTCCTGGCGGCGCAGGCGCTGCCGGTCGTCGTGGTGTCCGCCGCGGTGCTCCGGCCGCTGGCCCGCCGCACCGATTGGGTGCGGCCCCGGCTGGTCAGGGTGCGGCTCACGTGGACCGTCGCGGGCTCCTACGCCGGCCTGGTCGTGTTCAGCCTGATGCAGGATCTGCGGGGGTTGCCGTTGATCCATCCCGACGTGGCGAGCCTGGTCACGCTGGGGACCATGTTCGAGATCGCCGTCGCCGTCGCCGTCTACGTGGTGTGGCTGGGACGGCAGTCCGTCACGAACCACTAGGAGAACCGATGCCCGCCGACGCCCCCCTCAGCCACGGTCAGCTCTTCAGCTGGCGCGAGATCGAGCGATATCCGGACGACTGGATGCAGGACGCGAACCTTCCCATCGTCTGCGACCTGCGGGGGTTGCCGATGGCCCGGGTCGAGAACGCGCTGCGTGTGCTGATGGACCGGCACGAGCCGCTGCGCACCACCTATCACGTCGTGGACGGGCAGCCGGTCCAGCGGGTGCACGAGTCGGCGGAACTGCCGATCGAGCGGGTCGACCGGGTGGTCCGCGACTGGGAGGACCCCGAGGACACCAAGGACGAACTCTGCGCGCTGCCGTTCGCGATGGAGGGCGGCCTGTGCTGGCGCGGGCGCATGATCACCACCAACGGGTCGGCGGTTTTCCTCGCGTTGTCCTTCTCCCATCTGATCATGGACGTCTGGTCGATCAACCACCTGACCGACCAGTTCAGCGCCCTGATCGCCGACCCGGGGGCGGTCGCCGAACTCGGGCCGACGCCGAGCGAGCTGGCCCGCGAGCAGCGCACCGAGCGGTGGCGGGACCGGCAGGAGGCGTCGGAACGGTACTGGCGGCGCACCCTCGGCGACGTCCTGGCCGACCCGCTGCCGACGCTGCCGGCCAAGGTGAAGCGCGACCGCCTTGAGGTCACCCTGCACTCGCACCGCCTCGGCGGGCTGGCCGCGCTGGCCGCCAGAAGGCTCGGCGTGACCGCGCCCGCGCTGGTGATGGCGCTGGTCGCCGCGGGGCTGGCCCGCCACACCGACACCGGCAGGGTGACGATGAGCCTGATGGCCTCCAACCGGTTCTCGCCGGAACACCACCATGTGATCGGCACGATGAACCAGCTCATCCCGGTCGTCGCGACGGTCGACCCGGGATCGCCGCTGGGCGAGCACGTCAAGCGCCTCCACTGGGCCGGGGCGCGGGCCTACCGCTACTCCTCCTACGACTTCGACCGGATCGCCGCGCTCGCCGCGGAGGTCGCCGCCGAGCGTGGCGTCGACGTGGCGCACGACTGCTGGGTGAACCAGCTGTTCCGCTGCTGGTTCAACTACGTGCAGCTCGACCGCCGGGCGTCCGACGCCACCGCCGACACCCCGGCCGAGTTGTCGTGGACGCCGCTGGCGCAGCAGTACGGCCAGCCGTTCCGGGTCAGGGTGACGGTGGCGAACGGCCGGACCAGCATCTTCATGCTCGCCGACCCGGCGATCATCCCGGCCGCGAGCATGGTCGCCATGCTGCGCACGATCGCGCTCGGCGTCCAGGTCGCCGCGACGGCCCCGGAGACCGGCCTCAAGGACCTGTGGGACGTCGACCACGCGAGCCTGGCGCCGTCCCTGTTCCCCGCGACGGCGCCCCTGCCGGAGTGAGCGGTGCCGGGCCCGGCCCGGCACCCGTCTCACACGAGGATCTCGACCGGCGCGGGATGGCTGAGGAACGCGGTGGGGCTCGCCGTGAGGCCGTACGCGCCGGCCTGGAACACGACGACCAGGTCGCCGATCTCGGCTTTCGGGAGTTCCACCCGGTCGCCGAGCAGGTCGAGGGGGGTGCACAGGCGGCCGACCACGGTGACCGGCGCGTCCGCGGGCTGCCCCATGCGGGTGGCCACGGCCATCGGATAGTTGCGCCGGATCACCTGCCCGAGGTTCCCCGAGGCCGCCAGCTGGTGGTGCATCCCGCCGTCCACGACCACGAAGGTCGTGCCCCGCGATTCCTTCCGGTCCACGACCCGGGTGACGTACACGCCGGCCTCGCCGACCAGGTAGCGCCCGAGTTCGATGACGACGCGGGCGTCCGGCAGCAGCGGGGTGACGCGCTCGTCCATGAGCCGCGCCAGGTTCTCGCCGATCGGCGCCAGGTCGAGGGGCCGGTCCCGCTGCGAGTACGGGATGCCGAACCCGCCGCCGAGGTTGAGGTACCGGATGGGCGGCGACACGTCGGCGAGCCCCAGGACCAGGTCCACGGTGCGCCGCTGCGCCTCGCAGATGTGGTCGGCGCGCAGGTTCTGCGAGCCCGCGAAGACGTGGAAGCCCTGGAAGTCGACGTCGCCGCCCAGCCGGGCGAGCACCTCGGGCACCCGTTCGGCGTCGATGCCGAACTGCTGCGGCCCGCCGCCCAGGCGCATGCCGGAGCCTCGCACCGTGAAGTCGGGATTGACCCGGATCGCGATCCGGGCGGGCACTCCGAGGGCGGCGCCGATCGCGCGCACCCTGGCCAGTTCCGTCTCCGATTCCAGTTCCACCGTCACGCCGGCCGCGACCGCCTGCGTCAGTTCCCCGGCGGTCTTGCCCGGCCCGGCGAAGCCGATCCGGGCGGCGGGCACCGGCGTGTCGAGCGCGTGCCGCAACTCCCCCGCCGAGGCCACGTCGAAGCCGTCGACCAGGCCGCTCAGATGCTGCAGCAGGGCGGGCATCGGGTTGGCCTTGACCGCGTAGCTCAGCTCGACTCCGACTGGCAGGGCGGCGCGGACGGAGGCGACCCTGCGGGTGACGAGGTCGCGGTCGTAAGCGAAGAACGGCGTGCTCCCGGCCCGGGCGGCGAGCCTCCCGATGGGGATCCCACCGACGGTCAGCTCCCCGTCGCGGTTGCCTGCCCAGGTCATCGCATCGCCCGGCGGCGGAGTTCGGCGCGGTCGAACTTGCCGTTTCCCGAGCGGGGCAACGCGTCGGCGAGGAGGAACCGGCGCGGCACCATGTAGCGGGGCAGGTCGTGTTCCATCGCCCGGCGCAGCTCCTCGGGGGTCGTGGTGGCGGCGGTGAGCACGGCGTGCAGCGTCACCGCCTCGCCCAGGTCCTCGTCCGGCACGCCGACCGCGACGGCCTCGGCGACCAGGCCGGTGGCGTAGGCCGCCTCCTCCACCTCGGTCGGGCTCAGCCGGTAGCCGGAGGTCTTGATCATGTCGTCGGTGCGTCCGACGAAGTAGATGAAGCCGTCGTCGTCGCGGTAGGCGACGTCGCCCGACCAGACGGCGATCTCGTCGGCGCCGGGCGGGAACGGCCGGAATCGCGCCGCGGTCCGGGCCGGGTCGTTCCAGTAGCCGAGTGACACCAGCGGTCCCCTGTGCACGATCTCCCCCTCCTCGCCGGGGTCGCAGACCGAACCGTCCGCCCGTACGACCAGGACCTCCGCCCCGGGGATCGCCTTGCCGATCGATCCGGGCCGGCGGTCGATCTCCGCGGGGTCGAGGTAGGTGGACCGGAAGGCCTCGGTCAGGCCGTACATCAGGAAGGGGGTGGCCTGGGGGAACGTCTCGCGCAGCCGGGCCAGGGTGGTCGTGGGCAGCCGGCCGCCGGTGTTCGCGAAATAGCGCAGGTGCCGGGTCGCCTCGTCGGGCCAGCGCTGGATGGCGAGCTGGGTCCACAGCGGCGGCACGCAGGTCAGCGCCGTCACCCGGTGCCGGGCGCAGAGCCGGACGACGTCGCGGGGCAGCAGGTAGTTGACCAGCACCACATGGGCTCCGGCCAGGAACGTGGTGGTGAGCTGGCTCAGTCCGGCGTCGAAGCTCAGCGGCAGCGCCGCGAGGACCACGTCCCGGGCGGTGTGACCGAGGTAACCGGCGACGCTCTCCGCGCCCGTGAGCAGGTTGCCGTGGCTCAGCACGACGCCCTTCGGCCGTCCGGTACTGCCGGAGGTGTAGAGGATCGCCGCGATGCCGGCGGGGGCGGTCGCCTCGTGCCGGTCCGGCGTCCCCGCGCCCAGGTCCTCGATCAGCGACGTGCGCACCGAACCGGTCAGCGTGCGCGCCCGCTCGGCTGTGGTGAGCAGGAGCACGGCGCCGCAGTCCTCGATGACGTACTCGACCTGTCGCGGTTTGAATAGCGGATTGATCGGGACGACGACCCCGCCGGCCGCCGCCACCGCGAAGATCGCCACGACCGTTTCGAGGCGCTTCTCCGCGTATATCGCGACCCGGGCGCCGGGCTCCAGCCCGCGCAGCCCTTCGGCCGCTCGCGCGACCCGGCTGCGCAGCTCGCGATAGGTGAGCGTCTCATCCTTGTACGTGACCGCCGCGTGGTCGTCGGCACCGAACCGCAGCAGGTCGTCCAGGCGCGTCAGCACGGCTCAGAGCCCGGCCCGCGCCGAGTCCAGCAGCGCCGACAGCCGGGCCCACAACGACCCCACCGTCGCGAACGTCTCCTCGTCGAGGATGTCGTCGGGCAGCTCCTGGTCGTACCCGTCCTCCAGATCGACCAGCAACTGCACCACTCCCATCGAATCCAGCCCGAGCGCGGTGAGATCGTCACCGGGGGCCAGATCACCCGGCCCGGCGTAGGGCAGATGCCGGCGGAGAATGGCCTGGAACTCGTGAGGTATTTCCATCACGGGTCTCCTCGAAATTGCTGCGCTGAATTACCGTGTTCAGCGTCATTGAATTCCGCGACACCTGTCAAGAAATGGCTCTGGCAGCTTTATGCCGAAGACAACATGCCAGCGGCAGGTCAGGACGGCGGCCGTCTTCTCATTTAGCCTGAGTACGCTGAACCGTTCAACCGCAGGAGGCCGGGTCGCCGATGAACATGGATCTCGGCTGGGGTCAGCATTACATCTGGCTCCGCTACCACGAACTGCCGCCGGGCGCTCGCCACAATACACATATCATTCTGAATCTGGACATTCCAGCGGGCCTGACGATCCAGAACTGCCGGGCGGTTCTCAATCAGACGGTCCGCCGGCACGAGACGCTGCGCACCACCTACCACTTCGACCGCGACGGCGACCCCTACCGGGTCGTCCGCCCGCCCGGCCCGTGTCCCCTCGTCGTCCTGTCCGCCGAGAAGGACGGCACGGCCATGCCCGCCGAGGTCGTCGACCGGCTCGGCACGGCCGAGTTCGACATCGCCGAAGAGTGGCCGATCCGGGTCGTCATCATCACCACCGAGGGCGCGCCCCGGCAGGCGGTGGTGGTGCTGAACCACCTCGCGGTGGACATGTGGACGGTCACGGAGCTGAAGCGCGAGATGTGGGCGAGCTGCGCGGGCGTGGTGGCCCGGCGGCCGACCGCCGTCGAACCGGTCCGGCACCGCCCCTCCGATCTGGTCCGGCACGAGGCGTCCCTGGACCCGGCGCCGGCGCTGGCGTACTGGGAGAAGGAGATCGAGGCCATGCCGGCCGACGGGTTCGGCGACCGCCGCCGGCCCGGACCGCCCGTGGAGACGCTGCGGGCGTCACTGGTCTCCCCGGCCCTGCTGGGGGCCGCGCAGCGGATCGCCGCCCGCCACCGGGTGTGGCCGTCGCAGGTCCACCTGGCGGCCTACACGGCGCTGATGGCCGCCTACACCGGCGGCCCCTCCTTCGACCATCTGACGTTCACCGGCAACCGCGAGAGCGGCCCGTACTCGAATGTCCTGACCTGCATGTTCTCCCCGCTGCTCATGCGCGTCGACGTGCGGGACGACCCGCCCTTCGCCGAGTTGCTGGCCCGCGTCGCCGACCGGTTCGAGCAGGCGCGGGAGCACGCCTACGTCCCCTACGGCGCGGTGGTCGAGCTGCTGGCCAGGAAGGGGGCCCGGCTGGCCTCGGAGTTCAACTTCATCAAGCAGCCCACCCTGGAGTCCCGCGCGCGGCGCAGCAGGGTCACCTGGCAGCCGGCGGCCGACGCCTACGGCACCGACACCTACGTCCGGGTCGACCAGTGGCAGGACTCCGTCGTGGTCGCGCTGCACGCCGCCTCCTCGGTCATGGACGGGGACGCCGTCGAGCGTTTCCTGCGCGCCCTGGAGACCGTGATCCTCACCTACGACGCGACGCCGGACGGCCTGCGGACCAGCGACGTCGCCGCACTGGCCGGCTTCGCCCCGGCGCCTCCGCCCGCCCGGCGGCACGACCTGCGGACCGTCCCGGAGCAGGGGGCGGTGGAGGCCCTGGCGGCCGCCGTCGCTCGGGCGAACGGACTCGCCGGCGTCGACCCGGACCGGAACTACGCCGACGCCGGGGGCAGGGTCCTGCGGATCCCGCGGGTGCTCGCCCTGCTCCGGGACCTCGGATGGGCGGGAGTCACCCTCCACGAGCTCACCGGCGTCACGCCGCTGGGCACCCTGGCGGGCCAATTACTACAACCCGGAGTTCGATCATGACTGAACTGTCCACGGAGACCATAAGCAGGTTCCACCAGCTCGTCTCCTCCGAGCAGGAGCTTCGCACCGCCATCGACCGCGAACTCGCCACCGCGAACCTGGACGGGCTCGTCGTCATGGGCGGCCACTTCATGCTGTTCGAGGAGGAGGGCACCGGCAGGCTCGTCCCCGGCGTCCTGGAGGAGCAGTCGTCCGCCACGATGCGCGACCGGATCGCCGGCCGGGTCGGGATCTTCCCGGGGTACACCTGGCGGCTCTCGGTCGACCTGATCACGTCGTACGCGAAAACCGTCGCCGACGTCAGGCTGCTGCTGCTGATCAACGACTGGCAGTACGTCCCCACCGGCGGCCGTCCCGCCTCTGAGCTGCGCGCCGAGTTCCTCGACGGCTTCACCGGGCTGCCCGACGGCTACGAGCGCATCCTGCGCGAGGCGGGACTGGACGCGGGGAGTGTGCTGCCCAGCCGCAAACACCCGCTGGCGTTCCCGGAGACCTGGCTCAAGTACCGCTTCCAGAAGGCCGCCGACAAGTTCGTCAAGCAGGGGAAGCTCGAAAAGCGGGTGCTGGAGTCCGGCGCGAACGACACCGAGGTCTCGTTCCTGGACGAGTCGGGCAACTACCGCACCCTGATCAGCTGCGGCGTCACCGGCTGCGCCGGCGAGATCACCGAGATGATCTCCGAGGTCCACCGGGCCGGCTACCGGACCATCGTGATCTACGCCCCGGGCGAGTGCCTGTCCCCGGTGCGGACCGGGGTCGAGATCGCGCTCAGCCTCTACGGGCTCACCGGCATGACCGTCGTGATCGCCGACCCCGGCGGCAGCGGCGAGATGTCCACCGACGAGATCTACTCGAAGCTGGTGACGGTCAGCACCTTCCGGAGTTGAGGGGCGGAACCATGGACGTCATATACCTGGACAACTGCGCCACCACCCGGGTGGACGAGGAAGTGCTCGACGCGATGCTGCCGTATCTGCGCGAGGAGTTCGGCAACCCGTCCTCCCCTCACCTGCTGGGCAAGCGTGCCCGCAGGGCGGTGGACGGGGCCGCCGAGTCGGTCGCGCGGCTTCTCGGCGGCGACCCGGCCGGCGTCGTGTTCACCTCCGGCGCGACCGAGAGCAACAACATCGCGCTGCTCGGCGCGTTCGGCCACGACGACCGCGCCCCGGTCAACGCGGTGTTCTGCCCCACCGACCACAAGTCGTCGTTGTCGGTCGCCCGCGCGCTGCGCGGGCGCGGCGTCGGCGTCCGCACCATGGCGATCCGGGCCGACGGCGTGGTCGACCTGCCCCGGTTCGCCGACCGGCTCGACTTCGACACCCGGGTGGCCACGGTGGCCTGGGTGAACAGCGAGATCGGCACCATCCAGCCGGTCCGCGAGATGGCCGCGCTCTGCCATGAGAGCGGCGCGCTGCTGCACGTCGACGCCGCCCCGGCCGCGGGCCGGATCCCGATCGACGTGGCCGGTGCGGCCGTCGACACTTTGGCCATGTCCGCCCACAAGATCGGCGGCCCGAAGGGCGTCGGCGTCCTGTACGTCCGCCCGGAGATCCGCCGCAGGATCCGCCCCATCACCTACGGCGGCGGCCAGTACGACCTGCGCAGCGGCACCATCCCCACCCACCTGGCGGTCGGTCTCGGCACGGCCTGCGAGCTGGCCTCGGCCCGCATGGAGGAGGACGGCAGGAAGGTCGCGCTGCTGCGCGCGACCGCGCTGGAACTGCTCACCCGCCGCATCCCCGGCCTGCGCCTCAACGGGCGCCCGGAGGCCGGCGTCCCGCACGTGCTGAACCTGGTGCTGCCGGGCGTGCGCGGCGAGAGCCTGGTCGCGAGCCTGCCGTCGGTGGCGCTGTCGACCGGGTCGGCGTGCAACTCCGACTCCCAGGAGCCCTCACCCGTGCTCACCGCGATCGGGGTGGGCGCCGAGGACGCCAACAGCTCCGTCAGGATGTGCCTGAGCCCCCGCATGACGGTCGAGGAACTGGTCAGAGGACTGAACCTGGTCTGCGACCGGGCTGGCGCCCTGGCCGGCGTCGTGGTGGCGACGCGCTGAGAACTCGGGTCCGCCGCCGGCGGCGGCGGACCCCCTCACGCGCCGCCGGCCAGGAAGGTGCGGGCCGCCTGCACCCCCGCCTGGAACCTGCTGGTGGCCTCCAGGTCACGCATCAGGGTGGCGATGTGCCGGCGGCAGCTCCGCACCGACATGCCGAGCTTGCGGGCCACCACCTCGTCGGTGTAGCCCTTCGCCATCAGCCCCGCGATGGCCTGCCGCAGGTCGTCGGCGACGTTCGCGTAGCCGGACTCGGCGCCCTCCAGCGGCGTCGCGGTGTCCCACAGGTGGTCGAACAGGTCGAGCAGGAACCGCACGATCCCGTCGTTGTGCACCCGCGCCACGTTGGTCTCGCCGTCCGACAGGCCGAACAGCACGACCAGCGTGCGGTCGAAGACGACCGCGGAGCGCGGGACGTGACTGACCGTGCCGATGGCCGCGCCCGCGTCGATGAGCTGCTTCAGCTTCATCCGAGTGGTCAGGTCGGCCCGGTTCCGGTGCTGGCAGACGATCCGCACGGTGACGCCGCGCGCGAGCAGCGGCAGGTACGCCCGCGCCAGCTCCTCGGCGTCGTCGTCACCGGACTGCAGGACCAGCACCTCGGTACGGCAGGCGTCCCCGGCCATCTTGAGGAAGCCGCGCACCTCCAGCGACCCGGCCAGGTACTCGATCGGCGACGGCGCGGGACCGACGAAGTCCCGGATCTGGTCGATCAGCTCCCGCCGCTGGTAGATCTCCCGCTCGACCGAGGAGACCAGCGCGTTGGCCGCGACCTGCGGGTCCACCGGGATGAACCGGTGGGCGGCGCCGTCGACGGCGCGTAACAGACGGCTCTCGACGAGCTGGTTCACCGCCTCGTTCAACTCGCGCACGCCGATGCCGAGCTCACCGGCCGCCACGTCGAGAGCGTCGATGGCGCCTTTCCTGGTCGCGTATCGGTAGACACCCGCGATGTCGGCGGGCCATTCGGTGGTCGAATTGATCATGTGCTGCCTCCTCAGAGGGTTCTCGTTCGTCGGCTGAACAGGACAAGGGACAGGCTCAGCAGAACGGCGGCCATCAGGCCCAGGACGGCGACCTCGAGCAGCACGTCGCCGAGGCCGGTCCCGGGCCGGGACAGAGTCAGGAGGGCGTCCATCCCCCAGGCGTGCGGGAACAGGTGGCCGATGGTGTCGAGCGTCGGGCCGGCGGCCTCGGCGGGCCACAGGCAGCCGCCGAGCATGCCGAGCACGATGCCGAGCGGCGGCCCGATCGCCGACGGCTGCGCCGACGAGCGGACCAGGCTGCCCATCAGGATCGCGGCCCCCGTGGCGACCAGCGCGAAGACGCCCACGACGGCGGCGACGCCGAACGGCTCGCCCCAGGAGACGCCGAACAGCAGCGAACTCACCACCATGATCAGCACCGCCTGGGCGGCGGCCACGAGGAAGCGGCTGAGCGCCTCGCCGAACAGGACGGCCCCGCGCCGCACCGGGGCGGTGAAGGCCCGGGGCAGCATGCCGATGCGGCGGCTCTCGACGAGCGCGGCGGCGACGGCCATGGAGTTGATGAACGTGAACAGCAGCAGGTTGGCCGGGGCGGTGTAGGCGAACCCCCGCGGGGTCGCGGACGCCGTGTCGGAGCCGACCACCTCGACGTCGGCCGAGGCGGCCTGCGCCCTGCGCACCAGTTCGGCGGCGTGGGCCGGGCTCGCGCCGGCCGAGGTGGCGGCGCGGGTGGCCTCGATGACGCCGGCGACCCGGCCGACGGAGGCGTCGACGGCGCTGCGGGCGGCCATGCCGCTGCCGCTGGACTGCGTCATGACCAGCTCGAATCTGGTCGAGCCCGGCGGGATGACGACTCCGGCGGCCAGCGCGCCCCCACGGACGCCGGCCCGCAGTTCCTCCTCGCCGCCGACGGTTTTGATCTCCAGGTCGGGGTGGGCGCGCAGCTCCGCCAGGACGGCGGCGGCCACCGGGTCGGACTCCTGGGCCACCACGCCGACCGGCAGCCGCGCGGCGGCGGCGCCGCCGCCCAGCGCCATGCCGACGAAGATGATGCTGACGAACGGCATGACCACGATGAAGAACAGGCCCACCCGGTCGCGGGAGTGGCGGCGCAGGTTGGCGGCGACGAGCGCCAGGACGGGGTGCGGTCTCATCCGAGCAGTCCCTTCCGGAAGCCCGTCGCGGCGAGCCCGAAGGCGGCCGCGGCGATCGCGCACAGGACGCCGATCGGCACGGCCACCGAGGCCAGTCCCGCGCCCGAGCCGGCCAGGCCGGTGAGCCCGGTGGTGGTCCAGGCGTTCGGGGTGAACAGGGCGATCTTCTGGAGCAGGTCCGGCAGGGTGTAGAGCGGGACCAGGCTGCCGCCGAAGAACGCGGCCACGAAGGAGATCACCATGATCACTCCGTCCGCCTGGGCGTCGGTCCTGGCCCGGCTGGCGACCAGCATCGTGATCGCGGTGGCGGCCAGCACGTGCGCGAGCAGGAGGGTGAACACCGCCACCGGGTCGCCCCAGGTGGAGCCGAAGATCAGCACCGAGGAGGCCCAGGTGACGCAGACGCTGACCATGGCGAGGGCGAACCCGACGACGGCCTTGCCCGCGATCGGCACCCAGCCGTGGATCGGCCCGGCCCGCATCCGGTCCAGCGTGCCCTGTTTGCGTTCGATCAGCAGGGACCGGAACGACGCGCCGACCACGAAGAAGGCGAACAGCGCGGCCATGCCGGCGCCGTAGTAGACCGACAGGTCGACCCTGCCGCCGGCCATCGGGTCGTTCTCCAGGGTCAGGGCCGGCCCGGCCGCGCCGTTGCGCTCGACGAACTCCTTGACCTCGCCGGCGGGCACGCCCGCGTCCAGGGAGGCGCGGACCGCGAGCGTGCGGGCCCGCACCAGGCTGGAGATCCGGTCCACCACGGCGTTCGCGACCACCCCCGCCAGCGGCGTGTCCGCCGAGGTCAGCACGTCGACCTTGCCGCCCTGGCCCGCGCCGACGCTGTCGCTGAACCCCGGGGGGAAGATGATGGCGGCGCCGATGTCGCCCGCGTCCAGAGCGCTCTGGGCCTGCGCCCGGCCGGGCAGGTCGCGCAGCGTCAGCACGCCGTCGAGCTCCGTGGACGCCATGACCTCGCGGCGGACACCGGCGGGGAACTCGCCGCCGTCCAGGTCGACCATGCCGACGGTGGCCCGCAGCGGCGGGTCGTCGCCGCCGAGCGCCACCCCGAACAGGGTGGCCATGGCCACCGGCACGATGATCGCGATGATCAGGGCGGTCCGGTCCCGCACCCGGGTCCGGAGCTCCAGGGCACTCACCGTGAGAAGCGATCGCACCATGTCAGTCCCTGAGCGTGTTGCCGGTGAGGTGCAGGAAAGTGGCCTCGAGGTCGGGTTCGACGACCTCGACGGCGGTGACGGCGGCGATGCCGTCGACCGTGGAGATGACCGAGGGCAGCAGGTACCGGCCGCCTTCGGCGATCAGCCGGACCGATCCGGCCGCGGTGCGGACCGCCTCGGTGACGCCGCCCAGGCCGCGCAGCTTGGCGAGCGCGGTGTCGACGTCGCCGTCCAGGGTGAGCTCGATCCGGTCGGCCCCGCCGACCAGCGCGACCAGCTCGTGGCGGGTGCCCTCGGCGACGATGGAGCCGTGGTCGACGATGGCGATCCGGTCGCAGACGCGCTCCACCTCCTCCATGTAGTGGGAGGTGTAGAGCAGGGCCATGCCGTCGGCCACCAGGCGTTCGAGGCCGTCCAGGATGGACTTGCGGCTCTGCGGGTCGACGCCGACCGTGGGCTCGTCCAGGATGAGCAGCTCGGGGCGGTGCAGCAGGGCGGCGCCGATGTTGATGCGCCGCTTCATGCCACCGGAGTAGGTGTCGAGTTTGGCGTCGGCGCGGTCGGCGAGGCCGACCAGGTCGAGCACCTCCTCCACCCGCGCGCGCACCGCCTTGCGCGGGAGGCCGAACAGGCGGCAGAAGAAGCGCAGGTTCTCCCGGCCGGTCAGATCCGGGTAGAGGGCGATCTCCTGGGGGACGTAGCCGATCTTCGCCTTGGCCGCCATCGGGTCGGCGGAAAGGTCCGCGCCGCCGACCACGACCGTGCCCGTGTCGGGCTTGAGCAGGCCGACCAGCATGGAGATCGTGGTGGTCTTGCCCGCGCCGTTCGGGCCCAGCAGCCCGTACGCTTCCCCCGGCGCGATGGTGAAGCCGACGTCGCGCACGGCGACCACGCCGCCGTAGCTCTTGCTGAGATTCGCGCAGGTCAGCGTGTCGGTCATGGCCGCCACCCCAGCGCCTCGGCGGGTTCTCCCTTGGCGGCCACGTTGCCGGCGAAGGTCTGGAGCGCGAGGTCGACGCCGAGCTGGTAGTCCAGCGGCGTGTTGCCGGTGACCCTGTTCCACAGGACGTGGTTGGCGACCGCGTCGTCGCCGCCCCAGCCCTTGGACGAGCCCATCACGAACGCGGCGCCCATCACCGACTCGCCGCTGGGGTGGTTGTCGTGGACGTCGTTGTCGACCACGCAGACCCGCTCGGTGCCGATCAGCGCGATCCCCACCCCCGAGATCGGCGGGCCCGCCGCGCCCAGCGCGCCGGGGTCGTCGCCGCCGGAAGCCAGGCCGTTGCCGTGGACGACGTTGCCGGCGACCAGGCAGTCGCGCACCCCGCCGTCCGGCTCGCCCTCGTAGGTCTGGTTGAGCAGCATCAGCCCGATGGCGTTGCCGTGGCTGACGTTGCGCAGCACCCGCACCCCGCTGGAGTTGTCGACGAACACGCCGAACGCGTTGGCGAAGGTCTCGTTGCCCTCGATGAGCGCCTCGCCCCGGCCGCAGAAACTGACCGCGACGCCGCCGTACTGGCTGCCGGAGGCCCGGCACCGCAGCACCTCGCAGCCGGCGCCCTCCCGCACGTAGACACCCCACACGGCGTTGTCCACGGCGGTCACGTCGTGGACGGCGAGGCCGGTGACGGAGTGGGCGTAGACGCCCGCGCCGGAGAAGCCGCGCACGGTCAGCCCGGCGACGGTGACGTCGCGGACGCCGTACGCGACGACGCCGGAGACCACGTCCGCGCCCGCGTCGTGCAGTTTCGGGACGTCGGGGCGGACCCCTGCTCCGGGGAGCAGCACGGCCCCCTCCCCGCGCAGGGTCACCCCGTCGTGCCTGATCCAGACGTTCCCCGGGTACTCCCCCGCGTCGAGCAGGATCGTCGCGCCGGGGCCCGCCTCGTCCAGGGCGGCCTGGATCGACCCGCCGGGCCGGACGGTTGTGGTCATGGACATCGGGCGTCCTTCCTGTCGACGTGGACGACGGCGAGGGAGACGAGCAGCCCCGCGCCGCTCCCCCAGCGGGCCGCGCCCGCCACCGGGCCGTCCAGGCGGAGCCGGGCGGCCTCCCGGCAGGCGCCGCGCAGGACGTACGCCGCGCCGGCGGTCAGGGTCAGGCCGGTGGCGGCGGTGAGCTCGGCGGCCGCCTCGTCGAGCAGCTCGCCGACCCAGGGCGGCGGCGGCTCCGGCGCGGCCTCGAAGTCGTGCCAGCTGAAGCCGGGCGGGCGGCCCCCGACGGCCTTGATCAGGCTCTCCTTGACCGGGAACGTCGCCGCGTCCAGGCCGCGGTCACGTTCGGCGCGGGTGGCGAGGTGGCGGGCGAAGGTCGCGCCGCCGCGCGCGGCGGCCCTGGTCAACCGGTCGGCCGACACGATGTCCACCCCGACCAGGACGGCGGTCATGCGGGCACCCGGCCGTGCCGGTCCAGGAACGACTCCAGGATCGCGGTGTACTCGGCGGCCCGTTCGATCATCGGGATGTGGCCGCTGTCGGCCACGACGACGACCTCGGCCTCGGGGTACTCGGCGAGCAGCTCCAGCCAGGGGTCGACCGGGGTCATCCGGTCGTGCCGGCCCCACACGTACGCCGACGGGCAGCGCACCTTGTCCAGCGCGGGCCTGACCTGGTAGCGGCGGGTGGCCTTGATGCTGCGGGCCATGCTGACCATCGCCTCGGGCGCCAGCAGCATGGTGCCGACGCCGTCCATCTGCTCCTGGGTGAAGAACCGCTCCTCGCCGTGGAAGAGCGCGGCCATCATCCGCTCGCCGAACTCCGCGCCGACCGGCCGCACGCTGGCCCGCCGGTCGAAGCTGAGGCCGACGTCGGGGTCGGGGGTGAGGCCGGGGGCGCCGCTGACCACGATGCCGCGCACCCGGTCGGGGTGACGCCCGGCGAGGTCGATCGCGACGAGCCCGCCGAGCGAGTTGGCGCACACGACCACGTCCCGCGCGCCGACCTCGTCGCAGGCCGACAGGAGCGCGTCGCCGAGCCGTTCGATCGACCCCGCCACCCGCCGGTCGAGGGCGCAGATGGCCTCGTGGGTGCGGAGCACCGGCACCCCCGCCGCCGCCAGGCGCCGGTAGGGGTGCTCCCAGATCCAGCCGCCCGCGAAGAGCGCGGACATGAACACCACGGTCGGCCGGTCGCCGTCCCCCGGCGCGTGCTCGAAGGTGAAGTCGGTCATCGTTGCTCCCGTCACAGTAGGGGGACGTCGGCGGGCGTCCACCCGCAGCCGCAGGCCGCGCCGTCGGCGAGCCGGACCACGGTGCCGCAGTCGGCGCAGCGGGCGTACTCGCGGACGGTCTCGGGGATCAGGACGCTGGTGAGGGCGCGGGCGCTGAGCCCGGCCTTGAAGAATCTGCGCACCGCCCGCTGGTGCGGGCGGGCGTGCACGGCCCGCACCGACTCGGGCCGGTCGAAGGCGGCGAGCGTGTACTTGCGGTCGCCGACGTCGAACGTGGCGACCCCGAGGAAGCCCTTGGATGCCCGCAGCCCCTTGACGATCTCCACGCTGAGCAGGTCCACCTCGGCGGCCTCCGCCGGGTCGCGGACCTCCACCCAGGTGAGGGTGAACGCGCCGGGCCGGTCGGTACGGCCGCTCGCCGCCCGTGCGCTGACCCCGAACTCGCGCACCTCGTCGGCGGCCGGCACGAAGGCGGCCCGGTACCCGAGCGCCTCGGCGACGGCCAGCCGGTCGAAGGAGCGCCTGACCCGCCCCTCGGCGGTGACGAGGTCGGTCCCGCTGATCCTGACGACGCCGCCGACGCCGGGAATGCCCAGGTAGGAGGCACGGTGGTCGGCTTCGACGGTCCACCAGACGGTCGCGGCGTCGGCGTCTCCCGTCACCTGCTCGACCTGGAGGCGCGGGTTCCTGAACCGCCCCAGGACGGCCGCCGCGTGCGCGGTCAGCGCGTCGCCGCTCAGCCAGCCAGCGGTGTCGGGGTCCTGGAACGCGGTGACGGCGGCGGCCACGGCGGCGGGGTCGGCGTTCCGCCACGCCTCCAGATGCGCTTCGGCGATCTTCCTGGCGTCCATCACGCCTCCTCTTCGCGGAGCTCGGCCGACGCCACGGCCATCGCCAGCGCCCGGCCGGACGTGTGGCTGAGCGAGAGCCGGATGCGCTGGTCGATCCGGGTCGCGAGGGCGGGGCCGAGCCGGACGGAAGGGGGATGGCCGTCGTTGCAGGCGGCGGTGCGGGCGCAGGCCGCGGTGGGGCGGGGCAGGACCTCGACCTGGGCCAGGTGCTCGGCCGTCGGCGGGACGCCGAGCAGGCGCAGGACGGCGCGCTTGGCGGCCAGCCGGCCGGCCCAGTGCTGGAGCGACCGGCCGGCGCCGGAGCGCAGCCGTTCGGCCGGGGTGTAGACGTCCTCGATCCGCATGCCGTCCAGCAGGTCCTGCGGCCGGGTGAGCCCCGCGAAGGCGACCATGGCGCTGCCCCACCGGCTCATGCCG
Organism: Herbidospora solisilvae; assembly: GCF_009901565.1. Taxonomy (GTDB): domain Bacteria; phylum Actinomycetota; class Actinomycetes; order Streptosporangiales; family Streptosporangiaceae; genus Herbidospora; species Herbidospora solisilvae. The sequence continues at coordinate 1,139,862 of NZ_WXEW01000001.1, forward strand.
CGAACTCCCTGGCCAGCCGGCGCAGCGTGCCGGGGTCGGCCATGCTCAGGCAGCGCGCGCCGGCCCGGCGGGACAACCCGGCCAGCACCTTGCTGTCGCCCACCTCGACGGCGAGCCCGAGCGCGTCCACCACCGTGACGGTGTCCGTCCAGCGGACCCGGCCGGTGAGCTGGGCGATCAGCGCGTCCCTGAGCACGTCGAGGTCCTCGGTGGGCCGGCCGGTGACGTTGGGGACGACCGGCACCCGGGGCGCCGCCATCGGCGCGGCCCGGACGGCCTCGGCCCATCCCGGCACGGCCGCGGCCATCAACGGCGAGTGGAAGGCGTTGCCCACCGACAGCGGCACGATCTTGTCGGCGTCGGCGGCCAGGCCGGTCAGCCGGTCCAGCGCCGCCGTCGAACCGGAGACGACCACGTGTCCGGGCGCGTTCTCCAGCCCGACCACGAGCGGCTCCTCCGGGGCCTGGGCCAGCGCGGCCAGTTCCTCGACCCGCTCGACCGGCAGGCCCATCACCGCGCGCATCCCGCCCGTCACGCCGACCCGCGACATCAGCCGCGACCTGGTCTCCACCAGGCGGACCGTGTCGGCGAGCCCGAGCACCCCGGCCGCGTGCAGCGCGGTCAGCTCGCCGACGCTGTGCCCGGCCACCACGCCCGGCTCATAGCCCTCCTCCCGCAGGACGGCCAGCGCCGCCAGGTTGCACGCGGTCACCGCGAGCTGCGCGTGCTCGGTGGCCACCAGCCGGTCGAGCGGGCCGCGCACGCACAACGCCGAGATCGGGTGGGTCAGGAGTCCGTCCACCTCGTCGAGCACGGCGCGGGCGACCGGCCGGCGGCGCAACCAGGCGCCCATGCCGACCCGGACGGTGCCCTGACCGGGGAACAGGTAGCCGAGCATCAGAGCCGCCTGCGCGGGCGTCGTTCGGCCTGGGCCGAGTCCTCCGTGCCGAGGAAGCCCAGCAGCAGCTTGCTGACCAGTTCGGGGGCGTCGAGCGGAATCCAGTGGCCGGCCTCCTCGACCCGCTCGTACCGCCACGGGCCCTTCACGAACTTGGCCGAGCCGAGCATGCCCTCCTCGCGCAGCGCCTGGTCGCGGGACCCCCAGATGCCCAGGGTCGGGGCCAGGACCGGCGGGAACGGCCGGGCGGGCCGCAGCTCCGCCTCGGGCGAGCGGTTCGCGCGGTACCAGTTCAGGCCGGCGGTCAGCGCGCCGGGCCGGGCCATGTCGCGCAGGTAGCGGTCGTGGTCGCCCTCCCTGCCCATGATCTCCTTGAACAGCCGCCAGCCGTTGCGGCGCAGCAGTTCCTCGCTGATCCCGGGGAACTGGTAGAGCAGCATGTACCAGGAGGCCGCGCGCTGCTCGATGGACGGCCGCGCGAACACCCCGGGGTGGCCGACGGACAACACGGCCAGGTGGTCGATCCTGCGGGGCATCAGGAACGCGTACATCCAGGCGATGGCCGCGCCCCAGTCGTGGCCGACCACGTGCGGGCGGCGGATGCCGAGCCTGCTGGTGAGCGCGACGACGTCGTTGACGATCGTCTGCATGCGGTACGCCTCGATCTCCTGCGGCTTGGAGGAGTCGCCGAAGCCGCGCAGGTCGGGCGCGATCACCCGGAATCCGCCGTCGACGAGCGCCGGGATCTGGTGCCGCCACAGGTAGGAGGAGTCGGGGTAGCCGTGCAGCAGGATGACGGGGTCGCCTTCGCCCTCGTCCACGTAGGCGATGTCGACGTCGTTGACGCGCACCGTCTTCTTCTCGGTCATGCCGTCTCCCTGAACAACCGTTCCGCGAAGAACTCGCTGAATCCGAACTCGGGCACATCTTCGGGGGCCACCATGTTCAGCAGGCCCGTGACCTGGGCGGCGAAGTTCTTCGCCATCAACCGGCGGGCCCGCCGGCGGCGTTCCACCGCCTCGGGGCCGAACTCCACGTGCAGCCGGCTGACGATGTCGGCGCCGAACGCCAGCCGGTCCAGCCGGAACTCGCGCTCCCGCACGTACGGCTCGAACGCCGCCGGCGACCAGTCGCCGGAGCCGAGCAGGATGTCGCAGACGGTCCGGGAGTCGCGCATCGCGCAGGAGAGCCCGGTGCCGAGCACCGTGTCGGCGTTGCCGGCCTCGTCGCCGATCAGCACCACGCCCTCGGCCAGCGGCGGCCCCTCCGGCACGCTCGACACCGACGGCCACACCGACAGCGGCCCGGCCGGGACGGCCTCGGTGACGGCCTTGCCGCGGTCGGGCAGGCAGTCGAGCTCGAACGCGGCCAGGAACCGTTCGACGCCCCCCTCGCCCCGGTAGCGCAGCTTGTTCTCGGCGGGGAAGTTCAGGTAGAGGCGGGCGCGGCCGTACCCCTGCGGGAAGACCATGAACATCACGTCGCCCTCGGTGCCCATGGCCTGCACGTCGGCCGGCCAGGCGTCCAGGCCCTCGACCATCATGCCGCCGCCCCAGTGGTGCATGGAGTTGCGCATGGTGACGCCGATCTGCCGCCCGACGGTGCAGCCCCGGCCGGTCGCGCCGAGCACCATCCTCGGGCGGATCTCGTGCTCGCCCTCGGCGGTCTGGTAGGTGACGACGGGTTCCGGTCCGGCGGCGACGCGGATGCGGGAGGCGTCCATCACCAGGCGGGCGCCCGACCCCACGGCCTGCGCGGCCATCAGCTCGCACACCGCGTGGTGCGGGAACGACATCGGGCCGCCGACGCCGGGGATGAACCCGGTCATGTCCACGGCCTCCACCTCGTCGTCGCCGACCGCCTCGTCCCAGGTCATCCACTCGCGGATCTCCCAGGCTCCGCCCGCCCCGAAGCAGTCGTAGACGCCGAGCCGCTGCGCCTCGCGGATGCCCCAGGGGGCCAGCCACTCACCGCGGACCAGATCGTGGTAGGCCCGCTGCTTCTCCAGGAGCACGACCTCCAGCCCACCGGCGGACAGTCGGCAGGCCGCCGACGCGCCCGCGATGCCGCCTCCGACGATCACGACATCGGTCATGCCTCCCACCTCTCCCAGTACGTGCGTTCCTTCGCGCCGACCCGGTCCGCCGGGCGGAAGTCGGTGCCCACCGTGTAGGCGACCGGGATCATGCAGACCTGCGTCACCCCGGACGGGATGCCCAGCAGCTCGCCGACCTGCCGTTCGTGCGGGATGTGCATGCAGGTGATCGTGCTGCCGAGGCCGCGGCTGCGCAGCGCCAGCTGGAAGGACCAGATGGCGGGGAAGATCGAGCCGTAGAAGATGCTGGCCCGCATCGGGCCGAGCCGGACGTGGTGGCCCGGGTCCTCCGGCGGCTTGGTCGACATGCGCTCCCGCCAGGCGGCGTCGATCGCCTCGATGTCCGGCGGGCGGCCGAGCACGCACGGGATGACCAGGATCGGCACCCGCGCGATCGTCTCGGCCAGCGCGACCACCGACGCGTTGTTGCGGCGGGCCTGCGCCGTGTTCCGCCGCCGCCCCGCGTTGGTCCACACGTCGTTGCGGTGGAACAACCAGGACGCCCGGGTCATCTCGGCGATCTTCTCTTTGACGGCGGGCTCGCTGACCACGAGCCAGCGCCAGTTCTGGTGGTTGTTCGCGGTGGGCGCCTGGACGGCGATCTCCAGCGTCTCCTCGACGATCTCCCTGGGCACCGGCCGGTCCAGGTCCAGACGGCGGCGTACGGACCGGGTCGTGGTCAGCAGCCGATCGGTCTCGCTCACCTCGAAGAGGGTCATATCGCCCCCAGCACGACGGCGCCGCGCACCGAGCCGGGCGCGGAGCTGAGCACCAGCGCCCGCCGGGCCGGCTCCGGCAGCTCCGGTTCGCCCAGGTAGTCGGCGAGCCCGCCGGCCACCGGCGTGGCCAGCCCGGTCAGGGCGGGCGCGACCCCGTCCCTGATCGCGAGCGCGGCCAGCGTGATGTTGAGGGCGCCGGTCGCGGCCTGGCAGTCGCCGGTGAGCCCGGCCGACGCGGTCAGCGGCACGCCCGGCAGCGCGGCCAGCACGGAGGCGGCCTCCTCGGCGTCGTCGCCGCCGCCGGTGGCCGCGCCGACCACCAGGTCGAGCGGCTCGGTGAGCCCGGCGAGGCCGGTGAGCCCGTCGAAGGGCCCGCTGACGTGACCGGCCTCCAGCACCCGCGCGTACGGGGCCCCGCCCCGCGCCGCGCAGTGGTCGGCGGCCTCCACCACGAACGCGACCGCCGCCGACCCGGGCACCCGTGTCGAGTCCCGGTCGTACGGCGACACGAACACGTCCTGGGGGACCACGCCGACGTGCTCGTCGGCGGCCACCACCAGGACCACATCGGCCTTGCCGTCCCTGATCATCTCCAGCGCGCAGGTCAGCGCGATCGACGCCGACGCCCCGCCGTTGCAGATCGTCGTGGTCGGCCCGCGTAACCCGAGGGTCTGGCAGACCGCGCCGCCGGTGGCGTTCAGCACCACGTTGGAGAAGCTGAGCACGGCGGGCTTGTTCGGGTTGGCCGCGATGCTGTCGTCGAAGCCGCCGGTGCTCTCGGCCGACCCGGCGCCGGTGGCGAACACCAGCGCGACGTCGTCGAGTTCCTTCCTGGGCAGCTTCAGCCCGGCGTCCTCCCAGCTCAGCCGGGCGGCCGCGATGGCCATCCTGGACAGGTTGTTCATGTGCCGCCAGAGCGAGCGGGGCGCGAACGTCCGGCCCTCCAGGGAGGGCCGCGCGCCCGGTGCCCGGCGGCCGGCCAGGATGGCCTCGGTGGTCTCGGCCACGCCGGCCCCGAGCCCGCTGACCGGCCCGAGCCCGGTGATCACGGCCTCCCGCGGCGCCGGTTCCGCCCACTCCCGGTCGGGGCCGGGTGTGGTCAGGACCAGCGAGACGTTGTTGCCGCCGAAGGCGTAGTTGTTGGAGACGACCGTGCCGGTCGAGAGCTCTCGCGCCTGGTTCGGCACGAAGTCCAGGTCGCCCGGCACGGCGTCGGCGTCGAAGCCTATCGTGGGGGGCGCGACGCCGTCGCGCAGGGCGAGCACGGCGGCGACCGCCTCGACCGCGCCGGCCGCGCCCAGGGTGTGGCCGACGAACGACTTGATGCTGCTGGTCGGCACCTGCCCGGCGCGCGGCCCGAAGACCGTGCGCATGACCTTGGCCTCCATGGCGTCGTTGGCCGGGGTGCCCGTGCCGTGCCCGCTGACGTAGCCGACGTCGCCGGTGGTCAGGCCGGCGTCGGCGAGCGCCCGCCGCATCGCCGACACCCCGCCGCGGCCGGTGGGGTCGGGGGCGGTGGCGTGGTAGGCGTCGGCGGACAGGCCGTACCCGGCGACCTCGGCCAGCGGGACCGCGCCCCGGGCCAGCGCCAGGTCCAGCGGCTCCAGCAGCAGGAACGCGGCTCCTTCGCCGAGGTTCAGGCCGTCGGAGTGGCTGTAGGGCCGGCACGGGCCGGTGCTCAGGGCCTTGAGCCCGGCGAAGCCGGCGTAGGTGCCGAACAGCAGCGGGTCGACGCCGCCGGCCAGGACGGCGTCGGCCTCCCCGGCGCGGATCTTGTCCTTGGCCAGCCCGACCGCGTTGCCGCCGGCCGCGCAGGCCGTGGACACCAGGATGCGGGGGCCGCGCATGCCCAGCCGGTCGGCGATCACGTCCTGGGTGTGGTGCATGGGCTGGTAGTGGCCGGCCGCGTCGGGGGTGGCCTGGCACTTGCCGAGGATCATCCCGAACCGGGTGGCCTCGACGCCGGTCAGCCCCGCCTGGGCGATCGCCTGACGGGCGGCGATCAGGGCGAGCGCGGCGGTGCGGTCCAGGGTGGTGTCGGGCTCGGGCAGCTGCCCGGTGACCCACTCGTCCGGGACCTGTCCGGCGTACCGGGCCTCGAAGACCTCGAAGGCCGGGTCCTGGATGGGGGTGAGGCCGCCCTGGCCGGTGGTGAGCCGGTGCCAGAACTCTTCGGGGTCTCGGCCGACGGCACAGATGACTCCCAGGCCGGTGACGACGACGGGCCGCAGCGCCATACTGGATCTCCTTACCTGGCGGAACCGATCAGATGATCGGGATGCTCCAGCTCTTGGGCACGATGTAAGGGCTGGTCAGCGTGGTCACGCCGGCGCCTTCCACGGTGAGCTCCAGCCCGGCGGCGGCCAGCCCGGCCTCCACCCTGGCCAGGCCGAGGGTCGCGCCGAGGCCGACGCTGCGCACCGCGAACACCACCTCGCCGACGTCCTCGCCGCCGGCCAGGACGCGCGCGCCCGGCTCGGGCACGACGTCGCCGCCGGAGAAGCCGACGGTCCTGCGGCCCTGCCGCGACTCGAACGCGGCGAGCACGGCCTCCTTGCCGACGAACTCGTCCTTGGTGACGTCGACCAGCCAGTTGGCGCCGATCTCGATCACGTCGGCGTCGCCGGCGGTCTCCAGCCGCGGGATGGGCTGGCGCACCTCCAGCATGGCCAGCTCCAGCGCCTCCTGCCCGGAGGGGGTGACGTGCTCCAGGGTGGCCCGCCACAGGTCGGCGGCCGACTCGACCGGCACGATCATCTGGTAGCCGTACTCGCCGGTGAACCCGGTCCGGGCGAAGACGATCTCGACGTCGTTCCACACGGTGTCCGACACCGCCTCGAAGGGCAGCGAGGCCAGCTCGCCGTCGATCAGGCGGCCGACGACGCCCCAGGCGTACGGGCCTTCGAGACCGATCACGGTCAGGTCGGCGGACCGGTCGACGATCTCCACGCCCTCGTCGTTGTGGGCCCGCAGATGCTCGATCAGCCGGGTGCCCGCCCCGACCGAGCTCTCCAGCAGCAGCCCGTCCTCCCGGCCGAACGCCAGGACCTGGTCGACGACCCGCCCGTCGTCGTCCAGCACCAGGCTCATCATGCAGCGCTCGGAGGTCAGGTACTCGACGTCGCGGGCCAGCACCCGCTGCGCGAAGTCGACCGCGGCGGGGCCGCTGATCTCGACCAGCGTGTGCCCGCTCAGGTCGAGCGCCACCGCCCGGTCCCTGAGCACGCCGTACTCGGTCGACAGGTCGGTGAAGCGGAGCGGGACGGTGGCGTCGCCCACCTGGCCGTGAACGGTGCCCTCGGGGTGCGTGAGCGTCATCTGGTCACACCTTTCCTGCGGCGGCGTTGCCCGCCGGATCGACGATGGTGAGGTTTCCTTCGGCGGCGACCTGGCCGTCGACCCGGGCCGAGACCCGGAACTCGGCGAAGCCCGCGCCGCCTCCGGTCCGCTCGGCAGTGAGGGTGAGCCGGTCGCCGGGGACGACCGGGCGGCGGAACCGCATCGACCTGACCCCGGCCAGGTAACTGATCCGGCTGGCCCCGGCCAGGGCGAAGACCACGCCGGCGAGCTGCGCCATGGCCTCGATGATCACCACGCCGGGCAGCACCGCCTCGGTCGGGAAGTGGCCCTGGAACCACAACTCGGTGCCGGTGACGTTCTTGGTCGCCGTGCCCTTGACGCCGGGTTCGACCTTGCCGACCCGGTCCAGCAGCAACATCGGCCAGCGGTGCGGCAGCACCTCGCGGATCTGGTCGTTGGTCAGCCCGGTGACGGGGGCCGCCGCCACGATCGTCATGCGCTCGCCCTGAGCCGCGGGTCGACCTCGTCGGCGAGGCGGGAGATGGAGCCGAAGACCGCCATCTCGCTGTCGTACAGGGCCACCCCGAACTCGGCCTCGATCGCGACGTACAGCTCCAGCACGTCCAGGCTGTCGAGTTCGAGGCCGCGCCCGAAGAGCGGCTGGTCGTCGGTGATCCAGTCGGGCTCGACCTCCAGGTCGAGGCGGGACACGATCATCTTCTTGATCTGGCTGCACGTCTGCTGACGCTCGGCGGCCTTGGCACGCAGCTCGTCGACGGTCATCTGTCCTCCAGGTTGGGTTCTTCAGCCGAGGCCGCCGCCGTGGGCGACCACGACAGAGCCGGAGATGTAGGACGCCTTGTCGGATGCGAGGAAGCTGACGATCGAGGCGATCTCCTCGGGCCGCCCCATCCGGCCCAGCCGGATGCGGGACTCGTACTGCTTCCTGATCTCGGCGGGCACCTTTCGGGTCATGTCGGTGGCGACGAAACCGGGCGCGACGACGTTCGCGCGCACCCCGTGGGGGGCGGCCTCGTTGGACAGCGCCCGGGTGAACGCGATGATCGCGCCCTTGGACGCCACGTAGTTGGTCTGGCCGGGGAAGCCGCCGTCCAGGCCGCTGGTGGAGGACAGCGTCACGATCGCGCCGCGGCGCTGGTGCTGCATCAGCCGCAGGCCCTCCCGGCAGGCCAGGAAGGTGCCGGTCATGTTGACGTCCATCGGCGTGCGGAACTGCTCCAGGTTCATCGCGACGAGGTAGCGGTCCAGGGTGATGCCGGCGCTGGTCACCAGGATGTCCAGCCGGCCCTGGACGGCGCGGACCTCGCGGAACATCGCCCGCACCGCGTCCTCGTCGGTGACGTCCGCGCGGACGGCCGTCGCGGTGCCGCCGCGCTCCTCGATGAGGGTGACGACCTCCTTGGCGTCGGCCTCGGAGCGGGCGTAGTTGACGATCACGTGCGCGCCCTCGGCGGCGAGGTCGAGCGCGACGGCCCGGCCGATGCCGCGGGAGCCGCCCGTAACCAGGGCCACGGAGCCTTCGGCAAAGAGCATCGTCGTCTCCAGACAATCGAACTCGGAAATAGTCCGAAACTTCAAGAATCAAGCTACTAAGGCGCGATATCACGCCTGTATCACCGGGTTATCCGAGCATTGACGCGCATTTGGCGGCATATGATTCTGTCCCCGTGGACGAGAACGTCGAGGTTTTGATAGTGGGCGGCGGCCCGGTCGGGCTGGCGGCGTCCATCGAGTTGTCCCGGCACGAAATACGTTCGTTACTCGTAGAAAAACATCCGGATACATCGCTTTTCCCGAAAGCGCGGCTCATCTCCACCCGGACGATGGAGATCCTGCGCTCCTGGGGCATCCAGGACGAGGTGGAGCGGGCCGGCATGCCGCGCGAGGACGTGCTGGCGGTCGGCGTGGGCACCTCGCTGAGCGCCGGCGACTATCTGCGCAAGGCGGCGGCCATCGCGGAGGACGCGGCGCAGAGCCCGACCTACACCTATCTGTGCTCCCAGGACATCCTCGAAGTGATCATGCGCAGGGTCGCCGGGTCGGCCGCCGACGTGCGCTTCGGCACCACCATGACCGACCTGCGGATCGACCCCGACGGGGTCGAGGCGACGGTGGTCGCGGACGGGGCCGCCACCCGGGTCAGGGCCCGCTACCTCATCGCCGCCGACGGCGGCCGCAGCACGATCCGCGAGCGGCTCGGCATCGCCGTGGAAGGCCCGCCCCCGCTCGGGCACATGGTCAGCATCATGTTCGACGCCGACTTCGACTTCCTGCCCCCGGGCCGCCGCGCCGCCCTCTCCTTCGTCCGCAGCACCCCCGGCGGCGCGATCGAGGCGGTCGACAACCGCCGCCGCTGGATCATGCAGACCGGGTACGACCCCGCCAGAGGCGGCAGCGCCGACGACTTCACCGAGGAGTACTGCCTGGCCGCCGTGCGTTCGGCGATCGGCATCCCCGACCACCCGGTCGACATCGTCGGCGTGATGCCCTGGCTCCAGCAGGCCGTGGTCGCCGCCGCGTTCGCCAGGGACCCCGTCTACCTGGCCGGGGACGCCGCGCACGTGGCCACCCCGCAGGGCGGGTTCGGCATGAACTGCGGCATCCAGGACGCGCACAACCTGGCCTGGAAGCTGGCCGCCGTCCTGCGCGGCGAGGCCGGCCCGCGACTGCTGGACACCTACGCGGAGGAACGCCGCCCGATCGCGGTGCGCACCGTGGACGAGAGCCTGGTCAACGCCATGATCACGGCCCAGATGATGGCCGGGCGGCTGTCCATGCACGAGGCCATCGAGCGGCAGGCGGGGCGGCGCGGGTCGGAGGGACTGGTGCTGGGCTTCCACTACGACTCGGCCGCCGTCATCCCGGACGGCACGCCGGCCCCCGCGCCGGCCGATCCCTACCGGACGTACGTGCCGACCGCCCGGCCGGGCCACCGCGCCCCGCACGTCTGGGTGTCGCCCGGCGTGTCCACGCTCGACCTGCTCGGCCCGGCGTTCACGCTGCTCACCGCGGCCGGCAGCGGCTGGGCCGGGGCGCCGGGGGTGAAGGTGATGAAGATCGACTCGGCGGAGTGGGCCGAGGCGTACGGCGTCGGCCCGGAGGGCGCGGTCCTGGTACGCCCCGACGGCCACGTCGGCTGGCGCACCCGGGGCGGCGACCACGCCGAACTGGAGAAGGCCCTCGACGTCATCCTGTGCCGGACGTGACCGACCCGGCCAGGGAGCGGATGCGGGCGGCCCCCATCCGCAACCGCAGCGGGTTGCCGGAGGAGTGCGCCAGCAGATCGGTCACGGCCTGCGCCCCGGCCGGGCCGGCCAGCAGACCGGCCAGTTCCCTGGCGGCCTCGGCGGCGAGCGGCCGGACGAACTCGCGGTGCGCGCCCTGCCGGGCCACCAGCTCGTCCAGCGGGTCGGTGCTGGTCACGATCACCCGGCAGTCGGCGCCGCCGGGCAGCAGCGGCAGCACCTGGGCGGCGTCCCTGGCCCCGTCCAGCACCACGACCATCCGGCGGCGGGCCGTCCAGCTGCGGAACAGCGCGACCTTCTCGTCGCGGTCGGCGGGGATGTCGGCGCGGGGCACGCCGAGCGCGCGCAGGAACCGTCCCAGCACGGCGGCGGGCTCGGTCTCCTCCAGGTCGGCGAACAGGTGTCCGTCAGGGAACCAGCCGGCCCGGTCGTGCGCCCACCGCAACGCCAGCGCGGTCTTGCCGATGCCGGCCGGGCCGCTCAGCACGGTCGTGCCGGGCAGCGCCGTCTCGGGGTCGGGCCGCAGCACCGCGTCCAGCGCGGCCAGTTCCTCCCCGCGCCCGACGAACGGCAGGACGCGGGGCGGGAGCTGGGACGGCACCACGACCGCGCCGGCCCGGTGCGCGGGCTGCCGCATCAGGCCGGACTCGTCGCGCAGGATGCGCTCGTGCAGGTGGCGCAGCGCGGGGCCGGGCTCCAGGCCGATCTGGTCGCGCAGGTAGCGGCGGGTCTCCTGGTAGGCGCGCAGCGCGTCGGCGCGCCGGCCGGCCCGGTACTGGGCCAGCATGAGCTGGGCCCTGACCCGCTCACGGAACGGGTGTTCGGCGACCAGCGCCAGCAGTTCGGGGATCACCTCGTGGTGGTGGCCCAGCTCGATCTCCAGCTCCAGGCAGGCCTCGGCGGCCTCCAGCCGGGACTCCTCCATCCGGGCCACGTCGTAGCGCAGGCCCCGGATGTCCTCGAAGGGGTTGCCGCGCCAGAGCGCGAGCGCCTCGCGCAGCAGCCGGACCGCCTGCTCGCGGTTCTTGCCCGCGGCCTCACCCCGGGAACGGGCCACCAGGGACTGGAACCGCAACCAGTCGATGCTGTCGGGGGCGGGGCGGATCAGATAGCCGGGGCTGGACGTCTCGATCACGCCGGCGCCCAGGACACGGCGGAGCCGGGACACGCAGATGGCGATCTGGCGGCGCGCGCTGGGGGGCGCGGACTCCGTCCAGACGGTCTCGATCAGGCGGTCGACGCTGACCGCGCGCCCCGCGTTGAGCACCAGGCTGGCCAGGATCGCCAGTTCACGGCTGGCGCAGATCCGCAACTCGGCGCCGTCGCGCAGGACCTGCATGGGGCCGAGCACCCGGAATATGAAACCGCCGTCCATCATCGGGCCCATATATTCTCGAAGAGATGATGTCGAGCAATTTCCATAATCTCTCCCGCACAGATTCCACTGACTCCGAACCTAATCAGCGGCCCCGCACCCCGGCACCCCTAGCCACCCCCTGTTACCCCCCACCCCACCGCCCGGCGGGGGTTCCCCTATTTCCCCCGCCAAACCGGCAGCGGACGAACCGTCACTGTACGCTTTTGACGGGACTTTGACGGACACAGGGCTCGCCGAGGGGGGAAATTGCGTTTTACCAGACTCGGCCGCTACGGCCCGGTGATCTCCAATATCGGGCTCGGCACCCTCGCGCTGTCCGGGGCGTACGGGGCGGTGGAACCCGGCGACGCGCTCAACCTGATCGGCCGCGCGCTGGACGCCGGCGTCAGCATCGTCGACACCGCCGACCTCTACGACGACGGCCAGGTCGAGCGCCTGATCGGCCGGGCGGTCGCGGGCCGCCGCCAGGAGGTCGTGGTCTGCACCCGCGGGAGCGGCACCGCGCAGGCGTGCGAGGCCTCGCTGAAACGCCTCGACGTGGAGGCCATCGACCTCTACTACCTGCGCTCCCCCAGCCGGGACGCCCCGGTCGAGGAGAGCATGTCCGGGCTGGCCGACCTGGTCAGAGCCGGGAAGGTGCGCCATGTCGGGCTGTCCGACGGGACGCTGCACCAGCTCCGCGAGGCCAGCGCCGTCCATCCGGTGGCCGCGCTCGGGGTGGAGTACTCGTTGTGGGGACTGCGCGCCCAGCCCGGCCTGCTGGCCGAGGCGCGGCGGCTGGGCGTCAGCGTGGTGGCCGCCCGCCCGGTCGGCCGGGGTTTCCTCACCGGCCGCATCCGTTCCGCCGACCAGCTGGCGCCCGGCGACTGGCGGCGCGGCGACCCCCGCTTCCACCCCGACGGCCTGCGCCGCGGCCAGGACCCGCTGCGCGCGGTCGAGGACGTCGCCGCCCGGCTGGACCTGGGCGCGGGCCGGCTGGCGCTCGGCTGGCTGCTGTCCCAGGGCGACCACGTCGTGCCGGTGCCGAGCACCCGCGACGAGGTGCATCTGGAGATGAACCTGTCCGCCTCCGAGGTGCGGCTCGCCCCGGGCATCCGCGACGAGCTCAGCCGGATCTTCCCGCCCGGGACGGCGGATCAGTCGGACTCCCTCCTGCTCTGACCCGGGATCAGCGACGCGGCCGTCGCCTTGTTGACGGCGTCGATCCGGGAGACCGCGTTGAGCTTGACGAAGATGTTGCGCATGTGCCGCTTGACGGTCGCCTCGGCCAGCCCGAGCCGGCGGGCGATCTGGAGGTTGCTCAGCGCCTGCGCGGCCAGCTGCAGGATCTCCTTCTCCTTGTCGGTCAGCACTCCCGGCTGCGGGCCCTCGACCTGGGCCAGGCTCGTGCGGGACACGGCGAGCACGACCCGGCCCGGGTCCTCGTAGACGCCGCGCACGGCCGCGAACAGTTCGTGCCGGTGGATGCTCTTGAGCAGGTAGCCGCTGATCCCGGCCGCCAGCAGGCGGGTGAGGAGGTGCGGCCCGTCGTACATGCTCAGGATGATGATCCGGGTGGCCGGCGAGAACGCCCGGATCCGGGTGACGGTCTCCAGCACGTCGTCGCCGGGGATCTCCACGTCCAGCAGCACCACGTCCGGGCGGGTGTCCCGCACGAGCCGCACGGCGTCGGAGGAGTTGCCCGCCTCTCCGGCGATGACCAGGTCGGCGGTGGATTCGAGGATCTCGCGCAGGCCCTCGCGGAACAGGGCGTGGTCGTCGACGAGCGCGATCGAGATCTTCCCGCTAGAGCTCGTCGGACTCACGGGACTGCCTCTTGAGCGGGATGGACAGGTCGACCCGGCAGCCGCTGCCGGGGGCGCTGGTGATCGTCAGCCGGCCGCCGAGCAGCTCGGCCCGCTCCCGCATCGACGCCAGTCCCACGCCGCGGCCCCGGGCCCGGGACGGCTCGAAGCCCCGGCCGTTGTCCTGGACGAACGCCTGGAGCTCGTGCGGGGCGATGTCGACCCGCATGAGGACCACCGACGGCCCGCCGTGGGTCAGCGCGTTCCTGGTCGCCTCGCGGATGATCAGGAAGGACTCGTCCAGGACCCGCGGCTCGGCCCACGACTCGTCGCCGTTCACGTCCAGGCCGACCGACACCCCGTCGTCCTCGATCGCCTCCAGGAACCCGAGCAGCGCCTTCTCCAGGCTCTTGACCGTCGTCTGCGGGTGCAGTTCCGAGGTGATCTGGCGGAGGTGCTCCATCGCCTCCTGAATCGCCTGCTGGGCGACTCCGAGCTTGATGGCCGCCCTGGCGGGGTCGGTGCCACGGTGCAGCTCCGACAGCGCGAGCTGCTGGTGCGCGACGCTGACGCCGTGCCCGATCCGGTCGTGCAGGTCGCGCGCGATCCGGCGGCGCTCCTCCTCCTGCGCCTGCTGGACCTGGTTGAGCAGGAACCCGTGATAACTCTCGGAGGCCTCCTTGACCCGGCGCGACAGGCTCTCCTCCATGCCGGTGGCGACCAGCGCGAAGACGTCGGTGGGGTTGTCGGAGCCGGCCGCAATTTGCCGCGCCAGATGTGTGAGCGCGGATCTGAAAAAAAGTGAGCCCGCCTCAAGAGAAGCCTTCGGATGAACTCCGGAAGCCGCCCTGCTGGTGCCCACTTCCCAGGCGTGAAACTTATGGAGTTCGTTGACCTGCACTTTTCCGGAGCGCAGTGTCGCGGCTACGTCGTCGAGAACGTACTGGGCCGTCATAAGAGCCTGGCGAACCGCGTTCGGATCCGTGGAGAGCGTGTTGCCGGTGGCGTGCAGCTCCGACTCGAATTCCTCAAGGATTTCGGCCCGGCACGCATCCACGAATCTCGCCGGATCACTCTCCGCCCCGAAATCAGCACCCAAGGAAGTCCCTCTCGATTTGGGACGCGCGAGAGCCTACAATCTCTCACTTACGTCACAAAAGCAACATATCCTTCCCAATATTAGAGGACAGGACAGTAATGTGAACCACGTATTGCGTGGCCATGAAGGCCCGGTAAGGCCTGCGCCGCCGTCGCCGGGCGGCGGCGGCGTCCGCGCCGCGGCCCGCCAGGGTGACCGCCACCGCTCCGGCGAACATTGCCAGCGCGGTCTCGGCGAGCGGCGCCGAGAGCGCCACGCTCGCCACCCAGAATGACCCCGCCAGGAGCAGCGCGGCGGCCGACATGACGTTCCTGGCCGCACGCGCGCCGTAGATCACCGCGATGGTGCGCCGGCCGGCGGCGGCGTCCCCCTCGATGTCGGACAGGTCCTTGGCCGGGATGCCGACGAGCGTCATCCAGCAGGTCGCGGCCGTCGCGAACATGATCAGGCTGAGCGGCGTGGCCCCGTCCGCCCCGTTGACGACCACGGTGAACCCGCCCCAGTAGGCCAGCAGCCCCGACCCGCAGAGCACCGCGACGGTGCCGCCGGAGCGCCGCTTCAGGCGGAAGGGCGCGCCCGAGTACAGGTACCCGAGGACCAGGTTGGCCGCGATGACCCAGGTCATCGCGGGGGGCAGCCCGGCGGTCGCCACCAGCGACAGGGCGGCGGTGACCGCGGCCGCCGCGGTCGCCGTGCGCGGATCCAGGTCGTTGCGGGCGATCGGCCGGCGGGACCCGTTGACCCGGTCCTCGTGGACGTCCGAGACGCCGTTGCCCACATAAATGGCAAAAATAGACAAGACCCAGGCGGCGGCGCCCTGCAGCACCTTCGCCGGGTCGGGGGCGGCGGCGACCGGCAGTGCCAGCATCGCCCCCGCCAGGAATCTCAGCATGGACACGGCCAGTACGGCCGGCCGGGCCTCGATCGCGCAGAACCGCAGCGCTCTCGTCGCGCGTCTGAGGGCGGAAGGTCCGGATGGCCGGCCCGATACCCAGGTGCTCGCCATGACCGATTGTTATGCCGGAATCAAAGCCCGGTTAAGAGGGATGATCCGAGGGTGGCAGGCGGGAATACAACTTTTGATACTCCCCTTACCACTCGGGGCTACTTTCCCCGAACTGCCGACACCCTTTCTTGCCGGGTCGCTGCGGCCCCTATTAGCTTGAGGCCAGCGAAACAGGGATCGTACAACTTTCAACGAGTCCAACCTTAGGGAACCTCATGCCGGATATCAAGCTTCGGCGCCACCAGGGTTCCCATCGGTAATCGCACAGGTCAGACCGGGCTGGGCTCCCTCTACCCGCCGGTATTCATCAGGAAAGGAAATACGGCGATGAAAGGTGTCCAGCGCTATTCCGGATTCACCCCCCTGGTTCTGGCCGATCGCACGTGGCCGGGAAACCGCATCAGCACCGCGCCACGGTGGCTCTCCACCGACCTGCGGGACGGCAACCAGTCACTCGCCGACCCGATGACACCCGAACGGAAACTCCTGATGTTCGACCTCCTCGTGGGAATCGGCTACAAGGAGATCGAGATCGGTTTCCCGGTGGCCAGCCGGAGCGACCACGATTTCGTGCGAATGCTCATCGAGCGCGACCGGATCCCCGACGACGTCTCGATCACCGTGCTCACCCAGGCCCGTGACGACCAGATCCGGCGCACCGTGGAGTCCCTGAAGGGCGCGCGCCGCGCGGTCGTGCACATCTACAACGCGACCTCCCCCCTGTTCCGCCGCACCGTGTTCAACCTGGACCGGGCGGGCGTGCGCGACCTGGCCGTCCAGGGCACCCGGACGATGATGCGCCACGCCGAGCGGATGCTGCCCGACTGCGACCTGGCCTACCAGTACTCCCCCGAGCTGTTCAACGAGACCGAGGCCGACTTCGCCCTGGAGGTGTGCGAGGCCGTCATGCGGGTCTGGCAGCCCGAGCGCGGGCGCGGCATCATCCTGAACTTCCCGACGACGGTCGAGCGGTCGCTCCCGAACGTCTTCGCCGACCAGATCGAGTGGCTGCACCGCAACCTGTCCCGGCGCGAGCACGTCTGCCTGTCGGTGCACCCCCACAACGACCGGGGCACCGCGGTCGCCTCCGCCGAGTTGGCCCTGCTGGCCGGCGCCGAACGGGTCGAGGGCTGCCTGTTCGGCAACGGGGAACGCGCCGGCAACGTCTGCCTGGTCACCCTGGCGATGAACATGTACAGCCACGGCGTCGACCCCGGCGTCGACTTCTCGGAGATCAACACCGTCCGGCGCACGGTCGAGCGGTGCACCGGGCTGCCGGTCCACCCGCGCCACCCCTACGGCGGCGACCTCGTCTACACCGCGTTCTCCGGGTCGCACCAGGACGCCATCAAGAAGGGCTTCGACGCCCGCGTCCGGCAGGGCGCGGAGACGGGCACGCCCCCCGACGCGCTGCCGTGGCAGGTGCCGTACCTGCCGCTGGACCCCAAGGACGTGGGCCGCACGTACGAGGCGGTGGTCCGGGTGAACGGCCAGTCCGGCAAGGGCGGCGTGGCCTACGTGATGAGCGCCTGGCACGGCCTGAACCTGCCGCGCGGCCTGCAGGCCGACCTGTCCGCCCGGGTGCAGTGGCACGCCGACGCGGCCGGCGGCGAACTGAGCCCGAACCGGATCGGCGCGCTGTTCTCCGAGGAGTACCTCTACCACGGCGAGCCGGCCGACCCGCTCCCGGTGGGCCGCGAACCGCTCGCGGCGACCCTGCACGTCGACGGCGGGTTCGAGGTCGGCAGCGACCAGGCGGACGCGTTCGGCGCCCTCGGCTCGGTGCTGAGCCCGTGGGGCATCCGGGTCGACGTGGTGCACCGCACCGGACGGCCGCTCGACCACGACGACCTCACCCCCGACCAGACGGTCAGGTCCGGCGACGAGACCGTGATCTACGCCGAGTGCCGCAGCGGCGGAGCGGTCGCCTGGGGCGCGGGCATCGACAGGGACGTCGCGGCGGCGGCCTTCTCCGCGGTCCGCGCCGCCGCCGACCGCCTCGCCCGAGACGGCCATCTGGACGCCCATCTGGCCGCCGCCGGCCATTGACCAGGGAGAACGACGGTGGACGACACCCATGAGGGCATGGCGACGCTGCGGGCGCTGCTGGCCGAGGCGGTCGCGGGCAAGGGCCGGATCGCGATGGTCACCGGCGCGGTGGCGACCGGCAAGAGCGACCTGCTGTACCTGATCGCCGAGCACGCCCTCGACGAGGGCGCGCTGCCGCTGACGGCCACCGGTTCACCGGCCGAGAACGGCCTGCCGCTGGGCGTGTTGTCCCAGCTCCTGCACCACGCGCCACTGCCGGACGAGCAGCGGTCCGCCATGCTCGGCCTCCTGCACGAGGGCGCCCGCAGGCAACTGGCCGGCGAGTCGATCGAGCACGTGGACGCGCAGATCGTGGACGCCCTCTGCGCGGTCCTGCTGGAACTGGCCGGGCGCCGCCCGCTGCTGATCACGGTCGACGACGTGCACCACGCCGACCGCGCCTCCCAGCTGTGCCTGGCCTACCTGGCCAGGCGGATCAGGTTCGCCGACGTCATGCTGGTGTTCAGCGCCCCCGACCACGGCCCCCACCTGCGCACCCTCTTCCACACCGACGTGCTCAGGCAGCCGCACTGCCGTCCGGTACGGCTCACCCACCTGTCCCGCGAGGGCGTCGACGCCCGGCTCGGCGACGCCGCCCACCGGTTCGGCGCGCTCGTCCACACGCTGAGCGGCGGCAACCGGCTGCTCGTCGACGCCCTGCTGGAGGACCTCCAGGCCACCGGCGCCCCCGGTGACCGCTACGGCGAGGCGGTGCTGGCGTGCGTGCGCAGGCTGGGGCCGTGCGCCCAGGAGGCGGCGTACGGACTGGCGGTGCTGGGCGAGCCCGGCTCGATCAGCCGCCTGCTCGGTCTCGGCGAGAGCGAGGCCGTCGTCGCCAAGTCGCTTCAGGCGATGGCCGGGGCCGGGCTGCTGGACGGCGGCCGGTTCCGGCACGAGGCGGCGCGCTCGGCCGTCCTGGCCGAACTGGACGCCGCCGACCGCATCCACCTGCACCGCCGCGCCGCCGAACTGGCCCACCGCGACGGCGCGTCGGCCGACGTCGTGGCCGGTCACCTCCTGCGGGCCAGCCACGCGGGCGACCCGTGGGCGCTGTCGGCCCTGGAGGAGGCGGCCAGGCTCGCCCTTCGCGAGGACGGCGTGGAGTCCGCGATCGAGTACCTCAGGCTGGCCTGGCGCGCCTGCGACGACGAGCGCCGCCGGGCCAGGATCGGCACCGCGCTGGTCCGGGCCGAATGGCGGATCGACCCCGGCACGCCCGCCGGCCACCTGGCCGGGCTGACCGACGCCCTGCACAAGGGGCACCTCGGCGGCGGGGAGACCGTCGTCCTGGCCAAGGCGCTGCTCTGGCACGGCCACACCCGGGACGCCCTCGACGTCCTGGACCGCCTGAACGAACTGGGCGAATTCGACCCGGAGACCGCGGCCGAACTCGCCGCTGCCCGCCCGTGGTTCCGCGCCCTCTACCCGTCGTTCCTGCCGCACCTGCCGGAGGTCGGCGTCCCGGCCGCCCCGGCCCTGGGAGTCGGCCGCCGGATCCAGTCGGCCGATGTGCTCGCCGACGTCCTCACCGGCGGTCCCGGCGACGAGACCGTGGCCGCCGCCGAGCACATCCTGCGCGGCTGCCGCCTCGACGAGGTGACCATGGACACGGTGGAGACGGCGCTGCTGGCCCTGACCTACACCGACCGCCCCGGCCGCGCCGCCCCGTGGTGCGACGCGTTCATCGCCGAGGCCGAAGCCCGGCGTGCGCCCAGCCGCCAGGCCCGCCTGTCCGCCATCCGGGCCGAGATCCGCCTCCGTGAGGGCGACCTGGCCGCGGCGGCCGGGGACGCGCGGCGCGCCCTGGAGATCATCCCCGCCGGGAGCTGGGGGGTGGCCGTGGGCGGGCCGCTGGGCACCCTGCTGCTGGCCGGCGCCGCGATGGGCCGGCTCGACGACTGCCTGCCCGAGTTCAACCTGCCCGTCCCCGAGGCGATGCTGGAGACCCGGTACGGCCTGCAGTACCTGCGGGGCAAGGGCCGCCTCAACCTGACGGCCGGCCATCCCGGCCAGGCCCTGCGGGACTTCCGGTTGTGCGGCGAGCTGATGACACGATGGGACCTGGACGCCCCCGGCTTCATCGCGTGGCGGCTGGACGCCGCCGAGGCCCTGATCGCGCTGGGCGAGGAAGAGGAGGCCGGGCGGCTCGTCAGAGAGCAGCTCGCCCGCTGCGGGCCCCGGTCCCAGCGGGTGCGCGGTTCGGCGTTACGCCTGCTGGCCGCCGTCAGCGAGGTCCGGCAGCGCCCGCCGCTCCTGCGCCAGGCGGCCGACCTGCTCCAGGAGGGCGGCGACCGCTACGAGTACGCCCGCCTGCTGGCCGACCTCACCGAGGCCTGCCACGCCGTCGGCGAACACCGCAGGGCCGGGATGCTCCGGCAGCGCGCCCGCGCGATGGCCGGGGAGTGCCACGCCGAGCCGCTCGTCCAGGCCCTGGCCCGCAGGGACGATCCGGGGGCCGGCGTGCCCGCGCAGCTCAGCGACGCCGAACACCGGGTGGCGCGGCTGGCCGCCGAGGGTCACACGAACCTGGAGATCGCCACCCGGCTGTACATCACCGTCAGCACGGTCGAGCAGCACCTGACCCGCGTCTTCCGCAAGCTGAACGTGTCCCGCCGCACGGAGTTGCCGGCCACCCTCGCACGCGTCGGATGACTCACAACGGGATGTTGCCGTGCCGCCCGCGCGCGTGAGGGGCCCGGTCCAGGGCCTCCGCCAGGCGGAGCCGGGTGGTCTCGGGCGCGATGACCTCGTCGACGGCGCCGAGCGCGAGCGCCCGTCCGACTCCGCCGGAGACGCGCAGGTGCTCCTGGGTGAGCCGGGCCTTCAGCTCCGCGCGCTCGTCCTCGGGCGCGGCGGCCAGCGCCTTGCGGTGCAGGATGCCGACGGCGGACTCGGCCCCCATGACCGCGACCTCCGCGTCCGGCCACGCGAAGACGGCGGTGGCGCCGAGGGAGCGTGAGTTCATCGCGATGTACGCGCCGCCGTACGACTTGCGGGTGATCAGGGTCACCCGGGGCACCACCGATTCGGCGAAGGCGTGCAGCAGCTTCGCGCCGCGCCGGACGACGCCGTCCCACTCCTGGGCGACCCCGGGCAGATAGCCGGGCACGTCGACGACCACCACCAACGGCACGCCGAGCGCGTCGCACATCCGCACGAACCGGGCCGCCTTCTCGGCGG
Source organism: Herbidospora solisilvae (assembly GCF_009901565.1). Classification (GTDB taxonomy): domain Bacteria; phylum Actinomycetota; class Actinomycetes; order Streptosporangiales; family Streptosporangiaceae; genus Herbidospora; species Herbidospora solisilvae. The sequence goes on from NZ_WXEW01000001.1 coordinate 1,160,675, forward strand.
AGAGCGTGTCCAGGCACCCGCCCTTACGGATCGGGTTGTTGGCCAGCACACCCACGGAACGCCCGCCCAGCCGGCCCAGGCCGACGAGGATGTTGCCGGCCCAGCGCGGCTGCAACTCCAGGAATCCCTCGTCGACGATCGCGCGCACGAGCGGCCGGACGTCGTACGCGCGGCGCGGCGAATCCGGCAGGATCGCGGCCAGGTCGCGGCCTTCGGCGAGCGCGCCGAGATCGAAGCTCCCGGGCCGGGTGAAGACGCCCGTGAGCCGGCGCGCCTGTTCGTACGCCTCGTCCTCACCGTTCGCGACCAGGTGCGCGACCCCCGACTTGGGGCCGTGCGCCCCGGGACCCCCGAGCCCGGCCATGTCGATGCGCTCCCCCGTGACACTGCGGACGATCTCGGGGCCGGTGATGAAGATCCGCGCGTCCTCGGCCATGATCACGATGTCGGTGAGCGCGGGCCCGTACGCGGCGGCTCCCGCGGCGGGACCAAGGACGACCGAGATCTGCGGGATCACCCCCGACACCCTGGTCATCGCCGCGAACATCCGTCCCACCCCGTGCATCGACTCGACCCCGTCGGCCAGGCGCGCCCCGCCCGAGTGCCACAACCCGATCACCGGGCAGCCGAGCCGTTCGGCCGCGCCGATGGCCTCGACGACGCGCTCCGCGCCCGCTCCCCCGAGCGCGCCGCCCATCCGGGTCGCGTCGGTGCAGTAGGCGACGACCACCGAACCGTCCACCCGCCCGCACACGGCCTGCACCCCGCTGTCGTCGCCGGCGTGCAGCGGCACCGCCGAACCGGGGTCGAGCAGGCGGGCCAGCCGGACCGAAGGAGCCCGGTGATCCATCTCGATTTCGACGATCGGCATGGTGGTCATCCGCGAATCCCGATTCCCTGAGAGGTGTTTCGCCGAATGTGCCCGGCCGCGCCTCCAGCGGCCAACCCCTATTTTCGGCCATCTCTGCCAGCAAGCCCGTGACCAGCACAAACGCCTATTGGCAACTTGTGACCGCCATTTCTGTCAATTGACGCGTCATCTCACATCGGCGTTTCCTCTCTGTGATCACCTGAATAACGGAGGGCACTTTGTCCATATGGTCAGCACCGACCGTCGCCGCGCTTCTGGCGGCGATGGCACTGCCGGCAGGCGCGGTGGCCGACACCGTGCCCACCCCCGTCAGCGACGTGGCCGCACTGGTCAACCCGTTCCTCGGCACCAAGGCGGGCGCCGCCGACTTCGGGCACGGCGGCGGCGCGGGGATGAACTTCCCCGGCGCGGTCGTGCCGTTCGGCATGATGCAGTGGAGCCCCGACACGATGGAGAACGCCGGAGGCGGCTACGCGTGGGAGGACAACCGCCTGCGCGGGTTCTCGATGACGCACATCTCCGGGCCCGGGTGCACCGGCGCGCAGGACTTCCCCGTGATCCCGATCTCCGGCCGGATCGGCCGGTCGCCCGCGACCCACGGCGCCGACTACGTCCAGACGTTCCGGCACGAGAACGAGAAGGCCGTCCCCGGCTACTACAGCTCCGTCCTCGACACCGGCGTCAAGACTGAGTTGTCGGCGAGCACACGCGGCGGTGTGGCGCGCTTCGGCTTCCCGGCCGGCAGGCCGGGCACGCTGCTGCTGAACACCAGCGGCTCGGTCAACGGCGTGGACGACGGCGAGACCCGGATCAGCGGCAACACCGTCACCGGCTGGGTGCAGACGGGCGGCTTCTGCGGCCCGCCGATGCGGTACAAGGTGTACTTCCACGCCACGTTCGACCAGCCGATCACCGGCTACGGCACCTGGAAGGACGGCACCGTCACGCCGGGCGGCGCGGCCGTGCGCAACGCCTCGGAGGCGAAGGTCGCCAACGCCGAGGTGGTCACCCCCGGCGACGTCTCGGTGAACGGGCCCGGCTCGGGCGCCTACCTGGAGTTCGATCCCGCCAAGCCGGTCCAGATGCGGGTGGGCCTGTCCTACGTGAGCCTGGCCGGCGCGAAGAACAACCTGGCGGCCGAGATCGGCCAGGACGGCGTCGACCAGGTCGCCGCGAAGGCGCGGGCCGCCTGGAACACCAGACTGGGGCAGGTGCGGATCGGCGGCGGCACCGACGAACAGCGCCGCACCTTCTACAGCAACCTCTACCACGCGCTGCTCCAGCCCTACGTCTTCGAGGACGTGGACGGCACCTACACCGGCATGAACGGCCAGACGTACAAGGTCGCGCCGGGAAGGCACCACTACGCGACGTTCTCCGGCTGGGACATCTACCGCAGCGAGGTCCAGCTCCTCGCCCTGCTCGCCCCGGACGTGGCAAGTGACATCGCCCAGTCCATGTACGACAACGCCCAGTCGGTCGGCAACGTCTGGGACCGCTGGTCACACCAGAACGCGATCACCGGCGTCATGGTCGGCGACCCGTTCCACTCGATCCTGTCCAGCGTGCACGCCTTCGGCGCCCGCGCCTTCGACACCCCCGCGGCCCTGAAGGCGATGGCCGAGTCCGCCCGCCGGGTCGGCCCCAAGGACATCGGCCACCCGCAGCTCGGCTACGACCAGCGACCCGGCAACGCCGACTTCATGGCCAGGGGCTACGTCCCGATGGACGTGTCGACCACCCTGGAGTACGGCATCGCCGACTTCGGCATCGCGCAGCTGGCCGCCCGCCTGGGCGACACCGCGCTCGCGGGCGAGTTCATGAAGCGCGCCCAGGCCTGGCAGGCCACCTTCAACCCGGCCAACACGTGGATCCAGCCGAAGATGGCCGATGGCGCGTTCCGCTCGCCGTTCGACCCGGCCACGATGAACTCCTACATCGAGGGCAACGGCGCGCAGTACCACTGGCTGGTGCCGCACAACGTGCGCGGCCTGTTCGACTCGATGGGCGGCGACGCGGCGGCGGCCGCCCGCCTGGACGGCTTCTTCAAGGTCCTCAACGCGGGCCCGAACCAGCCGTACGCCTACCTCGGCAACGAACCGTCCGCCACCACGCCGTGGTTGTACGCGTGGGCGGGGCAACCGTACAAGACCCAGGACCTGGTCCGGCGGATCCAGAAGGAGCTCTTCTCCTCGGCCCCGGACGGCCTGGTCGGCAACGACGACCTCGGCGCGATGGGCTCCTGGTACGTCTGGTCCGCGATCGGCCTGTTCCCGGCGATCCCCGGCCGCGCCGAGCTCCTGGTCAACACGCCGCTGTTCGACACGATCACGATCAAGCGCCCGGCCGGCGACCTGGTCGTCAACGCGCCGGGCTCCGCCGACCGATACGTCAAGACCCTGAAGGTCAACGGCGTGGCCACCACGAAGGCGTGGCTGCCGGAGACCATCGCGCAGCGCGGCGGCAGACTCGACTTCACCACCTCGGCCGTCCCGAACACCACGTTCGGCTCATCCCGCGCCGACGCGCCCCCGAGCTTCAACGAGGGCGCCAAGCCGGCGCTGCTGGGGCTGAACCCGGGCAGCGGCCCGGTCGAGCCCGGCAGGACGTTCGAGACCACGATCACCGCCCGCTCGACCAGCGGCTCCGCCGCGTCGGTGCGCTGGGAGGCCAAGCCCCCGCCGGGCATCTCGGTCACCCCGGTCAGCGGCACCCTCACCCCGGCCGCAGGCGCCGCCGCCTCACGGCGGATCACGGTGACCGTGCCCGCCGGCACCCCCCTCGGCACGATCAGCATCCCGATCATCGGTTCCGGCCAGGTGGACGCCGGCATCCGCCTGAACGTGGCCAGGCCCGGCACCCCCGCCTGGCACCACAACAACGCCAGCATCGGCGACGACACCAGGCCCGGCAGCGCCAACGTGGACGGCGCAAACTTCAGCTACTCCGCCCAGGCGCTCGCCGCCGCCGGCCTCACCCCGGGAGCCACGGTCGCCTGGAACGGCTTCACGTTCACCTGGCCGGACCGCGCCCCCGGCGAATGGGACGACATCCAGCCCGGCCCCAAACCACTGGACGTCACCGCCCCCACCGGCGCGACCCAGATCGCCTTCCTCGGCAGCGGCACCGGCGGCTACCCCGAGTCGGACGTGACGATCACCTACACCGACGGCACCACGACCACCGCCCGCCTCGGCCTGAGCGACTGGCTGCTCAGCTACGGCGGCGGCTCCCCGCAGTACGGCAACGAGATCATCGCCTCCAGCCCCTACCGCCTGTACGGCGGCTCGTGGGCCATGCAGCCGATCCCCGCGCACGTGTTCGCGGCCCAGCCGATCGCGCTGAACCCGGCGAAGAAGCTGAAGAGCCTCACCTTCGGCCCTTCCGACGAGGGAACCCTGCACATCTTCACCTGGGCGTTCCGCTAACCAGCCGTGGAAAGGGCGCCCCGCGGGCCGCGGGGCGCCCTTTTCGCGTCACGGGCGAGGTTCACCCGGCGGGCGGGCGGAACGCCGCGAGCACGGTGGCCGCGATGTACGTCGCGGCCTGGCCGGCGGCCAGACGTCCCGCGTTGAGTTCGTCGGCCGCGTGGTGCATGACGCTGTGCATTACGCCGACCAGCCACTCGGCCGGCAGGTCGGTCCGGAAAACCCCCTCGTCGCGGCCGCGCTCGACGAGCTTCCCGACCCGCCCGGCCGGGCCGGCGTGGAGATCGAGGATGCGACTGGGCGGCAGCACGTCCTGCGCGGCGATCAGCAGCGATCTCGACCGGTCGACCACTTGCCAGCTCGACTCGATCAGCCGGGTGAGGGCGGCGCGGGGGTCGCCCGTGAGGTCGACGTCCTCGAGGCCGGGGTGGGCTTGTCCGATGGCGTGGGCGAGGGCGGCGGCCACCAGATCGGCCCTGGTGGGGAAGTGCCCGTAGACGGTGACGCGGCCGACCCCCGCGACCTTGGCGATCTCGCTGACGCCGGCGTCGGGATCCCGGCTCAGCGCGTCGACCGCCGCTTGCAGGATCACGGCGATGCTCATCGGCGGGCGGATCGCCCAGGGGCTCGGCGCGGCGCTGCTGTCGCCCGCCGCCCTGTCGGTGGTGACGCGGACGTTTCGGGGCGAGGAGCTCAACAAGGCGCTGGGCGTCTGGTCGGCGCTCGGCGGCGGCGGCTCGGCCGTCGGGGTCCTTCTCGGGGGTGTGCTGACCGGCGGGCCGGGATGGCAGTGGGTCTTCTACGTCAACGTGCCGATCGGCGTGGTCGTCCTCGTCGCGCTCACCCGGAACCTGCCCGCCGCTCTCGGAGCCGGTCCGGGCGCGCGCCTGGACGTTCCCGGCGCGCTGCTGGTCACCGCCGGCACGGGTACCGCGATCTACGCGCTGATCGACGCCGGCGACCAGGGCTGGTCGTCGGCGACCACGCTCGGCCTGCTGGCGGGGGCCGTCATCCTGTACGCCGTCTTCGTCGTCGTCCAGCGCACCAGCCGTTCACCTCTGATGGATCCGCGGATCCTGAGCCGGCGGCCGGTCGTCTCCGGCGTCTTCCTCATCATGGTCGCGACCGCGTTGATGATCTCGGTCTTCTTCCTCGGCTCCTTCTACCTGCAGCATCACCAGAACTTCGGCACGGCCGCCCTGTCGGCCGTGCCGGCCCTGCTCATCGTTCCGTCGAGGCGATCGGTGACCGCATGACCCGCATCGGGTCGTTCCGGCTCCTCGGCATATCCACCAGGAAGGACACCTTCTCGTGATGAGGACGGGCGCCACCGCTGTCACGATCCGCCGTGCGGGAATCGATGACGCCGCCGTCGTGCGCGGGCTGATCCTGGCTCTGGCCGTACATCAGAACCAAGGCGACGCCGTCACGGTCAGCGTCGCCGATCTCGAACGGATGCTCGCCCGACCGGAGATCACCTACTTGGTCGCCGAACGCGCGGGCCGGGCCGTCGGATACGTCTCCTGGCTGGAGCGCACGAGCTTCTGGTCCGGCGAGGACTACTTCGCGCTGGACGACCTGTTCGTCGCCGGGCCCGAACGCGGCCACGGCGTCGGCGAACGACTGATGCGTGCCGTGGCCGACGCGGCGAAGGGCAAGGTCATCCGGTGGGAGGTGGCCGAGGGCAACGTCGCGGCCCGACGGTTCTACGAGCGCATCGGCGCACGGCTCGTCACCAAGCAGATCTGCCGCTGGCAACCGCGATAGCGTCCAGAGAAGGAACTTGGACCGGTAGTGGACGCGCATTTCGCCGCAGACCCGAGAAGGGTGAGGCGCTTTCCTTGGGTCACCGGCCCGACGGGGGCCGGAATCACCGAACCGAAGGACAACCGAAATGCGTCGTCACATCGCCGCCCTCGCCCTCGCCGCCGCCGGTTTAGCCGGCGCGGCGTCCCTGCCCGCTCCCGCCCACGCGGCCGGACCGATCACCGTGACCGTGAGCCTGGGCGGCATGTCGGTCACCGGGACGACCGGCTCCGACCTGATCACCCTGGCCGAAGGCACCGGCGGCGCCATCAGGGTGACCGGGGTGGGCGTCACCTCCACCGACACCGACTGTCAGCCGATCTCCGGCGGGGTCAGTTGCAAGAACGCCAGCACGATCGTGGTCAACATGCGCCAGGGCGACGACATCGTCAACAACGACACCGTCAACCGGTTCACCGAGATCTTCGGGTCGGCCGGCCGCGACACCCTGTGGGGCGGCAGCGGCCGTGACGTCCTCGTCGGCGGCTCCGGCGACGACTTCCTGAACGGCCGTGGCGGCAACGACACGACCGACGGCGGCGCCGACGTCGACACGTGCACCGGCGAGACCGAGGAGAACTGCGAGATCTGAGCGACCGGCCTCACGGGAGAGGGCCGGTGGCCGGCCGGGCGTCCGATGGGGCGCCCGGCCAAGGACAAGAACAGCTGGCGTCTCCGGACCGACGCCACGGGTCTGCCCACCCGGCCGCGGACCACGATCACGTGCGTGGGGACCCAGGTTCCGGCATGACGCAGGACACCCGATTCGGCGCCCGGGGGTTCCCGCTGGTCGTCACCGCTCCCCCAGCCGATCAGGTGATCGACGAACGCGACCTCCCCAAATGATCATCTGACGGAGCCGCTCCGCCGGCTCGACGATTCCCGATGGCCCGAATGGCCGCAGGGCCAGGTGAGGCCTATCCGCCCCCACAAGAAGTGGAGCCCGCCCAGCCGACTCCGACGTCGGGTCAGGGCGATCGGGTGCAACGCCCTCGGACACTCAAGGCTGCCGCTTCCCCGGACCGGTCCTCAGCCCACACGACACGGAACGGTCATATGGGGGATCGCAGCCAGAGACGAGGGAGCCCTCACACCCTGCATCGCTCCCAAGTCCAACTACCGCGGCACACGATGTGGTGCCTGTGAAACGTTCAGGGTGAGAGGGCGGCAGTACGATTCCCCATTCCTAGAGATGGGATGGATTCTCCCGGCCACGGGCTGAACCCCGGATAGGCGACGGAAGCGCATGGCGGCAAGCGCACCCCTCGCGGCCACCCTTCTCGCCCCCCGCCTTAATCATCGTGCCAGCTGAGCGCCCTCTTGCGAGAGGCAATGGCCGTACACGGAACCGAGTGACACGATGTTCGCGGTCATTCCTTGACGCAAGGCATAGGACGTCATACGTTTCGTCCGCAAGTCCTATTCATGGGATGCCTTCACCCATGGAATCGATTCGTGTTCTTCGGAGACACCGTTTGAAGGCATGCCCCCCACCAGGGTGTCCCCTCGAACGGCGGACCAGCACAGCTGCCACTCGGCCGCGAACATCACCCCCACGTGCCACCAGGAGCTTCAATGAGCGTGCCGCTGAACCGTCGACGCTTCATCGCGGCCACCGCGGCGACCGTCGGCGCTGCCGCGCTTCCTCCGGCGATCCTCTCCGGCCGGGCGGCCGCCGCCGTGCCGCCGCAGGTGACGCTGCCGCAGCGGGGCATCTACGACACGGTCACGGCCGTCGGCTGGACCGACGCCTTCCTGACCGGCAACGGCGAGTACGGGGCCATGCTCTACGGCGCGCCCACCCTGGAGAAGGTGATCTTCACGCACCATCGGTTCGTGTTGCCCAACGGCACCCGGAACGTGACTCCGCCGGTGCTGGCGGGCCGGTTGGCCGGTGTCAGGGACAAGGCGCTCGCCGGCGACTTCAACGGTGCCACCAACGACTTCACCTCCGGCTGGTCGCTGCGCTGGACCCAGACCTTCCATCCGGGCTATGAGCTGCAGATCAGCACCCCGGGGATGACGAGCGTCAACAACTACGCCCGGATCACCGATTTCCGGACCGGGGAGGTCACCTCGACGTGGACCGACGGTTATGGCACCTGGACGCGCCGGGCTTTCGCCTCCCGAGCCGACAGGGTCATCGTCCACGAACTCACTCCCGCGCCGGGGCGGACGATCGACACCACGCTGAGCGTCAACACCGCCCTGAGCAGCGCACCGGGGTCCGTCGGTTTCACCACGCTGGCCACGCTCGCCAACGGTGACGGTTACCTGAACCTGCGGGGCAGATACCCCGCCGGGCAGGGGGCGTTCGGCTATGAGGGTGTCACCCGGGTGGTCGCGACCGGCGGTTCGGTACGGGTGAGCGGGTCGGCCATCGTCGTGGCCGCGGCGACCAAAGTCGTGCTGCTGACCAAACTCGACCGCTACGAGTCGTCCACCGCGTGGGACGCGAAACCGCTGCACACGGCGCTGGCCGCGATGAGCGCCGACTACGCGACGCTGCTCCCGAGGCATACCGCCCTGCACACCCCGCTGTACGACCGTTCCCGCCTCGACCTGAACGTCGGCGCCGCCGACCGGCGACTGTCGACCACTGAACTGATCGCACGGCAGAACTCCAACCGCAACGTCATCGACCTGGCGTTGCTGGAGCGCATGTACGACTCCGGCCGTTACCTGTTCCTCAGTTCCAGCGGCATCCTGCCACCGCGGTTGACCGGCCTGTGGACGGGCGCCTGGGACGCGGCGTGGGCCGGCGACTTCACCACCGACGCCAACGTCAACTTCCAGGTCGCGGGCGGCAACATCCTGTCCCTCACTGAAGCCATGGACGGCTACTTCACCCTGATCCTCGGCCAGATCAACCACTGGCGCACCAACGCCAGAAACCTCTACGGCACTCGTGGCCTGCTCGCCCCCTCCCGCACCGACGGCGAGTACGGCACGATGCTGCACTTCGACGGCGGGTTCCCCGGCCACACCTGGATCGGCGGCGCCGACTGGCTGCTGTATCCACTGCTGGAGTACTACCAGGTCACCGGTGACGCCGACTTCTACCGCATCAAGCTCGCTCCGGTGCTGATCGAGCTCGCGCTGTTCTATGAGGACTTCCTCACCCGCACCGACGCCAACGGCAAGGTCATCTTCGTGCCGTGCTTCTCCATGGAGAACAGCCCCGGCAACACCGGCAGGCAACTGTCGATCAACGCGACCGGCGAGATCGCCGCGGGCAAGCACGCGTTGCAGGCCGCCATCGAGGCCGCGAACTTCCTCGGCACCGAGCAGGGCGCGGGCCAGGGCGTGCAACGCTGGACCGCCCTGCTGGCCAAGATGCCCGAGTATCGCGTCAACGGCGACGGGGCGCTGGCAGAATGGTCGTGGCCCAGCCTGAACGACCGGTACAACCACCGTCACGTACAGCACATGTACCCGGCCTGGCCGCTGCACGAGATCAACCCCGAGGACAAGCCCGACCTGATCCGCTACGCGAGCCGCGCCCTCGATCTCCGGGGAGACGAGGGAGGGGAGGCCCACGGGGCCATCCACCGCGGCCTCGCCCGGGCCCGGCTCAAGGACGGCGCCGGCGTGTACGCCGCCCTGCGGAAGATCCTGGGCAACAACATGGTCTTCCGGTCGTTGATGACCTCGCACAACCCGAACCTGGCGATCTACAACGCCGATGCCGCCAACTCCCTGCCCGCGATCCTCGCCGAGGCCTTGGTCTACACCAGGCCCGGCATCCTGGAGTTGCTGCCCGCGCTGCCCGACCAGTTCGCCAAGGGCACGATCACCGGCGTACGGGGCCGCAACCGCATCCGGATCGGGTCGTTCAGCTGGGACATCGGCGCCCGAACCGCCACCGCCACCGTCATCTCCGACATCACCCAGACCGTGACGCTCATCTGCCGTCGCGGGATCTCGTCCATCACCACCGGTGCAGGTGTCGCCACCTCGCCGTTGGGCGACCACGCCCGGCAGGTGTCACTGACCGCGGGCGCGACGACCCAGATCACCGTCGAGTTGGGGACCGGCGGCCCGTCCACCGGCGTCGTCCGCCTGGTCAATCGCAGAAGCGCCAAGGTTCTGGACGTCTCCGGCGGCTCCACCGCCGAAGGCGCCGCCGTCGTCCAATGGCCCTGGACCGGCGGGACCAACCAGCAGTGGCGGATGTCGCAGAACTCCGACGGCTCCTTCCGGCTGGCCAGTGTGGCCAGCGGCAAGGTCCTGAGCAGCCCGAACGCCAACCAGGGCACCGCCCTCGTCCAGACGACCGACACCAACGCCACGAACCAGCGGTGGAGACTCGTCCCCGCGGCCACGAGCGGCTACTACCGGCTCGTCAACGTGGGCAATGGCTTATGCGCGGACGTCGAAGCCGGCTCCACGGCCGACGGCGCCCGAATCATCCAATGGGCCGACAACGGCGGCACCAACCAGGAATGGCAACTCGTCACCGTGTGACGGCGAGACCGCGCGGGGTGAGGCCGGGTCCCGGCGTCCGCTCACGCGGCAGGCGGAACCGGTCACACCTCCTGGTTGACGAACCGGATCGGCTTCCGCGTGGCCAGGGACACCCGCGCGACCCCTGCGAGTTCGTCGGCGATCTGCACAGCGGAGTTCCCACCGCCCACCACGGCGACCCGTTCGCCCTCGAAGCCGTCCGGGTTCAGGTACTCGGCAGCATGGATGACCCGTCCGAAGTAGCCGGGCAGTGGAAGTCGCGAGGGATTGCCGAACGATCCGGTGGCGGCGATGAGTGAGGGCGAGGTAAGCGTCTGCCCGCCATCGAGCTTCATCCGGAAGCCGCCGGCCTCTGCTTCGACGGCGACCACCCTGGTACGGGTGCGGAGCTCCGAGGTCAGTGACGTACTCGGCGTAAGCCGCCAGATACGCGACGACCTCATCTCTCGTCGGGTAGCCAGACGAGTCGCGCGGGAACGGGCGGCCGGGCAGTGAGCTGTACCTGGCGGGCGAGAACAAGGCGAGGCTGTCGTAGTAGGCAGGCCAGGAGCCGACGGCTTGCTCTCCGGCTTCGAGCACGAGCGAGCAGACGCGCGGCTTCCTTAAGGTTCTGGCCAGCGAGACCCGGCAGGGATCGGCGCCGCGCTGGACGAACTCCAGGACCTTCTCCGGTCCTGCTGCCCGCCTCCCACTGAGTAGATCGACGTCTAATTTGACATTCCTCTAATCAAGCGTGATCCTGAGGTTGATTCGATAACCCTCTAAACAAGGTGGGCATCATGAGCGCATGTTGCGGCCCGTCCTCGCTCGACAACGACTCCGTCGCGGCACCCGTCGACTCGGGCAGCCTTCCCGTGGCCGTCATCGGCGCCGGTCCCGTCGGGCTGGCCGCCGCCGCGCACCTCGCCGAACGCGGGGTGGACTTCGTCGTCGTGGAGAGCGGTCCGAAGGTCGGGTCCTCGGTGGCCAAGTGGGGCCACGTCCGGGTCTTCAGCCCGTGGCGCTACAACATCGACAGCGCCGCCCGGCGTCTCCTGGAGGCCGACGGCTGGACGGCCCCCGACGACGACTGGCTGCCGACCGGCGCGGAGATCGTCGAGAACTACCTCGCCCCGCTCGGCAAGCTCTTCGGCGACCGGGTCCAGGTCGACGCCACGGTCACCGCGATCAGCAGGCTCGGCTTCGACAAGGTCCGCACCAACGGCCGCGAGCTGGCCCCCTTCGTCCTGCGGCTGAAGGGCGGCCGGGAGATCCAGGCCCGCGCGGTGATCGACGCCTCCGGCACCTACACCAGCCCAAACGTCCTGGGCGCCAGCGGCCTACGCGCCTTCGGTGAGGAAACCGTCACCGAGCTGATCGACCACGCCCTCCCCGACGTCCTGGGCGTCGACCGCGAACACTACGAGGGCCGTCACACTCTCGTCGTCGGCGCCGGCCACTCGGCCGCGACCACCCTCCTTGCTCTGGCCCAGCTCGACGCCACCCCGATCACCTGGGCCATCCGCGCCGGAAACGCCAACCGCACCTACGGTGGCGGCGAAGCAGACGCGTTGCCCGCCCGGGGCGCCCTCGGCACCCGCCTCCACGCCCTGGTCACCTCTGGACGAATTCAGCTGGTGACCGGCTTCTTCACCCACCGCGTCACCGCCCACCCTGACGGCGTGCAGGTCACCAGCCGCGACCCGCTCGGCAACGAGCAGTCCATCGTGGCCGAACGCATCATCAGCGCCACCGGCTACCGGCCCGACCACTCGATCGCCGAAGAGCTGCGCCTGGACCTCGACCCCATCCTCGGCAGCACCCGCGCCCTCGCGCCGCTGATCGACCCCAACGCCCACTCCTGCGGCACCGTCCCAGCCCACGGCGTCGACGAGCTCACCCACCCCGAACCGGGCTACTACGCGATCGGCGTCAAGAGCTACGGCCGCGCCCCGACGTTCCTGATGGCCACCGGCTACGAACAGGCCCGCTCCGTGGTGGCCGCCCTCGCCGGTGACTGGGAGGCGGCGCGTGCGGTGGAGCTCGACCTTCCTGAGACGGGCGTCTGCTCGTCCAACCTGGCCGAGGCCCAGGAACAGCGTGTCGGCCTGGCCACCGGCGTGAGCGGCGGCCTGCTCGGCACCCCGCTCGTGCTCGCGGGCGCTCCTTCCGACGGTGGCGGCTGCTGCGGCTGAGGAGGAAACACCATGTCCGAAGGACACCCGACCGAGCCGCAGCTAGAGGCGCTGCGCCTGATCTGCACCGCGGAGCCCCTGTCTACGGAGCAGCTCGCCGCCAGCCTCATCGAGGCACGACCTGGCAGCACCAACCCCGGCTACCCCCGGGCCATCGCCCGCATGGCGGGAACGTTGACGTGGCGGCTGCTGGCCCAGCACTTCGTCACCGAGACATCGTCCGGAACCTGGCGAACCACTCCGGCGGGCCGCGATCTGCTTGGGTGCGCCCGGACATGAGCGACGAACCCACGGCCGCCGTCCTTGAAACGGGCGGCGGCCTGTCCCTTCGCCGGGGCTGGACGATCGTCGGCGCGCTGTCGATCACCCAGACCATCGGCTACGGCGCGATCTACTACTCCTTCTCCGTTCTCCTCGTCCCGATGTCGCGAGAGCTGGGGGCCACGGCTCCGCAGATCGCCGCCGCCCTCACCGTCTCCGTCCTGGCCGGGGCGCTGTGTGCTCCGCTTGTCGGCCGGGTCCTCGACGTTCACGGAGGACGCGGGGTGATGACGGCGGGTGCGGCGCTGGGCACGCTCGCGCTGCTCGCCTGGTCCCAGGTCGGCGGCTTGCCACAGCTCTACGCCGTCTTCCTGCTGCTCGGCGTGGCCTCAGCGATGGTCTTGTACGAACCGGCCTTCGCCGTCATCGTCAGCTGGTTCGACGCCTCGGCCCGCGCGAACGCGCTCCTGGCCGTCACGATCGTGGCCGGCTTCGCCTCATCGATCTTCCTCCCGCTCACCGGCCTGCTCGTGTCGTCCTTCGACTGGCGTACGGCCCTGATCATCCTGGCTGTCCTGTACGGCGTGACCGCCGTCCCCCTTCACGCGCTGGTTCTGCGCCGAGGGCGACTCCGTGAAGATCGACCGGCCGACCGAGCCGCGACCACGAGGGAGGCCGTGCGAAGCCACCCCTTCTGGCTGCTCGTCGTCGCCTTCACCACGCACGGTGGCGCGGTCGCCGTGATCAGTGTTCTTCTCGTCACCTATCTGATCCGCCTCGGCCATCCACCGGTGTTCGCCGCTACTGTCGCCGGACTGCTCGGAGTGCTTTCTGTCACCGGCCGGGTGGTCACCACCGGGCTGCGGCGACGCTGGGCGGCAGCACCGATCGCGGGGACCGTCTTCGCCGTGCAAGCCGCAGGAGCAGTGCTGCTTCCCCTGGTCGGCCACACCGCCGCCGGAGCCATCGGGTGCGTGCTGCTGTTCGGCATCGGATTCGGTGTCGGCACGATCACTCGTCCGCACCTGCTCGCCGAACGTTATGGCACCACTGCGTACGCCACCATCGCGGGCCGGATCGCCTTCTTCTCCATCGGCGCCAAGGCCGTGGCTCCCCTGGCCGCCTTCGCCGGGGCAGAGACTGCCGGCTACCCCGTCATTCTGATCACAGTGTCGGCTCTCTGTGGAATCGCGGCGTTGTCGCTGTTCGGGTACGCCCGCATATAATTTCGATTGATGTCGAATTAGGAGCCGCACATGACCGCCGTGACGATCGAGTGTTGTCCGCCGCTCACCCGTGGCCCCCTGTCGGAGCAGGACGCCGTCGACCTGGCCGCGCTGCTCAAGGCCGTCGCCGACCCGGTCCGCCTGCGGCTGCTGTCGATGATCGGCTCCCACGAGGGCGGCGAGGCGTGCGTCTGCGATCTGACCGACGCGTTCGACCTCACCGCCCCCACGATCTCCCACCATCTGAAGGTCCTGCGCACCGCTGGCCTCATTGACGGCGAACGGCGCGGGACCTGGGTGTACTACCGCGTGATCCCCGAGACGGTGGCCCGGCTGGGAGCGATCTTCACACCTCTGGTTGAGCCCGAGCAGGCTTAGGGTTCACCCGCGACGGTGATGTCTGCCGATGGATCGAGCGGTGATCGGCAGGCGGAGGCCGTTGTCGACGTAGAACCCGGTCAGCAGACCAACGTAGGACACTCCCATCCCCGCGATGTGCCAGACGGGGCGGCGCCTACGCAGAAGGTATCCGGCCAACCCGCAAGCGAAGGTCAGGGACCCGACGGCGAACAGATGTGCGTTCTCCCGCCATCGCATCAGCGACATCACCACCAAGGTGGCGGACACCACCCCCAGCGCCCAGATGTAGATCCGCCCGGCACGCCGGTGACGTCGGCCGCCTTTGACCGAGAAGGCGGCCATGGCACCGGCGACGACACAGGTGAGTCTGGCGGGCACGTGCAGCGCCAGAGCGAGGCCCCCAGCACGGTTACGCGGTCAAGGAAACGCTGCGCGAGGTCACCGACGGGAAGCTGGATCTGCCCACCGGCACCGTCTATCCGGCCCTCCATCGGTTGGAGCAGGCCGGACTGATCAGCGGGACCTGGTCGGTGGTGGCCGGACGCCGCCGCCGCACCTACCGGCTCACGCCGCAGGGCCATCACGCCTTGACCGAGGCGCGCCAGGGCTGGCGTGAGTTCACCGAGGTCATCTCCTCCGCCTTGAAGAGCGCGCCGTGGCCGGCCACGACCTGATCGACAGCCAGCTCCGCGTCCTGGCCCGGCGCCTGCCCGGTCCCGTCGTGGAGGAACTGGCCGACGGCCTGACTGAGACCTACCAGGCCCAGCTTCAGCGGCTCGGCGACCCGCAAGCCGCAGCCCTGGAGGCGGTCGCGGAGTTCGGCGATGCCGACAGCATCTGCGCGGCCTTCGTCCGCCAAGCGCCCAGCCGGGCCGCGGGCCGAGCACTGCCGGCCACCGGCCCGATCGTCGGCGCGATGTGGGCAATCGCTCTGGTGAACGCGCAAGCGTGGACCTGGCCGATGCCGTCCACCGCCGCCTTGGGTGGGGGTGCGGCGTTGACGCAGACGGTCTCATACCACTACAAGGCAGTGCGTCTGGCGGCCGTGAGCGGAGCCTTCGGGATGGTGCTGGTCGACGTGACGGTGTTGACCACGGCGACGGTGATGGCTCTGCCGTCGATTCTGATCGTCTGCGCGTTGACGGGCAGCGTCGCCCGGGTCGTCCTGACCGCTCAAATGCTGATCAGAATCGCTGACCCGCATTCAGGCCGGTGACGACACCATCTCGTCCAAGAAACACGCCCTTGCCCAGAACCCGCAGTCACCCAGTAAGTCACGCAGACGCCAAAAGAGGTGCCACGTGATCACGTGGCACCTCTTTCACCTGTCGGGACGACAGGATTTGAACCTGCGACCCCTTGACCCCCAGTCAAGTGCGCTACCAAGCTGCGCTACGTCCCGTTCACTGCTTCGTGCCCCTCAGGCACGGAACAACCTTAGCGCAGATTCGCGCCCCGCGTGCACCGACGCGTAGTGTTGCGATCATGGGAAGGCGTCCGCAGGTCGATCACGAGGAACTGGCGAGGCTCTCCGCCAGGGGCTGGTCCAACGCCGACCTGGCGGCCCACTTCGGTGTCACCGAGTCGGGCATCCTCCAGGCCAAGCGCTCGGCGGGCCTGTCGAAGCCCATGACCGACCACTCCGCCGCCCTTCCCTGGAAGCTCGCCAGGTCCCACTCCCAGTCCGGCCCGGCCACCAACCTGCGGAATCTCTCGGCCGCCGCCCAGGGCCGCCCTGTGCCGAAAGAGAAGATCAACACGGCTCTGAGGTGGGCCCGGAGGCTCGTCGACAACGGCCTCGACATCGCCTACGACCCCGAGCAGGGCTTCCACGAGATCGAGGCGTCAGACGTCTCGCACATCGCGCAGATCCTGAAGACCACCGAAACCAGGCTCGGTTAGAGCGTCTCGTCCCGCATGTCGACCGTGTTCACCAGGTCGTCCTCGACCACCTGGTCCGATGAGTGGCGGCGGCGGGCGAGCAGGGTGGTCACCACGCCGCTGACCACACCGACGCACATCATGATCCAGCCGATCGCCTGAAGGTCGAAGCCGGGCGCCTCCCATTTCACGGCGAACGCCAGCACCGCCCCCACCACTACGAAAGCCAAACTGGCTCCAAATCCCATAAAGACGCCGTCTACCCGGCAATTCATGGGTTACGCCCTCATTTCAGGGGCAGTCCGGTGTGTCGAAGACAAGCAGACAGCCGGAGGCAGACATGAGCGCCATCGCATGGGTGGTCGTGGTCGTAGCCGTCGTCGTGGCGCTGGGAGCCATCGGGTACGTCGTGGCGGGCCAGAGCCGGCGGCGCCACCTGCAGGACCGATTCGGCCCCGAATACGACCGTGTCGTCCAGGAGACCGACAGCCGCAGGGACGCCGAGCAGGAGTTGCTGGCCCGGGAGGCCCGCTACGCCGACCTCGACATCCGTCCCCTCGACGCCGAAGCGCGGGACACGTACGCGAAGAAGTGGCGGGAGGTGCAGGAGCGGTTCGTCGACGCGCCGAGCTTCGCCGTCACCGAGGCGGACGCCCTGGTCACCGCCGTCATGGCCGACCGCGGCTACCCGACGGACGAGTTCGAGGAGCGCGTGAACGTCCTGTCGGTCGGGCACGCCGGGACCCTCGACCGCTACCGCCAGGCCCATGAGATCAGCGGCCGGGCCGCCCGGCAGGAGGCCACCACCGAGGATCTCCGCCAGGCCATGGTCCACTACCGCGCCCTGTTCGACGAGCTTCTCGACGACGACGTGCACGCCCACTCGCCCCGCAAGGAGGCCGATCACTGATGACCACGTTCAACCCCTACGACCGTGACAGGACGGTCGAGACCGACAAGGACGACGTCCTCGCCGACGACCACCGCAACGACGACAAGCTGGTCGCCTCCAACCTGGTCCCGGGCCCGCGTGACACCGACGACCGGGTGCCCGACGACCATGACCGCAACGCCGAGACCGCCCCCGTGGGCGTGGCCGGCAGCGCCTCCGTCACCTCGCCCGACGCGGTCGACGAGGCCCACCGCGACACCGCGGGCGACCTGTCCGACGCCGAAGAGGTCACCGTCGACGACACCGTGGACGACCCCGCGCCGAGCGCGGTCGACGACATCGACTTCGACGAGCGCTGGCGGGACATCAAGGCCGCGTTCGTCGACGACCCGCGCGAGTCGGTCGAGAAGGCCGACGCGCTGATCGACGAGGCCGTCTCGGCGCTGGCCGCCAAGCGCCAGTCGCTGGTCGACCAGTGGAAGAACTCCGGCACCAACGACACCGAGCAGCTCCGGCTCGCGCTGCGCGAGTACCGCAATCTGTTCGACCGGCTGAAGGGATAAGTCACATGCTGGCCATCGCCGCGGCGGTCGTCTTCGGGATCGCCTTCCTGCTCGACCTGCTCAACGCCGACATCGGCATCGGGCTGACCGCCCTCATCGCACTCGGACTCTGCCTCCTGGCCCTCCACCAGGCCGGCATCGGCACCGCGAGCGTCGGCAACGGCGGCTCCTGGCGCCGGGGCCGGGTCCGCAGGTAACCCCGTACAGAAGAACCGCCGCGCGGCCGCTCAAGGCCGCGCGGCTTCTTTTTGTACGGCTTCGCGAACCCGGAAAAACCCGTCGCCCCCCACCGGCGAGCCGTGGCACCATCCTCGGCATGTTCACGACGTTCTTCCGAGTCGGCTAGCGCTCCGCCAGCCACTCTGAGGCCCAGCCCGCGGCTGGCGAAGCGGGAACCGGCCATCCTGCCGTTCCCGGGCGCCGACCCGGAGTTGCGTCATGCCCTCAGAGTTCCTCGTCCGTACCGTCACCGGCCTGGAAGACCTGACCGCCGCCGAGATCACCGAAGCCGGTCACCTCGTCGTCGACGTCACCAAACGCCAGCTCGTCGTGGAGGCCGCCGGTCCGATCGCGACCCGCCTGGCCGACGACCTGTTCGCGGTCCGGGCGTCGGTGCCCGACCCGGGCCGTACCAAGGCGGGCCTGCGGCAGGCCGTCGCCCGCCTCACCGCCCACCTCGACCCGGGCGTGCCGATCAGCGTCACCGCGTCGTTCACGGGCGCCCGGAACTTCAGCCGCCACGACATCGAGGACGCCATCGGCGAGCGCCTCGGCGTGCCCTACTTCTCCCGCCGCCACGGCGCTCCGCCGCCGGGCACGGCGGATCTGCGGGTGACCCTCGACGGGAAGACGATGTGGCTGGGGGTACGCCCCCAGCCCACTCCCCTGCACCGCCGTGCCTGGCGGAAGGCCACGGTGGTGGGCAGCCTGCATCCGCCGGTCGCCGCGGCGATGGCCCGGCTGGCCGGCATCCGGCCCGGTCACGTGGTGTTCGACCCGTGCTGCGGGGCCGGGACGCTGCTCGTCGAGGCCCGGATCCAGGAGCCCGGCGCGCGCTACCACGGCACCGACGTCGACCCGGCGGCCATCCGGGCCGCACGCCTCAACGATCCGGACATCGCCTGGCGTACCGAACCGGGAGAACCCGACCGGATGCTGGCCAATCCTCCCTGGGGGGTGCGGCTCCCCGCCGACGCGGTTCCCTCGGCGGGGTGGCCGGAGGCGGGGCGGCTGGTCGCGATCCTGGGTGAGGGCCAGCGGCTCGACCGCAGGTGGCGGACGGTCGCGGAGTATCCGCTGACCGTGGCCGGGAGGCATCCGCGCATCGTCGTCGCCTTGATAGGCAAGTAGCGACTTGCCTATACTCCTGCGGGTGGGTGACATCTACAAAGCCCTCGCCGACCCCACCCGCAGGAAGATCCTCGACGAGCTGACCGACCGGAACGGTCAGACCCTGTTCGAGATCTGCGCCCGCCTGGCCGGGAAGCATCAGCTCGCCTCCTCACGGCAGGCCGTCTCCCAGCACCTCGACGTGCTGGAGGCGGCCGGGCTCGTGGAGAGCCGGCGGGAGGGCCGGTACAAGTTCCATTTCATCGACCCGACGCCGCTGCGGCAGATCGCCGAGCGGTGGATTCCACCGGAGGAACCGGTATGAAGATCAACCTGGCCAGCATCCTGGTCGACGACCAGCGGAAGGCCCTGGCGTTCTACACCGACGTGCTCGGCTTCGTGAAGAAGACCGAGATCCCGATGGGTGAGCACGCCTGGCTGACCGTCGTGTCGCCCGAGCAGCCGGACGGGGTCGAGCTCGTGCTGGAGCCCGACGCCCACCCGGCCGCCAAGCCGTGGAAGGCCGCCCTCGTCGCCGACGGCATTCCCTACACCTCGTTCGCGGTCGACGACGTGCAGAAGGAGTACGAGCGGCTGGTGGCGCTCGGTGTGCGGTTCACCCAGGAGCCGGCGAACATGGGGCCGGTGACGACCGCCGTGTTCGACGACACCTGCGGCAACCTCATCCAGATCGCGGCGATGAACTGACGGTCTCCGCTTCCTCCTCCTCGACGAGGAAGCCGCCCGACTGGTGGTGCCAGAGCCGCGAGTAGGTGCCCTCGGCCGCGAGCAACTCGGCGTGGGAGCCCTGTTCGGCGATCTCCCCCCGGTCGAGCACGACCAGGCGGTCCATCCGCACGACCGTGCTCAGCCGGTGGGCCACCACCAGCGCGGTGCGGTCGCGCATGAGCCGCCAGAGCGCCTCCTGCACGAGGATCTCGCTCTCGGAGTCGAGCGCGCTGGTGGCCTCGTCGAGCAGCAGGATCGGCGCGTCGCGCAGGATCGCCCGCGCGAGCGCGACCCGCTGCCGCTGGCCGCCCGACAGTTTCACGCCGCGCTCGCCGACGAGGGTGTCGAAGCCCATCGGCAGGCCCTCGACGAACTCGGTCACGTGGGCGGCACGGGCCGCCTCCATGACCTCGGCCTCGGTGGCGCCCGGCCGGGCGAAGGCGATGTTCTCCCGCAGGGTGCGGTGGAACATCGCCGGTTCCTGCGGCACGTAGGCGATCAGGCTGCGCAGGTCGGCCTGCCTCATCCGGCTGATGTCCTGGCCGCCGACGAGGATCCGGCCGCCCTGGATGTCCATCAGCCGCAGCAGCAGCCGGGTGAGCGTGGTCTTGCCGCCGCCCGACCGGCCGACCAGCCCGATCTTCGTGCCGGGCGGCACGTCGAGGTCGAGCCCGTCGAACAGCGGCGGGTTGCCCTCGTGGGCGAACACGACCCGCTCGAACCGCACCCCGGCGTCGGCCACGCCCAGCGCCTGCGCCTGCGGGTGGTCGACGACCTTCGGCGGTTCGAGCAGCAACTCGGTGAACTGGGCGGCCTCGGTGAGCGTGCTCTCCAGGCGGCGGTAGACCTGGTTGAACTCGAACATGATGCCGGTGGCCTGCGCGTAGTAGGTGAAGGTCACCATGAGCGCCTCGACGCCGAGCCCGCCGTGGAGGACCACCGCGAGCCACACGCCGATCGTGCTGGTGAGCACCGACATCGGCGCGACGACCGTGTCGACGCGCAGGTTGCCGTAGTCCCACGACCGCAGCTGGGCGGTGCGCAGGTCGGCCAGCCTGACCCGGGTCTCGGCCGCCTCCCGGTCCTCGGCCGCGAAGGCCCGCACCGTGTCCATGTTGGACAGCACGTCGGCGACGTGCCCGGACACCCGGACGTGGGCCGCCTCGCGCACGTTGACCAGCCGCTGCCGCCGCACGATGAACGGCGCCGCCAGGAACCCGGTCACCACGATCAGGCCGACCAGGACGAGCACCAGCACCGGGTGGTACTGCCAGAGCACGACCGAGGCGAACGCCAGCGGCAGCACCTTCGAGATGATCCCGAAGATCAGGGTGTCGACGAACCCCTCGAACGACCGGGAGAATCCGAGCACCCGCTTGGTGAGCGATCCGGCGAAGTTGTCGTGGAAGAACGCGGCGTCCTTGGCCAGCAGTTCGTCCATGCCGATGACGCCCAGGTCCTCCATGCCCCGCGCGTCGATGCGGTTGATGAAGTGGAGACCGGCCCGCCAGATCACCTCGCCGAGCAGCAGCACCGCGCCGAACCCCAGCACGTACGGGAGCAGGGTGTCGGCGCCGCTCTCCCCGGCGGCAATGCGGCCGACCAGGGAGGCCACCAGAAGCGGGCCAATGTAGAAGAGACAGATGTTGCCCAGTGCCGGCAGGAACAGGGCGGGTGTGGCCACGGGCCACTTGAGGCGCAGCTGCGTCAAGTAGTGATGGAGTACGAGCTTTACCGCTGATCTCGGTGGTTCGGGTGTGTCACCTGATTCCCTCATGAAGTGGATCCCCCAATTCGCTCCGCCACCATCGTTTCGCAGTGGGTGAACGAGAGGCGAACGGTTTTCCGCCGTGTCGATCTTGGACACGGTGCGTGATGGGTTGAATACTCAACCCCGCTCCCCCCGCAACCCTCTCGATCAGGAGTACCGATGCGCTACCTCAGCATCCCCTTCGCCGTCCTCGCGGCGGGAGCATGCCTCACCCTGTCCACCCCGGCCGGCGCCACGACCGCGCCCGTCTCCACCCAGGCGGCCGTCGACGGCTACCAGGTCGTCACCCTGCCCAACGCCAACGTGCCGAACTTCCAGCGGCGCACCGTTCTCTGCCCGGCGGGCAAGCGGGTCATCGGCGGCGGCGCCGAGGCCCAGGGCAACGAGGCCATCCTCGTCGGCTCGTTCCCGACCCCGACCGGCAACGGCTGGATCGGCCTCGGCCGCCAGACCGGCAACTCCACCGTCGGCATCAGCGTGTTCGCCATCTGCGCCAACGCCTGATCCCGCGTGAACCGCCACGGTCCCGGTCCGGGGCCGTGGCGGCCCGCACTCCCGATTCGGCGAGCCGAATTGATATCGTCCTGGCGACGATTAGGAGTGTTTGGGCACTATGACCGATCTGCTCGGACCGTTACTCGAACCCGCCTTCTTCCTGGGCGGGGTGCCCACGAGCTGGGCGGAACTACTCGGATTCGCCACCGGCCTGCTGACCGTGTGGATGGTGGCCCGGCAGAACATCTGGAACTGGCCGCTGGGGATCGCCAACGTCGTCCTGCTCGGGCTGGTCTTCCTGACCGTGGGCCTCTACGCGGACGCGGCCCTCCAGATCGTCTACGTCGGGCTCGGGCTCTACGGCTGGTGGCAGTGGGCCTACGGCGGCGTCGACCGCACCGCCCTTCGGGTCTCCCGGACGGGCGCGGCCGAATGGGTCTGGCTGGGGCTCGCCGGGGTGGCGGCCACGGCCCTGCTGACGGCGGTGCTGTCGGCCTACACCGACTCGTCGGTGCCCTTCTGGGACGCGCTGACCACGTCGCTCTCGCTGA
This sequence comes from Herbidospora solisilvae, assembly GCF_009901565.1. Classification (GTDB taxonomy): domain Bacteria; phylum Actinomycetota; class Actinomycetes; order Streptosporangiales; family Streptosporangiaceae; genus Herbidospora; species Herbidospora solisilvae. Next base: position 1,183,479 of record NZ_WXEW01000001.1, read on the forward strand.
TGGCGACCTACGGGCAGACGCGCAAGCGGGTGGAGTCGTGGTGGCTCTGGATCGCCGCCGACCTGGTGTACATCCCGCTGTACGCGTACAAGAACCTGTACCTGACCAGCGCCCTCTACGTGCTGTTCCTGGCGCTGTGCGTCATGGGGCTGCGGGCCTGGCGGCCGGTGGCGGTGGCCCGGTGAGCTTCGCGCACGGCCTCGTCATCGGGAAGTTCTATCCCCCGCACGCCGGCCACCACCACCTCATCGACACGGCGGCGGAGCGGTGCGCGCTGGTCACGGTGGTCGTGGCGGCCAACGCGGTGGAGACGATCCCGCTCGCCGACCGCGCGGCCTGGCTGCGCGAGGCGCATCCCCAGCCCAACGTGGTGATCGCGCCGGTCGTGGACGACATCGAGGTCGACTACGACGACCCGGAGATCTGGACCGCCCACGTGGACGTCTTCCGGTTCGCCCTCGCCCTGGCGCACGGCCCCGGCGTGCGGATCGACGCGGTGTTCAGCTCCGAGGACTACGGCGACGAACTCGCGCGCCGCTTCGGCGCCGTCCACGTGCCGGTCGACCCGGCGCGCGCACGGCACCCGGTCAGCGGCACCCTGGCCCGCGAGGACCCGGTCGCGGCCTGGCCGTGGCTGAGCCCGGCGGTCCGGGCCCACCTGGCCCGGCGCGTGGTCGTCGTCGGCGCGGAGTCGACCGGCACGACCACGCTGACCCGCGCGCTGACCGCCCACTACGCCGCGCGCGGCGGCGTCTGGGCGGCCACCCGCTGGGTGCCCGAATACGGCCGCACCTACTGCGAGGAGAAGCTGGCCCTGGCCCGGCGGGCGGCGAAGCTCGCCGGGGAGCCCGAGCCGTGGATGGACGACCTGCGGTGGCGTCCCGAGGAGTTCACCGTCGTCGCCGAACGCCAGCTGGCCTGGGAGGACGCCGCGGCGCGGGTGGGGTCGCCGGTGCTGTTCTGCGACACCGACCCCTTCGCCACCGCCCTGTGGCAGGAGCGCTATGCCGGGGCGACCACCGACGAGGTGTGGCGGATCGCCGGTCGGGCCCGGCACGACCTGTGGATCCACACCAGCGTCGAGGGCGTCCCCTTCGAGCAGGACGGATGGCGCGACGGCGAGCACCTCCGCCACGCCATGGACGCGCGCTTCCGCGAACTGCTGGCCGCGCGCGGGATGCCGCACCTGGTCGTGTCGGGACCGCCCGCCCTGCGGCTGGAGACCGCGGTGCGGGCGGTGGACGCGCTGTTCAGGCGCCCGGCACCCGGACCTGGCGGAACAGCCGCCGCGCCCGGAGGGTGAAGCCGAGCTTCTCGTACAGGCGGATGGCGTCCACGTTCGACGCCGAGGCGTGCATGAACGGGGTCTCGCCGCGCGCCCGGATGCCGGCCGCCACCGCGAGCACCAGCCGGGTGGCCAGCCCCTGCCCGCGGAAGGAGGCGTCGGTGCAGACCGCGCTGATCTCGGTCCAGCCGGGCGGGTGCAGCCGCTCCCCCGCCATCGCGACGAGCTTGCCCTCGTGGCGGACGCCCAGGTAGGTGCCCATCTCGATGGTCCTGGGCAGGAACGGCCCCGGTTCGGTGCGGGCCACCAGGTCGAGCATGTCGGGCACGTCGGCGGGGGTGAGCACGACGGCCTCACCGAAGGGTTCGCCCTGGACGGCGCTGCCGTCGAGCTGCACCCCTTCGATGTTCTGCACGATCTCCCAGCCGTCCGGCAGGGGCGCGTCGAAGGTCAGGCTGATGGTGCCGCCGGGGCCGGCAAAGGAGGCGATGGCCGCCCAGTCGTCCGGGCCCGGGTCGGCCGGGACCCCGATGAAGACCGACACGTCCGGCCGGTAGCGGCGCACGCCGCCCCGGACCTCGGCGAGGTGGGCGTGCGGGCCGGTCAGCGCGGCCCAGCCGGGGTTGTCGAGGACGTGCGCCATCAGCCCTCCTGCCGCGGCAGGCCGGGCGGGTTGATCTGCGACTCGGGGATGGCCTCGTTGCCCAGGCCCCAGCGGTCGAGCACCTTCTGGTAGCTGCCGTCCTTGATGACCGTGTTGAGCGCCTCGTTGAGCGGCTTGACCAGGCCGTTGTCCTTCAGGGTCATGGCGGCGATGAGGCCCTGCAGGTCGGGCCCGGCGCCGGAGGCGGTGCCGACGATCTTCGTGTCCTTGCCGACGGCCACGTTGTAGGCGACGTTCGGGTTGGGGCCGAAGTAGGCCTGGATGCGGCCCGACTTCAGGGCCAGCAGGGCGTCGCCGTAGAGGTTGTAGTAGGAGATCTCGGCGGGCTTGAGACCGGCGTCCTTGTTCGCCTTGTCCCAGTCGAGCAGGATCTTCTCCTGGTTGGTGCCGGAGCCGACCGAGACCTTCAGGCCGGCGATGTCGGCGGGCTTCGCGATGGTGGTGATCGGGCTGTCGGCGGCCACCTGCCAGGCGAGCTGGTCGACGCGGTAGGTCGCGAAGTCGTAGACGTCCTTGCGTTCCTCGGTGACGGTCACGTTGTTGAAGACGGCCTCCAGCTTGCCCGACTTGGCGCCGACGAAGAGGTTCTCCCATGAGCTGATCTCGCTGGTGTACTCCAGGCCGAGCACGTCGGCGACGAGCTGGGCGAGGTCGGTCTCGACGCCGATGTAGGTGGTGTCGTCGTCGGCCAGGAAGCCGAGCGGCGGCGCGCCCTCGCCGCTGTGCCCGACGAGCAGCCTGCCGTCGGCGGCGATGGCCGGGGGAACCTGCGCCGCGATGGCGTCGACCTTCTGCGCGCGGATGCGCTGCTGGTCTGGGCCGGTGTTGACCGTCGATCCCGCCGTCGTCGTCACGGGTGTGGTCGTGGGTTCGTTCGTTCCGCAGGCCGACAGTGCGAGCAGCAGCAGCAAAACGGGGATCCGGCGCATGACGAGGTGTTCTCCTTCAGAGGACGCGGCTGATGAACGCGCGGGTGCGTTCGTGCTGGGGGTGGTCGATGACCTGGCCGGGCGGGCCGTGCTCGACGACACGGCCCTCGTCGAGGAAGACGACGGTGTCGGCGGCCTCCCGGGCGAAGCCGATCTCGTGCGTGACGACGACCATGGTCGTGCCCGACCGCGCCAGGTCGCGCATGACGTCGAGGACCTCGCCGACCAGTTCGGGGTCGAGGGCGGAGGTGGGCTCGTCGAACAGCACGACCTTCGGGTCGAGGGCCAGGGCGCGGGCGATGGCGACCCGCTGGCGCTGGCCGCCGGAGAGCGTGCCCGGGTAGGCGTCGGCCTTGTCGGCCAGGCCCACCCGCAGGAGCAGGCGGGTGACGGTCTCGGCGACCTCGGCCTTCGGGCGGCGCTGGGCCGACAGGGGCGCCTCGGCGACGTTCTCCCGGACGGTCAGGTGCGGGAACAGGTTGAAGTTCTGGAAGACGAAGCCGATCTTCGTCCGCTGCCGGAGGATCTCGCGTTCGGGCAGTTCGTGCAGGACGTCGCCGGAGCGCCGGTAGCCGACGAGCTCGCCGTCGACGGCGACCGTGCCGGCGTCGACCTTCTCCAGGTGGTTGACGGTCCGGAGCAGGGTCGACTTGCCCGAGCCCGACGGGCCCAGGACCACCGCGACCTCGCCGGGGGCGACCTTCAGGCTGACGCCGCGCAGCACGTGCAGGGCGCCGAAGCTCTTGTGCACCCCGTCGATCTCGATCATTACCGGCCTCGTCCGTAGTGGCGTTCGATGTAGTGCTGGACCACCGACATGACCGTGGTCAGCGCCAGATACCAGAGGGCGGCGACCAGCAGCAGCGCGACCACGCGGCCGTTGCGCATGTAGATGACCTGGACCTGGTAGAAGAGCTCGGGCAGGGCCATGATGTAGACCACCGAGGTGCCCTTGACCAGGCCGATGATCTCGTTGCCGGCGTTCGGCACGATGCTCCGCATGGCCTGCGGCAGGATGATCCGGAAGAACCGCCGCACCCGGGGGATGCCCAGCGCGGCGGCGGCCTCCCGCTGGCCCGGGTCGACGGCGAGCAGCCCGCCGCGCACGATCTCGGCGGCATAGGCGCCCTGGTGCAGCGCCAGCCCGAGGGCGGCGGCGGTGACCGGCCCGATCAGGTCCATCGTGCCCACGGAGAAGAACGAGGGCCCGAACGGGATCCCGAACGACAGGCGCGGATAGAGCAGCGCCAGGTTGTACCAGAACAGCAACTGGAGGATCAGCGGCACGGCCCGGAACACCCACACGTACCCCCAGGCCACCGACGACAGCAGCGGGTTGGGCGACAGCCGCATCACCGCGAGCACCCCGCCGAGCAGAAAGCCGAAGACGGTGCCGAGGGCGGTCAGCTCCAGCGTGAGCAGCACCGCGCGGAGCACCGAGGGCGCGAAGAGGTACTGGCCGACCACCTCCCATTCCCAGGCCGGGTTGGTGACCAGGGAGTTGGCGGCCATGGCGAGCAGGAGCAGCACCCCGGCGGCGGCGAGCCACCGGAACGGATGCCGGGTGGGCGCCACCTTCGGGCCGGTGGCGTGCCGGACGGCCGGCGCGGTCGTGGTCATGGACTGAAGCTCAGCACGCCGTCCAATTTCCGTCAAGCCCTACTTGTTAAGTAGGTAATTATTCCCTACCATTCCTGTAGGAAAAGTCCGTTCGAGGAGACCTCATGACTCTGCATCTGGCCGCCGCCCTCGACGGCGCCGGGTGGCATCCCGCCGCCTGGCGTGCCGAGGGCGCGAGCCCCGACGCCCTGTTCACCGCCGCCTACTGGACCTACCTGGTCCAGGAGGCCGAACGAGGGCTGCTCGACTTCGTCACCTTCGAGGACACCATCCGGATGCGGACCTGTCCGGGCGACGAGGTGACGGGCCCGCTCGACGCCATGCTCCTGGCCACGGCGACCGCCCCGCTGACGTCCCGGATCGGGCTCGTCCCCGCGGCGAGCGGCGCCGCCGCGGCCGCCGGGCTCGCCGCCCTCGACCGGGCCGGCCCCGGCCGCGCGGGCTGGCACACCTCCGGCGAACTGCGCCCCCGGCTCTCCGGACGCCCCCTGGTGACGACGCTGGCCGGCCCCGGCCTGCCGGTGGAGGTCGCGGCCCGCGCCGCCGACGTCGTGTTCGTCACCCCGCACGACCGCAGGGAGGCCGCCGCGCTGGCCGAGCGGGCCCGGCGGACCGCGCCCGGCGTGACGGTGCTGGCGGACCTGGTCGTGTTCCTGGACGGCAGCGGCCAGAAAGAACGCCTCGACGACCTCGACGGCGCCGCGTTCGACAGCGACGCCCACGTGTACTCGGGCTCGGCGACCGGGCTGGCCCACCTGATCCTGGACTGGCAGGCGGCGGGGGTCGACGGCTTCCGGCTGCGGCCGGGCGTGCTCCCCCACGACCTGCGGTCGATCACCCGCCACCTGGTGCCCGCGCTGCGGGCCAGAGGCGCGTTCCGCTCGGCCTACCCGGTCGGCGACCTGCGAGAACGCTTCACCCGCAGGTACGCGCGGGTGTCCTAGACGAACTCCTGGCGGGGCGGCGCGACCGGCAGCCGCCCCACCTCGGCGGAGACGCCGACGATGCGGGCGCGGGCCTCGGCCACGGCCGAGACGGGGGCGTCGCCGTCGACCGCACCGGCGGCCTCCGACAACGACAGTCCCGCCTCCCGTAGCCGGGCCCGCAGTTCCCCGCTCTCCCGCCCGAGTGCGGCCAGCCGGCCTTCGGCCGTGCCGAGCTCGATGGCCGCCGACAGCACCTGGGCGAGCAACCCGGCCGACGCGCCGCGCCACTCCGCCAGCAGCCGGGTCCTGCGGTTTCGCGCCTCCGCGGGATCGGCGGCGGCGAGGAGGCGCAGCTCACGCGTCAGGGTCCGGGTCGAGGTCACAGGGGACATGGCAGACACAGTTACCCACATTTCCTACAGAGTCAATAGGAAATGTGCGCGAAACATGATCAGGAGCCTGCGGTAACAAACCGCCCATACCGTCCAAACCGCAACACCCGGCTCGTACGAGTAAGGCTCCCTCTTGCGTAACACCGTCGCGTTACTGTCACTGGCCCTCGTGGCCACCTTCGCCGCCGCCCCCGCCTCCGCCTCGGTCGAGGACGACTGGACCGTCGACCGCGTGCCCGGCGGCTACAAGGTCACCCTGAACCTGGACGAGAAGCTCCCGATCGACTCGAGCGCCCCCTCGCTGCTCGCCGACGGGAAGGTGCTCGGCCCCGCCACCGAGTCGGCCGACGGGAAGTCCCTCTTCCTCGTCACCGCCGACCCGGCCGTCGCCTCGGCTGGCGAGATCACCACCGACGTGCTCGACGCGCCCCCAGCCGCGACGGCGCGGGCGGCGGCCACCCTCGCCGAGGTCCAGAAGACCGTGCTCCCGGACGACCCCTCGACGACGGGACCGTTCCAGGTCAAGGAGGGCGTGTACGACTTCGGCGACCAGGCGATCCCGCTGCTCAACATCGGCGGCATCCGCGGCGAGCTCACCGGCAAGATCTACCTGCCGGTCTCCAGCGAGCGGAAGCCCCTCGTGATCTTCCTGCACGGCCGCCACACCTCCTGCTACGGCACCGGGGCCACCAACCCCAATCGCTGGCCGTGCAAGCCGTCGCCCGACAGCACCTCGCAGCGCGCCACGATCCCCAGCTACATCGGCTACGACCTGCCGGCCCGCGCCCTCGCGAGCAACGGCTACGCCGTCGTGTCGATCTCGGCCAACGCGATCAACTCCAACGACAACCAGCTCGCCGCCGACTACGGCGCGCAGGCCCGCGGCCAGCTGATCCTCGACACGCTGACCATGCTGGAGAACGCCGACGACGGCGACCCGGTCGAGTACCACGACGCCTTCACGGGCCGTGACGTCACGCTGGCCCAGGCGCTGACGGGCGCGGTGACCCCGGGCGACCTGAAGCGGGCGTTCGACTTCCAGAACGTCGGCATCATGGGCCACTCGCGGGGTGGCGAGGGCGTGGTCGCGGCGGCCACGCTGAACGACGCGCTGCCGCTCTACCGGCAGTTCGGCATCAAGGCGGTGCTCCCGCTGGCGCCGGTCGACTACGACCGCATCTCGCTGCCCAACACCGTGACGGCCACGATCCTCCCGTACTGCGACGGCGACGTGGAGAACCTCATGGGCCAGCACATCGTGGACGACTCCCGCCACAGCTTCGACGACAACGTGCTGCGCTCGGCCGTGCTGACCCAGGGCGCCAACCACAACTTCTTCAACACGATCTGGACCCCGGGCCTGTTCCCCGCGTCCACCGGCGACGACTGGTCGGTCGGCGGCAGCGGCGCCAACGACCCGGTCTGCAACCCGGCCGCGGCCACCACCCTGCGCCTGACCGCGCCGCAGCAGGAGAAGGTCGGCGCCGTCTACATGGCGGGCTTCTTCCGGCTCGTGCTCGGCGACGAGAAGCGGTTCCTGCCGCTGTTCGACGGCTCGTCCGTCTCGGTCCCGTCGATTCCCTTCGCGGACGTGACCAGCGCCGCCACCCAGCCCGCCGCCTCGCGCACGGACCTGGCGACCTTCGACAAGCCCGAGGCGAACGTCTCGGTGACCGGTGAGGCCGCGCTCTGCTCCAGCATGGGCGGCAACGGCGGCCTCCAGATCCCGCAGGACCAGCCGTTCTGCGCGACCGCGACCAACCAGGCCGCGCTCCCCCACTGGTCGCCCGCGACGTGGGCGTTCAACATCCCGTCGTCGCCGATGATGCGCCTGAAGTCGGGCACCGTGACCGTGGCGACCAGCGCCGACCTGTCCGGGTACGAGCAGCTGTCGGTCAAGGTCGCCGCCGACGAGACCGTGGCCACCTCCACCGACGTCACGATCACCGTCACCGACGGCGCCGGCAAGACCTGGTCGTCGCCGGTCTCGGCGCTCAACTCCCGGGCGGTCACCCGGCTGCCCGGCTCCACCTCGGCCTGGCTGAAGAAGATCATCCTCCAGCAGGTCACCATCCCGCTCAGCACGACGGGCCTGGACCTGAAGGACGTCCGCCAGGTCTCCTTCACCGGTACGGGCGTCTACCTGTCCGACCTGTCGGCCGAGAACCGGGCGGTCGGCGCCCGGGTCCCCAAGCAGCAGGTCGCGGTGGACGTCGCGCCGGCCCGGGTCGACGAAGGTTCCGGCCCGGGCACGGCGTCGATCGCCGTGGCGCTGTCAGCCCCCGCCGACCACGAGGTGACCGGCTACGTCAGCGTCTTCGGCTCGGCCACCGGCCGTGCCGGGATCTCGATGAAGAAGGTCACGTTCGCCCCCGGCCAGACCTGCGTGACGGTCCAGGCGGGCACCCTCGGCGACACGGTCGCGACCGGCACGGCGTCCACGTCGTTCAAGGTCTCGGTCACCAACACGGCCGGCGCGGTCATGGGCGACGGGGGCTTCGGCACCCTGACGGTCCGCGAGGACGACGGCGACGTCACCACCCCCGCCTACGGCAAGCCCGGCGACGCGTGCGCCGAGTACCTCGCCTCGCTCAAGCCGGGCAACCTCATCGTGACGAACGCGGTCGTCGCGGGCGGCTCGAACCCGGTGACGTCGAGCGGCTACCGGGCCGGGGAGAGCGTGCAGTTCACCCTGGACGGCGCGGTCCTCGGCCGCGCGGTCGCCGACGCGTCCGGCACGGTCAGGTTCACCGTGGCCATCCCGGCGGGCACCCCCGCCGGGAAGGTCACGATCAGCGGCGTCGGCGCCGGTTCGGGCTACACCGCCTCGGCGGTGTCCCGGGTCAGGGCCTCCTGAGGACGCAGCACCCGGAACGTCACCTTTCGGGTGACGGTGAACCCGAGTGACTCGTACAACCGGATCGCATTGACGTTGGCGGTGGCGGCGTGCAGGAACGGCCGCTCGCCCCGGGCGCGAACGCCCGCCACCACCGCCGACACCAGCCGCGACGCCAGACCCCGCCCCCGGTGGGCGGGGTCGGTGCACACGGCGCTGATCTCCGTCCAGCCGGGCACCCTCAACCGCTCCCCCGCCATCGCGATCAGCCTGCCCTCCTCGCGGAGGCCCAGGTAGACGCCCATCTCGATGGTCCGGGAGGCGAACGGGCCCGGCTGGGTGCGCGTCACCAGGTCGAGCATCTCCGGCACGTCGCCCGGCCCCAGGACGCTCAGCTCCGGATCGGCGGCCCCGGCCACGGCCGAGCCCTCCATCTGGACGCCGGGAAGCTCCAGGAACGTCTCCCAGCCGTCGCCCGCCTCGCCCCGGACGGTCGTCAGCACCTGGCCGTCGAGGTCGGCCCAGTCGCCGGGCCCGAAGGCGTCGGGCACCGCCGCGAACGGCGAAACGTCGATGGGATAACGCCTGGTCCGGCCGCTGACGACGGCGAAGTGGGCGTGCGGGCCGGTCAGGGCGGCCCAGACGGGGTTGGCGAGGATGTCGGTTTCCACCGCTCCATAATGGCCTGATGAGGCCCTACGACCATCTGGCGGGCGACCCCGTGCTCGCGCGCCTGATCGGCGAGGTGGGCGAACCCGACCCGTTCGCGTGGTTCAGCTTCGAGCGGTTCGGCCCGACGAACTTCTCCGGCATGGTCCTCCACATCGTCAGCCAGCAGATCTCCACGGCCGTGGCGTTCGTGTTCTTCGACCGGATCAAGGCCGCGGCCGGCGGCTTCCCCACGCCGGAGGCGATCCTGGCCATGGGCGCCGAGCGCCTGCGGGAGTGCGGCCTCTCGGGGGCGAAGGCGGCCTACCTGCTCGACCTGGCCCACCGGCAGGCCGGCGGCCTGCTCGACCTCGAAGACCTGGCCGGCCTCGACGACGGCGAGGTGGTCAAGACGCTCACCGAGGTGAAGGGCGTCGGCGTGTGGACCGCGCAGTCGTTCCTCATCGCCCAGCTCCACCGGCCCGACGTGCTGCCGGCCGGCGACCAGGGCATCAGGCGGGCCGTCGAGCGGGCCTGGCAGCTGGAGGGGCTGCCCTCCGTCGCGGAGGTGCAGGCCAGGGGGCTGCCGTGGGCTCCCTATCGGACGTACGCCGCCGCCCTGCTGTGGCGGTTCTTCTACGGGGAGTGAACCAGGCCCCACTCGTGGGACAGGGCCGAGTAGGTCACGACGTCGTGCCAGCGCCCCTGGGTGCGGAACACCTGGCGGAGGGTGGCCTCCGGCCGGAGCCCCGCGTCGAGCATGATGCGTTCCATCAGCACCTGGTCGCGGCGGTGGCCGGCCCAGATGCGGTGGATGCCGAGGTGGGTGAAGGCGTAGTCGATGAGCAGGCGGCCCGCCTGGGCGCCGCGGCCCTGGATCGGCGAGCCGGGCAGCAGCACCAGACCGGTGATCATGGCGCTGCTGCCGTAGTCCTCCAGCAGCAGCCCGATCAGCCCGTGGACGGCCTCGCCGTCGGGTTCGGTGATGGCGAGGGTGATGCGCCGGTCGGAGCGCAGCCCGGCCAGGAAGGTGGCCCGCGCCCGGTCCTCGTCCATGCGGTCGACGCCCAGGTAGCGGGTGAGGACGGCGCTCGTGTAGACCTGCGTGTAGACCTTCAGGTCGCCGGGCCGCAGGCTGCGGAGGCGGACGTCGCGTCCGCACAGATCGATCATCGGAGGAGTCTTCCCAGGTCGAAGTGTGATGTCATGATCACGGAGCGTAGCAAATGCCGTGATCATGCTATGGCGATCACCGGGCCGTGGTGGTTCCCTGGGAGGCATGACCTACCTCACCGTCTACGGCGAAGACGCCGAACTGCTCCAGCGGACCGAGAACCCGGCCGAGATCGCCGCCACCTTGGCTGAGATCGGCGTCCGCCTGCGCCACTGGGACCTCGTGGCGACCGGCCCGTCCGCCGACGACGTGCTGGCGGCCTACGCCGAGCAGATCGCCAAGGTCAACGCCGAGGAGAGCTACACGTTCGTCGACGTCGTCCAGCTCGGCCCCGACGCCGACCCGGAGGTCGCGGCCGGGGCACGGGCGAAGTTCCTGAACGAGCACACCCACGACGACGACGAGGTCCGTTTCTTCGCCCGCGGCGCCGGGATCTTCTACCTGCACGTGGACGGAAAGGTGCACGCCGTGCTCTGCGAGGCGGGCGACCTGCTGAGCGTGCCGGCCAAGACCACCCACTGGTTCGACATGGGCACCCGCCCCGACTTCTGCGCGGTCCGCTTCTTCCACGACGACGACGGCTGGGTCGGCGACTTCACCGGCGACGCCATCTCCTCGCGCATCCCCGACTTCGACACGATCACCGCCGGGCGTTAGCGGTCTCCTCCTGGCTCCTGGACGCGAACTCGAACTCCTCGCGGGGCCGGGCCAGCGCGCCCAGGGCGACGACCTCGCGCTTGAAGAACAGCGCCAGCGTCCAGTCCATCAGGATGCGGGCCTTCCGGTTGAGGGTCGGCATCCGGGTCAGGTGGTAGGTCCGGTGCATGAACCAGGCCGGGAATCCGCGCACCTGGACGCCGTACACGTTCGCGACCCCCTTGTGGAGCCCGAGCGAGGCGACCGAGCCCACGTTCTTGTGCCGGTAGAGGGTGCGCCTGCCGCCGCGGATGGTCGCGATCAGGTTGTCGGCGAGCCGCCTGCTCTGCCTGACGGCGTGCTGGGCGTTCGGCGGGCAGTACTCGCCTGGCCGGGTCAGGTCGGGGACCGCTGCGGAGTCCCCGGCCGCGAAGGCGAAGTCGGTGCCCTCGACCAGGAGTTCCGCCGAGGTGGCCACCCGGCCCCGGTTGCCCGTGGGCAGGTGCCGGGCCAGCGGGTTGGCCTTCACCCCGGCCGTCCAGACCAGCGTCTCGCAGGGGATCGACTCGCCGTCGTCGAGCACCACGACGTCGTGCTCGATCGACTTGACCCGGGTGTCCAGCCGCACGTCGATGCCGCGCTTACGCAGCTCGTCGGTGGTCCACCGGCCCAGCTCCGGGCCGACCTCGGGCAGGATGTGGTCGCTGGCCTCGACCAGGATCCAGCGCATCGAGTCGCGGCTGATGCCGTGGAAGTGGCGGCACGCGTCGGCCGCCATGTCCTCCAGCTCGGCCAGCGCCTCCACCCCGGCATAGCCGCCGCCGACGAAGACGAAGGTGAGCGCGCGGGCCCGCACGTCCGGATCGTCGGTCGAGGAGGCGGTGTCGAGTTTGCCCAGGATGTGGTTGCGCAGGTGGGTGGCCTCTTCGACGGTCTTGAAGCCGATGCCGTTCTCGGCCAGGCCGGGGATCGGCAGCGTCTTGGTGATCGATCCGGGGCAGAAGACCAGGTAGTCGTAGTCGAGCACCCGCTCAGGCCCTTCCATGGGCGCGAACCGGGCCGTCTTCGCGGCCAGGTCGATGTCGCAGACGCGGCCGCTGAGGATCCGGCAGCGGGGCAGCACGCGGCGCAGCGACACGACCACGTGCCGGGGCTCCAGGCTGCCCGCCGCCGCCTCGGGGAGGAACGGCTGATAGGTCATGTACGAGTCGAGGTCGGCGACGGTGATGCCGACGGTGCCCTGTTTGAGCTCCCTGCGCAGCTTGCGCTGGAGCCGGAGGGCGACGTACATGCCGACGTTCCCCCCGCCGACCACCAGAATTCTGGATGAAGGGGTCATTTCAGACCCGTACCCCACCTCAGAGGGGGAAACGCATCACCACGGTCGAGCCGGTCTCCCCGGTCACCACGCGCATGTCGCTGCTGAGCCGCCGGGCCACCCACAGGCCCATCCCGCTCGTCGCGTTCTCACGCGGCGGGGTGAAGCCCGGGGGCGACTCGGGCGACAGATGCCAGTGCCGGCCCTCGTCGTGGACGTCGGCGACGAGGAGACCGGGCTCGAACGAAATCTTCAGCCGCGCCTTCGTGGCGCCGTGGGTGACGGCGTTGGTGGTCACCTCGTTGAGGGCGACGAGGAAGTCGTTCACCCGGTCTTCCGGCATCCCCCCACGGCGGGCCAGCGCAGCCGCGAACTCCCGCACGTCGGGCAGATCGGCGAGGGAGAAGGTGATCTCCTTCGCGGCACCCGGTGCGGGAGGCGGCGCGACGCCGTCCTCGTTCACCCGCTAACGCCTTCCAGTAGTGGCGGCACTCCGAAGAAAGATACCCCGGGTCATCGCGGCAGGTTGCCCGATATCCCGGGGAATCGGGTCGAAAACCGCCATTAGGCGACAAGCTCCGCACGCAACTGGTCGAGAACCTTCCGCAGAATCCGCGAAACATGCATCTGGGAGATGTCGAACTCGGCGGCGATCTCCGCCTGCGTCATGTTGCCATAGAACCGTAGCAGCAGGATGTTCTTCTCCCGCTCCGGCAGCTCGTCGATGAGCGGCTTGACCGCCTCGCGGTCGATGAGGGTGGCCAGGCTGTCGTCGCTGTCGGGGATCACGTCACCCAGGGCGGCCGCGTCGTCGTCGGCGCCCATCGGCGCGTCGAGCGAGAGCGTGCTGTACGCCGACGAGGCGTCCAGCGTGAGCAGCATGTCCTCCTCGGAGATGCCCATGCGCTCGGCCAGCTCGGCGACGGTCGGGAACCGGCCGTTCTCCTGGGTCATGTCGGCGACCAGGCGGTTGAGCTCCGACCGGCGCTCCTGGTAGATGCGGGGGACGCGCACGGCCCAGGTGCGGTCGCGGAAGTGCCGCTTGACCTCACCGGTCATGGTGACCATGGCGTAGCCGCGGAAGCTGTGGCCGAGGGTGGGGTCGAAGCCGTTGATCGCCTTCATCAGCCCGACGTACGCGGCCTGGAGGAGGTCTTCCATCGGCTCGCCCCGGTGGAGGTAACGCCGGGCGATGTCGCGGGCCATCGGGCGGTGCATCTCGACGATGATCTCGCGCAGCCGGGCGGCGCGCTCGTCGGTGGTGCCGGGCTCGTTCAGTTCGACGAGCAGGTCTTCGGCGGTGACTTCGTTCGACATCAGGTCGGCAGACATGTCGCTGTCTCCTCAGGGGAAAACGCGAGACCCCTGAAAACGCGGCAAGGCCCACGCAGACAGACGTCTCGCACAAGAAAACGAGACGAAGCCCTCTGCTGGACCTCTTCCGCCATAATGCCCCGAATCGGGGCGTTACACAACTCCCCGGGGAACAGTAAGGTTGCGTCGAAGGAGGCGAGGCGGTGGCAACCCTGACGATGCGCTCGAGTGCCGTGGCAGATTTCGTGGTGATCCACATCGACGGGATCCTCGACGCCACCACACGGGAGCAGTTCTCCGACCACCTCGACGCGGTCGCCGACGACCACGGGCCCGACATGATCCTCGATCTGGGCGGCGTGACGTTCATGGACTCACGGGCGCTGGGACTGATCGTGCACCACTGGCAGCGGTCGACCGCGGCGGGTGGTCACTTCGCGCTGGTCAACGTGCAATATCCGGCGTCGAAGGTGATGTGGGTGACCGGCCTCGCGCAGCGGCTGCCCATGTTCGACACCGTCGACGAGGCCGTGGCGGCCGTCTAGTTTTTGGCGTTCTTCTGCTGGTGCTCGGTGACCAGCAGCTTCGCCAGGTCGGCGACCTTGACCTGGTGGTGCTGGGAGATGCGGCGCAGCTCGTCGAAGGCCTCCTCGGGGCTGCAGCCGCTGGCCTGCATGATGATGCCCTTGGCCTGGTCGATCAGGGCCCGGCCGGCCATCGCCTCCTGCATCTGGGCCGCGCCGGTCAGCACGTCGTCGAACTCCCAGATGTTGGCCAGCGCGACCGTGACCTGCTCGCGCAGCAGCTCGGTCAGCGCCACGTGGTCGGCGAACACGCCCGGCCGCACCCCGTAGAGTCCGATGACCACGATCGCGCCGTCGACCTCGACGGGCAGCACGAGGATCGAGCGCACCCCGTGACGGACGGCCGCGGCGGCGTAGCGGGGCCAGCGCTGATCGCGCATCACGTCGGCCACCACGATCGGCCGGCCGCTGCGCAGGGCCTCCCGCGAGGGGCCCTCGCGCAGGTCGCGCTCCCGGTCGCTGACGGCGATGAGTTCGCTGTGGGAGGACGCCAGCAGCACCCGGTCGTCCATCCAGAGCTCGGCGGTGCCGCCCGCGCAGCCGGGCACGCCCCTGGCGATCGCCTCGGTCACCCCGCGGAGCACGCTCTCGGCGGAGGTTCCCTCGGTGACCCGTCCGAGGGCGGCGAGATCACGGGCGAGAATGGGAATCACAGGGAAGACCATTCCCCTAGTTTGAGGTCTAATCATCCGATGACGGATGCGAGAGGGAGCACACACCGGTGACCGACCTGGAGCGGCGGCTGGGCGAGTTCGCGGCGCGCGTCGCCGAGCTGCCCGGCAGCCACGAGCTCGAGACCGCCGAAGGGCTCGTCCGCGACGCCCTGGCCGAGCTGGCCAAGGCGAAGCGGCGGCGTGACGGCGGCCCTCAGCGTGAGCAGAAACTGCTCCGGCAGATCTTCCGCACCCTCCCGATCCCGGTGATCGTGATGGACACCGGCGGGACCGTCCGCCGGATCAACAACGAGACCACCCGGCTGCTCGGCAGCCCGGCCGGATACCTGATCGGCCGCGCGTTCCCGCTGCTCATCGAGTCGTCCCGGCGGGCCGCCTTCCGGGGGAGGTTCGCCGAGGCGCTGCGCAGCGAGGAGAGCACGACCTTCGAGACGCGGCTGGCCCACCAGGGCCGGGCCCACACGGTCCGGATGGTGCTGAGCCGCCTGCGCATGCCCGGCGAGCCGCAGGAGATGGTCGCCGCCGTCGCCCTGCCCACCGACGTGCAGCTCACCGGCCCCGACAGCGGCAAGGACACGCCCGACGAGTCGCTGTTCCTGGAGGCCGCCCGCCGCCACGAGCTGTCGGCCCAGCTCACCCGGCTGCTGCTCGACGACGAGAGCCTCCGCGAGCCGGTCGCGCTGATCCGCGCGGCCCGGCTGCTGGCCGCCGAGACGGCCGACTGGGTGATCGCCGACATGGTCCGCGACGGCGGCCTCCACCGCGCCGCCGTGATCGCGCCGTCGACCCAGCCGGTCGCCAAGCTCCAGCGGGCGATCGAGTCCCGCGACCCGGCCGAGGCGCCGCTGGTCGCCCGGGTGCTGGCCACCCGCAGCGGGGTCGTGCACGAGATGCTCACCGACGACAGCCTGCTCGGCGCCGACGTGCTCACCCAGATGAAAGCCGGCTCGCTGCTCTCGGTCCCCATCCAGGCCGACGACGAGACGGCGGGGGTGCTGACCCTCGTACGGCTGAGAGACCGCCAGCCCTTCGGCCTGGCCGATCTGGGGCTCCTGGAGGAGATCGGCACCCACCTGGGGCTGGCCCTGCGGGCCCAGCGCAGCTTCCAGCGCAGCTCCAACGCCGCCGACGCGCTGCGCAGCGGCGTGCTCCCCCGGTCGCTGCCCGAGGTCGCCGGTTTCGAGACGGCCGCGATCTACCACCCGGGTTCGGCCATGCGGGCGATCGGCGGCGAGTTCTACGACGTCTTCCCGATGAAGGGCGGCTGGGGCTTCGTCATCGGCGGCGCGGCCGGGCGCGGCGAGGAGGCCGCCTCGGTGACCTCGCTGGTCCGCAACGGCGTCCGGGTGCTGAGCGCCTTCGAGCGCGACCCCGGAGAGGCCCTGCGCAAGGTCAACGACGCCCTGCTGGCCCAGCACACCGGCCTGTTCGTGATGGCCGCCGCCGGGTTCGTGCGCGGCCGGAAGGTGCGCCTGGCCTCCGCCGGGCACCACCCCGCCGCGCTGCTCCAGCCCGACGGCGGGGTGCGCTTCACCGAGGGCGGCGGGGTGCCCCTCGGCTTCGAGGAGGGCGCCGTGCCGGCCACCGAGGAACTGACCCTGACCTCGGGAGAGACGCTGGTGCTCTACTCCGACGGCCTGGTCGGCACCCGCAGCTCGGCCGGCGAGAACTACGGCGAGGCGCGGCTGACCGAAGTGCTCGCGCGGTGCGTCAACCAGCCGCCCTCGGCGGTGGTGAAGGCGATCGAGGAGGACCACCGCGCCTTCTGCGACGACGAGGTCGTCGACGAGGTCACGGTTCTCACCCTGCGCCGTTCCCGCTAGCCTTGCCTGGTGCAGCCCGGTGACCACAGGTCCGTCGCCTATTCCGACGAGGCCGAGTTGGAGCCCGTGCTGGCCCCCTTCATCGCCGAAGGGCTGGCCGGCGCGGACAAGGTGCTGTATTTGACCGACGTGACCCACCCGGCCGTCGTCACGGGGCTGCTGCGCGGCTGGGGCGTCGACACCGCCGGGGCGGTCGCCTCCGGGCGGCTCGACATCCGCCGGCTTGAGGCGTTCGACCCGGGCGCGATGGTCGCCGACGTCGCCGCCGAGGCCGAACAGGCCAGGTCAGAGGGCTATCGGGCGCTGCGGGTGACCGGCGAGATGAGCTGGGCCGTGCGGGTCGGCACCGACCGGCTGGCCGAGTTCGAGGCCGGCATCCAGCGCGTCTACGACACCGGCGCGGCGCTCGGGGTGTGCCAGTTCGACAAGCGGCTGTTCGCGCCCGGCCTGCTGGCCGACCTGCTCCGGCACCACCGGGCCGACGACGGCGACCTGCTGCTCGAAACGGCCCTGCTGCGCATCCGGCGGACCTTCGCGCCCGACGGCATCCAGGTCGAGGGAGAGATCGACGCGACCTCCGCGGCCGATCTGGCCCGCCAGCTCTCCGAGGCGACCGGCGTCGTTCCGGGAGATCTTCATGTCGACCTCCACGGCGTCACGTTCATCGACCTGGCCGGGCTGCGGGCCCTCGTCGACACCGCCAAAAGCCTGGGTGACCAGCGCGAACTCGTGCTCGGGCCGGTGCCCGACCACGTCAACCACCTGATGCGGCTGATCGGCTGGCACACCGCGCCGGGCCTCCGCATCGATTTCTGATTCAGCTGAAAACTTGCGTTTAAAGCTCTTCGGTGTACGGTAAAGAGCACAACACAGTTCGTGCCTAAGACGCAGGCACACCCCTTTCATCGCGCTTATCGCCATGAGGTGTGCCATGCATATCGCCATCGTCGCCACGAACAACCTCTCCGTCACCGCCCCCGCCGTCGCCCGTGAACTGGGCCGGGGCCACGAGGTCACCGTCTACACGCGGGACGACGCCGAGATCAAGGGCGTCCGGGTCGAGCGGGTGCCCGCCGGTCCCGACAAGGACCTGTCCGAGAGCGACCTGCTCCCCTACATCTCCGACTTCAGCGACGGCCTCAAGCGGCGCTGGCGGGCCGAGCGCCCCGACGTGATCCACGCCCACTCCTGGACCGGCGGCCTCGCGGCCATCGCCGGGTCCGACGGGCTCGACGTCCCGGTGACCCAGACCTTCCACCACGACGACCGGCCCTCGGCCCAGGTCCTGCGCCTGGAGCGGGCGATCGGCCGCCGGGCCCGCGCGGTGATCGCCGCCTGCGCCGGCGAGGAGTCGCAGCTCATCCAGCTCGGCGTGCCGCGCCGGAACATCTCGATCGTGCCCGGCGGCGTCGACGTCGAGCGGTTCCGCCGCCAGGGCCCGGCCTTCCCGCGCGACGGCCGCCCGCGCCTGCTCCACGTGGGCGCCACCGGCGCCGGCGCGGTCGTGAACGCGCTGACCACCATCCCCGACGCCGAGCTGGTCGTGGCCGGCGGCGACGACCCGGTGCTGGAGCGGCTGCGCATGCTGGCCCGCGCCCGCGGCGTCGAAGACCGGCTCACCCTGCTCGGCGAGGTGCCCCACAACGCGATGCCGAAGCTGATCCGCAGCGTCGACGTGGCCCTGTCGCTCCAGCCGACCGTGCCGACCGGCACCGCCGCCCTGGAGATCATGGCCTGCGGCGTCCCGGTGATCGCCTCGGCGACCGGAGCCCACCTCGACTCGGTCGTCGACGGCGTGACCGGCTTCCTGGTCCGCCGCCCCGCCGAGGTGACGGCCCGGATCCGCGACCTGCTGGGCGACCGCACCCTGCGGTCGGCCCTCGGCTACGCTGGCGCCGACCGCGCCCGCTCCCGCTACTCGCTGGAGCGGGTCAGCCAGGAGCTCCTGCGCGTCTACGAGAGCGCCTGCGCCTGAAGCCCTCTCCCCTGAGGGAACAACCCGAGTGCCCGCGATGCTCCGGCCATCGCGGGCACTCGGCCGTTGTTCTCCTTTTCCGTTACGGCTCCGCCTGCCCGGCACCGCCCGCCGCCCCCGGCACCCGCCGCGACCGGCGCTCCTCAGCCGCTCCGGCAGCCGCCGTGACGAACCCTCGACGGCCTCTCACAATCTGCGGGCCTTCAGCGACAGGTGCAACAGCAGGCGGTCCTGGCCGTCGGAGAGGTTCTTGCCGGTGAACTCGGCGGCGCGGCCCAGGCGGTAGTAGAGGGTCTGGCGGTGGATGCCCAGGGCGGCGGCGGTCTGCTGCACGTGGGCCGCCCTGTCGAGGTAGGTCTCCAGGGTGGTGGCCAGTTCCTCCGGGAGGGCGGCCGACTCGCCCGCCAGTTCCGCGAGCTCGTGGTGGGGCAATCGCACCAGGTAGCGGTAGACGCCCAGCTCCGACCAGTGGGCGACGGCCTCTCCCGTCTTCTCGGCCACGCGCAACGCGTTGAGCGCCTCGCGCCAGCTCTCCCAGGCGTCCTCCGGGTCCTGGCGGGGGTCGCCGGCGCCGACCGGGACGCCGTACATGGCGTTCAGGCGGGTGGCCGCCTCGCGGGCGCGGACCGGCGGGGCCAGGAACGCCGGGTGGGCGCCCGCCTGGCCGGTCAGCACGTCGCGCGGCAGCGACCAGGAGACGGGCACCTCGGCCGGGCCGGCCGCCACGGCCAGGGCCACCAGCGGGCCCTCGATGCCCCGGGCGGCCTCGGCGCGGGCCTGCGGGTTCGGGGAGAACAGGTCGTCGAGGGGGGCGCGGCGGATCTGGGCCTCGTGTGCCAGAGCGGCCGCCAGCCGGGCGAACAGCGGCTCGGCCCGGTCGAGCAGGCTGTCGGGCAGTTTGCCGCTGTCCAGCAGCCACAGGTAGCCGTAGGTGACGCCCTTGTGCCGCAGCGGGACGCAGACGCGGGCCAGGAAGCCGGGGGCCTCGGGGATGCGGACCGGATGGTCCGCCGCGGCGATCCCGTAGGCCTCGAAGTGGGCCCGGGTCGCGGCGGTGGCGCGGCGGCGGAGGATGGACTCCTGGCGGACCTCGTCGACGACGCCGCTCTGCACGCCGTAGGCCACCAGCTCGAAGGCGCGGTCCTCGACCGTGACGGAGGCGTCGAGCAGGCGGGCGATCTCGTCGACCAGGTCTTGCATGAGGACATTATTGTGCATTTGTCTGAAGAGACTTGGCCGGATGTCCGTGGAAGGGTACTTTCCGGGCGAATTACGCTGTGTGCATGCTCGGTTCCACGCTCCTCGCCGTGTCGAGGAATCCGCTCGCGCGCAAGGCCGTCACGGCCCTGCCGCCCACCCGGCGCGTCGTCGACCGGTTCGTCGCCGGAGAGGCCACCGCCGACGCCGTGGCCGCGGCCGACCGGCTCACCCGGTCGGGGCTCATGGTCACCATCGACCACCTGGGCGAGGAGGTGCGCGACACCGACGCCGCCGTGGCGACCACGAAGGCGTACGTGGAACTGCTCGGCGCCCTCGCCCCGCTGGGGCTGGGACACCGCGCCGAGGTGTCGGTGAAGCTGTCGGCCGTCGGGCAGGCGCTCGACGACGCGATGGCCCTCGAACACGCCCGGGAGATCTGCGAGGCCGCGCTCTCCGCCGGGGCGACCGTCACCCTCGACATGGAGGACCACACCACGGTCGACTCCACCCTGGGCATCCTGCGCGACCTGCGGGCCGACTTCTCCGACGTCGGGGTGGCCGTCCAGGCCTACCTGTTCCGGAGCGAGGCCGACTGCCACGACCTGCGCGACTCGCGGGTCAGGCTGGTGAAGGGCGCCTACCGCGAGCCGGCGTCGGTGGCGTACCAGAAGAAGAACGACGTCGACCTGGCCTACGTGCGCTGTCTGAAGGTGCTGATGGCCGGCGCCGGGCACCCCATGGTCGCCACCCACGACGACCGGCTGATCTCCATCGCCGAACTGCTCGCCGACCGGCACGACCGGCCCCGCGACACCTACGAGTACCAGATGCTCTACGGCATCCGCACCGACAAACAGCAGGCGCTCGCCAACTCGGGCGCCCTGGTCCGCGTGTACGTGCCCTACGGCGACGACTGGTACGGCTACTTCATGCGCCGCCTGGCCGAACGACCGGCCAACGTGGCCTTCTTCCTGCGTTCCCTTGGGGTTGGCACCCTCCCGCTGGTGAACAAGCGGGATTCCAACTCATCTCACACTGGACGGAGGACGAGTTGAGGTTCGCGGTTCCCAGGCCCGGTCTTCCGGTCGCCTCCCCGCGCATTCACCGCATGCCCTGCGGCGATGACCTCGATGTTCTTGGCCGCGTTCACATCAGCGTTGCCGGCATGGCCGCAGGATCGGCAGCGGAAGGCAGCTTGGCTCTCGCGTGCCTTTCCATCGACGACCCCGCAAACCGAACAACGCTGACTCGTGAACGCGGGATTCACCTTGATGACGCGGCCTGGCGCTTTGTCCTCCAGCCGCATGACGAGTCGGCCCCAGGAGGCGGAGAGAATACTCCGGTTGAGCCCCGCCTTCTGGCGGACATTTCGCCCGGGCGCTTCGATAGTCCCCCGAGCCGAGCGAGTCATATTCCCGATCCTCAGATCTTCGACGCCGATCACATCGAAACGGCGGGCAAGGCTGGTGGTGACCTTTTCGACCCAGTCTTTGCGCCTGGCGGTCTCACCGGCCCTCAACCTGCCGATCGCGGTCCTGACGTCGTCACGCCGCTTGGAACCCTTACGCGCACGGGCCAATTGTCGGATCAGCTTGAGCAGCCGGGCTCGCTCAACCGCCCGAAGAGTAGGGACCCTGAGCAGTTCACCCGTGGACAGCGCGGCACTGACGGCCACACCCCGGTCCACGCCGACGACTTCGCCACTGCACGGCCTGGCGATGGGCTCCGGGGCGACGGCGAAGGCAACGAACCATCGTCCCAATTGATCGCGATTGACGCGGAAGGACTTGGCGCCGTCGGGCACGGCCCTGGACCATCGGAAGCGGACCCAGCCGACCTTGGGAATCTTGACCTCTCCGACGTTTCGGGACAGGCGACGCACGTCCTCCTTCTTGAAGGCGACGATTCGAAATCCTTCGTTCTGTCCACGCCGCCGGAAAGTCGGCTTCCGATGGGTCCTGGCGAAGAATTGCGCCATGGCACGCGCGAAATCCTTAAGCGCCTGCTGCTGAACAATTGCCGATCCGGCGCGAAGCCAGGCGTACTCGGCTCTCGCTTCGGTCAGTTGGCGGCACTGCTCCGCGAATCCCGGCGCGGGTCCTCTTCCCGGCTTCCAGAACGAGCTCTGCTCGGCCGCAAGGTTCCATACGAAACGTGCGTGCCTGCAATGTTCCAGCAGCGCCGCCGCCTGTACCTGCGTCGGCTGAAGCCGATAGCGGGACATGGCAAAAAGTTTAGCGTCGCGCATCGGGAAAAACCGGAGAACAACGCGCTGCTCCGCGTCGCGCACTTCCCGCATCCCGAACTGCGAGGCATTCACACTGGAGGATTTCGATGATGGACGCCGTCTCCACGGTCCCGGCCCCGGTCAACGAGCCGGTCCGGTCCTACGGTCCCGGCAGCGCCGACCGCGCCATGCTGGAGGGGCGGCTGAAGGAACTGGCCGCCACGAGCATCGACCTGCCGATGACGATCGGCGGCGAACGCCGCATGGCGGGCGGGGCGCCCATCCCCGTCGTTCAGCCGCACAACCACGCCTCGGTGCTCGGCACCACCAACGACGCCACCCCCGCCGACGTCCAGGCGGCCGTCTCGACGGCCCTGGCGGCGGCCCCGGCGTGGCGGGCGCTGAGCTTCGACGAGCGGGCGGCGATCTTCCTGCGCGCGGCCGAGCTGCTGGCCGGGCCGTGGCGGGCGACCCTGAACGCCGCGACCATCCTCGGGCAGTCGAAGTCGGCCCAGCAGGCCGAGATCGACGCGGCCTGTGAGCTGATCGATTTCCTGCGGTTCAACGTGGCGTTCGCCCGGCAGCTCCTCACCGAGCAGCCCGTCTCCTCCCCCGGTGTGTGGAACCGGATGGAGTACCGGCCGCTTGAGGGCTTCGTGCTGGCGATCACGCCGTTCAACTTCACCGCCATCGCCGGGAACCTGCCCGCCTCGGTGGCGCTGATGGGCAACGTGGTGGTCTGGAAGCCGTCGCCCACGCAGCAGTTCGCCGCCCACTTCACGATGGCGCTGCTGGAGGAGGCCGGCCTGCCGCCGGGTGTGATCAACCTGGTGACCGGAAACGGCTCGGCGGTGTCGGAGGTGGCGATGACCCACCCGGCGCTGGCGGGCGTGCACTTCACCGGCTCGACCGCGACCTTCCAGCACCTGTGGGCGACGGTCGGTGCCAACATCGGGCGCTACCACGCCTATCCGCGCCTGGTCGGCGAGACCGGCGGCAAGGACTTCGTGCTGGCCCATCCCTCGGCCGACCCGGCGGCGCTGACGACGGCGCTGATCAGGGGCGCGTTCGAGTACCAGGGCCAGAAGTGCTCGGCGGCGTCGCGGGCCTACGTGCCGCGTGCGATGTGGAACTCGATGAAGGACGACTTCGTCTCCCTGGCCGAGTCGCTGACCGTGGGCGACGTGGCGGGCGACCTGTCGACGTTCATGGGCGCCGTGATCGACGCCCGCGCGTTCGCCAAGCACAAGGCGGCGATCGACCGGGCCCGCGCGGCCGACAACATCGCCGTCCTGACGGGCTCCTACGACGACTCCACCGGCTACTTCGTGAAGCCGACCGTCCTGGAGTGCGGCGACCCGACCGACGAGATCTTCACGACCGAGTACTTCGGCCCGATCCTCGCCGTCCACGTCTACGACGACTTCGAGGCCACCCTGGGCCAGCTGGAGTCGGCCACGCCGTACGCCCTGACCGGCGCGCTGATCGCGCGCGACCGCTACGCCATCGCGTCGGCCTCGGAGAAGCTCCGGTACGCCGCCGGCAACTTCTACGTGAACGACAAGCCGACCGGCGCCGTGGTCGGCCAGCAGCCGTTCGGCGGCGCGCGGGCCTCGGGCACCAACGACAAGGCGGGCTCGATCCTCAACCTGATCCGCTGGGTCAACGCCCGGACGATCAAGGAAACGTTCGTGCCACCGGTGGTCGTGCCGCCCTACCGCGGCGACATCCCCCAGTCCGGCTGGCAGCAGCCGGAGCTCTGACGGCAGACTGTCGGGGTGATCAGGTACGGAGCCGTCGAAGCGGGCGGTACGAAATGGGTGTGCGCGCTCGCCGACACCGACGGAAACATCGTGGCCACCGAGGTGGTCCCGACGACGACCCCCGAGGAGACGATCCCGGCCGCGGTCGGCTTCTTCCGGCGTCATCCCGCCCCGGCGGCGGTCGGCGTCGCCACGTTCGGCCCGGTCGACCTGTCGACCGGGCACATCACGGCCACGCCCAAGCCGGGCTGGTCGGGGGCCGACGTGGTGACGCCGTTCCGTGAGGGGCTGGGCGTCCCGGTCGGGCTCGACACCGACGTCAACGGGGCGGCGATCGGCGAATGGCGCTACGGCGCGGGGCGGGGGCTGCACACGCTGGCCTACATGACGGTCGGCACCGGCATCGGGGTCGGCGTCGTCGTCGACGGCCGGCCGCTGCACGGGCGCACCCATCCCGAGGCGGGGCACATGCTGGTCCCCCACGACACCAAGCGCGACCCCTTCCCGGGGGCGTGCCCGTTCCACGGCGACTGCCTCGAAGGGCTCGCGTCCGGAACGTCGATGCGGCAGCGCTGGGGACGTCCCGCGCAGGAGCTCGGCGACGGCGAGCCGTGGGAGCTGGAGGCCGACTATCTGGCGAAGGCCGTCCACAACCTGGCCTCGTCCCTCTCCCCCCAGGCCGTGATCATCGGCGGCGGGGTCGGCGGGCGGCCGGGGCTGCTCGACCTCGTGCGGGCCCGTGCGGCCGAGCTGGCCGGCGGCTATCCGCTCGACACGCTCATCACCGCGCCGGGGCTGGGGAACCTGTCGGGGGTGACGGGCGCGGCCGAACTGGCCCGCCAGGCGCTGAACGCTACCTGAGGACGGGCGACCCGGCGGTGACCTCGGCCCACCTGCGGCCGAGGCCCCACGTGTCGCCCGCGTCGCCGGCGGCCAGCCCGATCAGGACGATCGCGTAGACGAGGTGGTCGTCCAGGAACGGGTTGGTCGCGATGGGCAGCGCGGCGCCCCACATCATGACCAGCATGACCGTCCCGGCGCCGGCCGCGATCCGCATTCCGACGCCGAGGATCAGGGCCGCCCCGACGCCGAGCAGCCCGGCCATGAACAACACGTCCACCCACCAGTGCCCGGCCAGCGCGCCGTAGAGCCCGCCGAGCGGGCCGTCGGCGGCGCCCTTCAGGAAGCCGGTCGTCGGGCTGCCGCCGTTGAGCCACGACCGCTCCCCCGGGGTCGCGAAGCCGAGGCCGAGCAGCTTGTCGAGGAAGGCCCAGAGGAACACCCAGCCAAGGGCGATCCGAGCGACGGCCCAGACGTGGCCGGCGCGGACGATGGGGGTCATGGGGGCTCCTTCTGCACGGGGTGATCTCGGTTCCCTCATCACACGCGTTCGCGGGCCGGGACGGCAGAGCACGAGGACCCGTGGGAGAAGGACCTTCGGCCCGCCCGGCGGGGTCCATCGGCCGTGTCGGAGGGCCCGCGCGGCCGCCACAGTGGAGGCCATGAGCACCCTGCGCACCCTCACCGCCGACGAATGCCTCGCCCTGATCGCCCCCGGGGGCGTCGGCCGGATCGCCTTCACCGGCGCTCACGGGCCGGCCATCCTCCCGGTCAACTACCGTCTCGACGACGGCCGTATCGTCTTCCGCACCCGCACCGGCGGCGCCATGGACGACGACCTGCGCACGAACATCGACGACCTGGAGATCGTGGTCGCCTTCGAGGTCGACGCGATCGACCCGGAGCGTCAGGAGGGGTGGAGCGTGCTGGTCCAGGGCCCCTGCCGGCACGCGGCGGGCGAGCCGGGCGGCTCGTGGGTCGAGGGCCGCGACCACCTGATCACCATCAGGCCGCAGCGTGTCACCGGGCGGCGGCTGGAGGCCTGACGGGCCCTAGCGAGGCCGGGCGCTGAGCCCGTCGAGGATGAGCGCCAGCATGCGGGGCGACCGGTCGTCCGGGCCCGGGGCGGCCCGCCAGAGGGCGCCGCTGAGCTGGAGGAAGTCGCCGGGGTCGGCGTCGTCGCGGATGCTGCCGTCCTTCTTGCCCGCGTCGAGGAGCTCCGCGATGGCGGCGACGACCGGGCCGTAGGTCCGCTCGGTGATGGCCTGGTGGGCGCCGGGGCTGAGCGCGTCGCCGAGGCCGTGTTTCCGGCGCATGGCCTCGACCAGGTCGGCGGTCCAGCGGCGGAGCGCCTCGAGCGGCGGGTGTGCGGCCAGCAGGTCGGGCACGGCGCCCACGATGCGGTCGACCTCGTCCTGGTAGACGGCCAGCAGCAGCGCCTCGCGGGTGGGGAAGTTGCGGTAGAGCGTCCCCGCGCCGACGCCCGCGCGCTGGGCGATCTGGTTCATCGACGTGCCGGCGTCTTCGGCGAACGCCTCCCGGGCGGCCGCGAGGATGCGCACCCGGTTCTCCCGCGCGTCGGAACGGACCATCAGGCTCCCGCCTTGCTATGTGGAGAGCTCTCCACTACGTTATCCGGAGAGTTC
Source organism: Herbidospora solisilvae (assembly GCF_009901565.1). Taxonomy (GTDB): domain Bacteria; phylum Actinomycetota; class Actinomycetes; order Streptosporangiales; family Streptosporangiaceae; genus Herbidospora; species Herbidospora solisilvae. Next base: position 1,209,953 of record NZ_WXEW01000001.1, read on the forward strand.
TCCACATAGTTTAGAGGGACCGATGCGCTACATCAAACTCGGCACGACCGGCCTCGACGTGTCCCCCATCGCGATCGGCGCGATGACCTACGGCGACCCCGGCCGGGGCCACCCCGTGTGGTCGAAGGGCGAGGCGGAGGCGCGCTTGCTGATCAGGCACGCGCTGGAGGCGGGGATCAACTTCTTCGACACCGCGAACATGTACTCCAACGGGTCGAGCGAGGAGATCCTCGGCCGCGCCCTGCACGACTTCGCCGACCGCGACGCCGTGGTGATCGCGACGAAGCTGCGCCACCCGATGCGCCCGGGCCCGAACGGCCGGGGCCTGTCCCGTAAGGCGATCATGACCGAGGTCGACCACTCGCTGCGGCGGCTCGGCACCGACTACATCGACCTCTACCAGATCCACCGCAACGACCCTTCGACGCCGTGGGAGGAGACCCTCGACGCGCTCAACGACCTGGTGAAGGCCGGCAAGGTGCGCTACCTCGGCGCGTCCTCGATGCACGCCTGGGAGTTCGCCAAGGCTCTTCACCTGCAGAGACAGCACGGCTGGGCGCGGTTCGCGTCGATGCAGGACCACTACAACCTGCTCGCCCGCGAGGAGGAGCGGGAGATGATTCCGTTGTGCCTCGACGAGGGCGTCGGCACCGTCGTCTGGTCGCCGCTGGCCCGGGGACGTCTCGCCCGCGCCTGGGACGACGCCAGGGCGACGGCGCGGTCCGAGACCGACGGCGCGTTCGCGGACCTGCTCTACCCCCCGGCGGACGAGGCCGCCAACCGCCTGATCGTCGAGGCCGTCGGCCGGGTCGCCGAGGCCCGCGGCGTGAGCCGGGCGCAGATCGCCCTCGCCTGGTTGCGCCGCCAGCCGGTCGTCACCGCGCCGCTGGTCGGCGCCGGGTCGATCCGGCAGATCGACGAGGCCGTGGCGTCGCTCGACGTCGAGCTCACCGACGACGAGGCCCGCGAACTGGAGGCCCCCTACACCCCGCGCCGGGACTGGCAGGGCGTCTCCGACGAGGCCGCGATGGAGGCCATCCGCGCCCGCGTTCCCGGAATGGCGCTGTCTCGTTAGCCTGCGGGGGTGGAACGCATCCTCCTGGGGCTGATCCTGGAGTTCGTCGGCCTTCACCTGCTGGCCCAGGGGCAGGCGGTGCGGCGGGCGGCGCGGGCCTTCCTGTCCACGGCGGTCCGCGCCGAGGGCGAGGTGATCGCGCTTCTGGTCAGCCGCGTGGGGGTGTCGCAGCGGCCCCGGCCGGCCCACGTCTACCTGCCGGTGCTCCGGTTCCGCACCGCCGAGGGCACGCTCGTGGAGGCCCGCTCGCCGGTCGGCGGCAACCCCGCGCCGGCCGCGAAGGGCGACCGGGTCGGCGTGCTCTACGATCCGGCCGACCCGCGTGACGTGCGCATCGACACCGTCACCGGCCACGGCACGACGGCCGGGCGGCTGCTCACAGCCCTCGGGGTGGCGGTGCTGGTCGCCGCGGTCGGGGTGGTCGTCAGCGGCGTCTGGTGACCCGCGCCAGCAGCACCCGCGCGGCCGCCAGGAGGGCCATGCCGACCGCCCCGACCAGGGGTTCCCGTTCCTCCTCCTTCGAGGGGCCGGGGTCGGGCAGTGCCGGTTCGGTCTGGTGGGTGCGCGAGGCCTCGAGCTGGGCCGCGAAGGCCAGGCCGAGGAACAGCGCGATCGAGGTCAGGAACGCCCAGAGCAGCAGCGCCATCACCGCCGTCAGCGGGCCGTAGGTCTCGCCGAAGCCCTCGTTGAGGCTCGTGTAGAGGGCCAGGCCCAGGGTGAACGTCGTCCACAACACCAGGGTGACGAGGGCGCCGAAGGCCAGCCACGTGTGGCCGGGCTGGCGGCGCCGGGGCGCGGCGCGGAAGATGACCGAGGTCGCCACCAGGGCCAGCAGGAAGCCGAGCGGCCATCTGACCAGGTCGAAGGAGAAGCGCAGGGCGGGGCCCCAGTCGTACACGCGGGTGAGGGCCTCTTTGAGCGCGTCGCCGCCGACCATGATGACGAACCCGGCCACCATGAAGGAGCCGGCGGTCGTCGCCAGCACCAGCCCGCGCAGGTACTTGCGGTGGAAGGGGCGGTCGCGTTCGATGCCGTAGATGCGGTTGGCCCCGCGTTCGACCTGGGCCATGGTGCTGACCAGGGCGAACACGGAAGTCGCGAGACCCGCCCACAACGCCACGGCGTCGGAGCGCGAGCCGCCGTCGAGGATGCTGCGCACGGCCGCGACGCCCTCTCCCGGGCTCAGGTGGCTCAGGGTCAGCGCCAGGACCTGGCCGAGCTCCTCGGTGTGGACGACCGAGGAGAGCCCGACCAGGGCGATCGCGCCGGGGATGACCGACAGGCACATCTGGAACGCCAGGGCCCGCGAATGGCTCATGCCGTCGCCGTAGCGGAAACGCACGAACGAGTCGCGGGCGAGCCGCCACGCGCCGTAGGCGCGCAGTGCCGCCCAGGCGTCGTCGGCCGACAGGTCGTCGCCGGTCATCGACTGGGTTTGGGGGACGAGGGTCGCTGAGCCCACGCCGCCAAGTTACCCAATCTCAGATGAACTGCACGACCGGGATCACCTCGGACCCGATCTGCTCCAGCGGGGTCAGCTCGTACACCCCCTTGACCTGGCCGATCGCCATGGAGAAGCCCATCTCGGCGAAGCCGCCGAGGTCGTCGACGATCTTCTGGACGCCGTGGGTGGTGTCGTAGGCGTAGTAGACCGTCTTCTGGATGTCGTCGTAGTTGCGGCCGAGCGCCTCGCAGTGGCCGCGCAGCACGTCGAGCTTGTGCTGGAGCTCGTCGGAGGGGAACAGGTTGCAGGCGTCGCCGTACTGGGCGACCAGGCGCAGCGTCTTCTTCTCGCCGCCGCCCCCGATCATGATCGGCGGGTGCGGGCGGGTGATCGGCTGCGGGGAGTTCAGCGGCCGCTCCAGCTGGAAGTGCCTCCCCGGGTACGGGCTCTCGTCGCCGTCCCACATCCGGTGGCAGATCTGCAACGCCTCTTCGAGCTGCTCGAAACGTTCGGCCAGCGGCGGGAACGGGAAGCCGAGGCCCTTCGACTCCTCCTCGTTCCAGGCGGCCCCGATGCCCAGCCAGGCCCGGCCCCCCGACAACACGTCGAGCGTGGTCACGATCTTGGCGAGCAGACCGGGCTGCCGGTAGATCACCCCGGTGATCAGGGCCAGCAGCCGCGCCCGCGAGGTGTGCGCGGCGATCCAGCCGAGCGTGGTGTACGCCTCCAGCATGGGCTCCTCAGGAGCCCCCACGCCGCGGATCTGCCAGAAGTGGTCCATCGTCGCGATCGTGTCGAACCCGGCCTGGTCGGCGGTGGTGACGATCTGGGCGAGCCGGTCACTGAGCACCGGATCGCCGGGGTACGTGAAACTCGGGATCTGAAGTCCAACCTTCATGCTTACATTCTTACTGCTATTACCTCGCAATCCCGGACAGGGCGGCGAGCTGCTCCGTACGCGCCGCCGTCATGTCGGCCGCCAGGTCGAGGGCCTCCTCCGCCGCGCCGGCCTTCTGCTCGCTCGCGGTCACCATGGCCGACTGGTCGAGGTGGCCCTTCAGGCTCTTGAGCAGGATCTTGTCGAACGCCTTGCCCTTCGCCCTGGCCGCCGCCTCGATGACGATCGGGGTCGGCATGCCCGGCATGTCGTGCCCCTCGTGCGGGTTGGGGCCCGCCTTCGCGCTGGTCAGGATCGCGCGAAGACGGGCCAGCTCGTCCCGGTGGCCCCGGCCGACGGACCCCGCCAGGTCGGCGAGCGCGGGGTCGGCGGTGCGGCCGGGGGCCAGGTCGAGCACTTTCAGCACCCGCTCGTTCATCGCCGCCATGAGCTGCGCCCACGCCACGTCCGTCGGGTTGTACGCCGCCACGGTCACCACCGGCTTCGGCGGGGGCGGCGGCGCTTCCGGCGTACAGGAGCAGAGCGCGAGGATCAGGGCGGCGAGAACGAGTCTTCTCATGGGCGGCCGTTGGCCCCGCACTTGATGACCGGACGGATGCAGTCGCGCACCCGCTGCCACATCTCGGCCTCGGGCCAGGCGTTGAAGAAGTCACCGTGCATGGTGAATCCCCGGCCCGACGAGAGGCGGATCCGCGACGGATCGCCGTTGACCGGGTAGCGGAGCACCTGGCGCAACTTCGGCACGGGGACCGGGTGGGTCGACGGGCACGCCTGGTTGACCGGGTAGGCCATGTGGCTCTTGTGGTCGGGCGAGTCGAGGTTCACCCCGTCCCAGCACTGCGGGAAGTCCAGATACGACTCGAGCATCGTCCCGGCCGGGCAGTTCACGAAGTCCTTCGACGCGCCCGCCTCGTTGGCGTGCAGACACGACCACCGGGCGATTGTCGTGCTGTCGGGCGCGGTGGCCTTGGCGTTCCCCGCGACGATGCGCAGGCCCAGCGGCAGCGGCTGGATCTGCGCGGTGATGTCGGGCCGCACGCCCTCGCCGAGGTAGTAGAACGTCGTGATGACCGGTTCGACGGGCTGGTCGTTGACGTAGAGCGTCGGCACCCAGTACGACGACAGGTCGATGCGCGGGTTGCAGTTGGAGTCGCCCGCGAGGAGCGTCTCCACGGTCGAGTTGGCGTTCGTCGTCAGGTTGCCGAAGAACGAGTGCATGTGCGAGGCGCCCGGCAGGTTCGGGTAGATGATCGGGTCGTCGGGCAGCCGGTGGGTGAACGGGCAGTCGGCCAGGAACTCCGACACCCGCACGATCGGTCCCGTCGGGCCGGTCGGGGTGGGCGACGGCGACGGCGCGGGGCCGCTTCCGGGGCCGTACACCTCGAACTCCCACAGCGACACGCCGTAGCCGGTGGCCCGTGCGGTCGTGTAGATGCGGATGTAGCGGGCGGACGTCTGGGTGAAGCTGACGGTCTGCACGCCGCCGGTCTGGGCGGTGCGGCTGGCCACCGTCGACCAGTTCGTACCGTCCGACGAGGTCTGGAGCTGGTAGGCGGTGGCGTAGGCCGCCTCCCACCGCAGCACGACCTGGTTCATCGAGGTGGCGGCGCCGAAGTCGACGCGGAGCCACTGCGGGTCGGAGAAGAGGCTGGACCAGCGGCTGCCGGCGTTGCCGTCGACGGCGTTGGCGGCCACGTGGCCGCCCTCGACCGACGACGCGGTGGCGGTCTTGCCCTGGGAGATGGGGGCCGCCTCGGCCCGTTGGGTGACGATCGTGAGCATCGCCAGGATCAGCACGCCGATGGCGGCGATCCTGGCCCACGTGATGGTCAGGGACATCGCGTACTCCAATGGTGGGGGGTGCTCCCCGGGGGCCGTGAGCCCCCGGGGAGGTGGATCACTGGTACACGCGCACGTAGTCGACGAGCATCTGCTTCGGGAAACCGGTGCTGGCGTCCGGCGGACCCGGCCAGTCGCCGCCGACGGCGAGGTTGAGGATGATGTAGAACGGGTGGTCGTAGACCCAGGGCCCGCGGGTCGCCTCGACCTGGGCCTTGCTGAGCGTGAAGACCTGGCGGCCGTCGACGTACCAGGTCATGCCCTGGCTGTTCCAGTCGAGCGACCACACGTGGTAGTCGTCGGAGAAGTCGGCGCCGTTCGGCAGGGTGTTCGGCGCCCCGATCCCGCCGCCGCCGTTGTAGGCCGGCGCGTGGATCGTGGTGTACGACGTCTTCACGTCCTTGCCGAGCACCTCGACGATGTCGATCTCACCGTTGTAGGGCCACGGCCGCCCGGTCAGGAAGTCGGCGCCCATCATCCAGAACGCCGGCCACAGGCCGTTGCCCTTGGGCACCTTGATCCTGGCCTCGATCCGGCCGTAGGTGAAGTGGAACTTCGTGCCGGTGTTCATGCGGTGGGAGGTGTACTGGCAGGTGCCGCCCGGACAGGACGACCCCGGCGTGACCTCCTGGCGGGCCTCCATGACCAGCTGCCCCGCGCCGTTCATGTTGGCGTTGTTGTTGTTGGTGTAGTACTCCAGCTCATTGTTCGGGCCGGTGCCGGGGTCGGGCCGCCACTTCGCCGCGTCGGGCTTGCTGCCCGCCGGGCCGTTGAACTCGTCGCTCCAGACCAGCTGCGGGGGGTTGCGCGGGTCGGGCGGAGCGGCGGGCGGGGTGTTGGGGGCGCCACCGGTGCCGTACACCTGGAACTCCCACAGGCTGTAGCCGTAGGGGGTGCCGCGCTGGGTGCCGTACATCCGGACGTAACGCCCGCTCCCCGTCACGGGGATCGACTGCTTGAAGCCGGTCCCGGTGGTCGTGGAGTAGATGTTGGTCCAGTTGACGGCGTCGTTGGAGGTCTGGATGTTGAACGACCGCGCGAACGCCGGGTCCCACTGCAGCACGACCCTGCTGATCTGGGCCACCGCGCCGAGGTCGACGTAGATCCAGCCGGGGTCGACCCAGCCCGTGGTCGAGCTCGTCGCCCAGCGGCTGGCCGGGTCGAGGTCGAACGCGCGGGCCGGCGTGCACTCCCAGCAGTTCCCGTCGCTCTGCGACGTGGAGGCCACGGCGGGCTTGTTGTACGAGAGCAGCCGCTCCCCACCCGGGTCAGGTGACGGAGAGGGACTCGGGCTGGGACTCGGAGAGGGGCTCGGCGACGGAGACGGCGACGGGCTCGGGGACGGGCTGGTCGTGGTCCCGGTGCGCACCTGGATCTCGAAGAGGCTGACGCCGAAGGGCAGCGCCCGGTTCGACATCACGATCCGCAGGTAGCGGCCGGAGCCGCTCAGCGTGACGTTCTCCGTGCCGCCGGCGCCCGTGGTCGTCGCGTAGACCTGGGTGAACGTGGTGTTGTTCGGCGAGACCTGCACCTGGTACGTCCGCGCGAACGCGGCCTCCCAGACCAGCGTCAGGCCGCAGATCGACGTGGTGGCACCGAGGTCGATCGTCACCGACTGGGGCTCGCCGTAGGCGCTGGCCCACCGCGTGCCGGCGACGCCGTCGACGGCGTTGGCCGCCACGAAGGTCCCCTCGGTGGAGGTCGCGGTGATCGGCTTGCCGAGGGCGGCGTTGCCGCCACACGTGCCGGTCGGGCCGGTGGACCCGTAGACCTGGAACTCCCACAGGGAGTAACCCCAGGCGGTGCCCCGCTGGGTGCCGTACATCCGGACGTAGCGCCCGGTGCCGGTCACATTGAGGGTCTGGACGCCGCCCGTTCCGGCGGTGGTGGTGTGGATGGTCGTCCAGGTGGTGCCGTTGGCGGAGGTCTGGATCTGGAACGTTCGCCCGTAGGCGGCCTCCCAGTTCAGCACGACCTGACTGATGGTCGCCGAGGCCCCCAGGTCGACCTGGATCCACTGAGGATCGGAGAAGGCACTGGCCCACCGGGTGCCGGTGCTGCCGTCGACGGCGTTGGACGCCGCGAAGGCCCCCTCGACCGAGGAGGCGGTGGCGGTCTTCCCCTGCGAGAGCAGGGCGTCGGCGGCCTGGGCCGGCTGGATGGCGACGTAGGAGGCGAGCAGCGCCAGCGCTGCCGCGATGAGCACGCCCAGGCGTAACCGGCCCGGACTGCGCGATGAACTCAACGTGTCTCCTCGGGAGGGCGGGGGGTGAAGTTCGGGGAGCGCTCCCTGGGCCCTGAGGTTCTCCTTTTGTTCCGATATCTGTCAAGTATCAAATTAACTCTGACGTAACGAGGACGAAAGGGTTAACTGGATCGGAGAGCGCTCTCCTGAAGCGATCATGAGACTGACGGTGGGCGTTTGAGCTTTGAATATCCAATGGAACGGTTTCCGCCGACGTCAGGGGGCGATTCACTGACAGAGGCCGGTACGAGCCATTGACGAGCCCAGCCAGCCCGGGTCACCCTTGCGAGGGAACGTTCTCTTCATGATCATTTAACCGCCTCGGACGGCGGCCGCCATAGATTCGTGAACCAGTCTGTACGTCTGCTAGACCTATAACGATTAGATGACACGCCGGGTTTTCCCGGTCGCGGTGCGTAATGTCAGAGGCATGCCGACCACCGAGCACGAGATGTGGCTGGACCTGTTCGCCAACAACCCCCGCCTGGCCCCCGACCTCTTACAGGAGACCTTCGGCGTCGACATGCCCCCTTTCGAGGAGGCCCGCATGGAGACACCGGTGATGAACGAGGCCAAGCCCGTCGAACTGCGGGCCGACTCGGTGATCGTCCTGCACAACCGCGGCCGGCCGGTTCTCGCCTGCGTGGTCGAGATGCAGCGCGATCACGACTCACGCAAGGAGTGGACCTGGCCGAAATACCTCACGGCGGTCCGGGCCCGGCACAAGTGCCCCGTCATCCTCCTGGTGATGTGGCCTCATGCCAATGGCGCCGAGCGCATCTCCACGCCGATCGCCCTGGGACCCTCTTCAGTGGTGACGCCCCATGTCATCGGGCTGTCCACCATCCCCGTGGTGACGGACGAGGCGCAGGCCATCGCCAACCCCGAGCTGGCGACCCTTTCGGCCCTGGCCCACGCCGAAGGCCCTCGACGTGAAGCGGTGCTGGCCGCGACCAGCGCAGGCGTCCTGGCGTTCGGGAAAAAAGACCCCAAAGAAGCCAGAAATTACACTGACTATCTCTCTGAGGCGCTGAGCGAAGCCGCCGCCGAGTTGTGGAGGACACTGATGGGTGTGGCATCCAAGGAATACCGGAGCGAGTGGGCCCGCGGGTACGTCGCGGAGGGCAGGGCTGAGGGCAGGGCTGAGGGCAGGGCCAAGGGGAGGGCCGAGGCCGTACTGGCGATTCTCGCGCACCGGCAGCTGACGGTGACCGACGAGGTCCGTGACCACATCCTCACCTGCCCGGACCCCGAACTGACGGCAACGTGGCTTGAACGCGCATTCCATGTCGGCAGCGCCGAGGAGCTCCTCCGGGAAACGTGATGGGTCAACCCGGCACGCCGGGTCCGAACCACTTCTCCAGGTGCACGTTCAGGTCGGTCTGGTCCTCCCCCACCCACGCCACGTGCCCGTCCGGCCGCAGCAGCGCCGCGGGAACGCCCACGTCGACCCGCACGACGTCGACCCGGTCGGCCCAGCCCTCGACCGTCAGCCGCCCGGCCGGGTCGGCGAGCACCCCTCGTCCGCCGTGCATCGACGCGTACAGCGACCCGTGGTCGCGCATCCGGCGGCCGACCAGGTCGTGGTCGGAGCCGAGGTCGTAGCGCACCCCGATCGCGGTGATCTTCTCCAGCAGGAAGCGGGTCACGTTCTGGAAGTCCATCAGCTCCGACATCAGGGCGCGCACCGCCCGGGGCCCCGGCTCGGTCGACAGCAGCAGCATCTGGGCCGCGGTGTTGACCAGCACGTCGGCCGCCACCGGGTGGCGTTCCGCGTGGTAGCTGTCGAGCAGTCCCTCCGGGGCCCACCCGTTCACCTGGGCGGCGAGCTTCCAGCCCAGGTTGAAGGCGTCCTGCACGCCGAGGTTGAGGCCCTGTCCCCCGGTCGGCGGGTGGATGTGGGCGGCGTCGCCCGCCAGCAGCACCCGGCCGACGCGGTAGTGCTCGGCCAGGCGGGTGGCGTCGCCGAAGCGGGAGAGCCAGCGGGGCGAGTGGGCGCCGAAGTCGGTGCCGGCGTAGGCGACCAGTTGGCGGCGGAAGTCGTCGAGGGTGGGCGGAGCGGTGGAGACCTCGGCGGCGGGCACACCGACCCGGTAGACCCCGTCGCCCTGCGGGATCGCGCCGAACTTCAGTTCCGTCTTGCGGACCTCGGCCACGACTTCCGCGATCGTGTCCGGCGGCGCGGTGAGTTCCATCTCGCCGAGCAGGGTGTCGACGCGGCTGGGCTCGCCGGGGAAGGCGACGCCGAGCAGTTTCCGCACGGTGCTGCGGCCGCCGTCGCAGCCGACCAGGTACCGGGCCCGCAACGAGGTGCCGTCGGCCAGTTCGGCCGTGACGCCGTCGTCGTCCTGGGTCAGGCCGGTCAGTTCGGCGCCGCGCCGGATCTCGGCGCCGAGGCCGGTGGCGTGTTCGGTCAGGAGGCGTTCGGTGACCACCTGCGGGATGCCCAGCAGGTAGGGGCAGGCGGTGTCCAGCTCCACCGGCCAGGGCTTCACGATTCCGGCGAAGTGGCTGGTGAGCGGGTACTGCTGACCGTGCGCGAGGAATTCGTCGAGCAGGCCGCGCTGGTCCATGATTTCGAGGCTGCGGACGTGCAGGCCGAGCGCCTTGGAGTGGGTGACCGGTTCGGCCAGCCGCTCCACGACGACCGTCTCGATCCCGTGCAGGCGCAGTTCGGCGGCCAGCATCACTCCGGTCGGCCCGGCGCCGACGATGATGACGTCAATCATGAGCGGTGATTTTGCAGCACACCCCGGGTCTTGTGGCAAGACCCGGGGTGCGCTATAGCTTGGTAGTGGCGGGGGGATTCACTCGTCGCCGCGGTTCTCGCGTTCCTTGCGCTCCGCCTCGTCCATCGCCGCCGCCTCTTCGGGCGTCGGGGCCGTGCCGCCGAGATGCGCCGGCTGCCACCAGGTGCCGCTTCCGTCGTCGGGGTAGGACCGCTGGGCCTTGTCGACCAGTTCCGACAGGCGGCGGTGGAGTTCGGCGATGGCGGCGTCCATGTCTTCGCGGCGCTGCGGGCGCATCGGCTCGCCGATCGAGATCGTCACCGGGATGTTCCGCTGCACGATCTTGCGCGGGCGGCCCTTGGTCCAGAGCCGCTGGGTGCCCCAGAGCGAGATCGGGACCAGCGGCACGTTGGTGGCGGCGGCCATGCGGACCGCGCCGTTCTTGATGTCCTTGACGGTGAACGACCGGCTGATGGTCGCCTCCGCGAACACGCCCACGACCTCGCCCGCCTTGAGGGCCTTCAGCGCGGCGATGTAGGCCCCGGCGCCCTCGGCGCGGTCGACCGGGATGTGGTGCATGCCCCGCATCAGCGGCCCGGAGATCCGGTGGTCGAAGACCTCCTTCTTGGCCATGAACCGCACCAGCCGCCGCGACGGCCGGGCCGCGAACCCGGCGAAGATGAAGTCGAGATAGCTGATGTGGTTGCTGACGAGGACGGCCCCGCCGGTGGTCGGGATGTTTTCGGCGCCCTCGATGTCGATCTTCATTCCGAGGACCTTGAACATCGTCAGGGCAGCCCCGATCACCGGGGGATACACGATCTCAGCCATGCGAGAACCGTAACCTACGCTAGCCGGGTCAGTGCCCTCTGAACGCCTCCTCCAGCCACCAGGAGCCGCGTTCTCTCGTCACCTTCGCATGGATGAGAAGCGGCAGGTCACGCGGCCCGTCGAGCCACTCGCGCACCGCGTCCAGATCGGCCGGGGCGCGCACCGTCACGGCCGCGCAGCCGAAGCCGCGCCCGATGGAGGCGAGGTCGACCGGCGGGAAGGTGACGGTGTCGTGCGGGGCCCCGTGGAAGTGGTGCACCTCGGCGCCGTAGCCCTCGTCGTCGTACACCACCACGACCATCGGCAGGCCCAGCCGCACAACGGTCTCCAGCTCGGCGATCCCCATGAGCGCGCCGCCGTCGCCCAGCGCGGCGACGGGCAGCCGGTCGGGCCGGGCCAGGGCCGCGCCGATCGCGGTGGCCAGTCCGAGCCCGATCGACTGGAACGACTGGGTGAAGCAGAAGCCGTGTTCGTCGGGGACGTCCAGGAACATCGCCGGATAGCCCATGAAGTTGCCCGAGTCGACCGAGACGATGCGCTCGGGCGGCAGCAGTTCGTCGAGCCGGATCGTCAGCGTGCGGGGGTCGATGCGCCCTCCGCCGCTCTCGTCGTCGTAGGCGACGTCCTGCCAGCGCCGTCCCGCCGCGATGCGCGCGGCCAGCTCATCGCTCCGGTATCCGCCGCGCTGAGCCGGGATCATCTCCGTTACGGCTGTCGCACACCCTGCCACCTCCCCGACGACCCCGAAGCTCACCGACCGGTGCGCCCCCAGGGCCGCGGCGTCGAAGTCGACCTGCACCACGGTGGCCGACGGGGCGATGAGCGCGCCGTGCCGCATCGTCCACATGTTGAGCGCGCAGCCCCAGCCCACGATGAGGTCGGCGTCCCGGATGAGCTCGGCGGCGAGCGGCGTGGCGAACCCGCCGGAGACGTCCAGGTCCCAGGGGTTGCCCTTGAACAGCCCGCGCGCGACGGCGGAGGTCGCCAGCAGCGCCCCCACCCGGTCGCCGAGCAGTTCGAGCTCCCGCCGGGCCCGCCGCGCGCCGCGCCCCGCCACGAAGACGGGCCGCTCGGCGGCGGCGAGCACCTCGGCCAGCCGCTCGAACGACCCGAGGTCGGCCGGCACGAGCGGGGTGCCCTCCGGAGCCCCGAGGGGGATGACCTGGGCGGCGAGGTCCCCGGCCTCGTGTCCCTGCACGTCGAGCGGCAGGTTCAGCAGCACGGCCCGCCGTTCCCTCAGGGCGAGTCGGTAGGCCGCGACCGCCTCCGCGACGGCCGTCTCGGCCGAGGTGATCCGGACGGACAACGCCCCGACGGCCTGGGCGAGCGCCGCCTGGTCGACCCAGAAGTTGGAGAGCGGCGAGGTGACCTCCCCGGCGAGCACCAGCAGCGGGGTGCGGCTCTTGGCCGCCTCGGCCAGCCCGGTGATCATGTTGGTCAGCCCCGGCCCCTGGTGCACGGTCACCACGCCGACCTCGCCCGACATGCGAGCGTAGGCGTCGGCCATGGTGGCGGCGCCGCCCTCGTGCCGCGCCGCGACGTAGCGTGCTCCCCCGGCCACGAGGGCGTTGGTCACGTGGAAGTTCCCCGAGCCGACGACCCCGAAGACGGTCCGGACCCCCTCGGAGGCCAGCGCCCGCCCCACCGCTTCGTCGACGTTCACCTCTCCACCAGGGCCAGGACGCGCACCGGCGACCCCGACCCGCCCGCGATCGGCAGCGGCGGCGCGACCACGACGGCCCCGGTGACCGGCAGCCGGTCGAGGTTGCGGAGCTGGGTCAGGCCGTACTTCCCGGCGCCGAGCAGGAACGAGTGGCAGGGGAACGCCGGGTCGAACGAGTGGGCCGTGCCCGCGTCGGTGCCGACCGTCTCGACGCCGAGCCCGACGATCGGGGTCTGCTCGGCCAGGTAGCGGGCGCACTCGACCGAGACGCCGGGCGTGTGCGGGCCCGTCTCGTTCGCGTTGAGGAACTCGGCCTGGTCGTGGGCGCGGACGTCCCAGCCGGTCCGGTAGAGCAGCCAGCCGCCGTCGGGCAGCGGCCCGTGCTCGGCCTCCCACGCCTTCACGTGCTCGATCTCCAGCAGGAAGTCGGGGTCGGCGGCGGCCTGCGCGGCGAAGTCGAGCACGACGGCGGGCGCGAGCAGCTTCGACGGGGCGACCTGCGAGACGTCCTCGCCGTCGCGGGCGGTGACCCAGTGGACCGGCGCGTCGAAGTGGGTGCCGGTGTGCTCGCCGGTCGAGATGTTGTTCCAGTACCACCCGGGGCCGCGGTCGTCGTACCGGCTGATCTCCTGCAGCGTGAACGGCACGGTGTTTCCGAACGGCTCGGGCAGCATCAGGATCGGGGTCGACTCGGCCAGCGGCGCGGTCAGGTCGATCACCTCGATCGAACCGCCCTTGATGCCTTCGACGAGATCACGCAGCACCGACATGAGAGAACCCTTCCGTTGAGCCTGCTGGGGATCTTCCTACAGGTTCGGCGGCGCGGGGAAGATGAGAGTCTTCTCATCGTGCTCCCATGATCTTCTCCCGAAAGGGCCCGACACTGGGGCCATGGGTCGCAGGGTGTCGGTGCTGTTGCTGATCGCCGGGGCGGTGGTCGCCGCGCTGGCCGTGTCCGGCGTCTTCGCGGCGTTCGGCGACGACGGCCCCCAGCTGGGCGGCCCCGTCGTCGTCACGGTCGAGCCGTCCGGGACGACCACGCCCGCCAAGGAACCCACGCCCCGCCCGTCGACGTCCCCGGCGAAGAAGACTCGTGGCGAGCCGGTCAAACCGCCGCCCCCCAAGCAGGGCGGAGACGACGACGGAGATGACGACGATGACGACGGTGACGACGACTGATCGCGGGGTGCGATGAGCGCCCGTGCCCGGATCGTGGGCTGGATGCTCTTCCTGGTGGCGCTCGCCCTGTCGGTGTCGTTGTCGGCGACGTGGAGCATCCTGCTCAGCCGCCTCGACGCCCGCGTCAGCGCCGAACTGGAGAACGAGACCGAGAAGCTCCGCCGGTACGTCGCCAACGAGACCCCCGCCGACGTGAAGACGCTGCTCGACGGCTGGTTGTCGGTGAACCCGCCCGACCGGTGGGAGACCTATTTCACCGTGGTCGGCGGCCGCATCGAGTCGATCCCCGGCGGCGACCGTCCCCCGGCCGCCCTCGACGCCGACGAGAACCTGGTGCGGACGGTCGCGCGGGTCACCGAACGGCCGGTGGCCGGCTGGACCGACAGCACGGCCGGACGGGTGCGCTACGCCGCGATACCGGTCCAGATCACCGGCGACCCCACGATCGGGCAGTTCGTGGTGGCCGTCTTCTACGACCGCCACCGCGAGGAGGTCGTCGCGTCGGTCCAGGTCCTCGCGATCACCGGCCTGGCGGCGCTGACGCTCGCGGGCGCGGCCGGGTGGTTCGTGGCCGGACGCGTGCTGGCCCCCATCCGCCTGGTGCGCCAGACCGCCGAGGCCATCTCCGACAGCTCCGACCTGACCCGGCGGCTGGAGGTCACCGGCAACGACGACGTGGCGGCGCTGGCGGCGACCTTCAACCACATGCTCGACCGGCTCGACCAGGCCTTCGCGGCACAGCGCAGGTTCGCCGACGACGCCGGCCACGAACTGCGCACCCCCATCACCGTGATCCGGGGCCACCTGGAGCTGATGGGCGACGACCCGCACGACCAGCGCGACACCCTGGCCCTCGTCAACGACGAGCTGATCCGGATGAACCGCCTGGTCGACGACCTGCTGACGCTCGCCAAAGCGGGCCAGCCCAACTTCCTGACCCTGGAGCCGGTCGAGCTGGCCGAGCTCCCGGTGGCCGTGGTCGCCCGCGCGCGTGGCCTGGCCGACCGCAAGTGGCGCGTCGACGAGGTCGCCGAGGAGTACGCCATCGCCGACCAGCAGCGGCTCACCCAGGCGTTGATGCAGCTCACCGCCAACGCGGTGCGCCACACGCAGGAGGGCGACCTGATCGCGGTCGGGTCGGCGGTCCGCGACGGGCACGTGGTGTTGTGGGTGCGCGACAGCGGCCCGGGGGTGCCCGTGGAGGACCGCGAACGCATCTTCCAGCGGTTCGAGCGGGCGCGCATCGCGGGTGAGGGTTCGGGCCTCGGGTTGTCGATCGTGCGGTCGATCGCCGAGGCGCACGACGGCCGGGTGTTCGTGATGGACGCGCCCGGCGGGGGCGCCCAGTTCGTCCTGACGTTCCCGATGGTGGCGGAGAGAGTGGAGACGGTGTGAACAGCATCCTGATCGCCGAGGACGAGGACCGCATCGCCGCGTTCCTGGAGAAGGGCCTGCGGGCCAGCGGTTTCGTCACCACCGTGGTGACCGACGGCCTGGCCGCCTACGAGCACGCCAGGGCCGGCCACTACGACCTGATGATCCTGGACCTCGGCCTGCCGCTGAGCGACGGCTTCACCGTCTTACGCCGCCTGCGGGCCGCCCGCGCGGAGATCCCCGTGATCATCCTGACCGCCCGCGACAGCGTCGGCGACACCGTCGCGGGCCTGGAGGGCGGCGCCGACGACTACATCGCCAAGCCGTTCGCGTTCGAGGAGCTGCTGGCCCGCGTCCGGCTGCGGCTGCGCACCGAACGCGCGCCCGAGGCGACCGTGCTGCGCGTCGGCGACCTGGCCCTCGACCTGCGCACCCGCCGCGCCCACGCGGGGGAACGCTCCATCGACCTGTCCACCCGCGAGTTCGCGCTGGCCGAGGCGTTCTTCCGGCATCCGGAGCAGGTCCTGTCGCGGGAACAACTGCTCAGCCAGGTCTGGGGCTTCGACTTCGACCCCGGTTCGAACGTCGTGGACGTCTATGTGCGCTACCTGCGCCGCAAGATCGGCTCCGACCGCATCGAGACCGTGCGCGGCACCGGCTACCGCCTCCGAGCCCGATGAGACCGCTCTAACGCGGCTCTCAGAGAGGCCCAACCCCCGCTCACGAGGCTCATCTCAGCACCGGAACACGAACCCGAACAGGGAGCCGAGATGAACCTCGAAGCACGCCGCGCCCTCCTGGCCCTCGCCGCCTTCGCCACCGTGGGCGGCGCGACCATCGCCCTCCCGGCCACCGCCCACGCGGCAGCCACGTGGACGGCCACGACCGCCGACGACGATGACGACGACGACCGCCGCGACGACGATGACGACCGCCCGAGCGGCGGCGTGGACACCGGCAAGGGCGGCACCTCGGACGACGACGATGACGACCGAGGCGATGACGACGACGATGACCGCCCGAGCGGCGGCGTCGAAACCGGCAAGGGCGGCACCCAGGACGACGACGATGACGACCGCCCGAGCGGTGGCGTGGACACCGGCATGGGTGGCACGGCCGACGTGCGGTTCATCTCGGCCGAGGAGGGCACGAGCGCGTGGGTGCCGCTCGGCATCGCCGGGATGGCCGGCGTGGGGGCCGCCACCGGTCTGGTCGTGCTGGCCCGGCGGCGTCAGGGCGCCGAGTCGTGAGGGCATACACGATGAGGGCCGGTGCCTTTCTCGCCGGTGCGCTGCTGCTCGCGGCGTGTGCCGGGGAGGGCGCACCGCCGGCGCGGGCGGCCGTCGTGCCCGCGAGCGTGGCGCTCGTGGGCAAGGACGTCGCCGATCCGACCCGGGTCCGGATCCCGGCCATCAGGGTCAACTCCCGGATCATCCCGTTGAAGCTGGACAGGAAGGGCAAGCTCCTCGCCCCGAAGCGGTTCGACGTCGCGGGATGGCACAAGTCGGGCCCGGAACCGGGCGAGAAGGGCGTCGCGGTCATCGCCGCGCACGTCGACTCGACGTCGGGCCCGGCGGTCTTCTACCGGCTGCGCGAGCTGAAGCCCGGGCACAAGGTCGCCGTCAACCGGGCGGACGGGTCGAGCGTGACCTTCACGGTCTACCGGGTCGCCCGCTATCCCAAGAACGGCATCCCGAACAGGCTCGTCTACGCCTCCGGCGGCGGCGCCCAGCTCAGGCTGATCACCTGCGGCGGCACGTTCGACCGCGCCCGGCGCTCCTACCGCGACAACATCGTGGTGTTCGCCCGCTGATCACCGGGAAGGGGAAGCCGTGAGGAACGGCTTCCCCTCTCGCCGTGGAGGCACCCGTGAAGAAACTCATCAACGCCGTCGGCGACGTCGTGCCCGACACGCTCAGAGGCATGGCCGCCGCCCATCCGTCGCTGCGCGTCGACGTCGAGAACCGGATCGTGCTGCGCGCCGCCGGCCCCACCCCGGGCAAGGTCGGCCTGGTCTCGGGCGGCGGCTCGGGCCACGAGCCGCTGCACGCGGGCTTCGTCGGCTACGGCATGCTCGACGCCGCCTGCCCCGGAGAGATCTTCACCTCCCCCGTCCCCGACCAGATGATCGAGGCCACCAAGGCCGTCGACGGCGGCGCGGGGGTGCTCCACATCGTCAAGAACTACACCGGCGACGTGCTCAACTTCGAGATGGCCGCCGAACTGTGCGCCGAAGAGGGCGCCCACGTGGTCAGCGTCCTGGTCGACGACGACGTCGCCGTCCAGGACTCGACCTACACGGCCGGCCGCCGCGGCACCGGCGCGACGCTGTTCGTCGAGAAGATGGCCGGCGCCCTGGCCGAACAGGGCGCGCCCCTGGAGGCCGTCGCCGCGATGGCCCGCACGGTCGACGCCCGCAGCCGCTCGTTCGGCGTGGCGTTCTCGGCCTGTACGGTCCCGGCGGCCGGCAAGCCGACCTTCGACCTGGGCCCCGACGAGATCGAGCTCGGCATCGGCATCCACGGCGAACCGGGCCGCTCGCGGGAGCGGTTCCGGGAGGCCCGCGAGATCGTCCGGGTGGCCATGGACGCCATCGACGCCGACCTGCCGTTCTCCGGCGACGTGCTGGTGATGGTGAACGGCATGGGCGCGACCCCCCTCATGGAGCTCTACGTCGCCTACGGGGAGGTGGACGCCTACCTGCGGGAGAAGGGCGCGACCGCCACGAGGTGCCTGGTGGGCGACTACGTGACCAGCCTCGACATGGCCGGGTTCTCGATCACGACCTGCCTGCTCGACGCGGAGCTGACGTCGCTCTGGGACCACCCGGTGGAGACCCCGGCCCTGCGGTGGGGGCGCTGATGGACACCGCCTTCTTCCTGCGCTGGATCGCGGCCGTCACCGAGCGGGTGCGCGCCGACCGCGACCACCTGACCGACCTCGACCGCGCCATCGGCGACGCCGACCACGGCGCCAATCTCGACCGCGGCTTCACCGCCGTCGAGGAGGCCCTGGCGGCAAAGCCTCCCGAGACCCCCTCCGCCGTGCTGACGACGACGGGCACGACCCTGATCCGCAAGGTCGGCGGGGCCTCCGGTCCTCTGTACGGCACCCTCTTCCGCACCCTCGGCCGCGCGGTCGGCGAGGTGCCCGAGGTGAGCCAGGAGGCGCTGGCCGAGGCGTTCGCCCAGGCCCTGGCCGCCGTCATGAAGCTGGGCTCGGCCCAGGAAGGCGACAAGACGATGATCGACGCCCTGGCTCCGGCCGTACCGGAGCTGAGAACCTCCTTCGACGCCGCGGCGCGGGCCGCCCTCGACGGCGCGCGGGCCACGACCCCGATGCGCGCCCGCAAGGGCCGCGCCAGCTACCTGGGCGACCGCAGCATCGGCCACCAGGATCCGGGCGCGACGTCGACGGCCCTCGTGATCGACGCGCTGAGGGCCGCCTGATGGTCGGCATCGTGCTGGTCTCCCACAGCGCCGGCCTGGCCGAGGAGGCGGCGGCCCTGGCCGTCGGCATCGCCGGGGAGGACGCCCCGATCCGTCCGGCGGGCGGCACCGACGACGGCGACCTGGGAACCAGCCTGACCCGGCTGGAGGAGGCCGTCGCCGAGGCCGACCAGGGCGACGGCGTGGTCCTGATCATGGACCTGGGCAGCGCCGTCCTCACCGCCCGCACCTTCGTTGAAGACCGGGCCGACGTGGTCATGGCCGACGCCCCCTTCGTCGAAGGGGCCATCAACGCCCTGGTCACGGCGGGCACCGGCGCCCCGCTCGACGCGGTCGTGGCCGCCGCCGAGGAGGCCAGGACGATCGGCAAACTCTGCTAACCTCGCCGCTCGTGACAGAACGGGTGTACGTAGGCAACGCGAACGCCGACGCGCTGCTCGACCGAGGCTGGCTGCTCGGCCACTTCCGCCCCGAGGGAGACGCCCGGCACAGCGACGAGGTCGAGATCAAGTGGGGCGTCCACCCGGCGGGCGAGGAGCGCACCCAGTGGGTGCGGGGCGAGTCCCGCACGGCGATGATCGTCCTGATCAGCGGCCGCTTCCGCATGGAACTGCCCGACCGGAGCGTGGTCCTGGAGAAGCAGGGCGACTACCTGGTGTGGGGCCAGGGCGTCGACCACTCATGGGTCGCCGAGGAGGAATCGGTGGTGCTGACGGTCAGATGGCCGTCGGTCCCCGGCTACCGGGCCCCGCTCACGCCGAGATCCTGAGGTCGACCGTCCGGCCGTCGGGGTCGGTGTGACGACCGGGCTCCCTGCCGGGGCCGCTCGGCAGCGTGAAACCGAGACGGAGCCGGCCCGTGGGCGGTCGGTCACCGGCCGGATAGAGCTCGAAGACGGTCGACCCGAGCGTGGCGGAGAAGTGCTCGGGTCCGGTGCCGTGCCGCTCCTTCTCGAAGGTCAGGCCGAGGCCGGTGTAGAAGGCCCGGCACTCGTCGAGCCGGTCGGTGTAGACGACGATCAGGTCGATCACTTGTTGTGCCGGAAGTACACGAACAACCGGCCGTGGTTCTTCGCGTCCTTGTCGATCCGGTGGTAGAGCGCCTTGATCTCCTTCTGGTCCAGGAAACGCAGCACCTTCTTCTTGAGCTGGCCCGATCCCTTCCCGGGGATGATCTCGACCTCGGTCGCCTTCTTGTCGATGGCCTCCTGGATGATCCCGCGCAGGGCCCGGTCGATCTGGTCGCCCTTGTTGAAGATGTCGTGCAGGTCCAGCTTCAGCTTCATGGTCAGGAGTCTAGGTCGCGGCCACATGTGGACACTAGGCGGCGGAAAACCCTCTGGTTAGACTCCGGGGCAGGTTAGACCGTTCCAAAGACGACGCTCGGGGGAGCGGTCGACCTCCCCTGCGCGGCTCCGCAGCCCCCATGGGAGGTTACGTGTCAAAGAAGTCACGGTTAGCCGCCGTAGCCGCAGGACTGAGCCTGGTCATATCCGCCTCACCCCCCGCGAGCGCGAGCCCCTCTCCCCCGCCGAGCGCCAAGCTCACCGCCACCCCGCTGACCAACCCCGAACGGGTCACCGGAGCCAAGTCGGCCACGGGCCGGCTCGCCGAGAGCGACCAGGCGTTGATCCGGTCGCGGTCGTCCACGCCCGTGAACGTCGTGGTCAAGCTCGACTACGACGCGCTGGCCGCCTACGAGGGCGGGGTCGAAGGGCTGGCGGGCACCTCCCCCTCGGTCACCGGCAAGGCGCTCGACCTGCGCAGCACGGCCGCGAAGAACTATCTCAAGCACATCGAGGGCGTCGAGAACACCTTCCTCGCCGAACTGCCCAAGCGGGTGGGGGGCGCGAAGGTCGGGCAGCGGCTGCGCACCGTCTACGGCGGGGTCGCGCTGACCGTCCCGGCGAACAAGGCCGCCGAACTGCTGAAGATCAAGGGGGTGGCGGCCGTCCAGGAGGACAAGCTGGTGCAGCCGCTGACCGACTCCAGCCCGGCCTTCATCGGCGCGCCGACCGTCTACTCGAAGCTGGGCGGGGCGCCGAACTCCGGCAAGGGAGTCGTCGTCGGGATCCTCGACTCCGGCGCGTGGCCCGAGCATCCGCAGTTCGCCGCCACCGCCAACGTTCCGGCGCCGCCTGCCAAGGCCGACGGCACGGCCCGGACCTGCGACTTCGGCGACAACCCGCTCACTCCGGCCGCCGACGTGTTCACGTGCAACAACAAGCTGATCTCGGGGCAGCCGTTCCTCGACACCTACAACGCCGTCGTCGGCGACGAGGTCTATGGCGACAGCGCCCGCGACTCCAACGGGCACGGCACGCACACCGCGACGACCTCGGCCGGCGCGCCGGTGGCCGACGCGAACCCGCTGGGCATCTCGCGCGGGCCCGTCCACGGCGTCGCCCCGGCCGCGCACGTGGCGGTCTACAAGGTGTGCGGGGCCGAGGGCTGTTACCAGTCCGACTCGGCGCAGGCCGTGGCGCAGGCGGTCCTCGACGGGGTGCGGGTGATCAACTTCTCGATCAGCGGGGGCGCCGATCCGTACAGCGACCCTGTTGAGCTGGCCTTCCTCGACGCCTACGCGGCGGGGGTGTTCGTGGCGGCCTCCGCCGGGAACGCCGGGCCCGGGGCGGCGACCGCCGACCACCTGAGCCCGTGGGTGACGACCGTGGCGGCCTCGACGCAGACGCGCACGTACCAGTCGACGATCTCGTTGTCGGGCGGGACCACCCTGAAGGGCGCGAGCGTGACCGAGGGGGTGCCCGCGAACCTGCCGGTGGTGCTGGCGTCGGCGCCGCCGTACAGTGACGCTCTCTGCCTCACCCCGGCGCCTCCCGGGCTCTTCACCGGGAAGATCGTGGCCTGCCAGCGCGGGCCGAACCGGGTGCTGAAGGGCTTCTCGGTACGTCAGGGCGGCGCCGCCGGGATGATCCTCTACAACGCCGAGCCGCTCGACGTGATGACCGACAACCACTGGTTGCCGACCGTGCACGTCGACAAGCCGGCCTCCGACCAGCTGCTCGCGTGGAAGGCCGCCAACCCGGCCGGCACCGCGTCGTTCACCCGGGGCGCGAAGACCACCTGGCAGGGTGACGTGATCACCACGTTCTCCTCGCGCGGGCCGGGCGGCGACTTCCTGAAGCCCGACGTGACCGCGCCGGGGCTGCACATCCTGGCCGGTACGACCCCCACTCCCGAGTCCCCGCTCGAAGGGCCGCCCGGCAACCTCTACATGTCGATCGCGGGCACCTCGATGTCCTCGCCGCACGTCGCCGGCGCGGCGGCGCTGCTGTTCGCCCTCCATCCGGCGTGGACGCCCGGCCAGGTCAAGACCGCGTTGGAGACGACGGCCAAGACGAGCGTCACCAAGCAGAACGGCACCACCCCGGCCGACGCGTTCGACATGGGCGGCGGCCGCATCGACTTGAGCAGGGCGGGCGACGCCGCGCTGACCCTCGACGAGTCGGCGGAGAACTTCGCCGCCTCGGCGGCCGACCCGCTGAACCGGATCGACCTGAACCTGCCGTCGGTGAACGCCCCCACGATGCCGGGCCTCATCACCGCCAAGCGCACCTTCACCAACGTCACCGGCAAGAGCCTCACCTACACGGCCACCGGCACGACCGTGAGCGGCGCGTCCATCGTGGTCGTCCCGCCGCTGTTCACGGTCAAGCCGGGGAAGACGCAGACCGTCCAGATCGTGATCGCCGCCCCCGACCTGCCCGACGGGCAGTACTTCGGCCAGGTCGACCTCAAGCAGGTCGGCGGGGGCCTCCGGCAGCACCTGCCGGTGGCGTTCGTGCGCGGCGAGGGCGCCGTGCCGGTCGAGCAGACCTGCACTCCGGCGTCGATCCCGCGTGACACCGGCGAGTCGACCTGCACGGTGACCGTCCGCAACGACACGCTCGACGACACCGAGGTCACCGCGCTGAGCACGCTGAACTCGCGGCTGCGGCTCAACGCGGTCACCGGGGCCACGAAGGTCGGCACCCAGATCGCGACGGCCAGGAAGACGCTGGCGGGCCGCGCGCCCGACGCCCCGGCGATCGCCGCCGGCGGGCTGTTCGGCTACCTCCCGCTCGACGCGTTCGGCATCACACCGGTCCCGATCGGCGACGAGGAGGCGCTCGACTTCACCGTGCCGGCCTTCCGCTTCTCCGGCCGGACCTTCACCCGCCTGGGCATCACGTCCAACGGCTACCTGGTGGCGGGGGGCACCGAGGGCGCGGAGGACGTCGCCTTCGTGCCGCAGGACCTGCCCGACGCCGACCGGCCGAACGCGGTGCTGGCGCCGTTCTGGACCGACCTCGACGGCACCGGCGCGCCGGGCGTCTACGTGGCGACGCTGACCGACGGCGTCGCGAGCTGGATCGTCGTCGAGTGGCGGGTCAACCTGTTCGGCACCGGCGACCTGAAGACGTTCCAGTCGTGGATCGGGGTCGACGGGCCGGAGGACGTCACCTTCGCCTACCCTTCGCCCATCGCCTACCCGGGCGACGCCTACGGGCTGACGATCGGCGCGGAGAACACCGAGGGCACCCGGGGCGGCCGGGTCCCGGCGGGCACCGGCGCGGCCTCCGACTACCGGGTGACCAGCACGCCGGGCGCGCCCGGCGAGTCGCTGACCTACACCCTGAAGGTCAAGGGCGTGTCGGCGGGTGAGGGCACGGTCACCACGGCGACCTCCACCGAGAAGGTGAAGGGGGTGACCGTCGAGGTCGACCGGATCACCGTCCAGTAGACACGGCGACGGCCCGGCGGGAGTGCCGCCGGGCCGTTGTCCCAGGAGGTCAGCCGTGCAGATAGCCCACGAGGTGGGCGCGCTCGGTCTCCAGCTCCTCGATCGCGCTCTTGACGACGTCGCCGATGCTGACGATGCCGATGAGGCGGCCGTCCTGGACGACCGGGACGTGCCGGAATCGGTGCACGGTCATGGTCTTGCGTAGTTCGTCAACGTTCTCGTCGGGGCCGCAGGTGCGCACCTCGACGGTCATGATGCTGGAGACGGGCTCGGCGAGCACCGCTCCGCCTCGCATGTGCAGGTGCCGGACGATGTCCCGCTCCGACACGATGCCCGTGATCGCCTGGCCGTCGGCGGAGACGACCACGGCGCCGATGTTGTGCTCGGCCAGCAGGCTGAGCAGGTCGGTCACTGTGGCATCCGGGGGAACGGTCACCACGTGGGCGCCCTTTCCCTGCACGATCGTCCCGATGAGCAATCGACACCACCCTTCTGCTTGTCTCCCCAGGCAACAACCTGTGGTGACGCTCCGTCAAGAGCAGGGCCGGATTTTTCACATTCGCCGAAATGACTCTTAATGTGCTGGTGGAATGTGAAATACCATGCGTCGTCATGACGACCGAGAACACCGGTTCCCATGACCTCCCGATCACGCCGGAGCTGGCGGCCTTCATGACGACGGGCTGGGCCGACACGCGGCACGACGATCTGCCGCAGCTGCCCGTGGCGGCGTACACGCGGAAGAGGCGGGCCAGGCTGGCCCAGCGGTTCCCGGGTGAGCGGCTGGTGATCCCGGCCGGCGACCTGAAGGTCCGCAGCAACGACAGCGACTACCGGTTCCGGGCGCACAGCGCCTACGCCTACCTGACCGGCGCGCACGAGCCCGCCGACGTGCTGGTGATCGAGCCGTCCGGGGAGGCCGTGCTCTACCTGCGGCCCCGCTCGCCCCGGTCGCAGGGCGAGGAGTTCTACCGCGACCGGCGGTTCGGGGAGTTCTGGGTGGGCCGCCGCCCCGATCTCCAGGAGGCCGCCTCCCTGTACGGCCTGGAGACCGCCCACATCGACGACTTCCGCCCCGGCGGGCGGACCCTCGACCAGGACGCCGAGCTCACGTCGCACCTGTCGGAGATGCGGCTGATCAAGGACGAGCACGAGATCGCCGAGCTCCAGCACGCCGTCGACGCGACCACCCTGGGCTTCGAGGACGTCGTGCGCGCCCTCCCCCAGGCTCTCGGGCACCCCCGGGGCGAGCGCTACGTCGAGGGGATCTTCGGCTTGCGGTCGCGACTGGAGGGCAACGCGACCGGCTACGACTCGATCGTCGCCTCGGGCGCGCACGCCTGCGTGCTGCACTGGATCCGCAACGACGGCCCCCTGAACCCCGCCGACCTGCTGCTCCTCGACGCGGGAGTGGAGACCGACGGCCTCTACACCGCCGACGTCACCCGCACCTTCCCGCTGTCGGGCCGGTTCTCACCGATCCAGCGCCAGGTCTACGACCTCGTGTACGAGGCCCAGAACGCCGCCATCGCCACCCTGCGGCCGGGGGCCCGCTTCCGCGACTTCCACCTGGCCGCGATGCGGGTGATCGCCGACGGCCTGGCCGGATGGGGTCTGGAGTCCGACTTCGAGACGGGCCTCTACCGCCGCTACACGTTGTGCAGCAGCGGCCACATGCTGGGCCTGGACGTCCACGACTGCGCCAGGGCCAGGGCCGAGACCTACCTCGACGGCGTGCTCGAAGAGGGCATGGTGCTGACCGTCGAACCCGGCCTCTACCTGCAGCCCGACGACCTGACGCTGCCGCCGGAGCTGCGCGGGATCGGCGTGCGGATCGAGGACGACCTGGTGATCACCGCCGACGGCGCCCGGCTGATGTCCGGCGCGCTCCCCCGCTCGTCGGCCGAGATCGAGACGTGGCTGGAGGGACTTCAGTAGATCCACACCCTCCCGCCGACGGGCAGGCTGCCGCTCTTCCACAACCAGTTCATGGCCTCGTACGACACCCGCACGCACCCGTGCGAGGCCGGCCTCGGCGGGACGTAGGCCGACCCGTGGATGGCGTAGCCGCCGTGGAAGTACTTGGGCCGGTAGAGCTCACCCAGCGGTGACTTCTCCACCTTGTTCACCTGCCGCTGCACGGTGAACACCCCTCGGGGCGTGGTGGCGATCTTGCCACCGCCGTACGGCTTGCCGTTCCCGCCGGAGGTGTTGAAGACCTTCACCACCTTGCCGCCCCTGACGACCATCAGCAGCTGCCGCTGGAGGTCGACCTCGACCAGGTTGCCGCTGGTGCTGCGCGCGACGGGCACCCAGCCCCGGCGGATCCTGCGGTCGACCTCCTCGCTCCAGCGGGCGTTGGTCTTGAGCCCGTTCACCTTCTGGACGGCGAACATCGCCTGCGCCATGTCGGGCCCGTAGTAGCCGTTCCACGGCCCGGTGAAGTAGCCCAGAGCGGACAGCTCCTTCTGCAGCCGCCGGTTGGCCGCACTCGTCGTGCCGGGTTTCGGGACGTCGGCCTGGTAACGGTGCGTGACCTTGTGCGGCCCCCGATCGGCGTGCGCCGCGCCCGCCGGCACCGCGCCCACAATGGCCCCCACCAGCACAACCAGACATTTCGAACGGCTCATTGCTTACCCCCCGTAGTTCACTTGATCGACATATACCTCCAATACGCTGAGGTGATGCGCGCCCCACTGGCCGTCGCCGGTTACACCGACGAAGTCCTGGACGCCGTCGGCGGGACGCTCACCGAGACCGAGCGGGCCCGCGCCGACCGGTTCACACGGGAGCAGGACCGGCTCGACTTCGTGGCCGCCCACCTCCTGGTCCGTTACTGCGCGGCGAAGATCCTCGACATGCGCGCGTGCGTGCTCACCCTCGAACAGCGCTGCGACCGCTGCGGCCGGCCCCACGGCCGCCCCTTCATCACCGAGGCCCCCGAGTTGTCGGTCAGCCTGGCCCACACCGCCGGGTACGTCACCGCCGCCGCGGGGGCGGGCAAGGTCGGCGTGGACGCCGAGCACGCGACCGGCGGGCAGGCCGACGAGAACCTGGTCGCGCTGGCCCTCACGCCGGCCGAGGCGGGGCTGGTCGGGATGGACAACCGGCGGCTCATCCGCCAGTGGGTGCGCAAGGAGGCGCTGGTCAAACGGGGTGAGCTGGCCCTCGACCGGTTACGGGACGCCGATCTGTCGAAGGTGCCGTTCGACGGTCGTGCACACGAATGGGAAGGCCGTCACCTGGTCGAGTGGACCGCCGGGACCGTGATCGCCACCGCGATCTTCGACGAGCCCGGCGAGCTCCAGATCATCGGCGGCTAGAACCGGTCTTCGGCCGAGGAGGTCGGGTCGAGGAACACCTCGCGGATCTCCGGGAAGTCGCCGCGCAGCCGCCGCTCCACCTCGGCCGAGGCCGATTCGAGCGCGGCCCCGGTCGCCTCGTCGACGAAGTCGATGCGTGCCGCGACCAGGATCCGGTTGGGCCCGATGACCACGGTCAGCAGCTCGACCACCCGCTCGACCTCGGGCAGCACCTCCAGGTGGGCCAGGATGCGCCGCTCCAGCCCGGCCGACGCCGACCGGTTCAGCAGCAGACTGGCGTTGGCCCTGATCAGGGTGACCGCCACGAACAGCAGCAGCAGGCCGATCAGGACCGACCCGGCGCCGTCCCACGCGGTGTTCCCGGTGAGCTGGGTCATGCCGAGCCCGCCGAACGCGATCAGGATGCCGGTCAGCGCCGCGGCGTCCTCCAGCACCACGGCCTTCAGCATCGTGTCGGAGGTCCGTCTGAGCAGTGCGAACGGCCGCGTCTGCCACCGCGTGGCCGACGTGCGGAGCTGCCGCAGCCCCTGGAACATCGAGATGCTCTCCAGCCCGAACGAGACCGCGAGCACGACGTAGGAGACGGTGAAGTCGGTCAGCTCCTCGCCGTCGAAGATCGTGTGGAACCCGTGGGTGACGGAGAACCCGGCCCCGACGACGAGGGTGAAGCAGGCGGCGATCAACGCCCAGAGGAACGCGGCGTTGCCGTAGCCGAGGGGATGCCTCCGGTCGGCGGGCCGCTCGCCGCGCTTGATCGCGGTGAACAGCAGCACCTCGGTCACCGTGTCGGCGGCGCTGTGGGCGGCCTCGGACAACATCGACGCCGAGCCGCTCACCAACCCCGCCACCAACTTGGCGACCGCGATGGCGAGATTGGCCCCACCTGCGACGATGACCGTAAGGAGGGAGTCACCGCCGTCGGTTTTGTCGTTCATGTTCGACATCGTGTCATGCTCCCGTGTACGGGGGTGACAGACGATCTTTAGACTGGTGGGATGGCAGACCCCCGCTGGCTGACGGCCGACGAGCAGAGAGCGTGGAGGGCCCATCTGACGGCCCACCGGCTCCTCACCCACCGCCTCGACCGCGAGTTGCAGGAACACGGGCTGTCGTTCAACGACTACGAGATCCTGGTCAACCTGTCGGAGAGCCCCGACCACCGCATGCGGATGAGCGACCTGGCCGACGCGACCGTGCAGTCGCGCAGCCGCCTGTCCCACCAGATCTCCCGCATGGAGCAGGCGGGCCTGGTGACCA
The DNA here is from genome assembly GCF_009901565.1 of Herbidospora solisilvae. Taxonomy (GTDB): domain Bacteria; phylum Actinomycetota; class Actinomycetes; order Streptosporangiales; family Streptosporangiaceae; genus Herbidospora; species Herbidospora solisilvae. The sequence goes on from NZ_WXEW01000001.1 coordinate 1,238,002, forward strand.
GGGAGCTGTGCGAAGACGACCGGCGTGGAACGTTCGCCGTGCTCACCCCTCTGGGCTACCACACGATCGAACGCGTCGCCCCCGACCACGTGGCCGGGGTGCGCGCCCACTTCATCGACCTGCTCAACCCCGAACAGATCCGAGAGGTCGAAGAGATCTACACACCCGTCGTGGCACATCTCCAGGGGAGGTAGCCCCCGGCGGGCTAGCATCCCTGGCGTGAGAAGAATCCTGTGCTTGGCGGCCTTGGTGGCTTTCGTCACGGCCTGCTCCTCCTCGACGACCGAGGGCGGCCTCCCGGCGGCGCCCGACGTCCTGAAGAAGTCGGCGGCGGCCATGGGCGCCGTCAAGACGGTGGCCTTCTCCCTGACGACCGAGGGCAACCCGCCGATCCCCGTGAAGACCGCCGAGGGCGACCTGACCCGCGAGGGCGACGCCAAGGGCAAGCTCCAGATCATGATCGGCGCGCTCCAGGAGCTGGAGTTCGTCCTGGCGGGCGACGCCGTCTACATCAAGGGCCCGACGGGCGGCTTCCAGAAGTCGATGTCCCGCGCCCAGCTGGCGGCGCTCTACGACCCGAGCGCGGTGGTGACGGCGGTCCCGACCCTGCTGTCGTCGGCGAAGGGCGCCACGATCGAGGGCGAGCAGAACGGCATCTACACGCTCAAGGTGACCCTGCCGGGCGAACCCCTGAAGAAGATCGTCCCCGGCGTGACGGGCGACCAGCCGGGCACCCTGATGATCGACAAGGCCACGAGCCGCGTGACGGCCATCGACCTCCCCCTGAACGGCGGCACGGTCAAGGTCGCCCTCACCGACTACGACGCCCCGGTGACGATCGAGGCCCCGGCGGTCTGAGCGCTCGACTCCGGACAATTCGCGCGCGTCTCCGGGCGCGGCAGCCGTTAATCTCGGCGTCGTGGAGTCTGTGGAGGAGGAGTCCCGGGTCGTGACGCCCCGGTCGAACCGGCGTGTCGTTCTCGGGGTCACCGGGGCCGCCGTGCTGCTGGCCGCGCTCGACGCCTATGTCGTGGTCACCGTCCTGGTCGACATCGCGGCGGCGGCGAACGTGCCCGTCAACCGGCTGGAGCGGGTCACCCCCGTGGTCACCGGGTTCCTGCTCGGCTACGTCGCCGCGATGCCCCTGCTCGGGCAGTTCTCCGACCGGTTCGGGCGGCGGGTGGTCATCCAGGCCTGCCTGGCCGGGTTCGCCCTCGGGTCGCTCGTCACCGCGCTGGCCGGCAGCGTCCCGCTGCTCACCGCCGGGCGGGCGGTCCAGGGCATCGCGGGCGGGGCGCTGCTGCCGATCACCATGGCCCTCATCGGCGACCTCTGGGACGCGCGCAGGCGGCCGACCGCCCTGGGCGCGGTGGGGGCGGCGCAGGAGCTCGGGGCGGTCCTGGGACCCCTCTACGGCGCGGGGCTCGCGGTCGTGCAGGTCGGGTTCCTCGACGGGTGGCGCACGATCTTCTGGGGCAACCTCCCGCTGACCGCGCTGGCGGCGGTGGCGGTGCATCGGTACGTCCCGGCCGGGACCCGGACCGCCACCAGGGTCGACGTGCCGGGCGGGGTGCTGCTGGCCCTGGGGCTGGGGCTGCTCGTGGCGGGGCTCTACAACCCCGAGCCCGGCGAGCGGGTGCTGCCCTCGTGGGGAGTGCCGGCCGTGATCGCGGGGGCGGTCGTCCTGGTCGTGTTCGTCGTCTGGGAGCTGCGCACGCGGACGCGCATCCTCGACCTCACCGGCGTCCGCAAACGGCCCGTCTTCGCGACGCTGGCCGTCAGCTTCCTGGCCGGGGCGGCGCTGCTGGTGACGCTGGTCGACGTGCAGCTGGTGGCGCAGACGCTCCTCGGCACCGACGCGACCGGCGGGGCGCTGGTGCTCACCCGGTTCCTGGTCGCGCTCGCCGTCGCCGCGTTCGCGGGGGGCGCGCTGGCGCGCCGGTTCGGCGAACGGCCGGTCACCGTGGCGGGCATGGTCGTGGCGACCGCCGGTTACGTGCTGATCAGCCGGTGGCCGGTCGTGCCGGGCGGGTTGTCGATGGACGTCGACCTCGTCGTCGCCGGGCTCGGCCTGGGGCTGGTCATCGCGCCGGTCAGCTCGGCCGTCCTCACGACCATCCCGGCCGTCCAGCACGGCGTCGCCTCGGCCGCCGTCGTGGTCGCCCGCATGATGGGCATGCTGCTCGGGGTGGCGGCGCTGTCGGCCTACGGGTTCCACCGGTTCCAGACCCTCACCGCCGACCTCGACACCCCCCTGCCGTTCGGAGTGTCGCCCGAGACGTACCAGAGGCAGCTCGAGGTCTACACCCACGCGGTGCAGGCGGCCCTGCACACCGAATACTCCGAGATCTTCCTCATCACGGCGGTGCTCTGCGGCATCGGGGCCGTGGTGGCGCTGGCGATGGAGTAGGGGGATACTCAAGCCACCCCGACAGAGCGGGTCAAGGATCGGAGAAGGCCGCGATCCCGGGCGTTCAGGACGCCGGTCCCATGTGCTCGGGACACCCCTTGGCCCACAGTTGGCGCCAGCGACACCACTCTGTCTGGGGGATCCCTCATGCGTAAGGTCTTCTTCGGCTTCACGGTGATCATGTTCGTCTCCGTGCTCGCCCAGTTCTACTTCGCCACGTTCGGCGCGTTCGAGCGGCCCGCGCCCGCCCTCGGCGCCGAGGACGCCGCGATCATGCCGCACGTCCTCAACGGCACGATGGTGCTCCCGATCCTGTCGATCCTGACCACGATCGTGGCGGCGATCGCCAAGGCCGGTGGCCGGCTCATCCTGCTCTCGATCACGCCCCTGCTGCTGGTCGTCGTGCAGCTGTTCGTGATCTTCGAGCTGGCCGGGCTGGCGGGCGCCGACATGGACAAGACCACCACCGCGAGCCTGGTCGTGCTCGGTTTCCACGCCCTCGACGGCGTGGCGATCCTGTGGGCGTCGGTCGTGCTGATGAAGAAGGCCCGCGACCTCACCAAGGCCGCGGCGCCCGCGCCCCAGGCCGCCGTCGCGTGACCACCGCGCTCGCCGGCGGCCTCGACCAGATCATGGTCGTCGTCGCCGCCGTGGTGTGGGGTGCCGCGGCCGGTTTCGCGTTCGCCGCGTTCCGGCCGCCGCACGACCCGCGTTTCCACCTGGCCGCCCTGGCGCTGAGCGCCGGGGCGGTCGTCGTGAGCGGGGTGCGGGTGGTGCTGACGGTGCGGCTCATGCAGGCGGGGTGGTGGTTCGTCGCCGAGAAGGTGCTGCTGGCCCTGCCCCTGCTGCTCGTCCCGATGGTGTACGCCCTCACGACCACCGTCCCGGCGCTGCTGCGGCGGGAGCGGGACCCGAAGAAGGCCTACCCGCTGATCCTCACCGCCATCGGCGCGATCATCGGGGTGGCCTGCGACGTGATCGTCTCCTACCCCGTGACCGTGTCGTCGGCCCTGGTCGTGATGCTCGTCGGGGGCGGCGCGGCGGCCCTGGCGTGGCGGCTGGTCGCGGGAGGGGGCGGCGACCGGTGGCGGATCGCCGGGTTCGCGGTGGCGCTGACCGGCGTCGTGTGGGCGGTCTCGGGCAGCTTCTCCGGCACGCCGATGCACGCGGGCCACGACACGGCCACCGGTGGTGTCTCCGTGGCCTCGTTGCGCGGCCCCGCCGACCCGGACGCGCGCAGGTACACCCTGACGGCGAAGGCGTCGAGCCTGACCGTCGGCGGCCGGACCGTGCAGACCTGGTCGTTCAACGGCCAGAACCCCGGCCCGACGCTGCGGGTGAGGCAGGGCGAGACGCTGGAGGTGACGCTGCGCAACGAACTGCCCGGCGACCAGGGCGTGACGATCCACTGGCACGGCTACGACCTGCCCGCCGGGGAGGACGGCGTGCCCGGCGTCACCCAGGACGCCGTCAGGCCCGGCGGCGAGCACGTCTACCGTTTCCGGGCCGACGACCCCGGCACGTACTGGTACCACTCCCACCAGAACTCCAGCGTCGCCGTGGCCAAGGGCCTGTTCGGGCTGCTCATCGTGGAACCCGCCGAGGGCGACCACACGGTGGCGGTCCACACGTACGGCAACGTCCCGACCCTCAGCTTCGACGACCGGCCGCCCACCGACCGGCAGGTCACGGCCGTCATCCCGCCCGGCAGCCCGGTCCGGCTGCGGATCGCCGACACCGACAGCACGCCGGTGACCCTGGGCCTGTCGGGCGTGGACTTCCGGCTGCGCTCGGTCGACGCCCGCGACGTCGCCGGCGCCACGACGCTGCGGGACCGGCGGATCAAACTCGCCGCCGGTGGCCGCTACGACCTGGCCTTCACCATGCCCGACGGCCCGGTCATGCTGAGCGTCGACGGCCACCCGGGCCTGGCCCTGAACGGCCAGGCCGCACCCGCGACGGGCGAGCCGCTCGACGTCACCCGCTACGGCACGCTGCCCGAGCTCCGCGAGGAGTTCGACCAGGAGATCGTCTGGGTGCTCGACAAGACCTTCGCCACGGTGGACGGGGTGCCGAGGCTGGCCCACACGGTCAACGGGAAGGGCTACCCGAACATCCCGACCCCGGTCGTGCGCGAGGGCGAACGCGTCAAGATCACGATCGTGAACCGGTCGGGCGACCTGCACCCGATGCATCCCCACGGCCACCACGTCGAGGTCCTGTCCCGCGACGGCCGGGCCGCCAACGGGATGCTCGTCGACACCTTCGACGTCGAACCGGGCGAGGTCTGGGTCGTGGCGCTGACCGCCGACAACCCGGGCCTGTGGATGTCCCACTGCCACGACCTGGCCCACGCGGTCCAGGGCATGGAGTTCCACGTGGCCTACGAGGGCGTCACGACCCCCTACGACATCGGCGGGCCGGCGGGCAACCACCCGGCCTAAGAGCGCAGGAAGGCCAGCACCGCCAGCACGCGGCGGTGCTGGTCGGCGTCGTCGGCGTACAGGCCGAGCTTGGCGAAGATCGAGCGGATGTGCTTCTCCACCGCGCCCTCGCTCACCACCAGGTGCCGCCCGATCGCCGGGTTCGAGCGGCCCTCGGCCATCAGCGCCAGCACCTCGCGCTCCCGGGGCGTCAGCAGGGCCACCGGGTCGTCGCGCCGCCGCCGGACCATGAGCTGCGAGATGACCTGCGGGTCGAAGACGGTGCCGCCGGAGGCGACGCCGCGCAGCCCGGCCATGAACTCCTCGACGTCCACGACACGGTCTTTCAGCAGGTAGCCGACCCCGCCGCGGGCGTCGGCGAGCAGGTCGTCGGCGTAGGAGACCTCGACGTACTGCGACAGGATGAGGACCGGCGCCCCGGGCACCTCCCTGCGGGCCGCCACGGCGGCGCGCAGGCCCTCGTCGGTGAAGGTCGGCGGCATCCGCACGTCGACCACGGACACGTCAGGCCGATGCGCCGCGACGGCGGACACGAGCTCATCGCCCGTCCCCACCGTCGCGACCACCTCACAACCGAACTCTTCGAGGAGGCGTACCAGACCCTCCCGGATGAGCACGGCGTCGTCGGCCACCACTACCCGCACGGAACCTCCGCCACGATCAGGGTCGGTCCCCCGGCGGGGGACTGAACGGACAACTCGCCGTCGACCGCGCGCAGCCGGTCGGCCAGACCGGACAACCCGTGGCCCTTGGCGACATGGGCGCCGCCGACTCCGTCGTCGCCGATGGTCAGCAGCAGCGAGTCGCCCGTGCGGTCGAGCATGACCCGGCACAGGGTGGCCCGGCTGTGCTTGGCGACGTTGGTGAGCGCCTCGGCGGTGACGAAGTAGACGGTGTTCTCGACCAGCGCGGCGAACCGCTCCTCGATCCGGACGTCGAGCTCGACCGGCACGGTGCAGCGGGCCGCCAGCGCCGACAGCGCCGGGTTGAGCCCCCGGTCGGCCAGGATCGGCGGCGCGATCCCCCGCGACAGGGCGCGCAGCTCGTCGAGCGTCTCCCGGGTGGCGGTGATCGCCTGCCCGATCGTCGTCGAGGCGGCCGCGGCGTCGCGCTCCAGCAGCCGCTGGGCCCGCGACAACTCCATCGCCAGGTGGACCAGCCGCTGCTGCGGGCCGTCGTGGATGTCCCGCTCCAGCCGCCGCAGCGCGTCGGCCTCGGCGTGGGCGGCGGCGTGCCGGCCCTCGGTGAGGTCGTCGATGCGGCCCTGCAGCTCGGCCATGCCGCTGAGCAGCGTCCGGCCCAGGTTGGCCTGCAACGTCGCCATGAACCGGATCACCGGGAACAGCACCAGCGTCGCGACGATGCCGAGCGCCGCGTAGAACAGGGTGTTGGACAGGTAGCTCCCGCTGAAGCCGAGCAGCTCGGGCAACTCCTTGTTGCCGGGGATCTGGTTGGTGAACCAGCCCCAGATGGGGTAGGTCACCCCGCCCAGCACCAGCCCCCACATCGCGGTCGTGACGACGAACGTCGCGATCGCGACCGGGAAGGCGATGATCAGGTGCAGCACGTCGAGCCACGACTGGGGCGTCAGCATCGGGTTGACCAGCCGGCGGATCCAGCCCGCGCCCACCGGCGGCGCCGGATAACGCGGACGCTGCACCGGCCGGTCGAGGACCAGCGCGATGCGGCCCCGTTCGAGGTCGCCGAACAGACGGGCGATGAGCAGGGTGACCGCGAGGACGGCCACCCCGACGCCGACGACGACGGTCCCGGCTCCGGCCGAGAGCCCGGCGACCATCAGGCAGAACGCGACCGTCGCCAGGGGGAGGCCCAGCATCAGGTAGCCGGTGTCGGCGGCCAGGCGGCGCAGATGTGTTCTCATGCCCATCAACTTAGAAATCGGCGGCTTTCCTCACGATCCCGCGTACACCCGGCCGATGGTAGGGCTGGCACCACCATCACAGGCGCCTGAACCGCCGCGGGCCGCGCCCGGAGGCGCGGCCCGCGGAAGAACGGCCCTACTTCTTGCGCTTCTCCCTGATCTTCATCGTCACCTCGATCGGGGAGCCCTCGAAGCCGAACTCCTCACGCAGCCGCCGCTCGATGAAGCGGCGGTAGGTCTCCTCAAGGAAGCCCGAGGTGAACAGGACGAACTTCGGCGGCTCGGTCGCGGCCTGGGTGGCGAACAGGATCTTCGGCTGCTTGCCGCCCCGGACGGGCGGCGGCGTCGCCTGCACCAGCTCGGTGAGGAACTGGTTGAGCCGCGAGGTCGGCACCCGGGTCGTCCAGGAGTCGATCGCCCGCTCCAGCGCCGGGACCAGCTTCTCGACGTGGCGCCCGGTCTTGGCGGAGATGTTCACCCGCAGCGCCCAGGGGGTGCGGACGAGCTGGCGCTCGATCTCCTTCTCCAGGTAGTAACGCCGGTCTTCGTCGACCAGGTCCCACTTGTTGAACGCCACGACCATGGCCCGGCCCGACTCGATGACCAGCCCGATGATCCGCAGGTCCTGCTCGGTCAGCACCTCGGACGCGTCGATCAGCACGATCGCGACCTCGGCCCGCTCCAGGGCGGCGCGGGTGCGCATGGCGGCGTAGAAGTCGGCGCCCTTGAGCTCGCGATCGCGCCGCCGGATGCCGGCGGTGTCGATGAAGCGCCAGGGCACCCCGCCGAGCTCGATCAGCTCGTCGACCGGGTCACGGGTGGTGCCGGCCATCGGGTCGACCAGCACCCGCTCCTCGCCGGCGACCCGGTTGAGCAGCGACGACTTGCCCACGTTGGGCTTGCCGAGCAGGGCCACGCGGCGCGGGCCGCGCTGCTCGCCGAACTTCAGCGGCGGCGTCTCGGGCAGCGCGTCGAGCACCACGTCGAGCAGGTCGCCGCTGGAGCGCCCGTGCAGCGCCGACACCGGGTAGGGCTGCCCGAGGCCGAGCGACCACAGTTCGTTGGCCTCCAGCTCCTGGAGCTGGTTGTCGACCTTGTTCGCGGCCAGCACGACCGGTTTGCCGGCCTTGCGGAGCACCCCGCCGACGGCCTCGTCGGAGTCGGTGATGCCCACCGTGGCGTCGACCACAAACAGGATCACATCGGCCAGCTCGGCCGCCACCTGCGCCTGCTCGGCGATCTTCAGGGCCATGCCGGTGGCGTCGGGGTCCCACCCGCCGGTGTCGACCAGCGTGAACCGGCGGCCCCGCCAGTTGGCGTCGTAGGTGACCCGGTCGCGGGTCACGCCGGGGACGTCTTCCACGACCGCCTCCCGGCGGCCGATGATGCGGTTGACCAGGGTCGACTTGCCCACGTTGGGGCGACCCACCACCGCCACGACGGGCAGCGGACCGGAATCGGGCTCGTCGTCGTGGCCTCCCTCGACATCGAGGGTGGCCAGTTCGGCCTCGATCCAGCCGTCGTCGTCGTACTCCGCGCTCATCGCGGCATTCCTCCTGTCAGCGCGCCTCGATCGGGGCGCGCTCCTTCACGAGCCGCAGGATCTCGGCGATCACCTCGTCGAGCCCCAGCTCGGTGGTGTCGACCTCGACCGCGTCGGCGGCCATGGTCAGCGGGTCGGCCTTGCGGGTGGAGTCGAGCGTGTCGCGGCGGGCCATGTCGGCCACCTGCGCCTCGACGGTCGACCCGGTCAGCTCGGCGTTGCGCCGGCGCGCGCGGGCCTCGGCGCTGGCGGTCAGATAGATCTTGACGGGGGCCTGGGGGGCGACGACGGTGCCGATGTCACGGCCCTCGACGACCATGCCCTCGGGGGCTCCGGCGATCAGCGTCCGCTGGAGGGCGACCAGGTGGGCGCGGACCTCGGGGACCGCGGCGACGGCCGAGACGGCGGCGGTCACGGCCGCCTCCCGGATCGGGCCGTTGACGTCGGTCCCGTCGATCGTGACGCCGGAGTGGTCAGGGTCGGTGGACATCTCGAGCACCGGCTCGGTCGCCCGTGCCGCGATGGTCTCGGCGTCGGCCAGGTCGATGCCCTGGTCGAGCACCCACCAGGTGAGCGCCCGGTACATCGCCCCCGTGTCGAGGTAGCGCAGGCCCAGCGCGCGGGCCACCCCGCGGGACACGCTCGACTTGCCCGACCCCGAAGGCCCGTCCATGGCGACGACCAGACCCGGCACGGTCCACTCCCCTGTTCTCGTGTGTGTTGCGACCCTCAGAAGGCTACCGGGGCGCAGGCCCGGCCCCGACAGCCTTTCACCCCTGCAGCTGCCAGCCCTGCGCCCGTAGGGCGGTCGCGAAGATCTCGGCCGCCTCGGGCTGCACCGACAGCTCCACCGCGCCCAGGGGAAGCCCGGGCACGTGCTCCAGCCGCACGTCCTCGATGCTGACCCCGGCCTGCTCGGCCACCTGGAACAGCCGCGCCAGCTCGCCCGGACGGTCGCCGATGACGACCTGCACCACCGCGTAGGTGCGGGCGGGGCCGCCGTGCTTGCCGGGGATGCGGCCGGTGCCGGTCACCCCCCGCTGGAGCAGGTCGGTGACCTCCTCCATGGGGGTGCCGTCGATCGCGAACTCGCGCAGCGCCCGCGCCGCGAGGGCGAGGTCGCCGGCGACCGCCTCCAGGACCTCCGCCACGGGGGCGGCGTTCCCGGACAGGATCCCCGTCCACAGGGCCGGGTCGCCGGCCGCGATGCGGGTCACGTCGCGCACGCCCTGGCCGCTGAGGCCGAGCGCGGTGTCGGGGGCCTCGGCCAGCCGCGCGGCCACCGCCGCCGCCGCCACGTGGGGGGCGTGGGAGATCAGCGCCACCGCCCGGTCGTGCTCCTCGGCCCCGACCGTGACGGCGTTGGCCCCGCAGAGGGCGACGAGCTCGTACACGGCCTCCCGGGCGCGCGGACCCGACTCGATCGTCGGGCAGAGCGCCCACGGGCGGCCGAGGAACAGGTCGCCGCGGGCCGCGCCGGGGCCGGACTTCTCCCGCCCCGCCAGCGGATGGCCCGCGACGAACACCGACAGGTCGCACCCGAGCACGGCCGCCTGCGCGATCGGCACCGCCTTCACGCTGGCCACGTCGGTGTAGAACCGGGCCGCCTCGTTCTTCTGCAGTTCGAGGAGCTGGTCGGCGACGTACTGCGGCGGCACCGCGATGACCGCGATGTCGGCCCGCTCACCGCCGTCCCAGGGTTCGCCGGCGCCCAGTTCGCTGGCCAGCCGTACGGCCCCCGGGTCGCGGTCGGTCAGCAGCACCCTGATGTCACGGCGGCGCAGCGCCAGCGCCAGCGACGTGCCGATGAGGCCCGTGCCGACGACCAGAGCACTGCTGAGTGAGCCACCCTCGGTCATGGATTTCCTCGGTGATCTATTGAGCGATGTCGACCCGCAGCGCGACCGCGCCGCGCAGGTAGACGTGGTGGATCTCCTGGCGCGGCCGGTCGACGGCGATGTGGGCCATCAGCCGCACCACGCGGGGCAGCGCGCCCGGAACGCCGATCTCCGACGCGCAGAGCAGCGGCACGTCGTGGAATCCCAGCTTACGTGCGGCCAGAGCGGGGAACTCGGCGGTCAGGTCGGGTGTCGCGGTGAAGATCACGCTGATCACGTCGTCGGTGGTGAGCCGGTTTCGCTCCATCACCTCGGTGACCAGCTCGGTCGTACCCGTGATGATGGACTCCCGGTCGTTACCGTCAACCTGGATCGCGCCGCGGACCGCCCTGACCATATGCCTGACTCCTATCTGATCGTCCGCAAAGGCTACAGCTTGACCGATGCGTAGAGTTCGCCGACTTCGTGCAGGCTGAGCGCGCGGATCGTGCCGGGCTTGAGCCGGCCGAGCTTGACCGGCCCGAACTCGATGCGGGCCAGGTCGATCACGCGGTGCCCGGTTTCCTCCAGGAGGCGGCGCACGATGTGCTTGCGCCCCTCGTGGAGCACGACCTCGACGAGCGCCTGCTGGCCGTGCTCCTGCACGATGGTGAACGAGTCGACCTTGGCCAGCCCGTCTTCCAGCTCGATGCCCTTGCGCAGCGTGCGGTGCAGGTCACGCGGGACCGGGCCGGGCACCTTCGCCCAGTACTTCTTCGGCACCCCGTAGCTCGGGTGGGTCAGCCGGTGGGCCAGCTCGCCGTCGTTGGTGAGCAGCAGCAGGCCCTCGGTCTCGGTGTCGAGCCGGCCGACGTGGAACAGCCGGGGGGCCAGTTCCTGGACGTAGTCGGCCAGGCACGGCCGGCCCTCCGGGTCCTCCATCGTGGAGACGACGCCGATGGGCTTGTTGAGGGCGTAGTAGACCAGGTCGGGCGCGGTCGGGATGCGCTTGCCGTCGACGTGGATGACCTGCTTGGCCGGGTCGACCCGCGCCCCGAACCGCCGGACCACCTGCCCGTCGACGGTGACGCGCCCCTCGCCGATCATGTCCTCGCACGCGCGCCGCGAGGCGACGCCCGCCTGGGCGAGCACCTTCTGCAGCCGCTCGCCGCCGGGGACCTCGGTGGTGTCGCGCTCGTCGGTGTAGCCGGGCTCCCAGAAGTCGGGGTCCCGCTTCGGCTGGGCCGACGTCTTGAAGGGCTGAGCCTTCGGACGGGCCGGCTTTCCGACCGTCTGTACGTCGTCACGACGCCCGCCCCGGTCGGCGCGCATCGGCCGGTCGGCCTTGCCGAACCGCGCCCGCGTGCCCTTGGGGGCCGGGTTGCCCCGGTCGTCACGGGACTCGAAGGACTTCTCGGGCCGGTCGAGGTAGTCGTCCCGGAACGACCGCTCGGGCCGCTCGTCACGGAACGACCGCTGCGGCCGGTCACCATAGGGCCGGTCGGAGCGCTGCCGGTCGCCGCCGGAAGGACGGTCGGAACGGTAGGAGCGCTGAGGGCGGTCGCCACCAGAGGGCCGGTCACCGCCGAAGGACCGCTGCGGGCGATCACCGTAAGAACGCCCCGGGCGGTCGTCGCCATAGGACCGCTGCGGCCGGTCGCCGCCAGAGGGCCGGTCACCGCCGTAGGAACGTTGCGGGCGATCACCGTAAGAACGGCCGGGACGGTCATCGCCATAGGAGCGCTGCGGCCGGTCGCCGTAAGAACGGCCCGGACGGTCGTCGCCATAGGACCGCTGAGGGCGGTCGCCGCCAGAAGGCCGGTCACCGCCGTAGGAACGCTGCGGGCGGTCGCCATAGGAACGGCCGGGGCGGTCGTCGCCGTAGGACCGCTGCGGACGGTCGCCGTAGGAACGGCCGGGGCGGTCGCCGCCAGAGGGGCGGTCGTCGCGGAAGGACCGCTGGGGGCGGTCGCCGTAGGACCGGTCGGAGCGGGGGCTGTCGTCGCGGGAGGAACGCTGCGGCCGGTCGCCGTAGGACCGGTCGGAGCGGGGGCTGTCGTCGCGGGAGGAACGCTGCGGCCGGTCGTCGCGGGCGCGGAAGTCGCGGCCGCCGCGGTCGTCGCGGGAGCCGGAGCCGCCGCCCGACGAGCCGCCGCCGAAGCCGCCGCGTTTGGCGGGGCCGCCGGAGCCGGAGCCGCGGGAGCCTGATCGGCCCGCGCGGAAGGAGTTGCCTCGACCGCGTCCATCACCGGACGGGGTGCTGCGCTTGTTCACTTGGGTTGCTCCTCAAGGGTGTCAACGTCGTCGGGGAGGAAGGGCGCCAGTTCGGGGAGCTCCGACAGCTCCCGCAGGCCCAGCCTCTCCAGGAAGTAGCTGGTGGTCCGGTAGAGCACGGCCTGGCTCTCCGGGTCGGTCCCGGCCTCTTCGACGAGGCCGCGGGCGGCGAGCGTGCGCATGACGCCGTCGCTGTTGACGCCGCGGATCGCCGCCACGCGGGCCCGGCTGACGGGCTGCCGGTAGGCGACCACGGCGAGGGTCTCCAGGGCGGCCTGGGTCAGCCGCGCCTGCTGGCCGTCGCGCACGAACCGCTCCACCAGCGGAGCGCATTCGGCGCGGGTGTAGAGGCGCCATCCACCGGCGACCTCTCTCAGATCAAAACCCCTCCCGGCGGAGGTGTATTCCGCCGACAGGTCGCGCAGGGCGGCGGCGACCTCGGCGGTCGGCCGTTCGAGCACCTGCGCCAGGGTGATCTCGGCGACGGGTTCGTCGACGACGAGCAGGATGGCCTCAAGGCCCATCGTCAGCTCAGACACCGTCGTTCTCCCCCTGTCGCGCTTCGTCGTAGTCGTCGCCGACGAGCACGGTGCCGTCGGCCGTTCCGGTCCAGGTCACGTAGAGATCCCCCAGCGGCTCGGCCTGCTCGAAGGAGACCGCCGCCTCGCGGAACAACTCCAGAACGGCGAGGAACCTCGCCACCACTTCGAAAGGGCCGGCGCAGTCGGAGGTCAGCGCCCGGAACGTCGCGGTGCCCGCCCGGCGCAACCGCTCGACCAGGATAGCGGCCTGTTCGCGTACGGAGGCGAGTGGTTGGTACATGTGGGTGACCGAAACGGTCGGCGGCGCCTTGGGGGTGAACGCCCGGCGGGCGATCTCGGCCAGCCGTTCGGGCCCGATCCCGAGCACGAGCTCGGGCAGCAGGTTGGCGAACGCGGGCTCCAGCGGCACCAGGCGCGGGAAGCGCAGCGCCTCCTCGGCCATCCGGCCGGAGAAGATCTTCGCCACCTCCTTGTACGCCCGGTACTGCAGCAACCGCGCGAACAGCAGGTCACGGGCCTCCAGCAGGGCAAGGTCCTCCTCGTCCTCCACCTCGCCGGCCGGCAGCAACCGGGCCGCCTTGAGGTCGAGCAGGGTGGCCGCGACCAGCAGGAAGTGACTGGTCTGGTCGAGATCCCATTCGGGCCCGCGTGAGCGGATGTAGGCGATGAACTCGTCGGTGACCTTGTGGAGCGAGACCTCGGTGATGTCGAGCTTGTGCTTGGCGATCAGCCCGAGCAGCAGGTCGAAGGGCCCCTCGAACACCTCAAGGTGGACGTGGAACCCTTCGGGTGGCGCTGTGGTCTCCGGCTCGGTCACCGAGCCATTGTCGCGTGTATTCGAGGCAGATTCACGAGCGCGAGACACGGTCGGCCTCCGGCCGCCCGTCTCGCTTCAACTACAACCGCGCGGGCCAGCGGGCCAGCACCTCGCGGGCCAGCTCGCGGTAGGCGGTGGCGCCCATCGAACCCGGGTCGAACTGGGTGATCGGCTCGCCGGCCAGGGTGGCGTCGGGGAAGCGCACGGTGCGGTTGATGACCGTGTGGAAGACCTTGTCGCCGAAGCCCTGCATGATCGTGGCCAGCACCTCGCGGGCGTGGAGGGTGCGGGGGTCGTACATGGTGGCGAGGAGGCCGTCTATCTCGAGGTTCTTGTTGAGGCGCTCCTGGACCTTGGAGATCGACTCCATCAGCAGGGCCACGCCGCGCAGCGCGAAGAACTCGCACTCCAGGGGGATCATGACGCTGTGGGCGCAGGTCAGCGCGTTGACCGTCAGCAGGCCGAGCGACGGCTGGCAGTCGATCAGGCAGATGTCGTAGTAGGGAAGCAGGGGCTCCAGGCTGCGCTGGAGGGCGTATTCCCGGGCGACCTCGTTGACCAGCCGGATCTCCGCGCCGGACAGGAAGATGTTGCTGGGGAGCAGGTCCATGCCCTCGACGCTGGTGCCGAGCAGCACGTCTTCGGCGGTGACGTCGGGCTCCTCCATGAGGAGGTCGTAGATCGTCGTCTCAAGGGGGCGGGGGTCGATGCCCAGGCCCACCGACAGGGCGCCCTGCGGGTCGAAGTCGACCAGCAGAACTCGCTGCCCGACCTCGGCTAACGCGGCCCCGAGGTTGATCGTGGTGGTCGTCTTGCCGACGCCGCCCTTCTGGTTCACCATCGCGACGACCCGCGCCGGGCCGTGGTTCTCGGGAACGGGCGGCTCGGGGAAGACGGGGCGAGGGCGCCCGGTCGGGCCCAGGGCACCCGGGTTGCCCGCGGTCCACGTCTCGTCTGTGGTCGCAGTCACCTGTTGAACCTCCCTGACGGTCCCGAATCGGACCGAATCTAGAGGGTAGTCACGTATGCGGCAAGGCGCCGCGCCCAAGCAAAGCCAGGGTAATGGAACTCGGTCACCTGCGGGCACGGGGATGCGCGGCGGCGTACACCTCTCGGAGCTTGTCGACCGTCACCAGCGTGTAGACCTGGGTGGTGGTCACCGAGGCGTGGCCGAGCAGTTCCTGCACCACCCTGACGTCCGCCCCGCCGTCGAGCAGGTGGGTCGCGAACGAATGGCGCAGCATGTGAGGGGACACCCCGGACAGACCGGCGCGTTCGGCGGCCGACTGGAGGACCTCCCAGGCGCCCTGACGGGTCAGCCGGCCGCCCCGGGCGTTCAGGAACAGAGCGGGCGTTCCCCGGCCGTGAGAGGCGATCTGGGGACGCGCGCGGACGAGATAGGCGTCGAGGGCCGACCGGGCGTACCGGCCGAGGGGGACGATCCGGGTCGTGCCGCCCTTGCCGCGCAGCACCACCTGCGAGGCGGTGGCGATGTCGTCGACGGCCAGGCCCACCGCTTCGGAGATGCGGGCGCCGGTTCCGTACAGGACCTCCAGAAGGGCCCGGTTGCGGAAGGTCAGGGGCGACTCGTCGGGACCCGAGGCGGCGATGAGGCGCTCCACGTCGTCGACGGTGATCGCCTTCGGGAGCCGGCGCAGGGTGCGCGGGGGCCGCACCTGGTTGGCCGGGTCGTGCGCCGAGACGCCCTCGCGCAGCGCGAACCGGTGGAGCCCCCTGACGGCCGAGACGGCCCTGGCCGCCGAACTGGCGACCAGGGCCGGATGATCGTCGTCGCCCTCCCGCAGCGCGGCCAGGAAGGCCACCACGTCGGACTCGGCGACCTGGCCCATGGAGGCCAGGCCGCGCGCGGTCAGATGGTCGACGTAACGCCGCAGGTCACGGCGGTAGGAGGCCAGCGTGTTCGCCGAAAGGCCCCGCTCCACCGCCAGGTGGGCGAGGTAGCTGGTGAGTACGGCTTCCGGCGAGCTCAGCGTAGGTCCCCTGGTTCAGGCCTCCGGCGCGCTCGCGGCCCGCAGGCCCTTGTAGTCGTCGGAGGATGCGGCGTACGCGGCGAGAATACCGGCGATGGCGGGGGAATTGTGGATCATTCCGGCCAGCGCCTTCTCTACCGCTTCGTCCAGAGGTACCCATTCCACCGGCATGTCGATCTCTTCGTCGTGCCGGACGTAGGTGTTCTCTTCGTCAGGGATCCTTTCCAGATCCCTGGCCAGGAAGACGCGGATGCGCTCGTCGCTCATTCCGGGCGAGGTGTAGAGGTCGACCAGGGTGTGCCAGGTCGCGGCCCGGTATCCGGCCTCCTCGGCCAGCTCGCGCGCCGCGCACTCCACCAGCGGCTCCCCCGGCACGTCGCGGATGCCCGCAGGGAGCTCCCACAACAGGCTCCGCACGGGGTGGCGGTACTGGCGCAGCAGCAGCACCCGGCCGGCGTCGTCGATCGCCGCCACGGCCACCGACCCGGGGTGCTTGACGTAGTCGCGGTCGGCGGTCTCCCCGCCCGGCATCACGACGGTGTCGGTGACGGCCGAGATGATCCGCGCGGAGAACCGCTCGCGCGAGGCGGTGACCTCCCACCGCTCGCGCACGTCGGCCACGGTCACTTGGCCTTCACCGCCTTGGCGCGGCCCTCGGCGTAGGCGATCGAGGCCGCGATCAGGCCGCGGAACAGCGGGTGCGCCCGGGTCGGGCGCGAGCGGAACTCGGGGTGCGCCTGCGTGCCGATGAAGAAGGGGTGCAGGTCGGAGGCCAGTTCGGCGTACTCGACCAGGCGGCCGTCGGGCGACAGGCCCGAGAAGACCACGCCGACCTTCTCCAGGCGCTCGCGGTAGGCGTTGTTGACCTCGTAGCGGTGGCGGTGGCGCTCGTCGGCCTTGGCCTTGCCGTAGAGCTGGCGGGCCAGCGAGCCCTCGCCGAGCTTGGCGGTGTACATGCCCAGGCGCATCGTGCCGCCCATGTCACGCTCACCGGCGACGACGTCCTCCTGGTCGGCCATCGTCGAGATGACCGGGTGCTTGGCGTCGGGGTCGAACTCGGCGCTGTTGGCCTCCTCGATGCCGGCCATGTTGCGGGCCGCCTCGATGACCATGCCCTGCATGCCCAGGCAGATGCCGAGCAGGGGGATCCTGTTCTCGCGGGCGTGCCGGATCGCGCCGATCTTGCCCTCGATGCCGCGCACGCCGAACCCGCCGGGGATGAGCACCCCGTCGACGCCGTCGAGCTCGCGGGCCGCCCCTTCGGGGGTCTGGCAGTCGTCGCTGGTCACCCAGCGGATGTTCACCCGGGCGTCGTTGGCGAAGCCGCCCGCGCGCAGCGCCTCGGTGACCGACAGGTAGGCGTCGGGCAGGTCGACGTACTTGCCGACCAGCGCGATCGTGGCCTCCTTGGACGGCTTGTGCACCCGCTTGAGCAGCTCGTCCCACTCGGTCCACTCGACGTCGCGGAAGGGCAGGCCCAGGCGGCGCACGACGTAGGCGTCGAGGCCCTCGGCGTGCAGCACCTTGGGGATGTCGTAGATCGAGGGGGCGTCGATGGCCGAGACCACCGCGTCCTCGTCGACGTCGCACATGAGGCTGATCTTGCGCTTGAGCGAGGTCGTGATCGGCCGGTCGGACCGGCACACGATCGCGTCGGGCTGGATGCCGATGCTGCGCAGGGCGGCGACGGAGTGCTGGGTCGGCTTGGTCTTCAGCTCGCCGCTCGGCCCGATGTAGGGCAGCAGCGAGACGTGCAGGAAGAAGACGTTGTCGCGGCCCACCTCGTGGCGCACCTGGCGAACGGCCTCCAGGAAGGGCAGCGACTCGATGTCGCCGACCGTGCCGCCGACCTCGGTGATGACGACGTCGACGTCGGGGCCGGCCATGCCGCGGATACGGTCTTTGATCTCGTTGGTGATGTGGGGAATCACCTGCACGGTGTCACCGAGGTACTCGCCGCGTCGCTCCTTGGCGATCACGTTGGAGTAGACCTGCCCGGTCGTGACGTTCGCCGAACCGTGCAACTCGGTGTCGAGGAAACGTTCATAATGGCCGACGTCGAGGTCGGTCTCTGCTCCGTCGTCGGTGACGAAGACCTCTCCGTGCTGGAACGGGTTCATCGTTCCGGGGTCGACGTTCAGGTAGGGGTCGAGTTTCTGCATCGTCACGCGAAGGCCACGGAGCTTGAGCAGCCGGCCGAGACTCGAGGCCGTGAGGCCCTTGCCGAGGCTGGAGGCGACGCCGCCGGTGACGAACAGATGTTTGGTGCTAACGGCGTTGCGCAAGGGGTCTCCCGTGGTCCGAAAAAGTGTCGGCCATGTCCACGGGCTTCGAGCCTATCAAATGCTGGTGTCCCCAGCTCACCCACGTGCGGGAACCCGCCATAGGCGGAGATCTCACAAGAAGGTAACTTGATCCGTTATGTCGATGCGGCAACGGTTGACGGGCCGTCTGATCCATCGGGTGTGGGCGTACATCCGCAGAGCCGGGGCCGTCACCCCTCTCTCCCCGGCGGGCTACCGGTTCCGCAAGCTGGGCGACGGCGTGTGCATCGCGTTCCCCGTGGGGGCCATCTTCGGTGAGCAGTGGATCGAGATCGGCGACCACACCCTGATCGGCGAACGGGTCTCCATCTCGGCCGGGATGGGCCCGGGGGTGGACCTCGGCCCCGACTCCCTCGTCCGGATCGGCGGCTCCTGCTCGATCGGCCGGGGCTCCCACATCGTCGGCCACCAGTCGATCGACATCGGCGACCACGTCTTCACCGGCCCGTACGTCTACATCACCGACCAGAACCACGTCTACGACGACCCGGATATCCCGGTCGGACGCCAGTGGCCGCGTAACAATCCGGTCAGCATCGGCGCGGGCTCCTGGCTCGGCACGGGGGCCATCGTGCTGCCCGGCACCCGGATCGGCCGACAGTGCGTCGTGGCCGGCGGGGCCGTGGTCAGGGGCGAGTTCCCCGACCACTGCGTGATCGCCGGGGTGCCCGCCAAGATCGTGCGGCGGTACTCCCCCGAGGAGGGCTGGGTCGCGCCGGAAGTCCGGTTGATGCGGATCGCGGGAAGTTCCGGGGATATTTCGTAATAGTGGGTCGTTGTCCCCTCAGAGGGAGGTCGATCTGCTGTGTTCGCGACACTGACCGCTTTAGGGCTCTCCACGGCGGCCGGCCTGAACGCCTACATCCCGCTCATGGTGGTCGGCGTCCTGGCCAACGTGACCGACGCCGTGAAGCTGCCGTCCGAGTACGCCTGGCTGGCCGACGGCTGGGTGCTCGGCATCATCGGCGTGCTGCTCCTGGCCGAGTTCGTCCTCGACAAGGTGCCCGTCGTCGACCACGTGAACGACATGATCCAGACGGCGGTCCGCCCGGCGGCCGGAGGTGTGGTCTTCAGCGCCACCTCGGCGGCCTCCCAGCTCGACAACTCGGCCTGGATGGCCGAACACCCGGCGGTCGGCTGGATCCTGGGCATCGTGACGGCCCTGATCGTGCACGCCGTGAAGTCGACCGCCCGCCCGGTGGTGAACGCCACGACGGCAGGCGTTGGGGCGCCCGTGGTGAGCACCGTGGAGGACGCGGGCTCGTTGTCGCTCAGCCTGGTGGCGGTGTTCCTGCCGGTGCTGGTGCTGGTCTTCCTGGCGGGGATGATCGCGATCGGCTGGGTGGCGCTGCGCAGGCTCAGACGCTTCCGGCGGTCGCGGGCCCTGGCCAGGTCGGCCGTTCGAGAGTGAGCAGCGTGTCGGAGAACTCCGGGGCCGGCGCCGTGGGATCGGCCGCCACGGCCCTCTCCAGGCGCCGGAAGCCCTCTTCCAGCTCCTCGGGGCTCAACTGGGCGAAGAACGACAGGGTGCGCAGGCGCAGCCGCTCAAGCACCTCCTGACGGGTGCCGGAGGACGGCTGCACCACCGTGCCGAAGCTGGCGACCCGCCACCCGGCCGACGTGAAGGTCCGGATGACCTCGTGGAGCGGCTGGAACAGGGCGGCGTCGATCTCGAAGCCGCGGGAGAAGTGCTCCAGCCACCAGGGCCGGGGATGGTGGTCGCTGAAGTTGGCCCGCAGTAACAGCCGCCCGCCGGGCCTGAGCACCCTGGCCAGCTCGCGCGCCGCCCGCTCCTTGTCCTGGACGTGGTGCCAGGACAGGAACATGAGCGCGTAGTCGGCGCTGCCGGACGGCACCGGCATCTCCTCGGCGGAGCCCGCCAGATAACGCACGTCGGGGTGGCGGGAGTGCTCCTCGGCGACCTCGCGCATGCGCACCGACGGGTCGACCCCGATGACCGGCCCGAACTCCGCCGCCAGCGCGGGGGTGAACCGCCCGGTCCCCGACCCGACGTCGAGCCCGGTCAGGGGACGCCGCTCCGGCAGCACCGCCGCGAACGCGCCGATCCACACCTGGCGTTGCCGCTCGGTGAGCGCCCGGCCCCGCGCGTAGTCGCGGTACTGCTCCTTGTCGTAGTCGACCCGCCTCATCGCAGCTCCCGCGTCAATGCCGGGGGATCACCCCGGGCCATGTCGTATGCGACCAGCCTCATCGAAAACGTCCGATTCGGGTCTCCTGGCCGGTCCTCGGCCATGTCGTATCGACCTGTCATCCGCCCACATCCCGCGTCGGGTCCCGGGACCACCTGGATCCCGCCGGGTGTCCGGGTCACCCGGAGCCCGGCCGCGTCACAGGCGGGCCGTCTCAACCAGTTCCCGCCGGGTGTCCGGATCACCCGGGCGCGGCCGCGTCATAAGCGAGCCAGCTTTACTAGTTCCCCGTCGGGTGCACGGGCCACCCGACGGGCCATGTCGTAGTCGACCGCCTCACTCACAGGCCCACGCCGGGCGCTGGGGTCACCCGACTCCGGCCGTCTTCATGTCACGTACCTCGCGCTTGAGTTCCTTGATCTCGTCGCGCAGCCGGGCCGCGACCTCGAACTGCAGGTCGGCCGCCGCCGCGTGCATCTGCTCGGTCAGCGACTCGACCAGGGATTCGAGCTGTGCCCGGGGCATCTCGCCCACGATCGCCTTGGCGTGCTGGCCCGCCTGGCGGGACTTCAGGCCCGGCACGGGAGCCTTGCCGCGCGACTGCTGACGACCCCCGCCGCCGAGCAGCTCGGCCGTGTCGGCGTCTTCGCGGTTCAGCGAGTCGAGGATGTCGGCGATCTTCTTGCGGAGCGGCTGGGGGTCGATGCCGGCCGCCTCGTTGTAGGCGATCTGCTTGGCCCGGCGGCGGTTGGTCTCGTCGATCGCCCGCTCCATGCTGGGGGTGATCTTGTCGGCGTACATGTGGACCTGGCCCGAGACGTTGCGGGCCGCTCGGCCGATCGTCTGGATCAGGGACGTCTCCGACCGGAGGAAGCCCTCCTTGTCGGCGTCGAGGATGGCCACCAGCGAGACCTCGGGCAGGTCGAGGCCTTCACGCAGAAGGTTGATGCCGACCAGGACGTCGAACTCGCCCACCCGCAGCTCGCGCAGCAGCTCGATGCGCCGCAGCGTGTCGACCTCGCTGTGCAGGTAGCGGACCCGGATGCCGTTCTCCAGCAGGTAGTCGGTCAGGTCTTCGGACATCTTCTTGGTCAGCGTGGTGACCAGGACCCGCTCGTCGCGCTCGGCGCGGGCGCGGATCTCCTCCATCAGGTCGTCGATCTGGCCCTTCGTGGGCTTGATCACGACCTCGGGGTCGACCAGGCCCGTCGGACGGATGACCAGCTCGACGAACTCGCCCTTCGAGCGGCCCATCTCGTAGGGGCCCGGCGTGGCCGACAGGTAGACCGTCTGGCCGATGCGCTCCAGGAACTCCTCCCACTTCAGCGGCCGGTTGTCCATCGCCGACGGCAGCCGGAACCCGTGGTCGACCAGGGTGCGCTTGCGGGAGGCGTCGCCCTCGTACATCGCGCCGATCTGCGGGACGGTCTGGTGGGACTCGTCGAGGACCAGCAGGAAGTCTTCGGGGAAGTAGTCGAGCAGGGTGTAGGGCGCCGAGCCGGCCTCGCGGCCGTCGATGTGGCGGGAGTAGTTCTCGATGCCGGAGCACGAGCCGATCTGGCGCATCATCTCGATGTCGTAGGTCGTGCGCATGCGCAGCCGCTGGGCCTCCAGCAGCTTGTTCTGGCCCTCCAGCTCGGCCAGGCGCTGCGACAACTCGGCCTCGATGCCGTTGATCGCGCGCTCCATGCGCTCGGGACCGGCCACGTAGTGGGACGCCGGGAAGATGTAGAGCTCGTCGTCCTCGGTGATCACCTCACCCGTGAGCGGGTGGAGCGTGGCGAGCTTCTCGACCTCGTCGCCGAACATCTCGATGCGGACGGCGAGTTCCTCGTACTGAGGGATGATCTCGATCGTGTCGCCGCGGACCCGGAAGGTGCCCCGGGTGAAGGCGAGGTCGTTGCGGGCGTACTGCATGTCGACCAGGCGGCGGAGCAGGCGGTCGCGCTCGATCTCCTGGCCGACCTTCAGGCGCAGCATGCGGTCGACGTATTCCTGCGGGGTGCCCAGGCCGTAGATGCACGACACCGAGGCGACCACGATCGTGTCGCGGCGGGTCAGCAGCGAGTTGGTGGCCGAGTGGCGCAGCCGCTCGACCTCCTCGTTGATCGAGGAGTCCTTCTCGATGTAGGTGTCGCTCTGCGGGACGTAGGCCTCGGGCTGGTAGTAGTCGTAGTAGCTGACGAAGTATTCGACCGCGTTGTTGGGCAGCATCTCGCGCAGCTCGTTGGCGAACTGGGCCGCGAGCGTCTTGTTGGGCTGCATCACCAGGGCGGGCCGCTGGAGCCTCTCCACCAGCCAGGCCACGGTCGCGGTCTTACCGGTTCCGGTCGCGCCGAGGACGACGGTGTCCTTGTCGCCCGCGTTCACACGGCGCTCAAGGTCGGCGATGGCCGACGGCTGGTCACCGGACGGCGACATCTCTGTGACGACCTGGAAGGGCGCCACCTTGCGCTGCAAATCTGTTACCGGCCTCACGCCTCCATAACCTACGCGCCCCCACCGACAATTCCGGGGTCACCCGTTTGCAAGCGGGCGGCAAGTCAGCATCGTTAGGTTACGTTCGCACCAGGTTGGGGAACCCGGCGGCACGAACCGGCCGTTGAAGCGATCAACCGTCACAAATTAGTAGGAGCCTCCTGAAATGGTCTTCCGCAAGCTCATGGCCGCCTTCGGCGCCGGCGTCGAGGTCGACACCATCCTCGCCACCTCGACCGTCCGTCCCGGCGACACCCTCTCCGGCCAGGTCAACTTCGTGGGTGGCGGCAGCGACTACAACGTCGAGGGCATCTTCATCGACTTCACCGCCGTCGTCGAGGTCGAGAGCGGCGACAGCGAGTACAACGCCACCTACAGCTTCCTGCGCCAGCAGGTGGCCGGCCCGTTCCACCTGACCGCCGGCGCCCGCCACTCCGCGCCGTTCCAGATCCCGGTCCCGTGGGAGACCCCGATCAGCGCCATCGGCGGCCACCCGCTGCGCGGCATGAAGCTCGGCGTGAAGACCGAACTGTCCCTCGCCGGCGCCCTCGACAAGGGCGACCTCGACCCGCTGTTCGTCACCCCGCTCCCCATCCAGGAGCACCTGATCATGGCGCTCGACCGCCAGGGTTTCCGGTTCAGCAAGGCCGACCTCGAGCGCGGCACCCTCCAGGGCTCGCGCATGCCGTTCTTCCAGGAGATCGAGTACTACGCCGGCCCGCAGTGGAGCCGCCACTTCAACGCCCTCGAACTGACCTTCATCACCAACCCCCACTCGATGGACGTCATCCTGGAGGCCGACAAGCGCGGCGGCTTCATGAGCTCCAGCCACGACACCTACAACCGCTTCACGGTGCCCCTCAACGGCAACCTGAACGCGGCGGAGCAGGCCCTCAACAACGGCCTCCACCAGATGGCCCAGCGCCGCGGCTGGTTCTAAAGACTTCGGTTCGTCGGTACGGCTTCCGCGGGGGCGGAGGCCGTTCTCCGTCCCAGCCGGGCGTCCGGCTCGGCAGCAACCGCCCGGGACCCGGCCTCAGCCTGACGTCAGCCGGGCCCACACCTCGTCGATCTGGCGGTCGAGCTCGTCGAGCGCCCCGTTGTTGTCGATCACGAAGTCGGCGACCGCCAGCCGCTCCTCCCGCGTCGCCTGTGCCGCGATCCGGGCCCGGGCGTCGGCCTCGGACATCCTCCGACTCTCCCCCAGCCGCCTGATCCGGACCTCGTCGGCCGTGTCGACGACGATCACCTTGTCGAAGGTGGGAGCCAGCTTGTTCTCCGCCAGGAGCGGCACGTCGTAGACCACCAGGCCATCCTCCGGCACGTCGTCCAGAAGTTCCTGGACACGCGCGCCGACCTTCGGGTGCACGATCCCGTTGAGGATCGCCAGCCGGTCCGCGTCGGAGAAGACGATCGAGCCCAGCTTCTCCCGGTCGAGCGAGCCGTCGGCGCGCAGCACGTCCTCGCCGAAGGCCGCGACGATCTCGGCCAGCCCTTCGGTCCCCGGCTCGACGACCTCCCGGGCGATCTTGTCGGCGTCGATCACGACCGCGCCGCGCTCGCCCAGCCGCCGGCTGACCTCGCTCTTGCCCGACCCGATGCCGCCGGTGAGCCCGATCCTCACGGCTCGACGACCCGTCGCATGTGCACCATCGTCAGATGGTCCTGCACCCGTTCGCGACGGGTCTCCCCATAGCCGAGACGCTTGTAGAGGCGCAGGTTGGCGTCGGACAGATGGCCGGTGAACAGGTCGAAGGCGCGGACGTCGGGGTGCTCCGCGGCCACCCGCTCGTGCAGAGCCTCCAGCAGGGCGGTGCCGATGCCCTCGCCCTGGCGGTCGGGGGCCACGACCAGGCGCCCGACGACGCAGGCCCGGCCGGTGCCCGTGCCGGGGGTCACGTCGGCGACCAGGCCGCGGACGGCCC
The DNA here is from genome assembly GCF_009901565.1 of Herbidospora solisilvae. Lineage (GTDB taxonomy): Bacteria > Actinomycetota > Actinomycetes > Streptosporangiales > Streptosporangiaceae > Herbidospora > Herbidospora solisilvae. The sequence continues at coordinate 1,262,599 of NZ_WXEW01000001.1, forward strand.
CCACGACGCGGCCGTCGTCGACGGCCTTGAGCACGACGGCGCTCTCGACGGCCTTGCGGAGTTGTTCCAGCGACTCGACCAGCGGGGCGATGAAGGGGTCGCCGTAGAGCTGGGCCTCGCTGACGTAGGCGGCGCGCTGGAGGGTGAGGATCTCCCCGGCGTCGAGAGACTCGGCGCGCTCGATGATGACCATCGCGCCACACTACCGGGCCGGGCGCCTTTACAAAGTAGATCCTGAACAGGGAAACAAAAGGCCCCGCCACCGAGGTGGACGGGGCCCTTCGTCGAGCTACTTAGCTCTGGCCACCCGCGAGCTTCTCGCGGAGAGCGGCCAGCGCCTCGTCGGAGGCGAGAGCGCCACCGGTCGACTGGCTGGTCGTCTGGGTCTCGCCGCTGTAGGACGACGGCGCGGCCTCGCTGGCCTCGGCGTCTTCGGCGCGGGCCTGCTCGACCTGCTTCTTGTGCGCCTCGAAGCGGGCCTGGGCCTCGGCGTACTGCCGCTCCCACTCCTCGCGCTGCTTGTCGAAGCCCTCGAGCCACTCGCCGGTCTCGGCGTCGAAGCCCTCGGGGTAGATGTAGTTGCCCTGGTCGTCGTAGGTCGCGGCCATGCCGTAGAGGGTCGGGTCGAACTCGACGTCGACGCCGGCGCCCTCGTTGGCCTGCTTGAGCGACAGGCTGATCCGACGACGGTCGAGGTCGATGTCGATGATCTTCACGAAGATCTCGTCGCCGACCTGGACGACCTGCTCCGGGATCTCCACGTGGCGCTCGGCCAGCTCGGAGATGTGGACCAGGCCCTCGATGCCCTCCTCGACCCGGACGAACGCGCCGAACGGCACCAGCTTGGTGACGCGGCCGGGCACGACCTGGCCGATCTGGTGGGTGCGGGCGAACTGCTGCCACGGGTCTTCCTGGGTCGCCTTGAGCGACAGGGAGACGCGCTCGCGCTCCATGTCGACGTCGAGGACCTCGACCGTGACCTCCTGGCCGACCTCGACGACCTCGGAGGGGTGGTCGATGTGCTTCCAGGACAGCTCGGACACGTGGACCAGACCGTCGACGCCGCCAAGGTCGACGAAGGCGCCGAAGTTGACGATCGAGGACACGACGCCCTTGCGGACCTGGCCCTTCTGGAGGGTGTTGAGGAAGGTCTGGCGGACCTCGGACTGGGTCTGCTCCAGCCAGGCACGGCGCGACAGAACCACGTTGTTGCGGTTCTTGTCGAGCTCTATGATCTTGGCCTCGAGTTCACGGCCGACGTAGGGCTGCAGGTCGCGCACGCGGCGCATCTCGACCAGGGACGCCGGGAGGAAGCCACGCAGGCCGATGTCGAGGATGAGACCACCCTTGACAACTTCGATGACCGTGCCGGTGACGATGCCGTCCTCGTCCTTGATCTTCTCGATCGTGCCCCAGGCGCGCTCGTACTGGGCGCGCTTCTTGGACAGGATCAGACGGCCTTCCTTGTCCTCCTTCTGGAGAACCAGGGCCTCGACGTGCTCGCCGACCTCGACGACCTCAGCGGGGTCGACGTCGTGCTTGATCGAAAGCTCGCGCGAGGGGATGACACCCTCGGTCTTGTAGCCGATGTCGAGCAAGACCTCGTCTCGATCGACCTTGACGACGGTGCCTTCGACGATGTCGCCATCGTTGAAGTACTTGATGGTCTCGTCGATCGCGGCGAGGAAGGCCTCCTCGGAACCGATGTCGTTGACCGCTACCTGCGGGGTGTTCGAGGTGGCCTCAGTGCTGCTCGTCATGTGTGGAATTGCTCCGAACCGGACAGATGTCGTTGTGTCGAGGCGCAGCAGGCCTGCTTCGTTCAAGCCGGGGATCAGGATTGAGCGAGCGCGAGCCCGCTCCCTTCGAGGCGCGCGCGAGCCCACAGCGCAGCGATCAGCATATGAGACCAGGCGAGCGGGGTCAATCCGGAGGCCCGGGACGCAGCTTAATAGTAGATAACCTTTTTGCCACGCTTTGACGCAACTTTGGCGCGAAGTTGGCGCGGCACAGAGAGAGTCTCCGGGTCGCCGTCGGCCGTGTAGCGCTCGCCGGGGTGCTCGTCGAGCCACTTGAGCCAGTAGGTCGAGCACCACTTGCGGCAGTCGCCGGCCAGCCCGTTCGACTGGATCCGCTGGATCTGACGGGCGTCGTAGCCCTTGGCGAAGGGCGACTTCGACGGTTCGGCCCCGGCCAGGAACACGCCCTCGTACCGGTACTCGTCGCCGTCCCACGACCCGCCGCGGCCCAGCGACCCCTTCCGGGGGCGGGAGCCGAACGGAAGGGCGAACGTGGAGAAATCTTCCACTCCCAGTTGCCTGAGCAGCCGCTCGCCCCGGACGATCTGCTCGCTGACCTTCTTGTTGGACAGGCTCCGCAGGTCCTTGTGGGCGTAGGTGTGGTTGGCCACCTCGAAGCCGTGGTCCATCAGCCACCGCACCCCCGCCTTCTGGGCGTCCGTGCCCTTGAGGCCGAAGGGCTCGCGGTTGACGTAGAAGGTGGCGACCGGACGGAAAGAGGAGTACTTCTTGGCCACCGCGAGGATGATCTCGACGGCGGTGTCCTTCGCCGGGAGCCCGTCGGCGCCGAGCGCGAAGTGGCTGGGGTTGCCGTCGTCGAAGGTGAGCACGACCGGGTGGGCCCCGGCGGCGACGTCCATCCGGCCCTCGACGAACTCGGCCGCGGTGACGGGCACGTAGCCGGCCCGCGCCAGCCGCTCCAGCTCCACCCGTAACTGCTTGGGGGTGCGGTCGATGGAGGCGCTGCGGTCCCAGCGGATGCGGTGGTACATGAGCACCGGCACGAGCCCGACCTCGTTGGCCTTCGCCTTCCGGGCCGACTCCTCGGTGGCCTTCACGGGGGCGGGCAGCGCGAACCCGGGTAACACGGGCTGGGGCGGGGCCTCTTGGCTCTGCTCGGGCTTCTTCAGGGCCTCGGTGTGGGGCACGCCGCCGCGGGGCGGAGCGGCCGGTCCGTGCATGAGCGAGAGCGCGATCAAGCCCAGCGTGACCACCACGACGTTGGCCACACCGGTCAGGGAGACAACCTTCCGCACAATCATCTGACCCTAGTCGTGATCACGTTCCAGAAGGAGGCGAAAGGCCCACATAGCCCGTCTCGGGGCGAGGCGGGCGCGCCCGGTCGGCACCGGGAGCGGCGCGAACCGGGGGCGGTGGCCGGCGCCGGGCAGGCGGAGCCGTAACGGAAAGAAGTTTCTAGTGGCCGGCGTCTTCCCAGTTGGGGCCGACGCCGACCGAGACGTCGAGGGGCACGGTCAGTTCGTAGGCCGCGGCCATCTCCTTCACGACGACCTGGCGGAGGTCGTCGAGCTCGCCGGGGTGGACCTCGAAGACGAGTTCGTCGTGGACCTGGAGGAGCATGCGGGAGCGCATGCCGGCGATGGCCCGCTGCACGTTGAGCATCGCCACCTTGATGATGTCGGCGGCGCTGCCCTGGATGGGGGCGTTGAGGGCCATGCGCTCGGCCATCTCGCGGCGCTGGCGGTTGTCGCTCGTCAGGTCGGGCAGGTAGCGGCGGCGGCCGAGGATGGTGGAGGTGTAGCCGTCGGTGCGGGCCTGGGCGACGATGTCGTTGAGGAAGTCGCGGATGCCGCCGAACTCCTCGAAGTATTCGTCTTTCAGGGCGCGGGCCTCGGCCACCGGGATGTTGAGCTGGCCCGAGAGGCCGAAGTCGCTCAGGCCGTAGGCCAGGCCGTAGTTCATCGCCTTGATCTTGGCGCGCATCTCGCCCGTGACCGCCTCTGGCGTGGTGTCGAAGACCTTGGCGGCGGTGGCGGCGTGGAAGTCGTGGCCCGAGCCGAAGGCCTCGATCAGCGAGCGGTCGCCGCTCAGGTGGGCCATGATGCGCAGCTCGATCTGGCTGTAGTCGGCCGTCAGCAGGGTCTCGTAGCCGGGGCCGACCACGAAGCCCTTGCGGATGCGGCGGCCCTCGGAGGTGCGGATCGGGATGTTCTGGAGGTTCGGCTTCTCCGAGGACAGGCGGCCGGTCGCGGCGATGATCTGGTTGAACGTGGTGTGGATGCGGCCGTCGTCGGCGATCTCCTTGATCAGGCCCTCGACCGTGGTGCGCAGCTTCTGCTGGTCGCGGTGGCGGAGCATGATCGTGGGGAGCTCGTGCTCGGTCTGGGTGGCCAGCCAGGCGAGCTGGTCGGCGTCGGTGCTGTAGCCGGTCTTGATCTTCTTGGTCTTCGGCAGGTTGAGCCGCTCGAAGAAGATCTCCTGGAGCTGCTTGGGCGAGCCGAGGTTGAACTGCTCCCCCACCGCCGCGTGGGCGGCGTCGACGGCCATCTTCACGGCGGCGGCGAACTCGGCCTCCAGCGCGGCGAGGTATTGGGCGTCGGCGGCGATGCCGGCCCTCTCGATCTCGGCCAGCACCCGGACCAGCGGGAGCTCGACCTCGGTCACCAGGCGGGCGCCGCCGCGCTGGGACAGGTGGTTCTCCAGGGCCTCGGCCAGGTCGAGCACGGCCACGGCCTTCATCGCCAGGTCGCGGGCGGCGGTGTCGTCGGCGTCGTCGAACAGGCTGGTCTGGCCGTTGGCCTCGGCGGTGTTCTCAAGGGTGCGGTGGAGGTAGCGCAGCACCAGGTCGTCGAGCGGGAACGAGCGCTGGCCGGGCATCGCCAGGTAGGCGGCCAGGGCGGTGTCGCAGGTGAGGCCGCGCAGGTCGAGGCCCTGCGCCCACAGGCCGAGCAGCGGGCCCTTGCTGTCGTGGACGGCCTTCTCGATCGTCTCGTCGGCCAGCCAGGCGGCCAGGTCGGCCTCGTCGTCGGCGGTCAGCCGGGTCAGGTCGAGGTAGGCGGCCGAGCCGCCGGCCGCCGCGAAGGCCATGGCGTCGATGCGGCCGGTGCCGCTGCCCCACGCCCCGGCGAAGGCCAGGCCGGTGCGGCCGGCCGGGAGCGCGCCGAGCCAGGCGGCCACGCCGCCGGGCTGAAGGGTGACGATGTCGGCCTCGAAGCCCCCCTGGACCTCGGGCTCGGCCGTGCCGAGCACCTTGAACAGGCGCTCGCGCAGCTCGCCCCGGATCTGGAGGCTGTCCAGAAGCTTGTTGATCTCCTCGCGGTCCCACTGGCCCATGGTCAGGGCGGCCGGCTCGACGTCGATGGCGACGTCGCGGCGCAGCTCGGTGAGCATGCGGTTGTGGATGACCTGGCCGAGGTGCTCGCGCAGCTTGTCGCCGACCTTGCCCTTGACCTCGTCGGCCCGGCGCACCAGCTCGTCGAGCGAGCCGAACTCGCTGATCCACTTGGTCGCGGTCTTCTCCCCCACGCTGGGGATGGACGGCAGGTTGTCGCTGGGGTCGCCGCGCAGGGCGGCGAAGTCGGGATACTGGTTCGGCGTCAGGCCGTATTTCTCGGCGACGGCCTCGGGGGTGAACCGGGTCATGTCGCTGATGCCCCGGCGGGTCATCAAAACGGTGACCTTCGTGTCGACGAGCTGGAGCGCGTCACGGTCGCCGGTGACGATCAAAACGTCCATGCCCTCGCCGGCGGCGCGGGTGGCCAGGGTGGCGATCAGGTCGTCGGCCTCGAAGCCCGCCAGGGACAGGTGGGGCACCTTGAGGGTGTCGAGCAGCTCGTGGATCAGCAGCATCTGGCCGCGGAAGTCTTCGGGCGTCTCGGACCGGTTGGCCTTGTAGTCGGCGAAGGCCTCGTGACGGAAGGTCGGCTCGCTGCGGTCGAAGCAGACCACCAGGTGGGTGGGCGTCTCGTCGCGCAGGATGTTGGTCAGCATCGACAGGAAGCCGTAGACCGCCTCGGTGTGCTGGCCGTCGGTCGTCATGAGGTTGGCGTCCTTCAGCGCGTAGAACGCCCGGTAGGCCAGCGAGTGGCCGTCCAGCAGCAGCAAACGGGGGGTCTCTTCGGTCTTCGGCACGCTCAGAGCCTAGTCTCCCCCTACGACAGAACCACCCGGAAAGGAAGAGCCTTGACCCAAGAGCTCGTCGCGCTGATGAACGCCGCCGGAACGGGCCATCTGCCCGACCGGATGGGCATCGAGTTCCTCGAGGTCACCGCGGAGAAGGTGGTCGCCAGGATGCCGGTCGAGGGGAACACCCAGCCGTACGGGCTGCTGCACGGCGGCGCCTCGGTGGTGCTGGCCGAGACGGTCGGCTCGATCGCGGCGATGTTCCAGGCCGGCGAGGGCCGGGCCGCGGTCGGCATCGAGATCAACGCGACCCACCACCGGTCGGCCAGGTCGGGCCACGTCACCGGGACCGCCATACCCCTGCACCGGGGGCGCACGCTGGCGACGTACCAGATCGAGGTGGTCGACGACGAGGGCCGCACGGTGTGCACCTCGCGGCTGACCTGCATGCTTCGCGATCACGCGCCGTCCTGACATCCGGACATCACAAAGCGGCATCACCCTGCACAGGGGCCACCGCTGTCGCTACTGTCTTTCCCAGGGGCCCGTGGCGGGCTGAGTAGACAACGTGCAGCGCCGGGGAAGCTCTGCACGGCCCCAAAGGCCGGCCACGGGCCCTTCCCGTTCCCCGGTTCGGCCACCCCCACCTGCGGGGACGATGCAAAACGCACACGACACAGGCAGGTCACCGATTGGTGACGAACTGTCCGTAAACGGGCGTTCGGCTCTATGCTCCGGCCATTACACCGTGGACCTATCGCGGTGTCCCGTGTTCGGGATGGCGAGGCACAACCCCGTCATGACCTACGAGGAGCACCATTGCGCAGAGCCGTGATCGCGTTCACGGCCTTCATGGGTGGACTCATCTTCGTCTTCTTGGCCGGAGCGTCCACAGCGTGGGCGGCCGAAGGCGAAGAAGTCAGAGGCACACTCAGAATCCAAGGCCAGCCTGTAGCAGGCGTGAAAATCACCGTGGCGACCGACGCTGACGCGCCCGTCGGAGAGGCCACGACCGGAGCGGACGGGACGTGGAAAGTCGCCGTCGACAAGGCCGGTTCCTACAAGGTCACGCTGGACCAGGCCACCCTTCCCGCAGGGAAAGCGCTGCGAGACCCCAACCGTGGGACGCTGACCGTCCAGGTTTTCGAGGGCAACGCGCGTAACGTGCTGTTCGGATTGGTCGACGCCAACGCCCCGCCCCAGGGGCAGCAGGGTGACGGGGGCGGTGGCAGCTCCTATTGGACCCGTGTGGCCCAGCTCGTGTTCGAGGGCCTCAACCTCGGCCTGATCATCGCGCTCGGCGCGGTCGGGCTCTCCCTGATCTTCGGTACGACCGGTTTGACCAACTTCGCCCATGGTGAGCTGCTCACCATCGGCGCTTTCCTGGCGTTCTTCTTCAACACCGTCCTCGGCCTGCACCTGCTGATCGCCGCGCCGATCGCGCTGGTGATCGCGGCGGGCTTCGGCTGGGGGCAGGACCGGTTCTTCTGGGGCCAGCTGCGGCGCCGCAAGACCGGCCTCATCTCGATGATGATCATCTCGATCGGCCTGGCCCTGTTCCTGCGGGCCCTGCTGCTGTTCCTGTTCGGCGGCGGCGGCGAGTCCTACGATCAGTACGTCGCCCAGGCCGGCATCCAGATCGGCCCGATCTCGGCCACGCCCAAGAGCCTCGTCGCCATGGGCATCGAGATCGTGGTGCTGATCGCGGTGGGTCTCGCGCTGACCTACACCCGGCTGGGCAAGGCGACCCGCGCGGTCGCCGACAACCCGGCGCTGGCCTCCTCGTCGGGCATCAACGTCGACCGGGTCATCCGGCTCGTCTGGGCGTCCGGCACCTGCATCGCGGCGCTGGCGGGCATCCTGCTCGGCACCACCCAGAACCTGAACTTCCAGATGGGCCAGCAGATCCTGCTCCTGATGTTCGCCGGCGTCACCCTCGGCGGCCTGGGCACCGCGTTCGGCGCCCTCGTCGGCTCGCTGGTCGTCGGCATGTTCGTCCAGGTCTCCACGTTGTGGATCCCGCCGGAGATGAAGACCATCGGCGCGCTGGTCGTGCTGATCATCGTGCTCATGGTCCGGCCGCAGGGCATCCTCGGCCGTCGCGAGCGGATCGGCTAGGAGGCACACATGGACTGGACACTCATCTTCAGCCGGGCCGTGGAAGCGGGCATCGGCTCCGAGGCCATCATCTACGCCCTCGCGGCGATCGGCCTCAACGTGCAGTTCGGCTACACCGGCCTGCTCAACTTCGGCCAGGCGGGCTTCCTGGCCATCGGCGCGTACGCCATCGCGGTGACCGTCGCCACCTTCGGCCTGCCCTTCTTCCTGGGCGTCGGCATCGGCCTGCTGCTGGCCGCCGTGATGGCCCTGCTGCTGGGCATCCCGACCCTGCGGTTGCGGGCCGACTATCTGGCCATCGTGACCATCGCGGCGGCGGAGATCGTCCGCCTCGTCGTGCGGTCGGTCGCGCTGTCGGACACCTTCGGCGGCACCGACGGCCTCCAGGCCTTCTCGGGTTCGTTCTACGACATGAACCCCTATCCCCCCGGCGAGTACGGCATCCCGCCGATCATCGGTTTCGACAACCGGTCGATGTGGGTGCTGACGGTCGGCTGGGTGCTCGTGGCCATCGCGTCGTTCATCCTCTTCATGGCGATGAAGAGCCCGTGGGGCCGGGTGCTCAAGGCCATCCGCGAGGACGAGGACGCCGTGCGCAGCCTCGGCAAGAACGTGTTCTCGTACAAGATGCAGGCACTGGTCATCGGTGGCGTCATCGGCTCGCTGGGCGGCTTCATCTTCGCCCTGAGCCGGTCGGCCGTGCAGCCCGATCTGTACTCGACCGACCTGACGTTCTACGCCTACACCGTGCTGATCCTCGGCGGCGCGGCCCGTATCCTGGGCCCGATCGTCGGTTCGATGGTCTTCTGGCTGCTGCTCATCTTCATCGGCACCGGACTCGAGAACGCCGTCAACAGCGGCGCGATCACCTTCATCACGGTCAACCAGGTCGGCGCGATCCGCCTGATGCTCGTCGGACTCGGACTCATGCTGCTGCTGATCTACCGGCCGCAGGGCATCTTCGGGGACAAGAGGGAGATCTCAATCGATGCACGCTGAATCGCTCCCGGCCGGAAAGGCGGCGGCCCTCAAGGCGTTCGAGGGCATGGCCGCCGAGCCCGGGGTCCCCAAGCCCGACCCGATCCTCGTCGTCGACAACGTGGTGCGCCGCTTCGGCGGTCTGACCGCCGTGAACGTCAAGCACGTCGAGATCCAGCGGGGCAGCATCACCGCCCTGATCGGCCCCAACGGCGCCGGCAAGACGACGTTCTTCAACCAGCTCACCGGCTTCGACACCGCCGACGAGGGCCAGTGGACCTTCAACGGCCAGGCCATGAACGGCGTGTCGGCCTACAAGGTCGCCCGTCAGGGCATGGTCCGCACCTTCCAGCTCACCAAGGCGCTCTCGAAGCTCACGGTCATCGAGAACATGCGCCTGGGCGCCCAGTCGCAGAAGGGCGAGAACTTCTTCCGCGGCCTGATCCCGGGCCTGTGGCGCGGCCAGGAGGACGAGATCACCGCCAAGGCGGAGGATCTGCTGCAGCGCTTCAAGCTCGACGCCAAGCGCGACGACTTCGCCGGCAGCCTCTCGGGCGGCCAGCGCAAGCTGCTGGAGATGGCCCGCGCCCTCATGGGCGACCCCCAGCTGGTCATGCTCGACGAGCCGATGGCCGGGGTGAACCCGGCCCTGACGCAGTCGCTGCTCGGCCACGTGAAGAACCTGCGCGAGCTCGGCATGAGCGTGCTGTTCGTCGAGCACGACATGGACATGGTCCGCGACATCTCCGACTGGGTCATCGTGATGGCCCAGGGCGAGGTGATCGCCGAGGGGCCGCCCGACAGTGTCATGTCGGACGAGCGGGTCGTGGACGCCTACCTCGGCGCCCACCACGACGCCCCGCTCTCGGCCGAGGAGGAGGAGCGGCAGCTCCACGAGGCCGAGGCCGAACTCGACAAGGAGAGCACGGAATGAGCGCCGCCGACCCGAACGCGATCGTCGACCGCTCGGCGCACGTGGCGGCCGCGGGCAACGCGCTGCTGCGCTGCGACGAGCTGTTCGCCGGCTACCTGCCGGGCGTGAACATCCTCAACGGCGCCGACCTCTACGTGAACGAGGGCGAGCTGATCGGCATCATCGGCCCCAACGGCGCCGGCAAGTCGACCCTGCTCAAGTCGCTGTTCGGCCTCGTCGAGGTGCGGACGGGCTCGATCACCCTCAAGGGCGAGAACATCACCGGCCTGAAGGCCCACGCGCTCGTGGAGCGCGGGGTCGGCTTCGTGCCGCAGACCAACAACGTGTTCCCGTCGCTGAGCGTCGAGGAGAACCTCGAGATGGGCGCCTTCCAGGCGCCCAAGAAGTTCAAGGAGCGCTTCGAGTTCGTCTGCGAGATCTTCCCGGCCCTCAAGGACCGGCGCAAGCAGCGGGCGGGCTCCCTGTCGGGCGGCGAGCGGCAGATGGTGGCCATGGGGCGCGCCCTCATGACCGAGCCGTCCGTCCTCCTCCTCGACGAGCCCTCCGCCGGTCTGTCGCCGAAGCTGCAGGACCTGGTGTTCATCCAGGCCCAGCAGATCAACCGGGCTGGGGTGACCGTGATCATGGTGGAGCAGAACGCGCGCCGCTGCCTGCAGATCTGTGACCGCGGCTACGTGCTCGACCAGGGCCGCAACGCCTACACCGCCTCCGGCAAGGACCTCATCAAGGACCCGAAGGTCATCGAGCTCTACCTGGGGACGCTGGCCCGCGCCTGACGTCTCCGCTCCTCGAAAAGGCCACCGGGTCGTCCCGGTGGCCTTTTCCGCTTCCGTACAGAAACGGGGTTCCCATGGCGCCCAGCCGTCTGCTCGCCCTCGCCGCCCTCGGGTTGCTCACCGCCTGCGCCTCCGCGCCGCCGCCACCCGCCGCCGCCTCCACCGATCTGTACGTCACGGGGGCCGACCCCGCCGACGACCCGTGCCAGCGGGTGGTCTCGGCGCTCGGGTTCGCCGAACACGTCCTGAAGCCGGCGGGCCAGGAGGAGTCGCAGGAGTTCGGCGAGGGCGTCCGGGGACGGATCGCCTACGTGGAGGGCGTGATCCTCAGCTACGGCGAGCGGCTGCCGGCCGGGCTGGCGGAGCACACGGCGACCCTGAAGCGCACGATCCGGGTGCTGGTTCCCGCCGCGACGCCGCACGAGAAGGCGGTGGCGGCGCTGAAGGAGTGGCGGGCGGCGGCCACGGCCATCGAGGAGACGTGCGCGTAGGCGCGATGTGACATGGCATCCGCGCCCCTGAGTGCCCTCCTGGCGACCGGCGAAGGACCGCCGGGGATGAGGACCAGGGCACCGCACCGCGAACCCGCACAAAAGGGCTGAGGCCCCCGCTGTCCTTCCGGACGGCGGGGGCCTCGGTCAAGCAGGCTGAGCGGGGGAAGATCAGCCGTCGACCTTACCGGCGAGGTAGGTCTCGTTGGTGTACTTGTTGTCCTTGCCGTACTTGTAGATGCCGATCGTGGCCTCGGACGGGTCGCCCGCGTCGGAGAACTCGACCGGGCCGCTGACGCCGTCGTAGTCGATGTCAGTGCCGGCCTTCAGCAGGTCGAGGCAGGCCTTGTAGTCGGTGCACTTGGTGCCGCCCTTGCTGACCGCGACCAGGTTCTTCGAGATGCCGGTGCCGGAGTCGTCCTTGCCCGCCTCGGCGGCCAGGGCGATCAGGACGGTGGCGTCGTAGGACTCGGGGGCGTAGCTGAAGTCCTTGAGGTCGGGGTTGGTCTTGAGCAGGTTCTCCTTGAACTTGCCCTCCGAGGCCGCGCCGGGCAGGGTGCCCTTGACGCCCTCGAGCAGACCCTCGGGGAAGTCGGCCGAGTAGTCGGCGAGGTTGCCGTCGACGAAGTAGATCTTGACCTTGTCCGGGCCCAGACCCTGCTTCTCGAGCTCGGGGATGAGCTTCTTGGTCTCGTCGAACGAGATCAGCGCGATCGCGTCGGGGTTGGCTTCCTTGATCTTCGCGACGTCGGCCGAGAAGTCGGGAGCGGCCGGGTCGTAGGCGACCTCGCCGGCGATGGTGCCGCCGCCGCCCTCGACGGACTTCTTGACCTCGGCCGCGAGGCCGGTGCCGTAGGAGTCCTGGCGGTTCATGATGGCGATGTTCTCGCCGCCGTCCTGGATCATCAGGTCGCCGAGCACGCGGCCCTGGAGCACGTCGGACGGGGCGGTCCGGAAGTAGAAGCCCTTGTCGTTGTACGACGTGAACTCCGGCGAGGTGTTCGCGGGCGAGAACTGGACCACACCGGCGTTGACGATCTTGTCGATAACGGTGAGGGACACACCCGACGAAGCCGCACCGATGATCGCGTCGGCCTTCTGCTGCAGCAGGTTGTCGACGGACTGCGAGGCGATGTCGGTCTTCGCGTCACCGGAGTCGGCGTGGATCTTGGTCACCGGCTTCCCGAGGACACCGCCGGCAGCGTTGATCTCTTCCACGGCCAGGTCGACGCCCGCGAACTCCGGCGGGCCAAGGAAGGCCAGGTCACCAGTCTGGGGAAGGATCGAGCCGATGGTGAGGGTGCCGTCGCCCGCGGCCGCCGCCGAGGTGGCGGGAGCGGCGGCGGTCGTGGCCGGCGCCGAGGTGGCCGGCGCGGCCGTCTCCTCGCCACCACCACAGGCCGTCAGGGCAAGGCTGGCGGCCGCGGCGACTGCCAGCACCCGCCCCATGGGGGCAATGCGGATCATGAAGTGTCTCCTTCATCCATGCAACGGAACGCCGGGCTTAACCAGGACACCGTCCCGTTCGAATGCTGGAAACGTACATAACTCGCAGACGCCTTGCCAGGAAAGCGTCTGAACTGTGGACACTTGGATGCGGAGTCGTAATAAGTCCTCAACACACCGCCCCCTCCGGCTCTGACCTGCACGGTCGCGAGCCGGAGGGATCACGGTCCGGTCAGGCCTGCTTGTCGGGCGGCCCGGCGGCCTCGGCGACCACGATCTGGGCGACCTGCCGCATGCTGAGACGGCGGTCCATCGAGGCCTTCTGGATCCACCGGAAGGCCTGCGGCTCCGACCAGCCGTGCTGGGCCATGAGCAGGCCCTTCGCCCGCTCGACCAGCTTGCGGGTCTCCAGCCGGTCGGAGAGGGTGGTGACCTCCCTCTCCAGGGCCGCGATCTCCTCGTGGCGGCTGACCGCCATCTCGATGGCCGGCACCAGGTCGCCCTTGGTGAACGGCTTGACCAGGTAGGCCATCGCCCCGGCGTCTCTGGCCCGCTCGACCAGGTCGCGCTGCGAGAACGCCGTCAGGATCAGGCAGGGCGCGATGCGCTCCGACACGATCTGCTCGGCGGCCGAGATGCCGTCGAGGACGGGCATCTTCACATCGAGGATCACCAGATCCGGCCGGAGCTCGGTGGCGAGCTTCACGGCGCTCTCCCCGTCACCGGCCTCGCCGACGACGGCGTAACCGTCTTCTTCCAGCATCTCCTTCAGGTCGAGGCGGATCAGGGCCTCGTCTTCCGCGATCACCACTCGCCGCTGCGTTCCACTCACGCACAAGAGGTTACCGACGTCCGCTAGATTGGGACCACGCACGCCCCGATAGACCAACGGCAGAGTCAATGGCCTCAAAATCCATCAAGTGTGGGTTCGAATCCCACTCGGGGCACTCCTCCGTCATGCCCTGATCCGCGCGGTGATCGCGGCCAGGCGCGCGGCGTCGCCCACATCCAGGAACGCCGAAAGGCCGCCACGTCGTACGTGACGGCCCTTCCGGATATGCGGATCAGCCCAGGTTGGGGTGGGCCACGGCCGATCCGATGGTGTGCACGCGCAGGGCGTTCGTCGACCCGGGGTTGCCGGGGGGCGAGCCCGCCACGATGACGATCTTGTCGCCCTTCTCGAACGAGCCGAGGGCGAGCAGCGACGCCTCCACCTGACGCACCATGTCGTCGGTGTGGTGGACGAACGGCACCTCGAAGGTCTCCACGCCCCACGTCAGCGCGAGCTGGCCGCGGACCACCGGGTTGGAGGTGAACGCGATCAGCGGGATCGGGCTGCGGTAGCGGGCCAGGCGGCGCGCGGTCTCGCCGGACATCGTGAAGGCGACCAGGGCCTTGGCCCCCACGATGGCGCCGACCTCGGCGGCGGCGCGGGCGATGGCGCCACCGGTCGACTCGGGGAGGCGGTCGAGGTTGTGGGTCGCGTGGAGGGTGGAGTCCTCGGCGGCGGTGGCGATGCGGGCCATCGTCGCGACCGACTCGATCGGGTAGTTGCCGACCGAGGTCTCGCCCGACAGCATGACCGCGTCTGCGCCGTCCATGACGGCGTAGGCGACGTCGGAGGCCTCGGCGCGGGTCGGCCGGGGGGCGGCCATCATCGAGTCGAGCATCTGGGTCGCCACGATGACCGGGTGGGCCTTCTCGCGGCACAGTTCGATGATCCGGCGCTGCACGATCGGCACCTGCTCCAGCGGGAGCTCGACGCCCAGGTCGCCGCGGGCGACCATGACGCCGTCGAACCGGTCGACGATCGCCTCCAGGGCGTCGACGGCCTGCGGCTTCTCGATCTTGGCGATGATGGGCAGGTGCACGCCCTCTTCGTCCATGATGCGGTGGACGATGTCGGCGTCCTCCGGCGACCGCACGAACGACAACGCGATCATGTCGAAGCCGGTGCGAAGGGCCCAGCGGAGGTCCGCCTCGTCCTTCTCGGTCAGGGCCGGGGCGCTGACGGCGACGCCCGGGAGGTTGAGGCCCTTGTTGTCGGAGATCATGCCGCCGATGACGACCCGGGTGGTCACCCGGGGGCCCTCGACCTTGTCGACCTCCAGGTGGAGACGGCCGTCGTCGACGAGGACGGTGTCTCCCGGCTTCACGTCGCCGGGCAGGCCCTCGTAGGTGGTGGAGACCAGGTCGCGGTCTCCGGGGACGTCTTCGGTGGTGATCGTGATGATGTCACCGACGCCGAGGCGGACCGGGCCGGAGGCGAACTTGCCCACCCGGATCTTCGGCCCCTGGAGGTCGGCCAGCACGCCTACCGCGCGGCCGAGCTCCTCGGCCGCCTCCCGCACCCGGTCGAAGACCTCTTTGTGCAGTTCATGACTGCCGTGGGAGAGGTTGAAGCGGGCGACGTCCATGCCCGCGCTGATCAGTTCCCGCAGCCGTTCAGGGGACGAGGTGGCGGGACCTAGGGTACAGACGATCTTTGCTCGACGGCTCACGAGTCCTAGCCTAATTGGTCCAGACCACTTGAATGTGACGGCGCCCATAGCTGTGGCCAAATTGTCAATGACTTCACGCGATAGCCGACGTGTCCTAACCTGTCCCGCTATGGGGTGGTTCCGGAGGTTGGCTGCCGTCTTGACGCTGATGAGCGCCCTCGCGTGCGGTGGACAGGCTACCGAATCCTCCGCACCGCCTACCGGTGTTTCGGTCGCGTTGCAGCAATGGCGTTCGGATGTCGCGGTCCATCGCATCCAGGTCTCGGTGACCAACACCACCTCGACGCCGCTGCACATCACCGACCTGCGGCTCGACTCCGGATCGTTCGAGCCGTCGGCCCCGGTGCGGGTGGACACCACCCTGCCGAAGACGCCCCGGACCGACTTCCCGATCACCTACGGCCGGGCCCGCTGCGACGCCGGCGCCATCCCGGCGGTGCAGCCGACCGACGTGGTCGCCACGATGGCCGTGGGCGACGCCCCGCCGAGGGAGGTCCGCTTCCCGATCCCGGTCACCGACGACCTGCTGACCCGGCTCGTGAAGTACGAGTGCGGCGAGTACATCCTCAAGCAGTCGGCCACCATCGCCTTCGGCTCCGGCTTCCGCCGACGGGGCGACGACCTCGAAGGGGTCCTCACCGTCACCGCCACCCGCCCGGTGACCCTCGACGACCTCGACGGCACGACGCACTACGTGCTGGAACCGGAGAAGAGGCGCCCCGTCGCCGAGATCGCGCCCGGCACGACGGAGGTCCCGGTCACGATCCGGCCCACCCGCTGCGACCCGCACGCCTTCGCGGAGGCCAAGCAGGCCTACCTGTTCCAGGTCTGGGGACACACCGAGGGCGGGGAGACGTATCGGATGATCGTCACCCCGCCCAAGGACGTCCAGGAGAAGCTGCTCGACTACGCCGTCGAGGTCTGCGACTTCCCCGCCACCTGACGGCGGTGGCGGATGACCGCGAACCCGATCCAGGAGACGGCGATCACCACGACCATCCCGGCGCGGACCTCCGCGAGGTGGCGCGGCGGGTAGACCACACCCGTCAGGTAGGTGTCGATGAACCCGCCCGGCTCCAGCAGGTGGGCGCCCGCCCGCTCGCGGGCCCAGTTCTCCAGCGCCGTCAGCGGACACTCCACCAGCCCGGTGAGCTGGATCGCGCCCCAGACCGCGAACGCCACACTGGGCCAGATCAGGCGGGGCCACTTCCAGGCGAGGTAACCGCCCAGCGCGATGTACGCCAGGACGAGGAAATGAACGACCATCACGGTTTGCCACAGAACGTGATAAATCATTTCTCGAACCTAGGAAGAGAACCGAAGGCCGGAATCCGTCCGGCTACTCATCTCCTCTCTAAGTACCCGGAATCGTGACCGCCTTCAGCGCACTGACGATGCCGTTTCCGTAGAAGCCGTTCTTCGCCGTGGAGCCGACGCAGACGTGGGTCGCGTCGGCCGAGTAGCGGTAGTTGCCCGAGGCCGGGCAGCCGCGGTCGTAGGTGGAGGCGTAGAGCAGGCTCTCCAGCCGGGCCGGGTCGAGCTCAAGGCCGCCCCTGCCGGGCTTGCCGAACCGGGCCACCAGCAGCGCCGCGACCCCGGCGACGTGCGGGGCGGCCATCGAGGTGCCTTCGAGGTACTGGTAGTAGGAGCACGTGCCGTTCTTGCACTCCCGGATGACCGAGGAGGTCAGCGGCTGCCCCTTGGCGTCGATCGAGGTCGAGGCCCGCAGCGCCTTCTGGGGGGCGGCGGCCAGGATCTCCCGGGCGGCGCCCTTCAGCGAGGTGCCGGTGTCCAGGGTGTCGCCGCCGGGGGCGGCCACGTCGGCCTGCTCGGCGCCGTAGTCGGAGTAGACGGCCTTGCGCTTGCTCGGGCCGACCGAGGTCACCGCGATCACGCCGGGCAGCTCGGCCGGGACGTTCAGGCAGGTGTTGTCGATCTTCCGGGACTTGGCGGCGCCCGACGGGTAGTCGGGGCTGCCGGTGTCCTGCTTCGGGTCGCCCAGGTCGGTGGAGCCGTTGCCGATGGCGCTGACCAGGGTCACGCCGCGGGCGCGGGCGTAGGCGACCGCGCGGGTCATGCCCGCGATGATGGCCTTCTGCTCCGACTGCTGGGCCGGGGTGTCGGCCGGGTTGGCCGGGCAGTTGAAGTTCCACGGGTCGACGTAGAACGACATGTTCACCACGTCGATGCCGTTGTCGCCGGCGTACTTGAGGGCGTCCATGGTCGGCTTGAGGAAGAAGTAGCCCGAGTCGGTGCCGGCGCGCAGGTTGACCAGCGACACCCCGGGCGCCACGCCGCCGATGCCGATGCCGTTCAGCGGCGAGGCGATCGTGCTGGCCACGTGGGTCCCGTGGCCGTCGTCGTCGACGTCGGCCGGGTCCTTGCAGCCCTTGTGCTCGCACGGGCCGTCGAGGTTCTTGCCCTTGGGGTCCTTCGGCCGGTCGGTGACGAAGTTGCGCGACAGCTTGCGGTTGAAGTTGGGCGCGATGTCCGGATGCCTGCCGTCGATCCCGGTGTCGATGACCCCGACCAGCACCTTGTGGTTGCCGATCTGCTTCTTGTACGACCCCGACGCGGTCGCCCCGATCATCCGCATGTCCCACTGGCGGCCGGCGAGGGGTTCGTCCTTCACCGCCGCCCGGCGGGGACCGGCGGCGGGCCTGGCGACAGGCTTGGCGGCGGGCTTGACGCGGGCGACCTCGCCGATCGGCCGGTCGGGCATGACGCCCACGATCGCCGGGCCCGACGGGAGGCGGGCCGCGCGGGCCACCAGGTAACCGAGCTGGGCGTCTTCGGAGAGCACGTCGCCGCCCACGGCCTCTACCGCGTCGGTCGCGGCGCCGCCCTGGCCGGGCGGATAGAACACGAGGTAGTCCTGGGAGACGGCGGCCGTCTCCTGAGAGGCCGCGCAGGCCGTGGTCAGCAGGGTCAGCGCCAACCCCGCGAATACTGCCTTACGCACCGGTCCTCCTTGGTTCCGAACGTCCCGATCCTCGCGAACCCCGCCGGGCGTCCGCAACTCACCGCGCATTCCGCATAAGTAGATATTTCGGAATTGCCCTTGAGTCACATCGGGAAAACAATGAAACGGTGCCCCCTGGAATACCAGGGGGCACCGTTTTGACGTACTAGACCAAAGGACGCGCCGTCGGCGGGATGGCCACCGGCAGGGCGGTCGCCCCGGTGAGGTACTCGTCGACCGCGGCGGCGGCCGAGCGGCCCTCGGCGATGGCCCACACGATCAGCGACTGGCCGCGGCCCATGTCACCGGCCACGAAGACGCCCTCGACGCCCGAGTGGTAGGCGCGGTTGCGGGAGACGTTGCCGCGCGGGTCGTAGAACTCCCCGGCCGACAGCCCGGCCAGCTCGTCGAGCAGGCCGGCGTGCTGCGGGCCGACGAAGCCCATCGCCAGGGTGACCAGCTGGGCGGGCAGTTCGCGCTCGGTGCCGGGGATCGGCTTGAAGCCGGCCGCCGGGCCCTCGACGTCCACCACCCTGACCGCCTGGAGGTTGCCCTCGGCGTCCTTGACGAACTCGGTGGTGGAGACGGCGTAGACCCGCGCTCCCCCGCCGTCGGCGAGCTCCTCGTGGGCCGACTCCATCTTGAACAACATCGGGTACGTCGGCCACGGCTGCCCCGCCGGACGCGCCTCCGGCGGCATCGGCATGATCTCCAGCTGGGTCACCGAGAGGGCGCCCTGGCGGATCGCGGTGCCGATGCAGTCGGCGCCGGTGTCACCGCCGCCGATGACCACGACGTGCTTGCCCTTGGCGTTGATCTCCGAGTCGGCCAGCGCCTTGTTGGCCGGGGGAAGGTACTCCATCGCCTGGTAGACGCCGACGGCGTCGCGCCCGGTGACCGGCAGGTCGCGCCAGGCGGTGGCGCCACCGGCCAGGACGACCGCGTCGAACTGCTCGCGCAGCTCGGCCGCGGTGATGTCGACGCCCACGTCGACGCCGGTGCGGAACTCGGTGCCCTCGGCCCTCATCTGGTCGAGGCGGCGGTCGATGTGCCGCTTCTCCATCTTGAACTCGGGGATGCCGTACCGGAGCAGCCCGCCGATGGCGTCGGCCCGCTCGAACACGACGACGTCGTGCCCGGCGCGGGTGAGCTGCTGGGCGGCGGCCAGGCCCGCCGGGCCCGAGCCGACGACCGCGACCTTCCTCCCGGTCTTGTTCGAAGGCGGCTGCGGGGTGACCCAGCCCTCGGCGAAGGCGCGGTCGATGATCTCGACCTCGACCCGCTTGATCGCCACCGGGTCGGAGTTGATGCCGAGCACGCAGGCCGCCTCGCACGGAGCCGGGCACAGGCGGCCGGTGAACTCGGGGAAGTTGTTGGTCGCGTGCAGCCGCTCGATCGCCTCGCGCCAGTCGTCGCGGTAGACCAGGTCGTTCCACTCGGGGATGAGGTTCCCGAGCGGGCAGCCGTTGTGGCAGAACGGGATGCCGCAGTCCATGCAGCGCGCGGCCTGCTTGGTCAGCTTCTCCGGGGCGAAGTCGACGTAGACCTCGCGCCAGTCGCGGATGCGCACGTCCACCGGGCGGCGGGCGGGCAGCTCACGCTGGTGAGTGAGGAACCCCTTCGGGTCGGCCATGTCGTTACCCCCTTATCCGTGAACCGCGGCCATGATGGCCTCGTCGATGTCGCGGCCCTCGGCCTCGGCCGTGGCCCTGGCGGTGAGCACCCGCTTGTAGTCGATCGGCATGATCTTGCCGAACCGGGCGAGCGCCGACTCCCAGTCGGCGAGCAGGCCCTTGGCGACCGGCGAACCGGTCTCGGCCAGGTGCTTCTCGACCAGCTCACGCAGGATCTCGGAGTCCTCCTCGGCGAGGGGCTCCAGCTCGACCATCTCCCGGTTGACCCGCTCGGGCTTGAGGTCGAGCACGTAGGCCACGCCGCCGGACATGCCGGCCGCGAAGTTGCGCCCGGTCGGCCCGAGGACGACGACCCGCCCGCCGGTCATGTACTCGCACCCGTGGTCGCCCACGCCCTCGACGACGGCCGTGGCGCCGGAGTTGCGGACGCAGAAGCGCTCGCCCACCACGCCCCGGATGAACGCCTCGCCGGAGGTCGCGCCGTAGAGGCCGACGTTGCCGGCGATGATCTGGCCGTCGAGCAGGTCGCTCGGCGGGGTGACCGTGATCCGGCCGCCCGACAGGCCCTTGCCGACGTAGTCGTTGGCGTCGCCGGTCAGCCGCAGCGTGATGCCCTTGGGCACGAACGCGCCGAAGGAGTTGCCGGCCGAACCGGTGAAGCTCACGTCGATCGTGTTCTCCGGCAGGCCCGCCCCACCCCACTTCTTGGTGACGTGGTGACCGAGCATGGTGCCGACGGTCCGGTTGACGTTGCGGATCGGCAGCTCCAGCGTGACCTGCTGGCCGAACTCGATCGCGCCCTCGGCGAGCTGGATCAGCGTGTTGTCGAGCGCCTCGGCCAGGCCGTGGTCCTGCGCGACGACCTGCTTGCGCGGGGTGCCCTGCGGCAGCTCCGGCTGGTAGAGGATCGGCGACAGGTCCAGGCCCTGAGCCTTCCAGTGGGAGACGGCGGCTTCGGTGTCGAGCAGGTCGCTGCGGCCGATGACCTCGTCGAGCGAGCGGTAGCCCAGCTCGGCCAGGTACTCCCTGACCTCCTCGGCGATGAACTCGAAGTAGTTGACCACGAACTCCGGCTTGCCGGTGAAGCGCTTGCGCAGCTCGGGGTTCTGGGTGGCCACGCCCACCGGGCAGGTGTCGAGGTGGCAGACGCGCATCATGACGCATCCCGAGACGACCAGCGGAGCGGTGGCGAAGCCGTACTCCTCGGCGCCGAGCAGGGCGGCGATGATGACGTCGCGGCCGGTCTTGAGCTGGCCGTCGGCCTGCACCACGATCCGGTCGCGCAGCCCGTTGAGCAGCAGGGTCTGCTGCGTCTCGGCCAGGCCGAGTTCCCACGGGGTGCCCGCGTGCTTCAGCGAGGTCAGCGGCGAGGCGCCGGTGCCGCCGTCGTGACCGGAGATCAGCACGACGTCGGCGTGGGCCTTGGAGACGCCCGCCGCGACCGTGCCGACGCCGACCTCGGAGACCAGCTTCACGTGGATGCGGGCCTGCGGGTTGGCGTTCTTCAGGTCGTGGATGAGCTGCGCCAGGTCCTCGATCGAGTAGATGTCGTGGTGCGGCGGCGGCGAGATCAGGCCGACGCCCGGCGTGGAGTGCCGGGTCTTGGCGATCCACGGGTAGACCTTGTGGCCGGGCAGCTGGCCGCCCTCGCCGGGCTTGGCGCCCTGGGCCATCTTGATCTGCACGTCGTCGGCGTTGACCAGGTATTCGGAGGTCACGCCGAAGCGGCCGGAGGCCACCTGCTTGATCGCCGAACGGCGGGTCGGGTCGTAGAGGCGCTCGGGGTCCTCGCCGCCCTCGCCGGTGTTCGACTTGGCGCCGAGCCGGTTCATGGCGATGGCGAGGGTCTCGTGGGCCTCCATCGAGATGGAGCCGTAGGACATGGCGCCGGTGGAGAACCGCTTGACGATCTCGGAGACCGGCTCGACCTCGTCGATCGGGACGGGACCGCCGGGCGCCGGGCGCAGCTTGAACAGGCCGCGCAGCGTCATGAGGGTCTCGGCCTGACCGTCGATCAGGTCGGTGTACTCCTTGAAGATCTCGTAACGCCGGGTGCGGGTGGCGTGCTGGAGCTTGAAGACGGTCGTCGGGTTGAACAGGTGGGGCTCGCCCTCGCGCCGCCACTGGTACTCGCCGCCGACCTCCAGGCGCCGGTGGGCGTTCTCGGCCCTCGGGTAGGCCTTGGTGTGCCGCTGGAGCGCCTCCTTGGCCAGCACGTCGAAGCCGACGCCGCCCAGGCGCGAGGTGGTGCCGGTGAAGCACTCGTCGATGACCTCGGCCCCGAGGCCCAGGGCCTCGAAGATCTGGGCGCCCGTGTACGACGCCACCGTGGACACGCCCATCTTGGACATGACCTTGAGGACGCCCTTGCCGTACGCCTTGATGAGGTTCCGGACCGCCTTGCGGCTGTCGGGGAACAGCTCCTCGACGGTCTCGATCGCCAGGTAGGGGTTGATCGCGCTGGCGCCGTAGCCGATGAGCAGGGCCATGTGGTGGCACTCGCGCGCCTCGCCGGTCTCGATGACCAGGCCCACCCGGGTGCGGGACTTCTCCCGGATCAGGTGGTGGTGCACCGCGCCGGTGAGCAGCAGCGACGGGATCGGCGCCTTCTCGGCGTTGGACCCCCGGTCGGACAGCACGATGATGCGCGCGCCGTCGGCGATCGCCTGCGAGACCTCCTCGCGGATCTCCTGGAGCCGCCGGGTCAGCGCGTCGCCGCCTCCGCCGACGTGGAACAGACCCGACACGACGTGGGGCTGGAAGCCCGGCAGGGCGCCCTCGTCGTTGATGTGGACGATCTTGGCGAGCTCGTCGTTGTCGATCACCGGGTAGGGCAGCACCAGGCGGCGGCAGGAGGCCGCGCCCGGCTCCAGCAGGTTGTGCTCGGGGCCGATGGTCGACTGCAGCGAGGTGACGAGCTCCTCGCGGATGGCGTCCAGCGGCGGGTTGGTGACCTGCGCGAAGAGCTGGCTGAAGTAGTCGAACAGCAGCCGCGGCTTGTCGCTGAGCGCGGCGACCGGGCTGTCGGTGCCCATCGAGCCGATCGGCTCAGCGCCGGTCGCGGCCATCGGGGTGAGGATGATCCGCAGCTCTTCCTCGGTGTAGCCGAAGGTCTGCTGGCGCTTGACCAGGGCCTCGTGGGTGGGGTGCTCGTGCTCGCGCTCGGGCAGCTCCTCGAACCGCACCAGGCCGGCGTGCAGCCACTCCTCGTAGGGCTCGGCGGCGGCCAGTTCGGCCTTGATCTCGTCGTCCTCGATGATCCGGCCGCGCGCGGTGTCGACCAGGAACATCTTGCCCGGCTGGAGACGGCCCTTGCGGACCACCTTCTCCTGCGGGATGTCGCTCAGCACGCCCGCCTCGGAGCCCAGGATGACCAGGCCGTCGTCGGTGACGTAGAACCGGCCGGGACGCAGGCCGTTGCGGTCGAGCACGGCGCCGACGACGGTGCCGTCGGAGAAGGAGATCGACGCGGGGCCGTCCCAGGCCTCCATCAGCGTGGAGTGGAACTCGTAGAAGGCCCGGCGGGCCGGGTCCATCTCCGTGTGGTTCTCCCACGCCTCGGGGATCATCATCAGCACCGCGTGGGGCAGCGAGCGCCCGCCGAGGTGCAGCAGCTCCAGCGTCTCGTCGAACGAGGCGGTGTCGGAGCCGTCGGGGTCGCAGATGGGGAACAGCCGCTCCAGGTCACCGGGGATGAGGCCGGTCTCCAGCATCGCCTCGCGGGCGCGCATCCAGTTGCGGTTGCCCTTGACGGTGTTGATCTCGCCGTTGTGGGCCACGTAGCGGTAGGGGTGCGACAGGGGCCACGACGGGAAGGTGTTGGTGGAGAAGCGCGAGTGCACCAGCGCGATGGCGGTGACGTAACGCTCGTCCGACAGGTCGGGGAAGAAGGGCTCGACCTGCTGCGGGGTGAGCATGCCCTTGTAGACGGTGGTCCGGCTGGAGAGCGAGGCGAAGTAGACGTCGGCCTCGTGCTCGGCCCGCTTGCGGAAGGCGAAGGCGGCCCGGTCGAGGTCGATGCCCGACAGGTCGCCGGAGCTCACGAACAGCTGCATGAAGTGGGGCATCACGGCGCGGGCGGTCGGCCCGGCGTGCCGCGTGTCGACGGGCACGTCGCGCCAGCCGAGGACCTTGACGTTCTCCTCGGTCGCGATCTCGTCGATCATCCGCAGCGCGGTCGCCCTGGCCTGCGCGTCGATGGGCAGGAAGGCGATGCCGGCGGCGTACTTCCCGGCCTCCGGGAGGTCGAAGGGGACGACCGCGCGGAAGAAGGCGTCCGGGATCTGGGTCAGGATGCCGGCGCCGTCACCGGTGTCCGGTTCGCTCCCCCGAGCACCCCGGTGATCGAGGTTGATGAGCGCGGTCAGAGCCTTCTCGACGATGTCGTAGCTACGGCGGCCGTGGACGTCGGCCACCATGGCGACACCACAGGCGTCATGCTCGTACGAGGGGTCGTAAAGGCCCTGAGGCTCGGGAAGGTCCCCAGGACGGCCATGGCGGGCAGCAGGCATGAAATCACTCCCGTCGTCATCTTCTGCGTGGTGACAGAGGGACGACGCTGGCCCTGCTGCAGTTGTGGTGAGTAGAGGTTACCCCACCGTTTCCGGATGGCACCTGCCGGGGCCACTAAGGTTTCGCGTATGTCGATCGACGAGCTCTACGCGCGTGCCGGTGTGGACGGACGGCGGTTGCGAAAGGCTGTCTCTCTCCTGTCGGACGGACGCTGGTGGACGCTCGCCGATGTGGTCAGGGAGACGGCGACGTCCCGCAGGACGATCGAGGCGCTCATGCGCGTGCTCCCCCTTGAGCATCGCGACCAGCACGTCCGAATCCCAACTGAACAGGTCAAACTCTACAACATTTCGATATCGTCCTCTATTTCGGACCCGGTGTCTCACATGGTGGACCCGTCGGTGGTCGAGAGGATGGCCGGGATCATCGCCCGGGCGCCGCGCGGGAGGTCGGCCCTCGACCACGTGTCAGCCACGCCGGAGACCGTGGTCAGGCGGGCCCTGCTGCTCGGCGCGCGGTTCTGGCTGCCCGGTTCGCGGCTGCTCTGCGTGGGCGACCACGACCTCACCTCGCTGGCGGTCCGTCTCATCCACCCCGAGGCCGAGGTCATGGTCGTCGACATCGACGACCGGATCCTGGCGTACATCGACGAACAGGACCTCGGGGTGACCACCCGCTGGGCCGACCTCCGGCTCGGCCTGCCCCCGTCGGCCCGCGGCTGGGGCGATCTGGCGATCACCGACCCGCCCTACACCCCCGCCGGCGTGGGCCTCTTCGTCGCCCGGGGGCTGGAGGGCCTGCGCGACCGCGACGAGGGCCGGGTCCTGCTCGCCTACGGCGCCTCCGAGCGCACCCCCATGCTGGCCCTGAAGGTCCAGCACGCCCTGGCCGACCTGCAACTGCTCAACGAGGCGATCTACCCCGACTTCAACCGCTACGACGGCGCCGAGGCGATCGGCAGCGCCGCCGACCTCTACGTCCTGCGCCCCACCACCAAGAGCTGGCCCGCCGTCGCCTCCCGCGTCGACCGCCTGGCCACCGCGATCTACACCCAGGGCCCGCAGGCGGTCGAATCGGCCAAGGCCGCGCCCCCGGAGCTGGGCGACTACGCCCCCGACCTGCTCGTGGGCGACTGGCCCCGCGACCTGCTCCCGGGCGTCCCCCGGGTCCGCCTCTCGACGTGGCTGGCCAAGCCCTATGCCGCACAGGTCTCCCGGGTGGCGATCCACGCCCCCGGCCTGGAGGCCGCCCTCCCGCGCCTGGTGCTCGCCGCCCGCGACGCCGAGGTCCGCGTCTTCGGCACCACCTCTCCGGTACGGCTCCCGCCCGCCCCCGACGCCATCACCCGCCGGATCCTCGCGGGCAGCCACGGCAAGGTCGCCAACGCCTGGCGCGAAGGCCTGGTCGCCGAGCTCGGGCTGACCAAGAACCAGGCCAGGGCGCGCATCCCGGCCTGGGCCGGCGCGACCGCGCTCGAACTCCCGATGCACCGCCTGACCGGCCTCGCCGCCGCGGTCGCCCGCAGCCTAGAGGGCGAGGATCCGGGCCTGGACGAAGCGTGAGGCCTGGTCGAGGGCGGCCAGCGGCTCGGCGAGATCCGGTTTGGCGTCGCCCTCGGCCGACACCCAGCTCACCGCCACGAAGTGCCCCATCGCCCTGACCATCGCGGTGCCGGCCCGCTCGGAGGCCAGCGGCGTCAGGAACAGCTCCTCCCTGAACCGGTGGACCAGCGCGTCGGCCTGCGCCACGTCGCCCAGGTTGAACACCGCCACCTGCCCGACCAGCTCGGGCCCCCGGAACAACCCCCGGACGACCTGAGTGCACCCGTCGACGTCGGCGGCCACGGCCGCGCCGCAATCGGCGGTCAGCGTGACCGACTCCCTCTTCATGACCCCCAGGGCGGCGGCCGGGAAGACCTCCTGCTCGGTCAGCGGCGCGGCGTCGACCCGCTGCTGCTCGATCGGCGCGTAGATCGCCGAGCTGATCTCGGCCCGGACGGTCCCGGGCCGGGCGACGCCGTCAGCACCCGAACACCCGGCGAGCACCATCACCAGCACGGGCGCGAGCACCGGCACGGCCCGCATCATCAGTCCCACCCTCACCGCACCATCATGACGGGCACGGGGGCGCGGGAGGGCGGACATCTCGAAAGGCGGACACCGAGCGTGGGCGGACGGCGCCGGTCGGTGCTCAGGCGGCGGGCACCCCGGTCACCGCGACCACCCGCCGGTAGACGACCTTCTCCGCCTCGCGGACGGCGAGACCGAGCGTCACCATGTCGTCGGTCTCCTCGGGCCGTTCGCCGTCGGCGCGGCCGATCCAGACCAGCCCCAGGTAGTGGCCCATCGCGTGGCCGCTGGCCTCGGTGAAGCCGGTCAGCGCCGGCTCGGCCGACGGCAGCGCCAGCAACCAGCCGCCCCGGTAGAGGTTGGAGATCCGCTTCACCAGTTCGTCGGAGGCGGTCGCCGACTCCAGGTTGAACAGGGCGTACTGGGCGACGTAGCGGCCGTCGGCGCTGGTGAACTGGGCGCGGACGGCCTGGGTGCAGCCCGCCTCCGTCAGGGCCTCGGTCAGCGCCTCGCCCCAGACGGCCGTGGCGCAGTCGGCGTCGAGCCGGCGCTCGCCCAGCCTCAGTGTGACCTTGCCTGCCTTCAGCGTCTTGGTCGTGAAGACCTCTTCGACGGTCAGCGGCTTGGCGTCGGCGGCCCGGTCGGCGATCGGCGCGAACTGCTTCAGCGACGGCCAGGCCCGGTAGGCGGCCGGCCGGGCCTGGCCCAGCGGCGAGCTCGACAGCTGTTCGGGCGTCGGGTCTTCGTCGAACGCCTCGACCACGAAGACCAGCACGAACGCCATGAGCAGGATGCCGACGACCGTCGCCAGGACCGCCAGGATCTTCTGCTGGCCGCCGGTGAGCCCCATCTCGGCCAGCTTGACGCTGCCCCAGGTGTCTTCGGGCGCCGGACGGCGCTTGGCACGGGAGGACTTGGCGGGGGTCACAGGCCGTTCGCCCCGATCAGCGACCCCAGTCCCCAGGTCAGCGCGGCGGCGATCCCGCCGACCAGGAGCTGGCGCAGGCCGGTGAACCACCAGTTCCGCGCGGTCACCCGGGCCACGAGCGCGCCCGCCCCGAAGAGCGCCACCATGGACAGGGCGGCCGACACCCAGAGGGAGGTCACCCCGGCCAGGTAGGGCGCCAAGGGAATGACGGCGCCGACGGCGAACGACAGGAACGACGACGACGCGGCGGTCACCGGCGACGGCAGGTCGTCGGGCTTCACGCCCAGCTCGTTGAGGGTGTGCACTTCCAGGGCCTGTTCGGGGTTGCGGGAGATCTGCCGGGCCACCTCGGCGGCCAGTTCGGGGTCGACGCCGCGCCGTTCGTAGAGGGCGGCCAGCTCGGCCTCCTCCTCTTCGGGGTGGAGGGCCATCTCGCGGCGTTCGACCGCGATCTCGGCCTGGGCCAGCTCACGCTGGCTCGCCACCGAGACGTACTCTCCTCCGGCCATCGAAAACGCCCCGGCGGCCAGGCCCGCGACACCCGCGAGCGCGATCACGCGGGTGTTGGCCGTGCCGCCGGCCACGCCGGCGATGAGCGCGAAGTTCGACACCAGGCCGTCCATCGCGCCGAACACCGCCGGACGCAACCAGCCACCCGTGACGTCGCGGTGGTTGTGGTGGGAGGGGAGTTCCGGGCCGGCGGCGCCGGTCATCTCTGACCGGCCTCCTCGGCCTTCTCTGTCTTGTCGTCGGGAGCGGCGGCCTCACCGGCCTCGCCCCGCGCCTCGTTCTCGCGGTCGATCTCGTGGTCGTCGGCCTGGTCGTGGAGGTGGGCCGGGTCGGCCTCGGCGCCCTCGGCCACCGGCGGGAGCGCGCCCTCGGGCACGATGACCTCTTCGGTGGTCTTGTTCCTGGTCAGCCAGAAGTAGGCCAGCGCGCCGAGGAACAGCACGATGGAGGTCCACTGGTTGAGGCGCATGCCGAGGATCTCGTGGGCCGGGTCGACCCGCAGGCCCTCGATCCAGAAGCGGCCCAGGGTGTAGCCCATGACGTAGAGGGCGAACAGGCGGCCGTGGCGCAGCGTGAACCGCGACCCGATCAGCAGGAGCAGGCCGGCCACCGCGAAGTTCCAGAGCAGTTCGTAGAGGAACGCCGGGTGGTAGGTCAGCGCGCCGGGCACGGTGCCGGGGCGGCCGGGCTCGATCTCCAGGCACCAGGCGTAGTCGCAGGGACCGCCGAAGAGCTCCTGGTTGAAGTAGTTGCCCAGCCGGCCGATGCCCTGGGCGATCAGGATGCCCGGTGCGACGGTGTCGGCGACGGCCGACAGGGAGATGCCGCGCCGGCGGCAGGCGATCCAGACGCCGACGGCGCCGAGCGCGACCGCCCCCCAGATGCCGAGGCCGCCCTTCCAGATGAAGAACACGTGATACCACGGGTTCTCCGCGTCAGCTCCGAAGTAGAGCTGGTTGTCGGTGATGACGTGGTAGAGCCGGCCGCCGACCAGGCCGAACGGGACCGCCCAGACGGCCAGGTCGGTGATCGTGCCGGGAAGGCCGCCACGGGCGCGCCAGCGGCGCTCGCCGAGCCAGACGGCGACGACGACGCCCAGCACGATGCAGAGCGCATAGGCCCGGATGGGAAGGGGTCCGAGGTACCAGACCCCCTGCGACGGGCTCGGGATCGAGGCGAGGGGCATGTCACAGGACGTTACCGCCTCCAAGGCGCACTCGCGCACCCCCGTCACCAATGAGCCCGTCTCAGGTTGATCACCCCATCCTCAAGCGAGCCGCGGCCGGCCGGAGGCCGGTCGTGGCTCGCGTTTCGGATCTGCCTGAGACGGCGTCACTTACCGGCCGCGAGCACGGCCTGGCGGAGCTTGTTCGGCACGAACGCGACGTTGGAGTCGAGGTCCTTGCCGTTCAGCTTGAGCGTGGGCGTGCCGGTGATCTTCTCCTCCCGGATCACCTTGTCGGACTGGGTGAGCTGGGTCTGGGCGTACTTCTGGGAGGTCACGCACTTCTCCCAGTCGGGCGCCGTGATCCCCGCGTCCTTGCCCCAGGCGACCAGGTCGGTCAGCGGGAAGCCCTCGACGGTCTCCGAGGGCTGCTCCTTGAAGAGCCGGTCGTGGAAGGCCGGCCAGTGCGCCCCCTGGGTGACGCAGCGGGAGGCCGCCCCGGCGCGGACCGAGTTGGACTTGGTCGGCTCCATGGAGAAGATCGTGATCGGGTGGAAGACGACCTTGGCCTTGCCCTCGGACGCCAGGTTCTTGATCGTCGGCCCCGACGACTCCTCCAGCGCCTTGCAGGCCGGGCACTGGAAGTCCTCGTAGACGTCGAGCACCGGCGCGGTCACCCCCGGCCGGGCCATGGTGACCGTTCCGTCGGCGTTGACCGTGGTCGGGGCGAGTTCGGCGGCCGCCGCCTGCTGCTCGGCGGTGTCCCGGGCGGCGGCGTACCAGGCGCCGCCGCCGATGGCCAGGACGGCGATGGTCCCGATGGTGACCATCGTGGCGAGGCGGCGGTGGCGGTCCTTCCTGCGGTCGGCCTGCCGCTGCGCGGCGATCCGTTCCCGGGCCGTCGCCTCGCGCGCACCTTTGCCCATCAGTGGTTCTCCTTCACTTCATCCAAGTGATCACTCACGCCGGGCTCGTGATCGCCGGACTCCTCCTCGGCGTATGGGCGGGGGGCCAGGCCCAGGGGCCTGTCGAGCGCGAACCGGCCCGGTGTGAACCAGGCGATCCAGCCCGCCAGCACCACCAGCCCGAAGTCGCGCAGCAACTCCGGCAGGTAGGACGGCTCCTGTCCTTCGGCGAGCGGCCCGCCGCCGCCGAAGCAGCCGCAGTCGATGCGCAGCCCCCGCGCCCACGCCGAGGCGATGCCGATGACGAAGGCGACCATGAGCAGCCCCGCGCCGACCGCCGACAGGCGGGTGAGCAGGCCAAGGACAAGGAGCACTCCGACGACGATCTCCAGCACGGGCAGGCCGTATCCGACGGCCGTGGCGATCCGGTCCGGCAGTAGTTCGTAGGCGCGCACGGCCTGCACCGACAGAGCGGGGGCGCCGATCTTCAGCCACCCCGCGACGATGAGCACGCCGGCGAGCACGAGCCGGGCGACGGTCGTCACCCAGGGTACAACGACAGATGCACTGAGTGACGAACTCGGGCCGCGACGATGCGTTGACACGGAGACTCCTCCCAGGTCCCGGGGCCGCCTACACGGCCACCGACACGGAACCTATTGGAGTCCACCCCACCATGACCTCGATAAACACTGGGTAAGGCGAAACCTGGGGGCGGGTATGGGGAGGGTCGTCCTGGTAAATCCCAGGGCCTTCTCCTCCGTTACGGCTCCGCCGGGCCGGCCCCGACCGCCGCCCCCCTCCTCACCGCGACCGGCGCCAACCGGCCGCGCGAATACCGCGCCGCCACGAACCGTCTCGGGCGTCTCGAACCGTCTCGTTCATCTCGGGCCGGAAGCGGGCGTAGGGCGGCCGGGCGGCGCGGCCGGTTGGCGCCGGATACGGCGGCGGCCCGGGTCGGCGGTCGGCGCCGGGGTGGGCGGAGCCGTAACGGAAATGGAGCCGTCACAGGACAGCGCCGGTCACGAATACAGGGGGCGGAGAGGAGCCGCGGCTGTTGCGAAGGACGGCCAGGACGGAGAAACGGCCGGTCACCGTTGCGGTGACCGGCCGTTCGAAACGGAGAGGCTAGCGGCGGACGCCCTCCGCCAGTTCGGCGGCGAGTTCGCGGACGGCCCGGAGGCCCTCCTGCTCGTTCGGCGCGTCGAGGAGGCGGCGGATGAAGGCCGAGCCCACGATCACGCCGTCGGCGTAGGCGGCGACCTCGGCGGCCTGGCTGCCGGTGCCGACGCCCAGGCCCACGCAGACCGGGACCTTGGCGTGGGGGCGGGTGCGCTTGACCAGGCCCTCGGCCGCCTGTCCGACCGACTCACGGGCGCCGGTGACGCCCATCAGCGAGGCGGCGTAGACGAAGCCGGTGCAGCAGTCGGCCACGACGCCGATGCGCTCCTCGGTGGAGCTCGGGGCGACCAGGAAGACCGTGTCGATGCCCGCCGCCGCGCTGGCCTCGCGCCACGGACCGGCCTCTTCGGGGGTCAGGTCGGGCGTGATGGTGCCGACCCCCCCGGCGTCGGCCAGCTCGCGGGCGAAACGCTCGACGCCGTAGCGGTCGATCGGGTTCCAGTAGGTCATGACGAGGGTCGCCGCGCCCGATTTGGCCACACCCTCGACCGTGCGCATCACGTCGGCGATGCGGGTGCCGTTCTCCAGCGCCCGGTGTACGGCGTCTTGGATGGTCGGGCCGTCCATCAGCGGGTCGGAGTAGGGCAGGCCGATCTCGATCACGTCGCAACCGGCCTCGACCATGGCGGTCGCGGCGGCGATGGCGCCGTCGATCGTGGGGAACCCGGCGGGCAGGTAGCCCACCAGCGCGGCGCGGTTCTCCGCGCGGGCCTTCTCGAAGACCGTGGCAAGTGTCGTCATGGCTGGCTTCCGGCTACAGGTTGAAGTATTTCATCGCGGTCCCCATGTCCTTGTCACCACGACCGGACAGGTTGACCAGGATCGTGGCGTCGGGACCGAGGTCGCGGCCCAGCTTGAGCGCGCCGGCCAGGGCGTGGGAGGACTCGATGGCCGGGATGATGCCTTCGGTGCGGGCGAGCAGGGCGAACGCCTCCATCGCCTCGGCGTCGGTGATGCCGTGGTAGGTGGCGCGGCCGCTGTCCTTGAGCCAGGCGTGCTCCGGGCCGACGCCCGGATAGTCGAGACCCGCCGAGATGGAGTGGGACTCGACGGTCTGGCCCTCGTCGTCCTGCAGCACGTAGGTGCGGCTGCCGTGGAGGACGCCGATCGAACCCGCCGTCAGCGTGAGGGCGTGTTCGCCGCTCTCCAGGCCCCGGCCCCCGGCCTCGTAGCCGTGGAGCTGGACGCCCTCGTCGGGGATGAAGGCGTGCATGATGCCGATGGCGTTGGAGCCGCCGCCGACGGCGGCGCAGACCGCGTCGGGCAGCTTGCCGGTCAGTTCGAGGACCTGGCGGCGGGCCTCGACGCCGATGATGCGGGCGAAGTCGCGGACGATGCCGGGGAACGGGTAGGGACCGGCGACCGTGCCGAACAGGTAGTGGGTCGAGTCGACGTTGGTGACCCAGTCGCGGAACGCCTCGTTGATGGCGTCTTTCAGGGTCTGGCTGCCGTTGGTGACGGGCACCACCCGGGCGCCGAGCAGTTTCATGCGGGCCACGTTGAGGGCCTGCCGCTCGCAGTCGACGGCGCCCATGTAGATGACGCACTCCAGGCCCATCAGGGCGGCGGCGGTCGCGGTGGCGACGCCGTGCTGGCCCGCGCCGGTCTCGGCGATGACGCGGCTCTTGCCCAGGCGCTTGGTGAGCAGGGCCTGGCCGAGCACGTTGTTGATCTTGTGGGCGCCCGTGTGGGTCAGGTCCTCGCGCTTGAGGAGGATGCGGGCGCCGCCCGCCTGCTCGGCGAACCGCGGCACCTCGGTGATCGTCGTCGGACGGCCGGCGTAGGTGCGCAGCAGGTGGTCGAACTCGCGGATGAAGGCCAGGTCGGTGCGGGCCTTCTCGTATTCGGCGGCCACCTCGTCGAGGGCCGGGATCAGCGCCTCGGGCACGAAGCGCCCGCCGAACACGCCGAACTTGCCCCGCTCGCTGACGTCGCCGCCGGAACCGGCGCCGGTGAAGTCGGCGGGGGTGATGAGGGTGCCCTCAGAGATGGACATGGACGAGTCTCCGGTCACGACTGCCGTTCTTGGCGGGACGAAGGATGGGCGCCCGCGGTGACCAGGTCGTTCACCGCCGAACGCGGGTCTTTGCCGGTCACGAGGCTCTCGCCGACCAGCACCGCGTCGGCGCCGGCGCGCGCGTAGGCGAGCAGGTCGTGAGGGCCGCGCACACCCGACTCGGCGACCCGGATGACGCCCTCGGGCACCTTCGGGGCGAGCCTGGCGAAGACGTCGCGGTCGACCTCGAGCGTGCGCAGGTCGCGGGCGTTGATGCCGATGAGCTTGGCGCCCGCGTCGACCGCGCGCTCCAGCTCCTCTTCCGTGTGGACCTCGACCAGCGGGACGAGCCCGATGGACTCGGCCCGCTCGATCAGCGAGACCAGGGCGTTCTGGTCGAGCGACACCACCATCAGCAGGGCGAGGTCGGCGCCGTGGGCGCGGGCCTCCCAGAGCTGGTAGGCGGTGACGATGAAGTCTTTGCGCAGGATCGGGATGTCCACGGCGGCGCGCACGGCCGCCAGGTCCTCCAGGCTCCCGCCGAAGCGCCGGCGCTCGGTCAGCACACTGATGACGTGGGCGCCGCCGGCCTCGTAGTCGACGGCCAGCGCGGCCGGGTCGGCGATGGCGGCCAGCGCGCCCTTGGACGGGCTCGACCGCTTGACCTCGGCGATCACCGAGACGCGGTCGGCCTTCAGGGCTCCGTAGACGTCACGTGGAGTGGGGGCGCGCCGGGCGCGCTCCTTGAGCTCATCGATCGACACGGCCTTCTGCCGCTCGGCGAGGTCTTCGCGGACGCCCTCGAGGATGTCGTCGAGAACCGTCATCGGACCTCACCGCCCTTGCTGGCTCGTTCGCTCACGTGCTCCGGATCCCTCCAGGTCGACTGCGTCCTGCCGATGGTATCGGCCTTGCCGACGTCGGCCCGCCATCGGGTGCCGGTCACGGAGCCAGGAAAGCACCGTACGGCGTATTGCGGAAAACCCCGAACAACAAGGCCAGCGCGACGAACGACCAGACGGCCACGGGTGCCGTCAGGCGGGTCCGCAGCGGCCTCTCCCGCCAGGCGGACGAGAGCCACTTCGCCCACAGGTACACCAGGAACGGTGCGACCGCAACGAACAGCGGGTTGAACGACAACGCGCCGCCCACATCGAGCCGGGTCAGCGCGTGGACCGCGCGCAGCCCGCCGCACCCCGGACAGTAGAAGCCGCTGACCAGCAGGAACGGACACGGCGGATAGTGGCCGGGCCGCGACGGGTCGACGACCGCGACGAAGGCGGTCGCCGCCGCGAGCAGGCCGCCGACGGAGGCCGGCAGCACGATCGCGGCGGTTCTGGACGTCATCGCCCCAGGGTAGATCAGCCCAGGTGGATCAGCCCGGGTGGATCAGGAGGTGGGGAACGCCGTGGGCCAGTTCTCGATGCTGTCGCCGTACTGCTGCGTGGCCTCGGCGAGGCCGACCAGGGTGAGGAGGGCGGCGCCGAAGATCAGCCAGAGGATCACCCACAGGCCGATGGTGATGTAGGAGGTCACCAGGCCGGCCACCGCGAGGCCGTGGCCGTCTTCGCCGCTGCTCTTGATGCGGCTCAGCGACATGTGGCCGAAGATCACGCCCAGGATCGCGGTCAGGCCGCAGAAGACCAGGCCGATCAGGCCCATCACGAGCGAGGCGACCGCCAGGCCGTTGGTGGGCCGGGGCGCGGCGTAGCCGTAGCCCGGCTGCGCGTAGGCCTGGTCGTAGCCGGGCTGCTGGTAGCCCTGCTGATATCCCTGCTGGTATTGCTGGCCGTAGCCGTAGTCGGGCTGGCCGTAGCCCCCCGCGGGCTGGGTGTTCTGCGTCCCATAACCGGGCTGTCCGTAGCCGGGCTGCTGGGGGTAACCGGGCTGCTGCGGGTAGCCGCCCTGGCCGTAGTCCGGCTGCTGACCGTAACCCGGGTATTCGTTACCCGGGTCCCCCGAGCCGCCGGGCTGGTTCCCGTAAGTCATGCGACGACTGTAGCGACGGGTGCCGACATCCCCGTCGAATCAGGGCAACCTGAGGACAAGTTGTAATCAGGTGGGATCGTCTCCGCGATCGATGGCATCCCACATCGACCGTTCCGAAGGCGGCTTGCGCCGGTCGGACCGGTCGTACCGCGCCGACATGCCCGGCCAGCTCCCGCCCGAGACCGCCGCCCACAGGCCGCTCACGATCAGCAGCACCCCGCCCAGGCCGGTGAGCCACGGCCACACGGTGACGTCGACGGAGGCCCCCCGCAGCTCGGCCGACTCCAGCAGCAGGACGTCGTCGAACACCCGCGTCATCCCGACCACGACCGCGCCCCCGCAGATCGCCACCAGCACCCCGACGATCTGCCGGAAGACGCCCTTGGTGGCGAGCACCGCCACGCACCCCGCCAGCGCCGCCAGCACGACCGGGGTGATCACCGGCGCGACGTCGGCGCCCGGGACGTCGTGGAGGGCCTCGGGGTTGGCCGGCCCCGTGGGGGCGAGCAGTCGCGCCCACACCCGGCCGCCCGCCAGCAGGGCCAGCGCCCCGGCGGCCGCGCTGAGGATCAGCCAGGCGTAGAGCGCGCGGCGGTTCATGAACCCTCGATCACCGGAAGCACGTCGTCATCGAAGCAGGTGCGGGTGCCGGTGTGGCAGGCGGGGCCCCGCTGGTCGACCTTGAGCAGGATGGTGTCGCCGTCGCAGTCGAGCGCCGCGTGCCGGACATATTGCACGTTGCCCGAGGTCTCGCCCTTGACCCAGTATTCGCCCCGGCTGCGCGACCAGTAGGTGGCGCGGCCGGTGGTGAGCGAGCGGTGCAGCGCCTCGTCGTCCATCCAGGCGAGCATCAGCACCTCACCGGTGTCGTGCTGCTGGACGACGGCGGGCACCAGCCCGTCGCCGGTCCGCTTGAGCCGGTCTGCGATCTTCGGGTCCAGGGACATATGACCATTCTGCCGCAGCGACCAGCGACAACGGCAAATCCTTGATCGACGCGCGCGGCTAGCTGCGGGTGGCGCCGGCCCACGAGGCGTGCAGCTCGGCGTAGACGCCCGGCTCCCTGAGCAGGTCGGCGTGGGAGCCGCGCTGCACGATCTCGCCCCGGTCGAACACGAGCACCTCGTCGGCCGCCTCGGCCGTGGACAGGCGGTGGGCGATCGAGACGGCCGTGCGGCCGCGGGTGACGCCGTCGAGGGCACGCGCGATGCGGACCTCGGTGGCCGGGTCGACCGCCGAGGTCGCCTCGTCGAGCAGCAGCAGGTCGGGGTCGGCGAGGTAGGCCCTGGCCAGGGCGACGAGCTGCCGTTCGCCCGCCGACAGCGACTCGCCGCGCTGGCCGACCGGCGTCTCCAGGCCGGCCGGCAGGCCGTCGAGCCAGTCGGCCAGGCCGAGCTCGGCCAGCGCCTCGGCGATCTCGTCGTCGGTGGCGCCGGGACGGCCGAAGCGGATGTTCTCGGCCAGGGTCGAGTCGAACAGGAAGCCGTCCTGCGGGACCATCACGATGCGCTCGCGCAGCGACGCGAAACGCAGCTCGCGCAGGTCGACGCCGTCGACGGTGACGCGGCCCTCGACCGGGTCCATCAGGCGGGTCAGCAGCTTGGCGAAGGTGGTCTTGCCCGAGCCGGTCTCGCCCACCACGGCGACCTGGCGGCGCGGCGGGATGACCACGTCGACCCCGCGCAGGACGGGCGGGCCGTCGGGGTAGGCGTAGCCGACGTTCTCGAACGCCACGGTGATCGGGCCACGCGGCAGGGTCACGCCCTGCTCGCCCGGGTCGGCGACGTCGGCCGGGGTGTCGAGCACGCTCAGCACGCGGCGCCAGCCGGCGATGGCGTTCTGGGCCTCGTTGAGCACCTCGGTCGCGGTCTGCAGCGGCGCGATGAACAGCGTGATCAGGAACAGGAACGCCACCAGGCGGCCGGGGGTGATCGAGCCGCCCACGCCGAGCAGCACGCCGACGACGACCACCCCGGCGATGGCGACGGAGGCGACCAGCTCGGTGATCGGGAAGGTGAAGCCGATGATCTTCTGGGCGCGGGTCTGCGCGGCCCGCTGGGCGTCGACGGCGGCGTCGATGCGGGTGGCCGTGCGCTCCTCGGCGCCGTGGGCCCGGATCACCGCGCTGCCGACGACCGACTCGCTGATCGCGGCCAGGGTGTCGCCGGTGCGCTCGCGCACCACCAGGTAGTTGCGGGCGACCATGCGCTGGAACCGAGGCAGCGCGAAGACCAGCGGCAGGAACAGGCCCCACACGAGCAGCGTGAGCTGCCAGGAGTAGACGGCCATCAGCACGGTCGCGATCACGAGCTGGCCGCTCGCCACGATGATCAGCAGGCCGCCCCACTGCATGAAGGTGCTGATCTGGTCGACGTCGCCGGTCACCCGCGACACCAGGGCGCCCCGGCGCTCGGTGTTCTGGGTCAGCACCGACAGGTCGTGGACGTGCCGGAACGCCTTGCCACGCAGCGTCGCCAGGCCCGACTCGGTGGCCCGGTAGAGCCGCACGTTCATCGCGTAGCCCGCCAGCGCGGTCAGCAGGATCGCGGCCGCGCAGGCCAGCACGGCGTTGCGGATGAACGGCAGGTCGGGCGAGGAGCCGTTGAGCCCCTGGTCGATGACCTGCTGGATGGCGATCGGCACGATCACCTTGCCGACGGTCGCCAGGATCGCCAGCGCGAGGGTGACCCCGAGGCCGCGGCGGAACTCGGGCGACAGCCGCAGGCCGTGGCGGATGGTCTCGAGCGCGCCGCGCTCGACGTTCTGGAGCGTCTGGGTCGTCACTGTGTTGGTCGTCACTGTGTTGGTCGTCACGGGGCGACGGTCTCCTCTTCGAGGGCCGCGTTCTCGGCCTCCTGGCGTTCGTAGGCCGTCACGAGGTCGCGGTAGCCGGCGCAGCGGGCCAGCAGGGCCTCGTGGGGGCCGTGGTCGGCGACGGCGCCGTTCTCGATGTAGACGACGTCGTCGGCCAGGGAGATCGTGGCCATGCGGTAGGCGATCACGATGACGGTGGCGTGCTGGTCGCGCAGGCCGAACAGGATGCGCTTCTCGACCTGCGGGTCGACGCTGGAGGTGGCGTCGTCGAGGATCAGCAGCCGGGGTTCGCGGGCCACCGCGCGGGCCAGGGCGAGCCGCTGGCGCTGGCCGCCCGACAGGGTGGTGCCGCGCTCGCCGATCCGGGTGTCGAGGGCGTCGGGCAGGGCGCTGACGAACCCGTCGGCCTGGGCCAGCCGCAGCGCGGCCCACACCTTCTCGTCGGGGACGTCGGCGCCGAGCGTGATGTTGCCCCGGACGGTGTCGTCGAACAGGAACGTCTGCTGCGGCACGAGGGAGACCGCGCCGCTCACGCCGTCGCGTTCGACCTCGCGCAGGTCGACCCCGTCGATCGTGACCACGCCCTCGTCGGGGTCGACCAGGCGGGCCAGCAGCTGGGTCAGGGTGGACTTGCCGGAGCCGGTGGGGCCGACCACGGCGACCGTGCGGCCCGGCTCGACGGTGAAGCCGACGTCGCGCAGCACCGGCACGCCGGGCTCGTAGGCGTAGGAGACGCCGGTGACGGCGACCTGCGCGGGCCGGTCGGCCGGCAGCCGGGCGGAGCCGTAGACCATCGACCCCTCGGCCGACAGCACCTCCCGCACCCGGGTCCAGCCCACGACGGAGCGGGGCAGTTCGCCCAGCACCCACCCGAGCGCCCGCACGGGGAAGGCCAGCAGCGTGAACAGGTAGGACACCTGGATCAGCTCACCGGCGGTGACGTCGCCGGAGGCGAGGCGGTAGGAGCCGAACAGCAGCACGGCCAGCACCCCGAGCGTCGGCAGCGCCTCCAGCAGCGGGTCGAACATGCCGCGCACCCGCCCGGCGGCGATGTTGGCGTCGCGCAGCGCGGCGGCCTTCTCGTCGAACCGGACCGCCTCGGCGTCTTCGCGGCCGAGGGTCTTGACCACGAGCGCGCCCTCGAAGCTCTCGTGGGCGACCTCGGACACCGACGCCCGCAGCTCCTGCGCCCGCGTCGCGAGCGGCGTGAGCCTGCGCTGGTAGACGAGGTTCAGCAGGGCGATCGCCGGGAAGATCAGGAAGCCGACGACGGCGAGCACGGGGTCGGTCAGCACGATCGCCACGGCGGCGGCCACGAGCATGACGATCACGCCGACCGCCATCGGCAGCGGCGCGAGCGGCCCCCAGGCGGCCTCGGCGTCGGAGCTGGCGTTGGACAGCAGCTGCCCGGTCGGGTGGCGGTGGTGCCACGACAGCGGCAGGCGGAGGAACTGCCGCCCCAGCGAGCGCCGGAAGTGGGCCTGCATGCGGTATTGGTGGATGCCGGCCATGATGCGCCGGCCCATGATCCCCAGCGCCTTGAACACCGCGACCCCGACGATCAGCGTGGCCGCCAGCGCCAGCGCTCCCCCGGTGGCGTGGCCGTCGCGGAAGGCCGGCAGCACGGCGTTCTCGGTGGCCCAGCCCAGCGCCCACGACGACAGGACGGTCGTCACGCCGTAGACGGCGCTGGCCAGGACCGCTCCCGTGAAGATCTTCGGCTCGGTCCTGACGGCGTGGCCGATGACGCGGAACCCCTGGCGCATGACCGCGGATGACACCTTTTCGGGCACTCGGGGTTCCTTCCGTTCGAGGCGGTGGTTCGGCTCCGACCATACAAAGGACCGCCGACAGTCCGGATCGGGCCAAGGTCTGACCAAGGGGCGGGCCCATTGGCGTAGGGCCGGGAAAGCCCACGTGGGGAAATCACGGCGATCACCCGTCTTATTCCCGGCGGGCGGGGTGCTTAGGGTTGAGCCATGAGTTACGCCCGCGCGGAACGTGCCGCGATCACCGAACTGCTCGACGATCTGGGGCCGTTCGCGCCCACCCTGTGCGACGGGTGGGAGACGGCCGACCTCGCCGCCCACCTGGTCGTGCGGGAACGGCGGATCGACGCCGCCGCCGGGATCGCGGTCAAGTTCCTGGCGCCCTACACGCGGAACGTGCAGGAGCAGGTGCGCGCGCGGCCCTACGCCGAGCTGGTGAACGAGGTCCGGCAGGGCCCGCCCTTCTGGACGCCCTACGGCCTGATCCCCGGACTCGACTCGGCGGTGAACACGATCGAGTTCTTCGTCCACCACGAGGACGTGCGGCGCGCCCAGGCCGGCTGGGAGCCGAGGGAACTGCCCGCCGACCTCGACGACCTGCTGTGGAAACGGGTGGCCGCCGGGGCCCGGGTGTTCTTCCGCAAGTCGCCCGTGGGAGTGGTGCTGCGCCGGGCCGGGACGGGCCAGAAGGCGGGGGCGAAGATGTCCGACCCCGCAGTCGTGGTCACCGGGCCCTCCCAGGAGCTGCTGCTGTTCGCCTTCGGGCGGCAGGACCACGCGCGGGTGGCGCTCGACGGGGAGCCGTGGGCGGTGGAGAAGCTGATGGGGGCCCGGCTGGGCATGTGAGG
Source organism: Herbidospora solisilvae (assembly GCF_009901565.1). Classification (GTDB taxonomy): domain Bacteria; phylum Actinomycetota; class Actinomycetes; order Streptosporangiales; family Streptosporangiaceae; genus Herbidospora; species Herbidospora solisilvae. The sequence continues at coordinate 1,303,008 of NZ_WXEW01000001.1, forward strand.
CGGGCCTGTTCCGGCTAGAGGAGCAGGCCGAGGATGGCCTCGCCCGCTTCGCGGCCGCGTTCGGCCGCCGTCTTCGAGGGGGTGGCCGCGCGGACTCCGGCCGTGATCCTGCGGTGGGCGGCCTCGACGACGCGGTCGGTCGTGCCGGCCCTCTGGTAGGTCTCGGGGTCGTGGGCGAAGGCGAGGGCCGCCGAGGCGAGGAGGGTGCGCACGTTCGAGCGGGGGTCGGGGGCCATGCGGAGCAGGAGGGCCCTCGCCTGGCGGTCGGCCAGGTCGCGGTCGAAGGTGAGGATCTCGTCGAGGCGGTGGCCGCCCAGCTCGGGGTAGGGGCCCGCGACCAGGGCCGTCGCCACTGCGGCGGCCTGGGAGGAGGACGTGCCGTCGAGGACCGCTCTGACCACGTCGAGGCGGGTCTCCGGAGGAGGGTAGGCGCCCGTGCCCGTGCCGCCCGCGCCGGTGTCGAGGAAGTCCGCCAGGGCGCTCAGGTAGCCGGGGCCGGTGGCGAGGGTGGCGTACACGTCGGCGAAGACCTCGCCGAGCCAGCGCCGCCAGTCGGGGCCCGATCCGGCGGTCAGCGCCTCCAGGGTCGAGGTCAGGGCGAGGTCGGTCTCGACCAGGTGGCCCACCTCGTGGGCGATGACCAGGGCGTCGGGGAGGTGGCGCAGGTGGAACCAGGGCACGCCGACCAGCGGGACGGGGAGGCGCTCCACGACCCGGCGCAGGGTGCCCGGCGGTCGCGCGGTCAGTTCGGCGGCGTAGTCGGCGCCCCGGGCGATGGAGAAGGGTTCGGCCGACCGGTCGAGGAAGACGAGCGGGGGTTCCTTCAGCCGGGGGGCGTACGTGCGGACCGGCTCGTAGCATTCCCAGGCGAGTTCGTCGGCGACCGTCAGATAGTCGGCGAAGACGTCGGCCAGGCGGACGGCGAACTTGGCGCGGAAGTAGTCAAGGACGTCGTGGGTGCGGATCAGCAGGTGCTCCGTCGCCGTCCAGGGGTCGTCCGAGTCGGCCCTGGTGGTCAGGTGGTCGACGGCGACCTGGAGGGCCGTGGTCACGGCGGTGATCTGGCTGTGGTGTTTCTCCAGGCGGGCGCCCCGCACGGCCATCGACCGCCAGGCGGCGAGCTCGGCCTCCAAGCCGGCGATCTTGGCGTGCAGCTCGATCCTGCGACGGGTCATCAGCGGCCGAACCGGGGCATGTCGGCCGGGCGCACGTTGGAGAACAGCGCCGTGGCCGTGAAGGCGTAGATGTCGTACTCCGAGGCGGTCTCGTGGCTCTGGAGCCGCCGCCACAGCTGGGGAACCGTCGAGCCCTCCGCGACGCAGGAGGCGACGTCGGTCACGGCGACCGATCGCGTGAGCCCGGGCGCGGGGCCGACGGCCAGCACGGTGACGGGGAAACGCGCCCGCACGAGTTCCTGGGCGAACCGGTTGCGCAGCAGGAGCTGCCGGTGGAACTCGGCGCGGTTGGCGGGGGCGAGGATGTCGAGCACGACCAGGGGCGGCGCCTCACGGCGCCGGAACAGCCGCCGGAGCAGGGTCTCCGGTTCGGCCGGCGCGTCGTCGCCGAGGAACGAGAGGGCCGGCGCGTCCAGGGAGACGTCCATGACCCCGGCGACGTGCAGGACGGCGAACTGCTGATCCTCCGGCCCGGTGACGCCGACATCCCGGCTCCGGTAGGCCTCCCCCACTCTGAGCGAACCCGGCACGCCGAAGCCGCGGGCGGCCAAAGCCGGATCGGGCTGGAGGATCTCGACCAGGCGGGGCCGCGGGGACGGCGGGCCTTCCGGCGCGACCAGATCGCCGGGCGTGCGGTACACGCACCGGATGCGGGGGTGCAGCCCCATCGGCAGGCCGTCGAAGCCGAGCAACTCCCAGGGTGACTCACCGGGGCCCCGGACACCCGTGAGCCGCACGTCGACGGGCTGCGAGGTCTCCGCCAGCCGAACCTCCAACCGGGGCAGCACCTGGCTGCCCAGGACGCTTCGAGCCCTCGGCGCCACCCAGGTCTCGGTGTCTCCGGGCGCGGAATCGTCCAGCACGAGAACGATCTCGTCCTCGGGGCCGGGCTCGGCGGAGCCGGTTCGCCGGCCCAGCTGCCGCCACACGTCCTCCGCGAGCCGCCGGAAGTGCTCGTCGGGCTCTCCCCGGGCGGCGGCCAGCTCGGCGCGGGCCTGCCAGAGCAGCCCGTGCCAGTACATCGGCCGCTCGCCCATCAACCGCCCGGCCTGATCCAGCCGCGACGCCGCCCTCTCGGGGTCGAGGGACATCCGGCGGCGCGCGAGTTCGACCAGGAACGTGCCCCTCAGATCGGAGCCGCCCGAGATCTCCCCCGGCTCGGGTTCCCCCACGGTCGCCGGTCCGAGCCGGTCACGGGCTCTGATCCAGTCGAGCCATACGACGTCGTCGTGCCGCGCCAGCCACGACACCGCCTCGTCGAGGAGCACCGTGGCCTCCTCGGCGCGCCCGGCGAGGCGGGCGACCTCGACCGCGATGAGGTCGAGGCCGGCCCGGTCACCCGGCGCCCACCCGGACCGCTCCGCCAGCCACGGGTCGAGCACCGATTCCGACAGGTCCACCGGGAGCGCACATGCGCGCAGCTCGCTCAGCGCCGTGAGGCGCACCTCGAGGACCGGGATCTCCTCGACGGCCAGGACCAGCGCGCGCTGGTCGGGCAGGCCGGTGCGAAGCCGCCACACCGCCGCCTTCACCCGGGCCACCGGATCGGACGAGCCCAACGCCATGCGCCGCGCCGTGGCCGCCGCGCCCTCCCGCCGTCCCCGGGCGAGCAGCAGGTCCACCCAGAGCGGATCGGGGTCGAGGACGCCGTCGAGGTGGTCGCCGAGCGCCTGCTCGGCCGCTCCCGCGTCGCCGCCCACGTGGAGGTGGATCCTGGCGATCTCCCGGTCCAGCGCGGCTCTCTCCGAGGGAAGGGTGGCGGCGCGCCGGGCGTCGGCCAGAGCGGTCAGGGCGCCCTCGTACTCCACGAGGTCGCCCATGGCCCGGGACCTCACCAACGTCGGCGCGACGCCGACCTCGCCGGTCAGCGACTCCAGGGCGGCCGTCGGGCGGCGCAGGGCGAGCAGGGCCTCGGCGGTGGCGAGCCGCGCGTCGACGGCGCCGGTGCGGCCCCCGCCGTCCAGGGCCGACAGCGCGCTTTCTGGCCGCCCCCGCCGCAGCAGGAACCGGGCGAGTTCCGGCAGGTCGCCCGACTCCCTCAGGTAGTGGGCGACCGCCGCCGTGGGAGCGCCCAGCTTCTCGCTCGACAGGCCGAGCCGCCGGGCCGCGACCATCACCGTCGGCAGGTCGCGCCGCCGCCTGGCGCTCTCGTACACCTGCTCGACCGTCTCGGCGTCCCGGGAGCCGGCCCGCACCAGCTCCGCTTCGGCCGCCACGTCCTCGTCCCACTCCTCGGCGGCGGGAGTGGCGGCGTCCAGGACCGCTTGGGCCTCTTCGTCGCGGTCGCGGGCCTGGAGGACCGCCGCCGTCAGCGCCTGGTGCATGGCCGAGGGTTCCCCCAGCCGCCCCGCCGCCGCGAGCGCGCGCTCCGCCCGGTTCCAGTGGGCCCCCGACGCCCCCGGCTCGCGGTCGCGCCGGGCCGCCTCGATCGCGGCGCGGGCCTGCTCCACATGGGCCGCGTAACGCACCTCGTCATCGGTGGCGTAGATCAGCAGGTCGTCGGCCAGCTCCCCGGCCAGGTCGGCACGCCCCGACCGCCACGCCTCCTCGACCAACCCCCGCCACGTCCGGAGCGCGGCCTTCCCCCGCGCCTGGAAGGCGTGGTAGGCCGCCTCCGCGGGTCGTCCCCGCGCCAGGTAGTGGGCCTGCGCCGCCTCGTGGAGCACGGTGAGGACCGGCTGGGCGCGCAGCAGGTCGCGCACCGGATCGCGCAGGTTCTCGTGGAGGACCAGGCGTCCGTCGCCCGTCGCCTGCACCCACGAGGTCGCCCCCGCGTAGCCGACCAGCTCGTCCCACAGGGCGGACACCTCGGGAGGCGGCGGCCCGGGAAGGAAGATCTTGGTTCGCCGGTCGGGACGCTCGTCGGCGGCCGGGTCGTCGAGCAGTCTCTCGTCGCGCAGCCCCGCCTCCAGGTGGGGCCACAGCACCTCGGCGACGAACTCGGCGTCGAGCTGCCGGGGCACCACCGCGTAACGCAGCAACCAGCGCAGCCGGTCGTCGGGGATGCGTTCCAGGATGCGTTCGAGGCAGTAGAGCAACGCGGGCTCGCGGGCCTCGTCGACCTCCCGGGCCGACAGAGCGGGGTTGGCCTCGGCCAGGTCTCCGTACATGGCGAGTGCGAACGGCAGGCCGTCCGCCCGCCGGACCATGGCCTCGACCAGGTCGGGCCGGGTGATGCCGCGGCGTCCGGTCAGGTAGGCGGTGGCCAGGTCGTCGCTGAAGGGCGGCACCTCCAGGCCGACCGCCCCGGGGAAGGCGTCGGCGAATCCGGGAAGGCGGTCGCGCAGGTCGTACCGGCCGGAGAGAACGAGCCGCCCGGACAACCGCGCGAGCGTCTCGACGAACGGACGCGGGTCGGCGGCCGGCCTGAGCACGAGCTCTTCGAGGGTGTCGAAGACGATCACGTGGTCGGGCAGGCGGGTGGCGAAGAAGCGGCTGGTGACGTCGTCGCCGTGGGCGCCGGCGGCGGCCTCGGAGAGCAGCGCGGTGTCGGGCACGGCGGTCCGGCTGAGCACCCGGCGGTATCTGCCGTGGTCGCGCAGCAGGTCGGCGAACGGTTCGCCGCGCACCTGCGGGGACAGCTGGGCGGCGATCTCCAGCAGCACCAGCCAGGGGTGGCGGACCGCGTTCACCGGGTCGACGTCGTCGAGGTCGACGCGGGCGCACGGCACGTGGGGCCACTGGGCGAGGCAGTGGCGGGCGATGAACCAGCGCAGCAGCATCGTCTTGCCCATGCCTCCGGCGGCATGGAGGTGGATGACGCGGGCGTCACCGGTCAGCGGTGCTTCGAGGTCGGGACGCCGCAGGTAGCGGCCGGTCTGGCGGTATTCGGTGGCCCAAGTGGTGCGGGCGGTGAGCCGGGCCTGGTAGGCGGAGCGGCTGTCGGCCACGTGGGAGCTGATGCCGATCAGGTCGTCGGCGGCGAGCACGTCGAGGAGGTCCTGGCAGGCGACCAGGTCGAAGCGGGCGTCGGCGCGCTCGAAGAGGGTCCAGAAGAAGGCGATGGCCTGGTCGGGGTCGGCGAGCACGAGCAGCCGCAGCCGTTCGAGATCGTCGCCGATCCTGTCGCCGATCGTCTTGGCCGTGCGGCGCAGCGCGTGCGGCACGCTGTAGAGGCCCGTCCACGCCTCGTCGATCCACCACCGCGCCCACGCCGTCTCCCGCAGCGCGGGGTTCAGCCGGTAACGGCCGGAGACCATGGTCAGCCACCCGCCGGCCACCATCTCGGCCAGATCCGGGCCGTCGCCGCGCAGCACCGCGTCGTAGACGCCGGCCTCGAACCGGGTGGGCAACGCGCAGCGCATCAGCACACCGCGCACGTCGAGCGGGAGCGCGCCGAAGAGCAGGGTCGCCATGTCGCCCTGGCGGGCGGCGATGGTGTTCTGCTGGGCGTGCAGCTTGACGGCCACGCCGGGAGTGCGCAGCGGCAACGACCGGGCCGTCTGGAGCACCGCGCGGGCGGCGTCGCCGTCACCGCGCGCGGCCACCGCCTCGGCGAGCCGGTCGGCGAACTCCCGGGCGAACCCGGGCGGGAGCCGGTCACCGCCGTCGGCCGCGACGAAGGCCGCGAAGTCGCCACCCGCCCACAGGTCCAGCGCCCGGCCGACGACGTCCCCGCTCATGGCCGGCCCGTCTCGATCATGCGGTGGAACGTGTGGAGCTGGGACGGCATGAACACCGGCGCGTGCTCGCGCGCCCAGTCGGAGGCGTCCTTCCAGCCGCCCTTGAACGGCCGGTTGGCGCGGGCGCCGAACTCGCGGAAGATCTCCTCGGTGCGGTCGCGGTGCCACGGCTCGACCCGCAGCCGGTGGGCGCGGGCGGCGAACCCGCCCAGCACTCGGTCGTCGTCGGCCGCCACGATCACCGACACCCCGGCCGGCCGCTCGTCGAGCACCGGCAGCAGCAGGCCGGGCACGAGCGTGTCGGTCAGTTCCGGTACGAGCGCCAGATGGTCGAGCACGATCGTCACCGGCCCGGCCTCGGCCAGCAGTGCCCGCAGCCCCTCGAACAGCGCCTCGCGCAGGTGCGGCTCCGCCTCGTTCGCGGCCTCCCAGGGCCCGAGGTCGTCGGGGTCGAACGGCCCGGCGGGCGGGCGCGAACCCCTCCTGAGGTGCACGAGCTGGTGGGCGAACCGCGCCGCGCCGGGCAGCGGCGGCAGGGCGGCGGCCAGGGCCCGAACCACGTCGAGCCACGGCACGTTCCTTCCGTCGCGCAGACCGGCGGCGTCGACGTACACGGCGGCGCAGCCCCGCAACCGCCACGTGAACACGCACGACCGCACCAGCGACGACTTGCCCACCCCCGGCCCGCCGTCGACGAGCATCGCCCGATGGGGTGGCGCGTCGGAGTCGGGCCCGCCCCACAACGTCCAGCGCTCGGTCGTCCGGTCGACCGCCATGGCCACGCCGGAATAGAGTTCGCCCAGGTGGCGGGCGGTGGCGTCGTCGACCCCGAACCTCCAGGGCAACACCTGCTCGACCGGGTGCCACACCACCAGCGAGGGTGCCTCCCACTCGGGCAGGCCCTCGCGGAACATGACCGACCGGGCCGCCCGCACCGCCTCACCGACGCCCGCGCCGGAGGCCAGCGTGTCGTAGAAGTGCTCGGCGAACACCACCGCGGGGCCGGAGGTGACGTCTCCGCGCATCGTGATCACCGCGCCCGCGCCGAAGGCCGCCGCGAGTTCCGAGGGATCCTCGGCCCCGCAGGCGTTGAGCACCACCAGCCGGGGCGGCTCCTTGACCGAGTTGAGGATGCGGTCGGCGGTCACGCCCTCGGCCCCCGCGGGGCCGTTGAACGCCAGCATCGGCAGGCCCTCCAGCGGGTGGACCCCGCTGTGCCCGACGAAGTGCAGGACGTGGGGCCGCACCTCGTCCATCCGGTCGAAGAACTGCCGGGGGGTCGGCTGGTCGAGCACCTCGACGTGCCAGGCGCCGTGGCGGCCCCGCAGCGACCGCCTGATCGCGTCGGCCTCCTCGCGGGCCAGCAGCGCCGGGTCGTCGGTGTCGCCCAGCACGACGAGCAGCCGGATCGGCACCAGCACCTCGCCCCGGGCGCAGGGACGCGGCGCGCCGCGCGCCCAGCACGCGCCTTCGGCCAGAAAGGGTCGCCTCCCGTCGGGACCGATCACCAGTTCCCAGGGCAGCGACCGCAACTCCTCGTCCCGTACGTCCAGGTAGACGGCCCCGGCCAGCGAGGGATCGTGCACGAGGTCGTGGAGGGCCCGGCCCAGCGAGCGCCGGCCCCGCGGGGACGGGTCACCGGTGAGCGCGGACAACCCGGCGGGGTCGGCGTGCCGCAGCAGCCGTTCTCCGGAGTCGTCGAGGAGCACGACCGGACAACCGGACGCGCTCCTCGGACCGACGCGTACAACGCTCGTCACGCGTTGGGGAACAACCTTCGCGCCAGCGCCGCCAGGTCCGACTCGGCCGCCGTCGCCGGCTCGCGGCTGCCCCGCCGCGCGCTCTGCTCCTCCGACGCCAGCACCGCCGACGCGAGCGCCCGCCCGTTGGCCGCGTCGGTCTCGGCGACGGCCGCCCGCTCCTGCGCCTGGGCGACCTCCTGCACGGCGGCCGACGACCGCCCGACGGCGGTCCCGAAGAGCACCCCGGCGGCCGCGAACACCAGCGCCTCCAGCCCCTGCAGCAGGAACACGAGCCGGTCCCACTGCGGGTCGTCGCGCAGCAGCACGAGGGCCACGAGCGCGGCGACGAACAGGACGATGAGGCCCACACCCAACCAGATCTGCAACCTGCTGGGCCCTTGGTTCTCCGGCATATCACCTCGACGCGTCACCCCCGGGTCAGGTTGTCACGACGGGCGGCCCAAAGTGATCTGGTGGACCGACATGCGCCCCGACTCGAAGGCCAGCCCGCCCCCCACCAGATAGAGCCGCCACACCCGGGCGACCTCCTCCCCCACCAGGGCCACCGCCTCGTCGTAGCGGGACTCGAAGGTGTCGTACCAGGCCCGGACGGTCTTCGCGTAGTCCTCCCGCATGCCCTCCACGTGGAGCACCTCGAAGCCGGCGTCCTCGAACATGGCGACGGTCCGGCCGACGGGGCGCATGTGCATGTCGGGCGCGATGTAGCGCTCGATGAACGGGCCGCCGCCGGGCGCGTCGGCGCCGCGTGACATCTGCTGGACGACCACACGCCCGCCGGGACGCACCAGGCCGAACAGGGCCGAGGCGTAGACGGGGTAGTTCTCCTCGCCGACGTGTTCGCCCATCTCGATGGAGGAGATCGCGTCGTAGGGGCCGTCGGAGACGTCGCGGTAGTCCTGCAGCCGCACCTCGCCGCCGCGGGCCCGGACGAACGCCTGCTGCTCGGCCGCGATCGTGACGCCGACCGACTCGGCGCCGTACCCGGCGGCGTGCAGCACCATCGAGCCCCAGCCGCAGCCGACGTCGAGGTGGCGCGTCCCCGGTCCGAGGCCGAGTTTGGCGCACACGAGGTCGAGCTTGCGGCGCTGGGCCGAGGCGAGGTCGTCTCCGGGCGCCCACTTGGCGCACGAGTAGGCCATCGAGGGGTCGAGGATCAGCGAGTAGAAGTCGTTGGACAGGTCGTAGTGGTGGGCGATGGCGTCGCGGTCGCGGCCGCGGGTGTGCAGGCGGCCGCGCAGCCGCGCCTCACTGGCGGGGATCGGCGGGCGCGGGCCGGCGACGCCGAGCCCGAGGAGGGCACGCGCCCCGCGCGCCAGCTCGGGCAACCCCGGGCCGCCCGTCCCGGCGGCCCACACCCGCCGGAAGCCGTCGGCCAGGTCGCCCTCGACGTCGAGGTGGCCGGTGACGTAGGCCCGCGCGAGCCCGAGCTCGCCGGGCGCCCACAGCAGGTGCCGCAGCGCCAGCGGCGATCTGAGCACCACGACGGGCGCGTCGGCGGGACCGGCGAACCCGCCGTCCCACGTGCGCAGCCCCACGGGCAGCTCACCTCCGAACAGCCCCGCGACCGTGTCGGCCAACCGGGTGGCGACGAGCGTCACGACCCACTCCTTTCCAGAACGAGCTGCCGCACGTTCAGATAACCCGACCGGAAACCGGCCTCCGAGTAGGCCAGGTAGAAGATCCACATTCGGTGGAAGAGCTCGTCGAAGCCGAGCCGGGAGACCTCCGCCCGCCGCGAGCAGTAGCGCTCCCGCCAGAGCCGCAGCGTCTCGGCGTAGTCGCCGCCCATCTCGTGGTGGCCGGCGACACGCAGCGGCCCGAGGTTCTGCTCGATGGCCGTGACGCTGGGCAGCAGCCCGCCCGGGAAGATGTACTTCTGGATCCACGTGTACGTGTGCCGCGAGGCCATCATGCGGTCGTGCGGCATCGTGATCGCCTGGAGGCCCACCCGCCCGCCGGGGGCCAGCAGCCGGTCGAGGGTGGCGAAGAAGACCGGCCAGTAGCGCTCGCCCACCGCCTCGATCATCTCCACGCTGAGCACCGCGTCGTACGACCCGGCCGCCTGCCGGTAGTCGCACAGCTCGACCGAGACCCGGTCGGACAGTCCGGCGGCGGCCACCCGTTCGAGGGCGAACGCCCGCTGCTCGGCCGACAGGGTGATCGTCCGGACCACGGCCCCGCGCATGGCGGCCCGGATCGCCAGCGCGCCCCAGCCGGTCCCGATCTCCATCACCGCGGACCCCGGGCCGACCCGGGTCTCGTCGAGCAGCCGGTCGATCTTGGCGTGCTGGGCCTCCTCCAGATTCTCCCAGGTGGCCTCGCCGCGGAACAGCGCGGCGGAGTAGGTCATGGACGGGTCGAGGAACTGCGCGAACAGGTCGTTCGACAGGTCGTAGTGGCGCTGGACGTTCCGCCGGGCGTTCTCCACCGTCCCCTCCTCCGAGCGGGGGTGCCGCCGCGCCCACACGCCGCGCAGCCGCTGCAGCGGGGCCGGGATCAGCGTCGCCAGCTGCGTCGCCATCACGGTCAGCACGCCGGCCAGGTCGTCGGCCTCCCAGTCGCCCGCCATGTAGGCCTCGCCGAAGCCGATCAGCCCGTCGGCGCCCACCCGGGAGAAGAAGTCCTCCGCGCGCACCACCCGCATGAGCGGGCCGGAGGGGTCGCCGAGCAGCTCACCGTCGGGCATCCGGACCCGCAGCGGCAACCGCGCCACCGCGTCGCGGAACAGCTGCCGGACCACCCGCACCCGCAGGGGCGACCGCGGGGGTGTGAGGGCGAGGACGTGCGTCATTTCGGTTCTCTCTTTCGGGGGACGACGGGCAGCCCGCGCAGGTAGAGGGCGATGCCCTGACGCCGGATCCGCGCCCCCGTCAGCAGGGGCGCCAGCCGCAGCCGGTTGCGCAGCGTCGGCGCCACCCGCCGGCCGCGCACCGTCGCCACGAACGGCCGCCCCTCGGGACGATGCAGCGTCACCGCGAGGTCGAGCCGCTCGCCGGGGCGCGGCAGCCGGAGCGTGTAGTGGCCGTCGACGGGGTGGAAGGGCGAGACGTAGAACTCCTTGCCCGTCTCGGCGCGGCCGTGGGCGTCGGGGCGCAGCAGGTAGCGGTGGCGTCCGCCGTAGGTGTTGCGGACCTCGGCGACCACGACGCCGGTGTCGCACCAGTAGACGGTCAGGGGGTTGAAGACGTGGCCGAGCGTGCGCCGCCCGGCGAGCATGACGACCCCGCCGGCCCGCTCGCCGTGTCCGGCGAGGAAGGCGTCGAGCTCGGCGCGGGCGCCGGTGTCGAAGCCGCGCGGCGGGTCGTCGGGGTCCACCAGCCACAACCAGCCGTCGTAGGCGAAGGCGTGGCGCAGCGGCGAGGAGCGCACGTGGGTGATCGTGCAGCGGTACAGGGCGGGTGTCACCAGCGTGCTCCCAGGTTCTCGGCGGCCCTCAGCCCGGACCGGCAGCCGTCCTCGTGGAAACCCCACCCGTGGTAGGCCCCCGCGAACGCCACCCGGCCGTCCGACAGCCCCGGCAGCAGCTTCTGCAGGGCCACCGTCTCGGGGGTGTAGACGGGGTGTTCGTAGTCCATCCGGGCGATGACGTGTTCGGCGGGCACGTCGTCGCCGAGGGTGACCAGATAGCGCGTTCCGCCCGGCAGCCGCTGGAGGCGGGTCATGTCGTAGGACACGCGTACCGAGGAGGGTTGCGCGGCGCAGCCGGACATGCGGTAGTTCCACGACGCCCGCGCGCCCGCGGCGCGGGGCAGCGCGCTCGGGTCGGTGTGCAGCACCGCCGGGTTGCGGGAGTAGGTGAGGCCGCCCAGGACACGCCGCTCCAGGCCCGTGGGGGCCGCCAGGAGGGCGAGGGCCTGCCCGGGGTGGGTGGCGACCACCGCGGCGTCGAAGGCGGCGGTCTCGTCGCCGTCGTCGCGGATCACGACCGCGTCGGCGTGCCGCCTCAGTTCCCGTACGGGGGTCGCGGTGCGCACCGCCGTGAGCCCCTTGGCGACCTTCTCGACGTAGGTGCGGCTGCCGCCCGTGACCGTCCGCCACACCGGGCTGCCCGAGACGCTCAGCATCCCGTGGTTGGCCAGGAACGTGAACAGGTAGCGGGCCGGATAACGCAGCGCGGTCGCGGGCGGGCACGACCACACGGCGGCCACCAGAGGGGTCAGGAAGTGCCGGACGAAATAGGCCGGGTAGCGCCGGGTGACCTCGCCGAGGGTGCGGTCGTCGTCGGTCTCCAGGAGCGCGCGGGCCATCCGGTGGAACCGGGGCACGTCGGCCAGCATGCGCAGGTAGGCCGCCGAGGGCCGCCGGGCCAGGAGTCCGGTGACGCCCTTGCCGCCGGCGTATTCGAGGCCGCAGCCGTCGCAGCGTACCGACATGCTCATGTCGGACTCCTGGGTGGCCACCCCCAGCTCCCGGAACAACCGCGTCAGATGGGGATAGGTGCGGTCGTTGTGGACGATGAACCCGCTGTCGACCGCCAGCCCCGCCACGTCGTGGGTGTGGGCGTGCCCTCCGAGCCGGTCGTCGGCCTCGTAGAGGGTCACGTCGTGTGTGGCACGCAGCACGTGCGCGGCGGTGAGCCCCGCCACGCCGCCGCCGATGACCGCTACCTTCCGGCGCACCTGACCTCCCTTTATGAGGTTCTTCGAAACTAAGGTCCCTTCGGTTTGGGGTGAACGGGAGTTTTTCCAGGGACGCCTGGGGGAAGCGGGCGGGAACCCGGGATCGCGCCAAACGGCACCCACGGCGGTGACCGATGGGGCAGAGTGATGGCACTGAACACGGTTGGAGCACCGCCATGAACGCCAAGAAGTTACTCACGTACGCCGCCATCGCCTTCGTGATCTTCTATCTGTTCACCCAGCCCCAGGGGGCGGCCGGCGCCGTGCGCGGCGTGTTCGACGCCGTCGGTGACGGGGCGAACTCGCTCGCCCTGTTCTTCAACTCACTCTTCGCCTGAACCGGGGTGTGCCTTTACTGCGGTCGGGCGTGCCGGAAGGTCCTCCTCTCTATCCGGCTAGTTATGATCACTGATGTCGCCGGGTAGAAAAATCCGGGACACATACCGCAGGAGGCCCCCCAATGCAGGTCAAGAAAGTGCTCACGTACGCAGGCATTGCGTTCGTGGCCTTCTACCTCTGGACTCAGCCGTCAGCCGCGGCCGGCGCTGTCAGGGGAGTGTTTGACGGTGTCACTTCCGGCGCCAACTCGCTGGCCACCTTCTTCAACGGCGTGCTCAACCAGTAGCTTCGTCCGCGGTTCCCTCGTTTCCGGCGCCCACGGATGATCATCTAGAGGAGGGCTTCGGCGCGCGCTGACCAGGCGGCCGGACTCTCCCATGCGAAACTGGTCTGATGAGTGACCTGATCGCGGTGACCGGGGCGACCGGCGGGCTCGGCGGGCGGATCGCCCGGCGACTGGCGCAGGCCGGAGTCCGGCAGCGGCTGGTCGTCCGCGACCCGTCCCGGGCTCCTCGGCTCGACGGCGCGGAGATCGCCCAGGCGCCCTACGAAGACCCGGCCGCGTTCGCGGCGGCCCTCGACGGCGCCGGGGTCCTCATGTTGATCTCGGCGACCGAACATCCCGACCGCGTCGCCCTCCACACGGCGGCGGTCGACGCGGCGGTGGCGGCGGGCGTTCCCCGCATCGTCTACACCTCGTTCCTCGGAGCGGGGCCCGAGTGCACGTTCACCTTCGGCCGGGACCACTGGCACACCGAACGGCACATCGAAGAGACCGGAGTGGGTTTCACCTTCCTCCGGGACAGCCTCTACCTCGACTTTCTCGAGAACATGATCGGCGACGACGGCGTCATCCGCGGCCCCGCGGGCGACGGCCGCTTCGCCCCGGTGGCCCGCGCCGACGTCGCCGCGGTGGCCGCCACGATCCTCCAGGACCCGGCCGACCACCAGGGCGTGACCTACGACCTGACCGGCCCCGAGCTCCTCACCATGACCGACGTCGCCCGCATCCTGTCCGAGGCGAGAGGCTCGTCGGTGACCTTCGCCGACGAGACCCTCGACGAGGCCTACGCCTCGCGCGAGCGTTTCGGGGCGCCGGAGTGGGCGGTGGCGGGCTGGGTCACGTCCTACGCGGCGGTGGCGGCCGGAGAGCTCGACGTGGTGACCGACCACGTCGAGAAGGTGACGGGGCATCCCCCGCTGAGCCTGGCCCAGATTCTCCGCGCCTGAGTGAGACCCCGCTGTCGATTTCGGGGTGCCTCGTTCGTGTAGGTGGTGAGACCGAAAGGGGCCGCCATCGATGGGCGAGATCGTCGTGACCGAGAGTGTGACGCTGGACGGGGTGATGCAGGCGCCCGGCCGTGCCGACGAGGACACCAGGGACGGGTTCCGGCACGGCGGCTGGGCCGCCCCCTACGCCGACCCGGTGATGATGCGGGTGATGGGCGCGGGCATGGCCGCGACCGGCGCGATTCTGTTCGGCCGCCGCACCTATGAGGACTTCTTCGCCGTCTGGCACGGGCGGGCCGACGGCAACCCGTTCACCGCGAAACTGGACGCCACCCCTAAATACGTCGTATCCAGGACGATGGGCCGACCGCCCGCCTGGCCGAACTCGATCCTTCTCGAAGGTGAGGGCGTCCCGGCCGTGGAAGCCCTCAAGAAGGAGATCGACCACGACGTCGTGGTGCTCGGCAGCGGGGAACTGGTCCGGGCGCTGCTCGCGCACGGGCTCGTCGACCGGCTGGTGTTGTCGGTGCATCCGCTCGTGCTCGGGTCGGGACGGCGGTTGTTCCCCGCGGACGGGCCACCGGCGGCCTTCCGGCTGGTGGAGAGCGTGCCGACCGGCACCGGTGTGGTCATCGCGACGTACGAGGTGGAGTGACGTGAAGAACTATCTGCTCGGCATGTACCAGCCGGAGGGTCCCGTCCCCGGGCCGGAGGTCATGGACCGGGTCATGGCCGAGGTCGACGCCCTGCGCCGGGAGCTGGAGTCGGCCGGCTCCTGGGTGTTCGGCGACGGGCTGCACGACCCGGCCACCGCCACCGTGCTGCGGGCCTCGGGCAACGAGGTGCTGATGACCGACGGGCCGTTCGCCGAGGGCAAGGAGCATCTCGGGGGGATCGTCATCCTCCGGGCCGCCGATCTCGACGAGGCGCTGGCGTGGGGGCGCCGGTACGCCGAGGCCGTCGGCCTGCCCGTCGAGGTGCGCCCGTTCGCGACGGAGGCCGCCGGCTGAGCGGGATCGAGCGGGCCTTCCGTGACGAGTACGGCCGCGCGGTGGCCGTGCTCGTCCGGCTGGCCGGGGACGTCGACCTCGCCGAGGAGGCCGTCCAGGAGGCGTTCGCGGTGGCGGCCGAGCGGTGGCCGCGCGACGGGACGCCGCCGAGCCCGGCGGGCTGGATCATCACCACGGCCCGCAACAAGCTGATCGACCGCAACCGCCGGGAGGCGACCCGGCCCGGTCGCCACGCCGAGGCGCTCCTGCTGCACGCCCCCGGCGAGCCCGCCGGGGAGGGGGCCGTGCCCGACGACCGGCTGCGCCTGATCTTCACCTGCTGCCATCCCGCCCTGGGCGAGGGGGCGCGGATCGCGCTGACGCTGCGGCTGCTGGCCGGCCTGACCACCGGGGAGATCGCCCGCGCGTTCCTGGTGGGCGAGGCCACGGTGGCCCAGCGGATCGTGCGGGCCAAGGCCAAGATCCGGGACGCCCGGATCCCCTACCGGGTGCCGTCCGACGCCGACCTGCCGGGGCGGCTCGGTTCCGTGCTCGCCGTGGTGTATCTGATCTTCAACGAGGGCTACCTGAGCGGGTCCGGCGATCCGGTGCGCGACGACCTGTGCGCCGAGGCGATCCGGCTGGGGCGGCTGCTGGCCGAGCTGATGCCCGACGAACCCGAGGTCCTCGGGCTGCTGGCGCTGATGCTGCTGATCCATTCGCGGCGGGCCGCCCGGGTCACGGCCGGGGGTTCGCTGGTCCTGCTGGCCGACCAGGACCGGTCTCTCTGGGACCGCGACCTCATCGCCGAGGGCCAGGCCCTCGTCCGCCGCTGCCTGCGGCGCGACCGGCCGGGGCCCTACCAGATCCAGGCGGCGATCAACGCCGTGCACAGCGACGCGCCGACCGACTGGCGGCAGGTGGTGCGGCTCTACGACCAGCACCTGGCCCTGACCCCCACGCCCGTGGTCGCCTTGCACCGCGCCGTCGCCGTGGCCGAGGTCGACGGCCCGGCCGCGGCCCTGGGCCTTCTCGACGGCCTGGACCTCGACGGCCACCACCTGTTCCACGCCGTCCAGGCCGACCTCCTGCGCCGCCTGGGCCGGGACGAGGAGGCCGTCCACGCGTATGAAGCCGCCCTCACCCGCACGGAGAACCCGGCCGAGCAGGAGATCCTGCGCCGACGACTCGCCCAGGTCCGCGGCCCGGGCAATGCCGGCTCCGGCGCCCGCATGGGCATCGGTTCCGTACGGTGAAGGGCCGGGCGCCGCCGAATCGGCGGGGCCCGGCCCTTCGAAGACGTCCTACCTGACGGGGTGACCCGCCTCGCGGAGGGTGTTCTTCACGTCGCCGATCTTCAGTTCGCCGAAGTGGAAGACGCTCGCCGCCAGGACCGCGTCGGCTCCCGCGTCGATCGCCGGGGGGAAGTCCTCGAGCGTCCCCGCCCCGCCCGAGGCGATCACCGGCACCGTCACGGCGGCCCGTACGGCCTTGATCATCTCGATGTCGTAGCCGTCTTTGGTGCCGTCGCCGTCCATCGAGTTGAGCAGGATCTCGCCGACGCCGAGTTCCTGACCTCGGGCGGCCCATTCGACCGCGTCGATGCCGGTGCCCTTGCGGCCTCCGTGGGTGGTCACCTCGAAGCCCGACGGGGTCGGCGGGCCGTCGACGACGCGGCGGGCGTCGACGGACAGGACGATGCACTGCGAGCCGAACCGCCAGGCCGCCTCGCGGAGGAACTCCGGCCGGGCGATGGCGGCCGTGTTGATGCCGACCTTGTCGGCGCCGGCCCGCAGGAGGCGGTCGACGTCGTCGTTGGTGCGGACTCCCCCGCCGACGGTCAGCGGGATGAAGACCTGTTCGGCGGTCCGCCGGACCACGTCGTACATGGTCGAGCGGTCGGAGCTGGAGGCGGTGATGTCGAGGAAGGTCAGTTCGTCGGCGCCCTCGGCGTCGTAGCGCCTGGCGAGTTCGACCGGGTCGCCGGCGTCGCGCAGGTTCTCGAAGTTGACGCCCTTGACGACCCGGCCCGCGTCGACGTCCAGGCACGGGATCACGCGCACGGCCACGGTCATGACCGGTAGGCCTCCACTTCCACCTCGACCAGCATGCGCGGGTCGATCAGGCCGGCCACGCGCACCGACGTGCAGGCCGGGCGGACCTCGCCGAACAGTTCGCCGTGGGCCTCGCCGACGGCGTCGAAGTCGTCCTGGCTCACCACGAACAGCCGCGTCCTGACGACGTCGGAGAGCGAGGCGCCGGCCTTCTCCAGGGCGTCGAGGGCGACGCCGAAGGCGGTCAGGGTCTGCTGGTAGGCGTCGCCGACGTGCTGGACCTCACCGCCGATGGTGGCGGTGCAGCCGGAGACCAGCACGTGGTTTCCGGCGACGATGGCGCGGGAGTATCCGTAGCGTTCCTCCCACGGACCGCCCGAGGAGATGCGGGTGGGGGTCATGCTCTCACCGCCGCGAGCGCCTCTTCCAGCGTGAACGCCTGGGCGTAGAGGGCCTTGCCGACGATGGCGCCCTCGACGCCGAGGCCGACCAGTCCGTTGAGGGCGCGCAGGTCGTCGAGGCTGGAGACGCCGCCGCTGGCGATCACCGGCTTGTCGGTACGGGCGCACACCTCGCGCAGCAGGTCGAGGTTGGGGCCGCGCAGGGTGCCGTCCTTGGTCACGTCGGTGACGACGTAGCGGGGGCAGCCGTCGGCCTCCAGGCGGTCGAGCACCTCCCAGAGGTCGCCGCCCTCCTGGGTCCAGCCGCGGGCGGCCAGGGTGGTGCCGCGGACGTCGAGGCCGACGGCGATGCGGTCGCCGTACTCAGCGATGATCTTGGAGCACCACGAGGGGTTCTCCAGGGCGGCGGTGCCGATGTTGACGCGGCGGCAGCCGGTGGCGAGGGCGGCCTCCAGGGAGGCGTCGTCGCGGATGCCGCCGGAGAGCTCGACCTGGACGTCGAGCTTGGCGACGACCTCGGCGAGCAGCTCACGGTTGGAGCCGCGGCCGAAGGCGGCGTCGAGGTCCACCAGGTGGATCCATTCGGCGCCGGCGTCCTGCCAGGCGAGGGCGGCGGCGAGCGGGTCGCCGTACGAGGTCTCCGAGCCCGCCTCGCCCTGCACCAGGCGGACCGCCTGGCCGTCGGCCACGTCCACGGCGGGCAGCAACACGAGTGACATCTGTTCAGGACCTCCGGTCGAAGAGAACGGTGACGAGCACCGGGACGATCAGGATGGACAGGCCCAGCACCGCGAGCCGCGCCATCATGTCGAGCGTGAGCCAGGCGATGACCTGGACCAGCAGGAACAGCACGAGCATGGCCGCGTTCTGGGCGCGCCGGCGCCGGGCCAGCACCCCGCCCTGCCGGGCCACTCTGACCGGCTTGGGCAGCACGGCCGTGATCCGGCCGCGCAGTTCCCGCCGCCGGGCCGTCCTGGCCTCGCGGCGGGCCCGTTCCTCTGCCAGGCGGGCCTTCTCGGCCTCCCTCTCGGCCCGGCGTCTGGCCCGCTCCTTGCTCATGAGAGGGTGTTCAGCCAGTTCTGGAGCAGGGTCGCCCCCGCGTCGCCGGACTTCTCCGGGTGGAACTGGGTGGCCATGAGCGGGCCGTTCTCGGCGGCGGCCACGAACGACACCCCGTGGGTGGCCCAGGTGACCAGCGGCGCCTTGAAGCCCTCGTCGTGGGGGACGAGTTCCCACTCGCGCACCCCGTAGGAGTGGACGAAGTAGAAGCGCGTGCCGGCGTCGAGGCCGGCGAACAGCACCGAGTCGGCGGGCGCGGTGACCGTGTTCCACCCCATGTGGGGCAGCACGGGCGCGTCGAGGCGCTCGACCGTGCCGGGCCACTCGCCGCAGCCCTCGGTGTGGACGCCGTGCTCGACGCCCTTCTCGAACAGGATCTGCATGCCGACGCAGATCCCGAGCACCGGCCGGCCGCCGGCCAGCCGCCGGGCGACGATCTGCTCGCCGCGCACGCCCCGCAGGCCGGTCATGCAGGCCGCGAAGGCCCCCACGCCGGGCACCACGAGACCGTCGCAGTTCAGCGCCTCGTCGAAGTCGGCGGTCACCGTCACGTCGGCGCCGACGCGCGCCAGGGCGCGTTCGGCCGACCGCAGGTTGCCCGAGCCGTAGTCGAGGACGACGACGTTCTTCTTCACTGCCACCACATCACTCCCGCCGTCAGGGCCAGCGCGGACAACACGCCGGTCACCACCGCGGCCAGCTTCAGCTTCTGCTTGGCGAAGGAGACCACTCCGCCGATCAGGAAGAGGCCGATGAAGATCATGGCGCTGGAGGAGAAGTTCACAACACGCCCTTGGTGCTGGGCACCCCGGTCGCCCGGGGGTCGAGCTCGGTGGCCGCGCGCAGCGCCCGCGCCAGGGCCTTGAACTGCGCCTCGACGATGTGGTGGGCGTTGCGGCCGTAGGGGACGCGGACGTGCAGGCAGATCGAGGCCGAGGCGACGATCGACTCCAGGATGTGCCGGGTCATCGTGGTGTCGTAGTCGGGCCCGATCATCGGGGCCATGTTCTCGGGCTCGCTGTGCACCAGGTAGGGCCGGCCCGAGAGGTCGACGGTGACCTCGGCGAGCGACTCGTCGAGCGGGCACGAGGCGTTGCCGAACCGCCGGATGCCCGACTTGTCGCCGAGCGCCTGCTTGAGCGCGGCGCCGAGCGCGATCGCGGTGTCCTCGATCGTGTGGTGGGCGTCGATGTGCAGGTCGCCCTCGGTCTTGACGGTCAGGTCGAACAGGCCGTGCTTGCCGAGCTGGTTGAGCATGTGGTCGAAGAACCCGACCCCGGTCGCGATGTCGACCTCGCCGGTGCCGTCGAGGTCGATCTCGACCAGGACGGACGTCTCCTTCGTCGTGCGTTCGATGCGCCCGACCCTCATGAGAGGACCCCTTCCAGGGCGGCCCGGAAGGCCGCCATCTCGTCACTCGTGCCGATCGATACGCGCAGCCATCCGGCAGGCCCGGTCTCGCGGATCAGGACCCCGCGGTCGAGGACGCCCTCCCACACCGCGTGACGATCCGGAAACTTACCGAATAGCACGAAATTGGCGTCGGAGTCAGCCACGGACAGGCCACGTTGCCGTAGCCAGGTCACGGTCGCGTCGCGTTCCCGCCGCAGCGCCTCGACGGTGCCGAGGAGTTCGCCGCGGTGGGCCAGCGCGACCCGGGCCGCGGCCTGGGTCAGCGTCGACAGGTGGTAGGGCAGCCGCACCAGCAGCAGCGCGTCGATCACCGCCGGGTCGGCGGCCAGGTAGCCCACCCGCGCCCCGGCCATCGCGAACGCCTTGGACATGGTCCGCGTGACGATCAGCCGGGGGTGGCGGGGCAGCAGCGTCAGGGCCGAGGGGGTGCCGGTCCGGGCGAACTCGAAGTAGGCCTCGTCGACGATCACCATGCCCGGCGCGGCGGCCAGCACCCGCTCGATCACCGGGAGCGGCAGGGCGGTGCCGGTCGGGTTGTTGGGCGAGGTCAGGAAGACCACGTCGGGCCGGTGCCGCTCGATGAGGGCGACCGCGCGGTCGGGATCGAGCGAGAAGTCCTCTTCCCGGCCGCCCTCGATCCAGCGGGTGCTGGTGCCGGCGGCGATGATCGGGTGCATCGAGTAGGACGGCTCGAAGCCGATCGCCGAGCGCCCCGGGCCGCCGAAGGCCTGGAGTGCCTGCTGCAAAATCTCGTTGGACCCGTTCGCCGCCCACAGCTGGCTCGCGGTCAGGCCGTGGCCCAGGTAGTCGGCCAGGTCCTTGCGCAGCTCGACCGCGTCGCGGTCGGGGTAGCGGTTGAGGGTCGCGGCGCCCTGCCGGACCGCCCTGGCCAGGTCGTCGAGCAGCGCCTCGGACGGCGGGTAGGGGTTCTCGTTGGTGTTGAGCTGCACCGCCACGTTGAGCTGGGGCGCACCATAGGGGTGCTTGCCGCGCAGGTCGTCGCGGATGGGCAGGTCGTCGAGCGTGGTCATCAGCCGGGAATCTCCCAATCGAACCGGGCGCGGATCGCGGCGCCGTGGCCGGGCAGGTCTTCGGCGTCGGCCAGCGCGCACACCAGCGGCGCGGCCTCGGCGAGCGCCTCGCGGCTGTAGTCGACGACGTGCACGCCCTTGAGGAACGTCTGCACCGACAGGCCCGAGGAGTGACAGGCGCAGCCGCCCGTGGGCAGCACGTGGTTCGACCCGGCCATGTAGTCGCCGAGCGAGACGGGCGCGTGGGCCCCCACGAAGATCGCGCCGGCGTTCCTGATCCGGGACGCCACCACGGCGGCGTCGGCGGTCTGGATCTCCAGGTGCTCGGCGGCGTAGGCGTCGACGACCTTGATCCCGTCGTCGATCGAGGAGACCAGGACGATGCCCGACTGCCTTCCGGCCAGCGCCTCGGTGATGCGCTCGACGTGCTTGGTGCGGGCGACCTGGGCCTTGAGCTCGACCTCGACCGCGTCGGCCAGCTCGGCCGAGTCGGTGACCAGGACCGCGGCGGCCAGGGTGTCGTGCTCGGCCTGCGAGATCAGGTCGGCGGCGACGTGGACGGGGTCGGCGGTGGCGTCGGCCAGGATCGCGATCTCGGTCGGGCCGGCCTCGGAGTCGATGCCGATGCGGCCCTTGAGCAGCCGCTTGGCCGCCGCGACCCAGATGTTGCCCGGCCCGGTGACCATGGCGGCCGGGGGGCAGTCCTCGGTGCCGTACGCGAACATGGCGACGGCCTGGGCCCCGCCGACGGCGTAGACCTCGTCGACCCCGAGCAGCACGCAGGCCGCCAGGATCGTCGGGTGGGGCAGCCCGTCGGGCGCCTGGGGCGGTGAGGCCACCGCCATCGACGGCACCCCGGCCTCCTGGGCGGGCACCACGTTCATGATCACGCTGGACGGGTAGACGGCCAGGCCGCCGGGCGCGTAGAGGCCGACGCGGTCGACCGGGATCCAGCGCTCGGTGACGGTGCCGCCCGGGACGACCGTCGTGGTGACGTCGGTCCGGCGCTGGTCGCGGTGGACCAGGCGGGTGCGGCGGATGGCCTCTTCGAGGGCGGCGCGGACCTGCGGGTCGAGCGTCTCCAGGGCCTTGGTCAGGGCCTCGGCGGGGACGCGGGCGGTGGGGAGGTCGAAGCCGTCGAACCGATGGGTCAGCTCCCGCACGCCCTCCGCGCCATGATGGCGCACCTTCTCGCAGATGGGCCGCACCTTGTCGAGGGCGGTCTCCACGTCGAGCTCGGCGCGGGGCAGCACGTCGCGCAGGTTCCCCGGAAGGGGCCCGCGCAGGTCGATACGGGAAATCACCCGAACAGTCTACGGACGGCCGGTCCGGAATCCCGCGATGTCCATCATGCGGACATTCGGGGCGACGTACACAGGCGTCCACAAATGTGGCGAGTGGAGCGATCCTATCCTTTGCCATAAATAGGATGAGCCGGGTGACCACGATCTCCCCGCCCCTCCCGGTTCCGGCGCGCGACCGTCTCGTGCCGCCGCAGCCCGGCAGCGTGTTGTGGGGATGGCTCGGCCCGTTGATCGTCACGGTGTTCGGCGGCGTCCTGCGGTTCGTGAACCTCGGCAGGCCGCACGAGGTGATGTTCGACGAGACCTACTACGCCAAAGAGGCGCTGTCGCTGCTGCGGTTCGGCGTCGAGACGAAGAGCGTCGAGAAGCCCGACCCGGCCCTGCTGGCCGGTGGCGACGGGGTGTTCCGGACGTGCGCGCGGGTCGCCGAGTGCGGCGACTACGTGGTGCATCCGCCGCTCGGCAAGTGGATGATCGCGCTGGGCGAGTGGACGTGGGGCGTCAACCCGTTCGGCTGGCGGTTCATGGCGGCCGTGGTCGGCACCCTGTCGGTCCTGATCCTGGCCCGCACCGCCCGGCGGATGACCCGCTCGACGCTGCTGGGCTGCCTCGCCGGGTTCCTGCTCGCGGTCGACGGCATGCACATGGTCATGTCGCGGGCCGCGCTGCTCGACATCTTCCTGTCGTTCTGGCTGGTGGCGGCGTTCGCCTGCCTGGTGACCGACCGCGACCACATGCGGGCCCGGCTGGCCGAGTGGCACGCGCGGGCGATCCCCGGCGACTTCGGGCCCCACCTGGGGTGGCGGCCGTGGCGGCTGCTGGCCGGGCTGGCCCTGGGGGCGGCGACGGCGACCAAGTGGACGGGCGCGTTCTTCATCGTCGGGTTCCTGGTGCTGACGCTGTTCTGGGACGCGGGGGCGCGGCGGTCGATCGGGCTGCGCAGGCCCTATCGCGGCTCGTGGAAGCGGGACCTGCCGCTCGCCGTGGCCTGGATGTGGGTCGTGCCGGTGGTGGTCTATCTGGTGTCGTACACGGGATGGTTCGCGAGCGAGCGCGGGTGGGGGCGCAACTGGGCGCAGGCCACCGACCACGGCTGGGCGTTCTTCCTGTTCGACTCGATCAGGTCGCTGGTCTCCTACCAGCTCCAGGCCCTGTCGTTCCACACCGGGCTGGCCTCAGGGCACAGTTACGCCACCGAGCCGTGGCAGTGGCCGCTGCAGTACCGGCCGGTGCTGCTCCACTACAGCTCGCCGCAGGGGTGCGGGGCCGACTCGTGCTCGTCGGCGATCTACGCGGCGGGCACCCCGATCCTGTGGTTCGCGGGGCTGGCGGCGATGGTCGCGATGTTGTCGTGGTACACCGCCACGCGCGACTGGCGGGCCGGGGCGGTGCTGCTCGGCTACGCCACCGGCTGGTTTCCCTGGTTCTACTACGCCATCGCCGACGACCGGACGATGTACCAGTTCTACGCGCTGCCGATGGTGCCGTTCATGATCCTGGCGCTGACCCTGGTGGCCGGTCTGGCGCTTGGGAAACGTGAGGCGAGCCCGGCCCGCCGGTCGCGGGGCGCGGTGGCGGTCGGCGTGTTCGCGCTGCTGGTGCTGGCCAACTTCGCCTGGCTGCAGCCCATCCTCACCGGCGACACGCTGCCCTACGAGGGCTGGCGGGCGCGGCTGCTCTATTCGTCGTGGGTGCCGCCCCAGTAGATCGGGGTGGTCACCACGTTGCGCCCGCCGCCGCGGAAGTGGAGCCGGAAGCGGCCGGGCGGGATCGGCGAGATCCGGAACCCGCCCACCTCGTCGACCGGCAGGCCCGGCCCCGGCCCGGCGCCCGTGACGACGCGGACCTCTCCTTCGGCCGGCGGGTCGAGCTGGCCCAGCAGGGCGTCGCCGCTGACGCCGAGCTCGATCACCAGGCCCGACTCGGTCTGGAAGGCCAGGTCGCGCAGCGCGGCCACCTCGTCGGCCCGCACCAGCGGCCCGGCCGTGCCCACCGGGCTCAGCTCGGCCAGCTCGGCGTCGACCAGCCGCCAGGTGTAGATCGCCTGCCCCATCTCGACCAGCCCGGGAGGCACCGGGTCGGCGGCCCGCAGCGCGGTCGCGAGCTCCTCCATGAGGGCGTCGTCACGCATGGCAGTCTCCTCCCTCGCGCCAGGGGGCCGCAGGCGGGCGGCCCGTCTGGACACTACAGGGTGAGCTCGGCGAGCACCTCGTCGGCGGACTCGGCCACGATGAGGTCGGCCGCCGCGCGGGCCGAGATGTTCTGCGCGACCGCGCGGGCGGCGATCTCGCCGACCACGGCGGCACAGGCGAAGGAGGTGCCGCTCCAGGTGGCGTACCCGGTGAACTGCAGTTTGTCCTGTACGGCCACCTCGCCGTTGAGCAACCGTTCCACCACGTCGACCTCGCCGGTGAGGTAGGTGCTGGTCACCGCGACGCCGTCGGCCAGCACGTTCACCCACGGGACCTTCGGGCTGAACTCGGCGCCCCGGGCGCCCACCGCGACGACGTCGGCGCAGGCGGCCGGCCAGACCGGGGTGACCTCGGTGATCCCCGCCGCCTTCCGCTTCTGCGTGGGCCGGCCGTGGTTGCCGGCCGCCGCGACCAGCACGATCGCGGGCGAGAGCCGCTGCACGGCCCGCTCCAGCACGGTCGGCGGGCGGTTGTCGTGGGTGGTGCAGCCGAACGACAGGTTGAGCACCCGCACGTCGGTCTTCAGGAACCCGACCATGGCCTTGGCGACCGACCACGAGGAGACCTCGACGCCCCTGTTGTCGAGGATCGACCGCATGACCAGAACCGCGTCCGGGGCGTGCTTGAGGATCACGCCCGCGACGAAGGTGGCGTGGCCGACCGGCGAGGGGTGCGGGGCCGTGCCGGTGTAGATGTCCTTGGCCGAGGCGAGGAAGCGGCCCTCCAGGTCGGGGTGCGGAACGATCTTGGAGTCGAGGATGCCGACGTGCGGCCCGACGCCGGGGGCGGTCAGCCGGGCCAGGTCGGCGTTCACCGCCGGGGCCAGTTCGTCGGGCCGGCCGCCGCCGGTGTAGGGCGAGCCCTGGACGCCGTCGAGCAGCCGGTTCTTGGCCATCGGAGGCGACCAGCCGTCGTACCGCTCCTCGAAGGAGGTGCGGAGGGCGTACAGAAGGAGGTCGAGGGCGGGGATCGGGTCGTCGGGGTCGTACTGCCCCTGCCGCGACCGGCGCACGCCCTCCAGGAAACCGTCGGCGAGCGCCGCCTCGATGGCGGCCAGCTCGGGCAGCTCGCAGAGCGTGAGGCCGAGTTCCGGGCTGGTGTCGACCTCCCGCCAGGTGTGGCCGGTGAGGTCGGTGAGGAGCCGCAGGATCAGCGTCTGGTACCGCAGGTCGACGACGAGCTGGTCGACCTTCCAGGCCTCGGTGTCACTGCGGTAGACGCCGCCCGGGTCGGTGAAAGGCATGGGATCTCCCTCGCGTGATTCGCCACTTCCGATTGATGAGCGGGCACTCACCCGTTTGATACATCCCGCACGGAAATGGAATGGAAAACTGCGACGGGTGACGACGACCGAGGATCCGGCGCGGGCCGCGCTCGTGCTCGCCGAGGCCGATCCGGGGCGGGCGGTGACCGTCGCGGCGGAGCTGGCGGCGTGCGCCCGGGAACGGGGCGACCTGGCCGCGCTGTCGCGGGCCGAACGGGCGATGGGCATCGCGGCCGTCCACCTCGACGACCTGGCGACGGCGGCCCGGCACCTGCGGGCCGCGATCCGCACGGCGGGCCGGGCGGGCTCGCCCGAGCTGGCCGCCGAGGCGCGGATCCGGATGGCGTTCGTGACCAGCATGCGGGGCCGCCCCCGGCAGGCGCTGGCCGACCTGGAGGCCCTGCTGCCCGGCCTGCACGGCGAGTTGCGGGCCCGCGCCGACGCCCAGCGCGCCGCCGTCTTCAACCACCTCGGGCGGCACGCCGACGCGCTGGCCGCCTACCGCCAGGCCGTCCCCGTGCTGCGGCGGGCACACGACCACGTGTGGCTCCAGCGGGTGCTGTCCAACCGCGGCATCGTGTACGGCTACCGCCACGAGTTCGCCGCCGCCGAGGCCGACTTCCACGAGGCCGAGGAGTTGTGCGCGGCCCTCGGGCTCGACCTGTCGCTCGCCGTGGTGCGGCTGAACCTGGGGTGGGTGCGGGGGGTGCGCGGCGACGTGCCGGGGGCGCTGCGCTACCTCGACCTGGCCGAGAGCCGCTTCCGCGACCTGGGCACCCACCAGCTCGGCTGGCTGCTCAGCGACCGGTCGGAGCTGCTGCTGTCCGTCGGGCTGACCGCCGAGGCCCGCGCAGCCGCCGAGGAGGCGGTCGCGGAGCTGCGCCGCCGCCGCCGCGCGATCGTCCTTCCCGAGGTCCGCCTCCTGCTCGCCCGCGCCGCCACCCTGGAGGGCGACCACGAGCACGCGGTCGAGGCGGCCCGGCGGGCGGCCCGCGAGTTCGGCGCCCAGCAGCGCCCGGAGTGGCGCTCCCTGGCCGCGTTCGCGGTGCTGCGATCACGCCTGGCGGCGGGCCACGCGGGCGTGTCGGCGGCCCGGTTCGCGGCCATCGCCGGGGAACTGGCCGAGGCCGGGTGGACGGCGGCGTCGGTGGAGGCGCGGCTGCTGGGCGCCCGGGTGGCGCTGGGCGCCTCGCCGGCCCCGGCAGCCCGTGCCCGCGCGCTCGACCTGCTCACCGTCGCGGCGCGGTTCCGCCAGCGGGGGCCGGCGTTGTCACGGGTGCGGGGCTGGCACGCCGAGGCGCTGCGGCGGCTCACCCTCGGCGACCGGGCCGGGGCGGCGGCCGCGGTGCGGCGGGGCCTGCGGGTGCTCGACGAGCACCGGGCCGCGCTCGGGGCGACCGACCTGCGGGCCCATTCGGCCGAGTTCCGGGTCGAGCTGGCCGAGCTCGGGCTGCGCATGGCCCTCGACCGGGGCGGCCCGGCGCGGGTGTTCGCGTGGGCCGAACAGGGCCGGGCCAGCCATCTGCTGATGCGGCGGGTCCGGCCGCCCGACGACCCCTGGCTGGCCGGGCGGCTGGCCGAGCTGCGGGCGGTGGCGGCGGAGGCGCGGACGTCCAGAGACCCCTCGGTCACCGAGCGGCAGGCCGCGCTGGAGCGCCGCATCCGCGACCACACCCGCGCCCGGTCCGGGGAGACCCGCGCGCCCGACCGGGCCCGGCGGGCCCCCGGCGTGGTCCGGTCGCTGGCCCCGCTGCTCGGCGATCGCGTGCTGGTCGAGTTCGTGCTGCTCGACGGGGCGCTGCACGCCGTCACCGTCGCCGGGGGCCGGGCCCGGCTGACCACGCTGGGGCCGGTGGGCCCGGTGCGGGACCTGGTCGAGCGGGTGCCGTTCGCGCTGCGGCGGCTGGCCAGGTCGGGCGACGCGCGCGACGGCTCGTCGGCGGCGGCCCGGATGTTGCGGCACGCCGCCGCGCGCCTCGACGCGCTGCTGCTGGCGCGGCTCGGGCTGGGCGAGCGGCCTCTGGTGGTGGTGCCGACCGGGCCGCTCCAGGCATTGCCGTGGCCGGTGCTGCCCTCCTGTGCGGGGCGTCCCGTGGCGGTCTCGCCGTCGGCGGCGTTGTGGCGGGAGGCGGCGCTCGGGCCGGGTCACGGCGGCGGCGGGCCGGTGGTGGTGGCCTCGGGGCCCGGTTTGCCCGGCGCGGCGGCGGAGGTGGCCGAGGTGGCGGCCGTCCACGGCGTCACCCCGTTCGAGGGCGGCGCCGAGGAGACGCTGGCCGCGCTCGACGGCGCCCGGCTCGCCCATCTGGCCGCCCACGGCCGGGTCAACACCGCCAACCCGCTGTTCTCCGCGCTGCACCTGGCCGACGGGCCGCTGACCGTCTACGACCTCGAACGGTTACGGGTCCCGCCGCGGCTGGTCGTGCTGGCCGCCTGCGAGAGCGGCCGGTCGGTGGTCAGGGCCGGAGACGAGCTGCTCGGGCTGAGCACCACCTTCCTGGCTCTCGGGACGCGGTGCGTGGTCGCCTCGATGGTGCCGGTGCCCGACGCCCGCGCCCGGCCGCTGATGACCGCCCTGCACGGGCGGCTCGCCGCCGGGCTGCCCGCCGCGACCGCGCTGGCGCGCACCCAGCAGGAGGCCGGCGACGACGTGACGGCGGCGGGGTTCGTCTGCATCGGCGCCGACGTGAGCCCCTAACCTAGGCGCGTGGCGAAGACGAAGGGCGGGCAGGGCACCCCCGCGACCGTGGCGCTGACCAAGGCCGGTGCCGATTTCACCCTCCACCCCTACGAGCACGACGCGAACGCGCAGGCCTACGGGGAGGAGGCGGCCGACGCGCTCGGCGTGCCCTACGAGCGGATCTTCAAGACGCTCGTCGCCGAGACCGAGGCGGGGCTCGCGGTGGCGGTGGTGCCGGTGGCCGGGAAGCTCGACCTGAAGGCGTTCGCGGCGGCGCTGAAAGGCAAGAAGGCCGCGATGGCCGAGGCGGCCAAGGTCGAGCGGGTGACCGGTTACGTGGTGGGCGGCATCAGCCCGCTCGGCCAGCGCAAACGGCTGCCGACCGTGGTCGACGCGTCCGCGCTGGCCTTCGAGACGATCTACTTCTCGGCAGGGCGCCGGGGTCTTCAGATCGAGACGGCCCCGGGAAACCTGGTGACGCTCACGGGCGCCATCACCGCGCCGATCGCCAAGGACTAGCCAGGGCTAGGCGGGCTCGGCCAGGGAGCCGCAGACGAAGCCCTCTTCACGCTCGGGGTCGAGCTGGACCTGCGTGAGGTTGGTGGTCTCCATCGGGCGGCGGAACGTCTCCTGCTTGTCGCAGTCGTACAGCAGGTAGGTTCCGTCGCTCTCGCCGAGCAGCATCATCCAGCGGCCGTCGTAGAGCGGCTTGTCGTCCTCGGCGTTGGTGAGGATCGCCCACTGGTCCTGGAAGCCGACCGTGCTGAGCAGGAAGTTCGCCTGGCCGGTGTCGCGCATGGTCTCCGCCGCCGAGGCGAGGTTCAGGATCAGCAGGAAGCCCAGGCCGAGGCCGGTCAGCCCGCCGACGAGCACCTTCAGCCCGGCCCTGCCGACGGGCCGGCGGCGCAGCAGCTGGAAGGGCACCAGGAAGGTCACCACGCCCAGCCCGACCGCGATGACGACCATGACCGTCAGGTCGAGATCGGCGAAGAAGTTGTAGAACCCCCAGTACGTCGCCCCGCTCCACAACGCGGCGATCAGCCCGGCCACCCACGGCCGCGACCTGATCCACGACACCGTGCGCCCGGCCGCGCCGAGGGTGATCACGTTGACGAGCCAGGCCAGGCCGACGAGCAGGCCGAGCAGCGGCACGCCCAGCAGCAGGACCAGCACCAGCGTGCTCATGAGGCGGCTGAACAGGACCGACTGGTCGATGCCGGCCTGCTGCGGGTTGATGCCGAACGCCGCGTAGATCTCCTCGACGCCGAGGTAGAGGACGGCGTACAGGGCCACGCCGATCGGGAGCACGACGGAGGCGACGCGTTCGAGCAGGCCCATCACGCTGCCGCGGTCGTCGCTCTCCTCGGTCGGCCGGACTTCCGGCATGTCCCGATTTCGCGTCTCATCTATGGGAATTTCTTGATCTATCACGGTCAAGCAGGGTACAGATCATTGACTAGATGAGTGACTGAAACTTCAATTATTTGTTCGCGTGCGGGTCTGTGGCGTTGAGCACAGTCACGACGTGGTCGTAGTCGCCCCGCCGCTCGGCCTCACGCAGGAACTTCACCCGCTCGACCAGGATCTCCTCGGCGTCGGGCCGCGTCTCCAGCAGGGTCATGACCTCGGCCACGAAGTCGTCGAGGGGCAGCGCCCGCTCGTTGTCCCGCTGGCCGGGCATCAGGTCGGTCTGGACCGACGGCGGCACCAGCTCGACGACCCTGACCTTCGTGTACTGCAGGCGGATCGACTCGCTGAGCATGTGAATGGCGGCCTTGGAGGCGTTGTAGCTCGGGGTGGCCTTCAGCGGGGTGAAGGCCAGGCCCGAGGAGACGGTGACGATCGTCGGGTCGGGCTGCTTCTGCAGGTGCTCGATGAACGCGGCGATCAGCCTGATAGGTCCCAGGACGTTGGTCGTGACGACCGTCTCGGCCGTGGCCAGGAAGTCGTCGGGCCGGGTCCAGTCCTCGGCGCGCATGATCCCGGCCATGGTGACCAGCACGTTGAGGTCGGGATGACGCCGCAGCACCTCGTCGGCGGCCTGCCGGATGCTGTTGGCGTCGGCGGTGTCGACGCGGACCGTGCCGAAGCCCTCGGCCTTCAGCTCGTCGAGGATCCCGGTCCGGCGCCCGCCGACGACGACGGTGTTGCCCCTGTCGCGCAGGGCCCTGGCCAGAGCGAGCCCGATGCCGCTGGTGGCGCCGGGGATGAAGATCGTGTTTCCGGTGATGTCCATGTCCCCGACCCTTCCCCCTCCGCCGGGAGAGGTGCAGAGACCAGTTGTCGGGGGATCGGCGGTCCCTGGTTACCGGTCCCGGGGCGTGCGTAGGTTGGGGACGTGGACCGCTCAGCCCTCTCCGACTTCCTCCGCCGTCACCGGGAGGCGTTGCGCCCCGAAGACGTGGGCCTGCCCGAAGGCGCCCGGCGGCGCGCGCCCGGCCTGCGGCGCGAGGAGGTGGCCGCCCTCGCGCTGATGTCGACCGACTACTACACGCGGCTCGAACAGCGCCGCGGGCCGCAGCCCAGCGAGCAGATGCTCACCGCGCTGGCCCGCGCGCTCCGGCTGACCGGCGACGAACGCGCCTACCTGTTCCGCGTGGCCGGCCGGAACGCCCCCGAGACCTTCACCGGCTCGGGCCACGTGGCCCCGGCCCTGCTGCGGGTGCTCGACCGCCTCGACGACACCCCCGCGCTGATCCTGTCGAACCTGGGCGAGACCCTGGTCGCCAACCGGATGGCCCAGGCCCTGCTCGGCGACCGGTCGGGCTACACGGGCCTGGCCCGCAGCGAGATCTACCGCTGGTTCACCGACCCGGAGAACGAACGCCGCCTCTACCCCGAGGACGACCGTCCCCGCCAGAGCCGGGCCATGGTGGCGAGCCTGCGGGCGGCGTACGGGACGATGGGCCCGAAGTCGCGCGCGGGCGAACTGGTCACGGCCCTCCAGAAGGCCAGCCCGGAGTTCACCGAGATCTGGGACCGCCACGAGGTGGCCCGCCGGTTCGAGGACCACAAGGTCCTCATCCACCCGCAGCTCGGCCCGATCGAACTCGACTGCCAGGTCCTCTTCACCGAGGACCAGTCGCAGACGCTGCTGGTGCTGACCGCTCCCCCGCGCAGCGAGGGCGACGAGAAGCTGAAGCTGCTCGCGGTCGTGGGCCACGAGCGGTTCCCGGTCTAGTCAGACGGGCGAGCCGCAGCACTTCTTGTACTTGCGGTCCGAACCGCACCAGCACGAGTCGTTGCGTCCCGGGGGCCAGGCGACGTCGCCGTCCGGGTCGGTCCGCGCGACCAGGGTCAGGCGCTCCTCCTCGGAGACGGGGGCGTCGTCCGGAAGACGGACGACCGCGACCCTGGTCTCCAGGTCGGCCTTCCGGAAGCGCGCCTCCAGCGCCCGCAGGTCGTCGCCGGGCACGTAGGGCAGCCGCACGGTCGGCTTCTTCTCGATCACCGGCTGGGTCGGCTTCGGCGCGGCCGGTTCGGCGGTGACGTGGGCCTCGACGCGGTCGGACAGCGGGCCGGGGCCGCCGAAGCGGCGGCGCAGCAGGTCGAGGTAGCGGACCGTCGCGGGCGGGCGGCCCAGGTCGAGCGCGAGCCGCAGTCCCTCGTCGAGGAGGTCGGCGGCGAAGCCGGGGTCGAACGGCCCGGCGATCATCGCGGCCGCCGGGTAGAACTCCTCGTCGCGTTCGTCCTCGGGCAGCCGGGCGAGCTCGGCCCGCCGCGTGCGCAGCAGCCGCAGCGCCGTCGCCGAGTCGCCGAGCTGGCCGTGCAGCTCGGCCATCGGGGTGCGCAATGGGCCGGTCAGCTCGGGTTCCACGCCGATCAGGTCGTGGAGGAGGTCGAGGGTGTCCTGCTCCCACCCGTCGAGGGTGTAGTCGTCGATGAGCTCCACCACGTAGGCCGGGATGCGCCGGTCGCCCCGGGCCCTCGGGTCCATGAGGGCGTCGGCGAGCAGTTCCCAGGCGGCCTTCTCCTCACCCCGGTCGTAGGCGCGTTCGAGCGCGGCGTCGAGGTCGAGTGGGCCGAAGAGATGGTCCGGAAGCACCAGGGCACCCTACCGAGGGTGTAGCCGAGGTTCACCTTCCCGGAGGACGAAACGGGCATACCTCCGGGCGTACCGTCGGATCACACGGTCGGCGGCGGCGCGGGGGCCCGCCACCGCTCGGATAAGGTGACGCCGGTGACGGAACTGCACTATCTCACCGCGTCGGAGACCTCGGCCCTGCTGCGTGCACGGGAGATCGGCGCGGCCGAGGTCACCCAAGCTCATCTCGACCGCATCGAGGCGGTCAACCCGCAGGTCAACGCGATCGTGACGGTCACCGCCGAGCAGGCCCTCGACCGGGCCCGGGAGCTCGACCGGGGTGAGTGGCAGGGGCCGCTGCACGGACTGCCGGTCGCCCACAAGGACCTGGTGTCGACCAAGGGCGTCCGGACCACGTTCGGGTCGGCGCTCTTCGCCGACCACGTCCCGACCGTCGACGACCTCATCGTCCGCCGGGTGCGCGACGCGGGCGGGGTGATGATCGGGAAGACCAACACGCCCGAGTTCGGCACCGGCTCCCACACCGTCAACGAGGTCTTCGGGGCCACCCGCAACCCCTACGACCTGACCAGGTCGGCGGGCGGGTCGAGCGGCGGCGCGGCGGCGGCGCTCGCGGCCGGGATGACCCCGCTGGCCGACGGCTCCGACATGGGCGGCTCGCTGCGCAACCCGGCGTCGTTCTGCAACGTCGTGGGGCTGCGGCCGACACCCGGGCGGGTGCCGTCGAAGTCGACGACCGCCGCGTGGTTCACCCTGGGGGTGTCGGGGCCGATGGCGCGGACCGTACAGGACCTGGCGCTCTTCCTGACCGCCATCGCGGGCCCCGACCCGAGTTCGCCACTGTCGATCAGGGAGGACGCGTCGATCTTCGGCGGCTCCCTGGAGACCGACGTCAGCCGGTTGCGCATCGCCTTCTCCCCCAGCCTCGGCGGCCTCCCGGTCGACGCCGAGACGGCCGGGGTGACCGCGCGGGCGGCCGAGGTCTTCCGCGACCTGGGCGCGACCGTCGAGCACGCCGACCTGAACCTGGCGGGCGCCGACGAGGCCTTCCGCACCTACCGCGCCTGGTGGTACGCCGCCACCTACGGCGACTTGGAGGGCGTCGGCGAGAACGTGCGCTGGAACGTCGAAAGGGGCCGCGAGGTCACCGCAGAGGACCTGGCGACGGCGGAGAAGCTGCGCACCCGCCTCTGGCACCGCGTGAACGGCTTCTTCGGCACCTGGGACTACCTGATCGCCCCGGTCAGCCAGGTCCCGCCGTTCCCGGTCGAAGATCCCTATGTACGTTTCGTCGACGGCCTCCAGATGCCCGACTACCTGGCCTGGATGCGCTCCTGCTACCTGATCAGCGTGCTCGGCGTGCCGGCCCTGTCGGTGCCCTGCGGGTTCACCGACAACGGCCTGCCGGTGGGCGTGCAGATCATCGGCCGCCCCTGGGACGACCTCGGCGTCCTGCGGGTCGGCCACGCCTTCGAGCGGGTCACAGGGGCGGGATCGACCCGTCCGCCGCTTTCCGCTCCCGGTAGGTGACCGCGAACTCCCGCGCCCAGAACACCCCGGCCGCCAGCACCGCCCAGAACACCAGCACGCCCTTGGCCGTCAGGCCCAGCAGGTCCCGGGTCGCGAACTCCCCCGCCGACGTCGCGGCCCGGACGACCTCGCCCCCCATCGACGACCCGACGAGGAACGCGACGGCCGACCCGGCCAGCCCGCCGGCGCCCAGCCCCAGGACGATCGGCAACCCGTCGTCGCCCGCCCGCCGGTAGGCGACCAGCCCCGCGACGAGCCCGAGGGTCGCCGTGATCAGCGCGAAGTAGCCGTCGGCCGCGATGAGCGCCTGGGTGTTCGGATCGGCCACCCGCCAGACGCCCTCGTAGAGGACGTATCGGGTGCGGGGCGCGAGGAACGACCACAGGAATCCCGCGGGCACCCCCAGCACCGCGAGGAGCAGGACCGTCCCACCGAAGTACTTCACAGGCCGCACCGTCCCGATGGTACCTACCTAGACCAGGCCGGCCGCGCCGTTAGCATTGGCGGGTGAACGAACAAGCGTGGCTCATCGAACCCTCCGGTCCGCTGCGGGGGGACGTCGAGGTCCGAGGGTCAAAGAACGCCGTGTCCAAGCACATGGTCGCGGCCATGCTCGGCGACGGCCCGAGCACCCTGCACAACGCCCCCGAGGTCGGCGAAGTCCACCTGACCGCCGCCATGCTGGAGGCCCTGGGCATCCACGTCGAGATCGGCGACGGCGAGATCACCCTCGAACGCGGCAGCGTCATCGAGCCGAGGGTCCCGGAGAAGTACACCGGCCTCAACCGCATCCCCATCCTGATGCTCGGCCCGCTCCTCCACCTGGCCGGCGAGGCGTTCGTGCCGATGGTCGGCGGCGACCCCATCGGCCGCCGCCCGGTCAACTTCCACCTCGAGGCGCTGCGCTCGATGGGCGCCGAGATCATCGAGGACGAGAGCGGCATCACCGCCAAGGCCTCCCGCCTCCACGGCACCCGCATCACCCTCCCCTACCCGAGCGTCGGCGCGACCGAGACCATCCTGATGACGGCCGTCCTGGCCGAGGGCAAGACGGTCATCAAGGGCGCCGCCATGGAGCCCGAGGTCGTCGAGCTCGCGCTCTACCTCCAGCGCATGGGCGCGATGATCGAGTTGTCCCCCGACCGCCGCATCGTCATCGAGGGCGTCGAGAAACTCCACGGCGCCTCGACCTGGCTGGCCGGCGACCGCATCGAGGCCTTCTCCTACCTCGTCGCGGGCCTGGTCACGGGCGGCGAGGTGCGCGTCCACGGCTGCCCGCAGGACCGCCTGGTCACCGCGATCACGACCCTGGCCCGCATGGGCGCCCGGTTCGACATAACAGACGACTGGCTGACCGCCTCGGCCCCCGACGGCCTGCGCGCCGCCGCCGTGCAGACCGACACCCACCCCGGGTTCATGACCGACTGGCAGACGCCGCTCATGGTCCTGTTCACCCGCGCCGAGGGCATGTCGGTGCTCCACGAGACGGTCTTCGAGAACCGCCTCGTGTACGTCCCGGCGCTGCAGAAGATGGGCTGCGAGATCGAGGTCTTCTCCCAGTGCCTCGGCGGCCCGGCCTGCCGCTACCACGACACCAACGCCAAGCACTCGGCGGTCGTGCGCGGCGTCTCCAAGCTCCGCGGCGCCGACGTGACCCTGCCCGACATCCGCGCGGGCTTCTCGGCGGTCCTGGCGGCGGCCGTGGCCGAGGGCACCTCCACCCTGCGCGGCGTGAACCACATCGAGCGCGGCTACCACCGCCCGTTCGACCAGTTCACCTCACTCGGCCTGAAGATCCGCCGGGCCGACGTCTGACCCACCCCGACGGCCGTGACCCTGGCGGGTCACGGCCGTTCGCCTGCCGGCGCGGTGATCAGTCGCGGCGGCGGCGGCCCTCGCCGTCGGCGCGCGCGTTGCCTCGGTAGTAGTCGTCGCGGGGGTCGCCCCGGTAGTAGTCGTCCTCCGGGTACAGGTTGCCGTTCTCGTCCTCGTACCAGTACTCGTATTCGACATCGCCGCGGCGGCCGCGTTCGGCCTCCATCGCCTCGCGCAGGCCCGGGGTGAAGCCGCCGCCGAAGCGGCCCATGTCCGGGGGCGTGAACTCGGTCGCCGGGGTGTCGCGCAGGGCGCCCTGCATCGAGTCGACCCAGATCGGGCCCGGGAGCGAGGCGCCCTGGACCGAGCCGTAGGTCTGGTCGCCGATCCGGACCCCGTTCAGGGGGTATTTGTACGACCCCCGGATGTCTCCCACGCTCACGGCGGCGGCCAGGTTCGGGGTGTACCCGGCGAACCACGCCGACGTGTAGTTGTTGTTGGTGCCGGTCTTCCCGGCGGCGGGGCGGCCGATCGACTGGCCCTTCATCGTGCCCTGGGTGAAGACGCCCGACAACACGTCGTTCACCGCGTCGGCGACCGCCGGGTCGATGGTCGCGGAGCAGGCCGGGGGGATCTCCACCCGGCGCCCGTCGCGTTCGACGATCTCGGTGATGGCGATCGGCTTGCAGTACTTGCCGCGCGCCCCGAACGTGGCCACGGCCGCCGCCACCGTCAGGGGGTCCATCTCGTTGACGCCGAGGGTGAAGGTCGGGACCTCCGACAGTTTCCCGCCGTCGGCGCGCTGGATGCCGAGCGCCTTGGCGGTCCGGATGACGTCGCAGAGGCCGACCTCGCGCTCCAGCATCATGAAGAAGATGTTGGACGACTTCCACGTGCCGAGCTCCAGGCTGTAGGGGCCGCCCTTGCCCTCGCCGGACGCGTTGTAGATCTTGGCGCTGGGATCGTTGACCGGTTTGCCGGCGCAGTCGGTGAAGCCCTCCGACGGGACGAACACGCCGGGCGTGTCGAAGCCCTGGCCGAACTTCCATCCCTTGGCCAGCGCGGTCGCCAGCGTGAAGATCTTGAACGTCGAGCCGGCCTGGAAGCCCATCCCGCCCCCGTGGGCGGTGTCGGCGGCCAGGTTGAAGGTGGTGTTGGGGCCGATGACCTTGCCGCCGGGGTTGCTGCCGTAGCGCTTGCTGGCCGCCAGCGCCCTGATGGCGCCCGTTCCGGGCTCGACCATCGCCTCGGCCGCCACCTCGGTGTCCTCGGCCGCGACGCGCGCCTCGATGGCCTTGTCCGCCGCTTTCTGGGCGACCGGGTCGAGCGTGGTCTTCAGGGTGAGGCCGCCCCGCTGGAGCCGGCGTTCGCGGTCGGCGCGGGAGTGGCCGAAGGCGGGGTTGGCGAGGATCTCGTGCTGGACGTACACGCAGAAGTAGGGGTACTCCGATTCGGCGCAGCCGCCGGGTTCGGCGCGCATGTTGAGCCCGAGGGCCTGCGACTTGGCGGCGGCGGCCTCGGCGGGGGTGATCTCGCCGAGTTCGGCCATGCGGTCGAGTACCAGGTCGCGCCGCTGCTGGAGTTTCTCGCGCTGCGCCTCGCCGCGCGCGGGGTCGGTCGAGTAGGGCGTGCGGACCGCCCCCGCCAGGGCCGCCGCCTGGCCCAGGGTGAGGTCCTTCGCCGACACCCCGAAGAACCGGCGGGCCGCCGCCTGGACGCCGAAGGCGCCCGCGCCGAAGTAGGCGATGTTCAGGTAGCGCTCCAGGATCTGGTCCTTGGAGTACTTCTCCTCCAGCGCCAGCGCGTAGCGCATCTCGGTGAACTTGCGGCGGATGCTGCGGACCTGCGCGGAGTCGCGTTCCTTCTCCGACTCGGCCCGGTTGACCAGGATGTTCTTCACGAGCTGCTGGGTCAGCGACGACCCGCCCTGGCGGATGCCGCCGGCCTGGGTGTTGGCGATCAGCGCCCGGATGGTGCCGCGCACGTCGAGGCCGGCGTGCTCGTAGAAGCGGGCGTCCTCGATCGCTACGATCGCCTCGCGCATCGGCTTGGAGACCTGGTCGATCGTGACCGACTGCCGGTTCTGGGAGTAGAACTGGGCGAACTGGCGGCCGTTCCGGTCGACCAGCCGGGTCACCTCGGGCAGCGGGTCTTCGCGGGGCGGCGGCGGGAGCTTGGTGATGGTCCCGGCCGCCGTGTTGCTCGCCACCCCGGCCCCGGCGACGATCGGCGCGACCAGCGCCGCCGCCAGGACCCCGCCGAGTGCGCCGCAGACCGCCAGCCCACCGGCCGTCGTGACCCGTGCCATGCCGCTCCCCCCGAAACAGCTCGACAACCAGGGGGAACCAGCGTCAACCTAACGTCAACCTAACACAGCGTAACGCCAGGTAACGCTACGCCCCCAGGCAGGCCGGTCCGAGGAGCTGTTTCAGGTCGCCCATCAGGGCCGGGCTCGGGGTGACCCGAAGGCGGTCGTCGAGGCGCATCACGGTCGTACGCGGCCCGTTGTGGACCTGGAGGTGCACCTCGGTCGTGCCGGGATGGGTGGTCAGCACCTCCTTGAGGCGGCCGACCACCGGCGGGGTGACCCGGGTCATCGCCAGGCTGACCACCAGCGGGCCGCCCGACTCGACCGTCAGGTCGGGCTGGGTGACCTCCATCGCGATGATCTTGGCGACGTCCTCGCGCTTGTCGATGCGGCCCTTGACGAAGACGATCGCGTCTTCGGCCAGGATCGTGGCGCAGAGCTGGTAGGCCGAGGGGAAGATCATCACCTCGATCGAGCCGCCGAGGTCTTCGAGCTGGGTGAGGACCCAGGTGTCGCCCTTCTTGGTGACCTTGCGCTGCACGCCGCTGAGGATGCCGCCGACCGTGACGATCTGGCCGTCGGGCCGGGAGTCGTCCTGGAGGGCGGTGATCGAGCAGTCGGCGCCGCTCGACAGGATGTGCTCGACGCCGAGGAGCGGGTGGTCGGAGACGTACAGGCCGAGCATCTCGCGCTCGAACTGCAGGAGGGTGTTCTTGTCCCATTCGCCCTCGGGGATGGTCACCTCGAAGGTCTGGTCCTCCCCGCCGTCGACCGCGCCGAACAGCGAGTCCTGCCCGATGGCCTCGTTCTTCTTGATGTCGATGATCGCGTCGACGGCCTGCTCGTGGATCATCACCAGGCCCTTGCGGACGTGGCCCATCGAGTCGTACGCCCCCGCCTTGATCAGCGACTCGATGACCCGCTTGTTGCAGACCTGGGCCGGGACCTTGCGCAGGAAGTCCTTGAAGTCGGTGAAGCGGCCCTTCTCCTTGCGGGCGGCGATGATGCCGTCGACGACGTTGCCGCCGACGTTGCGGATGGCCGACAGGCCGAACCGGATGTCGGCGCCGCGCGGGGTGAAGTCGAAGTCGGAGTCGCTGACGTCGGGCGGCAGCACCTTGATGCCCATGTGGCGGCACTCGTTGAGGTAGAGGGCCGACTTGTCCTTGTCGTCCTTCACGCTCGTGAGCAGGGCGGCCATGTATTCGGCGCGGTAGTTGGCCTTCAGGTAGGCCGTCCAGTAGGAGACCAGGCCGTATCCCGCGGTGTGGGCCTTGTTGAAGGCGTAGTCGGAGAACGGCAGCAGGATGTCCCACAGGGCCTTGATGGCCTCTTTGGAGAAGCCGTTGTCCTTCATGCCCTTCTCGAAGAACTCGTACTGCTTGTCGAGTTCCGACTTCTTCTTCTTGCCCATCGCACGGCGGAGCAGGTCGGCGCCGCCGAGCGAGTAGCCCGCGACGCGCTGGGCGATGGCCATGACCTGCTCCTGGTAGACGATCAGGCCGTAGGTCGTGGACAGGATGTCCTTCAGGGGCTCCTCGAGCTCCTTGTGGATCGGGGTGATCTCCTGCTGGCCGTTCTTGCGCAGCGCGTAGTTGGTGTGGGAGTTGGCGCCCATCGGGCCGGGGCGGTAGAGCGCGAGGGCGGCGGAGATGTCCTCGAAGTTGTCGGGGCGCATCAGCCGCAGGAGGGTGCGCATGCCGCCGCCGTCGAGCTGGAAGATGCCGAGGGTGTCGCCGCGGGCCAGCAGCTCGTAGGTCTTGGCGTCGTCGAGCGGCAGGTCGAGCAGCTCGATCTTGTTGCCGGTGTTGAGCTCGACCATCTTCAGGCAGTCGTCGATGATCGTCAGGTTGCGCAGGCCGAGGAAGTCCATCTTCAGCAGGCCGAGCGTCTCGCAGGTCGGGTAGTCGAACTGCGTGATGATCGCGCCGTCGGAGTCGCGGCGCATGATCGGGATGTAGTCGGTCAGCACCTCCGACGACATGATGACGCCGGCGGCGTGCACGCCGGTCTGCCGGATCAGGCCCTCAAGGCCGCGCCCGAGGTCGATGGTCGACTTGACGTCGACGTCTTCTTCGTAGAGTTTGCGCAGCTCACCGGCTTCGTTGTAGCGCGGGTGGTCGCTGTCGAAGATGCCGGAGAGCGGGATGTCCTTGCCCATCACGGCGGGCGGGAACGCCTTGGAGACCTTGTCGCCGAGCGCGTAGGGGTAGCCCAGGACACGGCCGGCGTCCTTCACGGCCGCTTTCGCCTTGATCGTGCCGAAGGTGGCGATCATGGCGACCTTGTCGGAGCCCCACTTCTCGGTGACGTACCTGATGACGTCGGCGCGCCGGCGCTCGTCGAAGTCGATGTCGACGTCGGGCATGGAGACGCGCTCGGGGTTGAGGAACCGCTCGAAGTAGAGGCCGAACGGGATCGGGTCGAGGTCGGTGATGCCCAGCGAGTAGGCGACGAGCGAGCCCGCCGCCGAGCCACGGCCGGGGCCGACCCGGATGCCGTTGTTCTTGGCCCACATGATGAAGTCGGCGACCACGAGGAAGTAACTCGGGAAGCCCATCTGGACGATGACGCGCAGCTCGTTCTCGACCCACTCGCGGTGCTCGTCGTCGACGCCGCCGGGGAAGCGGCGGTGCATGCCCTTCCAGACCTCCTGGCGGAAGAACTCCTCCTCGGTCATCCCGTCGGGGATGGGGTAGGTCGGCATCAGGTTCTTGTGCTGGAAGAACCCGGTGGGGTCGACCTTCTCGGCGACCAGGAGGGTGTTGCGGCACCCCTCCTGCCACAGGTCGGAGGAGTCGACGGCACGCATCTCGTCGGCGGTCTTGATGTAGTAGCCGCTGCCGTCGAACCGGAACCGGCCCGGGTCGGAGAGCTGCTTGCCGGTCTGGATGCACAGGAGCGCGTCGTGGGACTGGGCGTCGGACTCGTAGGTGTAGTGGGAGTCGTTGGTGACCAGCGGCGGGATGCCGAGCTCCTTGGAGATGCGGGTCAGCCCGTCGCGGACGCGGCGCTCGATGTCGAGCCCGTGGTCCATGATCTCCAGGAAGTAGTTGTCCTTGCCGAAGATGTCCTGAAATTTCGCCGCCGCCTTGACGGCCTCGTCGTACTGGCCCAGGCGGAGCCGGGTCTGCACCTCGCCCGACGGGCAGCCGGTGGTGGCCATCAGGCCCTCGGAGTGCTCGGCCAGGATCTCGGCGTCCATGCGGGCCCATTTGCGGTGGAAACCCTCGGTGTAGGCGCGCGAGGACAACTTCATCAGGTTGTGGAGGCCGGCGCGGTTGCGGGCCCAGATCGTCATGTGGGTGTAGAAACCACCCGCCGAGACGTCGTCGCTCTTCTGGTGGGGCTCGCCCCACAGGACCGGCTTCTTGTTGAAGCGGGTGTCGGGGGCGACGTAGGCCTCGATGCCGATGATCGGCTTGACGCCGGCCCCGGTCGCCTGCTTGTAGAAGTCGAAGGCGCCGTGCATGTTGCCGTGGTCGGTGATCGCGATGGCGGGCATGCCCTGCTCGCCCACCAGTTTGAACATCTGCTTCAGCCGGGCCGCACCGTCGAGCATCGAGTACTCGGTGTGGACGTGCAGATGCACAAACGAATCGCCCATGAGACCCCCATCTTCCGACCGATGGAGGTAGAGCCTACGCGTGATCACCTCCCCGCACGAATACGGTCGCGGAAGAGATCTTCCGGGGGGAAAAGGTGGAGAAGACCAATCTCGACGAGGGGTACTCGCACGCCCTCGGCAAACGCCAGGTCCAGATGATCGCCATCGGCGGCGCCATCGGCGTGGGCCTGTTCCTCGGCTCCGGAGGCCGCTTCGCCGCCGCCGGACCGGCCCTGGTGATCTCGTACGCGATCGCCGGGATCGCCGCCTTCTTCGTCATGCGGGCCCTCGGCGAGCTGGTCAGCTACCGGCCCACCTCCGGCTCCTTCGTCTCCTACGCCACCGAGTTCGTCGGCCCCTGGGCCGGGTTCGCCAGCGGCTGGATGTACTGGGTCAACTGGGCCGCCACGGGCATCGCGGAGCTGACGGCCATCGCGATCTACGTGCACCTGTGGGCGCCCGACTTCCCGCGCTGGCTCACCGCGCTGATCGCGCTGGGGGTGGTGCTGATCGTGAACCTGGCGTCGGTCAAGGCCTTCGGCGAGATGGAGTTCTGGTTCGCGCTGCTCAAGGTGGTCGCGATCGTGACGTTCCTGATCGTCGGGCTCTACCTGGTGATCTTCTCGATCGAGGGCGCCTCGCCTGCGAACCTGGTCTCCCACGGCGGGTTCTTCCCGCTGGGGTTCGGGCCCGTATTCATGAGCCTCCAGTCGGTGGTCTTCGCGTACGCCGCCATCGAGCTCGTCGGCATCGCGGCCGGCGAGACCAAGGACCCCGACAAGGTGCTGCCGAAGGCCGTCAACAGCGTCATCTGGCGCATCGCGATCTTCTACGTCGGGTCGGTGCTGCTGCTCGGCATGGTGCTGCCGTGGACGTCGTACGGCCCCGGCGAGTCCCCCTTCGTGACGGTGTTCACGCAGCTCGGGGTGCCCTGGGCGGGCGACGTGATGAACCTGATCGTGATCACGGCGGCGTTGTCGTCGTGCAACTCCGGGCTCTACTCCACCGGGCGGATCCTGCGCTCGATGGGGCAGCGGGGCGAGGCCCCCCGGTTCACCCGGTCGCTGAGCTCCCGGCACGTGCCGGTGGGCGGCATCCTCATGACGGCCTCGGTCTACGTGGTGGGGGTGGCGGTGTACTCGTACATCCCCGAAAGGGCCTTCACCATCGCGGTGGCGATCTCCTCCCTCGGGACGGTCACCACGTGGGGCACCCTGATCTACTGCCAGATCAAGCTGCGCCAGGCCTGGATGCGCGGCGAGCTGCCCCGGCCCGCGTTCCGGATGCCGGGCTCGCCCTACACGAACTGGCTGACGCTGGCCTTCCTGGGGCTGGTGGTGGTGCTGATGCCGTTCGCCGACGAGGACCAGCGGCTGGCGTTCTACCTGATCCCGGTGCTGGCGGGCGGGATCTGGGGCGGCTGGCGGCTGGTCAGCGCGAAGCGGGCGCCGGCCACTCACGTTCAGCAGCGTGTAGTCCCGCCTCAATGACGGCCGCCATGATCGGCCGCAGGCCCGGTTCGCCCAGGCGCGGCGCGCGCTGCGCCATCGCGGCGACCACCCTGCGCTCCCGTTCGGGGTCGCGCCCGGCGAAGCCGCCGACGGGCTTGAGCCGCTGGATCGCCCCGGCCAGCTCGGCACGGCGCTCCAGGATGACGGCGAGGGCGGCGTCGGTCCGGTCGATCGCCGCGCGGGCCTGAGGCAGGTCCTCCGGCGCCTCGGGACGCACCACGGCGCCGATCAGCCGGGCGTCCTCCACGGCGGCGTCGACGACCTCGGGCGGCGCGCCGGGATGGAGCAGGAGCCCGTCGGCGCCCGCCGCGACGGCGGCCCCGGCGAGCGCGGCGTCCTTCCCCAGGTCGACGATCACCGGCCGCCCCGACTCCGCGCGGGCGGCCTTCACCAGCGCCAGGTCGGGCACCGCCTCGCAGAGCACGACCGAGGCGTTCCCCTCGGCCTCGCAGCGGTCGGCGGCGGTCAGCCACTCCATCAGCGACGCCTCGCGTGGTCGTCTGATGATCACCGGCAGGGCGAGCCGGGCGGCGGCCCGGACGAGCGTCAGGTCGTCGACGACGACCGCGACGGCGGGACCGGCGAGGGCGTCGAGTTCCACCGAAGGCGACAACTCGACGAGCAGCGGACCCCCGAGGACCGCGACCGGCCGCCCTTCTCCGATGGTCAGATCCGCGATCCGTACGGACATGTCGTGAGATTACCAGGGCAGTACTGCTCGCGTTTGATCCCTTTGCCATCCATGGGACGATTCATGGGTTCTGGAAGGGGTGGGGATGACGAACGCGGAAGGCCGACTCGTCGGGGGCCGGTACCACTTGATAGAACCCATCGGCCGGGGCGGCATGGGCATCGTGTGGCGGGCCCATGACGAGCTGCTCGACCGCGCCGTGGCGGTGAAGGAGGTCCGGTACGACAGCGCGATGGGCGACGAGCTGCCCGAGCTGAACCGCCGGACCATGCGTGAGGCGCGCGCCGCCGGGCGGCTGACCCATCCGAATGTGGTCGTCGTCCACGACGTGATCGAGGAGGACGGGCGGCCCTGGATCATCATGCAGCTCGTCGAGTCGCGGTCGCTGGGACAGGTGATCCGGCAGGACGGGCCGCTGACGCCCAAGCGGGCCACCGAGATCGGGCTGCAGATCCTCGACGCGCTCCGGGCCGCCCACGCGCAGGGCGTGTTACACCGTGACGTGAAGCCCGAGAACGTGCTGCTCGCCGACGACGGACGCGTGGTGCTGACCGACTTCGGCATCGCGCGGGTCGAGACCGACTCGACGATGACCCGCACCGGCCTGGTCGGCACCCCCGCCTTCATCGCGCCCGAGCGGTTGCGCGGCGGCCCGGCCCAGCGCGAGTCCGACCTGTGGTCGCTCGGCGCCACCCTCTACGCCGCCGTCGAGGGCCGCCCGCCCCACGACAAGGGCATGGCCATGGCGACCATGCACGCCGTGCTGACCGAGCCGCCCGACCCCGCCAAGAACGCCGGACCGCTGCGTCCCGTCCTCGACCGCCTCCTGGAGAAGGACCCGGCGACCCGCCCCGGCTACGACGAGACCGCCCGCCTGCTGCGCCGCGCGGCGACCGAGCAGGCCGCGCCCCGTCCCGTCGACGCCTCCGGCTGGCCGTCGCCGCCCTCCCCGCAGCGTTCCGGCCGGGCCAACGGCGTGCCCAAACCGTCGGCGGTGCCCCCGGAGGCCTTCGAGGC
The DNA here is from genome assembly GCF_009901565.1 of Herbidospora solisilvae. GTDB lineage: Bacteria > Actinomycetota > Actinomycetes > Streptosporangiales > Streptosporangiaceae > Herbidospora > Herbidospora solisilvae. The sequence goes on from NZ_WXEW01000001.1 coordinate 1,347,664, forward strand.
CACCGACCCCGACCTCCCGACGACCCCGACCAAACACCCCAAGAAATCCCCTTCCGCACGCCCTGACGACGCCCCGGCCGAATCCCCCGCCGAGAAGCCGTCCCCGTCGACCGGCGCCGAACCGGCGGGGCCGCAGACCGGCGACGCGATCCCGGCCCAGCGGCCGGCCGAACCGGCGAAACCCGCGGCGAAACCGGCCAGGAAGCCGGTGAGACCGGCGACGGGCGCGAAGGCGGCCGGCAAGCCCGCCGACCCAGCCGAGAACTCCCCCGACGACTCCGCCGCGGGCAAGGCCGCCGCGGCCGCCTCCAGCCGGGACGCGGCCAAGGCCTCGCCCGGCACGCCGGCCAAGAAGCCCGCCGGAAGCGGAGCCACCGGTCCCGGCGCGGGCAAGAAGGCCGACTCCGCCCCCGCCGCCGGCACGACCGACGGCGACGTCAGGCCCGAGCCCGTGCGCGAGTTCGCGCAGGAGGACGGCGCGGAGTCCCGCAAGGAACCGCCCGCCGAACCCAGGCCCGCCCCCAAGCCCGGCAACCGCAGGCCGCCCAGCGCCCCCTACGGCGGCGCCGGGGTGCGTCCGGGCGCGGGCCGTCCCGCCGAGGCCGCCCGGCCGGGTGAGCCCGC
>NZ_WXEW01000010.1 GCF_009901565.1 Herbidospora solisilvae
ACGGCGGTTATGGCGGAGGGGAAACACCCGGTTACATTCCGAACCCGGAAGTTAAGCCCTCCAGCGCCGATGGTACTGCACCGGGGACGGTGTGGGAGAGTAGGACACCGCCGGACAATCTTTATACGAAAGCCCGACCAGTACTGGTCGGGCTTTCGTCATTTCCGGGCAGGTCCGCATCACCTGCGAAGACTTGCTAGGCTGGCGTAGCCGGGCCACCCTGACGAACGGGTGGCCTTCGTCGCGTCAGAGGAATACGCGACCCCTAACAGTGCCCATACCGCGCACCCGCCTCGCAGCCAGAGACGTAGATCCGTACGCGGTGGAGCAACAGAGGATCAAAGTGAACAGAGAAGACGGGCGTGACGGCGCGGGCCGTGGCGATGAGCGAAACGACCGACCGGCCGGCGGCCGGGACGGCGACAGGTATGGCCGCGGCGGTGCCGACGGCAGAGGTGGCCAGGTAGACGGCCCGAACGACCGGGGCAACCGCCCCTTCCGCGCGAACAGCCGCGGCGGCTACCGCGACCGCGACGAGGTCCGCGGCGGCGGTGGCTTCGGCGGCCGCTACGGAGTACGCGACTCCCGCCCCCCGCGGTCGTCCGGCGACCGCGACGACCGCCCCCAGCGCTCCTACGGCGACCGCGACGACCGGCGGGGCTTCCAGAACCGCGACGACCGCCCCCAGCGCCCCTTCAACGACCGTGGCGACCGTGGCGACCGCCCGCAGCGCTCGTTCGGCGACCGTGGCGACCGCCCCCAGCGGCCTTTCAACGACCGCGGTGACCGTGGCGACCGTCCGCAGCGCTCGTTCGGCGACCGTGGTGACCGCCCCCAGCGGCCCTTCAGTGACCGTGGCGACCGTCCGCAGCGGTCTTTCGGTGATCGCGGCGACCGTCCCCAGAGGTCGTTCAACGATCGGGGTGACCGCCCCCAGCGTCCCTTCCAGGACCGTGGTGACCGTCCCCAGCGCTCGTTCGGCGACCGTGGTGACCGTCCCCAGCGGCCTTTCAGTGACCGTGGCGATCGTCCCCAGCGGTCCTTCAACGATCGTGGTGACCGGCCGCAGAGGTCCTTCGGTGATCGCGGTGAGCGGCCGCAGCGTCCCTACCAGGACCGTGGCGACCGTCCCCAGCGGTCCTTCAATGACCGTGGTGACCGTCCGCAGCGGTCGTATGGCGACCGGGATGACCGCCCGCAGCGGTCCTTCGGTGACCGTGGCGACCGACCCCAGCGTCCCTTCCAGGACCGGGGTGACCGCCCGCAGCGGTCGTTCCAGGACCGGGGTGACCGTCCCCAGAGGTCCTTCAATGATCGTGGCGACCGTCCGCAGCGTCCCTACCAGGACCGCGATGACCGTCGTGGTTTCCAGGACCGGGGCGACCGGCCCCAGCGGCCTTTCCAGGATCGTGGTGAGCGGCCGCAGCGGTCCTACGGTGATCGTGACGACCGGCAGTCCCGGCCGTTCCAGGACCGGGGCGACCGTCCCCAGCGGTCCTACGGAGACCGTGACGACCGGCCGCGTCGGTCGTTCGGTGACGATCGCCCGCAGCGGTCGTACCAGAACCGGGATGACCGGCCGCAGCGGTCGTTCGGCGACCGTGACGACCGGCGGGGTTCCCAGAACCGTGACGAGCGCCCTGTTTACGGTGACCGGGATCGGTTCCGGGGTGGCGACCGCCCGCAGCGGTCGTACCAGAACCGGGACGACCGGCCCCAGCGGTCGTTCCAGGACCGCGGCGACCGTCCGCAGCGGCCTTTCCAGGACCGTGACCGCCGGCCCTCCGGCGACCGGGACGACCGGCCGCGCCGCAGCTTCCAGGACGGTGGTGACCGGCCGCAGCGGTCGTTCGGTGACGACCGGGGAGGTAGCCGTACCCGCTATGGGCGGGAGGACGAGCCGCAGCGCGAGCGCGAGGTGCTGCCCGAGCTCGAGGCGGACATCACCGCGGAGGAGCTCGACCGCGAGGCCCGTGGCGAGCTGAAGTCGCTGCCGGGTGACCTGGCCGAGCTGGTGGCCAAGCACCTGGTCGCGGCGACGCGCGCCCTGGCGGCCGAGGACGCCGAGAAGGCCTACGAGCACGCCAAGGTCGCGCGCCGGTTCGCCGGACGCATCGGCGTGGTCCGGGAGGCGGTGGGCATCGCCGCCTACCACGCGGGGCAGTACGCCGAGGCGCTCAGCGACCTGCGGGCCGCCCGGCGGATGACCGGATCTGAGGCGTTCCTCCCGATCATGGCCGACTGCGAGCGCGGCATGGGCCGGCCGGAGCGTGCGCTCGACCTGGTCAAGTCCAAGGAGGCCGAGAAGCTCGACCGGGCGGGCAAGATCGAACTGGCCATCGTCGAGTCGGGCGCCCGGCGCGACCTGGGCCAGCTCGACGCGGCCGTCGTGACCCTCCAGCGCCTGACGGAACTGCGCGACCCGCAGCCCCGCGAGTGGTCGGCCCGCCTGGCCTTCGCCTACGCCGACGCCCTCGCGGCGGCCGGCCACGCGAGCGCCGCCGCCGACTGGTTCGGCCGGGCCGCCTCCTTCGACGAGGACGGCGAGACCGACGCGGCCGAGCGCTACGCCGAACTGACCGGCGCGGTGATCGAAGACATCGAGGAAGACGAGGGCGACTTCGACGACGACTTCGCCGACGACGCCTCGGACGACGACGATCTCGACGAGGAGTCCCCCGAGACCGCCTCGGCCGAGGACGACTCCGATGAGGACGACGATCTCGACGAGGAGTCCCCGGAGAACGCCTCCGCCGACGAGGATGACGACTTCGACGACGACGAGGACCTCGACGAGGAACCCGCCGGGAAGCAGGCCGCCGCCCCGGTGAAGGCCGGGGGCGACAAGCCGGCCGAGGAGGCCGGGTTCGGTCCGGCGTTCATCGAACCGGACTACGGCGACGTCCTCGACGGTCCGGCGGACAAGCCGGAGGCCTGATCAGGTCTTCGGGCGGTCGAGCCAGTGCATGATGCCCGTCAGGTTCGGCTCGGTGCCGCTGAGCATCTCGATGTGCTCAGCGGCCTTGTCGCCGGGAGCGGGCCGGGCATAACGGTCACGGGTGCGCTGGTCGACCATCGCCACGGCGTGGTCGAGGTCGAGCAGCTCGCCCTTGGCCTGCTTGGCCAGATCGACCCAGATCAGGAGTTCCTCGGCGGATCGCTCCAGAACCGATCCGACGTCGTCGACCGGGCCGTAGTGGCTGAACAGCAGCCGCTGCGGCCCGAGCGCTTCGAAGAGGGCGATCGACGCCAACGCCGTCTCGAGGTCGAAATCCGGCGGAGGCGTGGACGGTCGGACGTCCCCGGTGTCCGGGATGTACACCCCGGCGGCGTCCCCGACGTACAGATCACCCGTCAGCGAGTCGACCAGCCCGACGTGGTGCTTCGCGTGACCGGGCGAATAATGGCTGGTCAGCCGCCTGCCGTTGCCAAGGTCGATGGCCCCGGTGTCGCCGAGCGCCCGGATCCGGGCCGCGTCGGTCGGTTTCAGCATGCCGAAGAGGGTGTCGAGCCGCTCACCCCAGACCATCCGGGCACTGGACATCAACCGGGACGGATCGGCCAGATGCCGGGCCCCTTTCTCGTGTACGACGATCTCCGCAGCCGGGAACATTCCGGCGATGTCGCCCACCCCGCCCGCGTGGTCGAGATGGATGTGCGTCACGACGACCGTCGCGAGATCACCGGCTCCGACTCCGAGTGAGTCCAACGCGTCGCGGACGACCGGCGCCGAGGTCGACGTACCCGTCTCCACCAGGCATGGTCGATCGCCAAGGATCAGATATCCGGCGGTGATTCCGGCATATCCGGCCAGCCTCGTGTCGATTTCGTACACGTCTCCGCCGAGCGGGGTCACGTTTTCCACAGCTCACCTCAGAGCGAGAACGGGTTCTCACAGAACGGGACTCGAACAGCCGGTCCAGCAGCATAGTCACCGACAGTGGTGCCCGAGAGAAGGGGATCACATGTCAGTTGATCAAATGGTGAGCGCGCCCGCCCACCACAACGAGGTCATCCTGGTCGGCCGTCTGTCCAAGGCCCCGGAGGCCCGCCGGCTGCCCAGCGGCACCGAACTGACCCAATGGCGCCTGGCCGTCCGCCGCCACACACCCGACAACGAGAAGGGCCGCGCCGACGCCATCGAATGCGTGACCTACGACCCGATGGTCCGCGACTCCCTGATGGGCCTGACCGTCGACGACGTGGTGGAGGTCCAGGGCGCGCTACGCCGCCGCTGGTGGCGCGGAGGGAGCGCCTTCGAGGTCGAGGCCCGCTCGGTGCGCTTGGCCCATCGCGCCAGTACGGGGGATGAGGAGACCCCGCCGGGGTGAGGCCGACGGCGGGTTGGGGTGGCCGGGCGATTCGATGCTGCCGCTGAGGTGTGGCGAGCCCTTCTGGCCTGCGTATCCTTACGAGCTCCGCTCGCCAGTTCGGTTCACAAGTTCGGTTCGTCGGCTGGGGGTCGCCTACCGGATCGCGGAGCGACTTCGCTCGCTGGCCGGGCCTGCGGAGCGGTTTCCTTGCCATGGTCAGCTGCGGGCGAAGCGAAGTCGCCCGTCGGATGGCCGCGGGGCGTTTCCGGGAAGTGGTTTGCCGATGAAGGGAAGCCGCCCGGCGGGTCGTCCGTGAGCGGCTCCCGCGGGCTGGTCAGCCGGTGGCGAAGGTTCTCAGGACCAGGCCGGTGGCCGGTTTCGGGCTGAACGAAGTCGACTTTCTGGGCACTCGTTCGCCCTCTTCGGCCACGGCGAAGACGTCCGACGCGTCCAGGGGGCGCATCAGGACCGCCGTGCCGTTGGACTCGCCGGCCAGGCGGACGGCGGTGGTGTGGTCGTGGTGGACGATCTGGACGTTCTGCTCGTCGTCCTCGATGCCCCACACCTTCGGGAGGAGGAACTCGTTCAGGACGGCTGTGACCAGGGAGCGCCAGCGGGGCGAACGCTCTTTCGGCATGGCCAGGTTCAGCTGGAGGGGGTCGGGGTGGGTCAGGAGGTGGGCCGTCTGGCCTGCGGTGATGACATAGGCGGGGGAGTCCGCGTCGGCCAGGGCGGCGAGGGCCTCGTCCAGGCGGGGGTGGTCGGTGACCTGCCAGGAGCCCTTGGCACGGGCGACGGCCTCACTCAGGGGCAGGCCGGGGATCACGCGGTGGATCGCCTTGAGGTCCGGAGGGTAGGCCGTCGAGTCGACCAGGTAGGCGAGGCCGCCGTCCCAGGGGCCGGGTGCGTCGTGTTCGGCCTGGAGCTCCTGGTAGGTGGCGTAGCGGTGGTGGCCGTCGGCGATCATGGCGTGGTGGTCGGCCAGGTCTTCGGCGATCTTGTCGAGGGCGCCGGGGTCAGTGATCGCCCAGAGGCGGTGCCTGGTGTGTTCGCTCAGGTTGACGTCCACCAGAGGGGGTCTGGTCGCGGCCGTCTCCTCGACGAGGGCGGTGGCGGGGCCGCCGCCGGCGTACAGGAGGAAGATGGGTTCGAGGTTGGCCTCGGTGGTGCGCATGAGGGCCAGGCGGTCTGCCACGGGGCCGGGCATGACGTTCTCGTGAGGGAGGACGGCGTCGGAGCCGACGCCCACGGCGCCGATCAGGCCGCGCTGGACGAAGGTGGGGCCGCTCTGTTCGTACACATAAAGAGCGGGTTGTTCGTCGGCGGCCAGGATTCCCTCGCTGAGCCACGCGGCCAAGGTGTGGCGGGCCTCGGTGTAGTGGCCGGGGCCGGGAAGGATCAGGCGGACCACGTTGTTCGGATGGGCGTCAGCGAGCCGCCGGGCCTCGGCGGGGGAGATGAGGTCGTAGGGCGGCGAGGTCAGAGCGCTCAGATCGTCGGCCGTGTAGCGCACGCCACGGAACGGGCGCAGCACCAGTCCCGCCCGTTCAGATCTCTCCATATCGGGCATGCTGCCATAAAGGCCCGGACTCCCCACTGCCGCGGTGCCCGGTTGGAACCGAAATCGGAAGCAGGAGGCCATTGCGTGACACGGCATGATCAGAATGGAGTGGGCGATACGTCCGGCAGCCCGTCGGGCGACGTATACGAGTGGTACCAGCGCGGCATGAAGCTCCTCCAGGAGGGCAGCCCCGCTGCCGCCGCGGCGCTCCTGGAGCGCGCGGCCGACGCCGAACCCGATGCTCGGAGCATCCGCGAGGGCCTGGCTCGGGCCCAGTTCAACTCACGCCGGTACGAGGAGGCGGCCACCAGCTTCCGCTGGATCGTGGACGCGAACCCGGCCGAAGACTACGCCTACTACGGTCTCGGTATGGCACTTTGGCGAACCGGCGACATCGAAGGCGCCCAGGAACCCCTGGCCGTCGCTGTCGCGATGCGTCCCGACGAACGACACTACGTCTCCGCCCTCACCCAGATCCGGGCGACCCTGCGCGCGAGGCGCGCGTGAACCACCTGCTCGACGCGTACGACACCCTGCTCCTCGACCTCGACGGTGTGGTCTACCTGGGACGGCACGCCGTCCCGGGCGCACCGGAGGCGCTGGCCCTGGCCCGGGAGCGGGGCGTACGCCTGGCCTACGTCACGAACAACGCCTCCCGCACCCCGGCCGCGATCGCCGAACACCTGACCCACCTGGGGGTGCCCGCGTCGCCCGACGACGTGGTGACCTCCGCGCAGGCCGCCGCCCGCCTGGTGGCCGAACACGTGCCCGCCGGGTCGGCCGTGCTCGTCGTGGGCGGGATGGGACTGCGGTCGGCCCTGCGTGCTCATGGCCTGCGGCCGGTGACGACCGCGCTGGAGGGTCCGGCGGCGGTCGTCCAGGGCATCTGGGACGGGCTCTCCTACGGGCTGCTCAGCGAGGGGACGCTGGCGGTGCGGGGCGGGGCCTGGTTCGTGGGGGCCAACCACGACAGCACGATGCCGACCGATCGGGGCGAAATGCCCGGGAACGGGTCGATGCTGAAGGTCATTCAGACCGCCACGGGGGTGAGTCCGGTGGTGGCAGGGAAACCGGAGCCTCCCCTGCATCGGGAGTCGATGATCCGCACCGAGGCGCAACGGCCGTTGATCGTGGGCGATCGGCTCGACACCGACATCGAGGGCGCCAACCGGGCCGGGGTCGACAGTCTGCTGGTGCTGACGGGGGTGGCCACGCCGCTCGACCTGCTGACGGCCGAGCCGGTCCATCGGCCCACCCACGTGTCGGCCGATCTGTCCGGGTTGCATCAGCCCGCCGCTTCCGCGCGCGCCACTCAAGACGGGTTCGCGTGCGGTGGATGGGTGGCCTCGTGGGATGGCGGGCGGTTGCGGCTGTCCGGGAGCGGGGAGTCGATCGACGCCTTGCGGGCGGCTTGCGCTGCCACGTGGGCCGGCGTGGGGGACGGGAGAGCGGAGGAGGACGCCGTCAAGCCGGCGCTTCGGGCCTTCGGCTAGAGCCTCGCGTCGGGTTGTCCGACCGGTCGAGCAGCGTCGCCTTGCCGCTGCCGGAGCGGTCGGCGCCCCGCAGCAGGATGTCGTTCCCCGAGTTTCTTCGCGGGTGGCCGTGGTGATGAGGGGGCCGCCCTTTGCCGGGGTGCCCGTCGGTTTGCCGGAACAGCGTCTGCTGAGGGCTTGGGCCGCGCTTGCTTGCCGGGCGGGAGGGCGACTTCTCGGCTTGTGGTGCTTTCTTGTGGCTTGTTGATGCGCTGAGTCGGGTCGGTTGTGTTAGCGGGTGCGGGAATGGCGTCGTATTGGCGGAGTTGCTCGGGCTGGGATTCAGTGTGAGACATCGCGTTCGCGCGGTGGCCTAACGTGGCTGCCGTGCGGGCGGCTGCGAATGGTCTCTCTCCAAAGCCGGATCCGTTTCGTTGTGGCCTTCGGGACTTCAAACCTTTCCGAAGGGCCTGTCGCCACATGGTGATCAGAATGCGTGAGGCACGGAGTTCGAGTTACGAGAACTGAATGGAAGCGACGGCGGAATTCGGGAGTCCTTGGCGCCTTGTCCTGGCGGTCAGTGGGGACTGGAGGCGTCAGAGGAGCAGCGTGGATGGCGCAGGGCCGGCTGCGGCGACCGGCCACGTGTAGCTCGGATCCGCCGCTGGAGGTGCGGCGGGGCCTGCGGTGTCATGGCCGGCGTTCGCCCGGCTGACGCTGCTGCGGCAGCGGGTCCGCTCGGCGCTGATCGGGCCCGACAACCCGTCGGTGGTGAAGACGCCGCTGGTCATCGCGAAGCCCGGCCCGGCTTTGGCCACGTGGTGCAGGAGCATCGAGTACATAGTGCTTGCAAGGTCCAGGTGCACCGATTACGTGATGCCACCCGGCCCGTCCTCTTGGGGTCTGGCCGTCATGTGTTGCTTGGTGGCGAGGCGTTGTTCGGTCGGCTGCGCAGGCCGGCTGGTTTCCGACGTGTGCACTTCGGAGCAGGGTGACGGTTCTCTTGGAGGGTCTGTTCAGCGGCGGGCCGCGATGTGAATTCCACGCGTTGTCGTCACGGCCCTCGCGTGACGGGGCCGTTGTTCAGTCGGGATCGAGAGGGCGGAGGGTCTCCAACCAGGCGGGAGAGCTGTGTTGCGGCGCTTTCGTGACCGGTGCCTGTCCAGGGTGTTGGGGACCGGTCGTCGGTGAGGTGTCCTGGGCTGTGTCGCGGACCATTCGTGAACGAGGGGGCGGGAGGTCTCCAGCCAGGTGGGGCGGTTTCGTGACCGGCGTCTCGTGCGGGTTGTCGCGGACCGGTCGTCGGTGCGGTGGTTTGGGCCGTATCGCGGACCACCGCATCGGGCGTTCGGAGGTGAGGTCGAACGGGGGTTCAGAGGAGGCGGCGGAGGCGGAGGAGGTCGCCCAGGCTCGCGTCGATTTTGACTCTGCCGCCGAAAAGGGCTCGGGCCATGTCGAGTTCGCCGTTGACGAGGGCGATGAGGTCTTCGCTGCCCAGGGTGAGTTTCACTTCGGCCGGACGGCCGTCGGCCGGGGGGATCTCGGTGAAGGGGTCGAGGCCTTCGCGGTGAATGCGGCCGTAGAAGGTGACGTTCAGGTCGGAGATGCGGCATTGGAGCCGGCGCTCGACGACATGTTTGGCGCGGTCCTCGTCGCTGATCTCGTGGAACTGCTCGCCCAATTTGTCCAATGCGGCACGGCATTCTTCGATCGTCGCCATGCGTCATCCCCCTTAAGCCAGGACCGGTCAAATGCCCATCTACCAACGGACGGTAGCGTTCAACCTGAGTACTACGCGAAATCTGACACGTGGGGGCGTGTCAGGTGACAAGGGGGTTCGCATGGTGTTCCATACGCTGCGTGGCATCGTACAGATGGCCACGTCGCTCACCGAGACGGCCACGAGCAACGCTCGCGCCGCCGTCATCGACCTGCTCGACACGGACTCGTCGCGGTCCGCGAAGTCGCGGCGGTCGTCCCGGTCGTCGTCCCGGTCGGCGCGGTCGTCGAAGGGGATCCAGGAGTACGTCCGGTCAGGGGCCGACCAGGTGCTCGGGGCGTTCGACCTCGCGCGCAAGGACGAGGTCGACCGGCTGCGGTCGCAGGTCCGCGAGCTGGAGGGACGTCTGAAACCGGCCAACCGGGCCAACGGGTCGCGCTCGCGCACGTCCACCCGCGCGAAGGCGGCCTCGGCGCGGACGTCCCGGGGGGTGTCGGCCCGGGTGTCCGGGATGGCGGCCAAGGCCGACCGGACCATCTCGGCCATCACCGGCAAGGCCGCGTCGAGCGCCAAGAAGACGACCGGCGCGAAGTCATCGGCGGCCAAGCGGACGGCCAAGGCGGCCGCCTCGGGGTCTCCGGCCCGCCGGACGTCGGCGGCCCGCTCCGGGACGGCGCGGAAGGCCACGACCGCCCGCACCGCCGCGTCGCGGTCCAGGGCCGGTCTCAACGGCGCCGCGGCGTCGTCGCGGACGGCGTCCGGATCCACGTCCGCGCGCAGGGCGTCGTCGTCCCGTTCGGGTGCGTCGGCGACGGGTTCGGTCCGTCGGGCGTCGGTCTCCCGGACGGCCGGTTCCGCCAAGACGTCGGCCGGCTCGGCTCGCCGGTCGTCGGCTTCCGCGTCTACGGGTTCCGCGCGCAGGTCGTCGGCTTCCGCGTCGGCGGGTTCCGCGCGTAAGGCGTCCGGTTCCGCGGGTAAGGCGTCGGCCTCCCGGTCCGCCTCGGCCGGTTCGGTGCGCAAGGCCTCGGCCGCTCGCAAGGGGTCCGCCGCCACTCGTACCACGGCCGCTCGCAAGAGCGCGTCCGCCGCCGGGAACCGGATCGCGACGGCCGAGAAGGCCGCCGCGCGGATCGTCAAGGCCACCGGTTCCACCCGGGGCGCGCGGGCCGAGAAGATGGCCGCGCGCATGGCGCACGCCGTCGGGACGGCGCGCACGCCGGCGCACGCCGTCTCCCGGGCGGCCTCGCACGCGGCGAGCGTCGTGGCGGCCAAGGCGCCGGCCTCGACCGCGCCCGGCAAGGGCGGGAAGAAGTCCGCGAAGAAGGCGCTCGCCAAGAAGCCGGGCAAGAAGGCCGGCAAGAAGTCGTAGCGCCGCCGGGTGGGCGGCGGGCGACGTCGTCGGCCCGGTCCGCTACCGTCAAGGCGGCGGAGCGTCTGAGGCCCGTGTTCGGGAGCCTTGTTTCGGGTGCCTCGTGAGGCGTTTCGGGCAAGGGCCGCGTATCTGACACCGGAGGGGGCGCATGACCGAGATGAACTCGGCCGGCGGTGGGGAAGCCGTCGTGCCGGTGCAGGCCGCTGTGTCCGCAGATGCCGGTTCGCCGGCTGATGTCATGGCGACCCCGACAATCAACGTGGTGCCGGCCGTTGTCCCGGCCGGCACCCGACCGCCCGGCGCCGAGGCCGATCCGGAGGCGGCGGTCCGTGCCGCCGTCGAACGGCTCGCGGAGGCGCCGGTGGCGGCTCATGTGGAGGTGTACGAGCAGGTGCTCGGCACGTTGGAGGAGACCCTTGCCGCTGTGGACGACCGCCCGTGATCGATAATCCCCCCACCACGTCCCTCGCCAGGGGTGACCGTTGAGTCAGCGCCGCCGTCTCGACAGTGAGCTGGTGCGGCGCAAGCTGGCCCGCTCGCGGGAGCAGGCCGCCCAGCTCATCGAGGCGGGCCGGGTCACCATCGGTGGCCGGCCCGCCTCCAAAGCGGCCACGCAGGTCGACACCGCCGCCCCGATCGTGGTCGCCGAGGCCCCTGAGGGGCCCGACTACGTCTCCCGGGGGGCGCACAAGCTCATCGGCGCCCTCGACGTCTTCGCCGACCTCGACGTCACGGGGCGGCGCTGCCTCGACGCGGGGGCGTCGACCGGCGGGTTCACCGACGTGCTGCTGCGGCGCGGGGCCGCCCACGTGCTGGCGGTCGACGTCGGCTATGGGCAACTCGCCTGGTCGCTGCGGACCGACGAGCGGGTCACCGTGATGGAGCGGGTGAACGTCCGCGACCTCACCCCCGAGATGGTCGGGGAGCCGCCCACGCTCGTCGTCGGCGACCTGTCGTTCATCTCGCTGCGGCTGGTGCTGCCCGCGCTGACCGCGTGCCTGGCCGAGGGCGGGGAGCTGGTCATGCTGGTCAAGCCCCAGTTCGAGGTGGGGAAGGAACGGGTGGGGGCCGGAGGGGTCGTCCGCGACCCGGAGCTGAGGGCCGAGGCGGTGCGCGACGCCGCGGCGGCGGCGGAGCGGCTGGGGCTCACGGTCAAGGGGGTGACGGCCAGTCCGCTGCCGGGTCCTTCGGGCAATGTGGAATACCTGATCCGGCTGGGGAAGGGTTCCGGTCACGAGGCGGTCGCCGACGTGGCCGCCGCCGTCGCCCGTGCCGTCGAGGAGGGGCCACGATGAGTGACAGCCGATCGGTCCTGATCACCACGCACACCGGGCGTGACGCCGCCGTCGAGAGCGCCCGGCTGGTCATCGACCGCCTGCTCAAGGAAGGGCTGAGGGTCCGGGTCCTGGCCGACGAGGCCGACGAGGTGGCCCGGTCGGGCGTCGAGGTCGTGCCGGCCGACGAGCGGGCCGCCTTCGGCGCCGAGATCATCATCGTCCTGGGCGGCGACGGAACGCTCCTGCGGGCCGCCGAGATCTCCCGGCCCACGGGCGTGCCGCTGCTGGGCGTCAACCTCGGGCACGTCGGGTTCCTCGCCGAGGCCGAGGTGGAGGACCTCCACGTCGTCGTCGACCGGGTCGTCGACGGGCGGTTCGAGGTCGAGGAGCGCATGACCCTCGACGTGACCGTCCGCAACGGCACCGTGCTGGCGCGCACGTGGGCGCTCAACGAGGCGTCGGTGGAGAAGCGCGACCGCATGCTGGAGGTCGTGGCGGAGATCGACGGGCATCCGCTGTCCCGCTGGGGCTGCGACGGCGTCATCTGCGCCACGTCGACCGGGTCGACCGCCTACGCGTTCTCCGCCGGAGGGCCCGTCGTGTGGCCTCAGGTCGAGGCGCTGCTGGTGGTGCCCAACAGCGCCCACGCGCTGTTCGCGCGGCCGCTCGTGGTGGCCCCGACGAGCTCGATCGCGATCGAGCTGCTGTCGACGACCCACGCGGGCGTGTTGTGGTGCGACGGCCGCCGCCGCTTCGACCTGCCGCCGGGCGCGCGGGTGGAGGTCCGCAAGGGCACCCATCCGGTACGCCTCGCGCGCATGCTCGGCGTCGACTCCACGGGCGTGCCGTTCACCGACCGGTTGGTCGCCAAGTTTGGCCTTCCGGTGGAGGGATGGCGCGGCCGCGCCAGGCCCGCCTGAGGTCTGAGCGACTCGAAAATCTTGGCGAGTTGCGCGTAGGATCGCTTGCGACATTGACGTTGAACGGGAGGGACCAGTGCGGCCGAGGGTCGAGGAGGTCCGCATCCGGGGACTGGGTGTCATCGACGAGGCCGTCCTCGAGTTGTCACCCGGTTTCACCGTTGTCACGGGTGAGACGGGCGCCGGCAAGACCATGGTGGTGACCGGCCTGGGGCTGCTGTTCGGCGGCCGGGCCGACCCCGCGCGGGTCCGGCCGGGGGCCGACAAGGCGACCGTCGAGGGCACGCTCATCGTCGACCCGGCCGGCCGGGCCGCCCAGCAGGTGTTCGACATCGGCGGCGAGGTCGACGGCGGTGAGCTCATCATCTCCCGCACCGTCTCCTCCGAGGGCCGGTCGCGGGCCTGGCTCGGCGGCCGCACCGTCCCGGTCGGCACGCTGACGTTCCTGGCCGACGACCTGGTGGCCGTCCACGGGCAGATGGACCAGCAGCGGCTGCTCCAGCCCGGCCGCCAGCGCGCCGCGCTCGACCGCTACGCCGGAGACGAGCTGGTCAAGCCGCTGCGCGCCTACGAGCAGGCCTACAAGCGCCACAAGCAGGTCGGCGACCTGCTCGCCGAGCTGACCGGCCGGGCCCGCGAACGCGCGCAGGAGGCCGACGTGCTGCGGTTCGGCCTGGAGGAGATCGAGAAGGTCGCCCCCCTGCCCGGCGAAGACGCCGAGCTGAAGGAGGAGGCCGAGCGCCTCACCCACGCCGACACCCTCCGCACGGCCGCGACGACCGCCCACACCGCGCTGCTGGGCGACCCGATGTCGGGGCCGGAGGCGGCGCCCGACGCGGTGTCGCTCATCGGGCAGGCGCGGTCGGCCGTCGAGTCGGCCCGCGACTACGACCCCGCGCTCGCCGGGCTGGCCGAGCGGCTGGCCGAGGCCGGCTACCTGCTCAACGACGTCGCGACCGAGCTGGCCGCCTACGCCGAGTCGGTCGAGGCCGACCCCCAGCGCCTGTCGATCGTCCACGAACGCCGCTCCCAGCTCAACGGGCTGACCCGCAAATACGGCGCCGACGTCGGCGAGGTGCTGGCCTGGGCCGAGCGGGCGGCCGTCCGCGTCGGCGAGCTCGACGGCGACGACGACCGCATCGGCGAGCTGACCCGCGAACACGAGGAGCTGACCGCCCGGCTCGGCGAGCTGGCCGGTGAGCTGACCCGCATCCGCGAGGCCGCCGCCGAACGCTTCGCGGCCGCGGTGACCGAGGAGCTGACCGCGCTGGCCATGCCCCACGCCCGGGTCGCCGTCGTCATCGATTCGAGCGGCGACTTCGGCCCGACGGGGGTCGACGAGGTCGAGTTGCGCATGGCCCCCCACCCGGCGTCCCCGCCGCTGCCGCTGAACAAGGGCGCGTCGGGGGGCGAGCTCAGCCGCGTCATGCTGGCCATCGAGGTCGTGTTCGCCGGTGCCGACCCGGTGCCGACGTTCGTCTTCGACGAGGTCGACGCGGGCGTCGGCGGCAAGGCGGCCGTGGAGATCGGGCGGCGGCTGGCCAAGCTGGCCCGCACCGCCCAGGTCATCGTGGTCACCCACCTGCCCCAGGTGGCGGCCTTCGCCGACCAGCACCTGGTGGTTGAGAAGGACAGCGACGGCAGCGTGGTGCGCAGCGGCGTGGTGACCCTCGACCGCGAGGCCCGCAAGCGCGAGCTCGCCCGCATGCTGGCCGGCATGGAGGACTCCGAGCTCGGCCGCGCCCACGCCGAGGAACTGCTGGCCACGGCGGCCGCTGCGAAGTCCGCCGGCTGACGTTCCCGCGCACAATCCGGCGCCCCCCGATGGTCCGCGGGCGCGATCCGTGTCGTGATGGGCCGCGGTTGACGTGGAGGCTCCGTCGTCGCGGCGGGCCCCTGGGCGGGTGCTTGGCGCCGGATGCGGTGCGGTGGGATGACGGCGGGCGGTGCCGGGTGGGCGGAGCCGTAACGGAAATGAAAGAGCAGCTCAGCGCCGGGCGGCGGGAGAGCGGAATCACACCCCGCCTTAATCACATATCGGAAACTTGTCGGCGAATCTCGCGAAAGTCGGCCAGGCTGGAGTCACCGCGGGTGGCGGTCGCGCGGGGGTGTGCGGCCGATCGTCCGGAAAGGCCTCCCGCGACGGGTGACATCGGTTCGTGTTCTGGGCAGAGGTGGGCATCGTGCCCGGACGAGGCCGGATGGCGACATGGGGGACGGCGGCATGAGGGCAGGGTGGCGACAAAGCTGGCGGGTGCCGGGGTGTCGGGCCTTCATGGTCGCCGCCTCTGGCAGGATGGTCCCGATGAAGGTCTCGAGCGTCAGGGTTCCAGGCCTCCGCCGCCGGAAGGTCAGTGTCCTTCCCGGGGTGACTGCGACGGCGCGGATCGACCGGCGCACCAAGAGGCTCACCAAACGCCTTCGCCCGGGGGAAGTCGCGATCATCGATCACGTCGACATCGACCGGGTCAGCGCGGAGGCCCTCGTCGCGTGTGGCGTGGCCGTGGTGGTCAACGTCGCGGCGAGCGTCTCCGGCCGTTACCCGAACCTGGGGCCGCAGATCCTGCTCGAGGCCGGGGTGACCCTGGTCGACAACGCGACGCCGGAGCTGTTCGAGAAGGTCCGTGACGGTGACACCGTCCGGATCGCCGACGGCGTCGTCTACGTCGACGACGAGATCGCCGGCAAGGGCGAGGTGATGACCGCCGAGTCGGTCGAGGCCGCGATGGTCGAGGCCCGCGCGGGGTTGTCGGTCCAGATCGAGGCGTTCACCGTCAACACCATGGAGTACGTCCGCCGCGAGCGCGACCTGCTCATCGACGGCGTCGGCGTGCCCGACGTCCGCACCAAGCTCGACGGGCGGCACGCCCTGATCGTGGTGCGCGGTTACCACTACAAGGAAGACATCGCCGCGCTGCGGCCCTACATCCGCGAATACCGGCCGGTCATGATCGGGGTCGACGGCGGCGCCGACGCGCTGCTGGAGGCCGGTTACCGGCCCGACATCATCGTCGGCGACTTCGACTCGGTCTCCGACGAGGCGCTGAGCGGCGGCGCCGAGCTCGTCGTGCACGCCTATCCCGACGGCCGGGCCCCCGGGCTCGACCGGGTGCGCAAGCTGGGGCGCGACGCCGTCGTCTTCCCGGCCGCCGCCACCAGCGAGGACATCGCGATGTTGCTGGCCGACGAGAAGGGCGCCTCGCTCATCGTCGCGGTCGGCACCCACGCCACGCTCGTCGAGTTCCTCGACAAGGGGCGCGCGGGCATGGCCAGCACCTTCCTCACCCGGCTCCGGCTGGGCAGCAAGCTCATCGACGCCAAAGGCGTCAGCAGGCTCTATCGCAGCCGCATCTCCGCGGCGTCGCTGCTTCTCCTGGTGGCCACCACGATCGTGACGATCGGCG
Organism: Herbidospora solisilvae; assembly: GCF_009901565.1. Classification (GTDB taxonomy): domain Bacteria; phylum Actinomycetota; class Actinomycetes; order Streptosporangiales; family Streptosporangiaceae; genus Herbidospora; species Herbidospora solisilvae. The sequence continues at coordinate 16,040 of NZ_WXEW01000010.1, forward strand.
TGGTGCTGTTCGTCTCGCCGGTCGGCAAGATCTGGCTCGACGGGGCGCAGGACGTCTGGAACGGCTTCATCTTCTGGGTGGTCGGACTCTTCTCGTGATCGATTTTCGCTATCACCTCGTCTCCATCGTGGCGATCTTCCTGGCGCTGACGGTCGGCATCGTGCTCGGCAGCACCGTCATCCAGGACCCGATCATCGAGTCGACGCAGGTGACCGCCGAGACGTTGAAGAAGGAGAACCTGACCCTTCGGGCCGAGATGGCCGCGCAGCAGGCCCGCGAAGACGGCAACAACACCTTCGTCTCCTCCGCCACCGCCGAACTGGTCGAGCGCGACCTGGCCGGCGAGCGGGTCGTGGTCGTCGAGGCCCCCGGCGCCCCCACGGCGCTGCGCGACCCGCTGCGCGAGGTGCTGGAGCTGGCCGGCGCGACCTACACGGGCCGGGTGTCGCTCACCGACGGCTTCCTGGAGCCCGAGCAGGCCGGGGTCGTCGACGGGCTGGCCACCCAGCTCGCCCCGGCCGGGGCGGCCTTCCCCGAAGGCGCCACCCCCTACGACAAGGCGGGCACCGTGCTGGCCGCCGCGCTCGTGACGAACATGCGCCCGCAGGCGGGCACGGTCAACACGGCCACCTCGACGGTGCTCTCGGCCTTCCAGGAGGGCGGGTTCATCGCGGTCTCCGGCGAACCGGCCGACCGGGCCACCCTGGCGATCGTGGTCGCGCCCGCGCTGCCCTACGAGGGCGAGACGGCCGAGACGATGAACGGGGCGATCGTTTCGGTGTCCGGCGCCCTCGACAAGGCCGGGCTCGGTACCGTCATGACCGGCACCACCGCCGCCTCGGCGACCGGCGGCGTCATCGCCGCGCTGCTCGACTCGGGCGAGGAGACCTCCCAGGTCTCCAGCGTCGACACCCTCGACCTCCCCTCGGGGCGGATCGTCGTGGTCGACGCGCTCCGGGAGCAGCTCGGCGGGCAGTCGGGCGCCTACGGGATCGGCAGCGGCGCGACCGCGTTCGAGCCGGCCCCGGCCGTGCCCGCGATCACGCCGTCCGTCACCCCCTCTGCGATTCCGTCTCCCGTGGCCTCGTCCACGGGCTGACCCGGAAGGATCCGCCGTGACTCAACGTCCCCTGCTCCTCGCCCTGGCGGGGGCGGCGCTCGGCGCGGCCGCCGCGCGGGTCGCCTACACGGCCTTCACGAAGAAGCAGCCGTTCGGCGAGGAGAAGACCTGGGCCCGCGTCAACCATCGCGGCGAGCCCGTCACGCTGCTCGAAGGCCCGGCCTTCGCGGCCGGGGCCGGGGCCGCGCTGGCGCTCACCCCCGGTCTGCCCGTCAAGGTGAAGGCGGCCGGCGTGCTGACCTCCCTGGCATGCGGCGCGCTCGGCGCCTACGACGACGTGTTCGGCACCAGCGCCTCCAAGGGCTTCAAGGGCCACCTGTCCGCCCTGCGCCGGGGACAGGTCACCAGCGGCGCGGTGAAGATCCTCGGGATCGGCGCGACCGGGCTCGCCGCCGCCGCGCTGACCCGCCGGAACGTGGCCGACATCGCCATCGACGGCCTGCTGATCGCCGGGTCGGCCAACCTGGCCAACCTGTTCGACCTGCGGCCCGGCCGGGCGATCAAGGTCGGCCTGCTGGCCGGCGCGCCGCTCGCCGGGTCCCCCCTGGCCGCCGTGCCCCTCGGCGCGGCGGCGGCGCTGCTCCCCGACGACCTGGCCGAACGCGCCATGCTCGGCGACACCGGCGCGAACGCGCTCGGCGCGCTGCTGGGTCTGGCGGCGGCGCAGCAGCTCGGGAGGCCGGGACGGCTGGCCGTGCTGGGCACCGTCGCGGCGCTGACGGCCGCCTCGGAGAAGGTGTCGTTCACCAAGGTCATCGCGGGTAATCCGGTGCTGAACCGGCTCGACATGCTCGGGCGCCGCCCGGTGCCGCCTCCGGCCGAGGTCACCCGGCCCACCCCTTGACGGCCCGGGGGGTCGCGCGCGCGGCCCTGCTCATCGGCGTCATCACGATCGCGGCGCGGGTCACCGGCTTCGCCAAGCAGCTCGTGTTCGCCAAGACGGTCGGCACGGGCTGCCTGTCGACGGCCTATTTCACGGCGAACGCCGTGCCCAACCTGATCTTCGAGGTCGTGGCCGGGGGCGCGCTGGCGGGCATGGTCGTGCCGGTGCTCGCGGGCGCGGCCGAGCGGGGCGACCGCGAGACCGCGGGCCGGATCGCGTCGGGGCTGCTGACCTGGGTCGTCGTGCTGCTGGTCCCGCTGAGCGTGCTGGCCGCGCTGTTCGCGGGTCCCATCGTGTGGCTCTTCGTGCCCGGCACGATGGACGGGTGCGACGGCGGCGACGTCGTGGTGCTCGCCGCCCGCATGCTGGTCGTCTTCGCGCCCCAAATTCTTCTGTACGGTCTGGCGGTCGTCCTCTACGGCGTGCTCCAGGCCCACCGGAGGTTCGCCGGGCCCGCCCTGGCCCCGCTCGTGTCGAGCGTCGTCGTCATCGCCGCCTATCTGGCGTTCGTCCCGCTCGGCGGCACGATCGAGGTCGCCGGGCTGCCCCGGGCGGCCGAGCTCGTCCTGTCGGTCGGCACCACCCTCGGCGTGCTCACGCTCGTGCTCACCGTGGTGGGGCCGGTCGCCCGGCTCGGCCTGCGCTGGCGGCCGGTGCTCAGCTTCCCGCCCGGCGTCGCGCCCCAGGTCAGACGGCTCGCGGTGGCTGGGCTGAGCGCCCTGCTCGCCCAGCAGGCCGCGATGGCCGTGGTCGTCCGGCTGGCCAACGAGGGCGGTGCGGGGCGGCTGGCCGCCTACAACTACGCGTGGGCGATCTACCTGGTCCCGTACGCCGTCCTCGCGGTCCCCATCGCGACCAGCGCGTTCCCCGTGTTGTCGGCCCGCTGGGAGACCGGTGACGGGCGGGGGTTCGCGGAACTGGCCGCCCGCACCACCCGCGCGGTGATCCTCATCTCCGGCCTGGCGGCGGGCGCCCTGGCCGCCGTCGCCGCGCCGGTCGCCGAGGTCTTCCTGACGACCAGGTCGCAGGTCCCGCCCGGCCAGCTCACCCTGGGCATCGTCGCGTTCGCCCCCGGCCTGGTCGGCTACGGCCTGACGGCCCACCTGTCCCGCGTCCTGTACGCGGGAGGTCACGGCCGCCCCGCCGCCCGTGACCAGGTGATCGGCTGGCTCGTGGTGATCGCCGCCCAGGTCGCCCTGGTGCTCACCCTGCCCGCCGACTGGGCGGTCGGCGCGCTGGGCCTGGGCAGCACGATCGGCATGACCACCGCGGGCGTGCTGCTGCTCCTGGCGGTCCGCCGCGCCTACGGCCCCCTCGCCGGGCTCGGCCGGGCCGCGTTCGCCTCGGTCGGCGGCGGCGTGACGGGCGCGGTGGCCGGTTCGGCCGTCGTCTGGCTGATGGGCACTCCCGGCCTGTGGGGCAGTGTGCTGGTGGCGGGCCTGGCCGGGATCGTGGCGGCCGGTTCCGGCGGCGCGGTCGCGGCCGCGATCGACCGTGACGACCTCAGGGAAGTGATCAGACGGTGAAGATCCTGCTGACCCTCGGCACCAGCGCCGGAGGAGTGGGCCGCCACGTGCGCACCCTCGCCGACGGCTTCGAGGCCCGGGGACACGAGGTGGTCGTCGCCGGTCCGGCCGAGACCCGGCGCCGGTTCGGTTTCACCCAGACCTTCGCCGAGGTCCCGGTCTCCGACCGGCCCCACCCCGTCAACGACGCCCGGACGGTGGCCGTCCTGCGCCGGATCAGGGCCGACGTCGTGCACGCCCACGGCCTGCGCGCCGGCGCCCTGGCCGCGCTGGCCCGCCCGCGCCGCCTCGTGGTCACGCTGCACAACGCGGTCACCGCCGGGGGCGCGATCGGCGCGGTCTACGCGACCCTCGAACGGGTCGTCGCCCGGCGGGCCGACGTGGTCCTCGGCGTCTCGCCCGACCTCTGCGAGCGCATGACGGCGCTCGGCGCACGGGCCGTCGCCCCGGCCGTGGTGCCCGCGCCGCCGCTGGCCGACCTGCCCGCCACCACCGAGTTCGGCGGCAGGACGGTGCTGCTGACCGTGGCGCGGCTGGCCCAGCAGAAGGGGCTGGAGGTGCTGCTCGACGCGGCGGCGGGGCCGTATTCGGAGGACGTCGTCTTCGCCGTCGCCGGGGAGGGGCCGCTGCGCGAGGCCCTCCAGGAGCGGGTGACCCGCGAGAACCTGCCGGTGACCCTGCTCGGCCCGCGCGACGACGTGGCGGCGCTGCTGAAGGCCGCGACCGCCCTGGTGGTGCCGAGCCGCTGGGAGGGACAGCCGCTGACCGTCCAGGAGGCGCTGCGGGCGGGGGTGCCCGTCGTGGGCTTCGCCGTGGGGGGTGTGCCGCTGATGACCGGCGACGCGGGACTGCTGGTGACGCCCGGCGACGCCGGGGAGCTGCGGTCGGCGCTGCTGCGGCTGCTGGCGGACGACGGCCTGGTGGACGGGCTGAGGGCCGCCGCGCTGGCCCGGGGCCGGGCGCTGCCGGGCGAGGCCGACGCGGTCGAGGCCGCCTTGAAGAACTACGGCTGAGCGGGGAATCACCCGGGCTTGTTCCGGGTTGAGAGGAATAATTCGTTCAGGAAACCTGCCCCTGGGGTTCAGAAGCCCTTGGGCATGGTCTCTATACTGTTCGCGTTGGGGGGGAGTATCCCTTCGCGACGGTCCCGTCATCACGGTGTCAGCACCCGGGGCCGTCGGTCCGTGTCTGGAGGTTTTCCAGGGGCGGGAGAGACCTCCGGCAGTGTGTTTCGTCGCGCGCCGGAGGGATTAAGGAATTGGACATTCCCGTGTGGGGTTGGGCTGCCGTCATCATCGGCCTGCTCGTGGTCATCGCCATCGACCTGTGGGTCGTCGACCGAGGGGAGCCCAGAGAGTTCTCCCTCCGTCAGGCGGGATTCTGGGTGGGTCTCTACGTCGCGCTCGCCGTGCTGTTCGGGATCGGCCTGCTGATCTTCGCGGGCCCGCAGCAGTCGGGTGAGTTCTTCGCCGGTTACATCACCGAATACAGCCTGAGCATCGACAACCTGTTCGTGTTCTTCATCATCATGTCCAGGTTCGCGGTGCCGAAGGCCTACCAGCACAAGGTGCTGACGATCGGCATCCTGATCGCGCTGGTCATGCGCGGGTTCTTCATCGTCGTCGGCGCCGCCGCCCTCAACTCCTTCCACTGGCTCTTCTACGTGTTCGGCGCGATCCTCCTCTACACCGCGTACACGATGATCCGCGACCACAACAAGAGCGAAGAGGACTTCGACGAGAACATCCTGCTGCGCTACGCGCGCCGGGCGTTCCCCACCACCCCCGACTACGTCGGCTCCAAGATGATCGTCCGGGTCGACGGCAAGAAGATGGTCACCCCGATGCTGATCGTCATGATCGCCATCGGCAGCACCGACCTGCTGTTCGCCCTCGACTCCATCCCCGCGATCTTCGGTCTGACCACCGACGCGTTCATCGTCTTCACCGCCAACGCGTTCGCCCTGATGGGTCTGCGGCAGCTCTACTTCCTGCTCGGCGGTCTGCTGCAGCGCCTGGTCTACCTCAGCTACGGCCTGGCCTTCATCCTCGCCTTCATCGGCGTGAAGCTGATCCTCGAGGCCATGCACGACGTGGTCGACTGGGCGCCGAAGATCCCGATCCAGGTCTCGCTGAGCGTCATCATCGGCACGATGGTGATCACGACGGTGGCGAGCATCATCAAGTCCCGCCGCACCCCTCCGGTCGTCGACACGGACGCCGCCCCGGAGCAGGCGGAGCGCCACTAAGGCCTCGAAACCCCTCGGGGGTGCCGTGCTTGACGCGAAAGAGGACGGTTAGGGACTGTGGCATCGGTAACATAACTGCCTAAGTCGCAAATCCGTCCTCTAGTCGCAAAAGAGTACAAAGGCTCCTAGTGTCGAACGAAATGGAAAGTCCTCGCCCGCGCATACGGCTCGCGCGCGGTGTGTCGCCGTGGCTGGCTCCGACAGCGGCCGCGGCGGCCGTTACCGCGGCGCTGACCGCTCGGTCTCCCAAGTGGGCTCTCGCGGCGGTGCCGCTGACGGCCCTCACGGGAGGGATGCTCTGGTTCTTCCGTGATCCTGACCGTTCGCCCGGCGCCGGGAGGCTGCTCTCGCCCGCCGACGGCGTCGTGCAGAGCGTCGACCCCTGGCCCGATGGCCGCACCCGCGTCGCCATCTTCATGAGCCCCCTGAACGTCCACGTCAACCGCGCCCCCGCCGCCGGGACCGTCGTCTCGGTCGAGCACGTCGCGGGGGGCTTCGTGCCCGCGTTCAACAAGGACAGCGACAAGAACGAACGTGTGGTGTGGCACTTCGACACCGCGCTCGGCGACATCGAGATGGTCCAGATCGCCGGGGCCGTCGCGCGCCGAATCGTCCCCTATCTGCAGGCCGGCGCGAAGGTCGCCCAGGGCGACCGCGTCGGGCTGATCCGGCTGGGCTCCCGGGTCGACCTCTACCTGCCCGAGGGCGTCGAGCCCGCCGTGACCGTCGGCGACAAGACCGTGGCTGGGGTGACCCGCATTGACCGCGCCTGATATCAGGGCCGGAACCTGGTCCGTCGAAGAAGAGGAAGAACCGATAGGGCCGGTCGGCAAGGCGTTCCGCCTGTCGGCGGCCGACCTGCTGTCTCTGGGCAACGCGTTGTCGGGGTTCCTGTCGGTGGTCGTGCTGGCGTACAGCGCGATCGACCAGCTGAGGATGACCGGCAAGTTCGAGCCCGACCCCCGGTTCTTCGGGACCGCCGTCGTGCTGCTGCTCGTCGGCGCGACCTGTGACCTGTTCGACGGGCTGGTGGCCCGCCGGTTCCGGGCCTCGGCGATGGGCGCCGAGCTCGACAACCTCGCCGACGTGATCAGCTTCGGCTTCGCGCCGGCGTTCATGATCGTCATCTGGGGCGGTTTCGACGCCCCGCTGCCCCTGTGGCTCGTGCTGGCCGCCGCGGCGTCGGTGCTGCTCGCGGGGGTGACCCGGCTCGCCCGGTTCGCCTGCGTGAAGACCAAGAGCGGCGACTTCATGGGCCTGCCCATCCCCATGGGCGCCATGACGATCGTCTCGATCGTGCTGCTGTTCCAGCCGACGATCTGGACGGTCCTCGGCATCTTCGCCACGTCCTACCTGATGATCAGCCGGATCGAGTACCCCAAGCCGAAGGGCAACCTGGCGGCCGTCGTGCTCGGCTGGATGATGATCAACGTGGCCTGCCTCACGATCTGGGCGGCCGGTCTGCCCGGCGGCGACCAGCTCATCCAGGTCGGCGCGATCATGCAGATCGCGATCGTGTCGGCGATCCCGCTGCGGGTGCTGATGTTCAAGCGGGCCCAGCGCAAGGAACGCCGCGCCGCCGACTCGTGACGGGGCGGCTGTTCCGGGGCGGCGCCGCCGTTGTTGAATGGGCACATGGCGACCGCCCCGCGTGAGCTGACCCGGTCCTACTTCCTCGGCAAGCTGGCGCGTGAACTCGAACAGCGCGGCTTCGACGTCACCCTTCGGCTCGATCCGCCGTCGCTGAAGGTGAGCGACCCCGAGGCCGCCCTGCTCAACGAGACCGTCGACTGCGTCTCGCTGCAGGGCGGCTGGTTCTACCGGTGGTCGTGGGGCGAGGTCGTCGAGAGCGCCGAGGAGCCCGACGCCGCCGCCACGCTCATCGCCAGGGTGCTGGGCGCGCGCTGACCTACCAGCCGCGCGCCTTCCACTCGGGCAGCGCGGGACGTTCGGCCCCGAGCGTGGTGTCCTTCCCGTGGCCGGGATAGACCCACGTCTCGTCGTCGAAGCGGTCGAAGATGCGCTCCACCACGTCGGTGTAGAGCTGGGTGAACCGCTCCGGGTCCTTCCAGGTGTTGCCCACGCCGCCCGGGAACAGCGAGTCTCCCGTGAAGACGTGGCCCGGGTAGTAGAGGGCGATCGAGCCCGGCGTGTGGCCGCGCAGGTGGATCACCTCCAGGTCGGTCACCCCGACGGTCACCCGGTCGCCGCCGTCGACGGGACGGGCCTCGACCGGCAGCGCCCCGGCGTCCTCACGGCCCGCCACCACGGTCGCGCCGGTCGCCCTGACGACCTCCTCCAGGGCGCCCCAGTGGTCGCCGTGCTGGTGGGTGGTCACGATCACGCTGATGGGCTGCCTGCCGATCAGCTCCAGGATCCTCCCGGGCTCGGCGGCGGCGTCGATCAGCATGCCGTCGCCGGTCTCCCGGCAGCGGATCAGATAGGTGTTGTTGCCGAAGTCGCCGACCTCCATCTTGGCGATGGTGATCTTCTCCAGCTCCCGGACGTCGGCCGGGCCGCCCTTGGACACGTCTCCCGTATAGGTCATGAGATCACGCTAGGCCGTCGGGGGCCGACCGGACCATCCAGGGCGGGGGAGCCGGGAAGCCGTCGGGGGTGTGCCGGCCGATCAGCCAGGCGACGAGCTCCCGCTTGGTGGCCCGCAGGTCGGGGCCGTCGGCCCCGGTGATCGTCTCGCCGGTGTCGGTCGCGGTCAGGCTCCGGTACGTCGGCTCGTCCGCCAGCGCGGGGGAGTCGCGCCACTCCCAGTGGACGTAGCGGTCGGGCCAGTCGCGCCAGGTGTAGGCGGTGCCGAGGTCGCCGTGGTGGATCTCGACCTCGCGCAGGCGGCGCATGACGATGTACCAGGCGGGGTGTTCGGGCGGGCGGGTGCCGCTGATCAGGGCGTTCCACCGGTCGTCGGGGACCGCGTCGGCGGCGGCGGCGAAGCGGGCGGTGCTCTCCTCCAGGTCGGCGAGCTGCTCCTTGGCGGGCCTGGCGTAGCCCGCCTCGATGCCGGCGTCGCGTTCGGCGGCGTCGCGGTACTGCGGGGTGACCACGCCCGTGCGGGCCCAGGTGAGCAGGTTGACCAGGGAGTCGGCGTTGCGGGCGACGTGGGTGACCACGTGGCCGCGGGTCCAGCCGGGCAGGGCCGAGGGGGCGCGCATCTCGTCGTCGGACAGGGCGGCCACGGTGGCGATCAGCCGGGCGTCGGCGGCCTGGAGCTCCGCCCGGTAGTCGTGAAGGAGGGACATGGCTTCATCCTCGTCCACGGGACAACAGGTTTGACCGCCTGCATACTCTGGATGAGCAGGGGGAGACCGGCCGGGCCGGTTTTTGTCGGTGGCGGCGGATAGCCTGCCCGACGCACACCTGTAGACCCCAACGACCATCGGGAACGCTGTGGCTGACCGTCTCGTCGTGCGTGGCGCACGCGAACACAATCTGAAGGACGTCTCTCTCGATCTCCCCCGAGACGCCCTGATCGTCTTCACCGGGCTGAGCGGCTCCGGCAAGTCCAGCCTGGCCTTCGACACGATCTTCGCCGAGGGCCAGCGGCGCTATGTCGAGTCGCTGTCGGCCTATGCCCGGCAGTTCCTCGGCCAGATGGACAAGCCCGACGTCGACTTCATCGAGGGACTGTCCCCGGCGGTCTCGATCGACCAGAAGTCGACCAGCCGCAACCCCCGCTCGACCGTCGGCACGATCACCGAGGTCTACGACTACCTGCGGCTCCTGTGGGCCCGCATCGGCAAGCCGCACTGCCCGACCTGCGGGCGGCCGATCGCCCGGCAGACCCCGCAGCAGATCGTCGACCGCGTCCTGGAGCTGGAGGAGGGCACCCGCTTCCAGGTGCTCGCGCCGGTCATCCGGGGCCGCAAGGGCGAATACGCCGAGTTGTTCCGCGAGCTCCAGACCAAGGGCTACGCCCGCGCCCGCGTCGACGGCACGATCATCCGCCTGGAAGAACCGCCGACCCTCAAGAAGTACGAGAAGCACGACATCGAGGTGATCGTCGACCGGCTGGCGGTCAAAGACTCGGCCCGCCGGCGCCTGACCGACTCGGTCGAGACCGCGCTGCAGTTGTCGGGCGGCACGATCACCCTCGACTTCGTCGACCTGGAGGCCGACGACCCCAACCGGGAGCGCTTCTACTCCGAGCACCTCTACTGCCCCTACGACGACCTGTCGTTCGAGGAGCTGGAGCCCCGGTCGTTCTCGTTCAACTCGCCGTTCGGCGCCTGCCCCGAGTGCACGGGCCTGGGCACCCGCATGGAGGTCGACCCCGAGCTGGTCGTCCCCGACCCCGAGAAGACCCTCGGCGACGGCGCGCTGACCCCGTGGGCGGGCGGCCACACCAGCGACTATTTCGAGAAGCTGATGGAGGGCCTGGGCAACGCGCTCGGGTTCGACCTCGACACCCCGTGGGAGAAGCTGACCCGCGCCCAGCAGAACGCCCTGCTCCACGGGCACAACGAGCAGGTCCACATCCGCTACAGCAACCGGTTCGGGCGCCAGCGCTCCTACTACACCGACTTCGACGGCGTGATCCCGTGGATCCAGCGCCGCCACGCCGAGTCCGAGAGCGACGCGGTGCGGGAGAAGTTCGAGGGCTACATGCGGGAGATCCCGTGCCCGGCGTGCAAGGGCCGCCGCCTCAAGCCGGTCTCGCTCGCGGTGACCGTCGGCGGGTCCTCGATCGCCGAGGTCGCGGGCCTGTCGATCGGCGAGTGCGCCAAGTTCCTGGCCGGGTTCAAGCTCTCCGAGCGCGACATGCAGATCGCCGAGCGGGTGGTCAAGGAGATCAACGCCCGCCTGGGCTTCCTGCTCGACGTGGGCCTCGACTACCTGACCCTCGACCGGGCCGCCGGCACCCTCGCCGGCGGCGAGGCCCAGCGCATCAGGCTCGCCACCCAGATCGGCTCGGGCCTGGTCGGGGTCCTCTACGTCCTCGACGAGCCCTCGATCGGGCTCCACCAGCGTGACAACATGCGCCTGCTGGAGACCCTGATCCGGCTGCGCGACATGGGCAACACCCTGATCGTCGTCGAGCACGACGAAGACACCATCGCGGCGGCCGACTGGGTGGTCGACATCGGCCCCGGCGCCGGCGAGCACGGCGGCCAGGTGGTCGTCTCGGGCACCGTCGAAGAGCTGCTGGCCAGCGAAGAGTCGCTGACCGGCGCCTACCTGTCGGGGCGGCGGGCCATCGCGGTGCCCAAGAAGCGCCGCAAGCGCGACCGCAAGCGCCAGCTCGTGGTGAAGGGCGCCCGGGAGCACAACCTCGGCGGCATCGACGTCGAGTTCCCGCTCGGCGTCTTCACCGCCGTGACCGGGGTGTCAGGGTCGGGCAAGTCGACGCTGGTCAACGACATCCTCTACAACTCCCTGGCTAAGGAGCTCCACGGCGCGAAGACCGTGCCGGGGCGGCACTCCCGGGTGACCGGGGTCGACCAGCTCGACAAGGTCGTCCACGTCGACCAGTCGCCGATCGGGCGCACCCCGCGCTCCAACCCGGCGACCTACACCGGGGTGTTCGACCACGTCCGGAAGTTGTTCGCGCAGACGACCGAGGCCAAGATCCGGGGCTACCAGCAGGGCCGGTTCAGCTTCAACGTCAAGGGCGGGCGCTGCGAGGCGTGCGCCGGCGACGGCACCATCAAGATCGAGATGAACTTCCTGCCCGACGTCTACGTCCCGTGCGAGGTCTGCCACGGCGCCCGCTACAACCGGGAGACGCTGGAGGTCCACTACAAGGGCAAGACGATCGCCGAGATCCTCGACATGCCGATCGAGGAGGCGCTCGACTTCTTCGAGGCCATCCCGGCGATCAGCCGCCACCTGCGCACCCTCAACGACGTCGGCCTCGGCTACGTCCGCCTGGGGCAGCCCGCCACCACCCTGTCGGGCGGCGAGGCCCAGCGCGTCAAGCTCGCCTCCGAGCTGCAGCGGCGCTCGACGGGCCGCACGATCTACGTGCTCGACGAGCCGACCACCGGCCTCCACTTCGAGGACATCCGGCGGCTGCTGGGCGTGCTGGAGCGGCTGGTCGACGCCGGGAACACGGTCATCGTGATCGAGCACAACCTCGACGTCATCAAGACGGCCGACTGGGTGATCGACATGGGCCCTGAGGGCGGTTCGGGCGGCGGCCGGGTGGTCGCGACCGGCACCCCGGAAGACGTCGCGCTGGTCGACGGCAGCCACACCGGGCTGTTCCTGCGGAAGATCCTCGACCTGTAAGTGCATTTCTTCATATTCCGCCGGGATCCGGTAGGTCAGGCTGAACCGAGAACGGGGTTGGCCCCGTACCTACCTATGATCGCGAAGTCCCCCAGCGGAGGATGGAAATGAACGTTGACGGCACCTCTGAGCAGGAACAGGTCACGAGCGCGCTGACGCGGCGGGGCCTGGTCTTCGCGGTGGGCGGCGCCGGGCTGGCCGCCGCCCTGACGGCGTGCACCGGCTACTCCTCCGGCGCGGCCACCAGCGCCGAGCCGCCGGGCTCGGTGCCCGCCGACCAGGCCAAGCCCGCCTGGGGCGACAACCCGCCGCCGACCGGCGACGCCCAGTCCGAGGCGCCCCCGGCCGGCGAGCCGGACGAGGAACCGGCCGACCCGCCGGCCGAGGAGGAGCCGCCCGCGCAGGCCGCCAACGCCTTCGCCAAGACGGCAGACATCCCCGAGGGCGGCGGCAAGATCTTCGAAGCCGAGAAGGTCGTCATCACCCAGCCGACGCCCGGCAACTTCAAGTGCTTCACGGCCGTCTGCACCCACGCGGGCTGCACGGTGGCCAGCATCTCGGGCGGCACCATCAACTGCCCGTGCCACGGCAGCAAGTTCAAGATCTCCGACGGGTCGGTGGCCGGCGGGCCCGCGCCGTCGCCTCTGGAGGAGAAGCAGATCACGGTCAGCGGCGACAGCATCGTCCTGGCGTAGTTGGACGGCGCGTGCTCCGCACGCGCGGCTCGGGCGTCGGGCGTGGGTGTTCTCACAGGCTCCTGAATCGGAGCGGCTGTCGAGGGCGCCGCTTGGGGTGTCGGGGGTGCTCGGTTGACGGTCGGGTGATGATCATGGAGTGGTGTGGGGGTTCGCGCGGGCCGGTCGGCCGGGGTGGTTCGTCCTGGCCGCGGGGGCGGTGCTGGGGTGGGGGGTGCTCGTCGCCTTCCGGCATGCCTGGCTGGCCGACTGGGATCTCCACGTCGCCACCCTGCGGGCGATGCTCGACGAGCCGACGGCCGGGGGGTGGACGCCGACGCCCTACGTCCTCGGGCTGGCCATGCTGGCCCGCATCTCCGGCGCCGGGCCCGAGACCGTTCTGGCGGCCGCCGGGATACTGAACGTCCTGTTGCTGCTGGTCGCGCTGCGGGCGTTCGGGCGGGAGCTCGGCGCGCGTGACTCCGTCGCCGCGCTGGCGGCGGTCTTCACGGTGGTCCTGTGGGGGGTCAGCGGGCTCGGGGCTACCGGGTTCCCGGGGCTCACCTCGTTGTCGTTCTCGTTCGCCTTCCCGTCGACGCCGGCCTTAGCGCTGATGGTGCTCACGTGGACGGTGTTCGTGCGGTTCCGGGAGAGCGGGCGCGGGCTCGTCGGGCTGGTGCTGCTGCCGCCGGCGATCCTGCTCGTCCATCCGTTCGCCGCCGTGGCGACGCTGCTCGGCGTGGTGGGCATCCTGGTGGCCCGGCGGTGGGAGTGGCGGCGGCTGGTGCTGATCGTGCCCGCGGGGGTGGGGGCGATCGCGCTCGCGCTCGCCTGGCCCTACCCCGACGTGACCGGGGTGCTGGCCGACTCTCCAGAGTTCTCGGAGGTGCACGCGCCGCTGGTGGAGGACCCGCATCTCCGGTACGGCCTCGCCCTGCTCGGCGTTCCCGCCCTCCTCTACGGGCTGCGCCGTCCGCTCGGCAGGGAACTGCTGATCATCGCCGCCCTCGGGACGGGCGTCGTCGGCGTGGCCGCGTGGGCGGGGCGCTACGAGTTCGCCCGGTTCGTTCCGGTCGTCGTGCTGACGTGCCATCTGGCGCTGGCGCGACACCTGGGGGAGCGGATGACCGGGTGGCGGCCCTACGCCGTCGTGACCGCAATCGGATGTCTCGCCGGGTTCGTGGCGGCGATGCCGCAGATGATGGAGACGCTCCCATGATGTCCTCGATCATGGAATCGGAATGTCAGCGGGGGCGGATAGTCTTTGAGGGTGGCTGATCCGGCAACCTATCGGCCCGCACCCGGATCGATCCCCGAGTCCCCCGGCGTCTACCGTTTCAGGGATCCCTCCGGCCGGGTGATCTACGTGGGCAAGGCGAAGAGCCTGCGGCAACGACTGAACTCCTACTTCGCCGACTTCGCGGGCCTCCACTTCCGCACGCAGTCGATGCTGACCACCGCGGCCCGCGTCGACTGGACGGTCGTCGGCACCGAGGTCGAGGCCCTCCAGCTCGAATACTCCTGGATCAAGGAGTTCGACCCCCACTTCAACGTCAAATACCGCGACGACAAGTCCTATCCCTATCTCGCGGTGACGATGTCCGACGAGTTCCCCCGCGTCCAGGTGATGCGCGGCGCCAAGCGCAAGGGCACCCGCTACTTCGGGCCCTACAGCCACGCCTGGGCCATCCGCGAGACCGTCGACCTGCTGCTGCGCGTCTTCCCGGTCCGCACCTGCTCGGCGGGGGTGTTCAAGCGGGCCGGGCAGATCGGGCGGCCCTGCCTGCTCGGCTACATCGACAAGTGCTCGGCGCCCTGCGTCGGCCGGGTCACCCCCGAGCAGCACCGCGCCCTGGCCGAAGACTTCTGCGACTTCATGGCGGGCAACACCACCCGCTTCATCAAGCGCATCGAACAGGAGATGCGCGAGGCCGCCGCGGTCGAGGAGTACGAACGCGCCGCCCGCCTGCGCGACGACGTCCAGGCCCTGCAGAAGGCGCTGGAGAAGCAGGCCGTGGTGCTCGGCGACGCCACCGACGCCGACGTCGTGGCGCTGGCCGAAGACGACCTCGAAGCCGCCGTCCAGGTCTTCTACGTGCGCGGCGGGCGCATCCGCGGCCAGCGCGGCTGGGTGGTCGACAAGGTCGAGGAGTCCTCGCCCGGCGACCTGGTCGAACACTTCCTGATCCAGATGTACTCCGAGGCCGAGATCCCGCGCGAGATCCTCGTCCCGGCCACCCCGCCCGACCTCGACGCCGTGGTCGAGCTGCTCTCCGAGGCCAAGGGCGCCCGCGTCCAGGTGCGGGTCCCGCAGCGCGGCGACAAGAGGGCGCTCATGGAGACCGTGGAGCGCAACGCCAAAGAGGCCCTCACCCAGCACAAACTGCGCCGCTCCAGCGACCTCACCAGCCGGAGCAAGGCCCTCCAGGAGCTCGCCGAGGGGCTCGACCTCGACCAGGCGCCGCTGCGCGTCGAGTGCTACGACGTCTCCCACATCCAGGGCACCAACGTGGTCGCCTCGATGGTCGTCTTCGAAGACGGGCTGGCCCGCAAGAGCGAATACCGGCGGTTCCAGATCAAATCCACCGAAGGCGACGTCGCGTCCATCCACGAGGTCATCACCCGGCGGTTCCGCCGCTACCTCGAAGAACGCAGCGCCACCGGCGAGCTCGGCGGCGAACCCACCGGTGAGCCGATCGACCCCGAGACCGGCCGCCCGCGCAAGTTCGCCTACCCGCCCAACCTGGTCGTGGTCGACGGCGGCCCCGCCCAGGCGGCGGCGGCCCAGCGGGCCCTCGACGAGCTCGGCATCGACGACGTGGCGGTGTGCGGCCTGGCCAAGCGGCTCGAAGAGGTCTGGCTGCCGGGCGACGACCAGCCGGTGATCCTGCCGCGATCGAGTGAGGCCCTCTACCTTCTGCAGCGGCTCCGTGACGAAGCGCATCGCTTCGCGATCACCTACCATCGTGCCAAGAGGTCCCGATCGCTCAAAGAGAGCGCTCTGGACGCGGTCCCCGGTCTCGGTCCCGCCCGGCGGCAGGCTCTTCTCCGTCACTTCGGCTCCGTGAAACGCCTAGGTGACGCGACCGCCGCCGAGATATGCGAGGTTCCCGGCATCGGGCCGGCGACGGCCGAGGCCATCGTCGCGGCGTTGAAGGGGGAGAGCGCATGAGCGACAACAAGTCCGGTGAGCCCGGGTTCGTGATCGTCACCGGCATGTCCGGCGCCGGGCGCAGCACCGCGGCCAAGGCGCTGGAGGATCTGGGCTGGTTCGTCATCGACAACCTGCCGCCCGGCCTGCTGTTCTCGCTGGCCGAGGAGGCCGGGCGGGTCAAGCTGGCCGCCGACCACGTCGCGGCGGTCGTCGACGTGCGGTCGCTGGCGTTCACCACCGACCTCAACGCGGCCATCGAGGAGCTCGACGGCCGCGGGGTCGAGGTGCGGGTGGTGTTCCTGGAGGCCAGCGACGACGAGCTGGTGCGCCGGTTCGAGAACGTCCGCCGGCCCCATCCGCTCCAGGCGGAGAACCGCCTGGTCGACGGCATCGACCGCGAGCGGGGCATCCTGCGCGAGGTCCGGGCCAACGCCGACCTGGTGATCGACACCTCCAAGCTCAACGTCCACGAACTCCGCAAGAAGATCGTCTCGTTCTTCGGCGGGGAGGACCGGCCAGGCCTTAAGGTCAACGTGGTGTCGTTCGGTTACAAATACGGCCTTCCGGTCGATGCCGACCTCGTGGTCGACTGCCGTTTCCTGCCCAACCCTCACTGGGTGCCGGAGCTGCGGCCGATGAACGGTCTCGACGTCCCGGTGAGGGAATATGTGCTCAGCCAGCCCGGCGCCAAGGAGTTCCTCGACGGCTACGAGGAGGTCTTCGGCGTGGTCGCCGCCGGCTACACCCGCGAGGGCAAGGGCTACGCCACCCTCGCCGTCGGCTGCACCGGCGGCAAGCACCGCAGCGTGGCCATGGCCGAGCAGCTCGGCGCGCGGCTGCGCGAACGCGGCATGGACGTCCAGGTCAGCCACCGCGACGTGGGTCGCGAGTGAGTGACGACGCCCCCGCGAGACCGAGGGTCGTCGCGCTCGGAGGGGGCCACGGTCTGCACGCCTCCCTCTCCGCCCTGCGCCGGGTCACCACCGACCTCACCGCGGTCGTCACGGTCGCCGACGACGGCGGCTCCAGCGGCCGGTTGCGCCGCGAGCTCGGCGTGCTGCCGCCCGGCGACCTGCGCATGGCGCTGGCCGCGCTCTGCGGCGACGACGAGTGGGGCCAGACGTGGTCCCGGGTCGTCCAGCACCGCTTCCACGGCGAGGGCGACCTGCAGGGACACGCGGTCGGCAACCTGCTGATCGTGGCGCTCTGGGAGCTCCTTGACGACCCTGTCAAGGCGCTCGAGTGGGTCGGCCGTCTCCTCGGCGCCCACGGGCGGGTGCTGCCGATGGCCTCGGTGCCGCTCGACATCCAGGCCGAGGTGGAGCTCGACGGCGCGGTCACGATCGTCCGGGGGCAGGTCGCGTGCGCGCTCACGCCCGGCCGGGTGCGGGCGATTTCGCTCGTTCCATCCGATCCGCCGGTGTCTCCCGAGGCGGTCACGGCCATCCACGAGGCCGACTGGGTGGTGCTCGGGCCCGGCTCCTGGTTCACCAGCGTGCTGCCGCATCTGAAGGTGCCCGAGCTGGCCAGGGCGCTGGCGACCACGAGCGCCCGGCGGCTGGTCATCCTCAACCTGGCTCCCCAGCCGGGGGAGACCGACGGCTTCTCGCCCGAGAACCACCTGGAGGTGCTCCGCGACCACGCGCCGTCGCTGCTGGTCGACGCCGTCGTCGCAGATCGGGGCGTGGTTCCCGAACCGGGCGAACTGGAGAAGGCCGTGGTGGCCCTCGGGGGCCGTCTGGTATTGGCCGATGTGGGCGCCTCTGACGGATCTGCCAGGCATGACGCACCACGCCTTGCCGCTGTCCTGGACGAGATTTTCCGCGAGAAGCGGTGATACCCCCTAGTCAGCGTGCGAGAGACTAACGGCCATAGTCTGTTTGGGGGAGGACACGCGCTAATGGCCATGACAGGCGTGGTAAAAGACGAGCTGAGCCGTCTGCCGGTGCTGAAGCCCTGCTGCCGCAAGGCCGAGGTGTCGACGCTGCTGAGGTTCGCCAGCGGGCTCCATCTGGTGGGCGGCCGGATCGTGATCGAGGCCGAGCTCGACACCAACGTGACGGCCCGCCGCCTGATCAAGGACATTGGCGAGGTGTTCGGCCACAAGGCCGAGGTCCTGGTGCTGGCCCCGGCGGGGCTGCGGAAGGGGTCGCGTTACGTCGTGCGCGTCTACAAGGACGGCGAGGCGCTGGCGCGGCAGACCGGCTTGATCGACAACCACGGCCGCCCGGTGCGGGGCCTGCCCCGACAGGTCGTGTCAGGAGCGACGTGCGACGCCGAGGCCGCCTGGCGGGGCGCGTTCCTGGCCCACGGCTCGCTGACCGAGCCCGGCCGGTCGATGTCGCTGGAGGTGACCTGCCCCGGCCCCGAGGCCGCGCTGGCCCTGGTCGGCTCCGCTCGCCGGCTGAAGATCCACGCCAAGGCCCGCGAGGTGCGCGGCGTCGACCGCGTGGTCGTCCGCGACGGCGACGCCATCAGCGCCCTGCTGACCCGCCTCGGCGCCCACGACAGCGTGCTGGCCTGGGAGGAGCGCCGGATGCGGCGCGAGGTCCGGGCCACCGCCAACCGCCTCGCCAACTTCGACGACGCCAACCTGCGCCGCTCGGCCCGCGCGGCCGTGGCCGCCGGGGCGCGGGTGCAGCGGGCCCTGGAGATCCTCGGCGACGACGCCCCCGAGCACCTGGTGATCGCCGGGCGGCTGCGGGTGGAGCACAAGCAGGCGTCGCTGGAGGAGCTCGGTCAGATCGCCGACCCGCCCCTGACGAAGGACGCCATCGCCGGCCGCATCCGCCGCCTGCTCGCCATGGCCGACAAGCGGGCCCAGGACCTCGGCCTGCCGACCACCGAGGCGAGCCTCACGGCCGACATGCTGAGCGGCTGAAGACCCCACATCACAGCGCAATTTTTTACAGAAAGTCGCCCCGCTTTGCGGCTTTCTTACGCTATGCCGCCCTGCGGCAGACCCACTTGGTCTAAACCAATTTGAGTCCGATAGGGTCTGCACCGAGGTTTCAGTCACGTAACGACGGACGAGGAGATCGGATCCCCGTGACCATCCGCGTAGGCATCAACGGCTTCGGCCGCATTGGCCGCAACTTCTGGCGAGCCGCCGCAGCCAGCGGCAAGGACATCGAGGTCGTCGCTGTCAACGACCTCACGGACAATGCCACGCTCGCGCACCTGCTCAAGTACGACAGCATCCTGGGCCGCCTGCCCTACGAGGTGAAGGCGACCGCTGACGAGATCATCGTCGACGGCAAGCCCATCAAGGCGTTCGCCGAGCGCGACCCGGCCAACCTTCCGTGGGGCGACCTGGGCGTCGACGTCGTCGTCGAGTCGACCGGCTTCTTCACCGACGCCAACAAGGCCAAGGTCCACGCCGAGAACGGCGCGAAGAAGGTCATCATCTCCGCTCCGGCGAAGAACGAGGACGTCACCATCGTCATGGGTGTCAACCACGACACCTACGACCCGGCGAACCACACGATCATCTCCAACGCGTCGTGCACCACCAACTGCCTGGCCCCGCTCGGCAAGGTCCTCAACGACTCCTTCGGGATCGAGAAGGGCCTCATGACGACGATCCACGCGTACACGCAGGACCAGAACCTGCAGGACGGCCCGCACGGCGACCTCCGCCGCGCCCGCGCCGCCGCGCTGAACATCGTCCCCACCTCGACCGGCGCCGCCAAGGCGATCGGCCTGGTGCTGCCCGAGCTCAAGGGCAAGCTCGACGGCTTCGCGCTGCGCGTGCCGATCCCCACGGGCTCGGCCACCGACCTGACCGTCGACCTCAAGCGCGAGGTGACCGTCGAAGAGGTCAACGCCGCGTTCAAGGCCGCCGCCGAGGGCCCGCTCAAGGGCTTCCTCACCTACACCGAGGACGAGATCGTCTCGAGCGACATCGTCACCGACCCGAGCTCCTGCATCTTCGACGCCGGCCTGACCAAGGTCTTCGGCAACCAGGTGAAGGTCATCGGCTGGTACGACAACGAGTGGGGTTACAGCAACCGCCTCGTGGACCTCATCGAGTACGTGGGTGCCTCGCTCTGATGCGTGGTCTCGACGAGCTCGACGTGAAGGGTCGGCGCGTCCTCGTGCGCGCCGACCTGAACGTTCCCCTCGACGGGGACGTGATCACCGATGACGGCCGCATCCGCGCCTCGCTCCCGACGATCCGGGAGCTGGCCGGCAAGGGTGCCAAGGTGATCGTCTGCGCTCACCTGGGCCGTCCCAAGGGCCAGGTCAAGCCGGAGTTCTCGCTGGCCCCCGTGGCGAAGCGGCTCTCCGAGCTGCTGGGCGAGCCGGTCGCCTTCGCCGCCGACGTGGTCGGCGACTCCGCCCGCGCCACCGTCGCGGCGCTGGAGGAGGGCCAGGTCGCCCTGCTGGAGAACCTGCGCTACGAGCCGGGCGAGGAGTCCAAGGACGACGCCGCCCGCGCCGAGTTCGCGGCCCGCCTGGCCATGCTCGCCGACCTCTACGTCGGCGACGGCTTCGGAGCGGTCCACCGCAAGCACGCGTCGGTCTACGACGTGCCCAGGCAGCTTCCCCACGCGGTCGGCGGCCTGATCGCCGCCGAGGTCGACGTGCTGAGGAAGCTGACCGAAGACCCGGCCCGCCCCTACGCGGTGGTGCTGGGCGGCGCGAAGGTCTCCGACAAGCTGAAGGTCATCGCCAACCTGCTGACCAAGGTCGACCGGCTGCTCATCGGCGGCGGCATGGCCTACACCTTCCTCAAGGCCCAGGGCTACGAGGTCGGCAAGTCCCTCCTGCAGGAGGAGCAGCTCGACACCGTCCGCGGGTTCCTGAACGAGGCCGCCTCGCGCGGCGTCGACCTGGTCCTGCCGGTCGACATCCTCGCCGCGACCGAGTTCGCCGAGGACGCCGAGCACGAGGTCGTCGACGCCACCGCCATCCCGGCCGACCGGGAGGGCCTGGACATCGGCCCGCGCACCCGCGAGCTGTTCGCCCAGAAGCTGGCCGACGCCGAGACCGTGTTCTGGAACGGCCCGATGGGCGTGTTCGAGTTCGAGGCCTTCTCGGGCGGCACCCGCGCCGTCGCCGAGGCGCTCGTGCGCTCCGAGGCGTTCACCGTGGTCGGCGGCGGCGACTCCGCCGCGGCGGTCCGCAAGCTCGGCCTGCCGGAAGACGGCTTCTCGCACATCTCGACCGGTGGCGGCGCCTCGCTCGAGTACCTCGAGGGCAAGGAACTGCCCGGCCTGATCGCGCTGGAGGACTGACGTGAGCCGCAAGCCGCTCATCGCCGGCAACTGGAAGATGAACAAGAACCACCTTGAGGCGATCAAGCTGGTTCAGGAACTCGCCTTCTCCCTGACCGACAAGGACTTCGACAAGGTCGAGGTCGCGGTGCTGCCCCCGTTCACCGACCTGCGCAGCGTCCAGACCCTGGTCGACGGCGACAAGCTCCGCATCGTCTACGGCGGCCAGGACCTGTCCGCCCACGACGGCGGCGCCTACACCGGGGAGATCTCCGGCGCCATGCTCGGCAAGCTCGGCTGCACCTTCGTGGCGATCGGCCACTCGGAGCGCCGGCAGTACCACGCCGAGGACGACGCCCTGGTCAACGCCAAGGTCCAGGCGGCCTACCGTCACTCGGTGACGCCGATCCTGTGCGTGGGCGAGGGCCTGCCGGTCCGCCAGGCGGGCAACCAGGTCGAGCACACCCTCGCCCAGGTCGACGGCGCCCTCAAGGGCGTCACGGCCGAGCAGGCGAAGACGATCGTGATCGCTTATGAGCCGGTGTGGGCGATCGGCACCGGCGAGGTCGCCACTCCCGACGACGCTCAGGAGGTGTGCGGCGCGATCCGCGTGCGACTCGCCGAGCTGTACGACACGGAAGTCGCCGACGCCGTCCGTATCCTTTACGGAGGCTCGGTGAAGTCTGACAACATCGCGGGGATCATGGCACAGCCCGACGTCGACGGCGCGCTCGTCGGCGGGGCCAGCCTCGACCCGGCGGAGTTCGTGAAGATCTGCCGGTTTTAGCGCAGATGTCGGCCTAGCTGGGTCATTATGGGGGTGCGACTTGACACCAGGTCGTACCCTCATAGAGCACGTTTGAATCGTCATGCCGCTCAGGCGCTATCCGGAAAAGGTCTACCGTGACTATCGGAATCTCCATCGCCCTCATTCTGTCGAGCTGCCTCATGGTGCTGCTGGTTCTGCTCCACAAGGGCAAGGGCGGCGGTCTGACGGACATGTTCGGCGGCGGCTTCGCCTCGTCGTTCGGCGGTTCGTCCGTCGTGGAGCGCAACCTTGACCGCCTCACGGTCATCACCGGCGTCGTGTGGTTCGTCTGCATCATCGCGCTCGGCCTGCTGCTCAAGCCGTAGCAGCCCCAAGCGTCACATAGGGTTCATTCTCTCCCCGTGTTCCCCGCGGGGCGATCGAGCGAGGAGTAATCCGTGGGTAGTGGCAACGCGATCCGTGGCAGTCGAGTCGGAGCCGGCCCGATGGGCGAGGCCGAGCGCGGCGAGGCGGCCCCCCGAGTGCGTGTCGCCTTCTGGTGCGCGAATCTTCACGAGACGCGTCCCAGTTTCGCCAGCGACGCGGCCGTCCCGGAGTTCTGGGACTGCCCCCGTTGCGGCCTGCCCGCGGGTCAGGACCAGGCCAACCCGCCTGCTCCGCCGCGCAACGAGCCCTACAAGACCCACCTTGCCTACGTGAAGGAGCGCCGGAGCGACAAGGACGGCGCGCAGATCCTCGCGGAGGCGCTGGAGCGGCTGCGTTCCTCCTCGCGTCCGATCTACTAGGACTCGCCGAAACGGCCCCGCTGCCCTGGCAGCGGGGCTTTTTCGTGCGTCAGAACACCTGGTCGCCGTCTATGAACGTGGCGCGGACCCTGGTGAGGGCGATCTCCTCGGCCGGCTGGGCGAAGGGGTCGCGGTCGAGCACGACCAGGTCGGCCGGGCGGCCGGGTTCGATCACGCCCGCCGGCGACCCGTTGAGCCAGGCGCTTCCCTCCGTGTACGCCGTCATGATCGTGCGCAGGTCCAGCGCCTGACCGGGGAGGAACGGCTGCGCGGAGTGCCCGGCGTGGTGGGAGCCGGGCGGCTCGACCCGGTTGACCGCGACGTGCATGCCCTCAAGGGGGTCGGCCGACGACACCGGCCAGTCGGAGCCCGCCGCCAGGCGCGCGCCGGAGGCGACCAGGTCGCCGAACGGATACTGCCACGACGACCGGGGCTCGCCCAGGTAGGGCAGGGTGAGCTCGTCCATCTGCGGGCTGTGGGCGGCCCACAGCGGCTGGAGGTTGGCCACCGCGCCGAGCTTGGCGAACCGGGGCACGTCGTCGGGGGTGATGATCTGGAGGTGGGCGACGTGGTGGCGGTTGGCGGGGTCGGTGCCCTCCAGGGAGTCGAGCACCTCCCTGACGGCGCGCTCGCCGATGGCGTGGAAGTGCACCTGGAAGCCCAGCGCGTCGAGTTCGCGGACGTAGCCCTTCAGGAGCTCCGGATCCACGTAGGAAAGGCCCGTTCCGCCGCAGTGACATCCGATCTCATCCCGGCTTTTGAGATCGGGCTGGCAGTAGGGCTCGATCACCGCCGCGGTGAAGTTCTCGGCGATGCCGTCCTGCATGATCTTGACGGCCCCGGCGCGGAACCTCTCCAGCCCCGCCGCCGAGGCGCGGCGCTCGACCAGTGACGGGATCTGCTCGGCGCCCCGCGTGCGGTCCCACCACAACGCCGCCACCACGCGGGCCTTCAGCAGGCCCCTTCCCGCCACCGACAGGTAGGTGGGGAGCTGGTCGTCGGAGCCGGCGTAGGAGCCGACGATGGCGTCCTGCCAGCCGGTGATGCCCAGGGAGAACAGGTGCCGCTGGGCGTCCAGCAGCGCGGCCTCCTGGTCGGCGGCGGTGGGGCGGGGGGTGAGCAGGCCGACCAGGTCCATCGCGCCCTCGTGCAGGACGCCGGTCGGGGTGCCGTCGGGGTCGCGTTCGATGCGGCCGTCGGCGGGGTCGGGGGTGTCCTTGGTGATGCCCGCCCGTTCCAGGGCCCGCGTGTTGACCCAGGCCGCGTGGTGGTCGCGCTGGATCAGGTAGGCCGGGCGGTCGAGGAAGTCGAGCTGCTCACGCCGGGGGAGACCGCCGGGGAAGGCGGCCATGTCCCAGCCGCCGCCCTGGATCCACTCGCGGTCGGGGTGGGCGGCGGCGTACTCGGCGATCTCCTGGAGGTAGGCGTCGAGGCCGTACACCTCCGACAGTTCGCACAACGCGCGTTCGAGGCCGGCCTGGACCGGGTGGACGTGGCTGTCGGTGAAGCCGGGCGTGAGCAGGCCGCCGGCCAGGTCGAACGGCTCCGCGGCCGGGGTGGCGACCTCGTCGGTCGCGCCCACGGCGGCGATGACTCCGTCGCGGACCAGCGCCGCTTCGGCGAAGCCGCCGGGGGTGAGGACGCGGCCTCCGTGGAACAGGGTCTCGGTCAATTCAGTGTCCTGTGATCTTGTCGGCGATTCTGGCCAGCACGGACGTGCGGGGCACGCCCCCGGACTCCCGGGCGTCGGCGAGCCGGTAGAGACGGTACATCGCGTGCACCCCCGTCCAGCGCAGGGGTTCGGGCTCCCATTTGCGCACCCTGCGGCCCACCCAGGGCAGCGCGGTCAGGTCGGTCTCGCGGCCGAGCACCAGGTCGCGCAGGGTCCGCCCGGCGAGGTTGGTCGCGGTGACGCCGTGGCCGGTGTAGCCGCCGGCCCAGCCGAGGCCGGTCGAACGGTCCAGCCCGACGGTGGCGCACCAGTCGCGCGGCACGCCCAACACCCCCGACCAGGCGTGCGCGACCCTGGTCGAGCGGGCGGCGGGGAAGAAGCCGAGCAGCAGGCTCCAGAGGGCGTCGACGGTCCAGCCGTGGGTGTGGCCCCGGTCGTCGACCCGGGAGCCGTAGAGGTAGGGGCGGCCCCGGCCGCCGAAGGCGATGCGGTCGTCGGCGGTGCGCTGGGCGTACATGTAGTAGTGGGCGAAGTCGCCGAGCAGTTCACGGCCCTGCCAGCCGACCTCGTCCCAGAAGCTCGGGGGGAGCGGCTCGGTGACGATCATGGAGCTGTTCATCGGGAGCCAGTCGCGGTGGTTGTCCTTCAGCGTCGCGGTGAACCCCTCGGTGCAGCGGAGGATCACGTCGGCGCGGACCGTGCCCCGCGCCGTCGTCACCTGGCCGGGCGCGATCCCGGTCACCTCGGTGCCCTCGTAGAGCTCCACCCCCAGGTTCTGTACGACCTCCGCCAGCCCCCTGGCCAGCTTCGCCGGCTGCACCCGCGCACAGTGAGGGCTCCAGGAGGCCGTCAGGGCGCCCTCGACCCGGATGCGCTCGCCGACCGGCACCACCGACACGTCCTCGGGGCTCCAGCCCCAGGCGTACTGCGCCTCGACCTCCTGCTCCAGGCGCAGCGCCTGCGCGGGGGTCCGGGCGACGTTGACGACGCCGCCCTTCACCACGTCGGCGTCGACGCCCTCGGCCGCGCAGACGGAGATGACCTCGTCGACGGCGGTGAACAGCTCCCGCTGGAAGGCCCGCGCGGCCTCGGCGCCGTGGGTCTTGGCGTAGCGCCGGGGGCTGCCGGGCAGCAGCCCGGCCAGCCAGCCGCCGTTGCGGCCCGAGGCGCCGAACCCGGCGAACTCCTTCTCCAGGACCACGACGTGCAGCGACGGGTCGGCCTTGACCAGGTAGTAGGCCGTCCACAGGCCCGTGTAGCCGCCCCCGACGATCGCCACGTCGGCCCGCAGGTCGCCGCCGAGGCGGCGGGCGGGCTCGGGGACGCCGAGCGCCCGATACCAGTAGGAGACGTCACCGTTGGCGAAGGAATCGGAGAGCGGAGCGTTCATAGGGGCAATCCTGCTCTATCCGTCACCGACGCCGCATCTCACGACGGAACACGTCGTCGTGGACGGTATTAAGCCCCGTTATGCGAAGTCTTAACAGAATTTGTCATGACGAAACGGATGGCACACCGTCATGTAGCAAATGCGTAACAACGCTCCCTCAGGCTGAGACGCAGCGGAGGGAGAGATGTTATGGGGTTTCTGCGGATCAGGACGACGGTCGACGAACGTCCCGGGCGGCTGGCGTCACTGGCGTCGGCGCTCGCGGCCAAGGGCGGCAACATCCTCGGCCTGTCCGTGCAACCCGACTCCGACGGCACCGTCGACGAGTTCATCGCCGACATCCCGGCCTCGGCGGACGACGTGCGGGTCGCCCTCGAGGAGGCCGGCGGCCGGCGCGTCAGGGTCGTTCCGGCGACCGCCCACGAGCTGACCGACGAGCCGACGCGGGTGCTGCTGCTGGCCGCGCGGCTGCGGGCGATGCCGTGGCGGCTCCCGGAGATCCTCGGCGACCTGCTCCGCGCCGACGACGCCCGCTGGGTGTTCGGCGCCGTGAAGGGCGAACTGCCCGACCCCACCCTGCTCGTGGTGCCGGTGGCGCAGCGCCGGTCGATCCGGCTGCGACGGACCGGCCTGCCCTTCACCATGACCGAGGCGGCCCGCGCCGCCGCGCTGGTCCGGCTGGCCCAGCCGCCGGCCGACCCCGTCTCGGCCGAGCGCGACCTCACGCTGACCGACGGGACGCGGGTGCGCGTCGAGTCACTGGCCCCGATCTACCGCGAGGCCGTACGCGACCTGCACGAACGCTGCTCCCCGGAGACCCGCAGGTTCCGTTACTTCACCGCGGCCCCCAGCCTGCCCCCGCGGGTCTTCGACCGGCTCTGCGACCGGTCGAAGGGCCACTCGCTGGTGGCCGGGCACGACGGCCAGGTGGTCGCGCTGGCCAGCCTGAACTTCGGCGCCGAGCCCGGCACCGCCGAGTTCACCCTCCTCGTCGAGGACCGCTGGCAGGGCCGCGGCCTCGGGGCCGCCCTGACCCGGATGCTGCTGGAGGAGGCCCGTGACCTGGGCCTGGCCGAAGTGCGGGCCACGCTCCTGTCCGACAACGCGCGCATGCGGAGTCTGCTGATCTCCCTCGGCGCCACGCTCGGCTACACCGAGGACCCCGGTGTGGTCGAGGCGCGGATCGCCGTGGGTGTGCTGGCGCCGGTCGTCCCGGCCTAGACCGCGCCACACGAACATTCCGGTCCGGGGCGGCTCAGGGGCCCCGGACCGGAATGATCACTTGCCCGGGTCGGGCGGCGCGCCCATCGCGTCGAGCCGCCGGTGGAGGCTTTCGAGGCTCTCCAGGATCTTCTTCATGGTGTGACGGTCCTCGCCGTGACGGCGGAGGGTGGCCTGGATCATGCGGTCGCCCGGATCGGTCAGCCGGTCGATGATGGAACGGTCCTTCGCGCCCTGGGCGGTCATGCGCCGTTCGAGCGCGTCCCCGACGACTTCGGGCGGGACCCCGCACTCGGCGAGCGCGTGCAGGGCGATCCCATCGCCCTCCCGGAGGGTGGCGAGCAGGACGTGCTCGGTGCTGACGTACCTGTCGTCGCGCCGCATGGCCTCACGGAGCGCCAGTTCGAGGATCTTCTTCGCGCGTGGGGTGAAGGGGATGTGGGCGGTCTCGCCCGGGGGTGGGGAGCCCGGCTCGCCGATGAGGCGGGCGACGGCGGCCCGTACGTGCTCGGCGTCGGCCTGGCACTCGGTGAGCGCCTGGGCGGCCAGGCCGTGGCCCTCCCTGATGAGCCCGAGCAGGATGTGCTCGGTGCCGAGGTGACGGTGGCCCAGGTGGCGGGCCTCTTCGCCGGCGAGCATGATCACTTGGCGGGCGCGGTCGGTGAAACGCTCGAACACGGGTTTCCTCCGTGTCGTTTCCGTGGGGAGTATGGGGGACTGCCCCCACTATGCGCCGGAAACGGCGGGAGCGCGAAGCGTGTAGACGTGGACCGGCCCGTGCTCGCCCCTGCGGGTCCGGGTGCGGATCATGCCCAGCTTCTCGGCCAGCCGCTGGGAGGCGGTGTTGGCGGCGTCGGTCTCGGCCACCACCTCGGGCGCGCCCCGGTCCTCGAAGGCGAACCTCACCACCAGGCGGGCCGCCTCCAAGGCCAGCCCCTTCCCCTGCCACCTCGGATCTACGCTGTAAAGGAGCTCGGCCGCGTGATCGTCGGTGGTGCGCAGCCCGCACACCCCGATCTCGTGGCCGACGACGATCGCCCACAGGCCGTAGCCGTGGGAGGCGAAGTCGTCGCGGCTGTCGCCGACGATCTCGGCCACCAGCTCCACCGGCACCAGCGCGTCGTCGAAGAGGTGCCGCCGCACGCTCGGCTCGTTCCAGTGCACCAGCAGCCAGGGGGCGTCCGACGGGGTGATCGGGCGGAGCGTCAGCCGGTCTCCGCGCAACTCGGTCATGCGGGCCAGGGTATGACCTCTCCGTGAACCGTGAAGAGGCCGCCGAC
Organism: Herbidospora solisilvae; assembly: GCF_009901565.1. Classification (GTDB taxonomy): domain Bacteria; phylum Actinomycetota; class Actinomycetes; order Streptosporangiales; family Streptosporangiaceae; genus Herbidospora; species Herbidospora solisilvae. The sequence continues at coordinate 44,224 of NZ_WXEW01000010.1, forward strand.
CGGCTTTACGCCCTGCCCCCGGCGGAGTTCACCGCCGCGCGCAACCGGCTCGTCAAGGAGACCGGCGACAAGGAGATCGGCAAGCTGCGCAAGCCCACGGTGCTGGCGTGGGCGGTCAACCAGGTGGTGCGCTCGCACCCCGCCGAGATCGACGAGCTCCTGGCCGTGGGGGAGGAGCTGCGGGCCGCCTGGGCCTCCGGCGACGGCGACGCCCTGGCCGCGCTCGGCCCGCGCCGCTCCGCCGCCGTCGCGGCGGTCTCCCGCCTGGTGCTGAAGGCCGCCTCCGGCCGGTTGACCTCGACGGTGGAACTGGAGCAGACCCTCGACGCCGCCGTGGTCGACGCCGACGCGGCCGCCCGGGTCCGCTCCGGGCGGCTGGCGGGGGCGCTGAGCTACAGCGGCTTCGTGCCCACCGCGGTCCCGCCCTCCGCTCCGGCCCGCCGCAGGCCCGCCGCCCCCGATCCGTCGGCCCGCGCCGAGGCCGAGGCGGCCGTGGACAGGGCGCGGGACCGCCACGCGGAGTGGGCCGGCCAGCTCGCGTCCGCCGTCGCGGAGCGCGACGAGGCGCTCGACGCCGTCGCCGAGGCCGAGCGCGCCCTGACCGAGGCGCGGAGACGGGCGTCGGCGTGCGAACAGCGCTACGACGTCGTCAGGAAGGAGGAGGCCAGGGCCCGGCGGGCGCTCACCGACGCCGAGCAGGCGCTGAGACGCGCCTCTACGGGCAGATGACGACCCGCCCGGGTGGCCGCTTCGCCACCGCCTCGTAGGCGTCTCCGGCCAGTTCGAGGTCGAAGGTGAACGCGATGGGCGGCGGGCGGAAGTCGCCCGACTCCAGGTAGGAGGCGACCTGGGCGAGCCGTGCGGCGCACTGCCTGGTGCAGAGCCGCCTGGTGTCCAGGCCCATCATGCGCACCTCCCGGTGGTAGAAGTCGGGCAGGTCGATCTCGACCTTCCGCGTCCCGGTCGAGGCGATGACGAGCAGCCGGCCCCCGTGGGCCAGGCAGGCCAGCGCGGCGGGGGTGGTGACACCGCCGACGGCGTCGTACACGACCTCGGCCCCGGCGCCCCGGGTCAGCCGCCGCACCTCCCCGGGGACGTCGCCGTGCAGCAGCACGAAGTCGTCGAGGGCGGCGTCGTCCACCGGGGGCCTGCGGTCGATCCCGATGACCCGCGCGCCCCGGACGCGGCCGATCTGCGCCACCGCCGAGCCGACGGCGCCGCTGACGCCGAAGACCGCGAGCGTCTCGCCCTTCTCCAGCAGGGCGGTCTCGACGACGCCGAGCCAGCCGACGACGAAGTTGACCCCGATGACCGACGCCTCGGCGAAGGTGAGCCTCTCGGGCTTGCGGACCAGCGCCGAGACGGGCACCACGACGAGTTCGGCGTGCGACCCGTCGCGGGTGTACCCGAGGTCGCCGCCGCTGCCCCACACCTCGGCGCCGAGCCAGTCGTGCGGCCCGCCGACGACCACCCCGGCGAAGTCACGGCCGGGCACGCGGGGCAACGAGGTGCCCGGGATGTAGCCCGAGACGGTCTTCAGGTCCGACGGGGTGACCGAGGCGGCCCTGATCGAGACGAGGGCGTCGCCGCCGTTCAGCTCGGGCTCGGTGACGTCGACGACCTCCAGGACGTCGGCGGGCGAGCCGTAGCGGGCGAATCGCAGGGCGCGCATGTCACGGCCTCCTCTCCGGCGCGGCCGGGGTGAGCGTGAAGGTCCAGTCGACGGTCTGGAACGGCTCGCCGACCTCGGTCCCGTCGGGCGCGGTCCCCGGTCCGTGCTCGACGAAGTCGACGACCAGCGACCGCTTCGCCGCGAAGACGGCGTCGTGGTCGAGGTAGGGGTCGTCGCGCCGGAACAACATGGTGATCAAAGGCTGGTAGCCGTCGGCGTGCAGCCGGAAGTGCAGGTGCTCCGGCCGCATCGCCGACCGCCCGGAGGCCTCCATGATCTCCCCGCACGGCCCGTCGACCGGCACCGGGTAGAAGCGCGGCGCGATCGACCGGTACCAGAACCGCCCGTCGTCGTCGGTGGTCAGCAGGGCGCGCATGGCCGGCCGGCCGTGCAGCCGGTCCTCCTGCTGTACGTCGTAGTGCCCCTCCCCGTCGCTGTGCCAGGTGTCGACCCTCACCCCGGCGCGGGGGTCGCCGCCGGGCCCGAGGACCCGCCCGGTGACGAACATGGGCGTGCCGGGCACCCCGCCCGAGATGTCGGCCCCGTTGGGCACCTGCGGCCGTCCTTCGACGAAGAAGGGGCCGAGCAGGGTGCCGTCGGTGGCGTGCGGCCCGTGGTGCTCGTTGATCAGGTCGACCAGGACGCTCAGCCCGAGGATGTCGGAGAGCAGGACGAACTCCTGGCGGGTGGGCGTGGTGACCTGGCCGACGCGGGCCAGGAAGTCCATCGCGGTGAACCACTCGTCTTCGGTGAGCCGCGTCTCCCGGGCGAAGTCGTGCAGATGCCGGACCAGCTCGACGAACAACTCGCGGGTGCGCCGGTCGGGACAACCGTCGAAGGTGCTCTGCACCTCTTTGGTGATCGTGTCCTCTGTGAGGTCGATCGACATGGTCCCCTCCCTCGTCCGTGGACCACCTCAGACGACACTATCCGCAGGTCGGAGAGGGGTTTGCGGGCGTGGAGGCGGCCGCGTAAAAGCGCCGCAACGGCGCGGCAGAGGGGTTCTCCCGGCGTCGGGCCGCCGCAAGGCCGGGGCCGGGGCCCGGCCAAACGCGGGCCCCGTTCCGGCAAATCCCGGCTTTACCCGACCGGCGACTGGCCGGGGATCTCGGCGGCCGCCGCCCGGTCGACCAGGAACAGGGTCCGCTCCACGCCGCGGGCGCCCGCCGCCGGGGCCTCGAGCCGGTCGCACGTCAGGCCGACCCGCACCGCGGGCGCCTTCTCCGCGCCCGACGCGATCACCCACACCTCACGCGCCGCCTGGATGGCCGGGAAGGTGAGGGACACCCGCGTGGGCGGCGGCTTGGGGGAGTCGTGCACGGCCACGACCAGGCGGTCCTTCTCGTGGAGGGCCGGGTGGCCGGGGAACAGCGAGGCCACGTGGGAGTCGGGGCCCATGCCCAGCATCAGGACGTCGAACGCCACCCCGGAGCCCAGCGCCGCGGCGTACCGGTCGGCGGCCTCCTCCGGGGACAGGCCCGAGTCGGAGGCGGGCATCGGGTGCACCCGCTCCGGGTCGAGGTCGAGCACGTCGAGCAGGGCCTCGCGGGCCTGCTTCTCGTTGCGGTCGGGCGAGTCGGCCGGCACGAACCGCTCGTCGCCCCACCAGACGTCCACGGCGCGCCAGTCGACCGCGTCGCGGGCCGGGGAGGCGGCGACGGCGGCCAGGGTGGCGATGCCGATCGTGCCGCCGGTCAGCACGACCGACGCCGTCCCCCGCTCCGTCTGCACGTCGGTCAACCTCGTGATCAGCCGGGCCGCCACGGCCTGGGCCAGGACGCCCGGGTCCCGGTGGACCACGACGAAGGGGACTGCGCTCATGACGTACCTCCGATAAAAGAGAAACCGCCCGTCTCCCGGGAGGGGAGACGGGCGGTTGACGATCTTATTGTCCGGCGAGGTGCTTCAGCGCGCCGGCGTAGATCTCGTCGGGGTCGAGCCGCCGCAGCTCCTCGGCCAGCAGCTCCGACTCGCTGCGGCGGGCCAGCGCCACGTTGCGGTCGGGCTGGCCCGGCCGCGACAGCGTCGCCAGCCGCGCGTCGCCGCGCACCAGCGACAACTCGCCGCCCCTGGCCAGCGTCAGCCGCACGGCGGTCAGGCCGGGGCCCTCCGACTCGCCCACGGCGACGTCGGCGCCGAGCTTGTCGGACAACCACGACGCCAGCAGGCAGGCGCTGGGGTGGCCCGGCGTCGCCTCGACGACGCCGCCCGTGACCGGGCCCGCCGGCAGGTCGAACGCCGCCGCCAGCAGCGAACGCCACGGCGTGAGCCGCGTCCAGGCCAGGTCGGTGTCGCCCGGGACGTAACCCTCCCAGCGCGACCGGATGACCTTGGCGCCGTCGTGGGCGGTGCGGGCGTCGACGATGCGCCGGGTGGCGAGGTGCCCGATCGGGTCCTTCGCCGGGGCCGACGGCCCGTCGGCCGGCCACCAGACCACCACCGGGGTGTCGGTCAGCAGCAGCGGGCTGAGCACCGAGTCGGCGTGCCGGGTCAGCTCGCCGTAGAGGCGCAGGATGACGACCTCGCCGGGCGAGGACTCGCCGACGCGCAGCTCCGCGTCGAGCCGGTCGGGCTCGCGGGCGTCGCGGCGGATCACCACCAGGATCCTGGACGGGTGCTCGCGCGCCGCGTCGGTGGCCGCGCGCACCGCGTCGTACTGGCCCGCCTCGTCGGAGACCACCACGAGCGTGAGCACCATGCCGACGGCCGGGGCGCCCATCTGGTGGCGGAGCTTGGTCAGCGCGGAGCTGATCTTCGACGCGGTGGTCGCGGTCAGGTTGAAACTGGTCACAGCCGCCTCCAGACCCGCCCGTCGCGGGCGAGCATCTCGTCGGCGCCCGCGGGGCCCCACGTGCCGGCCGGGTAGCCCTCGGGGCGGCCGTGGGTGGCCCAGTACTCCTCGATCGGGTCGAGGATCTGCCACGACAGCTCCACCTCCCGCTGGTGCGGGAACAGCGGCGGGTCGCCGATCAGGACGTCCAGCAGCAGCCGCTCGTAGGCCTCCGGGCTGCTCTCCATGAACGACTCGCCGTAGGCGAAGTCCATGGACACGTCGCGGACCTCCATCGCCGTGCCGGGCACCTTCGACCCGAACCGCACCGTGATGCCCTCGTCGGGCTGGACGCGGATCACCAGGGCGTTCTGGCCCAGGATCTCGGTGTCGTCCTTGCTGAACGGCAGGTGCGGCGCCCGCTGGAACACCACGGCGACCTCGGTCACCCGGCGGCCCAGGCGCTTGCCCGCGCGCAGGTAGAACGGCACCCCGGCCCACCGGCGGTTGGCCACCTCGAGCTTGATGGCGGCGTAGGTGTCGGTCAGCGAGTCCTTCGGGATGCCCTCTTCCTCGAGGTAGCCGATGACCTTGTCGCCGCCCTGCCAGCCCGCGGTGTACTGGCCCCGGATCGCGCCGGTCGCCAGGTCGTCGGGCAGCCTGACCGCCTTGAGGACCTTCTCCTTCTCACGGCGCAGCGAGTTGGCGTCGAAGGACGTCGGGTCCTCCATCGCGACCAGCGCCAGGAGCTGGAGCAGGTGGTTCTGGATGACGTCACGGGCCGCGCCGATGCCGTCGTAGTAGCCCGCCCGGGACCCGATGCCGATGTCCTCGGCCATCGTGATCTGCACGTGGTCGACGAAGCTGCGGTTCCAGATGGGCTCGTAGAGGTTGTTGGCGAAGCGCAGGGCCAGGATGTTCTGGACCGTCTCCTTGCCCAGGTAGTGGTCGATCCGGAAGACCGAGCTCTCCGGGAAGACCGCGCTGGTGATGCGGTTGAGGTCCTGCGCGCTGGCCAGGTCGTGGCCGAACGGCTTCTCGATCACCACGCGGCGCCACGACCCGTCGGGGTGCTGCGCCAGACCGGTGCGCTTGAGCTGCTCGACGACCGTCGGGAAGAACTTCGGCGGGACCGACAGGTAGAAGGCGTAGTTGCCGCCCGTGCCGCGGGTCTCGTCGATCTCCTTGAGCATCATCGACAGGCAGTCGAACGCGCCGTCGTCGTGGAACTCACCCGGGCAGAAGTGGATGCCCTCGGAGATCTGCTTCCAGACCTCCTCCCGGAACGGGGTCCGGGCGTGCTCCTTCACGGCCTCGTAGGTGACGTTGGCGAAGTCCTCGTGGGCCCAGTCGCGGCGGGCGAACCCGACCAGGGAGAAGCCCGGCGGCAGCAGGCCGCGGTTGCCCAGGTCGTAGATCGCCGGCAGCAGCTTGCGCTTGGCCAGGTCGCCGGTCACGCCGAACAGCACCAGGACGCACGGCCCGGCCACGCGGGGCAGCCGCTTGTCTCTGGGGTCGCGCAGCGGGTTGGCGGCGATCGTCTCCTCATTGGTCGCCACCGCCGCGACGGCCGCGGTGGCGACCTGGGTCTCCTCCGCGAGCGCGGCGGGCTCGTTCTCAGACATGATTCGGCGCCCTCCTGTACGACGGCTCCGTTTTGATCTCATGCGCTCTCATCGGGTCAGAGCTCCTCGGCCACCGCCAGCAGGTGGGCGACGCCCGCCCGCCGGTCGGTGAGGTGGAGCCGCACGGTCGGACGGCCCCGCGACTGGAGCGCCCCCAGGTCGCCCAGCGCCTGCGCGAGCTGGAGCTCGGCCAGGCCGTAGGGCCGGCCCGGGACCTCCACGTCGTCGCCGTTGGCGCCGGTGATCTGCAGGAACACCCCGACCTGCGGGCCGCCCTTGTGGTATTGGCCGGTCGAGTGCAGGAACCGCGGGCCCCACCCGAAGGTGACGGCCCGCTCGGTGCGGTAGTCGAGCAGGTTGCGCAGCGTCGCCACGTCGGCCCTGGCCCACGCCTCGGTGGTCTGCTCGAAGTCGGCCCCGCCGAGCACCGCCGCGTCGAAGGCGGCCTCGCGGTCGAGGTACGCCATGATCGCCAGGTAGCCGTCGGAGGGGATCGCCCGCAGCAGCCACGTCAGCACGTCGGCCAGGTTGCGCGAGTCGCCGACCTCGCCGTAGACCTCGACCGGGCCGTCGACCAGCGCCGGGGCGCCGATCTGCGGGGCGGAGGCGAGGATCTTGCCGGTGTTCTCCTTCGACTCGGCCACGTTGGGCTGGTTGAAGGGGTCGATCTCCAGCACCCGGCCGGCGATCGCGGTGGCGTACTCCCAGACCAGGAACTGCGCGCCCAGCGGGCCGTCGACGTGGACGTCGCCCTCGGGGCCGATGTCGACCGCGAACTGGTCGTGGCCCTCGGCCGAGTCGGCGCCGACGACGGGCAGGATGCCCTTGCCGGACTTGCCGGTCGACTCGGCGATGAGCTGCTCGATCCAGTCGGGCAGCCCCGCGATGTCGGTCAGGGCGTCGCGCAGGATCAGCTTGTCGCGCCCGCCCAGCGCCTGGGCCCCCAGCAGGGCGCCCAGGTCGAGACCCGGGTTGCCCTCGTTCTGACCCAGCAGCGGGGCGATCTCGGCGGCGTCGTCGAGGAGCTTGACGACGTCGGCGCCGGCCAGCGCGCTCGGCACCAGGCCGAACGCGCTGAGCGCGCTGTAGCGCCCGCCCACGTTGGGGTCGGCCAGGAAGACCTGGTAACCCGCCTCGGTGGCGGACTTCTCGAGAGGTGAACCCGGGTCGGTCACGACGACGATCCGGTCGGCCGGGTCGATGCCGGCGTCGCGGAAGGCCTTCTCGTAGATGCGGCGGTGGCTGTCGGTCTCGACGGTGCCGCCGCTCTTCGACGCGACCACCACGACCGTGTTCTCCAGCCGGTCGCCCAGGGCGCGCAGCACCTGGCCGGGGTCGGTGGTGTCGAGCACGGTCAGCGGCACGTCCTCGGTCGCGCAGATGACCTCCGGCGCCAGCGACGAGCCGCCCATGCCGGCCAGCACGACGTGGTCGAGCCCTTCGGCCCGCACCCGCTCCACCAGCTTGGTCAGCTCGGGAAGCAGTTCCCGGCTCGTGGTGGGCAGGGTCAGCCAGCCGAGACGGATCGCCGCCTCGGCCTGCGCCTCCGGCCCCCACAGGGTCGCGTCGCCCGCCGCGAGGGCGGCCGGCACGCCCTCGGCCACCAGCTTGTCCTTGACGGCCGCCGCGGCCTCGGCCACGGGACCCAGGGTCACCTCTACCGCCATGAGTTATCGGGCCTTCCCCAGCTCGGTGGTGACGGTCTCCAGCAGTTCGTTCCACGACACGGCGAACTTGTCGACGCCCTCGTCCTCGAGCGCCCGCACGACGTCGTCGTAGTCGATGCCGATGTTCTTGAGGGCGGCCATGGCGTTCCAGGCGGCCTCGTAGAACGGACGGATCGTGTCGCCCGAGATACGGCCGTGGTCGGCCACGGCGTTCAGCGTCTTCTCCGGCATCGTGTTGACGGTGCCGGCGGTGACGAGCTCGTCGACGTAGAGCGTGTCGGGGTAGTCGGGGTTCTTGGTGCCCGTGGAGGCCCACAGCGGGCGCTGGGGACGCGCCCCGGCCGCGCGCAGCTCCTGCCAGCGCGGGGTGTTGACGACCTCCTCGAAGGCGGCGTAGGCGAGCCGCGCGTTGGCGACGGCGGCCTTGCCCTTGAGCTCCAGCGCCTCGGGGGTGCCGATCTTGTCGAGCCGGGCGTCGATCTCGGAGTCGACGCGGCTGACGAAGAACGACGCCACCGACTCGATCTTGGACAGGTCGAGGCCCTTGGCCTTGGCCTGCTCCAGGCCGTCGAGCCAGGCGTCCATGACCGCGCGGTAGCGCTCGAGGGAGAAGATCAGCGTGACGTTGACGCTGATGCCCTCGGCGATGGCCGCGGTGATCGCGGGCAGGCCCTCGACGGTCGCCGGGATCTTGATGAACAGGTTCTCGCGGTCGACCAGCCACCACAGGGCGCGGGCCTCGGCGATGGTCGCCTCGGTCTCGCGGGCCAGGCGCGGGTCGACCTCGATGGACACGCGGCCGTCGACGCCGGAGGTGGCGTCGTAGACCGGGCGCAGCACGTCGGCGGCCCAGCGGATGTCGAACGTGGTGATCGCGCGCACGGCCTCGTCGACCGAGACCTTGCGGACCGCCAGGTCGTGGAGCTGGGTGTCGTAGGCGTCGCCCTTGCTCAGCGCGGACGCGAAGATCGTCGGGTTGGAGGTGACGCCGGTCACGTTCTTCTCGCGGATCAGCGCCGCCAGGTTGCCGGTGCGCAGACGCTCGCGGCTGATGTCGTCGAGCCAGATCGACACGCCGAATTTGGTCAGCTTGGAGAGGTTCTCACTCATATTCAGTTTCCCGTCGTCTCGCCCTTGTCGGCGCCGGTCTTGGCGAGCGAGGCCTTCGCCGCCGCGGCCACGCGCTCCGCCGTGAGGCCGAACTGCTCGTAGAGGGTCCTGTAGGGGGCCGAGGCGCCGAAGTGCTCCAGGCTCACCACGACGCCATCGTCTCCTACGAACTCACGCCAGCCCAGCGCGATTCCCGCCTCGACGGCGACCCTCGCGTGAACATTCGGTGGCAGGACCTCCTGCCGGTAGGCGGCGTCCTGCGCGTGGAACCACTCGACGCACGGCATCGAGACGACGCGCGTCGGGATGCCCTGCTCCTCGAGGCTCTTGCGGGCGCCGAGAGCGATCTCGACCTCCGAGCCGGTGCCGATGATGACCACCTTCGGCTGCCCGTTCGAGGCGTCTTCAAGCACGTAGCCGCCCTTGGCGACCTTGCTGGCGTCGGCGGTGCCGGCGTAGACCGGCAGGTTCTGCCGGGTCAGCGCGAGCGCGGCAGGGCGGTCGTTGTGCTCCATGATGATCCGCCAAACGGCGGCGGTCTCGTTGGCGTCGGCCGGGCGGACGACGTCGAGGCCGGGGATGGCGCGCAGCGCCCACAGGTGCTCGACCGGCTGGTGGGTCGGGCCGTCTTCGCCGAGGCCGATGGAGTCGTGCGTCCACACGTAGGTGACCGGCAGCTTCATCAGCGCGGCCAGGCGCACCGCGGGGCGCATGTAGTCGCTGAAGACCAGGAAGGTGCCGCCGTAGGGGCGGGTGCCGCCGTGCAGGGCGATGCCGTTGAGGATGGCGCCCATGCCGTGCTCGCGGATGCCGAAGTGGAGGGTGCGGCCGTAGGGCCCGCCGGGGAACTCCTTGGTCTGGAACTCCTCGGGGATGAACGACGGCTCGCCCTTCATCGTGGTGTTGTTCGACTCGGCCAGGTCGGCCGAGCCGCCCCACAGCTCGGGCAGCACCGGCGCGAGGGCGCTCAGCACCTCGCCCGACGCCTTGCGGGTGGCCATGGAGCCGCCGGCCTCGAAGGTCGGCAGCGCCTCGGTCCAGCCGATGGGCAGCTCCTTGGCGCTCAGCCGGTCGAGCAGGGCGGCCCGCTCGGGGTTGGCGGCGCGCCACTCCTGGTAGCCCTTGTCCCATTCGGCGTGGGCGGCCCGGCCGCGCTCGACGACGCCGCGGGCGTGCTCCAGCACGGCCTCGGGGACGACGAACGACTCGTTCGGGTCCATGCCGAGGATCTTCTTGGTGGCGGCGATCTCGTCGGCGCCCAGCGCCGAGCCGTGGATCTTGCCGGTGTTCTGCTTGTTGGGGGCCGGCCAGCCGATGATCGTGCGCAGCCGGATGAACGAGGGGCGCTCGGTCTCGGCGCGCGCGGCCTCCAGAGCGGCGTGCAGGGCGGCGACGTCCTCCACGTAGTCGCCGGTCCGCGTCCAGTCGACGGTCTGGGTGTGCCAGCCGTAGGCCTCGTAGCGGGCCACCACGTCCTCGGAGAGGGCGATCTGGGTGTCGTCCTCGATCGAGATGTGGTTGGAGTCGAAGAGCACGGTCAGGTTGCCCAGGCGCTGGTGGCCGGCCAGGGCGCTGACCTCGTGGCTGATGCCCTCTTCGATGTCGCCCTCGGAGGCCACGCACCAGATGTGGTGGTCGAAGGGGGAGGTGCCGGGGGCGGCGTCGGGGTCGTAGAGGCCGCGCTCGCGGCGGGCCGCCATGGCCATGCCCACGGCGTTGCCGATGCCCTGGCCCAGCGGGCCGGTGGTGGTCTCGACGCCGAGCGTGTGGCCGTGCTCGGGGTGACCGGGGGTCAGGCTGTCCCAGGTGCGCAGCGCCTTGATGTCCTCGAGGCTCAGGCCGTAACCGGACAGATATAGCTGAATGTAAAGCGTAAGGCTAGAATGACCACAGGACAGTACAAATCGGTCACGGCCCACCCAGTGGGAATCGGTTGGGTCGTGTCGCATCGTCTTCTGGAACAGCAGGTAGGCGGCGGGGGCCAGGCTCATCGCCGTACCGGGGTGTCCCGAGCCCGCCTTCTCGACAGCGTCCATCGCCAGGGCGCGCACCACGTCGACGGCCTGCCGATCGAGGTCGCTCCACTCAAGACCAGCACTGCTCACTCGTTCGATCCCCTCTTTTTTCATTCACGCGGTTCAGGCGTTCCCGCCCACACGGGACCCTAACGGGTGCGGATGCGTACCGTCCGGTAAGGACCCCCCAAACGATCAGGGGGTGGGTGAGCAGCCCCGATTCAGGGACCACGGGCCCGTCCCACTACAGTGATTTCCCTAGTTCCGGCTGCTGCCCGGAGATCCCGCTCTAATCCCGAGGTTACGCGTTGACCCCGCACGTGCTGGAAGCGCCTTGACGGTGCTGATGAAGAACGAAGCGATGGCCCCCGCCGCGGTTCGCCGCGGCGCCGGCGAGGTCATCCGGGCCTATGTGGCGCTGACCAAGCCGCGGATCATCGAGCTGCTCCTGATCACCACGCTGCCGGTCATGTTCCTCGCCGCCAAGGGCCTCCCCGATCTGTGGCTCGCGATCAACACCATGGTGTTCGGCACCCTGTCGGCGGGCAGCGCCAACGCGCTGAACTGCTACATCGACCGCGACATCGACGAGGTGATGCGCCGCACGCGGCGCCGTCCGCTGGCCCGCCACCAGGTGTCCCCGAAGGGCGCGCTCACTTTTGGCGTGATTTTGGGCGCGGCTTCCACGCTGGGCCTCGGCCTGACCGTGAACTGGCTGGCCGCCGCCCTGTCCTTGGGGGCGATCCTCTTCTACGTCCTGGTCTATTCGATGTTCCTGAAGCGGCGCACGTCGCAGAACATCGTCTGGGGCGGCATCGCCGGGTGCATGCCGGTGCTGATCGGCTGGGCCGGCATCACCGGCGGCATGTCATGGGCGCCGGTCGTGCTGTTCGGCGTGGTGTTCTTCTGGACGCCGCCGCACACCTGGACCCTCGCCATGCGCTACCGCGAGGACTACGCCGCCGCGAAGGTGCCCATGCTCCCGACGGTGGCCTCGGAGGCCACGGTCGTGACGCAGGTCATCTGGTACACGTGGGCGACCGTGGCCTGCTCGCTGCTGCTCTGGCCGGTGGCCGGCACCTCGCCGTTCTACCCCGCCGTCGCGGCCGTGCTGGGCGCCGCGTGCCTGTTCGAGGTGTACGCCCTGCGCCACCGCCTGAAGCAGGGCAAGACCGGCGTGGACCTGCGCCCGATGCGGTTCTTCCACTGGTCGAACATCTACCTGGCGCTGCTGTTCCTGGCCGTGGCGATCGACTCCCTGATCGCCTGAGCGGACAGCGCGTCGAGGTTCCGTTACGCTCACGGAATGGCGAGCCGCGATCCACGATCGGTGTTGAGGGGGCGCCCGTCCTTCGGGCTCATCATCGGGCTCGTGGTGGCGGGCATCTGCGCGACCGTGTCGTTCTCGTTCGACATCCTCAACGGCGATCCGGTCGAGTTCTTCATCGCGCTGGCGGCGGCGATCGCGCCCGTCCCGCTGCTGCTGGCGGGGCTTCTGGCGCTCGACCGCATGGAGCCCGAGCCGCGCAGCAACCTGATCTTCGCGTTCATGTGGGGCGCCGGCATCGCGGTGCTGTTCGCCGGCCTGCTCAACTCGCTCAACCTGATCTACGTCGAGAACGCGCTGGGCGACCCCGAGGGCGCCCGCGACTACGTCGCCACCTTCGGCGCCCCGCTCGTCGAGGAGTCGATGAAGGGCCTGGTGCTGGTCGGGCTGCTGCGCTACCGGCGGCAGGAGCTCGACGGCCCGACCGACGGCATCATCTACGCCAGCATGGTCGGCCTGGGCTTCGCGATGTCCGAGAACGTCAGCTACTACCTGGCGGCGCTGACCGAGAACGGCCCCGAGGGCCTGGCCGCCACGGTGGTGCTGCGCGGGGTGCTCTCGCCGCTGGCCCACCCGCTGTTCACCTCGCTGATCGGGATCGCGGTGGCCTACGCCGCCCAGCCGCAGAACCGGGGCGCGCGCGGCGTGTGGATGGTGATCCTCGGCTGGATCGGCGCGATGATCCTCCACGGCCTCTGGAACGGGTTCGCCTCGTTCGCGGGCTTCAACGGGCTGATCGTGGCCTACCTGATCCTGATGGCGCTGCTGTTCGTGGAGTTGTGGGTCATCGTGCGCGACCGCAAGCGCGTGGTCGGCATGATCCAGCACTACCTGCCGCCCTATGAGCGCACCGGGCTGATCACCGCCGCCGACATCGTCATGCTCTCGTCGCTGAAGCACCGGCGCGAGGCCCGCAAGTGGGCCCGGCAGCACGGCGGGCGGCCCGGCCAGCAGGCGATGAGCGACTACCAGCTCGCCGCGACCGAGCTCGGCCTGCTCCACGAGCGCGCGGTGCGCGGCGGGGTCTCCGAGGACGACTTCCTGACCACCCAGCGGTCGCTGGCCGACCTGATGGCCCATTCGCGCGGCATGTTCCCGGTGCCGCCGCAGCAGGTCACCGTTCCGCCGCCCTGGGCGTGAAATCTTCCTGTCAAGAGGGCTTCCGGTGACAGGTTCACATGGATTCCATGTCGCCTCAGTTACAAATCTTGTGTTATTTCACATTTGATCACTACCAATGAGGGCACGCACTCTGATCACGGAGGTTCTCTGTTGCGTGCCCCCACCGCCCTCCTGAGCCTCGCCGTCGCGGCCACGCTCCTGGTTCCGACGGGTTCGGCCCTCGCCGAGCCGACCCCGCCGCCCGGGGTGACGACCCGCGACTTCGGCAACGGTCCCGAGCGCAACGAGGAGGCCGCCGGCGTCGCCGACCCGGCCGCCGCCACGTTACGCGCCCTGGCGGGCGACACGACCCCCGCGGCCGCCGCCGAGCGGCTCAAGCACTTCCCGTTCTTCCGCGACTTCAAGGACAAGGAGCGCGGCTACCCCCGCCAGACCCGCCTGCCGGTTCCCGCCGAGAACCCGGCCGACGCGTCCATCAAGCTGGGCCTGACCCCCTACCACGCCATCGCCGGGAAGCTGAACGCCCTCCAGGCCCGCAGCAACCGCGTCAGCGTCGAGGTCATCGCCCGGTCCCACCAGGGCCGCGACCTCTACCTCGTGACGGTCACCGCGCCCGAGAGCAAGCAGCAGGCCCGCGAGCAGGACGCCATCCGCGACCGGATCGAGAACGACTCGGCCAAGGCCGCCAAGGACCGCAAGCTGCCCGGCAGGTACAAGGCGCCGGTCTTCGTCAACAACAACATCCACGGCAACGAGTGGGAGGGCACCGACGCCGCCCTGCGCGTGATCGAGGAGCTGGCCCTCAGCGACGACAAGAAGATCGCCGACCTGCTGAACCGCACCCGGCTCTACTTCAACGTCACCGCCAACCCCGACGGCCGGTTCGGCAACACCCGCGCCAACGGCGCCGGCTTCGACATGAACCGCGACTTCATCACCGCCTCGCAGCCCGAGGTCCAGGCGATGCGCCAGGTCATGATCGACACCCAGCCGGTCGCCATGATCGACCTGCACGGCTACGTCAACGGCACGCTGATCGAGCCGACGACCCCGCCGCACGGCGCCAACTACGAGTACGACCTGTTCATCAAGAACACCTACGCCAACGGCCTGGCCATGGAGCAGGCGGTGCTGGGCCTCGGCTACACGCCCGAGAAGGACGGCGTGAACCCGCCGACCATCCCGTTCCGCGACGACGCCGAGGGCTGGGACGACTGGCCCCCGATCTTCACCCCGCAGTACGCCCCCTTCCAGGGCGCGGTGGCCTCGCACACCATCGAGTTCCCGATGCGGGTCAACAACGCCGACTACAACAACCTCCCGGTGGAGGAGCTGCGGCGGCGCTCGGCCATCAACACGGACATCGCGGCGGCGGTGATGCGGGCGACGTACACCTTCGTGCAGGACCGCCACGACCAGCTCATCGCCGACCAGATCGAGATGTTCCGCCGGGGCGCCGCCGGTGAGGCCTCCAAGCAGGTGCCGCTGGGCATCGTGCCCGGCTTCGGCCCCGAGGACGTCTACAACACCACCTTCCCGCGCGCCTACGTGATCCCGGCGGGCGACCGGCAGCGCTCGGCCACCGCCGCCGCGCGCCTGGTCGACCACCTGATCGCCAACGACGTGCGGGTCGAGCGGGCCAAGCGGGCCTTCACGGTCGACGGCACGCGGTACGCCGAGGGCTCCTACGTCGTCGACATGCACCAGCCCAAGCGCGGCATCGCCAACGTGATGCTGGAGCCCGGCGCCGACATCACCCCGCGCGTCGACTCCATGTACGACATCTCCGGCTGGAGCCACGCCCTGCTCTGGGGCGCGACCGTCGACTCGGTGAGCGCGCTGCGGGCCGACACCAAGACCGTGGACGGCGCCGACCTCGACGGCTCCGTGCCGTGGACGACCCGTCCGCTCTCGCTCAGGGTCACCGACGGCCGCGAGATCCAGGCCCTGAACGAGCTGATCGGCCAGGGCGTCCAGGTCACCTGGGCGGAGAACGGCACCGCCGTGATCCCCGCCTCGGCCCGCCGCCAGGCCGAGGGCCTCGCCCGCAAGTACGGCGTCACCTTCGGCGTCGCCGACCAGGCCGCCGGGGCCAAACTCGGCCAGGTCCGGGTGGCGGCCGCGGTCTCGGCCGACGAGCTGTTCACCCTGCGTGAGCTGGGCTTCCAGGTCACGCCGGTGTCGACGGCCGTGCTGAACGCCGGGTTCGACTGGAGCACCACCGACGTGCTCCTCGTCTCCAGCGGCCTCAACTACGCCCAGCTCAACGCCGGGGCCAGGGCCGCGCTCGACGCCTACCTGACGACGGGCGGCCTGGTCACCCGCGGCAGCACCGGCGCGACCTTCAACGGCGCGGCCGGCCTGCTCACCGTCACCCCGGTCGCCGGTCGCAGCGACGCCAACGGCGTGGTGAAGGTGACCTCGCCGGGCGGCCCGGTCGGCGGCGACGCCCCGGCCAACTCGTTCGTCTACTCGCCGCGCTGGTTCACCGGCCTCGGCCCGGAGGTCCGCGTCGAGCAGGCCTACGCGACCGACGGCCCGCTGGTCAGCGGCCACTGGCGGCCCAACGCCAACGGCAGCGGCGGCCAGGACGCGGCCCGTGGCCAGGCGGCCGTGGTGAGCGGCCGGGACGAGCGCGGCGCGGCCGTGGTCATGTTCGGCACCGAGCCGATGTTCCGCAACCACCCCAAGGGCCTGTTCGCCCAGGTGGCCAAGGCGGTGTACTGGTCGTCCTCCGCGGCCGACGTGAAGTGATGGGTTGATCGACCTGAGGCCGGGGCTTCTTCGGAGGTCCCGGCCTTACTCGTTCCGGTTGATCGAAACCTGCTGCGATATGGTCTCGACGCCGTCGGGCAGCGTGAGACGGTGCCCGTCGTAGTTGGGGCGGCAATCGACGTCGGCCTGCCGGTTCTCGGTGAGCTTGGCCGAACCGGCCTCATCGGCACTGACGATCATGAGGGTACGGGGGCGGGGGCCCGGCTTCTTCCGCGAGCAGTGGGCCTGGACGAGTTCAGGGCGAGTCCCTGAGCCGGAGAGCTTGACCTTGGCGAAGTAGACCTGCCGAGGGACGTCCGCACTCGGCTCCAGCCTGAGGATCAGCCAGAGATCCCGACCGGCGGGCGGCTGTACCCGCACGTCCACACAGACCCACATGTCGTCGCCCACGCCCGGCAGCCCGTCGGTGGCCGCGACACTGTCGATGACCGCGACGCCCAGCCCTCGGTCGGCCAGGGCGTCGGAGCCGCTGCGGTCCCCCTCCCGACGGTCCTCCGCGGAATGAGGGCAACGGTCAGGAGCGTTCGCCGGGCCGCCGCCGGGTTCCGGGCCGTCAGTGGGCTCCGGTGCGCCGCTCGGTTCCGGGCCATCAGTGGGTTCCGGATCGTCGCTGGATGGTGGGTCGTCGCTCGGGGCTGCACCGTCTGGTCCTCCACCCGTTTCGGGGCTGCGGGTGGCCGAAGGGGACTCGTTCACCTCAGGCGCCGCATCGGGCGGGGCCGTCGAAGACGGGGTCCCCTGCGAGGGCGTGGCTTGGGTCTTCGAAGGTCGCGGGCTCGGTTTGGGCGACTCGGAGCTGACGCGGACCGACGGTGCGGGTGTCGGGGATTCCTCCTGAGGAGATGGCTTCGGCGTCCTGGTGACAGGCGGCGGCTCGGAGGAGGAGGTCGTCGGTGGCGCCGGTTCCGGTGCGGCGTACTTGGTGATGGTGGTGAACTCGCCGTCGGCGCGGAGAACCCCGGCTGACGGACCATCGGGATCGTTGACGAAGATCATTCCGTCGTGCGCGAAGATCTCGGTGTAACCCTCGGACCCGGCGATCCGGCCGGTCACCGTCGCGGCATGCGGATCGACGATGACGATCCGGCCTGCCCCGTCGAGCGCCGCCACCCGGCCGCCGGCCTCGGCGACGCCACCGGCGAACACTGACCCCGGCTCGGGCCGGACGGCCTGGCAGTTCTCCTCGCCGATGGCGCAGATATGGAGGGCGTCCTGGACGATGACATACACGAGCCCGGTTTCGCTGCCGCCCGTCACGGCGATCTCGCGGGCGTCCGCGCTTGGGCTCAGGCGCATGGAGCTCGGCTCTCCCCGGCCGTCGGCGGGCGGCACCAGCAGCCGACCTGCCTCGGGGTCGGCGATGACGAGACGCCCGGCGTTCGCGGCCAGGACGGCCGATGCCGAGACGCTGATCGGCCGTGGCGCGGACAAGCCCCCCTCTGCACTCCATGAGCTCAGCCCTGCCGCCGACAAGTGCCAGAGGGCCGACCCGTCAGGCCCGGCAGTCCACTGTCCCGCTGAACCGTCAGGGCCGGGAAGCGGGGCGAGGGTGCGCCGGTCATACCGGAGAACCCCGCCTTCGCGGACGGCCAGCACCTCGTTTTCTGCGAGCACCAGGCGGGAGACCGCGCCCGGACGAGGGCCGGTGGCCGCCTCGGCGCGGTCGGCCTCGACCTTCACTACCGTGCCGTCTCCGGCCAGGATGTATCCGGTCGTCCCGATCTGCGCGGCCGCGCCCAGCGGCCCGCCGCCCGGGACGGGCACACCGGTCACCACCCCCGCTGAGACGCCGTCGACCAGCGTGAGCTGACCTATCGGCCGGGAGGTCAGCCACGCCAGGCCGGTGGGCATCGGAAGCCGCCCGGCGGCATATCCGGAGTCGAGCCCGAGCAGGATGACGGCCGCGAGCACTGCGAGGCCGCAGGCGGTGGCCGTGGCTTTTCTTCGCATGGTGTCGGTGCCCGATCAATTGGCGTCTCCGAGATTCTAGTCCGTTATTCACTGACCGCGAAGTGAGGAGCCGGTCACCTCTGTCGGTAATTGCACCGATGAGGAGCAGAGCGTATAAACGGGCGATGGCCGAGAATGATGAATACGGATTCCAGGAGCGATTCCAAAGAGTCGCCGATAATATTGGAGGGGTTGTCGTCGGCGCCGACGAGGAGATCCGGCTCGCCCTCATCTGCCTGTTCTCCTCCGGTCATCTGCTCCTAGAAGGCCCGCCGGGCGTCGCCAAGACGACGCTGGCCAAGGCAATCGCCCGGTCGCTGTCGGGCCTGTCGGTCCGCCGGATCCAGTTCACCCCCGACCTACTGCCTAGTGACATCGTCGGCGTCCCCATTTACCATCCCGAACTGGGCGACTTCCGTTTCCACCCGGGGGCGGTCTTCGCCAACGTCGTGATCGGCGACGAGATCAATCGCGCCTCGCCCCGGGCCCAGGCCGCCCTCCTCGAACCGATGGCCGAGCGCCAGGTGACCGTTGACGGCGTGACGCACGTCCTGCCCGACCCGTTCTTCTGCGTGGCGACCCGCAACCCGGCCGAGTACCTGGGCACCTACGGGCTTCCCGAGGCGCAACTCGACCGGTTCCAGATGCGCCTGCGCATCGGCTTTCCCCATCAGCACCATGAGATCGCGATCATCGAGGGCGGGCTCTCGGACAACGTGCCAGAACGCCTCGAAGCGGTCCTCTCGCGCGAAGAGGCCCTCGCCATGATCGACGTCGCGGCCCGGACCTACGTCGAGCCTTCCATCCTGGGCTTCGTCGCCTCCCTCGCCGCGGGCACCCGGCGCGATCGCGACGTGCGTCTCGGGGTCAGCCCGCGCGCGGCGATCGCCCTGGCAACGGCCGCGCGGGCGGCGGCCCGGGCGGCGGGGCGCGCCTATGTCACGGGCGACGACGTCAAGCGGCTGGTCGTGCCCGTGTTCGCCCACCGGCTGGCGCTGTCTTCGGAGGCGCTGCAACGGGGGAGGTCGGCCGAGCAGGTCCTGGCGCGCGTGATTGAGTCGGTGGACGCCCCCGAAGGCAGAGCCGCGTGACCCGAACCGGCAAGGCCGTGCTCCTGCTGGCCGTCATCTGCCTCGCCGCCGGTCTCCTGGCGGACTACCCCGAGATGGTCGCCACCGGGACCACGCTGGCGCTGCTCGTGGCGGCCGCGCTGCCGTGGGCGGCGGCGCCGCCGCACCTGTCGGCGGAGATCCGGTTGAGCCCGTCGATCACCTCGGCGGGTGGGACGGCCGAAGTCACGCTCGTCTTGCGCGGCGCGGTCCGGGTGCGGGAGCTCGGCCTGAACGACCTCGCGCTCGCGGTGCCGAAGTCGCGGCCCGGCGAGACCGTGGAGATCAGTGTCGTCCTGAACGACCTGCCCAGAGGCAGGCACCTGATCGGCCCGGTTCGGGTGGCCGGAGCCGACCCCCTCCGGCTGGTCGAGCGAAGCGCCGTGTACGGCACCGCGCAGATCCTCCACGTCCATCCGTACATCTGGCCGGTGCCCCCGCTCCGGGTGCCCTTCAGTCCCGACGACGACGGCGAAGCCTCTCCCTACGCGCTTCGAGGTGGCGTCATTTTCAAGGAACTGCGCCCCTACGTGGCGGGAGACGACCGCCGGCTGATCCACTGGAAGTCCTCGGCGCGTCACCGGGAACTCATGGTGCGCGAGAGCGTGATCTTCGACCGCGCCGACCACGTCGTCGTCCTCGACACCGGTGCCGACTATTACCGGGCCCAGGAGTTCGAGGAGGCGCTGAGCATCGTCGCCTCCGTCAGCGTCGCGGCGGCGCGCCACGCCCATCCCGTCCGGGTCGTGACCACGTGTGGTGCGGAAGCCGCCTCCATACGAGGGCGCGACGGCACCGTCGACCCGGGACCGGTTCTCCGGCTGCTCTCCGGCCTGTCGCTCGGCCCTGCCCCGTCGCCTTCCCCGCCGCTGGTGCCGCCCGGCGCGGCCGGTTACGTGACCGGGCGGTTGCCGGCGTCCGACCTGGTGAGCGAGGTCACCGTGATCGTGGTCGACCCCGGCCGGGCCGCGCCCGCGAGCGATTGGACGGGGCAACTCGTCGTCCGGTCGGCGGGCGACTTCGCGGCACGCTGGACCGCGATGGCGGGCGGGTGACCAGCGAACCGGACGCGCCACGACAGCGCCGGGGCGGCTGGTCACCGCCGCGGCGGGCGCATGCCGAGAGGGCGGGATCGGGCGGGCCGGTGATGCCTGTGAGGCTGCCGGGCACCGCTGTCATCCGCACGGCCGGGGGCGGCGCGCTGAGAGGCGGTCCCATGCCACCCTTGCGGCGGACGATCATCGCGGTTGTGTGCGCGGCCGGGGCCGGGGCGCAGAGCCTGGTGTACCTCCGGGTCTTCACCGACCTCCAGGTTCTGGTCCCATTAATGGTAGCGGCATTAGGTGGGGCGGCGGCCGGGCTGGTGACCCGGCGTAGTGGGCGGCTGGTCGCCCTTGCGTCGGCCTGTGCGGGGCCGTTCGTCTTGACCGGGGCGCCGGTCGCCCAGCTCGCCGAAGGGCTGTGGCTCGGCTGGATCCGCCTGCTGACCATCGGTCTGCCCGCTCCGGTCAGCGGCGACTTGGTCGCGACGCCGATCCTGATCACCGCGACCGCCGCGTTTGCCGCTACGATAACCGCGCTGCGCGGAGGTTCGGGACGGGCGCTGGTCGTCCTGGCCACCGCGTTCGGCGTCGGACTGCTGCTGAGTGCAAGCGGGCCGGGGGAGGGCGTGCCCCTGATGGGGGCAGCCGTGGTGGTCCTGGTCGTGCTGCTTCGTGTGGGTCCGGCTCCGGGGCGGCTCCGGTGGGCGGTCTGGACGGTGACGGTGGTGACTGCGGGCGCGTCTGGTCTGGTCTCCGCCGGGGGTCACGACCGGTTCGACCCCCGTACGTTGGTCGCGCCGCCCCCGCTCGATCTAGGTAACCTGGCCAACCCGCTGGCACGGGTCAGGCCCCAGGTGTGCGAAGAGGAACCGGCCGGCCTGTTCACTCTGGAGATCGACGGACCCGTCCTCGCGCGGATCAGGCTGGTCACGCTCGACCACTACGACGGCATCACCTGGACCGTCGGCGAGCGCTTCCACGTACCGGGAGTGCGGCTCGGGCGCGGCGAAGGCGACCCTTACCGCCTGCGGGTCACCGTCACGGGCCTGACCGGGCCCTTTCTCCCGCTGGCCGGGCAACCCGAACGGCTCTCCTTCACCGGAGCCGCCCCCGTCCTGGTCGAGTTCGCCGACGGCACCGACACCGTCGTGGTCGACCCGCCCCTCAGAAGCGGCGCCCGCTACGAAGTCACGGTCTCCCATGAAGCCGAGGTGCGGCCCGGCGACTTCCTCGCACTTCCTGCTGATACGGGCCCATGGCTAGCCAAGCACGCCAAGGAAATGACCGAGGGAGCCACCACGCCATGGGAGCAGGCCGTGGCGCTGGAGGAGAAGCTGAAGGCGGAACGGGCCTGCGCGGACGGAGCCCCGGCCGGGCACACGCTGCCCGCGCTGAGACGCTTCCTCCTCGACGGAGCCGGCGGCACCGTGGAACAGCACGCCGCCGCGTTCGCGCTGCTCGCCCGGTCGCTGGGGCTCCCATCACGCGTGGCGGTCGGCTACCTCCTCGGCGAGCCGGTCGGTGGCCTCCACCAGGTGCGCAACCGGGACGCCCACGCCTGGCCGGAGGTCTATTTCGAGGAGCGGGGATGGGTGCCGTTCGATGCGGCCGACGGCGACCTCACTCCGCCCCGGCCGACCGATCCGCCCCCGGTCTCGCCGCCGGAGACCCACCAGCCACCCCCGCCGCCCCTGCCCGGCGGGTCGCAGACCGGCGGTCGCCAGGTGCCGTGGATCTCCGTCGTCCTGGTGGCGACGCTGCTGGCGGTCCTCGCCCTCTGGGTCGTCGTGGTCACGGTCACCCGGCTGGTCCGGCGCCTCCTACGCGCGCGGGGAACGCCTCATCGACGGGTGCTCGGAGCCTGGCGGGAGAGCCTTGACCGCCTCGCCGAGGCGGGAGTCGTGGTGCGGCGGTCACAGACGCCGCTGGAGACGATCGGGGGGGCGCCCGTGACGACACCAAACCCCGGCAGGCTGGCCGACCTGGTCACCCGAGTCCAGTTCTCAGTCGGCGAGACGACCGCCGTAGAGGCCGAACGCGCCTGGATACTTGCACGCCGTCTGGCCAAGGATCTGAGAGACGTCCGGCCGCTGCCGCGACGGCTCCTCGCGTCTCTCGATCCCCGGTTGTTCTGGCGGTCGTGGCGGTGACTACTCGGTCCGGTTAATGAATACCCGGCTGGAGATCACGTCAACACCGGCCGGCAGGCTGACCCTCTTGACCTCGTAGGTCCGGTCGCACGTCCGGTCGCTGGTCTGATTCCTGGCCAGTTCGGCGGAGCCAGCCTCGTCGGCGCTGACGACCATCAGGGTGCGCGGCCGCGGGCCCGGCCGCGGGGTGGCGCAGGGGGACTGGACACGGACCGCGTGGACGCCGGGCTCCCGGGGGAGTCGCGCCTTGGCGAAGTAGACCGGGTTCGGGACGCCCTCGTTCTTCTCGAGGCGCAGCACCAGCCACAGGTCGTGGCCGGCCGCGGGGGCGGCCTTGATGGTCACGCAGACCCGCATGTCCGAGCCGACGCCCGGTCGGCCGTCCTCCGCAGCCACACCGTCGATCACCGCTGCGACGTCCAAGCCTTCGCGGCCTTCCACCCTGTTGTCCTTCTCCGCCAGCGGGCAAGGTCCGTCGGATTTCTTTTCCGGAGAGCCGGGATCGACGACGGGCGCCACGGTGGCCGGTGAGGTGGCCGGTGAGGGCGTCGCCGAGGTCGTCGCCGGGGCGGTAGGCGGGGTGGCGGCTCCATCGTCTTTCAGCAGCGGAGGGACCAAAGCGATCACTGCGGCCAACACCCCGGCCACAATCGTGGCTGCGGCGCCGATGAACGCGTTCCTCGTCGCGCTGCGCTCGGATGCTTTCTGACCGCCCGGCGTATTGTTGTTCGGTTCCGTCATCGGCTCCCACTTCTCATTCCGTTCGACACCTCCAGTGGACGCCGAAAAAGAAAAGATGGGTGGCCAGCGGGCTTGGCAGGATTGAATTGTTACCTGGAACTCCTATTGACCATTTCATTGTCCAGCCACGAATTGTGGAATCGAGGCGCCGAAGGGGGCTGGCGCCCGCGCCCCCCAGCGTGTTTCAATTCCGGCGGGCCCGGACCCGCGTGACGACCGTCGATCCGTCGCGCCTGGAGGGCCCCCGTTGAAGAGAAACTCCCTCACCGCCCTTGCCGTGCTCGTCCTGGTCGCCGGGGCGGCCCTGATCGTCTGGCGGATCGTGGGGAGACCCGCCGAGGCGGTGCACTTCCACCCCTCGCCCTCACCCGCCGTCGCGGCCGCCAAGTGCACCGCCGAGGTGAAGCTGATCACCACCTGGCCTGGGGGTTTTCAGGGTGAGGCCAAGATCACCAATACCGGCACCGCGCCGATCAACGACTGGTACGTCCAGTGGAACGTCCCGCTGGAGGCGAAGATCAACCAGTCGTGGAACGGCACCTGGATGCAGAGCGGCCCCTCGGTGATGATCCACGCCGAGAAGTGGAACAAGGTCCTCAAGCCGGGCGCGACCGAGGTGGCGGGCTTCAAGGGCGACGCCAAGGAGGCCCCGACCATCGCCGACGTCTACTGCGGCTGAAACGTTCAAGCGTCTTCCCAGGTCAGCGGCGGGCCCCGGGCCGTCTCCTCGACGGCCTGAGTGGGCCGGTGGCATCGTCCGGATGGTCACGCAGGTCATCGGGCCCCCTGTTCCGGGTGGGCCGTCTTTCCGGAGGGCGTACGACGCATGCCCCCGACCGAGAGGACCGCAACGTGACCCGACCCCTTATCGCCGTGGTGGCCGCCTTGGCGGCACTCGTGGCGATGGTCGTCGCATCGCCGGGGGCCCAGGCCCACGGCGCCACCACCAACCCGGCCAGCCGCACCTACGCCTGCTACGTCGACGGCCTGACCGGCGGCCAAATCATCCCGAAGAACGCCGCCTGCGCCGCCGCCGTCGCCCAGGGCGGCACCCAGCCCCTCTACGACTGGTACGGCGTGCTGCGCTCCGACGGCGCCGGCCGCACCCGGGGCTACATCCCCGACGGGCAGCTCTGCTCCGGCGGCAACCCCAAGTACGCCGCCTACGACCTGCCCAGGACCGACTGGCCCTCGACCAACCTGACCTCGGGGGCCCGGTACAACTTCGTGTACGGCGCCTGGGTGCCCCACCCCGGCGCGTTCCGCCTCTACGTCACCAAGCAGGGCTACAACCCGAGCCAGCCGCTGACCTGGTCGATGATGGAGGAGCAGCCCTTCTTCACCGCCGACCCCCAGCCCGCGCTCGACAACGGCGCCTACCGCTGGACCACCACCCTGCCGGTGCGGACCGGCCGGCACGTCATCTACGCCGTCTGGACCCGCAGCGACAGCGCCGAGACCTTCTACAGCTGCTCCGACGTGGTCTTCGGCGGCACCTCGAGCCCCACGCCCAGCCCGTCGAACCCGGGATGCGAGCCGGGCGCGCCCACTCCCGCGCCGTCGTGCCCGCCGGTCAGTCCCAGCCCGTCGTACCCCGGCGGATGCGAGCCGGGTGCGCCCACTCCCGCGCCGTCGTGCCCGCCGGTCAGCCCCAGCCCGTCCTACCCGGCCGGATGTGAGCCCGGCGCGCCGACCCCGGCGCCGTCGTGCCCGCCGGTCAGCCCCAGCCCGACGCCCAACCCCACCGGCCAGTGCACCGTGACGGCCGGCATCGCGAGCGCCTGGAACAGCGGCTTCCAGGGCAGCGTGACCATCCGCAACACCGGCTCGACCCCAATCTCCTCCTGGACGGTCACCGCGACCGTCGCCTCCGGCGCGACGGTCACCTCGGCGTGGAACGCCGCCTACACGCAGAGCGGCACGACGCTGACGTTCCGGCCGTTGTCGTGGAACACCACGATCCCGCCGGGCGGCACGATCACGATCGGCTTCCTGTCGAACTTCAGCGGCGGCGGCACCCCGGCCGTCACGGCCGGCACCTGCCGATAGACGCGTGAAGCCCGCCACGGCAGGGCGTGGCGGGCTTCCGCGGTCACGAGGTCCCGAAAATGATAACCGGCGGCCCGGTACTCCGGCCAAGCGCGGCGACGTCGCCGCAGGTGATCTATGAACGTTTCGCGAGGGCGGTGTCGAGCGAGGTCTCGTAGGGCCCGAGGAACGTCGGGTCGGACCTGAGCACGACGGCGTCGAGGAAGGCCTTGCCGGTCGCGAAGAACTCGCGGGCGGCGTAGACGTAGGTGGTCAGCGCGTACTTCCGCTGGGAGTCGTCGCCGACCCCGAAGGTGTCCAGCCCGGCCTCCCGGCACAGGGTGACCGCGCGGGGCAGGTGGAAGGTCTGGGTGACGACCGTCACGCGGGAGGCGCCGAAGATCTTCTTGGCCCGGACGCACGAGTCCCAGGTGTCGAGGCCCGCGTAGTCGAGCACGAGCGCGCCGGCCGGCACGCCCTTGGCCAGCAGGTAGTCGCGCATGACCGTGGGCTCGTCGTACTCCTTGACGTGGTTGGTGCCCGACAGCAGCAGCGCCCTGACCTTCCCGGCCCGGTAGAGCGCCGCGCCGATGTCGAGGCGGTCGCGCAGCATCGCGGTCGGCCAGTCGCCGACCACCCCGGCGCCCAGCACCAGCGCGACCGGCGCGGCCGGGACCCCGGCGGTCCAGCCGGGGTCGTTGGTGTCGGCGCGGTGGCCGTCGCTCGACAACCACGCCCAGGTCATGGGCGCCAGGGCGGCCAGGCTGGCCGCGACGGCGCCCCGGAAGACGGCTCGTTTCACGAAGGGTCAGACGCGGGTGACCGCCTTGTGGTTCGCGAACTCGGTGATCTCGCTGCGCTCCCGCAGCGTGTGCACGACGTGCAGGGTGGCGATCCACACGAGGGCCGCGCCCAGCACGTGGAACCCGACCAGCAGGGCGGGGACGGCGAGGAAGTACTGGACGTACCCGATGATCCCCTGCCCGATCTCCACGGCGAACAGGATCAGCGCGGCCTTCCTGGCCCGCTCGGGCGCCTTGGTCAGATAGAGGGCGAACAACAGCGCGAAGGTCAGCCCGACGACGACCCACACGACGTCGGCGTGGATGCGGGCCACCACCTCGATGTCGAAGTCGAACCGGCTGGCCCGCTCGTCGCCGGAGTGGGGGCCGGTGCCCGTCGTGACGACGCCCGCCACCAGCAGGACCAGCATGGCCCCGGTCAGCACCCGGCCCAGCGTGACGATCCACGGATGGACGACGGGCACGACGGGCCCGTCGCCCTCAGTCGACCGGGCGAACAGCATGTACGCCGCCGCGATCATCCCGATCGACACCAGGAAGTGCACGCTCACGGTGACCGGGTTGAGCGCGGTCCGCACCACCACCCCGCCCCAGAGGGCCTGGAAGATCACGCCGAGCGGCTGGACCAGCGCCAGCGGGATCAGCGAACGCCGCTTCAGCCTCCACGCGGCCAGGAACACCGCGATGGCGACCGCCAGCACCAGGAGGCTGAACATGCGGTTGCCGAACTCGATCGCGGTGTTGAGGGGCGAGTGGTCCGGGTGGGGGACCGGGACGAAACTGTCGGCGGTGCACCGAGGCCAGGTCGGGCAGCCGAGCCCCGACCCCGTGAGCCGCACCGCCGCGCCCGTGACGGTGATGCCCGCGTTGACCACGACCGCCGCCAGCGCCCAGGCCCGCATGTCACGGGCGGCGGGTGTCCAGATAGAGGAGAGGAGACGCTTCACGGCGTCAATGCTAGGTGGGGTGGGGGGTGGTCCCTCTTGCGGCCCAATATGTCATGTGACATGGTACAAACCGTGGACGTTCTCGTGATCGGCGCCGGGATCGTGGGCGCTTCATGCGCCTATGCCCTGATGCGTGCCGGTGTGCGGGCAACGGTAGTCGATCGCGGGGGAGTGGCGTCGGGCACCACCGGCGCCGGCGAGGGCAACATCCTGGTGTCCGACAAGGAACCGGGCCCTGAACTGGAGCTGGCCCTCCGGTCCGGCGAACTGTGGCGGGAACTCGACGAGGAGTGCGGCGGCTTCGAGTGGGAGCCGAAGGGCGGCCTCGTGGTGGCCGAGACCCCCGAGGTCCTCGACGCCCTCACGGCCTTCGCCGAAAACCAGCGTCGGCACCCCGGCCCGGCGGGTGTCGTCGCCTCGGTCGTGCCGGCCACGAGCCTTCGGGACTTCGAGCCCCACCTCGCCGACGGCCTGGCCGGGGGCGTGCACTATCCGCAGGACGCCCAGGTGCAGCCCATGCTGGCCGCCGCGCGCCTGCTGAAGGCCTCCGGGGCGCGGCTGGTCCGTACCGCCGTGGAGCGTTTTCTCGTCGCCGGAGACCGGGTGGCCGGCGTGCGCACCGGCCAGGGCGACCTCTACGCCGACGCCGTCGTCAACGCGGCCGGCACGTGGGCCGGGAGCTTCCCGCAGGCGCCGCTGCCGATCCGGCCGCGCAAGGGGTTCATCCTGGTCACGCAGCCGTTCGCGGTCCCGCCGGTGCGGCACAAGGTCTACACGGCCGCCTACGTCACCAACGTCGCCAGCGACGCCGAGGGGCTGGAGACCTCCGGCGTCATCGAGTCGACCCGGGCGGGGACCGTGCTCATCGGTGCCTCCCGGCAGCGGGTCGGCTACGACACCGCCATCGACTACAGGGTCCTCGCCAAGCTCGCGAGACAGGCGGTGGCGCTGTTCCCGGTGCTCGCGGACAGGCAGGTCATGCGGGCCTACGCGGGGTTGCGGCCCTACTCGCCGGACCATCTGCCGGTCATCGGGCCCGACCACCGGCTCCGCAACCTCTTCCACGCCTGCGGGCATGAAGGCGCCGGCATCGGCCTCGCCCCGGCGACCGCCGAGATGATCACCGCCCAGATCACCGGCGGGTCGCCGCGGGTCGATCCGGCGCCCTTCGCCCCGGGGAGGTTCGCGTGATCGAGTTCCGTTTCGAAGGACGCCCGGTCGCCGCCGAGGACGGACAGTCGATCGGCGCGGCCCTGCACGCCGCCGGGATCCGGTCGTGGCGGACCACCCGGATCGGCGGCCGTCCGCGCGGCCTGTTCTGCGCCATCGGCGCCTGCTTCGACTGCCTGCTCACCGTGAACGGCACCCCCGACCAGCGCGCCTGCCAGACGGTGGCCCGCGCGGGCGACGAGGTGACCGGATGAGCTACGACCTCGCCGTCGTCGGCGCCGGGCCCGCCGGGCTGACCGCCGCCAGGGTGGCCGCCAGGCGGGGCCTGCGCGTCGCCCTCCTCGACGCCTACGCCACGCCCGGCGGCCAGTTCCTCCGGGGGACCGCGCCGCCTCGCCTGACCGGCGTCGACGTCATGCTCGGGCAGCGGGTGTGGGCGGTGGAGAAGTCCTCCGACGGCTTCCGGGTGCACGCGTCGACGACCACGACCGCCACGACCCTGCTGGTCGCCACTGGCGCCCACGACAAGGTCGTGCCGTTCCCGGGCTGGGACCTGCCCGGCGTGCTGACCGCCGGAGGCGCGCAGGCGCTGGTGAAGGGCGAGCGGATCAGGCCCGGCGAGGAGATGGTGGTGGCCGGCACCGGGCCGTTCCTGCTGCCCGTCGCGGTCACCCTGCTCGACGCGGGGGTGCGGGTCAAGGAGGTCCTGGAGGCCAACCGGCCCTCGCCCCGGATGGCCGCCGCGCTGGCCCTGGTCCCGTCCAAGGCCAGGGAGGCGCTGGGCTACGCGAGCCGGCTGGCCGCCGCGCGGGTGCCGTACCGGACCGGGCACGCCGTGGTCGCCGCCCACGGCGAAGACTCCGTCGAGGGCGTCACCGTCGCCCGGCTCACCCCCGGCTGGCGGCCCTACGCCTGGCGCACCGTCGACTGCGACACGGTCGCCGTCGGCTACGGCTTCACCCCGCAGGTCGACCTGCTGCTCCAGCTCGGCTGCGCGGTCGCGGGCGACCACGTCGTCACCGACGACCGGCAGCGGACCTCCGTCGAGGGGGTGCTGGCGGCCGGCGAGGTCACCGGGGTCGCCGGGGCGCCGAGCGCCGTCGTCGAGGGCGCGCTGGCCGTGCACTCCCTGGTCGGCGAACCGCCGCCCCGGCTGCTCGCCGAGAAGGCGCGGCTGCGCCGCTTCGCGCGGGCCCTCGACCTGTCCTATCCGGTACGCGACGGCTGGCGTGACTGGCTCACGCCCGGCACCGTCGTCTGCCGCTGCGAGGAGGTCACCCTGCGCGCGATCGACGAGGCCCGCGACCTCGGCGCGCACGACCCCCGCACCGTCAAGCTGCTGGCCCGGCCCGGAATGGGCTGGTGCCAGGGCCGCATGTGCGGCCACGCCGTCGCCGCGCTCACCGGGCATGAGCCGGCCCCGCAGAAACGGCCGTTCGCCCAGCCGATCACCCTCGCAGACCTGACCCTGCACGATCGAGAGGACAACGCGTGATCCGACCTTGGCACGGAATCATGGTGGCCACCGCACTCCCCTTCAGGAGCGACCTGACCGTCGACTACGACGCCTTCGGCGCCCACTGCCGGCGGCTCGTCGACGAGGGTTGTGACGGCGTGGTGCCCAACGGCTCGCTGGGCGAGTACCAGACCCTGACGCCCGACGAGCGCGCCCGCGTGGTCCGGACCGCCGTCGAGGCCGTCGGCGGCGAGCGGGTGATGCCCGGCGTGGCCGCCTACGGCTCCCGCGAGGCCCTGAGCTGGGCCGAGCAGGCCCGCGACGCCGGGTGCGCGAGCGTCATGCTGCTGCCGCCCAACGCCTACCGGGCCGACGAGGGGGCCGTGTTCGAGCACTACCGGACCGTCGCCAAGGCCGGGCTGCCGATCGTCGCCTACAACAACCCGATCGACACCAAGGTCGACCTGACCCCGGCGCTGCTGGCCCGGCTGTTCGGCGAGGGCCTGATCGTGGCGGTCAAGGAGTTCACCGGCGACGTGCGGCGGGCGTACATGATCAGGGAGCTGGCGCCCGAGCTGGACCTCCTCGTGGGCTCCGACGACGTCGTGCTGGAGCTGCTGACCGCCGGGGCGAAGGGCTGGATCGCCGGGTTCCCCAACTCGGTGACCCGCAGGTGCGTCGACCTCTACCGGGCCGCCGCGGCCGGGGACCTGACCACCGCGCTGCCGCTGTACCGGGACCTGCACCCGCTGCTCAGATGGGACGCGCGGGTAGAGTTCGTGCAGGCGATCAAGTTGTCGATGGACGTGGCCGGGCTCAACGGCGGCGCCTGCCGGCCGCCCCGCCTGCCGCTCCCCGCCGACGTCGCGGCCGAGATCAGCGCCGCCACAGAGAAGGTCATGTGACGTGCGCACCCGAAGGATCTTCCACGCCGTCGACTCCCACACCGAGGGCATGCCCACCCGCGTGATCACCGGCGGCGTCGGTGTGATCCCCGGCGCGACCATGGCCGAGCGGCGGGAACACTTCATGGCCCACCTCGATCACGTCCGCACCCTCCTCATGTACGAGCCGCGCGGCCACGCCGCCATGAGCGGCGCGATCCTTCAGCCGCCGACCCGGCCCGACGCCGACTGGGGCGTGCTCTACATCGAGGTCTCCGGCTGCCTGCCGATGTGCGGCCACGGCACGATCGGCGTGGCGACGGTGCTGGTGGAGACCGGCATGGTCGAGGTCGTCGAGCCCGTCACGACGATCCGGCTCGACACCCCGGCCGGGCTGGTCACCGCGTCGGTGGCGGTGCGCGACGGCGTGGCCGAGTCGGTCACGATCGAGAACGTGCCCTCCTACGTCGAGGGTCTCGGCCGGACCGTGAAGGTCGACGGGTTCGGCGAGCTCGCCTACGACCTGGCCTACGGCGGCAACTTCTACGCCATCCTGCCGATCGAGTCGGTGGGGCTGCCGTTCGACCGGGCGTACAAGCAGCAGATCCTGGACGCCGGCCTCGCGATCATGGACGCGATCAACGAGGACGAGCCCGTCCACCCCGAGGACCCCGGCATCCGGGGCTGCCACCACGTGCAGTTCCTCGCGCCCGGGTCGACCCCGCGGCACTCGCGGCACGCGATGGCCATCCACCCCGGCTGGTTCGACCGGTCGCCGTGCGGGACCGGTACCAGCGCCCGCATGGCCCAGCTCCACGCCCGGGGCGACCTGCCCATCGATGCCGATTTCACCAACGAGTCGTTCATCGGGACGCGGTTCACCGGACGCCTCGTGCGAACGGCTGCCGTCGGAGACCGGCAGGCCGTGGTGCCCCACATCACCGGCCGCGCCTGGCTCACCGGCACCGCCCAGTACTTCCTTGATCCACGCGACCCCTTCCCGCAGGGATTCCTGCTGTGACCAGGCGGTCGCGTACCGGTCCGAACCGGTACGATCACCAGATCCGATGTCACGGATGGGAGTGGGATGGGCGCGGGAGCAGAGGGACTCGGCCTGCCGGTCGTGGGTGAGCGGCAGAGCCTGCGCGAACAGGTCGCGCAAGCCCTCAGAGACGCCTTGGTCGCGGGCGAGATGAGGCCGGGGGTCGTCTACTCCGCGCCGGTGCTCGCGGCCCAGTTCGGCGTCTCCGCGACCCCGGTCCGCGAGGCGATGCTCGACCTGGCCAAAGAGGGCCTGGTGGAGGCGGTGCGCAACAAGGGGTTCCGGGTCACCGAGATGTCCGACTCCGACCTCGACGACATCACCGAGATCCGCCGCCTCATCGAGGTGCCCACGGTGGCCCGGCTGGCCGAGTCGGGGCTCGACGCCGACTTCGAGCGGCTGCGGCCCCTGGCCCGCGAGATCGTCAGCTCCGCCGAGCGCGGCGACCTGCTCACCTACGTCAACGCCGACCTGCGTTTCCACCTCGAACTGCTGAGCCTGGCGGGCAACGCCCACCTGGTCGAGGTGGTGCGTGAACTGCGCGGCCGGGCCCGCCTCTACGGGCTGAAGGGCCTGGCCGACGCCGGGAAACTGGTCGACTCGGCCCGCGAGCACGTCGAGCTGCTCGACGCCCTGATCGAGGGCGACCGGGCGGCGGCCGAACACATCATGGGCCACCACATCCAGCACGTCCGCGGCATCTGGGCCAACAAGCCCGAGTAACTCAACCCGAGCGGGCGGCCCCGACCGAGGCCACCACGACACACCCGATCGCGGCCCACTCGCGCAGGTGCAGGACCTCCCCGAGCACGACGAGCCCCACGAGGGCGGCGACGGCCGGTTCGAGCGACATCAGGATGCCGAACACCCGCTTCGGCATCCTGCGCAGCGCCTCCAGCTCCAGCGAGTAGGGGATCACCGACGACAGCAGCCCGACGCCGAGCCCGATCAGCAGGATCGCCGGGTCGAGCAGCCCGGTGCCACCGGACACGATCCCGGGCGGGGCGATCACGAGGGTCGCGACGATCATGGCGAAGGCCAGCCCCGAGGTCCCGGGGAACCGCTGCCCGACCGACGCCGACAGCAGGATGTACGCGCCCCAGCAGACCCCCGCCCCGGCGGCGAACGCGATCCCGACCCAGTCGGCGTTCGCGGCGTCACCCCAGGGGGCGAGCAGCACGATCCCGGCGGCGGCCAGCCCCACCCACAGCAGGTCGAGCCGCCGGCGGGAGGCCGCCACGGCCACCCCCAGCGGCCCCATGAACTCGATGGCGACCGCGATGCCGATGGGCAGCCGGGCCAGGGCCTCGTAGAACGAGAGGTTCATCAGCGCGAGGATCGCCCCGAAGGCCACCCCGATCCCGACGCTCTGCCACGACAGCCCCCTGATCCGGGGCCGGACGAAGGCGACCAGCACGAGCGTCCCGGCGGCGATCCTCAGGAAGACCACGGCGGTGGGGGAGAGCTGCGCGAACAGGTTCTTGGCCAGGCCCGCGCCGATCTGCACCGACACGATGCCCAGCATCACCAGCAGCGGCGGCGGAACGGCGTCGGCGAGCCGGAACGACCCCTTGTACGCCCCCGCGTCAGCGGTCACCGTCGTCCCACCCCTCACCCGGAAATCAGCGGGTCTCACTGTAAGGGGCAAAACCCAAGATCGCTCATGATTCCGCCCTGTGAGACGGCCTGGGGAGCTACTCCCAGCGGAACCAGCGGGCCGCCGCGGCCAGGGCCAGCACGGCCCACGACAGCAGCACCAGCGTCGCGCCCACGGGGAACCCGCCTACCCCGGTCAGCACCGATCTCACCCCGTCGGTCAGGGCGGTGATCGGCAGGATCTCCAGCAGCGGTCGGATGCTCTCGGGGAAGGCCGAGACGGGCAGCACCACCCCGCCCAGCGCGAGCAGCAGCAGGTAGACCAGGTTGGCCCCGGCCAGCGTGGCCTCGGCCCGCAGGGTGCCGGCCATCAGCAGCCCGAGGCCGCTGAAGGCGGCCGTGCCCAGGACGACCAGCAGCGCCACCGTCAGCGGGTTGCCGTGGGGCGACCAGCCGAGCGCGAGCGCCACCAGCACCAGCACCACGATCTGCAGCACCTCGACCACGATCACCGCGGCGGTCTTGGCCAGCATCAGGCCGGTCCGCGACAGGGGAGTGGCCCCCAGGCGCTTCAGCACGCCGTAGCGCCGCTCGAAGCCGGTCGCGATGGCCTGACCGGTGAAGGCGGTGGAGAGCACCGCCAGGGCCAGCACGCCGGGCGCGACGAAGTCGACCCGGGGGCCCGCGACGTCGAGGAACGGCGCCTTGGAGAACCCCACGAGCAGCAGGATCGGGATGATCAGCGTCAGCAGGAGCTGCTCGCCGTTGCGCAGCGTGGCGCGCACCTCCGCGCCCGCCTGGGCGAGCACCATCTTCGGGAGCGGCGCCGCCCCGGGCGCCGGCGACAGGTCGAGGGTGGTCAACGTAGCTCCCGTCCGGTCAGCTCCAGGAAGACGTCTTCCAGGGTGCGCCGCTCGATGCTGAGGTCTTCGGTCGTCACGCCCTCGGTCGCGCACCACGCGGTCACCGTGGCCAGCAGCGACGGGTCGACCTGGCCCTCGATGATGTAGTGGCCGGCCGGGGACTCCTTGGCCGCGCTCCCGGGTGGCAGGGCGCTGAGCACCTCGTCGAGGTTGAGCCCCGGGCGGGCGCGGAACCGGAGCTGGCGCTCGGCGCCGGTCAGCTCGGCGGGCGAGCCCTCGGCGACCACGCGGCCCCGGTCGATGATCACGACGTGGTCGGACAACTTCTCGGCCTCGTCCATGTGGTGGGTGGTGAGCACCACCGACACCCCGGCCGCGCGCAGCTCGCGCACCATGTCCCAGCAGGCGTGCCGGGCCTGGGGGTCGAGGCCGGCCGTCGGTTCGTCGAGGAAGACCAGTTCGGGACGGCCGATGACGGCCGCCGCGAGCCCGAGCCGCTGCTGCTGGCCGCCGGACAGTCGCCGGTAGGGGGTGCGGGCGTGGTCGGCCAGCCCCAGCCGGTCGAGCAGGGCCGAGGGGTCGAGCGGGTGGGCGTGGAACCGCGAGACCAGCCGCAGCCACTCTCCGGCGCGGGCCGCCTGGGGCACCCCGCCCGCCTGGAGCATGATCCCGATCCGCGGCTTGAGCTCCGGGTCGTCGGGCGCGCGCCCGAGAACCCGGACCGAGCCGGAGTCGGCCGTGCGGAAGCCTTCGCAGATCTCGATCGTCGAGGTCTTCCCGGCGCCGTTGGGGCCGAGCACGGCGGTCACCTCGCCCCGGCGGCAGCGCAGGTCGAGGTGGTCGACCGCGGTCACCCGGCCGTAGCGCTTGACCAGATCGCGGACCTCGACCGCGGCGTCTTCCATGCCTTCGAGTGTAGGGAGTGAGCACCCCGCCTCCGTCCGCGACCGGGCCGGTAAAGGTCTGCTCCGGGAACGTCCACGGTCCCCGACAGGGGTGTTTGTGCATGTAAGGGTGGAATTGTCCCCATGGCTCACCACAAGGAGGGTGGCGCATGTCCGAATTCAGGAGCTATGCACCCGGCGTGCCGTGTTGGGTGGACGTGTCCACTCCCGACATCGACGCGTCCACGGACTTCTACACCGAGCTCTTCGGCTGGACGGCGGTCTTCGACGAGGAGAGCGAGGACTACGGCGGCTACGGCGTGTTCCACCTGCACGGCAAGTACGTCGCCGGGATCGGCCCCGTCTACCAGGAGGGCATGCCCGCCGCCTGGAACACCTACATCTGCACCGACGACGTCGCCAAGACCACCGAGACGGTCCGCGAGAACGGCGGCACCATCGTCACCGAGCCCGTGCAGATCATGAACGAGGGCCGGATGGCCGGCTACCTGGACCCCGCCGGGGCCTACATCTGCGCCTGGCAGCCGATCGACAAGATGGGGGCCCAACTCGCCAACGAGCCCGGCACGCTCAACTGGAGCGAGCTGATCACCCGCGACACCCTCTCGTCCACGGAGTTCTACGGCGACGTCTTCGGCTGGACGGCCGAGACCCGGCCCATGGGGGACATGGAGTACACCACCTTCGCCCAGAACGGGCACGTGCTGGCCGGGATGATGGCCATGCCCGAGGCCCTGCCGGCCGAGATCCCGTCGTACTGGCTGGCCTACCTGGGGGTCGACAACCTCGACGCCGCCGTCCAGGAGTCGGCGCGGCTGGGCGCGACGCAGATGGTGGGACCGACCGAGGTGCCCGGGATGGGGAACTTCGCGATCATCACCGACCCCGCCGGGGCGGCCGTGGGGCTCTGGGAGAGCACCCCCTAGAACGAGAGAACCGGCCGGTAAGCACCCCGGCCGGTTCTCCCCGTCATGCGGTTAGAAGGCGATGTCCTGCCAGGTCGAGACCTGGTTGGCGGGCAGCGCGTAGGGGAGGACCGCCATCCGGTCGACGGCGCCGGTCATCCGCTCGCCGCCGCCCTGGTTGGCGGCGAACAGCAGCGGCCGGGTGTTGCAGCCGTAGATGCCGGTCGAACCGGTGTTGCCGCCGCCCGCGCGGACGCCGTCGACGTAGACGTCGATCGCGCCGTTGCGGTTGAGGGTGATCACCAGGTCGATGTAGCGGCCGGTGGGCAGCGTCGCGTTGGTCGTGACGCCCTGGCCGGCGCCGATGAGGCGCAGGCGGTTGTCCGGCGTGACGTCCATCAGGACGCCGTCGGTGCCGGGGTTGCCCGAGGGCTGCGAGTCGAACAGGCGGCGGTAGCCGGAGCCGCCGATCTTCACCTCGGCGGCGAAGGTGGCCTCACGCAGGTAGCCGAGGGTCGTCGGCTGCTCGGTGCGGACGTAGTTCTGGCCGTCGAGGATCAGGCCGCCGTCGGCGTCGTAGGCCGCCGCGCCGTTGACCACGACGCCGTTGCGGCCGGAGCCCGACTGGTCGGCGATGGTCGTGCCCGAGGTCGGGTCCCAGGCGACGATGGCACGGTCGGCCGGGGGAACCGCACACGGGTTCAGGGCGGCGCCGGTGGCGGCGCTGATCGACCAGCCGGAGCCGGCCAGGGTCGCCTGGATGCGCGCCGACGTCGCCCCGGTCGAGGGACCGGCCGTGACGTTGACGGTGATCTCGCGGCTCTCGCCCGCCGGAACCGGGGCGACGGCGGTCGAGACCGGGTCGGCGGTCCAGCCGGTGGGGAGCTGGAGGGTCAGGGTGCCCGCCGGGGACGCGTTCTGGATCGCGGTGACGGTGGCCTTGACCGGGACGGTCTGACCCGCGCCGATCTCGCCCGGAGCCGAGACCGAGAGCTGGATCTCGTTGTAGAGGGTGTACGAACGGCCTTCCTCGGCGCCGAACGTGAGGGTGTCGCCGTTGCGGATCGCGTCGACCGGCTTGCCCTGGTCGTCGACGAACGAGTAACGGGCGTTGATCGCGCCGGCGCGGACCTTCAGCTCACCGGTGTCGCCGGCGGTGATGACGGCCTTGGTGAGGCTGCTGTTGGCCCACTCGACGTCGACGGTCGCGTTGCCGCGGGCGCGCAGGCCGGAGATCGACCCGTTCTTCCACACGGCCGGCAGGGCCGGGAGGACGTGGATGGTGTCCTGGTGCGACTGCAGCAGCATCTCGGTGACACCCGAGGTGGCGCCGAAGTTGCCGTCGATCTGGAACGGCGGATGGGTGTCGAACAGGTTGTCGAGGGTGCTCGACTTGAGCTGCTCGCTGAGCATCTTGTGCGAGTGGTCGCCGTCGAGCAGGCGCGCCCAGAAGTTGATCTTCCAGGCCTTCGACCAGCCGGTGCCGCCGTCGCCGCGCGCGGTCAGCGAGACCTTGGCCGCCTCACCCGCGGGGGTGCCGGCCTTGATCGCGTTGCCCGGGTGCACCGCGAACAGGTGCGAGACGTGGCGGTGGTCGTTGTTGGGGTTGTCCAGGTCTTCCTTCCACTCCTGGAGCTGGCCCCAGGAGCCGATGCGGATGCCCGGGTCGAGCTTGGCCAGGGTGTTGGTCAGCTCGGCCTGCAGCGCCGTGTCGACCTTGAGGGTCTTGGCGGCGTTCAGGGTGTTGGTGAGCAGCTCGGTGACGATCTGCTGCGACATCGAGGCGCCGGCCGTGAACTGGCCGTTCTCCGGCGAGTACGACGGGGAGACCACGAGCTTGCCGTCACGCGGGTCGGTGTGCAGGAAGTCGAGCCAGAACTCGGCCGCGCCCTTCATCACCGGGTAGGCGGTGCGCTTGAGGTACTTCTCGTCGTTGCTGAACCGGTAGTGGTCGTACATCTGCTGCGTGGTCCACGCGGCGGCCTCGGGGAACCAGAACGACTCGGGGTAGTTGTGCAGGCCCGTGAAGCCCCAGGGGTTGGTCTCGTTGTTCACGACCCAGCCGCGCGCCTTGTACATGTCGGTCGCGGTCTTGGTGCCGGGGGCGACCATCGAGGCGATGTACTCGTCGTAGGGGACCGTGGTCTCGGCGAGGTTGGTCTGCTCGGCGAGCCAGTAGTTCATCTGCAGGTTGATGTTGACGTGGTAGTCGGCGTCCCACGGCGGGTTCGTGACGTTGTTCCACACGCCCTGCAGGTTGGCCGGCAGGGACCCCTCGCGCGAGGAGGAGATCAGCAGGTAGCGGCCGTACTGGTAGAACAGGGCCTCCAGGTAGCGGTCCTGCGCCGACGAGCCGCCCGTGTAGGACGAGCGCAGCACGTTGGTGGGCACGCCCGGCGCCTGCTGGCCCAGGTTCAGCTTCACCCGGTCGAACAGCTCGTGGTAGTCGTTCAGGTGGGCCTGCTTGAGGGCCGCGTACGACATCGACGACGCCCAGTTGGCCCAGTGGCGCACCTTGTCGTGCGGGTCCTCGGTCCGGTAGGTCGGGTACTCCATCGAGTAGTCCGTGCCGGCTGAGATCACGAACCACGCGGCGTTGGCGTTGGCGACCGTGATGCGGTCGGTCCCGTCGGTCCGGGAGCCGCCCTCGGTGACGACGTTGACCTGCGACTCGAAGTTGAGCCCGTTGTTGGCCAGCTTGCCGCGGATGGTCATGCGGCCCTTGGAGACGCTGACCGTCTTGTCGTTGCGCGGCGAGGTGTGGCGGACGGTGAAGTTCACCTTGCCGGCCGCGTCGGCCGAGATGCGGCCCACGATGACGTTGTTCGGGTAGGACGCGAAGTACTCGCGCTTGTAGGTGACCCCGCCGTCCTTGTAGGTCACGGCGGCGACCGCGTCGTTCAGGTTCAGCGACCGCTTGTAGTCGGCCGGGTTCGCCGGCGCGCCCGGGAAGTCCAGGAACATGTCGCCGAAGGTCTGGTAGGACCCGAAGTTCGTCTTGCCCTGGCCGAGGCGCTGCGCCACCTGGGCCGGGGTCATCTGCTTGTTCTGGTCGATGAGCGCCTGGACCTCGGCGATCGCGGTGGGCCGCGGCGTCGTCCAGTTGCCGAAGTTGTAACCGTTGGAGCCGGGGCCGCCGGTCCAGAGGGTCTTCTCGTTGAACTGGATCTGCTCGGTGGCGACGCCACCGTAGATCATCGCGCCGAGGGCGCCGTTGCCGATCGGAAGGGCCTGCGACTCCCAGTTGGTCGCCGGCTTGTCGTACCAGAGGGTCAGATCGTCCTGCGCGGCTGCGGCCTCCTGGACCTGAGCCGTGGCGGTGCTGCCCTGCAGCACCGGCACGCCCAGAGCCATGGCCAGCCCCAGCGCCGTGGCGGCGCCGAGCAGCCGCCGTGGGGGGTGACTCACGGGTGTTCCTTATGGGTCAGGGTTGGTGATCTCACAATGAAATAGCACCGAAACTTAAGCGAAACAAGCTTTGAGATCCGATGAATTTCGCCGCAACTAAGTTGTGACCCACACCTCATTGAGTGGTCTAGTCCGATGGGTGTGCTGTTTTGATCTTCAGAAGTCGACTTGTGGGGCGTCGGTCCGGCGAGAGATCGGATCAATTTTCATCTGAGCCGGGATGAGACATCGGATCTCTACGCCCTCCAGGGGCGGTCCGGTACAGACCAGCTTCAACGGGCGGGGCATCGGCGCACCCCCGGCGACCGCGAGCCGGTCGCCGCTCAGGCGAGGGTCGCGGCGTCGATGACGAAGCGGTAGCGCACATCGGCGGCCAGGACGCGCCGGTAGGCGTCGTTGATCTGGCCGGCGGAGATGATCTCGATCTCGGCCGCGATGCCGTGCTCGGCGCAGAAGCCGAGCATCTCCTGGGTGAGGGCGATGCCGCCGATCATCGACCCGGTCACGACCCGGCGGGGCTGGGCCAGCATGAACCCGCTGGCGATGGTCAGCGGTCCGGGCGCCGCGCCGACGTTCACCAGGGCGCCGTCGAGGGCCAGCAGGCTGACGTAGGGGCTGATGTCCACGTCCCCGCTGATCGTGTTGATGATCACGTCGAAGCGGTCGGCGAGATCGGTGAGGATGCCGGGGTCGCCGGTGGCGTGATAGTGCTCGGCGCCCAGCCGCAGCGCGTCCTCCTGCTTCTTCAGCGACCGCGACAGCACGGTGACCTCCGCGCCCATGGCGTGGGCGATCTTGACGGCCACGTGGCCGAGGCCGCCCAGCCCGACGACCGCGACCTTCTTGCCCGGACCGGCGCCCCAGCGGCGCAGCGGCGCGTAGGTGGTGACGCCGGCGCACAGCAGCGGCGCCGCCGCGGCGGGGTCCAGGCCCTCGGGGATCGACAGCGTGTAGCCGGCGTCCACGACGATGTGAGTGGAGTAGCCACCCTGGGTGGTGGTGCCGTCCCGGTCGGCGCCGGCGTAGGTGGGCACCATGCCGAGGCTGCAATGCTGCTCGTCGCCGCCGCGGCAGTTGGCGCACCGGCCGCAGGAGTGCACGACGCAGCCCACCCCGACCCGGTCCCCGGCCCGGTGACGGGTCACCTCGGCGCCGGCCTGTTCGACGATTCCGACGATCTCGTGCCCGGGTACCAGCGGGAAGGGCTGGGGTCCCCAGTCGCCGTTGACAGTGTGGATGTCGGAATGGCAGATGCCGGCGAACTCGATCCTGACGAGGACGTCG
The DNA here is from genome assembly GCF_009901565.1 of Herbidospora solisilvae. Lineage (GTDB taxonomy): Bacteria > Actinomycetota > Actinomycetes > Streptosporangiales > Streptosporangiaceae > Herbidospora > Herbidospora solisilvae. Next base: position 84,591 of record NZ_WXEW01000010.1, read on the forward strand.
CGGGGGCCGACGTCGCGCCGTTCGATGGTCATGGGGGCCAGAGGCTCGCCGGCGGCCGGGGCGGCATAGGCGTTCACGCGCATGAAGATCATTCCTTGAGTCGAGGTGGGCGAGGTGTCCGCCGCTCATCCAAAGCCCAGGCCGAGACCGGGGGAAGGCACTGGTCAGAGGTGTACTGACGGGGCACCCCAGCCATCGGGAAGGCCACCTAGCCTGGACGGCGTGGACCAGCGCAGCCAGATCCGAGACTTCCTGACCTCCCGCCGAGCCAGGATCACGCCGGCTGAGGCGGGGCTGCCCTCTTACGGCACCCGTCGCGTCCCCGGCCTGCGCCGCGCCGAGGTCGCCCAGCTCGCCGGGATGAGCGTGGAGTACTACTCCCGGCTGGAGCGCGGCGACCTGTCCGGGGTGTCGGGCCAGGTCCTCGACTCCCTGGCCCGCGCTCTGCGCCTGGACGAGGAGGAGCGTGTCCATCTGGAGGACCTGGCACGCGCCGCCGGTCCCGCTCCCCGCCGACACCGCCCCGGGACGACGGTCGTGCGGCCCGGGGTGCGGCGGCTGCTGGACTCCATGACCGACGCCCCAGCCGTGATCATGAACGGCCGCTGCGACGTTCTCGCCTTCAACGCCCTGGGCCGCGTCCTGTACGCCCCCGTGATCGAAGCCGCCCGGGGGGACACCCCCAACCTGGCCCGGTTCGTCTTCCTCGACCCACGCTCGCACGCCTTCTGGGGCGACTGGGAACGCGCCGCCGACGAGACCGTCGCCCTTCTCCAGGCCGAGGCCGGTCGCGACCCCTTCGACAAGCAGCTCACCGACCTCGTCGGCGAGTTGTCCACCCGCAGCGTGGACTTCCGCGGACGGTGGGCCCGCCACGACGTCCGCCAGTACCACAAGGGCGCCAAACCGCTCCGCCATCCCGTCGTCGGCACCCTGCACCTCTACTACGAGGCCCTCGCGCTGGCCGCGGACAATCTCACCCTCGTCGGCTACAGCGCCGAGCCCGGCAGTGATTCGCAGGACAAACTTCGCCTCCTGGCCTCCTGGGCCGCCGATTCCGGCACCCCCGCTCCGCCCCGGCCGGTTTCCGGCGTCGCGCGCCGCCGCCGAGTCGTATTCAGCGGAATTCAGGCGGGCGAGACGATGTGAACGGTGGATCTTCGTTCGACCCCGGCCCGGCCGCTGGGCATCGCCCGAGGTCAAGGGGCGGTCCGGGCGCCGAAGACTATATGCTCGACCCCGCCCTCGGCGGCGGGCCTCCGCCAATAACTTAGGTAAGCCTTACCTGGGTGACAAATTGCATTCCCCACGAATGCGGGGTTCCGTTTGTGGTGCGGGAAGGAATTACGCCACACTGATGTTGTGAAAAACGTGACCGGGATCAGCGCAGGGGAGACCACGCGGTCTTCCGGCGTGCCCTCGGAACGGGGAACCCGGGCGCGGGTCGCGCGCCTGATCCTCGAACACGGCCCGGTCACCGCCGCCGACCTCGGCGAACGGCTGGGGCTCACCCCGGCCGCCGTGCGGCGGCATCTCGACAACCTTCTCTCCGAGGGGATGATCGAGCCCCGTCAGGCACACCCGAAGGGGCAGCGGGGGCGTGGCCGTCCGGCCAAGCTCTTCGGCATCACCGATGCCGGGCGCAGCGCCTTCGAGCACGCCTACGACGACCTCGCCGGCAGCGCGCTGCGGTTCCTGGAGGAGCATCTGGGGCCCGCCGCCGTCACCGAGTTCGCCCGGCAGCAGGTCGCCGGTCTCGTCGCGAGGCTGGGCCCGGCGATGCGGCAGATCCCGGCCGAGCAGCGGGTGCGCATGCTCGCCGAGGCGCTGTCGGCCGACGGATACGCCGCCTCGTCCACCAAGACGGCGACCGGCGGGGAGCAGCTCTGCCAGCACCACTGCCCGGTCGCCCACGTCGCGGCCGCGTTCCCGCAGTTGTGCGAGGCCGAGACCGAAGCGTTCGGGCGTCTCCTGGGCACGCCCGTCCAGCGGCTGGCCACCATCGCCCACGGAGACGGAATCTGCACCACCCACGTCAGCCCCCACGCGCTGGCGCGAGCCACTCGTATAGAGAGCAAGGAGCCCGGAAGGTGACTGTCACCGACCGCCCGGAGCTGGAAGGCCTCGGGAACTACAAGTTCGGCTGGTCCGACCCCGACGCCGCCGGCGCCGTGGCGCGCCGCGGCCTGAACGAGGACGTCGTGCGGAACATCTCCGCGCTGAAGAACGAACCCGAGTGGATGCTCGACCTGCGTCTGAAGGGGCTGCGCCTGTTCGGCCGCAAGCCCATGCCGACCTGGGGTTCCGACCTCACGGGCATCGACTTCGACAACATCAAGTACTTCGTGCGGTCGACCGAGAAGCAGGCGGCGTCCTGGGACGAGCTGCCCGCCGACATCAAGAACACCTACGACAAGCTGGGCATCCCCGAGGCCGAGAAGCAGCGGCTCATCGCGGGCGTCGCGGCCCAGTACGAGTCCGAGGTGGTCTACCACAAGATCCGTGAGGACCTTGAGGAGAAGGGTGTCATCTTCGTCGACACCGACACCGGCCTGCGCGAGCACGAGGAGCTCTTCAAGGAGTACTTCGGCTCGGTGATCCCCGTCGGCGACAACAAGTTCGCCGCGCTGAACACCGCCGTGTGGTCGGGCGGCTCGTTCATCTACGTGCCGCCGAACGTCAACGTCGAGATCCCGCTCCAGGCCTACTTCCGGATCAACACCGAGAACATGGGCCAGTTCGAGCGCACGCTGATCATCGTCGACGAGAACAGCTACGTGCACTACGTCGAAGGCTGCACCGCCCCGATCTACTCCAGCGACTCGCTGCACAGCGCGGTCGTGGAGATCATCGTGAAGAAGGGCGCCCGCTGCCGTTACACGACCATCCAGAACTGGTCGAACAACGTCTACAACCTGGTCACCAAGCGCGCCGTGGCGTACGAGGGCGCGACCATGGAGTGGATCGACGGCAACATCGGGTCCAAGGTCACGATGAAGTACCCGGCCGTCTACCTGATGGGCGAGCACGCCAAGGGCGAGACCCTCTCCATCGCCTTCGCCGGCGAGGGCCAGCACCAGGACGCCGGCGCCAAGATGGTGCACCTGGCTCCGAACACGAGCAGCACCATCATCAGCAAGTCGGTGGCGCGCGGCGGTGGCCGCACCTCCTACCGGGGCCTGGTCCAGATCGAGGAGGGCGCCGCCGGATCGGCCTCCACGGTCAAGTGCGACGCCCTGCTGGTCGACCAGATCAGCCGGTCCGACACCTATCCCTATGTCGACGTCCGCGAGGACGACGTGTCCATGGGCCACGAGGCGACCGTCTCGAAGGTCTCCGAAGACCAGCTCTTCTACCTGATGAGCCGCGGTCTGAACGAGGACGAGGCCATGGCCATGATCGTGCGCGGTTTCGTCGAGCCGATCGCCCGTGAACTTCCCATGGAGTACGCCTTGGAGCTCAACCGTCTGATCGAGCTGCAGATGGAAGGAGCGGTGGGCTAACCATGGGTCTTGAGACCAAGCCGCTCGTGACCCTGCACGAGACGGCCTCCTTCGACCTGGCCGACTTCCCCGTCCCGACCGGACGCGAGGAGCAGTGGCGGTTCACGCCGCTGTCGCGGCTGAAGGGCCTGCACGACGGTACGGCCGTCAACGACGGCAACGACCGCACCGAGGTCCTGACCCCGTCCGGGGTGAGCTACGAGCTGGTCAGCCGGGAAGACCCCCGGATCGGCACGGCGGGCAAGCCGGCCGACCGGGTGGCGGCGCAGGCGTACAACGCGTTCGAGAAGGCCGGTGTCATCACCGTGCCCAAGGAGCTCGTGGCGTCGGAGCCGATCGTGGTGAACGTCCACGGGCAGGGCGGCACGGTGTTCCGCCACCTGCTCGTCGACGTCAAGCCGATGGCCGAGGCGGTCGTCGTGCTGAACTACACGGGCACCGGCGTGCAGGGGGCGAACGTCGAGTTCGTCGTCGGCGACGGCGCCAAGCTGACCGTGGTGTCGAACCAGGACTGGGACCGCGACGCCGTGCAGGTGGCGCAGTACACGACGCTGGTCGGCAGGGACGCCACCTTCAAGTCGGTCGTGGTCACCCTCGGGGGCGACCTGGTCCGCATCTCGCCGCGGGTGGCCTACACGGCGCCCGGCGGGCGGGCCGAGCTGGTCGGGCTCTACTTCGCCGACGCCGGTCAGCACCTGGAGCACCGCCTGCTGGTCGACCACAGCGTGCCCAACTGCGCCTCCGACGTCACCTACAAGGGCGGCCTCCAGGGTGACGACGCCCACACGGTCTGGATCGGCGACGTGATCATCCGCGCCGAGGCCGAGGGCACCGACACCTACGAGCTCAACCGCAACCTGCTGCTGACCGACGGCGCCCGCGCCGACTCGGTGCCGAACCTGGAGATCCTCACCGGCGAGATCGCCGGGGCGGGCCACGCGTCGGCCTCCGGCCGGCTCGACGACGAGCACATGTTCTACCTGCAGGCGCGCGGCATCCCCGCCGACGAGGCCCGCAAGCTCATCGTCCACGGCTTCTTCAACGAGCTGATCCAGCGCATCGAGGTGCCGGAGATCCAGGAGAAGGTGCTGGCCGCCGTCGAGGCGGAGCTCGCGCGATGAGCTTCGAAAAGGTCTGCAAGGTCGAGGACGTCCCCGACGAGGGCGTCATCGGCGTCGAGGTCGACGGCATCCCCGTGGCCCTCGTTCGCGAGGGCTCGGAGGTGTACGCCGTCCACGACGTCTGCTCCCACGCCGAGGTGCGCCTCAGCGAGGGAGAGGTCTACGACGGCACGCTGGAATGCTGGCTGCACGGATCGTGTTTCGACATCCGTACCGGCAAGCCCACGGGGCCGCCCGCGACCAGGCCCGTTCCCACATACCGAGTCAAGATCGAAGGCGACGACGTGTATGTCTCGCTCTCGAAGGAGTCATAACGTGTCCACGCTCCAGATCCGCGACCTGCACGTCTCCGTCGGCGACAAGGAGATCCTCAAGGGGGTCGACCTGACCGTCAGCGCCGGTGAGACCCACGCCATCATGGGCCCCAACGGCTCGGGCAAGAGCACGCTCGCCTACGCCATCGCCGGCCACCCGAAGTACACGATCACCAGCGGCAGCGTCACCCTCGACGGTGAGGACCTGCTCGACATGTCGGTCGACGAGCGCGCCCGCGCGGGCCTGTTCCTCGCGATGCAGTACCCCGTCGAGGTCCCCGGCGTGTCGGTGTCCAACTTCCTGCGCAGCGCCGTCACGGCCGTGCAGGGCGAGGCCCCCAAGCTGCGCCAGTTCGCCAAGGACCTCAAGACCGGCATGGACAACCTGGCGATCGACTCCGCCTTCGCCACCCGCAACGTCAACGAGGGGTTCTCCGGCGGCGAGAAGAAGCGCCACGAGATCCTCCAGCTGGAGCTGCTGAAGCCGAAGGTGGCCGTCCTCGACGAGACCGACTCGGGTCTCGACGTCGACGCCCTGCGCGTCGTCTCCGAGGGCGTCAACCGCTTCCGCGCCTCGGGTGACACCGGCGTGCTGCTGATCACCCACTACACCCGCATCCTGCGCTACGTGAAGCCCGACTTCGTGCACGTCTTCGCGGCCGGCCGCATCGTCGAAGAGGGCGGTCCCGAGCTCGCCGAGAGGCTGGAGAACGAGGGCTACGAGGCCTACACGAAGGTCAGTTCCTGATGTTCGACGTCGATCTCATCAGAAAGGACTTCCCGGTCCTTTCTCGTGAGCTGCCAGGAGGGCGCGCGCTCGTCTACCTGGACTCCGGCAACTCATCGCAGAAGCCGAACCAGGTGATCGAGGTCATGCGCGACCACCTGGCCAACCACTACAGCAACGTCGGCCGCGCCCACCACACGCTGGGCGCGGAGTCGACGGCCGCCTACGAGGACGCCCGCGACGCGATCGCCGCGTTCGTCGGCGCCCCGTCGCGCGACGAGATCGTCTTCACCAAGAACGCCTCCGAGGCGCTCAACCTCGTCGCGTACGCCTTCGGCAACCCGATCGCCACCGACGAGCGCTTCCGGGTCGGGCCGGGCGACGAGATCGTCATCAGCGAGATGGAGCACCACTCCAACATCGTGCCGTGGCAGCTGCTCGCCCAGCGGACCGGCGCCACGCTGCGCTGGTTCAAGGTGACCGACGAGGGCCGCCTCGACCTCGACGACCTCGACGACCTGGTCAACGAGCGCACCAAGATCGTGTCGATCGTCCACCAGTCCAACGTGCTGGGCACGGTCAACTCGGTCTCGCCGATCCTGGCCCGCGCCCGCGAGGTCGGCGCGCTGATGATGCTCGACGCGTCCCAGTCGGTGCCCCACATGCCGGTCGACGTCACCGAGCTCGGGGTCGACTTCGTGGCCTTCACCGGCCACAAGATGGTCGGCCCGTCGGGCATCGGCGTGTTGTGGGGCCGCCGGGAGCTGCTCGACGCCATGCCGCCGTTCCTCGGCGGCGGCGAGATGATCGAGGCGGTCTGGATGGACCGCTCGACCTACGCGCCCGTGCCGCACAAGTTCGAGGCCGGCACCCCGCCGATCGTCGAGGCCATCGGCCTGGGCGCGGCGGCGAACTACCTGACCGGCATCGGCATGGCCGACGTCAGGGCCCACGAGAAGACGCTGACCGGCTACGCCCTCGACGCGCTCGGCGAGGTCCCCGGCCTGAAGGTGATCGGCCCGCGCACGAACATCTCGCGGGGCGGCACGATCTCGTTCACCCTGAAGAACCTGTCGGGTGACGACATCCACCCCCACGACGTCGGGCAGATCCTCGACGACGCGTTCGGCATCGCCGTCAGAGTCGGTCACCACTGCGCCAGGCCGCTTCACCTGCGGTTCGGCATCCCCGCCACCACTCGTGCGTCGTTGTACCTTTACAACACCACGGACGAGATCGACGCCCTGGCGCGGGGGCTCCACCATGTGCAGAAGGTGTTCGGATGATCGCTGAGTCGATGTACCAGGAACTGATCCTGGAGCACTACAAGCATCCCCAGGGCCGTGGCCTGCGCGACCCGTTCGACGCCGAGGTCCACCACGTCAACCCCACCTGCGGCGACGAGATCACGCTGCGGGTGAAGGTCGACGAGGGCAAGGTCCTCGACGTCTCCTACGAGGGCCAGGGCTGCTCGATCAGCCAGGCCGCCGCCTCGGTGCTCCACGAGCTGGCCACCGGGTCGACCGTCGAGGAGAGCCTCGGCGTCGTCGACGAGTTCACCCGGCTGATGCAGGGCCGCGGCCAGGTGGAGGCCGACGAGGACGTCCTCGGCGACGCGGTCGCGTTCGCCGGGGTCGCCAAGTATCCGGCGCGGGTCAAGTGCGCCCTGTTGTCCTGGATGGCGTACAAGGACGCCGTGGTGAGGAGTGCCTGAGATGAGCAAGCCGACCGAGACCCCGACGGCCGCCCCCTACGACGGCGACCTGTCGCCCGACGAGGTCATGGAGGCCCTCCGCGACGTCGTCGACCCCGAGCTCGGCGTGAACGTCGTCGACCTCGGCCTGATCTACGGCCTCAACCTCGACGCCGCCGGCGAGGGCGAGAAGCCGGTCGCCACGATCGACATGACGCTGACCAGCGCCGCCTGCCCGCTGACCGACGTCATCGAAGACCAGGCCAACTCGGCGCTCGCCGACCTGGTCAGCGGCGTGGTCATCAACTGGGTGTGGCTGCCGCCGTGGGGTCCCGACAAGATCACCGACGACGGCCGTGACCAGCTGAGGATGCTCGGCTTCAACGTGTGATTCCCACCGGGTTTCCCGGTGTAAGATACGAGGGTTGACTTCAAAGGCCGTCCGCTTTGGGAGCGGGCGGCCGTTTGCCGCGACTGTGAACCGCGGCGACTGCACACTGCTATGCAGTTTCTCGCGCCACGATGAGATCGGCGCGTTTATCGGGCGGTGCGCAGAGATGGCACTCGGCACCTTTGGAAGGGGTGCCCTCCCCCGATGCGGCGGATTGCCGCCCCGGTTTAATTTGGCTCGTCCTTTCGCAGAAGAGACGCGCCTGCGTGCTGCGGCACGTCCCTCTCACCGAAAGGCACGACCACGTGACCATGCTCGAACCGACCATGTCCGCGACCGACTCCACCGACGAGGCCGTCAACGGCTTCGCCGCGCTGGGGCTGCCGCGCCCACTGGTCACCGGGCTCGCCCGTCAGGGCATCGAATCGCCGTTCCCCATCCAGGAAGCCTGCATCCCCGACATTCTGACCGGCCACGACGTGCTCGGCCGCGGCCAGACCGGCTCGGGCAAGACGCTCGCGTTCGGGCTGCCGATGATGGCCCGCATCGCCGGTGACCGCGCGCTGCCCAAGCGTCCGCGCGCCATCATCCTGGTCCCCACCCGTGAGCTGGCCCTCCAGGTGAACGACGCCCTGGAGCCGCTCGGCCGGGGCCTGTCGCTGCGGATGAAGACCGTCGTCGGCGGCATGTCGATGGGCCGGCAGATCGAGGCGCTGCGCCGCGGCGTCGAGGTCATCGTCGCCACGCCGGGCCGTCTCACCGACCTGATCGAGCAGGGCGAGTGCTCGCTCGAGGACGTCGAGATCAGCATTCTCGACGAGGCCGACCACATGTGCGACCTGGGCTTCTTCCCGGTCGTCAGCGCGCTGCTCGACCAGACCCCGGTCCACGGCCAGCGGCTGCTGTTCTCGGCCACCCTCGACGGCGACGTCGACCAGCTCGTCAAGCGCTTCCTCGTCGAGCCGATCACCCACTCGCTCGCCCCGGCCACCTCGCCGGTCGAGACGATGGAGCACCACCTCGTGCAGGTGAGCTGGCAGGACAAGCCGGCCGTCACCGCCGAGATCGCCAACCGCGAGGGCCGCACCATCCTGTTCGTGCGCACCCAGCACGGCGTCGACCGCGTCGTGAAGCAGCTGGCCCGCGTCGGCGTCCAGGCCGGCGGCCTGCACGGCGGCAAGCGGCAGAACCAGCGCACCCGCATCCTCGGCGAGTTCCGCGAGGGCGGCATCAAGGTGCTCGTCTGCACCGACGTCGCCGCGCGCGGCATCCACGTCGACGACGTCTCGCTCGTGCTGCACGTCGACCCGCCGGCCGACCACAAGAGCTACCTGCACCGCGGCGGGCGCACCGCGCGGGCGGGCGAGAAGGGCAGCGTCCTGACGCTGGTCATGCCCAACGAGCGCCGCTCGACCGACGCCATGGCCCGCCGGGCCGGCATCACGCCCTCCCGGCACCGCGCCGTCCCGGGCGCCCCGGTGCTGGCCGACATCGCCGGGGCCCGCGAGCCCAGCGGCGAGTCGATCCCGGTCTGGGAGCCCGACATCCGCAAGCCGCTCCGCCCCCGCTCCGGTGGCCGCGACGAGCGTCCGTCGGGTGGCCGCAAGCGCTTCGAGGGCCGTCGCCGGTACGACGGCGACCGCCCCCAGAGCCACGACGACCGTCCCCGCCGCGACTTCGGCGACGACCGTCCGCGCCGTGAGGGCGACGACCGGCCGCGCCGCGAGTTCGGGCACCGTCCGCGCTTCGCCCACGACGACCGGCCGCGCCGCGAGGGCGACGACCGGCCGCGTTTCCAGGGCGGCGACGACCGTCCGCGCCGTGAGGGCGACCGTCCCCGCCACAACGACGACCGGCCCCGTTACCGCGACGAGCGTCCCCGTTTCCAGGGCGACGACCGGCCGCGCCGGGACGCCTCCGCCCCGGCTCCGGCCCGGGGTCACTTCCGTGACGACCGGGCGCCGAGGGCGTACAACAACGACCGCGAGCGGCCCGTCCGTGACGACCGCGGCGGCGAGCCCCGCACGTTCGGCGAGGACCGCGCCCGCGGCGGCTTCCGCGGCCGGTCGGGCGGCGGCGGCTTCCGCCAGGGCCGTCCGGGTGGCCGCTTCAACGGCCGCTAGTCAGCAGTAGAGAACGCCGGTTCCCCATGCGGGGGACCGGCGTTCCGTCGTCTCACGGCAGGTCAAACGGCCGTTCCGTTCGATGGAACATCCGTGTCACGCCCTAGGTGACAGAGACAGCCGAAACGACGGGGACATGAACCATGCGCAACCCACAAGGGCTCCGCGTGCCGATCCACTTGGGCCGCGGCGCCGCCGAGGCGCTGCCCGACCAGCTCGCCGGACAGCTCCGCCAGGCCATCGACTCGGGACAGCTCGCGGCGGGGATCCGCATGCCGTCCACGCGCACCATGGCCGTGGCGCTCAAGATCTCGCGGGGGGTGGCGCTGACGGCGTACCAGATCCTGCACTCCGAGGGGTACGTCACCAGCCGCCACGGGTCGGGCACCTACGTCGCCGCGCGGGCGCGGCAGGCCGAACGGGCGCCGCTGCGCCCGCCTGCCCGGCCGAACGTCGTCGACATGCGGCCCGACCAGCCGACCGCCGACGCCTTCCCGCTGGCCGAGTGGCGGGCGGCCTGGCGCCGGGCCAGCCACCGCGTGCCCAGCGCCGCCGAGCCGCCGCCCGGCGGGCTGCCGGAGCTGCGGGCGGCCATCGCCGCCCACCTGCGCGACACCAGGGGGCTGGTGCTCGACCGGCACGAGATCGTGGTCACCACGGGCTGCGAGACGGCGCTCCAGCTCGCGGTTCCGGAGGGCCGTTCGGTCGTCGGGATCGAGGACCCGGCCCTGCCCCGCCTCAGGGAGGCCCTGGCGGGCCACAGGGGGCACGTCGTGCCCGTTCCGGTCAGTTCCACCGGACCGCAGGTTCCGGCCGGTGTGGACGCTCTGGTGCTCACGCCCGACCGCAACGAGCCGCTGGGCTACCGCCTGCCGACCGAGCACCGCCGGGCGCTCGCGGCGTGGGCGGCCGACCGGGGGACCTACCTCATCGAACCGGCCTTCGACGGCCTGTTCAACGCCAGCCTGAACCCCTGCCCGTCGCTGCTGGCGCTGGGGGACCCGGAGACCACGATCATGCTCGGCTCCTTCCGCGAGCTGCTGACGCCGGGGATGCGGCTGGCCTACCTGGTCGTGCCGCGCCACCTGGCCGACGGGGTGCGGGAACGGGCCTGCGCGGTGCCGGAGACCTGCCAGCGGGCCGCCGCCGACCTGCTGTCGACAGGCGCGGTCACCCGCCGGGTCGACCGGCTGTCGGCGATCTTCGCCCGGCGCCGGACGATGGTCCGCCAGGCGCTGACGGGGGTCCGGCGCGACACCAAGGTCATCGGCACCGAGACCGGCGCCACCGCGACCCTGCTGCTGCCCCGGGCGCTCCCGGCCCCCGCACTGGCCGAGCAGCTCCGGGCGCGGGGGGTCAGGGTGGCCACCCTCGCGGCCTTCCACCACCGGGGCGGCCGGGCCGGGAACGGGGTGGTGTTCGGCTTCGGCCACATCGAGGAGCCGGACCTGCGCCGGGCCCTGCGGATCATGGTCCGCGCCCTCTCGTCGTGACTTTCCCACACCTTCGATGGAAGCGGTCCCGGGCCGCGAAGCCGAGCGCCACTGACGGGCGTTCGGCCGGGTGAAGTGGCCCGGGGGCGACACGGGTCTCGCTCAGTGGACGCTGCCGTGTTCCAGGCGGTGACCCCCATTAGGCTTGGGCGAGTGACGACGTTCGATGAGCTCTACGACGTGCTGTCCGAGAAGGCCCGCACCCGTCCCGAAGGGTCGGGGACCGTGAAGGCGCTCGACGCCGGGGTCCACTCGATCGGCAAGAAGATCGTCGAGGAGGCCGCCGAGGTCTGGATGGCGGCGGAGTACGAATCGGCCGACCGGACCGCCGAGGAGATCTCGCAGCTGCTCTACCACCTCCAGGTGCTCATGCTGGCCCGCGGGATCGGGCTCGACGAGGTCTACAAGCATCTTTAGGGCACCCCCGGGTGCCCGGACCTCGCTCATCTCAGAGGCCATCCCGAAAGGTTCCAACCATGCTTCGCCTCGCCGTACCGAACAAGGGCGTGTTGTCCGAGGCCGCCCAGGTCATCCTGAAGGAGGCGGGTTACCGCCCCCGGAAGGACAACAAGGAGCTCGTGGTCGTCGACCCGGAGAACTCCTGCGAGTTGTTCTTCCTCCGTCCCCGTGACATCGCGGTGTACGTCGGCGAGGGCACCCTCGACGCCGGCATCACCGGCCGCGACATGCTGATCGACTCCGGCGCCCCGGCCGACGAGGTGGTGCCGCTCGGCTTCGGCCGGTCGACCTTCCGCTTCGCCGCGCCTCCCGGGGCCTTCAGCAACGTCAAAGACCTCAACGGCAAGCGGGTCGCGACCGCGTACGCCGGTCTGCTCGCCGGCTACCTGGAGGAGCAGAGCGTCGACGCCCGCGTCATCAAGCTCGACGGCGCGGTCGAGACGGCGATCCGGCTCGGCGTGGCCGACGCCGTCGCCGACGTCGTGGAGACCGGCACCACCCTGCGCAACGTCGGCCTGGAGGTGTTCGGCGACCCGATCACCACGTCCGAGGCGATCCTGATCAAGCAGGTCGGGGCGCCCGAGAACAACGGCTTCCAGCAGCTCATCCGGCGGCTGCAGGGCGTGCTCGCGGCGCGCGACTACGTGATGATCGACTACGACATCCGGGTCGAGCGCATCGACGAGGCCATCGAGGTCACTCCGGGCATGGAGGGGCCGACGGTCTCGCCGCTGCACCGCGAGGGCTGGGTGGCGGTCCGCGCGATGATCCGCCGCAAGGGCCACCAGCAGGTCATGGACAAACTGTGGGACCTCGGCGCCAAGGCGATCCTGATCACCGACATCTACGCCTGCCGGCTCTAGCCGCACGGCCGGCCGGCCGGTCCCGCTACTTCGGGACCGGCCGGTTGGCGACGTGCCTGATCAGGTCGCTGACGTGGACCGTGCCCAGGCAGCGGCCCACCTCGTCGACCACCACGAGGTCGTCGTAGACGCGCTTGGCGTCCTGCCCGGCGACCTGCATGGCCGCTATCGCCGGGGTCGTCTTGGGCACCAGCCGGGCGCTGTCGGCGATCCGGTGGGCGGGCTTCTTGGCGTGCAGGGCGTGGCCGTAGGCCCCGGCCATGTAGAGCAGGAACCGGCTGCGGTCGACCATCGACTGCGGGCGCTGGTATTCGTCGACCAGGACCACGCTGGTGATCGAGGCCTCGTTGCCGAAGGCCTGCACGACGTCCTCGGAGGTCGCGGTGATCGGCAGCGTCACGGCCGGCATCAGGAACTCCTGCACCCTCGGCCCGAGGAGCTGGGCGAGGTTCGGCGAGGTCTCGGTCGCCGGGACCGGCACGTGCACCCGCCCGTCGGCGGGCCGCCAGTCGCCCGGGGCCAGCAGCGGCCCGGTGGCCAGCCTGACCCCCCACGCGCGCACCGCCGCGAGCTGGACCTCGTCCTGCACGCCCGGCGCGAGGATGTGCGCCGCCACGCCCTTGGCCACGGTGACCAGCGCCTCGGCCACGGCCGCCCGGCGGGCGTCCTTGGGGGCGCGCTCCACCAGTTCGGGGGAGATCACGATGACGTAGGGGGAGGCGTCGGCGAGCACGTCGAGCGGGAGGTTGCGCACCCCGACGCCGCCGAAGGCGATCAGGTAACCGGCCGCGCGCAGCCCGTCGACCCCGGCCAGCAGCCGGGAGCGCTCGCCCGGGTCGAGGTCGCCCTCGATGGTCAGGATGATCTCGCGCGGCCGGCGTCCGGCCACCCGCATCGCCTCGTGCAGCGGCGCCAGCCCCGCCGAACCGGCCGAGACGGCGGCGATGGGGATGGGCAGCACGAGGGGGAGCCGCGCGTCGTGCTCGGCGGCGGCGCGGATGCCCGCCACGGTCCCGCCGACGTCGGCCCGCTCGGCGGCGGGCGTGCTCGCGCCGACCTGTATGGCGATCACCCCGCCGGTGTCGAGGTCGACGACGGGGGTGAAACTGGCGACCGGGCCGAAGGCGCTCGGCGGGCCGCCGGTGGGGTTCTGCGGCGCGGCGGCCCAGGCCGGCACGTACCCCGACACGGTGAACGGGCCGGTCGTGGAGGACTGCTCACCAGGTGAGACGGCGACCGGCGCCGGATAGGGCAAGGGAACCGACACACGACGATTCTGGTGCGCCTGCCTGCCGTCCTTGAGGCCGGTGATGCGAAATTCACCCACATTTCCCCCTACCGACAACCGTGGACGTCCGGCTCCGGGCCGCTAATCTGGGCAGCCATGAGCGCACGCCCGGCCGCCGGGGGCGGACGGTGGGTGTCGATCCCCCCGTCCCGGCTGCCCCGCTGGCTCATCAACTTCGCCGACCGCCACGGCGGGCCGCCGTCGGAGACGGGCACCCCTGAACTGGTCGTGCTCACCGCCCCGGACGGCGCCGTGGCCGAGTGCCACGTCCCGTTCGGCCCCCTGGAGGCGCACCCCGGCTCTCTCGCCGAGGGCCTGGTCTCCCACGTCTCCCGGGACCGCCGGGTGGCGGTTCTCCTCGTACGTCTCGGCGGATACGCCGCCGGGGTCTTCGAGGGCGACCGGCTCCTCGTCTCCAAGGTGGGCTCCCGGCTCGTCCACGGCAGGAGCGCCGCCGGAGGGTGGTCGCAGCAGCGGTTCGCCCGCCGCCGGGAGAAACAGGCCGACGAGGCCCTCGGGGCCGCCGCCGACGTGGCCGCCCGGGTGCTGCTTCCCGCGGTGGAGGAAGGGGTGGCGGGCTTCGTCGTCGGGGGAGACCGCAAGGCGATCGACGAGCTGCGGGGCGACCGGCGGCTGGCGCCGCTGTTCGCGCGGGAGACCGCGCCCTTCCTGACCGTCCCCGATCCCCGGCTGGCCGTGCTGGAGAAGACGCCGGAGGAGTTCCGGGCGGTCAGGATCAGGGTGGTCGATCCGCCCCACGTTTAAGAAGTCGGGGATTTCGCCGGGCCACCATACAATCGACGCATGCGCACTCCCGATTGATCACTTCCGTGTGCCCGCGATCCGAAGCCATGTCTTCCAGCTGGTTCACGGCGCGAGCCACGGCCGTCCGCGTCACGTGTTCTTCGAGCAGATTCACGGCGCGAGCCACGGCCGTCCTCCGGCCGTCCGCGTCTCGTGTTCTTCGAGGCAGATTCACGGCGCGAGCCACGGCCGTCCTCCGGCCGTCCGCGTCTCGCTACTCACGGGAGTGTCCCCCAAACCATGATCATCGCAACCGACATCGAACTGCGCGTGGGTTCGCGCCTCCTCATCGAGGGGGCGTCGTTCCGGGTCAACCCGGGCGACAAGATCGGCCTGGTCGGCCGCAACGGAGCGGGCAAGACCACGCTCACCAAGACCCTCGCCGGCGAGGGCCAGCCCGCGGGCGGCACGGTCACCATCACCGGCGCGGTCGGCTACCTGCCGCAGGACCCGCGGACCGGCGACCTCCAGGTGATCGCCCGCGACCGCATCCTGTCGGCGCGCGGCCTCGACGAGGTCATCCGCGACCTGCGCCGGGCCGAGCTCGGCATGACCTCGGCCGACCCGCGCACCCGCGACAAGGCCGTGAAGGCCTACGGCCGCCTCGAAGACCGGCTCCACGTCCTGGGCGGCTACGCCGCCGAGTCGGAGGCCGCCTCGATCGCCTCCAGCCTGGGCCTGCCCGACCGGGTGCTCGGGCAGCCGCTGGAGACCCTCTCGGGTGGTCAGCGGAGGCGGGTCGAACTGGCGCGCATTCTTTTCTCGGGATCGGAGACTCTCCTCCTCGACGAGCCGACAAACCACCTCGATGCGGACTCCATCGGCTGGCTTCGTGATTTTTTGCGTTCCCACCAGGGCGGCTTGATCATCATCAGTCACGATGTTGGTCTACTTGAAGCGACGGTAAACCGGGTGCTCCATCTCGACGCGAACCGGTGCGTGATCGACACGTACAACGTCGGCTGGAAGGCCTACCTGACGCAGCGCGAGACCGACGAGAAGCGCCGCAAGCGCGAGCGGGCCAACGCCGAGAAGCAGGCCGGGGTGCTGATGGCGCAGGCCGACAAGATGCGCGCCAAGGCCACCAAGGCCAAGGCCGCCCAGGACATGCAGCGCCGCGCCGAGCGCCTGCTGCGCGGGATCGAGCCCGAGCGCCGTTCCGACAAGGTGGCCAAGCTGCGCTTCCCGTCGCCCGCGCCCTGTGGCCGCACCCCGCTGTCGGCCGTCGACCTCTCCAAGTCCTACGGCTCCCTCGAGGTCTTCACCGACGTTGACGCCGCCGTCGACCGGGGTCACCGGGTCGTCATCCTCGGCCTCAACGGCGCCGGCAAGACCACGCTGCTGCGCATCCTGGGCGGCATCGAGAAGCCCGACACCGGCGAGGTGCGCCCCGGCCACGGCCTGAAGATCGGCTACTACGCCCAGGAGCACGAGACCCTCGACCCCGAGCGCACCGTGCTCGAGAACATGCGCTCGGCCGGGCCCGACCTCGCCGACGTCGACCTGCGCAAGGTGCTCGGCTCGTTCCTGTTCACCGGCGACGACGTCGACAAGCCCGCCGGGGTGTTGTCCGGCGGCGAGAAGACCCGGCTGGCCCTGGCCACGCTGGTGCTCTCCAGCGCCAACGTGCTGCTGCTCGACGAGCCCACCAACAACCTCGATCCGGCCTCGCGGGAACAGGTGCTGACGGCTCTGCGCTCTTACACAGGGGCGATCGTCTTGGTCACCCACGACGAAGGGGCGGTGGAGGCGCTGCAACCCGACCGGGTCATCCTGCTGCCCGACGGTGTCGAAGACGCGTGGAGCGAGGAATTTTCCGATCTCGTCGCCCTCGCCTGATCATAAATTTACCGGGTACGGATCTTTTCCCTGGGAGTAGGTAGCCGATCGAGCCGAAATGACTGATCATGGCGTGAGTAACGCTGCGGAAGTCTGGCACTACAGGAGGTACTCGTGGCCGAGACTCTGAAGAAGGGCACCCGGGTGACCGGGGCCGACCGTGAAAAACTGGCCAGCGATCTCAAGAAGCGCTATGCCGCGGGTGAGAGCATCCGCGCCCTGGCCGCTTCCACCGGCCGGTCGTACGGATTCATCCACCGCATCCTCAGCGAGTCGGGCGTGACTCTGCGGGGACGCGGCGGGGCGACCCGAGGCAAGACCAAGCGCTAGTTCCGCCTCGCCGCCGCGCGACCGCAGCCGCTCGTGTACCTCAGATCCAGAGCGGTCCGCTCCCGAGCCGACCGGCCGGGGTCGGATGACCGAACAGGGTTCGGTAGGCTCGGGCGTGACCGCCAGGAAGGGGTTGCGGGCTGTGAACGACGCTGTGGAAGCGGCACAAGGGGGGAGAGCGGAGCAGATCTCGGCGAGCGCGCTCGCTGAGGTCGGACTGCGCTACGAGGTGGACGGCGAGATCGCGACGATCACGCTGAACCGGCCGGACAAGCGGAACGCCCAGACGTTCGCCACCTGGTCGGCACTGGCCCGGATCGGGGACGACCTCCCCGAGACCGTGCGGATCGTCGTCGTGAAAGGCGAGGGGCCGTCCTTCTCCGCAGGCATCGACCTGCGACTGTTCACGCCCGGGGGAGTGCCCGGTGAGGGCTCGTTCTCCTCGGTGCTCGGTGAGGGCTTCGAGGAGCGGATCGCCCAGGCGCAGCAGGCCTTCCTGTGGTTGCGTCGTCCGGAGATCATCTCGATCGCGGCCGTCCAGGGCCACGCGATCGGGGCCGGATTCCAGCTCGCGCTCGCGTGCGACCTGCGGATCGTGGCCGACGACGTGCAGTTCTGCATGAAGGAACCGGCGCTCGGCCTGGTGCCCGACCTGACGGGGACCAAGCCGCTGGTCGATATCGTGGGGCTGCCGAGGGCCCTGGAGTTGTGCGTCACCGCCCGGAAGGTCGGGGCGGAGGAGGCGTTGCGCCTCCGGCTGGCCGAGCTGGCCGTACCGGTTGAGGAGCTGGATACGGCCGTGGCCGACCTTGCGGCGGCGCTGCTCGCCACGGAGCGGTCCGCCGCGACCGCGACGAAACGGCTGCTGCAGGGCGCGGGAAGCCGCACACTGGAGGAGCAGGCGGCCGCGGAGAGAGCCGAACAGGTGGTCCGCATCCGGTCGCTGTTCGCCTCGGGCTGATCCTGGAATCGCCCTTTCACGTAAAGGGTTTGCCACGACATGGCGATGATGGGCGGCCCGAACATGGGCTGGCAGATGATGCGGTCGATGCGGCGCGACGGCGACGTGATGAAGGAGCGTCTCGCGCCGGGCACGATCCGGCGGATCGCCCGCTACGCCGCGCCGTTCAAGTGGTCGATCGTGGCGTTCCTTGCCCTGATCACGGTCGGGTCGGTGACCGTGGTGGCCAACCCGCTGGTCGTGAAGCAGATCATCGACGTGGCCATCCCGTCGAGGGACTCGGGGCTGGTCGTCTGGCTGGCGGTGGCCATCGCGGGGCTGGCGCTGCTCGACGCCGTGCTGGGCCTGGCCGAACGCTGGTTCTCGGCCCGGATCGGCGAGGGCCTGATCTACAACCTGCGCACGGAGGTCTTCGACCACGTCCAGCGCATGCCGGTGGCGTTCTTCATGCGGGCGCAGACGGGCGCGCTGGTCTCGCGGCTCAACGGCGACGTCATCGGCGCGCAGCGGGCCATCACCAGCACGTTGTCGTCGGTCGTCTCCAACGTGGTCAGCCTGGTCGTCGTGCTGGTCACGATGCTGGCGCTGTCGTGGCAGATCACCCTGGTCGCGCTGCTCATGGTGCCGGTCTTCATCCTGCCCGCCCAGTGGGTGGGCCGCCGCATGTCGAAGTACACCCGCGAGCAGATGGAGCTCGGCGCCGAGATGAGCTCGGTGATGACCGAGCGCTTCAACGTGGCCGGCGCGATGGTCGCCAAGCTCTACGGACGCCCCGACGACGAGGCCAGGCACTTCGCCGGGCGGGCCGCCCGGGTGCGCGACATCGGCGTCACCGTCGCCATGTTCGGCACCGTGTTCCGCATCGCGCTGGGCCTCATCGCCGCGCTCGCCACCGCCCTGGTCTACGGGCTCGGCGGCGTGCTGGCGGTCGACGGATCGTTCGAGCTCGGCACGCTGGTGGCCATGTCGGCGCTGCTGATGCGGCTGTACGGCCCCCTCACCGGCCTGTCCAACGTGCACATCGACGTGATGACCGCCCTGGTCAGCTTCGACCGCGTCTTCGAGGTGCTCGACCTCAAGCCGATGGTCGCCGAGAAGCCCGACGCCCAGAGGGTGCCGGCCGGGCCGGTCACCATCGAGTTCGACGACGTCCGCTTCCGCTACCCGGGCGGGGCCGAGGTGTCGCTGGCCTCCCTGGAGTCGGTCGCCCGCCCCGACCAGGGCGAATCGGCCGAGGTGCTCAAGGGCGTCACCTTCACCGCCCGGCCGGGCCAGATGGTCGCCCTGGTCGGCCATTCGGGCGCCGGCAAGACCACCACGACCTCGCTGGTCTCCCGCCTGTACGACGTCGACGCCGGCGCGGTCCGGCTCAACGGCCTCGACGTGCGCGACGCCACGATGGAGTCGCTGCGCGACACCGTGGGCGTCGTCATGCAGGACCCGCACCTGTTCCACGACACCATCGCCGCCAACCTTCGCTACGCCCGCCCGGAGGCCACCGACGAGGAGATCTGGGAGGCCCTGCGGGCGGCCCAGATCGCCGACCTGGTCGCCACGTTGCCCGAGGGGCTCGACACGGTCGTGGGGGAGCGCGGCTACCGGTTCTCCGGCGGCGAGAAACAGCGGGTGGCGCTGGCCCGGCTGCTGCTCAAGGCCCCGCCCGTGGTGGTGCTCGACGAGGCCACCGCCCACCTCGACTCGGAGTCGGAGGTGGCCGTGCAGCAGGCCCTGAAGACGGCCCTGGCGGGCCGGACCAGCCTCGTCATCGCCCACCGGCTGTCGACCATCCGCGAGGCCGACGTGATCCTGGTCATGAACGAGGGCCGCGTCGTGGAGCTCGGGCGGCACGACGAGCTGATGGTCCTCGACGGCGCCTACGCGGAGCTCTACAAGACCCAGTTCACGAGTAGCCCAGCCGTTTGAGCTCCTCGCGGGCGACCTTGCCGACCAGTTCGGCGTCGGTGTGCGCGAGGCGGCGGCGGGCGCCCACCCGCGGGGCGCCGGTGCCGTAGAGGGCGATCGTGGAGATCTTGGCGCCGAGGAACTCGCCCACCTGGCCGAACGTCTCGGCGGGGGACTTGTGCAGGTCCTCGTACCGGATCGTCAGGAGCTGGTCGGCGGGGAGCTCCTTGCGGAGCACCGCCGACAGGCGGATCGCGGCGCGCCAGCGCAGCGCGCTCTTGCCCGCGACCGGCATCTCCTTCCAGCGCAGCTTGTGCTCGGCGTTGTTGACGCCGAGGAACGGGCTGGGGAACTCGCTGTCGTCGGACAGCATGTGGGGCTTGAACCAGGCCATCGTCGCCGGGTCGGCCAGCATGTCGGCGACGACGTCGCGGCCGTCGCGGATGACCTGGACGAACCGGGCGTCGGGGAAGGCCTGGAGCAGGACGGGAGCGCTGTAGAGCAGGTCGGGGCTGGCGTCGCCGAACCGGGTCAGCTCGGAGGCGGTCACGCACGGGCCCGCCCCGATGATGCCCCCGGCCTCCTTGCACGTGCCGGAGCACTCGCCGCACGCGCCCGGCACCACCTGCCAGGCCTCGGCCAGCACGTCGCGGATCACCCGGGGCGCCCCCGGGCTGCGCGCGATCGACGGCCGCCGCGCGAACGCGTAGACGACACGGGAAACCGCGCCCCGGCCCATCGTGAGATGCACGCCGGGCGAGCGCTTGATGGCACGGGCGAGCAGGTCCGCACCGCTGTGGGGGGCGGCGAGCACGAAGACCGGCTGACGGACCTTGACGCCGTTTACCACGAGAATGTGGGTCGGTGGTCGCATAGGTAGCGCCTAGTCTGACACTCTTTGGGGGGTGTCCGAACGTACTCCACCCCGTCTCCGGCACGGTGACACCGTGGCCGTCGTCGCGCCTTCCGGTCCGGTCGACCTCGACCGGCTCAACCGCGGCCGCCACGTGCTCACCGGCCTCGGCCTGAACGTCCGGTTCGGGCCCCGCATGCTGATCCGCCGCGGCTACCTCGCCGGGCCCGACCAGGCCCGCGCCGCCGACCTGCAGGAGGCCTGGTGCGATCCGGAGATCGCCGCCGTGGTCTGCGCGCGGGGCGGCTACGGCGCCACGCGGGTCCTCGACCACCTCGACTGGGACAAGATGGAGGCCGTCCGGCCCAAACCCCTCGTGGGGTCGAGCGACATCACCGCCCTCCACCTGGCCTTCCAGCGCCGTCTGGGGGTGGCCTCGTTGTTCGGCCCGATGCCGGCCTGCTCGACGATCAGCGACGAGGAGGGGCCGGAGCCCCGGTCGTTGTCGCACCTCAAGGCCTCGCTCATCTCCAGCCTGGAGCCCCGGCCGGTCAAGGGCGACCAGGTGCTCGTGCCGGGGTCGGCCATCGGGCCGCTGACCGGCGGCAACCTGACGTTGCTGGCGGCGCTCTGCGGCACGCCCCACCAGATGGAGGCGCGGGGCCGGATCGTCCTGCTGGAGGACGTCCGTGAGGAGCCCTACCGAATCGACCGTATGCTGACCCAGCTACTCCAGGCCGGTTGTCTCGACGGCGCGGTCGGCTTCGTCCTCGGGTCGTGGGTGGAGTGCGGGGAGGCGCTGCCGGTGCTGGTGGAACGGCTCGGACCGCTGGGAGTGCCGATCATCGCGGGACTGCCGATCGGTCACGGGACACCACAGTTCAGTGTGTGGCTGGGGGCCGATGGGGTTATTGATACCGAATCGTGCTCTCTCACCGGCCTCATCGGCAACCAGGACAAGGCACCCTGAAGCTGGCAACACGCCACGCTTGTAAGGGGATGAGCCTTGGGTCTGTTGCGGCGACTCCGCAGCCGGATTCGGCCTGACCAGCCAGTGCAGCCTGCCTCCCGGCCCGTCGAGGACGTCGATCTTGACTCCCTCCTCGCCCTGGTGGTCGAGACAATGGGCTACACCTGCGCGTTCGAGGACGACGGCGCCACCCTGATCATGGGCGGCGACGAGACGTCCCGTACCGTCAATCTGGTCGGGCTCCGCCGTGAGGCGGCCCGCAGGTCGCGGGAAGACTGGCCGATGCTGGTCTCCGAGCACCTGTCCCACGCCGTGTCGGGCGAACCGTTCGACGCGTGCAACCTGGGCCGGATCAAACCGCTGCTGCGCACCCGCCTGCACGCGGCCGACGACCCGGCCATCCCCGACCCCTCGCGCATCATCGGCCGCCACCTGAGCGCCGACCTGATCGAGGTGCTGACGATCGGCGGCCGTCCGGTCCGGCCGGAGGAGGCCTTCTGCTGGCCGATCCCGCCCGCCGAGGCGCTCGACGTCGCGCTCGACAACGCGCTGGCCGACGAGCGCATCACCGCCGAATACCTGCAGCTCGGCGGGGTGAGCGTGCGGATGATCAGCGCGCCCACGGCCGTGGCGCACCTGCGGCGGCTGCCCGGCCCGCCCGACGGGCTGCTCGTCGTGCTGCCCCATCCGGGCGCGATGGCCGTGCACCCCATCGAGGGCATCGGCGTCGTACGCGCCCTGGAGCGCATGCGCGTCTACGCCCAGCGCGAGTTCGACGACCGCGACGGCGGCCTCAGCCCCCACGTCTACTGGTGGCACCGCGACCGGCTGACCCGCATCCAGGCCGACCTGGTTCCCCAGGACGGCCAGGTCAGGCTCGTGGTGACGCCGCCCGCCGACTTCGCCCGCCTGCTGGCGCGCCTGGCCGGAGACGCCAACTGACCACCACGGGTCAGCCCAGCGCCTGGGCCGTGTGGATCAGCGGGACGTGGCTGAACGCCTGTGGGAAGTTGCCCACCAGGCGGCCCTGCACGGGGTCGTACTCCTCGGAGAGGAGGCCGACGTCGTTGCGCAGGTCGAGCAGGCGCCGGAACAGGTCGCAGGCCTCCTTGCGCAGGCCCATGCGTGCCTTGGCCTCGGCGAGCCAGAAGCTGCAGGCCAGGAACGCGCCCTCGCGGCCGGGCAGCCCGTCGACCGCGTTGTGCTCGCTGGTCGAGTAGCGCAGCACGAACCCCTCGGGCGTGGTCAGCTCGCGCTCGATCGCGTTGATGGTGCCGATCACGCGGTGGTCGTCGGGCGGCAGGAAGCCCATTGTGGGGATGAGCAGCGTCGCGGCGTCGAGCTCCGTGGAGCCGTAGTACTGGGTGAAGGTGTTGCGGTGGGGGTCGTAGGCCTTCTCGCAGATCTCCTTGTGGATCTCCTCGCGCAGCGCCCTCCACCGGTCGATCGGGCCCGAGCGGCGCTGGGCCTCCATGGTGCGGATGACGCGGTCGCAGGCGACCCAGACCATCACCTTGGAGTGGGTGAACTGGCGGCGCGGGCCGCGCACCTCCCACAGGCCCTCGTCGGGCTGTTGCCAGCCGGTCTCCAGGAAGTCCATCATCTTGCGGGTCAGCTTCCAGGCGTGGTCGTCGGGGTGGAGGCCGCCCTTGCCGGCCTGGTAGAGCGAGTTGACGACCTCGCCGTAGACGTCGAGCTGGAGCTGGTTGGCGGCGCTGTTGCCGATGCGGGCCGGCAGGGAGTTCTCGTAGCCGGGGAGCCAGTCGAGGGTCATTTCGGGGAGGCGGCGTTCGCCGGCGACGCCGTACATGATCTGGAGGTCCTGCGGACGTCCGGCGATCGCGCGCAGCAGCCACTCGCGCCAGGCCTTGGCCTCATCGATGTAGCCGCTGGTCAGCAGGGCGTCGAGGGTCATCGAGGCGTCGCGCAGCCAGCAGAACCGGTAGTCCCAGTTGCGCACGCCGCCGAGGTCCTCCGGCAGGCTGGTGGTGGCCGCGGCGACGATGCCGCCGGTGGGGGCGTAGGTCAGCCCCTTCAGCGTGATCATCGAGCGGACGACGGCGTCGCGCCACTCGCCCGCGTGGGTGCCCTTGGAGACCCAGTCCTCCCAGATCTCGCGGGTGTAGTCGAGCTCGTCGAGCGGGTCGATCATGGGCGGCGCGGGCGCATGGGAAGGGTGCCAGCTGAACACGAACGACAACTTGTCGCCCGCCTCGACCCGGAAGGTGCCCTTGTGGCGGTAGTCGCTGCCGTGCAGGTGGACCGGCGAGTGGATCCAGGCGGAGTCGGGGCCGCCCACCGCCTGGAGGCTGCCGTCGCGGCGGCGCACCCACGGCACGATCCGGCCGTAGTCGAACCGGATGCGGATCTCGCAGTTCATCTCGACCGAGCCGGCCACCCCCTCGACGACCCTGACCAGGCGGGGGTGCTCGTGGCGGATCGGCATGAAGTCGATCACCCGGGCGGTGCCGCCGGGGGTGTCCCACGTCGATTCCAGGACGAGCGTGTCGCCCCAGTAGCGGCGGCTGGAGGCCGTCTCCATCCCGGAGGCCCAGATGCGCCAGGAACCGTGGCGCTGGTTGCCCAGCAGCGCGGCGAAGCACGCGGGGGAGTCGAAACGGGGCAGGCAGAGCCAGTCGACCGAGCCGTCGCGGCCCACCAGGGCCGCCGACTGCATGTCGCCGATCAGCGCGTAGTCCTCGATCCGCATGTGATCAAGCTACCCACCGAGCCTTCATGAAGAACTGGGTGACGGGCCCGATCATCAGGGCGAACACCAGCGTGCCCACGCCGGCGACGCCGCCGAGGAGCCACCCGATCGCCAGCACGGTCAGCTCGATGACCACCCGGGCCAGCCGGATCGACAGGCCGAGCCGGTGCAGCCCGGTCATCAGCCCGTCACGCGGCCCGGGGCCGTATCCCGCGCCGATGTAGAGGGCGGTCGCGCCGCCGACGACGACCACCCCGGTCAGCAGGTAGGCCCACTGGACGAGCCAGTGACCGGGTGTGGGGGCCAGCCAGACGGTCAGGTCGAAGAACCACCCGAGCAGCAGCACGTTGCTGATCGTGCCCAGGCCCGGCCGCTGGCGCAGGGGGATCCAGAGCAGCATCACGGCCGCCCCGACGATGACGACCCACGCGCCGATGCTGAGTCCCCAGTGGCGGGACAGACCCTGATGGAAGACGTCCCAGGGGGAGCTGCCGAGGTTCGACTCGATCTGGAGGCCGGAGCCGGCGCCGTACAGGAACAGACCGGCGTAGAGCCGGACGAGCCGCATAGAGGTGGGATGAGTGGATGTTTGTACCATAATGCCCTCAGTGTGGCGAAGGTCCTGGTCGGGAAAACAGAGCCAATCGCCGAAATTGGTCTTAAGCTGGCCGGCGTGACGCGCACCATCGCTCCCGAGCAGCTCGCCCGCCTGCTCGCCGTCCCGGCCGGCGCCCGCCCCTACTACCGGGCGCTGGCCGAGGCGCTGCGGGGCAGGATGCACGACGGCGCGATCCCGGTCGGGGTGCGCCTGCCGGCCGAACGCCACCTCGCCGCCGCGCTCGGCGTCAGCCGGACCACCGTGACCGCCGCCTACGACCTGCTCAAGGACCACGGCTACGTCACCGCCCGGCAGGGCTCCGGCAGCACGACCGCCCTCCCCGTCGGCGGCGACACCCCCTGGACGATCCCGATCCCCGGCGACGGCATGATCCCCCTGCACGTCGCCTCGATGCCGGCCGCCTCCCAGGTCGCCCCCGCCGTGGCGGCGGCCGCCGCGAGCTACCACCGCCACCTGCTCGGCATCGGCTACGAGCCGGTCGGCCTGCCCGTCCTGCGCGAGGAGGTGGCCCGGCGCTACACCGAACGCGGCGTCGCCACCCGGCCGGAGCAGATCCTCATCACCCCCGGCGCCCAGCAGGCCATGCACCTGCTGTTCGCCCTGCTGGTCAGGCCCGGCGACCCGGTGCTGCTGGAGTCGCCGACCTACGCCCACGCGATCCAGTCGGTACGGCTCCACGGCGCCAGGGTGGTGGCGGCGGGGGAGCTGATGGAGAGCTCGCTGCGGCAGGCGAAGGTCGCCTACGTGCTGCCCGACTTCCACAACCCCACCGGCACGCTGATGGACGCCGCCCGCCGGGCCGCGCTCGTGGCCGCCGCGCGCCGCCACGACGTCACGTTGATCTGCGACGAGACCTGGGGCGAGGTGGCCGTCGACGACGTGGTCATGCCGCCGCCGCTGGCCCGCTGGGACACCGACAACCGGGTGATCACGATCGGGTCGGCGTCGAAGTTGTGGTGGGGCGGGCTCCGGGTCGGGTGGTTGCGCGGCACGGCGGAGCTGGTGGAGCGGCTGTCGGTGCTGCGGTCGGGCGTCGACCTGGCCACGGCGGTGTTCGACCAGCTCGTGGTGGCCGAGCTGTTCCCCCGGGTGGAGGAGTCCCGGGCCGAGCGCCGCGCCTGGCTGGCGACCTCCCGCGACGCCCTGACGGCGGCGCTGGCCGAGCACCTGCCCGGCTGGACCTATCCCCGGCCGGTCGGCGGCGGGTCGATCTGGGCGAAGCTCGACGTCCCGTCGGCGGCCCCGGTGGTCCAGGCGGCCGCCGCGAACGGGGTCAGGCTCGCGCCCGGACGGTGGTTCGGCGTCGACGGCGCCTGCGAGGGCTACCTGCGGCTCTCCTACTGCCATCCGCCCCACATGCTGGCCGACGCGGTCGCCAGGATCGCCGCCGCCCGGCCGGGGCAGGCGCCGCCGGCCGACACCCGGCTCACGCTGAGTCTGTGACGCCCCGTGCCAGCGGCGCCCGCCAGCCCCGCCGCATCGCCAGGAACCGCAGGCCGAAGGCCAGCACGGCGGCGGCCAGGACGGCCAGCGGGCCGCGTACACCGAACTCGAAGAGCGCGGCGAGCGTGAACGCGCCCACGAACGCGGGCACCGCGTAGAGCTGGCGGTCGTAGAGCAGCGTGGGCCGCTGGCCCGACAGGACGTCGCGCAGCACGCCCCCGCCGACCGCCGTGACCACCCCGAGCAGTACCGCGTGCAGCGGCGACAGGCCGAACAGCAGCGCCTTCTCGGTGCCGGTCGCGCAGAACAGGCCCAGCCCGGCCGCGTCGAAGATCAGGATGCTCGGCAGCAGCCGTGTCACCTGCGGGTGCCAGAAGAACACGATCCCCGCCGCCACCAGCGGGACCAGCACGTAACCGGCGTCGTGCAGCGCGGCCGGCTGCACGCCCAGGAACACGTCGCGCAGGATCCCGCCGCCCACCGCGGTGAAGAACGCCAGCACCGCCATGCCCACGACGTCGAGGCGGGTGCGGACCCCGGCGAGCGCGCCGGAGATGGCGAAGACGAAGATCCCGGTGAGGTCGAGCACCCATGTCACCAGGACATCTTGTCAGGGTTGACTTACCGATGATGTGATGCGGGTCACTCTGTCCAGCATCCCCCTGAGGAGACGCGGAATGGTTCTTGAGGAGCGGGCGGCGATCGAGGAGAGCATCGCCGGTCGGACCATCTGTTCTCAGCTCGACGAGACCGCCGAGGCCCACCCCGACCTACCCGCCTATTCCGACCCCGTCGAGGGCGGCTGGTCCACCCTGACCTACCGGGAGGCCCGGCAGCGGGTGCTGGAGATCGCCGCCGGGTTCGCCGCACTGGGCGTCGATCCGGGCGACTCGGTGGCCCTCATGATGGTCAACCGCAGCGAGCACGTGCTCGCCGACCTCGGGGCCGTGCACGCGGGGGCGATCCCGTGCTCGGTGTACGCCACCTTCGCGCCCGACCAGGTCGCCTATGTGGCCAACGACGTCGGCGCCAAGGTCGCCGTGCTGGGCGGCCCGGCCGAGCTGGCCCGGTGGGCGCCGGTCCTCGACCAGGTGCCCGGCCTGGAGAAGATCATCCTGTTGGAGGGCGCGACCGGCGACCAGCTCTCGTGGGCCGACTTCCTGGCGATGGGCGCCGAGGCGCTGGCCGCCGACCCCCAGTCGGTCGAGGAGCGCTGGCGCTCGGTCACCCCCGACGACACCCTCACCGTCCTCTACACCTCGGGCACCACCGGCATGCCGAAGGGCGTCCCGCTCACCCACCGCAACGTGCTCTTCGAGGTCGGCGCGACCGACCGGATGACCTCGCTGCCCACCCAGGGCACCCAGATCTCCTACCTGACCTACGCCCACATCGCCGAGCGGGTGCTGAGCCTCTACCTGCCCCTGTTCAAGGTCTCCCACGTGCACTTCTGCACCGACCTGGCCAACCTCGGGCCGACCCTCGCCGCGGTCAAGCCGGTGTTGTTCTTCGGCGTGCCGCGTGTCTGGGAGAAGATGATGGCCAAGCTCTCCGCGCTGCTGGCCATGTCGCCGGAGGACCAGCAGGAGAACGCGCGCAAGGCCATGGCCGCCGGGCTCGCCTGGGTCGAGGCGGGTCAGGTCGGCCACACGATGACGCCGGAGGTCCAGGCCGCGTACGAGGCCGCCGACGCCGCGCTGCTGTCGATCATCCGCGGCATGATCGGCTTCGACAACGCGGGCTGGCTGGCCACCGCGGCGGCGCCGATGCCGCTGGAGGTGCAGCGTTTCTTCGCCGGCCTCGGGCTCAAGGTGCTCGACGTCTACGGCATGACCGAGACCACCGGGGCGTTCACCGCCAACAGCCCCGACGCCTATCGGCTCGGCACGGTCGGCCGCCCCGAACCGGGCGTCGAGGTGCGGATCGCCGACGACGGGGAGATCCTCACCCGCAGCCCGCTGAACACGTCGGGCTACCTCAACCGCCCCGAGGCCACCGCCGACCTGTTCGACGACGAGGGCTGGCTGCACACCGGCGACGTCGGCTCGCTCGACGAGCACGGCTTCGTCCGCATCGTCGACCGCAAGAAGGAGCTCATCATCACCGCCGGGGGCGAGAACATCTCCCCGGCCAACATCGAGAACTACCTGAAGGAGCACGCCCTCATCGGCCAGGCCCTCGCCTTCGGCGACGGCAGGCCCTACCCGGTCGCGATCCTCACCCTCGACGGGGAGATCGCCCCCGGCTGGGCGCAGGCCAACGGCATCACCTTCACCGACCTGGCCGACCTGGCCCGGCACCCCGACGTGCTGAAGACCGTCGAGGCGGCGGTCGAGGCCGCCAACGAGAAGCTGGCCCGGGTGCAGCAGGTCAAGCGCTGGCGGCTGCTGCCGGTCGAGTGGACGGCCGAGACCGAGGAGCTCACCCCGAGCCTGAAGCTCAAGCGCCGGGTCATCCACGCGAAGTACGCGGAGATCATCGAGGAGATGTACCGTCAGTGATCATCTGACCTCGACGCGCGAGCAACCGTTCCCGTTGCCAAGTTGTGATCACTTTTTCTTCGGCAGACCCGCAACTTTTGGCGGAGATTTCCCGTCTATGACGTAGGCGCGCTTCATGCCGGAAGCGCGCGTTGTAACGGGGAGAGGAAGCACCCTCTTATGATCAAGCGCATCGCCACCGCGCTGGTGGCGGCCGCTGCGATGAGCGCCTCGGCGCTCGTCTCCGCGGCCCCCGCCTTAGCGGACCCGGGTCACGGGCACGGTCACCACGACGGGCCCAACCCGAGAATCACGAATGTCTGGGTCAACCCCGGCCAGGTTGTCCTCAAGGGCAAGTGGGACTCCGAGGTCGTGTCGATCACCGTCAAGGGCGTGGACATCAAGCACGCCAAGATCGTGGTCGACCACAAGGGTAGCTGGGGCCGAGACGACTGGGACGGCCCCAGCTGGGACGACAAGTCGGCGGACAGCACCACCGCCGACGGGTCGGAGGAGAAGAAGGCGCCGTGGAAGCCCGTGTGGTTCTCCACCTCCGAGAGCGTGAAGATCGACACGAAGGACCCGAAGGGGTTCTACGCCGTCAAGGTCTACGCTCGCGGGTTCGACGGCAAGCTCTACACCAGCTCTTCCGGCTTCACGGTCAAGCACCTCAGCTATGACCCGCCGAAGCCGCCGAAGGGCCCCAAGGCCACGCGGATCGTCGACTTCAACGCCGGCCCCGAGCCGGTGAAGAAGGGCCGCTACGTCACCCTGACCGGGCAGCTCCAGGTCGCCCAGTGCTACGGCGACTGGTACTACGACTACAAGAAGCACGACCGCGCCTATGTCGAACTCGACGGTAGCGTCAAGCCCGTCGACGACGGCTGGAGCGGCTGCTACGACTCTCGCGACTACTGGCACGGCTGGTACAAGCTGGGCTGGCAGGACATCGACGTCTACTTCCTCCCTGCGGGTTCGCACAAGTGGAAGTACGTGAAGACCATCGACACCAACCCGAACGGGTCGTTCTACACCAAGGTCAAGGCCTGGGGCAGCGGCACGTGGGGCGTCCGGTACGACGGTCGTCACGGCTTCGGCTCTTCTGAGGCGAGCGACTACGTGAAGGTCGTCAAGTAGTTTCCTCTACGAGCCCGGGCCTCCCCTCCACGGAGGCCCGGGCTTCCCCGTTTCGGGGGGCGAAACTTTGCGGTCGACCGGTGAAACTTTCTTCGGAGCGCGCAGGTCAGCGACCGGCCTCGCCGTTGATCGTTGGCAGGGCTTACCAGGCCTCGTATGGTTCCGCAATGTCCAGACACGTTAGGCACGTCATCGCCGCGGCGATCCTGCTCCTCGGAGTGATGATCGCCCTGCCGGCCCGGGCCGCCGTGGTCGGCGGCTTCGACTTCGACCGGGCCCAGGTGTCGGTCACCGGGCTCCAGGTCCCGTGGGGGTTCGCCTTCCTCCCCGACGGGAGCGCCCTGGTCACCGAACGCAACACCGGCCGCGTCATGCAGGTGCGGCCCGGCCAGACCCCAGTCGCCGTGGCGACAATCAGCGGCGTGTCCGCCTCGGGCGAGAGCGGCCTGCTCGGCATCGCCGTCTCCCCGACCTACGCCCAGGACCAGTGGGTCTACGTCTACTTCACCACCGCCTCCGACAACCGCCTGGCCCGCTTCCGCCTGAGCGCGCCCTCGACCCAGAACGTCCTGCTGTCGGGCATCCCGCGCGCGACGGTCCACGACGGCGGGCGCATCGCCTTCGGGCCCGACGGCATGCTCTACCTGGCCACCGGCGACGCCGGGACCACGTCCAACGCCCAGAACATGAGCTCGCCCGCCGGGAAGATCCTGCGCATGAACCCCGACGGAAGCATCCCCGCGAGCAACCCCGTCGCCGGTTCGCGGGTCTACAGCCTGGGCCACCGCAACGTCCAGGGCCTGGCCTGGGACGCCCAGGGCCGCATGTACGCCACCGAGTTCGGCCAGAACACCACCGACGAGATCAACCAGATCGTGGCGGGCGGCAACTACGGCTGGCCGACGTGCGAGGGCACCTGCAACAACCCGTCGTTCCGCAACCCGATCATCACGTGGACGACCGCCGAGGCCTCCCCGAGCGGCCTCGCCTTCGCCAACAACACCCTGTTCGCGGCCGCCCTGCGCGGCACCCGCCTGTGGGCGGTGTCGCTCAACGGCTCGGGCGGCTCCGCCGGCGCCTCCGCCCAGTTCCAGGGCCAGTACGGCCGCCTCCGCGCGGTCGCCGTCGGCCCCGACGGCTGGTTGTGGGTCGGCACCAGCAACCGCGACGGCCGGGGCACCCCGGTCGCGGCCGACGACCGCATCATCCGGGTCCCCCCGGCGGGCGTGACCCCGTCCCCGTCGCCCAGTCCCTCGCCGTCTCCCTCGCCCAGCCCTTCGCCCAGCCCCTCGCCCTCTCCTTCGCCTTCACCCTCGCCTTCGCCGAGCCCGCAGCCCGGCGGGCCGTGCTCGGCGACCGGGACCGTGCAGACCCAGTGGGGCAACGGCTACGTCGTCCAGCCGGTGACCGTGACCAACACGGGCACCTCGGCGCTGAGCGGATGGCGGGTGACGTTCACGCTCCCGGCCGGGCACACGCTCTCGGGCTCGTGGAACGCCACTCTCACGGTCTCCGGGCAGACCGTCACCGCGACCAACCAGAACTACAACGGCAACCTCGCGCCGAACGCCAGTACCACGTTCGGCTTCCAGGTCACCCGCCCCACCGGCAACACCGCCACGGTGAGCGGCTACACCTGCGGCTCACCCTGACGTGAGCGACCCTCCCCGGCCTCAGCCCGGGAGGGTCTCGCCGCCGATCGGGGCCAGGACCTCGCCGGTGTAGTAGGACGACAGGCGCCCGGACGCGAAGAACACGTAGGACGGCGCGATCTCGTCCGGGTCGGCGGCCCGCTTCATCGGGGCCTGCTGGCCGAACTTCTCCACCTTCTCCTCGGGGAAGGTGGCCGGGATCAGCGGGGTCCAGACCGGGCCGGGGGCCACCGCGTTGACGCGGATGCCCTTGTCGACCAGGTTCTGCGCCATCGACATCGTGAAGGCGTTGATCGCGCCCTTGGTCGCGGCGTAGTCGATCAGGCTCTTGTTGCCGCGCAGGCCGTTGATCGACGAGGTGTTGATGATCGACGCGCCGTCGCCCATGTGCCGCAGGGCCGCCTTGGTGACCCGGAAGTAGCTGTGGATGTTCACCGCGAAGGTGTGGTTCCACTGCTCGTCGTCGAGTTCGTCGAGCGAGTCGACCGGCTCCTGATAGGCGACGTTGTTGACCAGCAGGTCGAGCCCGCCCAGTTCCTTGACGGTGCGTTCGACCACCTCCTCGCAGTGGTCGGCCCTGCCGAGGTCGCCCGGCAGCAGCACGCAGCGGCGGCCCTCGCGCTCGACCAGCGCGCGGGTGTGCTCGGCGTCCTCGTGCTCGCTCAGGTAGGCGATGGCGACGTCGGCCCCCTCCTTGGCGAAGGCGACCGCCACGGCCCTGCCGATTCCCGAGTCGCCTCCGGTGACCAGGGCCTTGCGGCCCTTGAGCAGGTCGCGGCCGGCGTAGTCGCGCATCTCGTCGCGGGGCTCGGGCGCCATGTCGCCGCTGCTTCCGGGATAGCTCTGCGTCTGGCCCGGCGGTGTCTGGTTCGGTTCCTCAGGCATGCTGCGACCCTGCCCAGGCGGTTGATCGCTTAACGGAGCCGGGCGGCCATGCCCTCGAAGTAGCTGCGGTGCACGGCGGCCAGGTCGACCCGCTCGGGGTCGAGCAGCCACACCAGGTGGGCGCCCTCGATGAACGCGGCCGTCTCGGCCGCCAGGATCGACGGGTCGAGCCCGGCGCGGGCGGAGCCGTCGGCCACGGCCCTGCCGTACAGCGAGGTCAGATGGGCCCGGAGCGCCCGGCCACGGTCGCGGAACCAGGTGTGCAGCGCGGCGCCGGGCTCCAGGTTCTCGGCGGTGAGCGTGGTGTGCAGGGCGGCCAGGTCGCGGTCGGCGGCGGCGGTGTGCCCGGCGTCCCGGACGAACCACTCGAAGGCCTGGTCGAGGGTGGGTTCGGCGTCCGGGGAGGCCGACAGCCGCTCCAGGGCCCGCCGGTCGGCCTCCTCCAGGACGGCCTGGACGAGCCCGTCCTTGCTGCCGAAATGGTGGATGAGGGCCGATGGGGTGGCGCCGGCGCGCTCGGCGACGGCGGCCACGCCGGTGCCGCGCACCCCCTGCCGCGCGAACAGTTCGATCGCGGCGTCGACCATGGCGCGGCGGCGCGCCACCCCCCGCTTCTGCACCTGTCCCTTGACTCCGGCCATGGGGATCAGGGTGCCGCCGGGGGCGGGGGAGTTCAACTCGGAAAACCGGGGTGCGCGATCACGGGCCGGCCATTATCTTGAACGACCATGCAGGAAAATAACGAACACATCGTCCGCGTCGGTGACCTCGACCTGTGGGCGGAGGCCTTCGGCGACTCCGGGCACCCGACGGTGCTGCTGGTCATGGGCGCGCAGGCGCAGGGTGTCCAGTGGCCCGACGGGCTCGTCCGCCGCCTCGTCGACGGGGGCCGCCGGGTGATCCGCTACGACCACCGCGACACCGGGCGCTCCTCGACCGTCGACTTCGCCGCCCACCCCTACACCGTCGCCGACCTGGCCTCCGACGCGATCGCCGTGCTGGACGACTTCAAGGTCGAACGGGCCCACCTCGTGGGCGCCTCCCTCGGCGGCCTCATCGTCCAGCGGCTGGCCGTCACCCACCCCGATCGCGTGCTGACCCTCACGAGCCTGTCGTCCCAGCCCCTCGGCACCGACACGGCGGCCGCGGTGCGGCGCGTCATGGAGGGGACGCCGACGCCGCCCGGCGAGCTCCCGCCCCCCGCGCCCGAGCTGCTCGCCGCGCTCGCCGCCTCGTTCCCCGAGCCGGGGGCGTCCCTGGAGGACTACCTGGCGGCCCGGTTGCCGCTGTGGCGGATCCTGCACGGCCCGGTCCTGCCGTTCGACGAGGAGGAGTACCGCACGCTGGAGCGGCGGGCCTACACGCGGGCGCGCGACCTGCGGGCCGGCCTCAACCACGCCCTCGCCGGGGCCGCCGACCCGGGCTCCGCGGCCGACCTGGCCGCCGTCACCGCGCCGACGCTGGTCGTGCACGGCACGGAGGACCCGATGTTCCCGCCCGCGCACGCCGAGGCCACCGCCGCCGCCATCGCCGGGGCCCGCCTGGTCATGATCGAGGGCATGGGCCACACCCTGCCCGCGTCGGCGCACGACCGCCTCGCGGAGGAGATCCTGCGCCACACCGGACGTCGTCCTTAGGAGGGCGCCGGGTCGAGCACGTCCATCAGCAGGATGACGCCGGCGGTCCGGCCGTCTTCGGCGAGCATGCGGGAGAACTCGATGCTCAGCCGGGTGGCGCGGCCCCGCCGGTTGACGGCGTCGACGGCCATGCCGTCGGGCCAGTCGCGGGGCTCGGCGTCGCCGACCAGGGCCCGCAGGTGGGCGGCGAGGTTGTCGAGGGGCAGGCCGATGTCCAGGCCGGTCAGCTGCTGCCCGGTGGCCTCGTCGGCGCGCACGCCCCACAACTCCTCGGCCCCGGGGCTCCAGATCAGCACGCGCAACTCGGTGTCGACGACCGCGACGGCGTCGCCGAGGCTGCGGACCATCGCCGAGACGAACGCGTTGGCCTTGTCGAGCTCGTCGCTACGGGCGTTGAGGGCGTCGTTGATCTGCTGAAGCTCGTCGTTGGTCGACTGGAGCTCCTCGTTCATGGTCTCCAGTTCCTCGTTCGTGGACTGGAGTTCCTCGTTGGTGGTCTCGAGCTCCTCGTTCGTGGACTGGAGTTCCTCGTTGGTGGTCTCCAGTTCCTCGTTGAGGGACTGGAGCTCCTCGTAGGCGTTCTCGAGCTCCCGGTTGGCCTGTTCGAGCTCGTCGCGCAGGCGGCGGTAGCGGGTGACGTCGTAGAAGTTGATGCCGACGCCGACGAGGTCGCCGTCGCCGTTCTGCAGCGGGACCACCGAGACGTCGTACACGCCGACGTCGGGCTGCCCCGACCGCTGCCAGATGATCTCCTGGAGCTCGACGGTGCGCAGCTCGGTCTGGGCCTGTTCGATCACCGAGCGCAGCTCGACGGGCCGGTAGGAGACCTCCAGGTCCTGGAACGGGCGGCCGATGTCACGCGGGTTGAGGCTGAAGAGCATCTCGGCGCGGCTGTTGACCAGGGCGAGCCGGCCGTTGGTGTCGAGGCCGAGCTGGGCGACCGGGCCGGAGGCCAGAGCCGAGCTCTGCAGCTCGCCCAACGTCGTGTGGGTGGGCAGCGCCGACGACCAGGCCGGGCGGGCCCCGGAGGACGCGGTTCCGGTCTTCTTGAACAACCGCATGCGCAGGTCGAGGGGCTCGAACTTGTCGCTGTGGTTGAGCAGCATCTCGGCCTTGCCGAGGAACAGGTAGCCCGGGTTGGCCAGCGCGAAGTGGAACCGGCGCACGATGTTGAGCTGCGTCTCGGTGTTGAAGTACATCAGGGTGTTGCGGGCCAGCAGCAGGTCGACCCGGGAGATCGGGGCGTCGCGCGTCAGGTCGTTGCGGCCGAAGATGACCTGGCGGCGCAGGTCGCGCCGGAAGGCGTGCAGACCCCCTGACGACTCGAAGTAGGCGTCGCGCAGTTCCGGGGGGACCTCGGCCATCTGGCGGTCGGTGTAGCTCGCGCTGCGGGCGACCTGGAGCGCCTGTTCGTCGAGGTCGGTGGCGTAGATCTTGACGCGATCCTTGAACTCGTCGACGCCGATCTCCTCGGCCAGGATCATCGCGAGGCTGTAGGCCTCCTCGCCGGTGGCGCAGCCGGCGCTCCAGACGCGGATGCCCTTGCCCGCCTGCTTGCCGGCGACGATGGCGGGCACGACCCGCTCGCGGAGCACCTGCCAGGCGACCGGGTCGCGGAAGAAACTGGTCACGTTGATCAGCAGGCTGTCGAACAGCCGGTTGAACTCCTCGGGCTCCAGCTCCAGGTAGTCGCGGTATTCGCTGTAGTCGCGGAGTTTCAGCGATTCCAGCCGACGGGCGATGCGGCGCATCAGGGTGGTGCGCTTGTAGCCGGTGAAGTCGAAGCCCCTGGTCTCCTTCAGCATCGCCAGGAGGTCGTCGAAGTCACGTTCGTCAGCCGGGATCACACCTCGACCCTATGCCCAGCACGCCTGTCAGGCGCCGGTGACGTCCTCTTCCGCGCCGAGTCGCGACTGCATCACCCTGATGGTCTCCAGCGCCTCGCGCGTCTGCTCGGCCTCCTCGGCGAGCCGGGACACCGACAGCCGGTGCCCCTGCCGCTCGGCGGAGTTGATCATGCGCTGGAGCAGCCGTCCGCGCTCCTCCAGGCGAAGCACGGCCACCCACAGGGCCCGCTCGACGGCCTCCGACTGCCCTGCGATCATGGTTTCCATCGACCACGAGTGGCCCACGCGGCAGTCGTAGCGGGGGTTCGGGTTGCCGGGCCGTATGTACAGCGGGCCGCTGCAGTCGGGGCAGGTGAAGCCGGACAGCTCCCCCTCGGGAGGGGTGCCGGGCAACCGGGGGGCCAGATAGGGGGCCAGGTCACGCAGCAGTTCCTCGTCGGGCATGGTCTCCTCCGCGATCACCGGCGACCGGGTCTGCTCCACGATCCATTCGGCCAGCCGCGAAGCCGGCAGGGTCCGGGCCCGCCCGCTCGCCCGCAGCGCCGCCGACGGCATGCCGGGGAACGCGCACTCCTCCGGGTCCTGCACGACCACCACCCCGCCGTGCCGTTCCACCAGCTCACAACCGCGGGCCCCGTCGTCGAGGGTGCCGCTCAGCACCACCCCGGCGACCCTCGGCCCGGCGGCGACGGCGGCGCTCATGAACAGCAAGTCGGCGGCCGGGCGGTAGCCGTTGTAACGCGGGCCCCGGCTGACCCGCAGGTGGCCGTCGTGCACCAGCAGGTGGTGGCCGGCCACCGCCACCCGGATCTCCCCGCGCACGAGCGGCTGCCCGTCCTCGGCGGGAGTCGCCTTGAGCGGCCCGGACCGGTCGAGGATGCCCGCCAGCGCGCTCGACCCCGACGAGGCCACGTGCAGGACGACCAGGACCGCCGCGGGTAGGCTCGGGGGCAGACGGGCCACCAGGGTGCGCAGCGGTTCGACCCCGCCGGCCGACGCGGCGACGACCACGAGGTCTCTTCCCTGATGGCTGTCCACGGAATTCCCCTGCCCGCTATCTCGGCGTATGCACATAAGACAGCAAAAAGGGGTAGGGATTCGAAATGATCCTTTCACTCGGCGTCGTCCACGAGGACGAGACCGACCTGGAGCTGGCACTGTCCGGCGACATCGACTGGTCCTGGACCGAGTGGCTGGAGAGCTCCCTGGCGTGCCTGCTGTTCCGGCGGTTCGCCCGGGTGACGCTCGACCTGGGCGCGGTGGGCTTCTGCGACCTGGAGGGAGCCCGGGTCCTGCTCCGCTTCAGGGCGCTGGT
This sequence comes from Herbidospora solisilvae, assembly GCF_009901565.1. Lineage (GTDB taxonomy): Bacteria > Actinomycetota > Actinomycetes > Streptosporangiales > Streptosporangiaceae > Herbidospora > Herbidospora solisilvae. The sequence continues at coordinate 121,950 of NZ_WXEW01000010.1, forward strand.
CGAGCTCGACGGCGCGACTCTGCTGATGACCGGCGGCGGTCTGGCCGTCCGCCTGCTCGGGCTGCTGTCGGCGGCCCCGGAGACCTACGGGCCCTCTACGGGCGGCGAGCACACGCCGGAACGGGCGGTCCGGCATCTGCCGCGCGTGCGCGGCGCCCGGCCCGATGTGGAGTCCCGGCCACGCCGGCCGCTCGACGCGAGCGGACCGGTCGCGGAGTCCGCCGTCCATCCGGCCATGCGGCGGGCCGTGGAACTGCGCGCGATCATGCAGGAGGGGGTGCGGACCATGCGGGAGCGCGCCGCCGCCAACTGCGCCGACGTGGCCGAGCTGCACGACCGGCTGGCGCGGATGCACGAGTTCGCCGGCCACGCCCTCGACTGCGACTGCGACTCCCACCAGCGCAAGGCCGCGGAGTTCCGGGCCAAAAGCAGCCGTTTCGCACCGGTGTGACCTTCTCGTGTGACCTTTTCGGATATTTCAGCGCCATGCCTTCTTACGGCATGGAGGCGACTGTGCGTGCGCCCTGGGGGCATGGTGTCTCCGATGTCGATCAGGCGATGGAGATGAGGCGAGATGAACGAATCGGCGGCCGGCGCGTTCGAAAGCGAGTTCATCGAGTTCCAGAAGCGCCTGGCGTACCTGAGGGAGTCCCGGTCCTACGTGACCGCCGAAGCCGGCCGCGACGAGTGGATCGACGCCGCCCTGCTGGAGCTCGACGTGGCCACCGAGGAGCTCAAGGTCCGCCAGGAGGAACTGGTCTCCTGGGCCGACCAGGTCGCCGCCGAGAAGAGCCCGGCCGAGCTCGAACGCCTCCTGCTGCGCGCCGCCTTCACCGGCTCGCCGTTCCCCACCCTGATCGTGGCCGGCGACGACGGGGTGATCAGGCGGGCCAACGCCGCCGCGCTCGCCCTGCTCGACGTGACCCAGTCGTACGCGGCCGGACGCCCCTTTCCCGTCTTCGCCGACCTGCGCTTCCGGGCCGCCCTGCGGTCGGCCCTGGCGGCGGCGAGCCGCACCGGCGAGGCCCGGACGGTCCGCATGCGCCTGGTGCGGCGGCGGCTGCCGCCGGTGGACGTCACGCTCGCCATCGCCCGGCTCGACCTGCCGGGCGAGCGGCCCCACCTGCTGATCGGCACCTCGGTCGTGCCGCCGGCGGAACCATTGCCGCCATCCGGCCCCGAGATCCGGCCCGCCCGCGAGGACGTGTTGTCCTCCTGGGCCCGGCTGCTGCTCTCGCCCGGGTTCTCCCTCGGGCAGGCGGCGGGCGCGCTGCGGGAGGCCCTGGCCGACTGGGTCCACGTCGACCTGGTGGACCGGAGCGGCGCATGGCGCCCGGCGGCCGCCGTGGCCGGCGAGGGCCTCCCGGCCGGGGTCGAGCGGCCGCTCGACCTGTCGCGCCGGGTGTCCGAGAGCGGGCGCATGGCCCTGGAGAGCCCGCTCGGCGACCTCGGCGTCCTGGGAGAGGACGCCGAGGGCGTCCCGGTGGCCGCGCGGCTGGGCGTCGGCTCGCTGGTCTGCGTGCCGCTCGTCGCCCGCCGCGCGATGGGCGCGGTGACGATCGCGCGCCGCGGCGGCGCACGGCGGCCGCTCTCCCTGGCGGAGGCCGGCCTGCTGCGCGAACTGGGCGACCAGCTCGCCCTCCGGCTCGACCTCGACGAACTTTTGGCCTGATCGGGGGCGTGGGGCGGGCGATGCGGGGCAGGCGAACCCTTGTCGGAAGGAGGAACGATGACAACCGCCCGCGAGATCATGACTCCGAACGCGGAGTGCGTGAACTCCGACCAGACCATCGCCGACGCCGCCGAGAAGATGCAGCGCCTCGACGTCGGCTCCCTGCCGATCTGCGGCGAGGACAACCGCCTCAAGGGCATGATCACCGACCGCGACATCGTGGTGAAGGTGATCGCCCAGGGCCGTGACCCCAAGTCGTGCCTGGCCGGTGAGCTGGGAGGCAGGGAGGTGGTGACGATCGGCGCCGACGACGACGCGCAGGAGATCCTGCGCACGATGGGCGAAGGCAAGGTCCGCCGCCTGCCCGTGATCGACGGCCACACCCTGGTGGGGATGGTCGCTCTGGCCGATGTCGCCAAGGCCCTTCCGGAGACGTCGGTCGGCGACCTCATGGCGGCGCTGACCACCGACTGACGAACTTCGCCGGCCCGGCCGTGCCGCCACGGCCGGGCCCGAAGGAGAGCACGGAGGAAAGACACCCAGAAAGGCAGAGACCATGCCCGCACGCCAGGAACTCCCCGACACGTTGAAGCGCTCCCCGAAGAAGGCCCAGCGGACCTGGCTCAAGGCCCACGACTCCGCCGTCGAACAGTACGGCGAGGGCGAACGGGCCCACCGGACCGCCAACGCGGCCCTGAAGCACAGCTTCGAGAAGGTCGGCGACCACTGGGAGCCCAAGGCCGAGAAGGGCCCCTCGGACCGCCAGGCCGAGAAGAGCACCCCCAAGCCCGGCAAGACCGCCGAGGGCGTCGACGCCAACGCCTCCAAGCAGCACCTCTACGACGTGGCCAAGCGCCTGGAGGTGCCCGGCAGGTCCTCCATGAGCAAGCCCGAGCTGGTGGAGGCGATCAAGAAGGCGAACCGGAGGGCGTCGGCCAAGGCCCGCTCGAAGTGACGCCCGGAGTGACCGCCGTCAGCCTGTGAAGAACGCCCGCACGATCGGCCCGGTGACCTCCGGGTCGATCGTATGCGTCTGGCCGTCGAGGGCCACGACGTGGGCTCCGGCGACCGCCGTGCCCAGGGCCCCCACCATGCCGCGCAGCCGGTCGGGACTGGCCGCGCCGTCGAGGACCAGCGTCGGCGGCGGGCGCAGCGCGGCGAGCTGGTCGGGCAGCTCGCGGTCGGTCACCAGCAGGGCGTCGTAGACCGACGAAGGCGCCAGCGCCTCCAGACGCCGCCAGAAGGGGGCGTTCTTCGCCTCCTCCACCATGTGGGGCGGCATGCCGATGATCTTCAGCTGGAAGTATTCGACCGCCTCCTCGCGCCGCCCCTGGGAGACCAGTTCGGTCAGGTGGCCGGCGTGGTCGGCGGGGGAGGGGTTCTCGTTCTGGTAGGGCGGCTCGTAGAGGGCCAGCCGGGTGATGCGGGCCCCGTCGAGCAGCGCCTTCAGCGCCAGCAGCCCGCCCGAGGAGTAGCCGAACACGGCCGCCTCGCCGCCCGCGGCCTCGATCATGGCCTTCAGGTCGTCGACCTCGTCGGCGATCCGGTAGGGCAGGGCCACCTCCCCGCTGCCGCCGCGCCCCCGCCGGTCGTAGACGAAGACGGTGAAGTGGTCGGCCAGCGCCTCGGCCAGCGGCAGGCCGGCGGCGCGCTCGTTGAAGACGCCCAGCACGACGATCACCGGCGGCCCCTCGCCGACCCGGTCGTAGGCCAGCGTGGTGCCGTCACGCGAGGTCGTAATCATCATGACAACCGTTCTATCAGCCGGTACCGTCGTACCCAGTCCAGCGAAACGAGGAGAGGCCATGGCTGCCCGCCCGGTGTGACCGGGGTGGTCCAGCGCTGCCCCGGTCAAGACGAGAGACAGTTTCTTTCTCACATTGACTGGAGCATTTCTTCCAATGCCGTGGTACACGGATTTCTTCACCGAGCTGCCCAACACCTTCTGGCGGGCCGCCGTCCCCATCGAACACACGACCCCCGAGATCGACTTCCTGATGTCGCTGCCGGGCGACCACGTCCTCGACGTGGCCTGCGGCAGCGGGCGGCACGCCCTCGAACTCGCCGCGCGCGGCCGCCGGGTGACCGGCGTCGACGTGTCGGCCGAGGCCGTCGCCCACGCGACCCGGGAGGCCTCCCGGCGCGGGCTCGACGCCGTCTTCACGGTCGGCGACATGCGCGCGCTGCCCGAGACGACCGCCGACACGGCGATCTGCATGGGCAACGCCTTCGGCTACCTCGACCACGACGAGACGATCGGCTTCCTCAACGGGCTGACCGTTCGCACGCTGGTCCTCGACTACGCCTTCGCGGCCGAGTCGTTCCTCCCGGGCGTGACCCTGGAGGAGGAGCCGATGACCATCGGCGGCGTCACCGCCGAGCAGGTCAACGAGTACGACGTGACGGGCGGCCGCTGGCTCACCCACTTCACCTTCACCCGAGGGGAAGAGGTGCACCGGGGCACCTCGGTCCAGCACGTCTACACCGCCGCCGAGGTCCGCCGCATGGTCGCCGGGGCGGGCTTCACGACGATCGATCTGTACGCCGGCCCCGACGGCGCCCCCTACGAGATCAGGTCCGGCCGCCTGATCCTGGTGGCCCGCCGCTAGGCCAGGAGTGCGACGGCCGCGCGGAAGGCCCACGGGAGCTTCCGCGCGGCCGGCGCGATCAGGTCACCGGCCATCGGGGTGCCCCTGACGCCCACCAGCGCCGCCGTGAGCGCCCGGTGCCGCCGCGACAAGCGCCTCCAGGCGCGCTCGTACGAGCCGGGATCGCCGGTCCGCAGGGCCGCGACCAGCGCCTCGGCCGAGCGCGCCGCCAGCGAGACGCCCTCCCCGGTGAGCGCGTCGACGTATCCGGCGGCGTCGCCCACCAGCAGCACCCGCCCGGCCACCCGGGCTTTGGCCCCCTGCCGCAGCGGCCCCGCCCCCCTGACCGGCGAGCACGCCGGACCGAGGCGGTCGCGCAGCGCGGGGAAGGCCGCCAGGTGCTCCTCGTAGGGCACCCGCCGTGAGCTCAGCACCGCCACCCCGACCAGCTCGGCCCCCAGGGGCGTCACATAGGCCTCCGCGCCCGGCGACCAGTGCACCTCGACGTGGGAGTTCCACGGGGCGACCGCGAAGTGGCGGCGCAGGCCGTGGCGGCGCAGGCGCCCCGGCGGGACGGTCAGCCCCAGGGCGGCGCGTAAGGGGGAGTGCAGCCCGTCGGCCGCGACCAGCCAGCGGGCCCGGCCGAACCCGTCGGCCTCGACGTCGTCCGGCCGCTGCCGGAAGCGCTCCACCCGCCCGGCGACCACCCGCACCCCGAGTTCGGCGGCCCGCTTGGCGAGCGCCTCGTGCAGGATCGTGCGCCGGACGCCGAGCCCGGAGAGCCCGCGCGGGAACGGCGCGGTCACCGAGCCGCCGGCGTCGAGGTAGGTGATGCCGCGCAGCGGCCACCCCTCCGGCCGCACCCCCAGCGCCCGCAGCACCTCGGCCCCCGTGGGCATCAGCCCCTCGCCGCAGGCCTTGTCGACCGGGGTCGCCCGGGGTTCGACGACGACGGCCTCCATCCCGGCCAGCGCGGCGTGGCAGGCGGTCGCCAGCCCGGCGGGCCCGCCGCCCGCGATCAATAAGTCGATCACGCGGTTTCCAGCCGGGTCAGGGCGGCCTCCTCACACCGGATGCGGACCACCATCAGCCCCGCGTTCAGCACCGTGAAGACGAGCGCCGTGACCCAGGCCGAGTGGACGAGGGGCAGCGCCAGCCCTTCGACGACCACCGCGACGTAGTTGGGGTGGCGCAGGAAGCGGTAGGGGCCGCCCGTGACCGCCTTCAGCCCCGGCACCACCACGACCTGGGTGTTCCACTGGTGTCCCAGCGTCCTGATGCACCACCAGCGCAGCGCCTGGGAGGCCGCCACGAGGGCCAGCATCGGCCAGCCGAGGGCGGGCACGAAGGGCCGGTCGGCGGCGTACACCTCGATGAGGCACCCGGCCAGCAGCCCGGTGTGCAGCACCACCATGAACGGATAGTGGCCCTGACCGGCCACGATCCCGCCCCGGGCCAGGCTCCAGCGCAGGTTGCGCTTCGAGACGACGAGTTCGGCCAGGCGCTCGGCCCCGACGAGGGCGACCAGCACGGCGTACCAGCCCATCACCACTCCAGCAGGACGAGTTCCGAGCAGAACCCCGGGCCCATCGCGATCATGAGGCCGGGGGTGCCCTTCGGGGGATCGAGCGCCATCGTGTCGGCCAGCACCCGCAGCACCGACGACGAGGACAGGTTGCCGACCTCGGCCAGCGACCGCCACGTCACGTCGAGGGCGTCGGGCGGCAGGTCCAGCGCCTCGACGACCGCCTCCAGGACCCGCGGCCCGCCGGGGTGGCAGACCCAGGCCGTGACGTCCTTCCTGGTCAGCCCGTGGTCGCCGAGGAAGCCGTCGACGTCGCCGGGCAGGTAGGTGCGGACGACGGCCGGGACGCTGGCGTCCAGCACCACCCGGAAGCCGCCGTTGGTGATGTCCCAGCCCATGACCTGGTCGGAGTCGGGGTAGAGGTGGGAGCGCGAGTCGACCACGCGGGGGCCGGGGCCCTCGGAGGTGGTGGCCACCACGGCGGTCACGCCGTCGCCGAACAGGCCGCCCGCCACGAGGTTGGCGATCGAACGGTCGTCGCGCTGGATGGTGAGGGAGCAGAACTCCACCGAGAGCAGCACCGCGACCTGGGCGGACTTGGCGGTCAGGTAGTCGTGCACACGGGCCACCCCGGCCGCGCCGCCCACGCAGCCCAGGCCGAACAGCGGCAGGCGCTTCACGTCGGGGCGCATGCCCAGGCGGGAGGCGATGCGGGCCTCGATCGACGGCGCCGCGAGGCCGGTCACCGTCGTGAAGAGGATCATGTCGACGTCGCGGGGGGTCAGGCCGGCCGCGTCGAGGGCCTCCGCGATGGCCTGGGAGCCCAGGTCGACCGCCGCCGCGACGAACACGTCGTTGGCCGCGCCGAAGCCGTCGAGTTTCACGTAGTCGTCGAGGGGCAGTACGAGATGCCGGTACTCGACTTGGGCGTGCCGGTGGAGTCGTTCGAGAACGCGGCGTTCGGTGGCGTCGAGGATGCCCAGCCGGGCGATCGCGTCGGTGATCTCAGCCTGCGCGTAGCGGTTCGGCGGCAGGACGCCATGAACGGCGGCGATACGTGACATCGCACTCCCAGATCGGCAGAAATCCATCCCCTTCCGATCTCTGCCCACCCCTCACGGGTTCATGTGCGTCCCGTTGGGAACCCCAACCTCTGTGCTCCTGGGATTAGCGCTCGCCTGCCACCCCGGGCCGACGCTGGCGGTCACCGCCCTCGTGACCGCGCTGGCCGCCGGATCGGGGCAGGACCTCGCCGGCTGCCTGCTCGTGCTGGCCGCCGTGTTGTCCGGGCAGTTGTCGGTGGGCTGGTCGAACGACGCCGTCGACGCGGGCCGCGACCGGGCCCTGGGGCGTACCGGGAAACCGGCGGTCTCCGGAGACGTCTCCGTGCGGACCTTATGGGTGGCCGCCGCGGTCGCCCTGCTGGCGTGTGTGCCGTTGTCGCTGGCGAACGGCCTGCTCGCGGGCGGGTTCCATCTGCTGGGGGTGGCCGCCGCGTGGGCGTACAACCTGGGGCTGAAGGCCACGCTGCTCTCGTGGGCGCCCTACGCGATCGGGTTCGGGCAGTTCCCGGCGTTCGTGTCGCTGGGGCTGCCCGGCCAGCCGTGGCCCGCCTGGTGGTCGGTGGCCGCCGGGGCGCTGCTCGGGATCGGCGCCCACCTGGCCAACGTGCTGCCCGACATCGACGGCGACCTGGAGACGGGGGTGCACGGCCTGCCCCAGCGGCTCGGCCGCCGCCGGACCCTGGTGCTCACCCCGGTCTTCCTGGTCGCCGCCGTCGCCGTGCTCTGGTGGCCCGCGGCGCTGCCCGCCGCCGCGCTGGCGCTGGCCCCGAGGCTGGTGCGCCACCCCGCCGCGCCGTTCCAGAGCGCCGTCGCCGTCGCCGCCCTGGCCGTCGTGCTGCTGCTCGTGCGCGGTACGAGCTAGCCCTTGTAGTTGAACACCTGGCGCAGCGTGTGCTGCACGGTCACCAGGTCGGTCTGGTCGGCCATGACCTGGTCGATCGGCTTGTAGGCCTCCGGGTGCTCGTCGACCAGCGCCGAGGCCCGGTCGGCGTTCCACGTCCGGCCTTCCATCGCCTTCTTCAGCGACGACGCGGTGAGCGTGCGCTTGGCCTGCCCGCGCGACATCCGCCGCCCCGCCCCGTGCGAGCACGAGTTGTAGGAGTCGGCGTTGCCCTTCCCGCGCACGATGTAGGACCGCGTCCCCATCGAGCCCGGGATGACGCCCTCGTCGCCGGTGTCGGCCTTGATGGCGCCCTTGCGGGTGATCCACAGCGACTTGCCGTGGTGCGTCTCCTTCTGGGTGAAGTTGTGGTGGCAGTTGATCGTCCGGACCCGGCGGCCCTTTCCGACCACCGAGAACAGCGCGTTCGACAACACCGCGTCCATCCGCGCCCGCGAGGCCATCGCGTAGGCCTGCGACCACAACATGTCGTCGATGTAGGCGGTGAACTCGGGCGTCCCCTGGACGAAGTAGGCCAGGTCGGGGTCTTCCAGCCCGATCGCCGCCTGCTTCATCGCCTTCTTCGCCCCGGCGATGTGGCGGGTGGCGAGCTGGTTCCCGATCCCGCGCGAACCCGAGTGGAGCACCGTCCACACGTGGTCGCGCTCGTCGAGGCAGACCTCCACGAAGTGGTTGCCCGACCCGAGGGTGCCGAACTGCGTGGCCACCGTCTTGTCCTGCTTGGCGGTCAGTTCCGTGTACGGCCGCCCGATCGCCTCCAGCGCCCGGTCGATGGCCCGGTCGTCGTGGCCCCGGCCCACGCCGGCCGGGATGCGCCGCTCGACCAGCGGCATCAGCGCGTCGAGGCCCGCAGGCAGGTCGGCGGCGGTCAGGTCGGTCTCGGTCGCGATCATCCCGCAGCCGATGTCGACCCCGACGGCGGCGGGGATGATCGCACCCTCGGTGGGGATGACCGATCCGACGGTCGCGCCGATCCCGATGTGCGCGTCGGGCATCAGCGCGACGTGCCCGGAGACGAAACGCAGGCGCGCGGTCCGGGCCGCCTGCTCGATCGTTCCGGCGTCGATCTCGCTGGCCCAGGACAGCAGGTTGTGGGCGACTTCCTTCGGCATGATGATCTCCTGTTCGGTGCGACCAGTGTGCCGAACCGGGGTTAAGCGTTCCCAATGGTTTTCCTCTGGAGGAATCCCCGTTGATCGGGCGCGGTTGTACCTGCTCTAAGCTGGCATACAGAATGGAGATGGTTACGTGCTGGTCGATTCGTACGGGCGTGTCGCGACAGACCTGCGGGTGTCGCTGACCGATCGGTGCAACCTCCGGTGCAGCTACTGCATGCCGCCGGAAGGTCTCGACTGGCTGCCCAAACCCGACCTGCTGACCGCCGACGAGATCGTCCGCCTGGTCACCATCGGGGTGCGCGACCTGGGCGTCACCGAAGTCCGCTACACCGGCGGCGAGCCGCTGCTCCGCCGTGAACTGGTCGACATCGTGGCCCGCACCTCCGGCCTCGGCGCCGAGATCTCCCTGACCACCAACGGCATCGGCCTGGCGAAGCTGGCCGCCCCGCTCGCCGAGGCGGGCCTCCACCGGGTGAACGTGTCGCTCGACACGATCGACCGCGAGACCTTCAAGAAGCTCGCCCACCGCGACCGCCTGCCCGACGTCCTCGACGGCCTGGCCGCCGCCGACGCGGCCGGGCTGCGCCCCGTGAAGGTCAACGCGGTCCTGATGCGCGACGTCAACGACCACGAGGCCGCCGGCCTGCTGCGCTACTGCCTCGACCGCGGCTACCAGCTCAGGTTCATCGAGCAGATGCCCCTCGACGCCCAGCACGGCTGGAGCCGCGACAACATGATCACGGCCGACGAGATCCTGGGCCTGCTCGGCGCCGAGTTCACACTCGACGACGCCGACCCGAAGGAGCGCGGCAGCGCCCCCGCCGAACTGTTCCTCGTCGACGGCGGCCCCGCGACGGTCGGCGTGATCGGCTCGGTCACCCGCCCGTTCTGCGGCGCCTGCGACCGCGTCCGGCTGACCGCCGACGGCCAGATCCGCAACTGCCTGTTCGCCACCGAGGAGTCCGACCTTCGCACGGCCATGCGCGAAGGCGCCTCCGACGACGAGCTGGCCGCCCGCTGGACCGCCTCGGTCGCCCGCAAGAAGCCGGGCCACGGCATCGACAACCCCGAGTTCCTCCAGCCGGCCCGCCCGATGAGCGCGATCGGCGGCTGACCGGCTGGGCCCGCCCTGTTTCCACCTGGTCTGGAGGCCGCTTGTGAACGTGCTGGAGGAATGGACCGCCCTGGTCTGCCGCGAACTCGGCATCGACCCGGCCGTCGTCGACCGCGACCTGGTCCTCGACCTGACGCGCGACGTGGCCCACGGGGTCGCCCGCCCGGCGGCGCCGCTGACGGCCTACCTCCTCGGGCTGGCCCAGGGAGCCGGAACGGCCCCACCCGACGCGGCGGCGGTCATCTCCGCCAAGGCGGCCGAATGGAGCCGCGACTAGCGCCCTGCTCCCGCCGGCTCCAGCCCGCGTCGCGGGCGGGGCCCGGCGTCCTCGGGGATCTCGCCGTGGAGATGATCGCGTGACCGTCGAGGCTCAGGGAGCCGCTCTCTTGCTCGCGCCACCCATGGGGAGATTCGCTGATCTTTTTTCGCGAGGAGGTCAGACGACGCCGCGAGTAAAGGGCGGCAGAAAAGGTCTGAACATAGGGCGACGCCGGGTGGTTACGGGGGCAAACCACCCGGCGTCGCTTCATCGGCGTTCCGACGGGGGCCCGGAACGCCGGCACCAGCGCTCCGACGGGGGACCAGAGCGCTTGGCTAAACTGTACACCTACCACCCTTAGGATGCGTCAAGACTTAGTCACGACCCGATCTCGCGTCGATGCCGTGGTATCTCGTTTTGGTTAGCTCCATCCATGTCCTGAAGTGGGGGAAGGTCCCTTCCCCGCTCGTTGGCCCCGATCACGGCAAGGTACGGCAAAAGCACCGCGCCGGCGATGAAGAGACCGCGCAGCCACAGCGGCGCACCGGGCCACGCCACGGCCAGGATGAGGCAGACGACGCGGATCGACATCTTGATCACGTAGCTGATCTCGCGCCTGCGGATGTCGGCCGTCAGAGACGGCTGCGCGTCGGTCACCTGGTGAACGGTCGTCTTCCGCCGTTGAAACAGCTTCACGATCCAACCCTACGCCCGGGGCATATGATCGTTTCGCGACGACAGGGAGGCACGATGTCTGACCGCACCTACCGGGTGACCGAGATCGTGGGAACGTCCGGGGACTCCGTCGACCAGGCCATTCGCAACGGGATCAAGCGCGCGTCGCAGACGCTGCGCCATCTCGACTGGTTCGAGGTGACGGAGGTCCGCGGCCACATCCAGGACGGCGAGGTCGCCCACTTCCAGGTGGGCATGAAGGTCGGTTTCCGCCTGGAGGACTCCGAGTAGCAGAAGGGGCGGTCCCGTGCAACACGGGACCGCCCCTTGACACCTTTGTCAGATCAGTTGGCCTGGCTCACGGTCGACATGTTGAAGTCGGGCACCCGCAGCGGCGGCATGATCGTGCGGGTGAAGTAGTCGTTCCACTCGCGCGGCAGGGTCTGCGACGCCGCGCCGACCTCGGTGACGCGGCCGAGCAGGTCGACCGGCGACTCGTTGAAGCGGAAGTTGTTCACCTCGGCCGTGACCTCGCCGTTCTCGACCAGGTAGACGCCGTCGCGGGTCAGGCCGGTGAGCAGCAGCGTCTGCGGGTCGACCTCGCGGATGTACCAGAGGCAGGTGAGCAGCAGGCCGCGCTCGGTGGCCGCGATCATCTCCTCCAGCGACTTCCCGCCCGCCGGGCCCTCCATGATCAGGTTGTCGATCGCGGGGGTCTCGGCGAGGCCGGTGACCTCGGCCGAGTGGCGGGTCTGGATCAGGTTCGCCAGCCTGCCGTCGGCGATCCACTTGGTCGGGCCCAGGGTGAAGCCGTTGTCGAAGACCGACGACTCGCGGCTCGACGCGTGGGCCACGGTGAACCCGCCACACTCCACCCCGGCCCGGCCCGGGTCGCTGTAGAGGTCGATCGGCAGCTTGGCCAGTTCCTCGCCGACGCGGGTGCCGCCGCCCGGCTTGGCGAAGACCGTGCGGCCGTCGAAGGCGTCGCGGGCGCCCGCCGACCAGTACAGGTAGATCATCAGGTCGGCCACCGCGCCCGGGGGCAGCAGCGTCTCGTAGCGCCCGGGGGCCAGGTCGACCCTGCGCTTGGCCCATTCGAGGCGCTGGGCCAGCGTCGCGTCGAGGGCGGCGACGTCGACGTCGGTGAAGTCGCGGGTGGCCGCGCCGACCCACGCCGAGCGGGTCATGTCGGGCGACTTGGCGTTCAGTTCCAGGCGGCCGGTCGGCTGGTCGTGGCGGCGGCGCAGGCCGGTGCTGGTGCCGACGAAGACCGAGTTGACCAGGTGTTCGGCGAACCCGTAGAGCCGGCGGCCCCCGGCCTCGGCGGTCGCGAACGCCTCGCCGAGCGCGGGGGCCAGGTCGCGGAAGACCGCGATCGAGGTCTCCTCGGCCGGGCGGTCCCAGTCGGCGGCGGCCTCTCCGGCCACCAGCGGGCGGGCGTCTTCGGACGGCTGCGCGTCGCGGGCCGCCCGGTCGGCCGCGGCCACGACGTCGGCGATCTGGTCGGGCGTGACGCCCGCCCGGGAGACGACGCCGGTGCCGCTGCCCGCGATCGAGACCACGGTCAGCCGGGAGCCGCGGGCGACGCCGTTGGTCGTCAGGGTGTTCCCGGCGAACCGCAGGTTCGCGGTGGTGTCCTCGTCGACGATGACGACGCGGTCGTCGGCGCCGGGCAGCGCCAGCGCGCGCTCGACTACTTCCTGCGGGGTCACTTGCCGCCCTCCTGCACCGTGTTGAGGATCTTCACACCGCGGAACCGGGCGGCCGGGCAGCCGTGGCTGACCGGGGCCACCTGGCCGGGCTGGCCCTTGCCGCAGTTGAACGCGCCACCGAGCACGTAGGTCTGCGGGCCGCCGACGGCGTCCATCGAGCGCCAGAAGTCGGTGGTGGTGGCCTGGTAGGCGACGTCGCGGAGCTGGCCCGCGAGGCGCCCGTTCTCGATCTTGTAGAAGCGCTGGCCGGTGAACTGGAAGTTGTAGCGCTGCATGTCGATCGACCAGCTCTTGTCGCCCAGGACGTAGATGCCGTCGTCGACGCCCGCGATCAGCTCCTCGGCCGACGGGCCGCCCTCGGCGGGCTGGAGCGAGACGTTGGCCATGCGCTGGATCGGGGTGTGGCCGGGGGAGTCGGCGAAGGCGCAGCCGTTCGAGCGGCCCAGGCCCTTCAGCAGGGCCATCCGCCGGTCGAGCTGGTAGCCGACCAGGGTGCCGTCGCGCACGATGTCGAACCGCTGGCCCTGCACGCCCTCGTCGTCCCAGCCGACGGTGGCCAGGCCGTGGTCGGCGGTCCGGTCGCCGGTGACGTTCATGATGGGGGAGCCGTAGGTGAGCTCGCCGAGCTGGTCGAAGGTGGCGAAGGAGGTGCCCGCGTACGCCGCCTCGTAGCCCAGCGCCCGGTCGAGCTCGGTGGCGTGGCCGATCGACTCGTGGATGGTCAGCCACAGGTTCGAGGGGTCGATCACCAGGTCGTAGTCGCCCGCCTTCACCGAGGGGGCGGCCAGCTTCTCGGCCAGCAGGTCGGGGATCTCGGCCAGTTCGGCGGGGAAGTCCCAGCCCGTGCCGGTCAGGTATTCGTAGCCCCGGCCCACCGGGGGCGCGAGGGTGCGCATGTCGTCGAAGAGGGCGCCCTCGGACTTCATGGCCGTCAGCGAGGGATGGACGCGGACCCGCTGCTGGGTGGTGACCGTGCCGGCCGAGTCGGCGTAGAACTTCTGCTCCTTGACCTGCATCAAGGAGGCCGACACGTGGTCGACCCCCTTGGCCAGCAGGCCGGCGGACCAGTCGCCCAGCAGCGCGACCTTGTCGCGCAGCGGCACGTCGAACGGGTCGACGTCGTAGAGGGACACCCAGACGCCCTCGTGCACCGGCTCGGCGGCCAGCTCGACGGGCTCCCGGTTGAGGGGGGCGCTCACCTCGGCCACCTGGACGGCCTGCGCCGCCACCTCGGCCGCGGCCTCGGGCGTGAGCGTGATGCCGCCGGCGAACCCCCAGGTGCCGTTCTTGACCACCCGTACGGCGAAACCGAGGTCGTCGGCGTCGCTGGAGCCTTCGAGGCGGGCGTCGAACAGGCGGAGCGTCTCGGCGCGCACCCGTTCCAAACGGAAGGCGGCGAACTCGGCGCCCAGCTCGCGGGCCCGCTGGAGGGCGGCGTCGGCCAGCCGCCGCAGCGGCAGGGCGAGGAAGTCGGGATCGATCTGACGCATGGAGGGGATCCTAGTCCGCCCCGTAAGAGATGATCTGGAGTAACCCCACCACGCCGCAGCCGCGATCTTGTCTCGGGCGAACAAGAGGCTACCCGGGAGTAACTAGTAACGTCGGGTACATGCCTCGTTCTGTACTCGTCACCGGCGGCAACCGCGGCATCGGCCTCGCGATCGCCCGGGAACTCTCGGCGGCCGGAGACCTCGTCGCCGTCACCCACCGATCCGGCCAGGCCCCCGACGGGCTCTTCGGCGTCACGTGCGACGTCACCAGCCAGGAGTCGGTCGACGCCGCCTTCGAGAAGGCCGAGGCCGAGCACGGCCCGGTCGAGGTCGTCGTGGCCAACGCCGGCATCACCAAAGACACCCTGCTGGCGATGATGAAGGAAGAGACCTTCACCGACGTCATCGACACCAACCTGACCGGGGCCTACCGGGTCGCCAAGCGCGCCGTCCGGCCGATGCTGCGCCTCAAGCGCGGCCGCATCATCCTCGTCTCGTCCGTCGTCGGCCTCCTCGGCTCCGCCGGGCAGGCCAACTACGCCGCCTCCAAGGCCGGCCTGGTCGGCTTCGGCCGGTCGCTGGCCCGTGAGCTCGGCTCCCGGAACATCACCGTCAACATCGTGGCCCCCGGTTTCGTCGAGACCGACATGACCGCCGTCCTCACCGAGGAGCAGCAGGCCGCGATCCAGAAGCAGATCCCGCTCGGCCGCCAGGCCAAGGTGGGCGAGGTCGCGCGCGTCGTCCGCTTCCTGGCGAGCGAAGACGCCTCCTACATCACCGGGGCCGTGATCCCCGTCGACGGCGGCCTGGGAATGGGGCACTGACCATGGGAATCCTCGAGGGCAAGCGCATCCTCGTCACCGGCGTGCTGACCGACGCCTCGATCGCCTTCAGCGTGGCCAAGCTGGCTCAGGAGGAGGGCGCCCAGATCGTCCTCACCGGGTTCGGCCGCCTGAGCCTGGTCGAGCGCATCGCCAAGCGGCTGCCCGAGCCGCCGCCGGTGCTGGAGCTCGACGTCAGCAACACCGAACACCTCGACAGCCTGGCCGAGCGGGTCGGCGAACACCTCGGGGGGCTCGACGGGGTCGTCCACTCCATCGGGTTCGCGCCGCAGACCGCCCTGGGCGGCAACTTCCTCAACACCTCGTGGGAAGACGTCGCCACCGCCTTCCAGATCTCCACCTTCTCCTACAAGTCGTTGTCGATGGCCTGCCTGCCGCTGATGAAGCAGGGCAGCTCGGTCGTCGGCCTCGACTTCGACGCGTCCAAGGCGTGGCCGGTCTACGACTGGATGGGCGTGGCCAAGGCCGGGCTCGAGGCGACCAACCGCTACCTCGCGCGTGACCTGGGCAAGCACGGCATCAGGGCCAACCTGGTGGCGGCCGGTCCGCTGCGCACGATGGCGGCCAAGAGCATCCCCGGCTTCAAGGAGTTCGAGGACTCCTGGCCGGCCAAGGCCCCGCTGGGCTGGGACCTGGCCGACACGGTCCCGGCGGCCAAGGCGTGCGTCGCCCTGCTGAGCGACTGGTTCCCGGCCACGACGGGCGAGATCGTCCACGTCGACGGCGGCGTCCACGCCATCGGCGCCTAGGGTTCTCAGGCGATGCGCTGACGGCGTCGCGACGCCGACTGGAGCCCGGAGAGCGGCAGCGACTCCGGGCACATCGCCTCAAGCTCTTCCTTCCTGGCCCGCTTGAGCCAGGCGACCCGCGCGGCCAGCACCGCCGACACCAGCAGCAGCGTCGTCAGCCCGGTCGCGACGGGGTCGTAGGCCTGCTTCGGCCGCACCGGCGCCTTCCGGGTGTCGCTCATGAGCTCGGGGATGAGCTGGCCGGGCCACAGCAGCGGCGGGGCGACCTCGTCGACGCGGACCGGCTCGGGCTCGGCGACGGGCGGGGGAGTGGGCTCCGGGGAGGCCGTGATCGACTCGCCCGTGGTGACGAACTGGGGGCGGGGCTCCGGCCGACGCTCCCTGCGGTTCTCGCGCCGGCCGGTCGTGGCGGGCTCGGTGGGTTCGGTGGGCTTCACCCGCCCCGGCTCGGCGTCGAGCGTGGGCACCGGGCTGTGGCCGCAGGCGACCGAGCAGCCGTCCACGGAACCGCCGTCGGTCGTTCCGGTCTCGACGCCGGTCGACGACTCCTTCTTCTGGTTCTTCTCCGGCTTGCCCGAGTCCTTGCTCTCCCCCGGAGCGGATGAGGACGTCGAGTCGTCGCTGCCGGTCACCCCGCCGACGACCTTGTCGACCGTGTCGGTGACGTCGCCGAGACCGCCCTTGGTCACGTCGTCGACGACGTCGGTCGCGCCGTCGACCACCTTGCACAGCGTGTCGGTCACCCCCGGCAGCAGGCCGCCCCGGTCGCAGTCGGCGGCCATGGCGGCCTCGGCCATGACCAAGGGGAGAGCGGCGCCAATGGCCACGGCGAGAACGCCGGCGCCGAGGGTGGACGCGCGACGCCCGATCCTCATGTGCCCCTCCCCAGTCACCGGCGGGCCCCCTCCCCTGTGGGCGCACCGCTCCCGTTGGCGCGCTCCAGTCTCTCCCCAACGCCGGGTGGATTTCGCGCTGAGTCGCCCTTCGGTATCCAGGTGTGATACGCGAGACCATTTCTCGTTCGGTTTCTGAACCTTTCAAAGGCCACCTGCTGCGGGCCGGGCCGCGACGCCCCGCGCGTTGACGGCACACCCGGCCGGTCCCGACGATCGGGGCCATGCAGATCACCGCAGTGGTCCTCACCGCCGCTCTGCTCGCGGCGCCGGCACCGACGCCGGCGCCCTCGCCGACCGGCAGCCCCGGCCCGGTCCCCCTCACCTGCCGGACCGGTCCCATCCCCACGAACCCGCCCGCCAACGCCCCGCCGACCGCGCCGGGCGCGCCGTCGGTCGACTGGTGGTTCTTCAACGGCGCGTACCTGCGCTGGGCGCCGTCGACCGACGACCACGGCGTGGCCTGCTACGAGGTCTACGAGGACGACGGAGGGAACGGGATAATCCGGGCCGTCTTCCAGGGGCCTGCCGAGGGCTGGGTCAACCTCCCGACCCCCACGGGAACCAAGGACTATCCCGTCTACGTGGTCGCCGTCGACCGCTACGGCGTGCGCGGCGGCCGGTCGCCGGTCACCCGGGTGCGCATCAGCAACGACATCGTGCAGCCGCAGCCGAGCCGCCCGGTCGCCGCTCCGCTGAGCCCCACCAGCGTCCGCCTGTCGTGGACGATGCCCTCGTACGCCGCACCCGCCACGGCCTACCAGGTCATCTCGGGCGGGCAGCTGCTCATGACGGTCCCGGGCACCACCGCGACCCTCACCGGGCTGACGCCGGGCACCGAGTACTCCGTCACGGTCCGCCCGCTGTACGCCGACCGCAGCTGGGGGTACGAGTCGCCGCCGGTGGTCTTCACCCCCAGCACGCCCGCCGTGTCATGCGAGGTGGACTACTCGACCCGCACCTGGGGCACCGGAATGACCACGAACGTCGCGATCACGAACACCGGCGACGAGCCCATCGAGGACTGGGAGCTCACGTTCACCTTCCCCACGCACGGGCAGCGGGTGGACCGGGGCTGGTCGGCGGTCTGGGAGCAGAACGGCCAGCGGGTCACCGCCACCGGCGTGGACTGGAACAGGGACATCGCGCCCGGCCGGACCCTGTGGATCGGCTTCAACGGTGAGCACACCGGTGCGAACCCCGCGCCGGCCGACTTCACCGTCAACGGCTCCGCCTGCGCCTGACCCGCAGGCGGCGATCACCCGGGAGGCCCTGGGCGAGGTGTCACGACGACACGTCGTCCAGGGCCTCACGGATCTCCCAGGGGAGCACGAGCGTCTCGGACTCCAGCACACCGAGGAGCTGGGCGTGGGTGCGCGCGCCCACGATCGCCGAGGCGACCCCGGGCCGGTCGCGGACCCACGCCAGCGCCACCGCCAGCGGCGAGGCGCCCAGGCCCTCGGCGGCGGTCACGCACGACTCGACGATCCGGCGCGACCGCTCGTCGAGATAGGGCTGGACGAAGTCGGCGAAGTGCGGCGTCGCGGCGCGCGAGTCGGCCGGGATGCCGGTCCGGTACTTGCCGGTCAGCACGCCCCGCCCGAGCGGCGACCAGGCCAGCACGCCCGCGCCCACGTGGGCGGCGGCCGGGAACAACTCGTCTTCGGCCTCGCGGGCCACCAGCGAGTATTCGACCTGCGCGGCCACGATCGGGGCCCGCCCCGCCGCCGAACGCTGGTGCACCCCGGCCGCCGCGACCTGCCAGCCCGCGTAGTTGCACACCCCGGCGTAGGCGGCCCGCCCGGTCGAGACGGCGATGTCGACGGCCAGCAGCGTCTCTTCGAGCGGCACGTCGGGATCGAAGGCGTGGAGCTGCCATAAGTCGACCTCGTCGACGCCCAGGCGGTCGAGCGAGGCGTCGAGGGCGCGGATCAGGTGGCGACGGGAGCCGTCTTTGCCGCCGGGCGTGAGGACGGCCTTGGTGGCGATCACCAGGTCTTCTCTGGGGACCACCTCTTTGAGCAGCCGGCCGATCAGCCGTTCGGCGTCGCCGCCCGCGTAGACGTCGGCGGTGTCGACCAGCGTGCCGCCCTCTTCGGCGAACGTCGTGAGCTGGGCGGAGGCCTCTTCGGCCGACGTGTCGCGCGCCCAGGTCATGGTGCCGAGCCCGATGCGTGAGACGGACAGGCCGCTGCGCCCGACATATCGCTGATCCATTGCGAGTCAGAGTATCGTGTCCGAGGCTCTAAGCTGGCCGACCGTGAACGTCTTTGAGGCGGTCGTCCTCGGCATCGTGCAGGGGCTGACCGAGTTCCTGCCGATCTCCAGCTCGGCGCACCTGCTCATCGTGCCCAAGCTGGCGGGCTGGGAAGACCCCGGAGCCGCGTTCACCGCCGTCATCCAGCTCGGCACCATGCTGGCGGTGCTGATCTTCTTCTGGCGCGACATCCTGCGGATCACCGCGGTCTGGCTGCGCAGCCTGACCGACAAGGAGCTGCGCGCCCACCTCGACGCGCGCATGGGGTGGTACATCATCCTCGGCACGATCCCGATCTCGGTCGCCGGCCTGCTGTTCTCCGACGCGATCGAGGGGCCGGCCCGCAACCTGTGGCTCAACTCGGCCATGCTGATCGTGTTCGGCCTGATCCTGCTGGGCGCCGAGCAGTTCGGCAGGAAGGCCAAGCAGCTGTCCGACCTGGGGCTGAAAGACGGCCTCATCATCGGCGCGTGGCAGATGCTCCCGCTGATCCCCGGCGCCTCCCGCTCGGGCTCCACGATGACCGGGGCGATGTTCCTCGGCTACACCCGCGAGGCGGCGGCCCGCTACTCGTTCCTGCTGTCGATCCCGGCGGTGGTCCTGTCGGGCGTCTACGAGATGCGCCACGTCGGCGACGGCGGCGGTCCGCCCCTGGTCGGCACGGCCGTGGCCACGATCGTGTCCTTCGTCGTCGGCTACGCCTCGATCGCCTGGCTGCTGAAGTGGGTGGCCAAGAACTCGGTGAACATCTTCGTGATCTACCGGGTGTTCGCCGGCACCCTCCTGCTGACCCTTCTCGGACTGGGTGTGATCACGGCATGACGACCCTCCTGCTGCTGCGCCACGGCCTGACCCCGCTGACCGGGCCGGTCCTGGCCGGGCGCACGCCGGGCGTGCACCTCGACGACCGGGGCCGCCGGCAGGCCGCCGACGCCGCCGAGCGCCTCAAGGACGTCCGGCTCGACGCGGTCGTCTCCAGCCCGCTGGAACGCTGCCGTGAGACCGTCGAACCTTTCAACGCCGAAAACCTCCAGATCGACGACCGATTCGCCGAGTGCGACTACGGCGACTGGACCGGGAAGAAGCTCGGCGACCTCGCCAAGGAGCCCGAGTGGCGGGTCGTGCAGGCCCACCCGAGCGCCGCCGTCTTCCCGGGCGGCGAGTCGCTGGCCGCCGTGTCGGCCCGCGCGGTGGCGGCCGTCCGCGACTGGAACGCCCGGCTGGGGGAGCGGGCGACCTACCTGGTCTGCTCACACGGCGACGTGATCAAGGCGATCGTGGCCGACGCGCTCGGTCTGCACCTCGACCAGTTCCAGCGCATCAACGTCGATCCGGGATCGGTCACAGTTCTCGAATACACCCCCATACGCCCCTTTCTTCGCAGACTTAACGACACCCGAAATTTCGGGCTTCCGGAGCCGCCTCCGGAGCACAAAGATGGAGGAGAAAACATCGCGGGGAGCGACGCCGCCGTCGGCGGCGGAGCCGGGACCACGTAAGGTCGGGGCTATGCCGGTCTTCGATTACGATCCGCCTGAGAGGTTCGTGGCCGGTGCCGTTGGGCAACCGGGCGCGCGAACCTTCTTCCTACAGGCGAGGGCGCAGGGGCGCCTCACCACGGTCTCGCTCGAGAAGTTCCAGGTCGCGGTGCTCGCCGACCGCCTCGACGAGTTGCTCGATGAGGTGCTGCGCCGCAGCGGCGGCCGCGCCCCCGTCCCGGCCGTGGCTCCCGGCGAGGTCTCCGACGAGGGCCCCCTCGACACCCCCATCGAAGAGGACTTCCGGGTCGGCACCATGGCCCTGGCCTGGGACCCCGACACCTCCCAGGTGATCATCGAGGCGCAGGAGGCCACCGCCGAAGAGGAGGAGGACCCGATCTTCGGCGATCCCGACCGGCCCGAGCCCGCCGTCCTGCGGGTGCGCATCAGCGCCGCCGCCGCGCGGGCCTTCAGCCGCCGGGCCCTCGACATCGTGGCCGCCGGGCGGCCGCCGTGCCCGCTGTGCGGGCAGCCCCTCGATCCCGAGGGTCACATCTGCGTCAGGCTCAACGGACACCACCCCGGGGGACTCACCGCATGACCGCTGAGAACGCGGAAGAGGGAACGAGGCTCGACGACGCGGCGGCCATGCGCCTGCTGCGCGGCGGGCGGCTGGAGATCGCCGGCCGTCTGATCGAGGCCAGCAACATGACCCTCTACTGCACGATCAGCGCGGGCGACCAGGTCGCGGCCTGCGTCTACAAGCCCGTGGAGGGCGAACGCCCGCTCTGGGACTTCCCCGACGGCACCCTCGCCGCCCGCGAGGTCGCCGCCTACGAGGTGGCCGTGGCCACCGGCTGGCGGCTGGTGCCGCCCACCGTCTACCGCGACGGCCCGTTCGGCCCCGGCATGGTCCAGCTCTGGATCGACGCCGACCCCGACGCCGACCTGATGGCCGTCATGCGCAGCCGCCAGCCCGCGCTGCGCCGCATGGCCGTGCTCGACGCGGTGATCAACAACGCCGACCGCAAGGGCGGCCACCTCCTGCCGCTGCCCGACGGCCACGTCTACGGCGTCGACCACGGAGTCTGCTTCTCCGTCGACACCAAACTCCGCACCGTCCTGTGGCAGTGGAAGGGCCGGCCGCTCTCCCGCGAGGCGGTCGCCGTCCTGGTCCATCTCGATCAGGAACTCGAAAGAGGACGACTCGGGCGAAGATTGCGCGAACTGCTGACCGCCGCCGAGGTGGAGGCGACCTGGAACCGGGTACGCAGACTGCTGGACACCGGAATTCACCCCTACCCATCGGGCGACTGGCCCGCGATCCCCTGGCCCCCGATATAACTGCTTTCCCGGAGCCTCACTGAGCTGGACGTAGCACTTTATTTCCGGCACTCTGCATGAGTCTCTACCGATAGTGGAGGGAACGGGCATTGTGTACGGTCATCGTGAGCTTCGACCCCGATGCGGAGTCGCCGATCCTGCTGGCCGGGGTCCGCGACGAGTTCGTCAACCGCCCCTGGATGTCCCCCTCCGCCTACTGGCCCGGCCATCAGGGCGTCGTCGGCGGCCGTGACCTCCTGGCGGGCGGCACCTGGCTGGCCCTCCACCCCGCCGCCCGTCGCGTCGCGGCCCTGCTGAACGGCCACGGCCTGCTGACCTCCTCGCCCAACCGCGCCTCCCGCGGCGAGCTGCCGCTGCTGGCCGCCTCCGGCGGCGAGATGCCCCTGGTCGAGCTGACCCGCTACGACCCCTTCCACCTGCTGCTGTGCGGCCTCGACGGCGTCCGGTTGTGGACCTGGACGGGCGACCGGCTGTCGGAGGAGAAGTTGCGCCCCGGCACCTACGTCGTGGTCAACGCGGGCCTGGCCGACCCCCGCGAGAACCCTCGCGTGGCCCGCTTCCAGCCCGCCTTCGCCACGGCGCCCCGGCCCGGCCGGCCGGGCGGGGGACCCTCCGAACGCTACTGGGGCGAGTGGCTCACCCTCGCCTCCGGCGACGGCCTGCCCTACGAAGACCCGGCCGCCCTGCTGGTCCGCCACGAGCTGACCGACGGCCGCCTGTTCATGTCGTTGTCGGTCAGCCTCGTGGCCCTGGCCGAGTCGGGCGTGCGCTACGACTTCCTGCCCGCGCCCGACGACCCCCTCACCTGGCATCCGGTGGACATCCCCCGCGAGGCGCGCGGATAGGCTCACACCATGCAATCGTGGTCTTCGTCGAACGTCCCCCGCCTGCCGGGCCAAGGTCACCCGCTCCGCCTCTACGACACCGCCGCCCGCGAGATCCGGACCACGGAGCCCGGCCCGGTGGCCCGCATGTACGTCTGCGGCATCACCCCCTACGACGCGACCCACCTCGGCCACGCCAACACCTACCTGGCCTTCGACCTGGTGAACCGCGCCTGGCGCGACGCCGGCCACGAGGTCCACTACACCCAGAACGCGACCGACGTCGACGACCCGCTGCTGGAGCGCGCCCAGCGCGACGGGCAGGACTGGCGCGAGCTGGCCGAAGACCAGATCGAGCTGTTCCGCACCGACATGGCCGTCCTGCGCATCCTGCCCCCGGCCGAGTACGTCGGCGTCACCGAGGTCGTCGACCAGGTCGCCGCCCTCATCGAGCGGCTGGGCGAGGCGACGTACACGATCGACGGCGACGTCTACTTCGCCCGCACCGCCGCCCCCAAGTTCGGCGCGGTCTCCGGTTACGACGAGGAGACCATGCTGGCCCTGTTCGGCGAGCGCGGCGGCGACCCCGGGCGGCCGGGCAAGCGCGACCCCCTCGACTGGCTGCTCTGGCGGGCCGAGCGTCCCGGTGAGCCCTCCTGGCCCTCGGCCTTCGGCCCGGGACGCCCCGGCTGGCACATCGAGTGCACCGCGATCGCCCTGGCCAACCTCGGCCCCGGCTTCGACGTCGCGGGCGGCGGCACCGACCTGATCTTCCCCCACCACGAGATGGGCGCCTGCGAGGGCCACGTGGCGACCGGCGAGTGGCCGTTCGCCAAGGCCTACGTCCACTCCGGCATGGTCGGCCTCGACGGCGAGAAGATGTCGAAGTCGCGGGGCAACCTGGTGTTCGTCTCGAAGTTGCGGCAGCACACCGACCCGATGGCGATCCGGCTGGCCCTGCTCGCCCACCACTACCGCACCGACTGGGAGTGGACCGACGCCGAGCTGGCCGAAGCGACCGACCGCCTGGCCCGCTGGCGCGCGGCCGTCGCGCGGGAGCGGGGTCCCTCGGGCGCCGAGCTGCTGGAGAGGGTGCGCGACCGGATCGCCGACGACCTCGACGCCCCCGGCGCGCTGGCCGAGATCGACGCCTGGGCCGCCGCCGAGGGTGACGATCCGCAGGCGCCGGAACTGGCCCGTGACGTCGCCGACGCACTGCTCGGGATCACCCTCGGAAAGTGAGGATCGCGGTTGAAGCGGTTATTGGTAGGTCTTGTCCTGATAGCGGGATGCACGACCGCGCCACCGCCCGCCGCGACGCCCACGAGCGCCCCCACGCCTGAGTTCACCATCACGGCCGGCCTGCGGCACGTCGCGAACGTGCCGCCCGGCCCGCCGTTCGACACCCCCGAGTCGTTCGCGACCGACCTGGCCTTCCAGGGGAGGTACGCCTTCGCCGGCAACTACGGCGGCTTCACCGTCTACGACATCGGCGATCCCACCAGACCGACCGTGGTGGCGCGGGTGCTCTGCCCCGCCGACCAGAACGACGTCTCGGTCTACAACAACCTGCTGTTCCTGTCGGTCGACGTGCCCCGCGCCGGTCCCGACTGCGCCAGCGGCCCCGGCGACCCGTCGGCGGAGACGCAGTTCGAGGGTGTGCGGATCTTCGACATCACCGACGTCGCCCGGCCCCGCTACGTCACCGCGGTCCGCACCCCCTGCGGGTCCCACACCAACACGATCATCCCGGGCGACGACGTCCACCACGTCTACGCCTCGGCCGCCGGGCCGGCCCCCGACACGGCCCGCTGTCCCGCGCCCCACGAGCTCGTCTCGGTCATCGAGGTGCCGGCCGCCGACCCGGCCGCCGCCAAGCTCGTGGCCACGCCCGTGTTGTTCACCGACCGCGACCCGGGCCGGTTCGGCGGCTGCCACGACGTCAGCGTGCTCCCGGCGAAGAACCTGGCGGTGGCCGCCTGCTACGGCGACGGCCTGCTGCTCGACATCACCGACCGGGCCGACCCGAAGGTGCTCCAGCGGGTCACCGACCGGAGGAACTTCTCGATCTGGCACTCCGCGGCGTTCACCCCCGACGGCACGAAGGTCGTCTTCAGCGACGAACTGGGCGGCGGCACGGCCCCGATGTGCACCGCCGAGGTGCCGGGGAACAAGGGCGGCACCGCGATCTACGAGATCACCGACGACCGCCGGATGCGGCCGCTCGGCCTGTTCAAGATCCCCAGGGCGCAGAGCGAGGCCGAGAACTGCGTCGCCCACAACGGCAACGTCATCCCGATCGAGGGCCGGAACCTGATGGTGCAGGCCTGGTACCAGGGCGGCGTCTCGGTCTGGGACTTCACCGACCCGGCCAAGGCCCGGGAGGTGGCCGCGTTCGACCGGGCGCCGCTGGCGGCCGGCACGCTCGGCGGGTCGTGGTCGGCCTACTTCTACAACGGTTACATCTACTCCAGCGACATCACCCGGGGGCTCGACGTGCTGGAGCTGACCGAGCCGCCGGTCGCCGGGGCGAAGAGGCTGCCGGGGCTCAATCCGCAGACGCAGGAGTAGTGCCGCGCCGGGCCGCGACCCATCGGGCGGCGCGGTCGGCGGCGCCGTACAGGACCGGGGTGGAGAGCACCAGGTTCACGGCGCGGCGCCTCGGCTCGTGGACCAGCCAGTGGCGGGCCGCCGCGACCGAGGGGCGGGCCAGGCGGCCCTCGGCGACCATCAGGTCGCCGGTCTTGAGGCTGTCCTTGTAGCCCTTCTCGCCCCGGCCGAGGTCCATCAGGGTCACCCCCGCCTCGGCGACCGCCCGGCACAGGCGCAGGCGGTGGATCAGGCCGGGGGAGTAGAAGGCGAAGGCCGGGTCGTAGACGGGGAACCAGGCGATGATCGTCGTCTCGGTGCGCACCCCGAAGTTGCCCGCGACCAGCGTGTCGCCCGCGTAGAGCAGGCCCAGGGTGCCGGTGAACACGGGGGTGCGGACGTCGTGGAGGCGCTCGGTGACGGCGACCACCCACGGCTCGGCGAAGCGGTCGGGGCGGCCGGTGCGGCGGTACTGCGCCGACTTCCACCGCTGGAGGGTGCGCAGGGCCGCGCGGTCGGGCGAGTCGAGCTCGAACCGGACCTCGCCGACCTCACGGGCCAGCCGCCGCTCCTTCTTCAGGGTCGACTTGTAGATCTTGTTCGACCGCTCGGCCAGCCCCTTGGCGTAGACGTCGTAGCCGCCGGTCAGGTCGATGACCGGGGAGGGGTGCAGGGCCTTGTGGTGGTGGACGAACTGGGCCGGGTCGAGATGGTCGAAGGCCCACACCTTGAGGTCGCAGGCGCGCAGCAGCTCCCTGGGCGCGACCTCCAGCCCGGGTTCGGCCGCCATGCCCTGGAGATCGGAGAGCACCGAGCCGATCGGGAGGCCGACCGCGCCGCGCCGCTCGAACGGGAAGAAGGCCCGGCCGCCGTCGACCACGGCCACGTGGGCGTCGTCGCGGACCGCGCCGACCGCCTGGGCGTACTCCGGGGCCAGGAACGGGTTCGGGCGGCGGTCCAGGCGCTCCAGGGCCCGCCAGTCGGCGAGCTGGGCCGCGGAGAGCTCCGCCGGCCGCACGACGTCGATCCTCACCCCCGGCCCCGCATCCGCAGCGCCCGGTCGGCGAGCGCGTGGAGCCGGGGGTTGCCGACGATCGTCTTCTTGATCCGCCGCGCGGGCGCGGTGCGCGCCCAATGGAGGGCCGCGGCCGCGCCGGGCCGCCGCGCCACCCCTTCCGACAGGGGGAGGGTGCCGTTGCAGATGGTCTGTTTGTATTCTCCGGCGGTGCCGGTGTCGATGTGCCGCAGTCCGCGGGCGGCGGCGGCCTCGACCAGGCGTAAATGATGGATGAGACCGGGTGAATACGACCCGAGTTCCGGATCGTAGGCGGGGAACCAGCCCGCCATGACGCCTTCGCTGACCAGCCCGAAATGC
Organism: Herbidospora solisilvae; assembly: GCF_009901565.1. Lineage (GTDB taxonomy): Bacteria > Actinomycetota > Actinomycetes > Streptosporangiales > Streptosporangiaceae > Herbidospora > Herbidospora solisilvae. The sequence continues at coordinate 148,419 of NZ_WXEW01000010.1, forward strand.
GCGGCGACCGGGCGGTCGCCGATCTTCAGAACCGACAGCGGCGCGCTGAATTCGGGGGTCTGAACGTCGCGCAGCCTTTCGATCAAGGCGGCCACCCACGGTTTCGCCGTGCGGTCGGCGCGGCCGATGCGGCGATACTGGTCGGACTTCCAGCGCAGCAGCGCGCCGAAATGATCGTCGGAGGCGTATTCGTAGGTCAGCGGGCCGATGTCCCGCTGGATCTTGCGCTCCTTGTAGACGATTGTCTTGTACGACTTCGGCGAAGTCTCACGAAAGAACTTGATATATCCGTCATATCCGGATTCGAGATCGAGCAGCATCGCCGTCCGATTCTCGTCGGAAGTGAACCACGGTTGCCCGCCCACCAGATATTCGAACTCGAACACGTCCAGCCCGCAGCCTTTCAGCAGGTCCGGGCCGGTCACCTCGAATCCCGGCCGGTGCACCAGCCCCTGCGCCAGGGTGACCCACGCGGCCAGCGGCCGGGCCGCCCCGGGGCCGCACGGCTCGAACGGCAGGAACCCCGCAAGGCCGGTGTCGTCGCAGATCACGGCCACTCTGGCGGCGTCGCGGACGTGGCTGACCGCCTGCGCGAACTCGGGCGCCAGCCACGGGCTGGCCAGGTGGGGGGAGGCCCTGCGCATCCGTCTCCACGCCGACAATTCCGGCTCGCCGAGATCGCGGGGACGTACGACATCGATCTTCATATGCGATGAATTCCGGTGACCTAGGGGGTGATGACCGCGCCATACTAATCACGCGAATAACGTCTCGTCCCCCGACCCGAGGTGCTGCCCCTTATGACCGTCGTGCAGGACATCGACCTGGGCAGCCTCTCGTTCTGGGGCAGGCCCCATCCGGAGAGACTGGCGGCCTTCGAACGGCTGCGGGAGATCGAGCGGCCGATGTACTTCGGCGAGCCGCGGGTCCCGGGACTGCGGTCGGGCAAGGGGTTCTACGCGCTGGTCCGGCACAAGGAGATCACCGAGGCGCTGCGCAACCCCGGCGTGTTCAGCAGCTACCCGTCGGTGTCGATCCCGCCGCCGCCGTTCTGGGCCAAGTACATCTTCGGCAACTCGATGGTGAACCTCGACGACCCCCAGCACGGCCGCCTGCGCCGCATCATCGCCCGCGCGTTCACCCCGCGCATGCTCGACAAGAGCGAGCAGGACGTCACCGCCAACGTCAACCGCATCATCGACCGCGTCGTCGCCGCAGGTCCGGGCGGTGACTTCATCACCCAGGTCGCCAACCCGATCGCCGCGGGCGTCATCTGCGACATCGTGGGGGTGCCCGAAGAACACCGCGGCCTGGTCATCGAGCGGGTGCACACCTGGGCCGACTACACCGGCGTGCGGCCCGGGTTCGCCTCCTCCCTGCGCCTGGCCGCCAAGAACACGATGGGCCTGGTCGGCCTGCGGCGGATGGTCATCGAGCTGGGCAGGGAGCGCGGGAAGAACCCCCGCGAAGACGTCATCTCGCAGCTCGTCACCGCCAACATCGACGGCGAGAAGCTCACCAGCATGGAGCTCGGCGCGTTCTTCACCCTCCTCGTGACCGCCGGCATCAACACCGCCAGCAACGCGATGGCCCACGGCCTGCGGCTCCTCACCACCCACCCCGACCAGCGCGAACTCCTCGTGAACGACTTCGACGCGCACATCGGCACCTGCATCGAGGAGATCGTCCGCTACGTCACGCCGGGCATGCGCACCGGCCGCACGATCAAGGTCGAGCACGAGGTCGGCGGGCAGGTGCTCAAACCGGGCGACAAGGTCGTCCTGTACTTTCTCTCGGCCAATCGCGACGACTCCGTGTTCGCCGATCCCGACACGTTCGACATCACCCGTGACCCGAATCCACATGTCGGGTTCGGGGCGCCCGGTATCCACTTCTGCCTCGGTGCGAATCTCGTCCGGAAAGAACTCACCGTGGCGTTCCGGGAACTGTTCCGGCGCCTTCCCGGCATCCACGCGATCGGCGAAGGACGCCAACTTCGCTCCAACTTCGAGAACGGCCTGACCGAGTTGCGATTCGGCTTCTAGATTCCGGGGTAACCGGCGATTCATTCTTTCGCCCGATATCGTGGCCGGGTGGCACGAGAGAATCGGCGGCACTGGCGTCACGCGCGCCGTTCCCTCCGCACCAGGCTCGTCATGCTCTTCGCGACCGTCACGGTCGCCGGCGCGGCCGGCGCGCTCGTCCTGGCGATGTCCGGGCCCCCGGCCGTGCCGTGGCAGCCCTTAGGCGACCAGGGGAACCCGCCGCCCGAGGCGGTGGCCGGCCCGGCCGCGGCCAAGCCGATCGTGGTCGGCGGCGGCGCGCCCGCCGGGTTCCCCGTGTGGGGCTTCTCCCACACCCGGTTCAGCGTCGACTCCGGCCCGCCCGACGTGACGGCCGTCGCCGAGAGGAGCCTCGCGCGCGGCCGGATCATCCAGAACCAGCACATCATGGGCTTCGGCACCCTCAACCCCGAGCCCTCGCCCGGCAGGTACGACTGGAAGTCCATGGACAGCCGGATGGCCGCCATCAAGCGGTCGGGCGGCCTGCCGGTCATCACCCTCTGCTGCGCCCCCGACTGGATGGTCGGCGGCGAGCCCGGCGAGACCGACTGGGAGAACAACTTCACCCAGTCGCCGCTGCGCGAGCACTACCGGGACTTCGCGAACCTGGCCGCCGCCGCGGCCAAGCGCTACCCCCACGTCCGCCACTTCATCGTCTGGAACGAGTTCAAGGGCTTCTTCAACGAGGGCCTGAAGCGGTGGGACTACGAGGGCTACACCGAGATGTACAACCTCGTGTACGACGCCCTGAAGAAGGTCAACCCGAAGATCCAGGTCGGCGGCCCCTACATCAACGTCACCGACCGGCCGGGCTGGAAGTCCGAGGTCTCCGGCCCGTGGGGCAGTCAGGACCAGCGCGGCCTCGACGCCATCCGGTTCTGGCTGAAGAACAAGCACGGCGCCGACTTCCTGGTCGTCGACGGCACCTCCGAGTCGTCCAAGGGCATGTATCCCGACGAGTTCTCCGCCCTGGCGAAGTTCTCGGCCGTCAACGCGTGGCTGCGCAAGCAGAGCAACCTGCCGGTCTGGTGGGCCGAGTGGTACTTCGAGCCCGCCGAGTCCGACTGGACGACGGGCCGCCGCCTGGCCGTCCAGGCCGCCGCGATGATCGAGTTCGCCAGGAGCGGCACCGCCGCCGCCCTCTACTGGTCGCCGCAGGGCGAGGGCCCCGAGTGCGACGGCTGCCTGTGGACCAACCTCGACCAGCCCGGGGCCGGCAAGGCGCTGCCCGCCCTGACGATGCTCCAGGACTTCGCGAAGTGGTTCCCCGCCGGCACCCGTCTGGTGAGCGTGCCGTCGGCCCACCCGTCGCTCCGGCTGCTGGCCTCGGCGAAGAAGATGGTCGTCGTCAACACCCGGGGCGAGGAGACCACGGCCACGGTCGACGGGAAGCGGCTGACGCTCAAGTCCTACGAGGTGCGGTGGGTCACCCGATGAAGAACACCGACCGCCCGCCGGTCAGCGTGGTCGTCTGCACGACCGGCAACCGCCCCCAGATGCTGCGCGAGGCGCTGGCCTCGATCCGGGCGCAGGACTACGAGGGCGACGTCACCGCCGTCGTCGTGTTCGACCGGTGCGACCCCGACAAGGAGGTCCTGTCGGACGACCCGCACCGCCGCGTGACCTGGACGACCAACGAACGGGTGCCCAACGTGGCCGGCAGCCGCAACAGCGGCATCCTGGCGGCCTCCGACGACCTGGTGGCCTTCTGCGACGACGACAACACCTGGCGCCCGTCGAAACTGCGCCTCCAGGTCGAGGCCCTGCACCGGAACCCCGACGCCGCGCTGGTGTCGTGCGGCATGGTCTCGACGCAGGAACGCCTCTGGCCGTCCGCCCACATCACCTTCGACGACCTGCTGCGCTCCCGCATCCCGGCGGCCACCACGTCGTCGTTCCTGATGCGCCGCCCCCTGCTGCTGGGCCCGGTCGGCATCTTCTCCGAGGAGATCCCGCGCGGCTTCGCCGAGGACTACGAACTGCTGCTGCGCTGCGCCCGGCACGCGCCCATCCCCTACGTGCCGGAGATCCTCGTCGAGGTCCCGCCCCACGAGGGCTCCCACTTCTACGGCCGCTGGTCGATGATCGCCGACTCCCACGAGTGGCTGCTCGACCACTACCCCGAGTTCCGGCGCGACCGCCGGGGATACGCCCGCCTGGCGGGCCAGGTGGCCTTCGAGAGCTCGATGGCCCGCGACTGGGGGCGCTCGCTGAAGTGGGCCCGCCGGGCGTTCGCCGCCTCGCCGCTGGAGCCGCGCACCTACGCGGCCCTGGCCGTCACCTCCCGGTTGGTCTCCGGCGAGTGGGTCATCGGCAGGGTGCAGGCCCGGGGCAGCGGCACCTAGATTTCGCAGTCGATTGTGTGATGCAAGTAGCAACGTCTACAGTTACTTTTATCACGCTATCGACTAGGGAGACGTTGTGAAACAGAGCCGGGCACTGCTGCGCGCCACCACCTGGCCAGGTGTTCCCGACCGTCTGCTCGTCCTGCTGGCCGTCCAGCTTCTGGCGGCGCGGCGGTACCGCGAGGGTCTGGAACACTTCCGCGCGCTCGCCGCCGAGCGGCCCGGCTCGGCGCTGATCCAGAGCCTGACCGGCGTCTTCGGCGTCCACCTCGCCGGACCGGAGGAGGAGGCGCTCGCCGCCCTCGACGCCGCGGCCGAACGCGAACTCGGCCTGCCGCACTACTTCCGGGGCACCACGCTGGCGGCCCTGCCCGGCTGCGCCGGCCGCGCCGACACCGTGATCGCCGACCTCGAGTTCGTCCTCGCGGTACGCGACCAGTTCCCGCCCGGGTTCATGCACGCCGTCCAGTGGGCGCTGGCGCGCGGCTACGCGTGCGCGGGCCGCCCGCACGACGCCCGGGAGGCGCGCGGGCGGGTCGGCCACGACCACGATCTGGCCCTGGTCGCCGACTACCTCGCCGACCCCGGCCACGGCCTGCGCTTCGGCCCTCCCCGCCTGGTGGAGACGGCGCCCGGCGTGCACGTCGCCCAGGGATACGACTTCGCCGACTTCGGGTTCGTCGTCACGGGCGAGGGCGTCGTGGCGATCGACGCCGGCAGCGACCCGGGTCATGTGAAGGCCGCCCTCCGCGACCTGCGCGCCGTCACCGACCGGCCGATCACCCATGTGATCCTCACCCACGCCCACTTCGACCACATCGGCGGCCTCGACGCCCTTCTGGGCGAAGGGGTGCAGGTCATCGCCCAGGAGGCGTTCGCCGCCGAGCTCGCGCTCCAGGCCGCGAGCCCGCCGCCCTTCCCCTATCTGCTCCCGGACGGCCAGGAACACCGCAAGCACGTCGTGCCCGACCGGCTCGTCAGCCGCCCGGAGACCCTCACCGTCGGCGGAGTCGAGTTCGGCCTCGTCCCGATCCGCGGCGGGGAGAGCGCCGACGGGCTGCTCGTCCACCTGCGCGACCGGGGCGTGGTGTTCACCGGGGACATGTGCATGCCCTACCTGGGCGCGCCGTTCTTCCCCGAAGGGTCGGCCGAGGGTCTGTTCGAGGCCCTCGCGACCGTCCAGGAGCTGCGGCCGCGCTCACTGGTCCACGGGCACACCGCACTGACCGAGAACTTCACGGTCGAGGCCCTCCCCGGCCTGCTGGCCGCCCTGCGCGAGCTGCACGCCGTCGTGCTCGCGGGAGTCGCCGCCGGACGTCCGCTGGTCGAGCTGCTCGACCTCGACCACCTGCCCGAGACGCTGCGCGACCACCCCGCCGCGATCACGCCGTATCTGGTCATCCGCGACGGCTTCCTCCAGCGTGTACACCACCAGGCGTCGGGTTACTGGCAGCCCGACGGAACGGGCGTGGAGCACTTCTCCGCCGGAGAATGGGCCGCCGCGCTCGACCTGCTGGGCGGCGGAGGAGCCGAGCCCTTCGCGGCGGCCGCGGCGGAACTGCTGAACCGCGGTGAGCCCGCTCTCGGGCTGCGGATCGTCGAGCACGGGCTGCTCCGCCACCCTCAGGCCCCGGCGCTCGCCGAGCTGCGTCACCGGCTCCTGCTCGCGCTCGTCGAACGGAATCAGTTCTTCGATCCGTTCAAGTTCGCCTACTACGCCGGGCTGGCCGGACTGACGCTGGCTCCCGCGGGCTGAGCCCCCGGACCGGGTTCCATGTCGCAGTCGTGCGGCCCGAGCGACCGGCCGCACCGGTCACAGGTCAGCCCGGGCCGCAGCGACCCGCCGCAGCCCCGGTGCCGGACCAGCAGCGGCGGGCCCTCGGTCGCCCGGTGGTGGTCGCCCCACAGCAGCAACGACATGATGACCGGCCACAGGTCCAGCCCGGCCGCCGTCACCTGGTATTCGTACCGGTCGGGCCGGGTCTGGTAGAGGGATCGCTCCAGGACGCCCGCCTCGCAGAGCTTGCCGAGCCGGTCGGACAGGATGTTGTGGGCGATGCCGAGGTTCGCCCGGAAGTCCTCGAACCGGCGGGTGCCGCGCAGCGCGTCGCGCACGATGAGCAGCGTCCAGCGCTCGCCGACCACCTCCAGCGAGCGGGCGATCGAACAGACCTGTCCTTCGTACGTACGCGGCAGCATGCCCCCATCCTAGGTCCATTGCATCACGCAAGTAAGAGGAGGTTCAGACGCTCAGCAGCATGAACCTCTCCAGCACGACCCAGCCCGCGAGCAGCAGGAACGGGAGCGACAACCAGGCCAGCCGCCGGCTCCAGTACCAGGTGCCGGGGCGCTGCCGGATCCGGATGACCTCCCGGGTCAGCACGATCAGGACGAAGATCCCCAGGGCCACCAGGCCGTAGGGCGTCCACGGGGTCTCGCCGATGCGGAAGGGGGTGCCGCGCAGCTGGGGGGCGATGCGGCCGGTCGGCTGCTCCTTTAGGGCGTAGACGGCCGCGTCGTCGTTCCAGACCAGGGTCCTCAGGTCAGGGTGCTGGGCCAGCGACACCCGGATCTTCGGGCCCCAGTCGGCCGGGTAGTTGGCGTCGATCTCCAGCGACGCCTCCTGGCTGCGGGTGGCCAGGATGAACGAGCCCGGGCCCGCGTCGCGGAGCTGCTCGACCACGTTGTCGACCTTGTACGGGTCGCGGCCCGCCGTCGCGCGGATCTGCCGCACCCGCTCGACCCCGGTGAGGCTCCACGAGATCGACGAGCCGCCGTCGCCCTCCGGGACCAGGTAGAGGATGCGGGTGGTCTCCAGATCCTGCTCGTAGATGTAGTCGATGGCGGCGCGTTCCTGCGGGGACGTCCACTCGTACTTCTCGTTGCCGAACCGGGCCAGCAGGAACGCGCCCGCGAGTCCCAGCACCAGACCGCAGGCCACGACCGGACGCAGTGTGGCCAGCACCGGGAAGCGGCGCTTGGCCGGCACCTTGCTGGGCAGGCCCGGGTAGAAGAGGTAGGCCACGAGGATGCTGGTGGCCGGCAGGGTGAACAGGTAGACGCGCAGGCCCAGCTCGCCGCCGTAACTGAGCATGGCCAGCGACAACACCGGCACGACCATCATCACGAAGACGACCCGGTCGCCGATGCCCTTCTTCAGCCGGCGCAGCAGGCCCAGCCCGGCCAGGCCCAGGATCACCCCGGTGATGGCCAGCCGCGTGTAGAGCACGACCAGGCGTTCGGGGTTGGTCGAGCTGATCCGGCCCGTGGTCTGCGAGGTGAGGTTGCCGCCGACCTGGCCGACCGAGCCGACCATCGCGTCGAGGTGGCCCGACCAGTAGGCGACGGCCATGTAGTTGACGTACGCCGCGACGATCGCGCCGAACAGCACGACCATCATGAAGCTGAGCCGGGTCCGCCGGAACACCACGAAGCCGAGCAGCACTCCGCACATCATGAACGGGGTGATCTGGTGGGACGTCGCGGTCGCCACGAAGATCATCACGATCAGGACCAGGATGATGACCCGGTCGGCGACGGTGCTCTTCCTGGGGGCGCGTTCGCCGGGGATGAGCGTCCAGCGGCGTCTCCAGAACGACGAGGCCGGGTCGACGCGCAGGAACCAGGTCACCAGGATCGCGACGAAGAGCAGATAGAGCAGGTACGTCATGCCCTGCGGCGAGAAGTAGTCCTGCCCCACCCACTGCGACACCACGAAGACCATCAGGGCCAGCCATTTGGCCCGGCGGTCGGCCTGGAGCCGCCGGACGATGACGACCAGGGGGATCAGGTAGGCGACGTTCGAGATCAGCGGCCACCAGTTGAGCAGCGCCGCCGCGTCCTCGACCCCCGCCGCCCTGATCATGAACGCCGAGAAGACCGAGAAGCCCGGCCAGTTGAAGCGGGCGTCCAGGGCCGTCAGGGTCTCGCCGGTCCGGGCGATGTAGTCGACGAACCCGCCGATCGTCCAGGCGACCGGGAAGCGGGGGAGCGGCTCGACCAGGACCGCCGCGCCGTGCAGGGCGAACAGGACGGCCAGGATCTGGAACAGCAGCAGGACCGGCCGGTTGCGCTGCTGGGTGAGCGTGTCGAAGAAGCTCAGGATGAGGAGCGCGACGGCCAGCAGGGCGACCGGCGGCATGACCGACACCAGGCCGAGGCCGGTCATCGCGTAGAGGTCCACGCCGACCAGCCCGGTGGGGCGGGCCTTCATCGCCAAGACGTACATGACCAGGGCCTGGACCGTGATGACGGCGCCCAGCCACTCACGCGGCTGCCTCATGAGCAGCGCCGCGCCCGCCAGCCGGCCGCTTCTCTTCGGCGGGGTCACCCGCTCGGGCACCACGACGAGCTCACCGGCGGGCGCGACGTCCCATCCGGGGGCGACGACCCGGATCAGACCCGAATTCGCTGACTCATCGGTGTCCAGCCCGGAATCGGCATCGTCCCGGTCGGCATTCTTCTCGGCGACGGGCGGAGGTTCGGGCGTTTCCGGCCCGTTGGATTCTCCGGCCTTTTCGATTTCCGGATCCGCTTCTTCTTCGGCCGGAATTCCACCGTTGTCATTGTCGTCTTTCGCGGAATTCTCGACGGCGTTGTCTTCTCCGTCGGGCCCGTCGACTATCGGGTCGGTGATTCTCGACGTGGTCAGCCGGCGGATGCCGCCGAAAGGGAGGGCTACGGGTTTGATGGTGTCCACCGTTTCCGAGTCGTCGGAGGTGTGCCGCGACGGTGGGGGTTCGATCGAGGGCACGGCATCTGTTTCTGCACCTTTCGGCTGGCAGAGCCGGAACAGCGCGGGGGCCACCGCCGCCGCCATGACACTCTGCGTGACGACCAGCGCGATGCCGACGCCCTCGATGCCCTGGCGGGGTAAGAGCAGCCACGTCAGCCCCAGCGCCAGCGCGCACCGCACGGCCTGGATGGAGAGCAGCGCGCGGCCCCGCCCCAGGGCCCGCAGCGCGCCGAGGTAGAGCTCGACGAACGCCCGCGCCAGCGTGGCCAGGGCGATCAGCCGCAGCAGGGTGCTCCCGTTGTCGGCGAACTCGGCGCCGAAGACCGACAGGACCAGCGGCGCGGCCAGCACCACCACGACGATCAACGGGATCAGCACGGTCAGGCTGCGATGCAGTGCCCGGCGGGTGTTGCGGCCCAGCGCGGCGGGGTCGAAGGAGCCCTCGACCGTCAGGCTGGTCGCCATCGTGAACGCGAAGATCTCCAGCAGGCCGCCGACGGTGACCGCGATGCCGTAGTAGGCGTAGGTCCGGTGGTCGACCTGGGTGGCCACCACGACCGGGATCAGGTAGATCGCGGCCAGCGTGAACACCGAGCCGAAGTAGTCGCCTCCGGCGAACCGGGCGATCCTCTTCGGCGACGGGGGAGTCCGGTGCGCCGTCTCGGCGACGTGGCGGGGGATGACGCGTACGAAGAGCAGGTAGTTGACGGGGAGAACGGCCAGCGCGCAGGGCACGATCCAGGCCAGGAACACCTGCCACGAGACCACGTCGCCCCGCGCCGCGACCAGGAACGCGCAGGCCGCCACGGCGGTGACCTTCACGAACCCCACGGCGACGTTCACCACGGGCACCCACGTCGAGCGCCGCAGCGCCGACAGCACCACCTCTTGCAGCGTGTAGACCGACCACACGATCACGACCAGCGCGAACACCCCGGCGGGCACCCAGCCCCACAGGATGCGGAAGCCCGGTTCGTCCTTGGTCGCCACGACGAAGACCGCCGTGGCGACCAGCCCGAGGCCGCCGCCCAGCAGGTAGACCGCGCCGACGAACCGCCCGGTCGCCCGCCCGGTCTCCGGCACGAACCGGGTCAGCGCCCCCACGAACCCGAACGAGGTGAGCGCCGCCAGCATCCGCATCGCGTTGATCAGCGCCTGGCCCTCGCCCACGTCGGCGGCGGGGAACAGCCGGGCCGCGATCACCCAGTAGCCGACGCCGAGCGCCGCCCCGATGCCGGCGTTGACGACCAGCGCGTAGGCGTTGCGCAGCAGCGGATCCTGAAGGTCGGCGGGCAACCGCCGGCGAAGCGTCTCGGTCACCGGTTCTCAGTCGTCACGGGTCGGGGCGGGCGGCCCGGCACCTGTCGGCACCGGGCGTTTCTCGAAGCGGCGGGTCGGCCGGCGCCCTGCGGCACCGGTCGTGGGGTTCCGTGGTCAGGCCGCGCCCTGGTCGGCGGGGACTCCGGTGTCCGTGTTCACGCGTGCGGGCGCGGGGAGCCGGGTGTCGCGTTCGCGCAGGATCGTCTTCAGGACCCGCCAGCCGTCGCGGAACGTGCGCAGGTTGCTGGTGCCGTGGATGCGGCCGCGCTCGTGGCTGGGCACTTCGTGGACCTTCAGGCCGGCCTTGGCGGCGCGGATGTTCATCAGCGTCTCGACCTCGAAACCGGCGCAGTCGGGCGAGAGGACGTCGAGGCCGCTGGCCCAGAACGCGTTGTAGCCGTAGCAGAGGTCGGTGTAGCGGGTGCCGTAGATGAGGTTGACCAGGCCCGACAGCAGCAGGTTGCCCAGGCGGCGGCCGAGGGTGATGTCGTCGCTGCCGCCGCCGTGGGTGAAGCGGGAGCCCTTGGCGTAGTCGGCCCCGGCGACCAGCGCGGCGACGAAGCGGACGATCTCCCGGCCGTCGGTCGAGCCGTCGGCGTCGATCATCACGATGATCTCGCCGGTGCAGGCGGCGAACCCGGCGGCCAGCGCGTCGCCCTTGCCCCGGCCCGGCTGGGTCACCACGCGCAGCCCGGGGCGCAGTCGCCGCGCCACCGCGACCGTGTCGTCGGTCGAGTCGCCGTCGACCAGCACGACCTCGTGCACCCACCGGGGCAGCGTCGCGAAGACGTGGGGCAGGTTCTCGGCCTCGTTCATCGCCGGGACCACGACGCTCACCCGAGGTGCGATCGCCATTAAAGGGGTGATTGTGGTAAATGACCCTAAATGGGATATAGGACGAGAAATGCTGCTCTCGGGATTCATGGTGCGGGGATCCTCCGGGGCAAGGTGCGTGCTGCGTCGTTGCAAAGGGGGCACGATTGCCATCGCGAGCTGCGAGGACGTGAAACGTACCAGGGATGGGCTCGCCTTGGGAACCGCGTCCGTCCGGATGTGTCCGGACCGGAACGCGGCCGAAACAAGGAGCGCTAAGACGCTACATGTCCTGATCTCATGCCGGGTGGAGATCCCGCCGAAACACGCCAGGACGTAAAGAAGATCTTCATTCGGCCCCCACCTCACATCACCGGGAAGTTCCCTCGTTGGACGTTAGGTGCATGTACGTCCACATTCCAGGTGTATTAGAACGATGTATACATCTGAGCAAGATTGATCACTTCGGTCAACCGTGACGACCGATTTCGGTCAGGGTCTCCGAGAATCCGATCGCGGGGCCATGATCGAATACGCGGTCGGGCCGTTCGGCGAACATCACGCCCCGGCGCGGCAGCGTCGCCTGCTCCAGCTCCCAGATCAATGGGTCGAACCGGCGGCCGACCATCCGGTGCCACACCCGCTCGCGCAGCTCGGGCAGCAGGTCGTAGAGGTAGTCGCCGGGGCAGCGGGTGTTGTTCAGGTCGCGGTGGCCGACGATCGACTCGTACGGGTCGAGGTCGTAGATCGCGCACAACCACGCCGTCAGCTTGACCAGCGAGCCGAGCAGGGGCAGCGGCGGGCTGGTCCGGGCGTAGGTGCCCTCGTTCTCGATGCCGAGCGTGGTCCGGTTGTGGTCGGCGGTGTGGGCGCCCACGGCGTGCATGCCGCGGGAGACGGCCAAGAGGGTGCGGTTGCGGCCCTCCATGATGTGGCCGCCCCGGCTGATGGTGAACTGCTCGCCGATGTCGTCCCACCGGTTGCGGCGCATGTGGTGCTTCTGGATCGCCCGCGAGAGGCGGTAGGCGTGCTCCAGGCTGTCGTCCATCGTGTTGGACGTCGCGGTGTGGTGGATCACGATGTACGCGGGGGCCCGGCGCAGGATCGTCGCCGTCTCCTGGGGTTCCCGGGCCCCCCATTCGAGCCGTTGGTGGATGCGGGGCCGGATCGGCCCCCGCGCGGCCCCCGCTCTCGCGGCGCCCAGCAGGGGGACCGCGGCGCCCGCGATGCCCACAGAGAAACCGAGCGAGAGGACGTGGCGGCGGTCCAGGGGCATGCGCGCTCCTCCGAGAGGCGGGAGGAGACGGTCTTTTCGAGGCAGATTCAGAACGCGAGCCGCAGCCGGCCTTCGGCCGTCCGCGTCTCACTTCGGTTACACAGCGTGACAGGTAGGATGAATACCTCAGGAACGCCGCGCCCAAACCGGGCATCACACCTGTGCCAGGAACTTCTCCCGCTCTTCGGGTGCCAGCCGGTCGCTGAACAACATCCCGTCGAGGTGGTCGGCCTCGTGCTGCAGCACCCGGGCCAGCAGGCCGACGGCCCGGACGGTCACCGGCTTGCCGAACATGTCACGGCCCCGGGCGGTGACCGAGAAGGATCGTTCCAGGGGCCACCAGATCCCCGGGGCGGACAGACAGGCCTCGTCGGCGACGACCTTCCGCTCGGAGGTCTCCAGCCGCGGGTTCACGATGTGGCCCGCCCGGCCGTCGAGGGAGAAGGCGAACACCCGGAGGGGGACGCCGAGCTGCGGCGCGGCCAGCCCGGCCCGTCCGGCGCCCGCGCGGAGGGTCAGCGTGAGCGACTTGACCAGCTCACGCAGCTCCTTGTCGAAGGTGGTGACGTGTTGGGCTACGGTCCGTAGCGCTGGATCGGTGAACGGGACGATCTGATGAGCAGTCACAGCACGCTCCCCGCGGCGGTTCCTTCAGGCAGATTCCCAGCGCGAGCCACGGCCGGCCTACGGCCGTCCCCGTCTCGCCAGCGACACCACAACGAAATGCCCGGCCCACTCTTGCCCTAATCGCGGTTAAATCGGCGTTGCGTCGGTGCGTCGTGTGAGTTTCTTGTTTCGTACGTGCGACCCACTTAACGGGCGCACCGTCACCGATCGTCAGTGTGCGTAACGGCGGCCTCCTACGTTCCAGGCAACCCTGGAAACCGAGGAAGGACCCCCTCATGGCACGTTGGATCGCCGACTGGCGCCCGGACGACCCCGACTTCTGGGCCGCCGGAGGGCGGCGGGTCGCCCGCCGCAACCTGATCTTCTCGATCTTCGCCGAGCATCTCGGGTTCACGCTCTGGACGGTGTGGAGCATCGTCGCGGTACGCCTGAGCGCCTACGAGTTCACGACCGACCAACTGTTCTGGATCGTCGCGCTGCCGAACCTGGTGGGGTCGGCGCTGCGGCTGCCCTACACCTTCGGGCCCGCGAAGTTCGGCGGGCGTAACTTCACGGTGGTCAGCGCGCTGCTGCTGCTCGTGCCTGCGGGGCTGCTCGCGGTGGCGGTCAGCGACCCGGCGACACCTTACTGGATCTTCCTCGTCATCGCCGCGACCGCCGGGCTGGGCGGCGGCAACTTCGCCTCCAGCATGGCGAACATCACCTACTTCTACCCCCAGTCCAAGCAGGGGGCCGCGCTCGGCCTGAACGCGGCCGGAGGCAACATCGGGGTCTCCTCGGTGCAGCTGGTGATGCCGCTGGTGATCGGCGCCTTCGGGCTGGCGGCGGCCGGGCTGTTCTGGGTGCCGTTCATCCTGGCGGCGGCGGTGGGCGCCTACTTCTTCATGGACAACCTGACGGTCGCCAAGGCCGAGCCGCGCGAGATGGCGAAGGCGGCGGCCAAGCCGCAGACCTGGATCATGTCGGTCCTCTACATCGGCACCTTCGGCTCGTTCATCGGCTACTCGACCGCCTTCCCGCTGCTGCTCACCTCACAGTTCCCCGAGCAGTCGGGGCTGACCTCGCTGGCGTTCCTGGGCGCCCTGCTCGGCTCGCTGATCCGGCCCGTGGGCGGCTGGTTGTCCGACCGGCTCGGCGGCGCGGCGGTCACGTTGTGGAACTTCGCCGCGATGGCGGGCGCGGTCCTCCTCGTGTACGCCGGCCTCGCGGCCCACAACGTCGGCCTCTTCTTCGCCGCCTACCTGCTGCTGATCGGCACCGCGGGGGTCGGCAACGGGTCGACGTACCGGATGATCCCGGCGATCTTCCGGGCCAAGGCGATCGAGGGCCTGGAGCCGGGCACCACGGCCTACGACGACGCCCTGGCGGCCGGACGCCGGGACGCCGCGGCGGCCATCGGCTTCATCTCCGCGGTCGGCGCCTTCGGCGGGTTCTTCATCAACCGCGGGTTCGGCTCGTCCATCGCCGCGACCGGGGGAGCGGGGGCGGCGATAACCGCTTTCGCCATTTTCTATGGCATTTGCTTCGTTCTGACCTGGTTCTGCTACCTGCGACGCCACGCCACCGGGACCTCTCCCAGCCTCGCGGCCGCCCGTGTTTAACCGAGGAACCCCACCTTGTAGCACAGCGGTAACAGAAGGGACCCAGCGGTGAAACCGCCTGAAAGCACCATCGGACCCATGCCGTTCTCACTTTCCGCTCCGGCGTCTGTGATGTCGCCGCTGCCCGCGGGGACGGCCACGCACTGCCCGTACTGCGCCCTGCAGTGCGGCATGCACGTCACCCCGGCCGAGACCACCCAGGTCGAGATCACCCCGCGCGACGACGTGCCGGCCAACCAGGGCGGCCTGTGCCAGAAGGGCTGGACCGCCGGCGCGCTGCTGGGCTCGCCGCACCGGCTGACCACGCCCCTCATCCACGGCAAGCCGGCGGGCTGGGACGAGGCCCTCGGGTACGCCGCCTCCCGCATCGCCAGGATCCAGGACGCGCACGGCCCCGACGCGATCGCCGTCTTCGGCGGCGGCGGGCTGACCAACGAGAAGGCCTACCAGCTCGGCAAGTTCGCCCGGGTCGCGCTGCGCACCAGCCAGATCGACTACAACGGCCGGTTCTGCATGTCGTCGGCCGCCGCGGCGACCAACCGGGCCTTCGGCCTCGACCGGGGCCTGCCCTTTCCGATCACCGACCTGGCCGGGGCCGACGCGGTGCTGCTGGCGGGCGGCAACGTCGCCGAGACCATGCCGCCCTTCGTGCGCCACCTCAACCCGGCCGGGCTCATCGTCGTCGACCCCCGCGAGACCGCCACCGCGCGGCTGGCCGCCCTGCACCTGCAGAACACCCCGGGCACCGACCTGGCCCTGGCCCTCGCGCTGCTGCACATCGCCATCGCCGACGGCCACGTCTCCGAGGAGTACGTGGCCGCCCGCACGACCGGCTTCGACGCGGTCCGCGACAGCGTCGCGGCCTGGTGGCCCGAACGCGCCGAGCGGGTCACCGGCGTGCCGGTCGCGGACATGCGCCGGGCCGTCGCGATGCTCGCCGAGGCGGGCAACGCCGTCGTGCTCACCGGGCGCGGCGCCGAGCAGCACGCCAAGGGCACCGACACGGTCACCGCCTACATCAACCTGGCGCTCACGCTCGGCCTGCCCGGCCGCCCCGGGTCCGGCTACGGCTGCGTCACCGGCCAGGGCAACGGCCAGGGCGGCCGGGAGCACGGGCAGAAGGCCGACCAGCTCCCCGGCTACCGCAAGATCGACGACCCGGCGGCCCGCGCCCACGTGGCCGCCGTCTGGGGCGTCGACCCCGCCGACCTGCCCGGCCCCGGCCGCTCGGCCTACGAGCTGCTCGACGCGCTGGGCACCCCCGAAGGCCCGAAGGGCCTGCTGCTGTTCGGCTCCAACCCGGTCGTCTCCTCGCCCCGCTCCGGTCACGTGGCCGGGCGGCTGGCGGCGCTCGACCTGCTGGTGGTGGCCGACTTCGTGCTCTCCGACACCGCCGAGCTGGCCACCGTCGTCCTGCCCACGGCCCAGTGGGCCGAGGAGGCGGGCACGATGACCAACCTCGAAGGGCGCGTGCTGCTGCGCCGCCGGGCCGTCGCTCCGCCCTCGGGGGTGCGGAGCGACCTGGAGATCCTCTCCGGCCTGGCCGACCGCCTCGGCCGGGGCGGCTCGTTCCCGGCCGACCCCCGCACCGTCTTCGACGAGCTGCGCCGGGCCAGCGCCGGCGGTCTGGCCGACTACTCGGGCATCACGTACGAGAAGATCGCCGACCAGGGCGGCGTCTTCTGGCCGTGCCCCGCCGACGACCACCCCGGCACCCCGAGGATCTTCCTCGACCGGTTCCCCACCCCCGACGGGAGGGCCCGCATGGTCGTCGTCGACCACCGGCCGCCCGTCGAGGACGTCGACGCCGACTACCCCTACTACCTGACCACCGGCCGCCTGCTGGCGCACTACCAGAGCGGCGCGCAGACCCGCAGGGTGGCCGACCTCGTCCAGGCCGCCCCCGAGCCGTTCCTGGAACTCCACCCCGACCTGGCCGACCATCTCGGCATCCGCCCGGGCGACCTGGTCAGGGTGACCGGCCGGCGGGGGGTCACCGAGGCGACGGCCCGGATCAGCGCGGCGATCCGGGCCGACACCGTTTTCCTGCCCTTCCACTGGGAGGGTCCCAACCGGCTGACCAATCCGGCGCTCGACCCGGTCTCGCGCATGCCGGAGTTCAAGGTGTGCGCGGTCAACCTCGCGGTCGTGGGAGGTGGCCGATGAGGGGCATCGTCGTGGTGGGCAACGGCATGGCCGGAGCCCGCCTGGTCAGCGAGGTGCGCGCGCGCGACAAGAAGGCGCGGGTGACCGTGTTCGGGGCGGAGGAGCGGGCTCCGTACAACCGGGTGCTGCTGTCCAACGTGCTGGCCGGCACCACGCGGGCCGACCAGGTGCGCCTGCACGGGCCCTCCTGGTACACCGACCACAACGTGACCGTCCACCTCGGCACCGAGGTCGTCGCGATCGACCGGGAGACCCGGTGCGTCATCACGGCCGACGGGGGGCGCACGCCCTACAGCGTGCTGGTGCTGGCCACCGGCAGCCGGCCGGTCGTCCCGGACGTCCCCGGCGCCGAACGGGCCATCGCGTTCCGCACCATGGACGACTGCGAGCGCATCCTCGCG
Source organism: Herbidospora solisilvae (assembly GCF_009901565.1). Taxonomy (GTDB): domain Bacteria; phylum Actinomycetota; class Actinomycetes; order Streptosporangiales; family Streptosporangiaceae; genus Herbidospora; species Herbidospora solisilvae. The sequence goes on from NZ_WXEW01000010.1 coordinate 165,766, forward strand.
GCGGCCAAGGAGGCCCGGCGGGCCGTCGTCATCGGCGGCGGGCTGCTCGGCGTCGAGGCCGCCCGCGGCCTGGCCGGGCGCGGCCTGCCGGTCACCCTGCTCCACCTCAAGGGCCACCTGATGGACCGCCAGCTCGACCAGGAGGCCGGGCAGGTGCTCGGCGACACCCTCGAAGGGCTCGGCGTCGAGATCATGACCGGCGTCTCCGTCACCGGGATCACCGACGGCAAGGTCGAGCTGACCACCGGCCACGTCGAGGCCGACCTGGTCGTGGCGGCGTGCGGGGTCCGGCCGGTCACCGGGCTGGCCGAGGACGCCGGTCTGCACGTCGAACGCGGGATCGTCGTCGACGACGAGATGCGTACCGACGACCCGGCGATCTTCGCCATCGGGGAGTGCGCCCAGCACGACGGCCAGGTCTACGGGCTGGTCGCGCCCTGCTGGGAGCAGGCCGCCATCGTCGCCGACCTCGTCACCGGCGCCGACGCGCGGGCCCGCTACCGGGGTTCGCGCCTGGTCACCCGGCTCAAGGCCAAGAGCGTCGAACTGGCCGCGATGGGCGAGACCCACCTGACCGACGCCGACGCCGAGATCGTGAGCTTCACCCACCGGCGCGGCGGCACCTACCGCAAGCTCGTCATCCGCGACGGCCGCCTGGTCGGCGCGATCCTCGTGGGCGACCCGGCCACGGTCGGCACGCTCACCCAGCTCTACGACCGGGGCGGCCCGCTCCCCGCCGACCGGGCCGGGCTGCTGTTCCCCGCTCTGTCGGGGGCGGCGCCGGTCAGTCCCAGTCCGGTACGCATGCCCGACGCGGCCCAGGTCTGCCGCTGCAACAACGTGACGAAGGGACAGATCAGGGCCTGCTGGGAGGCCGGTGCCCGCGACGTGGCCGCCGTGGCGGCGGCGACCCGGGCGACCACCGGCTGCGGCAGTTGCGCCGAGACGGTCGGCGGAATCGTGGAATGGCTGTGCGAACAGGAAGGGGCGAGCGCATGACCCGCGTTCTCATCGTCGGTAATGGCCCGTCCGCGCACCGGCTGGCCGAGACCCTCACGACCCGGGGCTTCACCGGTTCGGTGACGATCCTCGGGGAGGAGCCCCGGGGCGCGTACGACCGGGTGGCCCTCACCACCCATCTGACAGAGGGCCGCGACCTCATGTACCCCGAGATCCCCGGGGTCACGACCTTCGTCGACACGAAGGTCGTCTCGATCGAGCCGGCCGCCAAGACGGTCAACGGCACGATCCCCTACGACGTGCTGGTCCTGGCGACCGGCTCGGCGCCGTTCGTGCCGCCGGTGCCCGGACGCGACCTGGACGGTTGCCACGTCTACCGGACCATCGACGACCTCGACGCCATCAGGGCCTCCGCGAAGACGGCCACGGCCGGCGTCGTCGTGGGCGGCGGCCTGCTCGGCCTGGAGGCCGCCGACGCCCTCCGGGGGCTGGGCCTGCAGACCCACATCGTCGAGATGAGCCCGTGGCTGATGCCCCGCCAGGTCGACGAGGGCGGCGGCGCCGTGCTGAAGAGGCACGTCGAGGCCCTCGGCCTGACCGTGCACACCGGCTCGGGCGTCACCCGCATCGAGGGCGACGACCGCGTCACCGGCCTGCTGACCCCGGACAAGGGTGTCATCGACGCCCAGGTCGTGGTGTTCTCCGCGGGCATCCGGCCCCGCGACGAGCTGGCCAGGGGCGCCGGGCTCCAGGTCGGGGAGCGCGGCGGCATCGTGGTCGACGACGGCATGCGCACCAGCGACCCGTCGATCCTCGCCATCGGCGAGTGCGCCCTGCACAACGGTCAGATCTACGGCCTGGTCGCGCCGTGCATGACGATGGCCGAGGTGGCCGCCGACCGCATCATGGGCGGCTCGGCCGCGTTCACCGGCGCCGACCTTTCGACCAAGCTCAAGCTGCTCGGCGTCGAGGTGGCCCAGTTCGGCGCGATGGCGGGGGCCCTCGACGTCACCTACCTCGACCCGGTCGCCGGGGTCTACAAGAAGCTGTTCGTCAGCGACGACGCCTCGACCCTGCTCGGCGGCATCTGCGTCGGCGACGCCGCCCCCTACGCCACGCTGCGCTCGTTCGTCGGGTCCGAGCTGCCGGCCGCCCCGAGCGACCTGCTGTTCAGCCCGGTCGCCGTGGAGCTGCCGGGGGACGCGCCGGTCTGCTCGTGCAACAACGTGACCAAGAACGATGTCACCGCGGCCATCAAGGAGCACAACCTCACCGACGTCGCCGGGGTCAAGGCCTGCACCCGCGCCGGCACCACCTGCGGCAGCTGCGTGCCGCTGCTGAAGAAGATCCTCACGGAGTCGGGCGTCGACACCGGGACGGGCCTGTGCGAGCACTTCACGCACAGCCGGGCCGAGTTGTTCACGATCGTCCAGGTCCGCGGCATCACCACGTTCACCCAGCTCATCGACGAGCACGGGACCGGGCGGGGCTGCGACATCTGCAAGCCCGTGGTGGCCTCGATCCTGGCGTCGCTGCACAACGGTCACGTCCTGGAGGGCGAACAGGCCGCCCTGCAGGACACCAACGACCATTTCCTAGCTAACCTACAGAAAAATGGGACATACTCGATCGTGCCCCGGATCCCGGGGGGCGAGATCACCCCAGAGAAACTGATCGTGATCGGCGAGGTCGCCCGCGACTTCGGCCTGTACACCAAGATCACTGGAGGCCAGCGCATCGACCTGTTCGGCGCCCGCGTCGAAGAGCTGCCCCGCATCTGGCAGCGTCTGGTCGACGCCGGATTCGAGTCGGGCCACGCCTACGGCAAGGCCCTGCGCACGGTGAAGTCGTGCGTCGGCTCCACCTGGTGCCGTTACGGCGTACAGGACTCGGTGACCCTCGCCATCGACCTGGAGCTGCGCTACCGCGGCCTGCGCTCGCCGCACAAGCTGAAGTCGGCCGTCAGCGGCTGCGCCCGCGAGTGCGCCGAGGCCCGGTCGAAGGACTTCGGCATCATCGCCACCGAGAAGGGCTGGAACCTCTACGTCGGCGGCAACGGCGGCTTCACCCCCCGCCACGCCGACCTGCTGGTCCAGGACGTCGACACCCCGACCCTCATCCGCACGATCGACCGGTTCCTGATGTTCTACATCCGCACCGCCGACCGTCTCCAGCGCACCTCCGCGTGGCTGGAGAACCTCGAAGGCGGCCTCGACCGGCTCCGCGAGATCGTCATGGACGACGCCCTGGGCATCTGCGCCGACCTCGACGCCCAGATGGCCGCCCACGTCGCGACCTACGCCGACGAGTGGCGGGCCACCCTCGACGACCCGGTGAAGCTGCGCCGCTTCGTCAGCTTCGTGAACGCGCCCGGCACGCCCGACCCGTCGATCACCTTCACCACCGAGCGCGACCAGATCAAGCCCGAGATCCTGCAGGTGACGAGCCGATGACGACGATGCCGCTGCCCCAGCGCGTGTGGGAGGCCGTGTGCCCCCTCTCCGACCTGCTGCCCGAGCGCGGCGCCTGTGCCCTGATCGGCGGCGAGCAGGTGGCCGTGTTCCGAACCCACGACGGGTCCCTGTACGCCATCGGCAACCGGGACCCCTTCAGCGGTGCCTACATCCTGTCCCGGGGGATCGTCGGCACCAGGAACGGGGAGCCGACCGTGGCCTCCCCGATGCACAAACAGGTGTTCTCGCTCACCAGCGGGGTCTGCCTGGACGATCCCGGGACTGTGATTCCGACATTTCCGATTCGCGTCACCATGGGGATGGTTGAGGTGAGCGTCAAATGACCGCACTGCTCGAAGAGACGCAACTGGCCACACTGGCCGAGGGGCTGTCTCCGGAGACCGCGCCGAACGCGCTGTCCGGCTTCACGATCGGCGTCACCGCCACCCGCCGTCGCGAGGAGTTCTCGGCGCTGCTCGAACGCCGGGGCGCGCGCGTGGTGAGGGCGCCCGCGATCCGGCTGGTGCCGCTGACGGAGGACGTCGACCTGATGTCCGCCACCCGCGAGTGCCTGGCCACACCGGTCGACGACGTGGTCGTCACCACCGGCGTCGGGTTCCGCGGCTGGGTCGCCGCCGCCGAGGGCTGGGGGCTGGCCGGCCACCTGACCGCCCGCCTGGCCGACGCCCGGCTGCTCACCCGCGGCCCCAAGGCGCGCGGCGCCGTCCGGGCCGCCGGACTCACCGACCACTGGACGCCCGCGACCGAGTCGTGCGAGGAGGTCCTGCGCTACCTGCTGAGCCAGGACCTGCGCGGCCGCCGCATCGCGGTCCAGCTGCACGGCGAGCCGCTGACCGGCTTCGTCGCCGACCTGCGCGCCGCCGGGGCCGAGGTCATCGAGGTGCCCGTCTACCAGTGGCTGCCCTACCGCGACACCTCGCCGCTGCGCCGCCTGGTCAGCCAGGTCGCCTCCGGCGCGATCGACGCGGTCGCGTTCACCAGCGCCCCGGCCGTGCACGCCATGCTCAACGCCGCCCGCGCCGACGGGCTGGAGGAGGCCCTGCTCGCCGCCTTCCGCGGCCCGGTGACGGCGGCCTGCGTCGGGCCGGTCACCGCGCAGCCGCTGGTCGCCAAGGGCGTGCCGGTGATCCAGCCGGAGCGGTCGCGGCTCGGCTCGCTGGCCCGCACGCTGGCCCGGCACCTGCCGGAGAACAGCGTCACCCGGCTCACCGCCGGGGGTCACGAACTGGAGATCCGGGGCCACGCGGTGGTCGTCGACGGCGAGCTCAAGCCGCTGCCCCCGGCGCCGATGGCGGTGCTGAAGCGGCTCGCCGACCGGCCCGGCCACGTCGTGGCCCGGGGCGACCTGCGGATGGTGCTGCCCGGCGGCCCCTCCCGCGACTCGGCCGAGCACGCCGTCGAGATGGCCATCACCCGGCTGCGCCGCGCCCTGGGCCCCAGCGGCATCGTCGAGACGGTCGTCAAGCGCGGCTACCGCCTGGCCTGTGACCGGGAAGACGTGTGACGACCCTCGTCATGGCGGCCCACGGCGCCCGCAACCCCGAATGGGACGCCGTCCTCGCCGACCTGGCCGGGCGGGTGCGGCGGACCCGCCCGGGGAGCCCGGCCCGGCTCGCCTTCCTGGAGCTGAGCGACCCGCCGCTGGATCGGGTGCTCGCCGAGGTCGCGGGCCCGGTCGTGGTGGTGCCGTTGCTGCTCGCGGGGGGCTACCACGTCCACATCGACCTGCCCGAGGTGATCGCCCGGGTGCGTCCCGACGCCGTCGTCGCGGGCCCGCTCGGTCCGCACCCCCTGCTCACCTCGGTGCTGGCCCGGCGGCTGGCCGCCGCCGGGCTGCGACCCCGTGACGCGGTGATCCTGGGCGCGGCCGGCTCGTCCGACCCGGCCGCCCTCGCCGCCGTGCGGGCGGCCGCCCGCCTTCTGTCGGTACGCCTCTCCCGCCCGGTCACCGCCGCGTTCGCGTCGGCGGGCCGGCCGGGCATCACCGAGGCGGTGGCCGAGGTCCGCAGAGGCCCGGCCCCCCGGACGGTGGTGGCCTCCTACCTGCTGGCCCCCGGCCTGTTCCACACCCGCCTGGCCGAGAGCGGCGCCGACGTGGTCAGCGCCCCGCTGGGCGTCGACGACGACCTGGCCAGGCTGGTCTGGCACCGGTACGACGAGGCGCGTCAGGGATCCAGCCGCAGCTCCCGCACGATCGCCTCGGCCGCCTCGGGCCGCGACGGCTCCGAGTCGGCGCCGGTGAAGATCTCGTAGTAGGCGTGCCGGAAACAGCCGGCCAGCAGCAGCCGGGCGCTGGACTCGGGGTGCACGTCGGCCCTGACCCGCCCGAGCTCCTGCTCGCCGGCGAGGTAGGCCGCCAGCGGCAGCACCTCGCCCTCGGGCCCGAGCTCCGAGTCCCGCATGGCCTGCCGGAAGCGGACCGTGAGGATCGGGGAGACGAAGGCCGGGAGGGCTGCGGCCTGGATCTCCGTGTAGTAGTGGATGCCGGCCAGCGCGACCGGCCGCAGGTTCCCGGTCACGTCGCCGTGCCCGGGGCGGAGGTCGTGCAGCAGCCGGAGCCAGGCCGGCAGCCGGTCCTGCAGCAGGGCCAGGAACGTCTCGACCGCCTGAGCCGGGGTGGTGCCCCGGATCTGGGGAGTGGCGGTTCCGATCGGTTCGGCGGTGCCCGTTTTCATCCGCATCGCCATGTCGAGGACACGCCGACGGGTTTCCTGAGAAGAATGGTGCGGAGGTGGGGAGGGAGTTACCATTTTCGCCCTTGTGCGCGCAGTCCACAGAAGACGCTTGTGAGGAAGGAAGCGCTAATTATTACCGCATAAGGGCGGTGAAGTGGCAGGAAAACCAGCATCCGGTTTCCACCGGATGAATCCTCACGGTGTCAAGTCAGGACCGGTCCGCCGCGTGCCCGCCCAGACGACGGCGGTGACCACGACCAGCAGGACGCAGGGGAGCAGCATGATCGCCGACCCGGCCCCCGCCGACCGGTCGGCCCCCGCGAGCGGGTCGGCGTGCGTGACGAGCATGAACAGGTAGACCAGGGTGTTGTTGGCGGCGTGCACGACCACGGAGGTCTCCAGGCCGAGCGCCGAACACGGCGGGCCGGAACACCGACAGCACCGAGCTGAGGGACGCGCCCCGCACCCCGTACAACCACCGCTGGAGGAGCATGCTCCACGGGATCAGCAGCGCGATCGAGACGAGGTTGGCGGCGTGGTAGGCCGGGGTGAACTCGGCGCCGCCCGAGACCGGGTTGGCGCGGCCCGTCGACTCATCGACCGCCGAGCCGATAAGGCTGATCACGCCGCCGAAGCCGAACAGCCCGACGAGCAGCAGCACGAGGGCCAGCACGCCACGCCCGACCCGGCGCCGCTCGCCGGTGAGCACGAGTCACCGAAGTTCTCCCTCGGGATGGGGCACCACGGCCTCAAGGACGAACCGATCCACGTCACGGTGGGCGGACACCCGCCCCCCGAGCCCCCCGATCCGATCGGCCATCGCCCGAAGCCCCGTCCCGGCGCCGACGGACCGCACAGCCGATCTCGGATCCGCTTCCCCGGCCGCTTCAGCGGTGGCCCGTGCGGGCCGATTCCGCGGGTGGTCGCGTGGCTGGTCGTGCGGCCGGCTTCGCGGCTGTTGGTGTGGATCTCTTCGTGGCCGATTCTGTGGTGGCGCAGCCGCCCGGTTGCGAGGGTGAGCGCGGCCCGGTCGTCGTGGGCGCACTGGAGCTCCCACAGGATTCGCAACATCCACGCCCCCGACCAGCAGGCCCACAGGGTGACGCTGACGACGGCCGCCCCGACGACCAGGAGCGGGAGGTCCGCCACCGCCGCCGGCGGGACGGCCGACAGCAGGATCGCCCCGTTCAGATGAAGGGTGCGCCGCGCGTCGAGGACGGGCACGAAACCTCGCCGCCGCCGACCCCACCGCCGCCGCGATCACCACGCCTCGCACCGCGGCCGTGATCGTGACCGACGCCACCACGAGCGCGACCGGCACCAGCGCCCACGGCACCACCCAGCCGGGCGGCCGCCGCCGGGCCCGGCCGCCGAGGACGTCAAAGCTCCACCGGCTGACCAGGACGTTCCCGATGACGAGGGCGATCGTCAGCGCGGCGACCACGAGGAACCCGGACGGCGAGGTAGGTGGACCAGCGGGCGTAGGACTCGAACCGCCGGGCGCTGACGACCGGCTCGCGGCCCGGCCCGGTGTCAGCCGTCGGTGCCCCGGTCGCGCCGCCGCAGGTAACGCTCGAACTCCGCCGCGATCGCGTCGCCGCTCGCCTCGGGCAGGTCGGCGGCGTCCTTGCGCTCCTCCAGCTCCTTGACGTATTCGGCGACCTCGGAGTCCTGGGCGGCCAGCTCGTCGACGCCGGTCTCCCAGGCGCGGGCCTCTTCCGGCAGCTCGCCGTAGGGCATCGGGATGTCGAGGAGGTCTTCGACCCGGCGCAGCAGGGCCAGGGTCGCCTTCGGGTTGGGCGGCTGGGCGACGTAGTGGGGCACCGAGGCCCACAGGGAGATCGTCTGCAGGCCCGCGTGGCCGAGGGTGTGCTGGAGCACGCCGATGATGCCGGTCGGGCCTTCGTACTTGGTCAGTTCGAGGTTGAGAACCCGGGCGAGGCCGGGGTCGCTGACCGAGCCCACGATGGGCACCGGCCGGGTGTGGGGGGAGTCGTTCAGCAGAGCGCCCAGGAGGAGGGCCAGTTCGATGCCGAGTTCGTGGCAGAGCCCGACGATCTCCTGGCAGAACGTGCGCCAGCGCATGTTGGGCTCGATGCCGCGCAGCAGCACGACGTCACGCTTGGCCCCCGGGGGGCGGGCCACCAGCAGGCGGGTGGTGGGCCAGGTGATCGACCGGGTCAGGCCCTCGCCCATTTCCACGATGGGGCGGGTCACCTGGAAGTCGTAATAGTCTTCCGGGTCGAGCTCCACCAGCGGGGTGGCCTTCCACTCGGCCTCCAGGTGGGCGAGCACCGCGCTCGACGCCTCACCCGCATCGTTCCAGCCTTCGAACGCGGCGATCAGCACCGGGTCGACGAGCTCAGGGAGCCCTTCGAGCTCGATCAAGCCGCCTCCTCACATAGTCGTGGGCCCAGCCTAGTTGTAGTGCGCCCCCGAGCGTTATCCGTGGCCACCGATAAGCTGAGGGCCGACACCCCGACTGCTCCCCGAGGCCGATAATCCAATGTCCGAACATCTGCACGCCGTTCTCTTCGACATGGACGGCCTGCTGGTCGACACCGAGAAGCTGTGGGGCCTCGTCGAGGCCGAGGTCGTCGAACGGCTCGGCGGAGAGTGGGGCCCGGACCATCAGGAGCGCCTGGTCGGCGGATCGTGGGACACCACGGTCGCCTACATGCTCGGCCTGACGGGGGCCGACGTCGCCCCCGAGGTGGTGGGCCGCTGGTTGCTCGACGGCATGCTGACCCGGCTGGAGTCCGGCGTCGAGCCGCTGCCCGGCGCCCTCGAACTGCTCACCGAGGTCAAGGCCGGGGGCGTGCGCACCGCCCTGGTCACCGCCTCGCTCCGGCCGATGGCCGACGCCGTGCTGGCCTCGATCGGCCGCCACCACTTCGACGTGATCGTCACCGCCGACGACGTGACCCGCACCAAGCCCGACCCGGAGCCCTACGAGCTGGCCCTGCGCCTCCTCGGCGCCGACCCGCGCCACACCGTGGTCTGTGAAGACTCGCCCAACGGCGTGGCCGCCGCCACCGCCGCGGGCTGCCACGTCATCGCGGTGCCCAACCTGGTGCCCATCGAGGCGGCCCCCCGGCGCACGATCGTCGAGTCCCTCCTCGACGTCGACCTGCCGTTGATCAGATCGCTCGTCTCGGCCTGACCGGAAATATCGCTTTATGCGGGAATGTCGCCGGTTGTTCGGCGCAATAAGCCCGCAAAGAAAAATCATGCTGCGTTTGTGGTCCGGGCGGCCGGAAATCAGGGTGGGCGGAATCGTCCATTCCCACCCCGGTGGGATTTCCGGCAGAGGTGCACACATTGCGAACGATTCACGGCATGGCGCAGGCATTCACGAGAAACGGCTGCACGGCCGTCGGTGTTTCCCTATTCGGATTTCTGGCCGCCGCCGCGCCCGCGCACGCCGACACGCCGCGGCCGAAGCCGACGTGGACGGACATCACCGACGGCGACGCCCTGTCCCTGAAGACCGCGGCCCTGGCCAGGAAGAACGCCGCCGTGTCGAAGAAGGGCGACACCATCGCGAAGAAGAGCCGGGCCGCCCACCCCAGACCGGTGCGCCCGAAGGCCGAGCCGTCGCTTGACTCCGCCGCCGTCGAGGTCACGTCCCTGGCCGAGCCCCTCGTCTTCACCGTGACGACCCGCAAGGGCGTCCCCTATCTGCACGATCCGCGCGAGGTCCCCGGCTGGCACAACCTGCGCCGGGTGTCGGGCAGCCGCGGCGGTCGTGTCACCCACATCTCCGTGGCCCAGGATTCCCGGCTGAATTACCTTCCGGATCCCACCACGACGACCGCCTTGCGGGTCACCGTGCAAACGCGCGACGGGATCTTCTTCACCGTGTGCCGTCTGGGGAACCTGGCCAATCTCAATGTGCCGCTGCCGACGGCCGGCGCCCTGCCGTGCACGCCATGGGCGACGCTTCCCGCCGTCTGACGAAAGCCACCCGGAATTCACCAGGAGTCATCATGCGTTTCCAGCGATTCGCCGCGTGCGCGATCGTGTTCACCGGTCTGGCCGCGACGGGTGCGGTCGCACCCGCCGCCGCCACGCCCGCCGACCCCTACTCGCCGGAGAAGTGGGGTGTCATCGGCCGCAACTCCGCGGGGAACGCCAGTGCGTTCCTCCGCCTGGGCCCGTGGGGACGCGACACCCCCACCGATCCGGCGGCCACCCAGACGCCGCCCTATGGAATCGGCAGTCTCGGCTTCATCGTCGGCGGCGACGCCGACCACATCCAGTTCGGCAACGAGACCGATTTCGCCGGTACGCGGCTCGCGGACATCGACGTCCTCCGCTACTGGATCTTCACCGCGGCCGACGAGGACGTGTTCCCGACGATCAATCCGCCCACCCTCAACCTGGAGGTCGACCCGAACCTGGGCACGGCCGACTACACGAGCCTGGTCTACCTGCCCGGCGAGTCGACGAGCCCCTCGGCCCCCGCTGTGCGGGCCGCCGGACGCTGGCAGCGGTACGACGCGAGCGCCGTCAACAGCAAGTGGTACCTGACCAGGCCGGTCCCCGGCGTGATGGGCTGCACCCAGGCCTCGCCGTGCAGCTTCGCCCTGCTGAAGGCCCAGCTGCCCGACGCGGCGATCTCCTTCGGCGTGGCCTTCAACAAGGGCAGCCAGGACGGCCCCTTCTTCGGCGCCGTCGACGGCCTCCAGATCAACGACGCGCTCTACGACTTCGAACCCCTCGGCGTTCGCAGGTACCAGCCCGTTCTCTGACGCGTCAGGCGGCCAGCAGGGGCGCCAGGTCGGCCCGGTTGTTCACACCCAGCTTCGTGTAGACCCGGCACAGGTGGTTGGCGACGGTACGCGGCGACAGCACCAGCCAGTCGGCGATCTCGCGGTTGGTCAGGTTCCAGGAGGCCAGCCGGGCCACCTCGGCCTCCCGGGCGCTCAGCCCCTCGACGCGGGGCGTGGCCCCGCCGAGCAGCGCCAGCCCGTCGCGCACGCCCAGCGTCGTGGCCCGCTCGCGCACGACGTGGGCGTGCAGCGGGCAGGCCAGCCGGACCCGCGGGGGAGAGGTGTCCCGCACCACGGCGACCAGGCCGCGGCGCTCCAGCCCGGCGACGGCGGCGTGGTCGGCCAGGTCGAGTAACACGTCCAGGTCGACCGGCTCGGTCAGGGCGACCAGCTCGATCGCCGTGGTCTCGGCCGGGGTCAGCCCGGCCAGCTCGGCCTCCAGGAGCCGACGCAGCCGGGGCGGCATGGTCAGCTCGCCGTCCCACCGCCAGACGCCGCCTGTCAGGGTCATGCCGGTGCCCGGCAGCAGTTCCGTGATCAAACGCGGGTTGCCGCCGGTGGTGTGGTGGAAGCGGCGTACCGTCGCGATGTCGGCGGGGCCGCCCAGCGCGGCGGCCAGCAGGCGGCCGGTCTCGCGGACCGTCATCGGGTCGAGGTCGATCCGGGTCAGCGCGCCGTCGCGCCACAGGGCCGCGACCGGCTCCGGCAGCACCGCCCCCGTCCTGGCCGTGACGACCGGCGTGGTTCCGTGGTGCTCGGCCAGGTGCGCGACCAGGGCGGCCGAGCTGGGGTCCAGCAGATGGGCGTCGTCGACCGCCAGCACCGGCGGAACCGCCCGGAGGGCCCCGGCCGCCCAGACCACCGGGTTGACCGGGATGTGTCCCGGGTCGGGCAGCAGGTGGGCGAAGGCCCCGAACGGCACGTCGGCCGCGCGGGCCCGGACAAGAAGAAAGGAGAAGGGCGCCAGCGCCTCGGCGAGCAGCCGGCTCCGCCCCGATCCGGCCGGGCCCGCCACCAGCACCCCGCCCCCGTCGCGGGCCGCCGCCCTGATCTGATCACGTTCGGCCGTACGCCCCATGAATGGCCACATGCCTCCGACGGTAGGAAAAGGCCGGTCCGGGCGGATCAGAGTGAACCCCACGGTCCCCCAGGGGTAACCCGGGGGAGTGCCTAGGGGTCGCGCCCTCCTCAGGGAGGAGCCCACGCCGGAGACCCACGTGACAGGATGGAAATCAGGCCGATTGTGAATTTTCCTGATCAAGCGCGAGACGCGGACGGCCGCAGCTCGTGCTGTAACCGAGGGGGCCGGCATGACCTTCGCCGATATCGCGTGGTTGCCGTTGTGCGCGGGGCTGACCGCCGTTGGAGTGGTGCTCGCGTTCCTCGCGTTCCGGCGCCGGGGGGCGGCCGCGGGGCTGCGCGCCACCGCGTGGGCGCTGCTGCCGCTGGCGGCCTATCTGACCGGGGTGCTGGAGACGCTCTGGAACATGGTCGCCTCGATCGTGACCTTCGTGACCCGGCTGGTGCTGTCGCCCACAGTGTGGGCGGGGGTTGCGCTGGCGGGGCTTTCGGTGGTCTTGTTCCTCGTGTCGGGGGTCATGCGGGGCCGCACCCTCCGGATGGGGCGCAGGTCCCGGAACGAGAGGAAGGGCTCCGAGCCCGCTCCGGCCGCCCAGCCGGGCCGGCCGGCGGACGTGACCAAGCCGATGGCCCGTCCCGTCGAGTCGAAGAACGATGACTTCTCCGACATCGAGGACATCTTGAAGAAGCGTGGCATCAGCTGAGCCCGACTCGGGAAATCTCGCATGGCGAGACTCAAGTTACCGGCCAGTGCAATGTCACAGATCCGCGACAGAACCGGAAAGGGACCGCGACATTCTCTTCAAGATCAACACGAATGAGTTTCGCGTGAATCACAGTTGGGCCACATAGCGCCTACTGGGTCTTGTTTACGCAGATCAGCACATAGATTCTGCCTCCGAGACCCGCTCACCATGTGGGTCTGGATCCACATGGGAGCGCTCCGGACGTGTCGTGCTCCCGTCGGCACAACGTCGTCTGGAACCCAGGGGGCCCAACGCATGACCGCACCACTTGACGTCTCCGGCGATGAGCTGAAAGCCACGCCGGAGTCCGTTGCCGAGGGAGCGGGCGCGAAGGCGATCCAGGGGCGGTCGCTCGGACAGATCGCCTGGATGCGCCTGAAGCGGGACAAGGTAGCCCTCACCGGTGCCGGTGTCATCGTCTTCCTGATCCTGGTCGCCGTCTTCGCGCCATTGATCGTGAGCTGGTTCGGCCATCCGCCCAACCAGTTCAACCAAGACCAGATCGACACGCTCACGATGATCCCCAAGGGCGGCTCCGGCATCAGCTGGGACTACCTGTTCGGGGTCGAACCCGTCAACGGCCGCGACCTGTTCAGCCGCGTCGTGTACGGCGCCCGGATCTCCCTGCTGATCGCCGGCCTCGCCACCCTCCTCTCGGTCCTCATCGGGACCGTCATGGGCATCATCGCCGGCTACTTCGGCGGCTGGGTCGACATGATCATCAGCCGGCTCATGGACATCTTCCTCGCCTTCCCCGTCCTGGTCTTCGCCATGGCGCTGGTGGGCGTGCTCGGCCAGTTCGAGACCCAGTTGCAAGTGAAGGGCGACACCCTCCGCATCCTGCTGCTGATCTTCGTCATCGGCTTCTTCAACTGGGGTTACATCGCCCGCATCATCCGCGGACAGACGCTGTCACTGCGGGAACGCGAGTTCGTCGACGCGGCGCGGAGCCTGGGCGCGCGGGGGCCGTACATCCTGTTCAGAGAGATCCTGCCGAACCTGATCGCGCCGATCCTGATCTACGCCACGCTGCTGATCCCGACCAACGTGCTGTTCGAGGCGGCGCTGTCGTTCCTGGGGGTCGGCATCCAGCCGCCCACCGCGACCTGGGGCGGCATGCTCGCGGCGGCCACGAAGTACTACACCGTGCCGCACTTCATGTTCTTCCCCGGTATGGCGATCTTCATCACCGTGCTGGCCTTCAACCTCTTCGGCGACGGCCTGCGCGACGCGCTCGACCCCAAGTCGGGTCGCTGAGCTTCCACCCTGTCTCCCCGGCTCCTACCAACAAGGGGTTTACGAATGAAGAAGAAAGCACTGGTCGTCTCGGCCGCCGGTGCCGTTCTCGCCCTGGCCCTGTCGGCCTGTGGCGGCGGCGGCACGCCGGCGAACGAGGGCGGTGGCACCTCGGCGCCGGCCGCGTCGGCGGGTGGCGCGGCGGGCTTCAACGCCGGTCTTGAGAACGTGACCAACCCTTCCGACGCGAAGGGCGGCACCCTCAAGATGGCCGTCACCGAGGACTGGGACTCCATCGACCCCGGTGACACCTACTACGGCATGTCGTGGAACCTGCTGCGCATCTACGGCCGCCCGCTGGTGACCTACAACCCGGCGCCGGGCGCCAAGGGCCGCGAGCTCGTGCCCGACCTGGCCGAGAGCCTGGGTGAGAGCAGCGACGACGGCAAGACCTGGACGTACAAGCTGCGCGCCGGTGTGAAGTTCGAGGACGGCACCCCGATCACGTCCAAGGACGTGAAGTACGCGGTGCTCCGTCAGCTCGACAAGGAGACCTTCGTCAACGGCCCGACGTACTTCAACGACTGGCTGGACCTGCCGAAGGACTTCAAGTCGGTCTACAAGACGCCCGACGTCAACACCGACTCGGCGATCGAGACCCCCGACGACCAGACGATCGTCTTCCACCTGAACAAGCCCTACTCCGGCTTCGACAACTTCGCCGCGCTCCCGGCCACCGTGCCGGTCCCGCAGGCCAAGGACACCGGCATCAAGTACCGCGACCACGTCGTGGCCTCCGGTCCGTACATGTTCGAGACCGTCGAGCAGGGCAGCCGGTACGTGCTGGTCCGCAACCCCCACTGGGACCCGGCGACCGACCCGGTCCGCAAGGCGCTCCCGGACAAGTACGAGATCAGCCTCGGCGTCGAGGCCAACGACCTCGACAACCGGATCATCGCCGGCGACCTGCACGTCGACATCGCGGGCACCGGCGTCCAGCCGGCCGCCCTCGGCTCCATCCAGAGCGACCCGGCCCTGCGCGAGCGCGCCGACAACCCGGTCTCGGCCCGCACCTGGTACATCTCGATCCTCAACGACAACCCGCCGCTCGACAACATCGAGTGCCGCAAGGCGGTCATCTACGCCGCCGACCGCGTCGGCCTGCAGAACGCCTACGGCGGCCAGCTCGCGGGTGACATCGCCACCTCGCTGATGCCCTCCAACATCGGCGGCTGGAAGAAGCTCGACCTCTACCCGACCGCCAACGGCGACGAGGCCAAGGCCAAGGAGGCCCTCACGGCCTGCGGCCAGCCCAACGGCTTCGAGACCACGATGACCTTCCGCTCCGACCGTCCGAAGGAGCAGGCGGCCGCCGAGTCGATGCAGCAGGCGCTCGCCAAGGTCGGCATCAAGCTGACCCTGAAGGGCTTCCCGACCTCGGAGTACTTCACCGCCTACGCGGGCAAGCCGGAGTACACCAAGGCCAACGGCATCGGCCTGGCCACCAACGGCTGGGGCGCCGACTGGAACGACGGCTTCGGCTTCCTGTCCCAGATCGTCGACAGCCGCACCATCCGCGCGGCCGGCAACTACAACCTGTCGGTGAAGGACCCGGCCATCGACGCGCTCGTCGACAAGGCCTTCGCCACCGCCGACACGGCCGGCCGTGACGCGGTCTGGGGCGAGATCGACCAGAAGGTCATGGAGGGCGCCTACGTCCTCCCGGCCGTCTACGCCAAGGGTCTGCTGCTCCGGGGCAAGGGCGTGACGAACCAGTTCGTCACCGGCGCCTTCGACATGTACGACTACCTGGCGCTCGGCGTCCAGCAGTAGCAAACCGGCCTTAGGTTCGGCAGGCAGGGGGCCGGTCCCACCGGATCGGCCCCCTATCGCCGAGGGGGGACAGTGGTCACCTACATCATCAGGCGCCTGATCGGCGCCCTGGCCATGCTGTTCATCGTCAGCGCGGTCACATTCTCGATCTTCTTCGTGGTGCCCCGCCTGGCGGGGGTCACGCCCGACGACATCGCCAACCGCTATGTCGGCCGGGCCGCCACCGCCGAGACGGTCCAGGCCGTCGCGCAGAAGCTCGGGCTGCACGACCCCGTCGTCGTCCAGTACGGCCGATGGGTGAAGGGCGTCTTCGTCGGTTCCGAGTACGACTACGGCACCGGTGTCGAGCAGTGCCCCGCCCCCTGCCTCGGGTACTCCTTCGTCACCAAGCAACCGGTCTGGCCCGACCTGGTCGACCGGCTCCCCGTGACGCTCTCGCTCGCCGCGGGCGCCTCGGTCATCTGGCTCGTGATCGGCGTCTCGGTCGGCGTGCTGTCCGCGCTGAAGAGACGCTCCGTCTTCGACCGGGGAGCGATGATCATCGCCTTGGCGGGCGTGTCGCTGCCCCCGTTCTTCACGGGTCTGGTGGCGCTCTCGCTGCTCTCGTACGGTCTGGGCATCACCGCCCCAGGAGGCGCGTACACCCCCTTGACGGAGAATCCGGGGATGTGGGCGTACAACCTGATCCTGCCCTGGCTCACCCTGGCGTTCCTGAACGCCGCGGCCTACGCCCGCCTCACCCGGGCCGGCATGCTCGACACGATGGGTGAGGACTACATCCGCACCGCCAGAGCGAAGGGCCTCAAGGAGAGCAAGGTCATCGGCAAGCACGGCCTGCGCGCCGCGCTGACCCCGATCGTCACGATCTTCGGTCTCGACGTCGGCATCCTGGTCGGCGGCGCGATCCTGACCGAGAACGCCTTCTCCCTCCAGGGCCTCGGCAAGTACGCCACGACGGCCATCGCCGCCAACGACCTGCCCAAGATCATGGGCTTCACCATGCTGGCCGCGTTCTTCATCGTCGTGGCCAACCTGATCGTCGACCTGCTCTACGCGGTCGTGGACCCGAGGGTGCGGCTGTCATGACCTTCCTCCAGCTCAACGACCTGAAGGTCCACTTCCCGACCGACGACGGCCTGGTCAAATCGGTCGACGGCCTGTCGTTCCAGCTCGAACGCGGCAAGACGCTGGGCATCGTGGGCGAGTCGGGCTCCGGCAAGAGCGTCACCTCGCTCAGCATCCTGGGCCTGCACAAGGGCGGCCGGGCCAAGATCTCCGGTGAGATCTGGCTCGACGGCGAGGAACTCGTCTCGGCCTCGCAGGAGCACGTGCGCTCGCTGCGCGGCAAGAAGATGGCGATGATCTTCCAGGACCCGCTGTCGGCGATGCACCCCTACTACACGGTGGGCGACCAGATCATCGAGGCCTACCGGATCCACAACGACGTGTCGAAGAAGGTCGCCAAGAAGCACGCGATCGACATGCTCGGCCGGGTCGGCATCCCGCAGCCCGACCGCCGCGTCGACAGCTACCCGCACGAGTTCTCCGGCGGCATGCGCCAGCGCGCGATGATCGCCATGGCCCTGTCGTGCGACCCCGAGCTGCTGATCGCCGACGAGCCGACCACCGCGCTCGACGTGACCGTGCAGGCGCAGATCCTCGACCTGATGCGCGACCTGCAGCGCGACTTCAACGCCGCGCTGATCATCATCACCCACGACCTGGGCGTGGTCGCCGAACTGTCCGACGACATCCTGGTGATGTACGGCGGCAAGTGCATCGAGTACGGCTCCGCCGACGACATCTTCGAACGGCCCGAGCACCCCTACACCTGGGGTCTACTGGGGTCCATGCCCCGCCTCGACCGCGAGGTGACCGAGCGGCTGCTGCCGATCAAGGGCAGCCCGCCCTCGCTCATCAACGTGCCGTCCGGCTGCGCCTTCCACCCCCGCTGCGCCTTCGAGCCGCGTACCGGCGGCAAGGGCAGCACGGTCGTGCCCGATCTGGTCGAGACCGAGGGAGGCCACCTGGTGCGCTGCCACCTCTCCCGTGAGGAGCGGCGGGACATCTGGGCCACCGAGATCAAGCCGAAGCTGGAGTCCTGATGACCGAAACCATCCTGTCCGTCGAGGGACTGGAGAAGCACTTCCCGGTCACCAAGGGCCTGTTCAAGAGCCAGGTCGGCGCGGTCAAGGCGGTCGACGGCATCAGCTTCGACGTGCGCAAGGGCGAGACGCTGGGCCTGGTGGGCGAGTCGGGCTGCGGCAAGACCACCACCGGCCGCCTGATCACCCGGCTGATCGAGCCGACCGGCGGCAAGATCACCTTCGAGGGTCACGACATCACGCACATGAAGCAGGGCAAGCTCCGCCCGCTCCGGCGTGACATGCAGATGATCTTCCAGGACCCGTACAGCAGCCTGAACCCCCGGCACACCGTCGGGGCCATCGTGGGCGCGCCGTTCCGGATCCAGGGCATCGAGACCGAGCAGGGCACGAAGAAGGCCGTCCAGGACATCCTGGAACTGGTCGGGCTGAACCCCGAACACTACAACCGCTACCCGCACGAGTTCTCCGGCGGCCAGCGGCAGCGTATCGGCATCGCCCGCACTCTCGCCCTGAAGCCCAAGCTGATCATCGCCGACGAGCCGGTCTCGGCGCTCGACGTGTCGATCCAGGCCCAGGTCGTCAACCTGCTGGAAGACCTGCAGAACGAGCTCGACCTGACCTACGTGGTGATCGCCCACGACCTGTCGGTCGTGCGGCACATCTCCGACCGGGTCGCGGTCATGTACCTCGGCAAGATCGTCGAGGTGGGCGAGCGGGCCGGCCTCTACGGCTCGCCGATGCACCCCTACACCAACGCCCTGCTGTCGGCGGTCCCGATCCCCGACCCGAAGCAGCGCGAGGGCCGCGAGCGCATCCGCCTCACCGGCGACGTGCCCTCGCCGCTCAACCCCCCGCCGGCCTGCCGCTTCCACACGCGCTGCTGGAAGGCCCAGGAGATCTGCAAGACCCAGGAACCGCCCCTGGCGGAGCTCGCCCCGGGCCACGCGGTCGCCTGCCACTTCCCGGAGAACGCCCCGTCGAAGACGGAGACCCCGGCCACGGTGGCCTAGCCTCGTCCCTTCCGGGCCGCCCGCTCACCGAGTGGGCGGCCCGCGGTATGCACTCGGACGATATGCGCGGATTTACCTTGAAGCAGGTCAAGGGCTCGCTATCGGACGAAAAGTCTGGAAACATCCGATCATCTAGCTTGGTAAGTGATCGGAAGTCGTAAATGAGTCGAATCGGGTTAAGGGCGGCACTCGAACTGGTGCGCGCCCCGGCCACCCTGTCCGTCCCCGGCGACACCATGGCGGGCGCCGCGCTCGCCGGGCGCAGCGGAACCCCCGGCCTGGCCGCCGCCTCGGTGCTGCTCTACTGGGCCGGGATGGCCCTGAACGACTGGGCCGACCGTGACATCGACGCGGTCGAGCGGCCCGAGCGGCCCATCCCCTCGGGGCGCATCTCGGCCAACCAGGCCCTCGGCATCGCCGCCGGGCTCACCGGGGCCGGGATCGCCGCGGCCACGCTCGCGGGCGGGAAGAAGGGCTTCGCCATCTCCGCGCTGCTGGCGGGGGCGGTGTGGGCGTACGACATGGGCCTGAAGCACACCCCGGCCGGTCCCGCCTCGATGGCGGCCTGCCGCACGCTCGACGTGATGCTGGGCGCCGGCCGCGCCACGCCGATGGCCTTCGCCGTCGGGGCGCACACCTACGGCATCAGCATCCTCGGCCGCGCGGAGGTGTCCGGGGCGAGCCCGGCCACCGTCCGCGGAGCCCTCGCCTGTACGGCCGCCGCCACCGGTCTCGCGGCCGTCTCGGTGGCCCGGGGCGCGGGCTCGGCGGCCGACAAGGCCACCGCGGCCGCCCTCATCGCCGGGTACGCCGCCAGCGGCGGCAAGGCGACGCTGGCGCTGCGCGGCAAGCCCGACCCCGAGCAGGTGCGCCAGGCGGTCCGGGCCTCGATCATGGGCTTCGTGCCGCTCCAGTCGGCGGCCGTGGCCGGGGGCGGCAAGACGCTCTCCGGGCTCGGCCTGCTGGCCGCGCTCCCGGTGGGCCGCTGGCTCTCGTCGAAGATGTCGACGGCATGAACTTCGGCTACTGCTCCAACGGGTTCCGCGACCACTCCCTCGACGACGCGCTCAGTGTGCTCGCCGACCTGGGCTACACCGGCGTCGCGCTCACCCTCGACCACGGCCACCTCGGCCCCGACCCCACGTTCGACGAGGTCAGCCGGGTGGCGACCAGACTCGGCCGCCTCGGGCTGAGCGTCGTCGTGGAGACCGGTGGCCGCTACACCCTCGACCGGTTCCGCAAGCACTACCCGACGCTGCTGCACGAGGACGCACGGGCGCGGGTGGCGTACACGAAGAGGGCCATCGAGGTCGCCGCCGACCTCGGGGCGCCGGTCGTCCACCTCTGGAGCGGCATCCGCCCCGACGAGGTGCCCGACGACCTGGCGTGGGACCGGCTGACCGCGCACTGCGAGACCCTGCTGGCCGACGCCGAGGAGCACGACGTGGTGCTCGGGTTCGAACCCGAGCCCGGCATGCTCGTCGACGACCTGGCCTCCTACGAGCGGCTGCGCAAGCGGCTGGGGGAGCCCGACCGGTTCGGGCTGACCCTCGACATCGGGCACTGCCAGTGCCTGGAACCCTGGCCGGTCGCCGAGTGCGTCCGGCGGGCGTCGCCCTACCTGGTGCACGTCCAGATCGAGGACATGCGGCGAGATGTCCACGAACATCTGGAGTTCGGCGACGGAGAGATCGAGTTCGCGCCCGTCATGGCGGAGTTGCGCGGATTCGACGGGATGATCGCGGTCGAGCTGGCCCGGCACAGCCACGCCGCCCCGGCGGTCGCCCAGAGATCCATCGAATTCCTGCGACGTCATTCCTGAGGACATAACCATGCTCGTTATCAACGTGGTCGGGCTCACCCCGCGCCTGCTCGCCCACATGCCCAACGTGTCGAAACTGGGCAACGCCGCCGCGCTCACGCCGGTGCTGCCTGCGGTGACCTGCTCGGTGCAGGCCTCCATCGTGACCGGCGCGATGCCCCGCGACCACGGCATCGTCGGCAACGGATGGTACTTCCGCGACCTCGGCGAGGTCTTCCTGTGGCGCCAGCACAACGCCCTCATCCAGGGCGAGCAGATCTGGGACGTCACCCGCGACCTCAAGACCGCCAACGTCTGCTGGTGGTACGCCATGGGCACCAACTCCGACTTCGTGGTGACCCCCCGCCCGATCTACCACGCCGACGGCGCCAAGTCGCCCGACGCCTACGTGCGCCCCCCGGAGTGGCACGACAAGCTGGTGAACGACCTGGGCGAGTTCCCCCTGTTCACCTACTGGGGCCCGAACGCCGGCATCACCTCATCGAACTGGATCGTGGGCGCCACCCGCAAGATCATCAACGAGGAGAAGCCCGACCTCACGATGGTCTACATCCCGCACCTCGACTACGACCTGCAGCGCTTCGGCCCCGACTCCCAGCAGGCCGTCGACGCCGCCAAGGCCGTCGACCAGGCGCTGGTGCCGCTGCTCGACCAGAACCCGGTCATCCTGTCGGAGTACGGCATCACCAACGCCTCCAAGGCCGTCGACATCAACCGCGCCCTGCGCCGCGAAGGCCTCCTGGAGGTCTACACCCAGGTCGGCATGGAGTATCTCGACCCGTGGACCAGCCGCGCCTTCGCGGTCTCCGACCACCAGATCTCGCACGTCTACGTGCGCGACTCCGCCGACATCCCGCGCGTCCGCGACCTGATCGCCGGCCTCGACGGCGTCGACGAGGTCCTCGACCAGGCCGGCAAGGAGAAGTACGGCCTCGACCACGAACGCGCCGGGGAACTGGTCGCCGTGGCCGAGCCCGACGCCTGGTTCACCTACTACTACTGGCTCGACGACGACCGCGCCCCCGACTTCGCCAAGCTGGTCGAGATCCACCGCAAGCCCGGCTACGACCCCGCCGAGCTGTTCATGACCAGCAAGGCCATCGCCGCCAAGGCGTTGCTGCGCAAGAAGATGGGCTTCCGCTACGAGATGTCGGTCGTGCCCCTCGACCCGAAGCAGGTGTCGGGCAGCCACGGTCGTCTCCCGGACTCCCCGGAGGACGGCCCGGTGCTGATCGGCCCGTGGGACGGCGACAAGTACCACGCGACCGAGGTGAAGGACCTGCTGCTCAAGGAACTGCGAAAGTCCTGACGGCCACCGCCGACGGGTCGCCGCGACCGCCTGCCCGGTCGCGCGGCCCGATTCGGGGAAACCCGGTCAGGGGTGCGCCCCGGGGGTGATCAGCCCCGTCTCGTAGGCCAGCACGACCGCCTGCACCCGGTCGCGCAGCCCCAGCTTCGTCAGCACGTTGCCCACGTGGGTCTTCACGGTCGTCTCGCTGACCACCAGCTCACGCGCGATCTCGGCGTTGGACAGGCCCTTGGCGATCAGCTTGAGGACCTCCAGCTCCCGCTCGGTCAGCCGGGCCAGCCGCGTCGGCGAGGCCTGCTGCTGCGCCGACGGCAGGCGGGTGGAGAACTTGTCGAGCAGCCGCCGGGTCACGCTGGGCGCCACGATCGCGTCGCCGCTGGCCACCACCCGGATCGCCTGCACCAGCTCGGCGGGCGGCACGTCCTTCAGCAGGAACCCGCTCGCCCCGGCCCGCAGCGCCTCCACGATGTACTCGTCGAGGTCGAAGGTGGTCAGCACCAGCACCCGGGGCACGTGGGCCGAGGGCGCGGCGTCGCGGACGATCCGGCGGGTCGCCTCGATGCCGTCCATGCCGGGCATCCGGATGTCCATGAGGACCACGTCGGGCAGCAGCGCCCGTGACTGGTCCATCGCGGTCGACCCGTCGCCCGCCTCGCCGACCACGGTCACGTCGGTCTCGGCCTCCAGGATGAACCTGAACCCCGTGCGCAGCAGCGGCTGGTCGTCGACCAACAACACCCTGATCGGCATTTATCTGTCCTTGAGGGGAAAGCGGGCCCGGACCTCGAATCCGCCCCCCGGACGCGGGCCGATCCGCAGAACTCCACCATAGAGGGCAACTCGCTCCTTGATGCCCACCAGACCGTGCCCCTTGCCGCCGTTCTCGCGTTTCAGCACGAGCCCGCGGCCGTCGTCCTCGACGTGCACCATCAGCTCACTCGGCTCGTGGCGGACGGTCACCCACGCGCGGGCGGCCGGCCCGGCGTGCCGCAGGCTGTTGGTCAGCGCCTCCTGGACCAGCCGGTAGGCGGCCAGGTCGACGCCCGGGGGAAGCTGCCGCGTCTCGCCCTCCAGCCACAGCTGCGTGGTCAGCCCCGCCTCGCGCATCTGGTCGACGAGGCCGGGCAGGTCGTCCATGCCGGGCTGCGGGCCGCGCTCGGCCGGCCCGTCGGTGCGCAGCACGCCGACGATGTTGCGCATCTCGGCCATCGCCGTGCGTCCCATCTCCTCGATGGAGACCAGCGCGTCGCGGGCCACCGCGGGGTCCTTCTCCAGCATCGTGCGCGCGGCGGCGGCCTGCACCGTCATCACCGACACGTGGTGGGCGACGACGTCGTGGAGCTCCCGGGCGATGCGCGACCGCTCCTCGGCGCGGGCCGCCCGGGTGTCGGCCTCACGGGCTCGTTCGAGCCGGTCGGCCCGGTCGACCAGCTCACCGAGATAGGCCCGCCGGAGCCGGATCGTGCGTCCGACCACCCACACCAGCGCGGTCACCACCACGACGACCGCGTGGTCGGCCCACCCGAGCTCATGGGTGTCGGGCAGCGCCCCGGCGAGGTAGCCGGCCATGACCACCACCGCCGCCAGCACGCTCAGCGCCAGCCCCCGCAGCGTCGCGACGGTGTAGAGCAGGATGACGGCCGCGAAGTCGGCCAGCCCGGGGTGGTAGCCCATCCCGTTGAGCACCAGCGCGGGCACGGTGGTCGCCAGCAGGAGCAGGAACGGCCACCGCCGCCGGAACACCAGCGGCAGCGTGCACGAGACGACCAGCAGCAGGCTGAACCAGTCGGCCGGCCGCGTCCCGAAGGCCGACGGCGGCTCCCAGCCGCCGCTGCCCGGCCCGGTCGACAGGACGAAGAGCAGCGAGGACGCGGTCACCACGACCGCGAGGACTGAGTCGCTGATCAGCTGCCGACGGGGGGAGGTGCGCACGCAATCAATTTAGGCGTCCTCCGGCCCGCGGACCTCATCCGTGAGGACGAGCCCGCCGCTCAGAGCTCGTCGGTCGCCGCGCGGGCCGTCAGCCGCCGCGTCGGCCGGGGCCTCTCCTCGGGTACGGGTGGGGGAGTGCCCCCGAACTCGGGGCAGAGCGCCTGGTGGTCGCACCAGCCGCACAACCGGGACGGCCGGTGGTGCCACTCGCGGGTCGTCAGCGACCGCTCGATCGCCTGCCACAATGCCTCGACCTTGCGCTCGGTCGCCCGCAGGTCGGCCTCGTCGGGCTGGTAGCGCAGCACCTCGCCCTGGCCGCTCAGGTACATGAGCTGGAGCAGCCGGGGGATCTCGCCGCGCTGCCGCCACAACACCAGGGCGTAGAACTTCATCTGGAACAGCGCCTTGGCCTCGAAGTGCGGCCCGGGGGCGGCGCCGGTCTTGTAGTCGACCACCCGGATCTCCCCGGTCGGCGCGACGTCGAGCCGGTCGACGTAACCCCGCAGCATCAGGCCGCTGTCGAGCACCGCCTCGACGTAGAGCTCCCGCTCGGCCGGTTCGAGCACCGTCGGGTCTTCGAGCACGAAGTAGCGCTCGACCATGCCGCGCGCCTGCTCCAGCCACTCGTCGCGCTCGGCGTCGGTCGCGAACAGCCCCTCGTAGGCGGGCTCCTCCTCCAGCAGCCGCCGCCACTGCGGTTCGAGCAGGTCGCGGGCGGCCGCGACGGTGCGCGCCCCGGGCGGCAGGTCGTAGAGGCGTTCGAGCACGGCGTGGACGAGCGTGCCCCGCACGGCCGCCGCCGAGGGTTTCTCGGGCAGCTGGTCGATCACCCTGAACCGGTAGAGCAACGGGCAGGTCATGAAGTCACCGGCACGGGAGGGGGACAACGCGCCGATGACGGCGCGCTCCTCGGTCAGGGTCATGCCCAGACGATAGGCCATGGCCCCGACACTTCCGGGCCCCGCGCGGCTTCCCGCCAGCCTCCGGGCCGGGGGACGGCGCGTAGGATCCATGCCAAGGAAGGGGAACCAGACCGTTATGAGCACACCGTCCCCAGGGCTGCGGATGGGCCGCCCGTTCGGGATCCCGGTCTACGTGTCGCCGACGTGGCTGATCGTCGCCGCGTTCATCACGATCACGTACGAACCGGTGGCCGCCGGGCAACTGCCGGATTTCTCATCGTTCGTGCACTACTCAGTCGCCCTGCTCTTCGCGGTGCTGCTCTACATATCGGTGCTCGTCCACGAACTGGCCCACTGCGTGGTCGCCAAGGCCTATGGTCTCCCGGTCAAGCGCATCACCCTCTATCTGCTGGGCGGGGTCTCGGAGATCGAGCAGGAGCCCGACACCCCCGGCAAGGAGTTCCTGATCTCCTTCGCCGGTCCCGTCGCCTCGCTCGGCCTCGCCGGCGTCTTCTACGGCGTCGAGCAGTTCCTCCAAGAGGGCACCATCCCCCACGTCCTGCTCTACATCCTGTGGATCTCGAACCTGATCGTCGGCGTCTTCAACCTGCTGCCCGGCCTGCCGCTCGACGGCGGCCGGATGCTCAGGGCCGGGGTGTGGCGGTTCACCCGCAACGCCAACTCCGGCACCGTCGCCGCCGCCTGGGTCGGCCGGGGCGTCGCCGTGATCGTGGTGCTCTACCAGCTCGTGCTGCCGCTGATGGCCGGGCAGGAGCCCGACTTCACCGCCATCGTGTGGTCGATGATCCTGGCGTCGTTCATCTGGATGGGCGCGACGCAGTCGCTGCGCGTCGCCAAGGTCCGGTCCCGGCTGCCTCAGGTCCGGGCCCGCGCACTGGCCCGGCGGGCCCTTCCGGTCGCCTCCGACGTGCCGCTCGCCGAGGCCCTGCGGCGGGCCCGTGAGGGCGGCGCGGGGGCGCTGGTGATCGTCGACCACGAGGGGCGTCCGACCGGGATCGTGAACGAGGCCGCCGTCAACGCGACCCCCGAGCCGCGCCGCCCGTGGATCACCGTCGGGTCGCTGGCACGTTCCCTCGAACCGGCGCTGGTCCTGGGCGCCGACCTGGAGGGGGAGTCGTTGATCGACGCGATGCGCGACCACCCCGCGGGCGAGTATCTGCTCGTCGAACGGGGCGGCGAAATCTACGGCGTGCTCGCCACCGCCGACGTCAACCGGGTCTTCACCGGCGTCTGACCAGATCGGGAGGGATCACCCCCACTCGTCATCTGGCGCGCGCACCACTAATGTTCTGGTCAAACGATCAGAAGTTAGGTATGGCCGGAGGAGAGTTCTGTGACGGAGCAGGGCGCGGGGGTGGTCCGTCCGCTTCCGGGTGACGGTGTGGTCGCTCACCTGAACGGGCTGGCGCTGGTGTGCGGGCCGGGCTCGGCGCAGGTGGAGGAGTTGCTCGACGCGGTGCGGGAGACCGCCGAGAACGGCGGCGACGGACGGACCCTGGTCCGCAAGGTCGCGCAGGTTCTGGCGCGCTCCATGAACGACGACCCGCCGACGATCGCGGCCGCCGGTCCCACCGGCGGCGGCGTGGCGGTGCTGGTGTCGGGCGCGGCCTCGGCCCACCTTTTCGGCGCCCCCGACGGCGACTTCGTGGTCTCGGGGCAGGACGCCCTCACCTGGGCCGACCGCCTGGTGGCGGGCCCCGTGGGCCGGGTCGAGCTGCGCCTGCCGGGCTCGGGCCCGTCCAGCCCCTACTCGCGCCTCGACGGCGGTGTGGTCGCGGGCGGCGGCGCCGAGATCGACTACACGGCGACCGGCCACACGATGCACCGGCCCCACCCGATCCCGCAGCCCTCCCCGCCGCCCCAGCCGGGTCACCCCTACGCCTCACAGCCCTCGGGCCCGCAGCAGCCGATGATCCCCCACCAGCCGCCGCCCCCGCCGGGCGTGCCGCCGTACGGCCAGCCGTCCTACGACCCGCCGGCGCCCTACGACCCGCCGCCCGTGGGCGGCCCGATGCAGCCTCCGCCGCACCCCGGACCGGGCCCGTTCGGCCCGCCGCCCGGCCTGCCGATGGGCCCGCCGCCGATGGGCGCCCCGCAGCCGCCGGTGGCCGAGCCGCTGCCGCCCCAGCACGACGAGCGCCGCCACGACAGCGGCCACTTCGAGCCCCAGCCTCAGCCGCAGCCCGAACCGCCCGCCGACGACCCGAGCGACTCCACCCAGATGGACGCCGCCCCGGAGCGCCTCGGTCCCATGGTCCACGGCGTCGACTGCAAGAACGACCACTTCAACGACCCGCGCGCGCCCTACTGCGCGGTCTGCGGCGTGCCCCTGTCGACCCGTGACCTCGTGCCCTACAAGGGCCCGCGTCCGGCGCTCGGCGTCCTGCTCCTCGACGACGGCATGGCGCTGACCCTCGACAGCGACTACATCCTCGGCCGCGACCCCGAGCGCGCCCCCGAGGTCCAGTCGGGCGACGCCCGCCCGGCCAGGGTCACCAGCCCCGACGGCTCGGTCTCCCGCCGCCACCTGAGGGTCACCCTGGAGAACTGGGACGTGAACCTGATCGACCTCGGCTCGGTCAACGGCACCCAGATCCAGCCCCCGGGCGACCCGAACTTCTACGACATCCCCCCGAACGAGTCGGTCACGATCATGCCCGGCACGACGGTCCGGGTGGGCGTCTCCCGCACGATGCGCTTCGAGCCCCACCGCAGCGCCTGAGGCCCACGGAACCCCGGCCGGCCGCCGGGGTTCCGTCTTCTCAGGGCAGGCGGAGCCGGTCGAGTTCGGCGAGCATGATCTCCTCGATCCTCGACGCCCGGTCGGGATAGAGCAGGCGGTGCAGGCTCAGCCCGTCCACGAGGGCGAGCAGGCGCTCCGCCGTGTCGTCGAGCCCCTCGTCGGCGATCTCCCCGGCGTCGGCGGCGCTCTGCAGCAGGGTCCGCAGCAGCAGGTGGAGGTCGGCCGCCTCCTCTCGCTGCGTGCGCAGCAGCTCCGGAGAGGTCAGGCTGCGGGCCCAGAAGCCGATCTCCAGGCCGGTCTCCTGCACGCGCTCCTCGTCCATGGGCAGGTTGTCGAGGAGGAGTTCCCGCAGCGCCGCAAGGCCCGTCAGGCCGGTCAGCTTCTCGGCCAGGCGCTCGGTGATCCGGCGGTGGCTGGACCGCAGGGCCGACAGGAGGATCTCGTCCTTGTCGGCGAAGTAGTGGGTCAGGACGCCGTTGGAGTAGCCGGCCTCCTTCGCGATCGCTCGCGTGGTCGCGGCATCGATTCCCGCACGCAGGATGATGCGCCGGGCCGCGGCGACGACCTCTTCCCTGCGCTCGTCGTGGTTCACGATCTTCGGCATGGTGGCATTTTAGTCGGGCGCCCGTCTATCATCCAGGCCATGTCGGTTGTCACGCTCGGCGTCCACATCGTGGACGTGCTCGCCCGGCCCGTCGAGTCGATCCCGGCCGGCCAGGACACCCATCTGGTCGAGCAGGTGCGCATCACCGCAGCCGGGGCCGCCGCCGGGACGGCGGTCGTGCTGGCGAGACTCGGCCTCCCCGTCACCTCGCTGGGGGCCGTCGGCGACGACGAGCTCGGCGACTTCCTCCTCATGGTCATGAACCGGCACGGCGTCGACGTCTCCAAGGTGACGCGCAAGCCGGGGGAGCAGACCGCCGCCTCGATCCTGCCGATCAGGCCCGACGGCGGGCGGCCCTCGTTCCACGTCCCGGGCGCCAACCTGGGGCTCTCACCGGCCGACGTCGACGTCGAGGCCATCAGGGGCGCGAAGGTCCTCCACCTGGGCGGCATGGACGCCACCTGGGGCCTCCACGACCCCGCCTTCCACGCCCTGCTCGACGAGGTGCGGGGCCGGGGCACGCAGGTCACCCTCGACCTGCTGTCGAACATGCCCGACCTGATGCCCGCCGCCAAGACCTTCCTGCCCCACGTCGACCACTTCCTGCCCAACGAGGAGCAGGCCCTCATGATGACCGGCGCCCCGACGGTCGAGGAGGCCGCCAAGAGCCTTCTCGGTGAGGGCCCGCGAACCGTGGTCATCACCCTCGGCGGCGAGGGCAGCCTCGTCGCCACGGCCGACGGGCTCACCCGGGTACCCGCCGAAGACGTCCAGGTGATCGACACCACCGGTTGCGGCGACGCCTACTGCGCCGGGTTCGCCGCCGGGCTGCTCACCGGCCGTCCGGTGCTCGAATCGGCCCGTCTCGGCACCGCCGTCGCCGCCCGCGTGGCCGGCGGCCTGGGTTCCGACGCGAACCTCGACGGCGCCGCCGCCCTGCTGTCCTGAGAGGAAGATTCCCCCCATGTCCCTGGACGCCGATCTGCGCGCCCGAGCCGCCAAGGTCATCCCCGGCGGCATGTATGGTCACCTCAACGCCGCCCTCCACGGCGACACCTATCCCCAGTTCTTCGTCAGGGGCGAGGGCGCCCGCCAGTGGGACGCCGACGGGAGGGAGTACGTCGACCTGATGTGCTCCTGGGGTCCCATGATCGTCGGCCACCGCAACCCCCGCGTGGAGGAGGCCGCCGCCCGCCTGCAGGCCCAGGGCGACTGCCTCAATGGTCCCGGCCCGATCATGGTCGAGCTGGCCGAGCTGCTCGTCGACCTCATCCCGGCCGCCGAGTGGGCCATGTTCTCCAAGAACGGCACCGACGCCACCACCCAGGCCCTGATGGTCGCCCGCGCCGCCACCGGCCGCACGAAGGTCCTGATCGCCCACGGCGCTTACCACGGCGCCGACCCGTGGTGCACTCCCGGCCTCTCGGGCGTCACGCCCAACCAGCGCGCCGACACCGTCGAGTTCGCCTACAACGACCTCCAGGACGCCGAGCGCGCCGCCGCCGAGGCCGGCGACGACGTCGCGGCCATCCTGGTGACCCCCTTCAAGCACGACTCCTTCGAAGACCAGGCGCTCGCCGAGGCCGGCTTCGCCCGCGGGGTCAGGGCGCTGGCCGACCGCCTGGGCGCGGCCCTGGTGATCGACGAGGTCCGGGCCGGCTTCCGGCTCGACCTGAGGGGCACCTGGGAGCCCTTCGGTGTACGTCCCGACCTGTCGGCCTGGTCCAAGGCCATGGGCAACGGCCACGCGATCGCCGCCGTCACCGGCGCCGACGCGCTCAAGAACGCGGCCCAGACCCTCTATTCGACCGGTTCGTTCTGGTTCTCCTCGGCCGCCATGGGCGCGGCCAAGGCCACGATCGAGATCCTCCGGGAGTCCGACGGGCCGGCGCTGATCGAACGCGCGGGGGCGAGGCTGCGTACCGGACTGTATGAGCAGGCCAAGAGCCACGGCTTCACGATCAACCAGACGGGCCCGGTGCAGATCCCGTGGCTCTCGTTCGACGGCGACGCCACTTTGGAGCGGGGGGTCTTCTGGGCGGCTGCCTGCCTGGCCGAGGGCGTCTACGTGCACCCCTGGCACAACTGGTTCCTGTCGACCGCCCACACCGACGCCGAGATCGACCGGGCATTGGAGGGCACCGACGCCGCGTTCGCCGCGACCGCCCGGCGCTTCAGCGGAGTCTGAGCCACTCCACGTTGTCGGTCCAGGTCCCGTCGGGGCCGGGCAGATACTCCTTCTGCGTCTGACCCCGGGTGAACCCGGCCCGTTCCAGCACCGCCTGGGAGGCCAGGTTCCCCGGGTTGGTGCCGGAGATCAGCCGCCGCAGGCCCGCCTGCGTGAACGCCCATTCGGCCAGCAGGTTCACCGCCCGGGTGACGAAGCCCCGGCCCCGGAAGTCGGGGTGCAGGCTGTAGCCGACCATGGCCTCCCGCATGGGCGGGGTCAGGTGCGAGAGCTGGATGTCCCCGGCGAAGGCCCCCGTCTCCGCGTCGCGGATGGCCATCTCGGCCTGGACGCCGGTCAGCCAGCGATATCCGGCCCCGGTGCACCGGTAGAGCGTCTCGGCGAACGGCGGCGCCTCCGGCGGCACGCGATACTTCACCACGTCGGGCAGCGACGCCAGCGCCTGGTAGGCCGGCGCGTCGGCGGTCGTCAGCATGGTGATCGCGACGACGCCGTCGGTCAGGCCGCCCTCGGGCAGGAACGGCAGGAACGGCCTGATCGGCTCGCCCGAGTCGCCGGGCAGCCGGCCGAACAGGGCCATGTCGGCCCTGCCTCCACCGGCGAGCGGCCCGCCGCCGCGCTGAAGCCCCTCGTGGCGGAACCCGGCCGCCAGCGCGACCTTCTGCGAGCCCACGTTCGCCATCTCGGCGACCAGGTGCACCCGGGGCACCCCCTGCTCGAAGGCCCACGTGGTGACGGCCCGCAGGGCCGCGGAGGCCACGCCCTTGTTGCGGGCCCACGGGGCCACCCAATAGCCCACCTCGACGTTGCCGAACCGGTCGGGCAGGTGCAGCCCGATCGCCCCGTTCAGCTCGCCGGTCTCGGCGTCGGTCACGGAGAACTCGGCGCCGCCCGTCCTCCACCGCTCCTCGGCGATCTCCATGAGCCAGTGGCGGGCGTCCGCCTCGGTGTACGGGCTGGGCAGGGTCGGGATGAAGCGCTGGGTCTGGGGGTCGGAGCAGGCGCGCGCGACGGCCGGGATGTCGGCCTCGACGGCCGGCCGAAGAATGATCGGTCCGGCTGAGATGGATTCGCGGGGGTACATGGCCCCTTGCTACCAGTCGTCCGAGTCAGGGGACAATCGTTTTGCCATTAGCCTTGCCGCCATGGGTTTTCGCAGGCACGGCCCGTTCCAGGCCGGAGATCAGGTTCAGCTCACCGATCCGAAGAACAAGCGCCACACCGTGACGCTCAAAGAGGACGGTGTCTTCCACACCCACAAGGGGTGGATCGCCCACGCCGACCTGATCGGGCAGCCTGAGGGGTCCGTGGTGCGCTCGTCGGGCGGCATCCAGTATCTGGCGTTCCGCCACCTGCTGTCCGACTACACGCTGTCGATGCCGCGCGGCGCGGCGGTGATCTACCCGAAGGACTCGGCGCAGATCGTCGCCATGGCCGACGTCTTCCCCGGCGCCAAGGTCGTGGAGGCCGGAGTCGGCTCCGGTGCGCTGTCCTGCTTCCTGCTGCGCGCCGTCGGCGCCGAGGGCTCCTTGACCTCGTACGAACGGCGTGCCGACTTCGCCGAGGTCGCGACCAAGAACGTGGAGAAGTTCTTCGGCGGCGAGCTCAAGCAGTGGCGTCTGGTGGTCGGCGACTTCAACGAGGCGCTCGACGAGACCGACGTCGACCGGATCATCCTCGACATGCTCGCCCCGTGGGAGTGCGTCGACGCCGCGAGTAGAGCCCTGACCCCCGGCGGCGTGATCTGCTGTTACGTGGCCACCACGACCCAGATGTCAAGAACCGTCGAGACACTTCGCGATCACGGGAGTTTCACGGAGCCCCACGCGTGGGAGACCCTGATTCGCGACTGGCATGTCGAAGGTCTCGCCGTCCGTCCCGACCACCGCATGGTCGGGCACACCGGCTTCCTCGTCACCGCCCGCCGCATGGCGGACGGCGTCACGCCCCCGCCCAGGCGCCGTCGCCCGGCAAAGGGGGCGTATGGGGAGGGTACGGAAGACCAGTGACGATTTAGCGGCGAAACGGGAAACTTGAGTGACAGCGGGAACAAACACCCTGTTCCATGTGCTCATCGAGATAAACCCTCCGAAAAGGCATCAACCATCAAACACTCCACGTAACTAGACGAACACCAGTGGGCTACGTTTTTCAAGGCCGTCAGATTGGTAGGGACTTGAGTAGTCTTTCCTCTACTGGGAAGGAGGTGACGGGGCGTGGCAGCTCGCGATGACGCAGAGGCTCGGGCCGCGCAGCGCGAACGGGAGGTCGCCGACCTCACAACACAGGTCTCCTTCCTTCAGGAGGAGATCACCGCGTTGCGCCGGAAGCTGGCGGAATCCCCCCGCCAGGCACGGGTGCTGGAGGAGCGTCTCCACGACGTTCAAGCTCAGGTGGTCGCCCTCACAGGCCAGAACGAACGGCTCGTGGCCACCCTCAAGGAGGCCAGAGACCAGATCGTCGCCCTCAAGGAGGAGGTCGACCGGCTGGCGCAACCGCCATCCGGCTTCGGCGTTTTCCTGGAGGCCAGAGAAGACGGCACGATCGAGGTGTTCACCGGCGGGCGCAAGCTCCGGGTGAACGTCAGCCCCGCCGTCGACGTCGACTCGCTGAAGCGCGGCCAGGAGGTCATGCTCAACGAGGCGTTGAACGTCGTCGAAGCCCTCGGCTTCGAAGACGTGGGCGAGATCGTGATGTTGAAGGAGCTGCTCGAAGACGGGCAGCGCGCGCTCGTGATATCGCACGCCGACGAAGAGCGCGTCGTGAAGCTCGCCGAGTCGCTGCTCAGCCAGCCGATAAGGTCGGGCGACTCACTCCTGCTCGAACCGCGTTCGGGTTACGTCTACGAGCGCATTCCCAAGTCGGAGGTCGAGGAGCTCGTCCTCGAAGAGGTGCCCGACATCTCTTACGACGAGATCGGCGGCCTGCGCGGACAGATCGAGCAGATCAGGGACGCCATCGAGCTTCCCTACCTGCACGCCGACCTGTTCCGGGAGCACAAGCTCCGTCCGCCGAAGGGTGTGCTGCTCTACGGCCCTCCCGGTTGCGGCAAGACGCTCATCGCCAAGGCGGTCGCCAACTCCCTGGCCAAGCAGGTCGCGGAGAAGACCGGCCAGTCGGGCAAGAGCTTCTTCCTCAACATCAAGGGCCCGGAGCTCCTGAACAAGTACGTCGGCGAGACCGAGCGGCACATCCGCCTGGTCTTCCAGCGGGCGCGTGAGAAGGCGTCCGAGGGCACCCCGGTGATCGTGTTCTTCGACGAGATGGACTCGATCTTCCGCACACGTGGCTCGGGTGTGTCGTCCGACGTCGAGAACACCATCGTCCCTCAGTTGCTGTCGGAGATCGACGGCGTCGAGGGCCTGGAGAACGTCATCGTCATCGGCGCCTCCAACCGCGAAGACATGATCGACCCGGCGATCCTGCGGCCCGGCCGCCTCGACGTGAAGATCAAGATCGAGCGGCCCGACGCCGAGGCGGCGAAGGACATCTTCTCGAAGTACCTGATCTCCGACCTCCCGCTCCACCCCGACGACCTCGCGGAGCACGGCAGCAGCCGTGAGTCCACGATCGCCGAGATGATCCAGCGGGTCGTCGAGCGCATGTACAACGAGATCGAGGAGAACCGCTTCCTCGAGGTGACCTACGCCAACGGTGACAAGGAAGTCCTCTACTTCAAGGACTTCAACTCCGGCGCGATGATCCAGAACATCGTCGACCGGGGCAAGAAGATGGCGATCAAGCAGTTCCTGGAGACGGGCCAGAAGGGCCTGCGCATCCAGCACCTGATGGCCGCCTGCGTCGACGAGTTCCGGGAGAACGAAGACCTCCCGAACACCACCAACCCCGACGACTGGGCCCGCATCTCCGGCAAGAAGGGCGAGCGGATCGTCTACATCCGCACCCTCGTGCAGGGCAAGCAGGGCACGGAGGCCGGCAGGTCAATAGACACGGTGGCCAACACGGGACAGTACCTGTAGGGAATTACGAAAACGGCACGTCCTCCCGTTACGGGAGACGTGCCGTTTTCGTTTGTGCCGCCGTGATTGTCCGTGAGACGTTGTAGCGTTGCCCGTTGTGCGGTATTGGTGCGGAAATAAACAGGGCGGACTGAAGTGACCGGCGGGGCGTGGAACGGGGACCAGCCCCGACGATCCGATCCGGGACGCGGCGGCGCGTGGCCGGGACAGCCCCAGCGGCCGGGCGACGCCCGAGTATGGCCCCACGCGCCCGAACCGCTACAGAACGCCCCTGAGTGGCCTACGGGCGTGCCTCAGGGAACGCAGACGCCTTCTTTGGACGGGTGGGGTGCGCCTCAGCCGGGACACGGGCTTGGCGGGCCTGGGCCGGGTGCGGCTCCCGCCCAGGGGATGACGTGGCCGCACGGGCCCGAGGGCCTGGCCGGAGATGCACGGGTGAGCGCGCCTCCGCCGGTCGAGGGGCGATCCGGTCCGGGAACGTGGGCCGGGGGCGCGGAGGCGCCGGTGACCGGGCAGTGGCTCGGGTTGGGCGCCGACTCTTCCGTGGCGGCGCCCGAGCGGGAGGCGCCCGCCGGGCGTGGTGGCCGGCGGGGCCGGGGTGCGCCGCCGCCCGCCGTGCCGGGGGCCGTGCCGGCGACCGGGCTCGCGCCGCCCGTGCGGCAGCCTCGGCTGGTGGAGCTCGACCTGTTGCGGTTCGTCGCCGCGTTCACGGTCATGGCGTTCCACTACATGGCGGCGTCGCGGTCGTTGTGGGACGAGTCGCCCGTCGTGCTGTTCGAGCCGGTCAAGTACGTCACGACGCTCGGCATCCTCGGGGTCGAGCTGTTCTTCCTCATCAGCGGATTCGTCATCCTGATGAGCGCCTGGGGCCACAGCCTGCGCCGTTTCGCGGTGTCACGGTTCGCGCGGCTCTACCCCGCCTACTGGTTCACCGTGATCGCCCTGTACGTGCTCTACACGTACACGAGCGTCGAGTACTTCAAACCCAACCTGGACACCGTCGGCTACGTGATCAATCTCACGATGCTGCAGGAGGCGTTCGGCGTCATCCCGGCCGGGGGAGTGTTCTGGTCGCTCTGGGTGGAGCTGAAGTTCTACTTCCTGATCTCCATCGTGGTGATCACGGGAGTGAACCTGCGGCGGGCCATGGGGTTCATGTGGGTGTGGCTGGCCGCCGCGATCTTCGCCGAGTGGTTGCAGAACGACCTGGTCACCGAGATCGTCATGCCCCGGCAGGCGCCCTACTTCATCGCCGGGATGGCGTTCTACCTGATCTACCGCGAGGGCTCCACCGTCACCCGGTGGGGGTTCGTCCTGGTCGGCTACGCCTGCTCCCTGTACGTGGCCCTGGAGCGCATCCAGAGCCGGATCGACCTCGTGGGGATCAAGAACTTCCCGGCGCCGCCGCCGGCCGTCATCGCTTGGATCACGGTCATCTACGTGCTCATGGCGGCCGTCGCCCTCGGGTGGCTGCGCTGGGTGCGGTGGCGGGCGCTGACGACGGTGGGGGCCCTCACCTACCCGCTCTACCTGGTACATCAGAACGTCTCGGCGGTATTTATCCCGGGATTCCGGGAATCTATGAATCCGTGGGTGCTCGCCGGGGGCACGATGCTGGCATCGATTCTTCTGTCGTATGCTGTATACCGGCTTGTTGATCGCCCAGGTCAGCGGTTGCTGCGCCGTCTGATGGGCAGGAGCCCAATGGAACAACGCCAGGCATCGGTGCCGTAACTGTCTGGTGGCCGGGCATAGTGAAGGGGCTAGGCTCGGGATATAAACGGCGGAACGACAGGCCATGGGGTGCGCATGACAGTCCGGCGGGTGATGGGCATCGAGACCGAGTACGGAATTTCCGTGCCCGGTCAACCAGGTGCGAATGCGATGGTGACCTCGTCACAGGTCGTCAACGCATACCTGGCGGCCTCGGCCGCGCGCGCCCGCCGCGCCCGGTGGGATTTCGAGGAGGAGAACCCCCTCCGCGACGCCCGGGGTTTCGACCTCGCCCGTGAGGCGGCCGACTCCAGCCAGCTCACCGACGAGGACCTCGGCCTCGCCAACGTCATCCTCACCAACGGCGCCCGGCTCTACGTCGACCACGCCCACCCCGAATACTCCACGCCCGAGTGCACCAACCCCCGGGCCGCGGTCATCTGGGACAAGGCGGGTGAGCGCGTCATGCACGACGCGGCCGTCCGGGCCTCGGGCATGCCGGGCAACGCGCCCATCCAGCTCTACAAGAACAACACCGACTCCAAGGGCGCCAGCTACGGCTGCCACGAGAACTACCTGATGCGCCGGGCGACCCCGTTCGCCGACATCGTGCGCCACCTGACCCCCTTCTTCGTCTCCCGCCAGGTCTTCGCGGGGGCGGGCAAGGTCGGCATCGGGCAGGACTCGCGCGGCGACGGCTACCAGATCTCCCAGCGGGCCGACTTCTTCGAGGTCGAGGTCGGTCTTGAGACGACGCTCAAGCGGCCGATCATCAACACCCGCGACGAGCCCCACGCCGACCCGGAGAAGTACCGCCGGCTCCACGTGATCATCGGCGACGCGAACATGTCCGAGATCTCGACCTACCTCAAGCTCGGCACCACCTCGCTCGTCCTGGCGATGATCGAAGACGGCTTCCTGACGGTCGACCTGTCGGTCGAGTCGCCGGTCGCCGCGCTGCGCGCCATCTCCCACGACCCGTCCTGCAAGCACGTCGTGACGCTGCGGTCGGGCCGGAAGATGACGGCGGTGCAGCTTCAGATGGAATACCTGGAGCAGGCCCGCAAATACGTCGAAGACCGCTACGGCTCCAACGCCGACGAGATGACCAAAGACGTGCTCAACCGGTGGGAGTCGGTGCTGACCCGGCTCGCCGAAGACCCGATGCAGCTCTCGCGGGAGCTCGACTGGGTGGCCAAGCTGGAGCTCCTCGAGGGCTACCGCACCCGCGACAAGCTTCCCTGGTCGCACCCCCGGCTGCAGCTCGTCGACCTCCAGTACGCCGACATCCGGCCCGAGCGCGGGCTCTACAACCGGCTCGTCGAGCGCGGCCGGATGCAGCGCCTGGTTACGGAAGACGACGTGGAGCGTGCTATCGAAACGCCGCCCACCGACACCCGCGCCTACTTCCGAGGCCGCTGCCTGCGGCAGTACAGCGAGTCGGTGGCGGCGGCGTCGTGGGACTCGGTGATATTCGACATCCCTGGCCGCGAGTCGCTGCAGCGTGTGCCGACGCTGGAGCCGCTGCGCGGAACCAAGGCCCACGTGGGCGACCTGCTCGACCGCTGCCGCACGGCGGCCGAACTGGTCGCGGCCCTGACGGGCGACTCGTGAGCTGAGGCCACGTCCAGGCGACGCCGACATTTCCAGAAAGCCCGGGGCCATTCGGCCCCGGGCTTTCTCGCGTCCGGCTTGGGCATGCGGGGCTGGGGGTGCCTGGCTGTGCTGAGGGCTGGCGTGTGGCTGCGCTGCGAGGTTGGGGGCGCGTGGCTGAGGTGGGCTTGTGAATGCGTCGGCGGTAACCGTTGCCTGGCGGGCGGGGAGGTGGCCACAAGCGGCGCAGCTCTCGCTCGTGGCCGCTCGATGGGTCTCGTTGGAGGCCGGCCTCTGTTCCATCATGATGATCTACTTTGTAAGGGGGTCGGGATCATGCCGCCTTGACGGGTTTTGGCATATCGGGGTACGTTCGCCGGGAATTGTGGCGGCGTGAGGGAAACCGGTGAGAGTCCGGTACGGTCGCGCCACTGTGATCCATCGCCGATGGAGAGTCAGGTCACCACCCGCCACGTTGATCTACGACAGGGACGCGCAATCCCGGAGGAGGATCGTGGCGTGAGCCAGATGTCCAGCTCCCCAGTCATTCCCGTTCGCACCTTACTGCCCTGGTCGGCGGCGGTGCCCGTACTGCTGATCGTCGCCTATCTGGTGACGATGGACTCGGCGGGGCTGCTCGCGCAGACCGGTGACTTCCTGCATGAGCTCATGCACGACGGTCGTCATCTGCTCGGCGTGCCCTGCCACTGATGATCAAGGACTTCTTCCTCCGGGGCCTCGGCGCCGGAGCCGTCGCCGGGCTGCTCGCGGGACTCTTCGGGTTCCTCGTCGGGGAGCCCTACATCGACCAGGCCATCGCGATCGAGGAGGCCGCCGCCGGTGCGGGGCACTCGCACGCCGACGAACTGGTCAGTCGCGGGGGGCAGGCCTTCGGGTTGTTCCTCGCCACCACCCTCTACGGGCTCGTCATCGGCGGGCAGTTCGCGCTCGTCTACGCCTTCGTCAGAGGCAGGTTCGGGCCCGCGAACGAGCAGACGCTGGCCGTCACGCTGGCGGCCGGGGGGTTCCTGGCCGTCGTGCTCGTCCCGTTCCTCAAGTATCCGGGCAATCCGCCCGCCGTCGGCGACCCGGACACCATCGGGCAGCGGACCGTGCTCTACCTGGTCATGCTCGCCATTGGGCTGCTGGCCCTCGGCGCGGGGGCGGTGATCCACCGGCGGTTCGGGTGGGTCGCGGCCGTCCCGGCCTTCCTGGTGATCGTCGGGGTCGCGTACGCGGTGCTGCCGGGCGTCCAGGAGGTGCCGGCCGGGTTCCCGGCGGTGTTGTTGTGGAACTTCCGGGTGTCGTCGCTGGGCCTGCAGGCCGTGCTCTGGGGCGTGCTCGGATCGGTGTTCGCCCTGTTGTCCGCCCGGCAGCGGGTGCGGGTCTGACCGCGGGCGGGGACGGCGGCCACGCGACCGGCCGCCGCTCCCGCACCGGTTCCACCCTCGCCATGCACGGAGGCGGAGAACCAGAGCCGGCCGGCTCGTGGCGGCTACGGCAACGAGCGGTCATCCGGCGGGCAACCCCTCAGAAGGCCAAGCGAGCGAGTGGTCCAGCGCCACTGATCGAGCAGGAGGCGCTTCGTGAAGGCCGTGCGGGTGACGTTGGTGGCGCATCCCCTGACCGCGAGCCAGCGGGACGGGGCGTTTCCGCCGGCGGACGAGCCTGCCGAGGTCGTCTCGTTCAGCGCGCCGGCCGGGGCCACCCGGGTCGTGCGCGGGCCCGAGGCGCGGTGTGATCTGGTTCCCGGGGCCGAGGTCGTGCCCGAGTTGCGGGATCTCGACGTGGGGAGCTGGGCCGGCATGCGACTGGCCGACGTCGATCCCGCGGAGCTGGCCCAATGGGTCGGGGATCCCGAGGCCGCGCCGCACGGGGGCGAGTCGGTGAACGAACTCCTCGTCAGGGTGCGGGGGTGGCTGGGGCGGCTCGACGGCGGGGCGGTGCTCGCCCTCACCCATCCGGCCGTGGTCCGGGCCGCCGTGTCCGTGGCGACGGGGGCGAACTATCGGCGGGTGGACGTGCCGCCGCTCGGGCGGGCGTCGTTCACCGGCGCGGGTGGCCGGTGGAATCTGCGGTTGCAGTGAAAGGAAGTCGGGAGTGACCTATCCGTTCAGCGCGGTCGTCGGGATGGACGACCTCAAACTGGCGCTCGTCCTGAACGCCGTGTCGCCGCAGGTGGGCGGGGTGCTCGTGCGCGGGGAGAAGGGCACGGCGAAGTCGACGATCGTGCGGGCGCTGGCCGAACTCCTCCCCGCCGTCGACGTCGTGCCGGGGTGCCGGTTCGCCTGTGACCCGGCGGCGCCGTACGGCCGATGCCCCGACGGACCCCACGACGGCGGGAGGGAGACGCGCCGGGCCCGGCTCGTCGAACTGCCCGTCGGCGCGTCGGAGGATCGGCTCGCCGGGTCGCTCGACCTGGAGAAGGCCCTCGCGCACGGGGTCGCGGCCTTCGAGCCGGGGCTGCTGGCCGCGGCGCATCGCGGGGTGCTCTACGTCGACGAGGTCAACCTGCTGCACGACCACCTGGTCGACCTGCTGCTCGACGCCGCCGCGCTCGGCACCTGCTACGTCGAGCGCGAGGGCGTGTCGGTGCGGCACGCCGCGCGTTTCCTGCTGGCCGGGACGATGAACCCCGAGGAGGGGGAGCTGCGACCGCAGCTGCTGGACCGGTTCGGGCTGACGGTCGAGGTCCGGGCGTCGCGTGATCCCGGGGAGCGGGCCGAGGTGATCCGCCGCCGGATGGCCTACGAGCGCGATCCCGACGGGTTCGCCGCCGACTGGGCCGCCCGCGAGGGGGAACTCGCGGCGCGGATCGCCGAGGCGCGCGAGCGGGTGGAGTCGGTACGTCTGCCCGACGCCGCCCTCAAGCAGATCGCGACCGTGTGCGCGGGCTTCGAGGTCGACGGGATGCGCGCCGACCTGGTCACCGCCCACGCGGCGGTCGCACACGCGGCCTGGGCCGGCCGGGACAGGGTCACCACGCGGGACGTCCGGGAAGCGGCCCGCCTCGCCCTGCCCCACCGCCGGCGGCGCGACCCCTTCGACGCACCCGGCCTGGACGAGAACAAGCTGGACGAACTCCTCGACCAGTTCCCGGACGACCCCGACGACACGGACCCGCCCAACGGTCCACAGGGCGAACCAGAAGACAGCACGAACGAGGGCGATCAGCAGCCGCAGGGCGAGACGACGGACCAGCGCCGAGCCGACCAGCCCGAGCCGAACCCGGCGGAACAGAGCCAAGCCCATCAAAGGCGGGCAAACGAAAACTCAGCCGATCAAGGCCTGAACGATCAAGGTCAAGACGAGCCGGGCCAAGCGCGACAGGATCAAACAGACCCGACCCAGGCCGACGCGTTCCAGGTCGCGGGCACCCCCTACAAGGCCCGCCTCTTCTCCGTCCCCGGCGTCGGCGGCGGCGCTCCCGGCCGTCGGTCCCGGGGCCGGTCCGCCAAGGGCCGCACCGTGGGCTCCCGCACCCCGAAGGCCAAGGTCACCCATGTCCACCTGATGGCCACCCTCCGCGCCGCCGCCCGCCGCGGCTGGCGGCAGGGCCCGGTGCGCGCCGCCGACCTGAGGGAGGCCGTCAGGGAAGGCAGGGAGGGCAACCTCGTCCTGTTCGTCGTCGACGCCAGCGGCTCCATGGGCGCCCGCAGGCGCATGGGCGAGGTCAAGACCGCCGTCCTGAGCCTGCTGCTGGATGCCTACCAGCGCCGCGACAAGATCGGCCTGATCACCTTCCGGGGCGACTCCGCCGAACTGGTGCTCCCGCCCACGTCCTCGGTGGAGGCGGGCGCGGCCCGGATGCGCCTGCTGAAGACGGGGGGCCGCACCCCGATCGCCGCCGGTCTGGTCAAGGCCGCCGAGGTCCTGGCGGTGGAGCGGCTCAGGGACCCGGCGCGGCGGCCGCTCGTGGTCGTCGTCACCGACGGCCGGGCCACCTCCGGGGACGCCGACCGTGCCGCCGCCCTCCTCACGGACACCGCCTGCGTCGTCGTCGACTGCGAGTCGGGGCCGGTCCGCCTGGGGCTGGCCGCCCGGCTGGCGGTCCGGCTGGCCGCGCCGGTCGTGGACCTGTCCGATGTCGCCCACGTCATGAAAGCCGCGTGAGATGCCGCAAGGTCAGCCGGAGAACGTCCCGAACGACGGCCTCACCACCCGCCAGCGCCGGACCCGGCCGCTGGTCATCGTGCACACCGGGCCGGGCAAGGGGAAGTCGACCGCCGCCTTCGGTCTGGCGCTGCGCGCCTGGAACCAGGGGTGGCCCATCGGGGTCTTCCAGTTCGTCAAGTCCGCCAAGTGGCGGGTGGGCGAGGAGGCCGCGTTGAAGGCGCTGGGCGAGATCGGGCCGCCGGTCGCCTGGCACAAGATGGGCGACGGCTGGTCGTGGATCCGCAAGTCCGACGACGACCACGCCGCCAACGCCCGTGAGGGCTGGGCGCAGATCAAGCGGGATCTCGCCGCCGAGACGTACCGGCTGCTGGTGCTGGACGAGTTCACGTACCCCATCAAATGGGGGTGGATCCCGGTCGAGGACGTCATCACGACCCTGCGCGACCGGCCGGGGTCGCAACACGTCGTCATCACCGGCCGGGACGCCCACCCCGACCTGGTCGCCTTCGCCGACCTCGTCACCGAGATGACCAAGGTCCGTCACCCGATGGACGCCGGGCAGAAGGGCCAGAGGGGCATCGAATGGTAGCCCGGCTGGTCGTCGCGGCGCCGTCGTCGGGAGCGGGCAAGACGACGATCGCGACCGGCCTGATGGCCGCCCTGGTCCAGGCCGGCCTGACCGTCTCGCCGCACAAGGCGGGACCCGACTACATCGATCCGGGCTACCACGCCCTGGCGACCGGACGGCCCGGCCGCAACCTCGACCCATTCCTGACCGGCGAGGATCTGGTCGCGCCGCTCTTCCTCCACGGCGCGCGCGACGCCGACATCGCGATCGTCGAAGGCGTCATGGGCCTGTTCGACGGGCTGCCCGACGGCTACGCCTCCACCGCCCACGTGGCGCGGCTGATCGACGCCCCGGTGGTCCTGGTCGTCGACGCGACCGGGCAGGGGCAGTCGGTCGCCGCGCTGGTGCACGGCTTCGCCGGGTTCGACACGCGGGTGCGGATCGGCGGCGTGATCCTCAACCGGGTCGGGTCCGACCGCCACGAGGAGGTGTGCCGGGCCGCGCTCGACCACAGCGGCGTGCCGGTCCTCGGCGTCATCAGGCGCACGCCGGGCATCGAGACCCCGTCGCGCCACCTCGGCCTGATCCCCGTCGCCGAACGCCGCCGCGAGGCCGTGGAGGCGGTGGCGCGCCTGGGCGACCTGGTCAGGGAGGGTTGCGATCTGAAGGCGCTGGTCCGGCTAGCCCACACCGCCCCCGCGTCGGCCGGAGAAGCGTGGAGTCCCGAGGCGGCCCTTGCGGGCTGTTCGGGCGATGCCGCCCAGAACGCCGCGAAGACGGGCGAGCACCGTGCGGAGCACCGCACGACGACGAAGGTCGCCGTCGCCGGGGGGCCCGCGTTCACCTTCGGCTACGCCGAGCAGACGGAACTCCTCGAAGCGGCGGGCGCGGAGGTCGTGCCCTTCGACCCGCTGCGCGACGAACGACTGCCCGAGGGCGCCGGCGGCCTGATCCTCCCCGGCGGCTTCCCCGAGATGCACGTCCACGACCTGGCCGCCAACGAGCCGCTCAAGCGGGAGATCGCCGCGTTCGGCGGCCCGATCCTGGCCGAGTGCGGCGGCCTGCTCTACCTGGCCCGCGAGCTCGACGGCCACCCCATGGTCGGCCGGATCGACGCCAAGGCGGAGATGTCGCCCAGGCTCACCCTCGGCTACCGCGACGCCGTCGTCACCCGCGACACGATCATCGGCCGAGCCGGGGAACGCGTCCGGGGGCACGAGTTCCACCGGACCGTCACCGATCTGCCCGGTGAGCGGGTCTACCGCTGGCGCGGCGGCGCCGACGGGT
The DNA here is from genome assembly GCF_009901565.1 of Herbidospora solisilvae. Taxonomy (GTDB): domain Bacteria; phylum Actinomycetota; class Actinomycetes; order Streptosporangiales; family Streptosporangiaceae; genus Herbidospora; species Herbidospora solisilvae. Next base: position 209,441 of record NZ_WXEW01000010.1, read on the forward strand.
ACGCTGCCGGGCGGATCCTGGCGTCCTACCTGCACCTTCACTGGGCGGGCACGCCGGAGGCAGCGACCCGTTTCGTCAAGGAGTGCGGATGAGCTTCGAGGAGTTCTGGACCGAGCGGCACCTGTGCACGCTCACGACCCTGCGGGCCGACGGCACGCCCCACGTGGTGCCCGTCGGGGTGACCCTCGACGGCGACACCGCCCGGGTCATCACCAGCGCGACCTCGCAGAAGGTGCGCAACGTCCGGAACGGCGGGAACCACGTGGCGGTCTGCCAGGTCGACGGGGCCCGCTGGTCGACCCTGGAGGGCGTCGCGACCGTCAACGACGACCCCGGGGCGGTCGCGCACGCGGTGCGGCTCTACACGGCCCGCTACCGCGCGCCGAGGCCCAATCCGCTGCGGGTCGTCATCGAGATCAAGATCACTCGTGAGCTGGGGAACGTGCGGCGTGACTGACGTGGTGGTCGTCGGCGTCGGGGCCGACGGCTGGGCGGGCCTGGGGGAACCGGCCCGGGAGGCCGTCGCGAAGGCGGAGGTCGTGGCCGGCTCCGCACGCCAGCTCGCGCTGCTCCCCGAGGTGCCGGGGGAGCTGCGGCCCTGGCCGTCCCCGCTGCTGCCGGCCCTGCGGGAGCTGCTCGGCAGCGGCCGGCGGGTCTGCGTGCTGGCCAGCGGCGACCCCATGCACTTCGGCATCGGCGCGACCATCGCCCGTCTGGGCGTGCCCGGCGTGCGGGTGATCCCGCATCCGTCGTCGGTGTCGCTGGCGTGCGCGCGGCTCGGCTGGCCCGTCGAGTCGGTCACGGTCGTCAGCATGGTCGGCCGCCCGCTCGCCGCCGTCTTCGCGCCCGGCCGCCGCTTCATCGTGCTCAGCGAGGGGAGCGGCTCTCCCGCCGCCGTGGCCCGCGCCCTCGAAGCCGGGGGGTACGACCAGAGCGCGCTCACCGTCCTGGAACGACTCGGCGGGCCGGGGGAGCGGGTCGGCCCCCTCCGCGACGACGTCGACCCGCTGAACGTGGTGGCGGTGGAGTGCCGGTCGGCCGACCCGCTGCCGATCGTGCCCGGCCTGCCCGACGACGCCTACGACCACGACGGCCAGCTCACCAAACGTGAGGTCAGGGCCGTGGTCATGGCCTTCCTGCGGCCGAACGGCCTGTTGTGGGACGTCGGCGGCGGCGCGGGCAGCGTCGCGATCGAGTGGATGCGCGCCGACCGCGCCTGCCGCGCGGTGAGCGTCGAACGCGACCCCGTCAGGGCGGCCCGCATCGCGGGGAACGCCGCGCGGCTGGGCGTACCGGACCTGAAGGTCGTCACCGGGGCGGCCCCGCACGCCCTCGCCGGGCTCGACCCGCCCGACGCCGTCTTCATCGGCGGCGGCCTGACCGCCGAGGGCGTCCCGGAGACGTGCTGGCGGGCGCTCGGGCCCGGCGGCCGCCTGGTGGCGACGGCCGTCACCGTGGAGTCGGAGGCCGTCCTGGCGGCCTGGCACCGTGAGCACGGCGGCGACCTCACCCGCCTGTCGGTCAGCCGGGCCGCGCCGGTCGGCGGGTTCACCGGCTGGCGTCCCGCAATGCCGGTGACGATCTGGTCAGCGAGAAAGGACCTCACGTGATCCGCTTCGTCGGCGCCGGACCCGGCGCGGCCGACCTCATCACCGTGCGCGGGCAGCGGGTGATCGAGACCTCCCCGGTCTGCCTGTACGCCGGTTCGCTCGTCCCCGCCGAACTGCTGGACCGGTGCCCACCGGGGGCCAGGATCGTGGACACGGCGAACCTGAACCTCGGGCAGATCCTGGCCGAGATGACCCGCGCCCACGAGCAGGGCCTCGACGTGGCCCGGCTGCACTCGGGCGACCCGTCGGTCTTCAGCGCCATGGCCGAGCAGATGCGGCGGCTCGACGCGGCCGGTGTGCCCTACGAGGTGGTGCCAGGAGTCCCGGCCTTCGCCGCCGCCGCGGCGTCGCTCAGACGAGAGCTGACGGTCCCCGGGGTGGCCCAGACGATCATCCTGACGCGGACCTCCGAGCGTGCCACCCCCATGCCGCCGGGGGAGGACCTCACCACGCTCGGCCGGTCGAGGGCGACGATGGTGCTCCACCTGGCCGTCCAGCGCATCGAGCCGGTGACGGCGGAACTGGCCGGCAGCTACGGCTCCGACTGCCCGGTGGCCGTGATCGCCTACGCCTCCCGCGCTGATGAAGTCATCATCAGGGGGACGCTGGGCGATATTTCGGACATGGTGCGTGCGGCAGGCGTGAAGCGAACGGCGGTCATCATCGTCGGCCGGGTCCTGACGGCGGCTCAGTTCCCCGACAGCCACCTGTACTCGGTGGCACGCGCCCGTTAGTCCGCATCAAGGCCGCGCCGGGCAACATTTCCGAAATGTCGCCCTACGCCACTCCATCGACCCAGTCGGCCGCCTCGGCCACCGTCTCGACGTAGGGCACCTCCGGGGGGACCGGCGGGCGGCGCACCATCACGACCGGGACGCCCAGCTCGCGGGCGGCCCGCAGTTTGGCGCGGGTCAGCTCGCCGCCGCTGTCCTTGGTCACCAGGGTGTCGATCCGGTGCTCGCGCATGAGGGCCAGCTCGCCGTCGAGGGTGTAGGGCCCCCGCGAGAGCACGACCTCCATCGACACCGGGTCGTCGGGCGGGTCGACCGACCGCGCCAGGAACCACACCCCGGGAACGCCGTCGAAGACCGGCAGGCTCCGGCGCCCGGTGGTCAGGAACACCCGCTTCCCGGGCAGCGACCGGGCCGCCTCCTCCAGCGAGGAGACCCACCGCCAGTCGTCGCCGGGCTCCTGCGTCCAGCCCGGCCGCCGCAGCCCCAGCAGCGGGATGCCCGTCATGCCCGCCGCCTCGGCCGCCGCCTCGGACATCCGCGCCGCGAACGGATGGGTCGCGTCGACGACCACGTCGACCGGATGCTCCCAGAGCCAGCGGGCCAGTCCGAGCGACCCGCCGAACCCCCCGATGACGACCGCCCCCACGGGCAGCCGGGGCGCCTTGACCCGGCCCGCCAGCGAGGTCACCACGACGTGTTCGGGGTGCAGCCGGGCCGCCAGTTCGCGGGCCTCGGCCGTGCCCCCGAGGATGAAGACGCGTTTCATGCCGGATAGCGGCGCGGCGTGAACACCACGTCGCCGGCCACGCGTGTGGTCGAGGAACCGATGATGAGCAGGCAGCGCATGTCCACCTCCGCCGGGTCGAGGTCGCCGAGGGTCGTCACCACGATTGTCTCCTGAGGCGTGCCCACCGCGCGCCCGACGACGACGGGCGTGTGCGCCGGGCGGTGTTCGAGCAGCAGGTCGCGGGCCACCCCGACCTGCCAGGTGCGGGTCTTGGACGCCGGATTGTAGATCGCCAGGACCAGGTCGGCGGCGGCCGCGGCGGAGATCCGCCGCGCGACAACGTCCCATGGCTTGAGCTGGTCGGACAGGGAGATCACGCAGTAGTCGTGGCCGAGCGGCGCGCCGACCCGGGCGGCCACCGCGTGCGCGGCCGTCAGCCCCGGCACGACCCTGACCGGCACGCCCGTGAACCGCTCCTGGGTGGCGGCCTCCAGCACGGCCGAGGCCATCGCGAACACGCCCGGGTCGCCCGACGACACCACCGCGACCCGCGATCCGGCCAGGGCCAGCGAGAGGGCGTGCTCGGCCCGTTCGGCCTCGACCCGGTTGTCGGTGGCGTGCCGCTTCTGGCGCGGGTTCGGCGGGACGCGGTCGAGGTAGGGGCCGTAGCCGACGAGCTCGTCGGCGGTCGCCAGGGCGTCCTGGGCCTCGGGGGTCAGCCAGGGGCGTCCGGCCGGGCCGAGGCCGACCACGGCCACCTCGCCGGGGCCCTCGTGACGCGGGTGCTCGGGCAGCGGGAGCGGGGCGCCGACCGGGGAGGGCAACAGCGCGAGGGAGAAGTAGGGCACCGAGTCGGGGTCGACGTCGCGCAGCGGCGCCAGGCGCTGGGCGCCGGTGGTGGCGCGCTCGACGTACCAGGCGTCGTCGAGGCGGCCCGCCTCCTCCAGGGCGGCGCGGACCTTGGTGAACGTCCGGCCCAGCTTCATGATCGCGACCGGGCCGGCGCCGATCCGGGCCGCCAGCTCCTCGGGCGGAAGGGTGCCCGGCAGCACCGTCAGCGTCTCGTCGCGCTCGACCAGGGGGCGGCCCAGTGCCGCCGCCGCGCCGCTGATCGAGGTCACGCCCGGGACGACCTCGGTCGGGTAGCGGCCCGCCAGGCGTTTGTGCATGTGCATGTACGACCCGTAGAACAGCGGGTCGCCCTCGCACAGCACCACCACGTCGCGGCCCGCGTCGAGGTGGACGGCCAGGCGGGCGGCGCAGGCGGCGTAGAACTCGTCGAGGGCGCCCTGGTAGCCGCCCGGGTGGTCGGTCGTCTCCGTGGTCACCGGGTACACCAGGGCCTCTTCGATCTGGCCCTCGCGCAGGTAGGGGGCGGCGACCGAGCGGGCGATGCTGCGGCCGTGCCGGGCGCTGTGGTAGGCGATCACCCCCGCCTCGCCGAGCAGCCGGGCCGCCTTCACGGTCACCAGTTCGGGGTCGCCGGGGCCGAGGCCCACGCCATAGAGCGTTCCGGTCATCATTCCTCGTCACTGGCGAGGGCGTTCAGGGCCGCCGCCGTCATCGCGCTGCCGCCTCGGCGGCCGCGTACCACCAGAAACTCCAGGTCGGACGCCGCCAGGGCGTCCTTCGACTCGGCCGCGCCGATGAAGCCCACGGGGATGCCGACCACCGCCGCCGGGGCGGGCGCCCCCTCGGCCACCATCTCCAGCAGCCGGAACAGGGCCGTCGGCGCGTTGCCGACCGCGACCACCGCGCCGCCGAGACGGTCGCGCCAGAGCTCCAGCGCCGCCGCGCTGCGGGTGGTGCCCAGGTCCGCCGCCAGGGCGGGCACCCGCGGGTCGGCGAGGGTGCAGATCACCTCGTTCGCGGCCGGGAGCCGCCTGCGGGTGACCCCCGCCGCGACCATGTTGGCGTCGCAGAGGATGGGCGCGCCCGCCTCCAGCGCCGTGCGGGCCGCCGCGACGACCCCGCCGGACCAGGCCATGTCGCCCGGCAGGTCGACCATGCCGCAGGCGTGGATCATGCGGACCGCGACCCGCGCCACGTCGGGCGGGAGGGCCGACAGGTCGGCCTCGGCGCGGATGGTGGCGAAGGACCGGCGGTAGATCTCCGCCCCGTCCTTGATGTAGGTCACGGTGTGCTCCGCTGGTAGCCGGACGGGGTGGCGATCATGTCCACGACCTCGCCCCGGGGCCGGCCGCACCGCCGCGCGCAGCCGGACCAGTGGACGGGCACGCCGATGGGCGTCGCGTCGCGCTGGACGTCGCTCAGCGACTTCGCGCAGCCCGGCCGGCCGGTGCAGGCGGTGACGTGGAGCCGGGGATCGTGGGGGTCGGTGACGAGCCCGTCGGGCAACCGGGCGCCCTTGGGGACCAGGACGGTGCGCCACGGGGTGACGCGCAACCATTCGGTCTCGGCCAGGACGTCCGCCTGCCGCGTGGTCAACCGGCCCAGGGGGACCAGCACGCCGGTCGTGTCGCCGAAGTCGCCGACGTATCCGCTGGTCCGGGGCGTGGGGAGGGTCGCAGGGACGCCGGGGAAGGCGCCGTCGGGGATGCGCCAGGCGCCGTCGGAGACCTTCAGGAAGTTCTGTGCCACTGTGACCGCCTCGTGGACGGCCTCGGCGGGCGGGAGCCGTAACCGGAGATCGGTTGTCCCCGCGACGACGGCGAAGCGGTCGCCGCGGGACATCAGCAGCACGTCGGCGCCCAGCCCCGCCACGTCGCCCGAGCCGTCGTCGACCGCGAACAGGAACCGGCCCGACAACCCGGCCAGCTCCGGCGCCGCGCAGACCGCCTCGTCTAGCGCCCGGACCAGCCCGCGGAAGGCGGCCGAACCGTTCAGCGGCGAGGCCACGATGTTGCGCACCCGCTCGTGCGACGGCGAGGGCAGCAGCCCCGCCGCCGCGACCGCCTCGGCGAAGGCCGCCGGGTCCCGCACGCCTCTGACCTGGATGTTCGCCCGTGACGTCAGCTCCAGCACGCCCCCTCCGGAGGCCGCGAGCACGCCGAGCTGGCCCCCCGTCAGGTCGCCCCCGGGCAGCCGGACCCGGGCCAGCGGCCCGTCGGCGGCGGGGTGGACCTGCAGCGCGCCGGGGCAGGCGTCGCGCGAGGATTGTCCGGTAATGGCCACGTCGAGGATGGTAAAGCCCACCGTGGGTCTTGCAAGCCGGGGGAGTCCCGTAGTCTCATCGGGCGACGGCACAAACGAGGAAGCCGGTGTGAATCCGGCGCGGTCCCGCCACTGTCACCGGGGAGCGAACCCCACCGACGGCCACTGTCACAGGGAAGGCCGGGGTGAGCCCTGATCCGGGAGCCAGGAGACTCGGCCGTCACCTGGACAGACGACCCGGGGCGCGGACCCCGAGGGAGGGCCTCGCCATGATCGTTTTGCTGTCGACCTCGGACACCGACCTGCTGAGCGCCCGCGCGAGCGGCGCCCCCTACCGCCTGGCGAACCCCTCCCGGACCCCCGACCCGGCCGCGTTACTCGACGGCGCCGACGTGGTCGTGGTGCGCCTGCTGGGCGGCCGGCGGGCCTACGAAGAGGGCCTGGACGCCGTGCTGGCCAGCGGCAAGCCCGTCGTGGTGCTGGGCGGCGAGCAGGCCCCTGACGCCGAGCTGATGGAACTCTCCACCGTGCCCAGCGGGGTGTGCGCGGAGGCCCACGCCTACCTGGCCCACGGCGGCCCGTCGAACCTGGCCGAGCTGCACCACTTCCTCAGCGACACCCTGCTCCTGACCGGCAACGGCTTCGCCCCGCCGGCGGCGCTGCCCTCCTGGGGCCTCGGCGACGCCATCGACGGCGAGGGGCCGGTCGTGGGCATCCTCTACTACCGCGCCCACCACGTCGCCGGAAACACCGCCTTCATCCGGACCCTGTCCGAAGCCATCCGGGACAAGGGCGCCCGCCCGCTCCCGGTCTTCTGCGCCTCCCTGCGCACCGCCGAGCCCGGCCTGATCGAGACCCTGCGGCAGTGCGACGCCCTGATCGTCACCGTCCTGGCCGCGGGCGGCACCCGTCCCGCCACCGCGCAGGCGGGCGGCGAGGACGAGGCCTGGGACGTCGGCGCCCTCGCCGACCTCGACATCCCGATCCTCCAGGGCCTGTGCCTCACCACCGACCGGGCCACCTGGGAGGCCGCCGACGACGGGCTGTCCCCGCTCGACGCCGCCTCGCAGATCGCCATCCCCGAGTTCGACGGCCGCATCATCACGGTCCCGTTCTCGTTCAAGGAGATCGACCCCGACGGGCTCACCGTCTACGCCGCCGACCCCGAGCGCGCCGCGCGGGTGGCCGGCGTGGCGGTCCGGCACGCCCGCCTGCGCCACATCCCCGTCGGCGAGCGCCGGGTGGCGATCATGTTGTCGGCCTACCCGACCAAGCACTCCCGCATCGGCAACGCCGTCGGCCTCGACACCCCGCGCAGCGTCGTCAGGCTGCTGAAGGCCATGGGCGAGGCCGGATACTCGATCGGCGACTTCCCGGGCGTGGCCGCCCAGGACGGCGACGCCCTCATCCACGCCCTGATCGCCGCCGGTGGCCAGGACCCCGACTGGCTCACCGACGAGCAGCTCGTCGGCAACCCGGTCCGCATCCACAAGGACGACTACCGGGCCCACTTCGACACCCTCCCGGCCGACCTCCGCGAGGCGATGGAACACCACTGGGGCCCGCCCCCGGGCGAGTTGTTCGTCGACGGCGACGACATCGTCCTGGCCGCCCTCCAGGACGGCAACCTCGTCGTCATGGTCCAGCCGCCGCGCGGCTTCGGCGAGAACCCCATCGCCATCTACCACGACCCCGATCTGCCGCCGAGCCACCACTTCCTGGCCGCCTACCACTGGCTCTCGTCCCGGTACGACGCCGTCGTGCACGTCGGCAAACACGGCAACCTCGAATGGCTGCCCGGCAAGTCGGCCGGCCTGTCGGCCGCCTGCGGCCCCGACGCCGCGCTGGGCGACCTCCCGCTGGTATACCCCTTCCTCGTGAACGACCCGGGCGAGGGCACCCAGGCCAAACGCCGCGCCCACGCCACCCTGGTCGACCACCTGGTCCCGCCGATGGCCCGCGCCGACACCTACGGCGACATGGCCCGGCTGGAGCAGCTCCTCGACGAGCACGCCTCCATCGCCGCCATGGACCCGGCCAAGCTCCCCGCGATCCGCGCCCAGATCTGGACGCTCATCCAGGCCGCCCGCCTCGACCACGACCTCGGCCTCGACGACCGCCCCCACGACGCCGAGTTCGACGACTTCCTGCTGCACGTCGACGGCTGGTTGTGCGAGGTCAAGGACGTCCAGATCCGCGACGGCCTGCACGTCCTGGGCCAGGTCCCCTCCGGGGAAGCGAGGGTCGACCTGGTGCTGGCGATCCTGCGCGCCCGCCAGATGTGGGCCGGAGACCAGGCCCTCCCCGGCCTGCGCGAGGCCCTGGGCCTGACCGAGAACGGCGACGCCCGGACCGACGTCGACGTCGCCGAGGCCAAGGCCCGCGAGCTGGTCGTCGCGATGGAGGCGGCCGGCTGGGACCCCGCCGCGGTCACCGCCGAGGGCGCCGTCGGCGACATCCTGCGCTTCGCCGCGACCGAGATCGTCCCCCGCCTGAACGGCACCGCCGACGAGATCACCAACGTCCTGCACGCCCTGGACGGCGGCTACGTCCCCGCCGGCCCCAGCGGTTCGCCGCTGCGCGGCCTGGTCAACGTGCTGCCGACCGGCCGCAACTTCTACTCCGTCGACCCCAAGGCGGTGCCCAGCCGCCTGGCCTGGGAGACCGGCCAGGCGATGGCCGACTCGCTCGTCGAGCGCTACCGGGCCGACACGGGGGAGTGGCCCCGCTCGGTCGGCCTGTCGATCTGGGGCACCAGCGCCATGCGCACCTCCGGTGACGACGTCGCCGAGGTCCTCGCCCTGCTGGGCGTGCGCCCGGTCTGGGACGACGCCTCCCGCCGCGTCACCGGCCTGGAGGTCGTCCCGGCCGGGGAACTGGGCCGCCCTCGCGTGGACGTCACCGTCCGCATCAGCGGCTTCTTCCGCGACGCCTTCCCCCACGTGGTGGCGCTCATGGACGACGCGGTCAAGCTGGTGGCCGACCTGGACGAGGCGGACAACTACGTCCGCGACCACGTCAGGGCAGACGGCTCGACGCTGCGCGTCTTCGGCTCGGCCCCCGGCGCCTACGGAGCCGGTCTGCTGCCGCTGATCGACAGCCGCACCTGGCGCGACGACCGCGACCTCGCCGAGGTCTACGCCGTGTGGGGCGGCTTCGCCTACGGCCGGGGCGTGGACGGCGTGCCGGCGCGGGAGGCGATGGAGGCGGCGTACAGGAGGATCAACGTCGCGGCCAAGAACGTCGACACCCGCGAGCACGACATCGCCGACTCCGACGACTACTTCCAGTACCACGGCGGCATGATCGCCACCGTCCGCGCCCTCACCGGACGCGACCCGAAGGCCTACATCGGCGACTCGACCCGGCCCGACGCGGTCCGCACCCGCAGCCTCACCGAGGAGACCAGCCGCGTCTTCCGCGCCCGGGTGGTCAACCCGCGCTGGCTGGCCGCCATGCGCCGCCACGGATACAAGGGCGCCTTCGAACTGGCCGCCACCGTCGACTACCTGTTCGGCTACGACGCCACCACCGGCGTGGTCGCCGACTGGATGTACGACAAGATCGCCGCCACCTACGTCCTCGACGAGGAGAACCGCACCTTCCTCAGCGAGTCGAACCCCTGGGCCCTGCACGGCATCGCCGAGCGCCTGCTGGAGGCGGCCGGACGCGGCATGTGGGCCGAGCCCGACCCCGAGATCATCGCCGCGCTCCGGCAGGCCTTCCTGGAGGCCGAGGGCGACCTGGAAGCTACATCGTGAAGGCGTCGGGCGGCAGGTAGTCGGCCCGCCGCCCCGGCGTCGCCGCCGCGATGCCCTCACGGTGTAACAGGCCCGCCAGCAGCAACGACACGTCCTTGCCGGGCAGCCGGTCGCGGGCCCGCCGCCGCAGCAGCCCGTCGAGCACGGGCACGAGCGGCCCCGCCTTCGAGGGCGGGTCGGGGTCGCGGGTGGTGGCCAGGCCGAGCACCGACATGGCCGTGCCGAGGAAGGGCGGCCGCCCCTCGACGGCGGTGTAGATGGTCGCGCCCAGCGACCAAAGGTCGGCCGCCGGGGTGGCCGGGCCGCCGCTCATGCGTTCGGGCGCGATGAAGTCGACCGTGCGGGTGACCGGGACGGTCGTCGGCGCCGCCGCCTCGTGTTCGAGGGCCGCGATGCCGAAGTCGGTCAGCACCACCCGGTCGCCGGTCAGCAGCACGTTGGCCGGCTTGATGTCGCCGTGGACGACCCCGGCGTCGTGAGCGTGCCGGACGCCGGCGAGGAGCTGGTAGCCGATCCACGCCGACCAGTGGACCGGCAGCGAGCCCAGGTGCTCGATGGTCTGCTGGAGGGTCAGCCCTTCGAGGAATTCGGTCACGATGTAGAGGCGGCCGTTCTCCTCCAGCAGGTCGTGGACCGTGATGATGGCCGGGTGGCTGAGCCGGGCCGCCGACCGGGCCTCGTTGAGCGCCTTGCGGCGGGCCAGCTCCATGTCGGGACGGTCGGTGCGGTAGGGCGGCTGGACTTCCTTGATCGCGACGTCGCGCTTCAGCAGCAGGTCGTGGGCCTGCCACATGATGCCCGAGCCGTCACGGCGGATCGGGATGGTGAGCTGGTAGCGGCCACCCAGCAGCGTCTGCTTCGCGCGCTCGGGTTTCACCGGCGGATCCGGCGTGGCCGATGTGGAGCTCCCATGGTGAGCCTGCGCCGTGTGCTTACCGATCTGAACCAACCACCTGTCTGACCCGAATCCAAGCTCCCCATGCGCTCAATATTCTGGTGGGCCGACGGCGGTTTCGCTCCGTATCCGGGAGATCTAGAGCAACCCGATTCCCAAGATGATCGTACCGGCCGCCAGCGACGCCCCGCCCAGCCCGGTGAGCCAGATCAGGCGGTTGGGGCGGGTGTCCTTCGGCCGTACGACCGACAGGAAGAACCCCAGCGGCATCAGGACCGGCGCGGCCACGATGAGCCACTGCGCCAGCGACCGGAATCCGGGGGAGAGGTCGGCCTGGTCGAGGTAGATCAGGGCCACGAGCGAGAAGAGCACGAGCACCCCGGCGTGGGCGTGTCCGGCACGCCACAGTCCCCGTCTGACTGGATTGTCCAGATAACCGGGTATACGTCCGAGTATGTGAGCGAGCAGACTGGCCCCACCGAAGGCGACGCCGGACACGGTGATCAGCAGGATCCCGGCGGTGGTAAGGGTGGAGGGAGACATTCGAAGGCACCCCGATCTGATTGGATAGTAGCGCTGTCCGATGATTATTGGATAGCGGAACTATCTGGTCAACCCGTTTGAAGATCGCATGGCGATTCAGGCGAGTTGTCGGTCGGTTCGGGGAAGATATGAAGCAGACACGTCCCCCGAGTGGAGGTATCACCGATGGCGAGCAGGGACACCGGCGGTCAGAAGCAGACGGGCAGGCAGGAGACCGAGACCGAGCAGGTCGAGGAGCAGTCGGGAAGCGACGTCCAGGAGCGCCACGAGAAGCTCAGCGACGACGTCGACTCGATCCTCGACGAGATCGACGAGGTCCTCGAGGAGAACGCCGAGGAGTTCGTCCGGTCCTACGTGCAGAAGGGTGGCGAGTAAAGGGGCCAACGCCCACCTCGCCCACGTCCCTCGTCGCGGCCGCGGAACCCTCCGCCGGCCGCGACGAGTCGTTTGCGGGGAAAATTTCCGATCATGAACCCGGTTCGCGGTGAGCTGATCGGGAAGAGTGCAACCAGCGCTGTCACATGAGTAGGGTCGGCGTAAACAACACGACCTAGGAGGGAGTCGCGTGGCATCTCAGCAGGCCTGGATGAACAACCTCTTCACCAATACGGGTTCCTCGTCCTTCACCGAGTTCCTGCGTGGCTACGCCCCGGAGATGCTCCCGGGCAACCGCGACGCGCTGCCCGCCCCCGTCGGTGAGCAGATCCCCCACGCGACCACGATCGTGGCGGTCACCTGCGCCGGCGGCGTGGTGATGGCCGGCGACCGGCGCGCCACCTCGGGAAACATGATCTCCAACCGGGACATGGAGAAGGTCTTCCGGACCGACGAATACTCCTGCATGGGCATCGCGGGCACCGCCTCGACCGGCATCGAGATGGCCCGCCTCTACCAGGTCGAGCTGGAGCACTACGAGAAGCTCGAAGGCCGCTCCCTGTCGACCGAGGGCAAGGCCAACCGGCTGGCGACCTTCGTCCGCCAGAACCTCGGCGCCGCCATGCAGGGCCTCGTCGTGGTCCCGATCTTCGCGGCCTACGACGAGAAGATCGACGGCGGCCGGATCTTCGGCTACGACGTCGGCGGCGGCCCCTACGAGCACCACCTCTACCACTCGATCGGCTCTGGTTCGATCTTCGCCCGCGGCTCGCTGAAGAAGCTCTACCGCGAGAACGCCTCACCCGACGAGGTCGTCCTCACGGTCCTGCAGGCGCTCTACGACGCGGCCGACGACGACTCCGCGACGGGCGGTCCCGACGTCACCCGAAGGATCTGGCCGGTCGTGGCGGTCATCACCGCCGACGGCTACCGCCGCCTGCCCGAAGAGGAGGTCTCCGCCGCGGTCGAGACCATCCTGTCGGGCCGGATGATCGATCCCGACGGGCCGACCGCGCCGCTGCGCTAGAAAGGAACCCCACAGGTGTCCATGCCGTTCCCTTACGCGTCGCCTGAACAGATCATGCGCGACCGCGCGGAATACGCGCGGAAGGGCATCGCCCGAGGCCGCAGCGTGGTCGTGGTCCAGTACGCCGACGGCATCCTGCTGGTCGCCCCGAACCCGTCCAAGGCGCTCCACAAGATCAGCGAGATCTACGACCGCATCGGCTTCGCCGCCGTCGGCCGCTACAACGAGTTCGAGACCCTCCGCCAGGCCGGCATCCGCTACGCCGACGTCAACGGCTACAACTACAACCGCAACGACGTCACCGCCCGCGCGCTCGCCAACGTCTACGCCAGCCAGCTCGGCATGATCTTCACCGACTCGATCAAGGCCCTCGAGGTCGAGATCGTCGTCGCCGAGGTCGGCGAGACCTCCGACCAGGACCAGATCTACCGCCTCACCTTCGACGGCTCGGTCTTCGACGAGCAGGGCATGGCCGTCATCGGCGGCCAGTCCGACACGGTGGCGACCCGCCTGAAGGAGCGCTACCGCCCGGGCGCCCCCCTGGCCGACGCCCTCGACGCCGCCCTGAGCGCGCTGACCGAACCGGGCGGCGAACGCCCGTCGGCCGCCCAGCTCGAGGTCGCCGTCCTCGACCGCAACCGCGAACACCGCAAGTTCCTGCGCCTCAGCGGCCCCCGCCTGGAGCGCCTCATCACACCGCCCCCGCCCGAGACCCCGCCCGCCCCCGCGACCCCCGAAGGCGGCCCCAAGCCCCCGCCCACGGCCCCCGAGGGCGACATCGACACGGGCTCCGAACCGCCGCTGTAGTCCAACCGAAGACGCTTCAACGGGGCGGCCCCGCCGACGTCGGCGGGGCCGCCCCGTTTCCATCGCACGCCCGCGGAAGACGAGGAGCCGTCCCGATGGAAGCGGCCGGACCGATGACCAACGAGGAACTCGCCGCGATCGAGGAGCTGGCCGACGCCGCGACCCCCGGGCCCTGGCACGTGCGCGACCTCGACGACACGTACGCGATGTGCCTGGTCGCCGTCGCCACCACCCCCGGCACCGGGCGCGGCGAACGCCGGCCCGGCTTCGACCATCACGAGATCGTGGCCTGCACCCTCATTCAGGAGCCCCGCTACGCCGACGTCGCCGACGGACGCTGGGACGAGAACGCCCGGTTCATCGCCGAGGCCCGGCAGCACGTGCCCCGGCTGATCGCCGAGGTCCGGCGGCTGCGCGGTCTCCTCGCCGAAGCAGGTCATGGTCACGCGGAGCCCGCCGCATCACCGGTCGGCGGTCACACTGCCGCTCAGGTGAAGCCGGAGGTCTGATCATCGGGTGGTCCGGGCCGGTCGGGTGGCCGGCCAGGCGGAGCCGCAACGGAAAGAGGCTCTTCACCACGGACGGCGGGGTCGATTTTTTCGGTTTCCCCCATACCTCCCAACTTGCACGGACTTAACACGGGTTTCGCTAGGCTGCTGCGCGCTATGACGATCACATTCCGGCGGGCCCTGCTGGCCCTGGCCGTCCTCCCGATTGCCGCCTGTTCCTCTCCGGCCGAGACGGCGGCCCCCGCTCCCACGGTCACCGCCACCGCCACCGTCACCGAGACGGTGACGCCGCCCGCGCCGCAGCCGACGGAGACCGTCGCCGAGCCGACGGAGAGCGCCGCGCCGGCCCGGACGCCCCAGGTGAGCGCCGACGTCGACAAGGAGGACCCGATCTCGGCCCGGATCCCGAAGATCAAGTCGGCCAAGTTCCAGTACGACGAGGGGCACGACTTCAACCAGATGTCCCCGAGCGCCGACGGCGTGCTGCGCGGCCGGATCGTCTCCCTCGACGGAGATGAGGCCCGTTACGTGCCGGTCCGCTACGCGGGCGGGGACTTCGTCGGGCCCGAGGGCGGGATGACCTACGCCGCCCCGATCGCCCCTGACGTGGTGTTCCTCAGCGCGGTCGGCTGCAAGGGAGACGACCAGACGATCAACTCCGCCGCCCTCGGCACCGAGAAGTGCCCGCGCGAGCGTCTGCTGGAGCTCGCCGCCCAGGGTGAGCCCACCTCGCTGATCACCGTGAAGAGTGGCCAGATCGTGAAGGTCGTCGAGATCTATTACTGAGGTTCGCGGGGAATGTAGACGACCATGAGTTTCCTACCGCACACGACGGATCTGGGAATAGGGTGAGGTGATGGATCGTCGCATCTTCGGGCTGGAGAACGAGTACGGCGTCACCTGCACGTTCCGGGGTCAGCGCAGACTGTCCCCCGACGAGGTGGCCCGCTACCTGTTCCGGCGAGTGGTGTCCTGGGGCCGATCGAGCAACGTCTTCCTCCGCAACGGCGCCCGTCTCTACCTCGACGTCGGCAGCCATCCTGAGTACGCCACCCCTGAATGCGACAACGTCGTGGAGCTGGTCACCCATGACAAGGCGGGCGAGCGCATTCTCGAAGGCCTGCTCGTCGACGCCGAGAAGCGCCTCCGCGAGGAGGGCATCGCAGGCGACATCTACCTCTTCAAGAACAACACCGACTCGGCCGGCAACTCCTACGGCTGCCACGAGAACTACCTCGTCGGCCGCCACGGCGAGTTCGGCCGCCTGGCCGACGTCCTGATCCCCTACCTGGTCACCCGGCAGATCATCTGCGGGGCCGGCAAGGTGCTGCAGACCCCGCGCGGCGCCGTCTACTGCGTCTCCCAGCGCGCCGAGCACATCTGGGAGGGCGTGTCGTCGGCGACGACGCGGAGCCGTCCCATCATCAACACCCGCGACGAACCCCACGCCGACGCCGAGCGCTTCCGCCGGCTCCACGTCATCGTGGGCGACTCCAACATGAGCGAGACGACCATGCTGCTCAAGGTCGGCGCCACCGACCTGGTGCTGCGCATGATCGAGGCGGGCGTGGTGATGCGCGACCTGTCGCTGGAGAACCCGATCAGGGCGATCCGCGAGGTCTCCCACGACATGACCGGCCGCCGCCGGGTGCGGCTGGCCAACGGCCGCGAGGCCTCCTCACTGGAGATCCAGCAGGAATACCTCGGCAAGGCGAAGGACTTCGTCGACCGCCGCGGCGGCGACGAGACCAGCAAGCGGGTCCTCGAACTCTGGGAGCGCACCCTGCGCGCCGTGGAGACCGGCGACCTCGACCTGGTCTCGCGGGAGATCGACTGGGTCACCAAATACCAGCTGATTGAACGTTACAGAAAGAAGTACGACCTCCCGCTCTCCTCACCCCGGGTGGCCCAGCTCGATCTGGCCTACCACGACGTGCACCGCAAGCGCGGGCTGTTCTACCTGCTGCAGAAGCGGGGGTCGGTCGAGCGGGTCGCGTCCGACATCAAGATCTTCGAGGCGAAGTCGGTTCCGCCGCAGACCACGCGGGCCCGGCTGCGCGGCGAGTTCATCCGCAAGGCCCAGGAGAAGCGGCGCGACTTCACCGTCGACTGGGTGCACCTGAAGCTCAACGACCAGGCCCAGCGGACCGTCCTGTGCAAAGACCCATTCCGAAGTGTTGACGAACGGGTCGACAAGCTGATCGCCGGAATGTGATCTCCTTACGACGGGCTGACGGCGGGTTCGGGTAGTGTGACCCGGACCCGCTGTCATATTCCTGAGGACTTTCACATGCGCCGCCGCACGGCCATAACCGCCGCCGCACTTCCTTTGCTGCTGTCCGCCGTCGCGTGCGGCACCGCGCAGAAGACGGCCACCGGAGCCAGCCCTTCCGCCGCCGCCACGAGCGCCGCGCCCAGCGCCGCCGCCTCGTCCGGCGCCGCCGCGGCCGCCCCGGTCGGCCCCGCCGCCGACCCGAAGGACATCAAGGTCTCCGGCGCCCTGGGCAAGAAGCCCAGCGTCACCTTCCCGAAGGGGGGTCCGGCGCTGGTCTCGTCCACCCGGGTCATCTCCGAGGGCAGCGGCACCGCCGCGGCCGAGGGTGACACGCTGGTCGCCAAGGTGAGCGTCTGGACGTGGGACGGCAAGGAGAACAAGGCCACCGGCTCCGCCTACGACACCGGCCAGGCCGAGTTCGTGCCGATCAGCCAGCAGCAGATGCCCAAGGCGCTCTACGAGGGCCTGCTGGGCAGCAAGCCCGGCGGCCGCGTGCTCGTCGTGGTCGGCAAGGACTCGATCGACCCCGCCGTGGTCGAGCAGGCCAAGAGCCAGGGCACCGACTTCACCACCAGCTCGCAGGTGCTGGTCATCGACGTCGTGTCGGCGACCGCCAAGGCCGCCAAGGGCAAGGCCAGCGACCCCGGCATCGAGGGTGTCAAGCTTGTCAACCCGGGTGGCGACACGGCCCCGACGCTGACCACCACGACCACCGCGCAGCCGCCGAAGGACCTGACGGTCAAGACCGTCATCCAGGGCGACGGCCCGAAGGTGACCGAGAACCAGACGGTGATGGTCCACTACACCGGCAAGATCTGGGGCACCGACAAGCAGTTCGACAGCTCCTGGGAGCGCAAGCAGCCGACCTCGTTCGCGCTCAACCAGGTCGTGCCCGGCTGGAAGCAGGGCCTGACCGGCGTCAACGTCGGCAGCCGCGTCCTGATCACCATCCCGCCGGCCCTCGGCTACGGCGAGGCCGGCCAGCCCGACGCCGGCATCAAGGGCACCGACACCCTGGTGTTCGTCGTCGACGTGCTCGGCGCTCTGTAAAGCAGGTAGAAGATGGACGACCTCGCGGCGGTCGCGGCCCTCAACGATCCCGTCCGCCGTGAGCTCTACCGATACGTCACCTCGAAAGGCCGCCCGGTCGGGCGCAACGAGGCCGCGGAGGCGGCCGGCGTCGCGCGCCCCCTGGCGGCCTTTCATCTTGACAAGCTTGTCGAGGCGGGCCTCCTGGAGGCCGGTTTCGCCCGCCTGACCGACCGGACGGGCCCGGGCAGCGGCCGTCCCGCGAAGGTCTACCAGCGCGCGCCGGGGGAGCACGTCGTGAGCGTGCCGCCGCGCGACTACCGCACCCTGGCGCTCGTCCTGGCCGAGGTGGTCGACCTGCTGGGCGGCGACGAGGTGGCCGAGAAGGCCGCCCACCGCATCGGCGCCCGCCTCGGCGCCGAGAGCGCCGCCGCCTCGCTTTCCGGCCTCCTCGCCGAACGGGGCTACGAGCCCTACGACGACGACGGCGTGCTGCGCCTGCGCAACTGCCCCTTCCACGTGCTCGCCCAGGAGCAGCCGCTGCTGGTGTGCTCGATGAACCTCTCCCTCTGCCAGGGCCTGCTCGAAGGCCGGGGCGAGCCCGGCGCTCCTCGGCTCGATCCCCGTCCGGGGGAGTGCTGCGTCGTCTTCCCCCAAGAGAACTCTAAAACAAATAAAAGTTGACATAGAAGACCCGGCTTTGCGACGGTGAGGTCATGCATCTGGCCCAGTTCAACGTCGCCCACATGCGCGCGCCCGTCGACGACCCCCTTCTGGCCGAGTTCGTCGCCGCCCTCGAACCCGTGAACACGCTGGCCGACGCCGCCCCGGGCTTCGTGTGGCGCGCCATCGCCAACGAGGACGACCCCGAAGAGACCATCACCCACGAGTTCGGCGACCACCTGCTGATCAACTACTCGATCTGGGAGTCCCGCGAGTCGTTGTGGAACTTCGTCTACCGCTCACCCCACCTGGCCGTCCTCCAGCGGCGGCGCGAGTGGTTCCACCGCGTGGCCGAGCCCTACACGGTGATGTGGTGGGTGGAGGAGGGCGACATCCCCTCGCTCAAGGAGGCGTGGCACCGCCTGACCCTGCTGCGGGAGAAGGGCCCGACCCCCGACGCCTTCACCTTCAAAGAGTTCTACGACCCCGACGGCGATAGGGGATAGTTTCGCCCGCCGGGTGTCTCTCGCGCCGTCCGGGGTCTTTTCTCCCGCTCCGTTACGGCTCCGCCCGCCCGGCACCGACCGCCGTCTCCGGCCCGCGCCGTGACCGGCGCCGACCCGCCGCGCCCGGTCCACCCCGCCACGGCACATGCGGAAACCATGAGTCGGGGAGCCGACGTGCCGGCGATCGGGAACAGGGGCCCTGATCGCCGGGGCCTCCGGTCAGGCGGGCAGGAGGGTGGCGGCGTGGCGGCCGGCCGCCGCCGAGGTCAGGAAGTAGGCCAGGTCCTCGTCGAGTTTGCGGCCCATGGTCGACAGACCGACGGGGGAGGCCTTGAGGGCGTCGTACAGGCCGTCGACCTGGACTCTCACCAGGTTGTGGCGCTCTCCCAAGGGCGCGGCCTGGCGCTCGACCCGGGCGCCGAACGCGCCGCCCAGCTCCGGCACGACGACGTCGGCGCGGGTCAGGGCGACGCGGCCGTAGGCGGTGAGGCTGTGGTGGGAGACGCCGATGTGGCGCTCGCGGAGGTCGCCCTCGCTGACGCGCAGGGCGGCCACCGGGCGGCCGTTCAGCACCCCGGCCGCGTTGACCGCCTCGCCCGACGAGACACCCGAGAAGCCCCACTTCGTTCCGGTGCCGAGGTTCCCCGGGCCCTGGGCCACGACGGTCACGTCGGCGCCGAGGACGTGGCGGGCGGCCAGCAACCCCGTGTGGGTCGTCACCGCCTCCAGGTCGCCGCCGAACGACTGGCCGACCGTGACAACGCCTGTCAACCAGCCGATCTCGCGCAACTTCGCGCACGCCATCGAGAACCACGCCGGGAGCGCGCCGCCGTCGAGCATCACGTAGGCCACCCGGGCCGCCGGGCGCTCCAGATAGAGGCCGCACAGGATCGCGGGCAGCGCGGAGTGCAGGTCGGCGACCACGACGGGCATCCCGTCGAGGGAGTCGGCCTCCCGCAGAAGGCCGTGGTGCGGGGAGTCCTGCTCGTCGGCGCCCAGGACCGTGGCCTGCAAGGGGGTGTAGCGGGCCTTGACCAGATGCCCCGGCCCGGCGGGATCTTGTGGCAAACGGTCGGGAACCGCCACCACCATGGCGTAACCTCCCGTACCGAGGCCCATGGCGAGGGCGGTCGTGTTCAGCAGCACCGTGTCGCCGGGCTCGGGGCGGCCCACCAGTGGCGGATAGGCCAGCGCCCGGCATCGGGAGCCGTCGTCGACGGCGACCTCGATCTCGAGCGCGCCGGGCCATTCGCGCCTGATCTCACGGACCTCGCCCCTGCGCCATCTGATCACCGGAAAAGGGTAGCGTTCGAGTCAGGAAGGAGGGCCGATGTCGCGGCGGAAGACGGAACGGTTGCTGAATCTGGTGATCTGCCTGCTGTCGACCCGGCGTCCGCTGAGTGCGGAACAGATCCGCTTCGCGGTGCCCGGGTACGACCCGGTCAACGACGAGGCCTTCCAGCGGATGTTCGAGCGGGACAAGAACGAGCTCCGCGAGATCGGCATCCCGATCGAGGTCCAGAAGGACCCGTGGGAGGACGACCCCGGCTATCGCATCGTCAAGCAGTCCTACGAACTGCCCGAGATCACGCTGGAGCCCGACGAGGCCGCCGTGCTCGGCCTGGCCGCGCAGGTCTGGCAGCGGGCCAGCCTCGCCGAGGCGGCCGGGGGCGCGATGCTCAAGCTCAAGGCCGGCGGGGTCGAGACCGACCTGGCAGAAGGCCCCCTGGAACTGCGGGTCGACACCCGCGACGCCGCCTTCACGCCGCTGTGGGAAGCCGTCCGCGACCGCCGCGCCGTCACCTTCCACTACCGCTCGGCGGGCAGCGAGACGGTGCTGAAGCGCGTGGTCGAGCCGTGGGGCGTGCTCTCGCGCCGCGGCCGCTGGTACGTCGTCGGCCACGACCGCACCCGGAACGGCACCCGCGTCTTCCGGCTCAGCCGGATCGCCGGCGACGTCACGCCCACCGGGCGGCCGGGATCGGTCGAGGTGCCCGAGGGCGCCGACCTGCGGGCGCTGGTGGCGTACGCGGGAGACGACCCGGGCCCCGAGCGGACCGCAACGGTGCGCGTCCGCCCCGGCACCTGCCAGGGCCTGCGCCACCTCGCCCGCGAGGTGCGGCCCGGCGCCGACTGGGACGAGGCCGACATCGTCTTCACCGACCCCGAGAGGCTCGCGGGCTGGCTGGCCAGCCTCGGTCCCGACGCGGTGATCGACGGTCCGCCCGACGCCCGTGAGGCCGTGATCCGCCGTCTGAAGGGCGCCCTCCATTGAACGACCGGCTTCCGCGGCTGCTCGCCCTCGTGCCCTACCTGATGTCCCACCCGGGCGCCTCGGTGCCCGAGGTCGCCAAGGTCTTCGGGCTCAACGAGAAGCAGCTCATCGACGACCTCCAGCTCGTCTGGATGTGCGGCCTGCCCGGCCACACCCCCGGCGACCTGATCGACGTCTCCTGGGACGGCGGCGAGATCCTCATCGACAACGCCGACACCATCGCCCGGCCGCTGAAGCTCGGCGTCGACGAGGCCAGCGCGCTCCTGGTGGCCCTCCGCATGCTCGGCGAGCTGCCCGAGTTCGCCGGCGGCGAGGTCCTGGGCCGGGTCGTGGCCAAGCTGGAGCAGGCCGCCGGCGACGGCGCCGCCGCCGTCAGCACCCAGGTCACCGTCGAGGTCGAGGCCGCCCCGGGCGCGCTGGCGACCGTCACCGACGCCGCCCGGCGCAAGCGCCGCCTCTCGCTCGTCTACTACACCCCCGGCCGCGACGAGGTCACCCCCCGCGAGGTCGACCCGCTGCGGGTGGTGCTGGTCGACGGGCGCCACTACCTGGAGGGCTGGTGCTACCGGGCCGAGGCGATGCGGATGTTCCGCGTCGACCGGATCCAGGAGGTCGCCGTCCTCGACGTGGCCGCCGACCCGCCCGCCGAGGCTGAGCCGATGGACGTCACCCAGGGCGTCTTCCGCCCCTCCGACACCGACGAGCTGGTCGAGCTGGAGGTCACCCCGTCGGGGCGGTGGATCTCCGAGTACTACCCGGTCGAAGAGGTCGAGGAGCTCGGCGAGGGCCGCCAGCGGGTGGCCCTGCGCGCCCGCGACCAGGGCTGGCTGGTACGCCTGGCCCTGCGGCTGGGCGACTCCGGCCGGGTCGTCCGCCCCGAGAGCCTGGCCGAACGGGTCGCCGAGACGGCCAAACGCACCCTGGCCAACTACGAGGGCAGCCTGTAGGCCCCTCATGGGGGTAGCCGGAACCGGGTCGGCGGTGAAGGAATCATGTCGGCAGGGTGACGCTGTTTTCGGCTGAAGAAGAGGGATTTTCGTGATCTGGTTATTGGTCGGCCTGGGCGCGGCAGGGCTGCTCCTCGTGGGGTTTCTGGCCGTCCGGGTCTTCGTTGCGGCCCGGGGACTGGGGGCCGAAATCGAGCGGGCCAAGAGCCGAATGGACCCGATTCGTCCCCCTGAAGGGTGATGAGCACTGCGATCGCAGCGTACGATCGGGCAAGGACGTGCATCACCCGCCCCTTAAGGACGTGTCATGGGAAGCCTGGGACCCACTGAGCTGATCATCATCGGGCTCATCGTCATTCTGCTGTTCGGCGCCAAGAAGCTCCCCGACACGGCTCGTGCCCTGGGCCAGTCGCTGCGCCTGTTCAAGAAGGAGACGCAGAAGCTCCGCGAAGACGACGACGACAAGGCCACCGTGGTGCAGGCCGAGACCGTGACGCCGCAGCCGGCCCCGGCGCCGCCGGCGCAGATCCCGCCCGCCACGCCGACACCCTCGGTCGAAGACCGGCTCCGCCAGCTCGAAGAGGAGAACGCGAAGCTCCGCGCCACCTCGCAGCCGGCCGCGCAGCCGTCCGACAAGAAGAACTGACCCCCGCCGCACCTTCTTTCGAGACAGGATCATGGGATGGCCCTGTTGAAGAGGTCGTCGACGCCGAAGCCCTCGGCCGCGGCGGACGATCCCGATGGGCGCATGTCGCTCATGGACCACCTCCGCGAGCTGCGCAACCGCCTGTTCAAGATGATCATCGGCGTGGTGCTCGCGACGATCGTGGGTCTGGTCTTCTTCGACCCGATCTGGGATTTCATGACCGGGCCGTTCTGCCGGCTGCCCGACGCCTACCGGC
This sequence comes from Herbidospora solisilvae, assembly GCF_009901565.1. Lineage (GTDB taxonomy): Bacteria > Actinomycetota > Actinomycetes > Streptosporangiales > Streptosporangiaceae > Herbidospora > Herbidospora solisilvae. The sequence continues at coordinate 232,140 of NZ_WXEW01000010.1, forward strand.
TCGGCGGCGGCACCGAGTGCAGCCTCGTGGTCAACAGCGTCACCGGGGGCCTCTTCATCAACCTGAAGGTGGCCTTCATCTTCGGCGTCGTGGTGGCCTCGCCCCTGTGGATCTACCAGATCTGGGCGTTCGTGACGCCCGGTCTCTACCGGAACGAGAAGCGCTACAGCTACACCTTCCTCGGCCTGGCGCTGCCGCTGTTCCTGGCCGGCGCGACCCTCGCCTACCTGACGATGGACAAGGGCCTGTCGCTGCTGCTGGGGTTCGTGCCCGACAACTCCGTGCCGCTCATCGACGTGAACGACTACCTCACGTTCCTGATGATGATGCTGCTGATCTTCGGCGTGTCGTTCCTGCTGCCGCTGCTGCTGGTCTTCCTGAACCTGATCGGCGTGGTCCGCTACGAGGTCGTGGCCAAGCACCAGCGCATGGTGGTCTTCGGGTTCTTCGTCTTCTCGGCCGTCGCGACTCCGAGCCAGGATCCGTTCACGATGCTCGCGCTCGCGCTGCCGATGATCGCCCTGTTCTTCGTGGCCGAGGCGTTCATGTACTTCCACGACAAACGTGCCGACGCCGCCGCGGCCCTCAAGGCCCGGCAGATCGAAGAGGAGCTCGACGGAACCCCGGCCGAGTGAGCCGGCCCGTCGTCCTGGTGAACCCGGCCGCCCGAGGCGGCCGGGCGGCCCGCCGCCTCGGCCCGGTCCTGGCGCGGCTGCGTGACCCCGAGGTGATCACGGGCGCGTCGGCGGGCGACACGCTCGAACGGGCCCGCGCCGCCGTGCGGCGACGGCCGCCGGTCGTGGTCGCGTGCGGGGGCGACGGCCTGGTGCACCTGGCGGTGCAGGCGGTGGCCGGCACGGGCGTCCCGCTGGCGATCGTCCCCATGGGCACCGGCAACGACATCGCCGCCGACCTCGGCGTGCCGCGTGACCCGTTGGCCGCCGCCGACCTGGTCACCAGGGGAGTGCCCCGCGTCATCGACGCCGCCACCGTGGGCGACCGCTGGTTCGCCGGGGTGCTGGCCTGCGGGTTCGACTCCCGCGTCAACGAGCGCGCCAACGCGATGACCGGCCCGGCCCGCTACGTCACCGCCGTGCTCCGGGAACTGCGGGAGTTCCGGCCGATCCCCTTCCGGGTCACCCTCGACCACCACCCCGCCGTGGAGGTCGACGCGATGCTGGTGGCCGTGGGGAACACCCGGTCGTACGGGAACGGGATGAAGATCTGCCCGACCGCCCGGCCCGACGACGGACTGCTCGACGTGGTGATCCTCAAGGCGCTGCCGACGGCCGCCTTCCTGCGGGCCTTTCCCAAGGTCTTCCTGGGCACCCATGGCAGTCATCCGGCCGTGGAGATCCATCGTGCCGCTTCCGTGACCCTGGAGGCACCCGGCGTGATCGCCTACGCCGACGGGGAACGCGCCGGACCGACCCCGCTGACCTGCACGGCCCGTGCCGGTGCGCTGACGGTGATGACACGGCCGTAACAGGAATATCGGTAGGGTTGACGGCATGAGCACGCCTGCGGAACGCTACGCCGCCTTCCGTGACCAGCAGACCGAGTCGGGCCCGGCGCTCACCTCGTTCCGCGGGTTGTACGACTTCGAGCTCGACGAGTTCCAGCTCGACGCCTGCCAGGCGCTGGAGGCCGGAGACGGCGTGCTGGTGGCGGCCCCCACGGGGTCCGGAAAGACCGTGGTCGGCGAGTTCGCCGTCCACCTGGCCCTGGAGCAGGGCCGCAAGTGCTTCTACACGACGCCCATCAAGGCGCTGTCGAACCAGAAGTTCAACGACCTGGTGCGGCGCTACGGCGCCGCCAACGTGGGTCTGCTGACCGGCGACAACAGCGTCAACGGCGACGCCCCGATCGTCATCATGACGACCGAGGTGCTGCGCAACATGCTCTACGCGGGCTCCCAAACCCTCAGCGGGCTCGGCTACGTGGTCATGGACGAGGTCCACTACCTCGCCGACCGGTTCCGTGGCGCCGTCTGGGAAGAGGTGATCATCCACCTGCCCGAGTCGGTGCGCGTGGTCGCCCTGTCGGCCACGGTCTCCAACGCCGAGGAGTTCGGCGAGTGGCTGGGGGCGGTCCGGGGCGACACGACGGTGATCGTCGACGAGCACCGCCCGGTCCCGCTGTGGCAGCACATGCTGGTCGGCAACCGCCTCTACGACCTGTTCGCCAGCGAAGACGGCGCGACCCGCATCAACGCCAACCTGATGCGCATCTCCCGCGACGAGCAGCGCCTCAACCAGGCGCGCGGCAAACGCGGCTACAACCGCCCCCGGCGCACCCCCCACGACCGCGCCCAGGTGATCGAGCGTCTCGACTCCGAGGGCCTGCTGCCGGCGATCACGTTCATCTTCTCCCGCGCGGGCTGCGACGCCGCCGTCAAGCAGTGCCTCTACGCGGGCCTGCGGCTCACCACCGACGAGGAGCGCCACGAGATCCGGCAGCTGGTCGACGAGCGCACCGCCCACCTGCCCGACGAAGACCTCGCGGTGCTGGGCTACCTCGACTTCCGCGACTGCCTGGAGCGCGGCCTGGCCGCCCACCACGCGGGCATGCTCCCGGCCTTCAAGGAGGTCGTCGAGGAGCTGTTCACCAAGGGCCTGGTCAAGGCCGTCTTCGCGACCGAGACTTTGGCCCTGGGCATCAACATGCCGGCCCGCTCGGTCGTCATCGAGAAGCTCGACAAGTGGAACGGCGAGACCCACGCCGACCTGACCCCGGGCGAATACACCCAGCTCACCGGCCGGGCCGGCCGCCGCGGCATCGACGTCGAGGGCCACGCGGTGGTCGTCTACCAGCCCGGCATGGACCCGATCGGCGTCGCGGGCCTGGCCAGCACCCGCACCTACCCGCTGCGGTCGAGCTTCCGGCCCTCCTACAACATGGCCGTGAACCTGGTGGGCCAGGTCGGCCGCGAGCGGGCGCGGGCCCTGCTGGAAGACTCCTTCGCCCAGTTCCAGGCCGACCGCGCTGTCGTCGGGCTGGCCCGCCAGCTGCGCAAGCACGAAGACGCGCTGCGGGGCTACAAGGAGGCGATGACCTGCCACCTGGGCGACTTCCCCGAATACGCCGCGCTGCGGCGGGCGCTGTCCGACCGTGAGGCCGAGTTGTCCAAGCAGCGCGGCGCGGCCCGGCGGGCACAGGCGGTGCAGAGCCTGGAGGTGCTGAAGGTCGGCGACGTGATCCGCATCCCGGGCGGGCGCCGGGCCGGGCTGGCCGTCGTCCTCGACCCGGGGGTGAGCGTGCGCGGCGAGGGCCCGTCGCTGCTGGTGCTGACGGTCGGCAAACAGGTCAAGAAGCTGACCCCGGCCGACTTCCCGGTGCCGGTCGAGCCGGTCGAGCGCATCCGGGTGCCGCGCAACTTCAACGCCCGCAGCCCCAAGGAGCGGGCCAACCTGGTCGCCACCATGCACGCCAAGCTGGGCGACGTCGACCTGGGCAAGCCGGTGCGCGCCCGCGACCACGCGGCCGAGGACGACGAGATCCTGCGGCTGCGCCGCGAGCTGCGCCAGCATCCCTGCCACGGCTGCGACGAGCGCGAAGACCACGCCCGCTGGGCCGAGCGCTACTACAAGCTGCTGCGCGAGACCGAGGGCCTGCGCCGCCGCGTCGAAGGCCGCTCCCACGTCATCGCCCGCACCTTCGACCGGGTCTGCGGCATCCTCGACGAGCTCGGCTACCTCGACGGCGAGACCGTCACCGACGAGGGCCGCCGCCTCGCCAAGCTCTACACCGAGCTCGACCTGCTGACCGCCGAGTGCCTGCGCGGCGGCATCTGGGAGAAGCTCGACCCCGCCGAACTGGCCGCCTGCGTCTCGTCCCTGGTCTACGAGTCACGCCAGACCGACGACAACCGCAGCCCCCGCGTCCCGGCCGGGGCCGCGAAAGAGGCCCTGGCGTCGATGGTGAAGTTGTGGGCCGACCTGGAGGCCGTCGAGCAGGACCACGACCTGTCGTTCACCCGCGAGCCCGACATGAGCTTCGCGTGGGCGGCCTGGCGCTGGGCCAAGGGGCACACCCTCGACGCGGTGCTGACCGACAACGACCTGGCGGCGGGTGACTTCGTCCGGTGGATCAAGCAGCTGCTCGACCTGCTGGGCCAGTTGCGCGACGCGGCGCCCAAGGGCAGCAAGGTGCGCGAGACCTCGGGGAAGGCGATCGACGCCATGCGGCGCGGGGTGGTGGCCTACTCGTCGCTGACGTGATCGGGGCGAACTGACCGCCCGGTCAGGCGCGGGTAGTGGTTCGTTCGCCCACCGTATCCCCATGGGGAGATTCCGGGTGTTACACGGCGGAAATCCGCTATGTAACACCCCACGCCCCTGGAGGTCCGGATGTTCGCTCTCCTCGCCGCTGTCCTGTTCCTCGTCGCCCTCGTCTTCGCGATCGGCGGCTACGCCGTCGGCGCGGTCCTGACCGTGACCACGCTGACCATCGCCGGCGCCGTGTTCCTGGCCCTGCACCTGGGCGGCTACGGCACCACGTGGAGCCTCAAGAAGTGACCTGACTTTGTAAAGGGCCGCTCCGTGATCGCGCGGGGCGGCCCTTCGCGTATTCCCGGCGCATTTTCCGGCCGCGAACCGGACGCTGACGCATTCGGTTACAATCACTTTGGCCGACGCCAATTGAGCACATTAGCGGTACGACATCTCCGGACGATTGAGGAGTGTAATCCCCGATGAGCGCAACGGCCCCATCCGCATTGCTGCGCGTGTCCGGTCTGCACAAATCCTATTCCCGCCTGCCGGTGCTGCACGACGTCGGCTTCTCGATCGGCTCCGGTGAGGCGGTGGCCGTGGTCGGGGCGAACGGGTCGGGGAAGACGACCCTGCTGCGGTGCGTCGCCGGGGTGGAAGACGCCGACGAGGGGCTGGTGGAGTTCGACGGCGTGCCGCTGCGCGAGTCCGACCCCGCGGTCCGGGCGGCGATGGCCTGCCTGCTCGACGACGTCGACTACTTCCCCGACATGTCGGTCGTCGACCACCTGGCCCTCTACGCCTGGGCCCACGGCGCCGACGACCCCGACGCCCTGGTGGCGGCCACGCTGCGCGACCTCGACCTCGAAGGGGCCGCCGACCAACTGCCGATCACCCTGTCCAGCGGCCAGCGCCACCGGCTCGGGCTGGCCTCCTGCCTGGTCAGGCCGCGTCGGCTGCTGCTGCTCGACGAACCCGAGCAGCGTCTCGACGTGAAGGGGCGGGCCTGGCTCGCCGACCGGCTCCAGAAGGAGAAGGCGGCGGGTGTGGCCGTGCTGTTCACCTCCCACGACCGTGACCTGATCGACGCGGTCGCCGACCGCACGATCGAGGTGGCCGGATGACGGTCATCGGGGTCCGGGCGCTGCCGGGGGCCGCCGAGCTCCGCCACCGCAGGCGGGCCCGCCGCCCGCGCCGCCCCCTGGGCTTCCTGCTCTCGATGCTCATCGAGCGCCTCATCTACCTGGGCGTTCTGGGCGGGCTCGTGGTCGAGGTCACCCAGGCCGGGGTGGCGCGCATCGAGGCCGGCGGCGGCGTGCCCGACCTGGTGCGCACGTCCGTCACCCAGCTCACGGCGGCGGTCCTGGCCCTGGCCTGCCTGGTGCTGCTGGCCAAGGCGCTGCTGGCGTTCGGCCCGCTCTACGCCGGGTCGCCGGCCCGCACGTGGCTGCTCAGCACCCCCGTCGACCGGGGCGCCCTGCTGCGCGGGCATCTGGCGGCGGCGGTGACGGCGGGCGCGGCGGTGTGCGCGGTCATCGGGTTCGTCTTCCTGGCGGTGACCCGGTTGTCGGTGCCGGTCGTCGCGTGGGTGGTCTGCTGGGCGGCGGCCGGAGTGGTGCTGACCTGCCTGTGCGTGCTGGCGCAGGCGGGGGAGCGGCCGGTCGCGGCCGTCCAGCGGTGGCTGAGCGGGGCGGCCTACACGCTGGTCGGGGTCGCGGTGGCGGTGCTCGCGCTGCGCCCCGACCTGACGCTGACCGGGCTGGAGTCGGCGGGGCCGGTTCCGTTCACCGTGGCGGCGGCCGTCGCGCTGGCGGCGGCGGTGGCCGCGGCCGAGTGGGCGCGGCGCAGCCTCGGGGCGATGACACGCGGGAAGGTGTCGTCCGGGGCCGAACTGGCCACCGCGACGCACGTGTCGGTGCTCTCCCTCGACGTGACGATGTTCTGGTCCATCGTGCTCGAACGGCGGGCGCGGGCGGTGGCGCGGGTGCGTCCGGCGGCGATTCGCGGAAATCGATTCACCGCATTGGTGAAAAGCGATCTGGCCCGAATCCGGCGCATGCCGACGGGATTCTTCATGTGGGCGGCGCTGATTTCCGTTCCTTATGGCGCCTATGTCGTCGGGCTCGACGCATTTCTGCCCGCGCTGCACACCGTGACGGCATTCGCGGCCGTCGACAGATTGGCGGCCGGATTGCGCGTCGTTTCGCGTTCTCCGTCTATTCGGCGGGCGCTGGGCGGCTCCGATCTGATGCTGACGCTCACGTTCCTGACCGTCCCGGCCGCCGGGGCGGTGGTCTGGTCGGCCGTCACCTGGGCGCTGGTTCCGGGGTTGTCGCTGCTGACGGCGGCGGTGTCGGCGGCGGGCGCGCTGGCGGTGACCTACCGGGTGGCGACCCGGCCGCCGCTCGACTACTCCAGCCCTCTGGTGGACGTCGGGCTGTTCGGCCCGACGCCCCTCGGGCTGATCCTGCAACTGGTGCGCGGCCCGGCGCTGCTGGCCGGGCTGGCCCTCCTGCAGACCGTGATCGCCGGGTGACTAGCAACAGGCGTACGAGCACGAGAGCACTTCGGTGCACGTCGTGAACGTCAGCAGCACGATCGGCACGCCGCCGGCGCGTTTGCGCATGTTCTGGGCCAGCAGCACGAGCCGCTGGCGTTCGGTGGAGTAGCCGCCGATCTCGCCGTTGAAGAACGACATCATGCGGTCGACGGTCTTCTCAAGGTCGGGCTCCTCGCCCTTGACGAAGGCCGCGCCGGAGCCGACGAAGTCGTCGATGCCGGGCACCGTCGCCCACGACCGCTGGAGCTCCACGAGCAGGGCGGTCACGTCGTACGGCGGCTTCGGCTGCTCAGCGTCGTCCACGGAGGCCTCCTCGGGGGTGCGGCAGATGCAGGGGTGACACGATCGCGGGGTCGTCGCGGCGCAGGGCGGCCAGCGCGACCCCGGCGGCGCCGAGCATGAGGCCGTGGCCGCGGGGCCAGGCCAGGTCGTCGTGGTGGGCGGCCAGGGCGCGGCGGGTCATCTCGCGGGCGAGGCCGGCGTCGCCGTCCTCGGCGTGTTCGGCCGGGGCGAGGGAGAGGATCTCGGCGATGCCGGCCGCGCCGTGGCACAGGCACATGTCGTAGACGAGGGCGGGATGGCTCGTGGCGGCCCGGCGGGCGGCGGCGAACCCGATCCGGGCCTCGCGGGGGTCCAGCCGGCCTCGGGTGAGGGCGATGCCGGGCGCGCCGTAACACCAGTCGTAGCGGTTGATGTCGGGTTCGAGGGTCAGGTCGCCGCCGGGGCCGCGCTCGTGGGCGGTGCGGGCGTCGCGCCAGTTGCCGTCGTGGAACCACGTGCGTTCGTAGGCGACCGCCCGCTCGGCGGCTGCCAGGAAGGCGGCCTCGCCGGTCGCCTCGGCGAGTTCGGCCAACGCGAGCGCGCATCCGGCCGCGCCGTGGGCGTACCCGACGAAGCCGGGGGCCCACGACAGGGCGCCGCCGGTGTCCTCGCCCCTGCCGATCAGCGCGGCGCCCAGGTCGGCGGCGTGGCCGAGGCCGGTCGGGTTGCCGAGGTCGTGGGCGGTCAGGACGGCCAGCAGCGCCCCGGCCGTCCCGTCGATCACGTCGGCGGGCACATCGCCGGTCAGCGCGTCGCGGGCGGCGGCGTCCACGAGGGCGAAACCGCGCTCGACCAGTTCGCCGTCGCCGATGGCGCGTCCGGCCAGGGCCACCGCGAGGCCGGTGCCCGAGGTGCCGCTGTAGAGGCCGGGGCCGGGCAGGTCGGCGGCGGTGGCGAGGGCCTGCCGGGCCGCCTTGGCGGCGAGGCGGGTGAAGGCGGGGTCGCCGAGCTGGGAGAGGAACAGGGCCATCCCGGCGGTGCCGTCGTAGACGTCGGCGCTCATCGGGACCCATCCGGCCCGGCCGCCGATGTCGGGGTGGGGTTTGAGCCAGGTGCAGCGGTCGCCGTGGACCAGGGCGTCGGCGGCCATCCGCCGGGCGAGCCGTTCGGCCTCGCCGGTCAGGCCGCCGGGGGCGACCGGTCCGGGCGCGGGGGCGGCGCCCGTGAGCCCGTCGAGGAGGCGGGCGACCTCGGGGGTGGCGTGGGGGGTGGTCAGGGACCGTCCCGCCTTCTCGAACGCCTCGGCGACGTGGGCGAGCTGGACGTCCCGGTCGGCGGTGCCCTCGGCGTGCGCCCGCATGAGGCCTTCGGCGATGCGCTCGCAGACGAACATGCCGTAGCTCTCGCCGCCGCCCGGGTCCTCGGCGACGCCCAGGCCGAGCCCGGCCCGAAGGGTCAGCGCCGGGACGTACGGGCGCATCATCGGCAGCAGCCGCCGGTGGAGGTCGCGCAGGGCCGGCCAGACGCGGGCGAGGTCGTCGTGGCCGATGTAGAGCACGGCGCTGTCGGCCCGTTCGGGCCAGTCGGCGTCGGCGTGCACGACCTTGAAGTGGAAGGGCAGGTCGCCGACGATCCGGGTGAGGGGCTCGATGAGGGCGACCGCGCCGGCGGCGGCCAGGTTCCAGTAGAGGCGCACCAGGCGCTGTCCGTCGGCGGAGGGTTGCCCGTGAGGGCTGCGGAAGAGCACGAACCCCGGAGACTTGGTCACCGAGACGCCGGGGATGTGCACCTCGACGTGCTCGGCCGGGCCGGGGAGGCTGAGCCTGACCCGGACCCCTTCCAGATCGACCAGCGGTTCGGCGTCGCCGGTGATCAGGGGCAGCCGTCTCCGGGTGGGGGCGACGTGGGCGCCGGCGTACACGGCGGCGTTGACGAACCGGGCCGACCGGGTCGAGGGGAGGCCCTCCATGATCGACTCGCGGAAGGCGGCCACCTCGCGGCGCGGCCGGCCGAACAGGTAGCAGCCCCGGTAGAGCAGGCGGCTGACGAAGGAGCCGGCCGCCTCCCGCATCATGGCGTCGTCGGGCAGGGGCCGGATCGTGTCGACGACCTCGCCGAACCAGGCCAGGTCGTAGGTCGCGGAGACGGTCACCGCGGCCAGCGCGGCGGCGACGGTCTCCCGGTTGTCATCGGTCGCCATCGTCGATCGCCAATCCGAAGAAGGTCCGGGCGGCCACGCCGGGGGTGGTGTGGAAGTTCGCCGCCATCTGCAGGAGTTGCCGGGAGGTCGCCAGCGGCACGCTGCGCTGGTGGGTCTGCTCGACGGCGAACTGCACCAGCCGCGCGCCGCACCAGCGCATCAGGTCGGTGAGGCCGGCCTTGGCGAGGTCGAGCTCGCCGGCGTAGGTGACGACGTAGCTGCCGAGGAAGGCGTGCGCGAACCCGCGGATCTCGCGCAGCCCTTCGGCCGCCGCCGCGTTCGCGGTCACCTGCCCCTCCATGGGCACCCACGCGTCGGGGTCGGTGAGCCACCACACGATGCGTTCGGTGAGCAGCCCGGCGATGTCCCAGCGGCGGTCGCCGGGCCCGCCCATCTCCCAGTCGATGAAGACCGGCTCGCCCGAGGGCCGGATGAGGATGTTGTCGCCGCGCAGGTCGCCGTGTCCCATCGCGTCGGCGGTCCACTGGTCGTGTACGCCGTCCAGCAGCTCCGACAGCGCCGGGCTGGACTGGATGGTGCGGACCACCTCCAGCGAGGCGGGGCTGTGGAACTCGATGGAGTCGAGCGTGGGGTGCCCGCAGCGCAGGATGGGCGGCGGCTGCTGCACCGGCAGGCCGCCGTCGCCGTCGACGGTGTGGAGACGGGCCAGGGCGGCGCCGATCCCGACCGCCGTCGCCGGCCGCCGGGCGGGGTCGGCGATGTGGGCGTCGCGGGGGGCCTGCCCGTCGACGAACTCGGTGACCAGCAGGCCGGTGTGGTCGTCGAAGGCGGAGAAACGCGGCAGGTAGGGCGCGAAGGAGGAGCCCCGCAGCACACGGTAGACCTCCGCCTCGCGGTCGAGCGTCTCCTGGGTCTCGGCCGAGGTGCCCTGTTTGACCACCCAGCCGGCGTCGGCGAGCCGCACGATCAGGCAGCGGCAGCGGCGTGATTCGTCCACGACCGTCAGCCGGGGGTCCAGCACCTGTTCCGGGTCCAGCACGCCGTGCGCGGCGAGGACGCGGACGGCGGTCACCTCGTCGAGCACGGGCCGGCCGGCGGTGAAGACCGACTTCTCGGCGGTGAGCCGGTCGGCCCGCACGACGACGTCGGGGGAATCGGCGTTCACTGGATCTCCGATCGGTCAGCAGCATCCCATCGAGCAACTGAACGCGGCCGTGCAGCCCGCGATGCTCACCGTGATCGTGATGAATCCGCACCGCTCCTCGGCGGTCTGCGCGAGTTCGATGATGCGCCTGCGGTGCTCGGCGTTGCCGTAGCCGTCGCCGTGCAGGACCCGTGTCATCGCCTCGATCGCGTCGTCGAGTTCGAGGTCGCCCTTGATGAATCCGAGCGCGGCGGCCCGGTAATCGGCGGCGCCGTCGATGCTCTTCAGTTCGAGATTGATCTGCTCAAGAATGTCGTAGCCCTCGGGCACCGAATTTCCTTCGACGTTTTCGGGCATGCTCGGGAATCCGCCCAGGAAATCCCAGGCGGATTCCGGCGTACCGATTGCTGTTTGAGCCTGTCATCTACGTTCACTCGCAGAATTGCGCCGCCGACACGAAAGGGCGGTCTTTCTTCTGTGCGACTCGCGGCGCCGGGCCGAGGAGAAGGGCCCGTGATCACGGTGGAAAGGCGGATCTCGCACAGGTGGAGCGGGTGGAGCGTCGGGTCAGCAGCAGAAGCCGGAGCAGCTGAAGGCGGCCGTGCAGGCGGTGAGAGTGGCCAGGACGGACGCCCAGCCGCACTTCGCCTCGATGGTCTGGCCGAGCTGGATCATGCGTTCGCGGTCGGCCTCGTCACGGCAGATCTCGCCGCGGAGGAACGGGGCCATCGCCTCGAGCGCCTGCTCGACGTCGATGTCGCCCTTGAGGAATCCGTTGGTCGCGGCGCTGAACTCCGCGAATCCCGAAATTCCCATCAGGGCGTCGTTGACGTCCTTCATGACCTGCGGATCGGCTGTCTTCTCCTCTACTGCGGGTAGCGTCGCTGTAACAGATGTCATACCTGACTCACCTTCCTATTAGGGGTGGGCTAGAGGCAGAACACCACATCTGTCCGGAACATGTCAACGAAGAAGTAAGTCCGTTTCTGCCAGTTTCTGTGTTATCAATAATGGATCGGGGGCCACGGAGAACGCGAGATTACGGACGTACATATCGTCCGTCACGGCTGCCCGGAAACGATCGTCTCTCGACTCGCCGAGGTCGCCCGTGGAAACGCCCAACCTGACCAGAGACCAGGCCCGCCTGCGGGCGGAGCTGATCGCCGTGGAGTCCTACCACGTCGCCCTCGACCTGACCGGCGACGACGGCTTCACCTCGGTGACCACCGTGCGCTTCGCCTGCCGGCGGCCGGGCGAGGCCACGTGGATCGACCTGGTGGCCCGGTCGGCCGACGAGGCGGTCCTCAACGGACACCCGCTCGACCTGCGCCGGTACGACCCGTGTGAGGGCGTCGTGCTGCCCGATCCGGCCGCCCGCAACGAGCTGACCGTGCGGGCGCGCTGCGCCTACGGCGGCACCGGCCAGGGCCTGCACCGCTTCACCGACCCCGCCGACGGCGCGGTCTACCTGTACACGCACTTCCAGCCGGCCGACGCCAAACGGGTCTTCGCCTGCTTCGACCAGCCCGACCTCAAGGCGCCGTTCACGGTGACCGTGACCGCCCCCGCGTCGTGGACGGTCCGGACCAACAGCCCGGTACGCCACGTCGAACCGGCCGGCGACGGGACGCGCCGCCATCACTTCGCCCCCACGCCGCCGCTGCCCACCTACCTCGTGGCGGTCGTGGCCGGGCCGTGGGCCCAGTGGCATGCCGACGAGGACGGCGAGATCCCGCTGGCCCTCTACTGCCGGGCCTCCCTGGCCTCCCACATGGACGCCGACCGCCTGTTCGCCCAGACGCGGCGGGGGCTGGCCTACTACCGCGACACCTTCGGCGTCCCCTACCCCTTCGCCAAGTACGACCAGTGCTTCGTCCCGGAGTTCAACGCCGGGGCCATGGAGAACGCCGCCTGCGTCACCTACCAGGAGGACATGATCTTCCGCGGCCACGTCACCGCCCACGAGCTGCGGGCCCGTGAGGAGACCGTGCTCCACGAGATGGCCCACATGTGGTTCGGCGACCTCGTCACCATGAGGTGGTGGGACGACCTGTGGCTCAACGAGGCGTTCGCGACGTACATGAGCGTGCTGGCCCAGGCCGAGGCGACCGGGCACACCCAGGCCTGGACGACCTTCGCCAACATCCAGAAGGCGTGGGCCTACCAGCAGGACCAGCTCCCCACCACCCATCCGGTCGTGGCCGACGTCCAGGACGTCGAGATGGCGGGCGTGCACTTCGACGGCATCACCTACGCCAAGGGGGCGAGCCTGCTGCGGCAGCTGGCCGCCCACGTGGGCGCAGACGACTTCTTCACCGGCCTGCGGGGCTACTTCGCCGCCCACGCGTGGGGCAACGCGACGCTGCGCGACCTGCTGGCGGCGCTGGAGAAGGCGTCCGGACGCGACCTGTCCCGCTGGAGCGGCCAATGGCTGGAGACGACCGGCCTCGCCACCCTGCGCCCGGTCTGGTCGGCCGACGCCGACGGCCGTTTCACCGCCTTCGCCGTCGAGCAGTCGGCCGACGTGCTCCGTGACCACCGCGTGGCGGTCGGCGTCTACGCCGACGACGGCCACGGGCGGCTGGTGCGCGTCCACCGGCAGGAGATCGACGTCAGCGGCGCCCGCACCGACGTGCCCGAGCTGATCGGCCGCCACCGGGGCGACCTCGTGCTGGTCAACGACGACGACCTCGGCTACTGCAAGATCCGCCTCGACCCCGCCTCACGGGCTGCCCTGTCGCGCCGCATCGGCGACCTGGCCGACCCGCTCGCGCGGGCGCTGGCCTGGTCGGCGGTCTGGGAGACGACCCGGGACGCCGAGTTCCGCGCCCGCGACTACGTGGCCCTGATCCACCGCGGCCTGGCCGCCGAGACCGACACCGGCGTGCTGCGGCGGCTGCTCCAGCAGGCGCACGCCGCGCTCGACACCTACGCCGACCCGGACTGGTCACCCGGCGGCTGGCGCGCGCACGCCACCTGGCTGATCGAGCAGGCGGAGGCCGCCGAACCGGGATCCGACCGCCACCACGTGCTGATCAACGCGCTTCTGGTCGGCGTCCTGGACGAGGACCACCTGACGCGCGTCCGCCGCCTGCTGGAGGACCCCGTCGACCCGCTGACGCGCTGGCGCGTCGTCCAGGCGCTGGTCGCTCACGGCGTCGCCGGAGACGCCGAGATCGACGCCGAACTCGCCCGGGGCCCGGCCTTCCTCGGCCCCTCTCAGGCCGAACGGGCCCGCGCCCTGCGCCCCGGCCGCAAGGAGGAGGCGTGGCGGCGGGCCATGCACGACGAGAGCCTCCCGGCCGCCACCGTCGAGGCGGTGATCGGCGGTTTCGCCCACCCGGCCCAGAAGCACCTGCTGCGGCCGTACGCCGCCCGCTACCTGGAGGAGATCGGCGACGTGTGGCGGCGGCGGGGCGAGCGCGCCCAGGGCCCGGCGATGGTGCTGTTCCCCTCGTGGGCCGTCGACCAGGCCACGGTCGACGCCGTCGGGGAGTGGCTCACCCGGACCGCCCCGCCCCCGGCCCTGGCCCGGCTGGTGGGCGAGGGCCGGGCCCGGCTGGCACGGGCGCTGGCCGCCCGTGCCTTCGACCGTTCGTCATGACCCGCCGAGCCAGCGGCACGCGGCCTCCTCCAGCCCGGCCGTGTCGTCGGGAGCGGTGCCCGCCCAGGCCACGTACCCGTCGGGACGGACCAGCACCGGCGTGTCCGACTCCAGGTGGACCAGCCGCCCGGCCCGCGCCGCCGTGGCGCCGGCCAGGTGGGCCGGGCCGGTGAGGACGGCCCGGCCGCTCCGCAGGGCCTCGGCGACGCGGCCGTCCGGGTCGGGCACGCTGCGGCCCACCAGCGGATGGTCGCCGGGCAGGTCGTACTTCTGGAGCACCCCCGACAACTTCTTCGCCATGTAGGTCGCGCCGCCCGGGGTGGCGACGAGATCGCCGACGATGCGGCGCAGCGACTCGGTGAGCGGGTCGAGCCGCATCAGCGCGATCTGCGCCCGCGTCCAGTCGAGCACCCACGCCCCGACCGGGTGCCGTTCCCGCGTGTAGGTGTCGAGCAGCCCGGCCGGCGCCCACCCCCGCACCGTGGCGGCGAGCTTCCAGCCCAGGTTCAGCGCGTCGCCGAGCCCCAGGTTGAGCCCCTGCCCGCCGAACGGGGAGTGGACGTGGGCGGCGTCGCCGGCGAGCACGACCCGGCCCCGCACGTAGGTGCTCGCCTGCCGCGCGTGGTCGGTGAATCGGGTCGCCGACCGCACCGAGGTGATCGTGACATCGGTCTTCGACACCCGCCGGACGCTGTCCTGCAGCTCCGCGTGGGTGACGGGCGCGTGCCGGTCGGGCGGCGCGCCGTCCATCTCGACGGTGAGGATGCGGCCGGGCAGCGGCGTGTAGACGTAGATGCCGTTCTCGGTGCGGTTCCAGCCCGGGTTCAGCACCTCCGGGTCGGCGAACTCCACCACGGCCTGGTGCCCGGTGATCTCGGGGTCGGTGCCGGGGAAGTCGAACCCCGCGCCCCGCCGGACCGCGCTGCGCCCGCCGTCGGCGCCCACCAGCCACGCGCACCGCCACCGTTCGCCCGAATCGAGCTCGACGTCGACCCCCTCGCCGTCGTCGGCGAACTTCACCATCTCGGCGCCCTGCCGCAGCTCGGCCCCCAGCGCGGCGGCCCGTTCGGCGAGGATCGCCTCCAGGGCCTGCTGGCTGACCGGCATCATGTCCCGCGACCACGCCGCGCCGAAGTCGGGATCGGCGTAGTCGACCAGCGCACGCGGGACGGTGATCCCGGCGAAGTGCCCCGCGATGTCGGACGACATGGGCACCCGGCCCAGGTCCATCCGCCGGGGGAGGGCGGCCAGCAGCTCGCTCGCGTGCCGCCGCTGCGCGTCGAGCAGCGCGGGCAGCAGCCCCCGCCGCTGGAACGCCTCGACCGAGGGGATGTGCAACCCGATCGCCTTGATGGTCGGATCGACGTCGGTACGCCGCTCGACCACCGCCACCCGCACCCCGGCCAGCGCCAGCTCGCACGCGGCCATCAACCCCACGGGGCCGCCGCCGACCACCACGACGTCGTGGTCCACCGGCTCAGCCATGGAGTTCCAGCACGATCCGGGTGCCCGCCTGCTCGACCGCCGCCACCTTCAGCCCCGCCTCGGCCGCCAGCGCCGCGAGGTCGTCGGGGGAGCGGTCGGGGTTGTCCATGACGGCCTCGAACCACAACGTCATCCCCGTGTCGACGTGGCGCAGCCGCTCGGTCAGGCTCACCTCCGAGACCAGGATCCGGCCGGTGCCGCCCGCGGCGAGCGCGCAGTTGCGCAGCAGCCGGACCGCGGTCTCGTCGTCCCAGTCGGCCAGCACCGCCGACAGGACGTACACGTCGGCGCCCGCCGGAAGGGGCTGGAAGAAGTCCTGGGCGAGGGCGGCGGCCCGGCCGTCGAGCCCGGCCGCGGCGAACCGCTGCGCGGCGGCCCCGGCGAAACTCGGCAGGTCGATCAGCGTGGCCGACAGGTCCGGATGTCTGGTGAGCAGGGCCTCGACGAGGGCGCCGGTGTTCCCGCCGACGTCGACGACCGTCCGGGCCCGCGCGAGCACGGGGTGGTCGAGCAGGACGTCGATGTCGAACCCCGGCGGAAGCGCGAGCTGGGCCTTGAGATCGTCGGGGGTGCCCGGCGCCCGGTCGACGTGGGTCCACAGGTCGGTGCCGTACATGCCGTGGTAGACCGACCGGCCGGTGCGCACCTTGTGGAGCAGGTGGACGGCCGACAACTCGGTCCGGCCGAGCACCGTGTCGAGGTCGAGCTGGTCGAACGGCCCCATCGGCGCCTCGCCCCGGCGTAACAGCCGGCCCAGGTCGGTCAGGCCGTACCGCCCCTCGGCGGCGCGCAGGAGGCCGAGGTGGACGAGGTGGTCGAGCAGTTTGCGGAGCGGCCGGGGGACGGCGCCGGTGCGGGCGGCGAGGTCGTCGGCGGTGAGGTCGCCGGCGTCCAGGTGGTCGGCGAGGCGGAGGGTGACCGCGGTCCGGACGCTCATCGGGGTGACCAGGTCGGCCAGTGCCATGATCCGGGCGTGACCTGCGAGATCAGGTGTCAATCGAGCCTCCCGTACTGTCAGTGGTACGCGATGCTTTCCTGACCCGAGACGATATCAGCCGATAAATCCGGGAGTAAGGATCTTCATCCGGGTTCAGTCGGCCGCGGGCACCCATGCGAAGCGGATCTCCCGCGTCGCCGTGTCGGCCCGGAGCAGGCGGGCCGGAATCCGGTGGCCCAGCGGCAGGTCGGCCCCGTCGCAGCGGGCGATCACGGCCGGGTCGGCGAGCTGGATCTGGCCGCTCTTGCCGTTCTCGGCCACGTCGACGACGACCGCCTCGAAGGTCTCGCCGATCCGGTCGCGGAGCAGGAACGCCTCGACCAGGTCGACGCAGGCCCGGTCGACCCCCGACGATCGGCGGGTGGCCACGGCCATCTCGCGGGGCAGCGCCGCCAGCACCTCGCTGATCTCCTCGGGCACCGGTTCGCCGCTCGCCACGGCCAGGCAGACCTCGGTGGCGTAACGGTCGACCAGCCGCCGCAGGGGAGCGGTCACGTGGGCGTAGGGGGCGGCGACGGCGGCGTGCAGGGCGTCGGGGGGCGGCTCGCCGTCGAAGGCGACGTAGGCGGCGCCGCGCAGCAGGACCGTCGACTCGTGGAGGAAGGCGGCGTGGCCGGGGATCTTGGGGTCGAGGCCGTGGACGACCTCGCCGTACCCGGCCCCCTCGGGCCAGGGCACCCCGAGCGCCAGCGCCATCCGCCGCACCTTGCCGACGTCGGCCGGCCCTGCGGCGGGCAGCACCCGCAGCACCCCCACCTCGGCGTCGAGCATCAGCTGCGCCGCGCACATCCCGGTGAGCAGGGAGATCTGCGCGTTCCACTCCTCGCACGGCTGCGGCGAACGGAACTCCACCCGGTAGCCGTCACCCGACCGGACGACCTCCTGGTCGGGCGTCGGCAGCGTCACCCCGCCCCGGGCCCGCTCGATCTCCATGCGCAGCGGCCCGACCTCGGCCAGCAGCCGCAGCGTGCCGTCGGCGCGGCCGGTGTCGACGAGGGTCTGCACGTAGTCGTAGTCGAGCCGCTCCCGGCTGCGCACCAGCGCGGGCTGGACGTCGAACCCGACGACCTCGCCCTCGGCGTCGAGGTCGATGCACCACAGGGCGACCGGCCGGATCTCGCCGGGCAGCAGGCTGGCCGCGCCCTCCGACAACACCGGCGGGTGGAGGGGCACCCGCCCGTCGGGCAGGTAGACGGTCTCGCCCCGCCGCCGGGCCTCCAGGTCGATCGCGCCGCCGGGACGGACGAAGGAGCCCACGTCGGCGATGGCGTACCAGACGCGGTAGCCGCCGCCCTGGCGTTCCTCCAGGCAGAGAGCCTGGTCGAGGTCCATCGAGCCGGGCGGGTCGATGGTCAGGAACGGCAGGTCGGTGCGGTCGTCGCCGACGAAGCGCCGCGCGGCGGTGGCCGTGGCCTCTTCGAGGACCGCCGGGGGGAACTCGTCTGGCAGGTCGAACTCCCGGCGGACCCGGTCGAATCCCTCGCTCAGCCGCGGTGTCCCGGCCTCCGGTATCCGGATTTTTCGGTGTGGCACGCCCCTCAACGTAGCGGCTCAGCTCTTCCCGAGCACCGCGAGCAGCCGGTTGAGCGGGCTGTCGAGCCCGTAGCGGTCGGCCAGCGCGATGAGCGCCTCGGGGTCGTGGGGCTTGGCCGGGACCTCGAACGACCCCCGGGGGATCGGCACGTCGTGGGCCACCTTCACCACGGCGGGCGCGACCGCGAGGTAGTCGCGGGCGGCCTCCAGCTTGTTGCGCGCCCCGGCCGGGAAGCCCTCGTCGCCGACGGCGGCGAGCAGCGCGTCGAGGGAGCCGAACCGGGTGATCAGCGAGGCGGCCGTCTTCTCGCCGATCCCGGCCACGCCGGGCAGCCCGTCGGAGGGGTCGCCCCGCAGCGTCGCGAAGTCGGCGTAGGCGCGGCCGGGGATGCCGTACTTGGCGGTGACCCAGGCCTCGTCGACCGTCTGCAGGTTCCGAATTCCCCTTACTGTGTAAAGGACCCGGCGCCGTTTCTCGTCGTCGACGAGCTGGAACAGGTCGCGGTCGCCGGTGACGATCTCGACCGGCTGCGTGGCGGCCGTCGCGAGGGTGCCGATGACGTCGTCGGCCTCGTACCCCTCGACGCCGAAGGAGGCGATGCCCACGGCGGCGAGCACCTTCTCGATGACCGGCACCTGCGGGGC
This sequence comes from Herbidospora solisilvae, assembly GCF_009901565.1. GTDB lineage: Bacteria > Actinomycetota > Actinomycetes > Streptosporangiales > Streptosporangiaceae > Herbidospora > Herbidospora solisilvae. Next base: position 250,741 of record NZ_WXEW01000010.1, read on the forward strand.
CAGCGTGTCGGGGATCTCCTCCTCGTCGCCCGAGGCCACCCGGTGGGCCTTGTACGAGGGGATCGCCGCCACCCGGAACGCGGGCCGCCAGTCGGCGTCCATCGCCGCGACCAGATGGGTGGGGGAGTGGGTCTTCACCAGCGTGGCGATCATGTCGATCAGGCCCCGGACGGCGTTGACGGGCATGCCGTCAGGGGCGGTCATCGACTCCGGTACGCCGTAGAAGGCGCGGAAGTAGAGCGACGGGGTGTCGAGAAGCATCAGCACCCGTCTATGCTCCCAGCACCCCCACCGCGAGCAGGCACGTGTCGTCGCGCGGATTCGGTCCGCCGACGGTCTTCAGCATCGCGTCGACCCCGTCGGGCAGGTCGGCCACGGTCAGCGAACCGGCCGCCGCCAGCACCTGGGCCTGGCCCTCGTCGATGTCGCGGTCGCGCCGCTCGATCAGCCCGTCGGTGAACATCACCAGCACGTCGCCGGGCCGCAGCTGCACCTTGGCCACGCCGTAGGCGGGCTTGCGGGTGGCGCCGAGCAGCACGCCCGGCGGGGCGACCATCGGCCGGGCGATGCCGCCGCGCACCAGCACGGGCACCGGGTGGCCCGCGCCGGCCCAGGTGAACCGCAGCGTATTGGGGTCGAACAGGCCGACCACGGCGGTGGCGGTGGTGTCGTCGAGCCGGGTCATGGTGAGCGTGTTGAGCCAGCCGAGCATCGCGCCGGGGCCCTGGCCGGTCATCGCCAGGGCGGCCAGGCCGTGGCGGAGCTGGGCCATGTGGGCGATCGCCGGGACGCCGTGGCCGGACACGTCGCCGACGGCGAGCAGAATGCGCCCGTCGGGCAGCCCGCTGGCCTCCCACCAGTCGCCGCCGAGCACGTTGAGCAGTTGCTCGGGCTCACCCGTGACCTGCCGGTGGTGGCTGCCGACCGGGCGTTCCTCCATCGGCACGCAGCGCACGGCGATCCGGGCGCTGGGCAGGACCAGGTCGGCGCCGGGATCGGGCATGATCGCGTCGCGCAGCAGGTAGGTGAGCTGCTGTTGCTCCGCGAGCCGCGCCTCGGTGCGGTCGAGCCGCTCTCGCATCGAGGTCACCATGTCGGCCGCGGTGTGGGCCCCGGCCAGGGACGGTTCCTCGACGGAGGTGAGGGGCGGCTGCTCGCCACCGGCGGTGCCGGTCATGGTGAGGCTCGCTCTCGGGAAACGCATGGTCCAAAGAAATGAGAAGGGACGGATGGGGGACGAGCCGTGAACGGCCCTGTGCGGAGCGTAGCATTGGTCTAGACAACTCGCCGTGGTTTTTCGCCGATCCACGCCACTTCTAGTATGGCGCTGTGACAACGGAGTCCCTTGACGTGTTTTCGGCCGACCGCCTCGACCTGGTGCGATCGGCGACCGCGGCCTCCGGGGTGGGCGCGCTGCTGCTGACCCCCGGCCCCGATCTGCGCTACGTGTCCGGTTACGACGCCCACGCGCTCGAACGGCTGACCTGCCTGGTCGTGCCGGGCGACGGCGGCGACCCCTTCATGATGGTGCCGCGCCTGGAGCTGCCCGCCGCGCAGAGCTCCCCGGCCGGCCGCCTGGGCGTGGAGTTCGTGCCCTGGGACGAGACCGACGACCCCTACGCGGTCGTCGCCCGCCGGCTGGGCGAGGTCGGCAGCGTCGCGCTGGCCGACCGCATGTGGGCGATGCAGTCGTTGCGGTTCCGCGACGCGCTGCCGGGGGCCGAGCAGCGGCTCGCCTCCTCGGTGCTGCGCGACCTGCGGATGCGCAAGTCGGCCGCCGAGGCGGCGGCGCTGGCCGAGGCCGGGGCGGCGATCGACGCCGTCCACGCGCTGGTGCCCTCGCTGCTGAAGGCCGGCCGCACCGAGCGCGAGGTCGGCCGCGACATCGCCGACGCGATCCTGAGCGCGGGCCACGTCACGATCGACTTCGTCATCGTCGCCTCGGGCCCCAACGGCGCCTCGCCCCACCACGACGTGTCCGACCGGGTGATCCGGGCCGGCGAGCCGGTGGTGGTCGACATCGGCGGCACGATGGCCAGCGGCTACTGCTCCGACTCCACCCGCAACTACTGCGTTGGCGAGCCCCCGGCCGACTACGCCCGCTACTTCGAGGTGCTGCGCGCGGCCCAGGACGCCGCCTGCGCGGCCGTCCGTCCCGGCGTCACCTGCGAGTCGATCGACGCGGCGGCCCGCGAGGTGATCGCGGAGGCCGGTTACGGCGACCTGTTCGTCCACCGGACCGGCCACGGCATCGGGCTGGAGTCCCACGAGGACCCCTACATCGTGGCGGGCAACGACGAGGTGCTCGCGCCCGGCATGGCGTTCTCGGTGGAGCCCGGCATCTACCTGCCGGGCGCCCACGGCGCCCGCATCGAGGACATCGTCGTCTGCACCGACGACGGGGTCTCCCGGCTGAACAACACGACGCGGGATCTGGTGATCGTCTGATTGCCGTACCGTTTGCGGGATGGAGGAGATCGACAGGCGGATTGTCGCGTTGCTGGCGGCCGACGGGCGGATGAGTTTCACCGATCTGGCCAAGGAGACCGGGCTCTCGGTGTCGGCGGTCCATCAACGGGTGCGGCGGCTGGAGAAACGCGGCGTGATCAAGGGATACGCCGCGCTGGTCGACTTCGACGAGGTCGGGCTGCCGCTGACCGCCTTCGTGTCGATCAAGCCGATCGACCCGGCCGCCGCCGACGACGCGCCCGACCGGCTGCGCCATCTGGCCGCCATCGAGTCGTGCCACAGCGTGGCCGGTGACGAGAGCTACATCCTCAAGGTCCGGGTCGGCTCGCCGCTCGACCTCGAGGAGCTGCTCAACCAGATCCGGGCCGCCGCCAACGTGTCGACCCGGACCACGGTCGTGCTCTCCACCCCGTTCGACTACCGGCCTCCCGCCGTCTAGAACGCGGTCTAGAACGCCGTCTCGAAGGCCGTCCTGACCCGGTCGTAGGCCTCGGGGGCCGCGCCGAGGGCGTCCAGGCCCTTGAAGGCCGCGCCGACGATCGGGGGGACGTCGGCGACGACGAGCTTGGCGTGCGGGGCCTGGGCGGCGTACCGCTCCTCGACCAGCGTGGTCAGCAGCGGGTCGCGGGCGGTCAGCACGCCGCCGCCGAGCACCACCTCACACGGCACGTCGAGCAGGCCGATGCGGCGCATGGCGACCACGCCGAGCACGGCGACCTCGTCGGCCAGCCGGACCACCACCGAGCGGGCGACCGGGTCGCCGCCGCGCGCGGTCTCCAGCAGCGGGGCGACCAGGTCGTGCAGGCGCTCGTAGGGGAGTTCGCCGAAGTGCAGGGCGATCACCACCTCCTCGACCGTCGCGGCGCCGAAGACGCGGCAGACCGTCGCGGCCAGCTCGCTCGCGGGTCCCCGGCCGTCCTCGGCCCTGGCCGCGTGCCACAACGCCTCCTCGGCCAGGCCTCCGCCGCCGCCCCAGTCGCCGGAGATGCGGCCGAGGGCGGGGAAGCGGGCCACCCGGCCGTCGGGGGCGACCGCCACCGCGTTGATCCCGGCGCCGCACACCACCGCCGCGCCCCACGGGCCGCTCGCGCCCGCCCGGAGCAGGGCGAAGGTGTCGTTGCCGACGACGATCTGCGGGGCGAAGCGGCGGCGGGCCATCTCGTCGCGCAGCCGGACCTCCTCGATGGGCAGGTCGGCTCCGGCGACGTAGGCGAAGACGTGGTCGGCGCGCGGGCCGGGCCCGCCGAGGGCGTTCTCGATCACGTCGACCGCCGGGACGACGCCGCTGCTCTGCGGGGTGAACGGGCCGCCCCGCCAGGTGCCGAGCACGGCGCCGTCCTCGCCGACCAGCACGATGTCGGTCTTGCTGTTGCCGCCGTCGATCGCCAGGATGGTCCGCATCAAACGGCCCAGGGCAGGTGCGCGCGGTTGGCCGCGATCAGCCGGGTCGCCAGGCCCGTCGCCAGGTCGGCCTGGCCGACGAGCGGGTGGGCGAGCAGCGCGTCCCGCACGCGGCGTTCCCCGCCGTTCCTGGCCGCGTCCAGGGCCAGTTCCTCGTACGCCGACACGTTCGCGATCAGCCCCCGGTAGAGCGGCTCGACGGCGGGCACCGGCAGCGGCGCGGCGCCGGACGCGCCGATCACGGCGGGCACCTCGATGACCGCCTCGGGCGGCAGGAACGGCAGCGTGCCGCCGTTGCGGGCGTTCACCACCTGCACGTCGCCCCGGTCGCCGGCCAGCGAGGCGATCAGCGCGACCGCGGCCTCGGAGTAGTAGGCGCCGCCCCGCTTGCCGAGCAGGTCGGGCTTGGTGTCGCTGGCGGGGTCGGCGTAGATGCCGAGCAGGGTCTGTTCCATCGCGGCCACCTCGGCCGCCCGCGACGGCTTGACCCGCTGCTCCTCGACCACGTTGTCGTGCTCGTAGAAGTAGCGCAGGTAGTAGGACGGCACGACGCCCAGGTCGCGCAAAATCCACTCGGGCAGCCCGACCTCGGCCGCGATCGAGGACGCGTGCTCCTCCAGCAGCGCGGGCAGCACCTCCCGCCCGTCGACGGTCACCGACCGCTCCCACGTCAGGTGGTTCAGCCCGACGTGGCCGAGCCCGATCGACTGCCACGGCACGCCGAGGAGCGCGGCGAAGCGGCGCTGCATGCCGATGGCCACGTTGCACAGGCCGATGGCCCGGTGGCCCTCGTCGAGCAGGGCCCGCGTCACGATGCCGACCGGGTTGGTGAAGTCGACGATCCACGCGCCGGGCGCGCGGCGGCGCACCTCCTCGGCGATCTCCAGCACCACCGGAACGGTCCGCAGCGCCTTGGCCAGGCCGCCCGCGCCGGTGGTCTCCTGGCCGACGCAGCCGCACTCCAGCGGCAGCGTCTCGTCGACGTCGCGCGCCGCCTGGCCGCCCACGCGCAGCTGCAGGAGCACCGCGCCGGCCCCCTCGACGCCCGGCCCGACCGACGCGTGCTCGGTCACCGCGGCCGGGTGCCCGGCGCGGGCCAGCATGCGGCGGGTCATCCCGGCGACCAGGGACAACCGGTGGGCGTCCGGGTCGACAAGGGCGATCTCACTCAGCGGCAGCTCCTCGCGCAGCCGCGCGAAGCCGTCGATCAGCTCTGGTGTGTACGTCGAGCCGCCCCCGACAACGGCGAGTTTCACTCATCCTCCTTGTAGTTTCGATCCGAAGACCTCGTCCCGGACCACGTCGAGCCCCAGGTGCAGCGCCCCGGCCAGCACAGGGTTGCCCTCGACGGCCGACAGCCGCAGCGGCGGCCGGGGCAGCGTGAGGGCGTGCAGTTCGCGTTCGGTCAGCGCCCGCAGCGTCTCGCCGCCGGCCAGCGGCATCCCGCCGGCCAGCACGATGACCTCGGGGTCGAGCACGCTGGTGATGGCGGCCAGCCCCATGGCGAGCCGCCGGGCGATCTCCCGCAGCCCCTCGGCCGCCTCCCCGGCCCGCTTGCCGCCCTCCTCGGCGACCCGTACGGCACGCTCCACGGCCTCGGCCGCGGACGTTCCACGGATGCCGCGCGCCCGCAGCAGCCGCAGCACCGCCTGGCCTCCGGCCAGCGCCTGGAAACCGTGGTCGACCCGCTTGCCGACGTCACGCGCGGTCGGCGCGCCGACGGCCGGCATGTAGCCCACCTCGCCCGCGCCGCCGGTGGCGCCCCGGTGCAGCCGGTCGCCCAGCACGATCGCCGAGCCGATGCCCGAGTCGACCCACAGCAGCACGAAGTCGCGGTGCCCGCCGTGGGCGCGTTCGGCCAGCGCGACGAGGTTGACGTCGTTCTCCACGTCGACGGGCGTGCCGACGCCGCCGGACAGGGTCGGGACGAGGTCGGGGATGTGCCAGCCCGGGATGTGGGCGGCGTACCCGAGGCGGCCCGTGGACGGGTCGACGGCGCCCTGGATGCCGATCACCACGCGGTTGACCGGGTAGGGCCAGGCCTCGGCCAGGGCGGTGCGCACCCGCTCCACCACGTCGCCCCCGGCCCGGCCGGGCGTCGGGAGCACGGACGTGCCGACGACCGTGCCGGTCAGGTCGGCCACGGCGACCTCGATCCGGTCGCGGGTCACGTCGAGGGCCGCGACGTGGGCCGCCCCGGCGTTGATGCGGTAGAGCTCGGCGGTCCGGCCCGGCAAGCCCTCGCGGATGCCGTCGAGCACCACCAGACCGGCCTCCTGCAGGCGCAGCAGCAGCTGGGAGGCGGTCGGCTTGGACAGGCCCGTCAGGGCGCCCAGTTCGGGCCGGGTCAGCGGACCCCGGTCGAGGAGGACCCGCAACGCCGCGCGGTCGTTGATGGCCCGCAGCAGGCTGGGGGTTCCGGGAGTCGGCTGGCTCACTTTGGAGAAAGTAAAGAAACCTTCCAAACGAGTCAAGGGGCCGACACCGCATCGTGACCGGCAGGCTCGGGGGGACGCGTAGAATCTATCGGCCTATGCCACAGTCATCCGCGCCCGAGCTGACCCGTGAACGCGACTACGTCGCCGGCCTCTACGACCGGCTCGACCAGTTGCGGGTGCGCACCCGCGCGCAGCTCGACGGCGTGCTCGCCCAGGGCGCGTTCGGCACCCACCAGAACCGGTCGGAACGCGACAACTTCGCCGTCATGTACTCCCAGCGCCTGGCCCGGTTGTGGGCCGTCGAGCGCGGGCTCTGCTTCGGCCGGCTCGACCTCGCCCCCGGAGCTGAGGAGACGCGTTTCTACATCGGCCGCATCGGGCTGACCGACGACGAGCAGCACCGGCTGCTGATCGACTGGCGGGCCCCGGTCGCCCAGCCGTTCTACCGCGCCACCCCGGCCGCGCCGATGGGCGTGACCCGCCGCCGCCACCTGCACATCAAGGGCCGCGAGGTCGTCTCGGTCGACGACGACCTGCTCGACCTCGACGGGCTCAGCGCCGACGACCGCGCCACCCTCAACGGCGAGGCCGCCCTGCTGGCCGCGCTGTCGGAGACCCGGACCGGCCGCATGCGCGACATCGTGGCCACCATCCAGGCCGAGCAGGACCGCATCATCCGGGGCGACCTGTCGGGCGTGCTGGTCGTGCAGGGCGGGCCCGGCACCGGCAAGACCGTGGTCGCGCTGCACCGGGCGGCCTACCTGCTCTACACGTACAGGGAGCGGCTCGAACGCCGCGGGGTGCTCATCGTCGGACCGAACCTCACGTTCCTGCGCTACATCGAGCAGGTCCTGCCGTCGCTGGGCGAGACCGACGTGCTGCTGTCGACCGTGGGGGAGCTGTTCCCCGGCGTGACCGCCACCCGGCCCGAACCGGCGGCCGCGGCGGCGCTCAAGGGCGGGCTGCGGATGGCCGACGTGCTGGCCCGCGCCATCGCCGACCGGCAGCGCATGCCGGCCAAGCCGGTCGACATCAGGCTCGACCGCTACACGCTGCGGCTCGACCGGCAGAGCTTCGAGGCGGCCCGCAACCGGGCGGCCAAGTCGCGCCGCCCGCACAACCAGGCCCGCTCGGTCTTCGTGCGCCACCTGCTGAACACGCTGACCAAGCAGGCCGCCCGCCACCTGGGCCGCGGCGTGTTGTCCGACGAGGACTTCGCCGACCTGCGGGAGGACCTGCGCACCGAGGAGCCGGTGAAGGCCGCGCTCAACCGGCTGTGGCCCTACCTGACGCCCCAGCAGCTCCTCATCGGCCTGTTCACCTCGGCCGACCGCATGACCGCCGCCGGGTTCACCCCGGCCGAGGCCGCGCTGCTGCTGCGCGAGCCGCCGCGCAAGGGCGAGCGCTGGTGGAGCGAGGCCGACGTGCCGCTGCTCGACGAGGCCGCCGAACTGCTCGGCGACATCGACGAGGGCGTGCTGCGGGCCGCCCGCCGCGCCGAGGAGGAGCGCGAGCAGCAGCTCGCCTACGCCCGCGAGGTCCTGGAGATGACCGGCCTGGCCGACATCATGGACGCCGAGCGCTTCGCCGAGCGGCAGCAGGAAGAAGAGGGATATCTCACAACGGCCGAGCGCGCCGCCCGCGACCGCACCTGGGCCTTCGGCCACGTGATCGTCGACGAGGCCCAGGAGCTCTCGGCGATGGCCTGGCGCACGCTGATGCGCCGCTGCCCGTCGCGGTCGATGACGATCGTGGGCGACATCGCCCAGACCGGCTCGGCGGCCGGGGCGCCGAGCTGGAAGAGCGTGCTCGACCCCTACGTCCAGGGCCGCTGGCGCGAGTCGCGGCTGACCGTCAACTACCGCACCCCGGCCGAGCTGATGGCCGTCGCGGCCGACGTGCTCACCCTCGTCGACCCCTCGCTGAAGGCGCCGGAATCGGTCCGCGAGAGCGGTGAGAAGCCCACCGCGGTGCAGACCGACGACCTGGTCGGAGACCTGCCGGAGATCATCGAGCGGCAGAAGGTGGCCGACGGCCGGCTGGTCGTGATCGTCCCCGACGGCCTCGACGTGGGCCTGTCCCGGATGACCGGCCCCGAGGCGCTCGACGCCGAGGTGGCGGTGCTGTCGGTGACCGAGGCCAAGGGCCTGGAGTTCGACGCCGTCGTGGTGGTCGAGCCGGCCCGGATCCTGGCCGAGTCGCCGCGCGGCGCGAGCGACCTTTACGTGGCCCTGACCAGGGCGACCCGGCGGCTTTGCGTGGTCCACACCGGCCCGTTGCCCGAGGTGCTGGCCGGCCTCCGATAGCGGCGCTTGTACCATCCTGTCCCACCTGCGAAAACTTGGCGTTCCCGCTGCTGGGGAGCTGGTTGACATCTGCGCTCAGGTCGGTAGTTTGCTGCGGAGTCCAGCACGGGACTGACCGGTTGGCCGTCTTCAGACATCGTCGGATTCCGCGTCCGTGACGGAGCGTCGCCCCACATTCGGGACGCTCCGTAGCTCAGCCAGGCGCGGCGCCGGCGCTTTTGTCGGGCCGGGGCACCACAACCGGGTGGGGGGTTGGACCCGGGAGGGGTCCCGGCGCCCAGTAGACAACGGAACTCCGCGCCCGCCGCCGACGGGACGGAACCGGTCCGAAGGGCGCTCAGGGCTCCGAACCGTCTCGTGAGATGGGCCTGGGCACGTGGCACCCGTGCCCTGTGCGTAGCCGGATGGTCCTTGAGTTCTCCTGTGGCCACAGGAGAACTCAAGGACCATTGCTGTGAGTTCCCTGGGATGTTCCAGTGCCTGTTTTGGGGCCTGCCGTCCGGCGCGGTACCGTTCCGACCAGCCCTTCATTCGGTCTGGTCAAAGGAGACGCGTGCTCGCAACGGCGACCCCGCGGTCGACCGCCCCGGCGTTCGCCCCGCCCGTGTGGGCCCGCGCCGGTCTCGCCGTCGCCGGCGGCCTGCTGATCTTCCTGGCCTTCCCGCCGCTCGGCTGGTGGTTCTGCGCGCCCATCGGCGTCGCCCCCGTGGTCCTCTCCGTGTACGGGGTCCGCCCCCGCCGCGCCCTGTGGCTCGGGTTCCTGGGCGGGCTGGCGTTCCTGTTCCCCGCCATGGCGTGGGTGCGGCCCATCGGCGACGACGCCTGGGTGGCCCTGGTCGCCATTGAGAGCGCTTTCTGGGCCGCCCAGGGCCTGCTGGTGGCCCTGGTGGTCCGGTTGCGCCTGTGGCCCCTCTGGGCGGCGTGCCTGTGGGTGCTCCAGGAGTGGGCCCGCAGCACCTTCCCGATGGGCGGCTTCCCGTGGGCCCGCCTGGTCTTCAGCCAGGGCACCGCGCCCTACCTGAAGTACGCCTCCCTCTTCGGCGCCCCGTCTGTAAGTTTCACCGTCGCCCTGACCGGTTGCCTGCTCGCCTACCTGGCCGTTCACCTGTTCACCCGCGACTACCGCGAGCGCGTGGTCGCGTTGACGGCGGCCGGGGTGGTAGCCCTACCGGTGGTGGGGATGCTCGTCCCCCTCCACGGCGACGAGGGCAAGACGGTGAACATCGGGGTGGTCCAGGGCAGTGTGCCCCGCAGCGACAAGCTGGGGTTCCACGGAGGCGAGCCCGCCGTCGTGCTGAAGAACCACGCCGACGAGACCCACCGGCTGGCCGAGGCCGTCCGGGCCGGGAAGTACCCCAGGCCCGACGTGGTGGTCTGGCCCGAGAACTCCACCGACATCGACCCCTTCCGCGACCCCGCCGCCTACGCGATCATCGACGCCGCGGTGAAGGACGTCGGCGTGCCGGTCCTCGTGGGGGCCGTGGTGATCCTCGGGGACGACGCCCGGGCCACCCGCAGCATCGTGTGGGACCCGGTCACCGGGCCGGGCGTCTACTACGACAAGCAGAAGCTGGTGCCGTTCGGGGAGTTCACCCCGTACAAGGACCTGGTCCTGGCCTTGTTCGAACGGGCCGGCCTGGTCGGGCGGCAGTCCGTCCCCGGTGAGAAGCCGGGCGACCTGAAGGCCGGCCCGGTCACCCTCGGCGCGGTGAGCTGCTACGAGGTCGCCTTCGACACGATCGTCAACGGCACCGTCCGCGCGGGCGGCTCGCCGCTGGTGGTGCAGACCAACAACGCCACCTACGAGCAGTCGAACCTGCCGCCCCAGCAGCTCGCCATGTCGCGCATCCGGGCGGTGGAGCACAACCGCGCGGTCATCCCGGTCGCGACGACGGGCGTCTCGGCCCACGTCGCCCCCGACGGGCGCATCCTGTGGGAGACACCCGAACTGGTGGCGGCGAGCGCCGTGGTGACCGCGCAGGTGCGCACGCGTGACACCCTGGCGACCCGGGTAGGTGTTCTGCCCGAGATCATTTTGATGGTGGCGGGATCGGGCGCGGCCGTCGTCGCGGCGGTCGCCGCGCGGCGGGCCCGGCGGGACTTCGAAGATCACTAGGAGGAGCCGATGGACCGGATGCTTGGGCGCGTGCTCGTGATCGTTCCCACCTACAACGAGCGTGACAACCTGCCGCGCATCGTCGAGCGGCTCCGCTCGGCGCTGCCCGACGTCGACCTGCTGGTCGCCGACGACAACAGCCCCGACGGCACCGGCAAGATCGCCGACGAGCTGGCCGAGCGCGACGACCACGTCCACGTCCTCCACCGGCCCGGCAAGCAGGGCCTGGGCGCCGCCTACATCGCCGGCTTCCAGTGGGGCCTCGAACGCGGCTACGACGTGCTCGTGGAGATCGACGCCGACGGGTCCCACCAGCCCGAGGAGCTGCACAAGCTGCTCGCCGCGGTCGAGGCCGGGGCCGACCTGGCGATCGGGTCGCGGTGGGTGCCGGGCGGGAAGGTCATCAACTGGCCGACCTCGCGGGAGTTCCTGTCGCGGGGCGCCAACACGTACACGCGGATCATGCTCGGCATGCCGGTCCGCGACGCGACCGCGGGCTTCCGCGCCTACCGGGCCACCACCCTGCGCAAGATCGGCATCGAGGGCGTGCAGTCCCAGGGCTACTGCTTCCAGGTCGACCTGACCCTGCGCACGGTCCGCGAAGGGCTGCGCATCACCGAGGTGCCGATCACCTTCGTCGACCGGGCCGTCGGGCAGAGCAAGATGAGCCGCGACGTCATGACCGAGGCGTTGTGGCGCATCAGCGTGTGGGGCGTGACCGGGATCCCCGAGCGGTTTCGCCGTCGGCGTTAACGGGAACCCGTCCCGCGCGCGCAGGCGTTCCAACCCTCGTAGGCTCGCGTGTGGAGGTGTGGCGGATGCTGCGAATCGGGCTGTTCCTGGCGTTTCTCGTGGTACCGGTGCTGGAGATCTGGCTGCTGATCCAGATCGGTGAGGTCATCGGCGGCTGGACCACGGTCGCGCTGCTGATCGCCGACAGCCTGCTCGGCGGCTGGCTGGTGCGGCGCGAGGGCCGCCGGGCCTGGGCCGCGCTGCAGAAGGCGATCGAGTCGGGCCGCATGCCCGACAGGGAACTCGCCGACGGCGCCCTGATCGTGGCGGGCGGCGCGCTGCTGCTCACCCCCGGCTTCATCACCGACGTCTTCGGCTTCGCCATGATCCTGCCCTTCACCCGCCCGTTCGCCCGACGGCTGGCGACCTGGTTCCTGGGCCGCCGGGTCAAGTCGATGGCCGCCCGGTCCCCCTACGCCCCCTTCATCTCCGCCATGCCCCGCCACGACTCCCACCACGACCAGCCCCGGCCGAGGGAGAACGTGGTGCGCGGCGAGGTCGTCGACGACTGAATGACCTGGCGTTCCCTGTACGAGTCCCTCCACGACTCACCCGAGGTCCTGTGGCCGTGGCTCGCCGAGCATCCCGACCTGGTGGCCGAGATTCGGGAGCTGGGCCGGCCGGGCGCCCATCGGACCCGGCCGGGACACGACCCCCTGCAGCGGCTCTACGCCCTGGGACGCGTCCTCGACCTGCTCATCGCCGACCACCCCGAGGCCTATCCCGCGTTCTGCGCCGCCCTGGGCGCCGACCGCGTCGACCGCAAGGCCTTCCACCCGTTCTTCCACGAGGTCGCCGAGGTCCGGCAGGCCCCTGACTCGAGCGAACCGCCGTCGATCGTCGCGGAACGCTGGCCCGGCTTCATGGTCGGGACGCTGCTGCTGGCCCGCGCCGGAGTGGTCGTCACCGCCGGGGAGCGGCACCTGGTCGCCGGGGTCGCCGACCGGTCGGCCGTCTACTGGACCCATTACCGCCGCCACCGGCCCGCCTGCGACCTCTCCCACGGCTGGGGGCACAACTCGCAGTGGCGGACCGACGCGCGCCGCGACTACTGGGCCGAGGGCCGGTTCCACTACAACGTCGACGGGACCGAACGGCCCGCCGATCAGGCGGAGGTCGAGCTCGTCCGCCATCGGTGCGGCACCGTGACCGATCCGGGCGACGACCTGTTTCCCTACGACCTGCGGCACGTCGAACCGGCCATGCTGGAGACATGAAGATCGTCGTACTGTCCGACACGCACGCCCCCCGGTTCTGGAAGGCGTGCCCGCCGCGTGTGGCCGGGCATCTGCGGGGCGCCGACCTGATTCTGCACGCCGGTGACGTGTGCGTCGGCGGGGTCCTGGACGAGCTGGCCGCCTACGCGCCCGTCCACGCCGTCAAGGGCAACAACGACGGGCCCGACGTCCACGCACCCGAGACGCTGGAGCTGGACCTCGGCGGGCTGCGTGTGGCGATGATCCACGACAGCGGGCCGGCCAAGGGGCGGCTGGCCCGGATGCGGGCCCGGTTCCCCGACGCCGACCTGGTCGTGTTCGGCCACTCCCACATTCCCCTGGACGAGTCCTCCGGCGGGTTCCGCATCTTCAACCCCGGCTCGCCCACCGACAAGCGACGCCAGCCCCACGGCACCCTCGGGCTGCTGCGCGTCGAGGACGGAACCCTGGTGGAGGCGGCGATCGTCGCCGTGACCTGACCCGCGTCCGGTCTTCCGGCACCTACGATGTCGCAGGTGACCGCCTACGACGACGACCTGTTCGAGCACCTCGACACCTCGGCCCTGCCGCCGCGGCAGCAGCGGATGCTGGCCGTGATCCACGACTGGGTGGTCCGCCACGGATATCCGCCGAGCACCCGGGAGATCGGCGACGCGGTCGGCCTGCGTTCGGCGTCCGCCGTGTCGCGGCACCTGCGGAGCCTGGAGGAGCTGGGGTTCCTGCGCCGGGGCACGGCGATGAGCCGGCCGATGGACGTGCGGGCGTTCCTGCGCGGACCGGCGGCGCGACCGGCCGCCGACCTGGTCAGCGTGCCCGTCGTGGGCGACATCGCCGCCGGTGTGCCCATCCCGGCCGAGCAGTACGTCGACGACGCGCTGACCCTGCCGCGCGACCTGACCGGCCGGGGCACCGTCTTCGGGCTGCGGGTGCGGGGCGACTCGATGGTCGACGCCGCCATCTGCGACGGCGACATCGTCGTGGTGCGGCAGCAGCCCGAGGCCCACTCGGGGCAGATCGTCGCCGCGATGATCGACGGCGAGGCGACCGTCAAGGTGTTCCGGCGGCGCGGCGGGCACGTCGTGCTCGAACCGCGCAACCCCGCCTACGCCGACATCGACGGCGACGACGCCGTGGTGCTGGGCATCGTCGTGTCGGTGTTGCGGAGCGTCTGAGAAAAATCTCCGCGCCCGATGTCGAGAACGCGGCGGCGGCTCCGTCCCCGGTTCACCAAAGACGAAGGAGTACCACCGTGACGATCACACGCATGGACAACGTCGCCATCGTCGTCGAGGACCTGGAGGCCGCCGTCGCGTTCTTCGTGGAGCTCGGCATGGACGTGGAGGGGCGGGCGCGCATCGAAGGGGGGTTCGCCGACCGTACCGTCGGGCTTGAGGGCGTGAGCAGCGACATCGCGATGATGCGGACCCCTGACGGCCACGGGCGGCTGGAGCTGACGAAGTACCACGCCCCCGCGGCGGTCGGCCCCGATCCGGGCACCGTGCCGCCCAACACCCGGGGCCTGCACCGCGTCATGTTCGCCGTCGAGGGCATCGACGACGTCGTGGCCCGGCTGGGCAGGCACGGCGCCACGCTCGTCGGCGACGTGGTGCGCTACGAGGACAGCTACCGGCTCTGCTACCTCCGGGGGCCCGAGGGGATCATCGTCGCCCTGGCCGAGCGGCTCGGCTGACCGGGAAGGAGAGGAAAGATGGCCAAGTATCTGCTGCTGAAGCACTACCGGGGCGCGCCCGCGCCGGTCAACGACGTGTCGATGGACCAGTGGACGCCCGAGGAGGTCGCCGCCCACGTCCGTTACATGGCCGACTTCGCCGCCCGGCTGGAGGGCACCGGCGAGTTCGTCGACAGCCAGGGCATCGCACCCGAGGGGGCGTTCGTCCGCTACGACGGCGAGGGGCGGCCGCCGGTCGTCGACGGCCCGTTCGCCGAGACCAAAGACCTCATCGCCGGGTGGATGGTGATCGACGTCGAGTCGCGCGAACGCGCCTACGAACTGGCCGCCGAACTGTCCGCCGCCCCCGGCGCGGGCGGCCGGCCGATCCACGAGTGGCTGGAGGTGCGGCCGTTCCTGACCATCCACTCGACGGTGTTCGATTGAACGAGTCGCTGCTGAGGGAGCTGGTGCCCGCGGTGATCGGGGTGCTCGTCCGCCGCGGGGCCGACTTCGCGGCGGCCGAGGACGCCGTCCAGGACGCCCTGGTCGAGGCCGTGCGCGCGCCGCAGGAGGTGCGCGACCCCAAGGGGTGGCTGATCACGGTGGCGTGGCGCAAGTTCCTCGACGCCGCCCGCGCCGAGACCTCCCGGCGCGACCGGGAGCTGCGCGCCGAGAGCGAACCGGAGCCCGGCCCGGCCGAGTCGGCCGACGACACGCTGCGGCTGTACTTCCTGTGCGCGCACCCCTCGCTGACCCCGTCGTCGGCCGTCGCGCTGACGCTGCGCGCGGTCGGCGGGCTGACCACCCGGCAGATCGCGCAGGCCTACCTCGTGCCCGAGTCGACCATGGCGCAGCGCATCAGCCGGGCCAAACGCACCGTGGCCGGCGTGCGGTTCACCCGGCCCGGCGACGTCGCCACGGTGCTGCGGGTGCTCTACCTGGTCTTCAACGAGGGCTACTCCGGCGACGTCGACTTGGCCGCCGAGGCGATCCGGCTCACCCGCCAGCTCGCCGCCATGACGAAGGACGAGGAGGTCGCCGGGCTGCTCGCGCTCATGCTGCTGCACCACGCCCGCCGCCCGGCCCGCACCACCCCCGACGGCCGGCTGGTGCCGCTGGCCGAGCAGGACCGCGGCCGGTGGGACACCCGCATGATCGCCGAAGGCGTCGACATCCTCCAGGCGGCCCTGGCCCGCGACCGCCTCGGCGAGTTCCAGGCCCAGGCCGCCATCGCCGCCCTGCACGCCGACGCCCCGACGGCCGCCGAGACCGACTGGGTGCAGATCGTCGAGTGGTACGACGAACTGGTGCGCCTCACCGGCAACCCGGTGGCCCGCCTCAACCGCGCCGTCGCGGTCGGCGAGGCCGACGGCGCGCGGGCCGGCCTGGCCGCCCTGGCCGAGCTCGACCCCGGCCTGCCCCGCCACACCGCCGCCGCGGCCTACCTGCACGAACGCGCCGGCGACCCCGCCACCGCCGCCCGCCTGTACGCCGAAGCCGCCCGCAAGGCACCCAGCCTGCCCGAACGCGACCACCTCACCCGCCAGGCCGCCCGCCTCAACGCCCGCCCGCGCGAATGATCAAGGAGTTCGGCGGCGTCGGTAGGGTGGGCACCGATTTTCCGGACGATTCGTGAGGAACCGCACCATGGAACTCTTCCGCCACGGCCCCGCCGGGTCCGAGCGCCCCGCCGTCCGCGAGGAGGGCCGCGCCTACGACCTGACGCCGCTCACCGCCGACATCGACGGCCCCTTCCTGGCCGACGACGGCATCGAGCGCACCGCCGCCGCGCTGGCCGCCGGAGAGCTGCCCGAGATCGACACCACCGGACGGCGGATCGGCCCGCCCATCGCGCGCCCGCCGGCCGTGGTGTGCATCGGCATGAACTACGCCGCCCACGCCGCGGAGTCGGGCGCGGCGCCGCCGCCCTACCCGATCGTCTTCCTCAAGCATCCGGGCTGCGTCGTCGGCCCGGACGACGACGTGATCCTGCCGCCGAACTCGGCCAAGACCGACTGGGAGGTCGAGCTGGCCGTCGTCATGAAGGGCACCCCGCGCTACCTGAACGACCCCTCCGAGGCGCTCGGCTATGTCGCCGGGTACGCCCTGTCGAACGACCTGTCGGAGCGGGCCTTCCAGCTGGAGGAGTCGGGCGGCCAGTGGTCGAAGGGCAAGTGCGCCGAGACCTTCAACCCGCTCGGGCCGGTGCTGCGGCCCGCCTCCGAGATCGACCCGACCGCGCTGCGGTTGCGGTCGTGGGTCAACGGCGAGGTCCGGCAGGACTCCAGCACCGCCGACATGGTGTTCTCCGTCGCCGAGATCATCCACCACCTGAGCCACTACATGCTGCTGATGCCGGGCGACGTGATCAGCACCGGCACCCCCGAGGGCGTGGCGCTGTCGGGCCGGTTCCCCTACCTGAAGGTCGGCGACGTCGTCACGATGGAGATCGACGGCCTCGGACGCCAGGAGCAGGTGATCGTCGCCTGCTGAGTCGCCTGCCGAGTCGTCGCGCCGGGCCGCCGACGACGGCGGCCCGGCGGGTGGCGGTCAGCACACGATGAAGACGCTCTTCCAGCCGACCGGCGTGATCTGCTCGGCGTTGCGGTTGCTGTCGAGCGTGAAGTGGGCCACGCCCTGGGCGTTCGGCTGGTTGTACATCCGGCCGCTCTGGCCGGTGCCGTACCACTTGTAGGAGCCGCCGAAGGGGATGTTGTTGATGCCGCACGCGCTGAGGGCGACGCTCCGGCCCGAGAAGCCGGGGCCCTCGTAGGCGACGTACACCGAGGCGTGGGCCATCCCGGCGGTGCCGGCGATGACGGCGGCGAGCGCGGAGGTGAGGAGGATCCTCTTCACGGGTGTCCTTCCGTTGAGTGACATTGCGTGATCATCGTGGAACGGTCCGCGTCGCTGATCGAGTGCGCCGCGCGTACGGTGACCACATCAAGATCGTCTTTTTGGACGGTGCGGGCGGTGCACGGCCGACCCCCTGAACTACGGTGCGGGGAGTACCGCACGACACCTCTCGGCGCCGATGAGCGGGGCCGGGGCCGGTCCGTAGAGTCCGGCTCCATGATCTCCTCATTCGCGCCGCTGGCGCTCGTGTTGTCGTCGGTCCTCGCGACGGGCGGGCCGGCGCAGACCCCCGCCCCCCGGCCCCACGACTACCTCGGCACCTGGAACTACGACCAGCCCGACCGCGCCACCATGCGCAACGTCGCCGTCGTCGGGGCCACCCCGCCGATCCACGTCCCGCAGATCGGCGACATCGTCTTCACCCGCACCGGCGACGGGGTCACCGGCCGCACCGACCAGGGCTGCACCTGGACGTTCGCGGTCCGGCCCGCCTCCCTGGAGCTCGACCCGCCGACGCAGAACTGCTTCAACCGGGTCATCGGCTCGGCGTACACGATCACGAGGTGGTCGGTCACCGTGTCGGGCGGCCGCGAGCGCGAGACCATCGAGGCCGTCAGCCACCAGCCCACCGGCGACTACTCCTTCCGCCTCGACGACGGCCGCCGGACCAGGGCGAGGGCGGGCGCGGCGGCGCGGTTCGCGGGCGCGTGGCGGTACGACCCGGCCGACCCGGCGACCCGGGTGAACATCGTCACCACCCGCTACACCGCGCCGGACCGGGTGGTGCAGGCGCCGCGGCAGGGGGTCGTCACGTTCACCCGGCGGCGGGACGTCCTGACGGCCCGCACCGGCGACGGCTGCGCGTGGCGGCTGACCGCGCGCGGCAACACCGCCAAACTCGACCCGGCCGGCCAGACCTGCGGCGGCACCACGCTCTCGTTCTGGACCGTCGCGAGCGACGGCCGCCGCCAGGCGTCGGTCCAGGCGGGCACCGGCCCCGACGGCGGGGCGTTCCTGCTCAGCGTCGGCGCGCTGACCAGGGGGTGAAGGGCGCGTAGCAGGATGGGGCCATGACCTCAGCCCGCGCCTTCTGGGAACAGCACACCTGCCTGCCCCTCACCCTCGACGCCGACGTGGCCGACCTGCTGCGCTACCGCCGCCCCGGCGGGGCCTACGTGTCGGTCAACGTCGGCTACGCGCCGCACTCCCGGGACGACGCGCTGTCCTACATCGGCCACTTCACCCGGGCGATCGAGGCCCACCCCGACCTGGAGCTGGCCACGACCGTCGGGGAGATCGACGCGGCGGTGCCCGGCGACCGGATCGTGGTGGCCTTCGACCTGGAGGACTCCGCGCCGCTGGCCGGGGACCTCGACATGGTGGAGGTCTTCTACGGCCTGGGGGTGAAGTCGCTGCTGCCGAGCTACAACAACGGCAACGCCGCCGGGGGCGGCTGCCTCGACGCCGTCGACTCCGGGCTGACCGCCTACGGGCGCGACCTGGTGCGGCGGATGAACGAGGTCGGCATGCTGGTCGACGGGTCGCACTGCGGCACCCGTACCGGACTGGACCTGTCGGAGGTCTCCGAGCAGCCGATGATCTATTCCCATTCGGCCATGCGCGGGGTCTGGGACCACGCCCGCAACATCACCGACGAGCAGGCCCGCGCGTGCGCCGCGACCGGGGGCGTCATCGGCATCCCGGGCGTGGGCATCTTCCTCGGGCCCAACACCGCCACCCTCGACGCCTTCGTCGCCCACATCGACTACGCCGTCGAGCTGGTGGGGCCCGAGCACGTCGGCATCGGCAGCGACTACTCCTTCGACGCCGACACCATCATGGAGGACCTGGCGGCCAACCCCGAGCTGTTCCCCGAGGAGTACACCCGCTGGGGGACGATCCGGTTCGTCGAACCGGAGACGACGCTGCTCATCGAGCGGGAGCTGGTCGGGCGCGGCTATCCGGAGGAGACGGTGCGCGGCATCCTGGGCGGCAACTTCCGGCGGGTGGCCGCCCAGGTCTGGAAATAGCGTGTTGTCCGATCGCACAATCGCCGACCGTTCGGGTTGTGCGATCGGCTGAGTACGGCGGCCGATCGGCGATCTAGCCTCGGCACATGACGACGCCGGAACGCTGGCTGGACGAGCATCTCGCCCGGATCCTGGCCGAACGCGGAGTGCCGGGCGCCTCGGTCGCCGTGCTGACCGAGGGCCGGGTGGTCACCGCCGCCGCCGGGGTGCTGAGCACCGCCACCGGCGTCGAGGCGACCCCCGACGCGGTCTTCCAGATCGGGTCGATCACCAAGTTGTGGACGAGCGCGCTGGTGCTGCAGCTCGTCGACGACGGCCTGGTCGATCTGGACGCCCCGGTGCGCGGTTACCTGCCTGGGTTCCAGACGGGCGACCCGGCGATCACCGTCCGCCAGCTGCTCTGCCACGTCGCCGGGTTCGAGGGCGACGTCTTCACCGACACCGGAAGGGGCGACGACGCCGTCGAGCGCTACGTCGCCGCCATCCGGGACATCCCGCAGCTGTTCCCGCCCGGCGAGGTGTTCTCGTACAACAACGCCGGGTTCGTCGTCCTCGGCCGCCTGGTCGAGGTCATGCGCGGCGAGCCGTTCGACCGGGTGCTGGTCGACCGGCTCGCCGCGCCCCTCGGGCTCACCCACGTCGCGCCGAGCCCCTACGAGGCGATCCTGCACCGGGCCGCCGTCGGGCACCTGCCCGGCGAGGGCGGCGGCCCGGTGCCGACGCCGACCTGGGCGCTGGCCCGGTCGAACGCGCCCGCCGGGTCGATGCTCGCGATGACCGCCCGCGACCTGGTCGGCTTCGCCGCCATGCACCTGGCCGACGGCGCGGGGCTGCTCAAGCCCGGCACGGTGGCGGCCATGTGGCGGCCGCAGGTGAGGCTGCCCCGGCTCGGCACCATGCCCGGCGCCTGGGGGCTGGGCTGGGAGCTGGAGGAGTGGGACGGGCGGGCCGTGGTCGGCCACGACGGCGGGACCATCGGCCAGGCCGCCTTCCTGCGGATCGTGCCCGACCGGAACGTCGCGGTGGCGCTGCTGACCAACGGCGGCGACGTGCTGGGCGCGTACGCCGACGTCGTCGGCCACCTGCTGAAGGAGCTGGCCGGCGTCACGTTGCCGGACCGCCCGACGCCCCCGGCCGAGCCGGAGCCGATCGACCCGGCGCCCTACCTGGGCCGCTACTCCGACACGATCTACGACATCACCGTCAGCCAGGACGCCGAGGGCGTGATCTGGCTCGACCGGGTGCCCAAGGACGTCATCGCGGAGATCGGCGAGAAGCCCCTGCGGACCCGGCTGGTGCACCTGGAGGGCGACTCGCTGATCGCGGTGGAGCCGATCCGCGGCGTCCATCCCGTCTTCGCCTTCGTCGGACGCGACGAATCGGGGCTCGCGAAGCACATCCACTACGGCCGTGCCGTCTCGAGAAAAGGAACGCCATGACGCGCATGAGGGCACTCGCGGCACTCGCCCTGACGGGTTCGGTCACCCTGGCCGCCTGCGGCGGCGAAGCACCCGACGGCACACCGGGCCAGGCCGCCGGGACCGGCGGCGCCGCCTACGCCGCCGGCAAGACCTTCACCCTGAACCTCGCCGCCGACCCGGGCGCCCTCGACCCGCAGGGGGCGGCGGGCAGCTCCCTGTTCGCCCTGACCCAGTACGCCTACGACAGCCTGGTCGCCGTCGCCGAGGACGGCACCGTCCAGCCCCAGCTGGCCGGTTCGTGGACCGCCGACGGCACCACCCTCACCTTCGACCTCAAGAGCGGCGTCACCTGCGCCGACGGCGCGCCGTTCACCGCCCAGACGGTGGTCGACAACATCGCCTACGTGACCGACCCGGACAACAAGAGCCCGTTCCTCGGCGTGTTCGTCCCGGCCGGGACGACCGCCTCCGCCTCCGGATCCAAGGTCACCGTCAAGCTCCCCGCGCCCGCGCCGTTCGCGCTGAACGCGTTCGCGAACCTGCCGATGGTGTGCGACGCCGGGATGAAGAACCGGGGGAGCCTCAAGGCCGCCACCAACGGCACCGGGCCGTACACGCTCACCGAGGCGGTGCCCTCCGACCACTACACCTACCAGCTCCGCGAGGGCTACACCTGGGGCCCCGGCGGCGCGACCACGGCCGAGCCGGGCATGCCGGCCAAGGTCGTCGTCAAGATCGTCGCCAACGAGACCACCGCCGCCAACCAGCTGCTCGCCGGGACCGCCAACGCCGTCCAGATCACCGGCGCCGACGCCGCCCGGCTCACCGGGGCGGGCCTGAAGTCGGTCGGCACGCAGGCGCTGATCGGCGAGCAGTGGTACAACCACGCCGACGGGCACGTCACCGCCGACCCGGCCGTGCGGATGGCGCTGACCCGGGCGGTCGACCTCAAGCAGCTCCAGGTCGCCATCACCTCCGGCAAGGGCGCCCCCGCCACCCAGCTCGCCGTCCTGGAACCGACCGGCTGCACCGGCGACGCCGTGACCGGCAGCGTGCCCTCCTTCGACGCCGCCGCCGCGGGGGCCGCCCTGGAGGCGGCCGGATGGGTGAAGGGCGCCGACGGCGTCCGCGCCAAGGGCGGGGAGCGGCTGACGGTCACCCTGCTGTACGACGGCGCGCTCGGCAGCGCGGGCAGCGGCGCGGCCGAACTGGCCGTGGCGGCCTGGAAGGCGGTCGGCGTCGAGGCCAAGGCCGTCCAGCAGAACCAGACCCAGCTCACCGGCGCGGTCTTCGGCACCGGCGCCTGGGACGTCGCCTGGGTGCCGCTCAACGTCAGCACCCCCGACCAGGTCATGCCGTTCGTGTCCGGCCCGGCCGCGCCCAAGGGCACCAACTTCGCCGCCATCGACAACGCCGACTACCTCGCCGCCGCCACCCGCGCGATGGCCGCGACCGGCAGCGAGGGCTGCGCCGACTGGTTCGCCGCCGAGCAGGCGCTCTACAAGGCCGCCGACATGGTGCCCTTCGCCAACAACGTCATCCCGACCTTCCTCAAGGGCGCGGAGCTCTCCATCGTGGGCAGCATCGTCCCGACCAGCATCCGGATGCTCGGCTGACCATGAAGAAGCCGGCAGCGGGAAGGTGGCCGCGCTTCGCGCTCCGGCGCGCGGCGCGGCTGCTGGTGTCGCTCTGGGTGCTGGTGACCGCCTCGTTCCTGATGATCCACCTGGTGCCCGGCGACCCGGTGCGCGCGGCGCTCGGCCCGACCGCGCCCGCCGACCTGGTGCTCGCCCACGAGGAGGAGCTCGGCCTGCTCGACCCGCTCTGGCAGCAGTACGCGAGCTTCCTCGGCCGCCTCGTCCGGGGCGACCTGGGCGTCTCGATCGCCAGCCGGCTCTCGGTCGGGGAGACGATCGCCCAGCAGCTGCCCGCCACGGCCGAGCTCGCCGTGCTGGCCTTCCTGCTGTCGGTGGCGGTCGCGGTGCCCGTCGGCGTGGGGATGGCGGTGCTCACCCGCCGGGGGCGCGGCCGGCGCGCGGAGCTCGCGTTCACCGGCACGAACGTCGTGGTGAGCGCGATCCCCGACTTCCTGCTCGGCGTCGGGCTGGTCTACCTGCTGGCCGTGCAGACGCACGTGTTCCCGGTGGCCGGACGCGCCGGGCCCGACTCCTACGTGCTGCCGGTGCTGGCCCTGGCGATCGGCCCGGCGGCGGTGCTGTCGCGCATCGTCCGGGTGGAGATGCTCGCGGTGATGGAGGCCGACTACATCCGCACCGCACGGGCCAAGAGGCTCACCCCGGTGCGGCTGCACCTCGTGCACGCGCTGCCGAACGCGGTGACCGCGACCCTGACGATCGGCGGGCTGGCGCTGAGCGCGCTGGTGGCCGGGACGGTGCTGGTGGAGAACGTGTTCGCCTGGCCGGGGCTTGGCTCCTCCATCGTCTCCTCGATCGTCGCGAAGGACTATCCGCTGGTCCAGGGCACCGTCCTGGTCTACGGCGTCGGCGTCCTGCTGATCAACACGCTCGTCGACGTGGTGCTCGCGCTGCTCGACCCCCGTTCGGCGATCGGAGAAGCCTGATGAGGGCGGCGCTGCGCAGGCCCGTCGGCCTGGCCGGGGTCGTGCTGCTGGTCCTCGTGCTCGCGGCCGCCGTGTTCGGCCCCGTGGTGTGGGGCGACCGGGCCACGGCCGTCGACACCGCCGACCTGCTGGCCGGGCCGTCGGCCGAGCACTGGATCGGCACCGACAACCTCGGCCGCGACCTGTTCGCCCGGGTGCTGGTGGCCGCCCGGCTGTCCATCCTGCTGGCGCTGGCGGCGACCGCGATCAGCATGGTGCTGGGCTTCCTCCTCGGGGCCGCGCCGATGCTGGCCGGGCGGCGGCTCGGCCGGCTGATCACCGCGGCCGTCAACGTCCTGGTCGCCTTCCCCGGGCTGCTGCTGGTGCTGTTCTTCGCCGTCGTCTTCGGCGTCGGCGCGCGCGGGGCCGCGCTCGCGGTCGGGCTGGCCGGGGCGCCCGCGTTCGCCCGGTTGTGCCACACGCTCATCGCCGGGATCTCCGAGCGCGACTACGTCGCCGCCGCCCGCATCGCCGGGGTCGGCCGGGTGCGGATGCTGCTGCGGCACGTGCTGCCGAACATCGCCGAACCGGTCATCGTGTACGCGACCATGGCCGCCGGCGGGGTGCTGCTCACCTTCGCCGGGTTGTCGTTCCTGGGCCTCGGCGTGCAGGCGCCGGACTACGACTGGGGCCGGCTCATGCAGGACGGGCTCAACGGGATTTACATCCACCCGCTGGCCGCGCTCGGCCCGGGGATCGCCGTCGTGCTCGCCGGGCTGGCCTTCAACCTCACGGGCGAGGCCTTCGCCTCGGCGCCGCGCCGCGCCCACGTCCTGCCGAAGGCCGGTCAGCCGGCACCCGCCACCGCCCCCGCCGCCGGCTCCGTCCTGTCGGCCGACGACCTGCGGGTGACGATCCCCGGCCCCAACGGCCCGATCCACGCCGTGCGGGGCGTCACCTTCGCCGTCGGCGACGGCGAGGCCGTCGGGGTCGTCGGCGAGTCGGGGTCGGGCAAGTCCGTGACCGCGCTGGCGGTGGCCGGGCTGCTGGAGCCGCCGGTCCGGGTCGAGGCCGCCCACCTGGTCGTCGCGGGCGAGGACCTGCTGGCCCCCGGAGCCCACCGGCGGCTGGGCACCGCGCTGGCGGTCGTGTTCCAGGACCCCATGACCTCGTTCAACCCGGCCCACCGCGTCGGGCCGCAACTGGCCGAGGTGAGCCGCTTCCACCAGGGCATGGGCCGCAAGGCGGCCTTCGCGCGGGCGGTCGACCGGCTGAACGCGGTGCGGATCGGCGACCCGGCGCGGCGGGCCCGGCAGTACCCGTTCGAGTTCTCCGGCGGCATGCGGCAGCGGGCCATGATCGGCATGGGCCTCATGGGCGACCCCCGGCTCATCGTCGCCGACGAGCCGACCACCGCCCTCGACGTCACCGTGCAGCGGCAGGTGCTCGAACTGCTCGCCGACGTGCGCCGCGAGACCGGCGCGGCGCTCCTGCTGATCAGCCACGACGTGTCGGTCGTGACCGACGTGTGCGACCGCGTCCTGGTCATGTACGCCGGCCGCGTCGTCGAGGAACTGCCCGCCAAGGACCTGCGCACGCTGGCCCGGCACCCCTACACGCGGGCGCTGGTCGCGGCCGTGCCCGACATGGAGACCGACCTCGACCGGCCGCTCGCCGTGATCCCCGGGCTGCCCGTCGACCCCGTCGAGACGCCGGCCGGATGCGCCTTCGCGCCCCGCTGCCCGCTCGCCGACGACCACTGCCGCACCGTCGCGCCGCCGCTGCTGGACGGCGTGGCCTGCCACAAGGCCGGGGAGGCCCCGTGAGCACGCTCACCTTCCACGAGGTCTCCGTCCGCTACGGCGCCCACACCGTGCTGCACGAGGTCAGCCTGGAGGTCGGCGCGGGCCGGACCGTCGGCCTGGTCGGCGAGTCGGGCTGCGGCAAGTCGACCCTCGCCCGCGCCGCCGTCGGCCTCGCCCCGGTGACCTCCGGCGCGATCCTGCTCGACGGCCGTCCGGTGCCCAGCCGGGGCCGCCGGCCGGTGCAGATGGTCTTCCAGGATCCGTACTCCTCCCTCGACCCCCGCATGACCGTGGGGGACAGCATCGCCGAGGCCATGCCCGGCCGCCCCGGCCGCATGGAGCGCCAGACCGAGATCGCCCGGCTCCTCGGCCTCGTCCACCTCGACGCCGCCAGAGCCGGCGACCTGCCCGGCCAACTCTCGGGCGGGCAGCGGCAGCGGGTCGCGCTGGCCCGCGCGCTCGCCGCCCGGCCGAGGGTGATCCTCGCCGACGAGATCACCTCCGCGCTCGACGTGTCGGTGCAGGGCGCGGTGCTCAACCTCATCCGCGACATGCGCCGCGACCTCGGCCTGTCGATGTTGTTCATCTCGCACAACCTGGCCGTCGTGCGGTACGTCGCCGACCACGTGGCGGTGCTGCACGCCGGGCGGATCGTCGAGCACGGCCCCACGGCGCGGGTGCTCGGCGACCCCCGCCACGACTACACCCGCCACCTCCTCGCCTCCGCCCACCCATTGAAGGAGCACACGTGAACCAGGCCCACTGGCAGCACCGCCTCGACGAACTCGCCGCCAAGCACGGGGTGCCCGGCGCCCAGCTGGGCATCCTGCGCGGCGACGACCTGCTGACCCTCGCCACCGGCGTGCTGCACGCCGGGACCGGCCAGCCCGCCGCCACCGACTCCGTCTGGCAGATCGGCTCGATCTCCAAGGTGTGGACGGCCACCGTCATCATGCAGCTGATCGACGAGGACCGGTTCACCCTGGAGACCCCGGTCGCCGAGGTGCTGCCGGAGTTCCGGCTGCGCGACCCCGAGACCACCGCCGCCGTCACCGTCTGGCACCTGCTCACCCACACCAGCGGCATCGACGGCGACCTGTTCACCGACACCGGCCGGGGCGACGACGCCCTGGAGAAGTACGTCGCCCTGCTGGCCGACTCGGCGCACAATCACCCGATCGGCGCGACCTGGTCGTACTGCAACGCGGGCTACTCGGTGCTCGGCCGGATCATCGAGGTCGCCACCGGGCAGACGTGGGACCAGGCGATCAGGGAGAAGCTCTTCACGCCGCTCGGCCTGACCCACACCACGACCCTGCCCGAGGACGCCATGGTCTTCGGCCACGCCATGGGCCACGTCAAGGGCGGCGACGAGCCCGTGGTCGCGCCCGTGTGGGGGCTGCCGCGCGCGGTCGGCCCGGCCGGGCTCATCACCGCGACCGTCGCCGACGTGCTCGCCTTCGCCCGCATGCACCTGCGGGGCGGGGTCGCCGCCGACGGCACCCGGGTGCTCTCGGAGGAGAGCACGGCGGCGATGTCGGCGTACCAGACCGAGTGCCCCGAGAAGCGGCTGCTCGGCGACTCGTGGGGGCTCGGCTGGTTCCGCTGCGACTGGCACGGCCACCGCGCCTACGGCCACGACGGCAACACCATCGGCCAGGCGGCGTTCCTGCGCGTGCTGCCCGAGGCCGGGGTCGCCGTCGCGCTGCTCACCAACGGCGGCCACACCCACGACCTGTACGCCGACCTGTACGACGAGATCTTCGCCGAGCTCACCGGCGTCCGGCTGCCCGAGCCGTTCGAACCCCCGGCCGAGCCGGCCGCCGCCGACCTCACCCCCTACGCCGGCACCTACGAGCGCGAGTCGGTCCGCATGGAGGTGTTCGACGACGACGGCAAGCCGACCCTGCGCACCACCCTCACGGGCCCGCTCGCCGGGCTGGAGGACGACCCCGTGCAGACGTACGAGATGACCCCGGTCGAGCCCGGCCTGTACGCGGTCCGCCCCGAAGGCATGGAGACGTGGGTGCCCGTGACCTTCTACTCCCTGCCCACCGGCGAGGAGTACGTCCACTACGGCGCCCGCGCGACCCCGAAGAAGCTCGGCTGACCGTGCTGCGCGACCACCTCGGGGCGGCCCGGGACGCGACCGACCGGGCCCGCAAGGCCGGCGTGGAGATCCGGGAACTCCACGACCTGCCCGAAACCCACGCCATGATCGACCTGCTCGTGGAGATCTGGGGCCGCCCGCTGATCACCGTGGAGTTCCTCCGCGCGCTGACCCGCGCCGGCAACTACGCCGCGGGCGCCTACGACGGAGACCGCCTCGTCGGCGTCTGCATCGGATTCCACGAGGAACCGGCGGCCCGCACCCTGCACAGCCACGTCGCCGGGGTCGCGCCGGGCCTGGCGGGCCGCGGCGTCGGCGCCGCGCTCAAGCTGCACCAGCGGGCCTGGGCGCTGGCCCGGGGCATCCCGACGATCGAGTGGACCTTCGACCCGCTGGTCGGCCGCAACGCCTACTTCAACATCGTCAAGCTGGGGGCGCTCCCGGTGGAGTACCTCCCGAACTTCTACGGCCCGATGCACGACGCGATCAACGGCGCCGACGACACCGACCGGCTGCTGGTGCGCTGGAACCTGCTCTCCCCGAGGGTCGTCGCGGCCTGCTCGGGCGGGCCGTTCGACCGCCCGGCGGGCGGCCCGTCGAGCCGCCGCGTCGCCACCCCCGACGACATCGAGGCGCTGCGCGCCGCCGACCCGGCCGCCGCCGTGGCGTGGCGGCGGCGGCTGCGCGACGAACTGGCGCCGCTGATGACCTCCGGAGGCCGCGTCGTCGACTTCGACCGCGACCTCGGCTATCTCGTCGACCTGGAGACCCCATGAAGCTGCGCGGAATCGAACTGCGCCGTGTCTCGATGCCGCTCGTGGCACCGTTCCGCACCTCGTTCGGCACCCAGACCGAACGCGACGTCCTGCTGCTGAGGGCGGTGACCGACGATGCCGAGGGCTGGGGCGAGTGCGTCGCGCTGACCGACCCGCTCTACTCGCCCGAGTACGTCGACTCCCAGCAGGACGTGCTGCGCCGCTTCCTGCTGCCCCGGCTCGCCTCGCCCGAGGGGGCCGCCGCGCTCGGGCGGTCGGGCGCGGCCGCCGTCGCGGGGGCGCTGCACGCGTACAAGGGACACCGCATGGCCAAGGCCGCCGTGGAGATGGCGATCCTGGACGCCGAACTGCGCGCCCTCGGCCGCTCCTTCGGCCGCGAACTCGGCGCCGTCGCCGACCGTGTGCCCAGCGGCGTCTCGGTCGGCATCCACGACTCGATCCCGGCGCTGCTGTCGGCCGTCGAGGGCTACCTGGACGAGGGGTACGCCCGCATCAAGCTGAAGATCGAACCCGGCTGGGACGTGGCGCCGGTGGCCGCCGTCCGCGAGCGGTTCGGCGGCGACGTGCTCCTCCAGGTGGACGCCAACACCGCCTACACCCTCCGCGACGCCCGCCACCTGGCCAAACTTGACGCGTTCGACCTGCTGCTGATCGAACAGCCGCTGGAGGAGGAGGACGTCCTGGGCCACGCCGCGCTGGCCCGCCAGCTCGCCACGCCGATCTGCCTCGACGAGTCGGTCGTGTCGGCGCAGACCGCCGCCGCCGCGATCACGCTCGGGGCGTGCCAGATCATCAACATCAAGCCCGGCCGGGTCGGCGGCTACCTGGAGGCCAGGAAGATCCACGACCTGGCCGCCGCCCACGGGGTCGCGGTCTGGTGCGGCGGCATGGTGGAGACCGGCCTCGGCCGCGCCGCCAACATCGCCCTGGCCGCGCTGCCCGGCTTCACCCTGCCCGGCGACGTGTCGGCCTCCGGCCGCTTCTACCGGACCGACATCACCGAGCCGATCGTCCTCGTGGACGGCCACGTCGAGGTCCCGACAGGTCCCGGCCTGGGCGTGACGCCGATCCCCGAGCTGCTGGACCGGGTGACGACGTCGGTGGAGTGGATCCCGTTCTGAGGTGCGCGCCTATACTCCGGGCGTGAGTCAGCGACCGCGTGCGAGCCTCGGCCGCGTCCTCGACGACCTGGGCTCCACCCTCCTCGAACTCGTCGCGGGCGACGTCGACCACCCGGAGGGCATCAGCGCCCTGGTCATCTTCGACCCGCTCGACGAACCCGTGCTCGCGCCCCGATCGCTGGTGCTGGGCGTCGGCGTCGACCCCGCCGCCGGGGGGCTGCCCGCGCTGCTGCGCTCCCTCGGCGGCCACGACACGGTCGCCCTGGTGATCCGGGCCCCGGTCGCGCTCACCCCGGAGGTGCGGGCGGCCGTCCAGGAGAGCGGCGTCGCCCTGATCGGCCTGCGCCGGGGCGCGACGTGGGCGCAGCTCACCGCCCTCATCCGCGCCATGCTCGCCGAGGGCGACATCGGCGTCACCGGCCACGAGTCGCTGGGCGGCCTCCCGTCGGGCGACCTGTTCGCCGTCGCCAACGCTGTGGCCGCGCTCCTCGACGCCCCCATCACCATCGAGGACCGCAGCTCCCGTGTGCTGGCCTTCTCCGGCCGCCAGGACGAGGCCGACCCCTCCCGGGTGGAGACCGTCATCGGCCGCCAGGTCCCGGAACGCTACGCCAACCGCCTCACCGAACTGGGCGTCTTCCGCGACCTCTACCGCTATCAGGCCCCCGTCGTCGTCAAACCCCAGGACCTCGGCTACGACGAGACGACCGTGCAGCGCGTCGCCATCGCCGTCCGCGCCGGCGACGAGGTCCTCGGCTCGATCTGGGCCGCCATGGACGGCGAGGTCGACCGCGAACGCACCCAGGCGCTCCTGGACGCCTCGAAACTGGTCGCCCTCCACCTGCTGCGCCTGCGCGCCGGCGCCGACGTCCAGCGCAGGCTGCGCACCGACCTGATCGGCACCGTCCTGGAAGGCGGCGCCGGAGCCCGCGACGCCCTCGGCCGCCTGGGCCTGTCGGCCCGCCGCCTCGTCATCGTGAGCGCCGGCCTGCTGCCCGGCCATCCCCAGACCGACCTCGAACGCCTGGCCGACGCCCTGTCGGTCCACCTGTCGGCCACGGTCCCGTCCTCGGCGGTGGCCGCCGTCGGCGGCACCGTCTACGGCCTGCTCCCGGTGGTCGTCACGACCGGCAGCCCCGAACAGCGCGCCGCCCGGCTGGCCGCCGACTTCGTCGACCGCGTCGACGGCAACCTGCACGCGATCGTCGCCGTCGCCCCCGCGGGCTCCGACATCAGCGGCATCGTGCACGGGAAGGCCCAGGCCGACCGGGTGCTGCGGGTGATGCGCGAAGGCCACACGGGCCTGCGCGTGGCCCAGCTCGACGACGTCCAGACCCTGGCCCTGGTCCTCGAACTGCGCGACCTGGCCGCCGCCCGCGACGAACGCCCGGGAGGCGCGATCGCCCGGCTGATGGAGTACGACGAACGCAACAACGCGGGCCTGGTCGAGACGCTGGAGGCATGGCTCGACGCGCTCGGCGACGTGGGCAAGGCGGCCAACGCCCTGTTCATCCACCCGAACACGCTGCGCTATCGGCTGAAGCGGGTCACCGAGGTGGGCGAGATCGACCTGACGGACCCGGAACAGCGGTTCGCGGCGATGCTGCAACTCCGCATCCTGGCCCCCCGCTGACCCCGGTCAGGCGCATTCCCGGCACGGGCCCGTCAGCGATGCCGCGTGCACCATTGCACGTGCAGTTCCGCCGGCGAACAGCGGCGGTCGGTGTAGCGGTACCGGCCGACCCCGAGCTCGGCGCAGCAGTGGGCGCCCGGGTCCTCCGCGCGGTGTGCCGGGCACTCTTCGACCAGGCCGCGCAGCTGCTCCATCTCCAGTTCGAAGGCGCGGCGGCTGCCGGTCAGGAACAGGGTGTCCGCCGCGACGTCCGAGTGGAGATGGTCGCGGAAGCCGCGATGGCGCTGCCGGCCGTCGTCGCCGGGCGGGCGCCACGCCGTCGGCGGGAGCGCCACCCGATGCGGACGCCCCGCGCCCAGCCGGGCCCTGACCTGCTTCCAGCGTGAGGCCGGGAAGCCCAGCCGGTGGTGCAGCAGCACCAGATCGAGCAGTCGCTCCTCGTTGGCCGAGCCGGCCGGGCGGGCCTTGCGGAGCGGCAGGTAGATCAGGGTGTTCGGCGACCGGGCGGCCAGCCCCCAGGCCATCGCGACCGTCAGGGCCGTCGCGCGGTCGACGCTCAGCTCCGCGCTCCAGGTGCGTTCGTAGAGCATCCCGTGCCGGGCGGCCCGTGCTGGCCGGATCACGCGGTAGGTGTCCCGGCCCAGGCGGACCTCGCTGATCAGTGTCGGCCAGGTCTGGTCGGCCAGTCGCATCCGCACCCCGTTCTCGTGTCCAGGAGAGCAGGGTAGAAGGCGGTGTGTACGCGTGCCGACCGGTTTTTCCCCGTATGAGACGATGCCCGGACAAGGCGACGGCGGACGAGGAAACCGGTGTGAATCCGGTGCGGTCCCGCCACTGTGATCGGTGAGCGACTCCCGAACGCGCCACCGCCCCCGCGGGTGGGAAGGCCGGGACGAGCGTCGACCCGAGAGCCAGGAGACTCACGCGGTCGCCTCCTCACGAGCCGGGGCGGATCTCCCCGAGAGAGGACGGCGCCGGTGCGGGTCACCGTGTGCCGGGACTGCTGCTGCGGCAGCGCCCGGAAGGTTCCCTGTCTCGACCACGACGAGCAGATCCGGCTGCTCGGCGAGGTCGCCGAGGTGCGGGTGACCGAGTGTCTCGACGTGTGCGACCAGGCCAACGTCATCGTCGTCCAGCCGACCCCCGAAGGGCGGGCCGCCGGGGGCCGGCCGGTGTGGCTCGCGTTCGTCAACGACGGCCACGCCACCGCCGACGTGGCCGACTGGATCCGCGCGGGTGGTCCGGGGCTCGCGCCGCTGCCACCGATCCTCGAACTGCACCGCTTCAGCGGGCCGCGCCGCTGAGGCGGTCCACGGCCGCCACGACCGGCGCCGCGCCGTCCTCGGCCGCCATCCCGGCCGCGAGGGACTGGGCGCGGCGCCGGTAGGCCGGGTCGGTGACGACGGTGGTGAGCGCGGCGGCCAGGCGCGCGGAGGTCAGGCGGCGGAACGGGAGCGCGGCCGGGGCCACGCCGAGCGCCGTCAGACGGGAGGCCCAGAACGGCTGGTCGTGCTTGACCGGCACGGCCACCGCGGGGACCCCCGTCCGCAGCCCGATCCCGGTGGTGCCGGCGCCGCAGTGGTGGGCGACGGCGGCGACCTGGGGGAACAACCAGTCGTGCG
The DNA here is from genome assembly GCF_009901565.1 of Herbidospora solisilvae. Classification (GTDB taxonomy): domain Bacteria; phylum Actinomycetota; class Actinomycetes; order Streptosporangiales; family Streptosporangiaceae; genus Herbidospora; species Herbidospora solisilvae. The sequence continues at coordinate 283,086 of NZ_WXEW01000010.1, forward strand.
GCACGTCGCCGACCGCCAGCACGTCGTCGGAGAGTTGCCCGCGCACGCCGGTCTGCAGCACGCCGCGCAGCCCGGCCGCTCGCAGCGCGCCGACGGCCAGTTCGGTGTACCGCTCCGCCCGGGTGCCGGCCAGGCTGCCGAAGCCGACGAACACCGGCTTCGGGCCCGACGCCAGGAAGTCGCGCAACCGCGGATCGCGCCGCCACCCCGGCGGCCGGAACGGCCACCAGTATCCCGTCACCTCCAGTCCCGTCCGCCAGTCGGCCGGGCGCGGCACCACCAGCGGGCTGAACCCGTGGAAGACCGGCCAGCGCATGGTCTCCCGGCGCAGGTAGAGGGCGCGCGCGGGCATCGGGGGCAGTCCCAGGCGGGCCCGGATCCTCGTGCTCAACCCGGCGACCAGCGGCCCGGCGGCCGGCACCTCGAACGCGAGCCGGGCCGCCCTGCGGTTCCCCCAGCGGCCGAGCGAGCGGTGCACCACGCTCATGACGGGCGGGAAGTCACCCGTCGGGTCGATCGGCTGCAGGTGCACCCCCATGCTCGGCACGCCCATGGCCTCGGCGACGTGACACGCCGGCGTGCCCGCGACACCGGTCAGGACGAGGTCGGCCCGCTGTCCGGCGAGCCCGGCCAGGCCCTCGACGAGCTGCTCGCCGTAGTGCCTGAAGGCGCTGATGGAGAGCAGGGAGAGCGGGTCTCCCGGGAGCGGCAGGTAGTCCAGGCCCGCCTCGGTCACCAGGTGCCGGTACGGTTCGTGCGCGGCGACCGCCACCTCGTGCCCGGCCTCGCGTAACCGCGCCCCGAGCCCCGTGTACGGCGCCACGTCCCCCCGCGTGCCGACGCCGACGATCAGAATTCGCATGCGACCCTCCTCTTTTGTCATACAGTCGCATGACAAAACAGTTTTTACCATGCACTCGCATGAGAAAATGGCGGGCAATGCCGAAGATCGTCGACCACGACGCCCGGCGGCGGCACATCGCCGACGCCGTGCACCGCATCGTCCACGACAAGGGGATGGAGAGCGTCAGCCTGAGAGAGGTCGCCGCCGAGGCCGGGATGTCGATGGGGGCGGTGCAGTACTACGTCACCACGAAGGAGCAGATGCTGCTTCTCGCGCTGGAGCGCATCGGCATGTGGATCGGGGAGCGCGTCGCGGCAGTGACCGCCCGCCAGCCGACGCCCCTCGACGTGCTCCGCACGACCGTACTGGAGCTGCTGCCCCTCGACGAGGAGCGCCGCTTCCTCAACCGCGTGGGGCTGGCCTTCCAGGCGAGCTCGGTGGTGAACGAGAACCAGGCCGCCGCGATGCGGTTGGGATATGCGCACCTGCTGGCCTTCCTCACCGAGCAGATCAGGGCCGCCCAGGCCGCCGGTCAGCTCGCCGCCGGTCTGGACGCGGGCAAGGAGGCGAGCATCCTGTACGCCTTCGCCCAGGGCGTCGTGAACGCCGCCCTCGTCGGCCACTACACGCCGCAGGAGGTCACCGCGCTGCTCGACGAGCACCTGGGGCGCATGTCCGCGGGCCCGCTTCCTATGATTTGAACATGTTCAAAATCGTGGTGCCCGGCGGCACCGGTCAGGTCGGCACGATCCTGCGGCGCGCCTTACGCGCGGCGGGGCATGACGTCGTCGTCCTGACCAGGCGGCCGTCGCGCGACGGCGAGGTCGGGTGGGACGGCGCGACGCCCGGCCCGTGGGTGCAGGAGATCGACGGCAGCGACGTCGTCGTGAACCTGGCCGGGCGCAGCGTCGACTGCCGGTACACCCCGGCCAACCTGCGGGCGATGATGGACTCCCGGGTGGACTCCACCCGGGCGGTCGGCGCGGCGATCGCGGCCGCCGCCCGGCCTCCCCGGGTCTGGTTGCAGATGAGCACCGCCACCGTCTACGCCCACCGCCTCGACGCGCCCAACGACGAGGCGACCGGCGTGATCGGCGGCGGCGAGCCCGGCGTCCCGGGCTACTGGGGTTACAGCGTCGAGATCGCCAAGGCGTGGGAGGCGGCGCAGGAGCACGCCGAGACCCCCGGCACGCGCAAGGTCGCCCTGCGGTCGGCCATGGTGATGAGCCCCGATCGCGGCGGCGTCTTCGACGTCCTGTCGCGGCTGACGCGGATCGGTCTCGGCGGCCCGGTGGGCGGGGGTGCGCAGTACGTGTCGTGGATCCACGACACCGACTTCGTCCGGGCCGTGGAGTTCCTCGTCGATCGCGACGACTTCACGGGGCCGGTCAACCTGGCCGCACCCGGGCCGCTGCCGCAGCGGGTGTTCATGCGCGTCCTGCGGAGGGCGTGGGGTGTGCCGGTCGGGGTGCCGGCCACCCGGTGGATGGCGGAGGCCGGCGCGTTCGGGCTGCGTACCGACACCGAGTTGCTGTTGAAGAGCCGCCGGGTGGTGCCCGGCCGGCTGCTCGGCGCGGGCTTCACGTTCGAGTACCCCGACTGGGAGCACGCCGCCGGCGACCTCGTGCGGCGACGGCGGCTTACCTAAAGATCGCCGCCTTCTGAACATTCCGGGCGCCGGGGCCGGGCACGGCTGACTGCGTGAGAGTGGTCGTCGATCTGACCCGGTGCCAGGGCTACGGCCAGTGTGTCTTCCTCGCGCCCGAGGTGTTCGGCATGGGGGAGGAGGTCCTCCGGTACGACCTCGACCCGCCCGACGACCAGCGCGACCACATCCTCCGGGCGGCGGCCGCCTGCCCCGTGCAGGCCATCCACCTCGACTGGACGGCCATGCGCGCCGTGCCCGAGTCGAGGCCGTGCGGGGTCCGGTTCGAGGGCCGGATCGTCATCGTCGGCGGCTCGCTGGCGGGGGCGCGGGCGGCCGCGGCGCTGCGGCGCGACGGGTTCACCGGCCCGCTGACCGTCGTCGGCGAGGAGGACGGCGAGCCCTACGACCGGCCGCCCCTGTCGAAGCAGGTGCTCACCGGTCACGTCGCGCCCGAGCACACCAAGCTGCCGAGGGTGCGCCCGGTCGAGGCCGAGTGGCTGACCGGCACCCCCGCCACCGGCCTCGACGTGGCCGCGAAGAAGGTGCTCCTGGCCGACGGCCGCGAGGTCCCGTTCGACCGGGTCCTGCTGGCGACCGGCACCCGCGCCCGCCCGTGGCCCGACGCGGCGGAGGCCGCGCTGACCGGCGTGCACACCCTGCGCTCCGCGAAGGACGCGGCCGGGCTGCGCGCGGCGCTGGCCGCCGGGCCGCGGCGGGTGCTGATCCTGGGCGCGGGGTTCACCGGCAGCGAGATCGCCTCGGTCTGCCGGGAGCTCGACCTGCCGGTGACCGTCGTGGAACGCGGGCCGGCCCCGCTGGTGAGCGCGCTGGGCGGCGTGATCGGCGACGTCGCGGCCGAGCTGCAGCGCGAGCACGGCGTCGACCTGCGCTGCGACACCACCGTCACCGCGCTGGAGGGCGACGCCGGCGGCCGGTTCCGCCGGGCCCACCTGTCCGACGGCGGCACCGTCGAGGCCGACGTCGCCGTGGTGGCGCTCGGCTCGATCCGCAACGTCGAATGGCTGCGCGGCTCCGGGCTGGCCGCCGGGGTGTGGGGCGTGGCCTGCGACGCCGGCTGCCGCGCCGTCGACCTCAACGGGCTGGTCCTGGACGACGTCTTCGTGGCCGGCGACATCGCGCGTTTCCCGCACCCGCTCTACCAGTACCAGTTCATGACGCTGGAGCACTGGGGGAACGCCGTCGCGCAGGCCGAGATCGCCGCCCACAACATGATCAGCGACCAGGCCCACCGCTGGCCGCACCTGGCCGTCCCGGTGTTCTGGTCGAGCCAGTTCGGGGTCAACATCAAATCGGTCGGCGTGCCGACCTTCGCCGACCAGGTCGTCGTCACGCAGGGCTCGACGGCCGAGCGCCGGTTCGTCGCCGCCTACGGCTACCAGGGCCGGATGACCGCCGCGGTCACCTTCGACCAGGGCATGTGGCTGGAGTACTACCAGAGCCGGATCGAGCAGGCCGCGCCCCTCCCGCCCGGCGACGTGCAGTCCGCCCGGGTGCCCGAACGGTTGTCGCCCTCCGCCGAGGCGACCGTGGTGGTGACCGGCCACGACCCGGCCGAACGGCGGGTCTCGCTGCTGCACACACCCGGGGGTGTCACGTCGTGACCTGTCCGTTCCAGCGTGTCCTCGCCCCCTCGGGGCGCCCCGACCCCTACCCGCTGTACGCCGAACTCCGCGCCACCCCGGTGGCGCGCCAGGACGACGGCACCTACGTGGTCAGCACCTACCAGGAGATCGTCTCCCTCCTGCACGACCCCCGCGTCAGCTCCCGCCGCCGCGACCTCGACCGCACCCCGGCCTTCATCGGCCTCGACCCGCCCGAGCACGACCGGCTGCGCCGCCTGGCCATGCGCCACTTCGGCCCGCCCAGGTCGCCCGGCCGGATCGACGCGCTGCGTCCCCAGATGCAGGCCGTCACGACCGGACTGGTCGACGCCCTCGCCGGGAGGAACCGCGCCGACCTGGTCGAGGAGGTCGCCTACCCGCTGCCGGTCGCGATGATCTGCCGCCTCCTCGGCGTGCCCGCCGAGGACGAGGGACGGTTCCACGCGTGGGCCGACGAGCTGATCGAGACGCTCGGGCCGGGCGAGGAGGACCGGGCCGAGCGCGAGCAGGCCCGCCGGGAGGTGACCGGCAGGTTCGACCGCTACCTCGGCGACCTGGTCGACGCCCGCCGCCACGACCCCGGCGACGACATGCTCTCGGGGATGATCGCCGACGGCGAGATGACCCGCGACGAGATCGTCAGGACCGGCGTGCTGCTGCTGATCGCCGGGCACGAGACCACGATCAACCTGATCGCCAACGGCATGCTCACCTTTCTGCGGAACCCCGGCGTGCTGGCCCGCGTCCAGGCCGACCCGGGCCTGATCGTCCCGGCGGTGGAGGAGCTGCTGCGCTTCGAACCGCCGGTGCAGCTCATCTCCTCGCGGGTGGCACTGGAGGACCTCACCGTCGGCGGGGTGACCATCCCGGCGGGGTCGCCGATCACGCTGGCCCTGGCGGCGGGCAGCCGCGACCCCGCGCACGTGCCCGACCCCGACCGGTTCTCGCTCGACCGGCCGCGCAACGAGCACCTGGGGTTCGGCGGCGGCGTCCACTACTGTTTCGGGGCGCCGCTGGCCCGGCTGGAGGCGCAGATCGTGCTGACCGAGCTGGTCGGCCGCCTGCGCGGCCCCCGGCTGGTGGACGACCCGCCGCCCTACCGCCCGAGCCCGATCCTGCGCGGCCCGCGCCACCTCGTCGTCGACTACGACGACGTGACCCCACGCTGAGGGTCAGGCGGTGAGGGCGCGCAGGGCGATGTCGACGGAGGCGTGGAGGTCTTCGCGGCTCGCGCCGGCCGCGGCGTGCACGGCGTGGCCCTCGCTGAGCGTCATCACGAACCGGGCCAGCGCCCGGACGTCCACGCCGTCCGGGAGGTCTCCCTCGGCGGCCGCGCGGGACAACCGTTCTTCGAGGGCCGCCTCGGTGGCGGCCCGGCCCGCGGCCAGGATCTCGGAGATGCCGACGTTCTCCGGCGAGCAGGCCAGGCCGCCCTGGATGGACAGGCAGCCCGGGGGATGGTCTCCGGTGGTGAGGGCGTCGGCGCTGGAGCGCAGGAAGGCCTCGACGGCGGCGCGCGCGGTGGGTTGTTCGAGCGCGGCGCGGGCGGCGGCCACCTTGGTCTCGTGGTAGCGGGCGAAGGCGCGCCGGAACAGCTGCTCCTTGCTGCCGAAGGCGGCGTACAGGCTCGGGCGGTTGATGCCCATCGCGCTGGTGAGGGCGCTCAGTGACGCGCCCTCGTAGCCGTGCCGCCAGAAGACCTCGGCGGCCCGGTCCAGGACCGACTCCTCGTCGAAGGCCCGTGGACGGCCGATCGTGGGCACCTCAGGACTCATGGACGTCACTCTACCGCTCGGTACAAAACCTGCTACGGTGAATCTCCAACCGATCGGTACAAAAAGAGGGACTGAGGCGCATGATCGTCACCCTGATCACCGGAGCGAACAAGGGCATCGGTTTCGAGACGGCCAGACAGCTGCTCGACCTGGGCCACACCGTCTACATCGGCGCCCGCGACGTCGAGCGCGGCGAGAAGGCCGCGGCGGCGCTGGGCGCCCGGTTCGTGCAACTCGACGTGACCGACGACGCGTCGGTCACCGCCGCGCTGGCGGTCATCGACGCGGACGAGGGCCGCCTCGACGTCCTGGTGCACAACGCGGGCATCCTCGGCGACGGGCCCCTCGACGGACCGACGGCCCTGCGCGTGTTCGACACCAACGCGGTGGGGATCGTCCGGGTCACCGAGGCGGCGCTGCCGCTGCTGCGGAGGTCCGCGAACCCCACGGTGGTCACCGTGTCGAGCAGCGCGGGGTCCTTCTGGGCGGTGAACAACCCCGACCGGCCGGAGTTCCATCTGCCGGTGGCGCTCTACTCGGCGTCCAAGTCGGCGGCCACCATGCTCACCGTCCAGTACGCCAAGGCCCACCCGGGCATCAGGTTCAACGCGATCGAGCCCGGCCCCACCGCCACCGACATGACCGCCGCCTTCGGCATCGGCAGGTCGCCGGCGGAGAGCGCCGCGACCGTCGTGCGCCTGGCCACCCTCGGCCCCGACGGCCCGACCGGCACCTTCCAGGACGAATCCGGCACGTTGCCGTGGTAACCGCCGGATGACCCGCGAAGGGGAGAGCTCCGATGGAAGACTTCCGGTCGTGTCTCCCGCCAAGCACCGACGTCCTTCACGAGGCGGCTGGAAGCTCACCGCCGAACAACTCTCGGTTCTCACCCTCGCCGGCGTCCTCGTCGCCACCGGCTCGTTCGTGACCGACGTGATCGGGGCCTTCGAGCCGTCCGCTCCCATCGTGGTGAGCCTGCCGGGACCGACCGTGACGGTGACGGAACCGGCCGGCGGCGCGTCCTCCCCGGTGGGAGCCCCTTCCATCTGGGCGGCGCTGGCCAGTCCCGATCAGTACAGGGTCTCGGCCGACGACGGGTTCGGTTACTCGATCGCGGTGGGGGACATGCGGCTCCCGGTCGGGATCACCAGCATCGCCTGAGCGGGGCCGCCGCTCAGACGACGTCGCAGGTCTTGTACGTGCGCACCGTCGAGACCACGTTGCCGTCGGTGCCGAGGACCTCGAGGCGGACGGCCCCTGGCGCCGGGGTGAACGAGTTGGAGCAGTTCTCTAACTCGGTAGGAGCGGCGCGAACGGGTCGTCGTACCGCGCCCAGGCCGACGAGCCCGCCACCGTCTCCTCCGGCGTGAGCAGGCACGCGTCGAGCAGGGCGTGGATCCGGTCGCGCTCCAGGTCGGGGCCGACGAAGACCAGGTGCTGGACGCGGTCGCCGAGGGGGTCGGTCCAGTCGAGGGCGGCGGCCGCGCGGCGGGCGGGGGAGACCAGGTCCCAGGCGGCCTCGGGCAGCGCGGCCAGCCACGGCCCGGCGTCCTCGACCGCCATGCCGCCGGCCACGGCGTCCCAGCCGAGCAGGCGGTCGGGCCGGGTGGCCAGCCAGAACCGGCCGCGTGAGCGCACCGACTCGGTGACCAGGTCGTCGAGGGCCGTGAACAGGCGGCCGGGGTGCAGCGGGCGCAGGCGGTGCCAGACGACGGTGGTGACCTCGCCGTCCCGCGCGTCGCAGGGCAGCACGGCGGTGGCCGGGTCGACGCGCTCGGCCAGCGTCGGGACGTGCAGGGCCGGGCCGGTCACCTCGGGCAGGCCGGACGCGAACACGGGGGTGGCGGGCGCGAGGTGGGCCAGCAGGGCACGCGAGAGGTCGTGGTCCTCCTCGTCGCCGCCGTCCAGGACCAGAGCGGTGGCGTACTCCGCCTGCCGGGCCAGCACCTCGGCCAGGTGGCGCCGGTCGCCGGCCGTGCCGTGGGCGGTCTCCGACAACCGCTCGCCCCGGGCGATGTCGATCGGCAGGTGCGCGGCGTGCAGCGCGGTCGCCACGCAGGTCAGGCGCAGCACCTCGGCCGCCTCCTCGGTGTCGAGCGCCTCGGCGACCGCGCGCGGTTCGACCGCGTCCCACAGGTCCACGACCAGCAACGGCGCGGTGGACGCACGCCGGATCAGCTCGGGCCGCAGGTCCTCCCTGACCGTGCAGGTCACGCATCCGTGCGCCAGCCGCACCTCGGCCCGCTCCAGCACGCCGGAGACGTCGCGCACGGTGCGCTCGACCCGGCCGGACGCGACCTCGTGCAGGTCGTGGTGGACGGCCACCGCGCCGGGGTGCGCGGCGAGCAGGCGGTGGACGACGGCGGTGCGCGCACGGCGGTGCAGGCCGGCGACCAGGACGACGGGGGTGGTCATGGCGGACCTCTCGGTAGCGAATGAAAACAATTATCATTATCATCGCACGGACACGCCTCAGGGAAGGACCCCGGCCTTGGCCAGGAACGAACTGCGCCCGGTGATCAAACTCCGCTCCACGGCGGGCACCGGCTACACCTACGTGACCCGCAAGAACCGCCGCAACGACCCCGACCGGCTCACCCTCAGCAAGTACGACCCGATCGTGCGCCGGCACGTCGAGTTCCGGGAGGAACGATGAGCGCCCACTGTCAGCTCACCGGTGTGAAGCCGGTCTTCGGCAACACGGTCTCCCACTCCCACCGGCGCACCCGCCGCCGCTGGGATCCCAACATCCAGAGCCGCCGCTACTGGCTCCCCAGCGAGAACCGGTACGTCCGGCTCACGCTCAGCACCCGTGCGATCAAGACCGTGGACAAGATCGGCGTCGAGGCGGCCGTGGCCCGCGTCCGCGCCAGAGGAGAGAGGATCTGATGGCCAAGAAGAGCAAGATCGCGGCCAACGACCGGCGCAGAGCCGTCGTCGCCCGCTACGCCGCCCGCCGCGCCGAGCTCAAGGAGCTCATCCGCGTGGGCACGCCGGGGGAGAAGGCCGCCGCCGCCCGTGAACTGGCCCGCCAGCCCCGCGACGCGAGCGCCACCCGCGTGCGCAACCGCGACTCCGTCGACGGCCGTCCACGCGGCCACCTGACCAGATTCGGCCTGTCCCGGATCCGGTTCCGCGAGATGGCCCACCGGGGCGAGCTCCCGGGTGTCACGAAGGCGAGCTGGTGACGATGGCCGTGCCGAAACGGAAGACCTCCCGCAGCAACACCCGCCACCGCCGCGCGCAGTGGAAGGCGGCCGCCCCCGGCCTGGTCCCGATCGTGGTCGACGGCGAACGCCTCCTGGTGCCCCGCCGGCTGGTGGCCGGCTACCGGCGCGGCCTCATCGCCGTGCGGTAGGCGACTCCGCCTGTTCGAGGAACTCCCGCAGGGAGCGCGGCGGGCGGCCCACGACGTCGGCGACGGTCGTCGTCGTGGTCGCCCAGCGGCCGTCGCCGACCTGGGCCATCAGCAGGGCCAGGTCACGGGCCGCCGGGGCGGGCAGGCCGCGCTTCGCGAAGTGGCCGGCGCCCTCTTCGACCGGCAGATCCACGTAGCGCACCGGCCGCCCGAGCGCCCGGGCGAGTTCGGCGGCGATCTCGTCGTGCGTCGGCGCGCTCGGGCCGGTGAGCTCGTAGGTGGCGTCGTCGCCCACAGGACGGGTGAGCAGCGCGGCCGCGACCGCCGCGACGTCGCGCGCGTCGATGTAACCGACCGGACCCGGGCCGTACGAGCCGAAGATCCGCCCTTCTTCGTCGACGTCGCCCGGGAGGTTCTGCATGAAGCCGACCGGCGCCAGGATCGACCACGGCACGCCCGACGCCCGGAGATGGTCGTCGACCTGCCCGTGCAGGCCGGACGCGAGCAGCCCGTCCGGTGTCGCGCCGCGCACCGACACCGTCACCACCTGCGCCGCGCCCCGGGCCGCCGCGTGGTCGATGACCGCCCGGTGGGCCGCCACGAAGCCGGGCCAGATCGAGCTGTTGAGGAACAGCCGGTCGCCCGGCTCGATCGGGACGCTCTCCGGGCGCTCCAGATCGCCGACCACGTATGCGCAGCCCAGGTCCGCGCCCTGTTCCGGTCGCCGCACCAGCGCCAGCGCCGCGCCGCCGAGTTCGGCGATGAGCGCCCGCCCGATGGTGCCCGTCGCGCCCGTCACCACGATCGTCATGACGCCTCCTCTATAGTAAGCGGAAGACAGTCGTCCACTTAGATCGAGGATCTCACATGCGCGCCGACGCCCGCCGCAATCGGGACAAGATCCTTGAGGCGGCCCGGGACGTGGTGGCCGAGCGCGGCACCGACGCGCCGATGGAGCTGATCGCCCGCCGGGCCGGTGTCGGGGTCGGCACGCTCTACCGCCGCTTCCCCGACCGCGCCGTGCTGCTCGCGGCGCTCGCGGAGCAGTACGTCCACGAGCTCATGGACGCCCTCGACCACGCCGCGGCGGCCGGTCCCGACGCCTGGACGGCCGTGCGCGCCTTCGTCGTGCACGCCGTCGAGGAGAGCCGGGGCGCCGTCGCGGCCGCGCTGGCCGGGACCTCCGCGCCCGAGGCGAGAGAGGCGCTGGTGGAACGGCTCGGCGTGCTGGTCGGTCAGGCGCAGGCCGACGGCGCGATGCGGCCCGACGCGGACACCGGCGACATCATGGACCTGCTCAACGTCTTCGCCTGCAACCCGGGCGTCATCCCGGAGCGGTTCCTGCCGCTCATGCTCGACGGTCTCGGCCGGCGTTCTCCTGGAAGGTGACGATCGCGTCGCCGTTCGCCCGCGCCCAGTCGGTCAGCACCTCGATCGGCTCGACGAGGGTCAGCCCCAGGTCGGTGAGGGCGTATTCGACGCGCGGGGGAGCCTCGGCGTAGGCGTGGCGTTCGACCAGGCCGTAGCCCTGGAGACGGCGCAGCGTCTGGGTGAGCACCTTGCGCGAGACGCCGCCGACCAGGTCGACGAGCTCGCCGTGCCGGCACGGCCCCCGGCTGAGCGCGAACAGCACGACGGCCGCCCACTTGTCGCTGATGATCTCGATGGCCAGCCGGGCGGGGCAGTCGGCGAGGAAGACGCCCCCCGCGGAATCACGCACGAGCCGAAGGTTACCAATCGGTACCCAACGGCTCACTAGCGTCCTTGCCATGAAGACCTTCCTGCTCATCCACGGGGCCTGGCACGACGGCCGGGTGTGGGACCGCGTCGTCCCCCTGCTGACCGAGGCCGGGCACCGCGTGCTCGCCCCCTCCCTGACCGGCCACGGCGACCGGGCCCACCTGCTCGGCCCCGACGTGGGCCTCGACACCCACATCGCCGACGTTTTGGCGGTGCTCACCGAAGAGGACCTGACCGACGTGATCCTGGTCGGGCACAGCTACGCCGGGATGATCGTCCCGGCGGTGGCCGGCCGCGCTCCGGACCGCGTTTCCGGGCTTGTGTACGTCGACGCGATGGTCCCCGCCGACGGCGAGAGCGTGCTCGACGTCATGCCCTTCACCCAGCACCTGATCGACGCCGCCGGAAGCTGGCGCATCCCGCCCATGGACGGCTTCTTCGGGGTGACCGACCCGGCCGACGTGGAATGGCTTCGCCCGATGCTCTCGGACGAGCCGGTCCGCTGCTTCCAGCAGCCCGTCCGGTTCGACGAGGCGGTGGTGGCCGCCATCCCGCAGACCCACGTCCACTGCGTCGGCGACGCGCCCGGCGTCGCCCGCCGCCCGGTCCCGCCGGGGGCGCGGGTCTGGGAGCTGCGCACCGGGCACGACTGCATGGTCACCGCGCCGGAGGAGCTCGCCGAACTGCTCCTGAAGGCCTCCTAGGCCCTGTGTCGAAAGTGGATCCCGGGCTGTGAATGATCATGGTTCACGGATCGGGGAGATCTCCCGGACGAGCAGTGGGCGGTGCTGGAGCCGTTGTTGGCTGTGATCAGCGCCTCCACAGGGGTCCTACGCGACCCTGACCACGTACTTGCCCTGGACGCCGCCCGCCTCCAGCGCCCGGTGTGCCGCTGCCGTCTCCTCCAGGGGGAAGACCTTGTCCACCACGGGGCTCAGCTTGCCCTCGACCACATGGCGGGCGAGGTCGTCGAAGTCCGCCCGCATGGGGTTGCCGCTGAAGAAGCGCACCCGGCCGTGTCCGTGGACCGTGCTGGCCGCGAGGTAGCCGAGCGACGCGGCGGGCCGTTTCAGGTCGAAGGCGATGGTGACCATGCGCCCGCCGGAGTTCAGTAGGCGCCGGAAGGCCCGCAGGTCGGTCCCCACGGTGTCCAGGACCACGTCGAAGCGGCCCAGTTCCGCCGGCCGCACAGTCCGGTGGTCGACGGCCTCGTGCGCGCCGAGCCCGCGGACGAAGTCGAGGTTGGCTGCGCGGGCGAGGGCCGTGACCTCGGCGCCGTACGCCCGTCCGAGCTGGACGGCGGCGTTGCCGACACCGCCCGCCGCGCCCCGGACGAGGAGTCGTTCGCCGGGGCGCAGCCCGGCTTTGTCCCGCAGCGCGGTGATGGCCGTGGTGGCCACCGGCAGCGCGGCGGCGTCCACCAGGTCAAGGCCGTCGGGGAGCCGGCCGACCCGCTCGGCGGGCACGGTCACGTACTCGGCGGCGCTGCCGAAACCGGAGGTGCGGCCCAAGACCCCCCATACGCGGTCGCCGGTCGCGAACCGGGTGACTCCGGCACCCAGTGCGGCGACCTCGCCGGTGAAGTCCAAGCCGACGCGCTTGGGGAATCTCCGGCCGGTCAGGAGGCGGAGACGGCCGGCACGGGCTGCCAGTTCGCCGCCGTTGACGCTGAACGCGCGCACCTGCACAAGGACCTCGCCGTGGGCCGGTTCGGGGCGTGGCACGCGGCCCGCGTAGAGCACATCGGGGCCACCGTAGCGGTCGTAGAGCACTGCCTTCATCATGCGGTCGTTCATCGTTCCGCCTTTGCCGCCGGGGGCCGTACAGGGGTCTGGCATCGACCGTAAGCTCTTAAGCGGACGCGATCGTCCGTTTGGACCGGAAGCGAGAGACAGTGATGGCGGAATCCTCTCGGATCACAGCCCGGGACGGGGTGCGGGCGGACGCCCGGCGCAACCGGGAGCGCATCCTCGTCGCCGCCCGTGCCGTCTTCGCCGAGCACGGGATCGACGCCCCGATGGCGACCGTGGCCCGTCGGGCCGGGGTCGGCGTGGCGACGCTGTACCGGCATTTCCCGACCCGGGACGCTCTGGTGCGGGGCGCGTTCGCGCGCCAGATGGAGACCTGCGCGCGGGCGCTCACCGAGGCTCTGGCCGCCCCTGACCCGTGGCAGGGCTTCCAGCACCTGGTTGAGACGGTCTGCGCTCTGCAACGGGAGGAACGCGGGTTCCCGGCCGCGTTCGTCGCGGCCTTCCCGGAAAGCACGTCGGACCACGCGCAGTCCCGGCGACGAGCCGAGCGGGACTTCACGACCCTGGTACGCAGGGCCCAGGCGTCGGGCGCGCTGCGGGCCGATTTTCACCCTTCCGACCTCGCCGTGGTCCTGTTGGCGCACTGCGGTCTGGTGACCGCCCTACCGGATGACGGTGCAGCGTCCCGGCGCCTGGTGGCCTATCTGCTCCAGTCGTTCCGGACCGACACGGGCAACAGACCGCTGCCTCCGCCAACTGCGCTGACACTGCGCAGCCTCCCGATTGCAACCGACAGTTCTCAGGGGCAGCGGCCCCCCGGAGCGTGACTGAAATGGTAGACCCTAGGCGTCGGCGACCTGGAGGAGGCGCAGGCTGTTGGCCCACAGCTGGTCGAGCTGGCCCGGGTCGTTGAAGAGCTTGGCGAACAGGACCGTGCCCTCGATCTGGGCGACGATCGACTTCGCCGCTCCCGGCGCGTCGATCACGCTCAGCTCGCCCTGCGCCTGCGCCTTCTCGATCGCCCGGCGGATCAGGTCGACCTGCTCGTCGAAGATCGTGCGCAGCCTCTGCCGCATCGGGTCGTCGCCGGTGCTCAGCTCCAGGCTGAGGTTGCCGAACAGGCAGCCGGAGACCACGCCGGCGTCGTTCAGCGACGCGGTCTGCACCTCCACCGTGAACGCGAACAGGTCTTTGAGCCGGTGGACGAGCGGGCCGTCGCTGTCGAGGATGGCCTGCCAGCGGCCGCGTTGCGAGTTCCACTGCAGGTCGATGATCTCCAGGGCGAGCGCCTGCTTCGACTCGAAGAAGTGGTAGAAACTGCCCTTCGGCGTGCCCGCCTGCGCACAGATCTCCGCGACGCCGATGGAGCCGTAGGAGCGGCGGGAGAACAGATCGGTGGCCGCGGCGAGGATCCGCTGCCGGGCGTCTGACGTTCGACCCATCTTGCAATTATACGACCGGTCGGCTAAAACGGAAATGTCAGTAGTAGACCGACCGTCTAGGAGCATGTCATGTCAGATCAGCGCGTCGCCATCATCACCGGGGCATCGCAGGGCATCGGGGAGGCACTGGTGGCCGCGTACCGCGAGATCGGCTACGCGGTGGTGGCCACCTCCCGTTCCATCCAGGGCGGCGACGACCCCGACGTCGTCGCGGTGCCCGGCGACATCGCCGAGCCCGCCACCGCCGAGACGGTCGTGAAGACGGCGCTGCACCGTTTCGGGCGGGTCGACACCCTGGTCAACAACGCGGGCGTCTTCGTCGCCAAGCCGTTCACCGACTACACGCACGACGACTACAGGAAGGTCATGGACATCAACGTCGGGGGCTTCTTCTCCCTGACCCAGCAGGTCATCGACCCCATGCTCCAGCAGGGCGGCGGCCACATCGTGAGCATCACCACCACGCTGGTCGAGCAGGCCAACTCGGCCGTCCCCTCGGTGCTGGCCTCGCTGAGCAAGGGCGGCGTCGCGTCGGCCACCAAGTCGCTGGCCATCGAGTACGCCGACCGTGGCATCCGGGTCAACGCCGTCTCGCCCGGCCTGATCGACACCCCGCTGCACAGCGGCGGCGACGCCGGACAACTCGCCCAGCTCCACCCGATGAAGAAGATCGGGCACATCTCCGACGTCGTCCACGGCGTGCTCTACCTGGAGCGGGCCCCGCTGGTGACCGGGGAGTTCCTGCACATCGACGGCGGACAGAGCGCGGGCCGATGAGCGAGCGCGTCTTCGAGGGCGTGCTGGCCGTCTGGAAGCACGGCATCGACGTCCACGACCCCGTCGAGGTCGGCACGGTGTTCGCCGAGGACACGCTGTTCCAGGGCGCCCACCCCGAACCCACGCGGGGCCGGGCCTCGGTCGTCGAGTACTACGACGGCCAGCCCGCGGGGCTGCGGGTCGACTACGAGATCATCGACGCCCGCCGGTCGGCGGACGACGTCATCACGGGCTACGCCGCCGCCGACTTCACCTACGCCGACGGCGAGGTCGCCCGCCGTCACGTGACGATGGTCCTCGAACGCCAGGGCGACCGGTGGCTCGTCGGCCACTATCACGTCTCCCTGAAGCCGGAGTGACCTGACCGTCACCGAAGCCTGTCACGATCCAGGACATGAAGGTCATCTTCCGCCGGGCGGCGGCCGGGGCGGCAGCCGGAGTGCTCGCTTATGGCCTGGTCGTGGTGGCGATCGTGCTGATCTTTCAGACCGGGCTCGTGACCCTGTACGGGCTGTTCATGATGATCTACGCCGCGGTGCCCGCGGGAGGGATCCTGGCCTGGCCCTTCCTCTGGGTGTTCCGGGTGCGGCCCGCCTGGACCGCCGCCGGGCTGGGGCTGCTCTTCGCGATGTCGGCGGCCTATCTGGTCACCAGCTTCTTCCAACCGGAACCGTGGGCGCCGATCCTCGCCGTCGTGATCGTCTACGCCCTGGTGGCGACGGTCACCACTCCGGGCCTCGCCGAGCGGCTGGCGTGGTGGCGCACCGGCCCCGCCGTGGCGCGGGTGCCGCTGCTCGCCCCCGACCTGGCCGGCTACCGGATAGAAATGGTGGACGCCTCACCGGGCTTCCTGCACTATCGGCTGGTCCCGGCGACCGGCCCCGCGGTCGGGGTGACGATCTGGCCTCCGGGCTTCGGCGGACTGGAGGGCCGGGTGGTCGAACGCCGCGACGCCACCGTGGCGATCACCGCCGGTCCGGACGTCCAGCCGGAGCTGGTGGAGGTGATCGCCTGGACCCTCGCCCCCCGGCCCCATCTCTTCCAGGGCGTTGCTGTCGGAGGCGGCCGGTAGGGTTCCGGCGTGAACGCGTGGGAGCAGGTCAGGAAGTGCGTCGAGGCCGGTGACGACGCCGGGCTGGCCGCCCACGTCGGCTCGCTCACCGGGGCCGACCGCAGGGCCGTCGCCGAGTGGTTGCCCCGTCACCTGGCCGGCCTGTCGCGCGGCGAGGCCGCCGACCAGGCGTCCGGGTTGCGGGTCGCCGGGGCGGCGTGCTTCTCCGGCGCGGGGCAGGTCGCCGCGTGGCTCGACCGGCGCGACCTCCGGCTCCCGCGGTCGCCGAGGGACGACGCCGAGCGCGTCGCCGAGGTGCTCCGGGCCAGAGACGAGGCGTGGCGGCGCGACCTGGCCCACCGGCTCGTCACCGGCCTGCGGCCGGGCGACCGCAGGGGGTGGCAGAACGTCGACGGGCAGCCCGGCTACGACCTGGCCGCGCGGCTCGCGATCGAGACCGGCATCGAGCCGCCCGAGAACGACGCCTTCGTCGTGGGCTGGTTGTGGGACGTGTGCCACCGGTTCTGGCGGGGCGGCCGGCTCGACGTGCTCCGCGACGACCCGTTCCTCGACGTCCTGACGCCCCGGCTGTTCACCGCCGAGGGCGCCGCCGCGCCCCTGATCCACGACTGGAAGTGGAACAGCGCCCACAACGAGAACACCGCCATCAGCGCGCTGGCCGACCTCGCGGCCGAGGGGCGGCTCGACCGGCGGGCGCTGCTCGACGGGTGCGTGGCGCGGTTCCTGACCCACGGGCACGACCGCGACATCGAACCGTTCACCCTCCTGTGGGAGCGGCTGCGCCCCGAACCCGCCGAGGTCCCCGTGGTCGAGCTGATCAGGGTGCTGCCGGTGGCCGCGAACCCGCTCGCGCTGCTGGCCGTCGGCGAACTGGGCCGGGTCCCGCTCGAGTCCGGCCTGTTCGGCGAGGCCGTCGGGGCGCTGGCGTTCCGGCCGGAGAAGAAGCACGTCACGACCGCGCTCCAGTGGATCGCCCTCGCCCGGCCCGAAGAGGCCGACGGCGCGCTCGCGGCGCTGGCGGTCGTCTTCGCGCAGGAGACGCCGTCGCTCCGCGACCGTGCGGTGCGGCTGGCGCTCAGGCTGGCCCCCCACGCGTCCCCGGAGACGGCCGGCGTGATCCGGGCAGCCGCCGCGGGGTTGCCCGCGGAACTCCGCGGCCAGATCGCGGGCGCGTTCGGCGGGGTCGAGGCGGTCGAGGCCGAGCCGTCGGAGGTGCTGACGCCCGGCGAGTTGCGGGTGACCCTGGGGCTGCCCCCACTGCCGCCGGAGATCGGCTCCCCGGCCGAGCTCACGGGCCGGGTGGGGCGGGGATGGCGGTCCTACGACCCCGTCGAGGTCGAGCAGATCATGGCCGCGCTGGTGGCGTTCACCCATGTCGACCGCGAGGCGACGCTCGACGCCGTGTGGCCGTGGTGCGAGCAGGTCTGGGGGCGGGACCGCTACGTCGACCCCTCCTCCCTGGCCCGTCACGTCGGCGTGCTGCTGACCCAGTGCGCGCTCGCGCTGGTGAACCCGGCCGAGAGCGCCGAGCTCTCCGGGCTGATCGACGAGGTCGTGGCCCGCGACCCCCGCCACGGCACGCCGTTCGACCGTTTCACCCGCGACCGGGTGCGCGAGGTGATCGCGCTGCTGGAGTCGGGCCGCACCATCCCCGTCCTGCTGGCCACCCCGACCGAGCCCACCGGACACGTCGCCGCCGCGATGCTGGTCGACCGGGTGGCGCGGCTGGGCGACGCCGAGCCGCTGCCCCTCGACTTCTGGCAGGCGCTGCTCCGGCTGCCCCGGACCGCCGACCCCGAGGTGGTGGCCCGCGCCGGGCGGCTGACCTCATCGGCGGGACGGCGGCTGGCCGCGTGGTTGCGCGACGGCGGCCTGGCCGACCCCGAGGTGAGCTGCGCGGTCGCGACCACGCCCGACCCCGACTCTTACGACGACCGGGAGACGTCGGCCGTGCACGCCGTCATGAGACCGGCCGTGCCCGGCCTGCCCGAGCCGATCGCCGCGTTGTGCACGCTGGAGCCCGAGGCCTGGAACCGCCACTCCGACGAGATCCGGTGGTGGCCGACGGTGCTGCCGTCGCACCGCGAGGTGGTCGCCGCCCACGTGCTCGAATGTTTCGTCGTGGGCGTTCCGGCGGGCCGCGCCCGGGTGTCGGTGTTGCGGGCGCTCGTCCAGGGAGGCGGACCGGCCGGGCGCGCGACGGCGAGCGCCGTCACGATGGCGCTCGGCCACAAGAACCCCGCGCAACGCGACCTCGCCGTCGAGGCGATCACGATCCTGGCCGTGCGCGGGGAGCTCGCCGCCGCCGATTTCGGGTGGGCCCTCGCACAGTCGGTCAGGTCGGGCGCCGTGCCGCTGAAAAGGGCGACGCCCGCCCTGGAGGAACTCGTGTTCTCGGGAGCCCACCGGGAGACGTGGGCGATCCTGGCCGAGGCGCTGCCGCCGCTGCTGGGGCGTTCCGGGGGGCGTCCCGTCCACGGGATGGCCGACCTGCTCGGCGTGGCGGTCAAGGCGGCCGTGCTCGCCGGGGCCCGGGGCGAGGTGCCCGGCTTGGCGGAGGCGGCGGCCCGCAAGGCCACCAGCCGGGTGACCGACATGGCCCGCGTTCTTCTTGACACGATCGGCGGGCCGGAATAGGCGAATTCCCGCTTTATCGCAAGGGCATCGATTCGGTCCGGAAGTGCTCGAATGCGAGGCCGGTTTCGCGCGGGGGTCGCGGAAACCACCGGAATCGGCGGGCTTTCCCGCTTAACCGACAATTCCGGGTGGCCATTTCCGCGTGAGAGTTTCACGGGCGACCTGCGCTTCCTCTGCGGGGGAGTGGGCTTCGCTGGCCTGCCGACCGGGAGCGGCGGAGCATCCGGGCATGAAACTGCGCATCGCCCTGATCGCCGGAGCCCTGCTCGCGATCGTCACCCCGCTCCCGGCCCTCGCGGCCGATACGACGCCGCCGTCCCGTCCCGGCGGCCTGATGTCCTGCCCGCCGCCGAGCTCGCAGGGAGGCATGGTCGGCATCTGCTGGACGCCGTCGACCGACGACAGCGGCCCGGTGGCCGGCTACGACGTGTACATGCTGACCTCGACGGGGTTCACGAAGACCTCCTCGCCCACGAGCAGCCCCACCATCGTCGGCGGTCTGGTGCGCGGACGGGCCTACTCCTTCTACCTCGTCGCCCGCGACCAGGCGGGCAACGTGAGCGCGCCCTCGTCGTTCATCACGCTCACGGCCACCACCGGCATGCAGTTGCCCTCGCCGTCGCCCGAGCCCGGCGACACGCAGCCGCCGAGCCAGCCACAGAACGTGCGCGACGGCTGCCTGGCCGACGCCGAGGGCACCGCGTTCTGCTGGAACGCGTCGACCGACAACGTCGGCGTGACCGGCTACGACGTCTACCGTGAGACGGCCGGCGGCTGGACCAAGGTAGGCAGCGTCGGCACGACGTTCCCGATGTTCCACGAGGGCGGCCTGGTCATCGGCCAGTACTACACCTACTCCGTGGTGGCCAGGGACGCCGCCGGCAACGTCAGCCCGCCGTCCAGCCCCACCAGGGTGCTGGCCCGGCAGGGCCTCCCCGTGCCGCCGAGCCCGAGCCCGAGTCCCAGCCCGAGCCCGACGCCGACGACCGGCGCGTGTGAGGTCGGGTACGACGGCGTGACGTGGTCGACCGGCATGAGCGTCTGGATGACGCTGAAGAACACCGGCACGTCCGCCGTGAACGTCTGGAGCCTGGAGTTCGACTTCCCCGACGCCGGCCAGCGGCTCACCTCGGCCCACAGCGCGGTGTGGTCTCAGACGGGGCGGCATGTGACGGCGCGCAACGCCGCCTGGAACGCCGTGATCGCGCCGGGCGCGACGGTCAACCTCGGCTTCAACGGCGCCCACACGGGACAGAACCCGGAGCCGGGCGCCTTCACGCTCAACGGCCTGGCCTGCACGGTCAAGGCCTGACCGCCGGGGTGCCGGGGGTCCACTCCGGCACCCTTCACACGGTGTGCCGCTGACGCAGCCGCCGGATGACGACGATCAGGTCGGCGATCGCGATCACCGCGAGGACGGCCATGATCACGCCCAGGAACACAATGCCGATCAGGAAGGCCAGCACGGCCACGGCGGCGCAGATCAGCACACCGAAGATCGCCAGCACCAGCCGGAGGCCGAGCGCACTCTCCGGGCGCTCGGACGTCGGCGAGAAGGTCTCCCAGAACCTGTCGCCGAGCCTCTTCGCACGTCCCCCGTCGATGGCCCTCTCCCTCCGGTGCCTCCCACGCTAACGGGGCAGGCCGGGCCTGTCGCCATGGCCGGGTAAGGTCCTGCCCCCACCTGCGCAAACGGCGACATCGTGCATAAAGTGGCTGGTGGAAGGCCTGTGTCGACCACGATCAGGATGGGGGCGGTCGCCCGTGGCCAGGTTGCTTTTCATGATGCCCGCGGCGTCGTACTGGACGCTCAAGGACGGGACCCGGCACGCCACCGGGTACTGGGCCGAGGAGTTCGCGGCCCCCTACCGGGCGCTCACCGAGGCGGGGCACCAGATCACGGTCGCCACGCCGGGCGGGGTCGTCCCGACCGTCGACATGATGAGCCTGCGGCCCGACATGGCGGGCGGCGCGCAGGAGGCGCTCGACCTGGAGGCGACGATCCGCCTCGCGGAGGAGCTGCGGCGGCCGATCCGGCTGTCCGAGGCGCGGCTGGAGGACTACGACGCCGTCTACTGCCCGGGCGGGCACGGTCCGATGGAGGACCTGTGCGCCGACGCCGACGCGGGGCGGTTGCTGACGGCGGCGCTGGCCTCCGGAAAGCCGCTGGCCATCGTCTGCCACGGGCCCGCCTCGCTGCTGGCGACGCGGGTGCGCGGCGAGTCGCCGTTCGCCGGATACCAGGTCACCGCGTTCTCCAACGAGGAGGAGGAAGGCGTCGGGCTGGCGTCCAAGGCGCGGTGGCTGCTGGAGGACGAGCTCGTCCGGCTCGGCGTCGACTTCACCAAGGGCGAGCCGTGGAAGCCCTACACGGTCGTCGACCACAACCTGCTGACCGGGCAGAACCCCGCGTCGGCCGCGGTGCTGGGCGAGCAGTTGCTCAAGGTGCTCCACTAGGGGCGGGCGCGTCGTCGTGGGCGATGTGCCTGAGCTGCCGCCACAGGACGACCAGGAACACCGCCGAACCGGCGAACGCGAACCAGAACGGGGCCGCGACCCCGAAGCGGGTGGCCAGGACGCCGCCGATCAGTGAGCCGACCACCAGGCCGGCGTACACGCAGACGGTGTTGACGCTGCCCACGCGGCCCTGCAGTTCGGCGGGGACCGCGCGCTGGCGGACGGTGAGCGAGGTGGTGCCCCAGATGAACGCGTGCGCGCCGAAGACCAGGAAGATCGCTCCCGCGATCCACGGGGAGTGGGTCAGGGCCAGACCCAGGTGGGTGAGCGTCTCGATGACGAGCCCGATCCGCATCAGCGCGCCGAGGCTGACCCTGCGGGTGATGGCCCCGTAGAGGCCGGTGCCGATCAGGCCGCCGACGCCGCCGATGGTGGTCATCAGGCCGAAGCCCAGGGCGCCGAGGCCGAGTTGCTCCTGGGTGTAGAGGACGAGGACCGACCAGGCCGCGCCGAACGTGAAGTTGAAGATCAGGATGGTCAGGACCAGCGTGCGGACGGCCGCGTGGCGGGCGGTCCAGCGGAAGCCCTCGACCAGCTCGCGCACGGCGTTCGGCTTCGCCCCGTCGGCCTGGCGGGGGTGCGGCGGCAGGGTGATCCGCGCGACCAGCACGATCGCCGCCGCCACCAGGAGGAGCTGACCGGCGAACGGCCAGGCCAGTCCGAGGCCGAACAGCGCCGCGCCGACGGGCGGCCCGGCGAGCTGGTTGAGCGTGATGAACCCGGTGCCCAGGCGGGCGTTGGCGACGACGAGGTCGTCGCGGCCGACCATCATCGGCGTGAGCGTGGCGGTGGCGTTGTCGGCGAAGACCTCGGCGACGGCGCGCAGCGCCAGCAGCACCAGCGCCGACTCGACCGTCACCCGGCCGGTCGCCATCAGCACGACGAGCAGGACCAGCACCAGCGCCCGCGCCGCGTTCGCGGCCAGCACGATCCTGCGCCGGTCGTGCCGGTCGGACAACACGCCCGCGTACAGGCCGAACAGCAGGGGAGGCGCCCAGCTCACCAGCGCCGACAACGAGATCATCAGCGGGTCGCTCGTCAGCGACGCGACCAGCAGCGGCCCGGCCGCGGCGGCGATCCCGTCACCCAGGTTCGACAACCAGCTCGACGCCAGCAACCACCGGAAACCCCGCCCGAGGCGCGCGGGCAGCACTCGTTCCACAACTGTGACCACGGGCGCAAGACCATACGTCCCGGAGAAGAGGGCGGGCAACGCGTTTTCCGGCGAAGCGGCGGGTTCCGGCGCGGCCGGTCGGCGCCGGTCGCGGCGCGTGCGGTGGGCGGCGGTCGGCGCCGGCGGGCGGAGCCGTAACGGAGAATCTCAGTGTTCGTAGCGGGCGGCGAGCGCGGCGGCGCGGTCGCGCAGGGCGGTGCGCAACCACTGGGGCGCGAGGGCCTCCGCGCCCGCGCCCAGCCGCCACAACGCCCACACGGCGTGCCGGGGGTCCTGGAAGGTGACCTCCAGCCGCAGCCGGCCGTCGGGTTCGGTCTTCTCGGTGAGCACGGCCACGGCGGTGCCGGCGAGTTCCTCCCGGCGCGCCGCGTCGATCAGGACCGGCACGGTGACCTGGTCGCCGCCCGCGCGGAACCGGGTGCCGCGTTCCTGCCAGGCCCGGTCGAGGTCGACCCGCTCGGGCCGCTCGGCCGGTTCGGCCAGCTCCTCGACGGCCGTGATGCGCGACAACCGGTAGGTCCGGTCGGCGCCCGACCGCGTGGCCAGCAGATATCCCCGGTCGCGCACGGTCACCAGGCCGATCGGGTCGACGGTGCGCCACTCCGGGTCCTGGTCGGCGGCGGCGTAGTGGATGCGCAGCTTGCGCCCGGCCAGCACCGCGCGCAGCACCCCGGCCACCACGGCGCCGGGCGCCTCGTCGTGCACCAGCCGCCGCGACAGCAGGTCGGTCTCCGGATCGATGAGCAGCCGTTCGGCCGCCCCCACGGCGGTGTCGCGATAACGGTCGGGCAGCGCGTCGACCACCTTGAGCATCGCCGACGCCAGCGCCGAACCGAGCCCGAACGCCTGCGCGCCGCGCCGCGACCCCGCGATCAGCAGCGCGAGGGCCTCGTCGGGGGTCAGCCCGGTCAGCTCGGTGCGGAACCCGGGCAGCAGCGCGAACCCGCCGTGCCGGCCGCGTTCGGCGTAGACCGGCACGCCCGCCGCCGACAGCGCCTCGATGTCGCGCAGGACGGTCCGGGCCGACACCTCCAGCTCCCGGGCCAGCGCCGGGGCGGACATCCGGCCGTGCCGCCGGAGCAGCAGGACGAGGGAGACCAGCCGGTCGGCACGCATGGGAAAACCCTAGGAGGAATACACGACAGAGGATGTCGTGATTCACCGGAAGGCTCCTGTCCCGTACGACGAACGCAGACGAAACGAACGGAGCCTCTCGTGGCGATGCGGCGAACGGCCGTCAACCCGGTGACGTGGTCGGTGGAATTCGGCTTCGACCAGGGCGAACTCGTGTCGGGGCAGACCCGGACCCTCTACGTCTCGGGTCAGACCGCGACGAACGCCGAGGGCAAGCCCGAGCACCTCGACGACATGGCGGGACAGGTGGCGCTGAGCCTGGGCAACCTGGAGGCGGTGCTCGCGGAGGCGGGCATGTCGCTGGAGAACCTGGTGCGGCTGAACGTCTACACGACCGACGTCGACCTGCTGCTCCGGCACTACGGCGGGCTGGCGGCGCGGCTGGGCGCGGCCGGGGTGGCGCCGGCCATGACGATGCTGGGGGTGGCGCGGCTGGCCGTCCCGGGGCTGATGGTCGAACTGGAGGGCACCGCCGTGGCGTGAGGCAGGGGAATCATCCGACGTCATGGCCTGGGCGCCGCCCACTAGCACGCGGGGGCGGGGCGAGGCCCCGCCCCCGCCACCTCTTACTGGGTCGAGGTGTACGACACGAACGACGCGCGGTCGGCCCGGGTCACCCCGGTCCAGCACTGCACGTTCCGCACCGTGGCGACGGCGCCCGTGGTGTTCCACAGGGTCTGCAGGTTGCAGTGGTCAGGGTTGTTCCCGTACGCCGTGACCTGCACGTGGTCGATCGGGAAGCCGACCCGGGGGAAGGTGACCATACGCAGGCCCACCCCCGACGACCGCACGGTGTTGACCACGCCCTGCGAGTTGTAGTTGACCCCCGCGGGCGCCGGCGCGTAGGGCCCGGGGTTGGCCGGCGTGTGGTCGAAGGTGTACGCGAACGCCTTCGGCGGCACCCAGCGCCCGTTGATGTTGCGCTCCCGCTGGTAGGTCAGGCTCCAGCCGGAGTTCATCGGGGTGTTCACCGCGTTGAAGCACCGCACCTCGATCTGCTGCACCGCCACCCCGGGGGCCCAGTTGACGACCTTGCACCTGGCCTGGGTCAGGTCGTTCTGCGCCGTCACCTGGATGTTCCCGGCCGGGGTCGCGAAGCCGAGGCCGTTCATGTCGACCTTGTACCAGCCCACCCCCAGCACGCTGACGACGTTGGCGCCGCCCGCGGAGTTGAAGGAGGCGACGGTCCCGCCGTTGTAGTGCACGTATCCGAAGCCCTGCCCGGCGGGCCCGACCATCGGGGGCGTGCTTTCCGACCAGGTGACCGTGAACGGCGTGGTGACCGGCGCGCCGCCGAACTGGTGACACCTGACCACGACGATCTGGTCGGGGCCGACCGGCGTCCACTTGGCGACCTGGCAGATGTAGGGCGCGTTGGCCACCGCGGTGGCGTGGGCGACGCCGCCGGGGCCCGCGATCTGCGGGAACCGGACGATCGTCTCGCCGGGCACGCCCGGGGTCACGCTGACGTTGAAGCCGCCCGGCCAGCTTCCAGCCTGGTGGGCAAGGCTGGGGATTCCGGCGGGGACGTCGACGTAGGCGTAGCCCCAGCGGTTGGGGACGGCGGCCTGCGCGGGGCTCGCGGCGACCTGCACGAGCCCGAGGGCGATCGCGACCGCCATCAGGACCCTCGATAATCGCGTCACGTTTTTCCTTCCGGTGTGGGGAATGTCGTCACGCCGTTCATAAACCGGAAACGCGATTGTGAGAAGCGGGGATCCCGCTAAGTGAGACGGTTCACCGCGCGTCTGGTGAACCGTTCAATCCGCCGGCCATTTCCGCCTGTTCGGTGATGTCGTGGTCGGAAATCCACATGCAGCCACTGGCCGGAAGTCCGGACATCACGATGACCGCGTCGAGCCGGTCGCGGGTGCGGGTCAGCGCGGCGATCTGGGCGTCGATGCGGTCACGCTCGGCGGCCAGCCGGGCCCGTGACTCGGGGGTGCTGACCCTGGACTCGACACAGGGCAGCAACTCGGCGATGGTCCGGCTCGACAGGCCGGCCGCGTAGAGCATCTGGATCAGCTGGACCCGCTCGGCCGCCGACGCGGGATAGCGGCGCTGCCCCGAGCCGCTCCGCTCGGCCTCCAACAGCCCCTGCTCCTCGTAGTAGCGCAGCGCCCGCACGCTGACGCCCGACTGTGCCGCCAACTCGCCGATACGCATCGTGACCTCCGTCACAAGACTTGCCCCTGACGTCAACGTCAGGTTTTAGCGTATCGGCATGCAGATCAACGGAGCACACGTGCTGGTCACCGGCGCCAACCGGGGCCTGGGCCGGCAGTTCGTCCTCTCCCTTCTCGACCGCGGGGCCGCCAAGGTGTACGCGACCGCCCGCCGCCCCGAGCTCGTCGACGTGCCGGGGGCCGTCCCGCTGCGGCTCGACGTCACCGACCGGGCGTCGATCGCCGACGCGGTGGCGGCGGCGCCCGACGTCGACATCGTCATCAACAACGCGGGGATCTCGACTGGGGCGAATCTGGTCGGCGGGGACCGGGACCTGATCCGCCGCGAGATGGACACCCACTTCTTCGGCACCCTCGACGTCATCCGCGCCTTCGCGCCGCAGCTGGCCGACGGCGCGATCGTGAACGTGCTGTCGGCGATCTCGTGGCTCGCCTTCGACGGCGCGGGCGCCTACCACGCCGCCAAGGCCGCCGAATGGGCGCTCACCAACGGCGTCCGCCTGGAGCTGGCCGCCCAGCGCACCCTGGTGACGGGGGTGCACCTGGGCGCCGCCGACACCGACATGATGGCCTGGTACGAGGGCGACAAGGCCGCCCCCGAAGTGATCGTCGCGGCGGCCCTCGACGGCGTCGAGCAGCACCGGTCCGAGGTGCTCGCCGACGAGTGGAGCCGCCAGGTGAAGGCGTGGCTGGCGGAGGCCCCGGAGGTCATCTACCGCGAAGCGGCCGCCGCCCTCGCGGGCTGAAGGCGTCACAACCACAGGCGCCGGGTGAGGCCGGTCAGGATCCTGGTGGCGGGCTCGGCCGGGGCGTTGTGGTAGCCGGTGCCGGCCCAGAGGTTGATCCGCTCGTAGTCGCCCGCGGCGGCGGCCGCCTTGCGGATCGGGCTGGTCAGATGGTGGAGGGCGGGGTAGCCCGCCGGGGCCTCGGCGGTGTACCGGTCGGTGAACGTGTTGCGCAGGCCGCGCGCCGGGCGGCCGGTGAACGCGCGGGTGACCACCGTGCACCTGCGCGGGGGGTCGGCGAGCGCCTCCCGGTGCGGGGCCGACGCGCCGCTCTCGTCGGAGCGCAGCAGCACGGTGCCGACGCTCACCGCGTCGGCGCCCGCGGCCAGCGCCGCGCTGACGGCGGTCGGGGTCGCGATGCCGCCCGCCGCGATCAGCGGCAGCCGCACGGCCGCCCCGACCTCGCCGAGCAGCTGGGGCAGGGGGACGTCCGGCGGGATCCGCTCCGGGGTGAGCGTGCCCGAGTGGCCTCCGGCGGCGGACGCCTGGACCGCCAGGACGTCGACGCCCCGGTCGGCGGCGGCCCGCGCCTCCTCGGCCGAGGTGACGGTCTGCACGACGAGGGAGCCCGCGGCCCGCAGCGCCGCGACGGTCGCGGCGTCGGGCAGGCCGAAGGTGAAGCTCACCACCGGGACCGGATCGGCCAGCAGCAGGTCGATCTTGTCCGCCCAGTGGTCGTCGTCCTCGGTCGGTTCGATGCCGCCGACGTCGACGCCGAAGCGGTCGGCCTCGGCGCGCAGCAGGTCGGCGTACTCGCGGTAGCGCCGGGGGTCGACCGGCACGGGGTTGGGGGCGAAGAGGTTCACCCCGAAGGGCACACCCGCCGCGCGGACCCGGCCGATCCGCTCGGCCAGCGCGGCCGGGGTCTGGTAACCCGCGGGGACGAACCCGAGGCCGCCCGCCTCCGCCGCCGCGATCACCAGCGCCGGCGTGCTGCCCCCGCCGGCCATGGGAGCCGCCAGAACGGGGGAGGTCAGGCCCAGGCCGGTGAGTGAACTGTGCACGATCGGTCCTTTCGTCGACATCGTCGGACGAGGCGCACCCCTTTCGACGCTAGGTCGACCCCGGGGGTGTCCGGAAATGCCTATTGTCGTGCATCTATGCTTGGTGGTTATGGATGTGGAGCTCCGGCACCTGAGGGCGTTCGCCACAGTGGCCCGGCTCGGCTCCTTCACCCGCGCGGCCGAGGAGCTGGCGATCACCCAGCCCGCGCTGAGCCGGACCGTCCGCCGGCTGGAGGACACGCTCCAGGTGCGGCTGCTCGACCGTACCTCCCGGCACGTCGAGCTCACGAACGAGGGCCGGGTGTTCCTGGACGACGTCGAGCGGGTGCTCGGCGACCTCGACCGTGCCGTGGCCGCGGCCCGGCGGCAGAGCCGCCTGCGGCTGGGGTTCAGCTGGCTGCTGCCCGATCCGTGGGCTCAGGACATGGTCGGCAGATTCGAGGCGGCGACCGCGAGCACGGTCGTGATGGTCCGCGCCGACGACACGATCGCGGCCCTGGAGCACGGCGCCGTCGACGTCGCGCTCGTGCGGGGCGAACCGAAGACGGCGGCGGGGGAGCTGCGGGTGGTCCACCTCTTCGACGAGACGCGGGTGGCCGTCTGCGCCCTGACCTCCCCCCTGGCCGCGCGCGAGCACGTCGACTGGGCGGAGATCCCCGACTGGCCCCTGGTCGTCAACGTCCTGAGCGGGACGACCGGGCCGTGGTCGTGGCCCGACCGGCGGCCGTGCGCCGTCGTCGAGACCGGGAACTTCGACGAGTGGATCGAGTCGGTCGCGGCCGGGCGCGGCATCGGGGTGGTGCCGGAGGTCGCCCGGCGGCGCTCCGCCCATCCCGCGGTCACGTTCGTGCCGGTGCGGAACGCCCCGCCGATCCCCGTCTCGCTGGCCTTCGTGCCGGGCCGGCAGGAGCGGCTGGTGCGCAGGTTCGTCGAGGCCGCGCTCCAGGCGTGACGGCTCACGGCACCAGGCCCGTCTCGTAGGCGACGATGACGAGCTGCACCCGGTCGCGGGCGGCCAGCTTCACCAGCAGGCGCGTCACGTGGGCCTTGACCGTCGCCGCGCTGATGAACAACTCCGCGGCGATCTCGGCGTTCGACCGGCCGCGCCCGATCAGCGTGAGGACCTCCCGCTCGCGATCGGTGATCCCGGTCAGGGCGCGCGGCTCCGGGCGGGTATTCGGGCTGGGACCCGGGCGGGCGGCGAAGGCGGCGATCAACCGGCGCGTCACGCCCGGCGCGATCAGGGCGTCCCCGGCCGCGACCACCCGCACCGCGTTCAGAATGTCGTCGAGCGCCATGTCCTTCACCAGGAAGCCGGCGGCCCCGGCGCGGAGGGCGCCGTAGACGTTCTCGTCGTCGTCGAAGGTCGTCAGCACCACCACCCGGGCCCTCCCGCCCGCTTCGGTGATCCGGCGGGTCGCCTCGATGCCGTCCATGCCGGGCATCCGGATGTCCATCACGACCACGTCGGGGCCGAGCTCCCGGGTGAGGCGGACCGCTTCGGCGCCCGTGCCGGCCTCGCCGGCGACCTCCAGGCCGGGCGCGTCGGCGATCACCATGCGGAGCGCGGTCCGGATCAGCGGCTGGTCGTCGGCCAGCAGCACGCGCACGCTCACCGCGCCTCCACCGGCAGCCGGGCCGCCACCCGGAATCCGCCCCCGGGCGCGGGACCGGCGGCGAACTCGCCGCCGAGCAGCGCGGCGCGCTCCCGCATGCCGGCCAGCCCGAACCCCGGCGTGACCGGCCCCCGGCCGCCCCGCCCGCCGTCGACGATCTCGACGGCCACCTCGGTCTCCCGGTAGTCGATCGTCACCGTGCACGAGCCGGTCGCGGCGTGCCTGGCCACGTTGGTGACGGCCTCCTGGATGATCCGGTACGCCGCCGTGTCGACCTCCGGCGGCAGGTCCCGCCGCCCGCCGAGCTCCCGGATCTCCACGCTCAGCCCGGCCGAGCCGAGCCGCGACAGGTCGGCCAGCCCGCCCGCGGGGGCCGGGTCTCCGTCGCGCAGCGCGACCAGCATGCGGCGCAGCCCCGTGAGGACCTCCCGCCCGGCCGTCTCGATCTCGCCGAGCGCCCGGGCCGCCTCGTCGGGGCGGGTCCCGATCACCCGCCGCGCGGCCCCGGCCTGGAAGGCGATGACGCCGATGGAGTGGGCGACCGTGTCGTGGAGCTCGCGGGAGATGCGCAGGCGCTCGTCGGTGACGGCCTGGGCGGCGGTCCAGCTCACCCGGGCCGCGCCGTGCTCCCTGGCCTGCCCGACGGCCCGGCCGAGCAGCCACGCGATCACGGCGAACAGCACCAGCACGGAGTAGACGGGCGGGGCGGAGAGCAGACAGAGGATCTCCACGGCGGCCGTGGCGGCCAGCGCGATCGAGGAGACGCGCCGGGTGGCGGTGGCGGCGATCCGGTAGAGGCCGAAGGCGACCACCGCGAACTGGGCGAACGGCAGGATCCCGATCGAGAGCCACCCGCCGGCCGGGAGGGTGGCCAGCAGGAGGCCGAGCCCGGTCAGGGGCAGCCGGTCGAGCAGCGCGCCGCCCGCCACGACCAGCACGGTCGTGACCGCCATCACGGCCAGGTCGCGACCGCCCGGGGAGCCGCCGCGCGAAAGGACCATGACGAGCACGCCGACCGCCCACGGCGGAACCGTCCACCACATGAGGCGATCGTAGGTTCGCCGACGGTGCGAGGGGATCGGACCGTGGTCGTACACCTTCGCTCCGATGTGTCCCTCCGCCGGGCTCCGGCATCGTCCCCGGCATGAGACGTGTGTTGTGGTCACTCCTGCTCGCCGCGTCGGTGGCCGTGCCGGTCGCCGGCCAGGGCGTCGCCGCGCCGCCGGAGACCCTGGTCGCGTTCGGTCCGGCGCAGTACACCCTGACCAGGGAGGCCATCGGCCGCGCCGCCCGGCTCGCCGCCGAACGCGGGGACACGACCAGGGCCGCGTCGCTGCGCGCGATGGCCGCGCCGTCGCGCACCTTCCTGGCCTTCGACGGCCGTGACGGCGGCACGGCGGTCGAGGTCGTCGGCACGCTCCCCGCCCGGACCGTGGCGGTCGTCGTCCCGGGCGCGGGCACCACCCTCGACGCCTACGGCCGTCTCCGGGGCGGCACGACCCGCCTGCGGGCCGCGCTCGGGCCCGGTTCGGCGGTCGTCGCCTGGCTCGGCTACCCGACCCCGCGCCTGCTCAGCCTCGCCTCGGTGACCACCGCGCGGGCCGACGCGGCGGCCCCGCGCCTGCGCGGCTTCGTCATCCGGCTCGCCGCGGCGTACCCGGGCGCGCGGATCTCCCTGCTCTGCCACTCCTACGGCGCCGTCGTGTGCGCCCGCGCCGCGCCGGGCCTCCCGGTCGAGCACCTGGTCCTGTACGGCGCCGCGGGCGTCCCGGCCCCGTCGGCAGCCGCCCTGGGAGGCCGGGCCGTCTGGGCCGGCCAGGGGAGCGGCGACTGGATCGGCGACGTGCCCGCCGTGTTCGGCCCCGATCCCACGGCCCCCGGCTTCGGCGCGCGGCGGTTCGACGCCGGGGACGCCGGCCACGGCGACTACCTGTCGGGCCGGTCGCTGGCGA
Source organism: Herbidospora solisilvae (assembly GCF_009901565.1). GTDB lineage: Bacteria > Actinomycetota > Actinomycetes > Streptosporangiales > Streptosporangiaceae > Herbidospora > Herbidospora solisilvae. Next base: position 314,120 of record NZ_WXEW01000010.1, read on the forward strand.
GCATCGCGCGGATCGTGGCCCATGCGTGACCGGGGCGTCGACGCGCTGCGTGCCGTCGCCGTCGCCGGGGTCGTCTGCGGCCACTGGCTCGTCACCGCGCTCGTCGCCGACAGTGGCACGATCAGGGTGACGAGCCCGCTGAAGCACCTGCCCGAGCTTGCCCCGGCGTCCTGGCTCCTCCAGACGATGGCGCTGTTCTTCCTGGTCGGCGGCATGGTCGCGGCCCGGAGCACGACCCCGCCGCGGCTGCGCCTGATCCGGCTGCTGCGCCCGCTGCCCGCGCTCGCCGGGGTGTGGGCCGTGGTGGTGGTCGTGCTGCTGGCATGCGGCGCCGATCCCGCGACGGTCGCGGCGCTGGCCAAGCTGGTGTGGTCGCCGCTCTGGTTCCTGCCCGTGTACGCCGCCCTGATCGCCGCGACGCCGCTGGTCGCCCGGCTGCACCCCGGCTGGCCGGTGGCCGTGGTCGCGGCCGTCGACCTGGCCCGGTTCGGCTTCGACGCGCCGGGATGGGTGGGCTGGATCAACGTGGGGGCGGCCTGGCTGGTGCCCTTCTGCGTGGGGTTGTCCTGGTGGCGGTTCGACGGGCGGACGTTGCTGGTGGCGGGGGCCGTCGCGACCGCCCTCCTGATCACGGTCGGGGGCTATCCGGCGGCCATGGTCGGCGTGCCGGGAGCGGCGGTGTCGAACCAGTCGCCGCCGACGCTGGCGGCGGTGACCTTCGGGCTCGCCCAGACGGGCGCGGCCCTGCTGCTGCTCGGCCCGCTGCGGAGGCTGATGCGCCGCCCGGCCCTGTGGGGAGTGGTGGCGGCGGTGAACGTGGCGGCGATGACCGTCTACGTGTGGCACCAGACCGCGCTCGTCGTGGTGACGGCGCTCGCGCTGCCCGCCGGGCCGATGGCCGGGCTGCACACCGTGCCGGGGGATCTCGGCTGGGTGGCGGCCCGGCTGGCCTGGTTGCCGCTGTTCGCGTTCGCCCTGATCGTGGGCTTACGCCTTAGGAATCTACTTTGTAAAGGAGTCGGGCAGTGACAGGCCCTCGCCGAACCAGCGGGCCAGGTGGCCCTCCAGGTCCCGCTGGTCGTCGCCGATCCAGGCCACGTGGCCGTCCGGGCGCAGCAGCACGGCCGGGACGTCCAGCGCGGCCGTCGGGTCCGCCAGGTGGTCGACCCGGTCTGACCAGCCGCCGGTGGTCAGCCGTTCGGTGCGGTCGAGGAGCAGGCCCCGGCCGTGCCGCAGCAGGCCGTAGAGGTTGCCGTGCTTGACGGCGATGTCGGGCAGGCGGCGGCCGAGCAGGTCGGGGCCCGCGCCGAAGTCATAGCGGATGTCGATGGCGGTGATCTTCTCGATGAGGCGGCGGTTGACCGCGTCGATGTCCATGAGTTCGGTGAGCAGCCTGCGCACGGCCCGGGGACCGGGTTCGGCGGCGGAGAGTTCCATCTGGGCGCGGGTGTTGTCGAGGACGGCGGCGGCGACGGGGTGGCGTTCGGCGTGGTAGGTGTCGAGGAGGTCCTCGGGGGCCCGTCCGCGTATGTGGGCGGCGAGTTTCCAGCCGAGGTTGACGGCGTCCTGGACGCCGAGGTTGAGGCCCTGTCCGCCGATGGGCGGGTGGATGTGGGCGGCGTCGCCGGCGAGGAGGACGCGTCCGAGGCGGTAGTAGTCGGCGAGGCGGGTGGCGTCGCCGAAGCGGGAGAGCCAGCGGGGGGAGTGCACGCCGAAGTCGGTTCCGGTGAGGGCGTGGAGCCGCTCCCGGACGTCGTCGATGGTGGGGGGCTGGGTGCGGTCGGTGACGTCGGCGGCGGGGACGACGACGGTGTACAGGCCGGGGCCGGCGGGGCGGAGCCAGAGGCGTTGGTGGTGGTCGCCGAGCCGGGCCATGACGGCGGCGATCTCTTCGGGGGGTGTGCCGGTTTCCACCTCGGCCATGAGGGTGTCGTTGCGTGAGGGTTCGCCGGGGAAGGCGACGCCGAGGAGTCTGCGGACGGTGCTGTGGGCGCCGTCGCAGCCGACGAGGTAGCGGGCGCGGAGTCGTTCTCCGTGGGCGAGTTCGACGGTGACGCCGTCGTCGTCCTGGCGGAGGCCGGTGACGGGATGGCCGTGCCGGATGTCGGCGCCGTGTCCGGTGGCGTGGTCGGCGAGGATGCGGTTGATGACCGGCAGGGGGATGCCGACCATGTAGGCGTAGGGCGTGCCGAGGTCGTCCGGTGCGGGTTTGGGGATGGCGGCGAAGAACCCGGCGGCGGGGCGTCGCCTGCCGTGTTCGAGGACGCGGTCGAGGAGTCCGCGCATGGCCATGAGTTCGAGGGTGCGGATGTGGAGTCCGACGATGCGGGAGGCGGGCGCGGGCTCGGTGTCCTTGTCGAGGACGATGACGTGGATGCCGTGGAGGCGGAGTTCGGCGGCGAGCATGGCGCCGGTGGGTCCGCAGCCGGCGATGACGACGTCGGCGTCTGGGTGGGGCATTGGTGTCGCCTTTCGGGAGTGCCGTGGTGGCGGCGCTCCCGGCGGCGTTTCGTCAGCCGCCCGGCCGTGACGGGATGGGGAGCACCCATGGTGTTCTCTCGTTCATGGGTCTCACCTCCTGTGGTGGGGTCACGGTCGACGGCACGCTACAAGGTTGCGTTTCCGTTCGTCCACTCCTTTTAGGTCATGTGCGGGTCGCCCAGGTAGGGGAACCGGTCGAGGGTGTCGGTGTGCGGGCTGAGCCCGGTGGGTGGCGCCTCGTTCTTGGTGAGGAAGGCGACGCGGATGTCGATGACGTCCTCGGTGAAGGTCCGGCCGTTGGGATAGAAGGCGGGTTTGGCCGGGTCGAAGTGGAGGACGTCGGGCAGGATGCCGTGGTCGTCGAGCGCGGCACGGGCCTCTTCGGGGCTGTAGCCGCCGGTGTGCCCGAGGAGGTGGACGAACTGGTCGGTCCAGCGGTCGCGGTCGTTGGCCGGCTCGCCGGCGTTGTACTCCTCCTTGGTGTCGTCGGTGTTGAAGAAGCTGCTGACGGAGGGGTGTCCGGCGCGGTCGGCGTGGACGAGCCGGCCGTCGCGGCGGACGCTGCAGCGGCCCCAGATGCGGAGCGTGGGATTGGGCCGCAGGGCGGCGGTGGGCAGTTCGACGGCCATGGAGAAGACGTTGGCGGTGGTGTTGGAGTCGACGCCCGTCCATGGTGATCGGTCGCCGAGGTGGGGGGCGGTGAAGTTGCGGTTGCCGCTGGTGTCGAAGAGATTCTTGATTCCGTCGAAGTCGAAGAAGAAGGCGTCGCTGCGGCTGCCCGCGGCGACGGTGTAGGCGCCGCTGTCGATGACGTTGGCGTGGGGGCCGAAGGAGACGGCGGCGTCGGTGACGATCTCGGTGCCGGCCGGTTCGGGGTCGCGGGCGTCGTCGCCGGTGGCCATGCGGAGGGTGTAGGTCTGGGAGCCGTCGGGTGCGGGCGGGCTGTAGACCCAGCTGAAGGCGATGTCCGTGAGCAGGTCGCCGTCGTTGTCGATGTTGATGCGGTAGACGGCGTCGGGGTGGAGCGCGTCGGCGTTGGGGTTGGCGTTGAGGATGATGACGGTGCGGCTCGGATCGCTGGGCGCGGTGAAGGCGTAGAGGTCGCAGAGGTCGAGACGCTGGTCGCCGAGAGGCGGGCCGAGGCTGAGGCCGGTGAAGTGGTTGGACATGTTTCCGCAGGTTAAGCGGCAGATAGTCGGTTGGCGTGTCGCCTCGCGGTGTCTTGCCCAAGGCAGGGCGACGGCGTCGGCGAAGCATGACGGCGAGGTCAGAAGCCTTGGCGGCGCACCCACGACCGTCGTCAGGGCGCTCCACGACGCCGGAAGGGCCCTGGTCAGGAACCGGAGCTGAGCCGGAACGCCGTCGGGGTCCGGCCCGTGTGCCGGCGGAAGAACTTCGTGAACACCGTGGCCTCGGGGAACCCCAGCCGCAACCCGATCACGCCGGCGGGCAGGTCGGTGTGCACGAGCAGGCGCTTGGCCTCCAGCAGCACGCGGTCGTCGATGTAGCCCTTGGCCCCGACGCCCGCCCCCGCCCGGCTGGCCCTGGTCAGGGTGCGGACGCTGTAGCCGAGCCCGGCGGCGTAGTCCTCCACGCGGTGGCTGCGGGTGAAGTCGCGCTCGACGGCCGACTGGAAGCGCAGGAACGCCTCCCCTCCCGCGACCGGCTCGCCGTCGGCGCCGTGTATGTCCGCCAGGCGCACCACGAGCGCGGCGAGCAGGTGCCGCAGCACCTCCACGTGGCCGTCCCGCCCGTCCCAGGCTGTGTACTCGTGTTCCAGCAGGTCGAGCAGCCGCCGCAGGCTGCCGCGCTCCGCGTCCGTCGGAACCGAGGCCGGCCGCCACACGCCGAGGTCCGCGCCGGCCCGCTCGGCCGTGGCCCGGTCGAGGAAACCGGGCAGGAACAGCACGATCCGCCCTTCGGCGGCGTCCAGCGGGGAGTCGTACCGCTGGACCTGTCCCGGCCGCACCCACAACCAGTCGCCGGGGCCCAGCACGTGGTCGGCGAAGTCGAGCGAGCAACGCAGCGTCCCCGACCGCAACGCGATCAGCACGTGGAAGCCGGGCCGCCTGAGCGAATAGGGGTCGACGCCGTGCCCGAACGCCCTGGCCAGCAGCCCGGGGAAGTCGAGCACCTCCACGCCCGGCGGCACGCCGACCCCGGCGCGGTAGGGCAGCGTGACGATCGGAGCGTGTCCGTTTCTGACCATCGGCTGTCTCCAACCCTCCAGCTGCCAGACGACGAACCACACTAACGTCGACGACGGCAGACCGAAAATGGCGATGAGTGGTGATCGTGCGGCTGATCGTCGGCAGCACCGGGGCGGTGGGCGCGGTGTTCGGCGGCCGCCTGCTCCGGATGACGGCCGAGATGATCCTCAATGCCCCCGAGATGCCCTGGATCCCGCTCGACCTCGGCCCGGAAAGGGACCACGATTCATGAACCGAACCTCGCTGGTGCTGGGAGGCGGCGGGCCGGTCGGCGCGTCGTGGACCGCGACGCTGCTGACCGAGCTGATCTCCACCGGGGTGCCGCTGGCCGAAGCCCAGGAGGTGCTGGGCACCTCGGCCGGAGCGGTCGTGGGCTCCTGGTTGACGATGTCTCCCGAAGGGCTGACCGAGGTCCCCGGCAGGATGCGCGAGCGGGCCGCCTGGCACGCCAGAGCCGCCCAGGCAGGACAGGGCGACCGGACGCTGCTGCGGCGCATGGCCGCCACACAGGGGAAGGACCCGCAGGCCGTCGGCCGGGCCGCACTCGCCGCGATGCCGCCGATCACGGCCGAGCAGGCGGAGAAGTCGTGGCAGGCCGCCCTGCCCGAAGGGCCGTGGCCCGGCCGCCTCGGCGTCGTCGCCGTCGACGCGAACACGGGAACCGCACGCCGCTGGACGGCCCACGACGGCATCCCGCTGCCCGTCGCGGTGGCGTGTTCCACCGCCGCGCCCGGCGCCGCGCCCCCGGTCGCGGTCGGGGCGTCCGTGTGGGTGGACGGGGGCGTCCGGTCGGGCACCAACGCCGACCTGCTCGCCGGTGACGCCCCCGGCCGGGTGCTGGTCGTGGCTCCCCTCAGGTCCCCGGCCCTCGCGCGTGAGGAGGCGATCCTCACCGGACACGGCCACGACGTCCGTCTCGTCGTCTCCGACCGCGTCATCACCGGACCCGCCGACGCGCTCGACGCGAACCTCATCGACGCCGCGCTCGCGGCGGGCACGAAGCAGGCGGCCGAACTCGCCGGTGAGCTGGCCCGGTGGTGGCGGAGCTGACGCCTCCGCCGGAGTCCCGTCTCCCAGGCAGACAATCGACGTGCTCGGAATCGCGATGGGTGAAAGTGGCATCTGATGTGCCGAGCGGAACGCCTGCCGGATCGCGGCGCGGGTCAAGCTACCACCACTTGCGTTCCTGCGCCTTGGCGGTGCCGTGGGTGCGGTCCAGGGCGTCGAGGCGGGCCATCGCCTCATCGGACAGTTCGATGTCGAAGATGCGCAGGTTCTGCTCGATCCGCTCGCGGTGGACCGACTTCGGGATCACCGGGATGCGCTTCTGCACGGCCCAGCGGAGCAGGACCTGGGCGGGCGTCCACCCCGTCTCGTCGGCGATGGCCTTGACGGTTTGGTCGCCGAGGAGACGCCCCGTGCCCAGCGGGCTGTAGGCCTCCAGGACGACGCCGGCGCGCTCGCACGCCTCCCACAGTTCGCGCCGGAAGGTGACAGGGCTGAAGCTGACCTGGTTCACCGTGGGCGGCCGGTCGGCGATCGCGGTCACCTCGGCCAACTCGGCCACGTCGAAGTTCGAAACGCCGATCGAGCGGGTGTAGCCCAGCTCCGCCGCGCGTTCCATGCCCGGCCACGCCCGGGTGGGACCGCCCTGCGGCCAGTGGACCAGGTAAAGGTCGACATAGTCGGTGCCAAGCCGGCGCAGGCTCTGCTCAGCGGCGCGCACCGGATCGGAGCCACCCGGATGGAACTTGGTCGTGATGAACACCTCCGCGCGGTCCAGTCCGCTCTCCCGCAGCGCTTTCCCGACGCTCGTCTCATTCCCGTACGCCTGAGCTGTGTCGATGTGGCGATAACCCGCATCGAGCGCCCACCTGACGGCGTCGACGCAGGCCCGCCCGTCGGGGACCTGCCACACCCCCAGCCCCACCAGCGGCAGGCTGCCGCCGTCCGCCAACGTCCTGGTCGTTCCGTCCTGCGACATCGCGTCATTCGTCATGCGGCCCAGCCTGGCACCCCTGCGCCGGTGACGCATCAGCCCCCGTCTGCCATGCCTCATCGTGATTTCACGCACCAGCCGGGGATGGCGGATCTCCGCGGAGATCGGGGGCCGTGATCCGGTACCCCACCCCGGGCGTGGTGGTGATGGCCGGGGGTTCGCCGAGTTTGCGGCGGAGGCGGCCGATGGTGACCGTGACGGTGTTGGTCAAGGGGTTGGCGTGTTCGTCCCACACCTGTTCCAGCAGGTCCTCGGCACTGAGGAACGCGGGAGCGGCGCTGAGGAGAGCTTCGAGCAGGGAGAACTCCTTGACCGAAAGGTCCAGGTGGCGGCCGTCGCGGGTGGCGGTGCGGCGCATCGGGTCGAGCTCGATGCCGGCCGCGCGCAGTGTGCGGGGCCGGGCGGTGGGCCGGCGGCGGGCCAGGGAGCGGATGCGCAGCACCAGTTCGGGGAAGTGGAAGGGTTTGGCGAGGTAGTCGTCGGCTCCCAGGGTGAGGCCGCTGACCCGGTCGAGGGGCGCGTCGGCGGCGGTCAGCATCAGGACCATGACGCGGTCGTCGCGTTCAGTGATCATCTGGCAGAGGGTGTCGCCGTGGATGCCTGGCAGGTCACGGTCGAGGACGACCACGTCGTAGGTGTTGAGGTCGAGCTTGGCGGCGGCCACCAGGCCGTCGTGGGCCACGTCCACGGCCATGCCCTGATCGGTCAGGCCTTCGGCGAGTACGGCGGCGAGGGAGCGGGCGTCCTCCACCACGAGCACCCTCATGCCGGAACCCGCGCCGGTACGGCCGCCGGTAGGGAGACGGCCACGCGGAGGCCGCCTTCTGGCCGGGCCCGCAGGTCGAGGGTGCCGCCGTGTGCGGCGGCGACGGCCGCGACGATCGACAGGCCGAGCCCGGAGCCGTTGCCGGAGTCGATGCGGTCGGCGCCGAGTCGCTGGAAGGGCTGCGTCAGCCGGTCGACCTGCTCCTGGTCGAGGATGCGTCCGCCGGTCTCGACGACGAGCTGGGCCGTTGTGCCGTCGACGGTGGTGGCGAGGCGGATCCAGCCGCCTTCGTGGTTGTGGGTGACGGCGTTGTCGACGACGTTGTCGATCATTCGGGTGAGGAGCGTCCTGTTTCCCTGGGTCCACGCGCTGTCGACGGCGCCCGCGGAGTGGACGGTGAGCTGGTTGACGGTGATGTCGCCGGCCCGGGCGTCCACGGCGGCGGTCGCCAGATCGCGGAGCGAGAGCGTCGTGCGGTCGGCCAGGGCGCCGTGCTGGGTGCGGGCGAGCATGAGGAAGTCTTCGAGTAGCCGGTCGACCTGGTCGAGCTCGGTGCGGAGCCGGTCGGCCAGCGCGGCGGTCTGCGGAGGTATCGGTTCCGGCTTGGCCAGGGCCACGTCCAGGCACGCGCGCATGGTGGCCAGCGGGGTACGGAGCTCGTGGGAGGCGTTGGCGACGAACCGGCGTTGCGCGGCGAACGAGTTCTCCAGCCGTTCCAGCAGCTCGTCGATGGTGTCGGCGAGAGCTTTGACCTCGTCGGCCGGGCCGCGGGCGGCCAGCCGCTCGTGGAGGTTGTCGGCGGAGATCCGCCGGGTGGCCGCGGTGATCGTCCGCAGCGGGCGCAGCACCCGGCCCGCGATGACCCGGCCCAGGACCACCGACACCACGGCCATGACGCCGAGCGCCAGCGCCGCGCCGATCAGGAGCCGGCGTGACTGAGCCGCGTGGACGTCCGACAACTGGGCCTGGAGCCACGCGATGCGATCGGTGGCCGCGGCGAGCGTGGCCGGCTCGACCGGCGGGCTACCAGGGGGTGCGAATCGGCTGACCCTCGTCCCTCCGAGGCCCACGAGGGTGGTGATGGCCAGCAGTCCGACGGCGGACAGCAGGAACATGGCACCGTACAGGACGGTGAAGCGCAGTCGTACGGTGCGTCGTCGCCACTTTCGCATGGGTTCCAGGATGCCGTGCCGGACCTAACAGCGATGTGACGGCCTCTGTTCGGCCCGTGTTAGGGGCGGCTCCGTACAACTCGATCACATGCGAGCAACCATCGAAGTCAGCGGGCTGCGCAAGCGGTTCGGCCCGACCCTGGCACTGGACGACATGACCTTCACCGTGCTGCCCGGCCAGGTCACCGGGTTCGTCGGCCCCAACGGGGCGGGCAAGTCCACCACGATGCGGGTGATCCTCGGCCTGGACGCGGCCGACGAGGGCCGGGCGCTGATCGGCGGACGGCCGTACACCAGCCTGCGCAACCCGCTCACCCACGTCGGCGCGTTGCTCGACGCCGGCGCGCTACAGCCCAGCCGCACCGCGCGCAACCATCTGCTGTGGCTGGCCCACTCCCAGGGCCTGGACGGCCGGCGGGTCGACGAGGTGCTCCGGCAGGTCGGGATGCAGTCCGCCGCCCGGCGCAGGGCGGGCGGCTTCTCGCTGGGCATGCGCCAGCGGCTCGGTGTCGCGGCCGCGTTGCTCGGTGACCCGCCGGTGCTCATGCTGGACGAGCCGGTCAACGGCCTGGATCCCGAGGGTGTCGTGTGGATGCGCGGCTTGTTGCGGTCGCTGGCCGGTGAGGGGCGGGCCGTGCTGGTCTCCAGCCATCTGATGAGCGAACTCGAGGACACCGCCGACCATCTCGTGGTGGTGGGCAAGGGCCGCGTCATCGCCGACACCAGCGTGGCCGACCTGATCACGACCGCCTCCCGCGGCCAGGTCACACTGCGTACAACCGCCCGTTCGGAGGCGATGAGCGTGCTGGGGCACGCCGGCGCCACGACGGCCGTGACCGATCGCGACACGATCGTCGTCTCAAGGCTGCCCTCGGAGCGCATCGTGGCGGTACTCACCGCCAACGGGGTGCCGTTCTCCGAGGTGGCAACGCACCGGGTGACGCTGGAGCAGGCATACCTGGATCTCACCGCCGATGCGGTCGAATACCGGGGAACGGCGCGATGAGCGCCGCTTTCTCGCGACCGCGGGCCGGAGGCGGGGGCTTCGGGCAGTTGCTTCGCGCCGAGTGGATCAAGTTCAAGTCGGTACGCGGCTGGGTGGCCGCCATGGCCGCAGCGGCGCTGGTCGCCGTGCTGCTGGGGGTGCTGTCCGCGTCCGGTGACCACGCCTCGTGCAGCTCTGGTCCGGTCGAGGTCGCCTGTCCCCCGCCCGTGGTGGGTCCGGGGGGCGAAGCGGTGGACGACAAGTTCTACTTCGTGCACCGGCCGCTGGCCGGGGATGGCGGCATCACCGTCCGCCTCACCTCCATGACCGGCCAGATCCGTAAGCCCGACGTGACCCCGGGGCAGCGCAACGTGGTCGCCGGGGTCGTGCCATGGGCGAAGGCCGGAGTCATGATCAAGGAGAGCGTCGAGCAGGGCTCCGCCTACGCGGCGGTGATGATGACCGGTGAGCACGGGGTGCGGATGCAGCACAACTTCACCCATGACGTGGCGGGCCGGCCGGGCGGCGTCTCCCGGGAGTCGCCGCGCTGGCTCCGGCTGACCCGCTCCGGCGACATCCTCACCGGGTACGAATCCGCCGACGGAACGACGTGGACCCAGATCGGCACCGCAACCCTGGCCGGCCTACCGCAGACCGTCCAGATCGGGATGTTCGCCACCTCCCCGGGAGACCTCACGGTCACGCGGGGAGATGTCGGCGGGTCCGTCGCGGCGGTCCGCTTCACCGAGGCCACCGGCGAGTTCGACCAGGTCGACCTTCAGGGCGACGCGTCCGGCGCGTGGCGCGACGACGACATCGGCGTCACCGTCGCACCCGACGGGTCCGAGCACCACCCGGGCCGCGCCGGCCAGTCCGGCGGCGTCTTCTCCGTCACCGGCGTCGGCGACATCGCGCCGACCATCGAGGGCCCGACCCCCGAACGACCCCTCAGCAGCGCACTGACCGGGCTGATCCTGGTGATCGTGGTGGCTGTCATGTTCATCACCGCCGAGTACCGGCACGGCCTGATCCGCACGACCCTGCTGGCCGGCCCGCGTCGCGGCCGGACGCTGGCGGCCAAGGCGCTGGTGCTCGGCGTGGTCACCTTCGCCGTCGCGCTGCCCGCCACCGCGATCACGTTCACGGTCGGCGGCCGGATTCTGCGCGACAACGGCAACGCCGTCCTCCCGGTGTCCCTGCTCACCCAGGTACGCGTCGTGGTCGGCATGGCGGCGCTGTTCGCGCTGGCCGGCGTGCTCGCCCTCGCCCTGGGCGCGCTGCTGCGGCGTAGCGTCGCGGCGGTCGTCACCGCCATCGCGCTGATCGTTGTCCCGCACGTCATCGCCACCACCTCGGTCCTGCCCGACAGCGCCGCGCAATGGCTGCTGCGCCTCACTCCGGCGGCCGGCTTCGCCGTGCGGCAGAGCATCCCGCAGTACGCGCACGTGCTCGGCCACTACGCGCCCATCGCCGGGTTCTACCCGCTGTCGCCGTGGGCCGGTCTGGCCGTGCCGGCCGGCTATATCGCGCTCATCCTCGGCTTGGCCGTCCTGCGACTCCGTCGGAGGGACGCATGAGACGTCCCCATCGGGACCTGACCCGGTGTGGCGGGAGGACGGCATGAGGGAGCACCTGCATGCGGAGTGGACGAAACTCCGTACCCTGGCCGGCGTCGGCTGGCTGCTGCTCGCGATGGTGGTGCTGACCGTCGCCGTCAGCGTCGCGGCCTCCGCCGTCGTGTCCTGTGCCCCCCAGGGCTGCGGCCACGACCCCGCCAAGATCAGTCTTTTCGGGGTCCAGGTGAGCCAGGCGGTCGTCGCCGTCCTGGCCGTCCTGGTGATCACCGATGAATACGGCACCGGCATGATCCGCCTCACCCTGACCGCCATGCCGCACCGGACCGGCGTCCTGGCCGCCAAGGCGATCATTGTGGCCGGTTTGACGCTGATCACCGGGAGCGTCGCCGTGCTCGCCTCCGCGCTGGCCGCGCGGGGCGTCCTGCTCGGCAACGGTTTCGCCGCCGGAACGCTCAACCTCATCAGCGGTCCCATGGTGCGCGCCGCCGTCGGCTCGGTCCTCTATCTGGCGCTGATCGCAATGTTCAGCCTCGGGATCGCCACCGCCGTCCGAGACTCCGCCACCGCCATCGGGGTCGTGCTCGGATTGCTCTACCTCTTCCCCGCCCTCATCCTCATGATCGCCGACGATGGCTGGCAGCGGCTTCTCTGGCGGCTGTCTCCGATGAACGCCGGGCTCGCCGTCCAGGCCACCACCGACCTCGCCGGCCTTCCCCTCAGCCCATGGGCCGGCCTGAGCGTACTCGCGGCGTGGGCCACCGCGGCGCTCCTGGGCGGCGGGCTGCTCCTAAGGATGCGCGACGCGTAGCCGCCGGCCCGCCTGTCGGTGATGCCATGTCGAGAGCGGCGGCACCGGTCCGCTGGGCGCGACCGTCCCCAACCGCTGGGGGTACGCCTACGTGAACGTCCCGTCCGGAGTCCCCAGCCTTGCCCACCAGGCTGGAAGCTGGACGGCGGGCTTCAACGTCAGCGTGACCCCGGGCGTGCCCGGGGAGACGATCGTCCGGTTCCCGCAGCTCGCCGGGCCAGGCGGGGTCGTGCACGTCACGGCCGTCCACGACGGGCCGGTCGTCTGCCAGGCCGCCAAGTGGATGCCGGTCGGGCCGGACATGATCGTGTTCGTGCGGTGCCACCAGTTCGGCGGCAGCCCGCTGACGGTGCCGTTCACGGTCACCTACTTCGAGAGCACCGGCGTCATGGGCGGCCCGGCCACGGCGGCGTTCGGGTACGTCCACTACAACTCCGGCATCGTCACCCAGTACAACTCGGCCGGCGCGGGCAACATCGTCGCCGTGCTCGGCGTCGGCTGGTACAAGGTCACGCTGCCGGGGCTCGGCTCTGCGGCCCCGGCGGGCAACCTGCAGGTGACGGCGGTGAACGACCTGGCGCCGGCCCGGTGCAAGGTGTCCATGTGGGCGCCGGGGGCCGGGGCGCAGCAGGCCGAGGTGCGCTGCTTCAACGCGGCCAACACGCCGCAGAACTCCGGTTTCTCGCTCACCTACCAGCGGGAGCGCAACATCAACGGGCGGTGGGTGCCGCCGAAGGCGTTCGCGTACACCTTCGACCACACCCCGTCGAATCCGGGCCCGTACGCGCCCACCCCGGTGGGCGTCAACTACAACTCGCAGGGCGCGGTCAACACCGTGCAGAGCTCCGGGGTGGGGCTGCGCATGATCACCTTCCCGAAGGTCGGGTATCCGATCGACCACGTGCAGGTGACGGCGTTCGGCAACTCGCCGGAGTACTGCAACCTGGAGATGCCGTGGAACACCTTCGGCGGGATCGCCACGGTGCGCAACGTGGTCTGCTGGAACGCCACGACGCGGCTCGACCGGGCCTCGTTCGTGTCGTACACCTCGACGGCGTGACCTAGAGGGCGGGGCGAGCCGGGCTCGTCCCGCCCTCCTGACGCAGGCGTTCGGCGAGCAGGGCGCGCAGTTCCAGGTCCTCGCTGATCGCGGCGACCCCGCCCCGGTCGCTGTGGCGGCGGTCGTCGGCCAGGACCGCCCTGATGATCGCCAGATGGCCTCTGGACAACTCGCCCACGCCGGTGAGGGCCCGGGCGGCGGCCGGCGCGACGGCACTCGGGCGGCCTTCGAGCAGGTCGGAGACGGGCCGCATCAGGACGTGAACGCCCTCTCCCGTGATCTTGAGGAGGGCGTGGGCGGCCTCGTGGGCCGTCCAGTCGTCCCCGGAGCCGGCCAGCAGCCGCAGCGTCGGGACGTGGGCGGCCGCGTGCGGGCCCAGGTCGCCGAGGCGCCGGGCGACGTGATGGTTGTCGCCCAGGCGGGGGCCGAGGACGCGCAGGGCGGGCCCGGGATCACCGGTCACCCGGAAGTGCGCCCAGGCGATCTCGACGGCCACCTGCCCCTCATCCGCGCCGAGGAGCCGTTCCAGCGGGGGGACGGCCTCTGCGGCGCCAGGGCCGATCTCGCCCAGCGCGCGGGCGGCCAGGCCCCGGTCGTCGTGGTCGAGAAGCGCGGTCAGCTCCGGCACGACCCGGGCCACGTCGGCGGTTCGCGTTTCGGCCCATGTGGCGAGGATCTCCAGCAGGGCCCGCCGGAAGGCGCCGGCGGAGCCGGCACTCAGGTGCGGGGCGATCACCGGGACCAGGGAGCCGGCCCAGGGCGCGCACGGCCTCAGCAACTCCCCGAGCGACGGCTCGCGGGGCCAGAAGCCGACCCGCCCGCCGCGCACCGTGTGGAACGGGAAGCCCGTCTTCCGCCCGGTGAGCAGCCTGGCCAGAGGGGGGACGGCGCGGTCGTCGCCGGACCAGGCCAGGCCCCACACGGCGACGTACGCCGCCGGCCCCTCGAGGTGGGCGGCCATGAGATCGGCGTCGGGGGCGTCCTCGCGCCGGGCGTGCGCGGCGAGGATCGCCAGGGCACGAGCCGGATCGTCGAGGCCGCCGACGCACCCGCGCAGCGCGGTGAGCAGGCCGGGCACGCGCCTGCGGGTGAGCGTGTCGCCCGCCGCGCTCACCGCTGCGGCCCGCAGGCGCTGGTCGGGGGAGGCGAGCAGGGCGAGGCGGACCGCGTCGCCGCCCGGCCCGTCCAGGCCGAGCAGCACGGTTCGGGCCACGTCGGCGGGGTCGTTGGCGGCGAAGGCGCTGTGCGGAAGCGCGACGGGCCCGGCGGTGAGCCCCGCGAGGATCGGAGCGGGGCGGATCGGGCGGCCGGGGAGCGCTTTGGCCAGGGCGAGCGCCGCGTACATCGCGTGGTGGACGTCGGCGCCGTCCGCCTGCTCGCGGAGGAAGACCAGGGTCTCGGGCAGGACCGCCGCCGAGAGGCGCCCGGCGAGGTGGCCGAGGGCGAGCAGCGTGTCGGTCCGGACCGACACGTCGGGGTCGGGCCACCCCGCGAGCAGCGCGCGGGCCACCTCGTCGGGGTCGTCGCCGTCGTCGCCGAGTGTCCGGATCGCCGCCGCGCGGACGGCCGGGTTCTCGTCGGCGAGCAGGGCGAGCAGGCCCGGGCGGGCCCGCGTCCAGGCCCGGGGCCACTCGGGGGCCAGCCAGCGGGGAGCGACCTCCGCCGCCGTGGCCGCCAGGAGCGCGATGATCTCCAGCACCGCCGGACGGCACGGCACACGCGGCGACCCGGCGGCCTCCACGAGGAACGGCAGGATCGCCGGGGCGGCCGTGCAGACGAAACCGCCCTGGTGGAAGAGCTCGTTGAGGAGCTCGTCGGCCGCGGCGAACGCCTCCTCTTCGACGAGCAGGGAGCGCACGAGGGCGGGCACGTCGCAGTCGCCGTTGTAGGCGTAGGTGAGCTCGCCCCACGGGATGTCGTCGAGGCCGTCGAAGATCATCCCAGGAGGATATATTACGGACTGATTCTGGCAGAATTGCGCAATCTTGTTAGCGAATTGCATGTATATGCTGCCGACATGATGATCACAGCTATTCGAGGCCGCCGGCCCCGGACGACCGTGTACCTGCTGTTACTCGGTCTGCTGGGCTGGACGGTCACGACCGGCCCGGCGGACGCCGAACCGGCCCCCTCGCCGAAGATCGCGGCCGAGGTCCGGGCGGAGGCGGCGGACGGAGGCGAGACCTCCTTCTGGGTCCGGTTCGCGCGAAAGGCCGATCTCAGCGCCGCGACCGGACCCGTGGACGTCATCGACGCCCGCAAGGCCGTCGCCACCTCCTCCCAGAAGGACGTCCTGGCGCTGGCCGAGGCCGCCGGCGCCGACCACACCGCGTTCTGGATCTCCAACACCGTCCTGGTCACGGGCGACCGGGCCCTCATCGACCGGATCGCCGCCCGCCCCGAGGTGACCGCGATCGAGCCCGACGAGCCGATCGAGCTGCACACCGCCGTCGCCCGGCGGGCCGGGGCCATGGCAGGTGTCGAGTGGAACGTCGAGAAGATCCGCGCCGACGACGTCTGGAGCGGCTACGGCACCAAGGGCGAGGGCATCGTCGTCGCCGGCATCGACACCGGCGTGCAGTGGAACCACCCCGCGCTGGTCGGCTCCTACCGCGGTGGCGCGGCCGGGAACCACGACTACAACTGGTACAACCCCGAGGGGGGCTGCCCGTCGTCCGCGCCGTGCGACGTCAACGGGCACGGCACCCACACGATGGGCACCATGGTCGGCGACGACGGCGTCAACCAGGTCGGCGTCGCCCCGGGCGTGAAGTGGATCGCCGCCAAGGCGTGCCCGTCGACCACCTGCACCGCCGCCTCGCTGCTGCTGGCCGGGCAGTGGATGCTCGCGCCGACCGACGCCTCGGGCAACAACCCCCGGCCCGACCTGGCGCCCGACGTGATCAACAACTCGTGGGGCGGCATGGGCTACTCGGAGTGGTACTCCGACGTCGTCTACTCGTGGACGCAGGCCGGCATCTTCCCCGCGTTCTCCATCGGCAACGACGGCCCCGGGTGTGAGACCGGCAGTTCGCCCGGCGCCCAGCTCGGCGCGTACGCGACCGGCGCGTTCGACGCGAACGACGTCATCGCGCCCTTCTCCAGCCGGGGTTCGGGCATGTCGTGGTTCAAGCCCGACCTCGCCGCGCCCGGCGTCGACGTGCGCTCCTCGGTGCCCGGCGGCGGCTACGGCGTGGCCAGCGGCACGTCGATGGCCTCCCCGCACACGGCGGCCACGGTCGCGCTCATCTGGTCGGAGGTGCCCAGGCTGCGCGGCATGGTCGACCTGACGAGGACCGTCCTGAACGACAGCGCGGTGCCGATGCCCGACACCTCGTGCGCCTCGGCCGGCGACGTGAACGCCGCCTGGGGCAACGGGAGGCTGGACGCGTACGCGGCCGTCCAGCTCGCCCTGGCGAACCCGGTCGCGCCGGGCACGGAGCTGCCGCTGGCCGTGGGCTACAACGTGGGCCTGCCCGGCACACCCGACCACTGGGGCTACATGACGGTCGACGGCGACCCGGCGACGTACTGGGAGGTGCCCTCCGACCGGGTGTTCGCCAACATCAACCTGGCCTTCACCGGCGGGCGGCGCACCTTCGACAAGGTGACCGTCACCCTCCCGGCGGGCGAACCGGCCCGCACGCTGCGGTTCGCGGTCCGCGCCGCCTACGAGGGGTTCAGCGACTACTCCACCGTCGTCCCCGAGGCGGACTACCCCTTCAACCCCGCCACGGGCAACAAGGTGACCGTCACCCTGCCGCCCGTCCACGGATGTTGCGTGGCGCTCCAGTTTCCGGCCGGCCCCTGGTCGCCCACGCTGAAGATCGCCGAGATCGAGGCGTTCTCGGCCACCGGCAAGAACGCCGCTCAGGGCCGCCCGGTCACCGCCTCCCACGTGCAGGGCTACGTGCCCGGCAACGCCGTCGACGGCAACACCGCGACGTACTGGGAGAGCAACAACAACGCCTTCCCGCAGACCTACACCGTCGACCTGGGAGCACCGGTCAAGATCCACCAGGCCGAGCTGACCCTGCCGCCCGGCTGGCCGGCCCGCACCCAGACGATCGCCGTCTCGGGCGGCAACGACGGGAGCACCTACGTCCCGATCGTCGCCTCCCGCGCCTACACGTTCGGCGCGTCGCCGGTGACAGTCGGGTTCAACATGACGAACGTCCGGTACGTGCGCCTGACGTTCACCGGCAACACGGCCTGGCCGGCCGCCCAGCTCTCCGAACTGCGCCTGCTCGCGTCCTGACTTCGAGGGCCCGCCCGCGCCGCGGCGGGCGGGTCTCAGGCGATCAGCTCGTCAGGGAGCGCCAGAAGCCGAGGTGGTGGGCGCGGGCGAAGTCGGCGCGCCCGACGCCCTCCGGCCCCGTGGCCAGGCGCTGCACGTGCCCCGCCCGGGTGTCGAACCGCGGCCAGGACGGCAGCCCGCGGCGGTTGGGGTCGCCGTCGTGCGCGAAGCTCGTCCAGTAGCCGACCATCGTGTCGGAGAGGTCCTCCTGCGCGGCCGTGGGAGGCTGCGCGTAGCCGACGTCGAACAGGTAGGGCAGCTCGGCCGTGTGGTACGCCCCGGTCGCGAAGGTCACCCGGGCCGCCTCGGTGAAGAAGGGGGCGTCCCGGTCGGCGAACTCGTACATGTAGGTCGGGACGTACCGGCTGAGGGCACGCGCCGTGTCCAGGATCGGCAAGGCGTACTGGACGTCGGTCATGGCGGCCGACAGCGCTTCTGACGGGGTGTCGTGGTCGTCCAGCGGGTAGCGGGCGAGGACCTTGCCGGCGTCCGCACCGAAGGCGGCCCTGATCTGCTCCCGGTACTGGTCGGCGGTGAGAGCGCAGGGACGCTTCCGGCCGGGCGTGCACAGCATGTGGGTGCGCTCCATGCCCCACACGTGGGCGCGGTACTCGTCACGGGTGGCCCCGATGAGGACGGGCACCCGGTGGAACCGCCCCGTCGCCACCGCCTCGGCGGGATCGACCGGGAGCACGGGGCCGCCGGCCACCGGCCCGGGTTCCCAGGCGGACTCGCCCGGGAAGCCGGCGGCCTCGATCAGCTTCCGGGCCGGCAGTTCGCGCAGGCATGCCGCCACACCGGCCGGGTCCTCGTCACACCCGGTCCTTTCCACGAGCGCCTCGGCACCCGCCACCGCTTCCTCGCGGGTGCGCAGGGGGGTGGCGCAGGAGTTGCTCTGCAGGACCGCTCGGTGGAACAGTCCCTTGGACCCCGGCGCCGCGAGATGGGCGCAGACGCCGGTCGCACCGGCCGACTGCCCGGCGAGTGTCACGTTGGCCGGGTCGCCGCCGAACGCCGCCGCGTTGGCCCGCACCCAGCGCAGCGCGGCCTGCTGGTCCTCGATGCCGAGGTTCCCGGGAGCGGCGGGTGACGGCTCCAGGCCGGGATGGGTCAGGAACCCCAGGGGGCCCAGGCGGTAGTTCACCGTGACCACCACGACGTCGCCCTGCACGGCCATCGTGCGGCCGCCCCAGGTGTCCCCCTGCCCGAGGAAGAAGTGCCCGCCGTGGAGCCACACCACCACCGGCTTCAGCGGCCCGTCCGGATGCTGCGCCGGGGTGGTGACGTTCAGGTAGAGGCAGTCCTCGGCGTCGCTGGGCCGGTCCATCGGCAGCCCTTGCGGCTGGGCACACCCGCGAGCGGGCTTTCTGGCGTCACGCACGCCCTTCCACGGTTCCATCGGCTGCGGTGACCGCCAGCGCAGCGTCCTGTCCACCGGTTCGGCGTAGGGAATGCCCCGGAAGGAGCGGTGGTCGGCGGCGACCGTGCCCCGCACCGCGCCCTGGGCCGTGCGGACCACGGCCGGATCGCCGCCCCGGTCCGTCGTGCCCGCCGCCGCGCCCGAGAGGACGGACGCCAGCCCGGCCACGATCGCGCCGACACCCGCCCAGCACCGCTTCGTGTCGCCCATCCGTGCCTCCTGTGTCGTGTGAACCCGGTACGCGCTCGGCCGCCAGCTTGCTGGCCACATGAGGATCCGGCCAAGAAGGGCACTAGTGCACCGCATCGGGTTAGGCTGCACGGCGTGCCGGTGCACTAGGACGGTCGGGAGATCTCGTGGTGAACGACGACGGCGCGGTACGGGAGCACGCGGAGCCCGCGTCCGCGCGGATCACCGCGGAGCTGCGCCGCCGGATCATCACCGGCGTGCTCGCTCCCGGCGACCGTGTCCCGTCCACCCGGCAGATCGTCCGGGAATGGGGCGTCGCGATGGCCACCGCGTCCAAGGTGCTCGCCGCGCTGCGGAACGAGGGCCTGGTCGAACCCGTGCCCGGCGTCGGCACGGTGGTCACGCCCGGTCGACCGCGCCGGACGGCCCGCCCGGAGGAGCGCCGGATCGCCGGACGGAGCGACGCCGACGTCTTCACCGAGCGCATCGTGCGCACCGCCACCACGATCGCCGACGCCGAAGGCCTGGCCGCCGCCACGATGCGTCGCATCGCCACCGACCTCGACGTGGCGACGATGGCGCTCTATCGCCACGTCCGCGGCAAGAACCATCTCGTGACGCTGATGGCGGACGCCGCGTTCGCCGAAGACCGGCTACCGGCCCGGCCGGGCGGCGACTGGCGCGCCCGGCTGGAACTGGTGTGCCGCGTCCAGTGGGCGATGTACCGGCGGCATCCGTGGCTGGCCCATGTGGTGTCGCTGACCAGGCCGCTGCTGGCGCCGAACGCGATCGCGCACACCGAATGGACGATGCGCGCGGTCTCCGATCAGGGACTCGACCCGCTCACGATGATCCACGTCGCCGCCACGGTGGCCGGATTCGTCCGGGGCACGGCCGTCCACCTGGAGCGGGAGGCCGAGGCCGAGCAGGACACCGGCCTGACCGACGACGAGTGGCTGCGCACCCAGGGGAACGCGCTGGCCGTGGCCATGCGCGCCGGATCCTTCCCGCTCATGGCCGGGCTGCTGGTCCGGGACGACGTGGACCTGTCCCTCGACACCCTCTTCGAGTTCGGGCTCCAGCGCATGCTCGACGGCATCGCACCGCTCTGCTCCGGCAAGCGCCGATGAGGTGGTGCGTGCTCCACCACCAGTGGGCGGCGGGCAGGACGGCCGCGCCGACCTGCGCTCCCACGGCGAGGCCGCCCGCTGATCGACCTCGGCCGGCCTGTGGCGGCTCGCGCCACCTGGGCCGGCCCCCTCGGTGGCCTGCTGGTTCGCCTCTCTAGAACAGGGTCGGGGGAAGACCGGCCGGTCTTCCCCCGACGGGGTCAGTAGGGGTAGTGGACGGGCAGGTCGGTCGTGGTCAGCCAGCGCCGGGTGGTGAACTCCTCCAGGTTGTCGTCGCCGCCCGACCGGCCGCCCAGGCCCGACTGGCCGATCCCGCCGAACGGGACGCCCGCCTCGTCCTGCGGGGTGGCGTCGTTGACGTGGACCATGCCGCCGCGCAACCGGCGGGCCACCGACAGGCCGCGTCGCAGGTCGGCCGTCACGACCGAGTTGACCAGGCCGTATTCGGTGTCGTTGACGACCCGGATCGCCTCCTCCTCGTCGGCCACGACCAGCACGGGCGCGACCGGGGCGAAGATCTCCTCCCGCCAGAGCCGCATGCCCGTGTCGACCGAGGTCACCACGGCGGGCCGGAAGAACGGGGGCTCGCCCGGCCCGCCGGTGAGCACCGACGCGCCGCCTGCCACGGCCTCCGACACCATCTCCGCCGCGCGGGTGAACTGGCGCTCGTTGATCATCGGGCCGAGGCCGACCGCCTCGGTGAACGGGTCGCCGACCTTGATGGCCGCCGCCCGCCGCGTCAGCTCGGCGACGTAGGCCTCGGCGATGCCGGCCTGGACGATGTGGCGTCCGGCCGTGATGCAGGTCTGGCCCTGGTAGTGGAAGCTCGACCAGGCGCCGATCATCGCGGCTTGCTCCAGGTCGGCGTCGTCCAGCACGACCAGGGCGTTGTTGCCGCCCAGTTCCAGCGACACCTTCTTCAGCAGGCCGCCCGCCTGGGCGGCGATGGCACGGCCGACCGTGGTGGAGCCGGTGAAGTGCACCATCGCGGTGTCCGGGTGGGTGACCAGGCGTTCGCCCACCTCCGGGCCGCCCTGCACGATCTGGAGCACGTCGCCGTCGAACAGGTCGGCGAACAACGAGCCGCCGCTCAGCGGCGTCTCCGGGGACGGCTTCAGCACCACCGTGTTGCCCAGGGCGAGCGCGGGTGCGACCACCCGCATGCCCAGGACCAGCGGGAAGTTCCACGGCGTGATCGCGGCGACCACGCCGAGGGGGAGGCGTTCGGCCAGGCTGAAGCGGCCCGCGTGGTTGGAGGGCAGCACCTCGCCGACGGGCCGGGCGGCCAGCGCGGCGGCGGCGTGCAGCTCGCCGACGGCGGCGCCGATCTCGTAGTCGGCCTTGCCGGGGATGCACCCCGTCTCGCGCACGATCAGGTCGCGCACCTGCGCCGCCCTGGCCTCCAGCCGGGCGGCGGCCGTGCGCAGCGCGGCGGCGCGGTCGGTGTAGGGGAGCGCGGCCCAGGCGGGCTGGGCGGCGGCGGCGCGGCCGACCGCGGCGTCGACGTCGGAGACCGTCGACTCGGTCACCGAGCCGAGCGTCTCGCCGGTCGATTTGTCCCTTGAATTCATGTCTGCTCCTCAGGTTGGAGACGCCGGGCGAGCGCGACCGCGCCGGTGACAGGGGGTTCGCTCAGCAGATGGACGGTCAGCCCCGGATGGTCCCGGGTGACCGCGTCGCGGAAGGCCGAGAACAGGTCGGGCTGGCCCGTCATGACCCCGCCCGCCGCGACGACGTCGGTGCCGCCCGCGCCCCGGGCGGCCAGCACGCCGACCAGGTGGGCCAGGCTCTCGGCGCCCGCCCGGATGACGGCGCGCGCGTCGGCCGAACCCCGGGCGGCGGCGGCGAAGACGGCCGGGGCCTTCGGCGCCCAGTGCTCGGCCGTCGGGACGTCGTTGACGCTGCGGGCCAGCCCGACCGCGTCGGGCACCCCGAACGCCTCGATCAGCAGCGCCAGCAGCACGTCGCCGCCGTCGCCGGTGTCGTTCCTGGTCAGCGCGGCCCGCACGGCCTCGCGGACGAGGGCGGGCGCGCTGCCCTCGTCGCCGATGACCCAGCCCCAGCCGCCGGCGAACATCAGCCCGCCGCCGGGCCGGACCGCCACGGCGATCGAGCCGGTGCCGGCGATGACGCCGATGCCCGAGGTCAGCCCGGCCGCCGGGACCAGCAGCGCGGCGTCGTTGGTGACCTCGGCCGGGACCCCGGCCGCCGCCGACAACGCGTGCGACAACTCGGCGCAGTGGTGCTCGTCGTCGCACCCCTGCGCGCCCACGGCGACCGCCGCCAGCACGGTCCCCGCCGGGCGGTGCCGCTCGACCAGGCCGGCGATCCACCGGGCCGCCTGGTCGACGGGCGTGGCCGACCACGTGTCGGTCGGGTCGACCACGTCGGCCAGCACCCGGCCGTCCGGGGTCTCGAACCGCAGGTGGGTCTTGGTGCCGCCGATGTCCAGACCGGCCAGTACCGTCACAGCGCGGCTCCGACCTTCGTGTCGGCGTTGTCGAACACGAACTCCTCGATGTCGACGCCGGCGTCCTCGGCCGTCCGGGCCACGAGCGCCTGGAGCACGAACGCCTCCAGCACCGCCCGCTGGTTCGGCGACACGCCGGGCAGCCGGACCACCTGCAGCGAAGGTCCGGGCTCGACGTCGGCGGAGGTCACCAGGATCACCGGGTGGTTCGCGGCGGCCAGCGTGCGGGCCAGGCTCAGCTCGCGGTCGTCGCCGAACAGCACGTGCACGGTGTCGCCCGCCGACTCCATCGCGCCGTGCAGGTACTGGCGGGTGCTCATCGCGGCGGCCGGCAGCCGGACCGTCTCGCGGAACAGCAGCGCCCCGGCCTCGGCCGACCCGGCGGAGGGCCCGCCGCCCACGAAGTCACCGGCCCGCGAGGCGGCGAACGGCGCCGCCAGCTCCCCGGCCCGTCCGGCCAGGCCGCTCTCCAGGGCGTCGAGGTGGCCGGGCAGCAGCGACCACGTCGGGTCGACGGTCCCGCCGTCCCACGCTTCGGCGATCATCCCGAGGGCGACGACGGTCGCGGTGTAGCCGATCGTCGAGGCGTAGCTGTCGGGGATGCCGCCCAGCGACACGCCGCGCCCGGCCAGGTCGGCGATCGGCGAGGGGGCGGCGTTGGTGACCGCGTACCGCAGATCGGGGTCGACGGTGCCGAGCACGGCCAGCGTCTCGCTGCTGCGCCCGCTCTGCGACACCGCGACCAGCGGGTGCCCGCTGCGCGGGAACGGCAGCGGGTGGTCGCCCGCGCTCAGCCGCCAGGAGTGCACGCCCCGGCTGCGCAGCGTCCAGACCGGCGCGCAGGCGGCGGCGTGGCTGGCCCCGATGGCGACGAAGATCGGGCCGTCTCCCCGGAACCAGCCCTCGGCCTGCCGGACCGTGACGTCCCTGCTCAGCCGCTCGATCGCGGTCCGCAGCGCGGCGACCTGACCGGCCCGCGCGGACGCGAAGGAGATGTGGCCTTCTTTCGGCGTTGACATGCTTTCCCCAGATGTCGATGAGTCACGAATGGCAGTGCGTGGCGCCGCCGGACGCCGGGATGTCCAGCGTCGGGTTGCGGCCGAAGAAGCCGGATGGCTTGAGCTTGAAACCGGTGGTGTCCACCGGCATGACCGGCCAGTCCTCCGGGCGCGGGAAGTGCGTCATGCCGAAGGTGTGCCAGAGCACGATCGGCGCGCCGTCGATGTCGCGGTCGGCGGCCACCCAGGCGGGCATGCCCGCCCCGCCGGGATGCTGGTTGACCAGGTCACCGGCCGGATAGAGCTCGGCGGGGTCGTAGGCGGTGACCCACAGGTGGCCCGAGGCGAACACGGCCCGGCCGTACAGGTCCGACTCGGTGTCGGCCAGCAGGACCGGCATGCCCTCCGGGTGCAGCACGTAGGCGACGTCCTTGCCGAGGCGGTTCTGCACCGCGGGGTTGCCCACGCGCCAGACCCGGCCGCGCCGGCCGTCGGCCAGGCGGGGGGCGTCGCTCTCCCTGCGCAGGCGGGTGACCTGCTGGGTGATGCCGGTGCCGGTCGGGTTCTCCGGGCCGCGCGGCACCGCGACGGCGTCGATCTCCTCGACGTAGTTGGCGGGGCCGTCGACGGCCATCTCCAGGCGGGCGCTGAACAGGTGCTGGTGGTGCGGGGCGCCCAGGCCGGGGGCGACCTCGGTGGCGTAGGCGTAGTCGCCGCCGGGGTTCGGGTGGCCCGAGGTGAACACGACGCCGGTGGCCTTGACCTCCAGCTCGATCGTGCCGTCGAGATAGAGGTACCAGTAGAAGCCGTAGTCGTAGTTGCCGACGGTGACGAAGAACGAGATCACCAGGCGGCGGTTGCGGCGCACCTCGCTGGAGTTGGTGAAGTGGCTGGTGTGCTTCCAGAGCACCCCGGCGTCCTCTTCGTGGATGCAGATCGCCTGGGGGATCACGCGCGGGTGGCCGGCGTTGTCGGCGACCACGGCGTCCAGGTAGGTGATCTCGCCGAGGCAGTCGCAGCCGAGCTTGAGGGAGTTGGCGAAGTTGCCGAGCAGGTACTCGCCGCCGTCGAAGAAGGTCTGGAACCAGCGCTGGGGGCTGGGGTCGGCGTACGGGACGACCATCTCGGCGATGGAGGCGCGGTCGACGACCTTGCGATCGTTGATCGACAGGTCGCGCAGCACCAGGCCCTCGCGCGAGTCGAAGCAGACCTGGACCTTCCAGCCGAGCCAGTCGAGCACGTGGTCGTCGTCGACGGTGAAGCTGGGGCCGTGCGGCTGGGTGATCTCGATCGGCTTGAGGCCCTGCCTGGTCTCGCCGACATAGGAGGCGAGGTGGAAGTTGCCGTCCTCCTGCGGGACGTCCAGGACGGCGTTGTCGAGCACCTCGACGACGGTCTTCTCGATGACGTCCACGTAGGCGACGACGCCGTCGACCGGATGGGCCCAGGGCAGGTCGTGCTCGTCCTTCTGCAGGAAGGTCAGGGTGCGCTGGAGGCGGCGGCCCTTCTCGTCCTCGGTCATCGCCCGGCCGGCCGACAGCGGTTGCACGCGCAGCTTGGACAGGTCGGTCAGGCCGCGGCGGCGCATGGCCGCGAGCCAGCGCTCGTCGGCGTGCACGATCGCCTCGACCATCGCGAACTCCAGCATGACGACCGGCACCTGGCCGTCGACGGCCGGGTCGAGCTCGGTCACCGACACCAGGGCGTCCTCCGACGGGCGGACCACCACGTCGTGGGAGCGGCCGTCGGCCATGTCGACGAGCATCGCCCGCAACTCGCGCGCCCCCGCCGGCCTGCGCTTGTCCTGCTCCTTCAGGCCCAGGTACGACACGTGGGTCGTCTCGTTCAGCAGGCCCTCGCGGACGAGGATCTCGCGCGCCGCCGATATCTCCTCGGCGCGAAGTGTGCTGTGTTCCCTCACGATGACTCCTCTCATGACCAGATTAGTACCATAGGTGTACCACGCCATACCAATAGAGGCGCAGAGATACCGAATAGCTGGATTCGGGCGACCGTAACGGCAGACGGATCTGCCTGTTCATGCCGTTGGCTACAGGTTTGTCGGGATATCCGGCCGAGTTAAACCAGGACTCATCTGGTCTTCTGTGGTTTGCGTACCGGAGGGTGGTTCCGCGATAATGCGAGCGTGAACGCCCCGACGTCGCCGTCGATCCACGCCGATCACCCCGAGCCGCTGTGGATCCAGGCGGTGAACCTCATCAAGGAACAGCTGGGCACCGGCGTGCTCAAGCCCGGCGGCCGGCTGCCCCCCGAGCGCGAGTTGTGCGAACGGCTCGGCATCAGCCGGGTCACCCTGCGCAAGGCGCTGCGCACCCTGGTCGAAGAGGGCATCCTCAGCCCTTCCCACGGCCGGGGCTGGTACGTCGCGCCGAGCGCCGGAGCACCCGCCCGCGAGTGGCCCAACAGCCTGGAGTCGTTCACCGAGACCGCCCGCCAGATGGGCCTGACGCCCAGCTCGACCGTGCTGCGCCACGAGGTGGTGCCGGCCGACCTCGACGAGGCCGAGCAACTGTCCATCGCGCCGGGCACCCCGCTGTTCGTGCTGGAGCGGGTGCGCCTGCTCAACGGCGTGCCGACCGCGCTCGACCTGACCCGCATCCCGGCCGGGCTGGTGCCCGGCTTCGCCGAGCTCGACTTCACCGCCGGTTCCCTCTACGAGCAGATCGCCTCCGTCGGCCTCCACCCGGCCCGCGCCAACGCCACCATCGAGGCCCGCGAGTCCGACGACCACCTCGCCGGTCACCTGCAGCTGGAGGTCGGCAAGCCGGTGCTGGTGATGCGCCAGCTCGTCTACGGCGCCAACGACACCCCGCTGTTCTCCTCGATGGTCTGCTACCGGGGCGACCGCTACCGGCTGCGCACGAGTTTCCAGCGCTGAGCCTTCCACGACTGAGCCTTCCACCACGGGCCCGTTCACTTGCCGATGCCCGCGCTCAGACCCTGGATGAACTGCCGCGAGAAGACCACGAACAGCACGATCAGCGGCACCGCGCCCAGCGTGAGCGCGCCGAGCAGCGCCGGGTAGTCGTTGAGGAACTGCCCCACGAACTGCTGCACGCCGAGCGTCACCGTCTGGTTCTCCTTGCTCGGCGCGAGGATGAGCGGGAACCACAGGTCGTTCCAGATCGGCAACATCGTCACCGACGCCACCGCCGCCAGGCCCGGCCGCACCATCGGCAGCGTGATCGACAGGGTGCGCAGCTCGCCCGCGCCGTCGATGCGCGCGGCCTCCTTCACCGCCGCCGGCACCGCCTTGAAATAGGTCATCAGCAGCGCGATCGCCAGCGGCAGGCTCATCGCCGTGTAGACCAGCACCAGCGCGACCAGCGTGTCCATGAGCTGCCAGGAGATCATCGTCTTGATGATCGGCACGGTGCCGAGGCGGATCGGCAACATGATGCCCAGCACGAAGAAGCCGCCCACGAGCGGCGCGAACCGCACCTTGTACTCCGTCAGCGCGAAGGCGGCCAGTGTCGCCAGCACCAGCGTGGCCACCGTGGCCCCCACCGTGACGATGAGGCTGTTGCCGTAGTTGGTGACGAACTGCCCGCGCGTGAACACCCGCTCGTAGCCGCCGAGGCTGAAGGTCTCGGCGTTCGGCAGGGCGAACGGCTGGCCGAAGATGCCCGGCGTGGTCTTGAACGAGTTGACCACGATCACCAGGATGGGCGCGACCGCGAGCAGCGCGAAGAAGATCAGCAGCGCGTGCGTCACGAGCGACCCGGCGCGGTCTCGGTTGATTCTCACAGTTCGTAACTCCTGAGACGGCGGTGCAGCAGCCCGAAGTAGGCCGCGGTGACGACCAGGATGATCAGGAAGATCACGCTGGCCACGGTCGCGCCCAGGTCGAGGTCGGAGAGTTGCCCGCTCGATCCGAAGAAGGTGCGGTAGAACAGCGTGCCGAGGATGTCGGTGCTGTAGTTGGGCCCGGGGGCCGAGCCGTTCAGGGCGAAGACCAGGTCGAAGCCGTTGAAGGTCCAGATGTACGTCAGGATCGCGATCAGCCCGAACTGCGGCGCGATCAGCGGGAACTTCACCCGCCAGAACGTCGACCAGGCGCCCGACCCCTCGACCCGGGCGGCCTCCAGCACGTCGTTCGGCACGGCCAGCAGGGCGGCGTACAGGAAGATCATGGGGATGCCGACGTACTGCCAGACCGACATCAGCGAGATGGTCGGCAGCGCGGTGCGCTCGTCGCCGAGCAGCGGGAAGTCGACCAGGCCCCACAGCGGGTTGATGATGAGCCGCCACACGAAGCCGACGATCACCACCGACAACGTGGTCGGGATGAACAGCAGCGTCCGGTAGAGGCCCGTCGACCGGCGCAGCCTGCCGGAGGTGAGCAGCGCGGCCAGCAGCAGCCCGAGCGGCACCTCCACGACCAGGTGGATGGCGAAGAACTCCAGGTTGTTGGTCAGCGCGTTCCAGAAGCGCTCGCTGGTCGTCGGGTTGGTGAACAGGTAGACGTAGTTCTCCAGGCCGACGAACCTGGCGACGCCCGAGTCGGTGTCGTACAGGCTGTACCAGATGGAGTTCACCAGCGGGAGCGCCGCGAACACCACGTAGACCGCGAGGGCGGGCAGGGTGAACACGAGGAAGTAGCGGTAGTGGGCCCGGTTCAAGACGTGCCTTTCGGATCGCAGAAGGGTGCCGGGCCCCGAGGGAGGGGGCCCGGCACGGTTCTCACTGCTGCGGCGTGTACCAGCTGGCCAGGCCCTTCTGGAGTTCCTCGGTCGCCTTCTGCGTGCTGAGGTCCTCGTTGAGCATGAGCTGGAGCACGCGCCACACCTCGTCGTCGAACGGGGGAGTGCCGGCGCTGAGCCGGTCGAGGCCGAGGCGCGGGGTGAGCTTGGCGCCGTTCTTCAGGTCGGCGAAGGCCTGCGCGAGCGGGTTGGTGTACGTCACGGGCTGCTTGGCCATGGAGAAGAAGCCGGGCAGCTTGTTGACGTACAGCTCCAGGAACTCGGGGGTGGCCGTCCAGGCCAGGAACTCCTCGGCGGCGGCCTTGTTCTTGCTGGCCGCGCTGATGCCGATGGCCATGTCGGGCATCTCCTGGAGGTAGCGGTCACCACCGGGCACGTCGGTCGGCGGGCCGAAGACGCCGACGTTGAGCCCGTCGACGGCGACCTGGTTGATGTTCCAGGAGCCGTCGGGCAGGATCGCGGCCTTGCCGAGCGTGAACAGCTGCGTCATGTCCGGGTACTTCAGGCTCTCGAAGCCCTTGGGCAGGTAGGGCTTCCACGCGGCGAACGCGTCGAAGGCCTTCTGGAAGTCGGGGTCGGTGACCTTCTTGGTGCCCTTGATCAGGCCTTGCCGGCCCTCCTCGCCCTTCCAGTAGACCGGGCCGATGCTGTAGAGGCCGTTGTACGCGAGCTGCCACGACTCCGACGAGCCGACCGCGAGCGGCGTGTACTTGCCGTTGTCCTTGATCTTCTTGAGCACGGCCAGGAACTCGTCCTGGGTGGTCGGCACCTGCAGGCCCAGCTCGGCGAAGATGTCCTTGTTGTAGTAGAAGCCGGCCAGCACGGCGGCGGTCGGCAGGCAGTAGCGGCTGCCCGCGTCGTCCGACCACGGGTCGAGGGCCAGCGGCTCGAACGCCTCCAGCATCGGCTTGCCGTCGAGCTTCTCGAAGTAGCCCTTCTTGATCCACGAGCGGTTCACGTCGTAGGGCCGGCAGGTGATGAGGTCGGGGCCGGTGCCGCCGTCCACCTGCGACTGGATCGCCGCGTTGTACTCGTTGGTGTTGGTGGCGGCGAACTTCACGTCGATGTCCGGGTGGGACTTCTCGAAGGCGGGGAGGATCTCGTCCTCCCACATCGCCAGGTCCTCGGTGCGCCAGCTGCCCAGGGTGAGCACGGTCTTCTCCCCGGCGGCGGCCGGGGCGGCGCTCCCGCCGGTGGTGACAGGTGTCGCCGACGGCGCGCAGGCCGCGGTCAGGACGGCAGCCGCTGCCGCGACCAACGCAACGGATGCACGTATTGCATGCATGGGGTTGCCTCTCGCTTCGTTGTCATCGCGTGGCTCCCAGAGCGAGACGCGGACGGCCGTGGCTCGCGTCGGGACATCTTTCTCATGAAGGCCAGCGCCTGATGCGGCAGCGTACACAGACGACCTGCGTGGTAACAAGAGGTATTGCTTTGGTTTACGGTGATGCTACCTTTCGAACCACGGCGTGCCCTTTGCCGCCTGGAACCGCGTCCGGAGGACCAGATGATCGGTGTCGGCCTGCTCGGTGCAGGGTTTATCGGTGAGTGTTATGCCGACGCACTCGACGACGTGAAGGGTGCGGAGCTCGTCGCGCACTACTCCCGATCCCCCGAGAGGGCCGCCGCTTTCGCCGCCCGACCGGGACGCAACACGAGACCACACGAGACCATGAAGGCGTTGTGCGAGGACCCGGCCGTGGACCTCGTCGTCGTCGCGCTGCCCAACGAGGTGCACCTGGAGGCGGTGCGCCACGTGGCCGCCGCCGGCAAGGGCGTGGTGTGCACCAAGCCGCTCGCGCGCACCGGCCCCGAGGCCGAGGAGATCCTCAAGGTGGTGACCGACGCCGGCATCTGGCACGGCTACGCCGAGAGCTCGGTCTTCTCGCCCAACATCGCCAAGGCCCACGAGATCGTCGAGGCCGGCGGCATCGGCGACGTGCTCTGGATGCGCGCCCGCGAGGGCCACTCCGGCCCGCATGCCCCCCACTTCTGGGACGCCGAGACGGCCGGCGGCGGCGCGCTGCTGGACATGGGCTGCCACACCGTCGAGTCGGCCCGGCACTTCTTCGGCAAGGACAACCCGGTCGTCGAGGTCTTCGCGTGGGGCGCGACGCTGGCCCACAAGGACAAGACCACCGGCGAGGACACCGCCATCGCGCTGCTGAAGTTCGCCGGCGGCCAGGTCGCCTCGATCGAGTCGTCGTGGGTGGAGAAGGGCGGCATGCAGCTGCGCCACGAGTTCGTCGGCAGCGCCGGCCGCCTGGTCACCGACACCGCCTCGACGCCCGTGTGGGGCTTCATCACCCAGCCCGTCGGCTACCTGGTGGAGAAGGCCGACGCGGACACCGGCTGGGTCTACCCGGTGCCGGAGGAGACCCGGGCCTACGGCTTCTCCCAGCAGATGCGGCACTTCGTCGACTGCTTCGCGGCGGGCGAGACGCCGCTGGAGACCTTCGACGACGGCGTGGTCGTCAACCGGATCATCGACGCCTGCTACCGGTCGATGAAGACGGGCCGCTGGGAGCCGGTTCAGCACAGGGCCTAAGGTTCGGTGCATGTCCGAAACGCCGTCACGGGTGGAGCTCTCCCCGTTCACCGTCGCCGACCAGGACGAGTTCTGCTCCCTCGTCGCGGCCAGCGCCGGCCTCCACACCCCGTGGATGCAGCTGCCCGCGACCCCCGAGGCGTTCCAGGACTGGATGCGCCGCTTCGACGGCGGCGCCAACCTGGGCTTCCTGATCCGGGTCAGGGAGACCGGCGCCGCCGCCGGCATGGTCAACATCAACTCGATCATCCGCGGGCGGTACCAGGGCGCGTCCCTCGGCTACGCGGCGTTCGCGCCGTCGGCGGGGCGGGGGTACATGACCGAAGGCCTCACCCTCGTCCTGCGGTACGCCTTCGAGGAGCTGAGACTGCACCGGCTGGAGGCCAACGTCCAGCCGGGCAACACGGCGTCGCTGGCGGTGGTCCGGCGTCTGGGCTTCCGGTACGAGGGCCTGTCGCCCGACTACCTCTACATCGACGGCGCCTGGCGCGACCACGAACGCTGGGCCGTCACCGCGCCGGCCCCCTGGACTCCCGACCCTTCTCTCCCGGACGTCTAAATGTTATATGGCCGGACCTCACAGCGCTTTCTGTGTGATGTTAACTCCCTTGCATGACGGTCCGGAAACAGCATGCGAAAAAAAGTGGCGACGGTAAATTGAAAGTGCGTCGACCGCGGCTCACACTCATGGTCAAGGAGGCCTGACCCCTCAAATTTGGAGCCGCAATGGACCGAGCCGTAATCGGAATCCACAAGCGCCGGAAAACGACGCTCCGCCGCGTCGCGTCCGTCACCGTCGCCCTGCTCTCCGTGGCGTTCCTGTGCGCCCCGCCCGCCACCGCCGTCGCGCTGCCGACGCCGAAGGACCTGACGGCGTACCTCGACCTGGAATGCTTCAAGACCAGCCAGTACCAGCCGCCGGCCACCACGCTCACGCTGCGGCACATCAACCCGGTGCTCGCCAACCTGCCGATCGAGACCGTCACGCTCGGCCCGCGCGAGCAGCTGTGCGTCCCGGTCGCCAAGAACAACCAGGTGCCGCCGTCGCCTGCGCTCGACTTCATCCGCTTCATCGATCTGGCGTGCTACCGGATCTCCGGCACCACCGTGAACACCGGGTTGGTCCTCAGCCACCTCAACCCGTTGTTCCAGGGCTTCCCGCGCACGCAGATCAGCATGAACTCCCCGCAGCAGCTCTGCGTGCCGGTCATCAAGAACAACGCGATCCCCCCGGACGACGTGCTGAAACTGGTCCGGCACATCGACCTGAAGTGCTACGGCATCCAGCCGAACGCCGCGCTCGGCACGCAGCTCGGCCTGCGCCAGCTCAACCCCGTCCTGGTACCGGTGATCCCCAACCACGCCGCCCAGGTCACCTACGCCCGCCAGTTGTGCGTGCCGGTGCAGAAGGCCGGTGACAACATCCCCGCCGAGATCTTCAACATCGTGCGGTGGATCGACCTGGAGAAGTTCGACCTGAACGTCGCCGCCACGCCCCAGGTCGGCCTGACCCTGCGGCACATCAACCCCGTGCTCGCCAATCTCCCGCCGGAGCAGGCCGTGCTGACCGGCGCCAACCAGTTGGCCCTGCCGGTCGCCAAGAACGGCGCCTTCCCGCCGGGCTGACCATATAGATAAACGCGGAGCCCTTTTCCCGTGAAAGGGCTCCGCTGTTTCTCCGGTAATTGCAGGCGATGAATTACCGTGCCCGGGCGAGCAGCAGGAGGAGGAATCCGGCGACGGCCATCGCCGTGCGGACGAGATGGAGGTTCCACCATTCCGCCCGCGCCCGCGCCCAATCGACCGGCAGCAGGTCGGGATTCCACGAGTCGGCGAGCCGGTTCAGCGCGTCGAGGCGCGTCACCGTGAGCACGATCACCGCGACGACCAGCACCACCGCGCCGACGCTCAGCCAGAACCCCGGCCCGCCGCGCGAGTAAGCCATGACGCACGTCGCCGCCATCAGCGCCAGGCACGTCAGCAGCAGCACCGGCATGGCCCGCCCGTAGTCGGCGTTCAAGGTCTGCCAGTAACGCACGTAGGCGGGGCCCGGCAGCGAGCGCAGCGACGGCGCGAGCGCGGTGAACACCAGGCCCCCGGCGAACACCCCGAGCAGGGCCGTCGCCCCGGTCCGGACGGCTTCGAACATCGGCACCCCCCATAATCGACTGGAAGCGCACCATTTCATTTGAATCGATTAAAGTCAATATGTGGGTGACCGATGAACCAGAAGCGCCGGTACGTCAGCGGCGTCCGCCAGGAGAACGCGCGCGCCACCCGCGAGCGCATCGCCGCGGCGGCCCGGACCCTCATGCTCGAACGCGGTTACGCCGCCACGACCATGGCCGACGTCGCTCGGGCGGCGGGCGTGGTGGTGCAGACGCTCTACACGTCGAGCCCCGGCGGCAAGCCCGGCCTGGCCAAACTGGTCTGGGACGTCACCCTCGCCGGTGACGCCGAGCCCGTGCCCCAGAGCGAGCGTCCCCAGGTGCGGGTGATCATCGCCGAACCCGACCCGGAGAAGAAGCTCGCCGCCTACGCCGCCATGGCCGTCGAGATCTACGAGCGGGTCGGCCCCGTCCACCGCGTCCTGCGCGCGGCGGCGGCCACCGACGCCGGCCTGGCCGACCTGCTGGCCACCACCGAACGCCAGCGGCTGACCGGCGGCCACGGCCCGGCGGCCCACCTGAAGGAGGTCGGCGCGCTGCGCGACGGCCTGACCGTCGAGGAGGCCGCCGCCCACATCTACGCGCTGACCTCCCTTGAGGTGTTCGAGCACCTGACGGAGATCGCCGGCTGGACCCCGGAGCGGTGCCGCGACTGGTTGTCCCGCGTGCTCCGCGACACCCT
Source organism: Herbidospora solisilvae (assembly GCF_009901565.1). Taxonomy (GTDB): domain Bacteria; phylum Actinomycetota; class Actinomycetes; order Streptosporangiales; family Streptosporangiaceae; genus Herbidospora; species Herbidospora solisilvae. The sequence goes on from NZ_WXEW01000010.1 coordinate 347,804, forward strand.
CCTGGCCTGACGCCTAGACTGCGGCCGTGATCACGACTCCCACCGTCCGGCTGGCACACGGCGCCGACATGCCGCGGCTCGGCCTGGGCACCTGGCCCATGAACGACGCGCAGGCCGAACGTGCCGTCGCCACCGCGATCGAGGCCGGCTACCGGCTCATCGACACGGCCGAGGCCTACGGCAACGAGACCGGCGTCGGCCGCGGCATCAAGGCCTCGGGCATCGCCCGCGAAGAGCTCTTCGTCACCACCAAGTTCGACCGCCGCTGGCACGGCCGCGACCTGGTCCCGCAGGCCTACCAGGCCAGTCTCGACCGGCTCGGCCTCGACTACGCCGACCTGCTGCTCATCCACTGGCCCAACCCGGGCCACGACCGCTACGTCGCGGCCTTCGAGGGGCTGGTCGACCTGCTGCAGGACGGCCGCCTCCCGGCGATCGGCACCTCGAACTTCAAGCCGGCCCACCTCGACCGCCTCATCACCGAGACCGGCGTGGTGCCCGACGTCAACCAGATCCAGCTCAGCCCGGCGGTCACCCGGGACGAGGCGCGCGCCTACCACCAGTCCCACGGCATCGTGACCGAGTCGTGGTCACCCCTGGGCGGCCAGGGCGCCGACGTGCTGAACCGGCCGGAGATCGCGGCCGTCGCCGAGGAGGTCGGCCGGACGCCCGCGCAGGTGATCCTCCGCTGGAACGTCGAGCTCGGCCTGGTGACCATCCCGAAGTCGTCGAGCCCCGAGCGGCTCCGCGAGAACCTCGCGGTCTTCGACTTCAGCCTCACCCCGCAGCAGATCGCCGCGATCAGCGCCCTCGACCAGGGCGAGTCGGCGGCCGTCGACTCCGACACGTTCGGCCACTGACCGCAGGCCGCTATCCCGCCGGCTGTGCCGTCGGCGGGAGGGCCGCGGCGACGCAGTCGAGGACCCGGCGCAGGCCGTGCCGGAACTGGTCGTCGCGGCTGAGGTGGGGCCGGCGGGCCTCCATCACGATCTTGGTGAAGATCGGGTAGTCCCCGCTCTTCACCAGCCGGTCGACGTGCGCGTGGCCGCGCGCCATCCACTCCGCCTCGCTGAGCCCGCTGCGGCGCAGCTCCTCGGCCGCGCTGATCTCCTCGCGGACGGCGCCCTCGACGTAGCCGTTCAGCAATGCCATGAGGCCGAGGTTCTCGTCGATGGGGACCAGCGGATCGAGCACCCCCATCAGGCGTTCGATCAGCAGCAGCTGGTTGGGGCCCAGGCCGGGGAGTGAGCGCTGCACGGCGGCGATCCACGGATGCGCCCGCCACATGGCCCGGAGCCCGTCGGCGTAGCGGGTCAGGTCGGCGCGCCAGTCGCCCGAGGGCACACCCGTGAGGTCGATCTCGCCCATCAGCCGGTCGGCCATGAGCTCGATCAGGTTGTCGCGGCTCGGGACGTACCGGTAGAGGGACATCGCGCCCGCGCCGATCTCGGCGGCGATGCGCCGCATGGTGGCGGCCTCCAGCCCTTCGGCGTCGGCGATCCGGATCGCGGCCTCGGTGATCTGGGCGCGGCTGTAGACGGGTTTCGGCCCCCGGGCGGGGCGCTCGGGCAGCGTCCAGATGTTCACGTACTCGGCGTCGCCCACCGTCTCCTCCTCGCCAATTGCGTACATCGTACTCGGTGGCCTAACCTGGCCGCAATTGCGTACAACGTACTCAGTGGAGGGGTCATGACAGATGCGATCGTGGTCGCCGAAGGGCTGCGCAAGTCCTTCGGCGGCGTCCACGCCCTGCGGGGCCTGGATCTGCGGGTCCGGAGGGGAACGGTCTGCGCGGTGCTCGGGCCCAACGGCGCCGGGAAGACGACCGCCGTGCGGGTGCTGGCGACGTTGTCCGCCCCCGACGCCGGGCACGCCCGCGTCGCCGGACACGACGTCGTCCGCCAGGCGGGGGAGGTCCGCGCCCGGATCGGGCTGGCGGGCCAGTACGCCGCCGTGGACGAGAAGCTCACCGGCCGCGCCAACCTGCGCATGTTCGGGCGCCTGTCCCACCTGTCCCGGCGTGAGGCGCACCGGCGGGCCGACGAGCTGCTCGACCGCTTCGGCCTGACCGAGGCCGCCGACCGGCGGGTCGGCGGCTACTCCGGCGGCATGCGCCGCCGCCTCGACCTGATCGCCAGCCTCGTCCGGCGTCCGGAGGTGCTCTTCCTGGACGAACCCACCACCGGCCTCGACCCGCGCGGCCGGGGCGAGATCTGGGACGCGGTCCGCGAACTCGTGGCCGACGGCACCACGGTGCTGCTCACCACGCAGTACCTCGACGAGGCCGACCGGCTGGCCGACGACGTCACCGTCGTGGACCACGGCCGGGTGATCGCCACGGGCACCCCCGACGAGCTGAAGGCCACGATCGGCGACCGCCTCGACGTCGTCGTCGAAGACCCCGCCGCCCTGCGCCCGGCGGCGGCCGTGCTCAGGGGCCTGGCCGGAACCGACCCCACCACCACCGGCGACGACCGGCTCAGCGTCGCCCTGCCCGGCGGCGGCCTCCGGCTGGCCGGTGTCGTGCGCGAACTCGACCGCGCCGGGGTGGCCGCCGCCGACGTGCGGCTGCGCCGTCCCACCCTCGACGAGGTGTTCCTGCGCCTCACCGAGGAGCCGGTCCGATGACCCGCCTGCGGTGGGCCTTGGCCGACGGGCTGACCCTGGTCGGCCGCGAGCTGGGGCGGCTGCGGCACGACCCCGGCGAACTCGTCGCGGCGCTGATGTTCCCGGCCGTCATGGTGGTGCTGTTCGGGTACGTCTTCGGCAGCGCGATCCAGGTGCCGGGCGGCGGCGACTACCGCGAGTACCTGATGCCCGGCCTGTTCGCGATGGTGACCTTCTCCTCGGTGATGGGGGTCATGACGCGCACGGCCGCCGACGCCTCCCGCGGGGTGATGGACCGCTTCCGCTCCCTGCCGATGGCACGCTCGGCGGTGCCGTTCGGGCAAACCGGCGCCGACCTGCTCGTCGGCCTGCTGATGCTGGCCGTCATGGTGGCCGCGGGCCTGCTGGTGGGATGGCGGGCGCACCTCGGGCCCGGCCCGGCGGCCCAGGCGGTGCTGCTGATGGTGGTGTTGCGGTACGCGCTGGCGTGGGCGGGCGTCTACGCGGGCCTGGCGGTGCGCGACGACCGGGTCGCCGACGCGCTGGTGCCGCTCTTCCTGCCGTTCACGATGGTGTCGAACGCGTTCGTGCCGACCGGCGGCATGCCGGGCTGGTTGCGCTTCCTGGCCGACTGGAACCCGGTGAGCGCGCTCACCGCCGCCGCGCGGGAGCTGTTCGGCAACCCGGGCGCGCCGGCCGGAGACCCGGCGTGGCCGCTCGCGCACCCCGTGGCCGCCGTCCTGCTCTGGTCGGCCGCGCTGCTGGCGATCTTCGTGCCGCTGTCGCTGCGTGCCCACCGGCGCTGAGAGCGCTCTCGCCCTGACCTGCATCGGAGAGATTAACGTCTCGGTAATCGGTCAGAAACATTGACGGGCGGCGTTTCGGGCACTAGTTTCCGCGCAGAGAGCGCTCTCTGCGAGAAGCGGTCCCACAGACCTCACCCCCCAACGCACACCGCCAGGTCGTCCCCCACGGAGGAAGAATGCACCAGCCCATCGGGGCTCAGTCACCCGGCACCTCGCCGCCCGGCCGCCGCCCCGCGTCGCGGTCGCTCGTGGTCAGCGTCGTGTTGGCGATGATCGCGGCGACGCTCGCGTTCGTGGCCAGCACCCCCGCCGCCCAGGCGGGCACCGTCGGCGCCGGGTCGTACGCCGACACGCTGCCGGCCGGTCGCGCCCTGCCGTCCGGTTGCGGATCCTTATCGACCAACCCGCGTCTCTACGTCACCGCCAACGCCCCGGCCGGCGCGGTCCCCACCAACGACTGGTGGTCGTCGCTGCTCTGGAAGCGGTTCGACTGCGCCTACAGCGAGCCGCTGCACGCCCACCCGACCTCCTACGACACCTTCGCCGGCGGCCTCGGCTTCTCCTACAACACCACCGCCACGATCACCGGCTCCGCGACCGGCGTGGGGGAGTTCCACTACCCGTACGTGCAGAACATCCTGGTCGGCGTCACCGGCCTGAACTCCCCGGACACGAAGGTGGACGGCTGGACCGACTGGACGGTCTCCCCGTACTGGAGCGACGGCACCCGGACCCTTCGTGCCACCATCGGTCACGGCCTGCCCTTCGCCTACTTCACCAAGACCGGCGGCAACGCCCAGATCACCACGAGCGGCACGCCGACCGTGTGGTCCAACAGCGGCGGCACCATCGGGTTCACCGTCAACGGCAAGGACTACCTCGGCTTCGCCCCCAGCGGCTCGACCTGGACGGTCAGCGGCACCAGCATCACCTCGACGCTGAACGGCCAGAACTACTTCTCGGTCGCCGTCCTGCCGACCACGCCGTCGACCCCGGCCGCGACCCGCACCAGCCTGGCCAACACCTACGCGCAGTACGCCCACGCGCACGTCACCGGCACCCGGGTGTCCTACTCGTACAACCCGGCCACCGCGAACGTCAGCACCACCTACACCTTCACCACGACGGCCCGTGAGGGAAGCGCGAGCGGCACCGTCATCGCGCTCTACCCGCACCAGTGGAACTACCTGACCGGTTCCACCCCGCTGACCGAGACCTACGTGTCGGCGCGTGGCCAGATGAAGGTCGTCACCGGCACCTCGTTCAGCACCACGATGAAGTTCCAGGGTGTGCTGCCCGAGATCCCGGCCGTCGCCGACAACGCCGGCGGAGACCTGACCACCATCACCAACTACCTGAACGCGGAGCTGGGCGACCCCACGGCGGGCCTCGGCGACGACACCTACTGGACCGGCAAGGGCCTGGGCCGGGCGGCGCGCATCGCCGAGATCGCCGACCAGCTCAACCTGACCGCCGTCCGCGACTCGGCGCTCAACCGGATCAGGACCCGGCTCACCGACTGGTTCACCGCCACCCCGGGCAAGACCAGCCGGGTCTTCTACTACAACCAGCCCTGGGGCACCCTGCTCGGCTACCCGGCCTCCTACGGCTCCGACCAGGAGCTCAACGACCACCACTTCCACTACGGCTACTACATCGCCGCCGCGGCGACGCTGGCCAAGTTCGACCCGACCTGGGCGACCAACGCCCAGTACGGCGGCATGGTGGACCTGCTGATCCGGGACGCCAACAACTACGACCGCAACGACACCCGCTTCCCCTACCTGCGTGACTTCGACATCTACGCGGGCCACGACTGGGCGGCCGGGCACGGCGCGTTCGGCTCCGGCAACAACCAGGAGTCGTCGTCGGAGGGCATGAACTTCGCCAACGCCCTCATCCAGTGGGGCCAGGCGACCGGCAACACCGCCGTCCGCGACGCGGGCGTGTTCATCTACGCCACCCAGAGCGCGGCGATCCAGGAGTACTGGTTCGACGTGCGCAACCAGAACTTCCCGGCGGCCTTCGGCCACAACACGGTCGGCATGGTCTGGGGTTCCGGCGGCGCGTACGCCACCTGGTTCAGCGGCGAGCCCGAGATGATCCAGGGCATCAACATGCTGCCGATCACCGGCGGCCATTTCTACCTCGGCGAGTGGCCGGCCAACGTCCTGATCAACTACAACGAGCTGGTCACCAACAACGGCGGCCCGCCGACGGTCTGGCAGGACATCATCCAGGAGTTCCGGGCCCTCGCCGACGGACCGGCCGCGCTGGCGGCCTTCCAGGCCAACCCGAACTTCACCTCCGAGGAGGGCGAGAGCAAGGCGCACACCTTCCACTGGCTGCGCAACCTGGCCGCGCTCGGCACGGTGGACACCACGGTCACCGCCAGCCACCCGCTGGCGAAGGTCTTCGTCAAGAACGGGACCCGGACCTACGTGGCGTCCAACATCACGAGCAGCCCGCTCACGGTGACCTTCTCCAACGGCACGACGCTGACCGCGCCGGCCGGCAAGACCGTCACCTCGGGCCTGTTCACCTGGAGCGGCGGCAACGCGTCCGGCGGCGGCACGTCCTCGCCCAGCCCGTCGCCGTCCCCGTCGCCTTCGCCGAGTCCGTGCGCGACCACGCTGCTGTCGCAGGGCCGCCCGGCCACCTCGTCGAGCGTCGAGGCCGCCTACACCGCCGGCCTGGCGGTCGACGGCAACGCGGCCACCCGCTGGGCCAGCGCGTTCAGCGACCCGCAGTGGATCCAGGTCGACCTGGGCTCGACGCAGACCATCTCGTCGGTGCAGCTGACCTGGGAGGCCGCGTACGGGCGGTCGTACCAGATCCAGACCTCGACCAACGGGACCACCTGGACCGACGTCTACAGCACCACCACCGGCGACGGCGGCACCGACAACCTGACGGTGTCCGGCTCGGGCCGCTACGTGCGGGTCTACGGCACGGCGCGCGGCACCGCGTGGGGCTACTCGTTGTGGGAGTTCAAGGTGTACGGCGGCGGCGCCGCGTGCCCCAGCCCCTCGCCCAGCCCCTCGCCCAGCCCTTCGCCCTCGCCCGGCGGCCCCTTCTCCGCCAACCGCTACCCGCAGTCGAACGGCACCCTGCCCGGGACGACGGGCTCGGCCGGCACGGTCACGCTGGCCGCGGCCAACGGCAACCGTGACGGCACCCCGACCAACGCCGCCGTCTACAACGCCACCGGCCTGACCGCGGCCTACAGCGGCGCGGCCACCACGTTCGACCTGTTCGTGGACGCCGGGACCAACGTCGGCAACGCCACCCAGGTCAGGGTCTCCTACGACCTGACCGGCAACGGCAGCTGGGACCGGGTGGAGACCTACACCTACTTCGCCACCGACCCGGTGGCCGGGTGGGAGCACTACACCCAGGCGGCCGGGGTGAAGTCGGCCACCGGCGCGCTCGGCAACCTGGCGAACGGCTCGGTGCGGGTCGAGGTCTGGAGCGCGATCGGCTCCACCACGACCAACCTCGGGATCGGCAACCAGAGCGTCATCCGCCTGCCCTTCGCGTAATCCCCTGACGGCGGCGGTCCGCACGTGCGGACCGCCGCCCTCACTCTTGCCAGACTTCGTCTCGTCGGCTTATCTCTTAGGAAAGTTTCTTTTTATTTTCGGAGAGGAAGCCTAGTGAGAAGACGTGCTCTTCGGATGGGGATCGTCGCGCTCGGCCTGACCGCCGTCACCCTCACCGCCACCCCCGCCCACGCCGGCGTCGTCGGCTACTACCCCAGCAGCGTTTCGTGCGAGGCCGCCGGGCAGCGCGGCCTCGGCGCGGTCTGGCCCTGGTACAGCTGCTATCCGTCGGGCAGCGTCTGGGCCCTCTGGGCGCCCGGCTTCTAGCGCCCGGAACCGGGGGCCGTCTCTCCGGGGGAGAGGCGGCCTTCGGGAACCTTTGCCTTCGGCACCGGGAAAGCGGACATTTCGGTGGGAATCTCTCTCCTTGTTCGGAGAAACCCACACCGGGAGACCGCTGATGCTGAGTAAGGCCCGTTTGCCGCTGGTTGTCCCGCTGGGTGTGGGAGTCGTCATGGTCGGCATCACGGCGCTCGGAGCGCTGAAACCGGGACGGGGCGGCGTGCCGGCCAGTGCCGTGATCAAGAACACCCAGGGCCAGACGGTCGGCTCGCTCCAGATCGAGGACGCCGGGAACGGCAAGTCCAAGGTCACGGTCAGCGTGACGAGCCTGCCGGCGGGCTACCACGGCTTCCACGTGCACGCCAAGGGCGTCTGCGACCCGCAGTCGAAGGACCCCGCCACGGGCAGCCCCTTCTTCAGCGCGGGCGGTCACTTCGACCTCGGCTCCCACTCCCACGACCACCACACCGGCGACCTGCCCAACCTGCTGGTCGGCGCGGACGGCACCGGCACCGCCTCGGCGGTGACCGACCGCTTCCAGGTGGCGCAGCTCTTCGACGCCGACGGCAGCTCCATCATGATCCACGCGCTGGCCGACAACCACGCCAACATCCCCGACCGCTACCGGAACGAGGCGGGCCAGAAGGGCCCGGACGCCGAGACGCTGAAGGCCGGCGACTCCGGCGGGCGCATCGCCTGCGGCGTGATCACCCGAAGCTGATCAAGCGGGGCTCGTTCTTTTCATTACGCGAAAAAAGCCCTTCCGAATGGCGTCGGAAGGGCTTTTTATGCGGACGGGTCAGACGCAGATGGCGTAGACCTTGAGCTTGACGGTCCTGTTGTTCTCGATCGCGACACGAACCGCCCAGCTGTTGCTGTTGCCGTTGACGGTCGGCTTGCTCATGGCGACGTACTTGACGTAGTCGGTGCCGGAGGTGATGTCGTAGCCGCCGCCGACGACCTTCTTGCCCGGGTCGCAGGCGGTCAGGACGTAATCCGAGCTGCTGTCGACCGAGGTCTCGGTGCCGGTCTTGATGACCGGCGTGACGCCGCCGGCGGGGCCGGTCTCACCCTTCGGGCCCTGCGGTCCGGCGGGGCCGGTGTCGCCCTTCGGGCCCTGGGGACCCGCGGGGCCGGTCTTGCCGTCCTTGCCGTCCTCGCCGTTGGCGCCCTTCGGCCCGGCGGGGCCGGCCTCGCCCTTCGGGCCCTGCGGTCCGGCCGGGCCGGTCTCGCCCTTCGGGCCCTGGGGGCCGGCGGGGCCGGTGTCGCCCTTCGCGCCCTGCGGGCCGGTGGCGCCGGTCTGACCCTTGGGACCCTGCGGGCCGGTCTGGCCCTTCGGGCCCTGGGGACCGGTGTTGCCGGTCATGCCCTGAAGGCCCATCGGGCCCTGCTCGCCCTGGCCGCCCCACGTGATCTTCGTCTCGGTGGCGCGGCACTTGGTGGTCGCGTTCACGATGCGCGCGTACCGGGTCTTCTTGTTGACACAGGCGTGGATGACGGTGTCAGCAGCCGAAGAAGCGGTCGCCATGCTTCCGACGGCGAAAATCGAACCCGCGAGCGCGCCGACGGTCAAAATCCCGATCGTGCGTCCGCCCGGCAACCTGATAGCCACTGAATTTCCTTCCGATGAAAACAGCGTGTCCTCTGTTGCTGAAGAGGATCCCGTGGTTGACGGTCCATGGGCGCACACGGTTCACCGGGCTCACATCACAACTCGATCTCGGTGCGCATTTATGTAGGTGTTCACTTACAAACGCCGAGACGAATTGTCAGTCAACGAATTAAGTAAACCCGGCTGGACGCTCCGTCCACATTGGACGTAGAGTCCAGCCATGGACGACGACCCCCGGGTGCGTACATGGGCGCCCGTCTGCCGGGCCGTGGCGGCGCTGCTCGGCCCCTACGCCGAGGTGGTCCTGCACGATCCCGGCACCGACCGGATCCTGGCCGTGTGGAACCCGATGAGCGCACGCGGGCCGGGGGACCCGTCGCTGCTGGGCGAGCTCGACGCCCTCGACCCCGCCGCCCCCGACGTCTTCGGGCCCTACGAGAAGCTGCTCGCCGACGGCCGGCGGTTGTCGTCGGTCAGCGCCATCCTGCGCGACGCCGACGGCAGGGCGTCGGTCGTGTTGTGCGTCAACCTCGACCGGACCCCGCTGGAGCAGGCCGCGGCCGTGTTGTCCGCCTTCGGCGCCCCGGCCGCCTCCCGGCCCGAGCCGCTGTTCGAGCACGACTGGAGCGACCGCGTGCAGCACGTCGTGGGCTCCTACGTGCGCGAGTGCGGCCGCCCGGTGGAGCGGCTGACCCGCGCCGACCGCCTCGCCGTCCTGGCCCGGCTGGAGGAGGCCCGGGTGTTCGCCGTGCGCCGCGCCACCCCGGTCGTCGCCCGCGCGCTGGGGGTCTCCCGATCCACCCTTTACGGCCTGCTGGCCGAGCTCAGAGCACCGAACACGAAGGACCACGCACGATGACCCGGCTGCCCGACTTCCGCCTCGAAACCTACTTCTCCCGGTGGGAGTTCACCGCGCGTCACCACCTGACCGCCTCCGACGCCCAGAGCATGTCGCTCGGCGAACTGCTGGCTCTGGCCGACGACGCCGACCGGGCCGCGTTCGAGAACCTTTCCCTCGGCTACACCACCACCCACGGCGACCCGGCCCTGCGCGAGGCGATCGCCGCCACCTACGACCACCTGGACGCCGCCGACGTCCTCTGCTTCGCGGGCGCGGAGGAGGCCCTCTACCTGGCGATGAACGTGCTGCTCGACGCCGGGGACCACGCGGTCGTCGTGACGCCCAACTACCAGGCGGCCGAGACCGTGCCGCTGGCGTTGTGCGAGGTCACCGGCGTCGCCCTCGACCCCGGCGACGACTGGGCCCTCGACCTCGACCGGATCAGGGCCGCGATCAGGCCGAACACCCGGGTCGTGTCGGTCAACTTCCCCAACAACCCGACCGGCAAGGTCATCGGCGCCGCCGACTTCGCCGAGCTGGCCCGGATCTGCGACGAGCACGACGTCCACCTGTTCAGCGACGAGGTCTACCGCGGCCTCGAACGCGACCCGGCCCGCACCCTGCCGCAGGCCGCCGACCTGTCCGGGCGCGCCCTGTCGCTGAACGTGACCTCCAAGTCGCTGGGCCTGCCGGGCCTGCGGATCGGCTGGCTCGCCTGCCGCGACCGCGCCCTGCTGTCCCGGCTGGAGCGGGCCAAGCACTACACCACCATCTGCAACTCGGCCCCCAGCGAGGTGCTGGCCCGGATCGCGATCAAGGCCCGCACCACGATCCTGGCCCGCAACCGCGCCCTGATCGCCCGCAACGTGCCGGTCTTCGACGCCTTCTTCGGCGGCTTCCCCGACCTGTTCGAGTGGCGCGCACCCGACGGCGGCTGCGTCGCCTACCCCCGCTACCTCGGCCCCGACGGCGTGGAGGACTTCTGCGCCCGCCTGGTCGAGGAGGCCGGCGTCCTGCTGCTGCCGGCGAGCATCTACCGGTCCGAACTGACGCCCACCCCCGCCGACCGGTTCCGCGTCGGCGTCGGCCGCGCCGACCCCGAAGAGGGCCTCGCGGCCTTCGGGGCCTGGCTCAGGCGAGGTCTTCGACCAGCCGGTGGAGGGTCTCGGTGAGTTCGGTCCGGCAGGTGACGGCGGGCGAAGGCGGCCCGTGAGGCGCTGGCCGAGGGCACCGGCCCGGTTTGCCGTCCTCGTGGGCGAGCCGCCGCTCACCTACCTGACCGGCTGGCGCATCGCCCTGGCCGCCGACCTGCTGCGCGCGGCCGGCACGACGATCGACGTGGTGGCCCGCCGCGTCGGCTACGCCAACGCGTTCGCGCTGAGCGTCGCCTTCAAGCGGGTTCGGGGCGTGTCCCCGAGTGGCCACCGGGCCGGTGTGCGATCAGCGGCCGGTGCGCGTGGGTGAGTTCGGGCCCGTCCGGATCGGTGTGCACGGTGGCCGCGCCCAGCCGGGGCAACCGGTGGATCAGCCGGTGCTCGACGTCGACGGCGACATGGTGGGCCTCGACCACCGACATCTCCTGGTCCACGAGCACGTCGACCTCGGCCCGCAGGGTGTGCCCGATCCAGCGCAGCCGGATCGACCCGGCCCGTGACACCCCCGGTGTCGCGGCGATGATCTCCTCGGCCAGGGTCACCAGGGCGGGGTCGACCGCGTCCATGAGGCGGTGGTAGATCTCGCGGGCGGCGTCGCGCAGCACGAACAGGATCGCCACCGTGATGAGCAGGCCGATGATCGGATCGGCGAGGGGAAGGCCGAGGGCCACGCCCCCGGCCCCGAGGAGCACGGCCAGCGAGGTGAACCCGTCGGCGCGCGCGTGCAACCCGTCCGCCACCAGCGCGGCCGAACCGATCCGCCGGCCGACGCGGATGCGATAACGCGCCACCCACTCGTTGCCCAGGAACCCGATCACCGCCGCGCCCGCGACCCACCCGAGGGCCCCGACCTCCTGCGGGTCGAACAGCCGCCGGACGGACTCGTACCCCGCGAACAGGGCGGACGCGGCGATCAGCAGCACGATGACGATCCCGGCCAGGTCTTCGGCCCGGCCGTACCCGTAGGTGAAGCGGCGCGTGGCGGCGCGACGGCCGACCGAGAACGCGATGGCCAGCGGGACGGCGGTCAGGGCGTCGGCGAAGTTGTGCAGCGTGTCGCCGAGCAGCGCGACCGACCCGGAGAGGGCGACGACGACCGCCTGCGCCGACGCGGTGACCACCAGGATCATGAACGAGATGCCCAGCACCCGCAGCCCGAGCCTGCTGGACTCCAGCGCGGCGTCGGTCTTGTCCGCCGAGTCGTGGGTGTGCGGAGTGATCAGATGGCGGACGGCGGCCAGGAACCGCCGGCCCCTTCCCTGCTGGCCGTGCCCATGCCCATGCCCATGCCCGTGTTCGATGTCGGAGCCCATGTCTGCCAGGATATGTAGTCATGTACGCACGCGACAACGAAGCAGGTGCGACACCGCCGCAGGAGCCACCCACGGGCGCCCAGGTGGAGACGGCCGTGGAGGCCTTCCGCATGCTCGGCGACGCCACCCGCCTCCGGCTGATGTGGCTGCTCTCGGCCGGCGAGTACGACGTGACCTCCCTGACCGAGGCGATCGGCGCCCCCCGCCCCTCGGTCTCCCAGCACCTGGCGAAACTGCGCCTGGCGGGCCTGGTCAGGACCCGCAGGGACGGCCGACGGGTGCTCTACCGCGCCCGCGACGCCCACGTGCGAAGGATCATCAGCGAGGCGCTGTTCCACGCGGACCACGAGGTCTCCGGAATACCCCGCCACGACGACTGAGCCCCTCAGCAGTTGAGGGCGACCGTGGTCTGAGGCCGGCCCGAGCCGGGGTGGAGGGCGATGGGGAAGGTCCGCCCGTCGCCCACCCGGATCTCGATCGAGTTCGGCCCCGTCCACGTGACCGAATGGAACCCGTCATCGGGGGCGTCGTCGTTGAAGCAGCCGAGATCCCACTCCCTGCTGAGCAACCCGTCATCCCTGCGCAGGCTGAGCCACGCCACCGTGTCCGGCCCGAGCCCCGCCATCGAGAGCTGAAGCCGGACCCGGTACGGGTCCGGCCCGTCGATGAAGCCGTCCTCCCCGATGGAGGAGAAGGCGAAGGCGATCAGCCCCACGAACAGCGTGGCGGCCGTGGCCAGCCCCGCGACGGCCATCAGGACGTCGCGCAGCCACATCCGCCGCAGCCCGGCGGCGGCCAGCGTCGCCAGGAAGAAGGCCAGCGCGCTGAACGCGAACGGCCGGTCCAGATGCTCCTGCCAGAGCACCAGGTCGACGGCGTCGACGAACGCCGGCGCCGCGAGGCCGGCCGCGCAGAGCGAGCAGGCCGACAGCACGAGTGAGCGACTGGACATCGTGGATCCCATCGGTGAGGCGCCATCATGATCATGACGGTGCCGCCGTGGGAGGACCAGGTAGTGCACGGTATCTCGACAAAGCCCCACACGCCTCGGAAAGCGGGCACAGAACGTGCCGGGTGGGCTGAACGAGCCGGCCGGCGGCGGGGGCCTCGTCAGGACGGAGTCTTCGGCGGCGTCTCGACGCTGGCGAACAGCTCGACCAGGGCGCGGACGGGGGCGTGGGCCTCGGTGTGGTGGCGGAAGTGCTGGTCGAGATTGAGCTGGTAGCGGTTGCGGCGCCCGACCCGGTCGCGGGTGAGGTAGCCGGCCTCGTGCAGGTCGGCCACGATGCCCTGGACGGCTCGCTCGGTGATGCCGATGACCTCGGCGACCTCGCGCAGCCGGACCTCGGGATTGCGCGCGATCTCCAGCAGCACCCGGGCGTGATGGGTCAGGAACGTCCAGGACGAGCGATCTTTGGCAGTGGTCATCGGAGTCACGCCTTCGGCCTCAGATGTTGTTCGCAAGGTCGCCGTCACCGGCTGTTCCAGCCTTGCACAGCGAACAGCCTTTCACGAAATCTTCTTCAGGTTTATGGTGGATGGACGACTCCCGCCGTTGGAGGCTCCATGCCCGCCCCTCTCCCGTGCAGCGGCGGCTCCTCCTCGAACGAAGGAGAAGGCCGCCGGTGGCGACTTCCGTGACGTTCACCGTGGATGAGCTGCCGGACTGTACCGTCGTCCATGCGGCCGGGGACATCGACGCCGGCAACCGCGATGAGCTGGCCGAGGCGATCACCCGCGGCCGGCGACGAGGTAGGCCGCTCATCCTGGACTTCAGCGCCGTGACCTTCCTGGACAGCAGCGGGCTGCACGTCCTGCTGAACGCCCACGCCCGTGCCGCGCGCGGTGAGCGTGACTTCCACCTGGCGGCACTCCATCCGCGTGTCGCCCGCCTTTTCCGGATCACCGGAGTTCTGCGCCTCCTCCAGGTGCACGCCAGCGTCGAGCAGGCCCGTACGGCCGCGGTGACGAGTGGTCAGCACATGGTGGAGAGCTGAAGGTAAGGCCGTGGCTCATCGGCGCGACCGGCGGCGGACGGCGTACACGATCGCTGATCCGGCGAAGAGGGCGCAGGTGACGAGCACCCACCTGAGGAGGTAGGGCTCGGTGCTCAGCCCGGTCGCCGCCCGGTAGTAGTACTCGGAGGAGCGCAGGATGAGCGGGAACCAGATGAGCAGGAGCAGCACCGACAGCGCGGCCGGCACCCGCACGTAGTTCACCGGCGGCCGCCGTCGCAGTCCGCGCTGCAGCCCGGTGTCGGCCAGGGAGTAGAGCGGCAGGACGATGAAGTCGTGCAGGATCACGGCGCCGGCGAACCACACCACGAACCCGAGCACGATGCCGGCGGAGATGATCCGGGTGAACACGTAGAGCGCCACCGCGTAGCAGACGATCAGCGCGGCAAGGTGCCAGGCGGGCGCGCCGTAGCGGTTCACGACGGCACCCGGAAGTCGAGCTCGCGGACCCATTTGGTGTTGTGCACGCCCGGCGCGTTCGGCACCATGATCCGGGCCGGGAAGCCGTGGTCCAGCGACAGGTCGGCGCCGTTGACCCGCAGGGCCAGCAGGGAACGGTGATCGGCGACCTGCCCGGCGCTCAGCGACACCTGGTTGAAGAACCCGGCCTGTTGCATGGAGCGGGCCTGAACGCCGCCGGGCTCCGCGACTCCGCACAACCGGGCCAGATCGGCCAGCCGCACGCCGGTCCACTCCTGTTCGGTCGACCACCCCTCCACGCAGGCGATCGGCAACCGGTAGGTGTGCAGCGGCAGGTCCAGCAGCTCCTGGCGTGTGAGTAGAACCTGGCGGGCTCCCAGCAGTGTCAACCGCCAGCCCGGGCCGGCCTGCGCGGCGGTGACGCCGACACTCGCGGCCGTCTTGTTGACCTGGAAGTCGTTGGGGCCGGGACCGTAGTCACGGCCATGCGGGGCCAGCAGCGCCGTGGAGCGGATCGGGCCGTCCATGGTCTGGCCGACCGACAGGCCGAGCACGGTCAGCGACCCGCCGCCGACGAACGCGAGCAGCCCGCGTCGCGACATCGACGGAGGCCCGGGCGCGGCGGCGACCAGGTCGTCGGGATCGGGAGGCTCCGGGCGCGTGTCACGCAGACCGGTACGCATCTCCCGGCGGAAGCCCCGCGACCGCAACGCGGTGACCAGCCGGGGAAGCTTGAGGGCGACGTGGACCACCAGCGCGGCCAGGAAGACCCAGGCGCCGTACAGATGCGCCGGATAGAACGAGAACGGGAAGACGTAGAAGAGCTGGATGTTGAGGATGCCGGTGACGAACTCGAACACCGCGCCGCCGACCAGCAGCACCAGGCTGACTCGCTCCAGCAGCTGGGCGGGGGAGCGGAACGGCGGCCACGCGAACAGCTTGGGGATCACCGACCACAACTTGGCCAGCAGAATCGGCACCAGGGTCAGCCCGAGGATGACATGCGTCCCCTGGGTGAGCCGGTAGAGCCAGACCGGGCTGGTGGGCCAGTCGAACAGGTAGAACCCCAGCAGTCCCTTGCTCGGGGTCATGTCGTTGCCCGGCAGCCCAGGATTGTAGGCGGCGTACGACACCAGCCCGGTGAGGGCCACGATCGGAAGGCCCACCAGCAGCACCAGTCCGAACACGGAGGTCAGCCACGGCCCGCGCAGCGGGCTGCGCCAGAACTCGGGCCGGAACGGGCCGGGCGGACGCCCCCGCCCGCTCAGCCATTCCCGTACGCCTGCCATCTGTGCCTTCCGGCGCTCGCGTGACGCGTCTGACACCGATCACCCCCGGTTTCCGTGCCCCTACGGACGCTGTTCGCTGTTTGTCTTCACCGCGAACGCCGATCTCAAAGGCCGGTTGTCTCCGAATACGATGTCCCTCTGGCAAAGGTTTCGGGGAACGCCTGGGCCGACCGGCGGTACCTTCCCCGATGTGTCCTCGGCTACGTGCTGGATGGGACGCGCCTGGCGGACGACACCACCGCGATCATCCCGTGGTGCGGTCGTCGGCCGGGCTCCGGTCGCCTTCGCGGTGGCGCCGGCGGTACGCCCTGACCTTGGCGCGGTTGCCGCATTCGGACATGCCGCACCACTGCCGGTTCTCGGCCCGCGAGGTGTCGACGTACAGGCGGGTGCACTCGGTGTTGGCGCAGCGCTTGACGCGCGCCGGGGCGGCGAGCAGGTCGAGCAGGTCGGCGGCGAGGGTGGCCAGCAGTTCGCCGGCGCTGCCCGACCGGCGCGTGCTCCCGTCGGGCAGCAGGGTGGGGACGAGCCCCGGGCGTCTGGCGTGGTCGTTCAGCAGGGTCACGTCGCCCTGCTCCGGGCGCCGGTCGTCGAGGCGGGCCGACGCGGTGCGGTAGACGGCCTCGCGCAGGTCGATCGCGGCGCGAAGGTCGGATTCGCCGAACGCGGGCGCGGCGTCGAGCAGCCCGGCGGCCTCCACCCATGCGGACAGGTCGGCGGGGGAGAGCAGCTGCTCCTCCGGAGCGTCGCTGCGCCGCCACTTGCGGGTGCCGGCGAAGTCGAGGGAGCGGCGGCCGCTCACGAACACGAACCCCATGTAACCATCTTGACAGGTTACGGAACCGGCGTGCAATCGTGTAACCATGCAAGACGGTTACATGGCGATCACCGGCGACGACTTCCTCTTCTTCGCCGAACGCGCGGTCGGCGGGATGAGCACGATCCTCGGCGAACTCGGCGACGACCTGGCCAACACCCGGCCCGCCCTGCCCGGCGCCAACACCCCCTTCGCGCTGCTCACGCACTGTCTCGGCGTGATGGAGTACTGGGGCGGCCACCTCGTCGCCGGACGGCCCGTCCAACGCGACCGGCGGGCCGAGTTCCACGCGTCCGGGCCGGTCGCGCCCCTGCGGGCCAGGGCCGAACGCGCGCTGGAGACGCTCCGCGCCGACGTCCGGGACTCCCGGCCGGGGGCGCCCCTGCACGACGAACCCGACCCCGAGGTGCTCGGCCCGGACCGGGAGCTCACCCGCGACTCCGCGCTCCAGCACCTCTACGAGGAACTGGCCCAGCACCACGGCCAGATGGAGATCATGCGCGACTGCCTGCTCGCGGCGCGTCGCCCGGCCGATCCGGTCGACGCGCCGATGGCCTGGTTGCGGGCGAAACAGGGGGTCAAATGGCACCGCCCCGGGCCCGCGCTGCTGCCCGCCTGGGTGGCCGACATGGACTTCCCCCTCGCGCCGGTGATCGCCGAGGCCATCGGCGCCGCCCTCGGCCGGGGAGACCTCGGCTACCCCGACTGGGACGGCCACCCGCTGGCCGGCGCGTTCGCCGACCGCATGCGCCGACGTCACGGCTGGCAGCCGGACCCCGCTCACGTCCGGGGCATCACCGACCTCATCCAGGGGCTCCAGCTGACCCTGACGCTGCTCACCGAACCCGGTGACGGCGTGGTGGCGTTCACGCCGAACTACCCGCCGTTCCTGCGCACCCTGGAGACGATGCGCCGTCCCCTGGTCGCGGCGCCCCTGGAGCCCGCTCGGGGCTGGACCTGGGACCACGACCTGCTGGAGCAGCGGGTACGCACCGGGAACGCCAGGGTCCTGCTGCTGGTCAACCCCCACAACCCCACCGGCAAGGTCTTCACCGCCGACGAGCTGCGGCGCGTCGCCGACCTGGCCGAACGCCACGACCTCATCGTGATCAGCGACGAGATCCACGCCGACCTCGTCCACGCCCCGCACCGCCACCTCCCCTTCGCCGCCCTCGACGCGGGCACGGCCGCCCGCACCGTGACCGTGACGTCGGCGTCCAAGGCGTTCAACATCGCGGGCCTGCGCACCGCGCTCGCCCACGTCGGCCCGGCCGTGCTGCGCGCCGCCTGGGACGCGCAGCCGCCCGACCTCTACGGCGCCGTCAACGTGCTCGGCGTGGAGGCCACCCGCGCGGCCTGGGCGCACGGCGACACGTGGCTGGCCGCCGTCACCGCCCACCTGACCCGGCAGCGCGACCACCTCGCCCGGCGGATCGCCGCCATGCCGGGCGTCGGCCTGCTCACCCCCGAGGCCGGATATCTGGCCTGGCTCGACTGCCGCGCCGCCGGGCTCGGCGAGGAGGCCGCCGACTGGTTCCGCCGGAACGCGGGCGTCGAGCTCAGCGCCGGAAGCGAGTTCGGCTCCGGCGCGGTGGGCTCCGTCGCGGAGTCGTGGGCCCGGCTGAACTTCGCCACCACCCGCGAGGTCCTCGACCTGATCCTCGACCGGATGGAGGACGCCCTGACCCGGGCCGAGAAAACCGGATTCCGACCCCCAGAAGCCCATCTTTCGGCCAGCGGGTGACCGCCAGCGGAAGGGTCGGTGAATTGGCGCGGCGCGTGTTGCCGGGCGTGGAGCGACCGCTCCAAGGTTGGGAAACGACCGCCATCCCCCCATGACGGAAGTGCCCCCCGTGCGCCTGCCCGCCCTTCTCGCCGCCCTCGTCGTCACGATCCTCGCCGCGGCTCCGGCGCAGGCGCACGTCCGCGCCACCTCGGTCGCGGTCGACCTGCGCGGGCAGGGCGACGACGTCACGGCCGTCGTCGACGTCGACTACGACGTCCTGGGCCGGCTGCTGAGCCTCGACGGGGTCGTGATCCCGGACCCCGACGGCCGCGTCGAGGAGGTGCCCGCCGGGGTGCGGCGGCGTTCGCTCGACGCCCACGCGGGCGAGGCGGCCGCCTACGTCGGCGCGGCGCTGCGGCTCAGCCGCAGTTCGATCAGCTGCGACGCCCGGGACGGCGGGCGCGTCGAGCTCACCGACTCCGGCGCGGTCCGGGTCGCGCTCGCCTACACGTGCGCGGCGTCCGGCGCGCTCACCGTGCGCAGTGACGTTTTCAGCGCCACCGACGGGCTCGTCGACGACGTCCGCACGACGGTCGCCTACGACGTCGACGGGCTGCGCGGTTCGACCCTGCTCGACGCCGCCCGCACGAGCGTCACGATCGGGCACGCCGACCTGCTCGGCGAGATCCCGGGGTTCGTCCTGCTCGGCGCGGAGCACCTGCTCTTCGGGCTCGACCACGTGTTGTTCCTGCTGGCCCTGCTGCTGGGCGCCCGACGGCTGCGCGACGTCGTCGAGGTCGCCACGGCGTTCACGGTCGCCCACTCGGTGACCCTCGTGCTGGCCGCCGTCGGCTGGGTCAGCGTGCCCGGGTGGATCGTCGAGCCGCTCATCGCGTTGTCGATCGCCTTCGTCGCCCTCGACAACCTGCTCTCGCCCCGCACGGGCCACCGCCTCCCTGTCGTCTTCGCCTTCGGGCTGCTGCACGGGCTCGGCTTCGCGGGCGCGCTCGGCGTGGACGGGGCGGCGTCGGTCTCGACGCTGGTCAATCTGGTCTCCTTCAACGTCGGCATCGAGCTCGCCCAGCTCGCGATCATCGCCGTCGCCTTCCCGGCGTTGTCGTTCCTGCGCCGCGCCGCGACCGGGCCGGTCGCCGCCCGCGCTCTCATGCTCGGCACCGTCGGGGCGGCCGTGGCCGTCGCGGGTGCCGGTCTCGTCTGGTTCGTCGAGCGTTCCCCGCTCCTCACCTGAAGGATTCTGAATTGTCCGCGTTAACCGGGGCACGCGCGCGCATGCGCGTCGTCCTGTACACCGTCACGCTGGGGCTCGCCGTCAGCGTCGTGGCGGGTCCGCTCACCACATATGCCGCCAACGCCATCGACCCGCCGGAGGCGGTCGTCCGGGGTGTCGTGTACGTCGACGCCAACGGCGACGGCCGCCGCGACGCCGGCGAGACCGGGCTGGCCCGCGTGCGGGTCTCCGACGGCACGGTCTCCACCACGACCGCCGCCGACGGCTCCTACTCGCTGACCATCTCCACCGACCGCCGCAGGACCGACATCGTGTGGGCCACCCAGCCGCGCGGCTACCGGTTCGGCCTCGACCAGTACAAGGAGCCGAGGTTCTGGGCGAACCTCGGCGAGCTCGCCGACGACGCCACGCCGACCGCGGACTTCGCGCTCACGCGCGACGAGCTCTCCGACGGCGACACCTTCTCCTGGGCCAACATCGCCGACCCGCACGTCAACGCGCAGCTGCCCGACCAGATCCGCGAGATCAACTCCACCGGCACCGACCTGCGCTTCATCGCGGTCAGCGGCGACCTCACCAACGACGCCAGCCAGGGGCAGTTCGACACCTACCGCCGGGGCACCCAGCAGTCGGCCGTCGGCGTATGGCCGGCCGTCGGCAACCACGAGTACGCCTCCGGTTCGGCGTACGCGGACCGGATCGACAACTACCGCAGGAACGTCGGTCCGGAGTGGTACTCGTTCACCTACGGCAACCGGCACTTCGTCGTGCTGGAGAACAACGGTTCGGCGCCGTTCGAGGAGGAGCTGAACTGGCTCAAGGACGACCTCGCCGCCAACGTGCACGACGGCGTCGAGGTGGTCGTGCTGACCCACCAGCCGATGAACGTGCCGTTCGGCTCGCCGTCGACCTACGACGCCTTCGGCGACGTGCTGGAGCAGTACAAGGCGCAGCTCATCCTGGTCGGCCACGAACACTCCAACCACGTCGAGAACACGTCGGCGTTCGCCTCGACCGCCAAGCACATCCAGACGGTGTCGAGCTCGTACACGATCGACAACGCGCCCCGCGGCTTCCGGTACATCCACATGGCCGGCCCGGGCTTCGAGAACCCCTTCCGCATGTACGGGGAGAACGAGCGCATCACGATCGTCAACCCCGCACCCGGTTCGAGGGTGCCGGCCGCCGGGATGCCCGACGTGCAGATCAACGCCTACGACACCGGCGACGAGGTCGTGTCGGCGCGCTTCCAGATCGCGGGCGACAAGAACTGGCGCCCGCTCTACCGCAGCGGCGAGTTCACCTGGCACGGCAACCTGCCCAACAGCCGGCAGACGCCCGGCCCGCACCGCATCGACGTGCAGGTCACCGACGCCACGGGCAGGGTCTGGACGAAGTCGGCCGACTTCACCCTCACCGACGAGCCCGAGCTCAAGACGGTCGCCGGTGACGACTGGACCCAGCACCACGGCGACCAGGGCCACACCGGCGTCGCCCCGGCGCAGGAGCCGGGCCGCCGCCTGGCCTGGAGCTTCCGCACCGAGGGCACCTTCCTGACCGGCTCGCCGGTCATCCACGACGGCGTCGTGTACGCCGGTACCCGCGACGAGAACGGCGACGGCAACAGCCGCATCCACGCGATCCGGCTCAGGAACGGCCGCGAGTTGTGGAACGTCGAGGTGCCCCAGTCGATCCACGGCAGCCTCGCCTTCGGCGACGGCCTGGTCTTCGCGCCGACCCTCGGCTCGGAGCTGTACGCCGTCGACGCCGAGACCGGCGAGCTGCGCTGGAAGGCCGTGCCCGAACAGGCCCCGGCCCCCAACAACCAGCGCACCTACGGCTACTACTCGCCGGCCGTGTCCGGCCACACGGTGCTCTGGCCCTACCAGACCCGCTTCGGCATCGGCAGCCAGGGCGTGCTGAAGGCGCTCGACACCCGTACCGGAAAGCAGATCTGGGCCTCCCCGATGTCCGGCGCGACCATGAGCGACGGCACGCCCGCCGTCATGGACGGCACCGTGTTCGTCGGCAACGAGACCGCCGACCGCGTGCTCGCCTACGACCTCGCCACCGGCGCCCGCAAGTGGACCGGCGCCGAGTCGCTCGGCAGCTGGCAGGACGGCGTGCCGACGGCGGCCGAGGGCAAGGTCTTCATCGGCGCCAACAACGGCATGGTCGCGCGGGACGCCAAGACCGGCGCGACGTTGTGGACGTACAAGAGCCCGCGCTCCGCGCTCGTGTCGAGCGGCTCGACCCCGAGCGCCGCGGCCGTCAAGGACGGCGTCGTCTACATGGGCTTCCCGAGCGGCGCGGTCGTCGCCCTCGACGCCCAGACCGGCGACGTCTTCTGGGAGCGGCTGCTGCCCGGCGACGTCTACCACGGCGGTGTCATGTCCAGCCCGGTCGTGGCCGGCGACACCCTGTTCGTCGGCGCCAACAACGGCCGGTTCTACGCGCTGGCCACCGACACCGGCCAGATCCTGTGGAGCCACGAGATCGGCACCTGGGTCGGCGCCGGCCCGGCCGTCAGCGGCAACACCGTCGTCGCGGGCGCCTGGGACGGCAACCTGTACGCCTACGTGCCGGGCGGCGAGTCCGCGCCGCGCTGGGCGACGGTGACCGGCACGGTGACCGACGAGGAGACCGGCGACCCGATCGCCGGGGCGAAGGTCACCGCCGTCGCCGCCGGTCAGGACACCGCCGTGACCAGCACCGACGCCAAGGGCCGCTACACGCTGGGCCTGGCGGCGGCGACCTGGAACGTCACCGCGGCCAAGCGCGGCCTCATCGCCGACGACCGCTCGGCCGTCAGCGTCACCGTCGGCACGACCGGCGACCAGAAGGCCGACCTGAAGCTGATCAAGGTCACCCACCCGGTGGCCGGCAGGTCGGCCTACCCGCCCGACTACGGCAACGGCAGCACCCGCACCGACTTCGTCGCGGGCAAGGAGTACTACTACCTGGCCAACGACAGGGTCCGGGCGTCCATCACGCCGTACACCGCCGCCAACAACGGCGCCGGCGGCCTGGGCCAGGGCCACCTGTCGGACCTCATGCTCAACGACGCCAACGGCGCCGAGACCCTCGACTGGGGCGAGATGCTGCTGCGCCCGAGCCTCACCCCGCCCGACTCGTGGGACCGGCCGAACGACCTGATCGACCTGCCCGACCTCAAGGTGGACGGCGCGGCGGTGGTCGGCGACGGCCAGTACAGGGCCAACCCGGCGATCAAGGCACAGGTCCGGTACGAGACCCTGCCGGACGCCCCGATCGTGAAGATGACGGTCAAGCTGACCAACACCGGCACGACGGGCTACCAGGGCTACTTCAACTACATGATCGACCCTGACAGCTCGGTCGACAACGGCCGCATCCCCGGCTTCGCCGGCACCAACCCCGGCCTGAAGACCACGGGCTGGACCGGCAAGTACGTCTACGTCGGCGCCGACGCCGCCACCACCAACGGCCAGGCCGCGCACGGTCTCGCCTGGGCGCTCGACACCCCGGCCGCCGTCGGCGCGTACGGCTACGTCGAGGGCCTCTACTACGACGCCACGCTGGCCCCCGGCGCGACGAGGCAGTTCAGCTTCTACCACCTGACCGACTACGCGACCAACGGCGGCGACCCCACCCGGAACATCGCGAAGTGGGCCGGCGAGATCGACCTGCACGACGACACGGTCCCGGACGCCGCCCGCGCGGCCGGCACGGTCACCTCGGGCGGCGACCCCGTCCCGGGCGCCCGCGTCACCCTGGAGAAGGCCGGCGCGGTGGTCGCCACCACCACCACCGACGCCCAGGGCAGGTACCTCGTGGACGCCCCCGCCGGTCCGTACGACGTCCGGGTCGCCAAGCTCGGCTACCAGACCGCCGCCGCCACGGTCACCGTGCCGGCGGAGGGCAACGGCGTCGCCGACGTCACGCTGAGCCCGGTCACGGTCGAGGCCGGCTACGGCAAGCAGATCGGCTCCGGCCTGGTCGAGGCGGGCGCCGGCGACGTCATGCTGGAGAACGACAAGCTCTCGGTGGCGATCGCCGACGCCTACAACGACGCGCAGCTCTCCGGCGGCACGCGTGGCAAGCCGGTCGACGTCGCCGTGCGCGGCATGGCCGACCAGTTCGACTGGATCAACCTGCCCTACGTCTCGGCGACCCAGCCGACCGGCGGCAGCGCGTGGGACATCCGGACGGTGGCGGCCACCGACGTCGAGATCGTCCAGGCGACCGGCGACAAGGCGGTCGTCCGGGTGTCCGGCCCGGTCACCGGCTTCGCGGGGCTGACGGCGACGACGACGTACACGCTGAAGCCGGGCGACGACTTCGCCACGGTCGCGACGGAGCTGACCAACTCCGGCGCGGCCCCGCTCAACGTGTGGACCGGCGACGCCATGGACCACGACGCGGCCGGCCAGGCCGGCGTCATCCCGGGCGCCGGCGTCGTGCCGCCGGGCACCGCGACGGTCTACACCCCGACCAAGCCGTACATCGGCATGACCGGCACCGACCCGCAGGTCTTCGGCCTCGTCTACGGCACCCCGGCGTCGGCCTTCGACGTCTTCGCCGCGGGCAACTGGGTGATGAGCCGGTTCAACGTCGAGGTTCCCGCGGGCGGGTCGTACACCCTCACCCGCAAGCTCGTCGTCACGCCGGGCACCGACGCGGTGGGCATCCTCGACGGGGTCGCCGCGCCGTGATCCGGTTCACGAGGGCCGGTCCGGAATCCGTCCGGGCCGGCCCTCGATGATCTGCCCGGCCAGGGAGGGCAGGTCCGGCGCCACGAAGTCGGGCCGGGGCAGCGCGGCCACCGGCAGCGGCGCGTTGCCCCGCCGGGTGACCAGCCCCGCCGAGAAGCCGGCGCTCTGCGCGCCCACGCTGTCCCAGACGTGACAGGTGACCATGAGACACGCCGACGGCGGCACGCCGATACCCTCGGTCACCAGGCGGTAGACCTGCGGCGCGGGCTTGTACGCGCGGGCGGCCTCGACCGTGAACCTCCGCTCGAAGTAGGACGCCAGCCCCGCGTTCTCCAGCGGGCTCGGCGCGCCGGGACCGGCCGGCGAGTTGGTCAGCGTGACCAGCCGGAAGCCCGCCTCCAGCAGCCTGGTCAGGCCGGGCTCGACGTCCGGGTGGGCGGGCATGGTCCGCATCGCCTCCTTGACGTCGGCGACGTCGTCCGGGGTGACCTCGACGCCGTGGACGTCGGCCAGCATCCCGAGCACCCCCTGACCGAGGGTGAAGAAGTCCGTCCACCGGCCGGACAACGTGGCCGTCATCGAGTACGTGATCAGCTGCCCGAACCATTCGCGCATGACCCGGGCGTCGCCGAAGATCCGTTCGAAGAGCGGGTCCATCGACTCGATGTCGATCAGGGTCTCGTTGACGTCGAACACCAGCACATGGTCCATGCCCGGGACCTCCCCGCTAACCGGGCGGGCCAGACGTCTCCAGGGCCCGGCGCAGGGCGGCGGCGAGTTCGGCGTTCTGCCGCTGGGACACCTGGGCCGACAGGATCGCCTGCGACCCGTGGAAGGTGCCCGGCCACTGGTGCAGCTCCACCGAGACGCCCGACTGGAGGAGGCGCACCGCGTAGGCGATGCCCTCGTCCCGCAGCGGGTCGAACTCGGCGGTGGCGATGTAGGCGGGCGGCAGGTTCGACAGGTCGGTGGCGCGGGCCGGGGCGGCGTACGGGGTGGCGGGGGTGGCGCCGAGGTTGGCTCCCCAGATGACGGCCAGGTTCTCCGCGTCCAGCCGCGGGGTGCGCGTGAAGGCGCGCGCCGACCACGTGTGCCGCCGGTCGTCGAGCATGGGCTGGTTGAGCAGCTGGCAGCGGATCAGCGGTCCGTCCTCGTCGCGGGCCCGCAGCGTCATGGCCGCCGCGAGGCCGCCGCCGGCGCTCATGCCGCCGACCGCGATCCTCCCCGGGTCGACGCCGAGCTCGTCGGCGCTGTCGGCGAGCCAGCGCAGCACGGCGTAGGCGTCGTCGAGGGCGGCGGGGAACACGTGCTCGGGAGCGAGGCGGAAGCCGACCGAGACCACCAGCGCGCCGGACGCCTCGGCGAGCCGCGCCGCCGAGGGGTGCTCGGTGTCGAGGTCGCCCACGATGCCGCCGCCGCCGTGCAACCAGACGATCGCGCCGCGCGCCTCCTCCGGCCGGTAGATCCGCACCGGCACGTCCGGGTCGGCGGTCACCAGCCGATCGGTCACCCGCATCGCCGAGGTGTCGGGAGCGGGCAGGGAGGCGACCAGCCGGGCGGTCGTCGCACGTTCGGCGACGGGGTCGGCGTAGTCCGGGCGGGGGATCAGCGGGACGAACGGTTCGAGTTCGGGATCCATGGCGGCCATCCTCCCGGCCGCCGCTCCCGGGATCATCCGCCGTCCGTCGGGTCTCCGTGCTCGGATGAGCGCCGTCCTGCGGGCCGGGGCGGACCTATCCTCCTGTCATGGAGGCACTCGCCGTACGGCTGTCGCAGCTCGATTCGCAGGCCGAGGGCGCCATCCGGGTCGTCATGTTCTACGACACCCTGATGCGCCGGCGGGTGGACCTCCCGGCCCTGGCCCGCGCCTCGGCGGGCCTGGCCGAGTGCGTGGCCGGAATCCGGCTCCACGAGGCCGGCCAGGTGACCCGGTTCGCCCCCGACGGCGGCCGGGCGACCGCCCCGGCCCCTCCCGCGTCCACGGTCACGCCGATCTCGCTGGACGACGAGGAGATCGGCGCGGTGTGGCTGGAACGCCCCGGGCCTCCCGGTCCCCTCGACGAGCTCCTGCTCGACCGGCTCGCCATCGCCGCCGCGTCGGTCGTGGAACGCTACGGCCCGGCCCGCACCACCATGGCCGATCCCGCCCTCGTCGAACTCGTGATCAGCCAGGACGCCGAGGAGGCGGCCCGGACCCGGGCGCTCCGGCTGCTGGGCTTCGCCCCCGGCTCGCCGATCGTCGTCGCGGCGGTCGTCTCACCGGTTCCGCTCGACCGGGTCGCACGTCTCGTCTGCGCGGCGGGCCTGGTGAAGGCGGCGGCGCTCGGGGACGTGGGCGTGCTCCTGGCCGCCTCTGTCGACGTGGCCCGCTTCCCGGCCGGTTCGCGCGCGGGCGTCGGCCGATCCTGGCGGGAGGCGCGCACCGCCCTGCGCTTCACCACGACGGGGGAACCCGTCATCCGGTACGACGATCTCGGCGCGCTGGCGTTGCTGGCCGAGATACCACCGGAGACCGCCCGCGCCAACGCCGACGTGGCCGCACTCGCCCTGGTGGACTCCGACGACCTGAAGACGCTGGACGCCTACTGCGCCACCGGCTCCCTGCGCGGGGCCGCCGACGTCCTCCACCTGCACCACAGCAGCGTCGCCCGCCGTCTCGCCCAGCTCGGCGGGGTGCTCGGCGTCGACCTGACCGAACCGGGGGGACGGACCAGGGTCAAGATCGCGCTTACGATGCGGCGGTTACTCGACGACGAGCGCGGGCGAGCTCACCCCGCGGGTCAGGTCAGGGTCGGTGAGGTCGCCATGCGCCAGGCCAGCCGCACGATGACGGCCAGGCACACCAGTTCGACGGCGGCCAGAACCAGGTAGTGCGGTTTCACCGACCCCCCGCCGATGACGAACGCCGCGGTGAGCGGGGCCGCCACCAAGGTGACCCGCCGCATCACCGCCGGTTTCAGCACCCGCGACGACATCACCATCACGATCGGGATCTCGACCATCACCGCCGATCCCACCAGCAGCGCCGAGGTGACGGGAACGCCGCCGGCATGCCCCGCCATGAGCCCCCGCAGGAACTCGGCGTCCAGGAAACTGAGCACATCCGCGTAGAGCATGGTGAACAGGACGACGATCCACAGGGTGGAGAGTCTCGCTCGCAGGTCGCCCTCGATGCCTTGCCGGTTACCGGTCATGGGGACAGGCTGACGCGACAAGCAGACCCGTCGCGACGGCCGAAGGTCGGCGTCACGGGACCTACTTTGGTCGGATTCCGCTGGATCGAGGGCCGCCGTACCCTGTTGATCGTGACGACCCCAGGACGCACCAGGCGCGACCGGGCGGCCGACGCGGCGTTGTTCCTGCTGGCCATCGCCCTGACAACGCTTGGCGTGATGGACAATCTCGACCAGCGGCCCGCGCCGGTGCCGTTCACCGTCGATGCCGTCCTCGGCGCGATGAGCTGTCTCGGGGTGTGGCTGCGCCGGCGGCAGCCGGTCGGGTTCGCGGTGGTCACGGTGGCGTTGAGCGTCTATTCGATGTCGGCCGCCGGGGTCACGCTGATCGCGTTGTTCACCGCCGCGGCCCACCGACGACCGAAAGTGGTCGGCCCGATCGTGGCCGGGGCGGTGCTGGTGCCGTTCCTGACGCCGTTGGTGCGGCCCGACGTCCAGGTGCCGCCCTGGTGGCAGGTTCTGCTCGGCTACGCCTGCGTCGCCGCGGTCCTCGCCTGGGGCATGTTCGTCAGGGCCAGGCGGGAGTCCCTGCGCGAACGGGCCCGGCGGGTCGAATCGGAGCGGGAACTGCATCTCGCCCAGGTCCGCCAGTCCGAACGCGACCAGATCGCCCGCGAGATGCACGACGTCCTCGCCCACCGGCTGTCCCTGCTCAGCCTCCACGCGGGTGCGCTGGAGCTCCGCCCCGACGCCGCGCCCGAGGAGGTCGCCCTGGCCGCCGGGGTGATCCGCGACGGCGCGCACCGGGCGCTGGAGGAGTTACGCGAGGTCATCGGCATGCTCCGGGCCGGCCTCGACCGGTCCGAGGGGCCGGAGCAGCCCCAGCCCACCCTTGCCGACCTCTCCGACCTGGTCGACCAGTCACGGCGCGCGGGCATGCGGGTGCTGCTCGACTGCCAGGTGGGGGAACCGGCCGCCGCGCCTGCGGCGATCGGGAGGGGCGCGTACCGGATCGTGCAGGAAGGGCTCACCAACGCGCGCAAGCACGGCCGCGACGGCGAGGTGTCGGTGGCCGTCGGCGGGGCGGCGGGGGAGGGGCTGACGGTAGAGGTGCGCAACCCGGCCGGAGCCGCGGGGGCCGGGATCCCGGGCGGCGGTAGCGGGCTGATCGGCCTCGCCGAGCGGGCCGGTCTGGCCGGTGGACGGCTGGAGTACGGCCCGACCGCCACAGGTGAGTTCCGGCTGCGGGCGTGGTTGCCGTGGCCGAGGTGAACACCCCGATCCGGGTTTTCATCGTCGATGACGACCCGCTGGTCAGGGCGGGGCTGAAAATGATCATCGCGGCCGCACCCGAGCTGAGCGTGGTGGGCGAGGCGGCCTCCGGGGTCGAGGTGCCCGCCGCCGTGGACGAATGCGCCCCCGACGTCGTGCTGATGGACATCCGCATGCCCGTGCTCGACGGGCTGGCCGCCACCGAGCTGCTGCGGGCCCGGCCCGATCCGCCCGAGGTCGTCGTGCTGACGACCTTCGACGCCGACGAGTACGTGCTGCGTGCCCTGCGTGCCGGAGCGGGCGGGTTCCTGCTCAAGCACACGCCGCCCGCCGAGATCCTGCGTGCGATCGTCCGGGTGGCGGCGGGGGAGCCGATCCTGTCGCCGACGGTGACCCGTCAGCTGATCGCCCACGTCGCCGACTCCGGTGCGGCCGGCCGGCGGCAGCACGCCACGCGGGTGCTGAGCAGGCTCAGCGCACGGGAACGGGAGGTCGCTGTCGCGGTGGGCCGGGGCAGGTCCAACGCCGAGATCGGCGGCGAGTTGTTCATGGGCGTCGCGACCGTGAAGGCCCACATCTCACACATTCTCGACAAGCTCGACCTCAACAACCGCACCCAGATCGCCCTGCTGGCCCACGACGCGGGTCTGACCGGCTAAGACCCGATCGGGATGTCCAGCACCACCGCGTGGCCGCCCGATTCGTCGATCAGGTGCTCCTCCAGCGCGGGCCCCACCACGTTCAGGCCGTGGCGGCCGATCCAGGTGAACAGGTCGTGGCCCGCCCGCACCACGCCCTCGGGCGTGGGCAGCACCGCCCTGACCACCTCGCGGGCCGGGAGGGCGAGCGGCTCGCCGCCCTCGTCGGGCACGGCCGCGGAGAAGGGGCCGTCGAGCCAAGTCAGCAGGGTCCCCGAACACTGTCCGGCCAGTTCGGAGGGGTGGGTGGCGGTCAGCCGGCGTATCTTCAGGCGGCGGGCCCCGGTGGTGGCGGTGCGGGGGACGACGGTCAGCGGGTCGGCGAGGTAGTGCTCGGCCTCGGCGGCCGTGGCCGTCAGGGCGGCGAGGTCGGCGCGGAGGCGGGCGAGGGTCTCGGCGACGGCCCGGCGGGTCTCGCTCTCCGGGGCGTCGAGCAGGTCGGCGATGTCGCGCAGCGGCAGGCCCAGGCGTTGCAGGGCGCGGATGCGTTCGAGGCGGGACAGCTCGGCGACGCCGTACCAGCGGTAGCCGGTGAGGTGGTCGACGGCGGCGGGCCGCAGCAGACCGGTTCTGTCGTAGTGGCGCAGGGTGCGTTCCGACACCCCCGCCATGCGGGCCAGCCGCCCGATTCGCCACATGCTTGACCTTGTCCGTGCGTCAGGGTTCTACGGTCCCGGCATGACCGACCTGTCCAGGCTCGCCGGAGTCCTGCTGCTGTCCTCGTTCACCGCCATGGTCGCCGGAGTCGCGGTGGCGGTGCCATCGGGGTTGACCCTGAATCCGTCCGATCTCGACGCCACGCTGCGCGCCGTGCACGACCAGACCGGCCCGCACCTCCTCTCCCTGGGCCTCGACGTGCTCGGCTGGCTGGCGCTGACCGCCGCCGGGCTCGCCCTGGCCGGGCTGCCGGGCGGGCTGCTCGCCGCCGCCGGGCTGGCCGGGCTGCTGCACGACGCGGGCAACCTCGCGGTCACCCAGCTCACCGATGATCCCGGCGCGGCGCTGCCGGTGCTGCTCACCGCCAAGTGGGCGGTCAACCTGGCGGGGCTGGTGTGGACCGCCGCCACCGCCGCCGGAGCGGCCCTGCTCCCGCTGCCCCGGTGGCTTCGGCGGGCGGGCGGCCTCGCGGCCCTGTCGGGTCTGGCGGCCGTCGCGCTTCCCTGGACGTCCGGCCTCGCGGGCCCGTCGGCGGCGCTGGAGCAGGCGGGCTACGCCCTGCACCTTCCCGTCATGATCTGGTACGTCGTCCTCGGCCTGCGCCTGGCGAAATAGTCGGATTGTCCAGCCCGACACACAATTCCACCATTCCAGCCACGCTCAGAGCACCCGTAGTTTCTTCCTCACCCGCGTTCATCTGTCTAGTGAGGCGGCCCGCCCCGACGGACGGCCCGCCGTTGACCTGGACTTATGCTCGGCCGTGGCCTGAGGCGAAGCAGCGATGGAGAAGGTGTGAGCGACGAGACGAATGGCACCCGCGCCCTGATCGGGATCACCGGCGACGGCGTGCGGCTGACCGTGAGCCGCGATGCGGCGACGGTCGTGGACGGGGTCGCGCTCGGCTTCTCCCTCGGCGGCCTGCGGCTGGGCGTGGCCCCCGAACAGGTGAGCGTCACCGAGCGGGTGGTCCGCGACCGGTTCGCCCTGCACTCGGGCAAGGCGACCGGCCCGCACGACTACGAGCACCGGGAGACCGTGCACACCTTCCGCGAGGAGGGCGTGGTCTGGCAGGCGATCGTGCGCACCGGCCCCCACGGGGCCGCCGTGCGCTACGCGCTGCCCCTTCTGGACGGCACCGCCGAGGTCACCGCCGACCACACCGCCGTGCCGCTGCCCGCCGGGTCGCGCAACTGGGTGCTCGACTACCAGACCTGGTACGAGACCCCGCGCTACGGCGTCGACACCGCCGACCTGGAGGAAGGCGCCTACGGCCTGCCCTTCCTCACCCGCCTCGACCCGGCCGTCCACCTGCTGATCACCGAGTCGGGCATCGACGGCCGGTTCGCCGGGGCGCACCTGCGCTGGGACGGCGCCCTGCGCTTCACCCTCGCCGACGCGGGCGTCGAGGTCGCCCGGGGCGTCGTGACCCCGTGGCGGGTGCTGCTCGTCGGGAGCCTGGACGAACTGGTCTCCTCGTTGTTCGTCGAGGAGCTGGCCCCGGCCGCCACGCCCGAGCTGGAGGCGGCCGACTGGGTGCGTCCGGGCCGGGCGGCCTGGTCGTGGTGGTCGGACTTCTACTCCGGCGCCCAGCTCGGCAAGCAGAAGCACTTCGTGGACGTCGCCGCCGACCTCGGCTGGGAGCACCTGCTGATCGACTGCGGCTGGGAGGAGACCTGGGTCCCGGAGATCGTCGCGTACGCGAGCCTGCGGGGGATCCAGGTGCACCTGTGGACCATCTGGCGTGACCTCAACAGCCCCGAGGACCTGCGCAGGCTCGCCTTGTGGCGGTCGTGGGGGGTGGCCGGGATCAAGGTCGACTTCATGGAGTCGGAGTCGAAGGACCGCTACCGCTGGTACGACACGATCCTCACCGAGTCGGCCCGGCTCGGCCTCATGGTCAACTTCCACGGCTCGGTCGTCCCGCGCGGCTGGGCCCGCACCTTCCCCCAGGTCATCGGCTACGAGGCCGTCAGGGGCGCCGAATACTACGTGTTCTTCGAGAACCAGGCGCTCACCGCCTCCCACAACGTCATCCAGCCGTTCACCCGCAACGTCGTCGGCGCGATGGACGCCACCCCGGTGGCCTTCGGGGCGGCCGGCCGGACCACCGGCGACGGCCACGAACTCGGCCTCGCGGTGGCCTTCGAGTGCGGCATCACCCACTTCGCCGACCACGTCGACGCCTACGCCTCCCGTCCCGCCGCTGCCCGGTTCCTGGCGGAGCTGGCCCCGGCCTGGGACGAGACCGTGCTGCTGGCGGGCGACCCCGACACCCACGCCGTCATCGCCCGCCGGTCCGGCGACCGCTGGTTCGTCGGCGGCGTCGCCACCGGCGAGGCCCGCACGATCCACGTGCCCCTCGACGCCGTCGCCGGACCCGACGCGCAGGTGTGGATCGTCGGCGACGACCTCACCGAGACCAAGGCGACGGGGAGCTTCGACGTCCCGGTCGCCCGCGACGGCGGGTTCGCCGCCATCGTCGCCCCGGCGGGCACGGAGGTGTTCCGCGCCCGGTCCCGGCCGCGACTGACGCCGCCGGAGGCCGTCCCGATCGCCGAACTGGACGCCGACGGCACCACGACGATCACCACCGGCCCCGCCGACCGGCTGCGCCCGCCCCCGGGCTGGACCGCCGAACGGCGTACCGGCACCGAGTGGCTGGTCCGCGCCCGGGGCCTGCTCCCGGGACGGCTCGGCGTGGTCACCGTCGAACGCGACGGCGACGGCGTCGTCCCGGTCGTCGCCCACACCCGGGTGTTCCACCCGCTGACCGAGGGCGAGCACGCCCTCTCCGACCTGCCGATGACCGCCTTCGTCAACGCCGACGGCCCGGTCGAGCGCGACATGTCCAACGGCGGCGGCAACCCCCGCGACGGCGGCCCGCTGCGGGTGGCCGGGCGGGAGTTCGCCCGCGGCCTCGGCACCGCCCCGCCCTCGGAGGCGCACTTCCATCTCGGCGGCCGGGCCGCCCGCCTCACCGGCGCCGTCGGCGTCGACGACGAGTCGGCGGGCCGGGCCTCGGTCGCGGTGCTCGCCGACGGCCGGGAGATCTTCGCCGCCGACGTCGCCGCGGGTCAGCCCGTCATCCCCTTCGACCTGGACGTCTCGGGCGTCCGCACGCTCGTCCTGCGCGGCCTGGAAGGCGGCTCCGCGCACGTCGACTGGGTCGAGGCCATCGTCCACGTACACCAACCCCCCAGCACGAACTGAAGAGGTACGACATGAGACACACCTGGACGGCCGCCCTGGCCGTGGCGGCGACCCTTCTCACCGCCTGCTCCGGAGGCGAGTCCCCCGGCACCGCGAACACGGCGGAGAAGGTCACGCTCACCTACGCCAACTGGAGCGAGGACCAGGCCCCCGCGATGGAGCAGATCGCCGCCGAGTTCCAGAAGCAGAACCCGAACATCACCGTCAAGGTGCAGACGCTGCCCTGGCCCGAGTACTGGTCGACCCTCCAGGTCGGCGCGGCGGGCGGCACCGCCCCGGACGCCTTTTGGATGCTCGCCGACCACTTCCGCGAGTACGCCAAGGGCGGTGCCCTGATCGACCTGTCCGACACGGTGAAGACGGCCGGCATCGACATGACCGCCTATCCCAAGGCCGTGTCCGACTCCTACACGTACGAGGGCAAGATCTTCGCCCTGCCGAAGGACTTCGACACCAACGGCATCTGGTACAACAAGGCGCTGTTCGACGCGGCGGGCGTGAGCTACCCCGACGACACGTGGGGCTGGCAGCAGGTGCAGGACGCCGCCAAGAAGCTGACCGACCCGGCCAAGGGCGTGTGGGGCATCGCCGCCCCGATCGACGCGCAGGGCGGCTACTACAACACGATCCTCCAGGCCGGCGGCAGCATCATCAAGCCGGGCGGCACGGCCTCCGACTTCGCCGGGCCCGAGGCGGTCGCCGGGCTGAAGTTCTGGACCGACCTGCAGAAGGCCGGCTCGTCGCCGACGCTGAAGCAGCTCTCCGACACCGAGGCGGTGTCCATGTTCGAGAGCCAGAAGGTCGCCATGTACTTCTCCGGCGCCTACTGGGCGCTGCGTTTCCACAAGAACGCCGACCTGAAGGGCAAGGTCGACGTCGCCCCGCTGCCGCAGGGCGTCAAGCGCGCCACCGTGACCAGCGGCATCGGCAACGCCGGGTACGCCGGCACCAAGCACCCCGAGGAGCTGAAGAAGTTCCTTGCCTTCCTCGGCGGCGCCAAGGCGGCCGAGATCCAGGCGGCCACCGGCACCGTGCTCCCGGCCTACAAGGGCACCCAGCAGCCGTGGCTCGACTCGATGCCGGAGTTCAAGCTCCAGGTGTTCATCGACGCCGTCGACTACAGCGTGCCGCTGCCCGTCGCCGGCGACACCGCCGAGTGGCAGGGCCTGGCGGCGCAGTACCTGGCCCCGGCCTGGGACGGCGCCAAGCCCGTGGAGGAGGCGGCCAAGGAGTACCAGGCCGCCGTCGACGAGGTGCTCGCCGAACAATGACGTCCTCAGCCAGGTGGGCGCTGCTGTTCGTCGCGCCCGCGACCGTCGGCCTGGTCGCGCTCTACCTCTGGCCGTTCCTGTCGACGTTCGTCAAGAGCTTCCAGGACGTCCCGGCGTTCGGGCCCGCCACGTACACGGGCCTGGACAACTACGTCGAGCTCGCCGGCGACGGCGAGGTGTGGCAGGCGTTCGGGAACTCGGCGCTCTACACCGTGCTCGTGCTGCTCGGCATCCCGCTCGCGGTGGTGCTGGCCGCGCTGATCGAGCAGGTGAGCCGGGGGCGCACGGTCTACCGGGTGTTGTTCTTCCTGCCGGTCGTGACGCTGCCGGTGGCCGTCGGCATGGTCTGGCGCTTCATCTACAACGGCGACTTCGGGCTGCTCAACCACGTGCTCTCGTGGTTCGGGATCGACGGGCACTACTGGGTGGCCGACGCCCGCTTCACGATCTACGCCTTCGCCGCCGTGGGCATCTGGATGGGCCTGGGCATCAACCTGATCATCCTGGGCGCGGGGCTGCAGGCGATCCCGAAGGCCGTGTACGAGGCGTCGGCGCTCGACGGCGCGGGCCGGGTGAGGCAGTTCTTCCACATCACCGTGCCGCTGCTGAGCCCGAGCATCTTCTTCGTGACGATCCTCACCGTGATCGCCGCGCTCCAGATGTTCGACCTGATCTTCATCATGCTGCGCAGCGTGAACAACACCGCGCTGGCCGACTCCAAGACGATCGTCTACCTGTTCTACGAGAAGGCGTTCGTCCAGTTCCAGCAGGGATACGGCGCGGCGATCGCCATCGTGCTGCTGATCGTGATCATGATCGCGACGGCGCTGCAGTTCCGGCTCCAGAGATCGTGGGTCTTCTATGGGTGAGCGCCGCACGTGGCCGATCCACCTGCTGCTGGTGATCGCGTCCGTGATCATGGTGGTGCCGTTCGTCTGGCAGATCCTCACCGTCTTCAAGACGACGCCCGAGGTGGCCCGGATCCCGCCGACGCTGCTGCCGGAGGAGTTCAGCCTGCACTCCTTCGAGACGTTCTTCTCGACGGTGCCGTTCTGGTCGATGTTCGCGGTCTCCACCGGCTCGCTGGTGCTGCGCGTCGCCGGCCAGGTCGTGGTCGCCGCCCTGGCCGGATACGCCTTCGCGCGGCTGCCGTTCCCCGGCAGGAACGTGCTGTTCGGGCTGTTCCTCGCGATGCTGATGGTGCCCAGCCAGCTCTTCCTGATCGGCCAGTACGGCCTGGTCCGCGACTTCGGCCTGCTCGACACCCTCCCGGCCCTGGCGATCCCCGGCATGTTCTCGGCGTTCGGCACCTTCCTGATGCGCCAGGCCTTCATGAACCTGCCGCCGGACTTCGAGGAGGCGGCCCGGCTCGACGGCGCCAACCCCTTCCAGGTCTTCTGGCACGTCATGCTCCCGATGACCAAGCCGACCCTGGCCGCCCTGACCGTGCTGACCGGCCTCTACTCGTGGAACGACCTGCTCTGGCCGCTGATCGTCTCGCCCTCGGGCGAGAACCGGCCGCTGCCGGTCGGCCTGGCCGGGCTGCAGGGCCAGTTCGGCACCGACTACCCGACGCTGATGGCCGGCGCGCTCGTCTGCTCGATCCCGCTCGTGTTCGTCTTCCTGCTGCTGCAGCGCCAGTTCTTCCGGGGCATCGCCAGCAGCGGACTCAAAGGATAGGAATCATGCACCCGATCCACCTGCGCGCGGGCGGCACCAGCGTGGTCGTCGCCGTCGACGGCGGGCGGCTGCCGCGCGTCCTGCACTGGGGCCCCGACCTGGGCGACCTCGGGCCCGGCGCGCTGGCCGACCTCCAGCGGGCGGCGCTCCCGGCCGTCGGCGACAGCGCCGTCACCTACCCGCAGCCCGTCCCGGTGCTGCCGCAGCTCCACGAGGGCTGGCTCGGCCGACCGGGGCTCACCGGGGACGGCGACGGGCGGCGCTGGGCGCCGTACTTCCGGGACGCCGTGCACACGGTCGAGGGGACCGTGCTCTGGACGGCCGCCCGTGACCCCGAGTTCGGGCTCGCCGTCGACGTCGAGATCGAGGTGCTGCCCGGCAGCGGGCTGGTGCGGCAGCGGGCCCGGGTGGTCAACGAGGCGGCGGAGCCGTACCGGATCGGCTCCTTCGAGCTGGCGCTGCCGGTGCCGCCGGAGGCCACCGAGCTGCTCGACCTGACCGGGCGCTGGGCGCTGGAGCGGGTGCCGCAGCGGCGTCCGTTCCAGGTCGGCGAGTGGGTGCGCGCCTCGCGCGGCGGCAAGCCGGGACTGGAGCACACCCTGCTGCTGGCGGCCGGGGAACGCGGCTTCGGCTTCCGGCGGGGGCTCGTGTGGGCCACCCACCTGGCGTGGAGCGGCAACCAGGTGCTCGCCGCCGAGCTGACCCCGGCGGGCACCCGCCACCTGGCGGCCGGCGAGGTGCTGCTGCCGGGCGAGGTCGTGCTGGGCCCGGGGGAGGCGTTCCAGAGCCGCTGGCAGTACGGGTCGTGGGGCGACGGCCTCGACGAGCTGGCCGGGCGGTTCCACCGGCATCTCCGGTCCCGCCCCCGACCGCCCCGGCCCGTGGTGCTGAACACGTGGGAGGCCGTCTACTTCCGGCACGACCTCGACACCCTGGTCGCGCTCGCCGAACGCGGCGCGGAACTGGGCGCCGAGCGGTTCGTGCTCGACGACGGCTGGTTCCTCGGCCGCCGCGACGACACCACCTCGCTGGGCGACTGGACGGTCGACCCCGAGGTGTGGCCCGCCGGGCTCGGGCCGCTGGCCGAGCGGGTGCGCGAGCTGGGCATGGACTTCGGGCTCTGGTTCGAGCCCGAGATGGTCAACCTCGACTCCGACCTGGCCCGGCGGCACCCCGAGTGGGTCTTCCAGGCCGGGCACGGCCCCGGGTTGCCCTCCCGCCACCAGCACGTGCTGAACCTGGGGCACCCCGAGGCGTACGCGTACGTGTTCGAGCGCATGAGCTCGCTCGTGGCGGCGCTGGACATCGCGTACATCAAGTGGGACCACAACCGCTACCTGCTCGACGCGGGCGAGCGGCCCGGCGTGCGCCGGCAGGTCGAGCAGGTCTACCGGCTGATGGCCGAGCTCAAGGCGGCCCATCCCGGGCTGGAGATCGAGTCGTGCGCCAGCGGCGGCGGGCGGGTCGACCTCGGCGTGCTGGAGTTCGCCGACCGGATCTGGCCCAGCGACTGCAACGACCCGCACGAGCGGCTGGAGATCCAGCGCTGGACCGGGCTGCTGGTCCCGCCGGAGACGCAGGGCACCCACATCGGCGCGGCCGAGTCGCACACCACCCACCGTGTGCACCCCCTCGACTACCGCGCCGAGAAGGCGCTGTGGGGACACCTGGGCATCGAGGTCAACCTGCTGACCGCCGACGCGGAGACCCTCGCGGCGCTGGCCCGCTGGGTCGCCTTCCACAAGGAGCACCGCGACCTGCTGCACTCGGGCGACGTCGTGCACGCCGACCTCCCCGACCCCGCCTTCCGGCTGGAGGGCGTGGTGGCGGCCGACCGCTCCGAGGCCCTCTACGCCTTCAGCGTGGTCGAGCGCCCCGCCGTCTGGCCGCCGGGCCGCATCGCCTTCCCCGGCCTGGACGACGACCGCTCCTACCGGGTCGAGGCGGTGTATCCCGGCTCGCCGCCCGGGGGCGTGCTGCCGCCGTGGCAGCACACCGGGGTCACCCTGCCCGGCCGGGCGCTGCGGGTGGAGGCCCCCTCGCTGGACGCCGACCGTTCGGTGCTCTTCCGCGTCGTCGCCGTCTAGCCCTTGGCCCGGTTGCGGTATTCGGTCGGGCTGGCCTCGTGCAGGCGGCGGAAGTGGCGCGAGAAGTAGAACGGGTCGGTGTAGCCCACCTCTCGGGCGATGTCGGCCACGGTGGCGTCGGTGGTGTCGAGGAGGTTGCGGGCCTGGGCCATGCGCAGGGCGGTGTGGTGCGCGAGCACCCCGCCGCCGGTGGCCCGGCGGAACAGGGCCGACAGGTGGGACGGCGAGACGCCCACCAGCGCGGCCAGCTCGGCGACCCGGACGGTGGTGTCGAGGCGTTCGGCCAGGTAGGCCATCGCGCGCTGCAACGGGTCGCCCGGCACCGGCATCACCCGGTCGAGCACGATCTGGGTGAGCAGCTTCCACGCGGCCCCGGCCGCGCCGGTCAGCGCGGCGGGGGAGTGGTCGCGCTCCATGATCGTGACGATCTCGTCGAGGAGGGCCACCGCCCGGTCGAGCCGCCGGATGGAGACCACCGGCCGGGACGGCCCCGCGCCGATCTCCTCCAGCAGCTCGGGGAGATCGGTGCCGCGCAGGTGGCACCACCAGATCGTCCAGGGTGCCTCGGCCGAGGCGCCGTAGGCGTGTGGCACGCCGCGCGGGATCACCAGGGCCGCGTTCGACCCGATCCGATAGGTGACGCCGTCGACGACGGCCCAGCCGAGACCGCCCGCGCAGAGGATGAACACCGCCTCTTCGATGCCGCTCGGCCTTCTCATCAGGTGGTCTGCGGCCAAGGGGTAGTAGCCGGTGTCGGTGACCATGAGCCGCCGGGTGACCGGCCGGGCGCTCGCCTCGGCCACCACCCGGCGCGGCACGACGGTCAGCCGCTGGTTGCGGAACCCCTCCTGGATCGGCATTGGCCCAGTATGGCGGATCGTCCAGGTCGTGACGTGAATCAGACATTCAATTTGAAAGGGAACACTTGTTGACTAAGGCCATGGGACGCGGATTGTTGTCGGAGAAGGTCGCCGTGGTGACCGGGGCGGCGTCGGGCATCGGCGCGGCGGTGGTGGAGCGGTTCCTGGCCGAGGACGCCCGCGTGATCGCGGTCGACGTGGCGGAGCAGCCCCCCGCCCGGCCGGGCCTCCTGACGGTCACCGGCGACGTGGCCGCGGCCGAAACCTGGCGGCGGGTCGCCGGCCTCGCCCGCGACGAGTTCGGCCGCCTCGACGTGGTGCACAGCAACGCCAGCACCTCGATCGGCGCCCCCGCCCACGAACTGGCCGAGGCCGACTGGGACCGCCAGCTCGCGGTCAACCTGAAGGCCGCCTACCTGGCCGTGCACACGTGCGCCGGTCTGCTGCGGGAGAGCGGGGGAGCCGTGGTGCTCACCTCCTCGGTGCACGCGCTGGTCGGCATGCCGGGCCACCCGGCCTACGCCGCCGCCAAGGGCGGCCTGGTCTCGCTCGGCCGCCAGCTCGCCGTCGAGTACGGCCCGGCGATCCGGGTCAACACCGTGCTGCCCGGCCCGATCCTCACCGCCGCGTGGGAGGGCATCGGCGAGGAGGACCGGCGGCGCAGCGCCGCCGCCACCGTCGCCGCCCGGTTCGGCCGCCCCGAGGAGGTGGCCGCCGCGGTCACCTTCCTGGCCAGCGGAGAGAGCTCGTACATCACCGGGACCACGCTGGTCGTCGACGGCGGCTGGACCGCGGTGAAGGACTCGGCGTGAAGATCACCAGGATCGAGACCTTCCTCGTCCCGCCGCGCTGGTTGTTCTGCCGGGTCGAGACCGACGACGGCGTCGTCGGCTGGGGCGAGCCGGTCGTCGAGGGGCGGGCCGAGGCCGTGCGCGCGGCCGTGCACGTGCTGGCCGACTACCTGGCCGGCCGCGACCCGCTGCGGATCGAGGACCACTGGCAGGTCATGGCCACCGGCGGCTTCTACCGGGGCGGACCGGTGCTGTCCAGCGCCCTGGCCGGGCTCGACCAGGCGTTGTGGGACATCGCCGGCAAGACCTACGGCGTGCCCGTGCACGCCCTGCTCGGTGGCCACGTCCGCGACCGTGCCCGCGTCTACGCCTGGACCGGCGGCGACGAGCCCGGCGAACTCGCCGACGGCATCGCCGCCCGGGTCGAGGCCGGGTTCACCGCCGTCAAGATCAACGCCTCCGGGCGCATGCCCGCGCTCGCCGGTCCGGCCGCCGTGGCGGGCGTCGTCGACCGGATCGCGCTGGCCCGGGAGGCGCTCGGCCCGGACCGCGATCTGGCGGTGGACTTCCACGGCCGGATCGGCGCGGCCGACGCCCGCCGCATCCTGCCGCTTCTCGCCGAGTTCCACCCGCTGTTCGCCGAGGAGCCCATGCTGCCCGACCGCCCGCACCTGCTGCCCGGCGTGGTGGCCGCGTCGGGCGTCCCCGTCGCGGTCGGCGAGCGGCTCTATTCGCGCTGGGACTTCCGTCCCGTGCTGGAGGCCGGGGTCGCCGTGGTGCAGCCGGACCTGTCGCACGCGGGCGGCATCTCCGAGACCCGGCGCATCGCCGCGCTGGCCGAGGTGTGGGACGCCCGGCTGGCCCCGCACTGCCCGCTCGGCCCGCTCGCCCTGGCCGCGAGCCTCCAGGTGGCCTTCGCCGCCCCCAACTTCCTCATCCAGGAGCAGTCCGTCGGCATCCACTACAACGAGGGGGCCGACCTGCTCGACTACGTCACCGACCCCGAGGTGTTCCGCTTCACCGACGGCTACGTCGCCCGCCCCCTCGGCCCCGGCCTCGGCGTGGAGATCGACGAGGCCGAGGTCCGGCGGGTCGACAAGGTCGGCCACGCCTGGCGCAACCCAGTGTGGCGGCA
Organism: Herbidospora solisilvae; assembly: GCF_009901565.1. GTDB lineage: Bacteria > Actinomycetota > Actinomycetes > Streptosporangiales > Streptosporangiaceae > Herbidospora > Herbidospora solisilvae. Next base: position 389,065 of record NZ_WXEW01000010.1, read on the forward strand.
CGAGGACGGCGCGGTGGCCGAATGGTGATCCCGCTGACGGCCCGCGTCGACCTCGCGCGGGGCGGCCGGTGGACGTCGCTCGCCGGCGGCGGCCGGGAATGGTTGTGGTCCCGCCCCGACCCCACGCGGGACGAGGTCTCGCCGGGTTCGGCGTTCGTGGACGCCGGCGGCCTGGAGGAGTGCGTGCCGACGGTCCGGGGGCGGCCCGACCACGGCGACGCCTGGAGCCGTCCCTGGACGGGCGCCGCCGCCCATGCGACCGTGACCTGCGACGGTTTCGAGCTGACCCGCACGATCGGCGTGGAGGCCGGGGCGGTGGTGGCGACCTACCGGTTGTCGGCCGACCCGGGCTTCCGCTTCATCTGGTCCGCCCACGCCCTGCTCGACCTGGGCGAGAAGGCCAGGCTCGTCGCGCCGCACGGCACGCCGCTGCGGATCTACCCCGAGGCCGCGCCCCTGCTCGACACGGTTTGGCCGCCCGGCGCGCCCTACCTGGAGGGCCACTGGCCGGCCCCCTTCGGCCTGGAACTCGACCGGCTCGGCCCGGACGACGGCTCGGCCGCCGGTGCGGTGCTGCGCTGCGCCTCGGTCCGCGTCGAGGACGAGAGCGACGTGCTCGACCTGCGCGTCGAAGCGCCGCCGGGTGTGCCGGTGGGCACCGCCTTGTGGCGCAACCTGGGCGGATTCCCCGACCACGCGCCCTATCGGAGCATCGGCGTCGAACCCATGCTGGGCACGGTCTTCGACGTGGCGGAAGCCGGTCCGGACGACGCCGCACAGGTGCCCGCGTCCGGGGAACTGACCTGGCGACTCGTCGTCGCCGCGGAACGGATGTGAAGATGACCGGTTTTCTCCCCGACCTGACCGAGCACCGCCTGCTGGCGATCGTGCGCGGACCCGACCGCGAGGCGGCGCTGAACACGGTGCTCACCCTCGCCGAGGAGGGGGTGCGGCTGACCGAGGTGTCGCTGGTCACCGCGGGGGCGTTGGAGGTGATCCGCGCCGCGCGGGCCGCGCTCGGGCCCGGCGCCCACCTCGGCGCGGGCACCGTCGTCACCGCCGACGACGCCCGGCGGGCGGCCGAAGCGGGGGCGTCCTTCCTGGTCACCCCGGCCGTCAGCGAGGCGGTGGAAGCGGGGGCCGCGCTGGGGCTGCCGGTGCTCGCGGGGGCGCTCACCCCGACCGAGGTCGTCGCCGCGTGTGCCGCCGGGGCCGCCGCGATCAAGTTGTTCCCGGCCTCGCTCGGCGGGGTGCGGCACCTGCGGGCGTTGCGGGACCCCTTCCCGGGCATCCCGTTCGTCCCGGTCGGCGAGGTCGGACCGGCGGAGGCCGCCGGCTATCTGGCGGCCGGGGCGGTCGCGGTCGGCGTCGGCTCCCCGCTCGTGGGCGACGCGGCGGCGGGCGGCGACCTCAAGGAACTGAAGGCCCGCGTCCGGCGGTTCCGGGAGACCCTGTGAGCGTCGTGACCTTCGGGGAGACGATGGCCGCCCTGCGGGCCGACGGCCCGATCCGGCTCGGCGGCGGCATGCGGTTGTCGGTCGCCGGGGCCGAGTCCAACGTCGCGATCGGCCTGGCCCGGCTGGGCCACTCCGTGCGCTGGGCCGGGCTGGTGGGCGACGACGAGACGGGCGAACTCGTGCTGCGCACCCTGCGGGCCGAGGGCGTCGACCTGACCCACGCCCGCGCCGACCGGCGCGGGCCCACCGGCCTGGTGCTGTTCGAGCGCAGGGTCGGCGAGCTGACCCGGGTCATCTACCACCGGGCGGGCTCGGCCGCGTCGTTCCTGTCACCGGCCGACGTGCTGCCCGCGCTCGACCCGCCCCCGGCGATCCTGCACGTCACCGGGGTCACCCCGGCCCTCGGCCCGAACCCGGCCGAAGCGGTCCGGGCGGCGGTCGCCTCCGGCGTGCCGGTCTGCCTGGACGTCAACTACCGCGCCCGCCTGTGGGACCGCGCCACGGCGGCCGCGACGCTCCGCCCCCTGGCGTCCTCGCTGGCGGTGGTCATCGCCTCCGACGACGAACTCGACCTCGTCGCGCCCGCCGCCGCGACCACCGAACGGGACCGGGTGGCCGCCCTGCTCGACGCCGGGGTGCGCGACGTCGTCGTCAAACGCGGCGCGGACGGCGCGACCGGCCACACCGCGACGGAGACCGTGCACGCCCCGGCCCGGCCGGTCCGGGTCGCCGACGTGGTCGGCGCGGGTGACGCGTTCGTCGCGGGGTACCTGTCGGGGATGCTCGACGACCTCGACCTGCCCGGCCGCCTCGCACGGGCCGTCACCGTCGGCGCGTTCGCCGTCGCCTCCGCCGGCGACTGGGAGGGCCTGCCCGCCCGCTCCGAACTGGGCCTGCTCGACACCCTGCCCGGATCCGTCATCCGATGAGGAGAACCATGGACGTCTGGTGTGCGATCGACTGCGAACTGGGCGAGGGCGCCCGCTGGGTGGACGGCCGGCTGGTCTTCGTCGACATCCTCGCGGGCAGGCTGCTCACCGTCTCGGCCGACGAGCCCGGCCCCGCCGAGGAGCTGTTCCGGCTGGACGTGCCCCTCGGGGCCGTCGCCCCGGTCCGCGACCAGAGGGGCCGGTGGCTGGCCGCCGCGGGCCGGGGCTTCGCCCTGCTCGACGAGCGGGACGGCTCGGTCGAGTGGCTCGACCGCCCCGCACCGCCGACCTCCCGGATGAACGACGCGGTCTGTGACCCGGCCGGCCGCATGTGGGCCGGCGCGATGCCCTACGACTCCACGCCCGGCGCGGGCGTGCTCTACCGGGTGGGGCGAGACCTGGCGGTCACCGCCGTCCGCACCGGCCTGACCATCCCCAACGGCCCCGCCTTCACCGCCGACGGCCGCACGATGTACCTGGCCGACAGCGCCGAGGGCCGCGTCGACCGGCACGAGGTCGACCCGGCGACCGGCGACCTGAGCACACCCGCCGTCTTCGCCGTGATCGACGAGGGCGGTCCCGACGGCATGACCGTCGACGCCGACGACCACCTGTGGGTCGCCGTCTGGGGCGGCTCCCAGGTGCGCCGCTACACCCCCGACGGACGGCTCGACCGGGTCGTGAAGGTGCCGACGCCCCAGCCCACGAGCGTCTGCCTCACCGACGGCCGCCTGTTCGTCACCTCCGCCGCCCTGGGGCTGACCTCAGGACCCCCGGCGGGAGCGCTCTTCGCCGCCGACGGCATGCCCCCCGGCCGCCCGGCGGCCCCGTTCGTGCGGGATCAGTAGACGCACTGCACGACGACGTCGTCGAGGTGGAAGCCGGCGTTGTAGGCCCCGGTCCCCGCCCGCCCCCCGGCGAACCGGAGACGGACGTCGGCCTGCCGCGCCGTCCACGACACCCCGTGGAACGTCCAGCGCGCGATATGTTCACGTGGCCGGATCGATCACCTTGACGTTCGGCTGGGAAGCCGTGCCCCGCAACTTCGCCCAAACGCCCGCCGTGGCGGCGACCGTGACCGAGACCAGGACGCGGGCCACCCGCGAAACAGCGGCCGAACCGGCGGAAGACGCGCCCCGAGCGCGGAACGGCTGTGATACCGGCAAGTCCGCCTTACCCACTGTCTTGCTCCGGCGATTGCGCGGGTTCAGCGAGCTGAACGGTCATGGCGGGTGATGTATGACCTGAGTCGGCTCGATGTAGTGCGCACATTCCTTGGCGCGCCTCAGCTCACCGCCTGCTTCACCAGCGCACTGATCCGCGCCTCCACTTCGGCCGTCACCTCGGTCAGGGCGAAACCGGTGGCCCACATCGTGCCGTCGTCCAGGTTCGCCTGGTCGCTGAACCCGAGCGTCGCGTAGCGTGTCTTGAACTTGGCCGCGCTCTGGAAGTGGCAGACGATTTTGCCGTCCAGCGCGTAGGCGGGCATCCCGTACCAGAGCTTCGGCGCGAGGGCCGGGGCGCTGGCGGTGATGACGGCATGGACGCGCTCGGCCAGGATCCGGTCCGATCCCTGCATTTCGGCGATCTTCGCGAGTGCGTCACGCTCGTCCTGCGCCGCCTTGTCCGCGCGTGAGCTGCGGCGCGCTGCCTTCTTCTGCTCTTGGGCGTGGTCCTTCATCGCGGCCCGTTCCTCGGCCGTGAATCCCTGGTAGGTGCTGCTCATGACGTATTTTCTCCTTGAGGATCTTGCTGTTCGGGATCTTGAGAGGGGACCTGTGGTCCTCTGTTCGGGAGCGGTGCCACCGGAGCGTGAAATCTCGGGCAGGCGGCGTGCCCGGTCGAGGCGTCAGACCAACCAGCTCCGTTGCCGTCGCACATCAGCTCGCGGTCGGGCGGCGCGAGGAGGGGCGAAACCAGCGGCGGCACGTTGAGTTCGCCGCAAGATCGCGGTCGCGAACGCCGTACGGCTGCGCTGTCGGTTCCCTGGATGACCTCGCCCCCACCGGCTTGTGCCTGCGTGACGATGCTGCCGAGGTCGTCTCGCCGTGTGCCTCAGACGGATGCGACCTCCCACACGAACCCGTCTGGGTCGGTGAAGGGCCCGGCATCGCCGCCGATCAAGATCCGGTGCGATCCGATGCCCTCCTGGGAGACGCCGGTGTCCTTGGCGAGGGCGCGGCGCGGGTAGAGCGCCAGCGTGACGGCCGACGACGGGGTGTCGAACTCGACGTACTTGCCGCCGAAGCTCTTGGCCACGGCCAGGCCGCGGTCGACGTAGAACCGCTTGCTCGCCTTGACGTCCGCCACTCCCAACAGGAGCGCGACCTGGTCGATGTGCCGGGCGGCGGGGCCGGTGTCCTTCTTCTTCGAGGTCGCGATCTTGCAGATCGTCCCGTCCGGGGCTCGTACGACGCCGCCGTAGCCCCAGAACCCCTTCGTGGCGGGCTTCAGCGTCGTGGCGCCGGCGTCGAGGGCGGCGCCGATGAGGGCGTCGACGTTGCCCGGCTGGGACACCACGAGTGACAGCGCGAACCCACGGAAGCCGGTCGTCGGCTCATCCGAGGCGCGGACGCGCACGTAAGGGCCAAGACCGAAGGCGTTGTAGAAGGCGTCCGCGGCCGTGGGGTCGGGAACTTCCAGGGTGACGGATTGGAAGGAGGTCATGGCAGGTCCTTTGCGCAAGGTGGGTCTGTCGTCTTGTCGGCGGCCGCTACGCGGCGGACATGGCAGGGGCAGGCGGCGCTCAACGGTCCTGCAGGAGTCCCAGGACGTTGCCATCGGGGTCGATGACGGTGGCCACCAGGCGGCCGCTACCGACCTCGTGCGCGGCCTCCTGCACGACGGCCCCCGCGGCGATCACCTCGGCCAGCTTCGCCTCGATGTCCGGTACGTGCCAGTAGGCCACCGGTGAGGTCATGCCCTGCGGTCCACCGCCCGGCACCAGCCCGATGTGCTGGCCCTCAGCCTCGAAGCCGACGTAGTAGGACGAGTCGGTCTGCGGCGGGATACCGAGCAGGGCCGCGTACACCGCCTTGGCCTTCGCCAGGTCGGACACGGGGTGCAGCACGGTCTTGATTCCGTGGGTGAAAGAGCCGGTCATGGTCACTCCTGTGGTGGTGGGTCTCATCGACCCGCTGTCTTGCGTGCTCACAGCTTGGCTTTCGGCCTGGCCGGCCCGCATCCGTGGTGACCACGGAACCGCCCACGGATCGACGGCACGGAGAGCACGGAGGGATGCGGCAATATGTGACAGTGATTGCAGCAGCGGACATCTCGCCTCGGGAAGCCGACGTGCTGGAACTGGTCGGGGCCCGTCTCAGCAACGCCGAGATCGCGGCACGGCTGTGCATCTCGGTGCGTACCGTGGAGAGTCACGTCTCCTCGCTGCTGCGCAAGCTGGAGGTGCCGGATCGGCGGGCGCTCGCCCGCCGCGCGTCCGAGCCGGCCGGCGTCGGACCGTCTCACCTGGCACCGGTTCTGCCGACTCCGCTGACCTCGTTCGTCGGCCGGGCGAGCGAGCGGGCCGAGCTGGCCGAGATGATCAAGGCACACCGTCAGGTGACCGCGGTCGGTTCCGGCGGAGTGGGCAAGACCCGGCTGGCGTTGGCGGTGGCCGCGGAAGCAGCCGGCGAGTACGCCGACGGGGTGTGGTTCGTCGACCTGGTTCCGGTCACCGATCCGGGCCTGATCGCCACGGCGGTCGCCGGGGCGCTCGGCCTCGGTGAGCAGCCCGGCCGCGACATGACCGAATCCGTGGTCGCCGCGCTGGCCGACCGCCGTGTGCTGCTGGTGCTGGACAACTGCGAGCACGTGGTGGACGGGGTGGCGCTGTTTCTCGAGCGGCTGCTGGCGACGTGCCCTCGGGTGACGGTGCTGGCGACCAGTCAGGCGCGGCTGATGGTGCCGTTCGAACGGGTGTATCCGGTCCCGCCGCTGTCGCTGTCCGTCGACGGTGAGTCCGACGCGGTCGCGTTGTTCAGGGAGCGGGCGGCGGCGGTGGGCCGGCCGCTGGATCCCGCACTGCGCGACCAGATCGCCGCGATCTGCGAGCGGCTGGATGGGATGGCGCTGGCGATCGAGCTGGCCGCCGCCCGGTGTTCCACGCTCGGGCTGGACGGCATCAACGCCGCCCTTTCCCACCCGCTGCGGATGCTGACCGGCGGCTCCCGTGCCGATGAGCGGCACCGTTCGGTGCGGGGGGCTCTGGACTGGAGCCATGCTCTGCTGGAACCGGCCGACCGGGTGCTGCTGCGCCAGGTGTCGGTGTTCGTGGCACCGTTCACCGCTGCCGCGGCGGCGGAGGCAACCGGTTCCGAGGAAGGCATCGTCGCCGAGGGACTGGCCCGGCTGGCCGAACAGAGCCTGCTGGTGGTGACGGCGTCCCCTGGCAGGACCGAGTACCGGGCGTTGGAGACCATCCGCCAGTACGGGACGGAGCGGCTGGCCGAGGCCGGTGAGCTGGTCGGCGCTCGATCCCGCCACGTTCGCTGGTGCCTGGCCAAGGCCGCCGAGCTGGTGGTGGTACGAGCGGACTGGCGGGCGCGGTTCGACGCGGTGGCGGACGATCTGCGCGCCGCCCTGGCATGGGCGGCCGACCGGCCGGAACAGCGCACGGACGCGTACGATCTCGCCCGACGGCTGGCGGAGCTGACCTTCATCCGTAACCTGATCGGCGAGTCCCAGGGGCGCTATGAGCAGGCCGCCGCGCTCGCCGACGACCCCGCCGCCGGCGCGTCGATGCTCCGGCACGCCGCGGCCGTGGCCGGCTGCCGGATGAACGGTGATGACATGTACCGCCTGCACCGCGCGGCCGCGGACGCCGCCCGCCGGTCCGGCGACACCGCCGGCGCCGCCTGTGACCTGGCGACCGCCGCCGCCAACGCCTACCGGTTCTCCGGCAAGTTCGTCCAGAAGCTGCCACGGGAAGAGGCGATCGCGCTCATCACCAAGGCGCGGGAGCTGGGCGGCGACGACCCGGCCGCCCAGGCCGCGGTGGCGCTGGCCGAGGCCGGGCGGGCGCTCACCGAGCTCGGTGCCGCACCGGGCCGGAACGACAGCGCTGTTCCCATGACGATCGCACGCGCCGAACGAGCGGTCGAACTCGCTCACCGCACGGGTGACCCGTTCGCCGAGTCCGCCGCGCTCGATACGCTGACCTGCGCCCAGAGCTGGGCCGGTGACACGTTCGCCGCCGCCGACACGGCCCGGCGCCGGATCACGCTGCTCTCATCCACACCGGATACCCCGGCCGCTGCCCACGAGCTGATCGAGGCGCTCGGTGAGGCCACCGAGGCCAGCCTCGGCACCGGCGACCTGCCGGGTGCCCGCCGGTGGGCACGGCGACTCGCGGATCATCCGCTGCTGGCGGAAGTCGGCCACCGTGCCACGGGCTGGCTCCTTGTGACCGACGCGCTGGCGGGCAACGTCGAGGAGGTACTGACCGGCAGCGTCCGGTTCCTCGACGCGTGGCAGCAGGCCGGCAGCCCCGCCAGGTCCGTCCTCGGCCCGCCGGCGGCCGCAGTGGCGACGGTCCACGGCCTACGCGAGGACCAGGATGCCTGGCGCGAATGGAGCGCGGTGCTGAATCGGCTCGACCCCTCACCGGGGAACGCCCACGGCTACGGGGCGATCTTTGAGGCGATGCTTCTGCTCCACCGTGGGCAGGCGTCGGAGGCGCTGGAGCGGCTGGCGCCTGAGCCCGGCGAGGTGTGGCAATGGGTCACCTGGATCTGGCTGCACTGGTATGTGGCGCTGCGCGCCGAAGCTGCCGTGCTCGCCAGGAGCTCCGATGCCGGCGACCGTCTGGCCGAGGCTCGGACCGTCGTGGCCGGCAACCCGGTCGCCGGTGCCATCGTGGAGCGGGCCCAAGCGCTGCTCGACGACGACCGGGAGCGGTTGCTCGCCACGGCGGATACGTTCGACACCGCCGGCTGCCGCTATCAGTCGGCGCGGACCCTGGTGCTCGCCGGGGGCGATCACGCCGCCCGCGGCGCGGCCGTGCTGGCCGATCTCGGCTTCGCCCCGATGGCCCTGCCCCGACACCCATGACGACCTCGGACTGATAGTCGCCACTGGCGGCCTGACCACCTCCCGGACTACCGCGACGCCCTGCCCTGGCTCAGGTGGCGGTCATGCCGCCGTCGATGGCGAGGGCGGCTCCGGTGATGAAGGGGGCCTCGTCGCTCAGCAGGAAGGCCGTGAACGCGGCGATCTCCTCCGGCCGCCCGATCCGGCCGATCGGGTGCATCGCCCCGGCCGCCCGCAGCGCCTCGTCGGGGGTGGGGCCCATGCCCGACCGTAGCAGCGGGGTGTCGACGCCGCCCGTCACCAGGGCGTTGATCCGGATGCCCGCCGCGGCCGTCTCGAGCGCCGCCGACCGGGTGAGGCCGATCACGCCGTGCTTGGCGGCGCTGTAGGCGGCCGCGCCGGGCTGGCCGCCGACGCCGGTGACGGAGGCGTTGTTCACGATCGCGCCGCCGCCGCTCGCCTTCAGGGCCGGGATCTGGTGCTTGAGGCCGTAGAAGACGCTGCTGAGGTTGAGGACCAGCTCGGCGTGCCAGGCGTCGGCGTCGAGGCCGGTGACCGGGCCGAGGGCCGTGGCGGCGCCGACATTGTTGAAGACGCCGTCGAGGCGGCCGTACCGGCTCACCGCCTGCCTGACGAGCTCGGCCATCTCGTCCTCCACTGTCACGTCGGCGGGGACGAAGGTGGCCTCGCCTCCCGTGGCGCGGATGGCGGCGGCCAGGGTGTCGCCGGCCTCCTTGCCGCGTGCGGCCAGGACGACCTTCGCGCCCTCGGCGGCGAGCCGTTCGGCGGTGGCGCGGCCCATGCCGGAGGTGGCGCCGGTGATCAGGATGACTTTGCCGGTGAAACGTGCGGACACGGTGACTCCTGTGTCGGATAGAGGGTGTTCAGAAGGTGAGCACGAGCCGGCCGCGCACGCCGCCGGCTTCGAGCCGCCGGTGGGCGGTGGCCGCCTCGGCGGCGGGGAGGGTCGCGGCGACGCGCGGGGTGAGCACGCCCGACTCCACGAGCCCGCGGATGTGGTGGAGCTTGTCCGTGCGCCCGGCGTAGTCGGGCACGAACACCGTCCGCACCGCGACCCGGCCGTTCTCGCCGAAGTGGTGGCCGCCGGGCTCGTCGCCGGTGCGGAAGCGGGCGTAGGCGCCGCCGTCGCGGACGGCGTCGAGCAGGCTCGGCCCGACCAGTGCGGTGTCGGCGACGGCGTCCACGCCGCCGGGACGCCGGGCCAGGATGCGGTCGGCGACGCCGGGCCCCCTGGCCACGATCTCGGCCGCGCCCAGGCGGCGGACCAGCGCCTCGTCGGAGGGCGCGGCGTCGGCGACCACGGTCAGGCCGGCGTGGGCGGCCAGCTCGACGAGGTAGCCGCCCAGGGTTCCGGCGGCGCCGACCACGGCGAGCACCGATCCGGGGGCGAGCGCCAGCAGGTCCAGCGCCAGCAGCGCGGTGAGCCCGTTCATCGGGAGCGTTGCGGCGGCCGCGTGGCCGGTGTTCTCCGGCGCCGGGACGACCCAGCCGGCCGGCAGCACCGCGTGTTCGGCGTAGCCGCCCTGCGGCGTCACCATCGCCATCACCCGCTGACCGACCGACAATCCGGTCTCGGTTCCCGGCCCGATCTCGTCGACCACCCCGGCGATGTCCAGGCCGGGCACGTACGGCCCCGGCACGCCGGCGAACGCCCACGCGCTGGCACCCGAGCGCAGCAGGGTGTCGGCCGGGTTCACCGCCGCGGCGTGCACCCGCACCCGGACCTCGCCGGGGCCGGCGTGGGGGGCGGGCAGGTCGAGAACACGGAGCGCTTCGGGTCCTCCGAACTCGTGGACCCCGATTGCTTGCATCGTCCCAGCTCCCGAATGGTTCTTGATGTATACCAGGTCTGACATTGGTACCTTCCACCCGAGTGCGGCCAGGCCGCAAGAAGGCACTTCGTCATGACCAGGTATCGCAGGCGGAACCGCCCGGAGAGGAACCTGGTATTGGCCGTATACTGCGTCCATGTCGCAACCGGCCGAGCTGTGTGAGGAGGGCCGCCTCGCCCTGATCCGCGACGTGCTCGAACGGATCGGCGACAAGTGGTCGGTGGTGGTCATCTGCCAGCTCGACGACACCACCCGCAGGTTCAACGAGCTCAGCCGGATGAGCAGCCCCATCACCAAACGAATGCTCAGCGCGACCCTGCAGGGGCTGGAGCGCGACGGACTGGTGACCAGGACCGTCTACGACACCAAGCCCCCGCGGGTCGACTACGCGCTGACCCCGCGCGGGATCAGCCTGCTCAAGGTGGTCCGGGAGCTGGCCGGCTGGGCCGAGGCCAACGCCGCCGGCATCCTCGAGTCGAGATCGGGCTACGACGCCCGCTGAGAGGTCAGATCGTGACCGCGCCGTCCGAGGCCGAGCCGACCGTGGCGACGTACTTCGCCAGCACGCCCCGCTCGACCGGGCGGTCCGGGCGGGTCCACGCCGCGGCGCGGGTTTCCAGTTCGGCCGCGTCCACCCGCAGGTCCAGCACCCGGGCGGCCGAGTCGATGACGACGGTGTCGCCGTCCCGGACCAGCGCCAGCGGGCCGCCCCGGTAGGCCTCCGGGGCCACGTGGCCGATGACCAGGCCGTGGGAGACGCCGGAGAACCGGCCGTCGGTCACCAGGGCGACGTTCAGGCCCTGGCCGACCAGCGCGCCGGTGATCGAGAGCATCTCGCGCATCCCCGGGCCGCCGGCCGGGCCCTCGTACCGGACGATGACCACCTCGCCGTCGACGATGCGGCGCTCCTGGATGGCGGCGAAGCAGGCCTCCTCGCCGTCGAACACCCGCGCCGAGCCGCTGAACACGAAGTCGGGCCTGCCGCCCAGCTTCAGCACGCAGCCGCCGGGGGCGAGCGAGCCCCGCAGGACGGCCAGCGCCCCCGGGCCCTTCACCGGGTCGGCCACCGTCTTCACGACCTGCTGGCCGGGGGTCTCCTGGGCCGACTCGGCCACCTCGGCGAGGGTGCGGCCGTCGACCAGCGTCACGTCCTCGCGCAGCAGGCCCGCCTCCAGCAGGCGGCGCACCACCAGCGACGTGCCGCCCGCGCGCCACAGGTCGGCGGCGCTGTGCGGGCCGGCCGGCTTCACCCCGGCGACGATCGGGATCTGGTGGCAGATGCGGTCGATGTCGTCGATCTCCAGCGCGATCCCGGCCTCGCGGGCGATGGCCAGCAGGTGCAGGACCGCATTGGTCGAGCCGCCCATCGCGGCGACCGAGACGATCGCGTTGTGCAGCGACGCCTCGGTGATCACCCGGGACGGCCGGGCGTCGCGGGCCAGGGCGTCCATGACGACCTCGCCGACCAGCACGGCGGCCTCGTTCTTCGACGGGGCCACGGCCGGGATGTCGCTCACGCCGAAGGGCGACAGGCCGAGGAAGTCGCAGATGCTCCCCATCGTGTTGGCCGTGTACTGCGCGGCGCAGGTCCCGGCTCCCGGGCAGGCGTGGCGGGCCAGGTCGTCGACGTCGTCCTGGCTGAGCTTGCCGACGCTGCGCTCGCCGAGCGCCTCCCACATGTCCTGGATCGTGACGTCGCGGTCGCGCCAGCGGCCGGGCATCATGCTGCCGCTGTAGAGGATCACCGACGGCACGTCGAGGCGGCTCAGAGCCATGATCGCGGCGGGTGCGGTCTTGTCGCAGCCGACGATCGCCACGATCGCGTCGAACTGGTGGGCGCGGCCCATCAGCTCGATCGAGTCGGCGATGACCTCGCGGCTGACCAGCGAGGCCCGCATGCCGGGGGTGCCCATCGTGAGGTTGTCGGAGACCGCGATGGTGTTGAACTCCATGGGGGTGCCGCCCGCCCGGCGCACCCCGTCGGCGACGTGGGCGGCGAGCTCGCGGTGGGTGAGGTTGCACGGCATGGTGCCGGTCCACGTGGAGGCGATGCCGACCTTGGGGCGGCGCATGTCCTCGTCGGTCCAGCCCATCGCGTACAGGTGGGAGCGCGCCGGGGCGCGGTCGGGGTCGGTCGCGATGCTCATGCGGTCTCCCTGGTTCTGGCGACGGGCAGGTCGAGGTTCAACAGCCGCGCGGCGTTGCCCGCGAAGATCAGTTCACGGTCGCGGGGCGACAGGTTGAGCTCGTCGACGATCCTGACCTGCTCTTCTGCGTACTTCCTGATGTATCCCCAGGGGAAGTCGCACGAGTCGGTGCCGAACAGGACACGCTCGGGGCCGAAGGTCTCGTGGAACTTCCGGAACAGGGCCTTCTGGTCGAGGTCGTAGGGCACCCAGCGGGTCCACTCGTGGTTGCTGGAGCTGTCGACGTGGACGTTGGCGTTCGACCAGCCCAGGCGCAGCAGCTCGGCCGGGTAGCCGCAGCCGAAGTGGGCCACCACGAAGTTGACCGTGGGGAAGGCCTTGGCGACGTCGTGCAGGGCCAGCGGGTCCATGTTGGGGGCCCAGCCGAGCCCGCCGCCGCCGTTGACCGGGCCGAAGTGCAGCACGACGGGCAGCGCGTGCTCCTCGACGACCTCCCACACCGGCCACAGCGACCGGTCGGCCAGCGGCACGGTCACCCAGGGCGCGATGACCTTGTAGCCGCGCAGCCCGATCTCCACGGCGCGGCGCAGCTCGGCGGCGGCTCCGGGGGAGCAGGGCTGGTGGTTGGCGAAGCCCACGAAGCGGTCGGGGTGGGCGGCGACCACCGAGGCGAGGCGGTCGTTGCCGCCGCCGGACATGAAGACCACCCGCTCCAGGCCGAAGTCGTCGGCCTCCTCGCGCCAGGCGGCGGCCAGGTCCTCGGTGGTGCGCGTCTCGGGCACGGTGGGCGGGAGGCTGCGCGCCCTGCGGACGCGTTCGGCGTACTTCGCGGAGTTGGCGCGCAGCACCTCCAGCTTGGCCGGGCCGCAGACGTGCTCGTACTCGGCGTCGAGGCGGTCCTGGGTGGGCTCGTCGCCCGGGAAGTGGCAGTGGAAGTCGATGATCATTTGATCCGCACCGTGTTCCGCAGCAGGCCGACGCCCTCGACCTCGCACTCGACCACGTCGCCGTCCTTGAGCCAGAGCGGCGGCCTGCGGCCCATGCCGACGCCATGCGGGGTGCCGGTGGCGATGACGTCGCCGGGGTTCAGGGTCATGTACGTCGAGAGATAGGCGATGATCTCGGGGATCTTGAAGATCATCTCGCCGGTGGTGCTGTCCTGGACCGTTTCCCCGTTGACCCTGGCGGAGATCGCCAGGCCGTGGGGGTCGGCGAGCTCGTCGGCGGTGACGATCCACGGGCCGAGCGGGCAGAACCCGTCGAAGTTCTTGCCCCGGAACCACTGGCCGTCGGCGAACTGGGCGTCGCGGGCGGACACGTCGTCGGCGACGGTGTAGCCGAACACCCCGTCGGGGCCCATGACCACGGCCAGCTCGGACTCCCAGTCGAGCTGGTCGGTGGTCCCCGCCGGGACCACGACGTCCTGATACGGGCCGGTCAGGGTGTGGGCGGTCTTCACGAAGGCCAGCACCTTGGACGGGGTGTCCAGGCCGGTCTCCCGGATGTGGTCGGCGTAGTTCAGGCCGATACAGATGATCTTCTCCGGGTGGGCCACCGGGCTGAGCAGCTTCACGTCGGCGAGCGGGACCGCCGGTCCGGCCGGGGAGAAGTCCGCGCCGGAGGCGATCAGGTCACGGACGGCGTCGGCCATGTAGGCCGTGGACTCCTCGGCCACGGGAGCGACGGCGTCCCCTTCGACGAGCCCGGCGAAGATCCGGCCGTCGGACGTGCGGTATCGGGCGATGCGCATGAAACAGAACTCCAATCCCGAAATATCGGGATAAAACGGGCAGACGAAGAGCTGGGGGTGTCGAGCTGACGGCAGACCCTGCGGTCGGGTGCCGGAGAGGCGTGCGGGACTTTGACCGAGCGATGTGCTCGGGCGATGTGCTCCGGTGATGTGCTCAAGCGACGTGCTCAAGCGACGTGCTCAAGCGACGTGCTCAAGCCACGTGCTCAGGCGAAGGCCGGTAGGAAACGTTTCTGTTCGGCGATGAGGGCGTCGGTGAGCCGGGCGGCGGCTTCGGGGTCGGTCACCGCGCCGTCGGCGATCATCGCCTCCACCGCGAGGTCGCGTGAGCCCGTCATGGCCGCTTCGACCGCCAGGTAGACCGAGGTCAGGCGGCGGGCCAGGATCGCGGTAAGCGGGGCCGACAGGTCGGGCACCGACACCGGGCGCAGGCCCCGGGCGGTGGCCACGCCGGGGATCTCCAGTGCCGCGTCGTCGGGCAGGCCGGGGACCGCGCCCCGGTTCGGCACGTTGACCGAGAACATCTGTCTCTGGTCCAGCTCGATCGAGCGGATGATCGCGATGAGCTGCTCCTGCTCGCCCGTCGAGCGGTCGAAGACGGTCTCGTCGAGCGGGGCCTCGCCGAGCGCCTGGGCGCGCATGCCCTGGTAGCGGTTCTCGCCCCACTCAAGGATCTCCGGCACCGAGAAGGCGTCCACGCCGAGGGTCTTGCCGTAGTAGGAGCCGCCCGCCCAGCGCTCGGGGAAGAACTCCAGCACGTGGCGGTCGTTGGCGGCCGGGTAGGCGCCGTACCGCTGGAAGATCTCCCAGGAGAACGGGTTGTGCCAGGCCTTGCCGTTCTCCCAGATGGAGCCGATGTCCTGCGGCTCGGGCGCGACGGCCAGCTCGCGGGCCACCTTCTCCCGCACGCCGGGCCAGGCGTCGGCGCCGTTGTGGCGGAAGTCGTAGATGAAGGTCAGGTGGTTGATGCCGGCGTACAGGGTGGAGGTCTCCTCGAAGGGGAGACCGGCGAAGGCGGCCAGTTCGCGCTGCACGTGGTGCATGCCGTGGCACAGGCCGACGACCTCGACCCCGGCGTGGCGGGTCATCGCGTACACGTTGGCGGTCATCGGGTTGCTGTAGTTGAAGAAGAACGCCCCGGGCGCGAGCGCCTTGACGTCACGGGCGATCTCGACCATGACCGGGACGGTGCGCAGCAGGCGGGAGATGCCGCCGGGCATCACCGAGTCGCCGACCGGCTGGTAGATCCCGTGCCTGATGCAGACGTCGTGGTCGGCCTGCCACGCGGGCCGGCCGCCGACGCCGACGCAGGTCACGACGTAGTCGGCGCCCGGCAGCATCTCCCGGCGGTCCGTGGAGGAGCGCACGGTGATGCGGTCGCCCGCGCCCCTGGCCTCGACCATCAGCCCGGCCAGCCGGGCGGCCACGCCGAGCGCCTCCTCGTTGACGTCCACGAGGCGGATCTCCCACGCCCCGAGGTCGTCGGCCGAGATCAGGTCGGCCAGCAGGCCCCTGGTGAAGACGGCCGAACCTGCTCCGATCAGGACCAGGACCTTCATGGTGCTCCTATCTCAGGTGGAAACGACGGTGACGCCCGCGCCTTCGAGCGCGGTCACCGCCTCGACCGGCGCGGCCGTGTCGGTCACGACCGTGTCGATGCGCGACAGCGGCGCGATGCGCACGGCGCTGCGCTGGGTGAACTTGCTGTGGTCGGCGAGCACGACGAGCCGGGTGGCCGCCGCGATCATGTTGCGGTCGGTCTCGGCCTCGGCCAGGTGGGCGCCGAGCATCCCGTACGCCGGATCGATGCCGTAGGCGCTGAAGAAGCCGACGTCGATGTGCACGTCGTTGAGCGCCTGGCTGGTGAGGTGGCCGAGCAGCGACAACTCGGCGTTGCGCATCAGGCCGCCCAGCACGAGCACCTGCGTGGTCTCCGAGGCCATGCCGATCGCGTACGCGATGGCGACCGAGTTGGTCACCACGGTGACGTCCGGGACCGTGACCAGGTGGGGCACCATCTGGGCCGTGGTCGAGCCGCCGGTCAGCAGCACCGCGCTGCCGGGCGTCACGAGCCGGGCCGCCGCGGCGGCGATGCGGCGTTTCTCGTCGAGGTTGCGGATCGAGCGTTCGACCATGGGCGTCTCGGCGACCTCCGGGCCGCCGTCCACGGCGACCGCGCCGCCGTGGACCCGGCGCAGCAGGCCGCGTTCGTCCATCTCGTCGAGGTCGCGGCGCACCGTGGAGACGCTCACGTTGAGCAGGGCCGCGAGGTCGTCCACGCTCACCGACCCTCGGCTGCGCACGTGGGAGAGCAGTTCGCTCCGGCGCCTCTCGCTCAGCATCAGTAGCCGGCCTTTCTGTCCACAAGATTCAGCAGGGGGCGGCCCTCGACCAGCCGCCGCAGATTCTCGGTGAACAGAACGCGGACATGATCGTGGTAGCCGGGCGCGAATCCTGCCACGTGCGGAGTGATCAGGACATTGCTTTCCGACCAGAAAGGACTGCTTTCCGGCAGCGGTTCCTCGGCGAACACGTCGGAGATGAGGTAGCCGACCTGCCCGCTTCTGAGGGCGGCCAGCAGCGCGTCCTCGTCGACGACCCCGCCCCGGGCGCCGTTGATGACCACGGCACCCGGCTTGAGCTGGGTGAACGCGTCGGCGTCCAGCAGATGGTGGGTCTCGTCGGTGTGCGGGACGGTCAGCACGACGTAGTCGGAGCGGGCCAGCAGGCCGGGCAGGCCCTCGGGCCCGACGACCTCGGCGGGGGTCTCGTCGGCGACCTCGCTGAACCGTTCGCCCGCCCGAGTCCCGCCCCGGCGCATGCCGATGACGTTCATGCCGAAGGCGTGCGCGAGGCGGCCGATCTCCTGGCCGATGCGGCCGTAGCCGACGATGCCCACGGTGGAGCCGGGGATCATGCGCGGCATGAGCCGGTTCCACCGGTAGTCGAGATCGGGCCAGTGGCGGTCGCCGTTCAGGCCGATGATGTGCGGCAGGTGGTGGGCGTGCGCGAGGATCATCATCAGCACCCACTCGGCCAGCGGTTTCGGGGAGACGCCCCCGATGGTGGTGACGTCGACCTCCGAGTCCCACAGGTCGGTGCCCTTGACGTGGTCGCAGCCGCTCGTGTCGAGCTGCACCCAGCGCAGCCGGGGGGCCGCGCCGGCTTTCGGGAACGCGGTGTTGGTGTAGAGCACGTCGGTCTCGGCCAGCACATCGGCCGGGATCTCCTCGGCGCTGCGGGCCAGGTGCCTGCGCACCCGCACGCCGGGCACGGTCACGGCGGCAAGCCAGTCGTCGTCGAAGTCGAGGGTCACCAGCACGTTGATCATCGGGGGAGTCCTCACTTGATGCCCGATCGGGCCATGCCTTCGACGAAGTGCCGCTGGAACAGGGCGAACACGATGATCATCGGGATCATCGACAGGAGCGACATCGCCATCAGCGAGCCGTAGTCCTGGCCGTACTGGTTCTTCAGGAACAGCAGGCCGACCTGGAGGGTGTAGCTTTCCGGGTCCTTCAGCACGATCAGCGGCCAGGCGAACTCGTTCCACCGCCACATGAACGTGAAGATGACCAGCACCGCGATCAGCGGACGGCACAGCGGCAGCACGACCGTGCGGAAGATGCGCCACTGGCTCGACCCGTCGCACTGCGCGGCCTCGATCAGCTCGTCGGGGATCGCCATCATGAACTGCCGGGCCATGAACAACCCGAACGCCTCTGCCAGCCGGGGCACGATGACGCCCCAGTCGCTGCCGATCAGCCCGAAGTCCACCACCAGGTGGAACTGCGGCACCATCACGACCTGCACCGGCACCATCAGCGTGCTGATGATGAGGATGAACAGCACGTTCCGGCCGGGGAAGCGCAACTTGGCGAAGGCGTAGCCGGCCATCAGGTTGATGACCACGGTCAGCACGACGGCGACGACGGCGATGAACACCGAGTTCACCGCCCACATGCCGTAGGGGAACTTGCTCAGCGGGTCGGTCAGGTTCTCCCACCGCACGCTCGTCGGCCACAGGTGCAGCCCGGGGCCGCGCATGTCGGCCGAGGAGGAGATCGCGGTGACGACCATCCAGTAGACGGGGAACAACATCGCGACCGCCCCGGTGATCGCGAACGCCAGGCGATAGCGCGTCATGCGACGTCCCTCCGCTTGTTCACACGCCACTGGACGATCGTCATGACCAGGACGATGAGGTAGAGCACGACGCCGATGGCCGAGGCGTAACCCTGCTGCCGCTGCTCGAACCCGGCGGAGTACGCGTAGGTGACGAGCATCGTGGTCGAGTTGCCGGGGCCGCCGCCGGTCATGACGTAGACGATGTCGAAGACCTGGAAGCTGTTGATGATGCCGATCACGATCAGGAAGAACGTGGTCGGGCCGAGTTGCGGGATCGTGATGCGGCGCAGCGTCGCCCACCGGGAGGCGCCGTCGCAGCGGGCCGCCTCGAACACCTCGCGCGGGATGCCCTGGAGCGCGGCGAGGTAGACGACCATGTTGAAGCCGAGGCCGATCCACAGGCTGATGGCCACCAGCGACAACAACGCCGGCACGCCTTCGGACTGCCACGGCACCGGGCCGAGCCCGACGACGTCCAGGACGCGGTTGACCAGGCCGATGTCCTCGTTGAACAACCAGGCGCCGATGAGCGCGCTGCTCACGCCCGAGATGACGGCGGGCAGGTAGTAGACCGCCCGGATCAGTCCCCGGGCGGGCATGCGCCTGTTGAGCAGCAGCGCCGCCGCCAGGCCCGCGACCAGGCACAGCGGCACCGAGATCGCGGTGTAGAGGGCGGTGTTCCACAACGCCGTCCAGAAGATCTTGTCGCTCAGGATCTCCTGGTAGTTCTGCAGCCCCACCCATTTGGCGATGCCGAAACCGCGGGTCTGCTGGAGGCTGATCCAGAAGACCTGGATCAGCGGCCAGAACATGAAGACCGCGAAGACGGCCACCGCCGGTGCGGCGAACGCCAGGCCGGTCAGCGCCTCGCGCGCCCGCCGCGTCCGGACCGTTGCCATCGGGCCTCCTCTTAGGCGGACAGCGCCTTCTCGATCGCGGTGCCGATCGCGCCGACGGTGTCGTCGGCGGACTGGCCGCCGGTGAAGTAGCCCTCCAGGTTCTGCACCAGCGCGTCGTTCACGCCGGAGAAACCGGGCAGGGTGACGAACTGGACCAGGTCGGCGGGCATGGTGGTGGCTTGCTGCTGGAAGACCGGCATCAGGTCGGGGGAGACGGCGTAGTTCAGCTTGGCGCCGGCCAGGTCCTTGCGGGCCGGGAGCACCGTCGTCTGCTCGCAGAACAGCTGCATGTTGGCCGGTTCGGCGAGGAACTTGGCGAACGCGGCGGCGGCCTCGGGCGCCTTGCTCTGCGTGGTCACCGCGACCGCGTTGCCGCCGAGGTCGGAGGCGGCGCCGGCCGGGCCCTTGGGCAGGAAGGTCGCGCCGATCTCGATGCCCTTGGCGGTGTTGCTGATGTCGGGCAGTAGGAAGTCGCCGACGAACGCCATGGAGATCTTGCCGGAGCCGAACACGAGGTCGGGGCTGTTGGCCGTCTTGACCATCATGTTCTTCGGCATCAGGCCCTTGTCGTAGAACGACTTGGTGAACTCCAGGGTCTGGCGGGCCTGCGGCGAGTCGAACACGACGCTCTTGCCGTCGGGGCCCAGGGCCTTGCCGCCCGCCTGCCAGAGCCAGTTGAACCAGCGGTAGGCGCCGTACTGCTGCCAGTTGACGCCGAAGGCGGCGGTCGCGCCGGTGCCGGCGGCGTTCAGCTTCTCGGCGACCTCCAGGAACTGCTCCCAGGTCCAGGCGGTGTCGAGGGTGGTCGGCACGTCGGTGATGCCGGCCTTCGCGAAGTGCGCCTTGTTGTAGAGGATCGCGCTCGTGTCGGTGTGGTGCGGGACGCCGTAGGGCTTGCCCTCGTACTGCACGCCGGCCCACAGGGCGTCGATGAACTGGGCCGAGTCCGCGCCGATCGTCGCCGACAGGTCGGTCAGCACGCCCTGCGAGCTGTAGATGCCGATGTCGTTGTAGGTGACGCGGAACAGGTCGGGGCCCTGGCCCGACTGCAGCCGGGCGTCGAGGGTGGTGCGCATCTGGTCGTACGGAAGCTGCTCGACCTTCACCTTCACGCCCGGGTTGGCCTTCTCGAAGGCGCGGGCGACGGTGTTGAAGGCGGCCATCTCGGCGTCCGAACCCCAGACGGAGAACGTCAGGTCACCGGTGGCGGCGCCGGCGCTCGCGGCGGCGGCGGGGGCGCTGGTGCCGGCGTCACCGCCGCCACAGGCGGCGAGGGCGCTCGCGGCGGCGGCGCCCGCGGCCGTCATACCGGCCGCGCGGAGGAACTGGCGGCGGTTGAAATTCATGGGGGGCCTCCCTTGGGCTCCGGCCTGGTGTGCAGTTCCTATCAACTTCACGCAGAAAACGTCAATACATCGCAAAATGGTCACTTGACAGTCACGACGGCCGTCTCTACGGTCCTGAAATGACAGATCTGCGCGTTTTTGAGAGTTTCGGGGGATCGGCGTGCGCGTTCAGGCGGGGCGGTCGCCCCAAGGGCGGGTCACGCCGAGCACCGCGTCGTCCCCGCTGAAGGCAAGCTCCAGGGCGGCGGCGGAGACCTCTTCCGGGGTGTGCCACCGGCCGGTCGGGTGCCAGCCCAGGATCAGCCGCGGCCGGTCCGGCAGCGGGGGCCGCGGCCCGTCGGGCGCGGCGTACGCGCTGGTCAGCACCTGGACGACCCGGTCGGCGCGGGCGTCGACGACGTCCCAGGCGGCCTGGTCGCCGAACGGGAGATACGCCAGCGCCAGGTCGAAGCGCCGGTCACCCAGGGCCGTCACGAAACTGGGCACATTTGTAACGTCTGCTAGCACTATGTCGCCAATGTCTGAAGTGCGATGTTTGTTGCGCGAAACGATAGAAACGACCATCCCTCTGGCGGCCAATCCCACCACGGCCGGAGCCAGGATCCCCGTACCTCCGATGACCAGGACGTGACCTGACATGGAATTCGACCTCCTCGTGGCAGGGGAGCTGAACGCGGACGTCGTCGTCGAGTGCGGCGACGTGCGGCCGACGTTCGGGCAGGTCGAGGAGATCGTGGAGGACGCCACGATCGTCCTCGGCAGCTCCGGCGCGATCACCGCCTGCGGGGCGGCCCGGCTCGGCGCCCGCGTCGCCATGGCCGGGGTGGTCGGCGACGACTGGCTCGGGGACTTCGTGCTCGACCGGCTGGCCGAGCGCGGGGTGGACACACGCTACTGCCTGCGCAGACCAGGCCGGCGCACCGGGATGACCGTCGTACTGGGGGCCCGCGGCGACCGCTCGATGCTGACCTTCCCCGGCGAGATCGGCCGGCTGGCCGCTGCCGACGTGCCCGCCGAGGCGCTCGCCGCCGCGCGGCACCTCCACGTCAGCTCCTACTTCCTCCAGTACGACCTGTGGGCCGGCCTGCCCGCCCTGGTGCAGGAGTTCGCCGGGACGACGTCGGTCGACCCCAACTGGGACCCGTCCCGCTCCTTCGACCACGGGCTGCCGGCGCTGCTGCCCCACCTCGACTACCTGCTGCCGAACGAGCAGGAGGCCGAGCACATCGCCCGCGCCAACGGCGGGCCGCTGACCTGCGGGCTGGTGGTGAAACGCGGCGGCGACGGCGCCACCCTGAACCTGCCCGACGGCACCGCCCTCAGCGTGGACGCCCCCGCGATCACCCCGGTCGAGACGACCGGCGCGGGCGACTCCTTCGACGCCGGTTTCCTGGCCACCCTCCTGCGCGGCGGCACCCACGCCGAAGCGCTGCGCGTCGCCTCCGCCTGCGGCGCCCTCTCGACCCAGGGGCTCGGCGGCACCGCCGCGCAGCCCACCCTCCCCGAGGCGCTCGAACTCGCGGGCACCCTCACCGTCCACGATCTCCAGGAGACCCAGAAGTGACCGCAACGACCGCCCCCGAGCTGGCCCGGCGCACGCAGGCCGAAGTGGAGTCCCAGCCGGACACCTGGCGTCGCGCCATCGACCTGGCCGCCGCGACCGGCGTGCTGCCCGCCGCCGGCGCGAACGTGCTCGGTGTCGGCTGCGGCACCTCCTACTACATCCTCGAAAGCTACGCCCGCCGCCGTCAGCAGCTCGGCCAGGGCCGCACCCGCGCCGCCATCGCCACCGAACTCGACGACGACGACGCCTACGACGCGGCGATCCTGCTGTCCCGCTCGGGCACCACCAGCGACCTGGTCAGGGTCGCCCGCGACCTGTCGCGGCGCACCCGCACGATCGCGATCACCGGCACCGCCGGCTCGCCGATCACCGAGGCCGCGCACGAGACGATCGTGATGGACTTCGCCGACGAGCACTCGGTCGTGCAGACCCGCTACGCCACCTCCGCGCTGACCCTGCTGCGCGCCTCGATCGGCGACGACGTGGCGGGCCTGCCCGACCTCGCCCGCGCCGCGCTGGCCGGGCCGCTGGTCGCCGACCCTGCCGACTACGACCACGTCGTCTTCCTCGGCACGGGCTGGGCGCGCGGCCTGGCGGAGGAGGCCGCTCTCAAGCTGCGCGAGTCGGCCCGGTTGTGGACGGAGTCGTACGCGAGCCTCGAATACCGGCACGGCCCCATCGCCTGCGCCTCGCCGCGCAGCCTCGTGTGGGCGCTCGGCCCGCTGCCCGCCGACGTCGTCGAGGCCGTGAACGCGACCGGGGCCACGCTCCGCGTCGCGACCGGCGACCCGCAGGCCGAGCTGGTCCGGGTGCACCGCCTGGCCGTCGCCTACGCCCGGTACCGGGGGCTGGAGTGCGACAGCCCCGAGCACCTGTCCCGTTCGGTCGTCGTGGAGTAACCGTGCCCTTCGTCCAGTACGCCACCACCGCCCCCGTCCCCGCCGACCTGTCCGCCCGGCTGGCTCGCACCGTCGCCGACGCCCTGGACCTGCCGCCCGGCGCGGTCGTCGCGCAGCGGCTGGCCGTCCTCGACGGCGCGGGCGTCACGGCGGTCGTCCGGGGCCGGCCGCGCGACCCCGGGATGATGCGCGCGGCGGTGGACCGGGCCGCCGCGCTGCTGAGCGCCGAACTGGGCGTCGACCCCGGCTACGTCTTCGTCTCCTGGCCCGATCCGGGGGTCGTCGGGTGATCCTCACCGTCACGCTCAACCCCGCCTACGACGTCACCTATCGCGTCCCCGGCCTGCGGCTGGGCGCCACCAACCGGGTCGGCGAGGTGGCGGTGCGCGCGGGCGGCAAGGGCCTGAACGTGGCCCGGCTGCTGCGGGCGCTGGGCCATGAGGTGACCGCGCTGGGCCTGGCCGACCCCAGGTTCGGCGCGGCGGCCGGGCTGCCCAACGCCTTCACGCCGATCGGCGGGGAGACCCGCCGCACGATCGCTGTCGTCGCCGACGAGGTCACGATGCTGAACGAGCCCGGCCCGGCCGTCTCGGCCGGGGAGTGGACCGCGTTCCTGACCGATTTCCAGGCCTGGGCGCCGCGCGCCTCCGCCGTGGTGATGTCCGGCAGCCTGCCGCCGGGCGTGCCGCCCGACGCCTACGCCGTGCTCGCCGCGCTGGCCGGCGACGTGCCGACGATCGTGGACGCCGAGGGCGACGCCCTGGTCCACGCCCTGGCCGCCCGCCCCCACGTCGTGAAGCCCAACGCCGACGAGCTGAGCCGCACCTTCGGCGCGGCGACCTCCGTCCGCGACGGCGCGATGCGGCTGCGCGAGCTCGGCGCCCGCGCCGCCGTCGTCTCCGACGGGCCGCGCGGCCTGCACGCCGACACCTCCGACGGAGTGTGGCGGGCGGTGCCGCCGTTCGCCGAGGGCAACCCGACCGGCGCGGGCGACGCCGCCGTCGCGGCCATCGCCATGGGCGTGGTCGCCCGCTGGGACTGGGCCGAGACGCTGCAGCACGCCGCCGCCCTGTCGGCCGCCGCCGTCAGGTCACCCCTGGCCGGGCAGGCCGACCACGCCGCCTACCGGGCCAACCTCACCGTCGTCACCACGGAACCACTGGAGCGAGAGTGCTGACCCCCACCGCCGAGATCATCTCCGCCGCGTACGCCGCCGGCCGCGGCGTCGGCGCCTTCAACGTGATCCAGGTCGAGCACGCCCAGGGCATCGTGGCCGGGGCCGAGGAGGCCGGGCTGCCGGTGATCCTCCAGGTCAGCGAGAACACCGTCGACTACCACGGCGGCCTGGCCGCCATCGGCGCGGCCTGCCTGGCCGTCGCCCGCGAGGCGTCGGTGCCGGTCGCGGTGCACCTCGACCACGCCACCCGGGCCGACCTCGTCGAACAGGCGGTGGAGCTGGGCTTCGGGTCGGTGATGTTCGACGCGTCGGCGTCGCCGTACGAGGAGAACGTGGCCGCGACCGCCGAGGTGGTGCGCCGGACCGGCGTCTTCGTGGAGGCCGAGCTGGGCGAGGTGGGCGGCAAGGACGGCGTGCACGCGCCCGGGGCCCGCACCGACCCGGCCGAGGCCGCCGCCTACGTCGCCGCCACGGGCGTGCACGCCCTCGCGGTCGCCGTGGGCACCTCCCACGCGATGCTCACCCGCGACGCCGCGCTGGACTTCGGCCTGATCGCCGAGCTGCGCGCGGCGGTGCCGGTCCCGCTGGTGCTGCACGGCTCGTCGGGCGTCGCCGACGACGGGCTCACCGAGGCCGTCGCCGCGGGCATGACGAAGATCAACATCGCCACCCACCTGAACAAGGCGTTCACCGCCGAGGTCCGGCGGGTGCTGGCCGCCGACACCACCGTCGACCCGCGCAGATACCTGAAGCCCGCCCGCACCGCGGTCGGCGCGCAGGTCGCCCGTCTGCTGCGGGTCCTCCACTGAAGGAGCCGACCATGAGTCTCACCCCGCACCCCGACCCGGGCGCGATCCTCGCCGAGAACGAGCGGCGTGCCCTGGAGCGGGAGGGCATCCCGATGTTCCTCGCGCTGGAGGACCTGCGCGGCCCCTCGACGCCGGCCGCCGACCGCGCCGAGGGCCCGGCCCTGGCCGACCTGACCGGCCGGTACGCCTCGGTGGTGCGCCCCGATGCGGCCGACGACGACCTCGCGGCCCTGGCGTCGGTGGTCACCGTCGTGGCCCGCGTGCACTTCTTCCCGGATGAGGACTGACATGGGATTCGCCGACTACCGCACCGCCCTCGAAGAGGGCCGCCACCTGCGCGTCGTCAACTACCACAACACCCCGGAGTCGACCGCCGGCCAGCTCCGCGAGGAGCTCGCCGCCTACGCGAAGGCGTTCGCGAGCGTCACCGTGGCCGACCTCGACCACTTCTACGCCACCGGCGAGTGGCGCCTTGACCGGCCAGGTTTCATCCCGGTCTTCTACGAGGGCTACCGCAACAACCACACGGTGGCCGCCCCCATCTGCGACGAGCTGGGCCTCACGGCGTGGTTCCCGATCATCACCAGGTTCGTCGACTGCCCGCCCGCCGAGCAGCGCGCCTTCGCCGACGCCCACGACATCGACCTGGTGGAGGAGGAGCTCTCCTATGACCGCCTGGCCCTGACCTGGGACGAGGTCGCCGAGATCGGGCAGCGCCACGTCGTGGTCCCGCACACCGGCAGCCACACGCCGATCGGCGGCATCGTCACGGCCGCCGACGTGGAACGGGAGCTGGCCGAACCGCGCCGCCGCGTCCAGGAGGTGACCGGCCAGGAGGCCGTCGCCAACGTCTACCTGTACGGCACGCCGTTCGGCACCAGCGACTTCCAGGACCGTGCGGTGCTCGACGCCGGATACCGCTACCAGATCAGCAACACCATGATCCAGCGCATCGCCTGACCTACTCGGGCCAGGCCGAGCCCTCGATGACCTCGACGAAGTCGCCCCGGACGAACCCGGGCACGAAGTGGGCCAGCACGTCGGCCTTGACGTTGCCGAACGTCGTCTCGGGGCGGTCCTTGATCCCGTCGGTGAACGCGGCCAGGATGCGCTTCTTGAAGTCGGGCCGGGGATGGGCCTCGACCACGGCCGCCCGCTGCTCGCCGGAGACGGCGTCGTAGCCGATGCCCAGCACGTCGAGCTCCACCCCCCGGGTGACCAGCGCGATCTCCGGAGCCATGTGCAGCGGGATCTCCGGGGTGGTGTGGAGGGCGATGGCCGTCCACACCAGATCGGCCTCCTGGCCGATGATGCCGTGGGCGTGCAGGAACCGCCGCGCCTCGTCGGCGCCGTCGATCTCGAACCGCTGACCGGTGCTGCGGTAACGCCCGGTCAGCCCGAGATCGTGGAACATCGCGCCGACGTACAGCAGCTCGGGGTCGAAGGAGAGGCCCTGGTCGCGCCCGCGCAGCGAGCCCCAGAGGAACACCCGCCGCGAGTGGTCGAACAGCAGCGGTTCGGCCGCCTCCCTGACCAGTTCGGTCGCCGCCCGCGCGAGAGGGCTGTCGGGGATCCGCACGCCCGCGATCGTCTCGCTCATGATCTTCCTCCCTCTTTCTCGGTACGACTCCAGAATCTCCGGCCGCCTACACTGGGGGCCATGTCCTTTCTGACGGATGAACCACAGATTCAGACATGAACCACCGGGTCGGATTCGTGGTGTTCGACGGGGTGACCCTGCTGGACGTCAGCGGCCCCGCCGAGGTCCTGCACCAGGCCGGTCAGGCCGGGCGCCCCTATGAGCTGGTCCTGGTCTCCGCCTCCGGTGGCCAGGTCACCACGTCGACCGGCCTGCCGCTGAGCGGGGTCGTGACGGCGGCCGAGGCCGGCCCGGTCGACACGGTGCTCGTGGCTGGCGGCGACCTGCTGGCCGAGCGGCCTCTGGACCCGGGCCTGCTGGCGACGGCCCGCACGCTGGCCTCCGGCGCCACCCGGGTCGCCTCGGTGTGCACCGGCGCCTTCGTGCTGGCCGAGCTCGGCCTGCTCGACGGCCGCCGCGCCACCACCCACTGGCGGCACGCGGGCGTGCTCGCCCGCCGTCACCCCCTGGTGCGCGTCGAGCCCGACGCGATCCACGTCAGGGACGGCCGGTTCGTCACCTCCGCCGGGATCAGCGCCGGGATCGACCTGACCCTGGCCCTCGTGGAGGACGACCACGGAGCCGAGGCGGCCCGCCGCATCGCCCGCGAGCTGGTCGTCTTCCTGCAGCGGCCCGGCGGGCAGTCGCAGTTCACCGCGGCCACCACGCCGCCCGCGGGCCACGACGTCCTGCGGGTGCTGATCGACTCCGTGCTGGCCGACCCGGCCGCCGACCACGGCCTGCCGGCCATGGCCGCCGCGGCGGCCGTCAGCACCCGCCACCTGACCCGGTTGTTCCACACCGAACTGGGCACCACCCCGGCCCGCTGGGTCGAGCGGGTGCGCCTCGAACACGCCCAGCGGCTGCTGCTCGACGGGCACAGCGTCACGGCGGCGGCCCGCGACAGCGGGCTCGGCAGCGACGAGACCCTCCGCCGGGTCTTCGACCGCCACCTCGGCATCACGCCCACCGCCTACCGTCAGCGCTTCGCCACCACGACCACTCGAAACGGATAGTCCATCCATTTGTGCTACCGTCTTTCTGAGCGGATGGACTATCCGCTTTTTCTGGACGGAGGGCACATGACGAAGACGGCTCTGGTCACGGCCGGCACGGGAGGCATCGGTCTGGAGACCGCGCTGGGGCTGGCCGCCGCCGGGTTCGCAGTCACCGTGGTCGGGCGCGACCCCGCCCGGGGAGCCCGCGCGGTCGACCGCATCGACGCCACCCGGCCTGCCCACCCCGCCCGGTTCCGCCGGGCCGACCTCGGCTCGCTCGACCAGGTCCGCGCCCTGGCCCACGACGTCGCCGCGTCGGGGGAGCCGCTGACGGTGCTGGTCAACAACGTCGGGGCGATGTTCGCCGACCGCGCGGACCTCGGCGGCGTCGAGGCGTCGTTCGTGGTCAACCACCTCTCGCCCTACCTGCTGACCGAACTGCTGCTGCCCGTGCTCACCGCCGGGGCGCCCAGCCGGATCGTGAACGTCACCTCGGGCGCGGTGCGCAGCGCCAGGACGCGGTTCGACGCCGTCGAACCGCCGGGCGGCTACTACGGCTTCCACTGGTACGGCCGCGCCAAGCTCGCCAACCTCGCCTACACCCTCGACCTGGCGAAACGGCTCGACGGCACCGGCGTCTCGGTGTTCGCCGCCGATCCCGGAGGCGCGGCGACCGACATGACCGACGGCACCATGACCGACCCGAAGATCGTCTCGCCGCCCCTGCGGCTGTTGTGGCCGCTGGTCCGCCGCGTGTTCGCCCGGAGCACCTCGGGCCCGGCGTCGGAGGCGGCGAAGCCGTCGATCACCGCCGCCATCGACCCGGCGCTGACCGGCCGGACCGGTCTCGTCCTCGGGCCCCGGGCCCGCCCGGTCGCCCCGATCCGCGCCGCCACCGACCCGCGCGTCGCCGAGGCCGTCGCCCTGCTCAGCCGGGCCCACGCGCCCGTGGCACGGCGGTGAACCGGGATACTCTCCCCATGACGACCACACCGCTGCGCAAGGACGCCGCCCGCAACTGGGAGCGGATCGTCGCCACCGCCCGCGACCTGGTCGACCAGGGCACCCCGGTGCAGCTCAACGACGTCGCCCACTGGGCCGGCGTCGGGGTCGCCACGGTCTACCGCCACTTCGCCACCCCCGAGGCGCTGCTGGAGACCGTCGCCGCGCCCTGCCTGGAGGCCCTGGCCGGGCACGGCGAGCAGGCGCTGACCGACCCCGACCCCCGGCGCGCGCTGGAGGGCTTCCTGTCCCGCGTCGTCGAGGCGCAAGTCACCGACGCCGCCCTGCCGCCCGTCGCCGCCGTGGCCGTCGACGCCTGCCGCGCACCACGGAACTGAAGGGGTCGCTCGCCTCGGCCGGCACCCCGCTCCTCGACCGCGCCCACGCCGCCGGGGCCGTGCGCGCCGACCTCACGCGGCCGACCTCGTGCCGCTCATGTGCGGCCTCGCCCACGCGGTGGCCGTCAGGGGCAGCGCCCCCGCCGATCAGATCGACACCCCCCGCCGCTACCTCGCCACCCTGTTCGACGGCGTGCGCCCCGCGCCGCCTCAGGCCTGAAGGTGCCGCAAGACCGCGAGGACACGGCGGTGGTCGTGGTCCGACGGCGGCAGGCCGAGTTTGGCGAAGATCTGGCTGACGTGCTTCTCCACCGAGCCGTATGACAGGAACAGCGCACTCGCGATGGCGCTGTTCGACCGGCCCTCCGCCATCAGGGCCAGGACGTCGCGTTCCCTGGAGCTGAGGGTGGCCAGTGTCTCCACGCGGCGGCTCGCGCCCATGATCTGGGTGACGACCTCCGGGTCCAGCACGGTCTCCCCGTCGGCGATCCGGTCGAGCGCGGCCAGGAAGTCCGCGACGTCGGCGACGCGCTCCTTCAGCAGGTAGCCCACCCCGTGGGCGCCCTCGGCGAGCAACTGGGCGGCGTAGCGCGTCTCGACGTACTGGGAGAACACCAGCACGCCCACGTCGGGGTGATCGCGGCGGATCCGGATCGCGGCCCGCAGGCCCTCGTCGGTGTGGGACGGCGGCATGCGCACGTCGACCACGGCGACGTCGGGCTCGTGTTCGGCCACGGCCGCCCGCAGCGCCTCGCCGTCGCCCACGGCGGCCACCACGTCGTGGCCCCGGGCGGTGAGCAGCATGCGGAGGCCGTCTCTGAGCATCGCCGCGTCCTCGGCGATCACGATGCGCATGCGTCGTCCCTTCATATGTGGAGGGGGAGGGCCACGGTGATCACCGTAGGGCCTCCGGCGGGACTGCGGACGTCGACGGTTCCGTCCACCGCGCCGGTCCGGGCGGCCAGGCCGCGCAGCCCGGATCCGGCGCCCGTGACCGCGCCCCCGGCGCCGTCGTCACGCACGACCAGGGTCAGCCGGCCGTCGCGGCCCCGCACGTCGGCGGAGGCGTGCCGGGCGCCGCTGTGCCGGACGACGTTGGCGAGCAGTTCGGCGGCGCAGAAGTAGGCGACGGCCTCGATCGAGGGGTCGGGCCGCTCGGGCAGGTCGGCGTCGAGCCGGACGGGCATCGGGGTGCGGGCGGCGAGGGTGGCCAGGGCGGTCTCGAGTCCCTGGTCGAGCGCGGGCGGGAGCATGCCCCGGATCAGGTCGCGCAGTTCCGCCATGGTCTCCTTCGCGTCGCGGTGCGCGCCCTCGACCAGGGGACGGGCGCGTTCGAGGTGGCCGAGGTCGAGCTCTTCGCGGGCCAGGCCCAGGGTCATGGCCAGGGTGACCAGGCGGGCCGACGTCCCGTCGTGCAGGTCACGCTCGACCTGGCGGAGCCGGGCCACCGCGTCGTCGGCGGCGAACGCCCGCGCCCGCTCCAGCCTGCGGATCCTTGCCTCGTTCGCGGACATGCCGAGCAGCGTCCGGGCCAGCAGCCGTTCGGGCGCCAGGGCGAGCCGCAGCCCCGAGGGGGCCAGCAGGAGGAGCACGAGACCGGCCGGGCTCAGCAGCGCCGCGCCCGGCCAGCCCCGCCACAAGGGGGAGGCGAGCAGGACGAGGCCCCCTCCCCACAGACCGGCGGCGGCCGCGAAGGCGAGCGCGGCGGCGGGGAGCCGGAGCAGGGCGTGGGCGACCGCCCGCCATCCCGTCGCGTCGGTGAGCGCCGCGCCGATCCAGCGGAACAGTCCCCTGCCGGGGCGGAAGGGCGCGGGATCGGTGATCGGCACCCCGAGGAGCACGCGGGCCAGCCTCCGGTTGACCGTGCCCAGACCCCGGGCGGCGACCAGGCTCAGGGCCAGCAGCGGCACGCCGATGAGGTTGACCGTCGTGAGGACGCCGAACAGCACCAGCACGAGATGGACCAGGCCGACCCCCACCGCCAGAGGCAGGATCAGCGTGTACACGAGCTCGCGCCCCGCCGCGGACGACCATGGAGGACATCCGGAAAAGGTCCGGAGGACGTCCTCGTGGTGCCGTCTGATCCGCGCCCGCATAGTGACCACCATGATGACGAACCGACGGCGGCGACGACACGCCGCGCTGCTCATCGGCCTGACGCTGACGGCGCTGACGGCGGCGACCCCGGCGGCGGCCCGGGAACCGTTCTGGCGCGCCTGCGCGGGTCCGGACACACCGGCGGACCTGGAGTGCGCCGCGATCGAGGTGCCCGTCGACTGGGCCCGACCCCACGGAGCGACGATCACCCTGGACCTGGCCCGATTACCCGCCACCGAGCCCGCCCGGCGGATCGGCAGCGTGCTCGGCGTGCCCGGCGGCCCCGGGGCCAAGGGCGTCGAGGACCTGCGACGGGCCGCCGCCGACCTCACCGGGTTGCGGCGCAGGTTCGACCTCGTCGCCTACAACCCGCGCACCAGCGTGTGGCTCGACCGGCTGCCCCCGGCCTGCGAACGACCCGCGACGACGCTGTCCGAACCGGCGAGCCCGAAGGAGTACCGCGCCCTGGCCGAGACGATGGCCAAGGGCTTCGAAGCCTGCCGGGAGGCGGACCCGACCGGACTGTTCGGCGCCATGGACTCGTTGTCGGTCGCCAGGGACATGGACGCCGTCCGCCGGGCCCTCGGCGAGGAACGGCTCAGCTTCATGGCCAACTCCTACGGAGGGGTGGCCGCCGTCGCGTACGCCCGGCTGTTCCCGCAGCGCATCCGGGCCATGTACGTCGACGGGACCCCCGACCACGTCGACGGCTGGCTCGACCAGACGCTCCGCACGCTGCCCGTCCGGGACGCGACCTTCACCCGGTTCGCCGCCTGGTGCGCGGCCACCCCCGCCTGCGCGTTGCACGGGCGCGACGTGAAGGCGACCTGGCGCGATCTCACCGAGGGCGCCGACCGCACGCCGATCCGGGCGACGTCGGCCCACTTCGGCGAGGTCGAGCTGACCGGATGGCACCTGCGGAGCTTCGGCTTCATGGCCGATCCCGGCCCCGAGAACACCCGATGGCTGGCTTTCGCCGACGCGATCGACAAGGCCGCCAGGGGCGACGGGTCCGGCTTCGCCGACGGCGTCATCGGCACCGCGCGCGTCTGGGCCACCCCCGGCATCCTGGCGATGACCTGCGGCGACGGCCGCAGCTACACCGGCTACGCCCAGTTGGAGGAGTTCCGCCGGCAGGCGCGGCGGATCTCGCCGGACTTCCAGGGAGCGGCGTTCGACACCCTGGGCTGCACCGGCTGGCCGCTGCCGGTCGCCAACCCGTCGCGGCCCCTGCCCACCCGCGGCCTGCCGCCGTTCCTGGGCGCGGGCAGCACGTGGGGCGACCACGTGTGGACCGAGTCCCTGACCGGCCGGATCCCCGGATCGGTGACCGTCGCCTACGACGGCCCCGGTCACGCGCTGTACCTGTCGGGGAAGGCCTGCCCGATCCGGCACGCGACCAGCTACCTCACCCACCTGAGGCTGCCCCCTCCCGGCACCGTCTGCCCCGCCGAGTGATCGCGCCGCGATCCTAGAGTGGGCCGCATGGACCTGTTCGCGGGAATCCCCGTCACCGACTACCGGCGCGCCCTGGACTGGTACGAACGTCTCCTGGGCGCGCCCCCGGCGTTCTTCCCCAACGACGTCGAGGCCGTGTGGGAGCTGGCCGAACACCGCTACCTCTACGTCGAGCTCCGTCCCGAACGCGCGGGCCGCGCCCTGCAGACCCTCTTCGTCGACGACTACGACGCCCGGGTGGCGGCGATCTCCGCGCGCGGCATCGACCCGGTCACGCGGGAGACCTACGAGAACGGCGTCCGCAAGGCGACCTACCACGACCCCGACGGCAACGAGGTCGGGATCGGCGGAGGCCCCGCCTGAGGAGGATTTTCCCCGGGCCGTGTCGATCCGCGGACCGCCCGTTCGACAAGGGGGTGCGCGGGCCGGAAGGCGGCCCCGCCCGACAAGGAGGACACGATGCCGAGGTACATGCTGATCATGCGGGGCACCGACGAGAGCAACGCGGCCATGATGGCCTCGATCGACGAGGCGATGGCCGCGACCGGCCGGTTCATCGAGGACATGATGAAGGCCGGCGTCCTCCTCGCGGCCGAGGGCCTGGACGATCCGGCGCGCGGCGTCGTCGTCGACTTCGGCGGCGAGACCCCGGTGGTCACCGACGGGCCCTACGGCGAGACCAGGGAACTGTTCGGCGGCTACTTCCTCATCGAGGTCGCCACGGGGGAGGAGGCGGTCGAGTGGGCCACGCGGGTCCCGGCGGTCCGCGGCTCCAAGATCGAGATCCGGCGGGTGGCCGAGGCCGACGAGGTCCCGCCCGGCAGCCGGGCCTGATGGACACCACCGACGTCGAGGCCGTCTGGCGGGTCGAGTCGGCCCGGATCGTCGCCGCGCTGACCCGGTTGACCGGCGACTTCGGGCTGGCCGAGGACGCCGCCCAGGAGGCGGTGACCGAGGCGCTGACGTCGTGGCCGCGCGCCTCCCCGGCCAACCCGGCCGGCTGGCTGATGGCCGCGGCCCGGCGTCGGGCGATCGACACGATCCGCCGCCGGGCCGCCCTCCACGACCGCTACGCCCTGCTCGCGGCCGGTGCGGAGACGGCCGAGCGGGAGGCCGACCCCGACGGGATCGGTGACGACGTCCTGGCGCTGATGTTCGTGAGCTGCCACCCGGTGCTCTCCCGCGAGGCCCGGGTGGCGCTGACACTGCGTGTCGTCGGCGGTCTGTCCAGCGAGGAGATCGCCCGCGCGTTCCTGGTGCCCGTCCCGACGGTGCAGGCCCGGATCACCCGGGCCAAGAAGACGATCGCGGCGGCCGGGGTGCCGTTCGAGCTCCCGCCCGCCCACGAGCGCCGCGACCGGTTGGCCGGCGTATTGAGCGTCCTCTACGTGATCTTCACCGAGGGCTCGACGGCCACGTCGGGCGACCGGCTGCTGCGCCCCGACGTCGCGTACGAGGCGATCCGGCTGACCCGGACCCTGGCCGCGCTGCAGCCCGACGAGCCGGAGGTGCACGGCCTGCTGGCCCTGTGCGAGCTGACGGCCGCGCGTTTCCCCGCCCGCACCGCGCCAGACGGCACCCCCATCCTGCTCGACGCCCAGGACCGCCGGTCGTGGGACCCCGCGGCGATCCACCGCGGCCTGACCGCCCTGGCCAGGGCCACGAAGCGAGGCCTCGGCCCCTACGCCCTCCAGGCCGCGATCGCCGCCGTCCACACCGCTGCCCCCTCGGCCGAGGCGACCGACTGGGACCGGATCGTGCTCCTCTACGAGGCCCTCGGCCGCGTCGCCCCCTCGCCGCTGGTCGACCTCAACCGCGCCGTCGCCGTCGCCATGGCCGGCGACCCGGCCCAGGCCCTGGTCATCGTGGACGCCCTGATCGCCGCCGGCCGCCTCCCGGGTTCGCACCTCGTCCCGACCGTACGCGGCGAACTCCTGACCCGCCTCGGCCGGCTGCCGGAGGCCCGCGCCGAACTGGAGACGGCCGCCCGGTTGTGCGCCAACGACCGCGAACGCACGGTCCTGCTCCGCAAGGCGGCGGCGCTCGACTTCTCCGACAAGTGTTGGAGAAGTGGTATCGTCGAGGCATGAACCGCAGCACCGACCCGCGGGCCGTTCGCACCAGGAACCGGCTCGCTCAGGCGTTCACCGCCGTCGCCGGGGAGGCGCCCGTCTCGGTCAGCGCCATCGTCGAGCGGGCCGGGCTCAACCGGTCGTCGTTCTACGCCCACTTCGACTCCACCAGTGAGCTCGCCCTCTACGTACTGGAGCAGGCCCTCATCGAGATCTCGGTCGAGGACCTGCGGGCCCGCACCAGCGGGGCGGCCGAGGGCGTCGAGGCCTCGCGGGTCGTGGTGGGGCGCATCCTCGACCAGGTCGAAGGGCAGCGGGCCGACCTGGTGGCGGTGTTCACCTCGACCGCCGGAGGGGACGCCCGGGTGCTCTTCGGGGAGCGGATCCGGGCCAACCTGACCGGCTACCTCGAAGTCGCCGCGCCGGAGCGATCCAGCGCCGAACGGGCCACGGCGGCCGTGATGGTCGGGTCGGGGCTGGCCTCGGCGGTGGTCGCGTGGTTGCTGGGGGAGATCGACTGCTCGCGCGACGACCTGCTCGACCTCCTCGTCGGGCTGGTGCCCGACTGGCTCAACGGATTACCCCGACCTCCCCGTTGAGACCAGGACACCAGAGGAGAGAGAACCATGGATCTGCACCTGAAGGGCCGCCGGGCCCTCGTCACCGGATCGAGCTCGGGCCTCGGCGAGGCCATCGCCCGGCTGCTCGCCACCGAGGGGGCCGAAGTCGTCGTCCACGGGCGGAACGCCGCCCGGACCGAGGCCGTCGCCGAGGCGATCCGCGAAGAGGGAGGCGCCGCCGTGACCGCCGTCGGCGATCTCGGCACGGACGATGAGGCCGACGCCGTCGCCGCGAGCGCCGGGCCGGTCGACATCCTCGTCAACAACGCCGGCGTCTACGACCGGCTCGGGTGGGACGAGCTGAGCTCCGGCGACTGGGCCGGCATCTACAACGTCAACGTCATCGCGGCGGCCCGCATGATCCGCCGCCTCGTGCCCGGCATGCGGGCACGCGGATGGGGGCGGGTGATCCAGATCGGCGGCGGGCTGGCCTCCCAGCCGATGGCCGACGCGCCCCACTACAACGCGACCCTCGCCGCCCGCCACAACCTCGCCACCTCGCTCGCGCGCGAGCTCAAGGGCACCGGCGTGACCTCCAACGTCGTGTCACCGGGGGCCGTGCTCGTCGACCACGTGCGGGAGCTCGTCACCCAGATCGCGCCCGCGCGCGGCTGGTCGGGGGAGTGGGCGGACCTGGAACGGGCCGCCTCCGACGAGTGGGTGCCCAACGACGCCGACCGGTTCGGCCGCCCCGACGAGATCGCCGGAGCCGTCGCCTACCTGTGCGGCCCGTACGCGGACTACGTCAGCGGCGCGACCCTCCGCGTCGACGGCGGGACCGTGCGGAGCGCGTTCTAGGGTTTGACGGCCACGCCGCCGTAGGCCCACGCGTGCCCGCCGCCGGGGATGGGAGCCTGGTACTCGTCCTCGTCCGGCCGCCAGGTGACGACCTCGACGACGCCCGGAGGCACCAGCGTCCACCCGTCGAAGAAGCTCGTCACCTGCGCGTGGGTCCGGGGGACCATGGACGCCGGGCCCTTGTCGTAGGGCTTGGTGAACTGGTCCTCCTCCACTTGCGGCGCGAAGTCGAGTGTGATGTGCGACAGCAGCAGGTGGCTTCCCGACGGCACGACCGCCTTGTAGTGCTCGACGAGCTCGCCCGGCTTGTCGCCGTCGGTGACGAAGTGCAGCACCCCGGCCATGATGATCCCGACCGGCTGGGAGAAGTCGAGCACGTCGACCACCTCGCGGTGCGACAGGATGTGGTCGGGATCGCGTAAGTCGGCCTCGATGACGGTGGTCCGGCCCTCGTCGCTGCTGGTCAGCAGCGCCCGCCCGTGCACCAGGACGATCGGGTCGTTGTCGACGTACACCACCCGGGAGGCGGGGTTGACCGCCTGGGCGATCTCGTGGGTGTTGCCCTGCGTCGGGATGCCGGTGCCGATGTCGAGGAACTGCCGGATGCCGGCCTCGGCGAGGTGGCGCACGGCCCGGCTGAGGAAGGCCCGATGGGCGCGCACCCCCTCGCGGGTGCCCGGCGACAACTTGATGAGCTGCTCGCCTGCCTCGCGGTCGGCGGCGAAGTGGTCCTTGCCGCCGAGGAGGTAGTCGTAGATGCGGGCGGGGTGAGGGATCGTCGGATCGATCCGGGTGAGCGGCGGAGCGTCACCGGCGGACTCGGCCCTGGGACCGTTGGGGAAACCGGCCATTACTTTCTCCCTCAGTCGTCTTTCTGTGTTAACGCTCACACCGTAGCTCGTCAGGTGGTGATATGACCTGATAGCAGATCAAATTATGGTTGCGATCGCCGGTCTGAAATCGGTCGCCGGACTTTCTGTCGGACATTTCTGCTGCATTCGCGCGAATCCGACTGATCGCGGGGGCTCGTGCGGGAATGGAGGCGTTCATTCCCGCACGAGCCGGCCGTCAGGCGGTCGTACAGGAGGCGCCGTTGAGCGTGAACGACGCCGGCGCCGCGGTGTTGCCCGTGTGGGTGGCCTGGAAGCCGATGTCGAGCGTCGCGCCCGCCGCCAGGTTGGCGTTGTAACCGACGTTGGTCGCGGTCACCGCCCCGCCGGCCGGGCTGTAGGCGGCGTTCCACCCGCCGGTGATGGCCTGCCCCGACGGCAGGGTGAAGCGCAGCGACCAGCCGTTCAACGCCGTCGGCCCGGTGTTGGTGATCCTGATCGCGGCCGTGAACCCGTTGTTCCAGGCGTTCATCGTGTACGACACCCGGCACGCCCCCGTGCCCGGACTCGGCGAAGGACTGGGCGACGGGCTCGGCGAAGGACTGGGCGAGGCCGACGGCGAGGGGCTCGGCGAGGGCGTGGGCGAGGTGAACTGCGTGAAGAAGCGCCACACCTCGGCCGGCACCCAGGTCCGGGACCCGCTGTCACCGGTCGCGCCGTCCTGCGGGGCGGCGATGTGGCCCTCGTCGAAGGCCGCCCAGGCGACCGGATAGCCGGCCTGGCATCCGGAGTAGGTGGTGACCCGGTGCGACAGGCTGCCCTGGGAGGGCTCCGGCGGGTTCTGCGCCGTGCAGCCGTTGTTGCGGACGAACCGGTCGCGCAGCGTCCGCCCCTGCGAGATCGCCAGCACGTTGTCGCGCAGCCCGTGGATGCCGAGGTAGGCGATCGGCTGGGTGCCGCCGCTGCACCCGCTCAGCTGCGCGCCCGACTGCACCGCGACCGCGCGGAAGACGTTGGACCGCGCGCACGCCAGCGCGTTCGACATGGCGCCGCCGTAGCTGAAGCCGACCGCGAACCGCTGGGCGGTGTCGACGCACAGGTCGGACTCGATCTGGCCGATGATGGTGTCGACGAGCGTGACGTCCTCGCCGCCGGAGTTGGCCCACCCGTTGTTGAGCCCCTGGGGCGCGACGAAGATGGCGCTGTTGTTCGCCAGTCGCTGCAGGCCGTAGTAGGACCACAGGTCCCGCTGGACGGTCTGCCCGGTGGCCACGTCGGTGGCGGTGCCGTTCAGCCAGTGGAACCCGAAGACCAGGCGGTAGGGCCGGGTGTTGTCGTAGTTGTCCGGCACCCGCAGGATGTACGACCGGCTCTTGCCGTTGTGCTGGAGCGAGTAGGTGCCACTGCGCAGGGTGGGCGTCTTGCCGCAGCCCGCGGTCGCGGCCAGGACGGCCGCCTCACCCGAGGGCCCGGCGGCGCTGTGGCCCGACGCGGCGGGACCCCAGGCCAGGATGACGAGCGCCGCGGCCCCGGCGGCGGCGAGGACCGATCGAGTTCGTGTGATCACGTGAGTTCCTTGGGGGGTTGGGTGCCGGAGACCGGGCTCCTTTCCGTCCCTTCCGAGCGGCGAATCCCCGCGCCGACGCGACTGGACGGATTGCCGGATTCTCCTGCCGGGAGACGGCCGGGCCACGGGACCGGCCTGGCGGCAAGAGAAGCGAAACGGCATGCTGTTATCGCTAACATCCGGATTTCGCGGTCACCGTAGGCAGGCGTCGGAGCGGCTGTCAAGAATGGCGTTCGGACCGTCGAGAGGCGAAATCGGCCGATTCACGCGCGTGCCACCAGGGATGCGTTGAGCGCTGGACCCGGCGGAGGTGTAATTTTCAGCACGCCGTCGCGACCGGAGCGCACGGGATCGCCGGCCCCTCGTCGTTGAGGTCAGGTGTCGGCGGGGTCCTCGTCGGTGGTGAGGTTGTCGAGGACGGCCTCCGACAGTGCGGCCAGGCTGTCGAGCTGGCGTGGGGTGACGACGTCGAGGAAGACGCGGCGGACGTAGTCGATGTGCAGCGGGACGGCCTTGGTGATGGCCTCGTGGCCGGCGGGGGTGAGGGTGATCTGCTGGCCGCGGGGGTCGTCGGCGCAGGGGTTGCGCTCGACCTGTCCGCGCGTGACCATCCGCGAGATCTGGTGCGTGAGCCGGGTCTTCTCCCAGCGGAGCCGTTCGCGCAGTTCGAAGACGCGCAGGCTGTTGTCCGGCTGCATCCACAACGTGCTGAGGACGGCGTAGTCGGCCAGCGACAGGCCGGTGTCGTTGAGCAGTTGCCGGTTCATGTGGCGGCGCAGGTCCTCCTGCATGGTGAGGAAGGCGTACCAGGCACGCCGCTCGCGGTCGCTCAGCTCCCCGGGCTCGGTCATCCACCCAGGCTACCGAATGGATGACACGTCCCCCTTCGCCGAATCAGGACTGCTCGGCAGAAGCCCCGTCGAGGCGGGGTGATGACACGTCACCCCAGCTCCAGGGGCTTGACCGGACATATGCCGATATTTGCCATTTCAAAAAGGGTGATGCATCATCCTTCTCAGGGTGATGCATCACCCACCCATATGGAAAGAAGTGATCATGG
This sequence comes from Herbidospora solisilvae, assembly GCF_009901565.1. Classification (GTDB taxonomy): domain Bacteria; phylum Actinomycetota; class Actinomycetes; order Streptosporangiales; family Streptosporangiaceae; genus Herbidospora; species Herbidospora solisilvae. The sequence continues at coordinate 428,532 of NZ_WXEW01000010.1, forward strand.
AACGAATCTGGCTGGTCACCGGTGCCGCCTCCGGCCTCGGCCGCGAGATCGCACGGGTGGCCCTGGAGACGAGGGACACGGCCGTGCTGACCGACCGCCGCACCGACGGAGCCGCGGAGCCGGTCGCCGCCCGGATCCCCGGATACGGGGAGACGGTCGGCGAGCTGCGCGCCCACGTGGCCGAGGTCGCCGGCCACCGGCCCGGCGACCCCCGGAAGATCGCCGCCGCCATCCTCGCCGCCCTGGACGCCCCCGGCACGCCTCTGCGCCCGGCGTTCGGCGACGACACCTTCGGCCGCCTCGCCGCAGCGGCCGAACGCGCCGCCTGGGAGCCCCTGTCGCGCGGCACCGACTTCGACGACGAGTGAACGACATGGGAAAGGAGCCCACGATGGATCGTGTGGCGGGGAAGACGGCCATCGTCACCGGCGGGGCCATGGGCATGGGCGCGGCCACGGTACGCCGCCTGGCGGCGGAGGGCGCGAACGTCGTCGTCGCCGACGTCGACGAGGACGCGGCACGGAGCCTGGCGGCCGGCCTCGGCCCGCGCGTGGTCGCCGAACGGCTCGACGTGCGGTCGGAAGAGCAGTGGGCCGAGGTCGTCGCGCGTACCGAGGAGAGGTTCGGCTCGGTCGACGTCCTGGTCAACAACGCGGGCGTGGCCGACCCGGCGCCGCTGGAGGAGTGGGACGCCGCCCGGTTGCGGCGCACGCTCGACGTCAACCTGGTCGGCGTCTTCAACGGCGTCCAGGCCGTGGTCCCGGCGATGAGACGGGCCGGCGGCGGCTCGATCGTCAACATCGGCTCGGTCGGCGCACTCCAAGGAGTGCCGAGGATGTCCGGGTACGTCGTCTCAAAATGGGGGGTACGCGGTCTCACCAAGACCGCCGCCCTGGAGCTCGGCGTCTTCGGCATCCGGGTCAACGCCGTGCACCCGGGGCAGATCCGCACCCCGATGACCGAGGGCGTCGTCTTCGACACCCGGAACGTCGCACTCGGACGCGTCGGCGAGCCCGACGACATCGCGGCGATCGTGTTGTTCTTCGCGAGCGACGACTCGCGGTTCGTCACCGGCGCGGAGGTCGCCGGCGACGGGGGCCAGATCGCCGGGCCGGCCGACTACCAGGGACTGCCGCAGTAAGTAATGATCACTGCAAGTGATCTCCTGGGACGGCGGGTGTTGCGCGGATTCCCCCTGGTCAGGCGGCGCAATTGAGGGATGACGATCAATCAGGGTGTCCGGCGGGTCGCGACGTGGGCCGCCACGCTGGCCGTGGTCCTGACGGCCGGCGCCGGCCTGACCGCCGCCCCCGCCGCCGCCGACATCTCGCCGCTCGGCGCCAACATCTGGACCTGCGAGCCGTCGCCGCTCCGCCCGCGTCCGGTGGTGCTGGTCCACGGCACGTTCGAGGACATGGCGGGCAACTGGGCGACCCTGTCGCCGAGGCTGAAGCTGGCGGGCCACTGCGTCTTCGCGCTCAACTACGGCCGGGTCCCGGCCACGGGGCCGGTGCACGGCGTGGGCGACATCTCCCGCTCGGCCCAGGAGTTGTCGGACTTCGTCGACAGGGTGCTCGCGGCGACCGGGGCGTCCGAGGTCGACGTCGTCGGTCATTCTCAGGGCGGGATGATGCCGCGCTACTACCTCAAGTTCCTGAACGGCGCGGCGAAGGTGCACCGGCTGATCGGCGTCACGCCGTCCAACCACGGCACGAGTTCCAGCGGGCTGGTCGACCTGGCCCGGCTGCTCGGGCTCAGCCCGGCCGTCGCGCTGGTGTGCCAGGCCTGTCAGCAGCAGATGGCCGGCTCCGACTTCATGAAGACGCTGAACGACGGGGGCGACACGGTTCCCGGGGTGGACTACACGGTGATCGCCACGAGGTTCGACCGGGTGGTCACGCCGTACACGTCGAGTTTCCTGACCGGCGACGCGGTCCGCAACATCCTGCTCCAGGACCGTGCCCCGCTCGACTTCAGCGGTCACGCGGCCGTCAACCACGACCCGGTGGTGCATCAGATCGTGCTCGACGAACTCGACGCCCCGGCGACCCCGCTTCCGTAAGTTACGAGCCGAACCGCTTTCTGGACGTGGCCCGGATCGACGTAAGTTTCGCCGACGTGAACGTTTCAGCACCGAAGCGATCTTGTACGGTCCGGCCACGGGACCGTAAGAGCAGAAAAAGGGCCTCGCCGGGGCGGACGGCGCGAAAGCACGCGCCCAGGGGCCGCCTTGACGCGAATCGATCCCCTCGTATTAGCTCCGCGCACCGTTTGTTAACGCTATCAGCCTCAGTTGACCGCGAACGACCACGTCCCCACAGACGAAGAACGAGGAGCACCCCCATGCGCCTGCCCTGGCGAACGCGGACGTCGCGCCGATCGGCCGTGCGCCGCCGGTTCGCGATCATCAGCCTCCCGATCCTGCTGACGGCGGCCGGACTGGTGGCCACCCAGCCCGCGCAGGCCGCCGTCGCCTGCCGGGTCGACTACACCGTCACTTCGTCGTGGCCGGGCGGCTTCGGCGCCAACGTCACCATCAACAACCTGGGTGACGCGGTGAGCGGCTGGCAGCTGACCTGGACATTCGGCTCCGGCCAGCAGATCAGCCAGATGTGGAACGCCACACCCTCCCAGTCGGGTTCGACGGTGACCGCCACCAACATGCCCTACAACGCCGCGATCCCCTCCGGCGGCAGCACCGGCTTCGGCTTCAACGGCTCCTCCAGCGGCAGCAACCCGTCGCCGACCGCGTTCTCCCTGAACGGCGTCCCCTGCACCGGCAACCCCGGCACGCCCACCCCGACCCCGACGCCCACGCCGAGCCCCACGCCGACGCCCAGCCCCACGCCGACCCCGAGCCTGAGCCCGACGCCGTCACCCACGCCCACGTGCAACCTGCCGTCGACCTACCGGTGGACGTCCACCGGCGCGCTGGCGCAGCCGCGTTCGGGCTGGGTGTCGCTGAAGGACTTCACCGTCGCCCCGTACAACGGGCAGCAGCTCGTGTACGCCACCACGCACGACTTCGGGTCGAGCTGGGGTTCGATGAACTTCGGGCTGTTCACCAACTACTCGCAGATGGCCTCGGCGAGCCAGAACGCGATGACCTCGG
>NZ_WXEW01000011.1 GCF_009901565.1 Herbidospora solisilvae
GGCCCCCGGTAGACGACCGGGTTGATAGGCCGGGAGTGGAAGCACAGTAATGTGTGGAGCTGACCGGTACTAATAGGCCGAGGACTTGACCATAAATGTTCGCGTCGACTATGCAACTCTCGAACCACAAGCGGGTTCGCTAGAGTTACGGCGGTTATGGCGGAGGGGAAACACCCGGTTACATTCCGAACCCGGAAGTTAAGCCCTTCAGCGCCGATGGTACTGCACCGGGGACGGTGTGGGAGAGTAGGACACCGCCGGACAATCTTTATACCGGAGGCCCCGATCAATTTGATCGGGGCCTTCGACGTTTCACGGGCCAGGGCCCGGCCATTCGGCCGGGCTTTCTGCGTTTCATAGGCGGATCGATGAGGCGTGACCGTGGTGGTCAGGCGGCCGTTGTGTGCGGGGTTCGGCCACGTCGGCCGGCCCCCCGTCGGGGGATGGCCTGGGCGTCATTCGAGACCAGCCGGGTTGTCGTTGTTGGCGGAAGGGGTTGTCCACGTCGGCCGGCGTGGTGTTTCGAGGGCAGCCCGGCCACGCGGTCGGGCTTTCGTCGTTTTCGGGGACCATCCGTTGAGACTTGGCCGCGATGGTCAGGCGCCCAATCGGGCGGCTTGGTGTTTGGAGATCGCGTCGGTGTAGCTGGCCTTTGTTGTTTACGGGCAGAGTGTCTGGATGGCCTGACCGTCATCCGGCAGGTCATGCTCGGCGTGGTCGTGCGGTCGAGGTTGGCACGGACAGAGCGATGTGATCGCCGCTGATGGCCTGGTTATCAGCCTGGCTGCCGGAGCCTGGTCCCAGGCCGGCCGGGATGATCGTTGTATGCGGGGCGAGTCACGGCATAGAGGCTCAAGGCTCGGCCGCCGCCCAGCCAGAGAGCGTGCGGCCATGTCGTCGGCTCCTTCGTCGTGTGCGGAGAGCCGCTTGTCCTTGAGCTACCTGTGGCAATCCTGGTCCGCTCACCATGTCCCGTTGGGGCAGAAAGAACGAGGGCCTACAAAGGCCGGGCCCTCGTTCCTCCTCCCGCAGGGACATACTCGCCCCGGCCGAGTTTTGTCCCCTCTCGTCAGGCGCGGGCGAGCTTGAGCAGGTGGTGCGCTGCGGTGCCGGCGCCGTCCCTCCGGATCTGTCCAGCCAGCTCTGCCGCGTTACTCGCGATGTCCGGCCACAGCGCCTCACTCAGCGCCACGGTCAGAGACTCGCCCGTCGGCACACCAGACGGATGCGCGATGCCGACGTTGAGGCGCTGCACCTGCTGCGCCCAGTAGTACTGGTCGTACACCTGAGGCACCACCACCTGCGGCGTGCCGGCCAGCGCGGCGGCCGTGGTGGTCCCGGCGCCCCCGTGGTGGACGATCGCCGCCACGCGAGGGAACAGGGCCTGCTGGTTCACCTCGTCGATCGACAGGACGTCCGGCCCCGGGTCGGTGGGCAGCAGGTCGGCCCAGCCGCGGGAGAGGATCGCCCGCCGCCCGGTCGCCCTGGCCGCCTCGACCATCGCTTCGGCGAGGCCCCGGGGTGCGCGGATGCTGCCGAAGCCGAAGTACACCGGCGGGTCGCCGGCGTCCAGGAAGGCCGACAGCTCGGGGGACAGGGGACGGTGGTCGGGGAGGATCCACGCCCCCGTCTCCACGACCCCGCTCCCCGGCTCGGGCCACGGCGCCAGGGTGGGGTCGCTCGCCAGCAGGGGGTGGTCGGCGAAGATGTGGCCGCGTACGTCGGAGACGGGCGGCAGGCCCAGTGTGGTGCGGTGGTTGTTGAGGGCGGCTCCGAAACTGGCCGTGAAGCGGGCTGCGTCTTCGGCCCACAACACTTGGTTGTCGCCGTCGACGGGCGGGCGGCCGGGGGCGGGGGCCGGGGAGTGGTGGACGGAGGGCAGCACGATCGGGCAGAAGGCCGTGAAGACGTACGGGATCTTCAGGACCTCGGCGACCGAGCGGGCGGCCACCTGGATGGCGGTGGCGGCCACGATGAGGTCGCAGTCCTTGGCGGCCGTCATGACGGTCTCGAACTGGGCCGTCACGGAGGCTTCGGCCATACGGCGGAGCTGCTCGGGTGACGGCGGCGTGGCGTTCGGGGGCGGGGTGGCGGCGGTCAGGGTGCGGAGCTCAGGGCCGATCGGGGTGACCGGCAGGCCGAGGCCCTCGATCCAGCCGCGGAAGTCCGGTGGGACGCACAGGTGGGCCTCGTGGCCGAGGGCCCGGAGTTCGGTGGCGAGCGCCACCAGCGGCTGCACGTCGCCTCGTGACCCGATGGTGGACAGCAGTACGCGCATGGGTGTTTTCCCCCTGGAAGTGGTTCGGAGCCACTGATTGTGAGGGGTCACGGGGGTCTTGCGGCAAGCCCGGGAGTCCGCTATAGGTTGAAAGTGGCGGGGAGTATGAGGTGCCCCCGCAGCCTTCGCCTTCGGTGCCCGGTCGGGCATTCCCGCATATGTGGCGCCCTGGTGGGCACGGGTAGTTCCCATGATCCGTGCAATTCGTCCGGGGGATCCGGTTGGTCACGTTCTGTGGTCGGAGTTCGTTGTCCAGCGAATTGATTCGGCGCTCGAATAATCTGTTTAGCGAATGCCGCATTTCCGCCACAATGGTGCTCATCGTCGATCTGGTTATCTGACCTTCCAGCAGGCGGAAGCTCGTCGGGTTACCCTTGAATGGCTGGTCGGTAAACGAATCTACGGTGCAGGCGCGCATGTCACGGGACTACTGACGACCCGCGACAAAGAGAATCCCATGTATAGGCGTGTCGGGTCGCCATAAGAGAATGGTCGGTTAGCGTCCCTTGTGTCGGGACAAACCCGGAAAGGACGAAGCCGATGGGGGCAGTGCGCAAGGTAGCGACATACCTTGGCCTGGGCGGAGCCGAGCAATATTCGGAAGAGCCCTATGGGGAAGAGGAATACGACGACGATTGGATGCCGGCCTCCGAAAGGGCCGCGAAACGCTGGCAGCCGGCGGGCGAACCGTCGCGAATCGTGATGGTACGTCCGAGGAAGTACGACGACGCGCTCACCGTGGGCCGTCACTTCCGCGACGGCCACACGATCGTGATGGACGTCGCGACGATGTCGACCCTGGAGGCGACCAGAATGGTCGACTTCGCGGCCGGCCTCGCCTATGGCTGTGAGGGTCGCATCGAGCGGATCGCCGACAAGGTGTTCCTGCTCACGCCGTCGAACGTCGAAGTGACCACCGCTTAACGGTCACCTCGCGAGCGGGTGGAGAGGCGACGCCGAGGCCTCTCACCACCCACCCCTCGCCGGCCCCTCCGCCGGCCGCACACGTAAGACCGTCCGACACTCAGGGTGTTCCGACCAGCCCCGACCGACCATTTCGACCCGGCTTGCGAAGGGATTCCGCAGGCCGGGTCTCGCATTTCCCGGGCTTTCTCTGGAAGATTCGGTATTCCGGGGATATCACCGCTTATCCGGCGCGTGGCCCGCGTTTCAGCAGTCGTCCCACCTCGGCGACGTCGGCGAGTGCCTGGTCGCGCCGTGTTTTGGCCTCACGGGCGTATTCGTGCAGGGCCCAGACCGCCGATGTGGCGAGTTCGTGGAGTTCGGCCACCTGCGCGTTCACCAACGCCAGATCGGCCTTCTCTCGGCCCCGGAAGCGCCACAACAACCACGCCCCCAAAGCGCCTATTCCGACGCCCACGACCGCCAGGATCATCGAGAACACGAAACCGAGCGTGAAGACGACCAGGCCGCCGAGCGCGGCCAGGTAGCCGGGCATTGGCGAAGGGCGCTTGGGAATGTAGCCCGCCATGATGCGGCGCTCCGCGTCGGCCATCGCCTCGCCGTCGGGGCCGTCGGGGCGCAGCGTGATCGAGTGGCCCAGGATCGGCAGCACCAGCGTCTCGGGCTGCTCGGCGTCGGTGCGGTCGGCGAGGTGGGCCGCCGCGGTGCTGATCGCGGGGGCCGCGACGTGGAGGGCGAGAGCGGCGAGGTAGGGGTCGGCGCCGGGCTTCAGGTCGTCGAGCAGGTGGCCGTTGAGCGAACTCAGCGGACCGTCGGGCTCGGCGGCGCCGACGAGGGCCGACAACACCGCCATCGGCTCGGTGTCGGGCCACACCGCGCGGGTCTGCGGCAGCGCGCCCGTGGGCGGCGGTACGGAGGTGATCTCCTCACACCGATGCCGGAGCCTGGCCAGCCTGGCCGCGGCCTGCACGGGGCCGCCCAGCGCCGGGATCTGGGCCAGCTCGGGGAAGTCGTTCAGCGACGGCGGGACCACCAGGCCCGGTTCGGCCGGGACGAGCGCCCTCAGCCACACGTCGTCGTCGTGGAGCACCTCGACCGCGTCGAGCTTGCGCAGTACGAAGATCTTCCCGGCCGGGCCGTAGGCCCCGCGGGCGGCGGCCAGCCACAGGGCACGCTGGCCGGCCGTCACCGGGCGCTCGGAGGACAGGTCGCCGAAGGCGGTGCCGAGCCACGAGGCGTGGATGCGGTCGCCGTGGCCGCAGACGGCTAAGGCCAGGCACAGGAACAGCGCCGTCTTGGCGCCGTCGAGCTGGGCCGCCTCGGACAACGGCTCCATCGCGTCGTCGCCAGTGAGGATCAGCACCAGCGCGCGTACGGCCGGGGAGAGCCAGTAGCCCGGGACGTCGATCGCCCCGGGCGGTGGCGGTGGCGCGCCGCCGTCGGCGGTGAGGTGGACGAGCAGCGCCTCGGCGTAGCGGTGCAGCTCTGTGGCGTCGGCGCTGCCGGACGACTCCGGCCGGGCTGTTACATCCATGCTCACGCGCTGACTCCCCCACGGCAGGTGGACGTCTGCTTTGCGCTCCGCAGACGCTCCCTTGACCGCGCCCACACTAGACGGCCGTGACCTGTTCGTGTTCTGAGGCGCGCCGATCCGTGGATTCACATCCGCTCGGGCGCCGTGATCCCCAGCAGGTCGAGCCCCTGCAGCAGCACCCGGAGGGTCAGCTGCGACAGCGCGAGCCGGGACTGGCGCTCCTCCTCGGAGTCGGCCTTGAGCACCGGGCAGTTCTCGAAGAAGGTCGTGAACGCGCTGGCCAGGTCGAACAGGTAGGCGCACAGGCGGTGGGGCTCGTTGCGCGCGCCCACCTCGGCGACGACCGGGCCGAAGCCGAGCAGGGCGAGGGCCAGAGCGCGTTCGGCCGGGTGCGTGATGACGATCGGGCCGTAGGAGGCGGCCGGGTCGTATTCGCCGCGGCGGAAGATGGAGCGGATGCGGGCGGTGGCGTACTGGAGGTAGGGGCCGGTGTTGCCGGTCAGGGCGAGCATGCGGTCGAAGTCGAAGACGTACTCGCTGTCGTGGCTCACCGACAGGTCGGCGTACTTGACCGCGCCCATGCCGACGGCGTGGGCGATCTCGGCGCGGGTGGCGTCGTCGTAGTCGCGGTCGGCCAGCACGGCGGCGGCCCTGGTCTCGGCCTCGTCGAGGAGTTCGAGCAGCTTGATGGACTTGCCAGCCCTGGTCTTGAACATCTTGCCGTCGCTGCCGAGCACGCTGCCGATCTGGATGTGTTCGGCCGAGACGTGGTCGGGCAACCAGCCGGCCATCTTCGCCGAGGCGAACAGCATCTGCAGGTGCAGCGACTGGGTGACGCCGATGACGTAGAGAATGCGGTCGGCCTTCAGGTCCTGCACCCGGTAGCGCATGGTGGCCATGTCGGTGGTCGCGTAGCCGTAGCCGCCGTCGGACTTCCTGATCATGAACGGCAGGGGCGCGCCCTCGCGTCCGGTGAAGCCGGGCGGGAAGACGCACAACGCGCCGTCGCTGATCTCGGCGATGCCGCGTTCCTGCAACTCGTCGCAGACCTGGGCGAGGGCGTGGTTGTACATGCTCTCGCCGGCGATGTCGTCGTCGGTCAGGGTGACGCCGAGCTGGGTGTAGACCTTGTTGAAGTAGCGGACCGTGGCGTCCATGAAGATGCGCCAGAGCCGCATCGTCTCGGGGTCTTCGGCCTGGAGGGTCACCACGCGGGCGCGGGCCCTGCGGTTGAACTCGGGGTCGGCGTCGAACTTGGCGCGGGCCGCCTGGTAGTAGTCGTTCCCGTTGCCCGCCTCGAGCTGCGCGACCGCGGCCTCCTCGCCCATGTCGAGGAGGTGCTCGATGAGCATGCCGAACGGGGTGCCCCAGTCGCCGAGGTGGTTCTGCCTGACGACGCGGTTGCCGAGATGCTCCTGTACGCGGACCAGCGCGTCGCCCACGACGGTGGTGCGCAGGTGGCCGACGTGCATCTCCTTGGCGGCGTTGGGCGCGGAGTAGTCGACCACGACCGTCTTCGACGGGAGCTCGCGGGCCACGCCGAGCCGGTCGTCGGTGAGCATGGCGCCGGCCTCGGCGGCGATCCAGGCGTCGTGGAAGCGCAGGTTGAGGAACCCCGGGCCGCTCACCTCGACGGTGCCGGGCAGGTCGAGGTTGGCGGCGATCTCCTGGGCCACATCTCGCGGCGCGCGTCGGAGTCGCTTGGCCAGGCTCATCGCGACGTTCGCCTGGTAGTCGGCGAACTGGGAGGGCCTGATCAGCGGATCCTCGGCGGCGTATTCCTGGCCGAACGCGGTGGCCAGCGCCTGCTGGACACGCTCGGCGAGCACGAGTTGTGGGTCGGTCATACACAAAGCCTAGCGACGCGCAACCGCCGTCGTCGCCAGGGTTACCGCCGGTCGGAGAACCACAACCGGTGGGACCGGGGAATGGCCGCGATGCGTTCGCCGACCCTGCCGACGACGCCCTCGGCGGCGAGCCGGGCGGCCAGCTCGCACGCGGCCGCGACGCCCTTGGCGCGCGAGGAACCGTGGGCGATCACCACGCAGCCGTTGAGGCCGAGCAGGACCGCGCCGCCGTGCGCCTCGGGGTCGAGGCGTTCGTAGAGGCCGCGCAGGCGGGGACGCTGGAGGAGGCCGCCGATCCGGGCCACGGCGCTGCCGTCGACGGCCTGGCGGAGCTGGCCGAAGGCGTAGCGGACGCTGCCCTCCATGGTCTTGAGCGCCACGTTGCCGGTGAAGCCGTCGGCGACGATGACCTCGACGCGTCCCGACAGCAGGTCGTGCCCCTCGACGTTGCCGGCGAAGTGGATGCCGGGGGCGGTCTCCAGCAGTTCGTGGGCGCGTTTGACGACCTTGTTGCCCTTCTCGGCCTCGGCGCCGATGGTGAGCAGGCCGACGCGGGGGTTGTCGCGGCCGAGGGCGGTGGCGACGTAGGCGACGCCCAGGTGGGCGAACTGGACCAGCATCTCGGGCTTGGCGTCGGCGTTGGCGCCCGCGTCGAGCAGGATCGTCGGGTCGGGGACGGTGGGCAGGGCCACGGCGATGGCGGGGCGGAGCACGCCCGGCTGGGTCTTGAGCCGCAGTTTCGCGGTGGCGACGACGCCGCCCGTCGAACCCGCCGACACGACCGCGGACGCGTCGCCCCGCCTGACGAGGTGGCAGGCCACGGCGATGCTGGAGCGGGGGCGGCGGAGGCTGGCCAGGGCGCCTTCGTCCATGGAGATCGCCTCTTCGGCGCGGACGATGGGGATCTCGGAGGCGGCGCCGTACCGGGACAGGAGGTCGTGGAGCGGGCGGGGCTCGCCGACCAGCACGACCGGGACCCCGAGCTCTCTGACGGCCGCGACGGCCCCCGCCACGATCTGTTCTGGCGCGTGGTCGCCGCCCATGGCGTCGAGCGCGACCGGCGACGATACGGCCACAACGCCATCCAATCGATCCGGGAATCTCAGTGAATGGTAGGCGGGGAGGGTTGGTGCGCCGTCCGTCGGCTCGCGTTATCGGCGCAGATTCCAGTCCCACACCTTCCGGGACACGATGACCTTGGAGAACGCGGCGTTGCCCGTCACCCGGATGACCGGGCCGTCGTCCTTCTCGCCGCCCGAGACGACCCGTTTCGCGAAGACCGCGCTGCCGTCGTCGATGACGTTGGCGTTGTCGGGCACCCGGATGATCACCTTGCTGAACGCGGCGCTGATGTCGACGGTGATCTCACGGCCGGGCAGCACCGCGTCGCTCAGGTCGATGATCAGGGCGCCGAAGCGGGCCTGGAGGCGGAGGTGGCGGCCGGGCACCCAGCGGCCGTTCTTGATGACCTTGCTGAACGCGGCGGTGATGCTCTTGCGGCCGACGTCGGCCGGGGCGGTGTTCGCGACGGTGGAGGGGAGGTCCTTGGTGATGGGCACCAGTTCGCCCATGGTGACCGCGCCGTAGGTGGCTTCCAGGCGGTCGGCGTGTTCGGCCGTGGTGAGGCGGCCGGTGGCCAGGCCTTCGGCGATGATCGCCGCGACCCGGTCACGGTCGGCGTCGGAAGCGCGCTGACCTGGGTCTTCTGTCGTCACATGCCCCAGATTACCCGCATTCGAGATATGTCGCGAGAGGCAAAAATCATGACTACGGCCTTTACCAAATCCTGAATTCGGCTGTCGGGACGGTCCGATACCGGTATAGAGGTCCCCAGACGCCTGACAGGCCTCCTTGGTTTACACGAGATCGGAAAAACTACCGAGAAGGGAAGGCCGAGTGATCTTTAACGAGGGAACCCGCGGCTTCCGGGCATACACGACGAAACATCTCGACGACCTGCTTCGCGAGAAGGCCGGGTTCGGCGAGGAGGCGCGGCTACGGGTGCGCGCGGTGGCGACCGTGCTGCCGTTCCGCACCAACGCCTACGTCGTCGACGAGCTCATCGACTGGTCCGCGGTCCCCGACGACCCGATCTATCGGCTCGTCTTTCCTCAAGAGGACATGCTGCCCGAAGCGGATGTCTCCCGTCTGGCGAACCTCATCAGGATGAACGCCCCGGTCAAGCAGCTGACGGCGGCGGCCAACGAGGTGCGCATGGGCCTCAACCCCCATCCGGCCGGGCAGCTCGACCTGAACGTGCCCAAGATCGGCGACGAGCCGGTGCCCGGTATGCAGCACAAATATCCCGAGACCGTGCTGTTCTTCCCCAAGCAGGGGCAGACCTGCCACGCCTACTGCACCTACTGCTTCCGGTGGGCCCAGTTCATCGGCGAGCCCGACCTGAAGTTCGCCTCCGGCGACGTCGACGCGCTCGTCGGCTACGTCCGCCGCCACCCCGAGGTGACGTCGGTGCTGTTCACCGGCGGCGACCCCATGATCATGGGAGAGCCGGTGCTGCGCCGCTACGTCGAGCCGCTGCTCGACCTGCCGCAGATCGACTCGATCCGCATCGGCACCAAGTCGCTGGCCTACTGGCCCGGCCGGTTCGTCACCGACCCGGACGCCGACGACACGCTCAAGCTGTTCGAGCAGGTGGTCAGGTCGGGCAAGAACCTCGCGTTCATGGCGCACTTCTCGCACCCTCGGGAGCTCGAACCCCAGGCGGTGGGTTCGGCGGTGCGGCGCATCCTGGACACCGGCGCCACGGTCCGGACCCAGGCCCCCCTCATCCGCACGATCAACGACGACGCGGCCACGTGGGCCCACATGTGGCGGCGGCAGAACGCGATGGGCATGGTCCCCTACTACATGTTCGTCGAGCGGGACACCGGGCCGCAGGACTACTTCGCGGTGCCGCTCGCCGACGCGTACGAGACCTTCAGAGACGCCTATGCCCAGGTCTCCGGTCTCTGCCGGACGGTCAGGGGCCCCTCGATGTCGGCCACCCCCGGCAAGGTCTGCGTCGACGGCGTGACCGAGATCAACGGGCAGCGGGTCTTCGTGCTGCACTTCATCCAGGCCCGTGACCCCGGCCTGGTCGGCCGTCCCTTCTTCGCGCGCTACGACCCCACGGCCGTCTGGCTGACCGATCTGCGCCCGGCGTTCGCCGACCGGTTCCCCTTCGAGTCGGCGGCTCCGGTCGCGGCCTGACCCCAAGGAGACGGAAAACAATTGCCCTCGGCCCGGGAGCCGCGTTTACCGTGCCTTTCTCCCGGGCCGGATGTGAATTCCCATCATGTGCCGCCAAGTCGGGCGCCCTCCAGCCCTCCGGTGTTGTGACTCCCGGTCACCGGGCCGTTTCGCGTGGTGATAGAAATTCGGCCTAGCCAATCGGCCGGCGCGAACCCGCGCCGGTTACGCGGGGGTTCTCGGTTCCCGTTCCCTGACCTGGGACGGGGCTCAGGAGGCATTTACATGAAGCGCATGATCAAGGCAGCACTCGTCGTCGCGACCTTCGGCGTCGCGGCTATGTTCGCCGCGCCCGCTCAGGCCGCGGACGGCCCGGTCTCGGACCTGCTGGGCGGCATTCCGCTCGTCGGCGGGCAGCTCCCGGCCCTCCCGGGCGCCGACCTCGCCGCCGTCACCGGCGCCGTGCCGCCGGCCGCCGCCCCTGTCGCGGGCTGGACCGAGGCGGTGCGGGCCACCCCGATGAGCGCGAGCAGCAACGACGTCTCGACCCAGCTCGCCCCCACGCTGGACGCCGTCACCGGCGCCGCGGGCCAGGTCACCAGTGGCGCCAACCACATCAGCGGCGCCAGCAAGGACCTGACCGGTTCGGCCACCCAGGTGAGCAAGGCAGCCCAGAACCTGTCGGGCGCGGTCAGGAACATCGTCTCCGGCACCCGCTAAGTGCCTCTCGGACACGTTGGCGTGGCCACGTCAACGTTTCCGTGCCTCTGACATATGAGAACGGCCGGCGCCTTCGGGAGGCGCCGGCCGTTCTCAGTTTGCCCAGGGGCGCACCGACGTGCGCCTGGCGATCTGTGCCTGCAGTCTGGCCATCTGCCAGTGCAGTTCGATGAGCTGCTCGGTCAGCAGGGCAGGTGAAAGTTCAGACGGGTCTTCGTCGGCCAGATGATCGATGGCCGTCACCAGCTCACTCATCCCGCCCTCCCATGGCATCGGCGTTCCTTAGATCGAATCCCCGTTCGAATCATAGTGGAACACCGGCCGCAGCGGCATCAGCTTTCGTACACCGGTGCGATGAATCCGCGCGCGAGGGTGTGGGCGGTGATGTTGAAGCCCACCACGGCCGGGTTGGCGTCGGGGTCGACGCCGAGCTTGTCGGTGTCGAGCGCGTGCACGGCGAACAGGTAGCGGTGCGGCAGCCCGGGGGGAGGGGCGGCGCCGCCGTACTCCTTGATGCCGTAGTCGTTCCTGGTGTGGACGGCCCCCTCCGGCAGCCCCGCGAAGTCGGGGCCGTTGCCGGCGCCCTCGGGGAGCTCGGTGACCGACGCCGGGATGTCGAACACGAGCCAGTGCCAGAAGCCGCTGCCGGTGGGCGCGTCGGGGTCGAAGCACGTGACCGCGTAGCTCTGGGTGCCTTCGGGCGCGCCCGACCACGTCAGGCGCGGGGAGACGTTCTCGCCGGTGAAGCCCCAGTCGTTGAAGACGTGGCGGCCAGGCAGCGTCGCACCGTCGGAGAGCCCGGGGGACTCGACGGTGAGCGCCGGGACCTCCGGCAGGTGGTCGTAGGGAATGGGTGCTGGCGTCGGCATGGCGCACTCCGCTCGGGATAGGTCGCGATCTTCCTGCGGGCCTATCCTCTACCACTCACGCCTTGTTGTAGGCGCCGATCACCTCGGCCGGGTCGCCGTCCATCTTGATCTTGCCCTTGTGCAGCCAGATGACGCGGTTGCAGGTCTCCTCGATGACGTCGAGGTTGTGGGCGACCAGGAAGACGGTGCCGGCCGACTCGCGCATCTGCATGATGCGCTTCTGGGAGCGCTTGCGGAACTCGCGGTCACCGGTGGCCAGCGCCTCGTCGATCAGCAGCACGTCGTGGACCTTCGCCGACGCGATGGCGAACCGCAGACGGGCGCCCATGCCCGACGAGTAGGTGGACATGGGGAACTGGACGAACTCCCCGATGCCGGAGAAGTCGACGATCTCGTCGTACTTGGCCCGGACCTCCGAGGGGGTCATGCCCATCGCGTAGCAGCCGAGGGTGATGTTGCGCTCGCCCGTGAGCTCCTTCATCAGGGCGGCGTTCACGCCCAGGAGCGAAGGCTGGCCGTCTGTGTAGACCGCGCCGGAGTGGGGCGGCAGCAGCCCGGCGATGGCGCGCAGCAGGGTCGACTTGCCCGAGCCGTTGCGGCCGATGATGCCGATCGCGTCGCCGTGGCGGGCCACGAAGGAGACGCCCTTCACGGCGTGGACCTCACGCATCTGCGGGCGGCCCTGGCGCTTGACCAGTCGCAGCAGGGCGGTGGCGGCGTTGCCCTTCTCCTCGGCCGAGGTCGCGCCGTAGACCTTGTAGACGATGTGGAGGTCGTCGACGATGACGGTCGGAGTGCCGGTGGCCGACGACTTCCTGGTCGCCTCCTGCTCTTCGGCGGTCAACGGCCACACCCTTTCCATCGCCATCGGCTTCGCCTCAGCCACGTCCGTACCTCTCTTCGGCGCGCCAGAAGTACCAGAATCCGATGACAAGGGCGAACACCGCCCAGAATATGGCAGTCGTCCAGGCCCACTGGGGCGGGGTGTGGCTTTGGATGAGCAGGTCACGCATGAGCTCGATGTAAGCCGCGGCCGGGTTGAGCTCCATGATGTACTGCACGAACGCCAGCGACTCGGGCAGGTCGGCGACCCGGTCGGGGATGCTGAAGAAGACGCCCGAGGCGTAGAGCCAGGTCCGCATGATGAACGGGAGCAGCTGGTTCATGTCGCGGGCGAAGGCGCCCACGCGGGCCATGAAGAGGCTGGCCCCGATGTTGAAGGTGAGCTGCAGCAGCAGCGCGACCGGGATGAGCAGCCAGTAGAGGGTGAGCGGCTCGCCGGTGAGGAGCACGATCCCGATGAGCACCAGCATCGACCACAGCAGCTGCTGGAGTTCCTGCACCGCGTAGGCCAGGGGCAGCGCGGCGCGGGGGAAATGGAGCGCCCGGATCAGCGACAGGTTGTTCGAGATCGACTTGGCGCCGCCGCTGACGGTGCGCTGGGTGAAGGTGAAGATGAAGACGCCGGTGATCAGGAAGGCCGTGTAGTTGGAGATGTCCTTCTTCTGATCGAGGATGACGCCGAACATCAGGTAGTAGACGCCGGCGTTCAGGAGCGGCGTGAGGAGCTGCCAGAGCTGGCCCAGCATCGACTGGCTGTATTTGGAGACGTTGCGCGACGTCGCGTACTTGAGCACGAAGTGCCGACGGGCCCAGAGCTGCTTCACGTAGAAGGGAAGGCTCGGGCGCGCGATCGCGCGACGGAGGCCGTGACGCTTCGCGAGCGCGGCCAGCGATTCCGTCGCTGCGCCGCCCTGCGCGTCCGCGACGGCGGAATCCGGCTGGCTCATGGCAAGGACTCTATTGGATGCTGGTGAACGAGAAGCCTGCGATGGTCATCCGTTGGCTCCTCGTGGGTCGGGTGAAGCCGCCGGTGGCGGGCGTGCCACGGCTTGGTCAAAGGTAGCCCACCAGGTCCTGATATGGGGACAACGCCACGATCGGTACCGCAAAGGTCCTACCGTGGCTTTACCAGTACCGGGACATGTGTACCTTTGTGGGAGTTTTGGAGCCGTTTAAGAGGTTTGAGGCGACCTTCTTGGTATGCGTGTGACGCCCGACTGACGCACGTGTGACCGAACTGCAACGCAGCAGAGACAACACTGCGGTGTGTGGTGAGGGATGCTCGCGGACGACTGGCAGGGCGTCAGCTCGTTTGACCGTGTCTGCAAATCCAAGGTCCCCACAAGGGGCCGAGGGGGTGCCGGCCCGGACATCTCGCAGCTCAGCGCCAACGCCCATCCTTTGAGGGAGGATCTACTCACTATGCGCGTATTCAAGGGCGCACAGATCATCGCCGGCACCGCCGTGCTGGCGCTCGGCCTGGCCGCCTGTGGTGGTGGCGACGAGGCCACCGACCCTGCCGCGGGTGGCGAGGGAGCCGCCGCCGCGCCGGTCGTGGTCGAGATCGGCGAGCCGCAGCACGAGCTCGTTCCGGGCAACACCGCCGAGACCAACGGCGCCGAGGTGCTCAACGCCCTGTTCATCGGCCTGGTCAACTACGACGCTGACAAGAAGCCGATCAACCAGATCGCCGAGTCCATCACCTCTGACGACCAGACCAACTGGACGATCAAGCTGAAGGACGGCTACAAGTTCCACGACGGCACCCCGGTCGACGCGCAGAGCTTCGTCGACTCCTGGAACTACACCGCCAACGGCGCCAACGCGTACGAGGCCAACTACTTCATGGGTTCGATCGCCGGCTACGACGAGATGAACCCGGTCGACCCCGACGGCGACGGTCCGCAGGAGGCCCCCGCGGCCACCGCGACCAGCCTCTCGGGTCTGAAGGTCGTCGACCCGCTGACCTTCACGGTCGAGCTGAAGAACCCCTTCTCGGGCTTCCCGACCATGCTGGGCTACACCGCCTTCTACCCGATGCCCAAGGCCGCCTTCGGCCCCGACGGCAAGGTGACCGCCGCCTACGGCGAGTCCCCCATCGGCAACGGCCCCTTCAAGATGGCCAAGCCGTGGAAGCGCGGCGTCGAGACCAAGATCTCGCTGGTCCGCAACGACGACTACGCCGAGGCCAAGGCCAAGGTCGAGGCCGTCGACTTCGCGATCTACACCGACCTGAACACCGCCTACCGCGACCTGCAGGCCGGCAACATCGACATCATGGACCAGCTCCCGCCGGAGGTCATCGCCTCCGCCAAGGCCGAGCTGGGCGACCGCTACATCGAGCAGCCCTCCTCGGGCATCGGCTACCTCGGCTTCCCGACCAAGGTCGGCGCCGACTACGCCAAGAAGGTCGAGCTGCGCAAGGCCATCTCGATGGCCATCGACCGCAAGACCATCACCGAGCAGGTCTTCTCCGGCACCCGCGTGCCGGCCGACGACTTCATCTCGCCGGTCGTCGCCGGTTACCGTCAGGGCGCGTGCGGCGAGGCCTGCACCTACGACCCGGTGAAGGCCAAGGAGCTGTGGGACGCCAACGGCGGCGCGCAGGCCGGCACGATCGAACTGGGCTACAACGCCGACGGCGCTCACAAGGAGTGGATCGAGGCGGTCGCGAACAACCTCCGCACCAACCTCGGCGCCACGGTCGAGCCGAAGCCGGTCGAGAAGTTCGCCACCATCCTCGACGACCTGGGCGCGGACAAGTGGAAGGGCCTCTTCCGGATGGCCTGGATCATGGACTACCCGTCGCCGGAGAACTACCTCAAGCCGATCTTCGCGGCCAACGCCAGCTCCAACTACTCGGGCTTCAACAACAAGGAGTTCGAGGAGCTGCTCAAGAAGGCCGACTCGGCTCCCACCGTCGAAGAGGGCATCGCGGCCTACCAGGCCGCTGACGACATCCTGCTCAAGGAACTGCCCTACATCCCGGTCTACTTCTACCAGACCAACGGCGCGTTCTCCTCGAACGTGAAGAACGTCAAGATCGACCCGTTCGAGCGGATCGACATCGCGAACGTCGAGAAGGCCTAAGACGGCATCCAACCCGGGCGGCGGAACCCCTTGAGCCGCCCGGGATGGACCATCACTCTTGGGGCAGCCCGATTGGTTGCAGTGGGGCTGCCCTTCGTCATGATCGGGAGACCGAATGGGCCGCTACGTTGTCAGGCGCCTGCTCCAGGCGATCCCTGTGTTGCTTGGCACCACGTTTCTCATCTTCACGCTCGTCTACTGGCTCCCCGGCGACCCCATTCAGGCTCTCGCGGGAGACCGGGCGGTCGACCCGGTGTTCCGGGCCACGATGCGTGAGATGTTCCACCTGGACGAACCCCTGGTAGTCCAGTACGGCTACTACATCCAGGGCATCCTTTCCGGCGACTTCGGAACCACCTTCCGAGGGCTGCCGGTCTCGACCATTTTCGAGGGCAAGTTCCAGATCACCCTGAACCTGGCCATGATGGCCCTGGTGATCGAGGCGATCGTCGGCATCGGCCTCGGCCTGATCGCCGCGCTGCGCCGCGGCAAGGCCGCCGACACGGCCATCCTCGCCTTCACGCTGCTGCTGGTGTCGATCCCGACGCTGGTCAGCGGCTTCGTGCTCCAGCTCGTGCTGGGGCTGCAACTCAAGACCTCCACGGGAATCGACTTCTTCCCCGTGGCCGGCACCTCCGAGGGCTGGCGCAGCTACCTGCTGCCGGGCATCGTGCTGGCCGGGACGTCGATCGCGTACCTGACCCGGTTGACCCGGACGAGCCTGATGGAGACGCTGCGCGCCGACTACGTGCGGACCGCCGTCGCCAAGGGCATGCCGCGGCGAAGAGTGCTCGGCAGACACGCCCTGCGCAACTCGCTGATCCCGCTCGTCACCTATCTGGGCGCCGACCTCGGCACCCTGATGAGCGGCGCGGTGATCACCGAGACCATCTTCAACCTGAACGGCATCGGGCGCCAGCTCGTCGACTCGGTCTACCTGTCGGAGAACTCGGTGGTCGTCGGCATCGTGACCGTACTGGTGCTGATCTTCATCGCCGCCAACCTGATCGTCGACCTCCTGTACGCCGTCCTCGACCCCAGGATCCGCTATGAGTGACACGCTCACCGAGCAGAAGCCCAAATCGGTCAAGCCGCCGAAGCAGAAGAAGCCGGCGAGCCTGTGGTCCGACGCGTGGTACGACCTGCGGCGGAGCAAGGTCTTCATCATCGCCGCCGTCATGATCGCCGTCCTCGTGGTCATGTCGATCATTCCGGGTCTGTTCTCTTCGGTCAACGCATTTGATCCGACCACGTGCGACCTGACCAAGGCCCGCCAGGGCGTGAGCGCGGCCCACATCTTCGGCACGGACAACCAGGGTTGCGACACCTACTCCCGGGTCATCTACGGCGCCCGGATCTCGATCATGGTAGGCGTCTTCTCCACGTTGGTGACCACGCTCATCGGCGGTCTGCTGGGCCTGCTGGCCGGGTTCTACGGCCGGTGGACCGACACGATCCTTTCCCGCGTCGCGGAGATCTTCTTCGCGATCCCCTCGACCCTGGGCGCGCTGCTGATCCTGGCCCTCGTCGGCCGTGAGAACGCGGGCATCTGGACCGTGGTGGTGGCCCTGTCGGTGCTCGCCTGGCCGATGGTGCTGCGCATCATGCGGGCGGCGGTCATGTCGGCCAAGAGCCAGGACTACGTCCTCGCGGCGAGGGCGCTGGGCGCCGGTCCCGGCCGGCTCATGGGCCGGCACATCCTGCCGAACGCCCTGGCCCCGGTGATCGTCGTGGCCACCATGAACATGGGCGTCTTCATCGCCGCCGAGGCCGCGTTGTCGTTCCTCGGCGTCGGCATCCAGTCGCCCGACATCTCGTGGGGTCTGATGATCGCCGACGCGCGCAACCGGTTCCTCCAGGCGCCGGAGGCGCTGCTGTTCCCGGCCCTGTTCCTGAGCCTCACGGTGCTGGCGTTCGTCATGCTCGGCGACGCCGTCCGCGACGCTCTCGACCCGAAGCTTCGATAGGAGGGGTGACCAGTGAAGAACCCGTCCGTCGACACGCACCTGCTTCCGGCCGACAGCGGCTCGATCGGCACCGAGCCGCTGCTCGCGGTCGACAACCTGCACGTGGAGTTCACCACGCGGCAGGGTGTGGCCCGCGCGGTCAACGGCGTGTCCTACGCGCTCAACGCCGGGGAGACCCTCGCGGTGCTGGGCGAGTCGGGCTCCGGCAAGTCGGTGACGGCCCAGGCGATCATGGGCATCCTCGACATGCCGCCGGCGCGCATCCCCAAGGGTGAGATCCGCTTCCGGGGGACCGACCTCCTCCAGCTGTCGGAGGCCCAGCGCAGCCAGATCCGCGGCCAGCAGATCGCGATGATCTTCCAGGACGCCCTCTCGGCGCTCAACCCGGTGTTCACCGTGGGCTGGCAGATCGCCGAGATGTTCCGCGTCCACAAGGGCATGTCGAAGAAGGCGGCCTACGCCAAGGCCGTCGAGCTGATGGACCGGGTCCGCATCCCGGCCGCCAAGCAGCGCGTCAACGACTACCCCCACCAGTTCTCCGGCGGCATGCGCCAGCGCATCATGATCGCGATGTCGATCGCGCTGGACCCCGATGTGCTCATCGCCGACGAGCCCACGACCGCCCTGGACGTCACCGTGCAGGCCCAGATCATGGAGCTGCTGGCCGAACTCCAGCGCGAGAGCAACATGGGCATGATCCTGATCACCCACGACCTCGGCGTCGTCGCCGACGTCGCGGACAAGATCGCGGTCATGTACGGCGGCCGCATCGTCGAGAACGCCCCGGTGCACGACATCTACCGCAACGCCGCGCACCCGTACACGAAGGGCCTGCTCGAGTCGATCCCCCGGGTCGACATGAAGGGCCAGGAGCTGTACGCCATCAAGGGCCTGCCGCCCAACCTGCTCGACATGCCGACGGGTTGTGCCTTCCACCCCCGCTGCCCGTTCCGCCAGGACGACTGCGTGACCGACGTCCCGGCGCTGCACGAGATCAGCGGCACGCGCAGCAGCGCCTGCCACTATTGGAGGGAGGTCCTCGATGGCACCGCAGGGTGACCCCATCCTCGAGGTCCGCGACCTGGTCAAGCACTTCCCGCTGACGCAGGGGATCGTGATGAAGCGCCAGATCGGCGCGATCAAGGCGGTCGACGGCGTCAGCTTCGACCTGCGCCGGGGCGAGACCCTCGGCGTGGTCGGCGAGTCGGGCTGCGGCAAGTCGACGCTGGCCAAGCTGCTGATGGCGCTGGAGAAGCCGACCTCGGGGTCGGTCAAGGTCAACGGCGAGCTCGTCGACGTCCACAAGGGCAGCAACCTGAAGCGGTTCCGGCGCAACATCCAGATGGTCATGCAGGACCCGTACACGTCGCTGAACCCGCGTATGACGGTCGGCGACATCATCGGCGAGCCCTACGAGATCCACACCGACGTGGCGCCGAAGGGCGACCGTCGCAAGAAGGTGCAGGACCTGCTGGAGGTGGTCGGCCTCAACCCCGACCACATCAACCGCTACCCCCACCAGTTCTCCGGTGGTCAGCGGCAGCGCATCGGCATCGCCCGGGGGCTGGCGCTGCAGCCCGAGATCATCATCTGCGACGAGCCGGTCTCCGCGCTCGACGTGTCGATCCAGGCGCAGGTCATCAACCTGCTGGAGCGGCTGCAGACGGAGTTCGGGCTGGCGTACATCTTCATCGCGCACGACCTGTCGGTGGTGCGGCACATCTCCGACCGCGTGGCGGTGATGTACCTCGGGAAGATCGTCGAGATCGGCAAGGACACCGAGATCTACGACAAGCCGAGCCACCCCTACACGCAGGCGCTGCTGTCGGCCGTGCCGGTGCCCGACCCGGAGGGCCGGGAGTCGCGGGAGCGGATCATCCTGCAGGGTGACCCGCCGTCGCCGGCCAACCCGCCGTCGGGGTGCCGGTTCCGGACCCGGTGCTGGAAGGCGCAGGAGATCTGCGCCGTCGAGGAGCCGCTGCTCCAGATCCGTCCCGGCACGGACCACGAGAGCGCCTGCCACTTCGCCGAGGTCCACGACGTGGTGCACGCGTCGTAACACGCGATTCGATTACGCGGAGTAATGGAAAGGCCCCCGCTGGATCCAGGCGGGGGCCTTTTCGCGAGTGGTGCGTGAGAACTAGCGAACCGACACGGCGCTGACGGGCAGCAGGCCGGTGACGGTGCCGACGCCCGGGACGCTCGGGACCGAGGGCACCGGCAGGCCCTGGGTGGCGCCGCCGACGACCTGGCCGACCACGCCGGGCAGGCTCTTGACCAGGCCGCAGACCGGGGCGAGCAGGGTGGCCAGCACGGGGAGGCCGGTGAGGTACTCGGGCGACGACACGCACTGCGTGTTCACCAGGTTGGTGACGGGCGTGTCGGCGTGCGCCATGCTGGCGGGGGCGACGACGACGAGACCAGCGGCGGCCGAGGTGACGACGATGCGGCGGATCATATGTGTTTCTCCCTGAGGTATGTCCGGGCGGCTGAGCACGCGGATGACTACTCTGTGTAGTCAGAGATATGTCTACCCGGTCTTTCGTAAGGGGAGGACCCCCCATCCGGTCAGGGAGCGGCAAGGAAGCCGCAATGGTCAGGCGCGAAGCGCCACCCTCGCCACCAAGGCGGCGACAAGGAGCAACAGGGCAGACCAGATCAACGGCCCCAAACCGGTAGATTCCGCAGGGCCCGCGACGCTCGCCTGCCGGGGCCGCGCCGCCATCGCCGCCCGCCGGGGCGCCCCGGCCACCAGCAGGGCCCGCCGCGCGTTGGCCACCCGG
Source organism: Herbidospora solisilvae (assembly GCF_009901565.1). Classification (GTDB taxonomy): domain Bacteria; phylum Actinomycetota; class Actinomycetes; order Streptosporangiales; family Streptosporangiaceae; genus Herbidospora; species Herbidospora solisilvae. Next base: position 20,045 of record NZ_WXEW01000011.1, read on the forward strand.
TGCCCGTAGGCGTCGTCGCGCCGCCCCGCGTTGTGCCAGACCGCGCCCTGGAGGATCGCCCGGCGGACGTCGGTCACGCCCATGCCCGGATGGCGGGCCTTCACGAGGGCGGCGATGCCCGCCACGAAGGCGGCGGCCGAACTCGTGCCGTCGGCGACCACGTAGGAGCCGTGGCCGTCGGCGCTGACGACGCGGGTGCCGGGGGCGGTCACCGAGACGTAGCTCCGCCGGCTGGAGAAGGCCGCCGGGGCGAGCCTCTGGTCGACCGCGCCGACCGCGATCACCCCCGGATAGGCCGCCGGATAGGTGGGCCGGTCGGCGCCCGCGCCGTCGTTGCCGGCCGAGGCCACCAGGACCACGCCCTTCGACAGGGCGTAGCGGACCGCCGCCGCCTCGTCGGGGCTGCCCTCGTAGCTGCCGTCGGCGCCGCCGAGAGACATGCTGACCACGTCGGCCCCGTGGTCGACGGCCCACCGGATGCCCTGGGCGACCGCGCCCCTGACCTGCCGCGCGACGCGGGGGTCGGCGCGGGCCGGGTCGTGGGTCTCCAGGGTCACCCGGATCGACAGGACCGTCGCGCGGGGCGCCACCCCGACCACCCCGAGATCGCCGCCGGGGCCGTGGCCGCGCCCGGCGATCAGGCTCGCCATCGACGTGCCGTGATGGCCGACGTGGGTGGTCCCGGCCCCCGTCAGGTCGGGACCCTCGACGACCGCGCCGGCCAGGTCGGGGTGGCGGGCGTCGACGCCGGTGTCGAGGACGGCCACCGTGACGCCCTCGCCCCGGCTGAGCTCCCACGCGGCCGGTACGCCCATGACCTCCAACGGCCACTGCCGCTCCCGGGCCGCCGCCCCCGCGTCGTCGGCGAGCGCGGGCGGCACGACGACGAATCCGGAGAGCAGGCAGACCACGGCAAGCAGCACGAACGGCTTGGCCAGGAAGGTCACGGCGGCCTATTCTGGCACGCTCACGCCGCCGTATCTGACCTTTCCGTGAACATTCAAATACAGTGCGTTATGTCCGGGCGGGGGAGAGGCGTACGTGCGCACCCGGCGGCAGGCCCAGCCGCTGGGCGGCGTCGCCCGCGTTGACGGCGACGGCCACCAGGCCGGCCGAGTCGGTGAAGGCCACCAGGTCACCCGGCGGAACCGCGGCGAACGTGTCGCGGTAGGGGACGGCGAGCTGGCGGCGGCCGAGCCAGACAGCCAGGGTGTCGCCGTCGCGCACGCCGAGGAAGCCCAGGTCGGCCGCGGTGATGGAGAGCTGGACGTTGCCGTGGCGGTCGACCGAGAGCACCTCGCCCTCGCACGCGCCGTCGCGCAGCCGCGAGGTCGGCTCGGGCAGCGTCACCAGCTCGCGCGGCGGGATGGCGGTGCCCAGCCCGGCCACCTCGCGGCCCGCCACCACGTGGGCGGCGACCGGGCAGAAGATGTCACGCCCGTGGAAGGTCCGGGACACCGGCTTGAGCCAGACGTCCTCGTTGGTCAGCTCGTAGGCCGCGGTCGCGCCGCCGACGGCGTGCACGGCCCACGAGAGCACCCCGTTGTCGGGCCCCACGAACACCCGCCCGCCCGCCTCGATCGCGACCGCCCGGCGGGTGCTCGACCCCACCGACGGGTCGACCACCGCGATGTGCACCCCACGGGGCAGGTAGGGGATCGTCTGGGCGAGGATCGCGGCCCCGCGCCGCACGTCGCCCGCCGGGACGAGGTGGCCGACGTCGATGATCCGGGCCTCGGGGGCGATGCCGGCGATAACGCCGTGACACGCGGCCACGAACCCGTCTTCGAGACCGTAGTCGGTCAGGAGAGTGATAACAGGCGTCACACCTGGTGACATTACGTCGCCTCCCCGGAAAATGGCGACAGTTAACATTGCCCGTGTGGACGGTCTCTCCCCTCAAGACAGGGACATCCTCGCGTTCGAGGCCGGCTGGTGGCGTCACCCGGGCGCGAAGGAGCAGGCGATCAAAGACACCTTCGGCATGTCCACCACCCGCTACTACCAGGTGCTCGCCGGCCTGATCGACCGCCCCGAGGCGCTGGCCGCCGATCCGGCGCTCGTCAACCGCCTGCGCGAACGCCGCGACGCCCGCCGCCGTGGACGTGGCCGGTCGGTCTGAGTTCAGATCGCGTTAACCTGCGATTGACAGAGTGACCGTCGCGCGACGAAAGGGGCGAAACGTGGGGGACATGCCGGACGTCCGGACCGAGAGCGGCCGGGCCGGTCTTGAGGCGATGGTGAACGACCCGGGCGGCGCCGTCATCGGCCTCGACTTCGACGGCACCCTGTCCCCGATCGTCGCCGACCCCTCCGCCGCCTGGATCCACCCCGGCGCGCCCGCCGCGCTGATCCGGCTGGCCGAGGTGGTGCGCCGCATCGCGGTCGTCACCGGCCGCCCGCCCGGCACCGCGCTCGCCCTGGGCGACACCCCCGACGGCCCCGACCTGGTCGAGGTCCCCGGCCTGGTCATCCTCGGGCAGTACGGCATCGAGCGCTGGGAGGGCGGGGAGATCACCTCGCCGCCGCCGCCCGCCGGGCTGACGACGATCCGCGCCGAGCTGCCCGGTCTGCTGTCGGGCCACGAGGGCGTGACGATCGAGGACAAGGGGCGGGCGCTGGCCGTCCACACCCGGAGCTGCCCCGATCCCGACGCGGCGCTGGAGGCCCTTCGCGGGCCGCTCGCCGAGCTGGCCGCCGCCAACGGGCTGGTCGTCGAGCCCGGCCGCAAGGTGCTGGAGCTGCGCGGCCCCGGCGTCGACAAGGGCAAGGCGCTCAAGGAACTGCTCATCGCCGAGCGGGCCCGCTCGGTCATGTTCGTCGGCGACGACCTGGGCGACCTGGCCGCCTTCGAGGCGGTCGCCTCGGTGAACATCCCAGGGGTGCGGGTCTGCTCCGGCTCCGCCGAGGTGACCGCGCTGGCCGAACAGGCCGACGTCGTGGTCGACGGGCCCGACGGCGTCGTGGCGTTCCTCGAACAGCTTCTCAAGTCGATCGCAAGCCGCGAGCAGTAGCGTCGGCGCCATGATCTCCAGAACCCTGGCGGCGGCCGCCGCCGGCCTGATCCTGGCGGCTCTCGTCCCCTCCCCGGCCGCCGCCGCTCCCGGCACCAAGTCGGTCCACCTGCGCAACGGCCTCACCGTCAAGATCCCGGCGACCTGGAAGGTCTACAAGGTCGCCAAGGACTACACGCGCGTGGTCACCGGCTCGTGCCCGACCGCGGGCACCAGGAACTTCGGCTACCGCGACTCCGGCTGCCGCAGCTTCTGGGTGTTCGGCCCGGCCGCGATCAGGGTCGGCCACGAGACCTTCAACGCCTACGAGCCGAGCCGCCCCTACAGCCCGGCGACCGACGTCGGCCCCTGCGTCTACGACAAGAAGTTGTGGATGGGCTCGTTCAAGACCAAGCCCGCCGTCAAGGGCTACCGGCTCGTCGGCGCCGGCCACAACGCCCACTACCGCGAGTGGAAGGGCAGCTGCATGTACGGGCCGCCCAAGTACGACTACGCGGGCGGCTTCACCCAGCGGGAGTGGTACCTGCCGACGTCCAAGATCCTGATCGTCGACCAGTGGAAGACGCCGGGCCTGGCGACCATCCTCAGAACGTCGACCTGGAACTGAGCAGGCCGCCGGCCGCGAGGCCGAGCAGCGCGGGGGCCAGCAGGAACGCCGCGTGGGTGCCGAAGGCGTCGCCGAGCGCGCCGAGCACGAACGGCCCGGTGCCCGAGCCCACCCCCGCCCACACCGACGCGATCCCGCTGGCCTGGTCGGGCCGGCCGCCCGAGGTCTCGATCATCCGGGTCAGGCCCAGCGGGAACAGCATGCCGATCCCGGCGCCGCTGATCGCCAGGCCCACGTAGCCGACGGCCACGACGGTCGTCGACCAGAAGATGGCCCAGCCGGCCAGCGAGACGGCCATGGTGCCGAGGAACACCTGCCAGACCGGGTAGCGCAGGGTGAGGGCGGCGCCGCCGAAGCGTCCGGCGGCGATGCCGCAGAGCATGGCGGTCAGGCCGGTGGCCGCCTCGGCCAGGGTCAGGCCGGTCCGCTGGGAGAACAACTCGGCGGCGAAGAGGTTGAAGGTGAACTCGACGGCCACACAGCAGAGCAGCACCGCGCCGGCGAAGTGGAAACGCCAGCTGAAGGGCTTGTTCGTCCGGGCCGCCGCGTGCTCGGCCGGGGCCTCGGGGAACCAGTTGCGGCCCATCGTGAACGCGAGCACGGCGGTGAGCACGACCGGGATGAACATGGCCGCCCGCCAGCCGAGCACCGACTGGGCCAGCAGGCTGAACGCGTAGGTCGCCGGGATGCCCGCGAGCACGCCGACCGCGTTGGCCTCGCTGATCGACGCCGCTCCGGCCGGGCCGTGGTGGTCGCTGAGGGCGGCCATGGAGACGTACAGGGCGATGGCGGCGAAGCCGCTGGCGATGGTGTAGCCGGCCAGGGTGAACGGCAGCGTCTGGCCGAAGCCCACCAGGACCATGCCGGCGTTCATGCCGCCGATCCCGATCCAGACGGCGGCACGACGGCCGTGGCGGCGGGTCAGCCAGGGCAGCGCCAGGCCGGTGAGGATGCTGCCGACGGCCATGCCGGTGCCGTGGAGCCCGGCGACCGCCTGCGTGACGCCGAGTTCGGCGCGGAGCGTGGGAAGCGCGGAGGAGAGGCCGTAGAGGTAGGTGGAGAAGGTCGCCAGCATCAGGTAGACGAACCAGGTGGGCCGGTCCCTCGTGAACGTGATCGCAGGCGTGGACACCGGCATTTCCCCCGATATAGATCGTTATATGGGGAAACCGTACAACGTCACGTGAGGGCGGCCAACTGGTCGGCGAACCAGCGCTCCGGAGGCAGCGCGGTGGCCGCCCGGCGCAGGCGCGTGCAGCGTTCGACCCGTTCCTTGTCGGGCATGACCAGGCCTTCGTGCAGGGCGGCGGCGGTGCCCGAGACGTCGTAGGGGTTGACCAGCAGAGAGTCGGCGCCGAGTTCGGCCGCCGCGCCCGCCTCGCGCGAGAGCACCAGCACGCAGCGCGGCGACAGGATCGGGCCCTCTTTGGCGACCAGGTTCATGCCGTCGCGGATCGGGTTCACCAGCAGCACGTCGGCCATGCGGTAGGCGGCCAGCGAGCGCGGATAGTCGTCCTGCATGTTGAGGATCAGGGGATCCCAGTCGTCGGTGGCGTACTCGTCTTCGATCTCCTTGGCGCAGCGCTGCACGGCCGCGGTGTACTCGCGGTATTCGGGCAGGTCGTGGCGCGAGGGATAGGCGAAGGCAAGGTGGACGACCTTGCCGTGCCACTCGGGATGCTCGGCCAGGAACTCGCGGTAGGCGAGCATGCCGCGGACGATGTTCTTGGACAACTCGGTGCGGTCGATGCGCACGATCAGCCGCCGGTCGCCCACCTGCTCCTTTATCGCCAGCATGTGCGACTCGACGTCGGGCTCGAAGGCGCGGGCCACCAGCGCGTCGCCGTCGACGCCCAGGGCGTGCACCCCGATCCGGGTGAGGCGGCCCTCGAACTCCACCGTCTTGGCGGCCCGGTCGACCCGGGCGTCGAGCACCGCCTCGCAGCAGTCCATGAACGCCGCCGCCCACCGCTCGGTGAGGAACCCGGCGTGGTCGGCGCCCAGGACGCCCTGGAGGATCTCGGCCGCGATGCCGTCGGGCAGCAGCGAGAAGTACTCGGGCGGCGCCCACGGCGTGTGGGAGAAGTGGGCCACCCGCAGGTCGGGCCGGTCGACGCGGAGCATCGCCGGGGCCAGCGTCAGGTGGTAGTCCTGGATCATCACCTTCGCGCCGTGGGCCGCCTCTTCGGCCAGGGCCAGCGCGAACGCGCCGTTGTACTCGCGGTAGGACTCCCACTCGCGGTGGAACCGGGTGTCGAAGGTGGGCGCGAACGGGGTGTTGTAGAGCAGGTGGCCCACGAACCACAGGGTGGAGTTGGCGACCGCGTTGTAGGCCCGGTGGAAGACGGCCGGGGGGATGTCGAGCATGCGTACCGGACCGGTGTCGTAACCGGCGCGGTCGATGCGGCCCTCGGGGGCGAGCCGGACCGCGCTGCGGTCGCCGTCGGTGAGCGCGGCGCAGACCCACAGATGGTCGTCGCCCCGGGCGACCTCTGACAATCCGGACACCAGCCCGCCGCCGCCTCTCCGCATCGTCAGCGCGCCGTCATCCGAGAGGATGAACGAGACGGGCCCGCGGTTGGAGGCGATCAGCGTTGAACTCACGGTGGGCACACCCCAGATGGCCGGAGGACTAAGAAAAGATGTCGTCGGCAATAGGATGTCAGGAAACCCCCGGCCGCCGAAGAATCGGGGCAGTCAATGCCGCTTGACGAGACCACCGAGGAACTGGCCCGCACCGCCGCCACCGGCGACCACGTCGCCCTCGGTGAACTGCTGCGCCGCGTCGAACCCGACGTGCTGCGCCACTGCGAACGCCTGCTTCCCTACCGCCAGGACGCCGAAGAGGCCTGTCAGGACACCCTGCTCGCCGTGGCCCGCAACATCGGCCGCTTCGAGGGGCGCTCCCGGTTCTCCACCTGGCTCCACATCGTGACCGCCAATTGCGCCCGCACCACCTACCGCACGCTCAAGCGGCGCGCGGCCGAGCAGTCGAGCGACGAACTGGCCGAGCAGCGGCCCGACCCCCACCGGGTCAGCGTGATCGCCGGCGCCCGGCTCGACCTGCTCGACGCCATCGAGGCGCTGGAGGCCGAGAAGCCCGACCTGGCCCGCGCGCTGGTGCTCTGCGACATCGTGCAGCTCGACTACTCCGACATCGCCGCCCAGCTCGGCATCCCGCTCGGCACCGCCAAGAGCCGCATCCACCAGGCCAGGAAGCACATCCAGGCCTCGCTCGGCGACGGATATCTCGGAAGATGAGACACCGATTCGGACTCTGAGGAGCCCAGGGTACAGTTTTCAGGACAACTGAATATTTGCTCATCCAGAGGGGTGGAGGGACCGGCCCTGCGAAGCCCCGGCAACCCTTCCGACTCAACTCGCTACGTGGCGAGGCCGGTCGGAACAGGTGCCAATTCCGGCCTGTGATCAAGGCGGTCGCAGGCGAAGATGAGGGAAAGGCCTCGCTTCATGGCGCTCAACCACGACTTCGGACCCGCCGTCGCCCTCTCCTGCCGCGAGTGTGGCGCCCGTTACGACCTCGGCCCGATCTTCGCCTGTCAGGACTGTTTCGGGCCACTTGAGGTGGCGTACGACTTCGGGACCGTCAGCCGCGAGGACATCGCCGCCGGTCCGGCCAACATCTGGCGTTACCGGGCGCTGCTGCCCGTGCCGGCGAACGTCGCCGACAAGCCCAACCTCCAGCCCGGCTGGACCAAGCTCCACCGCGCCGGGAACCTCGGCGCCGAACTCGGGCTGCGCGACCTCTACGTGAAGGACGACTCGGGCAACCCGACCCACTCGTTCAAGGACCGCGTGGTGTCGATCGCCGTTGAGGCGGCCCGTAACTTCGGGTTCACAACGCTTTCCTGCTCCTCGACCGGGAACCTGGCCGGGGCCGTCGGCGCCGCCGCCGCGCGGGCCGGGCTCGACTCGTGCGTGTTCATCCCGTCGAACCTCGAAGAGGCCAAGATCGTCGTCGCCAGCGTGTACGGCGGCAGGCTCGTCGGCATCGAGGGCTCCTACGACGAGGTCAACCGCTTCTGCTCCGAGCTCATCGGCGACCCGCTGGGCGAGAAGTGGGGCTTCGTCAACGTGAACCTGCGGCCCTACTACGCCGAGGGCTCCAAGACCCTGGCGTACGAGATCGCCGAGCAACTCGGCTGGCGCATCCCCGACCAGATCATCATCCCGATCGCCTCGGGCTCCCAGCTCACCAAGATCGACAAGGGCTTCAAGGAGCTCATCGCGCTCGGCCTCGTCGAGGACACACCCTACAAGATCTTCGGCGCGCAGGCCGCCGGGTGCTCGCCGGTGTCGGCCGCCTACAAGGCCGGGCACGACGTCGTCCGCCCCGTGAAGCCCGACACGATCGCCAAGTCGCTGGCCATCGGCAACCCCGCCGACGGGCCCTACGTGCTCGACATCGCCCGGCGGACGGGCGGCGCCGTGGAGGACGTCACCGACCCCGAGATCGTCGCCGCGATCCGCCTGCTGGCCCGCACCGAGGGCGTGTTCGCCGAGACCGCGGGCGGCGTGACGGTCGGCGTGCTGCGCAAGCTCACGGAGGCCGGGGTGATCGACCCCGACGCCACCACGGTGGTGCTCAACACGGGTGAGGGGCTCAAGACCCTCGACGCCGTCCAGTCGGAGGCCCGCCCGACGGCGGTCATCCGTCCGTCTCTGGACGCCTTCCGCACCGCTTTCGCCAACTGAACTAACGGTTCGTTAAGGAGAGTCAACAATGAGTGTTTCTGTGCGGATTCCGACGATTCTCCGGACCTACACCGGAGGTGCCTCCGAGGTCGCCGGCGAAGGGGCGACGCTGCGCGAGGTGTTCGAGAAACTGGACGCCGACTACCCCGGCATCGGCGCCAGGATCCTCGACGAATCGGGCAAGGTGCGGCGTTTTGTCAACGTGTACGTCGGGGAAGAGGACGTCCGATTCTCCGAAGGTTTGGACACTCCAACCCCGGACGGCGTGCAGATTTCGGTGATCCCGGCCGTAGCCGGAGGGTGACCTTCCGCAGCCTTTCCCACACCCACGTACTCCTACAGTGCGTGGGTGTTTCTATGTTTACCTGCACTTCTATCGTTATCGAAGCTTAATGAGTGCTATGGCATATGGTGCAATTCTCAACCAACCAATCTCTAACCGAAAAAGAAGCCGTCATGCTTTGGGCGAACGACAACGAGTCAGGGGCCGATTGACTCTGTTGTCCCACGCCTTGCCATGTGTATGGTCGAGAACGATCGACGTAGCCGGGGAGAACGGCGCGAAAGGTCACGGACCAGCGGTGGAATGGGCGGGTCCGTTGCCAGGCCCAGCAAGAGGAGTCGGAAAGTGGCGCAGGGCACCGTCAAATGGTTTAACGCGGACAAGGGCTACGGCTTCATCGCGGTAGACGGTGGTAAGGACGTTTTCGTCCATTACTCGGCAATCATGATGGACGGCTACAAGGCCCTCGAGCAGGGCCAGCGTGTGGAGTTCGACATCACGCAGGGACAGAAGGGCCCGCAGGCGGAGGCTGTCCGGACCGTCTGATCCCCTCGACCGCGAACCTTTTCGGCCACTCCCGCGTGAGCGGTTGAGAAGGGTTCGGCTGTACCCCCAACCCCACCCACCCCAGCGACCTGGAACCCGGCCCGCAGCCTGCGGGCCGGGTTTCTGCTGCCCTACGTCGCCTGACCTGCCCCTCTCGTGCTCCGGCTTGCACTCGCGTGGGTAGAGTGCTAAACAGTTGGTTGGCACTCCCCGGCCGGGAGTGCCAACCAATACGGATCGAGGCGATGGGGCCTGCCAAGGGTGTGCGGGCCTTGCCGTCGCGGGCGTCGGCTCGGTCCCTCTTTTTCGAAGCCACCCTCTACTGGGAGGTCCAGCCTTATGGCAGCCAAGATGATCGCGTTTGACGAGGACGCCCGGCGCGGTCTCGAGCGCGGCATGAACCAGCTCGCCGACGCCGTCAAGGTGACCCTCGGCCCCAAGGGCCGCAACGTCGTGCTGGAGAAGAAGTGGGGCGCCCCCACCATCACCAACGACGGTGTCTCGATCGCCAAGGAGATCGAGCTCGAAGACCCGTGGGAGAAGATCGGGGCCGAGCTCGTCAAGGAAGTCGCGAAGAAGACCGACGACGTCGCGGGTGACGGCACCACCACCGCCACCGTGCTCGCCCAGGCGCTGGTGCGCGAGGGCCTGCGCAACGTCGCCGCCGGCGCCAACCCGATGTCCCTGAAGAAGGGCATCGAGGCCGCCGTCGAGCGTGTCAGCGAGGAGCTTTCGAAGCTCGCGAAGGACGTCGAGACCAAGGAGCAGATCGCCTCCACCGCCTCGATCTCCGCCGGCGACGTCGAGATCGGCGAGCTCATCGCCGAGGCGATGGACAAGGTCGGCAAGGAAGGCGTCATCACCGTCGAGGAGAGCAACGCCTTCGGGCTCGAGCTCGAGCTCACCGAAGGTATGCGCTTCGACAAGGGCTACAACTCGGGTTACTTCGTGACCGACCCCGAGCGCATGGAGGCGGTCCTGGAGGACCCCTACATCCTCGTCGTCAACTCGAAGATCTCCGCCAACAAGGACCTGCTGCCGCTGCTCGACAAGGTCGTGCAGGCCGGCAAGCCGCTCCTGATCATCGCCGAGGACGTCGAGGGCGAGGCCCTGGCGACCCTGGTCGTGAACAAGATCCGCGGTCTGTTCCGCTCGGTGGCCGTCAAGGCCCCCGGCTTCGGCGACCGCCGCAAGGCCATGCTGGGCGACATCGCCACGCTGGCCGGCGGCCAGGTCATCTCCGAGGAGATCGGCCTCAAGCTCGAGTCGACCACGCTCGACCAGCTCGGCCGCGCCCGCAAGGTCGTCGTCACCAAGGACGAGACCACCATCGTCGACGGCGCCGGTGACGCCGAGGCGATCGCGGGCCGGGTCAACCAGATCCGCGCCGAGATCGACAACACCGACTCCGACTACGACCGCGAGAAGCTCCAGGAGCGCCTCGCCAAGCTCGCCGGCGGCGTCGCCGTCATCAAGGCGGGCGCGGCCACCGAGGTCGAGCTCAAGGAGCGCAAGCACCGCATCGAAGACGCCGTCCGCAACGCGAAGGCGGCCGTCGAAGAGGGCATCGTCCCCGGCGGTGGCGTGGCCCTGCTGCAGGCCTCGGCCAAGGCGTTCGACAAGCTGGAGCTGTCGGGCGACGAGGCGACCGGCGCCGCGATCGTGAAGAAGGCGCTCGAGGAGCCCCTGAAGCAGATCGCCGTCAACGCCGGCCTCGAGGGCGGCGTCGTGGTGGAGAAGGTCCGCAACCTGACCCCGGGTGAGGGCCTCAACGCCGCGACCGGCGAGTACGTCAACATGTTCGACTCGGGCATCATCGACCCGGCGAAGGTGACGCGCTCCGCGCTGCAGAACGCCGCTTCGATCGCGGCCCTGTTCCTCACCACCGAGGCCGTCATCGCCGAGAAGCCGGAGAAGAACCCGGCTCCCGCGGGCGGCGGCATGCCCGGCGGCGGGGACATGGACTTCTAAGTCCATCCCGCTAAACAGATGAGGCGGTCCCCGTTGAGGGGCCGCCTTCTTCTGTTTCAGAAGTGCTTCACCCAGCGGCCCCACTGTTCCTGCATGACGTATCCGGTCGCCGCCCAGGCGGGGTGGGCGTCGGTGTTGTCGTGCAGGACCATCGCGTCGACGCGGAAGGCGCCGAACGCCTTGAAGCGCTCCTCGGCGGCGGCGATGAGCTGCCGGGCGACACCCTTGCGGCGGTGCTCGGGCGCGACCGCGAGCCGGTAGAGGTGGGCGCGCCAGCCGTCCCAGCCGGCGATGACCGTGCCGGCGACGGCGCCGTCGAGTTCGTACACGAGCAGGGCCTCGGGGTCGCGCTCGATGAGCGCGACCACCTTCGCGGGGTCGTCGCGCCGGTCGGTGCCCTCGGCGCTGGTCACCCAGAACGTCAGGATCGCCTCGACGTCGGCGAGCGTGGCCGTGCGGATCACAGCGGGGGTCACAGGGCCTCCGGGAGCGGCTTGGCGTGCACCACGGTCAGGGTGGTGACCGCTCGGGTCAGGACGACGTAGAGGCGGGCCATGCCCCTCGGTTCGGCGTCGACGATGTCGGCCGGTTCGGCCACCACGACGTGGTCGTACTCCAGACCCTTGGCCAGGCCCGCCGGGACGACGAGCACCCTCGACCCGTCGCCGTCGGGGCCCAGGACCGGGGCGCCGAGGGCGGTCGCGAAGCTCGCCGCGTCGGCGTCGCGGACGATGACGCCCACCGAACCCTCACCCGCGCCGCTCACGGCGTCTCTCACGGCTCCGATGACATCGGAGGTCTCCACCAGCCTCAGGGATCCCGCACCGGGGCGCAGCGAGCGCGGCGCGGCCAGTTCGGGGGCGATGCCGGGGAGCAGGCGGGCGGCGTAGTCGAGCACCTCGCGCGGCACGCGGAAACCGAGGGTCAGCTCCGTCACCAGACCCTCGGCGAAGCCGAGATGCTTCAGCACGGCGTGCCACGAGCGCGCCGACCACGGTGTGGTGCCCTGCGCGAGGTCGCCCAGGATGGTCGCAGAACCGGTCCGGCAGCGGCGGCCGAGCGCGCGCAGCTGCATCTCCGACAGGTCCTGCGCCTCGTCGACCACGAGGTGGCCGTGGGAGGGGGTGCGGTCCATCAGGTCGGCCAGCTCGTCGAGCAGCGCTCCGTCGGCGCCGCTCCACTTCGTGCTCCTGTGGGACTTGTAGGGCTTCGTCCAGAGAAGCGCCTGCTGCTCCTCGGGCGTCAGGTCGTCCTTGGCCGCCCTGGCCAGGAACTCGGGGTCGGACAGCAGCCGGAAGAGCACCTGCTCCGGCACGAGCTTCGGCCAGACCTGGTCGACGACGGCCTTGACCGGCTTCGAGCGCGCCACCGCGTCCTGCACCCGGTCGTCGGGGGACTCCCCGCGCCGTTCCATCTGGACGAGCACCTGGTGGGCCAGCCGTTGCGCCAGCGTCGCCCGCCCGGGGTTGTAGCGGACGGTGCCCCGCAACGACGCCACGATCTCGCGCACCTCGTAGTCGGCCACGCGGTAGCGGTTGGCCCCCTTGGTGACCAGCACCCCCTCGACCGGCTTCACCACGTGGAGCCACAACGCGCGCTTCAGCACCCGGGCCATCCGCGCGTCGCCCTTGACCGCCGACACCGCCGGCTCCTCGGGGTGGGCGTGGTCGCCCAGGATGCCCGCCACGGTCGTCTGGTCGACCTTCACCTCGCCGAGCGCGGGCAGCACCGAGGAGATGTAGGAGAGGAACGCGCGGTTAGGGCCCACGATCATGACACCGGCGCGAGACAATTTCTCGCGATGGGTGAACAGCAGATAAGCCGCGCGGTGCAGACCCACCGCCGTCTTCCCCGTGCCCGGCGCCCCCTGCACGCACACGGTCACGCCGAGGTCGGCGCGCACGATCTCGTCCTGGTCGGGCTGGATCGTCGCGACGATGTCGCGCATCGGGCCGGTGCGCGGGCGCTCGATCTCGTCGGTCAGGATGCGCGAGGGGCCGAGGTCGCCGCCGTGGGCCAGGTCCTCGTCTTCGAACGCGGTGAGGTCGCCGCCCTGGTAGCCGAACCGGCGGCGCCGGTCGACGCCCATCGGCTCGGCCGGGCTGGCCTGGTAGAACGCCCGCGAGACGGGCGCGCGCCAGTCGATGACGAGCGCCCGGCCGCCGCCGTCGTGGACGTGCCGGCGGCCGACGTACAGCACCGGCGGGAGGTCGTCGGCGCCGGTGCGGTCGAGGCGGCCGAAGAACAGCGGGGTGTCGGGATGGTCGGCGAGGGCCGCGACGCGCTGGTCGAGCAGACCCTGGAGCACCTGCTGGGAGACCCAGTCTCCGGCCATGTCCGACGACAACGACTGCGCGTGCTCCCGCATGGCGCGCAGGGCCGCCCGCGACTCGTCGAGGTGCCGCCGTTCGTCCGCGAGGTCGTCGGCCGGGGGTATGTCGGGGGCGAGGGTGTGCTGGGGCATGACGGAGTGCCTCCTGCCGGAGTGGTTCGGGTGGGCGAACCGGCCAGCTTAGTCGGCCCTCCGGGCCAGGCCAAAAGGTTTATGGGCCGACTGACTCGCGTCGTGGCTGGGTAGGGCAGCAGAGGTGTTCCGTGGCCCGATCCCGCTCCCGCCCGCGCTGCCCGCCGCCGTCATGGTGCTGCTCGCGGCGCTCTGGGGTCTTTCCGTGTACGCGGGCTGGGGGCTGGAGGCGTTCTGCGCCAGCGGCGAACCGGCCGACGACTGCGGCGGCCGCATGGCCCTCGTGACGGCCGTCTCCTCGTTGTTCGCGGTCGTCGCGACGGCGCTCACGATCGGCGCGTGGCTGACATGGCGCGCCCGTCTTCTCGTGTACGCAATCGCCGCATGGATGGGCGCGGAAGGCGTACTATTCGTCGGAGGTCTGGTCGCGCAGTAATCTCGCGAATACCCTCCGAAGTCTTAATCAATCGGTATGGGAAAAGCCCTAGAAAAGCGCGGCAAATCAGGTGATTGCCCAGGACAATGGGGGTATGCCCGAACCTGGGCGTTGATGCCATCTTTGGCTGTGGGGGCCAAGGCACGAGGGGGTGATGCGGTTGTCTCGGGCCGACGGAATTTCGTGGACTTAAGTATGTTTTCTAAGTGGACCCGGCGGGAGTTGCCCGCCGGGTCTTTTGTTTACGCCAACACGTCGTCGGCGTCGATGATCTGGTAGGCGTAGCCCTGTTCGGCCAGGAAACGCTGCCGGTGGGCGGCGAAGTCCTGGTCGACGGTGTCGCGGCTGACGATGGAGTAGAACCGGGCGCCCCCGCCGTCGGCCTTCGGACGCAACACCCGGCCGAGGCGCTGCGCCTCCTCCTGGCGCGACCCGAACGTGCCCGACACCTGGATGGCGACCGCCGCCTCCGGCAGGTCGATGGAGAAGTTCGCCACCTTCGACACGACGAGGACCTGCAGCTCCTTGTCGCGGAAGGCCTGGAACAGCCGCTCGCGCTCCTTCACCTTGGTCTCGCCCTTGATGACCGGCGCGTTCAGGTGCTCGCCGAGTTCGTCGAGCTGGTCGATGTACTGGCCGATGACCAGGATCTGCTCCCCGGCGTGCTTCTTCACCAGCGCCTCGGTGACCCGCAGCTTCGACGGCGTGGTGGCGGCGAACCGGTAGCGCTCGTCGGTGTCGGCCATCGCGTAGGCGAGCCGCTCGTCGTCGCGCAGCGTCACCCGCACCTCGACGCAGTCGGCCGGGGCGATGTAGCCCTGGTTCTCCATCTCCTTCCAGGGCGCGTCGTAGCGCTTCGGGCCGATGAGGGAGAACACGTCGCCCTCGCGGCCGTCTTCGCGCACCAGCGTGGCCGTCAGGCCCACCCGGCGGCGTGCCTGGAGGTCGGCGGTCATCCGGAAGATGGGGGCGGGCAGGAGGTGGACCTCGTCGTACACCACCAGACCCCAGTCGCGCGCGTCGAACAGCTCCAGATGGCGGTAGACGCCGCCGCGCTTGGACGTCATCACCTGGTAGGTCGCGATGGTGACCGGGCGGATCTCCTTCTTGGTCCCGGTGTACTCGCCGATCTCGTCTTCGGTGAGGCTGGTGCGCTTGATCAGCTCGGTCTTCCACTGGTGGACGCTCACCGTGTTCGTGACCAGGATCAGCGTGGTCGCCTGCGCGTGGGCCATGGCCGCCGCGCCGACGATCGTCTTGCCCGCGCCGCAGGGCAGCACGACCACGCCGGAGCCGCCGTGCCAGAACGCGTCGGCGGCCTCCTTCTGGTAGGGCCGCAGCGTCCAGCCCTCTTCGGTCAGGGCGATCGGGTGGGCCTCGCCGTCGACGTAGCCGGCCAGGTCTTCGGCGGGCCAGCCGAGCTTCAGCAGGAGTTGCTTGATGTTGCCGCGCTCGCTCGGGTGGACGGCCACCGAGTCGCCGTCGAGCCGCTCGCCGACCATCGGCTGCACCTTCTTGGCGCGCAGCACCTCTTCGAGCACCGCCCGGTCGTTGCTGGTCAGCATGAGCCCGTGGACGGGGTGCTTCTCCAGGCGCAGCCGCCCGTAGCGGGCCATCGTCTCGGCGACGTCGACCAGCAGCGCGTGGGGGACGGGGTAGCGGCTGAACCCGATGAGGGCGTCGATCACCTGTTCGGCGTCGTGCCCGGCGGCCCGCGCGTTCCAGAGGGCGAGCGGGGTGACGCGGTAGGTGTGGACGTGCTCGGGCGCGCGCTCGAGCTCGGCGAACGGCGCGATGGCCCGTCGGCACTCGTCGGCGCGCTCGTGGTCGACTTCCAGCAGCAGGGTCTTGTCGGACTGGACGATGAGCGGCCCGTCGTTCACGGGTGGAGCCCCCTAATCAGTTGACGTCGGCGACGCCGGTGATCCGGTGGAGTACGAAGCGGTGGATGGCCGCCCTCGTCTCGTCGTACGCCGTCAGGTAGCCACCCTCTATCCTCGCGGGTTCGAGGATCCGGCTCGTGGCCTGACCTTGTGAGTCTAGGTAACCGATCCAAACCCGGGAGCCCTGCTTGATGGCCTCCTGGAGCGCCGAGATCGTCGCCGTCGCCGGGGTGCGGGGGACCGCGCCGCCCGGCTCACCCACCGGGACCGGCCGTGACAACAGCGCGTGGTCACCGGCCCGCAGGGCCCGGATCGCCGCCGTCACCACCTCGGCCTCGGGCGCGAGCAGCCCGTTGACCTGCCGGACCGGCTGCGCCTCGGTACGCCGCGCGTCGGCCCGGGTGATCAGCACGTCGCCTTCGAGCGACTCGGCCACCGGGGCGTAGCCCATCGAGCGCAGCGAGTCGAGCAGGGTCGCCCGCGACGCCTTGGACACCAGCACGGTCGGCGCCAGCCGCCGCATCCGGAGCACCCCGGCCCGCCGGTCGGCCAGCAGTTCGTCGACCACCGCCGGGTCGTCGCAGCGCAGATAGGACGACGCCGACCCGACCCGTAGCCGGCCGTGCCGCCGGGCCACGTCGGTCACCAGGTAGGCCAGTGGCTGCGGCACCGGCGTGGTCGAGTGGCGGGCCAGCATCGCCAGGATCTCCTCGGCGCTCTGCCCGGCATCGAGCACCCGCCGGATCGAGCCCTCGGCGAACCGGTAGACGGTCGCGCCGCCCTTCGACTCGACGTCGGCCGCCAGCCCCAGCCACCGGTCGAGCTCGCCGGTCAGCGGGCCGGGGGCGACGGCGGTCAGGTCGGCCTGGAGCACCACGTGGTCGACCGGTTCGGGCAGCAGCGGCGCGAGCAGGTCGGCCGCCTTGACGCCGGTGAGGACCGCCCTGCCGTGGGGCGACATGACCCCGAGCCCGGTCAGGCCCATGACCTCGGCCTCACGCAGCACGAACTCGGTCAGCCGGGCCAGGTGGGCGCCTCTGCGGCGAGGGCGTTCCCAGGTCAGCCGGGCCAGCACCGACTCCTGCGACGGCGCGAGCTCGGTCGCGGCCACGACCGTCAGGACTCGGCGGCGGATCTCGGCCGCGGCCCCCCGGCGCAGGTCGGGGTGGAGCACGTTGAGCAGTCGGTCGCGGTCGTCGCGGGCGCCCGCCAGGCCCGGCACCCGTTCGAGGGTCAGCCAGGCCCGCGCGACGGCCTCCCAGCGGTCTTCGGTCTGGCGGGCCCGCCACAGGTCGTAGGCGAGCGTCGGCAGCCACTCGGCGTCGGCCGGGCCGCCGGCCGCGATCAGCCCGGCGGCGTGGGCGACCTCGATGACCAGGGCGGCCGTCCATTCGGGCACGTCGAGCTGCTGGGCCGCGCGCCGCAGGTCGCGGATCGCCAGGCCGCCCGTGCGCAGCACCCCCGGCGGGTCGACGCCCCAGATCTCGCAGAGCTCCTCGACCGACCGCACGAAACTGAAGGCCTGGCCGGCGGCGGTGCGCGAGGCGAGCTCGGCGCGCCTGGTGGCGCCCTCCAGCGGCGGCGGGACCGGCGACAGATCGCGGTGGAGCCGGTCGTCGCGGAGCACCAGCCCGACCTCGCGCGGCAGCGTCACGGTCTCGTCGCCGATCGCGCCCAACAGGCCCCGGGCCAGCAACTGCTCGATGGGCGACTGGGCGGTCTCGACCGACACCTCGCGCCGGGCGTTGGGCACCCGCCCCGACGGCGGCCCCCAGGCCAGTTCGTCGAGCGCCGCCCGGGCCTGCGGCCCGACCTGCGCGATCAGTTCGCGGACGGCACGGGGATCGGCCAGCGTGATCGCGCGCTCGTCGTGGCGGAACACCCGGGCCGCCGGCTGGCCGAGCCCGGCGGGCGGGTCGAGCGCCTCCTGCACGCCCGGGGCGAGCCGGTGCTCGCCGTCGACCAGGGCCATCTCGGTCAGCGTGGTCAGCGCCCGGCCGATCGCCTCGTCGGTGCCGGGCGCGTTCCCGGTGGCGCGGTGGATCGCCGCCGACAACTCACCGGGCGGGAAGACGACCAGGGTCTCGGCCACCGCGAGGGTGAAGCCGTCGAGCCGGTCGAGGGCCCGGCCGATCGCCGACGGGGTCGCGGCTCTTGCCGCCAAACCCGGCACATTCGCCGGAACCGGGGTGATCAGCTCAGGCCGGGACATGGCGAGGAGGCGCAGTTGCTCGTCGCTCCGGCTGCGCAGCCACTCCGTGAACCCCTCGCTCATCCTTTCCATCGTAGGAGCATGCATGGACTGCCCCGCTGGGGCACTATGACGGAGTGATCGAGCGAGCCGACCAGCTCGTGCTGGAATTCGTGAGCCGGGTGGCCGACGCCGCCCACGGCCGGATGCGCCCCGAGGAACGCCTCGATTACGTCCGGCGGGTACGCGAACGGGTCGACCAGGAGCGCAAAGGCGACGAGAACCCCAAATCGGTCGCCCGCCTCCTGGCCCGTTTCGGCAGCCCGGAGGACATGGTCGAACGCGAGGTCCGCCGCTTACGCGGCGAACCCCCCGTGGAACCCCCGGCCCAGCAGACCCGCCCGATGAGCGCCCTGCGCCGAACGTTCCCACCGGGCCCCGGCCTTCGCCCGGGTCGGCCGGGTTCGGGCCTGTCGCGTTCAGGCCGGCCGGGCGGAGGGCAACCACGATCAGGCTCCCCGGGCCCTTCGCGGTCTGGGCCGCCTCGGTCGGCGTTGCCGCAACCGATCGTGATCAGTTCCACGCGCCGCGTCTGGAGAGCGGGAGCTCAAGGTGGACGGTTGGTGCCGCGGTGGAAACGGAGGCCGACGCCCGACGCGTGGTCGATCTTCCACGGGCATCCACGGGAGATCGCGGCGCTGGCGCTGCTCGCGCTGGCCGCGTTGCTGGTGCCGATCCGGTTCCCGGCGGTGGTGATCTTCCCGGTGCCGGGGATCGTGTGGGCCGTGGGGGCGGTCGTCACGTTGTCGTGTCAGGGGTGGAACATGCCCGACCGGCTGGCCGGGCTGGGCGCGCCCGCGCTGGCCTGGATCTTCGGCGGGGGGATCCTCGCGCTGACCGGGCCCGAGCGGACGTCCGTCGCGGGGCTGCTAGCGCGCTTCAACGAGGTCGCCGGCATCGCGTTCATCATCGGCACCGCCGCCGGGCTCACGTGGCTGCTCTACCGGCTCTTCGACCCACCCGTCTCCACACACGCCCGGCGGTAGCAGGCCGAGCGCCAGCCTGATCCACGCCGACACGAACCGGTCGGTGGCCACCCGGCCGGGGGCCTCTCCGGTGGTGTACTCGATCAGCCGGTAGTTGATGATCGAGCCGCCCAGCACCGAGCCGACCCCGGCCCAGTCGACCTGGGCGTCGAGGTATTCGGGCTGGCAGGCGAACCACTCGGTGAGCGCGTCGAACATGGGCTGCAGCAGGCCCGCGGTGACCTCGGCGACCAGGTCGGGGAACTGCGACAGGTCGCGGAAGAAGACCTGCGCGAGCATGCGCTCCTCGTCCATCTTGCCGAGCCCCGCGCGGCACATCGCGGCCAGCCGGATCTCGATCGGCTCGGTCTGGGCGACGTCGAGTGTTATCTCGTTCCGGGACGCCCGGTCGGCGACGGCGGCGGCGAGGACCTCGTACTTGGACTTGAAGTGCCGGTAGAGGCCGCCCGCGCCGGGGGACAGGCCGGCGGCGGCCTCGATCTCGGCCACCGAGGTCGCGTTGTAGCCGCGCTCGGCGAACAGCCGTAGCGCCTCCTCGATGATGCGACCCCGTGTGCTCATCTGTACCTCCCGCGAGGGACAGCGTAGACCGCCCAGCTATAAAAGGAAGATCCACTTCGCGGCGGATCGCGCGCTTTGGCATCCTTGATCCGTGCACAGCATGGGGATCAACGTCGGTTTCGACCTCGACCTGACGCTCGCCGACACACGCGCGGCGATCGCGGCCGTCTACGAGGCGCTGGTGCCGTCGCTCAGCACCCCCATCGACATCGATGTCGCGGTGTCGCGCATCGGCTGGCCGCTGGAAGACGAGCTGGCCCAGTGGCTGCCGGCCGACGAGATCCCGGCCGCGGTGGCGCTCTACCGCTCCCTCTACCCGGGCATCGCGCTGCCCGCCACCGTCGCCATGCCCGGCGCCCACGAGGCGCTCGCGGCCGTGCGCGCCGCCGGGGGCCGGATCATCGTGGTCACCGGGAAGAACGCGCTCGACGCCCGGCGCACGGTCGACGCCCTCGGGCTCGACGTCGACGAGATCGCCGGGTCGGTCTTCGGCGTCGACAAGGGCGCCGCCATCGCCGCCTTCGGGGCGGCGGTCTACGTGGGCGACCACGTGGCCGACGTCGAGGCGGCCCGCGCCGGCGGGGCGATCAGCGTGGCCGTCGCGACGGGCGGCTGCACCCCCGCGCAACTGGCCGAGCGGGGCGCCGACGTGGTCGTCGCCGACCTCGCCGAGTTCGTCTCCTGGTACACCGTCCGGGCGTCGATTCCCGCGTAATTTGACGGGCTTTCGGCGGTCACCCCGGAGCCCTAGTGGGCATAACCTACATCCATTCCCTTCCACGACAGTTTGAACGAGGTCACTCCTGTGCCCAGCGGCAAGGTCAAGTGGTACGACGAAACCAAGGGTTTCGGTTTCCTCACCCGTGACGACGGCGGTGAGGTCTTCGTGCATTCATCCGCGCTGCCCAAAGGCGTGGAAGCCCTCAAGCCCGGCCAGAAAGTCGAGTTCGGGGTCGCCGAGGGGCGGCGCGGCCAGCAGGCGCTGTCGGTCAGGGTGCTGGAGCAGCCTCCGACCCTGGCGAAGGCGCCGCGGCCGAAGGGGAAGCGCAAAAAGCCCGACGAAATGGTCGTCATCGTCGAAGACCTGATCAAGTTGCTCGACGAACTGTCGACCTCGTCCTACCAGAAGGGCAAACTCCCCGAACCCGCCCACGCGAAGAAGGTCGCGACCGTGATTCGCGCAATTGCCGACGACATTGACGCCTAAAAGGGATTTGTCAGCGGTTTCGTGTCCCCCGTCGCGGCCGGTGGCTGAGCCACCGGCCGCAATGGCACCGTGACCGCGGTCGACGCGCTCATGACCTTCCGCTGACGGCGCATGACCAGCAGCCAGACCAGCGAGACCGCCAGCAGGGTCGCCATCACCGCCAGCCCGGCCGTGCCCTGGGCGAAGAGCGACAACGTCAGGCCGATCAGGCCGCCGAACACCCAGGCGATCTGGAGCAGCGCCTCGACCACCCCGAAGGTCGACGACCTGACCTCCTCGCCGATCTCCCGCTGGACGATCGCGTCGAGCGCCAGCTTGCCCAGGCCCTGCGCGAACGCGCCGATGAGGGCGACCGCGACGGCCGTCCACAGACTGAAGAAGAAGGCCGTCACGACCGTGGTGATCGTCGTCAGCGCCAGCGTCGACAACACGATGAGCTGCGGCGAGTAGGACTTCACCCACGACGCCACGGCCGCGCCGAACAGGCCGCCGCCCCCGGCGGCCGCGGCGAGCAGGCCGAGCGTGATCTCCGGGGCCAGGCCCGGCAGGTGCTCGTCCTGGACGAGGAACAGCAGGAAGAAGACCAGGAACCCGGCCTGGATGCGGATCGCCGCGTTGGCCCGCATCGATTCGGCCACGATCGGCCCGACGTTCAGCAGGGCGCGCACGCCCGGCGGCTTCGCCGTCTCCTCCTCGTCGGGGGAGTCGACGTGGCGCGGCAGCCTTATCGCCACCACCCCCGCCACCAGGAAGAGCACCATCGCGATCCGCAGCACCCATTCGGCGCCCAGCCAGGCCACCAGGCCGGCCCCCAGACCGGCCGCGCCGCCTGCGGCGACCAGCGCGAACAGGGCGACCCGGGCGTTGGCGGTGACCAGCCCTATGTCGGCCGGCAACACGCTCGGCATGATCGCCGCCCGGGACACGTTGTAGGCCTTCGACAACACCAGCACCGCCAGGGCCGCCGGGAAGAGCGACAGCGTGTCGCCGTAGACGACGCTGGAGGCCATGCCCCAGCAGAGCAGGCCGCGCGCGAACAGGGTTCCCGCGATGACGTAGCGGCGGCCCGACCGGAAACGGTCGAGCACCGGGCCGACGAAGGGGGCGACGACGGTGAAAGGCACCATCGTCACCAGCAGATAGAGGGCCACCTGGCCGCGCGCCTGACCGACGGGCATGCCGAAGAACAGCGCCCCGGCCAGTGAGACCGTGATGAACGCGTCGCCCGCGCTGTGCACCGCGGTGACCTCGATGAGGCGGCCGAGACCGGTGCGGTCGGCGCCCTTCGCGTGGGTCAGCCGACGGCTGGCCCGCCCGACACCGGCGGCGCCGCGGCCGATCGACCGGCCCGTTCGTGCGGTCGCGGACATGATCGCGCGGCCCGCGTCACGGACCTTGCCCCAGGCACCCGCCACCCCATCCGCTCCTCTCGTGTCGAATTTCCAGTCTTACCGACGCACTTGGGTGCTGTCCGCTCTGGAGGAGGGTGAAAATCGCTCCTCAGGTAGGTGAAAATGGAGTGTGAGCCGTACCCGCGTGAGAACCCCCGTCGCTGACCAGGCCTGCGCCGCCGCCGTCGACCTGGCTCGTTCCGCGGCCGAGGAGATCGCCAGGCCGGGCGAGGTCGGCGAACACCTGGGGTTCGACGCGGAGGGTGACCGGGTGGTCACCCACTACTTCGCCTGCCTCGATCGAGCATACGAGGGCTGGCGCTGGGCGATCACAGTGGCCCGTGCTTCGCGTGCGAAGTCCGTCACCGTCAGTGAAACCGTGCTGCTGCCCGGCAAGGGCGCCCTGCTGGCGCCGACCTGGGTGCCGTGGAGCCGCCGCCTGCGCCCCGGCGACCTGGGGCCCGGCGACCTGCTGCCGGCCGAGGCCGACGACGACCGGCTCGCGCCCGGCTTCACCGCCGAGACCGACCCCGACGCCGAGACCGACCACCAGATGTTGTTCGAATACGGTCTGGGCCGGGCTCGGGTGTTGTCGGCCATCGGCCGCGACCTGGCGGTCAACCGCTGGCACAGCGGCGAATCCGGCCCCGACTCCCCGCTCGCGGCGGCGGCCCCCGCCCAGTGCTCCACCTGTGGTTTCTACTGGCCCCTCGCCGGCGCGCTGCGCCTGGGCTTCGGTGTGTGCGCCAACGAGTTCGCCCCCGACGACGGTAAGGTCGTCGCCGCCGACCACGGTTGCGGCGCCCACTCCGAGGCGGCCCCGGCGCCGTCGGCGGCGGGCGAGGCTCCGCAGCCGATCCTCGACGACCTGGGCTACGACCCCATGCCGGAAGGCTGACCTCCCTTTACTCCCGGAAGCGTGTGATGAACGACTTCTTCGGCACCACCCGCATGCGTGAAAACGTCCTCGCCGCCTGGACGGCCTCGCCCGCGCGGTTCCGCGAGGACGCCAACGCCGAGGAGGACTTCGCCCTCGGCGGCTACCGCGACCGCCTGATCGTCGAGCTGGCCCAGAACGCAGCCGACGCCGCGCTGCGCGCCGGGGTGCCCGGCCGGTTGCGGCTGACCCTGCGTGAGGGCGTGCTCGAAGCCGCCAACACCGGCGGGCCGCTCGACGCCGCCGGGGTCGAGGGCCTGTCGACGCTCCGGGTCTCCGGCAAGCGTGACGAGGCCGGTGCGGCCGGGCGGTTCGGCGTCGGCTTCGCGGCCGTCGTGTCCGTCACCGACGAGCCCGCCATCGCCTCCCGGGCGACCGCCGGGGTGCGCTGGTCGCGCGCGCTGACCACCGAGCTGGTCGCCGCGATCCCGGCGCTGGAAGACGAGCTGGCCGGGCGGGCGGGCCACGTGCCGCTGCTGCGGTTGCCCTTCCCGGCCGAGCTGACGGTGCCCGAGGGCTTCGACACGATCGTGCGGTTGCCGCTGCGCAACGCCGCGGCCGAAGACGCCGTCCGGCGGATGCTGGAAGAGACCAGCCCGGCGCTGCCGCTGGTCATGCCCGCGTTGTCGGCGATCGACATCGAGGTCGACGGGGTCTGGCGCAGCGTCACCGCCGCCGGGTGGCACGTCGTCGAGGCGTCGGGCGAGTTCACGCCCGAGCAGGTGGGCGACCTGTTCGCCGACCGGCCGACCGAGGAGCGGGCCCGTCCGTTCTGGCAGGTGCGCTGGGCCGTGCCGATCGCCGGGGCGGTCGACCACGGGCAGGCCCGCGCCTGGGGCGACCAGGCCCGGCGCGACGGCGAGGCGCTGCCGCTGCCGAAAGACGTGCCGTCGTCGGTGCACGCGCCGACGCCCTCCGACGAGCCGCTCGACCTGCCCGCCCTGCTGATCGCGACGTTCCCGCTGGCCACCGACCGGCGTCACGTCGCGACCGGGCCGCTGACCGACTTCCTGGTGCGCCGCTCGGCCGAGGTCTACTGCGACCTGCTGCGGTCGCTGCCGCGTACGCCCCGGCTGCTCGACCTGGTGCCGCAGGTGCTGGCGAAGGGGGAGCTCGACGCGGCGATCCGGAGCGAGATCCTCTCCCTGCTGCCCGACCTGCCGCTGCTGCCGGCGATCTCGGCGCCCGAGGAGCCGTCCGGGCGCTACGCCGAGATCGTCAACGGCCGGCGTGCGGCCGACGGGCTGGCGGCGGTCTCCTTCGCCGAAGACGACGAGATGGTCATCGCCGGGCGCGACGCCCGCGTGGTGGCCGGGCCCGGCGAGTTCCTGACGATGGTCGCCGACATGGTGCCCGGCCTGCTGCCCGCCGGGTGGCCGGTGCGCCACCACGCGCTGGCCGGTCTGGGCATCCGCAGGGTCGAGCTGGCCGACGTGATCGACATGCTCTCCGGCGACGCCGTGAAGGACCGCGATCCCGCCTGGTGGCGAGCGCTCTACCAGATGCTCCCGGCCGACGACCTCGAGGCGATCGGGGCGGTCGGGGTGCCGCTGGCCGACGGCCGGCTGGTCCGGGGCGCCCGGGGCACACTATTGCTGACCGACGGCGAGAAGGCGCTCGACGCGGCGCTGCTGGCCCCGCTCGGCCTGCGGATCGTCCACCACGACGCCGCCCACCCGCTGCTGTTGAGGCTCGGGGCGGCCGAGGCGACGCCGCGGACCGTCCTCGACGACCCGCTCACCCACGCCGCCGTCACCGAGTCGGCAGGGTCGGCCGACCCCGAGCCGGTCGCGCAGGCGGTGCTGGCCCTGGTCGACGCCGCCGGGCTGACCGCCGGTGAGGCGCCCTGGCTGGCCGCGCTGGCGCTGCGCGGCGCCGACGGCGAGGTCTACGCCGCCGGCGACCTGCTGCTCGAAGGCGGCGACCTGGCCAGGCTGATCGACCAGGAGGCCCCGTTCGCGGCGCCCGACCTGGTGGAGAAGTTCGGTTCGCGGGTGCTGGCCGCCGCCGGTGTGCTCGACGGGTTCGCCGTGGTCAACGACGCCGACGTGGTCCTGGACCCCGACGACTGCGACCACGACCTCGACCGCGAAGACGAGTGGCTCGACGCGATCCTCGACCTGCTGCCCGAGCTCGACGTGCCGCCCGTGGCGCGCGAGTTCACCGCGGTCCGCGACCTCGAATACGTCGCCGACTGGGCCGCCGCGCTGCCGCTGCTGGCCCGGCCGCCGCTGCGCGCCGCCCTGCAGCCGATGCGGGTGGTCGCGGGCGGCGAGGTCCACGAGGTGCCCTCCTACACCGGCTGGTGGCTGGCGCACCACCCGGTGATCGACGGCAAGCCGCCGACCTCCCTGCGGCTGCCGTCGGCCGACCCCCTTCTCTTCGGCCTGTACGCCGATGCGCCCCCCGTCGCCGACGAGGCCGCCCTCACGATGATCGGGGTGCGCTCCACCCTGGCCGACCTGCTCGCCTCCCACGGCGGCCCCGAGGAGCTCCTCGACCTGATGGCCGACGCCGACAGGCCCGTCGACCGGGCCCAGCTGCGTGCCCTGTGGAAGGCGCTGGCCGAGGTCAGCCCCGAGCGGGTGAGCCCTCCGGCGGCGGTCCGGGCGGTGCAGAACGGCGAGATCGTGGTCGCCGACGTCGACGGAGAGCTGGAGCCGGTCGTCGTCGAGGCGCCCGACCTGCTCGCCCTGGTGGCCGACCGGCCGCTCGTGCTGGTCGGGTTCGACCAGGCCGAGGCGCTGTCGGAGGTGCTCGACCTGCCGCTCGTCGGTGAGGTCGTCACCGGCGACGTCACCTCCACGGGTGCGGACACCCCGGTTCCCCCGCAGGTGCGCAGGCTGCTGCCGGGGGCGCCCGGTTCTTACGTGCGGCATGAGGAGCTGCTCGTCGACGGCAGGCCGGTGCCGTGGCGGTTCTTCGAGGGCCGGGTGCACGCGTCCGGCGTCGAGGGGCTGGCGCGCGGGCTCGCGTGGGCGGCCGGGCAGTGGGGCGACCGGCTCGCTGTCGAGGCGCTGCTGCGCGACCCTGACCGTGTGCCGCTCCTGCTGGCGGAGGCCGACCTCGACGGCTGAAACACTGCCAGGGTGGAACGTCATCTGATCAGTCACCTCGCGCACACCGACCACCCCATCGCCGCTCCGGTGAGCGGTCAGACCGTCACGCGGATTCTGCGCCGGGCCAAGCTCGGCGCCCAGCCGCGTGTCCTCGACATCGGCTGCGGCCACGGCGTCTGGACGCTCCGCGCCCTGGCCATGCACGAGGACGCCACCGCCGACGCGGTCGACGTGCACCGCGAGGGCCTGGAGTCGTGCCGGATCATGGCCGAGCGGCAGGGCCTCGACCACCAGCTCACCCTGCACCACATGCCGGCCGCCGACTACAAGAACGGCCTCTACGACCTGGTCATGTGCGTCGGCGCGACGCACGCCTACGGCGGTCTGGTGGAGACCGCCAACGCAGTCAAGGAGCACCTCAAGCCGGGCGGTCTCGCGCTGATCGGCGAGGGCTTCTGGGAGGTCCCGCCGAACGCCGAGACGCTCATCACGCTGGGCGCCGAACCGGGGGAGTACGCCGACCTGGCCGGCACCGTCGAGCGCGCCGAGAGCGCGGGCTACGCGACGGTCTACGCCTACACCAGCGAACTGTCGGAATGGGACGACTACGAGTGGTCGTGGACCGGCAGCCTGCTGCGCTGGGCGGTCGACCACCCCGGCCCCGACGGCGACACGGCGCGGGCGGCGGCGCTGGCCCACCGCGACATGTGGCTCAAGGGCTACCGGGGGGTGCTGGGTTTCGTGACGCTCCTGCTGAAGCGGACGAACTGATCTTCCGGTCGCGCCGGCGGACGAACCAGAGCCCGAAGAAGCCCATGCCGATCCCGGCCACGCAGGTCCACGAGTACCAGCTCTCGTCGGGCCGGAGGATCAGCAAGACGATGAGGGCGATCGCCCACAGGACGATGCCCACCGTGATCGTGGCGGAGTCGTTGGTCTTGAGGGGCTCTGGATCGGGCCGCCGCTGCTGGGTCACCCTGTCAGCCTAAACGTCAGCCTAAATCCGGCAGGTCACTACCGGCCCGCGTGAGGTTCGACGCGGCGCGCGTACGAAACCGCAACGAAAAAGTCACGTCGGCGACCTGGGTCTTTTCCCTGGTGGTAAGGGGTGTCACTCTGCGCACGTGAGTGACGTCAAAACCCCCCAAAGCAC
The DNA here is from genome assembly GCF_009901565.1 of Herbidospora solisilvae. Taxonomy (GTDB): domain Bacteria; phylum Actinomycetota; class Actinomycetes; order Streptosporangiales; family Streptosporangiaceae; genus Herbidospora; species Herbidospora solisilvae. The sequence continues at coordinate 47,510 of NZ_WXEW01000011.1, forward strand.
TAGTTTCCTCGACACGTATTTCAAGATTTCGGCTCGGGGCTCGTCGGTCGGCGCGGAGGTCCGTGGTGGTCTGGCCACGTTCTTCACGATGGCCTACATCGTCGTGCTCAACCCGATCATCCTGGGCTTCGTCCAGGACGCCGACGGCCAGTTCCTCGGCGACGGGGCGGCTCCCAACCTGTCGCTGATCGCCGTCGCGACGGCGTTGGTGGCCGGCCTGCTGACCATTCTGATGGGCGTGGTGGCGAACGTGCCCTTCGCCCTGGCGGCGGGTTTGGGCCTCAACGCGTTCGTCGCCTACGGCATCGCCTCCCAGGTCTCCTGGGAGGACGCCATGGGCCTGGTGGTCCTCGAAGGCCTGGTCATCCTGGTGCTGGTGCTGACCGGGTTCCGGACGGCCGTCTTCCACGCCATCCCGGCGAGCCTGAAGACCGCGATCTCGGTGGGCATCGGCCTGTTCATCGCGCTCATCGGCTTCGTGGACGCCGGATTCGTGCGCAAGACGGCCGCCCCGGCGCCGCCCCTGGAACTGGGCATCGGCGGCGGGCTGACGTCGTGGCCGATCCTGGTGTTCGTGGTCGGCCTGCTCGGCACCGCCCTGCTGGTGGCCCGCAAGGTGAAGGGCGCGATCCTGATCGGCATCGTCGGCGCGACGATCTTCGCGATCATCGTCCAGACGATCGGGAACATCGGCCCGGCCGTCGACGGCGACAAGACCAACCCGCAGGGCTGGGGCCTCAACGTGCCCGCGCTGCCGGGGCTCGACCAGATCTTCGCGCTGCCCGACTTCTCGCTGATCGGCCAGTTCAGCCTGTTCGGCGCGTTCACCAAGTTGTCGGTCGTGCTCGCCGTGCTGCTGGTGTTCACGCTGCTGATCACCGACTTCTTCGACACGATGGGCACCATCGTGGGCGTCGGCAAGCAGGCCGACCTCGTGGCGGCCGACGGCACGCTGCCGAAGACCAAGGAGATCCTGCTGATCGACTCGGTCGCCGCCGCGGCCGGTGGCGCGGCGTCGGTGTCGTCGAACACGACCTACATCGAGTCGGCCTCGGGGGTCGGCGAGGGCGCGCGCACCGGGCTCGCCTCGGTGGTGACCGGTCTGCTGTTCCTCGCGTCGATGTTCCTCGCGCCGCTGGTCAACATCATCCCGTACGAGGCCGCGGCGCCCGCGCTGGTGGTGGTCGGCTTCCTGATGATGACCTCGATCCGGGAGATCGACTTCACCGACCTGGAGATCGCGATCCCGGCGTTCTTCACGATCGTGCTGATGCCGTTCACCTACTCGATCGCCAACGGCATCGGGGCCGGGTTCATCACGTACGTGCTGATCAAGGCGGCGAAGGGCAAGGCGTCCGAGGTGCACCCGCTCATGTGGCTGGTGGCCGTGCTGTTCACGATCTACTTCGCGCTCGGCCCGATCAAGATCCTCTTGGGCTTCTGAAACTTTCAACTATCTACCGATAGATTGCCGGATCTCCGCAGGACTCCCCGCGTCGCACGGTTGGCGCATTGACCGCGTTTTGCGGCCAATTCTAGCCTTCCGTGCGACACGGGAGTTACCGAAAAGTTTCGGAACAGGAGATCCAGTGCGTACCTTCAAATGGCGATCTCTGGTGGCGGCGGCCTGCGCCCTCACCACGGCCGCCGCGACGGTCCTCGTCGCCACGCCGGCCTCGGCCAGCGCGGCGCTGCGCGTGCACGCCCAGGCGCGCGGCAAGTTCATCGGCACCGCGCTGGCGACCTCGCCGCTGGCCAACGAGACGGCCTACCGGAACATCGCGGCCACCGAGTTCAACCAGATCACGGCCGAGAACGCGATGAAGTGGAGCGACACCGAGCCGAACGACAACCAGTACACGTTCGGCGGGGCCGACCAGATCGTCAACTTCGCCACCGCCAACAACCAGCAGGTGCACGGCCACACCCTCGTCTGGCACAACCAGACGCCGGGCTGGGTCCAGGGCCTGTCGGCCACCAACATGCGAGCCGCGATGAACGAGCACATCGCGACGGTCGTGGGCCGCTACGCCAACAACCCCACGGTCGTCTCGTGGGACGTGGTGAACGAGGTCTTCGAGGAGAACGGCAGCTTCCGCTCGTCGTTCTGGTACAACACGCTGGGCTCCAGCTTCATCGCCGACGCCTTCCGCGCCGCCCGCGCCGCCGACCCCGACGCCCGGTTGTGCATCAACGACTACAACGTCGAGGGCATCAACGCCAAGAGCACCGCGATGTACAACCTGGTCTCGCAGCTCCGGTCGCAGAACGTGCCGGTCGACTGCGTCGGCTTCCAGTCGCACCTCTCCACCCAGTACGGCTTCCCGAACGACCTCCAGCAGAACCTCCAGCGGTTCGCCAACCTCGGCGTCCAGGTCAGGATCACCGAGCTCGACGTCCGCATCCAGGGGTCGCGCACCTCGGCCAAGGACACCCAGCAGGCGACCTACTACACCAACGTGGTGAACGCCTGTCTCGCGGTCACGGCCTGCGCCGGCGTGACCATCTGGGGCTTCACCGACAAGTACTCGTGGGTCCCGGACACCTTCCCGGGTGAGGGCTTCGCGCTCATCTACGACAACAACTACTCGCAGAAGCCGTCGTACACGGCGGTCCACAACGCCCTCGACAACGGCACCCCGAACGACACGACGGCACCTTCGACACCGGGCGCCCCGACCGCGTCCGGCGTCACCTCATCGGGCGCCACCCTGTCGTGGACCGCGTCGACCGACACGGGCGGCTCGGGTCTGGCCGGGTACAACGTCTACAACTCGGGCGGTACACAGATCGCGACCTCCACCACCAACTCGGTGACCCTGACGGGGCTGTCGGCCAGCACGGCCTACACGGTCTACGTCCGGGCGCGTGACGGGGCGGGCAACCTGTCGGCCAACTCCACCTCGGTCACCTTCACCACCACGGGCGGCAGCAGCGACACCACCGCCCCCACCACGCCCGGCGCGCCCACCGCCTCCAACATCACCTCGTCGGGGGCCACCCTGTCGTGGACCGCGTCGACCGACACGGGCGGCTCGGGCCTGGCGGGTTACAACGTCTACAACTCGGGCGGCACGCAGATCGCGACGTCCACCACCAACTCGGTGGCCCTGACGGGGCTGTCGGCCAGCACGGCCTACACGGTCTACGTCCGGGCGCGTGACGGGGCGGGCAACCTGTCGGCCAACTCCACCTCGGTCACCTTCACCACCACGGGCGGCAACTCCGGCGGCTGCTCGGCCACCGGCACGATCCAGACCCAGTGGGGCGGCGGGTACGTCGTCCAGCCGGTGACCGTGACCAACGGCACCTCCCCGCGCACCTCGTGGACGGTGACCTTCACCCTGCCCTCCGGCCACACCATCGTCGGCTCCTGGAACGCCACCCTCACGGTGTCCGGGAACACGGTGACGGCCCGCAACGCCGCCTACAACGGCAACCTGGGCTCCGGCGCGACCACGACGTTCGGCTTCCAGGTGGCGCGTCCCAGCAGCGACACCTCGACGGCGTCGGGTTACACCTGCGCCTGATTCTTGACCCGGGCACGGCCTCCTTCGGGGGCCGTGCCCGGCCCTTTTGGGGAAGGTATCCCTGAGCAGGAATGCCATGGTGTGCCATATAGTTAGCAAAGGTAATGACTCATGCTAACGAATCCTCAGAACACGGATCCGGCTGCGAACCTGCGCAGCGACGCCGGTCTGGCGTCCGCGCTGCGCGTGTCGCTGGCCCGGCTGACCCGTCGCCTGCGCAAACAGGCCGTGGGTCACATCCTGACGCCCACCCAGCTCGCGGCCCTGGCCGCCGTCGAGCGGCACACCACGATGACCCCCGGCGAGCTGGCCGAACACGAGAAGGTGCAGCCGCCCTCGATGACCAGGGTGGTCACCCATCTGGAGGAACGCGGCCTGCTGGCCCGCTCCCCCCACCCCACCGACCGTCGTCAGGTGACCCTGTCGGTCACCCCGGCGGGCGCCGCGCTGCTGAAAGAAGAACGCCGCCGCAAGGAGGCCTGGCTGGCCCAGCGCCTCGGCGAGCTGACACCGGAGGAGAAGGCGATCCTGCGCCGGGCCGCCCCCATCCTGGAAAAGCTCTCCCAAATGTGAGAAGGCTGCGCACGGCGGCCGACCTGGCGAAGTGGACGGGAGCTGGGGCGGTTCGGGAGCCCGGCCCAGCCCTGCCCTCCGGAGCCGGCCCGGGTTCGCCGGCCGGAGAACCGGGATCGGATGTGCTGCCGGCGGCGGAGACGCCGTCGCCCGCGCCCGAGGCCGCCGGGGACCCGTCGGAGAAGTCGGGCATGTTCCGGTCGTTGCGGAACCACAACTACCGGCTGTTCCTCTCCGGAGGCGTTGTCTCCAACGTCGGGACCTGGATGCAGCGCACCGCCCAGGACTGGCTCGTGCTGAGCCTGACCGGCGGGTCGGGCACGGCGCTCGGCATCACGGTGGCGCTCCAGTTCCTGCCGGTCATGCTGTTCGGGATGTGGGGCGGCGTGCTGGCCGACCGGTTCCCGAAGCGGCCGCTCCTGATGACCGCGCAGTCGCTGATGGCGGCGCTCGCGCTCGCCATGGGTGTGCTGACCGTCACCGGGCACGCCCAGGTCTGGCACGTCTACGTCATGGCCTTCACGCTCGGTCTGCTGGCCTGCGTCGAGGTGCCCACCCGGCAGTCGTTCGTGGTCGAGATGGTCGGCCGCGACGACCTGTCCAACGCCATCGCCCTGAACAGCTCCTCCTTCAACCTGGCCCGCGTGGTCGGCCCGGCCGTCGCCGGGCTCCTGATCAACTGGCTGGGCGGCACCGGGCCGCTGTTCCTGGTCAACGCGCTCACCTTCGCCTTCACCATCGGCGGCATGCTGCTGATGCGGACGGCCGAACTGCGCACCCCCGAGCCGGTCAAGCGCGGCAAGGGGCAGGCCAGGGAGGGCGTGCGTTACGTGATCGGGAAGCCGGACCTGCTGCTGCCGGTGCTCATGGTCGGGTTCGTGGCGGTCTTCGCGCAGAGCTTCACCACGTCCATCGCGCTGATGGCGACCGAGGTGTTCGACGCGGGGGCGTCGGCGTTCGGGATCGGCAGCAGCGCGTTCGCCATCGGGGCGGTCGTGGGGGCGCTGCTGGCGGCCCGCCGGGTCACCCCGTCGCGGCGGACGATGGTCGCCGCGGGCATCGCCTTCGGGGCCGCCCAGATCGTGGCGGCGGTGACGCCGGCGTACTGGGCCTTCCTGATCGCGCTCGTCCCGGCCGGACTGGCGATGATCACCGTGCAGACCATGGCCAACTCGACCCTGCAGCTCGGGGCCTCCAGCGAGATGCGCGGCCGGGTGATGGGAATCTATGTTCTGGTCTTCACGGCCGGGGCTCCGATCGGCGCCCCCTTGATCGGGTGGATCGCCGAGCTCGCCGGGCCGCGGGTCGGGATCATGGTTTCCGGCCTGCTCAGCCTGAGCGGGGTGGTGCTGGCCGTGTTGATCACCCGGCTGGTCGCGGCGCGTAAGGCCATGGCCCTCAACCCGGCGACGGCGTCGATCGCGGTCTGAGGATGGTCAGCGGCACCCCATGGGCTTGGCTAGGCTCGACGCCGTGGACCGTCCCCGCCGCTGGCTGCTGCCGACCGTGCTCGGCCTGCTGATGCTGCTCGTCGTCGTGGGCGCGCTGGTCCAGTGACCTGGTGAACGACCGCGCCTCCGGCGCGGCGGCCACCGCGTGGTGACCGCCGCGGCCGGGTGGATCAGCAGCAGGCCTGCTTGGGCTCCACGTCGAGGACTTCGACGCCGGCCGGAGCGCAGCAGGCCGGATCGGACTCCTTGATCAGCGTCGCCGAGTCGGCCTTGACCGTGTAGACCTCCCACGGTTCGTCGCCGGGGCCGTGGACCCAGACCTTGTCCTGGACGGCGTAGCAGCAGGCGGTGTCCTGTTCGTCGGCGGTCGCCAGGCCTTCCGCCGCCAGGCGGGAGGAGGCGGCCGTGACCGCGTCGGTCGTGTCGACTTCGACGCCGAGGTGGTCCATCACGGTCGGCCGGCCGGGCTCGCCCTCCAGGAGCACGAGCTTCAGCGGCGGTTCGGCGATGGCGAAGTTGGCGTAGCCGGGCCGCCGCTTGGCCGGTTCGGCGTCGAACAGCTTGCTGTAGAAGGCCACGGACGCCTCCAGGTCGGAGACCCGCAGGGCGAGCTGAACGCGGGACATGTGATCCTCTCCTTGTATCGATGAACATCTAAGTAGCCTTTCGAAGCACAGTTTGCGTTCCTGTATCGACCGATGTCAATATCGGCCTATGTCGAAGCAGAACCCGTTGCCGGTCATCGCGGAGGAATGCTGCGCGCCCCTGGCCCGTGAACCCATCAGCAAGGACGACGCGGCCGAGCTGGCGAAGGTCCTCAAGGCCGTCGCCGATCCCGTACGGCTGCGCCTGCTCTCCCTCATCGCCGCCCGCGACGAGGAGACCTGCGTCTGCGATCTGCTTCCCGAGTTCGACCTGTCGCAGCCGACGATCTCCCATCACCTGAAGACCCTCAGGGAAGCCGGGCTGATCGGCTCCGAGCGGCGCGGGACCTGGGTCTACTCATGGGTGATCCCGCAGGCGCTCGACCGGCTGTCGGCGCTGTTCGACACGGCGAGGGAAGAGGCCGGCGTCCGGTGACCTCCCTGGCACGACGCGCCATAGCGGAGTTCGTCGGCACCGGCCTGCTCGTCACGATCGTGATCGGCTCCGGCATCGCCGCCGCCCGCCTGTCCCCGAGCGACGTCGGCTTGCAACTGGCCGAGAACGCCGCCGCGACCGCCGCCGGGCTCGCCGTGATCATCCTCATGGTGGGGCCGGTCTCCGGCGCTCACCTCAACCCGGTGGTCTCCCTCGTCGACTGGGCACTCGGTCGCCGGGGGCGGACCGGCCTCACGGGAACCTCTCTTGGCGTCTACGCGCTGGCCCAGACCATGGGCGCCATCAGTGGAGCCGTGCTGGCCAACCTCATGTTCGACCTCCCCGCCGTCACGATCTCCGCCACCGTCCGGACCGCGCCGTCCCTGTGGCTGGCCGAAGCCGTCGCGACCGCCGGTCTGGTGGCTCTGGTCCTCAGCCTGACCCGCACCGGCCGCGCCCACCTGGCCGCCCCGGCGGTGGGGGCCTACATCGGGTCGGCCTACTGGTTCACCTCCTCCACCTCCTTCGCCAACCCCGCCGTGACCATCGGCCGCATCTTCAGCGACACCTTCGCCGGGATCGCCCCGGTGTCGGTCGCGCCGTTCATCGCCGCTCAACTCGCCGGCGCGTTCGCCGGCGCTGCTCTGGCCCTGATCCTCCACCCCGTGGCCGCACCCTCCACGGCTCCCGCCTCCAAGGAGTTCGCATGACCGCCGCCGTCCCAGAGGTTCTCTTCGTCTGCGTCCACAACGCCGGACGCTCCCAGATGGCCGCCGCCCTGCTCGACCACCACGGCAAGGGCGACGTGGTCGTCCGCTCCGCCGGGTCGGCCCCCGCCGACACGATCAACCCCGCCGTGATCGCCGTCATGGACGAGATCGGGCTCGACCTGTCCAGGGCGTTCCCCAAGCCGTTGACCGACGAGGCCGTTCAGGCGTCCGACGTCGTGATCACGATGGGATGCGGGGACGCCTGCCCGTTCTACCCGGGCAAGCGCTACCTGGACTGGGAGCTGCCCGACCCGGCGGGCAAGGGCGTCGACGACGTCCGCCCGATCCGCGACGAAATCGAGCGCCGGGTTCTGACGTTGCTCCAGGAGCTTTCATCGCCTATCGTCGATTGACGATGAATGGACCACTCGACCGCGACACCGCCGAGAAGTACGCCACCTGTTTCCGCGCCCTGTCCGACGCCACCCGCGTGCAGATCGTCACCCTGCTCGCCCGCGCCGGACAGCCGATGTCGGTCAAAGAGATCGTCGAAGCCGTGGACGTCGTTCAGTCGACCGTCTCGGCCCACCTGAAGATCCTTGCCGAGGTGCGGTTCGTGCTGGTCGAGCAGCGCGGGATCGCGCGCTTCTACCGGATCAACGACGCGTGCGTGGACTACTTCCCGACCGCCGCCGACGTGGTCATGGGACGCCCCATCACCTGAGGAGACCGGCATGGCCGACGACATCGACGACCGGCGATCAGAGGTCCTGCGGCACTGTGCCGGACTCGCGCAGACCGCCCAGGCCGGACAGCCCGTCCCCGACGCGTCGGCCGACTGTCCCGGCTCCCACGCCCACACCTGCGACACCGGTATCCCGGAGGGGGCGAGCCTGGGATGCGGCAACCCGGTGGCGGTCGCCGACCTGCGGCCCGGAGACACCGTTCTCGATCTCGGCTCCGGCGCGGGGCTCGACGTGCCGCTCCCCGACCGCGCCGTGGACGTCGTGATCTCCAACTGCGTGATCAACCTGTCCGCCGACAAACCCCGCACCCTGGCCGAGGCGTTCCGCGTCCTGAAGCCCGGCGGCCGGTTCGGGGTGAGCGACATCGTCGCCGACGACGACCTCGAACCGTTCCGCCGTGAGGAGGCCGAACGGTCGGTCGGCTGCACCGTGGGGACGCTCACCGAAGCCGGCTACCGCGCCCACCTGACCGCAGTGGGGTTCACCGACATTCGCCTGACCCGGACGTCGCCTCTGGCGCAAGGGCTGCACAGCACGATCGTCCAAGCGACCAAACCGGAGATCGCCGTCCGCCCGATGCGCGACGACGACGCCGCCCAGGTCCTGGCCGTCTATCAAACCGGCCTGGACGGCGGGCAAGCCAGCTTCGAGACCACCGCCCCGACATGGGAGACCTTCACCACGGCCAAGCTCCCCGGCCACCGGCACGTGGCGGTCGACACCGCGTCGGACGAGGTGGTCGGGTGGGTCGCCGCTTCGGCCGTCTCCGACCGGTGCGTGTACGCCGGAGTCGTCGAGCACTCCGTCTACGTCTCCCCGGCCCACCACGGGCGCGGGGTCGGCACCCTGCTCCTGAAGGCGCTGATCGACTCGACGGAGGCCGCCGGCATCTGGACCATCCAGTCCGGCGTCTTCCCCGAGAACACCGCCAGCCTGCGCCTGCACGAGAAAGCCGGATTCCGCCAGGTCGGCATCCGGGAACGCATCGGACGTCACCACGATCGCTGGAGAGACGTCGTCTTCATCGAGCGCCGCAGCAAGATCACCGGATAGGCGCCGCCGATTTCGGCTTTGGGGTCTTCGGCCGTGACGGGAGAGGTCCGGTGCGGCGAGTCGCCGCACCGGACCTTCCGCTACCAGGCGTAGGCCTCGGGGGCGGTGCCGCCGGGGCCGGGGAAGATCTCGTCGATGCGGGCCAGGGCCTTGTCGTCGAACTTGATCTCCAGGGCGCGCAGGGAGCCGTCGAGCTGGTCGGCGGTGCGGGGGCCGATGATCGGGGCCGTGACGGCCTTCTGGTGGAGGAGCCAGGCGAGGCCCGCATTGGCCGGGTCTTCGCCCAGTTCGTCGCAGAAGGCCTCCCACTGCTCGATCTGGGGGCGGACCTTCTCCAGGCTCTGGAGCATGTCCTCGGTGGCGCTGCGGCCCTTGTCGATCTTCCTGAGGACGCCGCCGAGCAGGCCGCCGGCCAGGGGGCTCCACGGGATGACGCCAAGCCCGTAGTCCTCACACGCCGGGAGCACTTCGAGTTCGACCGAGCGCTCCAGCAGGTGGTACTTCGACTGCTCGCTCACCAGGCCGAGGAAATTGCGGCGGCGGGCCGTCTCCTGGGCCTTGGCGATGTGCCAGCCGGCGAAGTTCGACGAGCCGACGTACAGGATCTTGCCCTGCTGGCGCAGGACCTCCATGGCCTCCCAGAACTCCTCGAACGGGGTGTTCCGGTCGACGTGGTGGGCCTGGTAGACGTCGATGTAGTCGGTCTGCAGGCGCTTCAGCGAGGCGTCGCAGGCGCGGCGGATGTTCAGCGCCGACAGGAACGTCTCGTTGGGCCAGTCGCCCATCGAGCCGTAGAGCTTCGTGGCGATGACGGTCTTCTCACGGCGGCCACCACCCTGGGCGAACCACCGGCCGATGATCTGCTCGGTGACCCCCTCACCCTTCACCCATCCGTAGACGTTGGCGGTGTCGAAGAAGTTGATGCCCAGCTCATGGGCGCGATCCATGATCGTGAAGGAGTCCTCCTCAGACGTCTGCGGGCCGAAGTTCATCGTGCCCAGGCAGAGCTTGCTGACCTTGAGTCCGGTACGACCGAGCTGCGCGTAGTCCATGCTTCCACCTTAGGAACCTGGAGTGGACTCCAGGCCAGCCCTCTCGCGCCTGAGCGCCCCGGCCGGCCGCACCGCAGGTGCGGCCATTAGACAGGGCAGGATGTCTCCCATGGGGTGGACATACCGGGGGATCGGGCTCGCCTTGCTGGTCGTGGTCCTGTGGGCGGTTCCGGCGCACGCCGACGACGAGCTCTTCGAGTTCACCGATCCCCGGATCACCGAGTCGAGCGGCCTGGCCGTCTCGCCGACGCACCCCGGGATCGTCTACACCCACAACGACAGCGACGCCGGGGCCGTCTTCTACGCCGTCGACTCCTCGACGGGGCGGACCAGGGCGGCGTACACGATCGCGAACGCCGAGGCCCGCGACTGGGAGGGCATGGCGGCCTACCGTGACGCGTCGGGGCGCGGGGTGTTGTTCTTCGGTGACATCGGCGACAACCTCGACGGGGCGTGGCCCGACATCTCCGTCTACAAGGTGACCGAACCGGCCCGGCTGCGCGGCGGGACCGTCTCGGCGGTGAGATACCGGTTCCGGTACGCCGACCAGGCGCGGAACGCCGAAGGTCTCATGGTCGACCCCCGGACCGGGCGTCTCTACGTGGTGACCAAGGAGTTCGACGGGCTCGTCTACGCCGCGCCCAGGCAGTTGCGGACCGACCGGGTGAACGTGCTGAAGCGGGTGGGGTCGGCCCCGACCATGGCGACCGACGCGGCGTTCGCGCCCGACGGGTCGAGTTTCGTCATTCGGACCTACTTCTCGGCGACCCTCTACCGGAAGATCGACGACGAGATCTCGGGCGTGCCGATGCCCATGTTGCGGCAGGCGGAGTCGATCACCTACACGGCCGACGGGAAGGCGCTGCTGACCGGGTCGGAGGGCAAACGCAGCCCGGTCGTGCGGGTGCCGCTGCCGGAGAGCGCCGTCCCGAGCCCGTCGCCCACGCCGAAAGCCGCCGACGTGCCCACGGCGAGCCCGGCGGCACAGCCGGTGGCCTCCGAGTCGGCGGGGCCGAACACGGGGCTCATGATCGCGTTGTGGCTCGGAGTGGCGGTGGGCGCGGTCGGGATCATCGTCGGCATCGCGCGCTGGGCCGGGCGATAGTCCGGCGATCGTTCGCCACCTGGCGACGGCTACTCATGGGGAAGGCGTCTGAGCGGCTGGTTTTGAGATCTTTTGTCAGCCACATACCGGGATACTCATCGCGAATTGAGTAGGTGCTCCATAGCGCCCACGTGGGGTTGAGCGGGATCGTTCCGGTATGCACTCCGCCGGCTCTCCCGCCTGCCCCGACTGCGGTGCCCCGCTGGACGGGTCACCCCGCCGATGCCCGGCCTGCGAGCTTCCGCTCCACGGCCCGATCGCGGCCGAACTGTGGCAGCTCGACCTCGCCCTGAACGACCTACGGGGGCGCGAGGCCTGGCTGCTCGGCAGGAGGTCGGAGCTGCTGACCGCGCTCCGCGCCGCCGGAGAGAACCAGCCTGCCGGCGCCTGGGCCGGGGGAGCCCAGACGCCGGTGAACGGCCCGGCGGAAGGCCCGCAGACGGGCGCGCAGGACGGCCCGGGGCACGTCGCGGGTGCGCACGGCCAGGCCGCCCCCAAGGCGGGTGTGTCCGGTCAGCCAGGTTGGCAGGCAGGTGTGCCGGGCCGGCCCGGCGGCCCGGTGCCTGTCGGTTTTCCCGGCAACGTCCCCCCGAAGCGGGAGATGTCGCCCTCCGCCGTTCGTAACCTGCTGCTCGGTCTCGGCGGCCTGCTGCTGGTCGTCGCGGCGTTCGTGTTCACGATCGTCAGCTGGGGTTCCGTCGGGATCGGGGGGCGGGCGGCCATTCTCGTCGGGTTCACCGCGTTGACCTTCGCTACCCCGTTCCTGCTGGTCAGGCGCAACCTCAAGGCGACCGCCGAGACGGTCGCGATCCTCGGGCTCGCGTTGTTCCTGCTCGACGGGTACGCCGCCTACCAGGTCTGGTTCGAGCCGCGGGTCGACTCGCTGCCGTACACGGCGGTGCTGTTCGCGCTCGCCGCGGGGCTGTTCGCCCTCTACGGCGGCTACGCCAGGCTGTCGCTCCCGGTCCCGATCGCCATCGGGCTCGCCCAGTTCCCGCTGATCGTCTTCGTCGCCGACCAGACGGCCGCCCACGCCGCCGGGGCGCTCATCCTGACCGCCGGGTTCGACGTCGCCGTCTGGACGTGGGCCCGCCGGAAGGTCGCGCTGGTCGGGCTGCTCGCCACCTGGGTCATCGGCGTCTACATCGCGTTCTTCCAGTCCACGGCCTACCCCGACGACCTGGCCGAGGCGGTCGGCTACGCCGTGATTCTGGCCGTGGCCGCCGCCGAGGCGGCGTTCATGGCGCGGGGGGCGAAGAAGTTCCCGTTGGTCCCGGTCATCGGGGGTGTGGTCGCGGGGGTGTTCGCGGTGCGGGCGCCGTTCGCGGTGGTAGTGCCGTTCGCGTGGGTGATCCTGGTCGCGCCGGTGGCGGCGGGGGTGTTCGCGCTCGTGCTGCGCGGGCGGGCCAGGAACACCGCGCTGGTCGTGGGGGCGCTGGCGTCGATCGGGGTGCTGGCGCCGGTGCTGATCGTGCTGCGCGGGCCGCTCGACTGGGGGCACGGCGTCTGGTCGGCGAGCTGGGGCGCGGGGGCGGGCGACTACCTCAGCCGGTCGCCGTGGGTGCCGGGGGTGCCCGATCTGCTGCTGCTCGTGCTGATCGCCGTCGCGCTGGCGCTGGTGGTGCGGCAGAAGGTCGTCGCGGTGCTGGTGGGGGCGGTGGCCGTGGCGTTCGTGCCGCCGGTGTTCGACCTGCCCTACCCGGTCATGATCGTGGTGCTGCTGGCGTTGGCCGCCGGGGTCGCGGCGGTGCCGCAGCCGGCGTTCGCCCGGCTCGCCCTCGGTGTCGGGGTGGTCGCCGTGGTGTGGGGGCTGGTCAGTGAGACGGCGACGCTCGTGGTGCTGGCCGCGCTGGCGCTGATCGCGGCGGGGGTCGCGTTCCGGGCGGCCACGTTGCGGACGTGGGCGGCCAACGTGGCGGTGATCCACGCCGGCGGGTTCGCGGTGGCGGCCTGGCTGGCGGCCGACCTCCAGCCTCGCTTCCTCACGTTCGTGCTGCTCGCGGTGGCCGCCGCGGCGGCGCCCTGGCGGCGGACCGAGATCGGGGCCGGGGTGCTCGGGGTGGCGGCGCTGGCGGTCGTACCGGATCTGAAGATGTTCAGTCTCGCCGCGGCGGCGGCCGGGGTGATCGCGGCGGGGGTGGCGCTGCGGAAGGACCGCGGGAACGTCGGCTACCTGGCCACGGCGCTGCTGCTGACGGCCTCGTGGTCGCGGCTCTACGCCGAGGACGTCACCCTCGTCGAGGCCTACACGGCGCCGTTCTCGGTCGTGCTGCTGGTGTTCGGGTGGTGGAAGGCGCGGACCGGGTCGTCGTGGCGGGCCTACGGCGCGGGGCTCTCGTTCACGCTGCTGCCGAGCCTGGTCGTGCTCTACGACCAGCCCGAGGGGTGGCTCAGGCCGCTCGCGCTCGGGATCGTGGCGCTGGTCGTGCTGGTCGTGGGGGCGCTGCGGCGGCTGCAGGCGCCCGCCGTGCTGGGCGGGTTCACGCTCGCGGCGGTGACCGTGCACGAGATCACGCCCTGGGTGGCCGACCTGGTGCTCATGGTGCCCCGCTGGGTGCCGATGGCCGTCGGCGGGTTGCTGCTGCTGGTGGTGGGCGCGACCTACGAGAGCCGGATCCGCGACGTCAAGCGGGTCGGCGCGGCGATCCGGGGTCTCCGCTGAAGCGTGTCTTTGAGGCAGATTCGCAGCGGAGACGGTGACGGCCGGCGGCCGTCAGCGTCTTCCTTCGACGAACTCCTCCCCCCGCAGCGCACGCTCGACCAGGGCGATCGACTCGGCCAGGGCCACGAGCCGGGGGCCCTCGCGGCGGTAGACCTCCAGGACCGCCTGGACCACGTGGGGCGGCAGGTGCTCCTTCAGGTCGACGGCGGCGTCGCGGTAGCCCGCCCGCGCGCCCTCGACCTGGGCGCGCACGGTGTGGCCGGCCATGCGGGCCAGCGCGAGCGGATGGCGGCGCAGCACCCCGTAGGCGCGGTAGTCGGGCGGCACCGCGTCGAGCAGCCAGTTGACCGCCGACGTCTGCCAGTCGGGGCTGCCCGGCGGGAGTACTTCGGGTGGCCATCCCGGTGGAACGTACACGTGTTCGATATTATCGAAGGCATGGAGATCGGGGTGGTCGGCGCCGGCATCCTCGGGCTCGCGGTGGCGCGTGAGCTGACCTCCCGGGGCGCCGAGGTGACGGTCCTGGAGAAGGAAGACCGCGTCGCCGCCCACCAGACCGGGCACAACAGCGGAGTCGTCCACGCCGGGATCTACTACCGGCCCGGATCGCTGAAGGCGCGGTTGTGCCGCGAGGGCGTGGCGCTGCTGCGCGACTACTGCCGGCAACACGGGCTGCCCTACGACGAGGTCGGCAAGCTCGTGATCGCCTCGACGGGGGCCGAGCGGGCGGGGCTGCGGGAGATCGCGGCCAGGGCGCGGGCGAACGGCGTACCGGACATCTCCGAGCTCGACGCCCTCGGCCTGCGCGAGATCGAACCCCACGCGGTCGGCGTCGGCGCCGTGCATTCTCCCCACACCGCCGTCGTCGACTTTCCCGCCGTCGCCCGGCATCTCGCCGCATCGTTGGATGTACGGCTCTCGCACCCCGTGCGGGCCATCCACGAGTCGGCCACGGGTGTGGCGGCGGGCGGCCTGCGCTTCGACCGCCTGGTGGTCTGCGCAGGCCTGGGCACCGACGCCCTGGCGGGCCGGGGAGAGGTGCGCATCGTCCCTTTCCGGGGGGAGTACTTCCGCCTGACCGCCACGGCGAAAACGCTGGTCAAGGGCCTGATTTATCCCGTGCCCGACCCGCGCTACCCCTTCCTGGGCGTCCACCTGACCAAACGGGTCGACGGCGAGGTGCTGGTCGGCCCCAACGCGATCATGGCACTGGCGCTGGAGGGCTACTCGTGGCGCGACGTGCGCTTGGGCGAGCTGGCCCGCGTCCTGGCCTGGCCGGGCACCCGCACGATGGCCCGCCGCCACTGGCTGACCGGCCTGCGCGAGCTGAACGGCTCGTTGCGGCCGTCGGCGTTCCTCAAGGCGGCCCGCCGCTACGTGCCGGCGCTCGCCCGGGGCGACCTGGTCAGGGCCGGCAGCGGGGTGCGGGCCCAGGCCGTCGGCCGCGACGGCACGCTGGTCGACGACTTCGCCATCGACCGCCACGGGCGGGTCCTGATCGTGCGCAACGCGCCTTCCCCGGCCGCGACGTCGAGCTTCGCGATCGCCCGGCATGTGGCTGATTTGACGGCAACCTTAAGCGATTCTTCATAAAGTGCTCAGGAAAGCCCCCCTTCATCCGAGAAGATGCTCATGGTGACTCCCGAAGCCCGACTGCTGATCGTCGAAGACGAGCCGAACATCCTCGAACTGCTGGCCGCGAGCCTGCGGTACGCCGGCTTCGAGGTCAGCACCGCCTCCAGCGGCACCGAGGGAGTCGCCGCGGCCACCCGTCACCGGCCCGACCTGATCGTGCTCGACGTCATGCTGCCCGACATGGACGGCTTCGACGTCGTCCGCAGGCTGCGCGGCGGCGGTACCTTCACCCCGGTCGTCTTCCTGACCGCCCGCGACGCCACCGAAGACAAGATCCGCGGCCTGACGCTGGGCGGCGACGACTACGTCACCAAGCCGTTCTCGCTCGAAGAGGTCATCGCCCGCATCCGGGCCGTGCTGCGCCGCACCGCGGGCGACCCGACCGCGCCGCCGCCCCGGCTGACCTTCGCCGACATCGAGCTCGACGAGGAGTCCCACGAGGTCTGGCGGTCGGGCCACCCGGTGCCGCTGTCGCCGACCGAGTTCAAGCTGCTGCGCTACTTCATGGCCAACGCCGGGCGGGTGTTGTCGAAGGCGCAGATCCTCGACCACGTGTGGGACTACGACTTCCGGGGCGACGCCGGGATCGTGGAGTCCTACGTGTCGGTGCTCCGCCGCAAGATCGACAGCCGGTCGGCGCCGAGGCTCATCCACACCCTGCGCGGTGTCGGCTACGTGATGCGAACCTCGGCCTGACGACATGAGCCGGGTGTCGCTGCGTACCAAGCTGATCGCGGCGATGCTCGCCCTGGTCGCCTGGACCCTGCTGGTGATCGGCGCGGCCAGCGTGTCCCTCCTGCGCAGTTACCTGATCGACCGTGTCGACGAGCAGGTGGCCAAGCTCAGCGTCCAGACGCTCGCCCGGCTCGCCCACAGCGGCGACCTGACCTACTCGATGCAGCGGCTGCCGCCCGAGGGCCTGGTGCAGGTCGTCGAGGCCGACGGCACGGTCGGCCCGTCGGCGGCCGGTGAGTCGGTGACCGGCCGCCCGAGCCCGGCCGACCTGCCGCCTCCCGGCGACATCGCGACCCGCGCGTCCGACGGCGTGTCGTGGCGGGTCAAGACCGTGTCGCTGCCGAGCGGCCGGACCCTGGTGACGGCCATCGGGCTCGGCGGCGTCACCCAGATCACCACCCGGCTGGGACTGATCGTCGTCCTGGGCGGGGCGGTGGTGCTGGCGCTGGCTGGCCTGCTCGGCATCGTGCTGGTCCGGCGCAGCCTGCGCCCCCTCGCGGAGATCGAGCGTACGGCCGGATCGATCGCCGCCGGCAACATGAGCAGCCGCATCCCCGACCGTGACCCGCGCACCGAGGTGGGCCGCCTGGCCCGCTCGCTGAACGGGATGCTCGCCCAGATCGAGAAGGCCTTCGACGACCGCTCCCGGTCGGAGGCGGCGGCCCGCGAGTCGGAGGAGCGCATGCGCCGCTTCGTCGCCGACGCCTCACACGAACTCCGCACCCCGCTGACCTCCATCCGCGGGTACGCCGAATTCCACCGCCAGGCCCCGCAGACCGACGTGACCCGGCTGATGCGCCGCATCGAGAGCGAGGCCGAACGCATGAGCCTGCTCGTCGACGACCTCCTCCTGCTCGCCCGCCTCGACCAGCAGCGCCCCCTCCAGTCGAAGCCGGTCGACCTGCTGGCCATCGCGGGCGACGCCGTCCAGGACGCCCGCATCCTCGCCCCCGGGCGGTCGATCTCCCTGGCGGTCGAGGGGACGACCGCGCCGATCGTGCCGGGCGACGAGGTGCGCTTACGGCAGGTCGTCGGCAACCTGATGTCCAACGCGCTGACCCACACGCCCGACGGGGTGCCGGTGACGGTGACCGTCGGCGCGGCCGGGAGCGAGGCGTTCGTCGAGGTCGCCGACAAGGGGCCGGGGATGACGGCCGACGAGGCGGCCCGGGTCTTCGAACGCTTCTACCGCGCCGACCCGGCCCGGACCCACGACGAGTCGTCGGGGACGGGGCTCGGGTTGTCGATCGTGTCGTCGCTGGTTAAGGCCCATGGGGGGACGGTGACGGTGGAGACGTCGCCGGGGACGGGGGCGGCGTTCCGGGTGGTGTTACGCCTGGAACCGGAGCACGACTGAATGCATGCAACCTGCATGCTATGGTGATGGCATGGGGACCATTCAGATTCGCGACGTTCCTGATTCGACCGAGCTCACGCTGAAGGCGAGAGCCGAGCAGGCCGGCAAGTCGCTCTCGTCCTATCTCCGTGAGCTGCTGAACGAGCAGGCGTCGACCCCGACCCTCGATGAGGTCATGGAGAGGATCGCCGCCGATGAGCCCGTTCCCTACGACCCCGAATTCGTCCGGGAGACGATGCGGGACGGCCGGCGTTGAGCCTGGTCGTCGACGCCTCGATCGTCTTCCGGCTGCTGGCCAACGTAAAAGGTGACCACCTGCTTCGGCAACGTCTGAACCGGCAGGTCCACGCCCCCGCCCTGATCGATGTCGAAATCGCCTCGGTGGTGCGCGGACATGTCAGCACCAGCAAACCGGACGTACGGATCTCCGTCGAGCGAGCGCAGATCATGCTGGAACGGTTCGGGCAGCTGAAGATCGCCCGGCATCCGATGGCGCCGCTGCAGAAGCGGGTGCTGGAACTGCGGAACAACCTCACGGCCTACGACGGCATGTATGTCGCTCTCGCGGAATACCTGCAGGTGCCGCTGCTGACCGATGACGCCAAGTTCGCCGGGTCGACCGGGCATCGGGCGGAGATCCATCGCTATCCGCCTCCGGCCGTCTCCTAGAGGCCGGGGAAGGTGCTGTCGGGGAACTCGCCGTTGAGGGCGGAGGCGCCCGGGAGTTCCACCTTCTCGCCCTCGGTCAGGCCGCCGGTGATCTCCACTTGCGTGTCGCTGCGGACCCCCGTCGTGACCTTGCGCTTCGCGCCGTCGGCCAGGGTGACCGTGTCGTTCTGCACCGCCCGCGCCGGGACGTGGACCGCGTCCGGGGCCCGGCCCGTGACGACCTGGACGGTGGCCGTCTGGCCCAGGCGGAGGCCGGCGGGCTGGTCGTCGAAGGAGATGGTGACGCCGTATCGGACCAGCAGGTCGGTCGTCGTGGCCATGGGGTCGATGTGGGAGACCGTGCCCTCGTAGGCGCCCTCGGGGGTGCCCAACGTGATGACGGCCTGCTGGCCGGTCTTCAGGGTGCCGATGTCCGACTGGGTGAACAGGGCCTTGACCTGGAGGTCGTCGAGGTCGCCGAGGCTGACGAAGGCGCCCTCGGTGTACTGGTCGCCTTCGGCGCCGTTGACCTGGAGGACCGTACCGGCTGAGGGTGCCCTGATGACGACGCCCTTCAGGGCGTCCTCGGCGGCGTTCAGGTCGTTCTTGGCCCGCGTGACCGCGGCCTCCGCCTCGGCCTCGGTCATCTGGGGGCCGCCGCCCTGCTGCTGCGGGAGCCGGGTGCCGCCGCCTTGGGGGCGCTGCTGCTGCTGCGGCTGCCGGCTTTGATCACACGGTTGGCTCTCAGGTTGCGGGGTGGCGCTCGGAGAAGCGGTCGGGGAGGGCGATGGGGACGGCTCACTCGTGGGATCGAGGTGGACTTCCGCCTCGCCTTGACGCCACGGCCTGCCCGATGGCGACGGGGATGGAGTGGTGACCTTGGTGAGGGACACCGTCGCTGCTCGCATGCCCGTGGAAGGCGGCGGGGTGCTCGGCCGGTCGGAAGCCTGGCCGCTCGGCTTGGCCGAAGGTCGCGGGCAGTTCGCCTGGGGTCGGTCCCGTGGTTGTCGGGCAGGGGCGGCGAAGGAGCCGCCCGTCGAGCCTGAGCCGTCGACCGTGTCCAGTTGGTCTTCCGCCGCGGCCAAGGATGCTTTCGCCGCGTTGTAGTTCTCCCGCGCGATCGTGTCGTCGACGCGGGCCAGGAGGTCTCCCTTGCGGACCTTGTCGCCGGTCTTCACGTACACCTTCTCGACCGTTCCGGCCGTCGAGAAGGCCAGGTCGTGGATGCCGTCGTCCACGGTGTTCCCGGCGGCGGAGGCGACCGAGGTCACGTCGCCGCGCCGGGCGGCGACGAGTTCCACGTCAGGCCGGGCCGGCGGGTCCTCCCGGAGCAGGATCACGCCGGTGGTCACCAGGGCGACGGCGGCCAGGGCGAGGCCGCCGGCGCGGAGCCGGGTAGGAGTCATGGCACGTCATCCTGGTGACCGCGTGTCATGTTCCGCTGAGCCGAAACTGCGGATTACCTGTGGACCCTTGACAGGAAACGTTCAGGACCGGCGGAGGGCGCTCCAAACCTGGACCGGCAGTGTCCATCCCTGTGACGTTGTCGACGAAGCGCAGAGCGCTGATCCTGAACGCCTCGCTGGGGGTGCTGCTGCTCGGCGGGGCCGGGGCCGCCTGGGCCTCCCTCGGAGGCGGGGGCGGGCCGGCGGAGCCGGGGAACGTGCTGACCACCAGGGTCACCCGCGGGACCGTCGAGTCCGCCGTGACCGCCTCCGGGGCCGTGGAGAGCGCCCGCAGCCGCTCGCTGAGTTTCGCGACCCAGGGCACCGTCGAATCGATCTCCGTCGAACCCGGCCAGAAGGTGAAGAAGGGGCAGGTGCTGGCCCGGCTCGACGACGAGAGCGCCCGGGAAGGGGTGGACGCGGCCAAGGCCAGCCTCGACGCCGCCGCTGACGGCGACACCGACAGCGCCACCGGATACTCGCAGTACGTCGCCGCGAAGAACGCCTACCAGGCCGCGAAGCGCGCCCTCGCCGGCACCGTCATCAAGGCCCCGTTCGCCGGTACCGTCACGGCGGTCGGCGGCACGGTCGGCGGGCCCTCGCAGGTCCAGGAGGGCGGCTTCGTCGACGTCGCCGACCCTGGCAGGCTCCAGATCGTCGGCAACTTCACCGAGTCCGACGTGAGCAAATTGAAGGTCGGGCAGCAGGCCCAGATCACCTTCGACGCCATCCCGGGCGTCACCGCCACGGGCGAGGTCGCGCTCATCGGGGCGCAGCCGCAGACGGAGGACAACGTGGTGTCCTACGCGGCCACGATCAAGCTGACCGACGTCCCCGGCCAGGTCAGGCTCGGGCAGACGGCCTCGGTGAGCGTGGTGGTCGAGCGGGCCGACGACGTGCTGACGCTGCCCTCGGCGGTGATCACCACGGCCGGCGGGCGCAGCACGGTGACCGTGCTGGAGAACGGCAGGCAGACCGTGCGGGTGGTCGAGACCGGGGTCAGGGGGACCACCGGCACCGAGATCGTCTCGGGTCTCCAGGAGGGTGATCAGGTGGTGCGGCCGGTCGTCACACCGACCGGCCAGACCGGCGGGTTCTTCCGCGGCGGGTTCGGTGGGCGGCCATGAGCCTGGTTCTGGACGTACGGGACGCCACCAAGGTCTACGGCGCGGGCGAGACGGCAGTGCACGCCCTGCGCGGGGTCTCCCTCCAGGTCGAGCCCGGCGACTACGTGGCGATCATGGGGGCCTCCGGCTCCGGCAAGTCGACCCTGATGAACATCATCGGCTGCCTCGACGTCCCGAGCGCCGGGCGGTTCCACCTCGACGGCGTCGACGTCGGCGCGCTCGACGACCGGCGGCAGGCCGTGGTGCGCAACCGCAAGATCGGGTTCGTCTTCCAGTCGTTCAACCTGATCCCGCGCATGACGGCGCTGGCCAACGTCGAGCTGCCGCTCGCCTACGGCGGGGTCAGGCCGGCCGAGCGGCGCCGCCGGGCGCTGGCCGCCCTGGAACTGGTCGGGCTGGCCGACCGGGTGAACCACCAGCCGAACGAGCTGAGCGGCGGCCAGCAGCAGCGGGTCGCCATCGCCCGCGCGCTGGTCAACTCGCCGGCCCTGCTGCTGGCCGACGAGCCGACCGGCGCGCTCGACAGCACCTCCACCCTCGACGTGCTGGGCATCTTCGACCGGTTGTCGGCCGCGGGCCGCACGATCGTCGTCATCACCCACGAGGCCGACGTCGCCGAGCACGCCAAGCGGGTGGTCCGGCTGCGGGACGGGCGGATCGTCGAGGACATCCGGCTCGCCCCCGTCGACGGACTGCCGCCGCGCCTCAGGGAGGTGACCGCGTGAGCGCCGTCGAGATCGTCCGGTTCGCCGTCCGGGGGCTGGCGGCCAACAAGATGCGCTCCGCGCTCACCACGCTCGGCATCCTGATCGGGGTCGCGGCGGTGATCCTGCTGGTCGCGGTCGGCGAGGGCTCCTCGCAGTCGATCCAGCGGAACATCCAGCAACTCGGCGCCAACACGCTCACGGTGAGCTCGTCGACCGGCGGCGGCGGAGGAGGTTTCCGGATGGCCCGGCCGCAGCAGGACAGCGGGCCGCGCACCCAGGCCAGGCCGCTGACCGTGGACGACGCCAGGGCGCTCGCCGACCGGACGGCCGCGCCCCACGTGAGCTCGGTGTCGCCGGTCGTCTCGGCGGCCTCGCGGGCGGCGTCGTACGACGGGGCCTCCCACACCGTCCAGCAGGTGGTCGGCACCTACCCGAGCTACTTCGAGGCCTCCAACAAGCCCGTCGCCAAGGGCACGTACTTCTTCAACGACGACGTGCTGGCCGCCCGCAAGGTCGTCGTGATCGGGCAGACCGTGGCCGAGAACCTGTTCGGCACGCTCGACCCGGTCGGAAGGCAGATCACCATAACCGGGGTGCCGTTCACCGTCGTCGGGGTGCTGAAGGAGGCCGGGGCGAGCGGCGGGTTCCAGGACGCCGACGACGTCGCCATCGCGCCGCTGCCCGCGGTGCAGCAGAGCCTCACCGGGTTCGGGCCGCTGAACCAGATCCTCGTCAAGGCCGGGTCGGCCGACGACGTGGCCGCCGCCCAGGCCGAGATCACCGCCGTGCTCGACCAGCGGCACGGCGTCGGCGGCGCGGTCGCGGCCGACTACCAGATCCTCAACCAGGCCACCCTCCAGGAGACCGTCAGCGCCGCGACCTCGACGTTCACGGTCCTGCTCGCGGCCGTCGCGGCGATCAGCCTGCTGGTCGGCGGGATCGGGATCACCAACATCATGCTGGTCACGGTCACCGAGCGGACCCGCGAGATCGGCATCCGCAAGGCCGTCGGCGCCCCGCGCGGCGCGATCCTCGGCCAGTTCCTCGTCGAGGCGACCCTGCTGAGTCTCATCGGCGGCCTGCTCGGGGTCGCCGTCGCGATGACCGGCGCCCAGTTCACCATCGCCGGCATCACGCCCGTCGTGGTGCCGAGCTCGGTCGTGCTGGCGCTCGGGGTCTCGGTCGCCATCGGGTTGTTCTTCGGCAGCTATCCCGCCAACCGCGCCGCCAAGCTGCGGCCGATCGAAGCCCTGCGCTTCGAGTAGCTTCGAGTTAGGAGTCACGGTGCCCAGGCGCATGTCCGCCGACGAGCTGCTGGAGACCTCGCCGTTCCGCGGCGACCTCTCCGAGGAGCTGACCGCCCGCCCCACGCGGGCGAAACTCCCCAGACTGAC
Organism: Herbidospora solisilvae; assembly: GCF_009901565.1. Lineage (GTDB taxonomy): Bacteria > Actinomycetota > Actinomycetes > Streptosporangiales > Streptosporangiaceae > Herbidospora > Herbidospora solisilvae. The sequence continues at coordinate 70,520 of NZ_WXEW01000011.1, forward strand.
CCTGTTCCTGGCCGCCGGGGTGGTCCTCGTCGCGGGGATCCTGGTCGGCATCCAGGCCCAGAAGACCTTCGGCGCCCTCGACGACCGGACGGCCATGATCGGCCAGCTCATGGCCGGTCGCGGCGGCCAGACCGGGGCCCAGCCGACCCGGCAGGGAACGGTCGGTACCGTCAAGTTGGTCGACGGCGCCAAGGTCTACGTCGAGGGCGCCGACGGCACCACCACGGTCGTCACCACGGGTGACGACACCGAAGTGCGAATTTCCAAAGAGGGCAAGCTGTCGGACCTCAAGCCGGGCGCGTCGGTCGTCGTCCAGGGCGAGCGGGACGCCGACGGGAATGTCGCGGCCACCAGCGTGACCGAGGGCGGTGGCGTGCCGAGAATGCGAGCGAACCAATGAGTGAGGCCAGGCTCCTGATCGTCGACGACGAACCGAACATCAGGGAGCTGCTGTCGACCAGCCTCCGCTACGCCGGGTTCGAGGTCATCACGGCGTCCGACGGGAGAGAGGCGGTCGAGGCCGCCGAACGTTTCCGGCCCGACCTGATGATCCTCGACGTCATGCTCCCCGACATGGACGGCATCGCCGTCGCCACCCGCCTCCGCGCCGCCGGACGGCGGGTGCCGGTGCTTTTCCTGACGGCCCGCCAGTCACACGACGACAAGCTCGCCGGCCTGGCCCTCGGCGACGACTACGTCACCAAGCCGTTCTCCCTCGACGAGGTGCTGGCCCGCATCCGGGCCGTGCTGCGCCGCGCCGGGGCCGCCGACCCGGCGCCCGCGCGGCTGCGCGTGGCCGACCTGGAGATGGACGAGGACGCCCACCAGGTCTGGCGGTCGGGCCGCCCGGTGCGGCTGTCGCCGACCGAGTTCAAGCTGCTCCACTACTTCATGGTCAACCAGGGCCGGGTGTTGTCGAAGGCGCAGATCCTCGACCACGTCTGGCGCTACGACTTCGGCGGCGACCGGAACGTGGTCGAGTCGTACGTGTCGTACCTGCGCAAGAAGGTCGACACCCGCGACCCGAAACTGATCCACACCCTGCGCGGCGTCGGCTACGTGCTGCGCGCGCCCCGCCGATGAGGCGGGTGCCCCTCTGGGCGCGGCTGGTGGCCGGGACGCTCGTCCTGGTCACCCTGGCGATCACGCTGACCGGCGTGTTCGCGGTGAGGCTGCTGCGCGGCTACCTGGTCGACCGCATCGACCAGCAGCTCATCGCCGCCGGCCTGCCGCTGCGCGAGGCGACCCTGAAGCCGTCCTTCACGAAGCTCGCCAAGGCCCGGCCGCAGCGGCTGCCGGGCCTCTTCCACGTGCTCATCCTCGACGCCGACGGCAAGGTGGCCGACCAGATCGCCACGTCGACCGCGTCGGAGGAGCCCGCGCTGACCGGCCTCGACCACACCAGGGTCGCGGCGCTCGCCGGGCATCCCTTCACCGTCGAGTCGGTCGACGGGGCGGGCCCCGAATGGCGGGCCGTGGCCGTGCCGACGCCCGACGGGCGCAGCCGCGTGGTGGCGGTCAGCATGGGCGACATCGACCACACGGTCGCCCGGCTGACCACCATCGTGGCCGGGGTCGGCGCGGCCGTGCTGGTCGCGCTCGGCGTCGCCTGCTATCTGCTGGTACGCCGCAGCCTGCGTCCCCTCGGAGAGATCGAGCACACCGCCGCCGCCATCGCCGGGGGCGACCTGTCGCAGCGGGTGCCCGAACAACCCCGCAGCACCGAGATGGGCCGTCTCGGCGGCGCGATCAACGGCATGCTGCACCAGATCGAGCTGGCCTTCCGCGCCCGGGAGCAGTCGGAGACGGCCGCGCGGCTGTCGGCCGCCGAGGCGCGCGGCTCCGAGGAGAAGATGCGCCGCTTCGTCGCGGACGCCTCCCACGAGCTGCGCACCCCGCTGACCTCCATCAGGGGCTTCGCCGAGCTCTACCGCCAGGAGGCCGACCCCGACACCGAGAAGCTGATGGGCCGCATCGAGGGCGAGGCCTCCCGCATGGGCGTCCTGGTCGACGACCTGCTCCTGCTCGCCCGCCTCGACCAGCAGCGCCCCCTCGAACACGAACGGGTCGACCTGCTCAGCCTGGCCGCCGGGGAGGTGCTCGACGCCCGCCTCCTGGCTCCGGAGCGGGAGATCGAGCTGGTCCGGCTCGACGACTCCGACGACCCCCTGGTGATCGTCGGCGACGAGGCGCGGCTGCGGCAGGTGCTCGGCAACCTCGTGGGGAACGTGCTGAAGCACACGCCCGAGGGGACGGGCTTCACCGTGGCGGTCGGCTCGGCCGGGACGGACGTCGTGATCGAGGTCGCCGACGAGGGGCCGGGGCTGCGCTGCCCCGATCGGGTCTTCGAGCGCTTCTACCGCGACGACCCGTCCCGCAGCCGGGGGGCGCGGAAGGGCGGCGCGGGGCTCGGCCTGTCGATCGCGGCGGCCCTGGTCGAGGCCCACGGGGGGAGGATCCGCGCGGACAACGGGAAGAAGGGCGCGGTCTTCCGGGTGGAGTTGCCAGCATCCTCACAGGGGTGACTCAACGGCCTCATATTCCGGCCCTCTTCGATGGGAGCCGTGCAGAAGACCGTCTTCGCCGCCCTGACCGCGGCCCTGCTCCTGACCCTGACAGCATGCGGCGGCAGCGAGGAGACCACCGCGGCTCCCGCGCCGTCAGGCGGGCCCGGCGACCGCACCGCCCTGGCCGAGTGCCTCAAGGAACACGGGGTGACCCTGCCCGAGAGCGGCTTCCGCAACCTGGGAGGCCGACCGTCGGGTGAGCCTCGACCGCGGCCGTCGGGGTTTCCGTCCATGGACGACAAGACACGTGCGGCCGTCCAGGCCTGCGGCGGCCGGCGTCAGATGGACGATTCGGCCCTCAACGCCTTCCGTACGTGCATGAAGGACAACGGCGCGGAGGTGGGGAGCTTCCGCGACGTGAACCGGGACGACCCGGCGATCAGGAAGGCGCTGGAGAAGTGCCGCCCCTTGATGCCGTCCACGTCATAGGCCTTTGCGGTGAATTGGCGCTTCTGCCACGTTGCGCACGCTTCTTTGAGGGAAGTCGGACCATATGTCCGATGGGTTGGCGACCGCGCTGAAGAGCCTGCGTGCGCAGCTCGGCCGTGACCTGTTCCCGCTCGCCATCGGGAACGTCGAGGCCGACCGCCACGCCCAGAAGGAGCTGGCCGGGCAGCTCGACGACTACCTCATCCCGCGCCTGGCCGCCATCGACGCGCCCCTGCTGGCCGTGGTCGGCGGCTCCACCGGGGCCGGCAAGTCGACCCTCGTCAACTCCCTCGTCCAGGACGACGTCACCGCGCCGGGCGTGCTCCGCCCGACCACGCTGGCCCCGACCCTGGTGACCAGCTCGGCCGACGCGCCGTGGTTCACCTCCGCGAACGTGCTGCCGGGGCTGCCCCGCTCGACCGGCGACGGCCAGCCCGGCACCCTCAAGATCGTCACGTCTCCGCAGGTCAAGCCGGGCCTGGCCCTGCTCGACGCCCCCGACATCGACTCGGTGGTCACCGCCAACCGCGAGCTCGCCGCCCAGCTGCTGGCCGCCGCCGACCTGTGGTTGTTCGTCACGACCGCCAGCCGGTACGCCGACGAGGTCCCCTGGGGCTTCCTGCGCATCGCGAGCGAGCGCAGCACCGCCATGGCCGTGATTCTCCAGCGGGTGCCAGAAGAGGCCCGCGTGCCGGTCGCCGCCGACCTGCGCCGCCTGCTCAAGGAGAACGGCCTGGCGGGCACGCCGCTGTTCGAGGTGCCGGAGCTGCCGCTGCCGAGCGAACGCGCCCGGCTGCCCGAGATCGCGGTCCGGCCGATCAAGAAGTGGCTCGACGGCCTGTCGGCCGACCACGAGGCCCGCGCGGACGTGGTCCGCCGCACCCTGTCGGGGGCGCTCGACAGCCTGGCCGTCCGGGTCCCGGCCCTGGCCGAGGCGGCCGACCGCCAGCTGCTCGGCGCCAACGAGCTGCGCGGCCTGGTCGAGAAGGGCTACGACGTCGGCATGGCCGACTTCGACGAGGCCATGCGCGACGGCACCCTGCTGCGCGGCGAGGTGCTGAACCGCTGGCAGGACTTCGTCGGCACCGGCGACATCATGCGCTCCCTGGAGACCCGGGTCGGCTGGTTGCGCGACAAGGTCGTCGCCGCCTTCACCGGACGCCCGGCCCCCGACAAGCGGCTCAGGGTGGCCCTGGAGAGCGGCGTCGAGTCGCTGATCCGGGCCACCGCCGACGGGTCGGCCGAACGGGCCGTGGACGCGTGGCTCTCCACACCGCAGGGGCGTGACCTGCTGGAACGTACCGGAATCGAAACCGCGGGAAAGCTCGGCCGGGTCTCCGCGGACCTGCCGCCGAAGGCCGCCAAGGCGGTCCGCGACTGGCAGGGATACGTGCTCGACCTCGTCCGCGAGGAGGGCGCCGACAAACGCAGCATGGCCAGGGCGGCCTCGTTCGGGGTGAACGGCATGGGCCTGCTGATCATGCTGACGGTGTTCGCGTCCACGGGCGGTCTGACCGGCATCGAGATCGGCGTCGCCGGCGGCACCACGGTCCTCAGCCAGAAACTCCTGGAGGCGGTCTTCGGCGATCAGGCCGTGCGCCGCCTCACCGACGCCGCCCGCGCCAACCTCCGCCAGCGGGTCAGGGACCTGTTCGACGAGGAGGCCGGACGCTTCTACGCCCTGCTGGAAGGCATGGAGTCCACTGACACCCACGCCCTGCGGGCCGCCGCCGAGGCCGTCGAACGCCGCAAGAGCGACATTCCGGGCGGTGCCGCGTGAAGCTCCTGCGGCGCCGCTCCCACATCTCCCTGGACGACCGCCTCAAGGCCCTCGGCGCCGCCGCCGACGTGGCCGAGGGCAGGATCGCGAGGGAACCGGTCGACCACGCCCGCGCCGTCGTCGCCAGAGCGGGCGCCCGCGCGGGCCTGTCGGTCGACCACACGGCCGTCGCCCTGGCCGGGGCGACCGGCAGCGGCAAGTCGTCGTTGTTCAACGTGCTGGCCGGGGGCGAGGTCGCCAGGGTCGGGGTGACCCGCCCGACCACCTCGAAGGCCCAGGGCGCCCTGTGGTCTCCGGAGGGCTCGGGCCCCCTGCTCGACTGGCTCGACGTGCCCACCCGGCACGTCGTGAACTCCGACGACCTGGCCGGGCTGATCCTGCTCGACCTGCCCGACCACGACAGCATCGAGCTCTCCCACCGGCTGGAGGTCGACCGCCTGGTCGCCGTCGTCGACCAGCTCGTCTGGGTCATGGACCCCCAGAAGTACGCCGACGCCGCCATCCACGAGCGTTACCTGCGTCCCTTGGCCAGGCACGCCGACGTGACCCTGGTCGTGCTGAACCAGATCGACCGCCTGCCCCCCGAGGCCGTCCGCCGTTGTATCGACGACCTGCGCCGCCTGCTGGCCGAAGACGGCCTGCGCGACGTGCCCATCCTGCCCGTGTCGACGGTGACGGGAGAGGGCGTACAGGAGCTCAAAGACCTGCTCACCGAGCTGGTCACCCGCCGCCACGCGTGGTCGTCGCGGCTGGAGGCCGACACGGCCGGAGCCGCCGACCACCTGATCGCCGCCTCCGGCGGCCTGCCCAAGTCCGACCTGCGCGTTCCCGACCACGACGCCCTCGACGAAGCCCTGGCCGAAGCGGCCGGAGTTCCACTGGTGGTCCGGGCGGTGGCGAAGGCCCACCGGCACCACGCGGTCGCCGCCATGGGCTGGCCGGTCACCCGCTGGCTCCGCCGCTTCCGCCCCGACCCCCTGCGCCGCCTCCACCTGCAACGCCCCACGACCGGCCGCACCTCCCTGCCGCAGGCGTCGGCCGTCCAGACCTCGCAGATGGACTCGGCGGTCAGAGCGGTCGGCCTGGAAGCGGCCGAAGGAGTCCCGGAGCCGTGGGCGGCCGCCATCCGCCGCTCGGCCCGCGAACACCACGACGACCTGGCCGACGCCCTCGACAGAGCGGTGGCCGGCAGCGCCCTCGGCATGGAACGCCGCCCCCTGTGGTGGCGCGCGGTCAACGCCCTGCAATGGCTGCTGTTCGCGACCCTCCTGGCGGGGCTGGGCTGGTTGCTGGTCCTGTACGTGCTGGGCTTCCTGCAACTGCCGAGTCTCTACACGCCGACGGCCGGGGAGGTGCCCTGGCCGACGACGCTGCTGGTCGGGGCGGCGGTCGCCGGGGTGGTGGTGGCCCTGCTGACGCGGGGCCTGGCCTGGATCGGCAGCCGCCGGAAGGCGAGGAAGTCGGCCAGGGTCCTGCGGCAGAACATCTCCGACGTGGCCGACCGGCTGGTCATCACCCCGATCGAACACGAACAGACCCGCTACACGACCTTCGTCAAGCGGGCCAGGACGGCGAGCAGCTAATTCTGGAGAACCTAGCAGCTAATTAGCTGCTAAATGGGTGAGCTGAGGGGCGAACCTCTGACGCCGGCGCTGATCGCCGAGATCCACCGCATCGTCACCGAGGGCACCCTCGACGACCCCGCCACGGCGGGCCGGCCGCAGTTGCCCGGCGAGGAACGGGTCGTGGTCATGGACATGGAGGGGAACGTCCTGCACGCGCCGCCGCCGGCGGAGCAGCTGCCGGAGCGGATGGAGGCGCTCTGCGCCTTCGCCAACGGAGAGAGCGGCACCTCCTACGTGCCGCCGGTCGTGCGCGCCATCGTGGTCCACTTCATGTTGTCCTTCGACCATCCGTTCGTCGACGGCAACGGCCGCACCGCCCGGGTGCTCTTCTACTGGTCGATGCTGAACCAGGACTACTGGCTGACCGAGTTCCTGTCGATCTCCCGCCTTCTCAAACGGAAACAGGCTCAGTACGGCCGCAGCTTCCTGCACTGCGAGCAGGACGAGGGCGACCTGACCTACTTCATCGCCGCCCAGCTCGGCATCATCAGCCAGGCCATCACCGACCTGCACGACTACCTCGATCGCAAGGTCAGCCAGACCCGCAACCTCCAGCGGGCCGTGTCCGCGCTCGCCGGTCACCTCAACCATCGTCAGATCGCGCTCCTGCAGAACGCGATCAAGAAGCCCGACGCCCGCTACACCGTCCGGTCACACTCGAGAAGTCACAACGTCACCGTGCAGACCGCACGCACAGACCTGCAGGCCCTCGAGGGCCAGGGCCTGCTGACCAGGGTTCCCGAGGGCCGGGGCTTCGCGTGGTTGCCGGTCGGCGACCTTCGGAAGGTTCTCGGCCTCAGCGGTTAGGCGCGGTCTCGTGAGCGGTTGAGGTCGCCCAGGGGGTCGGGCACCGCCTGGCCCCGTTCGATCGACCTCGGCAGCGAGTCGGCCTCCGCCTCCGCCTTGGCCTCGGCCGCCGCGGCCTCCGCCTCGCGGACCGCCTCCGAGCCGGCCGGACGGTCGCGGTCCGGCTGTTCGCGGGTGGCCGCCGACTGCGGGAGGGCCTCGGTGAAGGCCTTCGAGACGCCCTGGAGCGCGGACGTCACCTCCGACGGGATCACCCAGAACGTGTTCCCCGGGCCGGACGCGAGCTGCGGCAACATCTGGAGGTACTGGTAGGCCAGCAGCTTCGGGTCGGGGTCGTTGCGGTGGACGGCCTGGAAGACCTCGTCGATCGCCTGCGACTGGCCCTCGGCCTTGAGGATCTGGCTGGTGCGCTCACCCTCGGCGCGCAGGATGGCGCTCTGCTTCTCGCCCTCGGCGGTGAGGATCTGCGACTGCCGAAGGCCCTCGGCGGTCAGGATGGCGGCGCGCTTGTCGCGTTCGGCGCGCATCTGCTTCTCCATCGCCTCCTTGATGGTCTTGGGAGGGTCGATGGCCTTGATCTCCACCCGGTTGACCCGGATGCCCCACTTGCCGGTCGCCTCGTCGAGCACCCCCCGCAGCTGACTGTTGATGGTGTCTCTGCTGGTCAGCGTCTTCTCCAGGTCCATGCCGCCGACGACGTTGCGCAGCGTCGTCACGGTGAGCTGCTCGACGCCCTGGATGAAGTTGGCGATCTCGTACGCCGCCGCCCGAGGGTCGGTCACCTGGAAGTACAGGACCGTGTCGATGTCGACGACCAGGTTGTCCTCCGTGATCACGGGCTGCGGCTTGAAGCTGACCACCTGCTCGCGCAGGTCGATCAGCGGGCGGACCCGGTCGATGTAGGGGATCACGAAGTTCAGGCCGGGGTCGAGGGTGCGGCTGTAGCGGCCCAGGCGCTCGACGTTGGCGGCGCGCGCCTGGGGGACGATGCGCACCGTCCGGAAGACGGTGACGACCGCGAACATCGCGACCAGGATCAGGATGACGAGCAGCGCGACTTCCATGGTCACTCCCGTGGATACACGAGCGCTGTGGCGCCCTCGATCTCGAACACGTCGACGGTGGTCCCCACGGGGATGACGAGGGTCTCGTCATAGGCGCGGGCCGACCACTCCTCGCCGCCGATCTTGACCCGGCCGCCCCGGCCGGTGACCTCGTGGGTCACGTACGCCGACTTGCCGACCAGGGCCGAGACGCCGAACCTCTGGGCGGGCGCCTGCTTCAGATGCCGCATCGCCAGGGGGCGCAGGCCGAGCAGGCCGCCGCCGGACGCCAGGACGAAAACCAGCAGTTGCAGGCCGGGCGGCAGCCCTATCGCGGCCACGCCCGCCGTCAGCAGGGCCGCGACCGAGATGATCCCCATGGCGGCGGTGAGCGTGAAGAGCTCAGCGACTCCCAGAGCCGCCGCCAGGATCAACCACACGATCCACGAGTCCATTGCACCGCCCTATCGATAGGGGGTTCCTAATATCAACCTACCCGTCAGGAAGCGAGTGCGCTGCCCGCCTTCCAGGCGTTCCAGGGGAGTTGCCAGAATCCCCACCCGTTGGCCGGTTCGAGTGGTCTGTCGGTTCCGACGATCACCACGGGGTCGCCGCGCAGGGAGTTGTCGAAGAACCACTTCGCCTGGTCGGGGCGGGCGTTCACGCAGCCGTGGCTGACGTTCAGGCGGCCCTGCGCCCACGTGTTGTCCTTGGCGTGGACGTACTCGCCGCTGTTGGAGATGCGGACGGCGTGGTCGATCATCAGGTCGTAGTATTCGGGGTCGCCCGGCTTGCGGCGCGGGGAGACCATGCGGACCCTCTCCTTCTTCTCCATCGTCAGATGGACGCCGCTGGTCGTGGTGTATTCCCTGGTCGTGGCCATGCCGGCGCTGATGGACATCTCCTGGGCGAGCAGGCCGTCGCGGTGGACGGTCATGCGGTGGGTGGCCGTGTCGATGTGACTGCTCATGTCGCGGCCGACGACGAAGGTGGCCGAGGGGTCGGTGGTGCCGTACACGCCGGGAGCGAAGCGCAGACCCGTCAGGTGGGCGGTGAAACGGACCCGGGTGCCGGGTTGCCAGTAGTGGCGGGGGCGCCAGACGGCCTGCGTGTCGGAGAACCAGTGCCAGCCGCCCTCGACCGGGCGGTCGGGCACGACCTCGAAGGCCCCCTCGACCACCGCGCGGTCGGGGACGGGGACCTTGAACTCGACCACGATCGGCATGCCGACGCCGACGGTCTCGCCCGGGAGCGGGTCGACCTTGGGCGGCGTGGCGGGGGTGGCCGCGAGGGTGCGGAAACGGCCGCTGACGCGCCGGTCGGTGGTGACGGCGGTGACGAGGTGGTCGGTGCCGGGGCGCAGTGACCACGACGAGCGCCATTCGGTGCGCTTCTGGTCGAACCGGCCCGGGACGGGAACGCCGGCGGCGGTCACGGTGACCGACCTCAGCGTGCCGCTGAGGGCCCTGATCGTCAGGCCCCGGTCGGGGACCGCCCGCTTCTCGCCCAGGGCCGGGGAGATCGCGACGCCGACGGGCGTCAGGGCGGTCACCGGCGAGCAGCCGAGAATGGTGATCAGGGTCGTGAGCAGGCAGAAGAGGCGCGGCACCGCACCAACGCTACCGAACGGTAGCGGGCAGGATACGCCCGGTTACCTCCCCGAGGGACAGCCCTGACGGGGTCGTGGCGGTGATGGTGACCGTGTCGCCGTCTTCGAGGAACGACTGGCCGCTCTTCAGGGGGCGCGCGCCGTTCCAGGTGAGCTCGATGAGCGAGCCGGGGGAGTCCTCGCCCGAGACGGTGCCGCTGGCGTAGAGGTCGCCGGTGCGCAGGGAGGCGCCGTTGACGGTCATGTGGGCGAGCATCTGGTCGGGCGTCCAGTACATGTCGCGGTAGGCCGGCGTGGAGACGACCTCGCCGTTCAGCCGCACCTCCAGGGCGAGGTCGAGGCCCCATTCGGCGTTGCGCCGCAGGTAGTCGAGCGGCGTGGGGTCCTGCGCGCGGCCTTCGACGCGGGCGTGGTCGAGGGCGTCGAGGGGGGTCACCCAGGCGGAGACCGACGTGGCGAACGACTTGCCGAGGAAGGGGCCGAGGGGGACGTACTCCCAGGCCTGGATGTCGCGGGCGCTCCAGTCGTTGACCAGTACGACCCCGAAGACGTGCTCGTCGAACGCGCCCGCCGGCTGGCACAACCCGGTTCCGGCGCCGACGACGAAGCCCACCTCGGCCTCGATGTCGAGCTTGGCCGACGGGCCGAACGAGGGCCGCTGGCCGCAGGGGCGGCGGATGTCGGTGCCCGAGACGACGACCGTGCCGGCCCGGCCGTGGTAGCCGACCGGGAGGTGCCGCCAGTTGGGCTTGAGCGGCTCCTCGTCGGGGCGGAACATGCGGCCGAGGTTGGAGGCGTGTTCGAGGGAGGCGTAGAAGTCGACGTAGTCGGCGACGTCGACGGGGAGGTGGAGCCGTACCCGATCGAGGGGGATCAGGTGCTCGGCGCCGCGGTCGTCGGCGAGCAGGTCCTGGACGCGGCCCCGGGTGGCCCGCCACGCGCCGCGCCCCCGCGCCATGAACGGGTTGAGGGTCGGCTCCCGGAACACGTCGTCGCCGAGCAGGGGCGCCAGGTCGACGACATGGTCGCCTAGTCGCACCCCGACGCGGGGTGGGCCGCCGTCGACGGAGAACACGCCGTAGGGGAGGTTGTCGAGCCCGAAACTCACGCGTCTTCTCCGATCAGGCCGAGTTCCCGCAGGTCCTTGAGGGGTTGGGAGGTGCTGCAGGAGCCGTAGGAGACCAGGGTCTCCCGCGTTCTCAGAGCCTCCTCCTTCTTTACGGCTACCGCCGCACGCGCCAGGCCGTCCGCGTCGGCCGACTCCAGGATCGGCAGCGGGTCAGCCCCGTGGAGGGCGGCGTGGGTGGCGAGCAGCAGGTTGAGGAACCCGTGCCGCCAGACGCCCAACGCGGGGTCGTAGTGCCTGACGGCGTGGTGCAGCCCGGCGGTCGCCTTGAACGGGATGCCGTTCCTGGCGCAGAAGGTGATGAACCGGGCGACCTCCTCCGGAGAGGGGAAGGCCTCCCGGGTGAGCCCGCCACACCTGATCTTGAACCCGGCCCCGGTCGAGGGATGCGGGTGCGCGACGGCGTCGAGCCCGTCGAGCTCGTCGGCGGTCACCTCGACGAACAGCCGGGCGCCGGAACGGGGCACGGGCTTGCCGAGCCGCACCTCGATGAGATCGACGTCGGGCAGCTCGACCAGCGGATCGTCCACGATCACCCCGATCCGCTCCGGCCGGGGCGAGGTGATCTCGTGGAGACGGCTGGCCAGGCAGAGGAACCGGTGGGTGAGCACCGCGCTCCCCGCGGCGCGGTCGGCCTCGTGGCGGGCCAGCGCGTCGGCCATCGGCAGCGAGGTCGGCGGGAACAGCCCCGCGTCGTCGACGAGGGCCGCGAACAGCGGGTTCACCGGGCCCAGGTCCAGGCGTAGTCGCCGTCTTCGCAGGCCAGCGCGCCGGGACCGAGGTCGAGCGGTCGGAAGGTGTCGACCATCACGGCCAGCTCGGAGGTGTGCGTGGCCCCGGAGGCGATGATCGCCTCGACCGCGCCCGGCTGGGGGCCGTGGGTGAACCCGGCCGGGTGGAGCGACACCGACCCGACGTCGATGCCCGAGCCGGCCCGCGCCGAGTAGTCGCCGCCGACGTAGAACATGAACTCGTCGGAGTCGACGTTGTGGTGGTTGTACGGGATCGGCACCGCCTCCGGGTGGAAGTCGAGCGGCCGGGGGCAGAACGAGCAGATCACGAAGCCCGGCCCCTCGAACGTCTGGTGCACGGGAGGCGGCGCGTGGGTCTTCTTCACCACGGGCTCGAAGTCGGCGATGTTGAACACGTACGGGTAGAGGCACCCGTCCCAGCCGACCACGTCGAACGGGTGGTTGCGGTAGGTGAGGCGGGTCAGCCCGCCACGGGTGCGGACCAGGACCGGGACGTCCTCCCCTTCGACGATCAGTGGCTCGGCCGGGGCGCGCAGGTCGCGTTCGGAGTAGGGGGCGTGCTCCAGGAACTGGCCGAACTGCGAGAGGTAGCGCTTCGGCGGCCGGATGTGCCCGGAGGCCTCGATCGTGAGGGCCTCGACGGGCCCCGAGGGCACCCAGCGGTGGACGGTGCCGGTCGGGATGACGACGTAGTCGCCCTCGCCGACGTCGAGCGCCCCGTAGGCCGACTCGAAGCGGGCCCGGCCCGACTTGACGTAGACGCACTCGTCGCCCATCGAGTTTCGGTAGAGCTCGCTGGGGCGGTCGGTGGCGGCGTAGCCGAGCCGGACGTCGCCGTTGCCCGCCAGCAGCCGCCGCCCGGAGACGAGGTCGCCCTCAGGGGCGAGGTCCTGGGTGCGGAAGTGGCGGGGCGACAGCGGCAGATTGGGCGAGAGGGCGGTGTGGCCACCGGTCACGGCTTCGGCCTTGGTGATGGCCGTGGGGGCGTGGCGGTGGTAGAGCAGCGAGGCGTCGGAGGAGAACCCCTCCTCACCCATCAGCTCTTCGGCGTAGAGCCCACCGTCCGGGCGGCGGAACTGGACGTGACGTTTCCGGGGAACCTCTCCCACGGTGCGATAGTGCGGCATCGTCGCCTCCCTGTACGCATACCGGACGCTGACGTCCACTATACGTCAAGCGCCTCCCCGAGCTCCTTGGCGGCCTCCGACACGAGCGGCCCCGCGACCGAGACGTCGAGATCGCCGAACGAGATGATCCCGACCGACGCCTCCAGCCACTCCAGCCCCGTGATCGGCGCGGCCACCCCCCGGGCTCCCTCCTGAAGGTGCCCCTCGGTGGCCTGAATACGCGGCTTGCCCTCCCGCAGCGACAGGATCGCCAGCCCGGCCGCGCCCTTCGACAGCGGATGCCGGGAGCCCGTCCGGTAGGCGACGTGCAGATTGGTCCACGACGGCTCGACCACCGCGATGGCCAGCCCCTCGCCGCCCTCGGCCACGGTCAGGTGGGCGGTCGCCCCCGACGCCTCCGCCAGCCGCCGGAGCGCCGGAACCGCCGCCGCCATCAGCAACGGCTGGACCGCCTGGGCCAGCTTGACCACCCCGAACCCGAGCAGCACCCGCCCGGCGGCGTCGCGCCGCGCGAACCCCTCGTTCTGCAACGAGGCGACGAGCCGGTAGACGACGGGCCGGCTGACGTTCAGGGCGGCGGCCAGCTCCGTCGGCGTCAGCCCGTTGGGGGTCTCCGCGAGGAGACGGAGCAGCCGCAGTCCGCGCTCAAGGGTCTGTGCCGACTCAACAGCCATGGGGACGATTATGGGACGGTGCAGAACGTGATTGTGGTGGGAGCGGGCATCTGGGGCGCGTCACTGGCCCTCCGGCTGGCGGAGTCGGGCCGCCGGGTGACCCTGATCGAGCGCCTCGGCGCCGACGACCCCCGCCGGGCCAGCGCGGGGGAGACCCGGCTGGTGCGGTCGGCCCACGGGACGTCGGAGTTCTACTCGCGCATGGCCTGGGAGTCGACCCGGGAGTGGCTGGCCCTCAACGAGCGAATCGGCGAGCCGATCTTCCTGCCCCAGGGCGTGATGTGGTTCGGCCGCGAGGCCGACGGCTGGGAGGTCCGCAGCGCCGAGGTGCTGAAAGACCTCGACATCCCCTGTACGTTGCTCGACCCCGCCGAAGCGGCGATGTTCTACCCCGAGATGGGCCACGACGACCTGGCCACGGTCTTGTACGAACCCGAGGCGGGCGTGGTCCGGGCCCGGCGCGCGACCGAGGTCATGACGGGCCTGGCCCAGGACGCCGGGGTGACCCTGCTCAGAGGGGCAGCCCGCCCCGCAGGGCGCGGCGTGGCCGTCGGCGGCGAGGTGATCACCGCCGACCAGGTCGTCTGGGCCTGCGGGGCCTGGCTCCCCGGGTTGTTCGACGGGCTGCCGATCACGGTCACCCGGCAGGACACCACCCACTTCGCCGCCGGCTGGACCGGCGTGCCCGCCTTCTGCGACTACAGCGCCTCCGCCTACGGCCACGGCGACGTCGGCGGCCACGGCATGAAGATCACCAGCGACGTCGAGGGGGAGCCCGGCTTCGACCCCGACACGCCGCGCGGCGAGATCCTGCCCTCCAGCGAACGCCGGGCCCGCGACTACCTGGCCCGCCGCTTCCCGTCGCTGGCCGAGGTCCCGCTGAGCCTCACCCAGGTCTGCCAGTACGCCATCACCCCCGACGCCGAGTGGGTCATCGCCGAGATTGACGACGGCGTCTGGGTGATGGGCGGCGACAGCGGCCACGGCTTCAAGCACGCGCCGGTCCTGTCGGCGTACCTGACCTCGGTCCTGAACGGCGAGGCGGCCGTCGACCCCCGGTTCGGCCTGCACCCGAGGGAAAGCGCGCGCGGCCTGCGGACCAGCGGCGAGACGTGATCTACTGCCCGGCATGGGTGATTTCGGGGCGGCCGAGGAGATCGTGGTCGAAGGGGACCCACCGGGCGGACGGGTGGCGGCGCTCGGCCGGGTCGTGCTGGCCCTGCTGGCGGGGGCGGTCCTGACGTCTTCTGCGGCGCCCGCGACTCCCTCTCCGGGCCTGTCGCCGGGCCTTGAGGGGGCGACGCCCGTACGGGCGCCCGAAGTCGACCTGGTCTGCGAGGGCGGTTGTCCCACGGGCGACGGAGGCCAGTTGGGCGACGGGACGTCGCCGTTCCCGGAGGGCTACCGCGAGGAAGACCAGGTCTGCGAGGGAGAGGGCTGCGCCGTCGCCCCGGAGGGTGCGGTCAGGCTCGACCCCTTCACCGGAGAGGTCATAGACAGGTAGGAGATTTCCTACATATAGTGGCTGACATGCACGTCAGTCATGCCACAAGCGAGGAACGGGTGTTCGCCGCGCTGGCCAGCCCGGTCCGCCGCGAGGTGCTCCGGCTCCTGCGCGACTCCGGTCCGCGGCCGGTCACCGATCTCGCCGCCCACTTCGACATGGCCCGTCCGAGCTTCTCCGAACACCTGCGGGTGCTCCGCGAGGCCGGCCTGGTCAGCGAGTCCCGCGCCGGCCGGCAGCGGGTCTACCGCCTGGAGGGCGCGGCCCTCTACGAGGTGCAGGAATGGCTCAACCCGTTCGAGCGCTTCTGGCGCGAACGGCTCACCGCCTTCCGCGACGTCCTCGACTCCCTGGACGGAGACGAGTCGTGAGCGACGACCTGACCACGATCAGGGTCGACCAGTTCCTGGCCCATCCGCCCGCGAAGGTGTGGCGGGTGCTCACCGAGCCCGACCTGATCGCCCGATGGCTCATGCCCGGCGACTTCCGGCTGGAGGTGGGCCATCGCTACACCATGGAGACCCGCGCCATCCCCGCCACCGGCTTCTCCGGCGTCGTCCAGGCCGAGGTGCTGGCCTTCGAACCCGAGCGCATGCTGCGCATCGGCTGGGCCGACGGCGACCCCGCCCGCCCCGCCGGAACCGACTGGACCATCACCTGGACGCTGGTCCCCGAAGGCAGGGGCACCCGGATCTTCCTCACCCACGAGGGCTTCGACCCCGACGACCCGCTTCAGACGCGAGCCCGCACGATCATGGACGGCGGCTGGCGCGGCATGGTCACCCACCGGCTCGGTGACGTCCTCGCGTCCCTCGACTGAACGACAGGAAAGACCATGTCGCATATCGCCGACCGGTACGCCGCGCTCGCCGACGCCTTCCTCGACCGCATCCGGGCCACCCCCGCCCCCCTCTGGGACGCCAAGAGCCCCTGCAACGGCTGGACCGCCCGCGACGTGGTCGCCCACGTCGTCAACGGCCACCGGGGGATCCTGGGCTTCGTCCACGGAACCCCGCCCGCCCCCGCCCACGGCGTCGGGGTGTCCGCCATGTCCGACGCGCCCGCCGTCGAGCCGGGGGCCGACCTTGGAGCGGCGTTCGCCGCCTGCCGCGACGACCTGCTGACGGTGCTCCGCGACCCCGTGCTGGCCGCGCGACCGCTGCCGTTCAGCCAGCTCGGCCCCGTCCCGGTCGAGCATGCCGTCGACGTCGTGGGCGCGCTGGAGCTGCTCGGGCACACCTGGGACCTCGCCCGCGCCACCGGCGGCGACGAGGCCCTCGACCGGGAGGCGGTGAGTCGCGTCCACCGGGCGCTGGTGCCCCACCACGCCGCGCTGCTGGCGACCGGCGCGTTCGATCCAAGCGTGGCGGCCCCCGAGGACGCCGACGCCCAGACCGCCTTCCTCTGCTTCACCGGCCGCCGGCCCTGATCCGGGCGGCCGGGGCGTCGGTGGACAGGCCTAGCGGGACGACTCCAGCCAGGCGCCGAACTCCGACAGGTTGATCAGGCCGTCGCCGTCGCCGTCGACCTTGGCGATCACCGCGGCGGCGCCCGACTCACCGAGGGGCTGGCCGAGCAGATCCGCCAGGCGGGTCAGCTCCTCGGCCGAGATGAGGCCGTCGCCGTCGGCGTCGACGAGGGCGAAGGTGGGAGCGTACTCGCTCATGATTTCCTCCTCAGATACGCGATCAGCACCCTAGCGGGATATGTCTGCCCAAGAGCGGCGTAGCCTCGCATTCATGACGCGGATCCTCGTTGTCGACGATGAGCCCCAGCTCCTGCGCGCACTGCGGATCAACCTGGCGGCCCGCGAATACGACGTGGCCGTGGCGGCCGACGGCGCGGCCGCGCTGCGCCTGGCCGCCGACTGGCACCCGGATCTCGTCGTGCTGGACCTGGGCCTGCCCGACCTCGACGGCGTGGAGGTCATCCACGGCCTGCGCGGCTGGACCAAGGTGCCGATCATCGTGTTGTCGGGCCGGTCGGGCAGCCTGGACAAGGTCGGCGCCCTCGACGCCGGGGCCGACGACTACGTGACCAAGCCCTTCGGGATCGACGAACTCCTGGCCCGCATCCGCGCGGTCACCCGACGCAGCACCTCGGCCGGCGCGGAGCCCGTGACGGTGAAGATCGGCGGCCATGTGGTCGACCTGTCCGACAAGACCATCTCCGGTGGTGTACGGCTCACGCCGACCGAATGGCACCTCCTGGAGATCCTGGTCCGCAACCCCGGCAAACTCATCAGCCAGCGGCAGCTCCTGACCGAGGTCTGGGGCCCGGCCTACCTCAAGGAGACCCACTACCTGCGGCAGTACTTCGCCCAGCTCCGCCGCAAGCTGGAGTCCGACCCGGCCCACCCCGTCCACCTGGTGACCGAACCGGGCATGGGCTACCGCTTCCAGCCGTAGCCCTTGCTGATGCGCATCCACAGCCGGGCAGGCAAAGCCCGGCCGCGCCCAGGGGGGTAGGCGCGACCGGACTTCGTCTCATCTCGCGGGGCCGCTCTCGGGCCGGCCCCGCGGGGTTCCGGAGGTCAGCCGGCTGTGCAGGTCGGGACGGGGGCGGTGTTCGTGCCGTTCCACGAGGCCAGGAAGCCGAACGTGGTGGTGGCGCCCGCGCCCAGGTTGCCGTTGTAGCCCGCGTTGCGGACCGTCACCTGGGTGCCCGACTGGGTGTGGGAGCCGTTCCAGAGCTGGGTGATCTGCTGGCCGTCGGCGAACGTCCAGCGGACCGTCCACGCGCTGATCGCCGCGCTGCCCGCCTTGACGGTGACCTCGCCCTGGAAGCCGCCGCCCCACTGGGTGCCCGGCGTGTAGGTCGCCGTGCATCCACCGGGCTGCGGCGACGGCGAAGGTGACGGCGAAGGTGACGGGGACGGAGAAGGCGAGGGCGAGGGGGAAGGGGTCGGCGTGGGGGAGGGGGTGGTGCCGTTGATGGCGGCGGCGAGGGCCGGGTACCAGGCGTTGGACATCTTCTGGTCGCCCGACGCGTTCGGGTGCACGCCGTCGTAGGTGTCGGTGGCGGTGCTGAAGCCCGTCCACTGGTCGACGACCACGATCGGGGACTGGGCCGTGGTCCGGGCGGCGGCCCAGGCGGGGATCGCGTTGTTCAGGTTGACCGTCCGCTGGGCGCACTCGCCGCAGGTCGGCGGGTTCATCGGGATGATCTTCGCGACCAGGATCTTCATCGCCGGGTTCTTGGCCCGCATCTGGGTGACCAGGGTCGAGTAGGCGTCGAGGATCTGCTGGGTCGAGCGGTTGCTCCAGACGTCGTTGGTGCCGAAGTGCATGAGCACGATGTCGGGGCTGGTGGCGTTCAGCCAGCCGACGAGCTGGTTCTGCGCCGCCACGTTGGTCACCAGGTAGCCGCCGTGGCCCTCGTTGTCGCCGTCGTGGCTGAACCCGCAACCCTGCGGGCCGAGTGTGCCGACCATGTCGACCGACGTGTAGCCCGTCTGCTGCAGCCGCTGCCAGAGCAGGGCGCGCCAGCAGCCGGGAGAGCCGGTGATCGAGTCGCCCAGGGGCATGATCCGCACCGTGGCCGCCTCGGCGGGCCGGGTGACGAAGAACGCGGCGAGCAGCACCAGAGCCGCCACCAGGGCGCTCATCTTCGACGTCTTCACGGGGCGGATGGTAAGGAGACGGGGCGGTCAGCTCCTAGGAACTTCTTCCGGCCCAAGGCTCTGACCTGGGATGACGCATGTACGTTTCACATCAGGGCGGTCAGTTCCGCGACGGAGAGGGAACCGGGTGGACGGGACTCCCGGGCCGCCCGGTTGGCCTCGCGCTGCAGCACGGCGTTCACCGGTGTCGCCACCCCGTGGGCGCGTCCGAGCAGCACGATCTCGCCGTTGAGATAGTCGGCCTCGATCGTGCCGCTGCCCTTGGCCAGGCTCTGCCACGACGAACCGCCCGGCCGGGGCACGCCTTCGATCTCGCCGTGCTCGACCAGCCGCCCGCGCCGGGCCTGCTCCTCGTCGGGGGTGGTCACGTCGACCCCGGCGGCGGCCAGCACGGCCACGCCCTCCTCGCGGGCCCGCCGGGCCAGGTCGAGCCCGGCCGGGTCGGGGCCGGTCAGGGCCTCGACGGCGTTGCCGAGGTTGCCGAGCAGCTTGCCGTACTTCCAGCGCATGATCGCGGGGTCGGCCCACGAGGCGAAGCCGCTGCGGTCGAGGTCGGCGGCGACCGTCTCAGCAAGTTTGTCCCCACCCTGTGGATAACGTCCGAGGGGGAGCATGCCGGACTTAGGAGTGCCGTAGGCGACGATCGTGCCGGGCTCCAGGTGCAGGGCGGGCATCCAGACCAGCATTCCGTACACGTCGGCGAACAGGCGCAGGGCGAGACGTTCGTTCTCGACGGCGTTCTGCGCGCAGACCACCGGCAGGCCGTCGGCGTGGGGGGCCCACGCGGCCAGGGCCGCCGCGGTGTCCTGGGTCTTGGTCGCGACGATCAGCACGTCGCCCTCGCGCAACTCCAGGTCGGCGGGGTCGCCCACGGCGGGGATGCGAAGTGTTTCCGCTCCGTTGGGGGTGACGAAACGCAGCCCGGTTGAGCGCAGCGCGGTCAGATGAGACCCTCGGGCGGACAATATGACGTCGTGGCCACTTTGGAAGAGGCGGGCGCCGATGGTGCCCCCGATGCCGCCGGCCCCGATGATGATGTAGCGCATGTGCCCGATTCTGCCCGGCTTTACAGTCACGGAGAGTTCTGTCACCGTGACGTTGGAATATCGACTTCGGCGGATTTCGGGTCACCCAATATGCTGCCCAACGAAACCGCGGACCTCACGGAAGGAAGGCTCATGTACAAGGAGTTCGCGATCGAGGTCGTCGTCTGGCTGATCCCGGTCGTCATCCTGCTGGGCCTCGCCTGGCTCGTCACCGCGACCGCCTGAGTTCCTAGCGCAACTCCAGCACGAAGTCGCCCGCCGGGCAGCCCGAGAGCCGCCATCCGCCGGGCACCCGCCGGAACGCCACGCTGGAGATCCCCGAGGTCGTCACCGCCGGGCGGGTCGCGCCCGGCGCCCAGACGTCGAGATCGCACCGTCCGGTTCCCTTGGTTCCGGTCAGCCGCAGGTGGCGACGCTCCGGATCCGACCAGACGGACGACAGGCGGCCCGGCACCGCCCTCGGGTAGGCCCTGCTCACCACGTTGCTCACGGAGCGTGACGGACCTCTTTCCGTGCCGGTCGCGCAGTCGACGGTCACCAGGTTCCCCGCGGTGGCCGGATCGGTCCCGGCCAGGTGGGGGTCGCCGCAGGCCTGCTTCCACACCCAGAAGGCGCCGCCGATCATGGCGCTGTCCTCGGCTTTCGCGTACGCCGCCAGCCGCCCCCCGCCCCACGCGCTGGTCCACAGGGGGGTGCCGTAGCGTTCGGCCATCCGGGCCGAGAGGGCGACCGCGCGGGCCGGGTCGATCGGCAGGTCGCCGGGCTTGACGGCCAGCACGAGGCCGGGGTCGTCGGCGAAGCCGGGCCACGGCGCCCACAGCGGGCCCGGCTCGAAGAAGATCAGGTGCCGGTGGCCGCCCGCCGCGCGTTCGGCCTCCCTGATGGCGGCGACCGCGCGGGCGTAGAAGCGGCCGAGCGCGGCCGAGGAGGTCAGCGGCGGGGTCTCGCCGAGGCCGGGGCTGTTCATCAGGTCGAACCCGGCGACGGCGGTCGAGCCGGCGAACTCGCGGGCCAGCCGTCCCCACGTGGCGACCAGCCGGGTCTGGACGCCGTCGCGGTCGGCGTAGAAGTTGCTGAAGGCCCGGTTGACCACCGGGGCCAGCTCCTTCGCCAGGAACTGGCAGCGCCCGCTGCCGTCGAAGGGGGTGGCCCAGCCGGGTGCGCCGTCCCAGCCGATCATCGGGGTGGTGCCGGTCGGGCAGGTGGCGCCCATCGGGGCCACGACGCCCCGGCCCCAGGCGTCCTGGTGCAGGTCGATGACGGTGACCATGTCGTTGGCGGCGGCCTGGTCGACGGCCCGGCGGATGCGGGCCACGTATCCGGCGTCGAGCGTGCCGGGGGTGGGTTCGAGCAGCGACCACGAGACCGCGAGCCGGACGGCCGAGAAGCCCATCGCGGCCATCTGGCGGAAGTCGTCGTCGGTGAGCGGGCGCACGGTCTGCTTGGTCGAGTCGCCGCTCCAGTAGTCGACGAGCTGGTTCACCCCGACCCCGCGTAACAGCACCTGGCGGCCCTGGCCGTCGGTGATCGCCCGGTCGGGCAGCGCGGCGGCCTCCGGCGACAACGTCATCGCCAGCGCCAGGACGGGCACGGCCGCCTTCTTCCGGCCGGGCAGCAGGATCGTGGCCGTGGCGGCGAACAGCCCGATCACCGCGCCGTAGGAGGCCCCCACCGCCAGCCTGATGAACAGGGAGAACACCGGCCACAGGTCGCCGGACGGGGCGTCGGCGGGACCGTACGAGAGGAGGGCCGCGACGCTCTGGGCGAAGCCCAGGAAGAGCCCTCCGCAGACGCACGCGAGCCAGCACCCGAGGAACCGGCCGGGCCCCGCGCCCAGCCGCGCCGAGGCGACGTGGACGACGGCGAGGAACACCCCGAGACCGGCCAGCCCGCCCACGACGCCGGCGCTCGCGGTCGGGGCGAAGAACCACCATCCGCCCCCGAAGACGTAACCGACGGGCGAGTGCGTCCACCATCCGTTCCCGAGCACGAGCAGCCCGCCGACGCCGGCGAACGCCGCCATCAGCGTGAACTCCGGCACCGCCCGCCCCCACGCCCGCCGGGTGCGCCGTGTCACGATCCAAGCGGGGATCGCGGCGGGCCAGCAGAGAACGCCCAGGTAGACGCCGGTGAAGCCGGACGCCCAGGCGGTGGTGAACGGTCCCTCGCCCAGCGGAACGGTCCCGAGGAAACGCCCGGTGAGGGCGGCCAGGACGAGCGCGCCCCAGGTCGTCAGGAAACCCCGCCGCAGCAGGTAGGCGGCGCCGAAGAAGGCCGTCACGGTGAGCACGGCCTCGGCGCGGCCGGGGGCGAGCAGCCCCGTCGGGTCGGCCAGGTCCAAGGTCAGGAGCAGTCCGGCGAGCACGGCGGCCCCGGCGCCGGCGGCGCGGAGGGCGGTGGGGTCCGCGGTGACATGACGGGGCACCCCGCGATCCAACCAGCCCCACAGGCCTTCCGACTAGGGGTGTGCTCGCCGGTCAGAGCATCGCAATCTGTCATATACCACTGCAATTAGGACCGATCCAGTTATTTCGGTCAGGTGCCTACAAAAGTGTCACTCCACTGCAATCTTGATCATCACCATTTGATCATGTGATACTGCGCCGGTGATGCCGAAGTTACGGCAAAACATCACAGGTGCGACATATCGCTAGTGAAGTGTGAAAACGGGAGGTAACCGGCGCTTTGTGGACCGGCGAAACCGGTCACCGTTTCTGTCACGTACGCACGCTCTCTTGGACCGTTCAAGCGCTCATCCGCCGTGAGCGCTGTTTGTGCTGCGCAAATCCTTCAGTGTGGGAGCCCCAAGAAATGTCCGTCGAGACACCCGCGAGACCCGTTCGATCCCCGCGCAACCTGCCACTCCATCGATTACTGCCCATGGTCGTCCGGGCCCCGCTCGAAGGTCTGGCCGACGTGGCCAGGGACGCCGGAGGAGAGATCGTCCGGCTGGACGTCGGCCCGTTCCGGCCCTACCTGCTGAGCCACCCCGACCACCTCCAGCACGCGCTGCGGGGCGACTGGACCAGCTATCTGCGTAAGGGCATGTTCTGGAAGCCCGTCGAGCGGCTGCTGGGCGACAGCGTGATCGCGGACGGCCCGGGGTGGGCGGCCAGCCGCAAGGTGCTCCAGCCGCTCTTCACCGCGCGCTACGTGGCCTCGCTGACCGCCGACATGGCCGCCACGATCGACGAGGGCCTCGACGAGCTCACCCCCGGCGTGCCCTTCGACGCGATGGACACGATGAACCGCATCGCCACCCGCGCGGTCATCTCGGTGCTTTTCGGCGACCGGATCTCCCCCCGCGAGGCCGAGGTCCTCGGGCCGGCGTACACCACCGCGAACACCTCCATGGGCTTCCGGATCGCGCTGCCGTTCGTGCCCGAGCGGGTGCCGCTGCCGGGCGACAAGAGGTTCATGGGCGCCCGGCAGGTCATCGACGACGTGATCTACCCGCTGATCCGGCAGGCGCGCAAGGAGAGGAGCGACGGGCCCGACATCATCTCGGCGCTGGTCCGCGCTCGCGACGGCGAGGGTCGCGAGCTCACCGACCGCAAGCTCCGCGACGACCTGGCCAGCATCTACGGCGCCGCCACCGAGACCACCGCGGTCGCGCTGACCTGGTTGTGGCCGATCCTGCACGAGCACCCCGACGTGGCGGCGCGACTCTACGAGGAGATCGACGAGGTCACCGGCGACGGCCCGGTGGACGCGGACACGCTGCCGAAACTGCGCTACCTGACCATGGTGCTGCGCGAGGCGCTGCGCCTCTACCCGGCGGGCTGGGCCATGCCCCGCCTGGTGACCCGGACCCACGAACTCGGCGGGGTCACCATCAAGGCCGGGTCGCAGGTGCTCATCAGCCCGTACGTCACCCATCGCCTGGACGAGTTCTGGCCCGACCCGCTGACCTTCGACCCGGAGAGGTTCGCCCCCGGGCGGGAGGACCGCCCGCACCGCTACGCCTACCTGCCCTTCGGCGCCGGTCCGCACCTGTGCCTCGGGCAGCACCTGTTCCACATCGAGGCGCCGCTGCTGGTCGCCGGGCTGCTGAAGCGGTTCCGGCCGGAGCTGGTCACCGAGGGGCCGTTCCCGGTGCAGCCCGCGGGCACGCTGCGCAGCCGCAAGAAGATCGAGATGATCCTGCGCCCGGTGACCACGTGACCGACGCCCATACCGCCGGCCGCGTGAGCGGGCTGGCCGCGGCTTCCGCGCGTGATCTGACCAGGCGCGCCGCCGCCCACCCCGCCCTGTTCCCCGCCCGGCCCTTCGACGCGACCCTGTTCAACGCCGTCGCGCTGGCCAACGCGTTCGGCTCGCCCGACGCGACCGTGGCCGAGCTCCGGGTGGCCAACCGGCTGTCCCTGTGGATCTTCGCGGTCGACTGGCTGATCGACCACCGGGCGGAGGAGCTCGCCGAGGTCGACGCGATCGTCGAGGAGTGCCTGGACGGCACCGCCGACAGCCCGCTGACCGCCTTCCTCGGCGAGATCCGCGACGAGGTGGCCGACGCCACCGGGTTGTTCGAGGCCGAACTGGCCCGGATGCTGCACGCCATGCGCCGCGAGTTCGCCTGGAAGGCCCGCGGGGAGCTGCCGACGCTGGAGGCCTACCTGGACAACGCGGCCAACTTCGGGTCGACCTTCGTCAACGTCGCCCACTGGGCCAGGAACGGCGTCCAGGGCGTGGCCGGCCTCCTCCCGGCCAGCGACGAGGTGCAGAAGGTGCTGCGCCTGCTGAACGACCTGGCCACCCACCACCGGGACGTGAGCTGGGGCGACCTGAACGCGCTGATGCTCGGCCCGACCCCCGGCGAGGTCCGCGCCCACATCGAGACCCTGACCGGCAACGCGAGGAAGCTCATCGGCGACGGCCCCCAGGCCGACTACCTGCGCCGGCAGATCGGCTACAGCTCCGGCTTCTACGGCGTCGCCGACTACTGGGGGAGCCGGTGACCGCCGAGGGGCTCGTCCGGGACCTGATGTCACGGCCGTGGGGCGACGTCTCGCCGTCGGTCTACGAGACCGGCCGCCTGGTCACGCTCACGCCGTGGCTGGTGGGTCACGCCGAACGCATCGACTACCTGTGCGCCGTGCAGCGGCCCGACGGCGGCTGGGGCCTGCCCGACGGCTACGACCTGGTGCCCACCCTGTCCGCGACCGAAGGCCTGCTGTCCGCCGCCGACCGGGGGGATCCGGTGTCGGGCCGGGCCGATCCGGGGGCCGCCGCGCGGCGCGGCCTGGCCGTGCTGACGCGACGGCTGGTCGACGAGCCGTGGCGGCCGCTGCCCGACATGCCGGCGATCGAGCTCATCGTGCCGCACCTGATCGGCCTGATCAACGCGCGGTGCGGCGACCCGGGCCTGCCGATCCCGCCCGGCATGAGCACCGCCCCGCTCGGCCGAATTCGCGACTGGTTGAAATCCGGTGTGCAAGTTCCAGAGAAATTGCTCCACGCACTGGAAATAGCCGGAGATTCCGCGACTTTTGCGCAAACAGGGCTTACTTCTATTGGTACGGTCGGAGCTTCGCCCGCCGCGACGGCGGCCTACCTCGGCGACCGCGGCCTCATGGACCCCGGCAACCCCGCCCGCCTGCACCTGGAGGCGGTGGCCCGGCGGTTCCGCGGACCGGTCCCGGTGGGCCTGCCGATCACCGTCTTCGAGCGCGCCTGGGTGCTGAGCACTCTGGTCAGAGCCGGTGTCCCGGTCGATCCACCGGCCGAGATGCTGGCCGACCTGATGGCGGCCATCGGCCCCGCGGGCACCCCGGCCGGGCCGGGCCTGCCGCCCGACTGCGACACCACCTCGGTGGCCCTCTACGCCCTGGGGCTGTTCGGGATCCCGTACGACACCGAGTGCCTGCTGGCCTACGAGCTCGACACCCACTTCTGCACCTGGCGGGCGGAGGAAGGCGCCTCCATCAGCACGAACGCCCACGTGCTCGACGCCCTGGGCCACCACCTGAGGCTGGTCCCGGAGGCCCGCCGCTATCAGCCGAAGATCGACAAGGCCGTCGCGTGGCTGATCGGGAAACAGCTCCCCGACGGTTCGTGGCGCGACCGCTGGCACGCCAGCCCCTACTACGCCACCGCCTGCGCCGCCCTGGCCCTGCGCGAGTACGGCGGCCCGGCGGCCGAGGAGAGTGTGGCCAGGGCGCTGAGCTGGACGGTCGCCACCCAGCGCGAGGACGGATCGTGGGGCAGGTGGGCCGGCACCCAGGAGGAGACCGCCTACGCGCTGCAGATCCTCCTGCTCGCCGGAGGCTCCGGGCACCGCGAGGCGGCGGCCCGGGGACACGCCTTTCTGACCGACGAAGACGACATCTCGGAATGGCCGCCGCTGTGGCACGACAAGGATCTGTACCTGCCCGTTTCCATCGTCAGAGCGGCCATGATCGCGGCGCGTCATCTCACGCGACGGAATGCAGCGGCCCATCTTCAGATATGAGTACATAAAGGGACACGTGTTGAGTGTGTTTCCCGGCATTGCTAAGGTTCCCCGGGGCGCCTGCGGCTTGCGCCCCGGAAATCCCCGCTAAGCGGTGACGAGTTAGTAATCGCCGGGAAACGTCCCAGGGTGGTTGATATGCGCTTACGCAATTCCCGAGTGCGCACCAAGGTGGTGGCACTGCTGCTGTCCCTCGCGGCCCTCTGGGGGTTCGCGGCCTGGGTCACGCTCCGGGAAGGCGTCAACCTCCTGTTCGTGAACACCTTCGACCAGGGTGTCGCGCAACCCAGTGACCCGCTCGTGCTCGCCCTCCAGGACGAACGGCGCGCGACGGTCGTTCAGCTGGCGACCCGCCGCCCCCTGCCCGACATGGCCGGGCTGCGCGCCAAGACCGACCAGACCAGGGCCCACTTCGAGAAGCTGGCCAGAGGCGACGACGTCAGGTTCGCCTCCAGCCCCGACACGATGAAGCGCCTCGACGAGCTGTTCGGCCTCCTGGCCGGGCTGACCGACATCCGCAAGGCGGTCGACCAGGGCCGGATCAACCGCGAGCAGGCCGCCGACGGCTACACCCGGGCGCTCGACGCCATCTTCCGCACGTATTTCTCCGTCGCCACGCTCGACGACGACGAAATCGCGAAGGATGCTCGCACTTACATCAGTCTTCAGCGCGCACGTGAAGTTCTTTCGCAAGAGGACGCGCTGCTCGCCGGTGCGATCGCGGCCGGTCGTTTCGGCGCCGGGGAACACGCGAAATTCGTTCAGATCGTCGGCGCCCAGCGTTTCCAGACGGCCGAGCAGGTCGGCGAACTGCGCCCCTCCGACCGCGCCCACTTCGACACGCTGCTCGAGAGCGACGCCTTCACCGCGCTCCGCCAGATCGAGAACGTGGTGATGGAGCGCGGCCGGACCCTGGAGGCGCCGCCCGTCACCGCCGACCAGTGGAAGCAGACCACCTCGGTCGCGCTCGGCCGGATGATGGACGAGGTCCTCGCCGGTGGTGACCGGGTGGTCGAGCGGGCCACGCCGGTCGCCCTGGGCGTCATCGTGCGGCTGGTCCTGGCCGGCGGTCTCGGGCTGGTGGCGGTCATCGCGTCGATCGTCCTGTCGATCACCACCGCCCGGCGCCTGATCGCGCAGCTGGAGAAGCTGCGCGACGCCGCCCACCAGCTCGCCGACGAGCGGCTGCCCGGCGTCGTCGAACGGCTCGCCCACGGCGAGAAGGTCGACGTCGCCAAGGAGGCGCCGCCCCTGGAGTTCGGCGGCGACGTCATCGGCCAGGTGGGCCAGGCGTTCAACGCCGTGCAGGAGACCGCGATCCGGACCGCCGTCGAGGAGGCCGAGCTCCGGCAGTCGATCCGCGACATCCTGCTCAGCCTGGCCCGGCGCACCCAGTCGCTCGTGCACCGCCAGCTCACCCTGCTCGACGTCATGGAGCGCCGCGAGACCGACGCCGAGGAGCTCAAGGACCTGTTCCGGGTCGACCACCTCGCCACCCGCATGCGCCGCAACGCCGAGAACCTCATCGTCCTGTCGGGCGCCACCCCGGCCCGCGCCTGGCGGCGCGCGGTCCCGATGGTCGACGTGGTGCGCGGCGCGCTCGCCGAGGTCGAAGACTACACGCGCGTGACGATCATGCCGATGGGCCAGGTCGACCTGACCGGCCGGGCGGTCGGCGACGTCATCCACCTGCTCGCCGAGGTCATCGAGAACGCCGTGTCGTTCTCGCCGCCCTACACCGTCGTGCAGGTCGGCGGCCACCCGGTCGCCAGCGGCTACGCCATCGAGATCGAGGACCGGGGCCTGGGCATGACCCAGGAGGACCTCGACGAGGCCAACGCCCGCATCCTCAACCCGCCGGAGTTCAACCTGTCGAGCACCGCGCGGCTCGGCCTCTACGTCGTCAGCCGCCTGGCCGAACGCCACGGCATCCGGGTCTCCCTCAAGAGCTCCCCCTACGGCGGCACGACCGCCGTGGTACTGCTGCCGAGCGAGCTGGTCATCGACGACCGGCCGGCCGACATCCCCCCGGCCGAGCAACTGCCCGAGGCCCTTCCGAGACTGGCCGAGGTCACGATGCTCGCCGCGCCCGTGGCACAGCTCACCCGGCGCCACCCAGAGCCCGAGCAGGACACCCCTGTCGCTCCGCGCGTCCCGGAGGCCACCGTGACCGAGTTCACCCCGTCTGGTCTGCCCTTCCGCGTTCCCCAGGCGAGCATCGCCCCGTCGCTGCGCGACGCGGTCGACGACCTCGCGGAACCGGAGGAAGAGGACGACGAACGGTCACCCGAAGACATCATGCGCATCATGGGCTCGTTCCAGTCGGGCACCCGGCGGGGACGGTCCGATGCGGCCCGCAAACTCCAACAGAACGAAGGGGACGATCGGTGACCGCCGCCGACCTCGCCTGGCTCCTCGACGACCTGGTCAGCAATGTCCGGGAGGTGCGGCACGGCATCGTGTTGTCCTCCGACGGGCTGCTGCTCGCGAGCTCACGGGACCTGGAGATAGCCAGCGCCGAGCATCTGTCGGCGGTGGCCGCCGGCGTGCAGTCGCTGGCCCGCGGCGTGAGCGAACGGTTCGAGGGCGGAGCCGTCCGGCAGACCATCATCGAGATGCGGTCGGCCTACCTGGTGGTCACCGTCGCCGGCCACGGCGCCTGCCTCGCGGTGCTCTGCGAGGAGGACGCCGACGTCGGCCTCGTGGCCTACGAGATGGCGATGCTCGTGGTCCGCGTCGGGCAGTATCTGACGTCTCCCGCACGGTCCGCGGCGTCTTCTACGGGCAGGAGCGACCCGTGAACCCAGACGAGCAGCTGTACGACGAGCAGGTCGTCCGTCCCTACGTCATCTCGCGCGGCCGGACCGAGGCCCGCGCGAACCTCGACCTGATCTCCCTGGCGGTCGCCATCAGGCAGCCGACCGGGCTGGAGGTCGGGCTCGACCCCGAGCACCTGGCGATCGTGCGGTTGTGCCGCCGCCCGCTGTCGGTGGCCGAGATCGCCGCCGCCCTCGACCTGCCCGCGGGCACGGTCCGGGTGCTGCTCGGCGACCTGCTCGATTCGGGCTTCGTGGCGGTCCAGGACCCGCAGCCCGAGGTGGACGTACTCGACGAGCGAATGTATAGGGCGGTGCTCGATGGCCTCCGTGCCCTCTGACAAACCTCGCATGCCCACCCCCGTGAAGCTGCTGATCGCGGGCGGCTTCGGGGTGGGCAAGACGACGATGGTCGGCGCGGTCTCCGAGATCCGGCCGCTGCGCACCGAGGAGCTGCTGACCGACCGCAGCATCGGCGTCGACGACCTGTCGGGCGTCGAGCGGAAGACCACCACCACGGTGGCGATGGACTTCGGCCGGATCAGCGTCGGCGACGACTACGTGCTCTACCTGTTCGGCACCCCCGGCCAGGAGCGGTTCTGGTTCGTCTGGGACGAACTGGCCAGGGGCGCCCTGGGCGCCGTCGTGCTCGCCGACACCCGCCGGCTCTCCGACTGCTTCCCGTCGGTCGACTACTTCGAGCGGCGCGGCACCCCGTTCGTCGTCGCGGTCAACTGCTTCGAGGGCGCCCCGGTCTACGACCTGGCCGAGGTGAAGATGGCGCTCAGCCTGCCGCCGGACATCCCGGTGCTGCTGTGCGACGCCCGCCGCCGCGCCTCCGGCAAGGAGGTGCTGATCACCCTCGTCCAGCACGCCTACAGCAGGCGGCCGGTGGCCAAGGTCTGAGACACCGCCTCCTGGATGCGTCGCCGGACGGCGGCCTGTTCGTCGCGTTCGGTGACGACCTCGACCACCCACAGGCCCGTGCTGGGCTGCATCTCGTTCACGCCGTTGACCCGTGCGTACGGGACCTGCGCCATCGCGGCGACGTCGCGGGCGCTGACGCCGTGGGGCGTGCCGAAGAGGCGCTCGAACTCCGGCCGGCCGGCCGGTTCGAGGGTCGAGAAGATGCCGCCGCCGTCGTTGTTGACGACCACGATCGTCAGGTCGGGCCGGGGCTCCATCGGGCCCATGACCAGGCCGTTCTGGTCGTGGATGAGCGACAGGTCGCCGATCAGGGCGTAGGAGGGGCCGTCGTGGGCCAGCGCCGCGCCGATCGCCGACGACACCAGGCCGTCGATGCCGGACGCGCCCCGGTTGGCCATGATCCGCACGCCGTCGCGCGGCCGCATCGCCAGGTCGAGGTCGCGGATCGGCATGCTCGACCCGGCGAACAGCAGCGCGTTCGACGGCAGCGCCGCGACCAGGTCGCGGGCCAGCCTCGGCTCGCTCACCGGGATGGCGTCGAGCAGCAGGTCGATCGCGTCGCGGGCGCGCTTCTCGGCCTCGTGCCAGGTGGCCGTCCACTCGGTCGGCCCGGTCATCTCGCCGGGCCGCACCGACGGGACGACCGCCATCGCCGTGCGGGTCGGGTCGGGGTGGCGGGTGGCGCGGGAGACCACGACGTGGCGTTCGGCCGACCGGATGTAGGCCAGCGCCGCGCGTGACAACCCCACCCGGCCGGAGGTGACGACCAGGCCCGGCCGGAACACCCGGGCGAACGCCGGGTCGCCGAGCAGGCTGCGGTAGGTCGAAATGGCCGCCGGGCCGCTGCGGTGGCCGCTCGTCGGCTCGGCCAGGATCGGCCAGCCGGTGGCCTCGGCCAGGCCCTCCCAGTCGTCGTCCTCCGCGCCGTCGCCGAGCACGATGACGCCGCGCTCCTCGGCCGGGAGTTCGACCGGGTCGAGGATCGGCGCGGGCGGCGTCATGGCCGTCCAGGGGCGGCGGTCGGCGCGGCCCTCCAGCAGCTTGTCGGCGTCGCCCGACGGGATCAGCGGGTCGCGGAAGGCCAGGTTGACGTGGACCGGGCCCGGGTCGGGGCTGAGCATGGCCGACCAGGCCCGGTCGACGGTGGTCCGCCAGTAGGGCATCTGGCCCGGTTCGGCCGCGCCCATCTCGCAGAACCAGCGCACGTGGCCGCCGTAGAGCTTGATCTGGTCGATCGTCTGGTTGGCGCCGGTCGCCCGCAGCTCCGGCGGCCGGTCGGCCGTCAGCAGCAGCAACGGGATGCCCGACTCGGCGGCCTCGACCACGGCGGGCAGGTAGTTGGCGGCGGCGGTGCCGGACGTACAGACGAGAGCGACCGGGCGGCCCGACCGCCGGGCCAGGCCCAGCGCCAGGAACGCCGCCGAGCGCTCGTCGACCCGGACGTGCAGCCGCACGTGCTCGTTGTTGTGGAAGGCCAGCGCGAGGGCCGTCGACCGGGAGCCGGGGGAGACGACGACCTCGGCCAGCCCGCAGCGGGCCAGTTCGTCGACGACCACCCCGGCCAGCGCGGTGGAGCCGTTCCCGCTCAGAAGTGCCATGGGAACGGGCTCCAATCGGGTGAGCGTTTCTCGAGGAACGAGTCGCGGCCCTCGGCCGCCTCGTCGGTCATGTACGCCAGCCGCGTCGCCTCCCCGGCGAACACCTGCTGGCCCACGAGCCCGTCGTCGATGAGGTTGAACGCGTATTTCAGCATGCGCTGCGCGGTCGGGCTCTTGGCGTTGATCTTGCGGGCCCATTCGAGCGCGACGACCTCGAGCTCCTCGTGGGGCACGACCGCGTTGACCATGCCCATCCGGTGGGCGGCCTCGGCGTCGTAGGTCTCGCCCAGGAAGAAGATCTCGCGGGCGAACTTCTGGCCCACCTGGCGGGCCAGGTAGGCGCTGCCGAAGCCGCCGTCGAAGCTGGCGACGTCGGCGTCGGTCTGCTTGAACCTCGCGTGCTCCCGGCTGGCGAGGGTCAGGTCGGCCACCACGTGGAGGCTGTGGCCGCCGCCCGCCGCCCAGCCCGGCACCACGCAGATGACGACCTTGCCCATGAAGCGGATCTGCCGCTGCACCTCCAGGATGTGGAGGCGGCCGGTGGCGGGGGTGCCGTCGGCGTACTGGTAGCCGTCCTTGCCCCGGATGCGCTGGTCGCCGCCGGAGCAGAAGGCCCAGCCGCCGTCGCGCGGCGAGGGCCCGTTGCCGGTCAGCAGCACACACCCGACGTCGACCTGCTGCCGGGCGTGGTCGAACGCCTGGAAGAGCTCGTCGACCGTCTGCGGGCGGAACGCGTTGCGCACCTCGGGACGGTTGAAGGCGATCCGAACCGTGCCCTGGTCAACCGCGCGGTGGTAGGTGATGTCGGCGAAGTCGAAGCCCTCGACGGGGCGCCACGCCTTCTCGTCGAACAGTTCAGAAACCATGCTGTCTCACTTTACGCAGGTGGGATCGGCGAACAGATCCCGGATGGCGCCGAGTTTCGCCTCGGTCTCGTGCCACTCCGAGGTCGGGTTGGAGTCGCCGACGATGCCGCATCCGGCGAACAGCCGCAGGTTGGGGCCCTTCACCTCGGCGCACCGCAGCGCGATGCACCATTCGCCGTCGCCGCGCGCGTCCTGCCAGCCGACCGGACCGGCGTAGCGCCCCCGGTCGAGGTTCTCCAGCTCGCGCAGCAGCGACAGGGCCTCCCGGAACGGGGTGCCGCAGACGGCGGCGGTCGGATGGAGCCGCGAGGCCAGGGTGAGCGCGTCGACGTTGTGGCTGAGCGTGCCGCTGATGCGGGTCGCCAGGTGGGTGACGTTGGCCAGTTGCAGTTCGTGCGGTTCGTGGACGTCGAGCTGGGAGCAGTGCGCCCGCAGCACGTCCTCGGCCGAGTCGGCGGCCAGTTCGTGCTCGACCGCGGTCTTCTCGGTGCCCAGGCCGATCGCGCCGCCGGGCCAGTCGGTGCCGGCCAGCACCAGCGACTTCACCATCCGCCCGAACCGGCCGGTCAGCAGCTCGGGCGAGGCGCCGACGAGCCCGTCGACGGCGAACGTCCAGCAGCCGGGGAAGCGGTCGTGCAGCCGCGAGACCGCCGTGCGCGGGTCGAACGGCCCGCCGAGCAGCCCTCGCACGTCCCTGGCTAGCACGACCTTGTGCAGCCGCCCGGCCCTGATGTCGTCGACCGCCCGGGAGACCTGCTTGTGAAAACGTTCCTCGGCGTCGGGCTCGGCCAGCCACCGAACGTTCGGCAGCGGGTCGGGGACCGTTCCATCGGGATGGCAGGGGTCGCCCACGGTGGTCATCCAGGAGGCGCCGTCGCGCCGGGCGATCAGCACCTGCGGGATGACGAACACCGACCGTCCGGGCCCGTGGTCGAAGGTGAAGCTGCCGAAGGCGACCGGCCCGGAGCCCGGCAGGCCCACGCGGTCGTCGACGTTGCGCCGTGCCAGCCACTGCCGGAACCAGCGGCGGGCGTGCTCGAACCGGCCGGGGCCGCTCACCTCGAACCGGGCCGCGACGCCCCATCCGGCCATGCCCTCGTCGCCGTGCAGCCAGAGCACGCTGTCGGCGAAGGGTGCGGCGTCGATCAGCGGGCCGGGATCCTGGATCGGAACCGTCCGCACCAGCTCCATCAGGTCTCCTCGGGCCGGCGCGCCAGCACCGAGTGGACGGTGAAGGACACCGCGCGGAACCCCGGGTCGGCCATCACGGCCCGCACCTCGTCGAGCTGGTCCCTCGTCAGGCCGGTGGCCAGGAAGTGGTCCTCCAGGTGGAAGCTGTTGCTGGTGAGCAGCTCCAGGCCGGGCGACTTCGGGCCCCACACCTCGACGTGGCACCACGGGTCGATCTGGGTGAAACCGGCCTGGGCGATCTCCTGCGCGGCCGAGCGTCCCCACGTCGGGTCGCTGCCCACGCCGACGAGCACCGAGGCCATCGCACGCAGGAACGTCTCGTAGAGCTCCCGGGAGCCGTGGTCGGGCGCCAGCAGGGCGGGCCAGTGGGTGACGTCGATCTCGTCGACCTGCAACCATCCGCCGGGCCGCAGCGCGTCGCGCAGCCGGGCCAGCACCGCCGCCCGCTCGGGCAGGTGGCTGAGCACCAGCCGGGCGTGCACCAGGTCGAACGCCGCCGGCGGCAGCGGGTCGTGGACGATGTCGTGCCTGGTGACGGTCAGCCCGTCGCAGGCCGGGATGAGGCCCGGCTTGATGTCGGTGGCGAAGACGTGGCCGCGGGGCGCGACCCGGCCGGCCAGCCACCGCGCGACGCTGCCGCCGCCCGCCCCGATCTCCAGGCAGTTCCAGCCGTCGCCGACGCCCGTCTGGGCCAGCCGGCCGAACGTCAGCGGGTCGAGCAGGTCGGCCAGGCATCGATGCTGGTCGGCCGAGTGGTCTCCGTCGTTGTCGAACACATATTGATGCGCGAGCGCATGCGTCACTGGATTTCCCCCCCGGGAAAGACAAGCAGTCCGGTTCCGCATGCTAGGGCGTGATCACATCAGGACATCGGCAGACACTCAGAGTGATGAGCCGTTCCGGAACACGGCGGCGGTTTCGCGTAACGCGGTGTGATCCGTCGTGGGGTCGCCGCGCACCGCCAGGAGGTCGGCGTCGAAGCCCGGCGCGATCCGCCCCTTCCGGTTCCCGACCCGGCACAACGTGGCCGCGTCGGAGGTGAGGGCGCGCAGGATCTCCACCGGCGTCATCCCGGCCGTGGTCAGCATCTCGCCGCCGTGGGTGAGGATGCCGTGGGGCTTGGGCGGGCCGATGCCCGCGTCGCTGCCGCCGACGATGGTGACGCCCGAGGCGCGGAGGCGGCGCAGGCCCTCGTTCAGTTTCGGCAGCAGCGCGGCGATCCTCGGCGGCGGGACCACTCCGGGCGTGAGGCCGACGGTCAGCGAGGCGGCGACGCCGTTCGCGGCCATGGCCGCCATGATCTCGGGGTCGGGCGCGACGCCGTCGGCGGTGAGGAAGGTGACGTGCTCGACCGAGTCGAATCCGGCGGCGACCGCCGCCGCGATGCCCGGCCCGCCGTGGGCGTGCCCGGCGATCGGTAACCCGTGGCGGCGGGCCTCGTCGGCCGCCGCGTCGATCTCCGCCTGGGAGAACTGGTTGAGGTGGGAGTGGGTGCCGGGGGTCATCTCGCCGCCCGTGATCATCATCTTGATCGCGTGCGCGCCCTTCTCGGCCCTCTCCCGTACGGCCGCCCGCACCCCCTCGACCCCCTCGGCCTCGCCCCCGAGGAACCAGCAGTGTCCCTTCACCGAGGTGATCGGGGCGCCGGCGCTGAGGATCTCCGGCCCGTCGGTCATCTCCCCGGCCAGCCGGAGGGCCAGGTAGCCGCGGTCGCCCAGGTCGCGGACCGTGGTGACCCCGGCGGCCAGGTGCCGGCGGGCGTGGGCGCGCATCCGGTCGTACAGGCCCTCGCGGTCGAGCCCTCCCACCGGGTCGGGGGAGGCGTCGAAGGCCAGGTGGACGTGGGTGTCGACGAGACCGGGCAGCAAGGTGACGTCGCCCAGGTCGCGGACGTCGCCGTGCTCCGGCGCGTCGTCGAGCAGGTCGACGATCTTGCCGCCGGAGACGACGACGGCCCGTTTGGCGGTCAGGTCCCTGCCGTCGAACACGCGTCGCGCGCGAATGATGAGCATGACCCGAATATGCGCCTGTTTCCGGACCGGCGCGTGAGTAGGGGCCTACTCAGCGATGGGAATCCTCAGCGAGACCGAGCCGCGCAGGTCGAGCCAGGCGTCCTTGGGCCCGCGCACGAGGGTCAGCACGACCTCCTCGCACCCCGGGCAGCGGGCGACCAGACCGGGTTCGGGCCCGTAGACGCGCAGTTCGGCCAGCACCCCACGCCGGCCGCAGCCCGCGCAGGTGCCGTGGGCCGTGGTGACGTCGAGGGTGAAGATCTCGCTCAGCGGCCCGGCGAG
The DNA here is from genome assembly GCF_009901565.1 of Herbidospora solisilvae. GTDB lineage: Bacteria > Actinomycetota > Actinomycetes > Streptosporangiales > Streptosporangiaceae > Herbidospora > Herbidospora solisilvae. The sequence continues at coordinate 106,371 of NZ_WXEW01000011.1, forward strand.
GGCGTTGCCGTCCTGGTAGTCGAGCTGGTCCATGGGTCAGCCTCCGGTGGGTCCGAAACGCTCAGTCTTGATCTTCGCCGGGTCGTGGCCCAGCTCGGTCAGCAGGTCGGCGGCGGCCTCGACGAAGCCCGTCGGCCCGCAGACGAAGACGTCGGGGGCGGTCTCCGGCGGCCAGCCGTAGGCGACCAGGTCGGCCGCCCGGATCCTGCCGGGGGCACGGCCCGCGTCGGGCGGCGCGGTCCGGGTGTAGAGGTAGGCGACCTCGACCCCCGCCATCACCTTCTCCAGCTCGCCCGCGTAGTAGAGCTGACCGGGGTCGCGCAGCGAGTAGAGCAGCCGGAACGGCGTGTCGGACTTCCCGCGCGAGCGGATCATCGCCATCAGCGGCACGATGCCCGACCCGCCGCCGATCAGCAGCACCGGCGGGGAGGAGTGCGGACGCCACACGAACCAGCCGCCGACCGGGCCGCGCAGCTCGATCTGGTCGCCCACCTCCAGCACCTCGGTCAGGTAGGGCGACACCTCGCCGTCGCCTACCTGCTGGACGGTGAGCTCGACGCGCTCGCCGTCGTCGCCGTTGGCGATCGAGTAGCTGCGCTGGGCGCTGTAGCCGTCGTCGGCGGTGAGCTTCACGTCGACGTGCTGGCCGGGCAGGTGGCCGGGCCAGCCGGGCACGTCGAAGACCAGCGTCCGGGCCGTCGGGGTCTCCTGGCGGATCTCGGTGACCGTCGCCACCCGCCAGGTCAGCCGCTTAATCACCCTGGTAGCGCTGCTCGCGCCACGGGTCGCCGTAGTTGTGGTAGCCCGCCGTCTCCCAGAAGCCCGGCCAGTCGTCGTTCAGCAGCCGGATGCCCTTGACCCACTTGGCCGACTTCCACAGGTAGAGGTGGGGCACCAGCAACCGGGCCGGGCCGCCGTGGGCCGGGGCCAGCTCCTCGCCGTCGAACTCGTGCACGATCCAGGCCTTGCCGTCGAGCAGGTCCTCCAGCGGCAGGTTGGTCGTGTAGCCGCCGTAGCTGTAGGCCAGGGCGTACTCGGCGGCCGACTCGACGTCCTCCATCAGGACGTCGAGGCTGACGCCCTTCCACTCGGTGCCGAACTTCGACCACTTGGTCACGCAGTGCAGGTCGACGGTCGGGGTCTCCTGCGGCAGGGCCTGGAACTCCTCCCACGACCAGCGGTGCACCTCGCCCTCGGGGGTGTCGATGGCGAACTCCCACCGGTCGAGCGGCACCCGCGGAGTGGGCCCGGCCGACAGCACCGGGAAGTCGTGGACCAGGTACTGCCCCGGTGGAAGCTTCTCGTCGTGGTCTCTCGGGCGGCCCTGGAAGGCGCGCGAAATGATCCCCATAACTGGCGTCCTACCCCTTTTGCAGCAGGTTGTTGAGCTCGCCGTAGGGGAGACCCTCGGCGATCGAGGTGTACGTTCCCTCGCCGAGCAGCTCCCTGGTCGCGGCCTGGGCCACGGCGTAGGCGGCGGAGGCGACCGAGGAACCCAGGCTGATCCGGGCCACCCCGGCGTCGGCGAACGCCCTGACCGGCGGCGCGCCCGGCCCGAGCAGCATGTTCACCGGCGCGTCGAGCTCCTTGACGAGCTGCGCCGCCAGGGCGGGGTCGTGGATTCCCGGGACGAAGATCCCCGTCGCGCCCGCCTCAAGGAAGGCCGAGGCCCGCCGCAGGACGTCGGCCAGGTCGTCGCCGCCCCGGAGGTAGGTGTCGATGCGGGCGTTGATGTAGAGCGGGACCCCGAAGTCGTCGGCGCTCCGCCGGGCGGCGGCCAGCCGGGCCGACTGGTCGGCGAGGCTGCGGGGGCCGTCCTCGATGTTGACGCCGACGGCGCCCGCTTCGAGGATCCGGGTGACCGTCACGGCCACCTCGTCGGGGGTGTCGCCGAAGCCGCCCTCGATGTCGGCGGTGACCGGCACCCCGACCACCTCGGTGACCCGCCTGACCGCCTCGGCGGCGCGGTCGCGGCCCAGGTGGTCGCCGTCGGGCACGCCCAGGCTCCACGCCACCCCCGCGCTGGTGGTGGCGACCGCCTTGGCCCCCGCCGCCTCGGTCAGCAGGGCGCTGGCCACGTCCCAGGCGTTGGGCAGCAGCAGCGGGTCGCCGGGGACGTGCAGCGACCGGAAGACACGTGCTTTGTCGGTGAGAGAGGACATATGGCTCAGTAGATCAGGTTTGCAGCATCTCTTGGGAGACGTACCAGAGCCGCATGGCCAGCTCCGGGTCGACCGCGTAGGGCGCGTAGCCCCGCCTCGGGCCGGTGCCCGGATAGGGCTCGGCCTCGTTGCAGTCCTCGAAGTAGCGGCCGGTGACGCCGTCGAGCAGCGGCGAGGTCGCCACCAGGACGCTGGTCGCGGCGCCCTGCGGGATGGTCTTGCCCTCCGGGCGGCCGGTGTTGTCCAGCAGGTTCTGGAAGCCCTCTTCGGTGAAGTAGCGCTGGATGCCGGTGCGGATCACCCCGGGCATCACCGCGTTCACCATGATCCCGTCGCCCGCCCAGCGCCCGGCCGCCCCGACCGCGAACAGCGCGTTGGCGGTCTTCGACTGGCCGTAGGCCTCCATCGGGTCGTACTCGCGGCGCAGGTAGTGGATGTCGTCGAAGACGACCGGCGACCGCAGGTTCGCCACCGAGCTCAGCACCACCACCCGCGCCCCCGGGCGCATGGCCAGCGCCTCGTGCAGGCCCGTGGTCAGCGTGAAGTGGCCGAGGTGGTTGGTGGCGAACTGCAGCTCCCACCCCTCGGGGGTCCGGGTCAGCGGGATCGCCGAGATGCCGGCGTTGTTCACCAGGATGTCGAGGGGCCCGGCCCACCCGGCGACGAAGTCGCGCACCGAGGTCTGGTCGGAGAGGTCCAGGTGGGCGATGGCGACCTTGCCGCCGATCTCGTCGGCGGCGCGGATGCCGGCGTCGACGTTGCGGACCGCGAGCATGACCTCGGCGCCCGCGTCGGCCAGGACTCGCGCGGTCTCCAGGCCGATGCCGGAGTTGGCGCCGGTGACGATGGCGCGCTTGCCGCCGAGGTCGATGCCTTCGATGACCTCACTCGCCGTGGAATCAGCCCCAAAAGGCGTTTTAACGGTCATAACTCCGAAACTAGCGAGCGCGCCGTCAACGTCCGGTCAAGGCAGGGGCACGGCCACCGGTACCGGCTGCCCCTCCCAGGTCAGCCAGAGCACCGAGGGGTGCCGGGCCGCTGGGCGCAGCAGGAACTGCCAGCTCGACCCGGGCCCGATCGCCACCCGCACGGGCAGGTCGCCGAGGCCGGGGCCGGCCTTGCGCCAGTCGGCCGTCACCGACAGGGCGCGGTCGGTGCCGGTGTTGGTCAGCCAGCAGAGCGACTGGGTGCCGCGCACCCGGGCGATCCGCCACGCCACCGGTGGCGGGCCCGGCTCGTCGAGGCCGCGCCGGTTCACCCACAGGCCCACCATGCTCAGGCCCAGCCCGCCGACCCCGACCGCCGCGCCGAGGGCGAGGTCTCCGCTCGTCAATGCGTTCACACGGCCGACATTAGGAAGGCGCCGGACCGCGAGCCGGCCGAGTGGCGAGACCCTTACCTCTACCTGGCCTTATGCAGATGGCACAGAACGGCAGTTTCATCGCAGAAAGCTCATCATTTAACCTAGGGGCAAAGTAGGAATCGAAGGGAGACGCCGTGCGGTCACTGATCTTGCTCGGGCTCGTCGGGTTCGCGGCCCAACTCGTGGACGGCAGCCTCGGCATGGCATACGGCGTCACCTCGACGACCCTGTTGCTGGCCGTCGGCACCAATGCCGCCGCCGCGTCCGCGACGGTCCACCTGGCCGAGATCGGCACGACCCTCGCCTCGGGCGTCGCGCACTGGCGGTTCAACAACATCGACTGGAAGGTCGTCGCGAAGATCGGCATCCCGGGCGCAATCGGCGCCTTCGCGGGCGCGACCTTCCTGTCGAGCCTCTCCACCGAGTCGGGCGCTCCGCTCATGTCGCTGATCCTGCTCACGCTCGGCCTCTACATCCTGATCCGCTTCACCGCCTTCGGCCTGCCCAAGGGGCAACTCGGCAAGCCGATGCGCAAGCGGTTCCTGGCCCCGCTCGGGCTGTTCGCCGGGTTCGTCGACGCAACCGGAGGCGGCGGCTGGGGGCCGGTCGGCACCCCGGCGATCCTGGCCAGCGGCCGGATGGAGCCGCGCAAGGTCATCGGCTCCATCGACGCCAGCGAGTTCCTCGTCGCCATCGCCGCCTCGCTCGGCTTCCTGTTCGGCCTCGGCTCCCAGAACATCGACTTCGCCTGGGTCGGCGTGCTGCTCCTCGGCGGCGTCATCGCCGCGCCGATCGCCGCCTGGCTGGTGCGGCACGTGCCGCCGCGCATCCTCGGCTCCGCCGTCGGCGGCCTGATCATCATCACCAACGTGCGCACGCTCCTGCGCAGTGAGTGGATCGCCGCCTCGGCCCCGGTCCAGACGGTCGTGTACGTCGTCCTCGCCCTCGTCTGGGTGGCTTCGATCGTCTACTCGGTCGGCGAGCACCGGAAGACGAAGGCCGCCGAGGCCGAACTGACCCCGGCGGCGTAACCCCTACGCGGTCACCTTCTGGACGACGCGGTCGATCACCAGCATCACGACCATCGTCAGCCCGGCCAGCGGGAACAGAAGTCCGAGCACGGCGAGCAGGGCCACCACGCCCCAGGTGGTGCGCCCGTTCGCCGGACGCCGGGGGGCGCCGACCGAGCCCTTCGGACGCCGCTTCCACCACATCCAGACCCCGGTCACGATCAGCCCGATCAGCGCCAGGCACGCCCCGAGCATCACCAGCAGGTTCACGATCCCGTAGCGGCGGCCCTCGTGGATCGCGATGCCCAGTTCGACGGTCTTGGCCAGCACGCCGTACTCGTTCCAGCCGTAGTCGGTGAGGATCTTCCCGCTGTACTGGTCGACGTGCAGAGTCTGCCCGGCCGACGGGTCGCGGTAGTGGTCGGTGACCACGGTGTAGACGCCGGTCGGCTCGGCGGGCAGCAGCATCTTCAGGTCACACTCGCCGGGCGGGCAGTTCCGGATCGCCGGGCGGGCCGCCGCCAGCGCCGCCTCCAGCGCGATCGCGCCCGGCTGCAGCACGCCCCCGCCCCCGCCGTGGTGCGCCTCCGACTCCGGCACGGGCAGGTTGGTCGCCGCCCACGGCACCTTCGCGTCGGGGTGGTGCGACAGGTCGCCGCTGACCGTGGAGGTCGAGGTCACCTCGGGGTAGCCGGAGTCGAAGTAGGCCTGGGCCTTGTTCACGTAGTCGCCCCAGAAGCCCGACCAGGGCAGCCCCGACAACACCAGGAACACGATCGCCACCCCGGCGCCGACGCCGGTCCACATGTGCAGGCGGCGCAGCGAGGCGCGGGTCCTCTTCTTGGGGGCGGCGCGTCTCCTGGTCGTCCACCACATGCAGGTGCCGGTCGCGATCAGGATCAGCGACCAGCACGCGGCCGTCTCGACGATCCGGTCGCCGGCGACCCCGGCCATCAGCTCGCCATGGATCTTGCGGACCGTCGCCATGAAGGTGCCGGCGTCGTCGACCACACCCAGGACCTGGCCGTCGCCGGGGTTGACGTACACGGAGATCCCGTCGGCGAACGGCCCCGGGTCGGCGCCCTGGAAGATGATCCGCGTGGAGCGGTCGGGCCCCGAGGGCGGGATCACCGCCCTGATGTCGACGCCCGGTTTGACGGCCTGGGCCGCCGCGACCTGGTCGGCCAGCGGCACCGGGTTCGCGACGGCGGCCACCTCGCGCACGTCCCGCTGCGACCAGGCCTCGAACGGCTGCTTGAACAGGTAGATGGACCCGGTCACGGCCATCACGAACAGGATCGGGGCGACGAACACCCCGGCGTAGAAGTGCCACCGCCACAACAGGCGGTAGTTGTGTGTTGACGATTTGGGGTCGGTTTCGGGCGTCGTCGGACGCACGTCGATCGAGGTCATCGTTTTTTCTCCGGAAGTGAGAGGTCGAGGGGTTCAGCGGGCGGGCTGAACCGGTGGACCTCTCCGCCGGAGCACGGAGGTGAGGAACCGCTCGTCCGGGACGGCCTCCGCCGCGCCCCGGAACCGCACGACCCCGACGGCCGGGATCCTGGGCCGCACGAGTACGAGGAGCCGCGCCACCAGAAGGTGCAGCAACTCCGCGACGGCGTTCTCGCCGCGTGCCAGCCAGGCCGCCGACAGCACCGCCACCACGCCGTGGGCGAGGGCCATGCCGAGCGTGGCCGCCGCGCCGCCGGTGTGGTGGTCGGCCGGCGGGGTCACGGCTCCCAGGGCGAACAGGTGGTGCATGCCGTACTGGAACAGGAAGCAGAACCCGAGCAGGACCGGCCCGGACAGGCGGCGGCGGGCCAGCGCGAACCCGACGCAGCCGGTCGCGAAGGCGGCCGCGCCGACGAGCGGCAGCCGGACCGGGGAGCCCCCGGCGAGCAGGTGCATGGCGAGGGACGCGAGCACGCACACGACGGCGAACAGCGCCGCGCGTGCGACGCGTAATCCGGGCCCGCCGATGTCCACGACCGCAATGCTCCCAGAAACGATCAGAGAGGCAAGGCCCCAAACGCTCACACCCGCAGATACGCGACAGCCACCCCGGCCGTTCGATCATCAGATCGTCGTCCACGGCCGTTCTCGTGGACCTCGGCGGAGAAGCCTCCCGCCGAGGTCCCGGTCGCCGGTCATCGGGGCGAGCGCCGCCGCTCGCGAGGTTCGCCCACGTCGCCGCTGGTCGATGAAACCTTCACCGTCAGGGGGCGAAGGCCGCGGCGTGCTCGTGTACCCAGTCGGCGAAGGTGCGGGCCGGGCGGCCCGTGACCTGCTCCACCGTCGGCAGCACCGTCCGTCCCTGGATCGGGGGGTCGGTGCGGACCTGGAGCATGAAGGCGACGTCCTCCTCGCCGAAGCCCCACGACCGCCAGGTCTCGACCATCTGGTCGGTGGTGAGCTCCTCGAAGCGGATCTCCCGGTTCAGGACCTTCGACAACACCGCCACCTTCTCCGGGGCGGTCAGCGCCTCCGGGCCGGTGAGCCAGTACTCCTTGTCCCCGTGGCCGTCCTCCGTCAGGGCTCGGGCGGCGACGGCGGCGATGTCCGACTCGTGGATCATCGAGCTCGGCATGGTGGCGAAGCCGTCGCGGACGATGCCCTCCGTCCTGATCGACCCAGCCCATTCCAGGACGTTCGACATGAACTCGACCGGGGCCAGGCCGGTCGGGCGCAGGCCCGCGGCGCGGAGGGCCTGGTGCAGCGGATCGACCGTCAGGGAGCCGAGCAGGAGGGTCACCCGGGTCAGGCCGCGGGCCGCCTCGGCGATGGCCGCCGGGTCGCCCGCGAAGGTGAGGAGGTGGGCGGCCGTCACGTCGTCGAAGAGGCCCGACGGGTTCGACAGGTCGCCCTGAACGACCTCCACCCCCTCCGGGAGCGCCGCCCGTGCGGGGTCGCGGGTGAGGGCGACGACCTCGTGGCCCTCGGCGAGGAGCCGGTTCACCAGGGGGCGGCCGATGTTGCCGGTGGCGCCCGTCACCAGGATGCGTGTCATGCCGGCGACCCTAGGAAGCCATGAGGTCAGATCATATCCTCAAATCGACTCGGCCCGGCCCTTGCGCCAGTAGCCCATGAACGCCACCGCCTTCCGGTCGAGGCCGCGTTCGCCGACCAGGTGCCGGCGCAGCGTCTTGACCACGGCGGCCTCCCCGGCCAGCCACACGTAGCAGGCCGCCGGGGGCGCCTCGGGGATCTCCCACAGGATGTCCTCGTCGACGTCGACGTCCTCGACCTGCGCGGGGGCGGCCGGCGGGATCAGCCGGGCCGCCGCGGCCCGCACCTCGTCGATCAGCAGGGAGCCGTGCACGGCGCCGTTCCGGGGGAGCCAGGTGACCCGCATCCCGGCGGGCGCGGTCTCCTTCTGTACGTCCGCCGTCTCCGGCACCTCCATCAGCGCCTCCCCGGTGATGTGCGCGGGGAGCTGCTCCAGGATGCGGGTGATGGCCGGGACCGCCGTCTCGTCGCCCGCGAGCAGCAGGTCGCCCCCGTCGGCGGGCAGCCTGAACTCCAGTCCGCCGTAGGGGCCGCCGTGCCGGGAGTCGGGGCCCCACAGGGCGCAGCGGTCGTCCTCCTGGACGTTCGCGGCCCAGCGGGCGGCCGGGCCCAGGTGGCCGTCGTCGGGGTGCAGGACGATGTCCACGTCGACCTCCGCCACCGAGGGGCGGACGGCGCGGACGGTGTAGGTCCGGATCGGGTTCTTCTGCTCGTCGGGGAGGGCGCGGTAGCGGGCGTACCAGTCGGGGCCGTCGGGGAACAGCAGGGTGCCGTACTCGGGGATCGGGACGACCAGCTTGATGCGCTGGTCGTAGCCGGGGTCGGCGAAGTGTTCCAGGTCGTCGCCGGTGAAGGTGACGCGCAGGAAGGCCGGGCTCAGCCGTTCGACACGGCGGACGCGCACCTGGAAGACGTGCCACGGGTCGTGCATGTCAGGACTCCTGTCCCGCTCGTGACCGCCACAGCAGCCAGACGAAATACGGTGTGCCGAGCATGGCGGTGACCAGTCCGGCGGGAATCTGGGCGGGCGCGATGACCGTCCGGCCCAGGGTGTCGGCGAGGCTGACCAGCAGCGCGCCCAGCAGGGCCGCGACCGGCAGGACCCGGGTGTGCGCGCCGCCCACGAGGGCGCGGGCGGCGTGCGGGGCGACGAGCCCGACGAAGCCGACCACGCCGATCGCCGAGACGGCGGTCGCGGTCAGCAGCACCGCGCCCGCCAGGGCGGTGAGGCGGGCCGGTTCCACCGGCACCCCCAGGATGCGCGGGGTGTGCTCGTCGAGCGAGAGCAGGTCGAGCTCCCTGCGCTGCGCGACCACCAGCGGCACCACGACCGCCAGCGCGATCGCCACCGGCAGCAGTTGCAGCGGGGTACGGCCGTAGGTGGACCCGGACAACCACGTCAGCGCCGTGGCGGTGTTCCACGGGTCGGTCTCCACGATGATCAGCACGGTGAGCGCCGTGCCGGCCGAGGCGACCGCGAAGCCCATCAGCACCAGCCGGTCGGAGCTCAGGCCGCCCTTCCACGCCAGGCCGTAGACCAGCGCGAACGCCACGAGCGCGCCCAGCCCGGCCGCGCCGGTGACGGCCCAGAGCCCGGCCGCCGGGGCGAACGAGATGATCGCGATCGCGCCGACCCCGGCGCCCGAGGTGATGCCCAGCACGCTCGGCTCCGCCAGCGGGTTGCGGCAGACCGCCTGGATGATCGTGCCGGCCACCGCGAGCGCGGCCCCGGCCAGCACCGCCGCCAGGACGCGGGGATACCGCTGGTCGAGCACGAACGTGATGCCCAGGTTCGTGCGTCCCTGCAACCACAGGCCGACGTCGCCGGTCCGCAGGAAGGTGTCGCCGAGGAGCATGCCGAGCACGACGGCCCCGGCGAGCAGGGCCGTACCGCCGGCCAGGAAGAGGGTGAAGACGGCGCGCGACCGGTGGGCGGCGGCCCGGATGCCCGGCGGGCGGCGGGCCGGTCCGCCGTCGCGGTGCCGCCGGGCCAGGTAGACCATGACCGCGGCGCCGAGCAGCGCCGTCACCACGCCGGGCGGCACGTCGACCCCCGACTGGCCGCCGAACAGTGCCCGCAGCGACACGTCGGCGGCCAGCACCACCAGCACCCCGGCCAGGCCGGAGAGCGGGACCAGGAGCCGGTGCGCCAGCAGGCCGGGCAACCACCGCCCGGCCAGCCGCACGACCACCGGCGCGCAGAGCCCGACGAACCCGACCGGGCCGGCGATCACGACGGCCGACGTGGCCAGCAGCACGGCGAGCAGGGTCACCCAGAACCGCAACCGGCGCACGTTCACGCCGAGCACGGTCGCGCCCTCGTCGCCGAGCCCGAGCACGTCGAGCCGGGGCCCGAGCAGCACCCCGGCGGCCAGCGCGAGCACGATGACCGGCCCGACCTGCGTCACGACCGACAGGTCCTTCTGCGTCAGCGCGCCCGAACCCCAGGCGTACAGGCCGGTCGTCTCCTGCTGGAACAGGATCATCATCAGGTTCGTCAGCGCCGTGAACGCGAGCGCCGCCGCCGACCCGGCCAGGATCAGCCGGGTGGTGCCGCTGCGCCCGCCCGCCGACACGGCCATGACCAGCCCGGCCGCCGCCAGGCCGCCGAGGAAGGCCAGCCCGCCCGACGGCAGGGTCGGGAGGTTGACGCCCAGCGCGGCGGCGGCCACTACGGCGAGGTAGGCGCCGGAGGAGACCGCCAGGGTGTCGGGGGAGGCGAGCGGGTTGCGCGAGATCGACTGGAGCAGCGCCCCCGACGCGCCGAGCGCCAGCCCGACCGCGACGGCGGCGAGCAGGCGCGGCAGCCGGGAGGCCAGCAGCACACGCATGGCCTCGTCGCTGGTGTTCAGCAGGTCGAACAGGCCGACCGAGGAGGTGCCCTGGGTGAGGTGCACCGCCGCCACCACCATGATCGCGGCGACGGTGATCAGCACGACCCCCGCGACGCCCCCGCGCAGGGGCCCGCGCGGGCGCGCGGAGGCCGCCGGAAGCCCCGCGTCGCCCACAGGGTCCGCGACCTCCGGCGTCGTCATCCGTGGATCGGGGCTCAAGCCGTGTAGGCCTTCACGAGCGCGTCGGCGTACTGGGCCACCGACAGAGGGCCGCCGAACGTCCAGATGCCGTCGGGCAACTTGGTGACCTGGCCGCTCTTGACGAACGGCAGGGAGGTCCAGATGGCGTTGTCCTTGAGGTCGTCGGCGAAGACGTCGGCGCCGTCGCTGGCGTTGTAGAAGAAGCGGATCTTCTCGTCCTTGAGCGGGGACAGGCCCTCGACGTCGGTGGTGCCCAGGCCCCAGTCGGGGTCGACGTCGCCCGTCCAGGCGTTGCGCAGGCCGATGGCCTCGGCGGTCTCGGTGACCAGGGCGCCCTTGCCGAACAGCCGGATCGACACGCTGCCGCCCTCGGACCAGCCGTCGGCCATGGCGAACGAGCTGCCGGCGTGCCCGGCGGCCTCGATGGCCGACTTGGCGCCGGCGAGCCTGGTGTCCATGTCGGCGAGCAGCCGGTCGGCCTCGGCCTCCTTGCCGACGGCGGTCGCGATCATCTTCAGGTCGGCGCGCATGCGGCCCAGGTTGTCGGTGGCCGACGAGCCCTTGGGCACCAGCACCGGGACGAACTTCTCCAGCTGCGCCACCAGCGGGCTGTTGGCCGCGGCCTCCATCACGATCAGGTCGGGCTGCAGGGCCACGATGGAGTCGACGCTCGGCTCGCCGCGGGTGCCGACGTCCTTGACCGACGGGTCGAGCGGCGCGGCGGTGACCCAGGTGGCGTATCCCTTGACGTCGGCCGCGCCGACCGGCATCACGCCGAGGCCGACGAGCATCTCGACCTCGCCCCACTCCAGGCCGACCACGCGGGTGGCGGGTTCGGCGAGCTTGACCTCGCGGCCGAGGGCGTCGGTGAGGGTGATCGCCTGGCCCGCGCTCCCGGAGGCGGCGGGCGTGGTGGCGGGGGCTGCGGCGGGCTCGGTCGTGCCGCACGCGCCCAATCCCAGGACGGCGGCGATGAGGAGCGCGGTGCGCAGGGGCTTCATTGAACGTCTTCCTTAAATGGTGCTTTTCGAATGACGGCCGACCGGACGGGTCCGGATCGTCGCGCCGTCGTGGGTCACCTCGACCCGGATGCCGTAGGCCTCGGTCAGCAGCGACTCGGTGAGGACCTCGGAGGGGGAGCCGACGGCCCTGATCCGGCCGCCGTGCAGCAGCACGACCTCGTCGGCGACGGCGGCGGCCTGGTCGAGGTCGTGCAGCACGACGCCGACGGCGACGTCGTGGTGGTCGGCCAGATCGCGCACCAGGTCGAGCAGTTCGACCTGGTAGCGCAGGTCGAGGAAGGTCGTGGGCTCGTCCAGCAGCAGCACGCCGGTCTGCTGGGCCAGGCAGGTGGCCAGCCAGACGCGCTGGAGTTCGCCGCCGGACAGTTCGTCGGCGGGACGGTCGGCCATGGTGGTCGTCCCGGTCAGGTCCATCGCCCGCGCCACCGCCGCCGCGCCCTCGGCGTCGCCGGCCCGCCAGCGTCCCCGGTGGGGGTGGCGGCCGTACGCCACCACGTCCCGCACCAGCACGCCCGAGGGCGTCGGCCGGGACTGGGACAGCAGCGTCACCTTTCTGGCGAACTCGCGGGGGGCCAGGTCGAAGGCCGAGGTGTCGTCGCCGAGCCGTACGGAACCGGAAACGGGCTCGTGGAGACGGGCCAGCGCGCGCAGCAGGGTCGACTTGCCGCTGCCGTTGGGGCCGACGAGTGCGGTCACCCGGCCGGGGCGCAGCACGATCCCGGCGTCGTGGACGACGGGGGCGCCTTGGTAAGCGAGGGACAGGCCGGAGCCGCGCAACGCGAGAGTTTCGGTCACGTGGACTTAGGTTAGGCTAACCTTCGCCAACCTTCAATATCGGGTAAAAAGGACACCCCCGTTAGATCGCCACCCCTGGTGGCAGACTCCCCGCCATGGAGCGCCACGAGTCCGACGGATTTCCGATCATCCCGTTCGCCTCCGCCGAGGCGTTCGAAGACTGGCTGGAGAAGAACCACGCCCACGAGCCCGGCCTGTGGCTGAAGTTCGCGAAGAAGGGGCGCGGGATCCCGACGATCACCTTCGAGGAGGCCCTGGAGACCTCGGCCTGCTACGGCTGGGTCGACTCGAAGATGTACCGCTACGACGACGACTACTACATCCTCCGCTACCAGCCGAGGAAGAAGACCTCCAAGTGGTCGCCCCGCAACAGCGACCTGGCGCAGCGGCTCATCGACGAGGGCCGGATGCGCCCCGCCGGGCAGGCCCAGGTCGACCAGGCCAAGGCCGACGGCCGCTGGTCGGGCACCAAGGGCTGATCTTCACCGGACGGCGGTGAGCACGCAGTCGCCGCAGATGCCGCCCACCCGGTAGTGCAGGCAGCACGACCGGCGGATTTCCCGCCGGTCGAGCGTGCCGGTCAGCGGTCTCTCGTTCAGGTATTCGCGCCCCAGCGCCTCGGCCCGCGCGGCGTGCCCCGGCCGGGCCCGGCAGAACGCGCCCACCGCTCCCGTCAGCGCCGAGGCCGCGTTGCCGTAGAGGACCTTGGGCGACACCCACGGCAGCGCCGCCACCAACGGTTCGAGGGCGAACCTCGGCCCCTCGCGCAGCTCCGGCACCCGCACCCCGTCGCCGTCCCAGCGCGCGTCGGCCAGGTCGATCGAGATGCCGTGGGCGGCCCGGAGGCCGACGTACGGAGACCACAACCGCGCCAGCGCCCCCTGGAACAGGATGGACGCCGCCACCCTGCGGTCGAGGGTGAGCAGCCGCTTCGCCGTCGCGTCGATGACGGCGTCGTCGGCCAGCCGCTCCACGAGCGGGACCCCGCCGCCGACGCCGAGCGCGAAGAACGTGTTCACCCCGGCCACGTCGGCGACGGCGGCCTCGATGGTCGTCATTCGGCCGATTATCGATCAGATGTAGGTGACGGTGCAGGGCACCCCGTTGAGCGTGATGCCGGTCGGGTTCGTGTAGGTCCCCGTGAACGTCGCCACGAAGCCGATGGACGCCGAGGTGGTGCCCGGCGCGATCGACGGCGCCCAGACGGGGTTGGCCGCCTGGAGGCTCGGGGGAGTCTGGGTCCACGTGGCCGCCCAGCCCGAGCTCATCGTCTCGTCTCCGGCGAAGACGATCTGCAGCAGCCAGGGGGAGAAGGTGGACGTGCCGGTGTTCTCGACGGTGATGGACGCGACGAAGCCGCCGGTCCAGACGGTGCTGTCGTAGGTGACGTCGCAGGCGTACGACATCGCGCGGGCGGGAAGGGAGAAGCCGAGCACGAGGGCTGCGGCGACGGCGAGGGCGGTCAGGATCCTCATGCGCGGATGGTCCGGCGAGGACCGTTCCCGGTCAACGAAACGGCGCGTCGGCGCAGCTCAGCGCGATGAATCTTTCACGTGCCAGGGCCGGTCGGGCTGGGTCGGCGTGCTGGCGCCCGCGACCCGGACGGCGTAGACGTGGTCGCCGACCACGCCGAGGTAGTCGTGGCCGGTCAGATGGCACCACGCCGGGAGGTCGATGGGCGCGGCCGGGTCGGTGGCGCGGAGGTGGACGACCGTGCCGGGGTCGAGCGAGTCGACGAGCCCGCGCAGCTCGATCAGGAGCAGCACGCAGCGCCGATCGCCGCCGTCGAGCACCACCGGTTCGTTGGCCATGGGACAAGTCTCCCCCAACCAGGTCAAGGGATGGGGCGCCGGGATCACGCCTTAGTCCGTACATGAACGGGATTTTCAGCGGCAAAACGTAACAAATGCCGTATTGCTAGCGTGGCCCGGGTCCAGTCGATGTCAGGGGGAACGATATGGGCAAGGTCACCGTCGGCCGGGAGAACAGCGACACGATCGACATCCACTACGAAGACCACGGCTCCGGGCGGCCCGTCGTGCTGATCCACGGCTATCCGCTCAACGGCGCGTCCTGGGAGAAGCAGCAGCGGGTGCTGCTCGACGCCGGCTTCCGGGTCATCACCTACGACCGGCGCGGCTGGGGCAAGTCCAGCCAGCCGACCCAGGGCCACGACTACGACACCTACGCCCACGACCTCAAGATCCTGCTCGACCACCTCGACCTGCCCGAGGTCGACCTGGCCGGCTTCTCGATGGGCACCGGCGAGGTCACCCGCTACCTGGCGAAATACGGCAACGGCCGGATCCGCCGCGCGGTCCTGCTGGGCGCCATCCCGCCGTTCCTGCTCAAGACCGCCGACAACCCCGAGGGCGTCGACAAGTCCGTCTTCGACGCCATCAAGGAAGCCGTCGCGCACGACCGCCCCGCCTACTTCAGGAAGTTCCTGGACGACTTCTTCAACGTCGACATGTACGAGGGCACCCGCATCAGCAGGGAGGCCTACCAGAACTGCTTCATCGCGGCCTGCCTGGGCAGCCCCTACTCGGCCTACAAGTGCGTCGACGCCTGGCTGGAGGACTTCCGCGACGACCTGCCGAAGATCGACGTGCCGGTCCTGCTGGTCCACGGCGACCAGGACCGCATCCTGCCCTACGCCAGCACCGCCGCCCGGCTGCCCGGCCTGATCAAGGACCTGACCTTCGTCACCATCCAGGGCGGCCCGCACAACATCGGCTGGACCCACGCCGACGAGGTCAACAAGGAACTGCTCGACTTCCTGGAGCGCTAGGGCCTGCAGTCGCCCGCAAGACGGGCACAAGAGGGCCGCCCGACGCTTGGCCTCATGAACTCACGCCTGTTCAGAGGCCTCGCCGCGGCGGCCCTCGCCGTGTCCGCGGTCTTACCCGCGACCCCGGCGCACGCGGCCCCCGCCCCCTACGTGCGGATCATCCTCGACTCGATCGTCGCCCACTCGACCCAGGAGGGCGGCGGGGACGAGATCAAACTCAAGGTCAAGGGGCCGGGGATCGTGCCCCTCTTCAGCCGTACGGTCCAGATCTGGCCGGTCAACGAGTGGTATCCGCCGGTGGGCATCAGGACCGGTGTCTGCTACAGCCCCGACAACGTGGCCTGCCCGCCGGGGATGCCGGTCCAGACGAACGGCGGCGGCACCCCGAACCGCCCGGCGTTTCCCGCCAACGGCGGCCTCGCCTACATCGACCTGTGGGAGATCGACGACTTCGACCCCGACGACCTGATCCTGGGCGGCTCGGTCCTGCTGACCCCGCGAGAGGGGTTCTCCCGCCAGACGATCCGCATGAGGGCCGGCGACGCCGACTACGAGGTGACCTTCACCCTGGCCCCGAGCGAGACCCCGCTCTGAGGGGCGGGTCTTGTGGGGTTACGCGGCGTGGGGGGCCGGTTGGGTGGAGGCGGCCTGGGGGTCCAGGACGATGCCCGAGATGCCGATGTCCCTGAGGAGGGAGCGCAGGGCCGGTTCGCAGAGCCGGATCCAGGGCTGGTCGGCGCCGAGCACCAGGGCGAGCCGGACCGGAGAGGTGAAGGCCACCGCCGTGCGGGCTCCGTCGGGGGTGCGGAACACCCGGAGAGCGTCGGCGCAGCCGGTCTTCCGGACCGGCACGAATAGCGGCACGTCCATCGTCGTATTCCCTTCCACGTTCACGGCATCGACGTTAGGGGGCGGAGAAAGGCCGTGGGGGTTTCCCTACGGCGTTCCGACGGATGCGCCGCCGATGCTGACGCCTTTTTGACGCGTAGTCGTCGCGTCAAGGCGGCGTAGGAATGGCATCAATACGGCCGGTCACGGTCCCTTGCGCTTGTTGGATATGAGCGGAAGGGGGCGGGAAATGGTTTCTCGGCACGCCACGTCATTGGAGTTGCTCATTCCGGGCGCCGCTGTGATGGCGGTCGGGGCGGTGGTCGTGGTGGCCGTGGCCGTACCGGAGGTGTCGGAGCGGGTCGCGGCGATGGCCGGGCTGACGGCGTTGATCGGGCTGATCATGCGGCGTCCGGTGGCGGCGGGGGCGGCCGGGGCGATCGGGTGGTTCCTGACCACGGGATTCCTGGTGAACAGGCTCGGCGAGTTGACGTTCACGACGGCCGACTGGTCGCGGCTGGCGCTGCTGACCGGGGCCGGGCTGGTGGGCGCGGCGATGCGGCTGCCGATGCCGCTGCGGGCTTCCGCGCGGGTTCCCTCCGGTGCGGTTCGGGTGCCGATCGTCACTGAATATCGGCGTATAGGCCGATTCGTGCACCATAAGACTTTGTCCTGAATTAGCGTTGGCCGGGGCTGACGTCAGAATCCATGCGGGTATTTTCCGGCCGGGCACCTCAATGGTGTTCGGTCGTTCAGGACTACTCGTATGGAAGTGATATGCATACGCGTGCCAGCAAATGGAGCCTGGGGCTGACGGGTGTACTCGCCGCCGCCCTGGTGACCTTCTCCGGGGCGGCCGCCTCGGCCCGGGTCAACCCCATCGACCCACCCATCCAGCCGGTCCCGGCCGCGCAGCCCGTCCCCGGCGCGGCGGGCGCCGAGAAGTCGGCCAAGCAGCCCGCCGCCGACGCCGCCAAGAAGGCCACCGCCCTCCTGGCGACCCCGGCCACGAAACGCGACGACCCCGCCCCGGCGGCTCCCGCCAAGCAAGCCGCACCGGCTGCACCGGCCGCGGCTTCGGCCCTCATCGCCTCGGCCGCTCTGGCCAAGCCTGCCGCTCAACCTGCGGTTCCGGCCAAGCCTGCCGCTCAGGCTCCGGCTTTGGTTTCGGCTGCCGCTTCGGCTCAGGCCGTCGCCGCTCAGATCGCGATGGTCGAGAAGGTCGCCGCCAAGCGGGCCGACATGCTGCGGCAGGCCGCCGCGAAGCGGGCCGAGATGCTGCGGCAGGCCGCCGCGAAGCGGGCCGAGATGCTGCGGCAGGCCGCCGCGAAGCGGAACGAGATGATGCGGAAGCTGGCCGAGATGCGCGCCGCCGCCGCGATCAAGGCCGCGCTGGCCGCGAGGGGCGCTACTCCGCTGGCGACCGTCGACACCCCGGACGCCAAGTCCGCCGCCTCGGGCACAGCCAAGGCCGCTGCCGTGGCTCCGGCCGCCGCGCAGGCCGCTCCGGTGCAGGCTGCTTCGGCTCAGGGTGAGGCGCTGGTCGCCGGTGCCGCCGCCGAGCCGGCCGCCGAGGTCAAGGACGAGGCGCAGCGGGCATCCGCCGGTGCGCATCCGTGTTGCAAGGGGCCGCGTGGTCCGCGTGGCCCGATGGGGCCCCCCGGGCCTCCCGGGCCGCCCGGGTTCCCCGGTGTCCCGGGTCCGATGGGGCCGCTGGGCGCGACCGGTCCGGCCGGGGCGCCGGGGCTCGCCGGGGTCTCCGGCTACGAGATCGTCAACGGTTCTTCCGTCACCTGCGCGCCCGGCACCGAGTGTGCCGGTCAGGCGGTCTGCCCGCTCGGCAAGCGTGCCGTCGGCGGCGGCTACTCGCTGGAGCCCGTCGGCCAGCCGGTGGTCACCGCGGGACCGAGCCCGTCGGGTTCCTCATGGGACGTGACCGTGCTCAACGGCGGCCTCGTCCCGCTGGTGCTGGTTCCCAGGACCGTTTGCGTCACCGCCCTCTGAGCAGTGGAACGCCGTCCCGCGAATCCTGCGGGACGGCGTCAGCGGCCGACGTCGCGCCGCATCAGGTCGGCGGGCTCCTCGCGCCGCACGATCAACCGTGCCGCCCCGCCCCGCACGGCGACCACCGGAGGGCGGCACGTCAGGTTGTACGACGACCCCATCGCATGGTGGTAGGCCCCGGTCACCCGCACGACCACCAGGTCCCCGGGCCGGGCGTCCCCGGCGGGCACGTCCTCGGCGAGCACGTCGCCGGCTTCGCAGTGCCGCCCCACGATCGTCACCGGCCCCCCGGAGCGTCCGGGCACCGAGATCGAATAACGCGCCCCATAGAGGGCGGGCCGGGGGTTGTCGCTCATCCCGCCGTCGACCGCGACGAAGGTCCGGCCGCCCTGCCGCTTGACCGAGATCACCCGGTAGAGGGTCACCCCGGCGGCGGCCACGATGGCCCGTCCGGGCTCGACCACCAGTCTCGGTTCGGGCACCCGCAGCTCCCGGCACCGTTCGGCCACCGTCTTCGGCACCGCCGCCCCGAAGTGTCCCAGGTCGAGGCCGTGTTCGTCGTCGAGGTAGGCGACGCCGTGCCCGCCCCCGAGGTCGAGCTCGGGCAGCGTGGTGGCGAACCGCTCCTGGACCATGGCGAGCTGGTCGACCATGATCCGGGCCGCCGTCTCGAACGGCGCGACCGAGGTGATCTGGGATCCGATGTGGCAGTGCAGCCCGGCCAGCCGCAACTCGGGCTGGCTCAGCACCCGCGCGACCGCGTCGGGGAGCTCGGCCGGCGGGATGCCGAACTTCTGCCTCTCCGAGCCGGTGCGGATCGCCGCGTGCCCGCCGGCCTCGACGCCGGGCGTGACCCGCAGGTAGACGTCCTGTCGCAGGCCGAGGGGCACCAGCGCCGCCAGCCGGTGGATCTCGGCGATGTTGTCGATGACGACGCGCCCGACCCCGACGGCCTCACGCAGCTCGGCGGGGGTCTTGGCGTTGCCGTGGAAGATGATCCGGGACGCCGGGAACCCGACCGACCGGGCGAGTGTGAGCTCTCCGCCGGAGCAGACGTCCAGGGAGAGCCCTTCTTCGGCCACCCACGACGCCATGGCCTGCGTGAGGAACGCCTTCCCTGCGTAGGCCACCGTCATCGACGGCAGCGCGGCGAGGTATCCACGGCAGCGGGCCCGGACGGCGTCCTCGTCCACGACGTACGCGGGGGTTCCGAATCGACGAGCGATATCAGCCAAATCCATAAAACGACACTAAGCACCCAAATAGCCAGAAATAGGGATCTATATGTCGTTCTCGCGTATTCCCTACGCCGTATTGACGGGGTCGTAACTGCCCACGCTCCACACGTGCCCTTCGGGGTCGCGGATCGTGTATCCCCGCCCGCCGTAGTCCTCCGACCGGAGTTCCCGGATCACCTCGACGCCGGCGGCCTTCGCGATCTCGTACAGGGCGTCGATCTCCAGGTCGTCGACGACGACATACGTGCTCGCGGGCCCGGTCACCACGTCGAGCCCGTGCCCGACGGAGCCCAGCATGACCATGCCGTTCCCCCGGCTGAGCCGGGCGTGCACGATCACGCCGTCGTCGGAGCGGTAGACCTCGGGCGAGGTGAAGCCCAGGACGGAGGTCAGCCACGCCAGGGCCTTGTCGGCGTCGTGATAGCGAATGGTCGGAATCACTGTCATGGCGTACCTTTGCCCGGAAAGTCGTATGGACCTACCCCGGCCCGGCAAGGGGCGTGCGTATGGCGCTCTTCGACCGCCTCCGCGACGCGCTGCGCGCCCACGTCGACGGCGAGGTCCGATTCGACCGGGGGACCAGGGCGGCCTATTCGACCGACGCCTCGAACTATCGCGAGACGCCGATCGGGGTGGTCGTCCCGAGATCGGTCGAGGACGCCGCCCTCACGGTCGAGATCTGCGCCGACCACGACGTGCCGGTCCTGTCGCGCGGCGGCGGCACCAGCCTGGCCGGGCAGTGCTGCAACACCGCCGTGGTCGTCGACTGGTCGAAGTACTGCACCCGGTTCCGGAACGAGGGCGACGGCACCGTGGTCACCGAACCGGGCACGGTCCTCGACGACCTCACCGGCGACGGCGTGATGTTCGGCCCGAGACCGGCCACCCACAACCACTGCACCATCGGCGGCATGATCGGCAACGACGCCTGCGGCGCGACCGCGCAGGCCTACGGGAAGACCTCCGACAACGTCCTCGACCTGGAGGTCCTCACCTACGAGGGCGCCCGTTTCTGGACCTCCGCCGCGCCCGGGACGCTGCGCACCGCCGTCGACGCCATCGCCGCCGACCACGAGAACGCCATCAGGGCCCGGTTTCCGAAGATCCCGCGCCGGGTGTCCGGCTACGGCCTCGACGCGCTCCTCCCCGAGAACGGCCGCAACCTCGCCAGGGCCCTGGTCGGCTCGGAGTCGACCCTGATCACCGTCCTGCGCGCCCGCCTGCGGATGGTGCCCCGGCCGAGGGCGGGGGCGGCGGCGATCCTGGGATTCCGCGACGTCTTCGAGGCCGCCGACGCCGCACCGTCGATCGTGCCCTACGACCCGCTGGCCCTGGAGGGCATGGACGACCGCCTCATCGGCTACGAACGTGCCCGCCGTCTCAACCTGGCCGCCATCGACCGGCTCCCCAAGGGCGGCGGCTGGCTGGTCGTCCAGTTCGGCGCCGACACCCCGGAGGAGGCCGCCGCGCTGGCCCGCGCCATGGCCGCCGACCTGGGCGTCCGGCCGGTCATCACGAACGACGTCACCTCCGTCGCCGCCATCCGCGAGGCGGCCGTCGGCGCGACGGCGGGCGACGCCTGGCCCGGCTGGGAGGACTCCGCCGTGCCGCCCGACCGCCTCGGCGAGTACCTCCGCGACCTGAGACGCCTCCAGGAGGACCACGGCTACGGCGAGTCGTCCCTCTACGGCCACTTCGGCCACGGCTGCGTGCACACCCGGATGCCGTTCCGCCGCGCCGACTACCGCGCCTTCGTCGAGGAGGCCGCCGACCTGGTCGTCTCCTACGGCGGCTCGTTCTCCGGCGAGCACGGCGACGGCCTGGCCAGGGGCGAGTTGTGGCCGAAGATGTTCGGCGACGAGGTCATGACGGCGTTCGTGCGGCTCAAGCGGCTCTTCGACCCCCGGAACCGGATGAACCCCGGCCGCCTGATCGACCCCGACCGGCTCGACGACCACCTCACGACCCGCCCGCCCGACGTGCGGACGGTCTTCGCCTTCCGCGACGGCTTCGCCGCCGAGACGAGCCTGTGCGCCGGGGTCGGCGAGTGCCGCCGCGACACCGGCGGCGTGATGTGCCCGAGCTACCGCGTCACCCGCGACGAGCACCACTCGACCCGGGGCAGGGCCAGGCTCCTGTCCGAGATGCTCCGGGGCGAGGTGATCACCGGCGGCTGGCGGTCGGAGGAGGTCAGGAACGCCCTCGACCTCTGCCTGGCCTGCAAGGGCTGCCGCTCCGACTGCCCCGTCCACGTCGACATGGCCACCTACAAGGCCGAGTTCCTGCACCACCACTACAAGGGCCGGATCCGCCCCTTCTCCCACTACGCCCTCGGCTGGCTCCCGCTCTGGGCGCGCTTCCCCCTGCTGCTGCGAGTGCCCCGGGTCCCCGGCCTCACGACCGAACGCCCGCTCCCGCGCCCGGCCCGGGTCCGCTTCAGCGACACCTTCCGGGCCCCGAAACGCGGCCCCGAGGTCCTGCTGCTCCCCGACACCTTCACCGACAACTTCACCCCGCGCGTCGCGGTCGCCGCCACCCGGGTCCTCTCAAGAGCCGGTTTCTCGGTACGCGTCCCGCGCGCCCCCGTCTGCTGCGGTCTCACCTGGATCACCACCGGCCAGCTCGGCGTGGCCCGGCACGTGCTGCGCAGGACCGCGCGGGTGCTCCGCGACGACCTCGACGCGGGCGTCCCGTTCGTCGGCCTCGAACCCTCCTGTACGGCCGTCCTCCGGTCCGACGCCCCCGAGCTCCTCCCCGGCGACCCCGACGTCAGACGGCTGGCCCACCGCGTGAGGACCCTGGCCGAACTCCTCGACGACCACGACGTCGACCCGCCCCGCCTCTCCGGCCGGGTCGTCAGCCAGCCCCACTGCCACCAGCACGCGATCATGGGCGCCGACGCCGACCTGCGCGTCCTGCTCAGGACCGGCGCCGACGTCACCCAGCTCGACGCGGGCTGCTGCGGCCTGGCCGGGAACTTCGGCTTCGAGCCCGGCCACCACGCCGTCTCGACGGCCGTCGCCGAACAGGCCCTCTTCCCCGCCCTCCGCGCTGCTTCGGGAGCCCGGGTGCTCGCCGACGGCTTCAGCTGCCGCACCCAGATCGAGCACGGCCTCGGCATCCACGCCGTGCACCTGGCGGAGTTCCTGGCGTCTCAACCTTCCGGCCCCCCGCGAAGTCCTTAGGGCGATGCATGACGCGGAGGGATTCCGGAAGTTCGTGGCCGTACGCGGCCGCGCGCTGTCGCGTGCCGCCTACCTGCTCACGGGCGACCACGCCAAGGCCGAGGACCTCATGCAGGAGACCCTGGCCAAGGCGGCGGCCAAGTGGCGGCGGATCTCGGCCGCCGACGACCCCGAGGCATACCTGAAGACGATGATGATCAACCAGTTACGGACCTGGCACCGCCCCCGCCGCCTGGTCTTCTTCCCCACCTCCCAGCCCCCCGACACCGCCGCACCCCCGCCCGACACCGAGCTGAAGATCGTGCTCCGGCACGCCCTGACCACCCTCACCGCGAAACAGCGCATCGTCCTCTACCTGCGCTTCTACGAAGACCTGCCCGAGGCGCAGATCGCCGCCCGGCTCGGCTGCTCGATCGGCACGGTCAAACGGCACACGCACGACGCCCTGAAGCGGCTGAGAAAGGCTGGCATCCATGAACCCGCGTGAGGCCTACCGCGACCTCGCCGAGGACGCGCGCGACTACGGCGACCCCGACCGGGCCATCGACACCGCCGGACGCCGCCGGGCCGCCCGCTGGAGCGCCGTGGCCGTCGCGGCCGTGGTGATCGCCGTGTTCACGTGGCTCCGCCCCCAGCCCGAGCCGGCGCCCGTCATCCACAAACCGCCGCATGCGAGCGCGCGGGCCCATTCGCTCTACTCCGCCTGCCGCACCGGCTGCTCGACCATGTTGCGGCTGACCGACGGCCGCGACATCGAGATCGGGATCGACACGATCTACCCGCCCGGCAACTACACCATCTCGCCGGACGGCCGCTGGCTCGGCGTCCCCGACGGACGTGGCTACCTGCTGAGCGACCTGCTCGGCGGCCCCGACCTCCGGCTTCCCGCCGAACCGAACGGCGTCTACGGCCCCTGGGTGTGGGCGGCCGACTCAAGCCGGATCATCCTGGCCAACCACCGGGACGGCGACGTCTTCCACTACCTCGACGTCGACCTGCGCACCGGCCAGGTGACCCGTCCGGTCGTGCCGGAGGGCAACGAGATCGTCGGCCTGACCGGCGGCGGCGACCTGATCCTCCAGCCGCCCCAGAAGGTCACCGACGAGCTCACCCTGACCGTCGGCGGGCGCCCGGTGGTCTTCCGCACCAAGACCGGCCCGCTCGCCGACGACGACCACGGACTGTGGATCCAGTCCCGGGGCGATCAGCTCTACCTGCTCGAATACGGTGAGGAGCCGGTCATCCAGATGTTCAGCCCCGATGGGCGGGCCGACGCCTACGTGCGCATCCCGGAAGGCCGCTACGCGGTGGGCCCGACCGCGAACGGATACGTCGTGGTCGAGCCCGGCGACCGGACGCAGCGCCTCTACGAGATCGGCGGCGAGGAGAGACTCATCGGCGAATATCCGCACGATGCGGGCGTCGTCATCCCCGGCCTGGCCCGCCACTAGGCCAGCCGCGCCACGGTTTCGGGCGTGAGCTCGGCCAGGTCGGTCAGCACCAGCGCGGCCCCGGCCAGCGCGTCGTCGTCGGGCGGGTAGGCCTCCTGCGGCACCGCGACCACGATCAGCCCGGCCGCCGCGGCCGACCGCAGCCCGTTGCTGGAGTCCTCCACCGCGACACACCGGCCGGGCGTGACCCCGAGCCGCTCGACGACGGCGAGATAGACGTCGGGGGCGGGCTTGCCGCGCTTCATGGTCTCGGTGGAGATCGCCACCCGGACGTCCACGTCGAGCGCGGTCAGGACCGTGTCGATCAGCACGGCGGGGGAGGAGCTGGCCACCCCGACCGGCCACTGGTCGGCGACGGCGCGCATGGTCGCCGCGGCGTGCGGGAGCAGGGGCAGGTGGTGGCGGTAGCGCTCGGCCATGCGCTCGATCACCGTCGCCGCGGTCTCGTCCGGGGAGAGCCAGACGCCGAGCTCGCCGGTCAGGTAGTCGGCCCACTCGGGGGTGCTCATGCCCATCAGGCGCTTCTGGGTGTCCGGCATCCAGGTGCCGCCGAACTCGGCGACGACCCCCCGGCGGACCTCTTCCCAGACGGGCTCGGAGTCGATGACGACTCCGTCGAGGTCGAAAACGACTGCTTCGATCATGCGTACAGCCTGACATGGAGAAGGGGGCCGCCCGAGCGAGACGCGGACGGCCGAAGGCCGGCTGTGGCTCGCGTTGTGAATCTGCCTCAACAGCAGGGACGGCCCCCTTCCACCCCCTGGTTACGGCAGGGCGTCGATCACGGCGTCGCGCCAGTCGTAGTTCATCCAGTCGTAGTTCGCCCACATGCCGCCGGTGACGTCGGCGAGCTCGGTGTCGGCGAGCTCCTGGGCGGTGCTCTCGAAGTTGTTCATGACAACCCCCTCTTTCGTTCCGTGAACCTTGCGATACCAAGGTCGCAGGGGACACTTGGCGATCACTTGCGCGCGAGTCAGAACGATTTCCCAGCCGGATCCAAGTCGGGGCCGTCCCCCGCAAGAGGACGGCCCCGCGCTTCACCCCGTGGTTACGGCAGCGCCTCGATCACCGCGTCGCGCCAGTCGTAGTTCGCCCAGTCGTAGTTCCAGGGCAGACCGCCGGTGACGTCGGCGAGCTCGGTCTCGGTGAGCTCGCTCGCGGTGTTCTCGAAGTTGTTCATGACAACCCCCTTCGTTCGTGAACCTTGCGAATCAAGAGTCGCAGGGCACACTTGGCGGGATCTTGGCGCTGATTGGTGTGTTCTCTTGGTGCGCCACCAAGCGCGCATAATGGCCGCCCAGTCTCAGCAGCTCGTCGTGGGTGCCCTGCTCGACGACCCGGCCGTCGTCGATGACGGCGATCAGGTCGGCGTCGCGGACCGTGCTGAGCCGGTGGGCGATCACGATGCGGGTCTGGGTGAGGGCGGCGAGGTTGCGCTCGATGGCGGCCTCGGTGACGGTGTCGAGGTGGCTGGTGGCCTCGTCGAACAGCAGCACCTTGGGCCGTCCGAGCACCGCCCTGGCCAGCGCCAGCCGCTGCCGCTGCCCGCCCGACAGGCCCATGCCCTCCGACAGGTTGGTCTCGTAGCCCATGGGCATCGCCATGATCTCGTCGTGTACGCAGGCCGTCTTCGCCGCCCGCACGATCTCCTGCGGCGTGGCCCCCGGCCGGCCGAGGGCGATGTTCTCCCTGATGGTGCCGGTGAACAGGTGGGCCTCCTGGGTGACCACCCCGAAGTGGCGCCGCAGGGAGGAGCGCTGGAGGGCCTCCATCCGGACCGAGTCGTAGCTGACGGTGCCGAAGGTGGGTTCGTACAGGCCGACCATGATGCGCGCGAGGGTGCTCTTGCCCGAGCCGCTCCCGCCGACCAGGGCGATCTTCTGGCCGCGTCCGATGGTCAGCGAGACCTTCCACAGGATCCACGGCCCGTTCGGGGCGTGCCGGAACGACACGTCGCGCAGCTCGATCTGCCCGCGCAGGTGGCCGACCTGGACCTCGCCGTAGGGCTCGGGGGTGAACTCCAGGATGTCGGCCAGCCGTTCGAGGTGGGTGCCCGCCTCCTGGAGGATGCGGACCGTGCCCACCAGCGACAGGATCGGCGTCAGGGCCGCTCCGGCCAGGGCGACCAGCGTCAGCGTCTGGCCGAGGGGCCGGCCGCCCAGCACCTCCCAGCCGCCGGTCCAGAGCAGCGCCGCCGGGGCGGCCAGCCGCATGCTGTCGAGGACCGAGGTGACCAGGTTCTCCATCCGCCCCTGCCGCGCGTCGGCCTTCAACTGGTCGAGGAACAGCTGCGACCAGCGGCTCAGCGCGGCGTCCTCGATAGCCCCGGCCTTGAGGATCTCCACCCCCTTGATGGCCTCCATGAGCTGCCCCTGCGTCTGGACCTGCGCCGACAGCGCCGCCAGGTTCAGGTCGGCCCGCCGCCGCCGGGTGAGGAGCAGCAGCACGGCCTGGACCGCCGCCAGCGCGAGCAGGCAGAGCCCCAGCGGCACCGACGCCGACAACACGATCGTCACGTAGCCGATCGCGAGTGGCCCGTCGAGCAGCGCCGTCGTGATCGGCCCGGAGATGAGCTGCCGCAACCGGCTCACGCTGGCGCTGCGCTGGGCCAGGTCCCCGGAACCCCGGGTGGCGAAGTAGCGGTAGGGCAGCCGGAACAGATGTCCGACCACCTCCGAGGTCAGCAGCCGGTCGGCCCGCAGCCGCAGCTTGAGCACGGTCGCCGCGCGCAGGTAGGTCAGCCCGAGATGGACGACGGCCGCCGCCGCCAGCGCCAGGCCGAGGGAGACCAGCAGCGAGGAGTCCTGTGTGGGGAGCACCCGGTCGACCAGGATGCCCGAGAACGTCTGCACCCCGAGCCCGAGGACCTGCAGCAGCAGCGACGCCAGGAGGATGCGCGCGATGAGGCCCTTCTGCAGCGCGGTCCTCGCGAGCGGGCCGACCCACGTCCGCCTGGTCCGTTTCCGGCGCTGGAACGTCTCGCCCGGCGTGAAGGTGAGCAGCACCCCCGAGTAGCCCTCGGCGAACTCCTCCCTGGTGAGCCTGCGGCGGCCGGCCGCCGGGTCGACGACGTCGACGTGACGGGTGGTCTGCCGTTCGACGACCACGAAGTGGTTGCGCCGCCAGTGGGCGACCGCCGGGAGGGGCGCGTCGGTGACGGTCTCGGCCTTGTAGGCGGTCGCGGTGAGCCCGTAGCCGCGTGCCGCCTTGACGATGGCGAGTGCCGAGAGGCCGTCGCGGCCGACCCCGCACTGCTCGGACACCTCGCGGACCCCGGTGTGGCGGCCGTGGTGGCTCAGCACCATGGCCAGGCAGGCGGCCCCGCATTCGGCCAGGCCCGACTGGAGGCGGACCGGTACTCTCACGTTCACTCACGGGATCGTGACAGCGCCGACTTGGACCTCACTTGCCCATGATTTGAGGACCCGGCGTTCCCGCCGGGTCCTCAGGGATGGATCGGTCAGGCGAAGGCGTCGAGCGTGGCCTCGCAGAAGGCCTTCAGGTCATCCGGCATGCGGCTGGTGACCAGGGTCGACGGGCCTTCGGTGCAGACCACGACCTCCTTGTCCTGCCAGGTCGCCCCGGCGTTGCGCAGGTCGGTCTGGAGGCTCGGCCACGAGGTCATGGTGCGGCCCCGGACGACGTCGGCCTCGATCAACGTC
This sequence comes from Herbidospora solisilvae, assembly GCF_009901565.1. GTDB lineage: Bacteria > Actinomycetota > Actinomycetes > Streptosporangiales > Streptosporangiaceae > Herbidospora > Herbidospora solisilvae. The sequence continues at coordinate 133,923 of NZ_WXEW01000011.1, forward strand.
CACGGCGCGTGGCAGATCGCCGCGACCGGCTTGCCCATGTCGAAGAACTCGCGCACGAACCTGACCGCCTTCGGATTCATCCGCAGGAAGTCGGGGTTGGCGACCCCGCCGGGCAACACCAGTCCGTCGAAGTCGGCCGCCTGGGCCTGGCCGACGGTGGCGTCGATCGGGAACTTGTCTCCCTTGTCGAGGTGGTCGAACGCCTGGATCTCCCCTTCCTTCGTGGAGATCAGCTTGGGCGTCCCACCGGCGTCCTTGATCGCCTTCCAGGGTTCGGTGAGCTCCACCTGCTCGACGCCCGCCGGTGCGGCGAGGAAGGCTATGGTCTTGCCTTCGAGCATGTCAGTCTCCCCTCTGAGCGGTGCGGACTCTTCCCCTGCCCAGTCTTTACGCGGCCAACCGGAACGATTGGGCCGCCGTGCCGTTGCAGGTGTACTGGACCAGCTGCACCGAGTTGGCCGTCGAGGCCGCCGGGACGTCCAGGCACTTGCCGCTGTTCCGGTTCACGAAGTGGTAGTAGCCGTCGCCCTCGGCGACCGGGAGCCACTGCTGGTTGTTGCCGCCGCCGTAGGTCCAGGTCTGGATGGGGGCGTTGTCGGCGGTCGAGACGTTGGTCACGTCGAGGGCCTGGACGGGGTTGCCCTGGCCGGAGATCCGGTAGTAGCCGCCGCTGGTCGGGGTGAACTGGTAGCGCTGGGCGGCGGTGCCGTTGCAGGTGTACTGCTGGATCGCGGTGCCGTTGACCGTGCCGGCCGCGCGGGCGTCGACGCACTTGGCGCTGTTCTCGTTCACGACCGTGTACCAGGTCGTGGGGGAGATCGGCCCGGTGGGCGGCGGGGTGGTGCCGCCCTCGCCGGCCAGCCAGCGGATGCCCTGGATGAGCCACTGGTTCTGCTGGGCGCTGGCGAAGGTCGAGGAGGTGCGGGTGTTGGTGGAGTAGTTCATGCCGTTGTGGCCGAAGTTGGTGTAAAGCATCTTGTACTTCGTGTTCGTCCACATGATCGGGTAGAACCCGCTGCGCCACTGCTGGTTCGGGTCGGTGCCGACCGGGAAGCTGCCGGCGTCGATCGAGGCCAGGATGCTGATGTCGGGGTTCTGGCGCAGGTCACGGCTCCACGAGTACCACTCGCTGACCGACGACTGGATCGTGGCGGGCAGCCCCGCGGTCGACGGGTGGTCGCGGTTCTCGATCTTCAACGTCTCGGCCGTCGGGCCCCAGGTGTTCGTGGCGAACGCCCCCGACCCGAGGAAGGTGTTGTAGTACCAGCTCCAGGAGTTGGGGTCGGTGGTGAAGGCGCTGACGTGGAAGCCCAGCCACGCCCCGCCGTTGTTCATGTAGTTCTGGAACGCCTGGCGCTGACTCGCCGGCGGGGCGTCGTCGAGGAACATGACGACCTTGTACTGGGAGATCGTCGACGAGCTGAGCCGTGACCAGTCGGTCGTCGCCTCCCAGGTGAACCCGTTCTGGGCCGCGGCCGACGGGAACCACTCCTTGGCGTCCTTGGTGAAGTCGATGTGGGCGGCGTCCCACGTGCCGTTGTAGAAGGCGAGCACCTTGAACGGGGCGGCCTGCGCGGGCGGGCTGAGCACGGCGATCAGTACGAGGCCGAATAAGGAGGCGAAGAGACGTTTCACGGGGATACCTGCCTTGAACCGTGGGGGGTGGCCGCCGGCGCCGCGGGCCATTTTTCTTAAGAAAGTTTCCTAACAAATGACCACACCTGTCAATGATCTGGAAAATTGCACGTCATGCATGAATGCGTAATGTGCAACTTGACCGGGTAGGTCATGCGGCATGACATCCGCAGCACAGACTCCGACGGAACTGCGCCGCCTGCTGCCCCCCGAGCTGGTGGAGCGCGGCGTCTGCCCGTTCGACCCGCCCGCCGGGCTGACCGGGCGGCGCGGCCAGGGCCCGGTCCAGCGGCTCGAACTGGTCAACGGCGCCGAGGCGTGGCTGGTCACCGGCATCGAGGAGGCCCGCGCGGTGCTGGCCGACACCCGCTTCAGCTCCGACCGGGTCCGCCACCCCGACGCCGCCACCGGCGCGGAGCCGCGGCAGGTGGAGACCCGCGACGACGGCATGTTCGTGTTCATGGACCCGCCCGAGCACACCCGGCTCCGCAAGCTGCTGACCGGCCAGTTCACGGTCCGGCGGATGCGCGCCCTGGAAGATCACATCCGGGAGATCGCGGTCGGCCACATCGAGGCGATGAAGGCCGCCGGCAACGAGGCCGACCTGGTGCCCGCCTACGCGCTGCCGATCCCGTCGCTGGTCATCTGCGAGCTGCTCGGCGTCGACTACGGCGAGCGCGACCGGTTCCAGCGCAACACCGCCGTCGCGCTCAACTCCGCTGCCTCCCCCGACGAGCGGGCGCGGGCGGGGCTGGAGCTCTACACGTACATCGGGGAGCTGGTCGCGGCGAAGCGGGCCGCGCCCGGCGACGACATGGTGTCGGGGCTGCTCGACCTCCCCGACCGCCAGCTCGTCGACGTCGCGCTGGTGCTGCTCGGCGCGGGCCACGAGACCACCGCCAACATGCTCGCGCTGGGCACGTTCGCGCTGCTGGAGCACCCCGGTGAGCTGGCCCGGCTGCGCGCGGACCCGGCGCTGCTCGACACCGCGATCGAGGAGCTGCTGCGGTTCCTGTCGATCATCCAGATGGGGGTCAGCCGGGTCGCGACCGAAGACCTGGCGATAGGCGAGGTGACCGTCCCGGCCGGCGCCACCGTGATCATCGCCACGCCCGAGGCCAACCGCGACCCGGCCCACTGGGACGACCCCGACCGCCTCGACCTCGGCCGCCCGCGCGTCTCCCACCTGGCCTTCGGCCACGGCATCCACCAGTGCCTCGGCCAGCAGCTCGCCCGGGTCGAGATGAAGGTGGGCCTCGGCGAGCTGATCACGAGACTGCCGGACCTGCGCCTGGCCGTACCGGCCGAGCAGGTGCCGCTGCGTGAGGAGATGCTCGTCTTCGGCGTGCACTCGCTGCCGGTGACCTGGTCATGACCGCGGTCGGTCGGCGGGAGCGCAAGAAGCTGGCGACCAGGGCCGCCCTGCGGGAGGCGGCCCTGCGGCTGGCCCTGCGCCACGGCGTGGAACACGTGACCGTGGAGCAGATCGCCGCCGAGACCGACATCGCGGTGCGCACCTTCTTCAACTACTTCTCCAGCAAGGAGGAGGCGATGGTCGCGGCCGTGGCCGCCGAGGCCGACGCGCTGATCGGCGAGTTCCGCGACCGCCCCCGCGAGGAGCCCGTCTTACACGCCCTGCGGGAGGCGGTCGCGCGCGTGATCGCCGGCAGCGACGCCGACGCGCTGCGGCTGATCGTCCGGGCCCCGTCGCTGCTGCCGCAGCGCCTGGCCGTCTACGCCACCCGCGAGAAGGCCCTGGCCGAGGCCATCGCCGACCGGCTCGGGCTCTCGCCCGACGACCTCTATCCGGCGGTGTGCGCGGCCACGGCGCTGACGGCCATGCGGGTGGTTCTGGAGAGGTGGCTCGACCGGCCCGCCGACCACGCCGCCCTACGTGAACAGACCGAAGAGGTCATCGGCCTGCTGGCCGCCGGCCTGGAAAGGAGACTGCCGTGATCGTCACCGTGGACGTGGAGCGGTGCTGCTCGTCGGGGCAGTGCGTGCTGATCGCCCCCGAGGTGTTCGACCAGAACGACGACGACGGCACCGTGCTGCTCCTCCAGCCCGAACCGGCCGAAGAGCTGCACGACGCCGTCGAGGACGCCGCCGACCACTGCCCGTGCTCGGCGATCAGCCTGTCCTAGAAGACGGGTCTAGAACACGGGTCTAGAACACGGGCACGCCCGCGCGCACCAGCCTCCAGTTGACGTCGGCGAACGCGGCCGGGTCGATCGTGCCCGACGCCGTCGCCGCGTCGATCAGCGCCTGGCGGATCTCCACCTGCCCGTTGTAGACCACGGGGGCCGTGGTGACGTGCGGGAAGCCGCCGCCGCCCGACTGGCGGTAGTTGTTGATCGCCACCACGAACTGCTGGTCGGGGGTGACCGGGCTGCCGTCATGGCTCAGGCCGACGATGCGCGACCCGACCGGCTGCGAGATGTCGACGTCGTAGTCGACGCCCGCGAGCTGGTCGTAGTTGTAGTCGGGCGTGCCGCCGGCGTTGGTCAGCGTGCCCAGGTCGATCGGTGCCCCGGGAGCGACCTGCGCGAAGTACTTGGCGGAGTACTCCAGGAAGTCCTTCACCTGGGCGCCGGTCATCCTGATGCCGAGCAGGGTGTTGTCGTAGACGTACAGGCCCGCCATGTCGCGCACGCTCACCGGCCCGGCCGGGAACACCGCGCTCCGGCTGAACGGCGCCGCGATCGACAACACGGGCAGCGCCGCGTCGGGTGTGCCCGCGATGGCCTGGGTGACGACGTCGGTCTGGACCTTCTGGATGTAGTCGAGGATCGGGGTGTCCTTGTAGGGGGACTCCACCGCCGCCAGTTGCTCCTTCGACTGCGCGACGACCTGGTTGACGTAGCCGACCGTCGTGTCGTGCTGTTCCTTCATCAGTTCGACGATCTTCGGGTCCTCGGGGACCGTGTTGGCGTTCAGCGTGGTCGAGGCCTTCGCGGTGACCTCCCACGCTCTCCGCTTCTTGGTGAGGGTGAAGTCGACGACCGACAGGCGCTGCCCCCAGCGCCCCGGCTCGGTCAGCAGCACCTGCTCGCCGGTGACCTTGTTGGTGACGAAGCGCTGCGGGACGTCGTTGTGGGCGTGCCCGAACAGGACGGCGTCGATGCCCGGCACCTGCTCGGCGACCATCGCCGAGGCGTTCTCGACCGGAAGCTCCGTGCCGTAGGACGACAGCCCGTTGTCACCGGCGTGGGCCGTGACGAGCACGACGTCGGCCCCCTTGCCGCGCATGATCGGCACATACTTCCTGGCCGTCTCGACCAGGTCGAGGAACCTCAACCGGCCCTCGACGTTGGCCTTGTCCCAGATGGCGCTGCCGGGGTTGGTCAGCCCGAGCACACCGACCTTGATCGGGCTCTCCACGCCCCGGACCTTCATCGTCTTGATGATGTAGGGCTCGTAGGCGGGCTTGCCGTCCTTCGCCGAGACGGCGTTGGCGGCCAGCACCGGCGCTTTCATCTGCTTGACCCACCTGGCCAGCAGGGGGATGCCGTAGTTGAACTCGTGGTTGCCGAGGGTCACGGCGTCGTACCCGATGGCGTTCATGGCCTTGGCGATCGGGTGGGTCTCCCGGGTTTCGGTGATCGGTTCCACTTTGGCGTAGTAGTAGGCCAGCGGGGTGCCCTGGATGGTGTCGCCGGAGTCGAAGAGCAGGGTCCGGTCCTTGCCCCGGTCCGCGCGGATCTGGTTCACCAGGGTGGAGATCTTGGCCAGGCCGACGTCGTTGTGGGCGCTGTCGTCGTATTCGGCGTTCTTGAAGTAGTCCCAGTTGAGGGCGTTTCCGTGGATGTCGGAACTGGCCATGACCGTGACCTTGACCTCGAGATCACGTTCGGCGTTCGCCGGGACGGCGGGTGCGAGGGCCACGGCGGCGAGGGTGATCGCGCCGAGGGCCCGTGCTGTTAAGGAGGACATGGCACGGGACGCTACCGGACGCCCGTCTGGCGTTCGGCGACGAGCTGGAAGACCCGCTTGAACTCCGCGTACGCCTCCTCGCCGACGGCGCGCGCGTGCTCGGCCTCCATCTCGACGAGGACGGCGTCCGACTTCTCCATGTGGTCGAGGCCCAGCTCGGTGGGCACGACGAGCTTGGCCCGGCGGTCGGCGGGGTCGGGGCGGCGTTCGACGTACCCCAGAGCCACCAGTTCGTGGACCAGGGTGCCGATCACCTGCTTGTGCTGGCCCGACTGCGCGGCCAGGTCGGAGGCCCGGCTGCCCTCGGCGTCGAGGTAGGCCAGCACCGCGCCGTGCCGCGGCCTGACCTCGGCGTGGCCCATCGCGGACAGGCGGGTGAACAGCTCCTTCTGCAGGCTGAACAGCGTGCGGCCGGCCAGGATCCCGAGGTCGGGCCGCTGCCGCTTGCGCTCACTCCGTCGCACCGCAGGCCTCCAATTTAGTCACTAATTTTGACCGTCACTATTTCTTACTATATTGTCGGGGACGACATCCGCAGGGACACAGGGGGAGATCGCGATGACCATTCTGATCACCGGAGCCACCGGCACCGTCTCCAGGGAGGTGCTGAACTCGCTTCAGGGCATCGATGACCTGCGCGTTCTGGTGCGCGACCGAGACAGGGCGCCCGCCGGCGTCGAGGTGGCGGTCGGCGATCTGCACCACCCCGAGACGCTCGAACCGGCCTTCAAGGGCGTCGACAAGGTGTGGCTGCTCACCGCCATGGGAGCCGACGCCACCCACGCGAGCAGCAACGCGGTGTGGGCGGCCCGGCAGGCGGGGGTTCGCCACGTCGTCCGCATGTCGGCCATCGGCGCGGGACACGACGCCCCGACCCGCAACGGCCGGCTGCACGCCCTGTCGGACCTCGAACTCGCGGCCTCCGGCCTCGGCTGGACGGTCGTCCGCCCGGCGTACTTCATGCAGAACATTCTCGGCTCGGTCAACGGCGGCACCTTCTACGGGGCGCCGGGCGAGGGCCGGGTCGGCATGATCGACGTGCGCGACATCGCCGACTTCGCCGCCACGGTCCTGCGCGACCCCGCGCCGCATCACGGGCAGACCTACACCCTCACCGGGCCGGAGTCGCTCCGGCTGCGCGACGTGACCGGCACGCTGGCCGAGGTGTCCGGCGGCCCGCTCGACTACCGGCCGGTCAGCCCCGACGACGCCTACCCGGTGCTGCTGGACGCCGGGATGAAGGAGTGGGACGCGGCCGTCACCACCGAATACCTCAAGGCCTACGACGCGGGCTGGGGCGACTTCACCACGCCCACGTTCACCGCCGTGACCGGACGGCCGGGCCGCACCTTCGCCGAGTTCGCCCGCGACTACGCCGACCGGATCGGCGGCTGAGACCCGCGGGGGGCGACCAGCCCCGACTCGTAGGCGAGGATCACGAGCTGGGCGCGGTCGCGGGCGCGCAGCTTGGTCATGGCCCGGTTGACGTGGGTCTTGGCGGTCATCGGGCTGATCGCCATGCGCTCGGCGATCTGGTCGTTCGACAGGCCCCGCGCGACCAGCACGACTGCCTCGCGTTCCCGGTTGGTCAGCTCCGCCAGCGCGTCGGACCCTCCGGCCGGGAGCGGCTGGGTGACGTAGTTGTCGATCAGCTTTCTGGTGATCGAGGGGGCCAGCAGCGCGTCGCCCCGGGCGGCCACCCGTACGGCGTGCAGGAAGTCCTCCGGCACGATGTCCTTGACGAGGAACCCGGCCGCCCCGGCGCGCAACGCGGCGAACACGTGCTCGTCGAAGCCGTAGTTGGTCAGGATCACGACGTGCACCCCCGCCAGGGCGGGGTCGGCGGCGATGCGCCGCGTCGCCTCGATGCCGTCCAAAACCGGCATCTGAATGTCGATCAGCACGATGTCGGGCACGAACTCCCTGGTCAGAGCGAGCCCGGCCAGCCCGTCACCGGCCTCGCCGACGACCTCGATGTCGTCTTCCAGGTCGAGCAGCGCCCGGAACCCGCCGCGCAGCAGCGGCTGGTCGTCGACCAGCAGCACCCGGATCACGACGTCTCGTCCACGGGAAGCTCGGCCTCGACGGTGAAACCCCCGCCGCCCCGCGGCTCGGCCCGCAGCCGCCCGCCGAGCGCGTTCACCCGCTCCCGCATGCCGAGCAGCCCGACCCCGTGCACCGGCGCGGCGCCGGGCGTCGCCCGGCCGTCGTCGTCGACCTGGATGACCAGGGCCCCGGGCCGGTAGTCGATGCGCACCGACGCGGTCGCCGCGGCGGCGTGCCGGGCGACGTTGGTCAGCGACTCCTGGACGATCCGGTAGGCCGTCCGCCCCACCGCCGCCGGCACGTCGGCCCGCCTCCCCTCGATCGTCAGCCGCGCGTCCAGGCCCGTCGTGCGTGCGCGTTCCACCAGTTCCGGTACGTCGTCGAGCCCGCGCGGCGGACTCTTACCGTCGTCGCGCAGCGCCTCCAGAGTCGCGCGCAGTTCCCGTGCCGCCTCACGACCGGCGTCCCGGATCACCAGCAGTGCCTCGGGCACCGGCTCCCCGCGTTTGCGCGCGACGTGCACGGCCACTTCGGCCTGGAGCTTGATGACCGAGATCTGGTGGGTGAGCGAGTCGTGCAACTCCCGCGCGATGTGCAGCCGTTCCTGGTCGGCCCGCCGCCGCGCCGTCTCCTCCCGGGTGCGTTCCGCCTCGTCGGCCCGCCGCTCGGCCTGCCGCAACGCCTCACCCGCGGCTCCGGCCGCGACCAGCCAGGCCAGTTCGAGCGCGCCCCTTGCCTGGGCGAAGGCCTCGCCCGTGTCGTGGAGCCCCGAGGCCAGGGCCGCGAGGGGGAGCGCGGCCAGCATCAGCACACTGGCGACGACGGTGACGACGCGGTGCCCGGCCCGGACGGCGGCGTACACGGCGAACAGGAAGGCGACGGCCGGCACGTCGAAACCCGCCGCCTGGTAGCCGACCGCGCACACCCCCGTGGCGACCAGCACGGCGACGGGCGCGCGGCGGCGCGCGACCAGCGCGAGCCCGCCCGCCACCAGCGGGACGTAGCCGACACCGGCCGCGTCCTGCTCCGGCAACCCGGTGAGGAGCAGCGCCGTCGCGACGCAGACGGCGATCGCCCCGTCGACCACCGCGGCCCGCCGTGTGTCCATGCGCGCACCCTAACCCGGTCGCCGCCGGTGGCGACTCCTGCGGGCGGATGACCGGGGACTACGGCGTCCGCGGTATTCGCGCCGGTTTCCCAGGCGTCGGCGGCAGGGCGGGTGGCCTGCGGGGGGCGGACGACAGGACGGGGTTTCCACGGACATGATCCGGCACATCCAGTTCGTTTTCGGAGGAGCGTGTCACATGTCAGTCCCGATCATGGTCGCCGAGGTCGCGCCGGTCTACGGCCTCACCAGCGGGCGCGTGGTGTCGTTGGTCGCGGCGCTCGTGGCACTGGCCGGAGTGGGATTCGGCGGAATGGCCCTCTTCCGGTTCGTGCGGCGGCGGGCGGTCATCGCACTGGCGGCCGGGGCGGTCGGGGTCGTCGTCGGCGGGTGGGTCGTCGCCGTCGCCGAGGGCGGGCCCGGCACCGGGGCGGGAATCGTCGGCGGGCTGGTGGCGCTCGTGCTGGGGCTGGTCGCGCTGGCCTTGGGCGGGATGGCGCTGAAGCAGTCATGACCCTTCGTGTCATCACCGGGCTTCTGCTGATCCTGCTGCTGACCCGTAGCCTCATCGCGCACGGCGTCGGCGGCGGGGTCGGCCTGCTCGTTCAGACGGTGCTGCTGACGGCGTTCACGCTGCTGCACGGCTCCCGCCGGTACGGGTGGCGGGCGATCCTCGTCTACTACGCGGTCACGCTGGTCGTCAGCAACACGCTGGAGAACCTGTCGGTGCTCACCGGCTTCCCGTTCGGGGACTACCACTACACGACGGGACCGCAGCTCTTCCACGTACCGCTGGCCATCGGCCCCTTCTACGCGGCCATCGGCTACCTGGCGTGGACGATCGCGGTGCTGCTGGTCGGGGACGTCCACCGCGGGTCGAGCCGGGTGACCCTGATCGGGACGCCGGTGATCGCGTCGTTCGCGATGGTCGCCTGGGACCTGGCGATGGACCCGACCCGTGCGACGATCCAGCGGTTCTGGATCTGGGAGGACGGCGGCGGCTTCTTCGGCGTGCCCCTGGTGAACTTCCTCGGATGGTCGTTGACGACGTACCTGTTCCTCCAGCTGTTCGCGCTGTACCTGCGCCGCCGGGAGCCCGCGCCGGCGTTCTCCCCGGTGCAGCCGTTGGTGCTGTACGGGGGGATCGCGGCGGCGTTCTTCATGGACTACCTGACGGGGGAGCGGACCACCGTGACCGACGCCGTGGGGCGGACGTGGCGGACGGCCGACATCTACGAGACCTCGGTGCTGACCACGATCTACGGCATGGGGTTCATCACGGTCCTGGCCGCGCTCACCCTGGTCACCCGGCGGCGGTGAGGGCGTGCCAACTTCCTCACCCGGCGGCGCGTCTCACCTTTATGGGCATTCTCCTTCGTGTCACCGCCGCGGCCGTCGCCGTGTTCGTCGCCGCCGAACCGGCGGCCGCCGCGGCCCCGGCCGATCAGTGGTGGAAGGTGATCCGTCAGGACCGCCGTGACTCCTACGACGCGGTGACGGTGACACCGGGCGGAGCCGTCTGGGTGGCCGGGACGCGGAACGGCACCGAGTCGCTCCTGCTGAAGGGCCTCTCGACGTTCAAACGGGTCACCGGCCCCGGCTTCCGGGTGAAGCGGCTGGCCTCGGCGTCCGACACCAGGGTGTGGGCGTTCGGCACGTCGAAGTACGCCCGGTGGAACGGCAAGCGCTGGCAGGTCAGGCCGTGGACCCACGGCCGGGTGGACCGGGCGTACTCCATCGGCGAGAACCTGTGGGTCGTCGAGAACGCCAACACCTTCCCCGCAGCCGGCGCGGCCGGATGGAAGGCCCGGTCCACGCTGCGCCGCCTGACCGGATCGACGTGGCGCAAGGTCCCGACGCCCATCGTCGTCAAGGGCCTCGATGGCAAGTGGGCGGCGGGCTCGGCGCGCGGCAAGGCGGCCCTGGCCCGCTGGACCGGCACGGCCTGGCGCGCGGTGGCGCTCCCGGCGATCCCGGCCGCCCACCCGGGGCAGATCTCGGAGCTGACGGACGTGGCCGTCGACGGGGAGACCGCCAGGGTGATGGCCGTCGGGTGGGTCGCCTGGCCGTGCGGCGGTTCTTCCTACTGCGGTGAGACCCTGCTGCTGACCGGGTACCTGGGCGGATTCGAGTACGAGGTGCGCGCCGGACCCGGCGTCCAGCCGCGTGCCCAGGCGGAACCCGACGGCCGAGGCGGGGCCTGGATCGTCTACCCCGCCAAGGGCGGCGGCAGCGCCTACCTGCACATCGGCACCGAGAGCGTGGAGCCGGGCGCCTTCCCCGCGCCGTCGAAGCAGGTGGTGCGTGACCTCGCGATCCAGGTGGAGAGCCGCTCGATCTGGGCGGTCGGTACGGCGCCTTCCGGCCGCGACGGAGTGATCTGGGCGAACGCCCGCTGAGCGGTTTCCGGGCCGTCGTTTCCGTACAAGACGGCCGTTGCGGGGTCTCCTAGCATGGGCGTGGCCTTAACCCGTTGGTCCATGCGGCGGCCTCGTCGCCCGGCATTGAGGAGCACAGCACATGCGTGAGTTGGTCTACACCGGGTTCGTCTCGCTCGACGGCGTTCTCGACTCCCCGGGCGGACCGGCCGAGGGGCACCGCAACGGCGGCTGGGTGGTCAAGGACATCGAGTTCGTCCCCGAGGCGTTCTCGCTCAAGGGCGAGGAGCTCGCCGACACGACGGCGCTGATGTTCGGCCGCAACAGCTACGAGGCGTTCGCGCCGGTCTGGCCCGGCTCCGACGACCACGCCTCCTACAAGGACCTGCCCAAGTACGTGGTCTCGTCCACACTCTCCGACGACGCCCTCGTCGGCGACTGGGGTCAGATCACCATCCTGCGCTCGACCGAAGACGTCGCCGAGCTCAAGAAGGGCGAAGGCGGCGCGATCTTCATCCACGGAAGCGCCGAACTCGCCCGCCGCCTGTCCGAGGCCGGCCTCATCGACCGCTACAACCTGCTCGTCTTCCCGGTGCTGCTCGGAGCCGGCAAGAGCCTGTTCAGCCGGGCCGACAACGACAAGCGCACCCTCAAGCTGCGCACCGCCGAGCCCTACTCGAACGGCGTCGTCAAGATGATCTACGACGTGGTCGGCTGATCGAGATCCAGCGCGATCGCCCCACCGCCCCCCTCGCGCAACTGCCGCGCCGTCCGCCCGACATATCGCCGCAGCGCCCGCGCGAGGTGCGGCTCGTCGAAGTAGTCGAGCTTGGCGACGACCTCGGTGGCCGTGGTGTCGGCGGCCAGTAACGCCGCGGCCGTGCGAACCCGCTCGATCTGCCGCACGGCACCCTGGGTGAACCCGGTCGCCGCCCGGAACCGCCGTTCGACCGTGCGCCCCGACACGTCCGGCCGGCCGCCTCGGAGAACCTCGGCCACGAGCGGGTCACGGACGATCGCGCCGGCGCGCACCAGCCGGTCGACGAGGGCCTCGGCGTCGTCGGGACCCGGGGTCTCCCAGCGGAGGCCGTCCAGCTGAAAGCTTCTGTGCGTGACGTCGGGGAGTTCGAGACCCCGGTCGAGGAGCTCGGGCGTGGGCACGGCCCGCAACGAGGTGCCCACGGCGAACTGGATGCCGACGAAGGCCGCGCCTTCGGGGACCGGGGCGGTGCCGGTTTTGGTTTCCGGGCCGGTGACGCTCACGTACGCGGCGCCTTCGCGCTGCCAGAACACCAGACCCCAGCAGGGGGTGGCCACCGAGGTCATCTCGGTGACGTGTTCGCTGGTGCAGGTCCAGACGGAGTCGACCCAGGGGGAGTCGGACGGGCGAGTCTCGAACCGCAGTGCCACTTGAGAAGGATAGGCACAGATCGTCGTACACCCAATCGAATTGCCTGCTCGACGCCTGGTCGGGGTCTTCGGGTTGATCTGGGTCTCGACCGGATGATTACATGATTACGGAGGCAATCGTGATCGTTGAATACGTTCGGTATCGAGTGCCAGACCCGGAGGGATTCGAGGCCGCCTACCGTCGCGCCGCCGTACCCCTCGGAGCGGCGCCGGAGTGTCTCGATTTCGAGCTGTCACGGTGCGTGGACGAGCCGGAGTGTTTCATCCTGCGCATCGAATGGACGTCGGCGCGGGGTCACCTGGAGGGTTTCCGGAACAGCGAGCGCTTCCGGGAGTTCTTCGCCGAGATCAGGCCGTATGTGGCCGACATCGAGGAGATGCGCCACTACGAGCAGGTGATCACCAAGACCGAACCCACGCTGTACGACTGGGCGGGCGGAAGCGAGGCCTTCGAACGGCTCACCGAGGTCTTCTACGGCAACGTGATCAAGGATGACCTGCTCGCACCGATCTTCGCCCACATGGACGCGGAGCATCCGAGATTCGTGGCGATGTGGCTGAGCGAGGTCTTCGGCGGCCCCGACCGCTACACGCGCGAACGCGGTGGTTACCCGCACATGCTGGCCCAGCACCTCGGCAAGCACATCAAGGAGGCGCAGCGCCGCCGGTGGGTGAGCCTGCTGATGGACGCCGCGGACGAGGTGGGCCTGCCGGGCGATCCCGAGTTCCGGGCCGCGTTCGCGAGTTACATCGAGTGGGGCACCCGCCTGGCCGTGGAGAACTCCGCGCCGGGCGCGACACCGCCGGCCAAGGCGCCGGTGCCGCGCTGGGGGTGGGGGGTCGCGCCGCCGTACACGCCTTGAGTTTTATGGTCCGCTGTCGTAGCCGTCAGCGAAGCCGTCAGGCCCTGGAGACGGAATCGGAATCGCTTCTCAGCCGATCGGCAAGCTGAGTCGCCGGCCTCGGCGGCCTGCGCTTTCGTTCAGGGCCTCCACCGATCCCGGGCCGCTTCACCCCTGAGCCGCATGCGGAGGAACCGCGATGAGGAATGAGATCCCCGCGATGGACACCATGCGGCGCACTTTCGACGCCGACGGACTCGCACCGCCCCCCATCCCCGTCCCGCTGCGGCCACGGTTGCGCGAGCAGCAGCCGTGGGTGTTCACCACCCGCGACATCGACCCCGACCGGATGTACCGTTTCGACACGGCGAGAGAGCACAACTACCTCCACGAGGCGCTCAGCGACCCGGTCGAGGACTACGTCGCCGTCAGTCACGCCGGTCACGGGGTCAACTCCTTCAGCATCAACTACTTCCTGGTCTACGGGCCGGTCATGGTGTTCGCCCAGGCCCTTTGGGGCGGTGTCTACACCGACAGGGCCAAGACGACGGAGGCGGTCGGCGCGATGTTCCGCCAGTGCGCCGAGCTGATCGAAACGGTCGACGCCGCGAAGGCCGGTTTCCCCGGTCGCGTGTTCGTCGCCGTAAGCGACTTCCGGCAGCATCCCGGCGTCGACGGCTACCGCTGGGTCAACATCTGCCGCCGGCTCGCCGGACCACTCGGCGACCGCTCGGCGGCCGTCTCCTGGCTCGACACCACGCCAGTGATCTCCACGCCGGACGGCGGTGAGCCGCCGTCAGGCATCCAGGCCGCCACCGAGATCATCCGCAGCTTCTGACCTCCGAGCTGACTACCCCAGAGGCGCTCTTCCCGCCAGGCAACCCGTTCCCGGCTGTCCCGCCTGGTCGTGGGTGACACCGAGGCAAGCGCCGTCCGCCTCGACCACGCGTATCCCGCGCTAAGCCGTTCCGCCCGCTGCCCGTCGCTCCGGTGATTTCACGGGCGGCTTCCACGATTGCTGCGCCCAGGGCCGCCCGGCCGCTCGGCGTCGGTGACCAACACGGCCAAATACAGCGAACCACGGACCCTTCCCGTCCCCACCGAGGTCCACCCCGCCGGAAAGATCCTCATGGACGCCCACATCAAGCTACGCGCCGTCGGCTACCCGGCCCGCGGCGGCACCTGCGGCAAGATCTGGATCGGCTACCTCGGCGATCGTCTTCCGCACACCAAACCAACGGAGAGGCCCTGATAGGCGTGCCTTTCTCCTCAGGTGCGGCGTGCGGCCCAGACCGAACGCCTGGTGCGGACCGCGAGGTCGTCACGCCGCAGGAGGCTGTGCGGGCCGTCGACGTCGAGCAGCCGGTCGAGTGCGACCAGGTCGTCGGGGTCGAGCTCGGCCGCGACCGCACCACGAACGCGTCGCAGCACACCGAGGGCATACTGGCCGATCGCCGCGTTGCCGGCGGCCGTGACGTCCACGTCGACGAGGAGCTCGCCCTCCACCGTGAACCCGGCGGCGGTGAGCATCGGTCCCCAGTCGGCGCCGCGGTGGGGAAGGTGCCGGGCGTGGAGCCGGTCGCCCGCGGCGTGGAGACGGTCTTCCAGGCCCGGCCGGTCGGCGGGCGCGGTCGCGGGCAGAAAGCGGGGAAGTCCCGCCATCTCAACTACGACGCACAAGCCGCCGGGCGCGAGCAGGTCGTGGACGGAGCGCAGGGCGTGTCCGGGGTCGGCCATGTGGTGCATGGAGCCCGAGGCCCACACGAGGTCGGGGGTGCCGAGGTCAGGCCAGGTGGCGTCGTCGAGATTGGCGAGCACCGTGCGCACCTGCCCGTCCACCCCGCGGGCGCACGCCTTCTCGCCGAGCCGCCGCAGGTGACCGGGCGAGGCGTCGACGGCGGTGACATGCGCCTCGGGGAACTGGTCGAGGAGGGCGAACGTGCCGGCTCCGGTACCCGAGGCGAGGTCGACGAACCGGCGCGGGTCGCCGTGCAGGGGCAACCACCTGATGATGTCGGCGGTGTGCTCCGCCAGGACTTCCGCGTCCAGTTCGAGGATCTCCGCCTGCGCGCCGTCCGCGTCGTGGTGGTGATCCTGGTGCTGGGCATGCGTGTGCGTCATGCTGCGACGATAGAAGTGCTATGCCTTATGTGCATATAGTCATGCGTACCGAGCAAGAAAGTGGACTCCCGCGATGCTGGGGAGGCAAGTGACGCCGTCATGAGCCGCTGTCCGCGGGGTCGTCGCTCTCGCGATGTCCACGACGGGCGTCCCGGTCGAAGACGAACATGACCTCGCACGGCCGGCCTTCCGCGCCGATGGCGTGCGGCATCATCGTCGGGAACTCGGCGGCACGATTGGTCTCGACGCGGAAGCGGCGGTCGCCGAGCAGCAGAATCGCGGTGCCGGACAACACGACAAGCCACTCCCTGCCGGGATGGGCGCGCATCTTGGCGGGACTGTCCGGCGGTGGCTCGGTGAACCGCCGGCGCGTGACGCTCATGGCCGGATCACCCTTCATCGGCCAGCTCAGGCCGTGGGCGCCGTGGTTCACCGGATTGATGACGACGTCATCCGCCGTGTTCTCGACCAGCTGATCGAGGGTGGTGTCCAAGGCGTGGGCCAGCGCGACGAGCTGGTCCAGCGCCAGGCGGCGCTGACCGTTCTCGATGCGGCTCAGCGATGACTGGCCCAGGTGGACGCGCTTGGCGAGTTCGTCCAGAGACAGGCCCTGCGCGACCCGCAGTGCCCGGATGCGCTTGCGTACGAGGCTCTCCAGCGCACCTTCTTCTTGCGTCATAGGCAAGATGTTATGTCACAGGCGCAAGTCATGCTTAGAGTCCTAGCAGCCGGTGCCGGAACGACCTCGGTCCCGCATGAGAGAAGGGAGATGCCAAGGCAAATTTCACGTACACGAACGACGCACTGACCGGCGTGATCGGCGAAGGAACCGACTGAACGGAGCGCCGCTGCTCGCATGCCCTGGCCGCGTCGTCGGCGTGGACGGCAACAGCGAACTCGGCCCCCACCTGCCCGCCATAGTCCGAACCTCTGCCGCGCCGTCTTCGTGGACGGCAATGGCGAACTCCGCATCAACGCCCCAGACCAGGCCGCCACGGCCCGACCCTCCGCCGCGTCGTCGTGGACGGCAACGGCGATCCCCGCAGCAACGCCCCGAGCTGGCCGCCACAGTCCGAACCTCCGCCGCACCGTCGTCCTGGACGGTAACGGCGATCTCCGCAGCAACGCCTCCGACCCGGTTGCCACGAGCCCGAACCTCCGCTGTGCCGTCGTCGTGGACGGCAATGGCGATCTCGGCAGCCGGACCCGGTCGCCACAGTTCGATCGTCCGCCGCGGCCAGTGCCTCGGCGCCGCGCACGTCAACTCACTGCCTTCCGGCGTCCGGCCACCGCCTGGCGCCGTGATCTCCCATGCCCTTCTGAGAGGAACCGATGAGCACCAACCACCCCGTACAGGGGGCCGCCACACCGGACGCGCGTCAGTTGCGCACCATCCTCGTCTCCGTGTCCATCTCGTTGATGGCCGTCGTCGCCTCGGTCTCGGGCCTCAACGTCGCGCAGACCCACATGGCCGTCGACTTCCAGGCCTCCCTGGGCACGGTCCTCTGGATCATCAACATCTACACCCTGACCCTGGCCGCCCTGCTGCTGCCGCTCGGCGCGATCGGTGACCGTCTGGGCCGCAAGCCCATGCTGACCGCCGGGCTCACGTTGTTCGGCATCGCGAACGTGGTGGCGGCACTGTCCCCGACCGCGGAGGTCATGATCGCGGCCCGCGGGCTCAGCGGTGTCGGCGCCGCGATGATCATGCCGATCACCCTGGCCGTCATCACCTCCACCTTCCCCGAGGAACGCCGCGCCAAGGCCATCGGAGTGTGGACGGCCGTCGCGGGAGGGGGCGGCATCCTGGGCATGTTCCTCTCCGCCGTCCTGGTCGACATCGCCGACTGGCGCTGGCTGTTCGCCCTGCCCACCACGCTGATCGTCGTGGCGCTCGTGATGACGGTGAAGTCGGTGCCCAACTCCCGCGAACGCTCGGCCCACCCCTTCGACACCATCGGTACGCTGCTATCCACCATCGCCGTAGTCGGCCTCATCTTCGTGCTGCAAGAGGGCCCCGAACGCGGCTGGACCGCACCGGAGACGTCGACCAGCCTCGCCGTCGGCATCGTCGCCGGCATCGCGTTCGTGGTGTGGGAACTGCGCCGCCGCGACGCCTCCCTGCTGGACGTGCGCCTGTTCCGGGAACGCGGCCTGGCGGGCGGCTCGCTCACGTTGCTCGTGGTCTTCGGCGTCCAGGCAGGCATCGGCGTGGTGCTGTTCCCGTTCTTCCAGGCCGTGCTCGGGTGGTCGGGCCTGGTGTCGACGGCGGCCCTGATGCCCATGGCGATCTCGATGATGCTCGCCTCCGGCCTGGCGGCCAAACTGGCCGACCGCATCGGCGCCCGCGCGACCATGACCACCGGCGTCATGCTGGCCGGCGTCGGGCTGGTGTTCATGGGGCTATTCGTCTCGGTGGAGGGCGGCTACATGTCGATCCTGCCGGGGCTGGTCGCCATGGGGCTTGGCATGGGCCTGTCGATGACGCCGTCCACCGAGGCCATCACCAGCTCCTTGCCGCAGGAAAAACAGGGGGTCGCCTCCGCGCTCAACGACATCACTCGCGAACTTGGCACAGCCCTGGGTGTCGCCCTGCTGGGAGCGCTCTTGTCCGCCGGCTACCGCGGTGCGATCGACGGCAAGTTGTCCGGTGTGCCCTGGGATGCTGCGGACGTCGCCAGGGAAGGGGTTGCCAACGCCGTCGAGGTGTCGGGTAGCGCCGGCCCGCACGCGGCACAGATCGTCCAGGCGGCTCGCGAGTCCTTTGTAGACGGATGGCAGCAGGCCATGTGGGCGGGAGCGGCCGTCATGGTGGTGTTGTCTGTCTACCTTGTCGTGCGAGGTCCGGGGAACCGGGGGCGCTCCGTGGTAGACGGTGCGGACAGTGGTTCCAGGTCGAGCCGGGTCGAATCAGCTCTGTGACAGGGGGTTCCACCGCTGTTCTGCAGTCCGCGAACGAGTGCTCGCGCAGTGCTGGCTGGCGGAATGGTTGGCCCGGTGGGTGCCCCCGGTAGGAATCGAACCTACGACACCAGGTTTAGGAAGCTGCTAGCTCTATTGAGGTGCGTATGCCGCTGGCCTGATCCAATGCGCCGCTTAGCGACAGCCCAAACTTGATCATTCCGTATCTGCTCCGGATCTTGCGACGGCAGTACTTGCCTGTAGTGGCGGTGAGTATGGCCAATGATGATGTGCTGATCAAGGCTTTGACCCGTTAGGGCGTCTTCGTTGGATCCCTTTGCCTATGGTCGTTTCTTCATGTGATATGCCCTGATTATTCCTGGTCTCTTTGTGTTTCCCTGTGATTGCCAACCTTCGAAGGGAGTGCTGGCCGGCAAGACCTGAGCATCGTAAGCAGTGTGGTGGCGGTTTTACCCTGTTTGCACGATTACTCCAGGAAATCCAGCGGCGGGAGACTGTCCACGATTTTTATCGTCTTCAAGCTGACTGTCACTATCCTCTTAAGAAGGTCGATGATGTAGCGCGGATCGTCGGACCAATCGTTGGGATCATTGGTGATACCAGACGCCTTGTCGATTTTCAATTGATACCGGTCGATGATCCACTCAATTGCGGAGCGAGCACCAAGTTGGTAACGGTACGCCTCCTCTGGGATGTTGGTGAGGGTAACGCGACTGTTGTAAATGATGGTCGAGCGGTCCGACACACCCTTTACCTTTGGAATCTTCATCTTCGCGACGCGATATAGCTCGCGGGGAGTGATTTCTGCCGCGTTTCCTGACACTGTCTCGACGATGCCCTTATATGGCTCGGCCCGCTCGTAGCCGATGTGTAGGTCAGCTAGTTTGCGACCCGCATCGACGTAAGCTTGGAAGTCGCGGACCTTGGGAATGCGTGGAAGGGTCTTCTTGAGGTCTGCGGCGAAGCGGTCGCAGTACTCGGAGGAGTGGAGGAGTCCGTAGGTGTAGTAAAAGATGTCGTCCTTGGTGATCGTGGAGTCGGTGTACGCCTCGCGAAAATTCCGGAGAGCGGCATCTGTGATGTTGTCAACCCGCTCGTACCCACCGTCGCCCTCAGCCTCAGCAAAAAGATCGTCTCCCTTGCCAAGCTCACGGTACGTGTAGCGGGCAAAGTGAGGGCCGACGCTCTTTGTTCCGACCGCATGCAGGTCCGGGACAGCGTCGGTAGCCAGTACCGAGAACGGCTCATCAGAGCCCGTACCTGTGATGTAAAAGCCGATGTTCTCCGCCTCTGACGTGGGGAACAGTCGCCCAAGCAGGTAGACCATGTCGTTCAGCCGTGCATCGAAGACAACGTGCTGCTTGGTGAAGGGTCGGTATGCGGATACGAAGAGCCGTTGTTTTTCGAAGACGTAGGTCGTACCCTTCGCGACGTTGGCCTTGTCAGCGCGGTTCCAACTGATCTTTTTCGGGTCGAAGTCGATGAACCTCTCGGCGTCCGCTGCCTGCGGCCCGTTGACGCCTTGCGCTCGGCAATGCTCCGCGAACCCAGCCACTTGTTTGTTATAGAAGGCGACCATGGACTTCATATTCTCGATTAGGCGCTGCTGGGAGAAGTTATAGGCCCATGGATCACGTCCGGTCTTGAGCCCGCCGGAATGTAGCTCGAATATTGCGCTCGTACGTAGCGCCTTGTCTTTCTCGCCAATCGCTTGGAAGGCCGCGAACCGCTCGTCCCGCTGGTTGATCCAATCGCCTTCGGCGTTTGGGGTGATCTTCTGCCAGTCCACCGTGTCCAGGCTCTGGGCGCCCAGGATGCGGAGTTTCTCTTCGCGGCGAAGATAGTCGCCAATATCCCGGTAGTGCAATTTGCATCCAGTGCCCCCGGAGTTCTCGCCGCCCTTGACGAGGATCAGGATGGCCACAGTATTACGGCTGCCTGCACCGAAGATCTTGTCCCCTTCCTTGCGGGACAGTTCCCCCGAGGTACGCTGGTTACCACGCAGGTTGTAGCAGTAAATTGCATCGAACTCGTCGACCAGCGACATGCGCAGACCATCGGCAGTGTTCCCGTCAATGTAGCCGCCGTTAGAGACATACGCGACGATACCCTCGTCCTTGATTCGGTCTGACGCCCAGCGGATTGCCCGGATGTAGGAGTCATACAGCGAGTTCTTATTGGTGGCCGTGGAGCGCGCGACGTATGTGCTCTTGATGCGCTCGTCCAGCACCTCGTACTTGAGGTTCTGGTTGTCGTCGTTCTGGCTGTCCTGACCTACAGAGTAGGGCGGGTTACCGATGACGACAGTAATCTTCTGCTTCTGTTGCTTTTTCGCGCGCTCGCTGTTGCCTTCCATTACCTCCATCCCCTCGAAGGTGGCGGTGCCCTCGGCGAGTTGGAAGGTATCGGTGAGGACGATGCCTTCAAAAGGTTGGTAATCGCCACCGTTGAGATCGTGGAAGGCGGCCTCAATGTTGATGGCAGCGATGTAGTAGGCGAGCAGCACGACTTCGTTGGCGTGTAGCTCGCTCGTGTACTTGCGCAGCAGATCCTTCGGCTTGATCAGCCCCGATTGGAGCAAGCGCACGGGGAAGGTGCCGGTGCCAACGAATGGGTCGATGATCTGAACACCCTGGTCGGTCAGCGAGCGTCCGAAGTACTTGATCAGAGCTTGCTCAGCGGAACGGATGATGAAGTCGACGACCTCGATCGGCGTGTAGACGATGCCGAGTGCGTCGGCGGTCTTGGGTAGGGCGGTCTTGAAGAACTTGTCATACAGCTCGACAATGACGCGCTGCCGGCCCTCATGGTTGTCGATGCCCTCGGCGCGCACCCGCACCGAGTTATAGAAGCCCTCCAAGGTCTTGGCCTCGGCATCCAATCCTTGGTCGTCGAGGATGTCGAGCATCCGTTGCATTGCCTTGGAGACAGGGTTGTGGTCGGTGAAGCGGTAGTTCTTGAACAGGGCGTCGAAGACAGGCTTTGTGACGATGTGCTGAGCGAGCATATCGACGGCATCGGCCTCGCTGACCCTAGGGTTTAAATTCGACCGCAGTTCGTTCACAAACTCTTCGAGGGCCGCCCGCTTCTCGCGGGAGATGAGCGCCGCCTTGATACGCGTGACATGGCGGTCGGCGATCTGGGCAATATCCTTGGCCCAGTCCTCCCAGTAGTGGCGCTCGCCTACCTTGACGACGATGCGGGCATAGATGGCATCCCGCCAGTCGCTGACGTTAAAGAGAGTCTCCTGGATGTGCTGGGCGCTCTCGGCTTCCTTGTCCTTGGCGGCCTTCGCGCTGTTGTCGGTGCTGGAGCCGTCCTTATCGCCGATTGACTCGTCGCCAGGACCGATATTGCCGATGCCGATCTTGTTGTCGGGCTTCTTTTTGTTCAGCTCGATTTGGTTCACGGTGGCGTCGAAGCGGTCGTCATGGGCGCGGAGGGCCTGGAGGACCTGCCAGACCGTCTTGAAGCGCTGGTTGTCGGCAAGGGCCTTTTCTGGTGCCATCCCGGCGGGGACGGCGACGGGGAGGATGATGTATCCGTAGTTCTTGCCAGGGGCGAGGCGCATCACGCGGCCTACGGACTGCACGACATCGACCACAGAGTTGCGGGGGTGCAGGAAGAGGACCGCATCCAGGCTTGGGACGTCGACACCCTCGGACAGACAGCGGGCATTAGACAGGATTCGTGCCTTGGCAGGGCCGGGGTCCTGCTTGAGCCAGTCCAGCAATTGATTGCGCCGCAGCGTGTTGAACGTTCCGTCGACATGGTCGACCTCGCAGTGCAGCACTCCATCATCGGCAGCGTCGTAAGCGTCGACCACCTCATTGAACCTGGCGGTGATCGTCTTTGAGTCCGCGATCGAGCGGGCAAAGGCCACTGCCCGCTTCATCGGCGCCTCGTCCTTGGCGAAACCGGAACCGTCGGCGAAGGTACCCGTGCGTTTGGCTAGGGCATTCCAGCAGCCGATGATCTTGGCAGCGTCGCCCAGGTTCAGTTCCGACCCGCCGCCTGCCAAGCCGTCTTGGAGCGTCTTGGCGACCACGCCCTCGTCGATGGTAAGGATTAGGACCTTATAGTCGGTGAGCAGTCCCTGCTCTACTGCCTTGCCAAAGCCGAGGTGATGGAACTGCGGGCCGTACAATTGCTCGTTGTCCATCGAGACAAGGAGCGCTTCCGCTTTCGCCGCGTCGGCTTTGACCTCCTCCTTGTAAATGCGCGGAGTGGCCGTCATGTAGAGCCGGCGATCCGCGCCAAGGTAAGCATCATCATGAACCCGGACGAAGGACGACTCGTCATGACCGGACAGTGTGACCCCGGTGGTTCGGTGGGCCTCATCGCAGAGGATTAGGTCGAAGCGGGGCAGACCATTTCTCTGAGCCTCCGAAATCGTGGCGATGGACTGATAGGTGGAGAAGACCACGCTCAGGCCTGGAGTCGCTGCCACACTGGCCATTTGCTGGATCAAGCGGTCCGGGTCGGTGGTCGCGGGAAGGGCCAGGTCGTGGATGGCCATGTCCTTGTCATCGCCGGTCGCCTGGTGCTTACTGACTTTCGTGTCTGAGCACACGGCGAAGGCTCGTAGCGTCACCTCCGCCTCATATGACCACTCGCGCAGGGCCTGGGAGAGCAGGGCGATTGAGGGTACCAAGAACAAAACGTTCGTGTGCTCCCCCGCCCCGGACAAGACACGTTCCTTCTGTACTCGCTCGGCGATTTTCAGGCTGGTGTAGGTCTTACCAGTACCGCAAGCCATGATCAGCTTGCCTCTGTTGTGCTCAGCGAAGCCCTTGAAGACGTCTTGGATAGCCTCACGCTGGTGCTTGCGAGGCAATTTCTTGGCTTTCAGACTCATCTCGATGTGTTCATCGATAGCCGCACCGAGATGCCACTCAACCGGACTATTCGCGATGTCGGCCAGACCGAGTCGGGTTACCGGGATCTGCTGGTCGTTGAGGGCCTCCTCAGCGTGATCGGTCCACTTTTCAGTTGTTGAGATGATCATGCGGCGGGTGAACCCACCCTTGCCGGAGGCTGTGAAGAAGGAGTCGATGTCAGCTTTGCTGATGGTGTGCTGGGGCTCGTAGAACTTGCATTGGATGGCGCAGAAGCCGCCGGTCTCCCGATCTTGGGCAACCAGGTCGATGCCGGTGTCCCGCATGTCGTGCTCGGCTCCCGGCCAGTCCCCCCACATCCACACGCGGGTGAACTGCTCTGTCCACTGTGGGTCGGTGCTGAGGTACTGGACCATCAGCTCCTCGAAGCGAGTGCCGCGATCACGGTTAACGTCGGAGCTGTCGCGGATGGTCTGGATGACGTCATGCACCGTCACGGCTGCGGCCACTGTGCCTCGTTCCAATCGCAGTCGACGGCACGCGCCCTGCGCACCGAGCAGATCACCAAAAGTACGCAGCACTCTACGATGTCCGACCGACAGTCGGCCACGATCTGCTTCCTTACTGGGCCGGCATCTCGGAAGCCCATTGCCCAGTAGATCTCACACATGGGCGGCGGTGGCCAAGACCGGCTGACGACCATTGGGGCGACCAAAGCGCAGTCGAAGACGTGTGAGAACCCTTGGCTCCTCTGTCGCCGAAGCCCGAACCTGTCAATTGGTGCATGACGTTGGGGTCGGTCTTCGGTGAGCCGGAGCTGAGGAACGAAGCTCCGGATCGGCGATCGCCCCCAGCCGTCGACTGTCGCCAACCACAATCAGGCGATCGTGAGGGCGAACTGAGTGCGGCGGCGTGCCGCTGGGGTCGGCGCGCTCTTTCGGCAACAGCGGACGCGTCGGTCGGTGGACGGCCCGGGCCGCTGCCGTCTGGGACCGGCCCCCAGGCCGCAGCCCGGACGGCAGGGCGGCGGAGGGCCGGGTACGGCGGCGCGGCGCGCCGCCGCTTGATCCCTGCAAGAACAATTCGGCAACCAGCAGATAGGGCGAGTTGTCGTGTCCCGGGACATGCTTGACACATCAGTCCCAGGACATGTTTGACAGGTGCCGTTGTCGGCCGATCCTTCGTGCGTTCTGTACGAATGGCGCCGAAGCCACAGTCCACAGGCCCTCGATCGTTAACCCCACGGGTCGATAGAACCATGCCACACGCATTGAAAGGGAGCATACTTGAACATAAAGGACAACTAGCTCACTCATGGAACAGGTCTGTGGATCTGCCTGTCCAATCATTAGTTCTAAAACGGCAGGTCAGAACTACCGTATTGACGCAATCAAGAAATTCGACCACCATGCTGTTTCGGCTGCTCGCTTCTGGAGCGAGTGTGATGAAAGGGGGCGGCATGCCAAAGGGCCACAAGTGTCCGAACTGTGACAAGTACACACTTCAGGCGTACACCACTAACCAGTTGCGGTGCAGCAAATGCGCCACGATCGTGAAGAAAACTCAAGTTTCCTGAACTAAGAACACCGTGTCGGCAACCTCCCTGCGGTATCTCATGTGTTGCTGCGTAGGGTCACTAGCCGCTCATGGAAGTCCAAGGCGGCCGCTTCCTTGCGGTATTTCTGCCTAAGAAGGCGGTCGAGATCTTCGGCGCGGGTGACAAGATCCGCAAGGGACTTCCGGTCAATATCGAGCGCTATCGCGCCGTGTTCTGTCGCAGCGTCCAGGTCGCCACGGCGGGCATGGACAATGCCGAGATCAATATGTGCGTCAGCGACTCGCATCGGCGCGTTCGAACTGCCATCCGCGCGCGTGTGCATCTGTATTGTCTCTCGGGCGTGCTCCTCGGCACGATCGTCGTCCGCGAGCCAGGTGTAACAGGTGGCCGCGTAGAAGACCCACTTGGCGTGATCGAACACGAAGTGGTGGTCAGGGTTCTCGGGCATGGCGAGCGTGCCCAGGACCTTTGCCCCTCGGGTGAGCGCGCGGTCCGCTTCCCGTCTGTCGCCAATGCGGGCCAGTCCGCGGGCTTCCTGCAGGGTGAGTTGAACCATGGCGCTGCTGCTGCCGGCGACGGCCTGGCCCATGCGGGCTGACTTCACGACGTCCTCGTACCGGCCTTCGACTAAGGCGAACCAGGCCGCCATCTCGTGTGCCCAGCCCATGAGTTCGCCGTGGCCGACCTGACGGCCCATCTCGAAGGCGGCTCGTCGCGCTGTCTCTGCTTCCTCTCGCTCTCCCAGGTCGTAGTGCACACAGCCGAGAAGAGCAGTTAACCAACCGGTGATGACGAGCACTTCGCGGTGTTGGTCGAAAGTGAGGCGTCCGCGAAGAAGTTGGGTGACCTGCGCGAGACGTTTCTGAGTCCGATCACGCAAAGTGGTAGCAGGCACGACCGGATAGGCGCGGCAGAGCAGGTCGACGGCTTCAGCCAAGGCTTCTAATGTTCCTGGCCCCACATCGGATGCCTGGAGCTGCTGGGCCAGTTCCATCGTCCCGTACAGGTCGGCTTCGGCTCGTAGAGCGTCTACGGGCATCACTCTCGCCTTGACTAACCGGCTTTCGTTTCTCCGGTTCGGGGAGAAGCCCAATTGCTCAGGTGAGAGCCCTGTCGCCTGCTGAAGGGCGAGCCGAAATGGCGTGCGTGGCCATGAGACCTCACCCGCTTCCCATCGGCGAATGCGCTCCTCGTCGACGGTGAGACGTTCACTGATTCCGGTCGCTGTCTGGTTGATGAGCTGGGCGAATTCGGCGCGAGTCAGGCGATGCTCGTTCCGCCATGCGCGTAGTTGCACGTTCGGGATGTGGTCGGGCATCCGGTGCCTTCCTCCCAGGCGGGGGTGCATGAGGGGGGTAAGAGGGGCGCCTTCGGGGGTCCTACGTGGAGGCGCTGGCCGGTGGACTTGTCATCAAGCAACCACGGTACGTCACAGCGGCCTCCCCGAAAGAGCGGGTGTGCCGGATCAATGAGGAGTTGGCGACGGTGACCCGGCCAATCGAGTTCAGTCAGGCATTTCCATGCTCCGCCTGTCGGGGCCGTGGCGCAAAGCTGCGGGTGTCACGGCGGGAACTGCTGGTCGGGCCGGTGGATGAGGAGCGCGACGGGAGCGGAGAGCGGATGTGTCTGGACTGCCTCGGAAGCGGCCGGGCCGAAAGGAGCGCGAGATGAATCCCAACGCGACGGAAGGTCTGGCAAGAACCGACCAGCCGGCGACCGAGAACTACCTAATTCTGCTGGCCGGTCAACTGACCGAGATCGCGATCCGGGCGGAACTGCGGGAGGAGAATCGAATGGTTCTGGTCTACCCGCCGCAGGGCCCTGGCCTGCCGGTCGCGGTCTTCATCGGCTACGGCGGCACGTGCTTCTCCTGGAACAACGCCGAGAAGCGCCACCCGGTCACGGACATCAAGGGCGCGGCCGAAGCCCTGAAGGAGTACGTGACCCGTTAGAGCGGGCGCGGCTGGGCGGTTGACGTCGGACCGAGGGAGCCGACGTGGGGTGAAGCAAGCCGCCCGGTCTGCGTCTGGCCCGGCAGGTGGAGAGACTCCGTGGCTCCCACCTGCCGGGTCTTCTGCGTTCTGCGGGTTCTGGCGGCGGCGTGGACAGTGGTCTACCGCCGGGATACTCTCAAACTTGGTAAAACAACCTGTCGGGTGATGGACGGTCGAGATGTCGCTTGAGTCCGTTCCGCCGAAGTATGCGCAACTTGTGCAGAACCTTCAGCGGCGCATCGAGTCTGGGCAGTATGCCCCCGGCTCGACCCTGCCCAGCGAGAACGAGCTGATGAAGGAGTTCGCCGTCTCGCGGCCTACCGTGGTGGCGGCTCTGCGGATCTTGAAGGATCAGGGCTGGATCGACTCGCAGCAGGGCAAGGGCCGCTTCGTCCTCGGGCGTCCGGCGCTGGCATCCTTCGAGGGTTCACGGCCTGGCCGGGCCTACCTCACCACGGCGGAGACCGCGACCGAGGGCGAGATCGTCGAGTCAGCCGTCGTCGCTGCCCCTAATCGTCTGGCCGCTCTCCTGGGCGTTGAGCCCAAGACCCGCGTTTTTCTTCGTCGCCGGTTGATCTCCCGAGACGGCGAGCCGACAGAAATCGTGTCGGTCTGGGTGCCGCTGGAGCTGTCCGAGGGGACCGACCTGACCAGCGCCGCACCCCTGCCCGAAGGGATCCGCTCCCACCTGGAGAGCCGGAAGGGCGTCCGGTTCGATCATGTGGTGGAGCAGGTAACGGCACGCATGCCGACCACGGCGGAGGCCAAGCAGCTCGGCATGCCCAAGGGGGTTCCGCTGCTGGTCGTGTACGGGGCGGTGCGCGATGCGTCGGGACGCCCGCTGACGGCGGTCGAGGTGTTGTTGCCGGCCGACCGCCATGAGCTGGAGGACGCGTATCCGATCGGTTAGCCGATTGCTACTCACCGAGCCCGCCTAGTTACTTGACGTAGCAGGGGGGCTCTTCTTATGCTCACATCACTTGATAGGTTAAGTGCCTGTCAGACAACAGGAGGAATTCATGGCATTGCAGGGACCCATCCCGGTCACCTTCGCTCAGGTCTTCCCGCACGGCTGCTACGTCGTCGGCGAGGTCGAGCCGGTCAAGGACTTCGACGCCTCGACCAACGGCCGCTTCGTCCAGACCCGCGACAAGAAGAGCGGCGAACTCGTCTGGCAGGTCGCGGTGCTCGACGCCGACCCCGAGGTCAAGCCCGCGCAGAAGACGGTGTCCGTCAAGATCCTCGCCCCGGTCCAGCCGGTTCCCCCGGCGCCTATGCCGGGCCTGCCGTTCACCCCGGTCGAGTTCGACGGCATGGCGGTCACCGCCTACGTCAACGGCGCGGGCCGCCTGGCCTGGTCGATCAAGGTCCGCGAGATGTACGCCCCGCGCCCGCTAGCCACCTCGGGCGCTGGCAAGTCGGCCGCCAACGGCAAGGAGAACGCGGCATGAGCGAGGGCTACGGCGCGGCGACCATCATGATCCACCCCGGTCGGGAAGCCCGCGTGAGTGCGTCGATCTGCGCTGGTGTGAACGTCAGCGTCCGCTACTTCGCTGGTCGCGACGGCAACCCGGGGTTCATCGCCATCGATCAGGACCGTGTGGGGCTGAAGATCGCCCTGCCGTCGGTGAACTCCGAGGCGAGTGTCGACTTTCTCCGCGAACTGGCGGAGGCCGTGACGAGCCTGCTGGCCGAAACCCAGAGGTCTCCCGATCAGCTTCCGCTGCCCGACCTCGACGACGGGGCGGACACCGGCGAGACGAAAGCGGCCTGACCTCGGTGGGGCGGCTGGAGCTTGGACCCTCCAGCCGCCCGGTTCTCCCAGCCCACTGCATATGTTCCGAGAGGACTCCAACCTAGTGTTCCGCAAGCTCCCTGGGGATGAGGCCCGCAACCTCGTCACCACCAGCCCCGACACGAAGATCGTCTTCCGGCCGGTCGTGGTCAACACCCCGGCCTTCCTCACCATCGGCCTGTGGGTCGTCCGCCTCATTGCCGGTCTGGTCCGGCTGATCTGGCGACACCCCATCGCGGTCGGCATCGTCGGCAGCCTGGCCGCGCTCGCGGTCTTGGTCGACTGGCGGGGCAGCGTCTCCCTCGTCGGCCTGGCCCTGCCCGTCCTCGCAGGCTGGGCCGTGATCCACCGGCCGTCCTTCTCCTCCTGGATCGCCTGGCCGCTGCTGGCCTCCTGGCGACGATTCTGGATCTACCGGCGGCACTGGCAACCCGTCATGGTCGTCTCAGGGCTCGGCCGTCACCTGCACGGACGGGACTACCTACCTCGCCTGGTGAACGTGGCCTGCACCCCATGGGCCGATCTGGTCGTCGTCCGCATGCTCAAAGGCCAATGCCTCGAGGACTGGACCAAACGCGCCGACCACCTGGCCCAGGGCTTCGGCGCGATCAGTGCCCGCGTCACGCTGCACGCTCCCGGCGTCGTACTGCTGGTGCTGCCTCGCCGTGATCCTCTCGCCGAGCCCATCCCCGCCCTTCCTCTCCCCGACCGCACCAGCGAACCGCCGTCCGAGGTCGAGCCTGTCGAAGTCGGGGAGCGGGAAGACGGCCTGCCCTACCGGCTGAAGGTCCACGGCACACATGTCCTCGTCGCCGGGGCCACCGGGGCCGGCAAGGGCTCGTGGATCTGGTCGGTCATCCGAGGCCTGCTCTCCGGGATGGCCTCGGGCCTGGTCGAGGTCTGGGCGCTGGACCCCAAGCGCATGGAACTGTCCCTCGGCAAGGACCTCTTCCGGGGCAAGTACGCCGCCACCCCCGAAGAGTGCGCCGACCTGCTGGAAACCGCCGTCGCCCAGATGCAGCAACGCGCCGACAAGTACGCGGGCGTGCGCCGCACCCACACCCCAACCGTGGATGAGCCCTTCGTCCTGGTGGTCGTCGACGAAGTGGCGTTCCTGACCGCCTACCAATCCGACAAGCACCTCAAGCAACGCATCACCGCAGCCCTGGCCACACTCACCACCCAAGGCCGCGCGGTCGGGTTCGGGGTCCTCGCTGCTCTTCAGGACCCGCGCAAAGAGGTCATGAACATCCGCAACCTGTTCCCCGACAAGATCGCGCTTCGGCTCGACGAGTCCGAACAGGTCGACATGGTGCTCGGCGACGGCGCACGCGACCGGGGCGCCCTGGCCGACCTCATCTCACCCAACCCGACACGGGGCGCGGGCATCGGCTATGTCCGGCTGGAGACCTCCCCGGACCCGATCCGCGTCCGCGCCACCTACGTCTCCGATGACGACATCCGCGCCATGGTCGCCCACCTGCCGACCGCCACCGCCGACGAGACGAGGGCCGCGTGAGGCTCACCCTGACCGGCACCCGAACCGAGATCACCCGCGTCCCCGACCAGCTCGTCTTCGCCCGGCTGACCCCCTCGGGGGTGGTGCGCTTCCTGCACCTGGCCGATGTCCAGATCAGCACCCAGCCGTACACGGGCCTCGTCCGTCTGACCGCTGGCCTCGTGGAAGGAGACGCCAATGGCTGAGCTGGCCTACACGCTGGATGACCTCACGTGCGCCTCCTGCGGCACCGCCGACAGCCTGTGGATCTATCCCGTCTGCGCACTGGTCGAGTGCCGGGAGTGCGGGACCAAAGCCGCCATGATCCTCGACCAGGCCGACGAGTTCGGGGGTGAGCGTTGACCGACCCGAACGACCGGCGCACTCCGCGCGCCGTCAAGCAGTCGATGCCCCTGGCGCACGAGGTGGTCGAAGCTCTCGCCATCGACAACGGCGTCTGCATCCGCCCGGTGGGCCTGCGCCGGATGGATCTGAAGACCGGCGTCAGCGACATCATCAACGCGCCCTGCGGCTCGACCCTGGAAGCCAAGTGCCCGCCCTGCGCCAAGCGGAACCGGGCTCTGCGGATGGCCCAGTGCCGGGAAGGGTGGCACCTGGCCGCCGAACCGGCCACCACCCCGGACGAGCCCAACGACTACCAACGGCACTTGGTCGAGTGGCGCGCCGACGCCCAGGCCATCCGCGACCAACTCCAATCCGCGGGACTGCCTACCGACGACTACGACCAGGCCATCGCCGAACTCGACATCGAGATCAACGCCGCAGGAGTGCGCGGGAACGTCCTGGGCCGGACCGCCGCCAAACGCTCGCGCTCAACCCGTCGGCGACAGGATGCCCCTGACCTTCCCAAGCGGGCCATGATGGCGACCACACTGGGCCGCACCTACGAAGGCACTGACGGGCGTACTTACCGGCCCTCGATGTTCATCACGCTCACGCTCGACACCTACGGCAAGGTGAACGCCGGAGTTCCAGTCGACTCAGCCAGCTACGACTACGTCCGGGCCGCTCGCGACGCGATCCACTTCTCCAAGCTCATCGACCGGTTCGTGCAGAACCTTCGCCGCGTCGCGGGCTATGACGTCCAGTACTTCGCCACGGTGGAGATGCAAAAGCGCCTGGCGCCGCACCTGCACATGGCCATGCGCGGCAGCATGTCCCGCGCCGACATCCGCGCCGTAGCGGCGGCCACCTACCACCAAGTGTGGTGGCCCTCCTGCGACACGATCCGCTTCGACGGCGACCACCTGCCGGTCTGGAACGAAAAGGCCGGCTACCTCGACCCGGAAACCGGCGAGATCCTCCCTACCTGGGATGAGGCCCTCGACCAACTCGACGCCGACCCCGACGCCCAACCACTCCACGTCGTCCGCTTCGGCCCCCAGGTCGACGCCCAAGGCATCCTGTCGGGCACCCCGGACGCCGACCAGGCGATCCGCTATCTGTCCAAGTACCTGACCAAGTCCCTCGGTCAGGCTGCCGATTCCCAAGCCGCTCGTGATCACGCGGCCCGTCTCGCTGACGTGCTGCGGTACGAACCGTGCACACCCACCTGCCCCAACTGGCTCCGCTACGGCGTACAGCCCAAGAACGCCAAGCCCGGAATGATCCCCGGGCGATGCAGGGGCAAGGCCCACCGTCCCGAACACCTCGGCTACGGCGGACGTCGTGTCCTGGTCTCCCGCAAGTGGTCCAACAAGACCCTGACCGAACACAAGGCCGACCGCCGCACCTGGGTCCTGGAGGCCCTCGGCGTCGCCGATGAACCCGCCGACGCCGGTCGCTACGTCTGGTCACCGGTCAAGGCCGGCGACCCCGACCTACCACCGATCCGCGTCCGCCTGCTGCGCTCCATCCGCGAACGCCTCCGTTGGCGAGCCCATCTGAACAAGCTCCAAGCCGCAGCAGAGGGCCAAGATCTTTCGGCAATTGAAGAGAAGAGGGCAGCGTGAAGGGAAGAGACCAGATCCTCAAGCGGTACCTGCCCTTCCGGCGCGTCATTGGCAGAAGGCCGGGAAACGCTATCCTCGCCCTGTTTGCCATGGGTGGTACGGCATGACTCGCCAAGACGATTTGATGCCGGTCGCCGAGGTGCTGGACGAACTCGGGGTCTCTCGGAGGACCTTCTACCGCTGGCGGGAACTCGGTCACGCACCCAAGTGCATCAAGCTTCCGAACGGCGAACTGCGCGTCTGGCGGAGTGACCTCACCACGTGGCTTACCACCCTGCGGGAGGCGGTGTGAACGCCTCTTACGACGTCAAGTTCTGGGACATCCGCCGCTACTCGACTACCCGAGGGCCGTCGTACACAGTCCGATGGACTGTCGGTAAGCGTGAGAAATCGAAGTCCTTCAAGACCAAAGCGCTCGCTGAAAACCTTCTCTCCGATCTTCGTCAGGCCGCCAAGCGTGGCGAAGCCTTCGACGTCGAAACGGGCCTGCCGGTCTCGATGCTCGCCGCAGCGAAGACAGGCCCGAGTTTTCTCGCATTCGCTCAGTCGTACATGGAGACCCGCTGGGTGCACCTGTCGGCTCTGAGCCGAGAGGCGATCGCCTACGCGATGCTCTCGATCATTCCGGCGCTGACCAAGGACGTACCGAGAAGGCCGGCCATTGAGGACTTGCGGGCCGTTCTCCGCACCTATGCGTTGCTGCCGGAGAAGCGGCGCCCCACCCTTTCTGATGAGGAGCGGGCCACGCTCAAGTGGATCGAGGAGGCTTCGCTTCCGTTGGCTGACCTCGCTGAGGCGGCTGTCATTCGTACAGCCCTGGACGCGATCGCGCTCACCTTCAAGGGCACACCCGCCGCAGCGACGACGGTTCGCAGGAAGCGCGCCATCCTCCATCACGTCCTGGAGGCCGCAGTGGAGGGCCAGCACCTTTCGTCCAATCCGCTGCACGGCATCAAGTGGAAGCGTCCACGCTCATCGGACGCCGTAGACCCGTGCGTCGTGGTGAATCCCACGCAAGCGCGGGCGCTGCTCGACACCGTGCGGACGCTCGGTCGAACCCGTGGCGCTCGGATGTACGCCATGTTCGCCTGCATGTATTACGCCGCTCTGCGATCAGAGGAGGTCGCCGCCCTGCGCAGTGCCAACTGCGAGCTTCCCGATGAGGGCTGGGGGATGCTCACCTTGGAGAAGGCGCGACCGCAGACGAGCCGTAGATGGAGTGACACCGGCGAGCAGCACGAGGACCGTGCTCTCAAGCACCGGGCCAACAGGGAGACCCGGCCGGTGCCCATTCCGCCGGTCCTGGTCGCGATTCTGCGGGAGCATATAAAGCAGTTCGGCGTCACCGATGACGGCCGGCTGTTCCGATCCCGGACGGGAGCAAGCTACACGTCGTCTGCCATCTCCCAGACCTGGCAGGAGGCCCGCAGGGCAGCTCTGACGCCTGCTCAATACGTATCGCGTCTGGCGGCCCGCCCGTACGACCTCAGGCATGCGGCCGTGTCACTCTGGCTGAACGCGGGCGTCCCTGCGCCCGAGGTCGCCAACCGCGCGGGTCACAGCGTGGACGTGCTTCTCAAGGTGTACGCCAAGTGCATCGACGGCCAGCGAGCGCAGGCGAACGGCCAGATAGATCGGGTTCTCGGCGAATGATCCACAGCTCTCGGAATCGGCCTCGGCACATGCCGGGGCCGTCTTCGTTTGGAAGCACTGACCTGCGAAAATACCCCGGATTCCATTCCGCGTATATTCCGGGACCACTGACAAACGGCTGCCTACGGCGTCATTTGGTGGCACACGAGAGGCGTCCGGACGGACCTAGCGGCGATCTTCGAAAGCTCTGTTCTCGCAGCTCAACGTACATATGATCTTGTGCCCCCGGTAGGAATCGAACCTACGACACCAGGTTTAGGAAACCTGTGCTCTATCCCCTGAGCTACGGGAGCCGACCCCCCAAGCCTAGCGAAACCCGAGCCCCCCGCGCGCCACCCACCACACCCCAAATCCCCCCCACCCAAAGGCAAAGCCAAGACAACCAAGCCGCACCCCGCCGGAAAGGGTGATGGGCTCGCCACCGTGAACCGAGGACGCCGTCCCGGCAGCCGCGCACTCCGCCCCGTAGTCCTGCTGGCCGCCCTACTAGCCCCCGCCGTACTCGCCCTAGGGTTACTCGTCGCCGAACTGACGGAATTCGGCGTCCCCCCGTACTTGCGAGCCAAGCCGGCGCAGCCCCCGGTCTTCATGGCCCCGACCCCGCTGCCCCGCCCGGCGGCCCCGGACCGCCTGTACGAAGGCCCCCTCCCCGCCCCGGAAAAGCGGCACCGCCCCAGAAAACCACCCCCCATCCAGGCCGCGGCAGCACCAGCGCCCGCCACGCCGCACCAAGAGCCCAACACCCCCCCAAGAACAAAGACCACCCCCCCAAGACCCACCCCGAGACAAGCCCCCCGGCAACCCTGCCCCGACGAATGGACCGACACGTGGCTCTGGGAGATGTGCCAGGAGGAGGCCCGCAAGCCAGCCTGAAAACCCATGCGAACGGTCCACAAGGCGCACATGGCACAAGACACGTGAATCGGTATGTAACGGCTCCTACGACTCGGCCACGACCACACATCCTGCTGTAGTAACGTGCGTCCCTGACCGAGGTCACAAATTCGCAAACGGAGGAGTCGAGCGTGCGATCAGCGGGACTGGTCGCGGCCCTCATGCTGGCGCTCTCTATGGCCGCGCCGGCGCAGGCCGCCCCGGCACAGGCCGCGAAGACGCAGACCGCTCAGAAGAAAGATCCTGCCACGCTGACCGAGCTCCGACGCGATGCCGAAGAGGCGGCCAAGGGCATCGAGGCCGCCACCAAGGCGCTCGTGGCGCGGCAGAAGGAGTTCGACACCTCCAACAAGCAGCTTGAGGCCAAGCTGACGCAGCTGCGCGCGGCCGACCAGCAGCTCGCGCGGATCCGGCAGCCGCTGTCCGACCTGATCGAGCTGATGTACCAGAATCCGGCCAGCCGGAACATCGGGTCCCTGCTGACCAGCCGGAACGGCGAGGCGTCGCTGCGGGCGATGAGCGACGCCAACCAGCTCATCGCCGGGCGCAACATCGTGGTCGTCGACGCCACCCGCCTGTTCCAGGAGCGGGAGCAGCTGGCCGCGGAGGCGCAGGAGCTGCGGGCCACGAAGCTCCTCCAAGAGGCCCAGCTCACGTTCGAGATCGACACGCTGCGCAAGCAGTCGCAGAAGACGGTCAAATCCCTCACCAGCGCCCTCGCCAAGCTTGGCGTGAAGCGTGGCGGGGGCGCGTGCGACCCGACGCGGGTCGTGCTCGCGGAGGAGTACGCGAACGGCCTGCTGCCCAGCAACGTGCTCTGCCCGCTGCCCTTCAAGGGTGAGGAACTCCGCGCCGACGCCGCGATCGCCTTCGCCGACCTCAATCTGGCGTACAAGCGACGCTTCGGACAGCCCCTCTGCGTCATCGACAGCTACCGCAGCCTCCGCGACCAGCAGATCGTCTACTACCAGCGGCCCGGCCTGGCGGCCATCCCCGGCCGCAGCAACCACGGCCTCGGCCTGGCGGTCGACTTCTGCGGGCCGATCCGCGTGTACAAATCCACCGAATTCGTCTGGCTCGAACAGAACGGCAAGAAATTCGGCTGGATCCACCCCGACTGGGCCTACGTGAGCCCCTTCGAACCCTGGCACTGGGAATACGACCCCAAGATCGGCTCCCTCCTCTAAAAACCCTTCCTGCTCCGTTACGGCTCCGCCCACCCCACCCCGCCCGCCGTCAAGGGCTCGCGCCGCACCCGGCGCCAACCGGCCGCGCCCGTCCAGCGCCGCTACGCCGCCATGTCTAACGAGGATGAATGGCGATCGACAACCGCGCCCCCGCCTGCGCCCGAGCCAGCGACGCGGCCTGACCGGTCGTCGTGGCCAGCACGAGCAACCCGCCCTCCTCCGACTGCGCCTTCGTCAACACGGTCACCCGCTCGGCCGCGGTCTCCGCGTGCGTCTCATAGGCGGCCAGGACATCGATCACATCCCCGGCCGTCACCAGCTCGGCCGCATCCGCGTCCTCGACCCGCACCGGCGTGGCCACCACCCCTCGCGCGTTCGAGGCCAGCAACCCACTCCCGAGCAACCGGGCATCAGTGAGCACCTCCCCCCGCCGGGCGGGCGCCGTCAGCACCCTCCCGACCACAGGCGAACCGGCGGCGAGATACCCGTCAGGCAGCACCGAAGAGGGCACCCGAACCGTAGAAAGATCCCCCGCCGCGAGGCGCCCGCCGGAGAGATCACGAGCCGCGACGAGAACGGCCACACCCGACGGAGCCCGTACAGAAACCAGAACCCCGGCCACCGCCAGCCCCAGCAGCACAGCCGAGATCAACCGCCGACGCCGGGCAAGCACCCGAGCCCACCGCGCCGGCACCGCGACACGCATGACAAAACTCCAAGGACAGAAGGAGGAGCAACACTCGACACCTCAAGCAAGCTCCACAGAACGAACCGCTTTTCCGCGGGCGCAACGAACACTGCGGGCAGATACCAGCGGG
The DNA here is from genome assembly GCF_009901565.1 of Herbidospora solisilvae. Lineage (GTDB taxonomy): Bacteria > Actinomycetota > Actinomycetes > Streptosporangiales > Streptosporangiaceae > Herbidospora > Herbidospora solisilvae. Next base: position 170,523 of record NZ_WXEW01000011.1, read on the forward strand.
CACGAGCCAGGGATACGAGCCAAAGAGCCAAGATCGGCGCAGCTCTCGATTCACCAAGGTGTTCCGCACGAACAGCCAAGCTCAGTGGCGGAGGCCGACGCCGACCCGAAGAGAATCCCGCGCGTCGGCCGTCCGTACACAAAGACCGCGATCAGGGCAGTTCGAACGGCAGCTTGATCCCGTCCAGCGCGTTCCCGCAAGCGCAGGCCCGCTCCTCCGGCAGCGCCTTCACCACCTGCTCCACCAGCGACCGCATCCGCTCCACGTTGGCCGCGAAGAAGGCCATCACCTCTTCATGGGTGACCCCTTCACCCGTCTCGACCCCCGCGTCGTGATCGGTCACCAGGGACATCGACGTGTAGCAGAGCGCCAACTCCCGGGCCAGCACCGACTCAGGAAACCCGGTCATCCCGACGATCGAGCACCCCATGCTCGCGAACCACTTCGACTCGGCCCGGGTCGAGAACCGGGGGCCTTCGATCACCACGAGGGTTCCGCCGTCGGACACGTCCCACCCGGACGCGCTCGCCACGGACACGGCGGCGGCCCGCCCGTCAGGGCAGTAGGGGTCGGCGAAGGACACGTGGACGGCGCCGCCCGCGTCGTAGAAGGTCTGGATGCGACCGGAGGTGCGGTCGATGAGCTGGTCGGGGACGACCAGGGCGCCGGGGCCGAGTTCGGCGCGGAGGGAGCCGACGGCACTGGGGGCCAGCACCTGGCGCACGCCGAGGGAGCGCAGCGCCCACAGGTTGGCGCGGTAGGGGATGCGGTGGGGCGGGAAGCCGTGGTCCCGCCCGTGGCGGGGGATGAAGGCGACGGCGCGGCCGCCGATGCGCCCGACCGTCACCTTGTCGCTGGGGGGCCCGTAGGGGGTCGCGACATCGATCTCCTCGGCGTCGTCGAGCAGGGAGTAGAACCCTGAGCCGCCGATGACACCGATGTCCACACGATTGACCATGGCGCCGACACTAGCGCCCTGGGCCCCACCCGGTGAGGCCCTATGCGCCTTCCTGTGGACAACCCGCTTCGTCGCAGGTCAGGCCGCTGGAGTGCTCGCGGGGGCGGGGCTCGCGGGAGCACTCGGGGTGCTCGTCTCGGCCGGCTTGCTCTCGGTGGCCGGCTTGGACGGCGACGTCGAGGTCGTGGACGACGACGTCGACGAGCGGTTGTCGGTCCGGTAGAAGCCCGAGCCCTTGAACACGATGCCCACCGCGTTGAAGACCTTGCGGAGGCGGCCCTGGCAGGCGGGGCACTCGGTCAGGGCGTCGTCGGTGAACTTCTGGACGACTTCGAGCTGCTCACCACAATTGGTGCAGGCGTACTGGTAGGTGGGCACGCGGTCCTCCTCAGTGACTTGGCACTCGACCCAAGCGACTGCTAAATGATAAGGCACTGGCAAGCTGCAACGTTGCCGTGGGGGAGTTTAGTCCCCTGTCTCCCCATACCAGCCTGCGAGTTTGCCTCTGCGAGAGACCGCGCGCAGGCGCTTTTCGACGGTGCGGCGCTGGGCCGCCGTGGTCACGACGAGCAGTTGGTCGTCGCGGCGCAGGCGGGTGCTGCCGTCGGGGACGAACGAGTGGCCGTCTCTGACGACCATGGTGACCGCGGCGTCCGAGGGCAGGCGGAGCTCGAAGACCTCGACGCCGTGCAGCTTCGACTCCGGCGGGATCCGCACCTGGAGCAGGTCGGCGTTCAGCTCCTCCAGCGGGGCGGCCTCCACGTCGAGGTCGCGGGCCTCGCCCTCGTTCGACAGGCGCAGCACCCGGGCCAGGAACGGCAGGGTCGGGCCCTGGATCAGGGTGAAGACCACCACGATCACGAAGACCTCGTTGAACAGGGCCTTGGCGCCCGGAACCCCGGACGCCCACGGGATGGTGGCCAGGACGATGGGGACCGCGCCGCGCAGCCCCGCCCACGACAGGAAGACCTGTTCTCGCCAGCTGACCCGGTCGATGCGGGCGACCTGTACGGCCAGAGACGACAGGACCACGGAGATCGGGCGGGCCAGGAGCACCAAGGCGAGGCCGGCGACCAGACCCGGGATGATCTGGCTCGGCAGCTCGCTGGGGCTGACCAGCATGCCGAGCATGACGAACAGGCCGATCTGGGCCAGCCAGGCCGCCCCTTCGGCGAAGCCCCTCGTCGCGGCCCGGTGGGGGAGCCGGCTGTTGCCGATGATCAGCGTGGCGAGATACACCGACAAGAAGCCGGAGGCGTGCAGCAGGACCGCCCCGCTGTAGGCGATGAACGACACCGCCAGGACCGCGATCGGATAGAGGCCCGAGGCGGGCAGCGCGACCCTGCGCAGCGCGTAGGCCGAGACCGGGCCCACGGCGCAGCCGACCGCCGCGCCCGCGGCCAGTTCCCACAGGGCGGTGCCCAGAACGTTCCACGCCGACGGCATGGGCGCGCTGACCTGGCTCAGCATGACGACGACGATCACCGTGGGGGCGTCGTTGAAGCCCGACTCGGCCTCCAGGGTGCCGGCCAGGCGGGGCGGCAGCGGGAGCCGGCGCAGCACGCTGAAGACCGCCGCGGCGTCGGTCGAGGCGAGGATCGCGCCCAGCAGCATGGCCGTGCGCCAGTCCATGCCCAGGAAACCGGCCACGGCCAGCGCCAGCACGATGATGCTGACCGCGACACCGAACGTGGCCAGCACCGAAGCGGTCGGCACGGTCGTGCGCACGTGTTCCCAGTTGGTGGTCAGGCCGCCTTCGGCCAGAATGATCGCGAGCGCGATCAGGCCGATCTGCTTGGCCAGTTCGGCGTCCTCGAAGTGGATGCCGAGGCCCGACTCGCCGAGGGCGACGCCCAGGGCGAGGTAGAGGAGCAGTGAGGGCAGACCGGTGCGGTGGGCGATCCTGACCGAGATCACGGCCGCCAGGACGATCACGGCGGACAGGAGGAGCCATCCGTCGATGTCCAGGCGCACCAGGTCCCCTTTCGTGATTTATGTAGATTCTTTCACAGGAACCACACGGATCCCGGACGGCAACGCCGCGTACCTGACCCGCTGGTCATGCGGTTCGGCGGGCACGCCGGGACGCAGTTCCCCCTCGTTGAGCAGGGCGACGGTCGGCACGTTGGGGCCCACTCTCGCCAGGGCGCGGTCGTAGGAGCCGCCGCCTCGCCCGAGGCGTACACCCGAATGGGGATCGACGGCGAGGGCCGGGACGATGACCAGCGCGGCGGTCCGGATTGTGTCCACGCCACGCCTGGTGTCGACCGGTTCCATGATCCCGTGGCGGCCCGGCGCGAGGGTGTCGGGACCGTCGTAGACGGCCCAGTCGAGGTCGTCGTCGTCGCGCAGCACCGGGAGGATCACGGTCGCGCCGTGTTTCCACAATGCGAACACCAGGCCCTCGGTGGCGGGTTCCGTTCCGGTCGACCAATAACAGGCGACGAGGCCGGCCATCTGGACCCATGGCTGGTCAAGCAGGTTCTCCCTGATCCGGCGAGCGCTCTCACGGCGATCGTCGACGTCCATGATGGAACGTTCACGCAGAATTTCACGCCTCAGCTCGAACTTGTCCAAAGAGGCCTCCACTAGCCTTCATCCATGGGTGCTGACTTCGACTCCGTAACCAAAGCCGTTGTCCCCGCCGCCGGTCTCGGGACGCGATTCCTGCCCGCGACCAAGGCCACTCCGAAGGAGATGCTGCCGATCGTCGACAAACCGGCGATCCAGTATGTCGTCGAGGAGGCAGTCTCCGCGGGGCTGCTCGACGTCCTGATGGTCACCGGGCGCAACAAACGATCGATTGAAGACCACTTCGACGTGGCCGCGGAGCTGGAGGGCGCCCTCCGGGCGAAGGGCGACGAGAAGCGCCTGTCCCAGATTCAGGAACCCGTCGACCTCGCGACCATGCACTACGTCCGCCAGGGCGAGCCCAGGGGCCTCGGCCACGCCGTGCTCTGCGCCAAGCAGCACGTCGGGAACGAGCCGTTCGCCTGCCTCCTCGGCGACGACATCATCGACCCCAACGACCCGCTGCTCAAGCGCATGATCGAGGTCCGCCAGCAGCGCGGCGGCAGCGTCATCGCGCTGATGGAGGTGCCCGAGGAGCAGGTCTCCCAGTACGGCTGCGCCGCCATCGAGGCGACCGATGAGGACGACGTCGTGCGGATCACCGACCTGGTGGAGAAGCCCCCGAAAGAGGAGGCGCCGTCCAACTGGGCCATCATCGGGCGATACGTGATCGATCCGGCCGTCTTCGAGGTGCTGGAGAAGACCCCGCCCGGCCGCGGCGGCGAGATCCAGCTCACCGACGCGCTGCGCACGCTCGCGTCCAGCACCCCCGAGGAGGGCGGCCCCGTCTACGGCGTGCTGTTCCGTGGGCGCCGGTTCGACACCGGCGACAAGCTGCAGTACCTGCAGACGGTGGTCGAGTTCGCGGCGCGGCGGCAGGACCTCGCCCCCGAGTTCCTGCCCTGGCTGCGAGAATTCCTGAATGAGGCACAGCCCTAGCGATCTCAAACCGGTCGATCGGCACCTCGCCGACATCCTGGCGACCGTCCGCCCTCTGGCGCCCCTCGAACTCGATCTTGAGCGGGCGCTGGGGGCGGTGCTCGCCGAAGACGTGACCGCGCCGGTCGACCTGCCGCCCTTCGACAACTCGGCGATGGACGGCTACGCGGTCGTCGCCGCCGACCTCGCCCTGGTCCCGGCGACGCTTCCGGTGACCGAGGACGTCGCGGCGGGAGATCCGTCCGTACACGCGATCGGGCCGGGCCTGACCGCCCGCATCATGACCGGGGCGCCGCTGCCGGCCGGCGCGGACACGGTCGTGCCGGTCGAGTACACCGACGGCGGCACCGCCCACGTGGTTGTCCACAGGCAGGTCGAGCGCGGCAACGCGATCCGCCGGGCGGGTGAGGATGTGCGGGTGGGAGATGTGGTCCTGGCCGAGGGCACGCGCATCGGAGCGGCCCAGATCGGCATCCTGGCGGGGGTCGGGCGGCGGCGGGTGCTGGTCCGGCCGGTGCCCCGGGTGGCCGTGTTGTCGACGGGCGCCGAGCTCGCCGAGCCCGGAACCCCGCTCGGGTACGGCCAGATCTGGGAGTCCAACAGCTTCATGCTGGCCGCCGCGGTCCGCGAGGCCGGCGGCGAGGCGTTCCGGGTGGGGTCGGTGACCGACGACCCGCGCGTCTTCATGGAGACCCTCGACGCGCAGTTGGTCCGGGCCGACGCGGTGATCACCAGCGGCGGCGTCTCGATGGGCGCCTACGAGCCGGTGAAAGAGGGCCTGAGCCCGCTCGGCACGGTCAAGTTCGAGAAGGTCGCCATGCAGCCCGGCATGCCCCAGGGCTTCGGCGTGGTCGGCGACGACCAGATCCCGATCTTCACCCTGCCCGGCAACCCGGTCTCGTCCTACGTCTCCTTCGTGCTCTTCGTGCGCCCCGCCCTGCGCCGCATGCAGGGCCTGCCCGCCTCGCTGCCCTCGACGGTCCAGGCCGTCTGCGACGCGCGGCTGCGCTCCCCGAAGGGCCGCCGTTCCTACCTGCGCGCGGTGCTGAGCGGTGACAAGGTCACCCCCGCCCGCGGCCAGGGCTCCCACCAGCTCGCCGCGCTGGCCGCGGCCGACGCGCTGATCGTCGTACCGGAAGACGTGACCGAGGTCCCGGAAGGGACGACTGTTGAGGTGATCCCGCTGTGAATCTCACCCATCTCGACGAATCGGGCCAGGCCCGCATGGTCGACGTGTCAGAAAAGCCCATCTCCGTCCGTACGTCCACCGCCTCCGGTCGTGTCCTGCTCTCCGAGGAGGCCGTGGCGATCCTGAGGTCGGGAGACACCCCGAAGGGCGACGCGCTCGGCGTGGCCCGCATCGCCGGGATCATGGGCGCCAAGAAGACGCCCGACCTGATCCCGCTCTGCCACCCCATCGCCCTCCACGGAGTGAAGGTCTCCCTGGAGATCGTCGACGAGGGCGTGGAGATCACCGCCCGGGTGAAGACGGCCGACAAGACGGGCGTGGAGATGGAGGCCCTCACCGCCGTCACCGTGGCCGCCCTCGGCCTGATCGACATGATCAAGGCCGTCGACCCCGCCGCGGTCATCACCGACGTGCGGGTCGAGGAGAAGACCGGCGGCAAGACCGGCGACTGGCGGCGCTCATGATCCGCGCCCTGGTCATCACCGCGTCCAACCGCGCCGCCGAGGGGATGTACGACGACCGCTCGGGCCGCATCCTCCACGCCCTCCTGGAGGAGCACGGCTGCACGGTCGACGGCCCGGTGGTGGTCCGCGACGGTGAACCGGTGTATGAAGCGTTGGTGAAGGGCCTCGAGTCGGCATACCAGGTCATCGTCACCACCGGCGGCACCGGCCTCACCCCCACCGACCTGACCCCCGAGATGACCCGGCGTGTCCTCGACCGCGAGATCCCGGGCATCGCCGAGGCGATCAGACAGGTCAACCGGGAGAAAGTGCCCACATCGGTGCTCTCGCGCGGCCTGGCCGGGCAGGCGGGCAGCACCCTCGTCGTCAACCTGCCCGGATCGACCGGCGGAGTCCGCGACGGGATGGCGGTCCTGGGCCCCATCCTCGGCCACGTGGTCGACCAGATCCGCGGTGGTGACCATCGCGTCTGATGGCGCGATTCGGTGAACAAGAGGGATGATTGACAAGTGGATCGACTTCGCGGCTGGCCCGCGACCCTGGCGGAAGGCCCCGTAGGTCTCCGGCCGCTGCGGCTCCGCGACGTGCGCGTCTGGCGGGAGACCCGCCTGCGCAACGCCGACTGGCTGCGCCCCTGGGAACCCAGCAACCCCGAGACGCCCCTGTTCCGCACCGGCCTCAGCCCCTACGTCTCCATGGTCGGCACCCTCCGCCGCGAGGCCCGGCAGGGTCTGGCCCTGCCGTGGGTCGTGACGTACAACGGCGCCTTCGCGGGCCAGCTCACCGTCGGCGCGATCGTCTGGGGCTCGGCCCGCTCGGCCCAGGTCGGCTACTGGGTCGACGGCGCGCTGGCCGGCAAGGGCATCATCCCCACGGCCCTGGCCATGGCCGTCGACCACTGCTTCTTCACCACCGGCCTCCACCGCCTGGAGGCCAACATCCGCCCCGAGAACCACGCCAGCCGCAGAGTCGTCGAAAAACTCGGCTTCCGCGAGGAGGGCGTACGCCGAAGGCAACTCCACATCGACGGAGCGTGGCGAGACCACATCTGCTATGCCCTGACCGTGGAAGACGTGCCCAGAGGCCTGCTCGTCCAGTGGCGCCGGGCCCGAGACTCATCGGCAGCACGTCACGGCGAGTCCCCGTAGGCGACAACAGCTTCGACGATCTCGCGACACACCGGACCGAATGCTCGTCAATCAGTGACACGCCGCCTTACGGTGCGTGACGTGAGCATGCAGGCGGGCCGAGTCCGGGAGGAGAGCAGCCGATGAGCAGCGTCCTCCTTTATCTCGCCATCGTCGCAATGTGGCTCGGCGTCCTCGTCCCGATGTGGCTACGCCGCGACCGCTATGTCCTAATGGATGAAGACAAGGACAACACCGAGGGCGACACCTTGATCGAAACCCCCGATCAAGCCACCCCCTCGCCCGCGACGTCGGAAGAGGAGGCATCGGTGCCCGAACCCGCCGCCGCCTCCGACCCTCAGTTCGCGACCAACCGCCGCCGGGCCCGCATCCGGGTCCGCCGGCGCCGCACCCTGCTGTGGTGCGTGGCCATGGTCCTGGTCTCCTCGATCGCGGCCTTCCTCGGCGTGGTGCCGTGGTGGGGCGTGGCACCGGCCGCACTCCTGCTCGGGCTGTACGTGACGCTGCTGCGGGTGGCCTCCAAGCTGGAGCACGAGCAGCAGGACCTGGCGGCCCGGGTGCGGGCCGACCGGCTCCGGCGGGCTCGGGCCGAAGCGCGACGGGCGGCCGCGGCGGCGATCGAGGCCGAGATCATCGAACTGGAGAAGAAGCGCGGCGGCGTGTTCGACCAGTACGCGGATCACCGGCGAGCGGTGGGGGACTAGCGCGCGGATGGCGCGAAGGGGTGCTGGAGTTTGGTAGCCTAGATCTCGTTCACGGGGCTATAGCGCAGTCCGGTAGCGCACTTCGTTCGCATCGAAGGGGTCTGGGGTTCAAATCCCCATAGCTCCACTCTCGGAACGGCCCGTGGTTGACGCCCCTTCGGGGCGGCTGCCACGGGCCGTTCCTCGTTTACCCCGGGGGGCGACCCCCGGACCCCCGATACGAGAGGGCTTCGCCGCCTCGCGCTCCTCCTGGTCCGCTGTCGCGTCCCCTGCGTCGCTACGCTCCGGGGTCGCTGCCGCTCCCTGGCGAAGGGCTCCGCCCCTCGCGCTCCCTGGACAGGCCTCGCTTCGCTCGGATCGAGCTCGCTTCGCTCGGATGATGAGTTCCACGAGCTGCGCCGGAAGGACGGGCTGACATGCCGGCGGGGCGCCCCTCCCTGTTCAAGCTGCCCTTTTGAATGCAGGGGCCAAAGTTGCTTGAACAGGGAGGGGGTGTGGGGTCCCTCGTGGGAGGCCCCGGGGAGGGGGTGCGGGGTTCTCGGCGCGGAAAACGAGGGGTAGCTGCGGGACCCCTACGGAGCCGCCGTTTCGGCTGGCGTAGGCCGTTGTGGGAGTCCCACGTGGGACCCCTACGGGCACCGACCACCTGGGGGACCCCCACGGGGGCCAGGCCCTGCGTGAGGTCGAAAACGGACACGCGAAAGGCAAGATCGTCATTACCGCGTGAACCTATAGTGGGACGTATGCCGTTATGGGGGAGACGCCTGCTGGTCGCCCTGGCGATCTACGCCGCCGCGATCGGTTGTTACCTCTGGTCGCCGTACGGTGACTTCTTCGACGACGGGGTGTTGATCGTGCTGGCGCCACTCGTGCTCGGCATGATCCTCGGCGCCGCCGCGCGACTGCCGAACTGGTGGCCCGTCGGGTGGGCGGCGTTCCCCGCCGGCGCCTTCCTGCTGTTCGGCCTGTGGGGCTGGCTGGAAATCCTCGGCATCGGGTTCCTCCCGGCGCCCATCATGATCGCCGTTCCGGCGGCCGGTTACGCGACCCTGTCGTGGCTCGCCTCACCCGGGTTCGCCTGGCCGAAAGTCGGCGCGGGCGTGCTCGCCCTCGCCACGATCGTGCCGGTCTTCCTGAACGCCTAACCGAAGATCAGCGTGGTCAGCGCCGCTGCCGAGGCGAGCTCGGCGTAGGAACCAGCCGTTCCAGCCGTTCGCGCAGCACCTCCCAGTCGGGCCAGCTCCTCGGTCACCGCGCGGCCAGCTCCGCGCGCGCCTCCGGCACATGCCGCTCGACGAGACTCGCGAGCTCATTGATCTGTACGGCTTTCGCCTGCGCTCCGGCCTGCTCTATGGGCGGAGCCGATTGAACGGGCCGGCCCCCCACACCCGCCTGTGGGCACGGTGGAAACGTATCCGCGACAGGGGCCGCGAGCTCAAGGCGAAGCGTGCGGAGATTGGGACTCATCGGTTGCCAGCTTCTCGTCTATGAGCAGGAGAGCACCGAGGGCGTCCTCTTGGTCGTATCGATTCTCCACCTGAGGCAGGTAGCGATCGAGGTAGGCGGACAGGACCGTCGCATCCTCGTCCTCGCCGAAGCGGGCGGGAGCGGCACACGCAGACGGCAAGCCTGCCTGGTGTGCCACTCCTCGTCCATCACGCGTCATTCGGTACGTGACCGTCTGAGGCGAAGGAGTTCTACTCGTTTCCTTCCGAGATCAGGCGCCACGAAGTTCACGACGTCCGCGACTGTCGCCCGACGTCGGGAAGGCGGACAGCGAGACAGACTTTGCTTCGTACTGGGAAACGATCACACGTTCGGGGCGGATCGTTCGGCCTCGACGCTCACGCCGGGCAAGCCACGAACGAGCGGCGAAGAGTCCGTGAGGCATATCAGGGACAGTAGGACGATCACTTCACGCGCACTGCAGATGGCGGATTTCCCGCGGTTGAGTGATCAGGTGGCGGCTGTGACGCCTATCGAATTGGAAACATGTGGTCCTGTCCGTGCTCTTCAGAGGGGAGTTCTTCGATCCGGAGGTCGGAGAAGATCAAGGTCAGATCGTGGGCGTTGGTCTGGATCCGGACCTCGTGGAAGTCGATGCCGACAGCTGCGGCCCAGTTCCGGGCAGTCGGCGAGTCAGTGACGACCGTGGCTCCGGGATAGAGCAGTTGCCATTGAACGCCCCAGACGTATCCGTCGAGGTCGACGCCGGTTGGGTAGGTGATGAGCCGGTCGTCCTGGGACTTGCGCCATATTTCGGCCGGCACGGTTGTGGTGCAGTCGGCCTGCACACAGAAGCGGAACAGATAGCGCAGCGTCGCCGGCGCGATCCCGCTTCGCGGATCGGCGGTCGTGTGGATCACTAGTTGGTAGTCGCGCATGTACGTCGTGAAGCCGTGGCTGAGCAAGGCTTGGTCGAAGACATCGTCCAGAGCCTGCTGTAACCGCACCGGATCCATGGACGCAGTTCTACCGCCAATACGATCTGCGGTTGTGGCGGCTGGTGTTATTCGGCCGTGGCCTTGTCGGCGCAGCCGCGGAAGGCTACGTCACGGTCGTAGTCGCGCTGGTATGGCCAGGAGATGGCGATCCGCGCTGCGGCCCCACTGATGAGCCGCCACCCGCAGCGCGTCAGAAGCGAAGGTGGGCGACGCTGAGGTCCAGTCGTGCTGCGGAACTCCTGCACCGAACGGCCCGCGGGCCCTCAGCGAAAGGCTTCCAAGTTGCGATTCGCCCAGTCGGCGAAGGTGGCCGGTGCGCGGCCGAGAATCTTCTCGACGTCGGGACTGATCTGCTGTTCGCGGACGGTGGGCGTGCCGAGGATGTCGAGAGTGGTCTCCGCCACCTGGGCGGGCATGAACGTCGACATCTGGGCGTGGGCCTCCTCCCTCGTCTGCTCTCTGAAGGTGACAGGCTCACCGATCGCAGCCCCGATGGCGGCCGCCCGCTGGCGTGGTGTCGTCAATGCGGGGCCGGTCAGGTCGTAGATCGCCTTCTCGTGTCCTGCCTGCGTCAGGGTGGCGGCGGCCACTGCGGCGATGTCGTCGGGGTCGACGACCGGGAGGCCGACGTCCCCGAACGGTGCGGCGATCGTGCGGGACGCCCTCACCGATGGCGCCCACGCGAAGGCGTTGGAGGCGAAGCCGCCCGGCCGCAGGAAGGTCCAGTCCGTACCGGACGCCATGACGGCCTGTTCGAAGGCCGCGAGTGCCTGTCCGTGTGACGGGGAGTCCGGGCGGGTGGCCACTCCCTGAGAGGAGAGGAGGACGATCCTGCCGTAATCCGCGAATGGGGCCACCACCTGAGTGGGATCTCCAGCCATCATCAGGTCTCCTCCGATCAGCAGGAAGACCGCGTCTGCCTCGACGGGCAGTTCGCCTGACGGCCGAGACAGGTCGGCGGCGAGCGGGTGGACCCCCGGCGGCACGTCTGCATCGGTGATGCGGCGCGCTACGGCGGTCACCTCCTGGCCCTCCTCGATGAGCGTCCGGACCAGCGTGCGTCCGACGTTTCCCGTGGCACCCGTGACAACGATCACGTCACTCTCCTTTAAGTTAGTTAGCTGACTTACTAAGAAGAAACGTAGCACGGGTCAGGGTCATATAGTTAGTCAGGTGACTGACTTGAAGGAATCCGCCCGCGTCCGGACGGCCGGCGCCAAGCGCCAGCGGCTGATGAGAGCGGCGGCCGAGGTCATGCACCGGCAAGGCGCCGAGCGCACCACTATCGCCGACATCGCGCGGGCGGCCGATGTGCCCGTCGGCAACGTCTACTACTACTTCAAGACGAAGGACGAGCTTGTCGCCGCCGCGCTCTCCGAGCACGCACGGCAGCTCGACCTGCTCACCGCCGACCTCGACCGGCTCCCCGACCCCCGTGAACGCCTCAAAGGCCTGATCGCCGCCTGGGTGGGCCAGCGTGACCTCGCCGCCCGCTACGGATGCCCGACCGGCACGCTCGCCGTCGAGCTGGACAAAGGCGAGGAAGGCGGCCTGGACGTCGAAGCGGGCAAGGTCATCCAGCTGCTGCTGACCTGGGCCGAGCATCAGTTCCGCGAGCTGGGCCAGCCGGACCCCGACGGCTTGGCCCTCACCCTCGTGGGCGCCTACCAGGGCATGTCCCTGCTGGCCAACGCCTTGCGGGACCCCGGGATCATGGAACGCGAGGGCGCTCGCCTGCTCGCCTGGATCGACTCCCTACAGGTCGCCTGAGACGCACAAGCGGCCATCCCATGACCCGTAGCGGGAGCCAAGTGGGGAGCCACGGCATGCCGCTCGCCGGGTCATCTCGCGAACGCGCGGTCACCGCATCCGAAAAACCGGTACCCGCAGACGAAAGGGCAGCAATGCCCCCGAGAGTCAGGGCATGCCGCTTACCAGGTCATCTCGCGAACCCGGTCACCGCATCCGGAACACCGGACCTCGCGGACGAAAAGGCAGCGAGGCCCCCTCCGGCACCAGCCACGCATGTTCCCGCCGCACCCGCACCACGTCACACCACCCGTCAGTGATGATCAAAATAGGCCCGCCCTGAGGAAAGTCGTCCGCCCGCTCCAACAAGTTCACGCCAGGCTGCAGCACCGTCCCCCCGCGCCCCCGCACCCGGACCTTCCCCGCGATCGTCTCGACCGGCAGGTACCCCGCGTCGTAAGCCGCCGCGTCGCAGAACACCACCCGCGCCTGTGGCACGTCCCGCGCCAGCGCATACGACGCGATCGCGCCCAGTGCCTTGCCCAGCAGCCGCACGTCCATCGATCCCGACGTGTCGAGGACCACGCCGAACGTCGCGTGCCGGACCACCTCCTCCGGGAGGATCCAACCCGGTCGGGGGATGCCGGGGCTCGACGACTGGCGGCGTGAGGCGCGGGCGTAGGTGCGCTTGCGGGTCGGGCTGGGGATGTGTTCGTCGAACCAGCGGGCCAGTTGGGCGTCCCACGGGAGTGGGGGCTGGTCGAGGGCGCGGATCTCCTGTTCCAGGCCGCTCGGGAGGTGGCCGCGGCCCGACGACAGGTGGTATTCCAGGCCGTTGGCCAGGGCGCTGCGGTAGTAGGCGTCCAGGTCGGCGTAGGTGCCCGGGGTGGCGGGTTCGTTCAGGAGGTCGCCGAGGCCCTTGCCTCGCAGGGTGGCCAGTCTTCGCATTCTGCGCAGGTCGGTCTTGATGCGGTCGTACACCTCTTCGCTGGAGCAGCCCCGGAGGTCGGGGTCGTACAGGAGGCCTTCGGGCATCTCGCCGACGTTCATCTCGACGAGCCAGCCGTTGACGACGTAGTCGCAGGCCACGTTCCACAGGTAGGGGTCGCGGCCGCCGACCCGGTCGCCGTGGCGCAGGGCGGCGTGCAGCATCTCGTGGGCCAGCACGAACCGCCACTCTTCGGTGAGCAGGTCGCGGAGGGGGTTGACGTAGATCTCGCCGGCTTCGGCGTTGACGGCCGCGATGGCGATGTCCCAGCCTCGGGCCACGTCGGCGTCGGCGACGATCTTCAGGCCTGCTGCCAGGGCACCCAACAGCGGATATGAGGACACGAACCAGCCCAGGGCCAGTTCCCACGGCGGTTTGCGGCGCACCGGGTCGCCGCCGGAGGCGACCGTGACGGCCGAGGTGGCCGCCGAGGAGACGCCGATGGCCAGTTCGGCAGGGTATTTGTGCCAGTCGGCCTCCTTCTCGGTGCCGACGCTGAAATCGGGATGTTCGCCCGGGGTGTACTCCACCGGGACGCCGGCCGACCAGCGGCGCGCGAGGGTCGCCTCGTCTTCGGGGGGCAGGTCCGGCAGCCGGTCGGGTGGGCGGCCGATGCCGACGGACGTGAGGAAGCGGTCCACCACCACGCAGCAGGCGGCCTGGTAGTGGGCCCTCGGGGCGCGTCGTCTGTCGCGGCCCACGGGACGGTCGAGGTCGCCCGGTTCGGCGTTTCGCGGATCGAGGTGGCCGAAACCGGCGTGCAGGAGCAGGTGGGCGAAGACCCAGGCCCAGAGGTCCGGCTCGGCGCGGACGCGCGGGTTGAAGCGGACCGTGCCCGGCTGGATGTCGGCCCAGACGGCGTTGGGCAGCTCTTCGTCGTCGATCAGGCCCATGCGCAGGGTGCGGAACAGCGAGTGGTTCGAGGCGTCGCGCCAGCCCTCGTAGACGGCCTGGCGCCACGGGTCGGGTTTGCGCTGCTTCGTCATCAGGCCCGCGCCGCCGCGAGGCGAGGCAGGTCGCGGCCGACCTCGATGAGGAACCACGAGGGCAGCACCGGGACGCCGTTGTCGTCGGTCGCGATGACCAGCTGGGCGCATTCGAGGCTGATCTCGGCCAGTTCGATCAGCAGGGCCTTGGACCGGAACGCCAGCTTCTGCAGGGCGGGGGAGGCGTGCCTCTTGGACGCCGGCAGGTCTTTCGCCAGCCGGGCCCGGAACGCCTCCGACAGGAAGAACAGCAGGTCGCGGTCTTGCGGGTCGCGCGGCCAGGCCACCTCGCCCTTCAGCACGGCGTCGAGGTCGAAGGCGTGCCTGACCGTCTTCACATAGGCGCGGAACGCCGAGGCGTGCACCGGAGACAGGATGCCGTGGGCGAGCACGGCCAGCGTGTCGCCGTCGACGCCCTCGCCGTAGGCGTGCAGCGCGTCCGACAACATGTGCCAGCCGCGCGGCGTGGAGAACGGCTCCTCCGACTTCGGCGGCGGGCTCCACAGGTGGTCGGGCCGCTGGACGAGATGGTCGACGACCCACCGGTGCACCCCGTTGGCCGCGGCCCAGGCGAGCCAGTCGTCCACCGAAGCCCGTAGGTGAAGGTGGATCATGCGGTTGACCAGCGCCGACGGCATCGGCCGGGCGAGCGCGTTGTCGGTGGCCCGGTTGCCCGCGCCGATGACGACCGACCCCTTCGGCAACTCGTAGGTGCCGATCCGCCGGTCGAGGATGAGAGAGTAGAACGCCTTCTGCACCTCCGCCGAGGAGGCGTTGAGTTCATCCAGGAACAGGCAGAAGGGCTCGTCGCGGGCGATCGACTCGGGCGGGGCGAACCGGCTGCGGTCGCCGACGATCTGCGGCACGCCGATGAGGTCCTCGGGTGCGAGCTGGGTGCCGAGCAGCGTCACACATTCGAGCCCCAGCGACTCGGCGAACGCCCTGACCAGCGAACTCTTCCCAATGCCGGGGGCGCCCCAGAGGAAGACGGGACGCACCAGGGCGACGTTGAGCAACACCTCGGGAAGCGCGGCCGGCGTGACGGTGACGGTGGCCTGCATACGCACCAGCTTCTCGAATCACCCGATCTTCGGCCAACGGTTTTATGCTGCGATGGTGACTATCCGTGATCGCGTCGACCATTTTCCTCACTCTGCGCAGTCATCGTGGGGGGCGCGATGAACACCCGGTTGAGGTGGACCGCGTCGATCGTCCCGGCCGTCGCCATGCTGGCGCTCGTCCTGGTGTGGGGGCGGGGGCTGCCCGTGCTCGTCGAGGTCGTGATCGTGTTGCTGCTGGCCGCGAGTGTGCTGGCGGCCGTGCACCACGCCGAGGTGGTCGCGCATCGGGTGGGGGAGCCGTTCGGGTCACTGATCCTGGCGGTGGCGGTCACCGTCATCGAGGTCGGGCTGATCGTCACGCTGATGCTCTCGGGTGGCCCCGGGGTGGCCACGCTGGCCCGCGACACCGTCTTCGCCGCGGTGATGATCACCTGCAACGGCATCGTGGGGTTGTCGCTGCTGGTCTCGGCGCTGAAGAGGGGGACCGCGCCCTTCAAGCCCGAAGGGACCGGCGCGGCGCTGGCCACCGTCATCACGCTGGCGACGTTGTCGCTGGTGCTGCCGACGTTCACGACCAGCAACCCCGGGCCGGAGTTCTCGGGCCCGCAGCTCGTCTTCGCCGCCGTGGTCTCTTTCGGACTGTACGTCTTGTTCGTCTTCGTCCAGAGCGTGCGGCACCGGGAGTACTTCGTGCCCGAAGGAGACGACGAACGCCACACCTGGACCCCGTCCGCGAAGACGACCCTGATCAGCCTCGGGCTGCTGGTCCTGGCGCTGGTCGCGGTGGTCGGGCTGGCGAAGGTCGAGTCGAAGAGCATTGAGGACGCCGTCGCCTTCGCGGGGCTGCCGCCCTCGGTGGTCGGCGTGGTGATCGCGCTGCTGGTGCTGCTGCCGGAGACCCTCGCCGCCGCCCGCAACGCGCGGCGCGATCGCACGCAGATCAGCTTCAACCTCGCGCTCGGGTCGGCCATGGCCAGCATCGGGCTGACCATCCCGACCATCGCGGTCGCCTCGATCTGGCTGACCGGGCCCCTCACGCTCGGGCTGGGCGCGGTGCACATCGTGCTGCTGATGCTCACGGCCGTCGTCGGCACGCTCACCGTCCTGCTGGGGCGGGCGACGTTGCTGCAGGCGGGGGTGCACCTCGCGCTCTGCGGCAGCTACCTCTTCCTGGCGGCGGTGCCCTGAGCGGGCGGGAACGCCCCTGTTTCAGCCGAGCCCCGCATACCGCCGGGGCCGCAGAGCCTGGGTGCGCAGGGCCGACAGCGCCGCCGCCTGGCCCACCGGGGTGAGCTGCCAGGTCGACCGCCAGTCACACGACACGCGCAGGTCGAGCGCGTCGAGGCGGCGCTGGAACTCGCCCATCGGGCCGCCCAGGTCGCGGGCGCTCACCTGGGCGCCAGCCGCCGAGCGCCAGCCCTCGCCGTTGACCACCTCGGCGACGCTCTCGCACAGGTCGGGATAGCTGTACGCCGCCCCGTCGGCCAGCAGCATCAGCGCCGACTCGCGGATGGACACCTCGAAGTCGTGTTCGCCCTTGGCCGGGGCCAGCAGGGTGGCCGTGACGGCCGTCCAGAGAAGGTCGGGGTTGTCGGCCAGTTTCCGGCCGCGCGAGGTCAGCACGAGTTTGCGGCCGGTCCGCCGGACCGCCTTCAGCTCGCCCATCATGATCTCGCGGAGCATCGTCAGGGTCGGCACGTCGGCCTCGCCCCGGACGGTTCCCGAGGTCAGCGTGTCCCAGCCGAACAGCTCGACCGACTCGACCACCAGGGCGCGGGCGATGTTGAACTTCTGGGTCAGCGGCACGCCGCCGGTCTCGGCCCAGTCGAGCAGCCACCACAACGAGGCCAGATGGGGCTCCTCGGGCGCCGGGACGGGCGCGTGCAGCCGCACCTCGAACGGCTGGGCGAGCTCGCGGCGGGCCCGGCCCCGGCCGAGCACCCACCGGTTGAGGCGTTCGCCGTGGACGCGGTGGAGCCAGCAGTCGCCGCCGAGTTCCGGGCGCGGGCTGTTCAGCCAGCGCCGGGTGAGGTCGAGGCGGCCCTTCAGGAACGTCTTGCCGCCGGGCTGCGGCAACTCGCCCGACACCAGGGCCAGTTCGAGGGCCGCCGCACAGGCCACGTGGGCGCCCAGTTCCTCCGGACCCATGATGGAGCTCCAACTGAGCTCCGGGACGTCGGGAGGGAGCACCCCGGTCGCCTCCACGGCCTCCTGGTAGGCGGCGGTGCCGGCCTCCTCGCCGTCGCGGGCGTAGACGCGCAGGATGCGGGTCGTGGTGGGGGAGTCGCAGAGGGCGGCATATCGCTCCATGCCGCCCAGCTCGAACAGGCGCCCGAGGGCGCGGGCGATCCCGTGGCGGTCGCCCGTCACCTTGATCGGGAGGGCGTACCAGAGGAACTCGCAGACGTCGAGCTGGCTGATCGTCTCAAGGGCCTCACCGCCGGTGAGCCACTCCACGGCGACACGAGCCGAGTCGGCGACATCCGGCTCGGCTCGCTCCAGCTCGGCGAGGAGGGCCGCCACGTCAGGTGCGGGCATGACCCGCAGTCTGCCGTATGGCACCCACCGTTGACGACGACCGAGAGACACTCGGGACCACCCCCCTAGTGACTCACGATACGGACCGCCCCGCCAGAGGTCAGATCCAGCCCTTCTTGAACAACATCCGGTCATACCAGTCCTGGTACGGCAGGAGCTCGGCCGACAGGACCGGATAGAGCCACCAGAAGTTCAGCAGCGACAGCAGGGCGAACACGCCGACCGCGATCGCGCCGGCGCGGCGGCGCTGCAACGGGGCCGTGGCCGGGCCGATGAGCAGGCCCGCCGCCAGCACGACGGCCAAGATCATGAACGGCACCATCGGGATGGCGTAGAAGAGGAACATCGTGCGGTTGTCGGCCCAGGCGAAGTAGAACCAGGGCAACCAGCCCGCCGCGTAGCCCAGCAGGACCGCGCCGGCCCGCCAGTCGCGGGTGGCGACGTACCAGGCGATCATGGCGATGAGGGCGGCGAGACCGGCGTACCAGATGATCGGGGTGCCGGTGCCGAGCACGGCCCACGAGCAGCTGTCGGCGCCGCAGCCCGAGGGCGACTCGTAGAAGAACGCGACCGGGCGGGTGAGCAGCGGCCACTGCCACGGTTGTGACTGGTAGGGGTGGGTGGTGGCCAGGCCGGTGTGGAAGGACAGGATCTGGGTCTGGTAGTCGATCCACGACCGCATCGAGCTGAACACGAAGTTCTGCCAGCCGCCCGTCGTGGCCTCGGCCCAGTTGCGGCCGTAGCCGCGTTCACCCGCGAACCAGCCGGCGAACGAGACGACGTACACGACCAGAGACACGATCGCCACCCAGGCGAAGGCGAGCGGCACGTCGAGCTTCAGGGTCGCCAGCACCGGTCGGCGCAGCCCGACCGCGCGGCGGGCGCCCAGGTCCCACAGGACGGTCATGATCCCGAACGCCGCGATGAACAGGATGCCGGTCCACTTGGTGGCCAGCGCGGCCCCCAGGCACAACCCGGCGGCCAGCCGCCACGGGCGCAGGCCCAGCTTGGGGCCCAGATCGCTGACCGGGGAGTTCTCGTACCAGTCGGCCAGCCGCTCGCGCGACTTGTCGCGGTCGACGACCAGGCAGGCGAACCCGGCCAGCAGCCAGAACATCAGGAAGATGTCGAGCAGGGCCGTGCGCGACAACACGAAGTGGAGGCCGTCGACCGCAAGCAGGAACCCGGCCAGGCAGCCCAGGACGGTCGAGCGGGTCATCCGGCGGGCCAGCCGGGCCAGCAGGAAGATCGAGATCGTGCCGACCAGCGCGGCGGCGAACCGCCAGCCGAAGGGGTTCAGCCCGAACATCCACTCGCCGAGGGCGATCATCCACTTGCCGAGCGGCGGGTGGACGACGTAGGAGCCGCAGTCGACGACGTTCTGACACACCTTGAAGATGTTGTCGTCGCCGCGCAACATCGCCTGGTTGGCCGCGTCGCCGTCGAGGAACTGGGTCTCCACGCCGAATTTCAGCGTCGACCAGGCGTCTTTGGCGTAGTAGGTCTCGTCGAAGACCACCGCCTTCGGCACCTCGAGGCGGTCGAACCGCAGGAACCCGCCGAACAGGGCGATGAGAGCGGGGCCGAGCCAGGCCCACAGCCCGTCGCCCGGCATCGGGGGCAGCAGCCGTTCGCGCACGGAGAGCTGCTGCTCCTTCGGCTCGGGCTGTTCGGGCGCCTTGTCAGCAAAATCTGTCACGGCCACGGCGACACACTACTGGCGACACGCCGTCACGAACACGACGTACACCCCGATTCCTGACCCCGCGACGCGCCGCCGCCGGACCGACGGAACCCCGGCGGCGGGCACACGGGATTCGCCGCCGCGTCGAAGACACGGCGGGAACGCGGAACGCCGCAGAACGCCGCACCGCGCCGACGCCTGGACCGGCGGAGCGCCACCGTCGGACACGGGCGCGAGGACCGCCGTGCCGGAGGCACGGCCGACGAACACCAGCGTGAAGCTTTCATACTTGGGGGGTGACGGACTACGGAACCCTCGTGCTGGCCGGGGCCCCCATCGGGCAGCCGGGCGACGCCTCTCCGCGGCTGCGGGCCGCCCTGGAGAGCGCCGACGTGATCGCCGCCGAGGACACCCGGCGGCTGCGCCGCCTGGCCGGCGACCTCGACGCCGAGATCACCGGCCGGATCGTCTCCTACTACGACCAGAACGAGGCCGCCCGCGCCCGCGAACTGCTCGGGCACCTGCTCGACGGGCAGAAGGTGCTGGTCATCACCGACGCCGGCATGCCGGGCGTGTCCGACCCCGGCTACCGGCTGACCCGGCTCGCGGTCGAGGCCGGGGTGCGGGTGACCGCCCTGGCCGGGCCGTCGGCCGTCACCACCGCCCTGGCCGTCTCGGGCCTGCCCAGCGACCGGTTCTGCTTCGAGGGTTTCCCGCCCCGCAAGGCCGGTGATCGCGGACGTCGGCTGGAGAAGCTCGCCGACGAGGAGCGCACCATGGTGTTCTTCGAGGCGCCCCACCGCCTGGAGGCCTCACTGCTGGCCATGGCCGAGGCGTTCGGCGCCGACCGGGCCGCCGCGGTGTGCCGCGAGCTGACGAAGACCTATGAAGAGGTGCGGCGCGGCACGCTCGCCGAACTGGCTGCGTGGGCGCCCGAGGCCAAGGGCGAGATCACGATCGTGGTGGCCGGGGCGTCGCCCCGAGAGGTCTCCGTCGACGACCTGATCGGCGCGGTGGCCCGCCTGGAGGCCACGGGGGTGACCCGCAAACAGGCGATCAGCGACGTCGCCCGCGACGCGGGCGTGTCGAAGCGCGACCTCTACAACGCGGTGCACTCCGCTTAGGACACGACCGGTTCGGCCGCCAGCGGTTCTCCGGTGCGCCTCCTGCCGAACCGGACCTGCCGCAGCGCGATCGCCGCCGCCAGGCAGGCCAGCGGGACGGCCGGGAGCAGGTAGCGGTAGTCGAACTCGGCGGTGGCCGCCGGGGCCAGCACCAGCCCGGCCGCCCCCAGGAACGGCAGCAGCACCGGGCCGCCCAGGGTGCGCCAGCGCTGCACCACGCCCACCAGCCCGGCCAGCAGCAGCAGCCCGAGGACCGTGCCGGGCAACCGCACCACCGACTGGTAGCTCATCATGAACGTCGAGAACGGGGCGACCTTGACGGTGGCCGCCTCGCCGTTCTCGTAGCGGGTGGCGTCGCCGTTGGTCGTGCCCCGGTAGGAGCTCCACTGGGGGAGCTTGGTGGTGGTGTTGTTGCTGAACTCGTAGAGGCCGAAGGTCTTGTTGTCGGGGAAGACCGGGCGGCCCCACTGGAAGGCGCGGAAGAAGTCCTTCGCGATGGCGGCCAGGTAGTCGAGCGGCTGGGCCATGATCGCGCGTTTGGCGAACTCGCTGGCGATCTGGTTGGTCTCGGCGTCGAACTTGCGGCCCGCGCCGAAGACGTGGAGCTGGTTCTCGTTGTCCCACCAGAGATAGGCCTGCGCCGACTTCTCGCGCTCGGCCACCGGCGTGTTGATGCACAGCAGCGCCAGGTCGAGGTCGTCGCGCGGGTCGAGGCCCATCTTGTCGCAGTCGGCGAACAGGGCGGTGCGCATGTAGAGGATCACGCCGTCGCTCTGGGTCATCGCGAAAGGGCCGTTGACCGCCTTGAACCAGCCCATGTAGCCGATGACCGGGATCACGCAGGCGACCAGCATGGCCGCGATGGGCTTCCAGCCGACCCGCTTGATCAGCATGAACGCCACCACGAGCGCCAGGATCGGCAGCCCGATGCTGCGGGTCAGCGCGGTCAGCGCGAGCAGTCCGCCGACGGCCGCGCCGACCTTCCAGGTCATCGACCGGTGCCAGAGCACCAGCACGATCACCCCGGTGACCAGCAGGGTGAACATGGCGTCGCTCATGATCAGCTGTTCGAGCTGGATCTGGTAGGCGTCGAACAGCACCGGCACGGTGGCCAGCGTCGCGGCCCACCCGGCCATGGCGAACCTTTTGACCAGCAGCGCATAGATCAGCCCGGCCGTCGCCAGGCCCATCAGGTGTTGCGTGAGGACAACGAGGCTGAAGCTGTGAAAGGGTCGGAGCAGCAGGAGCCAGAAGGCGTAGCCATCCGGCCTGATCGGGTGGGGCCTCGGGTGGAGCGCGACCGACACGTAGTCGTAGGAGTCGTTGAACCACATCGCCGGGCCGAAGCCGAGCATCGTGACGAGCCGCAGGAGCGCGCCGACCGCGAGCGCGGCGGCGAACCAGCGATGATTGCGCAGCGTGACGACGAGACGCTCCTTCCAGGTGACCTGGGGGGCGCCTGTGACGGCGGGTTCCGCGACCGCGACCATGGTTACAGAATGCCAGGGGTTTTCGGGACTTGACCCGCCCCCCTCGGGGCAGACGGCATCATGGTCTGATTACTGACCGGCGATCACAGGTGTAAACGGCAGGGGTAACGAACGTGGAACTGACAGTGGTCATGCCGTGCCTCAACGAGGCGGAGACCGTGGAGGTGTGCGTAACCAAGGCCCTGGCCTGCATGCGCGAGAACGGGATCGACGGCGAGGTGGTGATCGCCGACAACGGCAGCACCGACGGCTCGCAGCAGCTCGCCCGCGACGCCGGCGCCCGGGTCGTGCACATCGACCAGAAGGGCTACGGCAACGCCCTGATCGGCGGCATCCGCGCCGCGCGCGGCAAGTACGTGATCATGGGCGACGCCGACGACTCCTACGACTTCACCAACCTGATGCCGTTCGTCGAGGAGCTGCGCAAGGGCGGCGAGCTCGTCATGGGCAACCGCTTCAAGGGCGGCATCGCCCCCGGCGCCATGCCCCCGCTCCACCGTTACCTGGGCAACCCGGTCCTGTCGTTCGTGGGCCGGCTGTTCTTCCCCAGCGCGATCGGCGACTTCCACTGCGGCCTGCGCGGCTTCCGCCGCGACTCCATCCTCAAGCTGGGGCTCCAGACCGGGGGCATGGAGTTCGCCTCCGAGATGGTCGTCAAGGCCACCCTGCAGGGCCTCGACGTGCGCGAGGTGCCGACCACCCTGTCGCCCGACGGCCGCTCCCGCCCACCTCACCTGCGCTCCTGGCGCGACGGCTGGCGCCACCTGCGCTTCCTGCTCCTCTACAGCCCCCGCTGGTTGTTCTTCATCCCGGGCCTGGCCCTGATGATCTTCGGCCTGGTCGTCGGCACCGCCCTGACCTTCGGCCCGGTCTACATCGGCCAGCTCGCCTTCGACGTCGACACCCTCGTCGGCGCGTCGGCGATGGTGGTGATCGGCTTCCAAGCGGTCCTGTTCGCCCTGTTCACCAAGGTGTACGCCGCCGAGGAGGGCTTCCTGCCCGAGTCGCCGCGCATCAGGAAACTGATCGACATCGTCACCCTCGAACGCGGCCTCATCATCGGCGGCCTACTGGCCGTCGCCGGTCTGGTCGGCCTGGTGGCCTCGCTCGCCCACTGGGGCGGCAGGGGCTTCGGCGAGCTGATCCCAGCCGAGTCGCTGCGTCTGGTCGTGCCGTCGGCGACCGCCTTCATCATGAGCTTCCAGACGATCTTCGCCTCGCTCTTCATCTCGATCCTGGGCATCCGCCGCTCGCGCGAGACCCCGGTCGACATCGCCGCCTCGGCCGCCGAGGAGGCCGCCGAGGCCGTCAATAAGCAGCCGACGCTGTAGTCGGATGCCTCTAGGCTTGGAGGCATGTCTCAGCACATCTTGACCGCCGTCGCGTGGCCCTACGCCAACGGGCCACGCCACATCGGGCACGTCTCCGGGTTCGGCGTGCCGTCCGACGTCTTCAGCCGCTACCAGCGGATGGCGGGCAACAAGGTGCTGATGGTGTCCGGCACCGACGAGCACGGCACGCCGATCCAGGTCCAGGCCGACAAGGAGGGCGTCACCGCCCGGGAGCTCGCCGACCGCTACAACCGGGTCATCGCCGAAGACCTGACGGCCCTCGGGCTCTCCTACGACCTGTTCACCCGCACGACCACGCTCAACCACTACGCCGTCGCCCAGGAGATCTTCCTCGGGCTCCACAAGAACGGCTACATCTTCCCGAAGACCACGATGGGCGCGGTCTCCCCGTCCACCGGCCGCACCCTCCCCGACCGCTACATCGAGGGCACCTGCCCGATCTGCGGCTACGACGGCGCGCGCGGCGACCAGTGTGACAACTGCGGCAACCAGCTCGACCCGATCGACCTGATCAACCCCAAGTCGAAGATCAACGGCGAGACGCCGAAGTTCATCGAGACCGAACACTTCATGCTCGACCTGCCCGCCTTCGCCGACGCGCTCGGCACCTGGCTGCAGGGCAAGCAGGGCGAGTGGCGGCCCAACGTGCTGAAGTTCTCGCTCAACCTGCTGGGCGACCTGCAGCCGCGCGCGATCAGCCGAGACCTCGACTGGGGGGTGCCGATCCCGCTCGACGGCTGGAGCGACCGCAACGACAAGCGCCTCTACGTCTGGTTCGACGCGGTCATCGGCTACCTGAGCGCCTCGGTCGAGTGGGCCCGCCGGTCGGGCGACCCCGACGCGTGGCGGGCCTGGTGGCAGAACCCCGACGCCCGCGGCTACTACTTCATGGGCAAGGACAACATCGTCTTCCACTCCGAGATCTGGCCGGCGATGCTGCTCGGCTACAACGGAGAGGGCGCCCGGGGCGGGGCGGCCGGATCGCTGGGGCGGCTCGACCTGCCCTCCGAGGTGGTGTCGAGCGAGTTCCTGACCATGGAGGGGAAGAAGTTCTCCTCCTCGCGGTCGGTCGTGATCTACGTCCGCGACTTCCTGGAGCGCTACTCGGCCGACGCGCTGCGCTACTACATCGCGGTGGCCGGCCCCGAGAACCAGGACACCGACTTCACCTGGCAGGAGTTCGTCAACCGCAACAACGGCGAGCTCGTCGCGGCCTGGGGCAACCTGGTCAACCGGTCGATCTCGATGGCGTCCAAGAACTTCGGGAAGATCCCCGACGCGGTCGACCTGACCGACGCCGACCGGGCGCTCCTTGAGCGGTCGAAGGCGGCCTTCCCGGCGGTCGGGGCCGAGCTCGGGCGGTCGCGGTTCAAGAACGCGGTCACCGAGGCCTTCGACGTGGTGCGCGACGCCAACCGCTACCTGGCCGAGCAGGAGCCCTGGAAGATCAAGGACGACCCGGTCCGCCAGGGCACCATCCTCCACGTGGCGCTCCAGATCGTCGACGACGCCAAGACGCTGCTCACCCCGTTCCTGCCGAACTCCTCCAACAAGATCCACGAGATGCTGGGCGGCCAGGGCGTCTGGTCCGGCATGCCGGAGATCCGCGAGGTCGACGAGCCGGGCGGGCGCTCCTACCCCGTCATCACGGGCTCCTACGAGGGCGCGGCGAAGTGGGAGCACCGGCCCGTCCAGTCGGGCACCCCGCTGGCGCCGCCGAAGCCGCTGTTCGCCAAGCTCGACCAGAAGGTGGTCGACGAGGAACTGGGCCGCCTGGAAGGCAAGTGATGTCGGTCCCGTTCCCCGAGGCGCTCGGCGCCGAGGTGTTCGACAGCCACTGCCATCTCGACATCATGGTCGGGGAGCGCAAGGCGTCGTCCGGCGATCCCGTCGCCCTGGCCGCGCAGGCGGCCGGGGCGAGCGTCGACCACATCGTCGAGGAGGCCAGGTCCGTCGGGGTGACGCGCCTGGTCACGATCGGCTACGACCTGCGCTCCTCCGAGTGGGGCGCCGAGATCGCCCGCGACCACGAGGGCGTCTACGCGGGCGTGGCGATCCACCCCAACGAGGCCCACGCGGCGACCCCCGAGGTGCTCGACCGCATCGAGGAACTGGCCCGGCTTCCGCACGTGCGGGCCGTCGGCGAGACCGGTCTCGACTTCTTCCGCGACTGGGCGTCCAAAGACGACCAGCACGCCTCGTTCCGGGCGCACATCGAGATCGCCAAGCGCACCGGGAAGGCGCTGGTGATCCACGACCGCGACGCCCACGACGCGGTCCTCGACGTGCTCGACGAGGTGGGCGCCCCCGACGTGGTGGTCTTCCACAGCTACTCGGGCGACGCCGAGATGGCCGAGCGCTGCGTCAGGGCGGGCTACTACCTGTCGTTCTCGGGCCCGGTCACCTACAAGAACGCCGGCTACCTGCGTGAGGCCGCGAAGGTCGCGCCCGCCGAGCTGATCCTGGTCGAGACCGACGCGCCCTATCTGCCGCCGACTCCCCACCGGGGCAAGCCCAACGCGCCCTACCTGATCCCGTTGACGCTGCGCCGCATCGCGGAGGTGAAGGACACGGCCCCCGAGGCGCTGGCGGAGATCATCAATGCGAACGGTCCGCGCGTTTTCGGTGATTGGTAATGGGATGTCACGGTACGGTGTGAGTTGACCATGGCGCTTCCGGAAGGACGCATCCGTGTATTCCCCGACGTTGGAGAGCCCCGCGCGTGACACGGGCAGCCAACTGTCGGGCTGGGAACATCCGGTCGAGAAACCCGCTGAGACGCCGTCCCGGTTGAGGGCGCTGGTCCGTCCGTGGCTGGCCGTGTTGTGCGCCGCCGCGCTGGGGGCCTCGGTCGGCGTGGTCATCGGGGTCGGGCTGGCGCGCGAGATCACCCTCGACGTCGACGGCAAGCTGACCACCCACCGTTCGTTCGCGGCCGACGTGCGGGGCGCGTTGAAGGCCGCCGGGGTGCCCTACGAGAGGGGCGACATGGTCTCGCCCCCGCCGTCGGCCGAGATCGGCGACGACATGACGATCGTGGTGAGGCACGCCCGCCCGCTGACGCTGAACCTCGACGGGACCTCCAGCACCCATCTGACGACGGCGCTCAACGTCCAGGACGCTCTCGTAGAGCTCAAGATGAACCCCAACAAGCTCCAGCTCTCGACGACCCGGCTGCGGCAGATCCCGGTCGAGGGGTTCGAGCTCGACGCGCGGTCCCAGCGCAAGGTGACGATCGTGGCCGGCAGCATGCGCATCGAGACCACGACGACCGGCCGGACCGTGAAAGAGGTCCTGGAGGAGTCGAACGTCGAACTCGGCGAGGGCGACAAGGTCTCGCCCGGCCTGTCGACCTTCCCGCCCGAGGACACGGTGATCCGGGTGACCCCCGGCCTGCCGCCCCACACGATCCCCATCTCGGCCGACGTGGCCGCGCTGAACTGGGACGCGCTGGCGCGATGCGTGTCGGGGAACGACGCCAAGTCGGCGCCGGGAGGGCTCTACGGGTTCGGGCTGAAGATGTGGCTGGCGGTCGGCGGGGAGAAGCGGCCGGTCGACTGGCCGGAGGCCGAGCAGACCTACCGGGCGCAGCTCCTCTACCAGCGGCTGGCGGGCGACTGGAAACGTGCCTGGCCGGAGTGCGGCCACCGCCTCTGACCGCTCAGTCGACCGCATGGCCGTAGTCGACCGAACCGGCCGGCGCGGGCGTCGTCGCCGAGGTGGAGACCGCGCCGACGCCGTCGCGGTCGGGCGCGCCGACCAATAACCCGGAGGCGCCGTCGGCGGCCAGCGACCAGCCGTACCGCTGCCCCGGCTGGGGCGGGACCGGCAGCGCGGCCACGGTTCCGTCGACGGTGGTGGTGTGGACACCCCCCGTCGCCCCCTTCGTGTAAGGGTGGCCCATGGCGAGCCGCCCGTCGCCGGTGAACGCCAGGGCCCAGCCGAGACCGGTCGTGCCCGGCACGGTGATCGCCCTGGCGGGGGAGAGGTCGGCCCAGAGCTGGACCATGCCGGCGTCGCGCGGCCCGGCGAGCGGGGCGCCCGCGGCCAGGTAGGAGACGCCGCCGATCCGGGTGGCCGCCAGCGTCCAGCCGAAGCGGTTGCCCGCCTCCTCCGGCACGTCCTTGGTCGCCTGGCCGAGGTCCCACTTCCTGGTCGTGTACGGCGCCCCCGACAACACGTCCTTGATGACGACGACCGTCCCGGCGTCGACGATGCCGCTGGCGACCTGGATCCCCGTGCCGTCGTCGTCCTCGTAGGGCACGCCGACGGCCAGGTCGGGGCGGGCGGGGTCGCCGTGGAAGGCCAGCGACCAGCCCCACATGTCGCCGACCTCGCCGTTGCCGATCATGCCGTCGGACTCCTGGTTCAGCCGCGCCTGCCCCCGCGGGGAGAACAGGTGCACCGCGCCGGCGTCGGTCAGCGGGTCGTCGGCGTGGGGTTCGCCGACCGCCAGCACCCAACCGCCTGGCAGGTCGGCCGCCGCCAGCGACCAGCCGAAGTGGGCGTCCTCGCGCGGGTCGCGCGCGGTCAGGGTCTGGACGCCCCCCGCGCCGAACACGTAGACCGCGCCCTGGTCGTCGTCGCCGGCGTAGGGGGCGCCGACGACGACGTCGAGGCAGCGGTCGCCGTCGACGTGGGCGGTGGCCACGGCCCAGCCGAAGCCGGTGTTGGTCTCGCCGCCGGGGGGTCTGAGGGTCTGGCCGCCGAAGGCGACGGTCTCGGCGAAGGGGTCGCCGACGGCGTGGGTCGTGGCGGGGCAGGGGGTGGCGGAGGCCGTACCGGAAGGGACGAGCGCGGACACGAGCAGCAGGGCGGCGAGCAGCCGGGTCACAGGGCCACCTCCAGGCCGCCGCCGAACTGGAGCCGGGCGGGGACGCGGTCGTCGGGGAGATCGAACACGAGCATGCCGTCGGAGCGCCCGCCGGGCCGCAGCCCGCTCGGCAGCGGCGTGGAGAGGCGATGGGGCCGGTAGGCCGTGCCCGAGGCGTCGAGCAGCACCGGCGTGGCCGTGATCCCGACCAGTTCGCCGCCGGTGTTGACCATGCTCCACGGGATCACGCAGAACGCCCCCTGCGCGGCCGTGACGCCTTCGTAGTCGGGGAGGCCGCACCGCGGATCCCTGGTGACGACCAGGTCCACCCCGAACCCGGCGCCGACGGTGATCCGCTTGGCGACGTCGCCGCCGGCGGCCTCCTGCGCGGCGATCTGCACGGCGGTGCGCGGCTCGTTGTCCCCCGACACGACCAGCACCCCGACGCTGACCACGAACGCCACGAAGATCACCACGGCCGCGATGAGCCACCGGTCGGAACGCGACCGTGGTGGTTTCAACGGGGGTTCCGTGGAGGTGTCCGGGCCGGTTGAGGCGACGACGGTGCGGTCGACCCGTTCGGCGACCGGCTCCGCCTGCTCGGCGGGTTCGGGGAGGCTCTGCTGGAGGGTCCGGTTGAGTTCCTCCACCGGAATCAGCGGCTCGGCCCGCCGGACCTCCGGATCACGGGCCGAGACCGTCGGCAGGGCGCCGCCGACCAGGGCGATCAGCAGGTCCTGGGCGGTCGGGCGGCGGGTCGGGTCGGGATCGGTCGCCAGGCGGACCAGCTCGTTCAACGGCTCGGGGAGCGCGCCCAGGTCGGGGCGGCTGTTCAGGACACGGGCGGCCAGGGTCACCATGTTGCCCTGGCCGTAGGGGTGACGGCCGGTTCCCGCGTAGGCCACCAGGCAGCCCCAGGCGAAGACGTCGGTCCACGGGCTGACCGGCTCGCCGCGCACCTGTTCGGGCGCCCACCAGCCGGGGCTGCCGAGCAGCTCCCCGGCCTGGGTGAAGTCGTGGGAGGCGTCGAGGGCGCGGGCGATGCCGAAGTCGATCACGCGGGGCCCTGACAGGGACAGGATCACGTTCGCGGGCTTCAGGTCGCGGTGCACCAGGCCGGCCACGTGGATGGCCGCCAGGGCCGCCGCCACGCCCAGGGCCACGCCGTGGAGCGGTCCCGGCTCAAGCGGGCCCTCCTGGGCGATCTGCCGGTTGAGCGGGGTGCCGGCGATGTACTCGGTCACCATGTAGGGCCGCCCGTCGGCGGTGGTCCCGTTGTCCAGCACCTGGGCGGTGCAGAACGAGGCCACCTTGCGGGCGTTCTCGACCTCGCCGTGGAAGCGGGCCGCGAAGGCGTCGTCGGCCAACTGGGAGCGGACCACCTTGAGGGCGACCAGGCGGTCTTCGGCCACGGCCAGGTAGACCGTGCCCATGCCGCCCTCGCCCAGGCGGCCCAGCAGCCGGTAGGTCCCGATCGCGGCGGGATCGTCGGGGCGGAGCGGCTCGGCGCCGGTCGGTTCCATCTGGGGGCTCTCCTACGGCCTGTGCGAGTTCATGAACACTTCGAAGCAATCGCCAGCATGGATTGCCCGTGGGGGGCGCGAACAGGTAAATCGACGCGTTCGCATGCCCGACACTGGTTGCATGAGTCTGCTCGGGCCCGTTGAGGTGCGCACGCTTGCGGAGAAGTTGAACATCCGGCCCACCAAGAAGCTCGGGCAGAACTTCGTCATCGACGGCGGCACGGTCCGCAAGATCGTCAGAGTCGCCGAGGTGTCGCCCGACGACGTGGTGATCGAGGTCGGGCCGGGGCTCGGGTCGCTGACGCTGGCGCTGCTCTCGGAGGTCGCCGAGGTGGTCGCGGTCGAGATCGATCCGGTGCTGGCGGGGCAGCTCCCCGAGACGGTCACGGTCATGCTTCCTGATTACGCCGACCGCCTGAGGGTCGTCCAGGCCGACGCTTTGCGCATCACTCCGGATGACCTGCCGGCCCGGCCGACCGCGCTGGTCGCCAACCTGCCCTACAACGTGTCGGTCCCGGTCGTCCTGCACCTGCTGCAGATCCTGCCCGAGCTGCGCCGGGGCCTGGTGATGGTGCAGTCGGAGGTCGCCGACCGCCTGGCCGCCCGGCCCGGCTCCCGCGTCTACGGGGTGCCGTCGGTCAAGGCCGCCTGGTACGCCGACGTCCGCCGCGCGGGCCCGGTCGGGCGCAACGTCTTCTGGCCGGCCCCCAACGTCGACTCGGGCTTGGTCTCTCTCGTCCGCCGTGAGCCGCCCGCCACCACCGCCAGCAGAGAAGAGGTGTTCGCCGCGATCGACGCCGCGTTCGCCCAGCGGCGCAAGACCCTGCGCGCCGCCCTGGCGGGCTGGGCGGGCTCCCCGGCGCTGGCCGAGGAGGCGCTCGTGAAGGCGGGCGTCGACCCGCAGGCCCGGGGCGAACAGCTCGAGGTGGCCGACTTCGCCCGGATCGCCGAACACCGCCGCTAGGCTCCCGTCACGTGATTACCGTGCGTGTGCCCGCCAAGGTCAATCTTCAGCTCTCCGTCGGCCCGCTCCGCGACGACGGCTTCCACGACCTGGTCAACGTCTTCCAGGCCGTCTCCCTGTTCGACGAGGTCACCGCGTCGGAGTCAGACCGGGTCGAGGTCGTCTGCGACCACGCCGACGTGCCGCTCGGGGCCGACAACCTGGCCGTCCGGGCCGCCCACGCGCTCGCGCCCGGCAGGGGCGTCCGGCTGGAGATCAAGAAGACCATCCCGATCGCGGGCGGCATGGCCGGGGGCAGCGCCGACGCCGCCGCCGCGCTCGTCGCGTGCAACGCCCTGTGGAACCTGGGCAAGACCCGCGAGGAGCTGATGGAGATCGGCGGCACGCTCGGCAGCGACGTGCCGTTCGCGCTGCTCGGCGGCACCGCCGTCGGCGTCGGCAAGGGCGAGGTCCTGACGCCGATGGAGGTCTCGGGCACCTTCCACTGGGTGTTCGCGCTGGCCGACGGCGGCCTGTCGACGCCGCAGGTCTACGGCGAGTGCGACCGCATCAGGGAGGCCACCGGCGAACAGGCCGCCTGGCCGACCCTGAGCGACCCGCTGGCCAAGGCGCTGGCCGAGGGCGACGCCGCGGCGCTCGGGGCCGCGCTCGTCAACGACCTGCAGCCCGCCGCCGTCATGTTGCGCCGCTCCCTCCACCGCACCCTCGACGAGGGCCGGGAACTCGGCGCGCTCGGCGCGCTCGTGTCGGGCTCCGGGCCGACGTGCGCGTTCCTGGCCGCCGACGAGATGCACGCACGGGAGATCGCCGTCTCGCTCACCGGCTGCCGGGAGGCCGTCGTCGCCTCCGGACCGGTGCCGGGAGCCACGATCGTCTAGATAGGCTTGGCGGGCGATGAATCTGGTCAATCTCGAATCCGTCTCCCATGCCTTCGGCCCGAAGGCGCTGCTCACCGGGGTGTCGCTCGGGGTCGAAGCGGGCGAGCGCATCGGTGTCGTCGGGCGCAACGGTGGCGGCAAGACCACCCTCGTCTCGATCATCGCCGGTGAGCTCACCCCCGACAGCGGGCGGGTCACCCACACGCGCAACCTGCGTGTCGGGGTGCTCGCCCAGCGCGACCTCTTCGACCCGAACGCGCCGATCCGCGACATCGTGCTCGGCGAGAAGGCCGAACACGAGTGGGCCGGCGACGCGCAGGTCCGCGAGATCCTCGCCAACCTGCTCGGCGACCTCGACCTGTCGGCCCACGCGGGCGCCCTGTCCGGTGGCGAACGCCGCCGGACCGCGCTGGCGAAGCTGCTCATCGGCGACCACGACCTGATCGTGCTCGACGAGCCCACCAACCACCTCGACATCGAGGCGATCGCCTGGCTGGCCGGCCACCTGTCGGCCCGCAAGTCGGCCCTCCTCGTCGTCACCCACGACCGCTGGTTCCTCGACGCCGTCTCCACCCGCACCTGGGAGGTCGTCGACGGCACCGTCGAGCGCTACGAGGGCGGCTACGCCGCCTATGTGCTGGCCAAGGCCGAACGGGCGCGCATCGCCCAAGCGGCCGAAGACCGGCGGCAGAACCTCATGCGCAAGGAGATCGCCTGGTTGCGGCGCGGCCCGCCCGCCCGCACGTCCAAGCCGAAGTTCCGCATCAACGCCGCCGAGGCGCTGATCGCCGACGTGCCCCCGGCCCGGGAGACCGTCGAACTGCTCAGGTTCGCGACCGCGCGCCTCGGCAAGACCGTGTACGACCTGGAGAACGTCACCCTCCACGCGGGCGGCCCGAACACCGGCCCGCTGGTGCTCGACCACTGCACCTGGCAGTTCGGCCCCGGCGACCGCATCGGCCTGATCGGCGTCAACGGCTCGGGCAAGTCGACGGTGCTCCGCCTGCTGTCCGGCACGGTCACGCCCGACGAGGGCGAGCTGGTCCAGGGCCGCACGGTCAAGCTGGCCCACCTGTCGCAGGAGCTCGCCGAGCTCGACCCGACCCGGCGCGTACTGGAGACGGTCGAGGAGGTCCGCAAGTACATCACCGTCGGCAAGAAGGAGTGGACCGCCTCCCAGCTGCTCGAACGCCTCGGCTTCAAGGGCGAGGCGCAGTGGAAGGTCGTCGGTGATTTGTCGGGCGGCGAGCGGCGGCGGCTCCAGCTGCTGAGGCTGATCATGGACGAACCCAACGTCCTGCTGCTCGACGAGCCGACCAACGACCTCGACATCGAGACGCTGACCGAGCTCGAAGACCTGCTCGACGGCTGGCCCGGCACGCTCGTCGTGGTCAGCCACGACCGCTACTTCCTGGAGCGGGTCTCCGACCGCACGGTCGCGCTGCTGGGCGACGGCCGGTTGTCGATGCTGCCGGGCGGTGTCGACGAATACCTGGAGCGCCGCGCCGCCGGAACCGCGGTGTCGGCCCGCGCCGCGTCGGCCGAGCCCGTGGCCGCCGTGGGTGAGGCCCCGGCCGAGAAGAAGGTCTCCCAGAAGGAGCTGCGGGAGCTGCAGAAGGAGCTGAGCCGGCTGGAGCGGCAGCTCGACAAGCTCTCGGAGCGGGAGGCCAAGGTGCACGCCCAGATGGCCGAGGCGGCCAGCGACTTCGAGAAGCTCGGAAAGCTCGACGCCGAGCTGCGCGACCTCGGGGCCCAGAAGGAGGCCACCGAGCTCGAATGGATGGAGCTCGCGGAGCGCATCGGCGAATAGCCAGGGAAAAGAGAAGGAGCCCGGTTGGCCGACCGGGCTCCTTCTTTTTGCTTCAGATGACTTGGGGCACCAACCGAGTCATCTCAGCACTACGTGGTTGGAAGATCAGACGATCTTGCCGGACCAGAGAGCCGCCGCCACCTTGTAGACGCCGTAGGTCTCACCGTCGAAGTACGGGGAAACCGAGGTGTCGTAGCGCTTGTTGCCGTCGGTGTCAGCGACACCGATGGTCACGCCGTTGAGGTAGCCGAGGCGACGGGCGCTCTTGTACTGCGACAGCCACGACGAGCCCAGCGAGCCCTCGCCCGTGAAGGACGACTTGACCCCGATGATCTCCTCAGCCTTGATGTCCGAGGCCTTGGCCGCGAACGTCTTGCCGTAGGTCCACTTCAGGGTGTGGCCGGTGAACGCGTGGTTCCCGTCCGGGTGCTTGCCGCTCGGGTAGCCGAAGACGTAGACCGACTGGCCGACCTTCTGGTTGTACGCCAGACCCTGGCCACCGACGTTGTCACCGAGGCGACCGACGTCCTTGAGGCCGATGGACAGAACGATGCCCTTGACCTTGTAGTCCAGGTCGTAGTTGATCCAGAAGGTCCGCTTGACGTACTTCCAGACGGGGCCGGACTTGTACGAGTAGACGAAGGTCTTGCCGTCGTTCAGCCAGTACGAGTCGCCGTCGTCCTGGACACCAGGAGGCGAGCGGAACTCGGCCTGGCTGATGAACGTCTCGTTGACGCCGAGGCCGGACACGAAGGTGGTGGTCTTCGGGTCGTCGTTCTGGCCGGGGACGTTCTTGAACTTCCAGTGGCTGAC
Source organism: Herbidospora solisilvae (assembly GCF_009901565.1). Classification (GTDB taxonomy): domain Bacteria; phylum Actinomycetota; class Actinomycetes; order Streptosporangiales; family Streptosporangiaceae; genus Herbidospora; species Herbidospora solisilvae. The sequence goes on from NZ_WXEW01000011.1 coordinate 204,713, forward strand.
TTCGACCTTCTTGCTCTCCGGCGAGCCGACCGGAACGATCTTCCAGTGGTCGATGTACTCGATGATCTCGAGCTTGGAGTAGCCGGTCTCCTTCTTCGCCTCCAGCTCAGCCTTGGCCTTCTCGGCCAGGGCCTTGGTGGGGTAAGGCTTGGAGACCCAGTCGACGTCGGTGCCGCCGGCGACGGGGAGCACACCGTTGTACACGTTCACGAACGCGTAGTTGCGGTCGCCGTCCTCGTAGACGTCGAAGTCGTAGTGCGTGAAGGCCTGCTTGCCGACGTAGATGCCCCACGGGGTCTTGCCCTGGTAGTAACCGGGGATGAAGACCCACTTGTCGAGGGTGGCCTTGTTGGACGTCGTGTCGTAGACACAGTGTCCAGCGGTGGCGACGAGGTTCTTGTAGGCGCTCTGGAGCGAGGTGCCGGTGCACCAGTGCGGCTGGCCGTCAGCGCCGATGAAGAACACCTTGCCCGTGGTCTTGGGCAGGTTGACGTTCTTCGAGACGCTGGTGGTCTTCTTCTCGTCACCGATGGCCGGGACGACGCCGGGCTTCGTGTCGGCGGTGGGACCACCGGTCGACACGTGCTTGCCGACGACCTGAGTCTCGACGTCGTAGGGCGTGGCGCCGATCAGGTTGGCCTTCGCCTCGCCGTACCAGAAGGCCGCGACCTGCTGAGCGGCAAGGTTGGTGTTGGCCAGGCTGTCGGAGGCGACGTCGCCAGCAGCCTGCGCCGGAGCGGCCACGACCGCGGAGGCAAGCAGCCCCGCGCTCAGACCGCCCAGAATGAGCGTGCGCTTCATGTGGAACTCCCAGGTCTGTCGTGGGACGTCACTTGCGCCCCATGCGTCAGGAAAGGAACGTTCAAGAAGCTATAAGACGGGATGAGGGTGTGAAAGCAAAAAGACCAACTGCCCGAGGCGGCTGGGGTGTGGAAAGTTGCTGTAAACCTGTGGGGTTCCTGTGAAGATTCCGTTATTTCCGCTGATCGTGGGGCATGTCGTTTGGTCACCCCATGGATCGATCCAGCTCGGGTGTGTGACGTAAATCACACCCCTCTGGAGGGAACCGGAAAGCGGGTCAACCCCGTCTTAGTCCGTCACGACTACGCGGAGTCGCTGGTGTCGAACGGCACGAGAAGGGTGCGCAGGAGCCCGGAAAGATCTTGCTGCTGCTGCCGGCCGAGGGCCGCGAGCAGCTCCTGCTCCCGCCTGAGCAGGTCGGCGAAGGCCGCGTCGACGCGTTCGAGCCCCTTGGTGGTCAGTCGCACGAGCACGCCGCGCCGGTCGTCGGGGTCGGGGTTGCGGGTGACGAATCCGGCGGCGGCCAGCCGGTCGATGCGGTTGGTCATGGTCCCGGACGTCACCAGAGTGGCCCGCAGCAACGCCCCCGGGCTCATCTCGTAGGGGGAGCCGGCCCGGCGCAGCGCCGTGAGGACGTCGAACTCCCAGGGCTCCAGCCCGTGTTCGGCGAAGGCGGCCCGCCTGGCCCGCTCCAGATGACGGCTCAGCCGCGACACGCGGCTCAGCACCTGGAGAGGCGTCACGTCGAGGTCGGGGCGCTCCTGCCGCCAGGCCGCGACGAGCCGGTCGACTTCATCCTCGGCTGAGCTCATGGATGACGAGTCTAGCTTTTCTTGACGTCAAGACATCTCTCTTGATATCAAGTATCTTTATGTCGAGAGATAAGCCGCAGCGCGCCGACGCCAGGAGGGAAGGCGTCGGATATGAGCGCGAGGACCGCCGCGCCGGAGGCGCGGCCATGACACAGTGGGATCCTTCGGTCTACGGCCGGTACGCCGACGAGCGTTCCCGGCCCTTCTACGAGCTCACCGCGCGGATCAGGGCCGAAGACCCCGGCTACGTCGTCGACCTCGGCTGCGGCACCGGAGACCTGACCGTGTCGCTGGCCGCCCGCTGGCCCGACGCCCGGATCCACGGGGTCGACTCCTCGCCCGAGATGATCGCCAAAGCCCCCGAGGGCGCCACCTTCGAGGTCGCCGACGTGCGCGACTGGCGTCCGGCCGAGCCGGTCGACGTCATCGTGTCGAACGCGCTGCTCCAGTGGGTGCCCGAGCACCGGGAACTGCTCGTGGGCTGGGCCCGGGAGCTCAACCCGGGCGGGTGGCTGGCCTTCCAGGTGCCGGGCAACTTCGCCGCGCCCAGCCACCAGGTCGTCAGGGAGCTCTGCCGGAGCCCCGAATGGGCCGCTGAGCTGGCCGACCTCGCCTGGCGCGACCCGGTCGACTCCGCGGCGGACTACCTGGAGCTGCTGGCGGCCGAGGGCCTGACCGTGGACGCCTGGGAGACCACCTACGTCCACGTCCTCCAGGGCGACGACGCGGTGCTCCGCTGGGTCACCGGCACGGCGCTGCGCCCCATGCTGACCCGGTTGGCCCCGGAGCGCCGGGAACGGTTTCTCGCCGACGCCGGCCGGCTGCTCGGGGAGGCCTATCCCCGTCGCGACTACGGCACCCCGTTCGAGTTCCGCCGCATATTCACCGTGGCGCACAAATGATCATTCGTATTCGGTTTGCGGGCATTCATTGGTGATGGACGTAGACACGCCCAGGTGTCCCCTTCAGGTGAAATCGCAGGCCGCAGCGCGCCGACGCCTGGACTGACGGAGCGCCGGGAGCGCAGCGACCAGAGCGGAGGAGGGAAGGCGTCGGATAAGAGCGCGAGGACCGCCGCGCCGGAGGCGCGGCCATCGAATAGGCGATTTGTTCACCTTCAGGTGGCATCATGGCCGCAATTCGGCCGTGTCGCGTTTACCTGGAGGTGCTGGTGGCGATCGAGATCGAGGACAAGTTCGATGTCCCAGACGAGTTCGTGGTGCCGGATCTGCTCGGCGTGAAAGGCGTCGAAGCGGTCTCCGGGCCGAAATCCCACCAGCTCGTGGCCGTCTACTTCGACACTCCCGATCTGCGGCTCGCCGCGCGGGGCATCACCCTGCGGCGGCGCCGCGGGGGCGACGACCCCGGCTGGCACCTGAAACTGCCCAAGGCCGCCGGGGTGCGGCAGGAGATCCAGCTGCCGCTCACCCGCAGCGCCAAGGTGGTGCCGGCCGACCTGGCCGCGCAGGTGCTCGTCTACACGCGGGGCCACGCGCTGGTGCCGGTCGCCGAGCTCGACACGAAGCGGTCGGTGACCCGGTTGCTCGACGGTGACGAGCAGGTGCTCGCCGAGGTGGCCGACGACCGCGTCAAGGGGACGGTCTACGGCGACGTGCCGCGCGTCGAGCGGTGGCGCGAGGTCGAGGTCGAGCTCGTCAAGGGTGACGAGGCGCTGCTGAAGCGGGTGGGCAAGCGGGTGATCAAGGCGGGGGCTGTCACCGGCGGCTCCGCCAACAAGCTGGGGCGGCTGTTGGGCGAAGCCGTACAGGAACTGCCGAAGTCGCCTGCCGAGGGGACGGTCGGCGCCGCGGTCTTCGCCTACCTGCGGAGCCAGACCGACGCGCTGATCGCGCAGGACGGCCGGGTGCGGCGGGCCGAGGAGGACGCCGTGCACAAGGCGCGCGTGGCGTGCCGGCGGATGCGCAGCGCGTTCAAGGCCTTCTCCTCGATCGTGACCGAGTCGGACGTGCTCCAGGAGGAGCTGCGCTGGCTCGGCGAGGTGCTCGGCGAGGTGCGCGACCTGGAGGTCATCCAGGCCCGCTTCGGCAAGGAGCTCGACGGGCTCGACGACCACCTGATCGTCGGCCCGGTCCGGACCCGGCTGCTCGACGACCTCAAGCTGCAGGAGGAGGAGGGCTACGAGCGGGCCCGCGAGGCCATGACGAGTGAGCGTTACTTCGCCCTGCTCGACGCGCTCGACGAGCCCTACGTCTTCACCGGCCGCGCGACCCGCGAGGCCGGGCCCGAGCTGGCCAAGATCGTGGCCAAGGAGTGGAAGCGGGTGCACCGCAAGCACGCGACCGCCCAGGCCATCGACGACCCGCACGAGCGCGAGATCGCCATGCACGACGTGCGCAAGGCGGCCAAGCGCGCCCGCTACACCGCCGAGGCGGCAGGCATGGACGACGAGGCCGCCCGCGCCGAGGCGATCCAGGAGGCCCTGGGCACCTACCAGGACGGCGTGGTGGCCCAGGAGACGCTGGAGAAGGAGGCCGCGAAGGCCCGCGAGGCCGGCGAGGACACCTTCACCTACGGCGTGCTGGCCGGCCTGGAGCGCGCCGCCGCCGAACGCGCCCGTGACCGTTTCCCCAAGTTGTGGAAGAAACTCAGGTGACGTAACGGTCGACGCTGACCAGTTCGCCCTCTGCGTGGTGGAGGACGGCGAATCCGCCCTTCTTGAGATGGGTGTCGCCGATCCTGCCCTCGGAGAGGTCGTCCAGCAGGTCGGGGAGGACCTTGCCGTGGCTGCAGAGCGCCGTCGGCTCGGTCAGTTTGCGGACCAGCCGCAGGGTGTCCTTGGGGTCGTAGCCGGGCTCGGAGAGCAGCTTCTCCTTGCGGATCGGCAGGCCCGTGGCGGTCGCGTAGGGCTTGAGGGTCTGGGTGCACCTGCGGCTGGGGGAGCTGACCAGGTGCCGGGGCGCGTAGGCGGCCAGGGCCGCGGCGACCACGTCGGCCTGGGCCAGGCCGTCGGCGTCGAGCGGACGCCGGTCGTCGTGGCCCTTCCACTCCGAGCGGCTGCCGGCCAGGCCGTGCCTGACCAGGATCAGCGGCACCGTCACCAGCGGGGCCGCCGTCAGCGCCCGCAGCAGACCCGCGTCCCACTCGTAGGTAAGCCGGTCGCGGGCCTCGCCGAGAGACATCCAGACGACCTCGTCGACCTCGTCGACCGCCGTCAGGTCGTCTTCCGCGCTGACCCGCGCGGCCCAGTAGTCGACCCGTTTGAGGCGGCCGTCCTTCAGGTAGTGGACGGGCGGCAGCGAGCGGCCCAGCACGACCGACAGGCCGGTCTCCTCCCGGACCTCGCGCAGCGCTCCGGCGATGACGTGCTCGCCCGACTTGAGTTTGCCCTTGGGGAACGACCAGTCGTCGTACTTCGGGCGGTGCACGACCGCCACCTCGGGGGAGGACTCGTCGCCGCGCCAGATCACGGCGCCGGCGGCGTGGATCACGTCGGTCATTTGCCGTCGTCCACGGTCCGCCAGCGTCGCGTGCCGATGAGATGCTGCTGCAGATCGGCGCCGCCGTTTTGGCGAAGCCAGCGGCCATCTGAGGTAAGCCACCATGTGTCCGTCCCGTCGGAGAACGCGCGGTCGAGCAGGTCGGCGATGTAGGACCGGTGTTGTGCACCGGTCACCTTCACCAGGGCCTCCACCCTTCGGTCGAGGTTGCGTCGCATCAGGTCGGCGCTGCCGATCCACATCTCGGGCCGCCGTCCGCCGCCGAACTCGTAGATGCGGGAGTGCTCCAGGAAGCGCCCAAGGAGGCTTCTGACCCTGATCGTCTCCGACAAACCCGGCACACCGGGCCGGAGCGTGCAGATGCCGCGCACCCACAGGTCGATCGGCACGCCGGCCTGCGAGGCCCGGTAGAGGGCGTCGATCACGGGTTCGTCGACGAGCGAGTTGGTCTTGATCCGGATCCGGGCCGCGCGGCCCGCCTTGTGGTGGGCGATCTCCCGGTCGATGCGGGCCAGCAGGCCCTGCCGCAGCGAGTGGGGCGCCACCAGCAGCCGCCGGTAGGCGGAGTGGTTGGAGTAGCCGGTGAGGTGGATGAACAGGTCGGTCACGTCCTCGCCGACCAGCGGGTCGGACGTGAGGAGGCCGAAGTCCTCGTACATGCGGGCGGTCTTCGGGTTGTAGTTGCCGGTGCCGATGTGGCAGTAGCGGCGCAGTTCGCCGTTCTGCTCCTGGCGCACGACCAGGGCCAGCTTGCAGTGGGTCTTCAGGCCCAGCACGCCGTAGACGACGTGGCAGCCGGCCTTCTCCAGTTTCCTGGCCCACGAGATGTTGGCGTGCTCGTCGAACCTGGCCTTGATCTCGACCACCACGACGACCTGCTTGCCCGCTTCGGCGGCGTCGATGAGGGCGTCCACGATCGGGGAGTTGCCGCTGGTCCGGTAGAGCGTCTGCTTGATCGCCAGCACCTGCGGGTCGGCCGCGGCGTGCTCGATGAAGCGCTGCACGCTGGTGGAGAAGCTGTCGTAGGGGTGGTGCAGCAGGATGTCCTTCTCCCGCAGCATCGCGAAGATGTCGTCGTCGGCGTGGATCACCTCGGCCGGCACGAACGGCCGGTAGCTGAGCTCGCCCCGGTTGTGGGTGGGCCCGAGGTCGGCGATCGTGTGCAGCCCCGACAGGTCGAGCGGGCCGGGCACCCGGTAGATCTCGTGGTCGTGTACGCCCAGCTCCTCGACCAGCAGATCGAGCACCTCGGGCGTGATCGTGTCCTCGACCTCGATGCGGACCGGCGAGCCGAACCGGCGGCGGCGCAGTTCGCGTTCGAGGGCCTGCATCAGGTTCTCGGTGACGTCCTCGTCGACGTCGAGGTCCTCGTTGCGGGTGACCCGGAAGACGTGGTGCTGGACGATCTCCATGCCCTTGAAGAGCTGGCCGAGGTGGGCCGCGATCACGTCCTCAAGCGGCACGAACCGGTCTTTGGCCACCTTCACGAACCGGGGGAGCTGCTGGGGCACCTTCACCCGCGCGAAGACCGTGTTGCCGTTGACGGGGTTGCGGACCGTGACCGCCAGGTTGAGCGACAACCCCGAGATGTTGGGAAAGGGGTGGGCCGGGTCGACGGCCAGTGGCGTCAGCACCGGTCGGATCCGCTCCCGGAACAACTTCCGCATGACCGTGCGCTCGTCGCGCCCGAGGTCGGCCCAGCGGACGATCTCGATGCCCTCGGCCACCAGCTCGGGCACGATCGCCTTGTGGAACAGGGCGGAGTGGCGCTGCACCAGGACGTTGGCGATCCCGTTGATGCGCTCCAATTCGTCGCTCGGCTTCAGCCCGCTCTGCGCCCTGAGCAGGAGTCCCGTGGCCATCCGCCGTTTGAGGCCCGCGACCCGCACCATGAAGAACTCGTCGAGGTTGGTCGCGAAGATCGCCAGGAACCGCACCCGTTCGAGCAGGGGGAGCTTGGGGTCCTCGGCCAGTTCGAGCACCCGTTCGTTGAACTGGAGCCAGCTCTCCTCTCGGTTGAGGAATCGCTCGTGAGGGAGGGGAAGTTCCTCCGGGGAGATGGGCACGGAAATTTCGGCGGACATGTCCTGAATATGCCCGAGTTTGTTGAACGACGTGTTAACTTCCCCGCAACGAAATCGCCAGTCTCAGGCTTCACTCTCGCGGGCACGTGCGAGCTTCTCGTTCTCTCTCGCCTCGCGGGCGCGGATCTTCTCCTGCTCCCGCCGGAGCTTCTCGGCCTCCTTGGCCTCGCGCTCGCGCTGCTTCTCGGCCTCGCGCCAGAGTTTCTCCTGCTCCTTGCGCTGACGGCTGAGCTCTTTGGGGTCGGTCACGGGGCCGGGCGGTAGTGGCGGCGCCAGCACCAGCCCCCGGGAGGCGTTGGTCAGCGCCGGGGCCGGGTCGAGGTCGCTCAGCCCGTTCCAGCACAGGTTCACCAGGTGGGCGGCGACCGTCTCACGGCTGGGTTTGCGCACGTCGAGCCACCACTGGCCGGTCAGGGCGACCATGCCGACGAGCATCTGGGCGTACATGGGGGCGGTCTTGGGGTCGTAGCCCCGGCCGGCGAACTCGTCGGCCAGCACGTCTTCGACCTGACTGGCGATGTCGCTGATCAGGCTGGCGAAGGTGCCGGTGCCGGAGGCGGCGTGGGAGTCGCGGACCAGGATCCGGAAGCCCTCGCTGCTCTCCTCGATGTACTGGAGCAGCGCCAGGGCGGCCCGCTCCACTTTCACTCGCGCGTGGGTCGCGGACAGGGCCTGGGTGACGAGGACGAGCAGGCGCTGCATCTCGCGGTCGATGACCACGGCGTAGATGCCTTCCTTGCCGCCGAAGTGCTCGTACACCACGGGCTTCGACACGCTGGCGTGTGCGGCGATCTCCTCCACCGAAGTGCCGTCGAAGCCCTTCTCCGCGAAGAGGGAGCGACCGATCTGGATCAGCTGCTCGCGCCGTTCCGCGCCCGTCATTCGCCTGCGGGATCTGGATTCGGTCACGGCACCATAATGGCGGGCCGTGAGAGTGACGGCACAAGCACGCCCTCGCACGGCCCTCGATATGGACTAGGCAATGCGCTTCGCCGCCAGCCGCTCTGGATTGGGCCACCGCACGTCATAAGCCCAGCCGAAGCGCTCGAAGATCTTGATCAGACCGGCGCTCAGATCGATCTGGCCCTTCAGCACGCCGTGCCGCGCGCAGGTCGGGTCGGAGTGGTGCAGGTTGTGCCACGACTCGCCGAACGAGGGCAGCGCCAGCCACCATACGTTGCGGGACTTGTCGCGCGACTCGAAGGCCTCGTCGCCGAAGACGTGGCAGATCGAGTTGATCGCCCAGGTGACGTGGTGGAGCAGGCCGATGCGGACCAGGGTGCCCCAGAAGAAGGCCGTCGCGGCGCCCTGCCACGACCAGGTGATCAGGCCGCCGAGGATGGCCGGCAGCACCATTGAGGTGATCGCCAGCACCGGGAACATCTTGTGGAACTTCACGATGTCCGGGTCTTTGACCAGGTCGGGGGCGTACTTCTCGCGGTTGGCGCGCTCGGCTTCGAACAACCAGCCCATGTGGGCGTAGAGCAGGCCCTTGGTGACCGCCCAGAACGAGGTGCCGAAGCGCCACGGCGAGTGCGGGTCGCCGTCCTTGTCGGAGAACTTGTGGTGCTTGCGGTGGGTGGCGACCCAGTCGAGGACCGACATCTCCAGCGACATGCTGCCGGCGACGCCCAGGGCGATCTTCAGTGGCCGCTTGGCCTTGAAGGAGCCGTGGGTGAAGTAGCGGTGCAGGCCCACCGTCACACCGAGACCGGTGAACATGTAGAAGACGAACGCGATGGCGATGTCGACCCAGCTCAGCCAGCCCCAGGCCCATGCCACCGGCACCGCGAGAGCCAGCGCCACCAGGGGCAGGCCCACCACGACGCCGAAGGTGATGATCTCGGGAGTGGTCTTCCGCTCGGGGTCCATGTCGGGTTTGGGCTGCTTGGGGGCCGGGCGCTCGGAGACTACGGTCATGAAGTACCTCGCGATCTGTGGTAGGTAGTGCCGGTTACGCCACCGTAACCTACGCCATCGTAAGTTAGGAAGTGCTCAGTCGAGAATGGGGGGAAGGTGTATCGTGGGCGGCCATCTCATGGCGCGAAACTGACTTGCGGGAAAAGCTGCTGGTCTGCTATGGCGTGGCGCGTTCCGGAAGTGACGCTTAACCACCACCCTTTCCTCGGGTGTGCCCGGTAAGCTTGGTGGCGATCCGGCGTTGGGTAATTGGCAGCCCGCCAACCTTTGGAGTTGGTTTGTCCTGGTTCGAGTCCAGGCGCCGGAACCAAATCGGGTCTCGGGTAAGCTCACGTTGTCGAGCGGGTGACCGTGCGGCATCCGTCAGCTGACCGTTTCGTTCGCGGATCCGAGGGAGCTCCCACAGTGAGTGCGCCGCGCCCGGCCGCCGTCATCGTCCTCGCCGCCGGCGAGGGCACCCGGATGAAGTCCACCACCCCCAAGGTCCTCCACGAGGTCTGCGGCCGCACGCTCGTCGGCCACATGCTCCACGCGGCCCAGGAGCTCGACCCCGAGCGGATGATCGTGGTGGTCGGACACGCCCGGGAGCAGGTCCAGGGTCATCTGTCGGCGGCGTTCCCGGCGGTCGTCCCGGTCGTCCAGGAACAGCAGAACGGCACCGGCCACGCCGTGCGGGTGGTGCTCGAGAACGTCGGCGTGATCGACGGAACGGTCCTGGTCGTGTACGGCGACACGCCCCTCCTGCGCGGTTCCACGCTGGCCGGGCTTCTCGAAAGGCACGCCGCCGACGGCAACGCGGTCACCGTGCTCACCGCCCACGTGCCCGACCCCACGGGCTACGGCCGCATCGTCCGCGGCGACGACGGCGCGGTGCTCGCGATCGTCGAGCACAAGGACGCCACGCCCGAGCAGCTCGCCATCGACGAGATGAACTCCGGCGTCTACGCCTTCGACGGCGCCCTCCTGGCCGATGCCGTCAAGCGCGTGTCGAGCGCCAACTCCCAGGGCGAGGAATACCTGACCGACGTGTTGTCGATCCTCCGCGAGGAGGGTCACCGCGTCGGCGCCCACGTCGCCGCCGACCACGTCGAGGTCGAGGGCGTCAACAACAAGGCCCAGCTCGCGTTCGTGCGCCGGGTCCTCAACGACCGCATCCTCCACGACCACATGATCAACGGTGTGACGATCGTCGATCCGGCCTCGACCTGGATCGACGCCGATGTCACGCTGGAGGCGGACGCGGTGATCCACCCCGGCACCCAGCTCCACGGCTCGTCCTCCGTGGGCGCGGGCGCCGAGGTCGGCCCGGCCACCACGCTGACCGACACCGTCGTCGGCGCGGGCGCGGTGGTCCGCAACGCCGTCTGCGACTCGGCCGAGATCGGCCCCGGCGCGTCGGTGGGCCCCTTCGCCTATCTGCGCCCGGGAACGCGGCTGGGCGCGAAGGGCAAGATCGGAACCTACGTCGAGACCAAGAACGCCGTCATCGGCGCCGGCTCCAAGGTGCCTCACCTGAGCTACGTCGGCGACGCGACGATCGGCGAGGGCGCCAACATCGGCGCCGCGACCGTCTTCGTCAACTACGACGGCGTCGAGAAGCACCACACCACCGTGGGCGACCACGCCCGCGTGGGCAGCGACACCATGCTCGTCGCGCCGGTGACGATCGGCGACGGCGCCTACACGGCCGCCGGCTCGGTGATCGTCAACGACGTCCCCCCCGGCGCGATGGCCGTGGCACGCGGCCGCCAGCGCAACGTCGAGGGCTGGGTGATCCGCCGCCGGTCCGGCAGCAAGTCGGCCGAGGCGGCCCAGCGGGCCCTCGAAGAAGGTTCATAACAGTTCAAGGCGCGGGTAGACCCGCGTATCACTCGGTTTCCCCGGGGCCAGGAGGAGCAAGTCGCATGAGCGGGATCCAGACCATGGGCCAGAAGAACCTGATGTTCTTCTCGGGCCGGGCATACCCACAGCTTGCCGAGGAGGTCGCGCGCAACCTGGGGGTGGAGATCACCCCGACCTCCCTGCGTGACTTCGCCAACGGAGAGATCTACGTCCGCTACCTTGAATCGGTCCGGGGCTGCGACGCGTTTGTGATCCAGAGCCACACGGCTCCCATCAACCAGTGGATCATGGAACAGTTGATCATGGTGGACGCCCTGAAGCGGGCGTCGGCCAAACGGGTGACCGTCATCATGCCCTTCTTCGGGTACGCCCGGCAGGACAAGAAGGGCCGCGGCCGCGAACCCATCACCGCGCGCCTGATGGCCGACCTGTTCAAGCAGGCCGGGGCCGACCGGCTCATGTCGATCGACCTGCACACCTCGCAGATCCAGGGCTTCTTCGACGGCCCGGTCGACCACCTGTTCGCCATGCCGATCCTGATCGACTACCTGCGCGACAAGATCGACCCGGCGACGACGACGATCGTGTCGCCCGACACGGGGCGCGTCCGCCTGGCCGAGCGGTGGTCCGACGCGCTGGGCACGCCGGTGGCGTTCATCCACAAGCGGCGCGACCTGGACGTGGCGAACCAGGTGAAGGTGAACGAGGTCGTCGGCAAGGTGCGCGGACGCACCTGCGTGCTGATCGACGACATGATCGACACGGGCGGTTCGATCTGCAAGGCGGCCGACGCGCTCTACGAGCACGGGGCGACCAATGTGATCGTGGCGGCGACCCACGCGGTGTTCTCGGATCCTGCGGTGGACCGGCTGAAGAACTCGGCGATCTCCGAGGTCATCGTGACGAACACGCTGCCGATCTCGGAGGAGCAGCGCTTCGACAAGCTGACGGTGTTGTCGATCGCCCCGCTGATCGCCCGGGCCATCACCGAGGTCTTCACCGACGGTTCGGTGACGAGTCTGTTCGAGGGTGACTCGTAGATCTTGAGTCCTGACGGGCCGATCGGTGACTCACCGGTCGGCCCTTTCATTTGCGGTGGCAGCGCCTGAACTTCCTGCCGGAGCCGCACGGACAGGCTGCGTTCAGCGTTCGCGACCGCTCTATTTGTGCGTCTTGGTAGTGCTGGTGCCTGGTTCCATATGTCGCCGCCGCGATGTCCAGGGCGCGGTTCAGGAGCGGGAGAGCCTCGTCGGGCATCCCCATGCGCCGTTTGGTGACCGCGACGTTCGTCAAGTGGTGGGCGACGTCCGGGTGCTTGGGACCGAGGATGGTTTCGGTGATGGTGAGGGCGCGTTGCTGGTGGGGGAGTGCGTCGGCGGCGCGTCCCAGCTCGCGCAGGATGGCACCGAGGTTGGCGAGCCGGTGCGCGACCTTGGGATGGTCGGGCCCAAGCGTGGTTTCGGTGATGGTGAGGGCGCGTTGCTGGTGGGGGAGTGCGTCGGCGGCGCGTCCCAGCTCGTACAGGCTGGCGGCGAGGCCGGCCAGCCGGGCGGCGAGGTTGGGGTGGTCGGGACCCAGGGTGGTTTCCGCGATGGCGAGGGCGCGCTCGTTGAGGGGGAGCGCGTCGGCCACGCGTCCCAGCGCGCACAGGACGGAAGCGAGGTTGGTCAGCTGGTGCGTGATGTTCGGGTGGTGGGGGTCGAGGGTGGTTTCGGCGATGGTCAGAGCGCGTTGCTGGTGAGGGAGTGCGTCGGCGGCGCGTCCCACCGTGCACAGGCTGGCGGCGAGACCGTCCAGGCGGGCGGCGACCTCGGGGTGCTCGGGGCCGAAGGCGGTCTCGGTGACGGTGAGGGCACGCTCGTTGAGAGGGAGCGCGTCGGCGGCGCGACCCATTGTTCGTAGACAGGCGGCGAGGGTGGACAGGTACTCGGCGACGTTGGGGTGGTCGGGGCCGTAAGTGGTTTCGGCGATGTCGAGGGCGCGCTCGTTCAGGCCGAGGGCCTCTTCGGCCCGCCCCAGCGTCCACAGCGTGGTGGCGAGGTTGGCGAGCCGGGCGGCGACGTGCGGGTGGCTGGGGCCGAAGGCGGTTTCGGTGATGGTGAGGGCACGCTCGTTGAAGGGAAGTGCGTCGACAGTGCGTCCAAGTGCTCGCAAGGTGATGGCGAGGTTGGCGAGTTGGTCGCCGACGTCGGGATGGTCGGCGCCGAGGGTCGTTTCGGTGATGGTGAGGGCACGCTGCTGCAGGGCGAGTGCGTCGGCGGCGCGCCCCAGCGACCACAGGGTGGAGGCGAGGTTGGCGAGCCGGCTGGCGACGTCGGCATGGTCAGGGCCGAGTGCGGCCTCACAGATGCGTAACGAACTGCACGCCAGTGAGTGTGCCGCTGCCGCGTTTCCCTGGGTCAGCTCGAAGATCACTGCCTGATTCAGGATGGCGCCGAGTGTCTCGGAACCATCTTCGGCGGCGGCCAAGGCGAGAACATGTGGTGTCAGGCGACGCCAGAAGGACCAGCCTGCGACATTCTGCTGTGGGTTCTCCGGCAGAGCGGCGCTCACGAGATCCAGCGCAGGTTCGCGCATTCCTCTCGACTCGGCCGATTCGGTGGCGCGCAGGACGGCTTGAACGAGGCGATGCATGCTGATCGCATCGTCGGTCAGCGTGATCATGCTGTAGGAGGCGAGAAGGCCCAGCAGCTCGTCCGTCTCGTCTTCGTTCCACTCGGTCGGAAGGATCTCCCGGGGGATGTCGTCGGGAGCGTAGTGCGCGAGCAGGTGGAGCAGCCCGACAGCCGTCGGGTTGCGTTTGGCGATGGTTTCGAGAGTGATCCGCCAGAGCCGGTCGATGGTGGTGTAGGCGGTGCTGCCGTCTCCGGTGGCGGCATGCATCTTGGCCGGTTGGGCCTTCAGCTTCGCCAGGTAGCGGTCGAAGGTGACTCCCGTTTGGTGGATGTAGGCCGAGGCCTGCTCCAGAGCCAGTGGCAGATTGCCCAGTTCGGTGGCGATGGCCTCCGCCACGGCTCGCATCTCGGCGGAGGTCCGGCCGGTCAGTCCGGTGAGGAGGTCGGTGCCGGATTCCGGCGCGAGGACGTCGAGTTTGATCGGGATGGCCAGGCGGTGCCAGCCGATGTCGCGGCGGCTGGTGATCAGGACGTGGCCGTGGTTCAACTGGCCCAGTAGCGGCTGGATGTCATCGGCGTTCTCGACGTTGTCGAGGATCAGCAGCCAGCCGCGATGAACCTGGAGCCAGGTGATCGCCCATTCGACGGCCCGCTCGGTGGACTCGGGCTCCTGCCCGGTGAGGCGGCGGGTCAGGGCGGCGAGCCCGGCGTCGAGTCGTCGTGGATCGGCAGCGGTGATCCACCAGCGGAGGACGTAGCGGGCCCGGCTCGCGTGGGCGTGGTGGAGGGCGAGTTCGGATTTACCCACTCCGCCCAGCCCGTAGACGCTCTGGGTGATGACGACGTTGGCGTCGCCCGTCAGGGCATCGTCGAGGTCGCGCAGTGCTTCGCCACGGCCCACGAAGATCGTGGCGGGAGGCCGGGGAAGGTTGTTCAGGCCGGTGGCCGCCGTCACCGAAGCGGCCCGGGGGAGGCCGCTTGGTGCGGTCACCTTGTCGAGCAACAGCCGGGTGTCGGCCTGCCGGAGAAGCTCGGGAAGTCCTCCACGTTCGGCGGCGACTTCCCGGACGGAGGACTCGACGGCCTCGGCCACGATTCGGGCCACGTCGTCGACGGTCAGATCGTGGTCTGCCAAGACCGCCGCGGCCGTTCGGCCCGATAAGGGGCCGCGTTGGATCACCGCTTCGGCCAGCGGCTCGAAACGCGCCACGAACAGGTCCTTGAAGACGACGGCGGAACTCTCGGGGGCCGCGAACCACGCCGAGTCGGTCAGCAGCATGCCGACCGCTTCGGGGACCGGTGCGGGCAGGCTCGCCTCGAACTTCGCGCGGGCCTTCTTCAGGACCGCCTGGACGTCCGGCTCGGCGAACAGCCGCTGGCTGCCCTTGGCCAGCGCTTCTTCCGCCAGCCATCCGAGTAAGAATTCGATCACCGTGCCCCCTCCCTCCGGCCACTCAGTGTGACAAATCGGGTGCGGCTTGGGGGGTCGTTCGTGCCGTTAGGCTAGGGGGAGTGCCTGTAACGCCTTCCGCTAGGGCGGGTGAGGGGTGGCGCTGAATCCGAATCGAGATCCCTAGGAGATCGTCGTGTCCGAAGTAAAGATCGCTTCCGAGCTGCGTGACCAGTTCGGCAAGGGCGCCGCTCGCAAGATCCGGCGCGCCAACCAGGTGCCCGTCGTCCTTTACGGGCACGGCACCGAGCCGCGTCACCTCACGATGCCCGGGCACGACCTGCTCCTCGCGCTCCGCACGCCCAACGTCCTCATCCGCATCGAGGGCGCGGTCAACGAGCTCGCTCTGCCCAAGGGCGTGCAGCGTGACCCGATCAAGGGCTTCCTGGAGCACGTCGACCTGATCCTGGTCCGCCGGGGCGAGAAGGTCACCATCGAGATGCCGGTCACCGTTTCCGGCGACGTCGTCAACGGCGCCATCCTCGACCAGCAGCTCGTGCAGATCTCGGTCGAGGCCGAGGCGACCAGCCTGCCGAGCGGCGTCGAGATCGACGTCGACGGCAAGGACGTCGGCTTCGCCGTCACCGCCGGTGACCTCGACCTGCCGAAGGGCACCACCCTCGCGGTCGAGCCCGACACGCTGGTGCTTCACGTCATCGCCGCGCCGACGGTCGAGCTGCCCGAAGAGGGCGAGGCCGCTGAGGCGCCCGCCGCCGAGGCCGCCGAAGAGGCCGCCGAGGGCGAGCCGGCCGCTGCCGCCGCCGAGTAAGGCGTTTCTGTAAGGTCCCCCACAGGGAGATCCTGTGGGGGACCTTTCCGTGTGAGGAGACATGCTGTGGACCGCTGGCTGATCGCCGGGCTGGGCAATCCCGGGCCCGAGTACGCCGGGAACCGGCACAACGCGGGCTTCATGGTGGCCGACGAGCTGGCCGCGCGGGTCGGCGGGCGGTTCAAGGCCCACCGCTCACGCGCGGAGGTGCTCGAAGGGCGGCTGGCGGGGGTGCCGGTGGTGCTGGCGAAGCCCATGACGTACATGAACCTGTCGGGCGGGCCGGTGAAGGCGCTGGCCGACTTCTACAAGACCGGGCTGAACCTCATCGTCGTCCACGATGAGCTCGACGTGCCCTATGGCGCGCTGCGGGCCAAGAAGGGCGGCGGCGACAACGGGCACAACGGGCTGAAGTCGATCACGAAGGCGATGACCGCCGAATACCTGCGGCTGCGGTTCGGCATCGGGCGGCCTCCGGGGCGCATGGACACGGCCGTCTACGTGCTGAAGGACTTCGCGACCGCCGAGCGCAAGGACCTGCCGTTCCTGGTCGACCGCGCGGCCGACATGGTCGAGTCGCTGATGGTCAACGGGCTGGAGCCGACCCAGAACAAGTTCCACGCCGCCGACCTCAACCCGGTCAAGCCGCCGCGCTAGCCCAGTCGGGCGTCCACGTGCCGGCCCGAGGCCTGACGGTGCCCAGATGGTCGCGCAGGTCGCCGAGCGCGGCGTGCGGGTTGTCGCGCCGCCAGATCAGCGAGTGGGGGTAGACCGGGGTCGGGTCCTGTACGGATATGCGGCGCAACCCCTGGTCGGCCGGCCAGACCAGCCGGGTCAGCTCGCCCACGAAGGTCGCCAGCGACGGCGAACCGGCGAGCGTGTCCAGCAGGGGATCGGTGCCGAAGTCGGGCCCGGTGACCTCGATGCCCAGCCCGAACGCGGCGGCGAGCGCGTCGTAGTAGGCGGCCCACTCGGTCCCGGCGACGATGCCCGGCATCCAGATCCGGTGCCCGGCCAGGTCGGCGGGGGTGACCGACGGGGCGTCGGCGAGCGGGTGGCCGGGCCCGGTCAGCAGTTGCACGGGCTCGTCGAAGACCCGCACGGCCCCGATGTCAGCCGAGAGCCGCGACCGGTCGACGGCCCGGAACGACGCGTCGATCGAGCCCGAGGTGAGCGCCTCGACGGCCGCGTCGGCGTCGAAGAGCGTCACCACGTCGAGTTCGACCTCGGGCCGCGCCCGGTGGAACCCGCCCAGCACCGACGCGGGCGCGAGCCGCCGGCCGATCACGTCGACCCGCAGCGCACGGTGGCCGGGCCGCACGCTGGCGATTGCCCGCTCCTCGGCCCGCAGCAGATCGCGGGCGTGGGGGAGGAACGCCTGCCCGTCGACGGTGAGCCGGGCGCCCCGTGCGGTCCGCGTGAACAACCGCACCCCGAGCGTGCGCTCCAGCGTGGCGATGCGCTTGGACACGGCCTGCTGGGTGATCGACAGGTCGTCGGCGGCGTCCTGGAATCGGCCCGCGTCGACGACCGCCACGAAGCTGCGCACGACGTCCAGATCCACCCCGGCAGGGTAGCGGCCACAACGTCCGGTTGTGCGGCGGGGCATCGATAGTTGTTTGAGCCGGTTCGCCCCGACCCGCTTCGATGCTCACCGTGGATCGGCGATTCAGGTGGGTGTGGGCGGCATACGCGGTGAGTGCCTATGGCACGTGGCTGGGGTTCGGGGCGTTTCCGCTGATCGCGGTGCTCGTGCTCGACGTCGGGCCGGCGCAGGTGTCGGCGTTGTCGGCCGCCGGGCTGGCCGTGGGGGCGGTGGTGGCGGTGCCGCTCGGGCCGTGGGTGGAGTTCCGGGGCAAGCGCCAGGTGATGGTCGCGGCGGACCTGATCCGGTTCGCGGCCCTCGCGAGCGTGCCGGTCGCGTTCGTGTTCGGGTGGCTGACCTTCGTGCAGCTCGTGGTGGTCTCGGTCGTCGCCGCGGCGGCGAAGATCGCCTTCAACGCCGCCTCCGGCGCCTACCTGAAGGGGCTGCTCTCGCCGCCGGAGCTGCTCGTCGCGAACGGGCGGCTGGAGTCGACGATGTGGTCGGCGAGCGTGGTCGGCCCGCCGCTCGGCGGGGCGGCGATCGGGGTGTTCGGGCCGGTGGTGACGGTGCTGGCCGACGCGGTCAGCTATCTGGTGTCGGCGTTGTGCGTCCGGGCGATCGGCGGCGGCGAGCCGCCCCCGGCGCGGCGCCCCGCGCGGCTGCGGCCGACCGACCTGCTCGACGGGTGGCGCGAGATCCTGGCCCACCGGGCGCTGCGGCGGCTGTTCTGCACCACGGTCCTTTTCAACGGCCTGCTGCTGGCCACCGAACCACTGCTGGCCGTCCTGCTGCTCGACCGGCTCGGCTTCACCCCGTGGCAGTACGGGCTGGTCTTCGCGCTCCCGTGCCTGGGCGGCCTGGCCGGGGCGAGGCTGGCGCGGCGATTGGTGGCCCGCTTCGGCCAGAGCCGGGTGCTGCGCGCCGCGGGCGTGTTGCGGACCTGCTGGCCCGTGTGGCTGGCGTTCGTGCAGCCGGGCGTGCCGGGGATCGTGCTGGTGATCGTCGTCCAGTTCGGGCTGGTCTTCTGCTGCGCGGTGTTCGCGCCGGTCCTGGCGACGTACCGGCTGGAGCGCATCACCCCCGACCGAGTCGCCCGGACGCTGACCGCCTGGTCGGTCACCGGCAGCCTCGCCATCGCCGCCCTCACCGCGATCTGGGGCCTGCTGGCAGCCGTCATCGGTCCCCGCGAAGCCGTCGCCGTGGCCGGGGTGCTCATCCTGTTCACCGGGTTGTCAGGGAAGCCCTGACGCACTAATTTGTCAGGACATCCCTGACGAAGAGGAGCGTCTCATGACAGTGGAAGCCCGCATCCGGTGTTCCTTCTGCGGGAAGCCCGACACCGAGGTCGAACGCATCGTCGCCGGTCCTGGCGTCTACATCTGCGACCAGTGCGTCAGTCTGGCCGTGACAGTTATCGAACAGAGCGCCGCCCTGGCCGAGGAGGGCGAGGCGAAGCCGAAGCTCCCGATGTGGAGCTCCCTGTCCGACGACGAGATGCTGAACCACATCCCCAGGGTCTCCGCGCATATCGACGCGACGGAGGCAGACCTGGTGGCCTGGGTCCGCGAACTCCGCCGCAGAGGCGTGACGTGGACGAAGATCGGCGAGTCGCTGGGCATCACCCGCCAGTCCGCCTGGGAACGCTTCTCCGGCGAAGAATAAAAACAGCCACGCCAGACGCGCGCTAACCACGCCTAGTCATGCCGTGCCCGAGCACGCCGGTGTCTGGACACACGCACCTTCGTGGTGATCTAGTGAAACGCCTTCTGACCTGGCCATTTAGCTCGCTTGAGAGCGTGGCCTAACCGTGACCTCGCGCCTCGGGTTCAGGATGCGAGGCCGGCCGTGCTCCAGCAGAGGGGATTGCTCGATGTCTGGGAGTGGCTTGGGCGCGTGTGCCACCCCTGCGCTGCTCCCGCTAGCTGCCCCCTCCGGGTCTATCGGGCGGAGGTCAGTCAAGGATGGCCTTGCGTGTACATCGCCCGGTGACCTTCCACGGTGACTGGTTGCCCTACGTGCAGGGCCGTCCTTGACGGAGCCCGGCTGACCCGGACAATCGGGCGGCGGGTGCAGAGCCTACGGCGTGCAGCCAGATCGGGATCTAGGGAACCAGCGACAACGCCTGGTCACGTAACCGTGCCGGGCGTCTCTCATGCTCGGGGACGTCACGCTCAAGCACGAACGGATAGACGGTGAGGCCGCACGGGAAGCGATCGGCGAGCTGGCGTACCTGTTGTCGGAGTGCGGGATCTATGACCTGCACGATAGCGGCGGCCCGGGACTGATGGAGATCCGGCGGTCGTCGGATGGGGAGCCTGGCGCGTGGGCGATGTACAGCGTCCTGAGCGGGCTGTACTTCGTGGGCGCGATCTCTGGCGCGGTCGGAGTCGCCTCGGATGTGTTCGAGGCGGCGGAACTGGTGCCGGGGTATGGGCCGGCGTCGTTGACGGCGGTGCGCTGGTCGCAGGAGTGGGTGGAGTTTCAGGCAGAGCTCCGCTTCTAGCGCGAACGGGTTGTACGGCGGTGAGCGATGAGGGTGCTCGGGGCGGGCTGAGACGGCCGCCGGGCCGGTGGCCTTTCCCTCGGGTACTTGGCAGCGGACCCGGAGAGGTGGGCTGTCGCGTGTGTCCCCCGCGCACGCGTCCGGTCCGGCGGTTCGAGGGCGGGGCGGGTTGTAGCGCGTCCGGCGTGCTCCCCGCCCTGCCTTTCCATAGCGATTTCACAGTGGTCACGGGATGGGAGGTGAGTCGGAGTGGTGGTGCCGTATGTGCTTGCGCGGTCTAAGGAACTGGTCACCGACCCGATTCGCTTCGTCTATTCGCGCGCTGTGTATGAGCTGGTGTACGCCCTGGTTGGCCGACGTTCCGATGTCGCGATGGGCGTGCTGCGGGCGCGGGTGAAGACCTCGGCTAGGGGCGAGGTGATGTGGCGGCTGGTCAACAGCATCCGGCAGTGGCGCTGTATGACAAAGAAACTGTGCCAGGTGTGCGGCGAGACGGCCGGGCGGGAAGGGGACGGCATCCCGTGGATCCTGACCCAAAGCGCGTTTCAAACGATGTCGTACCTGCCACCGGATTGCGGGGACACCAACTCCCCACCCACCTGCCGGGCCTGCTGGCCGGAGGCGTTGAAGCGATGCCCGGAGCTGAAATCTCATGCCCGCGTCGTGACGGTGCGGGAGGTGGAGCCAGTGGCGGTGCTGGGCGATGTGTACCGGCCGTCTTCCGGGCCTCACTGGCGGACGCCGGAGCTGGTGCAGGAACAGGCGTATGTCCCCTTGGATGAGTTCGCGCGGCTTCCCATGGTGCTGGCGACACAGCTTGTGTTGCTCCTGCACGGAATCCGGAACGTTGAACCGCCCCGCTTCGATATCAGGTCAGCGGCCGCTCGGGGGCGCACGGCTGGATCCCGGAAACCGGGTTGAGAGTCCTGGAGGGGTAAGCCGAATACGGAATTGAGTGAGCACTGGTGACCTGGTGCGACCTGCGGGAATCCCTATGTCTAGCTGCCAGTGCCCGCTCTGACCGGGTGGCTCTGATTTGCTTTTGTCCTTCGGGACGTGAGTGTTGGCGCGGGGGCTCTGGCGCTGCTGGGGTCGGGGTGCGCGGGGGCGTCCACCTGCTGGAGCCTCGCGGCTCACCGCTCCCGTGCCAGCCACGCCGTGAGCTCCTCTTTCTCCGCATCCAGGGTCGACCCCTCAAGGATCCGGAGCGCCTGCGCGCGGAGGGTCTCCACGCGGTGGGGCTCGGTCAGCACCATCAGGCTCACGGTGTCGTCCTCCCACCACGTGGCGCCGACGATGACCGAGCCGTCGGCCGAGGACAGGTCGAAGGCCGGATGGCCGCCACTCCCCAGAATCCGGGACCGCGAGCCTGCTCCGCCCAGGTCCCAGCCGGGTTCCAGTTCGACCAGCGCCCACACCAACTCCCACCAGCGAGGGTTGCGCCACGCGTCCGACTCCTCGCGGGCCTGGAAGAAGTCGGGGTCCTTTCCCTGGTCCATCGCGATCAGGAACCGCTCCCCCTCGGAGAACAGGCCGTGTTCGACCGCCGTGGCGTACCAGGCGCGGTTGAACGCGGCGGCCAGATCGGGGTCGTCGGCCTTGAAGATCTGGTCCCGCCTGCCGTCCTCGGGCCCGACCGTGGCGATCCGGGCGGCCATCTGGGGCGGCACCCCGGTGTACCGCCGGATTCCGATCAGCCGGACGCCGCAGGCCGCCAGGTCGCGGGCGACGAACTCCTCGTTCATCCCGGGAACGGGAGGCCACTGCGGGATCTCGACGCGGAGCGACGACCACATCTCCTCCATGGGGAGGACGAAGCCCCGAGCCATGTCGGGATCGTCGTCGGCGGACGCCGGGCCCAGCACGACGGAGAGCCGCCAGCCACGGTCGACGAGCGTCCGGAGCCTCGCCACGATGTCGGGGGCACAGCCGAGTATCTCGTCGCGCGGCACCTCCGGCACGCCGGTCAGCGCGACAGACCACACGGTGGACGTGCGCGGCTCGCCCGACGGCCCGATCTCGCCGGCCCGGAACGTCCGGTCGGGGGTGATCCCGATCAGGGCGGTGACCTCGTGCGGATCACCGTCGTCGCTAATGACACGTACGTAGTCGCGGAGCACCTGATCATCTTCGCCGAAGCGCGGTGAAAATGCGTTCGGCAGGGCTTCGCGGCACCGGATCGTGGCCCGGTGGTCATCCTTGAAGCCCAATCACTGACCAAGAGGTTCGGGGCGGTCCATGGCGTGAACGGTGTCAGCTTCACCGTCGGGCAGGGCGAGATCACCGGACTCCTCGGGCACAACGGCGCCGGGAAGCCCAAGCCGGTGTAATGGGTGGGAGCGCGGGATTCTGGACGAGCGCTTAGGTCCTCCTCATGCGTGCTGTGTCTCGTGCTTGGCCTCCCGGCCTTCGGCAATCAAGCGGCGCTCATGGGAACCCGGGGTGCGTCAGCACTGACGGAGCGCCGGGAGCGCAGCGACCAGAGCGGAGGAGGGAAGACGCCGGATCAAAAGCGCTCGGGCCGCGCGTGCGGAGCACGCGCCGTCAAACAAGCTGCGCGTGCGAAGCATCCCCCTTTCAAACCCTCCATTCCATGATGTTCTGGAACAGTTCTGCCTGTTCGATCGCGTCGTCCAAGGCGTGATGTGAGTGCGGATGCGTGGAACGTAGCTCTTTCGGCATCTGTCGTTTCGACGACCATGTGAGGGGAACACCCGCTTTCGCGGCATACAAGGTCTTGATGTCGAGCGCCCTGGAATGCCCGAACGGTGAATCCCCCGCGAAATTGATGAAATACCAGTACATCCACATCCAGTCGAAGGACAATGGAAACGCGACCAACACCGGAGTCGTCCCGTCGCATACCTTTCGCACCCACGCCGCCGCCGACTCCATCGCCTCTTTGGGGTCGCGGCCCTCACGAAGCAGCAGGTCACGGTCGAGGCCGCTGACCTCCAGCGCCGAGGGCACGAATTCGTCGCTGATCGGGCACAGTTCCGCGTAAAAGGTGGTCAGGGTCGGGTCGTGCCGGGTGAACTCGCGCCCGAGCCGCCGGCCCGCGACCGTCATCCCGAAACTCACCATGGAATATGGGCCGGGAATGGGGCCGTCCGCCTCGATGTCGACGGAAATGTACGTCTCGGCTTTCACTGAATTCTCCCAGGAGCTGGCGCTAGCATTCCTGCGGTCGGTAAACGTTCGGTAAAGGGGGCTTGTGGGTGACAGTCGTCGATCGGCCGAGAACGGCCGTGAAGCGCGTGGGTCCGGGGTGGGCGGCGCGATATCGGGCCACGGTGGTCGTCTCCGACATTCTGTGCGCCCTTCTCGCCGGTGGTGTGGCGGTCGTCGTCCGGTTCGGTGAGGTTACTCCCTACGTCGAGCCTTACGCGCTGTCAAGCGCGGCGTTGCCGTTCTTGTGGGTCGTCGTCGTAGGGCTGAGCCGGGCCTACGAACCGCGCTTCGCGGGGGTGGGGTCGGAGGAGTTCCGGCGGGTCGCGCGGGCCGGGGTGATGCTCACCGCCGCCGTCGCCGTGGTGGCGTACGCGACCAAGATCGACGTCGCACGGGGTTACGTTATCATCGCGTTACCACTGATGACCGTCTTAACACTGCTTGCCCGATATGCCCTGCGGCGCAGGTTGCACCGCAAACGGGCCAGGCTCCAGTGCATGCGGCGGGTCATCGCGGTGGGCCACCAGGGGTCGGTCGCCGACCTGGTGCGGCTCCTGCAGAAGGAGCGCTACCACGGCATGCACATCGTCGGGGCCTGTCTCCCCGACGAGGGCTCCTGCGCCGCGGACGTGGGCGTGCCGGTTCTCGGCGGGTTCTCCGACGTGCCGCTCGTGGTGGCGCAGGCCCAGGCCGACACGGTCGCGGTGCTCGCCTGTCCCGAGCTCGACGGTTCGGCGCTGCGGCGGCTGGCCTGGCGGCTGGAGAAGTCGCGCACCGACCTGGTGGTGGCCCCGGCGCTGATGGAGGTCGCGGGGCCGCGTACGACGATCAGGCCGGTGGCGGGCATGCCGCTGCTGCACGTCGAGCACCCCGAGCTGGCCGGCGGGCGGCGGCTCGTCAAGAACGTCTTCGACCGCGTCGTCGCGGGGCTCGGCCTGCTGCTGGTCTCCCCGTTGTTCCTGCTCATCGCGGTGGCCGTGCGTGTGACCAGCCCGGGGCCGGCGTTCTTCCGGCAGACCCGGGTCGGCAAGGACGGCCGCACGTTCACCATCGTCAAGTTCCGCACGATGGGCGTCGACGCCGAGAGCCGCAAGGTCGAGCTGGCCAGCGACATCGACGGCGTCCTGTTCAAGATCAAGCATGATCCCCGCGTCACCCGCGTCGGCGCCTTCCTCCGCCGTCACTCCCTCGACGAGCTGCC
Organism: Herbidospora solisilvae; assembly: GCF_009901565.1. Taxonomy (GTDB): domain Bacteria; phylum Actinomycetota; class Actinomycetes; order Streptosporangiales; family Streptosporangiaceae; genus Herbidospora; species Herbidospora solisilvae. The sequence goes on from NZ_WXEW01000011.1 coordinate 228,924, forward strand.
TCAGCTCGTGAACGTGGTCAAGGGCGACATGTCCCTCGTGGGCCCCCGTCCGCCGCTGCCGGAGGAGGTCGCCCGCTACGGCGACGACGTGCGGAGGCGACTTCTCGTCAGGCCCGGCATGACAGGGTTGTGGCAGGTCAGCGGCCGATCGGATCTGTCGTGGGAGGAAGCGGTACGGTTGGACCTGCGCTACATGGAAAACTGGTCACTCACCCTCGACCTCCAGATCATGTGGAAGACGTGGTCGGCCGTGGCACGCGGATCGGGAGCCTACTAACCAGTGATGACGATCAGAGACGATCACTCGCTCGCCGGAGACCTCGCGACGGAGGCAGGTGAGAAACTGCTCCGCCTGCGCGCCCAATACGGGTTCGACGACGCCAAGGCGCTGAAGGACGCGGGCGACCGCTCGTCCCACGACTTCCTCGTCGAATCGCTCGAACGGCTGCGCCCGAGCGACCACATCCTGTCCGAAGAGGGCGAGCGCACCAACCCCGCGCGGTTGTCGGCCAACCGGGTCTGGATCGTCGACCCCCTCGACGGCACCCGCGAGTTCTCCGAGGCCGGTCGCACCGACTGGGCCGTCCACGTGGCGTTGTGGGAAGAGGGCAGGCTCGCCGCCGGGGCCATCGCCCTCCCGGCCCAGGGCGCGACGCTGACCACGGCGAACCCGCCGAAGTTGCCGGCCGGCAACGGCCAGCGCCCCCGGATCGCGGTGTCCCGCACCCGCCCGCCCGAGTTCGTGCAGAAGCTCGCCTACCTGGTCGGGGCCGACCTCGTCCCCATCGGCAGCGCCGGCGCGAAGATCGCCGCAGTACTGACCGGTCAGGTCGAGGCATACGTCCACGCGGGTGGGCAGTATGAATGGGACTCGGCCGCCCCGGTGGCCGTGGCGCTGGCGGCCGGAGCCCACGCGAGCCGGATCGACGGGTCGGAACTGATCTACAACCAGGCCGACCCCTCACTGCCGGATATCCTGGTTTCCCTACCGGACTTGGCGCCGACGCTGCTCGCCGGGATCCGTGATCTTCACCAGTGACTCGATAAGGAACCGTTTTGCTTCAGCATGACTACACGACGTCACAGCTTGACGTCCTCGAAGCCGAGGCGATCCACATCATGCGTGAGGTCGCGGCCGAGTTCGAGCGGCCCTGTCTGCTCTTCTCCGGCGGCAAGGACTCGATCGTCATGCTGCGCATCGCGGAGAAGGCCTTCTGGCCGGCCCCGATCCCCTTCCCGCTCATGCACGTCGACACGGGCCACAACTTCCCCGAGGTGATCGACTACCGCGACCGGCGGTCGGCCGAACTGGGGGCGCGGCTGGTGGTGGCGTCCGTACAGGACTCGATCGACGCCGGCCGCGTGGTCGAGGAGACCGGGCGGCGCGCCTCGCGCAACCGGCTCCAGACCACCACCCTCCTCGACGCGATCGAGGAGCACGAGTTCGACGCCGTGTTCGGCGGCGCGCGCCGCGACGAGGAGAAGGCCCGCGCCAAGGAGCGGGTGTTCTCCTTCCGCGACGACTTCGGCCAGTGGGACCCGAAGAACCAGCGGCCCGAGCTCTGGAACCTCTACAACGCGAAGATCCGCAAGGGTGAGCACATCCGGGTCTTCCCGCTGTCCAACTGGACCGAGCTCGACGTGTGGGACTACATCCGCCGCGAGGGCATCGAGATCCCGTCGATCTACTTCGCGCACACCCGCCGCGTCTTCGAGCGCGACGGCATGCTGCTGCCCGACGCCGACGTGGTGCAGCGCGGCGACGACGAGCCGCTGTTCGAGTCGATGGTGCGTTATCGCACGGTCGGCGACATGACCTGCACCGGCGCCGTCTCGTCGAGCGCCGCGACGGTCGACGAGATCATCGCCGAGATCGCGGCCACCCGGATCACCGAGCGTGGCGCGACCCGCGCCGACGACCGCGCGTCCGAGGCCGCCATGGAGGACCGCAAGAAGGAAGGCTACTTCTAATGGACATCCTTCGTTTCGCGACGGCGGGCAGTGTCGACGACGGGAAGTCCACCCTCATCGGGCGGCTGCTGTTCGACTCCAAGGCGATCTTCGAAGACCAGCTTGAGGCGGTCGAGCGCACCAGCCGCGACCGGGGCACCGAATACACCGACCTGTCGCTGCTGACCGACGGCCTGCGCGCCGAGCGTGAGCAGGGCATCACGATCGACGTGGCCTACCGCTACTTCGCCACGCCGAAGCGGAAGTTCATCATCGCCGACACCCCGGGCCACATCCAGTACACCCGGAACATGGTGACCGGCGCCTCGACCGCCGACCTGGCCATCATCCTGATCGACGCCCGCAAGGGCGTGCTGGAGCAGTCGCGCCGCCACGCGTTCCTGACGACGCTGCTGCGGGTGCCCCACCTGGTGCTCGCGGTCAACAAGATGGACCTGGTCGACTACTCCGAGGAGCGGTTCGAGGAGATCCGCGAGGAGTTCACCCAGTTCGCGTCCAAGTTGAACGCGAGCGACCTGACCTTCATCCCGATCTCCGCCCTCCACGGCGACAACGTGGTCTCCCGCTCGGAGAGCATGCCCTGGTACCAGGGCCCGTCGTTGCTCCACCACCTGGAGCACGTCCACATCGCCTCCGACCGCAACCTGGTCGACGTGCGGTTCCCGGTCCAGTACGTCATCCGTCCCCACAAGACCGAGTTCCACGACTACCGCGGTTACGCGGGCCAGGTCGCGGGCGGCGTGCTGAAGCCGGGCGACGACGTCATGCACCTGCCCTCCGGCCTGACCACGAAGATCGCCTCGATCGACACCTTCGACGGGCCGGTCAGCGAGGCGTTCCCGCCCATGTCGGTGACCCTCCGGCTCGAAGACCACATCGACATCTCGCGCGGCGACATGATCTGCCGGCCGAACAACCAGCCGCAGGTCGCCCAGGAGATCGACGCGATGATCTGCTGGATGGCCGACACCACCAAGCTGAGCCCCCGGGCCAAGCTGACCATCAAGCACACCACCCGCACCGCCCGCGCGCTGGTGAAAGACCTCCACTACCGGCTCGACGTCAACACCCTCCACCGCGACGAGACCGCGACGAGCCTGTCGCTCAACGAGATCGGCCGGGTGTCGCTGCGCATCACCCAGCCGCTGTTCGTCGACGACTACGCCCGCAACCGGCAGACCGGCGGATTCATCCTGATCGACGAGGCCACCAACGGCACCGTCGGCGCGGGCATGATCCTCTGAGTTCAAACCGTCGGCTAGGTAGATCCTTGAGCGTTCGGTGAACGCTTAGTTACTCTCCGCTGTAGCGTCAGCACGTTCCGTATCCACTTCGGGGGTCGTGCACGTGTCTGACGCTCAGCCGATGATCTTTGTTGGAGGGCTGGGGCGCAGCGGGACGACGCTGCTGGAGCGCCTTCTGGGGGAGCTTCCCGGTGTCGCGCCGCTCGGCGAGGTCGTCCATCTGTGGCACCGAGGGGTGCACGCCGACGAGCCGTGCGGTTGCGGCCGGCCGTTCTCCCAGTGCCGGTTCTGGCACGAGGTCGGTGACCGCGCCTTCGGGGGCTGGCGGCCGGCCAAGGCCGACCGGCTGCTCGAACTGCGCCACAAGGTCGACCGCACCCGCCGCGTCCCGGTCTTCGTGCTGGGCCTGATCAGCCGCGAAGCCCAGCTCACCGAGTACGTCGCCGCGTATCACCGCATCTACGCGGCGGCGGCCGAGGTCGTCCGCGGTCAGGTCGTCGTCGACTCGAGCAAGCACGCTTCGCTGGCCTACTGCCTGTCGGCCATCCTCGACCTGACCGTCGTCCACGTCGTGCGCGATCCGCGTGCGGTGGCCGCGTCGTGGCGGCGCAAGGTGGCGCGGCCGGAAGACGGCCGGCCGATGGCCCGGTGGTCGCCGGCGCGCACCGCCGTCCACTGGTTCGTGCAGAACCTCGCCTACGAGGTGCTGCGCGGCAAGGGCGTGCCCATCGTCCGGGTCCACTACGAGGACCTCGTCGAGGAACCGGCCGACACGCTGCGTGTGCTGGCCGGCAAGCTCGGGCTGCCCGACGACCACGAGGCGCTCGCCTTCATCACCGGCCGCACCGCCCGGCTCGGCGTCGCCCACACCGTCTCCGGCAACCCGATGCGCTTCCACGTGGGCCGGGTGCGCTTCCGCGACCGGCGCCCTGACCTGCCCTTCCCCCATCGCTGGGCGGTCACCGCGCTGACGTTCCCCCTTCTTCTCTGGTACGGCTACCGCCTCAATTACTGACCTACCGATCGGAGGCAACGATGACCTCGACCGTCGGCGTCGTCATCCCCACCCGTGGTGACCGTCCCCTGCGAGCGACGATCGATGGCGTGCTCGCGAACCGCCCGGCCGCCGTCGTGGTCGTGGTCGACGGGGCGCCGTTAAATTCCGTCGACGACGACCGGGTGAAGGTGCTGCCCAACTGCCTGAGCCCGGGGCTGCCGGGGGCGCGCAACACCGGGATCGCGGCGCTCGGCACCGATCTGGTGGCCTTCTGCGACGACGACGACGTGTGGCTGCCCGGGAAGCTCGACGCCCAGGTCGGCCTGCTCCGGCGGACGGGGGCGGAGTTCGCGAGTTGCGGCATCGAGGTCGAATACGGCTCGCGCCGGGTGCCCCGGCTGGCGGGGGCCGCCGAGATCACCGCCGCCGACCTGACCCGGTCGCGCATGGCGATGGTGCACGCCTCCACCTACGTCTTCCGGCGTGGCGCCCTCTGGGTCGACGAGAGCGCGCCCGCGGGCCAGAACGAAGACTGGGACCTGGCGTTGCGCGCGGCCAAACGGCGGCCGATCGCCCACGTCGACCGGCCGCTCGTAAGGGTGCGGTGGGGCAGGTCCCACTTCGCCACCCGCTGGGCCGACCGCATCAGCGGGCTGGAGTGGATGCTGGCCCGGCACCCCGAGATCGCCGACGACGCCCGCGGCGCGGCCCGTGTCTACGGGCAACTGGCCTTCCACCACGCCGCGCTCGGGCGGCGCAAGGAGGCCCGGCGGTTCGCCGCGCTCGCCTTCCACTCGCGGCACCGGGAACCCCGGGCGGCGCTGGCGCTGGCCGTGGCGGCCGGGCTCGTCTCGGCTCCGGCCGTGCTGAGCGCGCTGCATACCCGCGGCCACGGAATCTGATGCGCACGCGCATCGTCGCGCCGCCCAAACGGCGGCGCGTCTCCGTGGGCGGGGTGGTCATCGACCGGCTGACCGAGATCGAGGTGGTCGACCGGGTGATCGGGGCGATCCGGCGCGGGTCGGGCGGGCATCTGGTGACGCCCAACGTGGACATCTGCCGGGCGTGCGCGCGTGACCCCGCGCTGCGCGCGCTGGTGCTGCGGGCCTCCATCGCGGTGGCCGACGGGATGCCGCTGGTGTGGGCGGCCCGGCTGCTCGGCAAACCGGTGCCGGCCCGGATCACCGGGGCCGACCTGATCTGGTCGCTCTCCGAGGCGGCCGCCTTCTACCGGGTGCCCATCTACCTGCTAGGCGGGCCGCCCGGGGTGGGCGACCGGGCCGCCCGCGCGTTGTGCGAGCGCTATCCCGGGTTGTCGATCGCCGGGGTCGACGCGCCGCCGTGTGGTTTCGAGGAGGACGCCGAGCAGTTCGCCGCCGTGCGCGACGCGCTTACCTCGGCGCGTCCGCTGCTGGTGTTCGTCGGGCTCGGGTTCCCGAAGCAGGACCTGCTCATCGAGCGGCTGCGGGGCGACCTGCCCGAGGCGTGGTTCGTCGGCTGCGGGTCGGCCATCGCGTTCGCCGGGGGCGCCGTGGCGCGGGCGCCCGTCTGGATGCGCGATCGGGGGCTGGAGTGGCTGTTCCGGCTGCTCAGCGAGCCGTCGCGGCTGGCCCGTCGTTATCTGGTCGACGACCTGCCGTTCGCGGTGCGGCTGCTGACCGTGTGCGCGGTGCGGCGGCTCTTCACCTGAGGGTCAACCGGCTGACCCTCTCGGCGTCGGCGGCGGACAGGCGCGACCTGGCCGCCGCCGTTCTGCTGTCGGTGGGGCGGAAGGCCGTCTTCGAGGCGCCCCGCCAGGCGAAGCCCGCCTCCTGGGCCGGGCCGGTGCACGACCGGGTGATCGTGGCGGCCGACCGGTCGGTCCAGGGGATGCCGCACCATTCGTACAGGCTCCGGAAGCCGAAGTGCGGATCGGCGGCCAGCGCCTCATAACCGACCACGCGGATGTTGGGGTGGCGCATCCGGAGGACCGACTCGTGCGCCGCCTTCCACAGGGCCGCCGCCTTCGCCAGCCGGTCGGGCGGCGTGCGCGCCAGCGCCGACAGGTGGGGGTGGTCACGCAGGAGGAGGGGCTGGGCGAGCAGGTCGGCCGGGTTCGCGGTCCAGCCGAGGTGCTCCCAGCTCCCGACGAAGGTGACCGGATCGCGGACGAGGATCACCACCCGGCAGTCGAGCCGGTCGGCGAACCACTCGGCCGACCAGAGGGCGAACGGGTCGTCGAGGAGGGCCTTGCGGCCGGTCAGACGGCCGTAGGCGAACGATGTCGCATATTTCAGGAAACGGGCGGGCGACGGGGGCCAGGGGAGTTCGGCGTGCCAGCGGAACCTCAGTCGCAGCGTGTCCTGGAACGGCTTGAGCCAGGCCGCCTCGTTGTCGCGGCAGATGTACTGGAACCGGTGCTCGACCTCGGCGTTCAGCACGCCACGGTAGGGCCGTTCGGGGTTGAGCGGCTCGTTGACGTACACGAGCTCGCCCGAGGCGCAGAGCATGCGGCCGGCCCACGAGGTGCCGCTGCGGGGCAGCCCGGTGACGAGGATCATGCCGTCGCCCTGGCGACCTGGGCGAGCGGCAGCAGGTTCTTCACGAGCATCCCTCCCGCCCAGCCGAGCGCCGCGCCGAACGCGCCGTAGGCCGGGACCAGCAGCAGATCGAGCCCGACCGTGACGGCCAGCGCGGCGGCGACGTTGCCGAGACTGGCCCTGGTCCGGCCGGAGGCGATCACGACCACGTCGGCCATGCCGCAGGCGGCGGCGACCATCATCGTGACCGCGAGCACGACCGCGACGTCGGCCGCATGGGCGTAACCGTCGCCGAAGACCTGGAGGATCTGCGGTGCGAACAGGGCGTACCCGATCCAGAACGGCCAGGTCAGGGCCATCTGGGTGCGGGCCGCCCGCCGATGGAGGGCGCGCGCCGCCCGCGCCTCTCCCTGGGCGAACTTCCTGACCAGCTCGGCCTGTACGCCCTGCGCCAGGCCCTGCCCCACGAGCTGCCCGACCACCTTGAAGCGGGTCGCGGCGACATAGAACGCCGCCTCGGCGGGCCCGGCGAGCAGTGCGACGATCACGACGTCGAGCCGCTGGAAGACGGCCTGGAGCGCGGCGGCGAGCGACCGGGGTGAGGTGTGACTCCAGAACTCGCGCCACGACACCCGGGTGCCGGTGCCCCGCAACCTGAGGGCGGCGAGCACGACCACCGGAACCGCCGGGATGCCCCAGGCGACGACGAGCCAGGGGGCGGAGAGCCCGGCCGCCAGCGCGCCGCCCACGAGAAGGAGCTGACCGACCGGTTGGACCAGCCCGCTGAGCAGCAGCGTCTCCCGCATCCCTCCAGCGCCGCGGGTGGCGGCCACCAGAACGTCGGCCACCACGACGAAGGGCAACACGAGGGCGAGCGCGGGCTCGGCGCCGGTCAGGACGACGGAGGCGACGAGCGCTCCGGCGACCACGGGAACCAGCGCCACCGCCAGCAGTGGCCGGCCGGCCGTAGTCGCTGAATTTCCGGATGGGTCCTTGTCCGGAGATGTCACGGGCAATCCGCCGGTCGTGCGCCGGAAAGCGACGAGGGCCTGCGCCGTGGCTCGGTGGCCACTGATCGTCGTGGTTCGGTCGGCGACGGCAGCGTGCTGATCCCGATCGCCGACCTTGTGGCGGGCGGTCGTGAGGTCGCTGAACGGCTCTTCGTGAGGCCCGCGGGCGCGGAAGTAGATCAGGCCGTTGCCGGTGTCGAGGCGTAACACCCCCGCCAGCATCAGGCCCAGCGCCGTCGTGGTGAAGAACGCGCCCGCGTCCGCCGGGGGCAGCGTGCGGGTGATCAGCAGGGTGACGGCGAACTGGGCGGCCGCGCTGGTTCCGGCTCCCGCCAGTCCCGCCACCGACCTCAGGCGCGCCATGAAGGGGTCGCGTCGAGCCACGACAGCAGCAGGGCGTCCCACGGCAGGAAGTGCTCCGACAGGCGGCTGCGCAGGTCGCGGGGGATCGGCGCGTAGGTCCGGGAGTTGTGCCGGTCGAAGACCGGGTCGGCCGCCGGAGGGAGCCCGAGGAAGGAGAGCAGGTCGTCGTAGACGGGCATGGGGTCGGCGAAGAAGCGGCCGCTGTCGATCACCTTGACGCGGTCGCGCGGGATCAGCGGTTCGAGGCGGGCGAGCTGCTCGGCGTAGCGGCCCCGGGCCAGGTAGGCGTGGTGGCGGTGGGCGTGGCTCGCCGACAGCGGGGCCGCGCACAACCGGGCGCTCTCCCCGGCCAGGCGTTCGGGCTCCAGCTCGACGGCGCGGGCGAACGAGGGCTCCGACTCGAAGCCGCGGGCCAGTTCGTGCGCGTGGGCCGAAATGGCACGTTCCACCGGATCCCGGACCAGCACGACCAGCTTCACGTCGGGCAGGTCCCAGGCGATCCTCGGCCCGGCCAGCGGGTGGAACAGGTAGTAGGGGGACGACTCGAACGCCAGCATGCCGGTCCGCCGCAGCGGGAAGTGCGCCCGGTACCAGGCCAGGCCCCGGCCGTAGGCCATGTCGAAGTAGTGCACGCCCTTGCGCAGCACCGGCTTGGCCACCATCGGGTGTTGCGACAAGGCCCGGTAGAGCGAGGTCGTGCCGCAGCGCTGCGCACCGACGATGAGGAACGACGGGAGCATGCGGGCGCCCCCCGTGAGCCGCCCCGCCGTGATCGACACGGCGTGGGCGGTCGTCTTGAGGGCGTTCACGTCAGGGGTTCCAACCCGTCGACGGCGGGGTTCAGCCACCGCGCGGGTGAACCCAGCGGCTCGTGGCCGTCGGCGCGGTGCCGTTCGGCGAGGGTCATCAGGTAGGCGGCGGCGGTCACCCGCGCCTCTTCGTAGGAGATCCCGTAGGGCTCCAGCAGCCGCCCCGACTGCGCCACGCACGCCTTCGCCGCCGAGGCCGGGCGCATGCGCCGCAGGGCCGTCTGGAAGAAGTAGTGCAGCGTGTCGAAGCCCGCCGGCACGCCGGTGCCGAACCGCTCCCAGTCCCAGACCAGCAGCCGGTCGCCCATCGGGGCGACGTTCCACGGCGAGAAGTCGCCGTGCCAGGCGCCCTTGCCGAGCGCGGCGATCTCCTGCGCGGCGGCGGCGAGCAGGTCGGCCGACGGGCGGCCCTTCGTGACCGGGAGGGGCGTCAGAACGAGCACGTCGAGGTCGCGCCACATCCCGTGGTGCAGCACCTTGGGCGCGACGACGACGTCGAACGGGTGGCGGGCGATGGCGCGCAGCGTGTCGGCCTCGTGGCGGATCAGGTCTCTGGTGTGCGGCTGGTCGCCGATCTTCACGAAGGCCAGGAGGCCGGCGTCGCCGTACAGCTCCAGGATGGGTTTGCGGTTCGCGCGGCGGGCGGGGCGGACGTGCAGCGTGGCCCGCACCCGGCGGCCGAGCACGTCGCCGAGGTGGGTCTCGATCGTGTCGGGCCCGTCGGGGACCAGCACCCGCCCGCCGACATGCCATGGCGCGCGCGGCACCAGCCGCCGGGGGACGAGCCGGCTCGGCACCAGAGTCCGGGCCGAAGAAGTGGTGGACGGCGGGAACAGCAAGGAGATCACCTCATCCAGGTAGCGCAGACGTATGCGGAAGTCCTTCACGTCGCGTTCCGCCACAGGACCGCGAACGAGATCAGATAGAGGGTCAGGGCACTGACGAGGCCGTCGTAGATGAACATGTAGAAGAGGACGAGGAGCATGACCAGGCTCCCCGCCTGCCCGATCGGCGACCGATCATGCCAGTGCCGCCTGACCGCGCCCGCGAAGAAGGCGACGTAGAGCGCCGCCCCGGTGAACCCCTGGGTGATGAGCAGCAGCCAGAGCTGCCCGTCGGAGCCCAGCGGCGGATGCCCGCACGACCGGCACCAGTCGGTCCGGCCGGTGGTGACGGTGCGGTGGTTGCCGAACGCGTTGCGGGTGTTGCCGTAGCCGATGACCGGCGACGTGGCGGCGACCTCGACCGTGGTGGCGACCGTGAAGGCGCGGATGTCGTTGGAGTGGGGCCGGTCGACCCGCGCGGCCACCACCTGGCCCAGCGGCGAGAACACGAAGGCCGCCGCGGTCACGGCCGCGAGGGTCAGCAGGGCCGCCCGGTTCCGGTTCCTGACGATCAGGTACGCGATCCCGATGGCGATCGCGGCCCAGAGCCCCCGGTTGAGGGAGTGCACGATCGGCACCGCCGCCACCACGATGACGCCCGCCGCCACCGTCTTCCGCACCGGCCCGCCGTAGACCCACCAGCCGACCACGAACCAGACCAGCAGGATCGAGACGTTGCCGCCCCAGGCGTTGGCCCACTCGAACGGCGCCTCCGGCCGGGGGGCCGGGTGCCCGAGGACGTACTGGATCTGCGCGGCGGTCGGGTGGACGAGGTTGGTGACGAAGGCGTGGTCGGGGAGCAGGTGCTCCATCGGCGCGGTGAACTCGAACCGCGGCGCGAGGACCCCGAGCACGCCACCGGCCACGGCTGTCAGGAACAGGATCCCGAGCATCCTGACGAGGGCGAGCTGGGGGAGCTCCTCCTTGGTGAGGTTGCCCAGGTAGAGCACGACGACGAAGAGCGCGACGTAGACGGTGAGCCGCATGGTCCAGCCGACGACCCGGCCCATCCCGAACTCGCCGTAGGTCCCGGCGGGCGTCGCGTCGAGCATGACCGCGCTGATGAGATAACCGACGATGAGCAGCGCCCACAGGCCCATGCCCCGGGGGATCCGGATCGGCCGCCGCAACCACAACACGACGGCCATGGGCACGGCGACGACCACGATGGACAACCCGCCGAACCCGAGGGCCCACCAGACGGGGTAACCCACGAGGAACGCCGCGATCGGCCACGCGGCGGGCGCCGACCGCCAGGTCACAGCAGGTCTCGGCGCTGTTGGGGAATGTCCACCGTCGGGGGCTGCTGCGACCGCAACGCGTCGACCGCGAGTGTCCCCGGGGCGCCCGCCGGGTCGACCGCGATCACGCCCAGGACGTCGACGCCGCGCCGCTTCAGCGACTTGGCCGCGCGGATGACCCACGGCGCGCGGATGCGCCCCAGGGCCACGGCCAGCACTGCCGCGTCGGTCGGCCCGGCCGTGACCAGGAGGATGCCGCCGCCCGGCGGGAAACCCTCCTCCAGCGTCCACGCCACGTGGGCCGGTTCGACGCCCAGGCCCTCGACCAGCACGCTCCGGTGCCCGGCCGCCGTCACCACCGCGGCGAACTCCTCGCCCTGGGGAAGCAGGGCGAGGTTCGTCAGGCGTTCGACGTCGGCCGGGGTGCGGAGGCGGAGATCGGAGCGGTCCCGGGCGAAGGCCGCTCCCACGCCGAGCAGGATGCCGGCGAAGAGGCCGCCGCCCACGTACAGGGCGGGGCGCGGTTCGCTGGCCGTCTCCGGGGGAGACGCGGGGGTGATCACGGTCCCGGGGGTGACCGCGGTGGTCTTCAGGACGTCGTACCGGAGTGTGAGGGCCGTCGCCTGACGGGTCAGCACGGTCTGCTGGTGGGCGGCCAGGGCACGTTGCGGGCTGCCCTTGGGGTGCCGGGACATCGTCACCAGCGCGGTGCTGAGCTGGCTGTTGACCAGGCGGAGCTTGGCCAGGACGGCGCGCTTCTGCTCGGTCAGCAGCGCCTCGGCCGAAGCCCGGCGGTGGGCCAGGTAGGCGTCGGCGAAGGCCTGCGCGCCCTTGGCGGCCCCGGCGGCGTCGGGCCAGGTGAACGAAATCCGAAGAATTCCCGAATTGGGTGGCACATCAACGGAAACCTGCCTCCGAAGGTCCTCGGGGTCGCCTCCGATAACGCGTGACGCATTCGTCGCCACGACGGATGATTGTGCGATCTGCGCCTCGGTGTCGAGATTGAGAGCTTCGCGCTGCCGGGCGGTCACCACGTTCTGCGGCTCCCCGAGCCCGGTCGGGGCCACCTGCACGTCGGCCACCCCGAGGTAGGCCGCCGGGGCGCGCCACAGCAGCCCGACGCCGCCCATGACGCCCATAAACAGGCAGGTCAAGGCGACGATCCAGCGGCGGCGGAACACGGAGCCGTACTCCGCGAGATCCCGGCTGTGCGGCGGTGGCAGGCTCATGTCGGTCTCCGATGGGGGTGAAGCGACTACGAACCCTAGCCGGGTGCGGTGATTACCCCGGTGCTAATTACAGAATTTCTGCTGGCGAATCACGGAACAATAACGGCGATTCGCCGGACATGTCGGAGCTGCGTTCTGGAAAAGGAGGCCACATGTTCTCCCCCGGCAGTGGAAAGGTGAATCCATGCGCTGGGCAATCACGATGATCGTGTTGATGGTGGCGGGCTGCTCCCTGGCTTCGGGAGCCGCCGAGCGGACGGTGCCGAAGACGGCGCCCAAGACGGAGCCGCCGATCGCCGCGCCCTGCGCCGTCACCGGCGTGCTGATCCCCACCTGCGGCGCCTGGTGGGGCATCGCCCCCGAGGTCTTCACCGGCCGGGGCCCCACACGCGGCCTGGAACGGGCCGAGCAGCGCATGGGCCGCCGGGCCGACATCCTGCACGTCTACCACCGCGCCGGCGAACTGTTCCCGACCGAGGAGGAGCGCGCGCTCGCGAAGGACCGGCTGCTGCTGGTCAACTGGAAGCCGTCACTGCGCCATACCTGGGCCGAGATCGCGTCGGGCGCGCTCGACCGGCGCATCGACAAGCTGGCCGCCCACATCTCGGCGACCTTCCCGCAGCGGTTCTTCCTGACGATCCACCACGAACCGGAGAACGACGTCCGGCCCGCCGAGGGCATGGCGGCCGACGACTACGCCGCGATGTTCCGCCACGTCGTGCTGCGCCTGCGCGAGAAGGGCGTCACCAACGCGGTCACCGTGATGACCTACATGGGCGCGCCCAACTGGTCGTCGGCGTCGTGGTTCGAGCGGCTCTACCCGGGCGACGCGGTGGTCGACTGGATCGGCGTCGACCCCTACGCCGACGACCGCGTGACCGACTTCGCCTCGCTGATCGACAAGCGCCGCCCCGACCACCCGCAGTGGCCGGGCTTCTACCGCTGGGCCCAGTCGCGCTTCCCGGCCAAGCCGATCATGGTGGCCGAATGGGGGGTCTTCGAGCGGCCCGGCTTCAAGGCCGCCTTCTTCGACTCGGTACGCCGCCAGATCGCCGCCTACCCCCAGATCAAGGCCCTGGTCTACTTCGACTCGCCGTGGGCGCCCCGGGGCGACACGCGGTTCGACACCACGCCCGAGGCCGCCGAGGCGTTCCGGCGGCTCGGGCGCTCGCCCTACCTGACCCAGCCGCCGGTCGTGAGGGCGTTCATCACCAGCGAGACCGCCCGCTCGACCGGCAGGCCGGTGGTGTCGATCTCCAGGTCGGCGTCCTCCGGCTCGTCGTAGGGGGCCGAGACCCCGGTGAACTCGGGGATCAGCCCGGCGCGGGCCTTGGCGTAGAGGCCCTTGCGGTCGCGGCGCTCACACTCCTCCAGCGGGGTGGAGATCCACACCAGCAGGAAGTCGGCGCCGACCTCCTCGGCCATCTCGCGGGCCTCCTCGCGGGTGTGGGCGTGCGGCGCGATCGGGGCGCAGATGGCCAGGCCGCCGTGCCGGGCGACCTCGCTGGCGACGTAGCCGATCCGGCGGATGTTCAGGTCGCGGTCCTCCGCCGAGAACGTCAGACCCTTCGACAGCAGCCGCCTGACCACGTCGCCGTCGAGATAGGTGACCGTGCGGCCGCCCTTCTCCAGCAGCGCGTCGCGCACCCCCCGGGCCACGGTCGACTTGCCCGACCCGGAGAGCCCGGTGAAGAACAGCACCAGGCCGCGCCGGTGGGGCGGCCCGGGGATGCGGACCGGGGCCGGGCCGGCGTAGTGCTCGGTGGCGCCGTAGTTGCGGGCGACGTACTCGCGCAGTTCGAGGTCGATCTCGACGTCCTCGCGCGGCGCCAGCGGAACCGCCACCACCTGCGACCCGGGCAGTTCGGCCTGCGCCTTCAGCGCCGCCCGCACCACCGCGGGCCCGGCCTCGCCGAACACGAGCGGCATCAGCAGCACCGTCGCCTCCAGCTCCTCGGCCGTGGCGGCGACGTCGGCCAGCGCCGGGCCGTCGAGCGGGCCGCGCATCGTGACCGCCAGCACCTCGCCGTCGAGCTTGACCTCCCCGGGGCCGCGGCGCAGCCGCGCGAACGGCCCGTAGACGGGCGCGCCCAGCGCCTCCACCGGACCCGCCGCGTGATGCCCGTCGCGTTCGGTCACCGTCATGACCGCCAGCGCGGCCCCTTCGGGATCGGTGAGGGTGACCCGGTCGCCGACGGCGATCTCGTCGGGCAGTGCGATCGTGACGGGGTCGGGCCACGGGGTGCCGTCGGCGAGCGTGCCGGTCTCGGCGACCGACGCGGCGTCGGCCTTGCCGAGGAAGCCGGTCAACGGCGCGAACGCCCCCGAAAGGAGCAGTTCGAGGTCGGCGAGTTCGCGGGCGTCGGGGGTCCAGTCGGTCATGGCGGTCGATTATCCGATCTCGGCAGGCATAGGAGGAGCCGCACGGCGGCGTCATAAAGGCTGACACATCTTCTGGGAGGTGACCGTGGACTCGGCAGCAGAACTGCGTTTCCGCGAGTTCGTGGCCGCCCGGTCACCCGCGCTGATGGGCCTGGCCTACCTGCTCACCGCGGGCGACCAGCACGCCGCGGAGGACCTGGTGCAGTCGTCGCTGGTCCGTGCGCTGGGCAGATGGTCCGGCGTGACCGACCCGGAGGCCTACGTGCGGCGGGTGATGTACCACCAGCATGTCAGCCTGTGGCGGCGGGCCTGGCGGCGGCACGAGACCACGGTCGCCGAACTCCCGGAGACGGGCGGCGACGACGGCACCCGCACGGTCGAGTTACGCCTGGCCCTGCGCGAGGCGCTGGCCACCCTCACCCGCCGGCAACGGGCCATGCTCGTGCTCCGCTACTACGAGGACCTGCCCGAGGAGGAGATCGCCCGCCTCATGGGCTGCTCGATCGGCACCGTCCGCAGCACCACCCACCGATCGCTGGCGAAACTGCGCTCCGCCGACCTCAGGGAGCTCACCCGATGAACGAGGACACCATGATCAAGGAAGCCCTCCGGGACTGGGCCCAGGAGGTGCGCGTGCCCGCCGATCTGGCTGAGCGCGCGCTGCGGACCCGCAGGAGGCGGCGGCTCGGCTTCGCCGGGTCGGGCGCCGTCCTGGTCGCCGCCGCCGTCACGGCCGTCGTCACCCTGCTGCCCGGCGCCTCGCCCGAGCGCACCATCGTGGCCGAGCGGCCCACGACGGCCGCCTCGCCGGCGCCGACGACCGTCCACACCGACACCGAGAACGACCCGCCGGTCAACTTGATCGCGGCCGGGCCGTGGGCCGTGGGCTCCTACTACTCGACCGAATGGGCCGACACCGGCCGGGGCACCGAGGCCCTTCGCTACACGTGGAGCGTCTACGACCAGGGCGAGGGCCGCTACGTCCGCACCCCCTACCAGTGGGTCGACGTGCTGCCCGGCATGGGCCTGGCGGCCGTGCTCATGGGCGACCTGCCCTCCCGGGGGCTCGGCCTGGTCGACCTGAAGACCATGATGTTCACCCGCTGGTGGGACCTGGAGGAGGCCGCCGGCTCGGTCTTCTGGTCGCCCGACGGTTCGAAGCTGGTGCTCACCACCTACAGTGGGCCCCCCGACGAGAAGAAGTGGCTCGACGCGGAGCGCACCAGCGCGGCGGGCCTGCCGCGGTCGCGCACCGGCTTCTACGTGATCGACCCCAACGCCGGAACCCGGAACTGGCGGCCCCTGCCGCCCGACCCCGACGCCCTGAACGGGCGCGACGACCTGCGCTGGGACGACGACAGCACCCGCCTGTGGGCCGCCACTAGGGGCGGCGGCCGGTTGCTCTACGACACCGAGGGAACCCGCCTCGGCTTCGACGAGGGCCACCCCCGCCGCATGAACGAGGCGGGAGTGTCTCCCAACGGCAGGCTGCGGGCCGGTCCCGCGGGGTTGCCCACCAGGGTCACCGACGTCGAGACCGGTGAGGTCGTCGGCCGTCAGCAGATGCTCCAGCTGTGGGCCTGGGTCGACGACGACCACCTGATCGGGCTCGGCTGCGCCCGCGACTGCGACGACGAGTTCGACAGCGCGCTGGTCATGGTGAGCGTCGACGGGAAGGAGACGACGCGACTCGCCTCCTACCGCGACTCGCGCACCTCGTGGCGGCCGGTCCTGGTGCGCCGCTAGAGGATCCGCGCGAAGTGGTTCCTCGGTCTGCGCACGATCAGCGTCACCTCGTCGTAGGCGGGGTCGAGCTTCCCGCGCGACAGGGCCGCCACCGCCCGGCAGACCGTCTCGACCAGCTTCCCGTGAGGGCCGAGACGGGCCGGGCCGGTGGTGTCTCCCCGGTCCTCGGCGATCATCAGGCCGCGCATCAGGCAGTAGGCGCGCAGCCCCTCCCGCGAGCAGACCGGTTCGTAGACCGCCGGCAGCGGCTCGCCGAACCGGCTGCGCAGCCAGCCGGGCAGGAGCCGGTCGACGAAGCCGTAGGCCGACTCCCGGTCGCGGATCCGGATGAGCAGCAGCCCGCCCGGACGCAGGGCGTTGACCATGCGGTCGAGGATCAGTTCCGCGTACTGCACTCTTTCGAGCAGGAACTCCACGCAGACGATGTCGAACCCGCGTGGCGTCATGGGCACCGAGCGGAGGTCGCCCAGGGCGTAGACGTGCAGATCGGGACGTTCGACCGTGTGCGCGCGAAGGATGGGCCGGTCCTCATCGACCCCGGTCACCCGGCAGTCGACACCGCCGAGCTCCAACGGTTCGCCCCGGCCACACCCGGCCACCAGGACGTCGAGCGGCTTGCCGGGCGTCTCCGCGGCGCGTTCGCCGATGATTTTTCCGAAAGACATGTCACAAAGCGTAGTCATCCGCTCACCGAATCAGGTCGCATCATGGGCGAGTCGCGCGCGCAGTAGCCTTGTGAGGTATCCCCGGTCCCGATCAGGTTCCGGGTCGTCCGCGTGCCGTCGACTCGTCCGGCAGGCGGCTGTAGTTACTTACGTGGGGGCCCGCGGCATGACACTTTCCGGACTTCTCGACCTCGTCGCAGCGCAGCCAGAGCTGGCCGAGGCGCTCGGCCAGGAGGTGACCGGCGCCGATCTGATCGCGCCGACCGCCCTGCGGCCGTTCGGGGTGGCCGCCGTGGCGCGCACCCGTCCCGTGCTCGCCGTGACAGCCACCGGGCGCGAGGCCGAAGACCTGGCCGCCGCCCTCACCAGCCTGCTGCCCGAGTCGCAGGTGGCCGTCTTCCCGGCCTGGGAGACCCTGCCGCACGAGCGCCTGTCGCCGCGCAGCGACACGGTGGGCCAGCGGCTCGCCGTGTTGCGGCGGCTCGCCCACCCCGTGGCGGGCGACGCGACGGCCGGGCCGCTGCGCGTGGTGGTCGCGCCGGTCCGCGCGGTCCTGCAGCCCATCGTGGCGGGCCTGGGCGACCTGGAGCCGGTACGCCTGCGCCCCGGCGACGACGCCGACCTCGAAGACGTGGTCGCCCGCCTGGTCGAGAACGGCTACCACCGGGTCGACATGGTGGAGAAGCGCGGCGAGGTCGCGGTCAGGGGCGGGCTGCTCGACGTGTTCCCGCCGACCGAGGAACACCCGCTGCGGCTGGAGTTCTGGGGCGACACCGTCGAGGAGATCCGCTGGTTCAAGGTCGCCGACCAGCGCTCCCTCGAAGTGGCCGAGGGCGGCCTGTTCGCCGCGCCGTGCCGCGAGCTGCTGCTCACCCCCGGCGTCCGCGAGCGCGCTCGCGAGCTGGCCGAACGCCACCCGGCGCTGGGGGAGATCCTCGGGTCGCTGGCCGACGGCGTGCCGGTCGAGGGCATGGAGGCGTTCGCGCCCGTGCTGGCCGGCGACATGGACCTGCTGATCGACCACCTGCCGCTGCGCGCGGCGGTGTTCGTCTGCGACCCCGAGCGCATCCGGGGCCGGGCCGTCGAGCTCGTGCGCACCAGCCAGGAGTTCCTGGAGGCGTCGTGGATCACCGCCGCCGCCGGGGGAGAGGCCCCGATCGACCTCGACGCCGCCGCCTTCCGCACCCTCGACGAGGTGCGCGAGCACGCCGGTGAGCTGGGCCAGCCCTGGTGGTCGATCGCGCCCTTCGGCGACGGCCTCGACCTGGGGGCCCACGACGTGGAGGCCTACCGGGGCGACACCCAGCGGGCCCTCGGCGACATCAAGGGATGGCTCGGGGCCGGACGCTCGGTCGTGCTGATGAGCGAGGGCCACGGGCCCGCCGAGCGCATGGTCGAGCTGCTCAAGGGGGTCGACGTCGCCGCCCGGCTGGTCCGGTCGATCGACGAGCCGCCGGGCCGCGACGTCGTGCAGGTCACCACGGGCCGGCTGGAGCACGGCTTCGTCACCTCCGGGCTGGCCGTGCTGACCCACCTCGACCTGGTGGGGCAGAAGGCGTCCACCAAGGACATGCGGCGGCTGCCGAGCCGGCGCCGGAACATGGTCGACCCCCTCCAGCTCAAGATCGGCGACCACGTCGTCCACGAGCAGCACGGCGTCGGCCGCTACATCGAGATGGTCCAGCGCACCGTCCAGGGCGCGACCCGCGAATACCTCGTCATCGAGTACGCCAAGGGCGACCGCCTCTACGTCCCGACCGACCAGCTCGACGAGGTCACCCGCTATGTCGGCGGCGAGTCCCCGACCCTCAACCGCATGGGCGGCGCCGACTGGGCCAAGGCCAAGACCCGCGCCAAGAAGGCCGTCAAGGAGATCGCGGGCGAGCTCATCCGCCTCTACTCCGCCCGCATGGCCTCCCCGGGCCACGCCTTCGCGCCCGACTCGCCGTGGCAGCGCGAGATGGAGGACGCCTTCCCCTACGCCGAGACCGGCGACCAGCTCGAAGCCATCGACGAGGTCAAGCGCGACATGGAGCGCGCCGTCCCGATGGACCGGCTGATCTGCGGCGACGTCGGCTACGGCAAGACCGAGATCGCGGTGCGGGCGGCGTTCAAGGCGGTCCAGGACGGCAAGCAGGTCGCCGTGCTGGTCCCGACGACCCTGCTCGTCCAGCAGCACCTGTCGACCTTCGGCGAGCGGTTCGCCAACTTCCCGGTGACCGTGCGGCCGATCTCCCGCTTTCAAACCGACGGCGAGGTCAAGGACACCCTCGAAGGGCTCAAGGCGGGCGGCATCGACGTCGTCATCGGCACCCACCGGCTGTTCTCGCCCGAGGTCAGGTTCAAGGACCTCGGCCTGATCATCGTCGACGAGGAGCAGCGGTTCGGCGTCGAGCACAAGGAGGCGATGAAGCACCTCCGCACCCAGGTCGACGTGCTGGCCATGTCGGCGACCCCGATCCCCCGGACCCTGGAGATGGGCCTCACCGGCATCCGCGAGATGTCGACCATCCTCACCCCGCCCGAGGAGCGCCACCCGATCCTGACCTTCGTCGGGCCCTACGACGAGAAGCAGATCGCCGCCGCGATCCGGCGTGAGCTGATGCGCGACGGCCAGGTGTTCTTCGTCCACAACCGGGTGCGCAGCATCGACAAGGTCGCCGCCCGCCTGCACGAGCTCGTGCCCGAGGCCCGGGTTGCGGTCGCCCACGGCCAGATGAACGAGCAGCAGCTCGAAAAGATCATGGTGGGTTTCTGGGAGCGCGACTTCGACGTGCTCGTCTCGACCACGATCGTCGAGTCGGGCCTCGACGTGCCCAACGCCAACACGCTGATCGTCGACCGGGCCGACAACTACGGCCTCTCGCAGCTCCACCAGCTCCGCGGCCGTGTGGGCCGAGGCCGCGAGCGCGGCTACGCCTACTTCCTCTACCCGCCGGAGAACCCGCTCACCGAGACCGCCCACGAGCGCCTCGCCACGATCGCCCAGCACACCGAGATGGGCGCGGGCATGTACGTCGCCATGAAGGACCTGGAGATCCGGGGCGCCGGCAACATCCTGGGCGCCGAGCAGTCGGGCCACATCCAGGGCGTGGGCTTCGACCTCTACGTGCGGATGATGGCGGAGGCCGTACAGGAGCAGAAGAACAAGCTCTCCGGCGAGACGGTCGCCGAACAGCCCGACGTCAAGGTCGAGCTCCCGATCAACGCGCACATCCCGCACGACTACGTCACCAGCGAGCGCCTGCGGCTGGAGGCCTACAAGCGGATCGCCGCGATCGGCACCGAAGACGACATCGCCGCCGTGCGCGACGAGCTCACCGACCGCTACGGCCGCCCGCCGCAGGAGGTCGACAACCTGCTCGAAGTGGCCCGGTTCCGGATCAGGGCCCGCAAGGCGGGGCTGACCGACGTCCAGCTCATGGGCGCCAACATCAAGTTCGCCCCGGTGGCCCTGCGTGACTCCCAGCAGGTGCGGCTCCAGCGGCTCTACCCGAAGGCCCTGCTCAAGCAGGCCACCGAGACGCTTCTGGTGCCGGTGCCTAAGACCAAGCCGATCGGCGGGCAGCCCCTGCGCGACCTCGACATGCTCCGCTGGTGCGGAGACCTGGTCGAGGCGCTCTTCCTGGAGCCCAACCGAGTAAAGTAGCTGCGCCGAACATCTGGGACCTGGAGGGGTCGTCTGTGAAGCTCAAACTGGCCGCCGTGGCCGTCGCCGCAGGGCTGGCGCTTACCGCGTGCAGCGGGCCGATCCAGGCCGGTTCGGCCGCCACGGTCGGCGACCACCGCATCACCACCGCCACGCTCGACGAGAACGTGACGGAGTTCCAGAAGGCGCTGGAGAGCGCGAAGATCCCGCCCGACCAGTTGCAGCAGCTTCCCGGCACGGTGACCCAGGCGGTGCTGCTCCAGCTCGTCAACGTCAGCCAGTTCAGCCAGCTTGAGAGGCAGAACGGCATCACCGTCTCGGACGGCGAGGTCGACGCCTTCTACGCCAGCAACAACGGCCAGGCCGCCGTCGACCAGATCCTCCTCCAGCGCGGCGTGTCCCCGCTGCTGGCCCGCGACTGGCTGAAGGTCTCCATCGGCTCGGAGAAGCTGGCCGCCAAGCTCGGCGGCGGCACCGGCGAGCAGCAGATGGCCGCCGGTCAGCAGAAGATCAACGAGCTGGCCGGCAAGATCCCGGTGACCTTCAGCCCCCGCTACGGCAAGTTCGACCCGTCGCAGGGCTGGTTGCCGAGTGACCGCTTCGGCACCGCGCCGGCCGGCAACGGCGCCGCTGCGGGCTGACGCGTGCCCCTGATCGTCGTCACCTCCTCGCCCCGGGTCGCCCCCGGGATCCTCAGCGCTCCCGCGTGGGAGGCCCTGCGGGCGGGGAAGGTCTTCACCGGTTCCGCCGACCATCCGCTGCTGCCGTTCGTGCCCGGAGCGGAGGTCCGCGACGACCCGGCCGCCATCGCCCGCGAGTCGGTCACCGCGACCCTGGTCTGGCTGGCCGCGCAGGACGGCGACGAGGCGTTCTTCCGCGCCGTCGGCCACGCGGCGCTGGCGCTGCCCGACCCGCCGGAGATCGAGGTCGTGCCCGGCTCCTACGACCTGCCCGGCGCCCGCCTGCTCGACATGGTCGCCGTCATGGACCGGCTGCGGCGTGAGTGCCCCTGGGACGGGCGGCAGACCCACGAGTCGCTGATCCCCTACCTGGTCGAGGAGTCCTACGAGGTCGTCGAGACCATCGAGAACGGCGACCTGGCCGGGCTCCGCGAGGAACTCGGCGACCTGCTGTTCCAGGTGGTCTTCCACGCCCGGCTCGCCCAGGAGCGCGGCGACGAGGGCTGGGACGTCGACGACGTCGCCGACGCCATCGTGACCAAGCTGGTCCGGCGCCACCCCCACGTGTTCGCCGACGTGACCGTCGACGGGGCCGAGACGGTGGCGGCCAACTGGGAGGAGATCAAGAAGGCCGAACGCGCGGCCAAGGGCGAGTCCGAGTCGGCGCTGGCCGGGGTTCCGATGGGCCAGCCGGCCGTGTCCCTGGCGGCCCAGCTGCTGCGGCGCGCGTCCCGGGTGGGCGCTCCCGCCGAGCTCGCCGAAGGGCCCTCCTCCCCGGGGCAGCGGCTCTTCGACCTCGTCCGCGAGATCCAGGCCGCCGGAGACGATCCGGAGGCGGCGCTGCGGCAGGCGGCCCGCGAATATCGGGCCAGGGTCGAGGCGTGGGAGCGAGGTCCCGTCTCGGATGGTGGACAGATGGGCGTTACCGGCGAGTAGGCGTCGATAGGCTCTTGTCGCAAACTGTCTTTCGACTTTAGGAGTGCTTCGTGGCTTCCATCGAGGCCGTTCACGCCCGCGAGATCCTCGATTCACGGGGTAACCCCACCGTCGAGGTCGAGGTCCTGCTCGAAGACGGCAGCACCGGCCGGGCCGCCGTCCCGAGCGGCGCCTCCACCGGGCAGTTCGAGGCGGTCGAGCTCCGTGACGGCGGCTCCCGCTACAAGGGCAAGGGCGTCGAGAAGGCCGTCCTGGCCGTCACCGACGAGATCCAGGACGAGATCCTCGGCATCGACGCCGAGGAGCAGCGCATCATCGACCAGGTCATGATCGACCTCGACGGCACGCCCAACAAGGCCCGCCTCGGCGCCAACGCCATCCTCGGCGTCTCGCTCGCCGTCGCCAAGGCCGCGGCCGAGTCGTCCGACCTGCAGCTGTTCCGCTACGTCGGCGGCCCCAACGCCCACGTGCTGCCGGTCCCGATGATGAACATCCTCAACGGCGGCGCCCACGCCGACTCCAACGTCGACATCCAGGAGTTCATGATCGCGCCGATCGGCGCGGCCACGTTCTCCGAGGCGGTCCGCATCGGCGCCGAGACCTACCACTCGCTCAAGTCGGTGCTCAAGGAGCGCGGCTACGCCACGGGCCTGGGCGACGAGGGCGGCTTCGCCCCCAACCTGCCCAGCAACCGCGACGCGCTCGACCTGATCCTGGTCGCGATCGAGAAGGCCGGCTTCACCCCCGGCACCGACATCGCGCTCGCCCTCGACGTGGCCGCCACCGAGTTCCACAACGACGGCGTCTACACCATCGACGGCAAGGGCCTGTCGGCCGAGGAGCTCGCCGCCTACTACGAAGACCTGGTCCGCAGCTACCCGCTGGTCTCGATCGAAGACCCCTTCGACGAGGAGGACTGGGCGGGCTGGAAGACCCTGACCGACTCCATCGGCGGCAAGGTCCAGATCGTCGGCGACGACCTGTTCGTGACCAACCCCGAGCGGCTCCAGCGGGGCATCGACAGCGCCACCGCCAACGCCCTGCTGGTCAAGGTCAACCAGATCGGCACCCTGACCGAGACCCTCGACGCCGTCGACCTGGCCCACCGCAGCGGCTACCGCTGCATGATGAGCCACCGTTCGGGCGAGACCGAAGACGTCACGATCGCCGACCTCGCGGTGGCCGTCAACGCCGGCCAGATCAAGACCGGCGCCCCGGCCCGCTCCGACCGCGTCGCCAAGTACAACCAGCTCCTGCGCATCGAAGAACTTCTCGACGACGCCGCCCGCTACGCGGGTCGCAAGGCGTTCCCGCGCTTCCAGGGCTAAGTTTTACCGGTACGGCCCGCGTCCGTCCGGCGCGGGCCCTACCGGAAGCGAGGTTCAGATGGCGAAACGACCGCAGCTCACCGGCCGGGCCGCGATCCTCGCGGTCGTGGTCTGCGCGATCGCGATGAGCCTGGCCTATCCCGTGCGCGAGTTCCTCGCCCAGCGGCGGCAGATCACCCAGCTCGAACAGCAGCAGGCCAAGGCCCTGGCCGACCTGCGCTCGCTCGAAGAGGAACGCAAACGCCTCGAAGACCCCGAATACATCAAGCGTGAGGCCCGCGAGAAGCTCCACTTCTGCGAGCCGGGCGCCCACTGCTACGGGGTCCTCGACGACGGAACGAAGACATCCGCCTCGGCAGGGCAGCGCAAGGCCGCCGTCTCGCCGTGGTACATCTCGCTCTGGCAGTCGGTCGAGTCGGCCGACCGGGGGCAAGGCAAGAAAATGGGGGGATAGTGTCCGGGGTCAGTCCAGACGACCTGGCGGCGGTCGAGGCACAACTGGGCCGTCCGCCGCGCGGCGTGCGCGCGGTGGCCCACCGATGCCCGTGCGGCCTGCCCGACGTGGTCGAGACGTCGCCCCGCCTCCCCGACGGAACTCCGTTCCCGACGACCTTCTACCTGACCTGCCCCCGGGCCGCCTCGGCGATCGGCACCCTCGAGGCCGAGGGCCTGATGGCCGAGATGCGCGAACGCCTCGCCGCCGACCCCGACCTGGCCGCCCGCTACCAGGCCGCCCACGACGACTACCTGGCCCGCCGCGACAAGGCCGCCGCCGAAGACGGCCTCGAACCACTCCCGCGCGGAACCCAGACGGCTGGCGGCATGCCCGACCGGGTCAAGTGCCTCCACGCACTGGTCGGCCACGAACTCGCCGCCCCGGGCACCAACCCGTTCGGCCGCGAAGCCCTCGACGCCCTCCCGGAGTGGTGGGCCGACGGCCCCTGCGTCTGCTGAAAGTCGATTTCTTCCGTTACGGCTCCGCCCACCCCGGCGCCGCCCGCCGCCGCCGGATCGGCCCCGCCTCCGGCGCCGGCCGCCCGCTCCCGCTCCAGCCGCGACGGGTTCCCGTCGACCGCCCCGGAAGTGGAGGACCAACGGCGACGTTGATCGCCCGGTGGGCCGGTAGCTTGGCCGCATATGCTGGCGGGCGCGATCGCCGGTGCTAAGGGGTGGGTTGAGTAGTGACACGTGTGGCCGCCATCGACTGTGGGACCAACTCGGTCCGGTTGCTCATCGCCGACGTCGAGGGTGACACGCTCACCGACGTCACGCGGCGGATGGAGATCGTCCGGCTCGGGCAGGGCGTCGACAAGACCGGGATGCTCGCCCCCGAGGCCCTGGAGCGCACCTTCGCCGCGATGCGCGGCTACGCCGCCGAGATCCTCGACGAGGGCGCGGTGAAGACCCGGGTCGTGGCGACCTCGGCCACCCGCGACGCCGGGAACCGAGAGGTCTTCGTCGACGGCGTGCGCGCCATTTTCGGCGTGGAGCCCGAAGTCGTCACCGGTGCCGCAGAGGCCGCCCTCTCCTTCAACGGGGCCGTAAGGGGCATTTCCGACCCGCCGGGGCCCTATCTGGTCGTGGACATCGGCGGCGGCTCGACCGAGTTCGTCGTCGGCTCTTCTGAGGTCAAGGGCGCCGTGTCGATGGACATCGGCTGCGTCCGCCTGACCGAGCGCCACGACGGCGACTTCGCCGCCATGCGGGCCGACGTCGACGCCGCCCTGGCCGTGGTCGCCGACACGGTTCCGGTGCGCGACGCGCGCACGCTCGTCGGCCTGGCCGGCTCGGTGACCACGGTCGCCGGGATCGCCCTGGACCTGCCCTTCTACGACTCCGAGAAGATCCACCACTCGCGGATCTCCGCCGCCGACGTCCACGAGGTGACCGACCGGCTGCTCCGGATGACCCGGGAGGAGCGCGCCGCGATCCCGGTGATGCACCCGGGCCGCGTCGACGTCATCTGCGCGGGTGCGCTCATCCTCGACGGGATCGTGCGCGACTTCGGCTTCACCGAGGTGGTCGTGAGCGAGCACGACATCCTCGACGGCATCGCCTGGTCGCTGACCTGAAGCCCTACTTGTTGAGGCGGACCGGCAGGGAGAACAGGCCGCGCATGATGTTGCTCGGCCACCACACCAGGTCGTCGGTCGCCAGCTCCAGGTCGGGGAAACGGCAGATCACGCCGCCGATCGCGACCTCGCCCTCGATCTTGGCCAGCGCCGCCCCCACGCAGTAGTGGGGGCCGCGCCCGAAGGCCAGGTGGGGTTCGTCGATCCGGCCCGGACGGAACACGTCGGGCTCGTCGAAGGCCTCCGGATCGCGGTTGGCCGCCAGCAGCGACACCAGGATCGGCTCGCCGGGCAGCATCTCCTGGCCGCCGATCACGACGGGCTCGGTCGGGAACCGCCACGTCGCGTTCCGCACCGGGCCGTCGTAACGCAGCATCTCGTCGATCACGTCGGGCAGCGTCGAAGGGTCCTTCTTCAGCGCCGCGAACTGGCCGGGGTGGCGTAAGAGCGCCAGCAGGCCGTTGCCGATCAGGGCGACCGTCGTCTCGTGCCCGGCGATCAGCAGCAGGAACGCCGTCGAGGTCAGTTCGTCGGGGCTGATGTCGGGGCGGCGCACCAGTTCGGTCAGCAGGTCGTCGCCCGGATGGGTGCGCTTGTGGGCCACCAGGTCGGCCAGGAACCGCTCCATGCCGTCGGTCGCCGCCGCGAGCTGGTCGATCTCCGAGGCCGCCGCCGAGTCGATCACCGAGGCCAGGTGGTGGAAGGTGGCCCGCTCGGACTCGGGCACGCCCAGCAGGTCGCAGATGATCGCGATGGGCAGCGGGTAGGCCAGGTCGGCGATCAGGTCGGCCTCGTCTTTGGCCGCCATCACGGCGAGCAGGCCCTCGGTCAGCTCCTCGGCCCTGGCCCGCAGACTCGCCACCCTCCGGGGCGTGAACGCGGCGCTGACCAGGCGGCGCAGCCGGGGGTGGTCGGGGGAGTCGGCGTTCAGCATGTGCCGGGCCAGCGTCGAGCGGTGGTCGAGGGGGAGGCCGAGTTGCGCGCGGAACCATTCGGGGGAGCCCAGCGCCGGATCCTTCGCCAGCGCCGGATGGGTCAGCGCGGTCACCGCGTCGGCGTAACGCGTGATCAGCCAGGCCTCGCAGCCGGGCAGCGGCACCTTGGTGACCGGGGCGTTGCGGCGCAGCCAGTCGTAGGCCGGGTAGGGGTCGGCGTCGAAGGCGGGGCCGAAGAGTGGAGGGAGGGACACGGCGCTTTCCTTCCCCGCCGCCTCCGCTGGCACGCTTGGGGCCATGAGTTTCGTACCTCCCGGCACCGGCTGGCCGGACGACCCGGCCACCCCCTCGACCCCCGTCGCCACCACGCCGGCGGAGGTGGCGGAGCTGGCCGCGAACAGCCCGTCGATCGGCGAGCTGACCGCCCGCCAGTCGGTGTGCCGCGCCTGCCCGCGGCTGGTGGCGTGGCGGGAGGAGGTGGCCGACGTGAAGCGGAAGGCGTACCGGGAGGAGACCTACTGGGGACGTCCCATCGCCGGCTGGGGCGACGACGACCCGAGGGTCCTGATCGTGGGCCTGGCCCCGGCCGCCCACGGCGGGAACCGCACCGGCCGCATCTTCACCGGCGACCGCAGCGGCGACTGGTTGTTCGCCTCCCTTTTCCGCAGCGGCCTGGCGGCCCAGCCGACGAGCGTGCACGCGGGCGACGGCCAGCGCCTGATCGGCGCGCGCATGGTCGCGGCCGTCCGGTGCGCGCCGCCCGCCAACAAGCCGACGCCGGAGGAGCGGGACACCTGCTTCCCCTGGCTGCTCCAGGAACTGCGTCTGGTGCGGCCGCGTGTCGTGGTCGCCCTGGGAGGCTTCGCCTGGCAGGCGATCTGGCCCGCTCTCAAGGCCGCCGGCTACGCCCTCCCGAGCCCCCGCCCGCCGTTCGGCCACGGCGTCGAGGTGCCCCTGGGAGAGACGACCTTGATCGGCTGCTACCACCCGAGCCAGCAGAACACGTTCACCGGCCGGGTCACCGAGGCGATGCTGGACGCGGTCTTCTCCCGCGCCGCCGCTCTCTGACCCTCGTTGTCCCAGGTCAGCGGGCTTGTGAATTGCTTCACATGTGTGAAGTCGGTCACGTTCGAAATTTTGGGCAAAGTTCCCACGTCAAGTCGTACTGAAAATTACCAAACCGGAAACTTCGGTCAAGTTCCCTTGGGAAGGGATTGGCCTCGGCCGGTGTTGTTCAGGTAGCTTGTGAATGCTTTCACAAGCGATCGGACACACGAAGGGCATCCGTGGTGAACCGCACGTCGAAGCACATCGTCATCGTTGGCGGTGGATACGTGGGCATGTACACCGGCCTGCGGCTCCAGCGCACCCTCCGTCGCGAACTGCGGAACGGATCGGTCCGTATCACCCTCATCGACCCGCAGTCCTACATGACCTACCAGCCGTTCCTGCCGGAGGCCGCCGCGGGAAGCATCTCGCCGCGGCACGTCGTGGCGCCTCTGCGGCGTGTCCTGCCCAAGGTCCGGATCCTCAACGGCAAGGTCGCCAAGGTCAACCACGAGCAGCGTCAGCTGACGTTCGAGCCGAGTGTGGGCGAACCCCGCGAGATCGGCTACGACGTCGTGGTCATGGCGGCCGGCTCGATCTCCCGCACGCTGCCGATCCCCGGGCTCGCCGACGCGGCCATCGGATTCAAGTCGGTCGGCGAGGCCATCGCGCTGCGCAACCGCGTGCTGGCGCTGCTCGACCGGGCCGAGTCCACCGACGACGAGGAGGTGCGGCGCCGGGCGCTCACCTTCGTCGTGGTCGGCGGCGGCTTCGCCGGGATCGAGGCGCTGGCCGAGCTCCAGGACATGACCGACGACGCGATCTCCTACTACCCGTCGATCAAGAAGAGCGACCTGCGGTGGGTGCTGATCGAGGCGACCGACCGGATCCTGCCGGAGGTCGGCCCCGAGATGGGCACCTGGACCGCCGAGCAGCTCCGCGAGCGCGGCATCGAGCTGAAGATGTCGACCCGGCTCAACTCGGTGGTCGGCGGCCTCGTCGAGACCAGCGACGGCGACTCCTTCGAGTCGGCGACCGTCGTCTGGACGGCCGGCGTGAAGGCCGCCCCGATCGTGAACTCCGGCGACTTCCCGCTCGACGAGCGCGGCCGCATCAAGACCACGACCAAGCTCACGGTCAGCGGCGTCGAGGGCGCCTTCGCGGCCGGCGACGTGGCGGGCGTGCCCGACCTCACCCACCCGGGGGAGTACTGCGCGCCCAACGCCCAGCACGCCGTCCGCCAGGCCAAGGTCCTCGGCGACAACGTCACCGCCTACCTGCGCGGCCGTCCGCTCAAGGACTACAAGCACAAGTACGTCGGCTCGGTCGCCGGACTGGGCCTGCACAAGGGCGTCGCGAACGTCTACGGAGTCAAGCTGCGCGGCTGGCCCGCGTGGTTCATGCACCGGACCTACCACCTGTCGCGGGTGCCGACCACCAACCGGAAGGTCCGCGTCATGGCCGACTGGACCCTCTCCCTGTTCTTCCGCCGGGAGACCGTCTCGCTGGGTGAGATCGAGCACCCCCGCGACCAGTTCAGAGCCGCTGCCGCCGGGTAACCCCGGCATCTCCCTTTGTTAACGGCCCGCGCCTACCATCAGGCGCGGGCCGTTATCACATTGCAAGGAGAGAAGGGAACGGGGATGGTTGTTTCATCCCGTTTCGCCGGACATTCTCCCTGCTACTGTATTGCCGCCCAGTTTGATGGATCGTACGGGGGATGCGGCGTAAGGTCTCACCAGTTACAGTTGTGCGCTCCGTGACGTATGATCGCGGCGCCCCCGTAGCCCAATGGCAGAGGCAAGCCCCTTAAAAGGGCTTTAGTGCGGGTTCGAGTCCCGCCGGGGGCACCGTTTGGTGGCGTAATTCGGCCCGTGACCAGCAGAAATGCGGTCGCGGGCCGTTGTGATTCCAGGATGGACGCGGTTAATGCCCGCGAACCGGCCTGCGACGGTGATCGTCGGGGGGTGCCGTCAGCCCTCCGGTCAAGCTCCGAACCCCGCTGTGGACGCCGGATCCGGGCCCTGGCGGGTGCCCGGAGCCGATCTTTGTCAGGGGCGGTGAGGGCTCCCGGGCCGCCGGTCGCGTGGACGGCCTTGCTTCGACGGGAGAATCCCATTTCGCGGCCGAATGCCGGTCGCTTCCCTTCGGGTAGTGGTGGCGGGCGGAAAACGTTGCTAAGGGGGCGACCGATAAACCCTGATCATGGATAGACGGGACAGGGTCGCAGTCGGTTACGGTTTCCCTGTGGCGGCATTTCCCGCGAGGCGGCGGACGCGGCGGAGGTGATTTCACCGGCTCGCCGGCCGGCGGCATTGAACCGGCGATGAGAATGCGTTTCCGTCGATCGTTTCGTCGAATGTCGGGGATTCATCGCTGATTGCGGTCAGGAAATCGGGTCCCGCATTCATTGTTTCAAGTTTTCGCAGGTCGGAGGCGGTGTGGAGATGATCGGCAAGGTCATCGCCACTCGGTCGGAAACGGCCCGGATATGGGCGTGCCAGGTGTGATCACCTGCCCGACGAGGTGCGCCCCGAAATGGTTCCACGCATCCGGTAAAATTTCCGCCAAGCCGACCGGGAGAACCGTCGAGTAACATCAGTCACTTTGGTGACCGGCCCTTTCTCCCAGGTTCCGTTCAGGCGGCGGCCCGGAGGGCCGACCTGACCGCGTCGGGCAGATCGGGTGAGTCCATCGCGTCACGTTCGGCCGGGGTCCATTCGCGGGCCGCCACCAGCGCCGCCAGCGGCGTCGCCAGACCGTCGCCCACCAGGCAGCAGACCGCCCGGGGCAGCAGCTCGGGCCGGGAGGCCGCCAGCCGGAGGAAGGACTCGGCGGCCTCCGGAGACTCGTCCACGATCAGCGCCAGCCACCACAACGCCCGCCGCGCCTGCTTGACCGACACGTCCCGGGTGAGCCGGTCGATCAACCCCGGACGAGCGGCCGCCACCTCCGCCAGCAGCCGCCCCGCCACCGGCACCGGACGCACGGGATCGCCGGCGGCCCGCTCCGCCACCCACTCCCGCTCCGCGGCCGTCCGGCCCGCCAGCTCGGGAATCCGCCGCAGCAGCGTCGGCAGGGGGCCCACCAGCAACGCGGCGGCGACGACGGGATCCGGATCGGCGTCCCGGACACTCCGCACGCCGTCCGGCCCCGGCAGGCGCACCACCTGCTCGACGCCGCAGGGCCGCCGCACTTCGAGGAGCAGCCGGATCGTCGTGGTGCCCTGGTAGCCGCGCAGCTCCGCGAGCAGGCCGTCGACGTCCTCCCGGAGGTCGGCCTCCTCCACCAGGATCAGCGTCGGTCCTCCGATGTTCCGCAGCGCCGGCACGAGGTCGCGGCCTTGGCCCGGCCGGAGCAGACCGGTCCGCCACTTCCGGCCGCGACCACGGGCGAACCCCCGCATGAGCCGAGACTTGCCCGTCCCCGGAGGACCGGCCACCGCCAGCGCCGACGCCGCCTCGGGCCCGTCGCACCAGTCGGCGAGCCGCCGCGACTCCTCCTCACGCGCCCGGCCGGGCGCCGGGGGGTCCACCGGCTCCAGCGCCCCGGCGACGACCCGCCGGGCCTTCCGTAACTGATAACCGCGCACGACGGCCACGACGACGGCCGCCACGACGAGGTGGACCGTCAGCGAGATCGTGCTACCTTCGGCGACTCCCCGGATCGTCAGGGCCAGACCCAGGGACCCGCTCGGCAGCCACGCCCTCACCCGATCGTTCATGGGATCGATCAATACCCTGGCGCGCCCGTTTCGGGTAGGTGGCCAGGCGCCACACATACTCGACCGGCCCCTGCCGGAAGCGCCGCAACCACAACGTCGACCAGACCCACTGCACGGCCACGACGCCCGCGGCGATGCCCAGCACGGTCGCCGCCGACCAGTCCTCGGCCGTCCCGCCGACCAGAGGCCGCACGGCGAGTACGAGTACCGTCGCCGTCAGGTAGTTGGTCAGCGCCATCCGGCCGAGGGGCGCGAACAGGGCGTGCAGGAACCCCCGGAGCGGGCCGCGCAGCAGCACCAGGAACAGGCAGACGTAGACGACGGCGGTCGCCAGCCCGGCGGACGTGAAGAACCGGGCGTCGGACGCCTGCAGGTACCCCAGCACGACGGCCGGCACCAGCGCCACCCCGCCGACGACCGCCGGGACCAGGGCTGAGGACTCCAGCCGGTCGGCCACCCCGTAACGGACCAGCGCCGACCCCAGCAGGAACAACCCGGGGACCACCAGGATCCCGCCGCCGAGGAACAGCGCCAGGCCGAGCGCCGCGGCCGACAGCACAGCCACCACCCGGCGGGGCAACCACGTCGACGGCAGCAGGACCACCAGCCCCGCCACGGCGTAGATCGCCAGGATGTCGCCGTCCCAGAGCAGCCGGTGGGCCAGGCCGAGCACCAGCAGCGCCAGCAGCCGCCGTACCAGCACGACCCGCGTGCCGGCCGACTCGTAGAGCAGCCAGAAGCCCATGCCGAACAGCAGTGAGAAGATGGGGAAGAACCGATGGTCGACCAGCAGTCCGAGCCACAGGTCGGCCGTGGTGGGCGGCGCGCCGTCGGGCGGCAGCAGCCCGACCGTGGTGGCGATGGGCCGGACGTTGGCGACGAGGATCCCGCAGAGCGCGAAGCCGCGGACGACGTCGAGAGCCACGATGCGTGGCCGGGGGGATAGTCGTGACATGCCGTCGAAGTCTGGTCGCGGCGCGGGCCCCGAACCTGACCCGAACGGCCACATCCGGGCCCTCCGGCTCGTCCTTTCGGCCGACGGGGAGAACCCGCCGCGAGTCGGCGCGAAATGATCTTGTCGGAGTTGATCGCGGCGTATCGTGGCTCGGAACACGGTACGGCGACTGGACGGGTGGAACATGGACACTCTTCACGGATCTTCCCCCTTTCCCCCTATCGCGGATTACGGCTTCCTCTCCGACTGTGAAGTGACCGCACTGGTCGCGAGCAGCGGAAACATCGAATGGCTCTGCCTGCCACGGCTCGACTCCCCGTCGGTTTTCGGCGCGGTGCTCGACCGGGGCGCGGGGCGGTTCCGGCTGGGCCCGGCCGACACGTTCGTGCCGGCCGCCCGCCGTTATCTCCCGGGCACGATGGTGCTGGAGACCTCCTGGGGCACCCCCCAGGGCTGGATCATCGTCAGGGACGTCCTCCTCATGGGCCCCTGGCACCACGAGAACGAGCTCTCCCACACCCACCGGAGGGCGCCCACCGACTACGACAGCGACCACGTCCTGCTCCGGACGGTCCGCTGCGTGTCGGGCGAACTGCAGATCACACTGGACTGCGAACCGGTCCTCGACTACGGCCGTAAGCCCGTGAACTGGTCATACACAGGGAGGGGCTACCACCAGGGACTGGCGACCGCAGAGGGCAGTGACCTCAGGCTGAGGCTCACCACCGACATGCGGCTGGGCTTCGAGGCGGGCCGCGCGATGGCCCGCACCCTCATCAAGGAAGGAGAGACGCGCTTCGTCGCGCTCTCCTGGACCGAGCACGAACCCCCGTACACCTACGACGACGCCTACAAGCGGCTCGTCTGGACCGCGCACCACTGGCAGCACTGGCTGGCCCGCGGCGACATCCCCGACCACCCCTGGCGCGGCTACCTGGAGCGCAGCGCCCTCACCCTGAAGGGGCTCACGTTCGCCCCGACGGGGGCGCTGGTCGCGGCGGCGACGACCTCGCTGCCGGAGACCCCGGGTGGCGAGCGCAACTGGGACTACCGCTACTCCTGGGTGCGCGACTCGACGTTCGCGCTCTGGGGCCTCTACACGCTCGGCTTCGACTGGGAGGCCGACGACTTCTTCTGGTTCATCGCCGACGTGGCCGAGCGCGACGAGGAACTCCAGATCATGTACGGGGTCGACGGCGAACGCGACCTGACCGAGCGCATCCTCGACCACCTCGACGGTTACGAGGGCGCCAAGCCCGTGCGCATCGGCAACGGGGCGTTCGACCACCGGCAGAACGACGTCTGGGGCGCGGTCCTCGACTCCTTCTACATCCACATCAAGTCGCGCGACCGGCTCGACGACCGGATCTGGCCGATCCTGGTCCGTCAGGTCGAGGCGGCGATGAAGCACTGGCGCGAGACCGACCGGGGCATCTGGGAGGTGCGCGGCGAGCCGCAGCACTTCACCTCCTCCAAGGTCATGTGCTGGGTGGCCATGGACCGCGGCGCCCGGCTGGCCGAGCTGCGCGGCGAGCCCGAGCTGGCCGAGACGTGGCAGAAGGTCGCCGACGAGATCAAGGACGACGTCTGCACCAACGGCGTCAGCGAAAACGGGATCTTCCGGCAGCACTACGGCACCGACGCGCTCGACGCCTCGCTGCTGCTGATCCCGCTCGTGCGGTTCCTGCCGGCCGACGACCCGCGCGTGCGGGCGACCGTGCTGGCCATCGCCGACGACCTGACGGTCGACGACCTGGTGCTGCGTTACCGCACCAAGGAGACCGACGACGGCCTGTCGGGCGAAGAGGGCACCTTCACGATCTGCTCGTTCTGGCTGGTCAGCGCCCTGGCGGAGATCGGGGAGCTCCAGCGGGCCCGGCGGTTGTGCGAGAAGTTGTTGTCGTTCGCCAGTTCGCTCGGCCTCTACGCCGAGGAGATCGACCCGGTCAGCGGCCGGCAGCTGGGCAACTTCCCGCAGGCGTTCACCCACCTGGCTCTGATCAACGCGATCATTCACATCATCCGTGCCGAAAACCACCATCACCATCCCGGAACTTCCCCGGCGGATCACTCGTTGAGGAGGCGGTGAGAACCATCCCTTGGTCTTGCGGGGTCACAGATCCCACGGGACCATGGCGAGATAGCTGATCATTAAAACCGCATCGTGGAGGCACGGTGGAGAGCAGAAACCCGATTTTCAGTCGGCGTGGCCCGGTCGGCCAAGGACAGTGGTCGGGGCCGACGCCGAGCCCCGCGCATCTGCAGGACATGTACAACCAGCCGGCCTACGCGCCGCCCACCCCCGTGGGCCGCACGCTGACGATGGACGACGTCGTCATGAAGGGCTTCATCGTCCTCGGCACGCTGCTCGCGTCCGCGGGCGTGGCGTGGATCATGAAAGTGGGCATGGGCGTCGCCGTCGTCGCCGTCATCGCCGCTTTCATCCTCGGCCTGGTCATCACGTTCAAGCAGAGCACCAACCCGGCACTGATCCTCGCCTACGCGGTGCTTGAAGGCGTCGCGCTCGGTGCGATCAGCCGGGTGTTCGAGACCTATGTCAGCAGCGGCATCGTGCTCCAGGCCATCGTGGGCACCATGATGGCGGTGCTCGGTGTGCTGGCGGTCTACGCGCTGAACATCTTCCGGCCCACGCCGAAGTTCACGAAGTTCGTGATCGGCGCCGCCATCGCGGCGGTCGGCCTGATCCTGGTCAACCTGATCGTCGGCATCTGGGTGCCGGGTGGTCTGGGTCTGCGTGACGGCGGCCCGCTGGCCATCGCGTTCAGCGTCGGCATGATCCTCCTGGGCATGTTCTTCCTGCTGCTCGACTTCGACGAGATCAACCACGCGGTTCAGGCCGGCGCCCCCGAGCGCACGTCCTGGCTGCTCGTCTTCGGCCTGATGCTCAGCATCGTGTGGATCTACCTCGAGGTCCTGCGCCTGCTGTCGTACTTCTCCGGCGACGACTGATCGAACGACGGAAAGCACGCCCCCGGTTTTCGGCCGGGGGCGTTTTTCGTTGTACGGCGAGGAACAAAAGATCAACAATTCGTAACGAAGAGATGTCTGTTGGGTCTTGTCAAGCCCCTGGCCGTGAGGCAGTGTCGACTCAAAGAGCCTTATCCGTGGAGGTGCTTATGTCGTTGAACCACTCACCGGAGACCCAAACAAAGCTCATCGCCCGCGTCCCCACGATCACCGGACGCGAACTCCCCGAGTGGTTTCAAGCCATCGACAACGGTCCGTCGTTCTCTCGCTGCGACGAGCGTGCCAACTGGCTCGCCGACGAGCACGGGCTGACCCACGGCTACGCCGCCGCCATCGTGCTGGAGCACGAGCGACGCCGACGCGGCCACATTTTCTGACAGGTCTTCCCAGCGCCCGCGCCCCCTCCGGCGCGGGCGCATCATTGTGTTCATGGACATCAGCAAGGCTCTGGAGTTCGTCCGGGCCAACCACCGCGCGGTTCTGGTCACCCGCTACGCCGACGGCCGCATCCAGACCTCACCCGTCACGGTCGGAGTCGACGCCCACGACCACGTCGTCATCAGCAGCCGGGAGGGCGCGGTCAAGACCAGGAACGTGCGGCACACCCCCGAGGTCGTGCTCACCGTCATGACCGACGAGTTCTACGGCCAGTGGCTTCAGTTGGAGGGCACGGCCGAGGTGGTCTCGCTGCCCGAGGCGATGGAACCGCTGGTCGACTACTACCGCCGCATCAGCGGCGAACACCCCGACTGGGACGACTACCGCGCCGCGATGGAGCGGGACCGGCGGGTGATCATGCGCGTCACCGTGACGAAGGCCGGTCCCGACTTCCACGGTTAGGAGAGCCGCTCCACGACCATCGCCATGCCCTGGCCGCCGCCCACGCACATGGTCTCCAGGCCGATGGTCTTGTCGTGGAAACGCAGGCTGTTGAGCAGCGTCGAGGTGATGCGCGCGCCGGTCATCCCGAAGGGGTGGCCGACCGCGATGGCGCCGCCGTTGACGTTCAGCCGGTCGAGGTCGATGCCGAGGTCCTGGTACGACGGGATCACCTGGGCCGCGAACGCCTCGTTGATCTCCACCAGGTCGACGTCGCCGATCGCCATGCCGGCCTTGGCCAGCGCCTTCTTCGACGCCTCGACCGGGCCGAGGCCCATGATCTCGGGCGACAGGCCGGTGACGCCGGTCGACACGATCCGGGCCAGCGGGGTGATGCCGAGCTGGGCGGCCTTCACGTCACTCATGATGACCACGGCGGCGGCGCCGTCGTTGAGGGGGCAGCAGTTGCCCGCGGTGACCGTGCCGTCGGGGCGGAAGACCGGCTTGAGCTGCGAGACCGCCTCGTAGGTGGTGCCCGCCCTGGGGCCGTCGTCCGTGCTGACGACGGTGCCGTCGGGCAGCGTGACCGGCGTGATGTCGGTCTCCCAGAAGCCGTTCGCCAGGGCCTTCTCGGCCAGGTTCTGCGAGCGGACGCCGAACTCGTCCTGCTCGCGGCGGCTGATGCCACGCGAGGAGGCGACGTTCTCGGCGGTCTGGCCCATCGCCATGTAGATGTCGGGCACGTTCCCGTCGTCACGGGGGTCGTGCCACGGGGGCGTGCCGCCCGCCGCGGCGGCGTCGGTGCGGGCCTTGGCGTCCAGGAACCGGGTGTTGCGGGTGTCGGGCCACGAGTCGGCGGCGCCCTTGACGAACCGCGACACGCACTCGACCCCGGCCGAGACGAACACGTCGCCCTCGCCCGCCTTGATGGCGTGGAAGGCCATGCGGGTCGTCTGGAGCGACGAGGAGCAGTAGCGGTTGACGGTGGTGCCCGGCACCCCGTCGAGCCCGAGCAGCACGGTGACCACCCGGGCCAGGTTGAAGCCCTGCTCACCGGCCGGCTGACCGGTGCCGAGCAGCAGGTCGTCGATCTCGTTCGGATCGAGTTGCGGCACCTTCGCCAGCGCCGCCGTGACCATCTGGACGGTCAGGTCGTCGGCGCGGATCTCCTTGAGCGATCCCTTGTTGGCGCGGCCGATGGGGGAGCGGGCGGTCGCGACGATGACTGCCTCAGGCATGGGGGCTCTCCAGTGTGACGGCGGACCTCTCCCCGGAGGCTACTACCTGGTATTCCAGAAATCGGCGGCAGGGTGCCAGAAAACAGAACTTTGTACTGGTGCACAACTCAGCCGTACATGCCCGGCAGGGTGGTGGTGGCGTCCTTGACGCCGTGGAGGGCGCCCTTCTCGTCGCGCCACAGGCGCCAGCCGTTCTGGGCGCCGGTGAACCAGGCCGGGGGGGCGCCCGCGTCGGTGGTGCGCTTGCCGGTGGCCAGGTCGAACTCGCAGAGCGCGGCGACGGAGTAGAACCCGGCGGCGGCCTTGCCCAGGGGCTGCGGGTCGGTCACGCAGAACGACCAGCTCCGGACGCCCTTGACCTGGGTGGCCTGGCCGGTCGACAGGTCGAAGGCCGAGCCGGGGGCGTTGTGCTTGAGGAACCCGAGGGTGTTCATCGCCTGCGGGAAGGCCAGCCACCACCCGGAACCGGGCACCTGGGTGGCGGTGATCTGCCCCATCACCCGCCCGCTCTGCCCGTCGAGCCGGGCGAACCCGCCGTAGGTGCCCTGGCCGTCGACCGGCCGCACCACCGGTGACACCGCCGGGTTGCCGCTCGGGTAGACCCGCACCACCGACGGCCGGACCCAGTCGATCACCCCGTCGGCCAGCCGGATCGAGAACATCCCGAACGTGGAGGTCTTCCCGGTCTTGGGGTGGGTGTACGGGGCGATGTAGCCCACCAGCCGGTCGCCGGAGACCCCGAACGCCCAGCCGCCCGACAGGTCGACCCCGTTCCCGAGGGCGGCCTGCACCGGCTGCTGCCACAACTGGGTGCCGTCCTTCAGCGAGTAGGCCTCGACGACCGGGTCGGCCGCGAGGCGCAGGATGACGACGTGCTTGTCGTCGGACCACTCGACCTCGGCGATGCCGGGCATCTTCCAGACCACCTTGCCGGTCTTGGGGTCGAGCACGATCATGCGGGCGTTCGCCAGCGCGGTGTGCTCCGACATGCAGACGTACCCGCCGCAGCGCTGCGGGCCGAACGTCGAGTGGACCGGCCGGGTCCAGAGCTGCTTTCCGGTACGGGCCTCGCGCGCGATCAGCGTCGCGTTCCAGCGGCCCTGCTTGGCCGGGTCGAGCGCGACCACGACCCCCTGGCCGGGGGCGGTCTCGACGGTGGCGGGGGCCTGCACGCCCATGCCGGGCAGCCGCCCCGCCATCGTCGCGGGCTGGGCCCAGAGCCTCTTCCCGCTGGACAGCTCGACGGCCACGGTCTCCAGGTTCCCGTCGGCCCGCATCGACGTCAGAGCCGCCACCCCGGCTCCGGTGGTGGTCCGGCTGACCACGTTGACCTGGGTGTTGTGCCAGGTCGGGAAGTCGGCGGGGGCGATGGCGGCGTCACTGCCCGAGCAGGCGGCCAGGGCTCCACAGGTGAGCAGGGCGAGCGCGAGGGCATGGGGCCGTATCAAGATTCACTCCTCCAGGGGGTGACGGCCCGGACGCCGAGGGTGACCGGAATCAGGTGTGCGGAGACACCACGTCCCGTCTGCGGCGGAGCAGCATGGCCCACCGTCCGTGGGGACCGACCGCCCGGCCTGCGACACGGGTCGCGGTGACCTCGGTTCCGGGTTCCTCAACGGCCATCGCCGCCAGAAGGTATTGCGAGCCTTCGACGCGCTCGGCGGAGGGCTCTGGCCACAGGTCGAGCGCGGCGCATACAGAAGGTAGCACTGTGTAAGCGGCCTGTAGGTAGCCTCGGGCACTTGGATGGAATCGATCGGGTCCGAACATTTCTGTCGGATTTGTCATGAACGAGGGTCCGAGCAGGTCGGCGAAGCTGACCGTGCGCCCGCCCGCCTCGATCACCCCGATCGTCTGCGCCGCGGCGAGCTGACGGCTCCACCGGCGGGTCACCCAGCGCAACGGCTGGGCGATCGGCCGGACCGTGCCGAGATCCGGGCAGGTGCCCACCACCACCTGCGCGCCCGACTCGCGCAGCCGCCGGACGGCGTCCTGGAGGTGGCGGACCGCGGTGGCCGGGCGGGTCTGGGTGGTGACGTCGTTGGCGCCGATGAAGATCACCGCGATGTCGGGACGGGCGTCGAGGGCGCGGTCGACCTGGGCGTCGAGGTCGCGGGAGATGGCCCCGGAGCGGCCGACGACGGTCAGCCGCACCGGCCGCTCGGCCACCGAGGCCAGGCCGAGGGCCAGGTTCACGCCGGGGGTGTCCTTCGGGTCGGTCATGCCGAGGCCGACGGAGGTCGAGTCGCCCAGCACGGCCATGGAGATCGGCTCGCCGGACTGGTCGCCGTAGACGCCGTCGGAGGGCGGGCCGTCCTCGGAGACCGGGCGGCCGACGATGCGGCGGGCGACCATGGCCTCGGCCAGCAGGAGCGCGTAGGTCGCCGCGCCGAGGGCAGTCACCCCGCCCCCGCCCAGCGCCGCCGCCGTCGCGATGCGCCTGGCGGCCCGTGCCGCACCCGGAGTCCAGATCACCGGCCCAACCCCCTATACGGTGTGAGGTGAAAACTAGCCGAGCCCCGGTCACCCCCTTGGGGCTGAGGCAGCCGTCCGGCCGACAAAGCTTCGGCAAAGAACACAAGGTGGTTCTCGCGGTGCGCGTACACGACTCGCTGATCGAGCTGATGGGGAACACCCCGCTCGTGAGGCTCCGCAAGGTGACGGCGGGCGCGCCGGCGCAGGTGCTGGCGAAGGTCGAATACTTCAACCCCGGCGGCTCGGTCAAAGACCGCATCGCCCTGCGCATGGTCGAGGCGGCCGAGCGCAGCGGCGCGCTGAAGCCGGGTGGCACGATCGTCGAGCCGACCTCGGGCAACACCGGGGTCGGGCTGGCCATCGTGGCGCAGGAGAAGGGCTACAAGTGCCTGTTCGTCTGCCCCGACAAGGTCGCCAACGACAAGATCGCCGTCCTCCGCGCCTACGGCGCCGAGGTCGTGGTCTGCCCGACGGCCGTCTCGCCCGACCACCCCGACTCCTACTACTCGGTCTCCGACCGCCTCGCGCGTGAGGTCCCGAACGCCTGGAAGCCCGACCAGTACAGCAACCCCGAGAACCCGGCCAGCCACTACCACTCGACCGGCCCGGAGATCTGGGAGCAGACCGAGGGCCGGATCACCCACTTCGTGGCGGGCGTCGGCACCGGCGGCACGATCAGCGGCACCGGCCGCTACCTCAAGGAGATCTCCGACGGCCGGGTGAAGATCATCGGCGCCGACCCCGAGGGCTCGGTCTACTCGGGCGGCACCGGCCGTCCCTACCTGGTCGAGGGCGTCGGCGAGGACATCTGGCCGGCCACCTACGACACCACCATCTGCGACGAGATCATCGCGGTCTCCGACCGTGACTCGTTCGGCATGACCCGGCGGCTGGCCCGTGAGGAGGCGCTACTGGTCGGCGGCTCGTGCGGGATGGCCACGGTCGCGGCGGTGCGGGTGGCCCGCAACGCCGGCCCCGACGACGTCGTGGTGGTGCTGCTGCCCGACAGCGGACGCGGCTACCTGTCCAAGATCTTCAACGACGAGTGGATGGCCGACTACGGCTTCCTGTCCACGGCGGCCGACGAACACGCCGTCGGCGAGGTGCTCGGGCGCAAGGGCGGGGTGCTGCCCCAGTTCGTCCACGTGCACCCCCATGAGACCGTGTCCACGGCCATCGCGATCATGCGCGAGTACGGCGTCTCCCAGCTTCCCGTCATGAAGGAGGAGCCGCCGGTCATGGCCGCCGAGGTGGTCGGCTCGATCGTCGAGCGCGACCTGCTCGACGGCCTCTACCGGGGCAAGGTGCACGCCGACGACCCGCTGGGCGACCACATGTCGGCCCCGCTGCCGATGGTCGGCTCCGGCGAGGCGGTGGCCCGGGCGATCGAGGCGCTGGAGAAGGCCGACGCCGCGGTCGTGCTCGAAGACGGCAAGCCCGCCGGCCTCGTGACCAGGCAGGACCTGCTCGCCTTCCTATCGGGCCGGTAGGGGCAGCTCCGCGGCCACTTCCCACAGGTGCCCGGCCACCGGGCCGGCGACGAGGTGGCCGCCCATGGTCTCGACGCGTTCGGCCATGCCGATCAGCCCGAAGCCGCCGCCGAGCCGCGACAGGCGCGGGTCGGCGGCCGACAGGGGGTTGGCGACGCGGAGCCGCACCGAGTCCTCGAACGTGGTCAGCCGCACCTCCACCCACGGCGTGTGCGGGGCGTGGCGGCGGATGTTGGTGAGCGACTCGGTCAGCACCCGGTGCAGCGTGGTCAGCACCTCCGGGGCCAGGGTCAGCGACGCGACGCCCGGCCCGAGGTCGAACGTGGCGGCCGGGGAGAACTGGCCGACCATCTTCCGCAGGTCGTCGAGGGTGACGCCGACGTTGCGGGTGGCGTGGTCGTCGGCCCGCAGCACGCCGACGAGGCGGCGCATCGAGGTCAGCGCCTCGCTCCCGGCACCGGCGATGGCGTCGAGCGCCGGGAGCACCGCCTCGGGGTTGGTCTCGCCGACGGTCCGGGCGGCCTGGGCCTGGACGACGATGCCGGTGATGTGGTGGGCGACCAGGTCGTGCAGCTCCCGGGCGAGTTCCAGGCGCTCGCCCCTCCTGACCCGCTCCTCCCCGATCTTGCGGCGCTCCTGCTGGACGCGCAGGTAGCCGCCGATCCCGGCGCCCACGGCCCATCCGAGCAGGTAGACGATCGTGGCCGCCTGGGTGGCCGCGTTCGCGTAGCCGTTCTCCGGCCCCTCGAACCGGAGTGCCGGGAGGCTGATCAGCACCACCAGGATGCCGACGGAGAGCACGACGGCGTTCCTGATCGGCTCCACCCGGCGCAGCACGGTGATCGTCAGCACCATGAACGCCCCGGCCTCGGTGAACCCCACCGCCCGCAGGTCGGGCGCCCCGGCCACGACCGCCGACAGCACCAGCGACGCCGCGCTCAGCGCGACCGCCACCAGCCAGGTCCGGCGCTTGCGCAGCACCACCGCCAGGATGCCGACGCCTCCGCCGATGACGCAGACGAGCGCCCCCGTGGCGTCGGCCGGCGCCGTCGTCAGGATGGTGTCGAACACCCAGAGCAGTCCGAGCAGGCCGAGCAGCGCGATCTCGCCGGCCCGCTGCGTCCAGGTGCTGAGTCGTTCCCACACGATCGCAGAGGCTACGACGAAAGGGGTAGACCGGACATCGGCCGATCGGCCGACCCCGGCACGGCGAACCGTTCCCATGGGCGAGATGAAGACGAATGTCCGTCTTGTTCCATTGAGAGTGGAGGTGGTCACCATGACCGTGATCGCAATCGCCCTGGTGGCGTTAGGCCTGGTGCTCGTCGGTGTGCTGGCGCTCGCCGACCCCGTCCTGCTCTCGCGCTTCGAGGAGTCGGACTTCGGAACGAAGGAAAAGCAGAAGGCGGCCTAGCCGATACGCTCGACACCATGACTGAAGGCTTCGAAACCCTGGCCATCCACGCCGGGCAGGAACCCGACTCGCTGACCGGGGCCGTGGTCCCGCCCATCTACGCCGTCTCGACGTACAAGCAGGACGGCGTGGGCGGGCTGCGAGGCGGATACGAATACAGCCGCTCGGCGAATCCGACCCGGACCGCCCTCGAGTCGTGCCTGGCCGCCCTCGAAGGCGGCGTGCGCGGGCTGGCGTTCGCCTCGGGTCTCGCCGCCGAAGACACCCTGCTCCGGACGGTCTGCCGGCCGGGCGACCACGTGATCATCCCCGACGACGCCTACGGCGGCACCTACCGGCTGTTCGCCAAGGTGCTGGAGCGCTGGGGCCTGGCCTACGACCCCGTCCCGCTCGGCGACGCCGCCGCGGTGCGCGCCGCGATGCGGCCCGAGACCAAGGTGATCTGGGTCGAGACGCCGACGAACCCGCTGCTCGGCATCGCCGACATCGAGCGGTTGGCCTCCATCGCCCACGACGGCGGCGCGCTGCTCGTGGTCGACAACACCTTCGCCTCGCCCTACCTGCAGCAGCCGCTGGCCCTCGGCGCCGACGTGGTCGTCCACTCGACGACCAAGTACGTCGGCGGCCACTCCGACGTCATCGGCGGCGCGCTGGTCGCCCGCGACGTCGCCCTCGGCGAGGAGCTCACCTACCACCAGAACGCCATGGGCGCGGTGGCCGGGCCGTTCGACGCGTGGCTGACGCTGCGCGGCGTGAAGACCCTCGGAGTGCGCATGGACCGCCACTGCGACAACGCCGAGCGGGTGGTCGACCTGCTGCTCTCCCACCCGAAGGTGATCGAGGTCTTCTACCCGGGCATCGAGCGCCACCCCGGCCACGAGATCGCGGCCAAGCAGATGAAGCGCTTCGGCGGCATGGTGTCGTTCCGGGTCGCGGGCGGCGAGCAGGCGGCCGTCGACGTGTGCGACCGGGCCCGGCTGTTCACCCTCGGCGAGTCGCTCGGCGGCGTCGAGTCGCTGATCGAGCACCCCGGCCGGATGACCCACGCGAGCGCGGCGGGCTCGCCGCTGGAGGTTCCGGCCGACCTGGTGCGTCTGTCGGTGGGCATCGAGACCGTCGGGGACCTCCTCGACGATCTCTCCCAGGCCCTCGGCTGATCCCCTACGGGTTGAAGAACACCATCAGGACGAGGATCACCAGCCAGATCAGGGCGACGATGCCGCCCAGCGCGGCGATGCGCGCCACCTGGACCTTCCCGTCGTCGGACGGGTCGTCGTTCTCCAGAGCGGCGATCGCCTTCTTCGTGTCGCGGTCGATGATGACGAGCATCACGGCCGCGACTATGAACAGCGTCATGGATACGGTCAGGTAGACCTCTCCCAGGTTGCTGCCCCCGAGCAGCAGACCGAAGAGGAAGACACCCAGGGTCAGCAGGCCGAACACCCGGCCCATCCGCTTCAGATATCGCAGGACGTTCAGGTCCTGCTTGCGGATGTAGCGCGGGATCGAGCTCGTGACGACGGTCAGCGGGCCGATCGCGAAGATGGCGAAGGCGATGTGCAGCCAGAGCAGCAGCTTGTCGAGGAACGACATGCGCCGAAGGCTATCGCGATCACGCCTCACACCGTCAGGGTGTCGTCGACCTTCGCGCATGTCGGGCAGGCCTGCTCGGGGTGGATCACACAAGCGGTGTGGTCCACGTTGAGTCCGAGCATGCGCCGCGACAACGACGACAGGGCGCTCTGGGGGCTGAGGGTGAGGCTGCGCCGGCGGTCCTCCCGCTTGATGCTGTGCACCACGAGGGCG
The DNA here is from genome assembly GCF_009901565.1 of Herbidospora solisilvae. Lineage (GTDB taxonomy): Bacteria > Actinomycetota > Actinomycetes > Streptosporangiales > Streptosporangiaceae > Herbidospora > Herbidospora solisilvae. Next base: position 273,540 of record NZ_WXEW01000011.1, read on the forward strand.
AAGCCCGCCAGGGCGCCGAAGGCGAGCAGGAGTGAGACGACGAGGATGAAACTGGACAACATGTGCGCGACTCCAATCGCTGCGGTGCATCGCACGTTATGAGGTCGCGCGGCCGCCCGGTTGTGAGGCGCCGGACAGGGTGATCTCACCTGTTGTTAGACCGATATCACCCTTCGTCCACTATGACCGTCGGCGTGCTCGCAGGAAGTCGCTGACGACGTACTCACCGAGTTTGTCGACGTTGGGGGCGAACACCCGGCCGCCGTTGCGCCGCGCGACCTCGTCCACGAACGCCCTGAGCCGTTCGTCGGCGGCCAGCATGAAGACGTTGAGCGTGGCCCGGCGGCGGGTCATCTTGTCCACCTCGGCCAGCGTCAGCTCCAGAGTCTCCCTCGACGGGGGCCACTCGAACTGCGGGGTGCCGTCGCGCATCAGGTGGGCGGTCGGCTCGCCGTCGGTGACGACCAGGACGACCGGCTCGAAGTCGGGGTGGCGGTCGAGGTGGCGGCCCGCGATCAGCAGCGCGTGGTGCAGGTTGGTGCCCTGGACCATGTCCCATTCGAGGCCGGCCAGTTCGTCGGGCTGGAGCACCCGGGCGTAGTTGGAGAAGCCGATGATCTGCACCGAGTCCTGCGGGAACTTCGAGGCCACCAGCGCCTGGAGGGCCAGCGCGGTCTGCTTGGCCGCCGCCCAGGTGCCGCGCAGCGCCATCGAATAGGACAGGTCGACCAGCAGGCAGACGGCCGCGGCCGACCGCCTTTCGGTTTCGGCCACCTCGAAATCGTCCACCGACAGGGTCACCGGGCTGCCGCCGCCCCGGCGCACCCCGTTGATCACCGTGCGGACCACGTCGATCGGCTGCTCGTCGCCGAAGCGCCACGGCCGGGTCGAGCCGGTCAGCTCTCCGGCGGCCCCGGCGTCGTGCTGGTCGTGGTCGCCGCGGCGGGTGCTCTCAAGCGAGTTGAAGACCCGGCGCAGCGCGGTCTCGCCGAGGCGGCGGACCGCCTTCGGGGTGAGCTCCAGCTTGCCGCGGTTGCGGCGCAGGTAGCCCTGCTGCTCCAGCTCGCGCTCGATCTGCTTGAGGGCCTGCAGGTCGTCGACGGCCGAGCGGCCCAGCGCCCGGCGGATCGCCTCCTCGTCGACGTCGGACAGGCGCGCGCCCGGGTAGTCCTGGCGCAACGACGACTCCAGGTAGTTGAGGTCGGCCAACTCCTGGAGGGCGCTGACGGAGTCGCCCATGCTCATCGGCGACTCGCCGCTGACCCGCTCGGCGGAGTTCCAGGCGAGGTCGGGGCGGCGGGTGTACAGGGAGTCGCCGAGGCGGCGCATCTGGTCGGCCAGGCCGCTGTCCTGGAGGGTCTGGTCCATCAGGCTCGCCAGTTCGGCGCGCTGCTGCGGGGTCATCGAGGCCAGCATGCGCTGGGCGGCGGCGGCCCGGCGGGCGAGCTGGTCGACCAGTTCCTCCAGGTTGCGCGGGTTCTCGGGGAACATGTCCCCGTAGTCGCGCATGAAGTCGTCGAAGTCCTGCTGGGTGTGCTCGCCCCGGGCGTCGCGGTCGAGCATCTCGTTCAGCGCGGCCATCATCTGCCTGACCCGCTCCATCGCGGCCGGATCGGGGTTGGCCAGGGCGTCGCGCATGCCCTTGAACTGGCTGTCGAGCACCTCGCGCCGCAGCAGGTCGCGCAGCTCCTCGAACGACCGGCGCGCCTGCGGCGACCGCCAGTCGTACTCCGACAGTTCCTGTACGGCCCTCGCGGTGTCGCCCGGCAGGTTGTCGAGCTGGGTCTCGCGGAAACGGGCGTCGTCGGACGGGTCGGGGAACAGCTCGGTGCGCTCCTGGTCGAGGGCGCGGTCGAGCAGCTCCCTGGCCTGCTCCAGGATCCCGTCGAGCCGGGTGTTCTGCCGCAGGTCCCGCCGGCGCTTGCGGACCTGCCGGAGCAGCTCCTCCAGGCCACGGCGGTCCGGCGCGTTGGGCAGCCCGCGTTTCAGCAGGTCACGCAGCGCGTCGAGCGGGGTCGAGCCCGACAGGATGGCGTCGCCCATCTCGTCGAGGGCGCCCCTGACGTCGTAGGGCGGCGCCAGGGGGTCGGGGCCGTCCTGGTATTCGCCGTACCGGTAGGAGGTCACGTGCGGTAGACCGCGGTGCCCGCGATGTCGTCCTTCGACAGGCGGCGCATCAGGTAGAGGCCTTCGAGGGCGAACTCCAGCGCGGCGGCGGCGTGGCCGGGGGACTCGTCGCCCTCGCCCATGCCGATCCGTGACATGATCTTGGCGAGGCCCTCGACCCGGCCGATCCGGCGCAGCAGTTCGGTGGCGCCGACCAGCTCGCCCGACTCGATCTGGGCGCCCTGGGCGAACTTGTCGAGCAGCGGCGCGAGGTCCGCGCCGCCCAGGGTGCCGCGGAAGGTCTCGGCGGTGGCCCTCCGGAGCAGGTGGGCCAGCACCTCGATCTCCCGGCCCTCCTCGCTGACCTCGAACTCCACCTTGCCGCGCAGCGTGTGGACGATCCCCGGCAGGTCGCAGACCCGCGCCACCGGCAGATCCTCACCGGCCAGGGCGGCCCGCCGGACGGCCGAGGCGGCCGCGGTCTCGGCGGCGGCGATCGAGAAGCGGGCCGACACGCCCGACCGCGTGTCGACGGCGGACGACTCGCGGACCAGCCGGGTGAACCGGGCGATGATCTCCACCAGGTGGTCGGGCACGTCGGCGCCGATGTCGCCCATGGCCTCCTGACGGATCAGGACCAGCTCGTCGTCGACCGACTTCGGGTAGTGGGTGCGCACCTCCGCCCCGAACCGGTCTTTCAGCGGCGTGATGATGCGGCCCCGGTTGGTGTAGTCCTCGGGGTTGGCGGAGGCGATGAGCAGGACGTCCAGAGGAAGGCGCAGGTTGTAGCCGCGGACCTGGATGTCGCGCTCCTCCAGCACGTTGAGCAGCGCGACCTGGATGCGCTCGGCCAGGTCGGGCAGCTCGTTGACGGAGAAGACGCCCCGGTTGGTGCGCGGCACCAGGCCGTAGTGGACGGTCTCGGGGTCGCCCAGCGTGCGGCCTTCGGCGATCTTGATCGGGTCGACGTCGCCGATCAGGTCGCCGACCGAGGTGTCGGGGGTGGCGAGCTTCTCGCCGTAGCGCTCACTGCGGTGCTTCCAGGCGACGACGATCTCGTCCTCGCCGAGCGCGCGGCAACGTCCGCAGACGGGTTCGTAGGGGTGGTCGTTGATCTCGCAGCCGGCGATGACCGGCGTCCACTCGTCGAGCAGCCCGACGACCGTGCGGATCAAGCGGGTCTTGCCCTGACCGCGTTCGCCGAGGAGCACGACGTCGTGCCCGGCGATCAGCGCGCGTTCGAGATGGGGCAGCACGGAGTCGTCGAACCCGACGATGCCCGGGAACCTCGGCTCGCCGGCACGCAGCCTGGCCAGCAGGTTCTCGCGGATCTCGGCTTTGACTGTCCGGTGGACATGTCCGCTCTCGCGCAGTTCGCGCAGAGTGCTCAATGTCGGAGCAGGTGCTGGCGATTTGTGCACGGGATCGAGACTACGTCGCGATTGGACTTCCAGGCACCCGATTGCCGCCACGAGCCAGATTCGGATCTTGACCATTGCGTGACGATCCGTACGCGTCGGCAACGTGCTACTGGGGAGAAACGGGGCATGAAGCCTATGCAAGACATCTACCCGAGATAGCGCGACTTGTCCGTAAAAGAGGGGGCGAGACGATGGCGGTAATCACCAGCCGGTTCGCCGACGGTCTCGCCGTCGGGCCCGATCTCGTGGAGAGCGCCGAATCGGCCGTCCGGCAGGCCGTCGAAGGCCTCTCCGGGCCCGCCGACCTGGTCTGCTTCTTCATCTGCGGGGAGGACCCCGACGACGTCGCGCGGGCCGGGCAGCGCGCGATGGCGCTGGTCCCGGACGCCGCGGTGATCGGCTGCAGCGCCACCGGCGTGATCGGCGACGCCCAGGGCGTCGAGCTGACGCCGGCCGTGTCCGCGTGGGCGGCCAGCCTGGGCGAGGCGCGGGTGACGACCTTCGCGCTGGAGTCCTTGCGGGCCGATGACCGGTTCGTGGTGATCGGACTGCCGGAGCGTGACCCCGACGACCGGGTGGCGATCATGCTCGCCGACCCCTACAGCTTCCCGACCGACGCCTTCATCGAGCACTCCGGCGAGGTGCTGGGCAACCTGCCGATCATCGGCGGCCTGGCCAACGGGCTGCGCGGGCGGGGCTCGGTCCGGCTCTTCACCGACGGCGAGGTCTACACCGAGGGCGCGATCGGCGTGCTGCTGAGCGGCCCCGTCCAGATCAGCACGGTGGTCAGCCAGGGCTGCCGCCCGATCGGCCCGACGATGGTCGTGACGGCCGCCGAGGACAACCTGCTGCTCGAACTCGCCGGCCAGCCCGCGCTGGCCCGGCTCGAAGACATCGTGAGCTCCCTGGACGAGGACGACCGCGAACTCGTCGCCAGCGGCCTCCAGATCGGCGTCGCCATGGACGAGTACGCCGAACGCCACGAGCGCGGCGACTTCCTGATCCGGGGCGTGCTCGGCATCGACCCCGAACGCGAGGCCGTGGCCATCGGCGACGTGGTGGAGATCGGCCGCACGGTCCGCTTCCAGGTCCGCGACGCCGAGACGGCCGACGAGGACCTCTACGAGCTGCTCGACGCCCACATCGAGTCGGGCGGCCGGGTGGACGGCGCGCTGCTGTTCTCCTGCAACGGCCGGGGCTCGGCGATGTTCGGCACCCCCGACCACGACGCCCTGGCCCTGCGCGACACCCTCGGCCCCATCGGGATCGCCGGGTTCTTCGCCGCCGGGGAGGTCGGGCCGGTGGGCGGAGTGAACCACGTGCACGGATTCACGGCTTCCGTCCTGGTCTTCTCGTCGTCGTCGTGAGACAGTCGGCGCCGTGGCGGTTCTGGCGATCGACATCGGCGGCACGAAGTGCGCAGTCGCCCTGACCGACGGGTCGGGAGACATCCTGACCTCGAACGTGGCGCCCACCGTGCCCGGCGGCGACGCCGAGACCCTGTGGCGGGCGTTGTGGTCGCTGATCGAGACCACGGTCGGCTCCGAACCGGTCGACGGCGTCGGCGTGGGCTGCGGCGGCCCGATGACCTGGCCCGAGGGCGTGGTCGCCCCCCTCAACATGCCCGGCTGGCGCGACGGCTTCCCGGTGGTGGCCCGGCTCCGGGAGCGGTTCCCCGGCGTCCCGGTGCGCATCCACAACGACGCCATCGCACTGGCGGCGGCCGAACACTGGAAGGGCGCCGGTCGGGGCGTCGACGACATGATCGGCATGGTCGTCTCGACGGGCGTCGGCGGCGGCCTCATCCTCGGTGGCCGCCTGATCAACGGCGGCACCGGCAACGCCGGCCACATCGGCCACGTGATCGTCGACTCGGCGGGCCCGCCCTGCGGCTGCGGCGGCAACGGCTGCCTGGAGGCCGTCGCCCGCGGCCCCGCCCTCGCGGCCTGGGCGGTCGACCAGGGCTGGGTGCCCGGCGCCCCCGCCGCCGGCCCGCTCGACCCCGAACTCTCCGAGCGGGAGGCCGCTGCCCTCTACCGCGAGAACGCGAGGGCGACCGGCCGCCAGCTGGCCGTCGACGCCGCGGCGGGCGACCAGATCGCGGTCGCGGCCATGAACCGCGCGGGCTGGGCCCTGGGCCTGGCCATCGCCTCGGCCACCCACCTGTGCGACGTCGATTTGGTGACCATCGGCGGCGGCCTCTCCCAATCGGGCCCACTGCTGTTCGAGCCCCTGGAGGAGACACTGCGCGCCCACGCCCGCATGGGCTTCTCGGCCCGGGTGCGAGTGGTCCCGGCCGCGCTGGGCCAGGAGGCGGGGCTGATCGGCGCGGCGGCACTGATCCTTGGCGGCGACCGCTACTGGTCCCCTTGAGCCCCGCGCCATATGCCGAAATTTCCGGCACGTAGTGCCGGATCGGGCGTCGGGTGGTGCGGCGGTCATTTCGTCCTTCGCTGAGGGAATATTCCCGGTTCGGGAGAGGCTGCTCCCGTTCATGGAGTGGGGTGCGCTGGCGGGGATCGCCGTGGTCTCGCTCGGGATGGTGTTGACTCCCGGGCCTAACATGATCTATCTGACCTCGCGGGCGATCTCCCAAGGGCGCAGGGCCGGGCTGGTCTCCCTGATGGGCACGTTGGTCGGGTTCGTCGTCTACCTGATCGCCACCTGCCTGGGGCTGACCGCGATCTTCGCGCTGGTCCCGGCCGCGTACACGGCGATCAAGCTCGTCGGTGCCGCCTACCTCGTCTATCTCGCCTGGAAGATCGTCAGGCCGGGCGGGCAGGCGGTCTTCGCCGCGCAGGAGCTCCCGCCCGATTCCAACGGGCGGCTCTTCGTCATGGGGCTGGTCACGAACCTGCTCAACCCGAAGGCCGCCATCCTCTACATGTCGCTGCTGCCGCAGTTCATCGAGCCCGCCCACGGCCACGTGATCCTGCAGAGCTTCGCGCTCGGGGGTGTGCAGATGACCGTCAGCATCCTCGTCAACGGCCTGATCGTGCTGGGGGCCGGCGGGCTGGCCGCCTATCTGTCGACGCGGCCGGCCGCCGTGCGGATCCAGCGCTACGTCACCGGGACCGTGCTGGGGGCCTTCGCGGTGCACCTGGCCGCCGACCGGTCCAAGGCCGTGCTGGCCACACCGTAGCGGCAGGCTAGTGGCAGGATTGCGCGCATGGCTGCACCGCAGGTGACGTACGACGACGTGCTCGCCGCCCGTGAACTCCTCAAGGGCGTGATCGCCCACACACCGGTCGTCCACTCCCGTGTGTTGTCCGAGACGATCGGCGGGCCGGTCTACCTCAAGGCCGAGAACCTCCAGCGGGCCGGGTCGTTCAAGGTGCGCGGCGCCTACGTGCGGATCGCCCGGCTGACCGAGGAGGAGCGGGCCCGGGGGGTCGTCGCGGCCAGCGCGGGCAACCACGCCCAGGGTGTGGCGTTCGGCTCGGGGCTGCTGGGCGCCAAGTCGACCGTCTACATGCCCGAGGGCGCCCCGCTGCCCAAGGTCGAGGCGACCCGGGGCTACGGCGCCGAGGTCATCTTCGCCGGGCACACCGTCGACCACGCCCTGCGGGCCGCGCGCCGCCACGCCGACGAGACCGGCGCGGTCTTCATCCACCCCTTCGACCACCCCGACGTCATCGCCGGTCAGGCCACGATCGGGCTGGAGATCATCGAGCAGCTCCCCGAGACGGGCACCATCGTGGTCGCCATCGGCGGCGGGGGTCTCGCGGCCGGGGTGGCCCTGGCGGCCAAGCACCTCCGTCCGGGTGTACGGGTGGTCGGCGTCCAGGCCGAACGCGCCGCGGCCTATCCCGAGTCGCTCGCGGCCGGTCACCCGGTGATGGTCGAACCGCAGTTCACGATGGCCGACGGGATCGCCGTCGGCCGGCCGGGCGACCTGCCGTTCGAGATGATCCACTACCTGGTCGACCAGGTGGTGACCGTCTCGGAGGAGTCGTTGTCGCGCGCCCTGCTGCTCTGCCTCGAACGCGGCAAGATGGTCGTCGAGCCGGCGGGCGCCGCCGGGGTGGCGGCCCTGCTCGACAAGCCGCACGCCTTCGAGCCCCCGGTCGTCGCGGTGTTGTCGGGCGGCAACATCGACCCGCTGCTGCTGGCCCGGGTGCTGCGCCACGGCCTCGCCGCCGCCGGGCGCTACCTGGCCTTCCGCATCCGCCTGGCCGACCGGCCCGGCGCGCTGGCCGCGCTGCTCAGGAGGCTCGCGGAGCTCAAGGCCAACGTGCTCGACGTCGTGCACGAACGTGTCGGGGCCCGTCTCCACCTCGACGAGGCCGAGGTGCTGCTCCAGTTGGAGACCCGCGGCCCCGACCACTGCGACGACGTGCTGGCCGCCCTCAGGCGGGACGGCTACAAACTCATCTTCTCCTGAGCGCCGAATCGCCGGGGCCCTCGACGAGGTCAGCCGAGGGTCGCCGGGCGGCCCTTCTCGAAGAGCCACTGGTCGAAGAGGTCGCCGAGTTTCCGCCCGGAGACCTGCTCCGCCAGGGAGATGAACTGCTCGGTGGTCGCGTTGCCGTAGCGGTGCTCGGTCGCCCACCGGCGGATGATCTTGAAGAAGGCGTCGTCGCCGACCCGCACGCGCAGGGCGTGGAGGGCCATCGCGCCCCGGTAGTAGACCGAGTTGTTGAACAGGTCGTTCTTCTGCGCCACCCCGGGCGGATAGTTCCACATCGGGTCGGTGGTGTTGGCGTAGTGGCGGTCGAAGGTCTGCTGCGCGGTCGCCTGGCCCTGGTGCTCGCTCCACAACCACTCGGCGTAGGTCGCGAAGCCCTCGTTGAGCCACAGGTCCTTCCAGCGGCTGATGCTCACGCTGTCGCCGAACCACTGGTGGGCCAGCTCGTGGGAGATGATGCCCTCGTCGGGCTCGAAGCCGCCGTAGATCGGCTTGGTCTGGTTCTCGAGCGCGTAGCCCGAGGCGAAGTCGTCGACGATCCCGCCGGTCGACTTGAACGGGTAGGGCCCGAAGACCGACGACCAGTAGTCGGTGATGCGCGCCGAGACCTCGTAGAGCCGGTCGAGCTGGTTCTGGTAGCGCGGGTCGACGGCCGCGTAGACGGGGATGCCGCCCCCGGAGTCGCCGGTCTTCACCAGGAACTTCCCGGTCGTCATGGTCGCCAGGTAGCTCACCATCGGGTGGGTCTCGCGCCAGACGAACGTGGTCTTGCCGCCCTTGGACGTCGGCTCCCCGGCCAGCTCGCCGTTGGCGATGGCGGTCACGCCGTCGGGCACGGTCAGCCGGAACTCGTAGGTCGCCTTGTCGGCCGGGTGGTCGTTGCCCGGGAACCAGGTCTTGGCGCCGTTGGGCTCGGAGGTGACGAACGAGCCGTCGCTCGTCGGCACGAAGCCGTAGGTGCCGAGGTTGGAGGAGTCGCGGACCGGCTTGGGCTCCCCCTGGTAGGTGACCGCGGCCCGGAACGTGGAGCCCTTGGGCAGGTCGGCGGTGACGGTCATCTCGTCGCCCGACCGGGTGAACTTCGCCGGCCGCCCGCCGACGGTCACCGAGCTGACCGTGAAGCCGCGGAGGTCGAGGTTGAAGCTCGACAGGTTCTCGGTCGCGGTCGCGTCGATGGTCGCGGTGCCGGCCAGCAGCCGGGTGGCGGGGTCGTAGCCCAGGGCCAGGGTGTAGTGGCCGACGTCGTAGCCGCCGTTGCCGTCGTTGGGGAAGTCGGCGTCGCCGATCCCGGCCGCCCCGGCCGTGCCGGAACGGGTGAGCCCGTGCTCGGACGCCCCCGACGGCGAACAACTCGTGAGTGTGACGACGATGAGCGCGCCTGACAGCGCCCTGGTCAAACGCATGGGTGCCCCTCCCCGAACCGACCCTGCCGGGACACCTTATGCGAGGTCGCGGACCCCCTCAGGCATCGACGACCAGCGTTGATGCCGCTTTGTCGTGCAACGCCTGCTTTCTGCGGTCGAACAAAATCCAGACCAGGTCCAGGAATCCGAGGCAGCAGGTCGCCGTGAGGACGACGTACACGACCGAGCGCAGCGCCGCCTGGCCGACGCCGATCGGGCCGCCGTCCTCCCGGGCCACCCGCATGTGGAGGATCTTCTTGCCGGGGGTCTGGCCGTTCCAGTAGGCGTGGAAGAGCCAGTAGTAGAGGAACCCGATCAGCAGGCCCCAGAACCAGTGGCTCGCCTGCTCGGCGTGCCAGGTCCCGGTGCGCTCGTCGTAGACCGCCGACCACGACTCGTAGGTGAACGGCGAGGAGACGACGGCCACGATGACCGCGTCCACGATGCCCGCGAAAAGTCGGCGCCACCGGCCGGCGAGGGGTTGGCCGGCCGGTGGCGGGGCGCCGTGAGCAGGCGTCCCGTACGGGGGACGCCCGCCCGGCGCCGGCGGCGGTGTCCAGGGCTGGGACGGGTCCTGGCCCGGTAGATCACCCGGCGGCGGAGTCGGAGAAGCCATGCCAACGTGATCACCTGCTGCGGACCAGGACAAATCCGCCGCGTAGTAAAGAAAACGGGGTGTAAAGATCTACAGGTTGCCGCGCAGCTCCTGCTCGCGCTCGATCGCCTCGAACAGGGCCTTGAAGTTGCCCTTTCCGAAGCCGAGGGAGCCGTGCCGCTCGATGAACTCGAAGAACACCGTCGGGCGGTCCTGGACGGGCTTGGTGAAGATCTGCAGCAGGTAGCCGTCCTCGTCGCGGTCGACCAGGATGCGCCGCTTCTTCAGCTCCTCGACCGGGACGCGCACGTTGCCGATGCGCTCACGCAGCTCGGGGTCGTCGTAGTAGGAGTCGGGCGTCTCCAGGAACTCCACCCCGGCGGCGCGCATGCGGTCGACGGTGTCGAGGATGTCGTTGGTGGCCAGCGCGATGTGCTGCACGCCGGGGCCGCCGTAGAACTCCAGGTACTCGTCGATCTGCGACTTCTTCTTCGCCAAGGCCGGCTCGTTGAGCGGGAACTTGACCTTGCGGGTGCCGTCGGCCACGACCTTCGACATCAGCGCCGAGTACTCGGTTGCGATGTCGTCGCCGATGAACTCGGCCATCCGGGTGAAGCCCATGACCCGCTCGTAGAACTCGACCCACTCCTCCATGCGCTCGACATTGCCGACGCAGTGGTCGATCGCCTGGAACATCCGCCTGCCGGGCTCCACGATCGGCTTCGCCGCCACATATCCCGGCAGGTAGGGGCCGGTGTAGTTGGACCGGTCGACCAGGGTGTGGCGGGTCTCGCCATAGGTGGCGATGGCCGCGAGCACCACCTTGCCGAAGTCGTCCTCGACCACGTACGGCTCCGCCAGGCCCGTGGCGCCCTGGGCGAGCGCGTGCCGGTAGGCCGCCTCGACGTCGGGCACGTCGATGGCGAGATCGATCACGCCGTCGCTGTGCGCGGCCACATGGCGGGCGAGATCGGTGTCGGGCCGGACCGCACCGCGGAACTCGAACCGGGCGCCGCCCGACTTGAGCACGTAGGCCACCTCGTCGCGGCTGCCGGTCTCCGGCCCCTTGTACGCGATCAGCGTCATGCCGTAGGCGGTCGAGTAGTAGTGGGCGGCCTGCTTCGCGTTGCCTACCGCGAACACGACCGCGTCCATGCCGTGGACAGGGAACACGTCATCGCTCATGAGGCCCACTCTGTTCTTCAGTGTCCAACCTGTGCAACTGTGTCCGGAAACAGTGGACAATGTGTCTAGTGCGCGGCGGACCGGGAAGAGAAAAGTTGTGAGCGTTGACCAGCTGGATGTTCGACTTGTGGCATTGCTGAATGAGGAGCCCAGAATCGGGGTACTCGAGTGCAGCCGCCGCCTCAACGTCGCCCGGGGCACCGTCCAGGCCCGGCTCGACCGGCTGGTCGCGCGCGGGGTGATCACCGGTTTCGGTCCCGAGATCGACCCGGCCGCCCTCGGCTACGATGTCACGGCGTTCGTGACGCTCCAGATCCGGCAGGTGTCCGGCCACGAGCCGCTGGCCGACCGGCTCGGCCGCATCCCCGAGGTGCTCGAAGTCCACACGATCACCGGCAGCGGCGACATGTTGTGCCGTATCGTCGCCCGCAACAACGCCGACCTCCAGCGGGTCATCGACCTGATCGTCGATCTCCACGGGGTCATGCGCACCGAATCGGTGATCGCACTGGACACACCCGTCCCTTACCGCACACTTCCGCTGGTCAGGGCGGCACAGCGCTAAGCGCACGGAGCATCACGACGTATCGTTTACGGTGGTGGTTCGTCGTCGGCCGGGGGGTGCGCGTGGGGATCGGCAGGAAGATCGCGGGTTTGTGGCCCCGACGGAGGTTCCTGCGCATCGCCCTCATCGGCTTCGGCGCCGCCGCCGTGGCCGCGATCGGCGCCTTCGCGGTGATCTGGGTGCTCACCCCCATCCCCGACACCACCCAGGAGCTCGCCACCGCGCAGGGCTCGGTGATCTACTACCGCGACGGCAAGACGGTGCTCGCCAACCGGGGCGTCGACCGTAAGAACGTGCCGCTCTCGGCGGTGCCGAAGGTGGTCAGGGAAGCGGTCATCGCCGCCGAGAACCGCACCTTCTACCAGGATCAGGGAGTTTCTCTCTCCGGTACGGCCAGGGCGATGTGGTCGACCCTCACGGGCAACCAGATCCAGGGCGGCTCGACGATCACCCAGCAGCTCGTGCGCAACTACTACAGCGGGCTCAGCCAGGAACGGTCCATCATGCGCAAGCTCAAGGAGATCATGATCTCCCTGAAGGTGGATCGCTCCAAGTCCAAGGACTGGGTGCTGGAGCAGTACCTGAACACGATCTACTTCGGCCGGGGCGCCCACGGCATCCAGGCCGCGGCCCAGGCCTACTTCCGGGTCGACGTCGGCAAGCTGACCCCCGCCCAGGGCGCCTACCTGGCCGCGGTGATCCAGCAGCCGTCCAACTTCGCCAACCCGACCGGCGCCATGCTCACCGCCGCGCAGGCCCGCTGGAAGTCGGTCGTCGACGGCATGGTCAAGATCGGCGCCGTCACCCCCGCGCAGGCCGCCCAGATGACCTTCCCCGAGCTGAAGAAGCAGAAGAAGCCGCTGTCGTTGTCGGGTCAGAACGGCTACATGCTGGCTCAGGTGGTCGGCGAGCTGAACCGCATGGGCTACAGCGACGAGGACATCTTCCAAGACGGCCTCAAGGTCACCACGACCTTCGACAAGAAGCTGATGGCCGCCGCCTCCGACGCCGTGGCCGACGTACTGCCCGAGGGCACCCCGAAGAAGGTCCGCGCCGGCCTGGCCGCCGTCGACCCGGGCAACGGCGAGGTGGTCGCCTTCTACGGCGGCCGCGACTACGCCCAGAGCGAGTGGAACAGCGCCTTCGACGCGAAGGTCCAGGCCGGCTCCACCTTCAAGGCCTACGCCCTCGCCGCCGCCCTCCAGGACGGCGTGCCGCTGACCCAGCGCTACTACGGCAACTCGCCCATGTACGTCAACGGCGCCGCCATCCCCAACTCGGGCGGCTCCTCCTACGGGTCGGTCAACCTGGTGCAGGCCACCCAATACTCGGTGAACACCGCCTTCGTCGACCTCGGCCAGCAGATCGGCCTCGACAAGATCGCCGCCGCGGCCGAGGCGGCCGGCATCCCCGCCGAACAGCTCGCGCAGCACCGCAAGGCCGCCACCTTCCCGCTGGGGGTGGCGTCGGTGAGCGCCGTCCAGCAGGCCGGCGCCTACGCCACGTTCGCCGCCGGGGGCGTGCACCACGAGCCCCACGTGATCAGGTCGGTGACCGACGCGTCCGGCAAGACCCGCAAGACCGACACCACCGGCCGCCGCGTCTTCACCGAGGACACCGCCACCGACGCCACCTACGCGATGGAGCAGGTCGTCACCTCGGGCACCGGCACCGGCGCCCGCCTCTACGACCGGCCGGTGGCCGGCAAGACCGGCACGACCGACGCCTCGGCCGCCGTCTGGTTCACCGGCTACACCCCGCAGCTCTCGGTGGCGGTCGACATGTTCCGCGACGACAACCTCCCGGTCACCATCCCCGGCTACGGCGAGCTCTACGGCGGCACCCTCCCGGCGCAGATCTGGAAGGCGTTCATGACGACCGCGATGGAGGGCAAACCGGTCAAGGAGTTCCCCGACCCGGTGACCTACTACCGATGGGACAACGACTACTACCGCCCGACCGACGACGAGGAACGCGAGTTCGCCTCCGACGAGCCGAGCCCCGACCCGACCCCGACGGCCCCGGGCGACGACTGGAACACGCCGCCGCCCGGCGACGACGGCGGGCAGCCGGAGACGACGCCCCCGCCGTCGGACGGCGGGGGTCCCGACGACGAGCCCCCGGTGACCGAGGAGCCCGACAACCAGCAGCCCGACCTGCCCGACGAGAACAACCCGCCCGACGTGCCGGTCGGCACCCGCTAGTCCGACAGCTCCGCCCTGAGCGCGGCCGGGGTGGTCACCGGCAGGCGGCAGGCGAAGTTCCGGCACACATAGGCGGCGGGCTCGCCGTCCACGAGGGTGCGGCCCGCCATCAGCGGCACCTCGCCCTCGCCCAGCGCGATGACCATGCCCGGGGCTCCCGACATGAGGGCGGCGCGGTGCAGCGCCCTGGTGCGGTCGTCGGAGAGGTCGCCGGTGACGGCCACCTCGACCGGGCCCGCCAGGGCCGCCGCCGCGACGGCCAGGCCCCAGCCGGCGAAGCGGGCGTAGCGGTCGGCCAGGGTGGAGACCGGGCCCAGCGCGCCCTCGGCCGCCTCGCGATGGCGGGTGGACCCCGACAGGGCGGCGTAGGACAGCAGCGCCCCGGCCGCCGCGAACTGGCCCGAGGGCGTCGCGTTGTCGGTCGGGTCCTGGGGCCGTTGGAAGAGACGTTCGCCGTCGTCGGCGGTGTCGAAGAAGCCGCCCGCGCCGTCGGGGAACCGGTCGAGCAGGGTGTCGAGCAGGGCCTCCGCCCGCCGGTACCAGCGGGAGTCGCCGGTGATGCCGTAGAGGGTCAGGAAACCCTCGGCGACGTCGGCGTAGTCTTCGAGCACCCCGGCGTTGCCGCCCGCGCGGCCGTCGCGTGAGGTGCGGAGCAGCCGCCCGTCGTCGATGTGGACCTCGTCGATCAGGGTCGCCGCCCGCGTCGCCGCCTCGACCAGCGCCGGACGGTCGAACAGGGCGCCCGTCTCGGCCAGCGCGGCGATGGCCAGGCCGTTCCAGGCGGCGACCACCTTGTCGTCGCGGCCGGGCCGGACCCGCAGCTCCCGCGCCGCGCGCAGCCGCGCCCGGATCGACTCGTAGCGGTCGGGGTCGTCGGGGTCGGCGAGAAGCTGGAGCACCGAGGTGCCGTGCTCGAAGGTGCCGGTGACCTCGAACAACTCGGCGGCCCAGGCGGCGTCGGCCTGCCCGAGGACCTCCTGGAGCTGGTCGGGGGTCCAGACGTAGAAGCGCCCCTCCTCGCCCTCGCTGTCGGCGTCGAGGGCTGAGGCGAAGCCGCCCTCGGGGGTGCGGAGCTCGGCGATCATCCACTCGGCCGTCTCCAGGGCGATGCGTCTGGCCAGCGGAGAGCCGGTGTCACGCCACCAGTGGGCGTAGACGCGCAGCAGCAGGGCGTTGTCGTAGAGCATCTTCTCGAAGTGGGGCACCACCCACGAGGCGTCGACGCTGTAGCGGGCGAACCCGCCGGCGAGCTGGTCGTAGAGGCCGCCCCGGGCCATCGCCTCAAGGGTGGTGTCGGCCATGGCGCGGGCGTCGGGGGTGCGTACCCGAAGCAGGAACTCCAGCACCATCGACGGCGGGAACTTCGGCGCGCCGCCGAAACCGCCGCGCTCGGGGTCGAAGCCCTCGCGCAGGCTGCGCACCGCCGCCTCCAGCGTCTCGGCCGTCGGCAGCGGCCCCGACGGCAGGGCCGCGCGCTCGTTGAGCGCCTCGACGACCTTGCCGCCCTGGCTGAGCACCGCCTCGCGGTCGGTCGTCCAGGCCTCGTGGACGCCCATCAGCAGGCGCTGGAAGCCCGCACGCGGGAAATAGGTGCCGGCGTAGAAGGGATGGCCGTCGGGGGTGGCGAAGACGGTCATCGGCCAGCCGCCCTGGCCGGTCATGGCCTGGGTGGCGGCCATGTAGACGGCGTCGACGTCGGGACGCTCCTCCCGGTCGACCTTGATGTTGACGAACCGGGCGTTCATGATCGCGGCCGTGCCCCTGTCCTCGAAGGACTCGTGGGCCATGACGTGGCACCAGTGGCAGGCGGAGTAGCCGACGGAGATGAGGAGGGGGACATCGCGGCGTCTGGCCTCGGCGAAGGCGTCTGGGCCCCATTCGAACCAGTCGACGGGGTTGTCGGCGTGCTGCAACAGGTAGGGGCTCGTGGCCCCGGCCAGCCGGTTCATACGGTCAAGCCTAGGTGAGCGACCCTGACGGCCCGGCCCCGGCGACGCTACGCGGCCGACGTCGGCAGGTTGAACACCTGGTCGAGCGCCGTCACCTCGAAAAGATGCGCGATGTACGGCGTCATCCCCACGAACCGCATCTCCGCCGGAACCTCCTCCGCGGCGTGGAAGAGGTGGATCAAGGTGGCCAGCCCCGACGAGTCGATGAAGGTCACCCCGTTCAGGTCGACCTCCAGCACCTTCAGGCCTCTGCTCATCAGTGTGGGCGTCAGGGCGGCCAGCTCGCCCGACGTCGTGTAGTCGAAGTCTCCGGACAGGGTCAGCCGGGTGGTGTCGGGCTCCGGATTGTCGATCTCAACCAGGAAGGGCGCGGTTTCCATCAGGCTCCATCTGCGGCGAGCGTGCCCTCCGCCAGAAGGTGGCGGGCGCGCGGGAAATCATGCAGTTCGTCGTGGAGGAGGCGCAGGGCCAGCGCCACCGACCGGGACGGCACGCCGCGGGCGTGCAGGAGGTCGCAGGTCCACGTGACGAAGTCGGTGAACAGTCTCGTGTCGTCGATGTAGAGGGCGGCGGAGAGGAAGTCGGCGATGTGGGCCAGGTCGTCGGCGGTGTGGTCGACCTGGGCCTGGGTGTAGTCGCGCATCGGCGGGAACCGGCGGGGGAGTTCGGCCGTCACGCCGGCGAGGATCTCGCCCCGGCGCTTGGTGAACAGCGTGTACTCCTCGTCGGCCAGGTGGGGCAGGACCGCGCCGGGGGTGGGGAACGACGGAAGCCTGCCCTCTTCGAGCAGGTCGGCCGCCGCGTCGGCGGTGGGGGCCCAGCCGTCGGCGCCGAGTTTGACGGCGAAGCGGCCGTCGGCGCCGAAGCCCGAGCCGCCCGCGAGGACCGGGATGCCGACGGCCTGGCAGGCGGTCAGCGTCGCGTGGGCACGCGGCAGCCTCGTGGGGAGGGCGCAGCCGATCGCGACCGCGTCGGGGCCGGTCTGGTGGAGGTGGGTGATCAGGTGGGGGCCCGGCACGTTGGCCCCGAGGAAGTCGACGTGCCAGCCGCGCAGCCGCAGCACCTCGGCCAGCAGGCGGGTCGGCAGCGCGTGGTATTCGCCGTCGGTGCAGGCCACGGTGATGCGGCTGCGGGTCGGGCGAGGGCGCACGGCGGTGGTGATCGCGGCCACGGCGCGTTCGCTGATCGCGGTGGCGCCGTGTTCGCGGGCCACCGACCAGGTGCCGGCCGCCCACAGTTCGCCGACCCGGCGCTGCGCGGGAGCGATCACATCGAGGAGCAGCGACTCGGCCGGCATGCCCTTATCGAGCAGGCCGAGGACGAAATCGACCGCGCCGAGCTCGTCGGCGGAGCCGACCCGCTCCAGGTATTCGTCGACGACGTCGACCACGACGCTCATTGTGACCGCCGGATGGCCAGCAGGGCGCGGTCGTCGAAGACTCCTCCCGCCAGCCAGTCGCTGTTCAGCTGCTCAAGACGCTCCACGACGGCCGTCGCGGGCATGCCGGCGCAGGTTGACAGGGCGGCCTTGAGGCGGGTCGAGCCGTACATCTCGCGGCCGGTGGGGCCGCCGAAGGCCTCGGTGATGCCGTCGCTGTAGAGGAGCAGCAGGTCGCCGGGCGCCAGGTCGACGGTGGCGGTGCGCAGGGTGATCGAGCCCGACCTGATCGCGCCGAGGAGGGTGCCGCGGGCGTCGATCTCCTCGACCACGCCGTCGGCGCGCAGCAGCAGCGGGGCCGGATGGCCGGCCACGGCCAGGTCGATCACGCCCTCGCCGGGACGGATCGCCGCCAGCACCAGCGTCACGTGGGAACGCGGCGTGTAGGAGGCCAGCAGCGCCTTGTTGATCAGGTGCATGAGCTGCTCGGGGTCGCGTTCGAGCAGCAGCAGCGCGCGCAGGCTGTGGCGGACCTGACCGGCCAGCACGGCCGCGCGCGGGCCCTTGCCGCACACGTCGCCGAGGGTCACCAGCGGGCCGTCGGGAGTGGGCAGCACGTCGTAGAAGTCGCCGCCGATCAGGGCGGTCTGCTGGGCGGCGCGCAGCGAACCGGCCAGTTCGAGGCCCTCCACCACGGGCAGCGGCGGCGGCCGCAGGTCGCCCGCGAGGATCGCGTTGGTGGCGCTCTGCTCCTGGTAGAGCACCGCGGCCGAGATCGCCGCGCCGGCGCGGGCGGCGAACACCCGGACCAGGGTCTCGGTCTCGTCGTCGAAGCCGGGGCAGCCCTCACGGCGGGCCAGCACCAGCGCCCCGGCGGGCACGCCGTTGCCGGGCAGCGGGGTCACCAGCAGGTGGCCGACGGGGCCGAAACCGGCGGGCAGCAGCCACTCGGGCGCCTGGTGGGGGTCGAGCCAGCGGCTCGGCACCGGCGGGAACCCGGCCAGCGCCTCGGCCAGGCCCGGCACCTGGTCGGCGTCGGCGACCGGGATCTCGCCCTCTTCCAGGCCCGCCTCGGACGACCGGAGCCAGGCGGTGCGCCGCAGGCCCCCCGGAGGCAGCACGACCATCGCCGCGTCGGCCAGCAGGCCGGTCGCGAGCTCGGCGGTGGCGCGGGCGCATCGGCGGGTGTTGAGCGAGGCGGACAACCGCCGGCCCGCCTCGACGAGGAACCGGGTGCGCTCGCGCTCGGCCCGCAGCGCGTCGGCGCGGGCGCCCTCCCCGGTGACGTCGCGCAGGTACCAGGCCTGGTGGACGATGCCGAAGATCTCCCGGCGGACCCGCAGCAGCCGGTCGCCGAGCGTCGTCTCGTAGGTCTCCCCGGGTTCGCGGCTCCGGTCGAGGAGTCGGGTCACGTCGCCCGGGATCATCTCCCTGGCGGCGCCGTTGACCAGCACGACGGCGCCGTCGGCGTCGCACAGGACGACTCCGTCGGCGGCCGCCTCCACTATCGCCCGCAGCACCTCTGTCGAGGGCGCATGCGTTACCGAATCCATCACCGGCCCTTTCGCGCGAGGATCGCTCAACTTTACCCGTCAGGGTCAGCCTCGACGCGTGCCAGCGATATTGCCCGTAAAGATGGCAATCATGCGGCTTGTGAATTGACCGGCGGGTGCCGGGTAGTTAGCGTGCGACGAGCTAGCACAGGGGGACGGAGTGAACACCGACCAGCATCTCCGGTGGGCGATCACCACCGACCTGATCGGCCTGCGCGACCGGGTGTCCGGCGTGGCCACCGAGGCAGGTCTGCGTGGCCACCGGCTCAACGATCTGGTGACGGCCGTCAACGAGGCCGTGATCAACGTACTGGAACACGGCGGCGGCGAGGGCCTCGTCGAGATCTGGTGCGACGCCGACGGCATCACCGTCGAGGTGACCGACTCGGCCGGCACCCTCCAGCCGCAGGACATCCATCGCAGCCGTCCCTCGTCGAGCACGCCCCGGGGCTTCGGGCTGTGGCTCATGGGCCAGCTCTGCGACGAGTTCAGCATCTCCCAGATGGTCGGGCGATCCCGCATCCGGCTGCGGATGACCCTTGCCCAGTCACCCCGCTAGCCGCGTCCCACCGGCGGGCGTAGGCTCACGACACGTGAGCCAGCGAGCCGTCCGGCACAGGAGTCGGAAGCACATGCCGACGGAGGAGACCGCGTGAGTGTCGATCTGGACTTCGCGGCTCGCCACGCGGGCCGGCCCGCCCGTGACCTGACCCGCCGCGACGTCGCCCGCGCGCTGCTGGCCGTCCCCTCGGGGCAGGCCCTGGTGTCGCTGCCCGAGCTGCGCCGCGACCTGATGGCGGCCGGGAACCCCCTCACCGCCGTGTTCTGGGAGTCGGCCAAGACCACCCTGACCCGCATCGAGTCGGGCGTGGCCACCGTCGGCGACGTGCAGCGCTGGCTGGAGTCGACCGGCACCGAGCCGATCCTGCTGACCCGCAGCTACTTCGTGTGGCCCGACGAGAGCGAGCGCGGCCCGGTCGCCACCGAGATGTACGCCCGCCTCGTGGCCCACCTGGAGGAGCTCGTCGAAGCGGGTGTGATCGACCCCGACGCGCTCGCCCAGGGCGACGTGACCTCGCGGCAGGCGTACGAGGAACTGCAGGAGCGCTGGCTCACCGCCGGACTGCCCGACGGGCGGGTGCCCGGCGTCTCGGTGAGCGAGGAGCAGGACGCCGAGCTCTACGCCGCCTGGGACGAGGAGGAGGCCTACGCCCTCCAGGAGCTCAGAAGGGCCCTCGACGACCTGCCCGAGCCGCCCTTCCCCGCGGGCGACCTGAAGGCGGCGGCCGACCGGCTGCGGCGCTCGCTGGTCTCGCCCGGCTTCCCCGGCAACGTGCTGCGGGCCTGCGCCGGTCTCGACGAGGAGCGGCTGCCCGACGGCGACGAAGACCTGTGGTTGCGGGTGGCGGCGGGCATCGCCGCGCCCATCTCCGACCTGCCCGACGAAGAAGACGCCGCCCGGTTCTTCGACCTCGACGGCGAGCTCAGCCACGAAGACTCGGTGCTGGCCTCGTTGTGCGCGATCCACCACGCCGACTGGCTGGCCGCGATCGTCGCGCTGACCCGTTACGGCCCGGGGGTGCTGGCCTCGCCCGAGCGCATCGCCCGGTTCATCGCCGACTCGGAAGACCTGGTGAGCGAGCCCGACGACCCCGAGGAGCTCGAGGCGACCGAGATGCTCTTCACCTCGGTCACCCCGCTCTGGGCCCATCTCGGGATCGTCGACAAGGCCGAGGTGCTCACGCCGCTCGGCTGGTGGGGCCTGCCCAAGGCCCTCGAAAGGGCCTGGTCAGGCGACTAGGTCGGCATATTCGGGGTGGCGGTCGATGTAGCCCTTGATGAACGGGCACATCGGCACCACCTCAAGGCCCCGCTCGCGGGCCGAGTCGAGCACCGCGCGGGCCAGCTTCGAGCCGAGGCCCTTGCCCTCGTAGGCCGGATCGATCTCGGTGTGCACGAACACGATCCGGCCGGGACGCGGCAGCCGGTATTTGACGAAGCCCGCGACCGCGCCGTCGACGCTGATCTCGAAGCGTTCGGTCTCGGCGTTGTCGGCGACGTCAGTCACTTTTGGAGTTCCCCTCGTGGGGCACCTCGATCTTCGCGATCTGCCGGTTCATCGACTTGATCAGGAAGAACAGGGCCACACCGATGGCGGCGACGACGATGAACCCCAGCAGGCCGGGGCCGATCGAGGTCGGGTCGGTGGCGGGAGTGGCGATCGAAATCACGGTATGCAGTCTACGAGCAGGGGGCGGCACCCGTTCCGGCGGGGACCTGGATGCCGGCGAACAGGTCGTCTTCCGGGAGGGTGACGTCGACCAGCGAACGGGCCAGGTGGTAGTCCTCCGTCGGCCAGACCTCCTGCTGGATCTCGCGCGGGCAGGCGAACCAGAAACCGTCGGGGTCGACCTGGGTGGCGTGGGCCATCAGGGCGCGGTCGCGAGTCTCGAAGTAGTCGCCGCACGGGATCCGGGTGGTCACCTCCCACTTCTGCGGGCGGTCCTCCCAGCGGGCGATCCAGTCGGCATAGGGGGAGCCAAGGCCGCGGCTGGTCATGGCCTCGTGGAGGGTCTCGAACCGGGCCTTGGTGAAGCCCGAGTGGAAGTACATCTTGAGCGGCTGCCACGGCTCGCCCGTGCCCGGGTAGCGGTCGGGGTCACCGGCCGCGTCGAAGGCCTCCACCGACACCCGGTTGGTCTTGATGTGGTCGGGGTGGGGGTAGCCGCCGTCGTCGTCGTAGGTGAGGATCACGTGAGGGCGGAACTCGCGGACGGCCGCCACGAGCGGCGCCGCCGCGACCTCCAGCGGCTGCAGGGCGAAGCAGCCCTCGGGGAGGGGCTCGCTCTCGTCTTCGGGCAGGCCCGAGTCGACGAAACCGAGGAACCGCTGGTCGACGCCGAGGATCTCCCTCGCGCGCTCCATCTCCAGGCGGCGGACCTCGCCCATGTTCTCCAGAATGTCGGGGCGGTCCATCTTGGGGTTCAGGATCGAACCGCGTTCCCCGCCGGTGCAGGTCACGACCAGGACCTCGACGCCCTCGGCGGCGTAGCGGGCCATCGTCGCGGCGCCCTTGCTCGACTCGTCGTCGGGGTGCGCGTGCACGGCCATCAGCCTCAGCGCGTTCGTCACGGCTCTCCTTAGTTGGGGTGCGGGCCAGGGCCGGCCCGCGGGCTGCATCCAATAGCGTTGACGAGAATTGTCTCGGACAACGCCGGGACCTCGCGAGGAGATTCCTTTCATGTCGGCACCAGCTCCGCGCCCGATCCTGGGCACCCCCGACGAGTTCCCGCCCAGGCCCCCCATGGGGCGGGGCCGGTTCGTCGTGTACGCCGTCATGGCCGTCGTCGTCGCGGTCGTGGCCGGCGGGTGGGGTTACGTGATCCTGTCGGCGCGGGGCAACCCCGACGTGCGGGCCGACGTCATAACCTTCGACACCAGCCGCCCCGGCTCCGCGGAGATCACCTTCGTGGTGCACAAGCCCGACGACCGGGCGGCGACGTGCCGTCTGCGGGCCGTCGACGTCCACCACGTCGAGGTCGGGACCCGGGAGATCACCATTCCCCCGGGCCGCGGTGACGTCGCCCTCACCGAACAGGTGAGGATCAACGCGCAAGCCACAAGCGTAGATGTTCAGGGCTGCTCCCTCGTATAGACTGGAATCTTTGGGGAAGCGTTCGAAGGCGTTAACTTGTTAGCCCTTCGACTCACCTAGGGAAGCAAGGAGAACCCGCGTGGCCGTCTCCCACAACGAGAACGTCACCTGGCTGACGCAGGAGGCGTACGACCGCCTCAAAGAGGAGTACGACCGCCTTTCTGGCCCGGGTCGGATCGAGATCGCCAAGAAGATCGAGGCCGCCCGCGAGGAGGGCGACCTGAAGGAGAACGGCGGCTACCACGCCGCCAAGGACGAACAGGGCAAGATGGAGGCCCGGATCTTCCACCTCCGGCAGATCCTCGACACCGCGAAGGTGGGCGAGGCGCCCCGCACCGAGGGTGTGGTGGGGCCCGGCATGACGGTGACGATCCGCTTCGAGGGCGACGACGACGAGGTCACCTTCCTGCTCGCCTCCCGCGAGGAGAGCGGCGCGCCGATCGACGTCTACTCGCCGAAGTCGCCGCTGGGGTCGGCGATCAACGGCAAGAAGATCGGTGAGAAGGCCAGCTACACCATGCCCAACGGGCGCTCGATCACCGTCGAGGTGCTGGAGGCGGTTCCCTACATCGGGAGCTGACGCGTTCGTCTGACATCGAATCCGCCGGAGAAGCGTACTCCGGCGGATTTTGACTTCTCGGGCCTCATTGGGCACAGTCGTGGAACGGGACAGCCCGATGAACGTCTTCGGAGGGAGTGGTGGCGTGCCCCTGCGGGTCGGAGGCTTCCTCCACGAAGCCCGTCAGGATCTCGCGTTCCGCCCCCGGTTCCGCCGCCCCCACCTCGCCCGGAGGGCGATCCCCGTCATCGGGGTCGCGCTCGCGGTGGTGCTGATCACCGACTTACTCGTGCTCGCCGGGCTCGACGACGTCCAGGAACGGGCCGCCCTCGACGTACGCCGCCCTCCCGTCGTCGCCGGTGACTACGTCGCGGCCAGCGGTCAGGCGCCCTCCAACGCGGTCGCCCCCTTGGGCAAGCTGGCCCGTCCCCACCTCTTCGTCGTCGCCCCCGCCGCGCTCAAGCCCGAACAGGTCGACGAGGTCCGCCGCCAGAAGGGCGTCAGGGCGGTCGAGCTCGCCGACGCCGCCGACGTGAACCTGGGCGGCTGGCGGGTGCCGACGATGGGCGTCGACCCCTCGACGTTCCGGGCCTTCACCCCGAAGCGGACCGCCACCTCCGACGAGCTGTGGGCCAACGTGGCCGCCGGCGACGTCGTGGTCTCCTATGAACTCGGCAAGGAGGGCGGCCTCAAGCTCGGCGACGACGTCCGCACCCCCGGCGCCGAGATGCGGGTCGGCGCCTACGCCACGGTCGGCATGGGGTCGATCCACGCGGTGGTCTCCCGCGACACCGCGACCCGGCTCGGGCTGCCCCACGGCAACGCGCTGGTGGTGAGCGCCCCCAGCGTCGACTCCGCCAAGCTGCGCAAGAAGCTGCTGAAGGTGCTGCCGGGCAGCCAGATCGCCACAATCAACCCGGTGGTGATCGCGCCGCCGCGGCGTCACATCGCCCAGCCGCAGCGGGTCGTGCAGTGGCCGGCGTCGGCGCTGATGTCGGTGCCGCAGATCGAGACCGCGCTGAGGGCCGCCGCCTCCAAGCTCGGCAGCCGTTACGTGTGGGGGGCCGAGGGCCCCGACACCTTCGACTGCTCCGGCCTGGTGCAGTGGGCCTACGCCCAGGCCGGGGTCCGCATGCCGCGGGTGACCAACCAGCAGTGGGCGACCGGGCCGCAGGTGCCGCTCTCCCAGGCCCAGCCGGGCGACCTGCTGTTCTGGCGCAACGACCCGACCAACCCGGGCTACATCTCCCACGTGGCCATTTATTGGGGCAACGGGCAGATGCTCCACTCGCCCCGCACCGGCGACGTCGTGAAGATCGCGCCGCTCAACACCCGCAATCTCGCCGGGGTCGTGCGGGTCAGCCCTCAGGTCGCCGCTCGGGTTCGATAGGCAGACCCGCCTCCAGCAACGAGAAGGCCTCGTCGACCATGTCGGCGAAGGGCACCTCCTCGTCGGCGGTGGCCCAGGTCTGCAGCACCGGGATGATCGTGCCCATGACCGCGCCGATGAGGACGCGCACCTGGAACGAGGCCGGGTCGGCGCCGGTCCGCCGGGCGACGCCCTCGGCGAGCAGCTCCATCGTGTCGAGCATGTTCTGGAAGATCCGGGCCCTGATGGCCGGGACGCCCATCTGGAGGCGGGCGCGGGCCCGGATCTCCCCGAGCTCCCCATCGGGGATGCCCCGCATGGCCTCGCCGAAGGCGTTGCGCAGCGCCCTGACGGGCGGCACCTCCGGCGGCTGGGCGATCAGGCGTTCGACCAGCAGGGGGTCGTAGTCGTCCTGGACGACGATGTCTTCCTTGGTGGGGAAGTAGCGGAACAGGGTGCTGGGGGACACCTCGGCGGCGTCGGCGATCTGCTCGATCGTGGTCGCGTCGTAGCCCTGCTCGGCGAACAACCGCAGGGCGTGTTCCTGGATCGTCCGCCGAGTCTTCTCTTTCTTGCGTTCACGCAGTCCCGGCGAGTTCATGGGTCGATTCTCCCGCCGGTTCCGCGGGAGCGGAACGCATGAACGTCACGATCAGCAGCGCCGAGAGCACCATCAGGCCGCCGCAGGCCCACAACACGGCGTCCATGGCGTCGGCGAAGGCCGCGCGCCCGGCATCGGCCCAGCCCGGGACGCGCACCGCCGTCGCCACCGAGTCGCGCACCGGGGCGGGGGCGGCCGGGGGGAGCGCGTGGGCGTACACGGAGGAGAGCAGACTGCCCAGCCCGGCCACGCCGAAGGCGCCGCCGGTCTGGCGGAGGGCTTGGAGCACGCCGCTGCCCATGCCGGTGCGGTCGGGCGGGAGGAGGGCGAGCAGGCCGTCCATGGCCGGGACCATGGTCAGGCCCACGCCGGCCCCGGTGAGGGTGAGCCAGGTCGCGGTGTACGGATAGTCGCCCGGCAGGACCGCCCCCGCGACCAGGCCCGCGGCCAGCAGGATCAGGCCGGCGCCCATGATGACCCGCAGGCTGAGGCGTCTGATCAGGCGTTCGCCGGCCAGGCCGCCGACCATCAGCCCGGCGACCATGGGCACGATGCGCAGCCCGGTGCCCATGGCGTCGAAGCCCTGGACGGCCTGGAGGTAGAGCGGCGCGACGAACAGCACGCCCATCATGCCGAGCGAGACCACGGTCGCGCCGAAGGCGCCCCAGACGAAGGTGCGGTCGCGGAACAGCCCGAGGTCCATCATGGGGGCCTTGGCGCGGGCCTCGACTCGTACGAAGAGAAGAAGGAGCAGCACCCCGGCGGCGATCGGGCCGAGCACCTGGGCCGAGCCCCAGCCCCGCACCGGCGCCTCGATGACGCCGAAGACCAGCGCGGCGAGGCCGGCCACCGACAGCAGCGTGCCGGGCACGTCGGTGCCCTTCTTCCGCTGGTCGCGCGACTCCGGCACCAGGACCACCACCGCGACCAGCGCGATCGCCACGGCGGGCAGGTTGATCAGGAAGATCGAGCCCCACCAGAAGTGGTCGAGCAGGTAGCCGCCGACGATCGGGCCGAGCGGCAGGCCCACGGCCATGCCGGCGGTGAAGACGGCGATCGCCCTGGCCCTCTCGGCGGGCGGGAAGATCGTCGGCAGGATCGACGTCGACAGCGGCGTGATCAGGGCCGCCCCCGCGCCCATGAGGGCCCGCCCGGCGATCAGCCAGCCGGTCGAGTCGGCCAGCATGGCGATCGCCGAGGCGACCCCGAACGCCGCCAGCCCCACGACCAGCAGTTTCTTGCGGCCGAACCGGTCGCCGAAGACGCCGGCGGGCAGCAGCAGGGCGGCGAACACGACGAGGTAGGCGTCGACGATCCACTGGAGTTCGCCGGTGGTCGCGCCGAGGTCGACGGCGAGGGTGGGCAGCGCGACGTTGAGGACCGTCGCGTCGAGCCCGATCACGAGGACGGAGAGAACCAGGGCTGAGAGCGCCCACCATCTGGAGGTAACCATAATTTGATAGTAGCTCTCAAAAAGTAGTTGCTGTCAATATCGCTTCGATTCGAGAGCAACGATGTAATGTTGATTACATGAGTGCAGAAGCCGAGTGGTTCGCCCACCGTCTCCCCGAGACCTGGTTCACCGAGCGCCCCGAGGTCGTCGTCGACCGCGAGGAGATCACCGTCGTGGGCGCGCTTCCCCCGCTGACCGTCGTCGAGGGCCTGCCCGATCCTGAGCGGGCCGCCGCCGAAGAGGGCTACGTCGAGCGGTTCCGCGAGGAGACCCGCGAGCGCCGCATCGAGATCGCCCGGCAGGCCGAGCACCGCTTCCGCCGGAAGGTCTCGTGGGGCGTGAAGATCGGCGGCGACGTGGTGATGTTCACCACACTCTCGGTCCCGGTCATGACCCGGCTGCGGCAGGGCGAACGGCAGGTGCTCGACACACTCGTCGCCGCCGGCGTCGCACGTAGCCGCTCCGACGCCCTCGCCTGGTGCGTGCGCCTGGTCGGGCGCCACACCGACACCTGGCTCGCTGACCTGCGCGATGCCCTCCAGGCCGTCGACCGCGTACGGGCCGCGGGGCCTGGCGGAGTGGACTGAACCAATTCGTGGAATGGTCTAAACCATTCATTATGGCCTATACCAATGTTTAGTCCCGTATCTACGGGAAAGAGGTGGGCGGCACAATTTGAAATGGTTCGTCAGGGGTAAGCTCCTCCCATCATCCAGCTCGCTGACCAGCGGTTGTGGTGACGAATACGCATTGGTCCACACCAATTGGATTTAGTGGGTAATCGTCGCGGATGATGAATTGGCCCTGACGTACATTAAGGAGCCGCCCTCGTGTCCGTGTCAGTACAGGTGTCGCATCCGACCACTCATGCCGAGCTGGCCGCGTGGGTCAGCGAGATCGCGGAACTCACCGAGCCCGACCGGATCGAATGGTGCGACGGGTCCGAGGCCGAATGGACCCGGCTCACCAACCTGCTGGTCCGCCAGGGCACCCTGACCCGCCTGAAAGCCCGGCCGAACAGCTTCCACGCCGCCTCCGACCCGTCGGACGTCGCCCGCGTGGAAGACCGCACCTTCATCTGCTCCGAGCACGAGGAGGACGCCGGGCCCACCAACAACTGGATCGCTCCCGAGGAGATGCGGCGCACCTTCGGGAAGCTGTTCAAGGGCTCGATGCGAGGCCGGACCATGTACGTGGTCCCCTTCTGCATGGGCCCTCTGGGCGGCCCGATCTCCCAGCTGGGCGTGGAGATCACCGACTCGGCCTACGTGGCCGTCTCGATGCGCGTGATGACCCGTATGGGCGACGACGCCCTGCGCCTCATCGAGGAACGCGGCGACTTCGTGAAGTGCGTGCACTCCGTCGGCGCCCCGCTCGAACGCGGTCAGCGCGACGTCGCCTGGCCGTGCAGCGAGACCAAGTACATCAGCCACTTCCCGGAGACCCGCGAGATCTGGTCGTACGGCTCCGGCTACGGCGGCAACGCCCTGCTCGGCAAGAAGTGCTACGCCCTGCGGATCGCCAGCACGATGGCCCGCGACGAGGGCTGGCTGGCCGAGCACATGCTGATCCTCAAGCTCACCCCGCCGAGCGGGGAGACCCGCTACATCGCGGCGGCCTTCCCGTCGGCGTGCGGCAAGACCAACCTGGCCATGCTGCGGCCGACCATCCCGGGCTGGAAGGTCGAGACGATCGGCGACGACATCGCCTGGATGCGGTTCGGCGACGACGGCCGCCTCTACGCGATCAACCCCGAGGCGGGCTTCTTCGGGGTCGCGCCGGGCACCGGCCAGACCACCAACGCCAACGCGATCAAGACGCTGTGGGGCAACAGCATCTTCACCAACGTCGCGCTGACCGACGACGGCGACGTCTGGTGGGAGGGCCTGACCGACGAGCCGCCCGCCCACCTGACCGACTGGCGCGGCGACTCCTGGACGCCCGAGTCCGGCGAGCTCGCCGCCCACCCGAACGCCCGGTTCACCACCCCGGCCCACCAGTGCCCGACGATCGCCCGCGAGTGGCAGGACCCGCAGGGCGTGCCGATCTCGGCGATCCTCTTCGGCGGCCGGCGCGCGACGGCGGTCCCGCTGGTCACCGAGGCCCGCAGCTGGCGGCACGGCGTGTTCATGGGCGCCAACGTGGCCTCGGAGAAGACCGCGGCGGCCGAGGGTACGGTCGGCGAACTGCGCCACGACCCGTTCGCGATGTTGCCGTTCTGCGGCTACAACATGGGCGACTACTTCGCCCACTGGCTGGAGATCGGCGAGACGAAGGGCGCCAGGCTGCCCCGGATCTACTACGTGAACTGGTTCCGCAAGGACGCCGAGGGCCGCTTCGTGTGGCCCGGCTTCGGCGAGAACATCCGCGTCCTGAAGTGGATCGTCGAACGCCTCAACGGCCAGGCCGAGGCGGTCGACACCCCGATCGGACGCCTGCCCGTCAAGATCGACACCGAGGGCCTCGACATCGCCGGGGACGACCTGGAGCTGCTGCTCGGCGTCGACCGCGACGCCTGGCGCGAGGAGGCCGCCCTGATCCCGGCCCACTTCGAGACCTTCGGCGACCGTCTGCCCGAGGGACTCTGGGAGGAGTACCGCACCCTGGTCGCCCGCCTGGGCTGACCGAGCGAATCTGCCCGGTGCACACGAGCAGGAGTCCCGCCAACGGCGTCGGGCCTCCCCCCTTACGAACGGCCCGCGCCACCCGACGGCGCGGGCCGTTCGTGTTCCCGAACCCGGGGTCATGTGTGCGGCCGTCAGGGCGGCCAAGGCCTGCCACAGCCGAAACCCGGCCGGTGGGGGACCGGATCACGCCGGGTCGACGTGCAGGGTGTCGAGTTGCAGTGGGCCGGTGTGGGGTTTTAGGCGGCGCGACCGCTCAGGGGCGTAACCCTCGTTATTCCGGACGATGCGCGAACCGAGTTCTCCATGCGATCGTCTAATCGGTTGAACTCTCCCTTGGAGTCGTCCTGGAGGCGGCATGGGCTCCCTTTTGCTCTTCATCCTCGCGTCCGTCGCGTCCGTCGTGGTCTTCCGTCAGGCGGGACGGGTGAAGAAGGAACATCGCCGGGTCAAAGCCGGTGGTTACCATCCCGGGGCCCCTCTGGACCCCTACTCGCTCGCCTTCCTGGCCGGCGGCCCGCGGCGCGTGGTGAACACCGCCGTGGCGGTCCTGGTGTCCCAGGGGCGCGTGCGCATCTCCCGCGACGGGACCGTGACGGCGGTCCGGGGCATCGCGGGAGCGCCCGCCGAGCGGATCGAGCAGGAGGTGCTCGACCTGGCGGCCGGGACGAACGGGCGCTCGCTGGCCGACATCCGGCGGACCGCCACCGTGGGGCCCGCCGTCACCGGCATCGACTACGGGCTGCGCGGCCAGGGCCTCGTGGTGGCCGACTCGGCGCTCAGCTCGGCCCGGCGGGCCACCACGAAGTTCCGCTGGCTGGCCGCGCTCGCGGGGCTGTTCGTGCCGATCAGCATCATCACGCTGGCGGCGGGGCTGTACGACTTCGTGGTGTGGAACGTGCTCGCCCTCGTGCTCTCCCTCGTCACGTGGATCAGCACGAGGGTCATGAAGGCCAACTACGCCAGGGAGAACCGCAGCGTGCTGACCGAGGCCGGGCACGCCGCGCTCAGGGCGGCCCAGGCCCGCCATCCCAAGACCCGTGAGCTCGCCTACGCCCACAACGGCGGCAACGACAGCACCCTCGCCCTCTACGGCATGGCCTTCTACGTCGGTCCCGGGCACGCCGAGCTCCAGAACGCCGGCGGGTGCGGCGCCGGGGCCTGCGGCGGTCCTTCCGGCGCCGACTCCGGGTGGGGTTCGGGCTCCGACTTCGGCGGCGGCGACTTCGGCGGCGGCGGGGGCGACTCCGGTGGCGGCGACTCGGGCGGCGGGTCGAGTTGTGGTGGCGGTGGCTGCGGCGGAGGCTGCGGTGGCAGCTGACCGGCTCGGGGTGGGCATCGGCTGGCGGTCGGAGATCGACCTGACCGTCGAGCACCTGCCCGGGGTCGAGTTCACCGAGGTCATCGCCGAGACGGTCGACCCGGCGCGGGTGCCCGAGTCGCTGCGGGTGCTGCGGGGGCGGGGCGTCCCGGTGATCCCCCACGGGGTCGCGCTCGGCCTCGGCGGCGCCGAACGGCCCGACCGGGCCCGGCTCGACCACCTGGCCGCCGCCGCGGAGGCCCTCGGGTCTCCGCTGGTCTCCGAGCATCTCGCGTACGTCAGGTCGGGTGACCTCGAAGCCGGGCACCTGCTGCCGGTGCCCCGGACGCGCGACGCGCTGACGGTGATCGTGGAGAACGTGCGGATCGCCCTCGACTGCCTGCCGGTGCCGCTGGCCCTGGAGAACGTCGCGGCGCTGTTCGGCTGGCCCGGCGACGAGCTGACCGAGGCCCAGTTCCTCGGCGAACTGGTCGAGCGGACCGGGGTGAAGCTGCTGATCGACGTGGCCAACCTCTACACCAACCAGGTCAACCTGGGCCTCGACGCCGTCAAGGCCCTCGACGCCCTGCCACTCGAACACGTCGCCTACGTTCACGTCGCCGGCGGCCACGGCCACGGCGACGTGTGGCACGACACCCACACCGCCTCCCCGCCGGAGGAGGTCATCGACCTCCTGGCCGAACTCTGCGCCCGCCACCGGCCGCCGGGCGCCCTGCTGGAGTGGGACGCCGACTACCCGAGCGACGCCGACCTGTCGGCCGAACTCGACCGCATCAGGGCGGCGATGGATCGTGGTCGATCCCGTGGCTGAGGGTGACCTCCGCGCCCGGTTGGCGCCGGAAACGGGGCGGGCCGGGGTCGGCGGGCGGTGCCGGCCCGGCGGAGCCGTAACGGAGCAGACGAATGGATGACCCCCGCGCCCGGCTCGCCGACCAGCAGCGGGCCCTGCTGTCCGCGCTGGTGGCGGGGGCCGCGCCGCCTGAGGGGTTCGACGCCGAGCGGCTGCGGATCCAGGCCGGCAGCCTGATCGCCAAGCGCCGGGGGCTGGTGGCCGTGGCCCGGCCCGACGTGCGGGAGGCCCTCGGAGGCTCGTTCGCCCGGGAGTTCCACGCCTACGCTTCCGGCCGTCCGAAACCTCAGGGCGGCTCGCGGGCCGACGCGGCGGCGTTCGCCGACTGGTTGCGGGGGCGCGGGCTGCTCGACGGCCCCAACCCGGAGCCCCGGCAAAAGCGGCACTGGTGGCGTCTCACCCCAAAAAGGGATCAATCACGGTAGGGCCGGTTTGCCGGGGTCTGCCCGGGATACCCTCTGTGGCGTGGGTGGACTACGGTGCGTTGACGGCTCGTACCTGACGGTTGATCCCGTGGCATGCCGCGACAGCGCCGGGGTGCCCTACGAGATCACGCTGGAGCTGTTCCGCGACGGGGTCGCCTACGGCTCGGTCGGGGAACGCTGCGGCTGGTTCCTGGCCCGGTTGGCCCGGTCGGTCGCCGAGGCCCGGGAGTCCCAGCTCGCCTGGGACGACCCCGACGACCGGTTTCCGGGGGAGGACGAGGCGGAGCTGTTCGGGTTCCGCTACCGGAGCCGCGCCGAGGTCGTGGGCGGCGGGGAACTCCGCTGCCAGCTGCGGCTCATCCCCGTCTGGGTGCCCGGCCGGGGCGCCACCGGCCGGTGGCGGCTGACGAGGCGGGCCTGCGTCGAGGCGTGGGGCGCCCCCGGCATCGGGTTGCGGGCGGTGGTCACCTCCGGAGAGCTCCTGGCGTTCCTGATGGCTCTCGTGACAGAGGCAGAAGTCCGGCTTGGAACCCAATATGGGATGGAACGTAACAGCTCCCTCATTTCGGGAGCGGGGATGGCATCCCGCCCCCGATAATTGCTTGACCATGTCTGTCATGTGACAGCGGGCTCAAGCGAATCACCGGGGGAGTCATGGACCTGCGCGATCTTGTTTACAAGGTGTACGAACGCAGGCTCGAACGAAAGCTCACCTCGATCCAGGCCCCCCGCCACGTCGGCGTGATCGTCGACGGCAACCGCCGCTGGGCCCGCTCGAACGGCCACGAGGACGTCCGCCACGGCCACCAGAAGGGCGCCGACAAGATCTCCGAGCTCCTCGTCTGGTGCAAGGAGGCCGGCGTCGAGTACGTCACCCTGTGGCTGCTCTCCACCGACAACCTCTCGCGGGACAAGAAGGAGCTCGAACCGCTGCTCCAGGTGATCGAGAACCTGGTCGACGACCTGGTCGAACAGGGCTGGCACATCAAGCCCATGGGATCACTGGACCTGCTGCCCGATCACACGGCCCATGTCCTGAAAAATGCGAAAGAGGCAACATCACACCGGCCTGGGCTGATTGTGAACGTGGCCGTTGGGTATGGAGGAAGACGTGAGATCGCTGATGCGGTGCGCTCCCTCCTCCAGGAGCACGCCAGCAAGGGGGCGAGCATCGAGGACCTCGTGGAGGTCCTCGATGTGGAGCACATCGCTGAGCATCTCTACACGCGCGGCCTGCCCGATCCGGATCTTGTCATCCGGACCTCAGGGGAGCAGCGACTCTCCGGATTCCTGCTGTGGCAGAGTGCCCACTCCGAGTTCTACTTCTGCGAGGCCTACTGGCCCGATTTCCGCAGGGTGGACTTTCTGCGGGCGCTCCGCGCCTACGCCGCGCGTAACCGTCGGTACGGCTCCTGAAACGGCACGTGAACACCCCCTTTCGGACAGGATTGGAGCGTTGGCGCGGGGGGATTCAGGACGTACCGTAAGACGTGAGCATCCACGCTCACCTCGGGAGAGGGCCCGTTCTTGCGTCTTGATGACTTCGCAGGTGGGGCCGGTTCCCGGCGCCGCCGTGAAGGCGTCCGGGCCCGGTCCGTTCACCACCAGTCAAGGCAGGGCGCCGACCCCCGGCGCCCGGGGGAGAACGCGTGGCATTGTCCAACCCGTCCATGTCCGGTCACTCGTCTGGCACCTCCCGGCGCACGTACATCCTGGACACCTCTGTCCTGCTCGCCGACCCGGCCGCGATGAGCCGGTTCGACGAACATGAAGTGGTGCTCCCCGTTGTCGTGATCACAGAGCTGGAAGGTAAGCGGCACCATCCCGAACTGGGATACTTCGCCCGCAAAGCCCTGCGATGCCTGGACGATCTGCGTGTCCAGCACGGCCGTCTCGACGAGCCGATCCCGATGGGTGAGGGAACCATCAGGGTCGAGCTCAACCACAGCGACCCGTCCGGCCTGCCGGCCGGGTTCCGGCTGGGCGACAACGACACGCGCATCCTCACCGTCGCGCAGAACCTGGCGTCCGAGGGATACGACGTCGTGCTGGTCTCCAAAGACCTGCCGATGCGCATCAAGGCCGCGTCCATCGGCCTGGCCGCCGAGGAATACCGCGCGGAGCTGGTCGCCGAGTCCGACGAGAGCTGGACCGGCATGGACGAGCTCCAGGTCACCACAGAAGATGTGGAGGCGCTCTTCGAACACGGCTCGACCGACCTCGAAGAGGCCCGCGACCTGCCGACCCACACGGGTCTGCGGCTGCTGACCAGCAAGGGTTCCGCGCTCGGACGGGTGCTCCCCGACAAGTCGGTGCGCCTGGTGCGCGGCGACCGCGAGGTGTTCGGCCTCCATGGCCG
The DNA here is from genome assembly GCF_009901565.1 of Herbidospora solisilvae. Taxonomy (GTDB): domain Bacteria; phylum Actinomycetota; class Actinomycetes; order Streptosporangiales; family Streptosporangiaceae; genus Herbidospora; species Herbidospora solisilvae. Next base: position 307,523 of record NZ_WXEW01000011.1, read on the forward strand.
CAGCGCCGAGCAGCGCATCGCGCTCGACCTGCTGATGGACCCGGAGATCGGGATCGTCTCGCTGGGCGGCCGGGCCGGCACCGGCAAGTCGGCCCTGGCGCTCTGCGCCGGTCTCGAGGCCGTGCTCGAACGCCGCCAGCACCGCAAGGTCATCGTCTTCCGCCCGCTCTACGCGGTGGGCGGCCAGGACCTCGGCTACCTGCCCGGCACCGAGAACGAGAAGATGGGCCCGTGGGCCCAGGCCGTCTACGACACCCTGGGCGCGGTGACCACGCCCGAGGTGATCGAGGAGGTCCTCGACCGGGGCATGCTCGAAGTCCTGCCGCTGACCCACATCCGCGGCCGGTCGCTGCACGACGCGTTCGTGATCGTCGACGAGGCGCAGTCGCTGGAACGCGGCGTGCTGCTGACGGTGCTGTCGCGCATCGGCGCCAACTCGCGGGTCGTGCTGACCCACGACATCGCCCAGCGCGACAACCTGCGGGTCGGCCGCCACGACGGTGTCGTGGCCGTGGTGGAGAAGCTGAAGGGCCATCCGCTGTTCGCCCACATCACCCTGACGCGTTCGGAACGCTCCCCGATCGCCGCCCTGGTGACGGAGATGCTCGAAGACATCACGCCCTAACGGGGCAGCTGCCGGCCCGGGGCCGCGAGGTGCCAGAACTCGCGGCAGGTGTGCTCACCGTAGGACACCGGGCCGGTGGCGTCGGTCCTGGTGATCGTGACGGCCCAGATGTCCTGCCGCTGCCGCATGGCGGTGCAGGTCATTTGGGCCTGCGCCTTCTTGGTGATCGGACGTCCGCCGCCGACGAACAGCGACAGCCGGAAGCCGTCGGCGTTGTCGGGGTCGTTGCGGACCGTGCCGAAGCGGGTGAGCTGGCTGGTCTGCCACGTCAGGCCGGTGAGCTCGGTGGTGAGGCCGGAGGTCGAGCGCGCGCCCGCCTCGAAGAGGGCGGCCATGACGTTGTCCATCGAGTGGGAGGCCACCGCGACGCTGCTGGGCTCCAGCTTGCCGTCACGCAGCAGGTAGACCGTCGCGACGGCCGCCTTCGGGCTTATCACCGGCGGCGGACCGCCGTCCTGGACCCCGGTCGAGGTGACCCCGCACGCGGTGGACAACAGGGCGGCCAGCAGGACGCACGACGACTTCCTCATGGTCTCGGTATCCACAACGTGAACTGGGTGCCGGGGTCGGCGAGCTTGACCGTGATGGTGCCGCGGTGCAGTTCGGCGTTGGCCTTGGCGATCGACAGGCCGAGGCCGCTGCCGCCCGAGCGGGCCCGGTTGGCGCCGGCCTTGAAGAAGCGGTCGAAGACGTGCGGCAGGTCCTCGCGGGGGATGCCGGCGCCGTGGTCCCTGACGCGTACCTCCAGGCCGCTGGGCAGGACCTTGGCGGTCACCGTGACCGGTCGTTCGCCGTGTTTGAGCGCGTTGCCGACCAGGTTGGCGATGATCACGTCGAACCGGCGCGGGTCGAGCTGGTAGGTCAGGCCGTCGGGCACCCGCAGGGTCACCTGGTCGGTCCAGCCGCGGATCTCCAGGCACTCGATCAGCTCGTCGCCGACGTCGACGCTCTCGCGGCGGAGCACGGCCGCGCCGGAGTCGAAGCGGCTGACCTCGATCAGGTCGTCGACCAGCGAGCGCAGCCGCTCGATCTCGGTGACCACCAGGTGGACCGCCTGCCCGGCGTCGGGCGGCAGGCGTTCGGCCTCGTCGGAGAGCATGTCGGTGACCGCGGTCATGGTGGTCAGCGGGGTGCGCAGCTCGTGGGAGACGTCGGCGACGAACCGCCGCGACATGGCCTCCAGCGACGACAACTCCTGGACGGTCTGCTCCAGCGCCTCCGCCGTCTCGTTGAACGTGGCGGTCAGCTCGGCCAGTTCGTCGCGGCCGTGGACGGGGAGCCGGGTGTCGAGCCGGCCGGCGCCCAGGGCGCGGGCGGCCTCTCCGAGGCGGCGTACCGGGAGAAGGACCTGGCGGGCCGACAGCAGCGCGACGGTGAGCGCGATGACGAGGGTGAGCGAGCCGGCCTGGAGCAGGGCGGCGCGCAGGTTGGCGAGCACGCGGTCGACGTCGGTCATGGAGACGAACACGAAGACCGACATGCCGGTGGAGCGGACCGCGCCGCTGCCGGTCTGCCGTTTGACGTCGGTGCCGACCACGAGGGTGGGCTGGTCGTCGACCGTCATGGTGAGGTAGGCGATCCGGGTGCGCGCGGCGGCCCGCAGGTCGTCGGGGATGTCGACCTGGGTGACCTGGGCGCCCTCGGAGAACCTGGGGGGCTCCTGGCCGTACTCGACGATCACCTGGCGGTCGGGGCCGCTGAGGCTGGCGACGAGGTTGCTGAGGTCATCGTCGGTGACCGAGGCGTCGTTGGGCCACAGCAGGTCGCTGGTGCCGATGGGGAGGGTCAGCCGGTCCATGGTGTCGCGCACGTCGTCGACCGCGCTCGACTCGGTCCGCCGCAGCAGCTCGCCCCGGACGATCTGGTAGCCGATCCCGGCGACCATGAACGAGGCCGTCACCGCCACGACCGTGAAGGTGACGACGAGCCGCTTGCGCAGACTGCTCATCTACGGCTCACGGCCCGCTGAAACGGTAACCGAAGCCCCTGACCGTGTGGATGTAGACGGGGTCGCCCGGGGTGGGCTCGATCTTGGCCCGGATGCGCTGCACGCACGCGTCGACGAGCCGCGAGTCGGCCACGTGGGTGTGGTCCCACACCGAGCGCAGCAGGTAGCGCCGGTTGAGCACCTGGCCGGGGTGGCGCACGAGTTCCAGCAGCAGCCGCAGCTCGGTCGGGGTGAGGTGGACCTCGCGGCCCTCCAGGGTGACCTTGAGCGCGCCGCGGTCGATCATCAGGTCGCCGAAGGTGATGCGGTCGGTGGAGGCCGACTCCATGCGGCGCAGGATCGCCCGGATGCGGGCGTCGAGCACGCGGGGCTCGACCGGCTTGATCACGTAGTCGTCGGCCCCGGCCTCCAGGCCGACCACGATGTCGAGGTCGTCGCCGAGCGCGGTCAGCAGGATGATCGGCAGCGAGTCGAGCTTGCGTATCCTCCGGCACACCTCGACGCCGTCGATGCCGGGCAGCATCACGTCGAGGATGACGATCTCCGGCCGCCGCGCCCGGATGTGCTCCAGGGCCTCCTCGCCGGTGCCGAACGCGGTGATCGAGTGACCCTGGCGGGCGAGCGCGAGCTCCAGTCCGGTCCGGACCGAAGGGTCGTCTTCAACGAGGAGGATGCCAGCCATCCGGTCATTATGCGGCCTTACCGGACCGGAAGAAGCTGGCATAAGGCGACGAAATCGGGTGTGAGCAAAATCACATCAGCGAAGAAAGTGCTTGTTAGACCCCTTTGTCTAAAGAAGTGGTCAAGCGGGTTTCGCGAATCGGTTGCGGACCACCCACCCCCGCACGGCAAGCTCATAGGTCGTGAGTTCTGGTCAGCCTGTCAGGGAACGCCGCCCCGGGGCCCGTCGTGCCCGCCGGGCCGCGTCGCCGACGACACCCCCGCCGCCGCCGTCTCAGCCGAGGCTGTCGGAAGAGCCTCCGCCGCCCCCGAAACGGCCCAGAGGGCCGTTGTTCACCCCCAAGCGCGTGGTGATCACCGGCGTTACGGTGGCCCTCATCGCCGGGTTCACCACCTTCCTGGTCCGCACCGCGATCGAGAACGCGAACCAGCCGAAGACGCCGCTCGACATCCTCGGGTTCAACCCCGACATCATCGGCAACGACCCCCGGATCGACGCGCTCAAGGCCGACGCCGCCTCCGCCATGCAGGAGAGCAAGCTCGCCGGCGGCCGTGAGGGACGCAAGCCCTTCGGCCCCGACGACAACGTCGAGATCCCCAAGGAGGCGCCCGGCGGCGGCGGCTTCCTGCCGGCCGACTTCCCGCCCGGCTCCTCGCCCGACCCCGGCTCCAACAAGGCCCTCGGCAAGCAGATGAACGCCGCCATGGGCTGGGAGAGCGAGTGGGGCTGCCTGGAGAAGTTGTGGGACAAGGAGAGCCACTGGAACGAGCGGGCGATGAACCGCTACTCCGGGGCCTACGGCATCCCGCAGTCGCTGCCCGGCAGCAAGATGGCCAGCGCGGGCTCCGACTGGCAGACCAACCCGGCCACCCAGATCAAGTGGGGTCTGGGCTACATCAAGGGCCGTTACGGCTCACCTTGTGGCGCCTGGGGGCATAGCCAGCGGGTGGGCTGGTACTAGGTAAGGAATGGCCATCCTTCGGCAAGGCTGATCAGCGCTTTGGCGCATCCCCCGCACGCTGGGGGGATGCGCCAAGGGCTGAAAGTCTCCGTCGCGGTCCCTGTCGGAAATGCCGGGCCCGCCAGCGACTCGTTCGACGCGTGCGTGCGCTCGTTGCTGGAGCTCCCGCCGGACGAGTATGAAGTGATCTTCGCCGACGACGGGTCGACCGACGGGACCCGCAAGCGCCTCGACGCCCTCGCGGCCACACGGTCGAACGTGCGGGTGCTGCACCTCGACCGCACCGGCGATCCGGCCCGGGGCCGCAACGCCGCGCTGTCGGTGGCGCTAGGCGAGTTCGTGTTCCTGATGAACGCGCACGACCGGCTGGAGCCGGGCGCGCTGCAACGGCTGTTCGAGCGGGCCAAGGAGACCGAGGCCGACGTGCTGGTCGGGCGGCTGAGCGGAGACGGGCCCGTGGCCGCCGCGTTCACCCGCGACCGCGACCGGGCCGACCTCATCCGCGACCGGCTGCTCACCGCCGTGACCGCGCACAAGCTGTTCCGGCGCGAGTTCGTCGAGACCCACCAGCTCCGGTTCGCCGACCGGGCGTTGTCGGAGCAGGCGTTCGTGTTGCGGGCCTACCTGTCGGCGAAGGTGATCGCGGTGGCGGCCGGGCACGTGGTCTGCCACGTCGCGCCGTCGGGCGAGCCCGAGCCGGGGGACTGGGACCTGGTCGCCGGGCTGAGCGCGATCATGGACATCGTCGAGGCCCAGACCGAGCCGGGCGTCCAGCGCGACCGCATCGCCGCCCACTTCTTCCGCAGCGTCGCCCTGCGCCGCCTCGGCCCGCCGTTCCTCGGCCTGCCGGCCGAGCGCCAGGAGCTTCTCTACGGCCATCTCAAGGCCATCACCGCCGCCCGGTTCCCCGAGACCCTCGACACCCATCTGCCGGTCCACCTGAGGGCCAGGGCGGCGCTGCTGCGTACCGGCGACGTCAAGGGGATCGTCGACCTGGCCAGGGCGGCCCAGGGCACCCGGCTCGACGCCGAGCTGGGCGACCTGCGCTGGGAGGGCCACGTGCTGACGCTCACCCTGACGGCCGAGCTGGTCGCCGCCGACGGCACGCCGATGGTGTTCGCGGCCGACGGCGACCGGGTCTGGTGGGTGCCGCCGTCGCGGGTCGACCGGCTCGACCCCGCGCTGCGCGAGATCACCGACGCGGCCGACGAGGTGCGGATGGAGGTGTACGTCCGGCACTCCGAGAACGGCGAGATGCACTTCCTGCCGGTGACCGGCCAGTTGCGGCGGCTGCCCGTCGAGGGCGGCGTGCGGCTGCGCGCCTCCGGCGACGCCCGGTTCGACGTCGGCACCGCCGCCTTCGGCCGTCCCCTCGACCCGGGCGTGTGGGAGGTGCACGTGCGGATGCGCGGCGTGAACCCCGCCAGGACCCGGGTCGTGCGCCCCGAACGGGGCGTCACCTCGGCCGGGATGATGGCCGAGTATCCCCGGCGGCTCGTGGTGCCGTGCTGGTCGGACAAGGGCGAGCTGAGCGTCTGCGTCGAACCCCGCTCGTTCGCCGAGTCGATCGCGCTGGTCTCCCAGGCGGCCACGGTCTCGGCGCACGACGGGGCGGTGTTCGTGTCGGTCCCGGTGCCCTACGTGCCGCCCAACGGCGGGCCGTCGGCCGAGCTGGTGCTGCGCCGGGTCGGCGGGAAGACCACCGTGGCGCCCGCCCTCATCGAGCCGGGGGAGCCCGGCAAGTTCGCCGGCCAGCTCATCGCCAAGCTGCCCGCCGGGCGCGGTGGCCTCACCCGGGGGGTCTGGCGGCCCAAGCTGCGCATGGACGGCAGCCTGGTCGACCTCCGCTTCGCGGTCGAGACGCAGCGCGGCAGGGCGGTCGTGCGGCCCCTGGAGACCCCACGCCCGCCCACCGGCTGGAAGCGGATGATCGCCTCGCTGAAGCGGCGGTACGGGATGCTCTAGCCCGCTCAGCCCAGGTGCTTGCGCAGCGCCTCGCGGAACTCCTCGGGCTTCTCGATGTGCGGGCTGTGGCCGCAGTCGTCGAAGACGACCTCGGTGTAGTTGCCGTACTCCTCCAGGAACGCCCTGGTCTGGCGGATCATCGGCTGGGCCGGGGTGCCGGGGGAGCCGGGGATCGCGCCGAGGGCGCCCAGGTGGGCCAGGTCGAACAGCGAGGTGTCCGAGACGATCACGTCGTCGGCGCCGCGCAACCACAGGATCGGCGGCTTCGGGTCGACGCCGCTCAGGTCGATGCGGAAGTGGGCGGGCGACAGGGTGTTCAGCACGCCCCGTGTGCCGGGCCCGACGCCGGGCCAGTTCTCCGAGGGGGCCGCGTCGCCCGGGTAGTGGTCGTCGCCGATGCGGGTGGTCAGCATCGAGGCCACCCAGCGGTCCTCGCCGGGGACGGGGTTCTTCACGTACGTCGTGCGGAAGACCCGCAGCGGCGTCACCGGGCCGTCGCCGGTGTCGCCGTTGGCCAGGGCCGAGACGAAGTCGGGGTTGGCGCCGCCGGCCCCGCTGCCCGCGTGGTCGGCGTGGGTGGGGGTGCCCGCGACGTCGTGGGTGCCGCCGAAGCCGTACGGCGAGACCGGGTTGACCAGCGTCACGCTCGCCACGACCGACGGGCGGTCCATGAGCGCCTGGAGCACCACGCCGCCGCCCAGGCTCCAGCCGACCAGGTGCACCCGGTCGATCTCCAGGGCGTCGAGCAGCGCCAGCACGTCGTCGCTGTAGTCGCGCACCCCGCGCGAGGCGTCGACCGGCTCGGGGTCGGTGTCGCCGAAGCCGCGCAGGTCGACCGCGAGCGGCCGGTGGGTGGCGGCGAACGCCTCGAGGGTGTCCTCCCAGAAGGCGCCGGACGACACGTTCCCGTGCACGAACAGCACCGCTTCGCCCTCGGCGCCGGGCACCGACCGGACGTTCTGCGTCAACCTCGCGGTGCCGATTCGTTCCATTTTCATGTTCACAACCTAAGGAGTGACGCCCATCACAACCATGGGCGTACCGCACATATCACCGGCCGGGAGGGTGGCGGAAGGCGCTACCGAGCCGCAGCGCGAGCTGGATCTCCAGCGCCCGCTCCGGCTCCTGCCAGTCGTCGCCGAGCAGCCGCCTGATCCGGTCGAGCCGCTGGGTGACCGTGTTGACGTGGATGTGCAGCGCCTCGGCGGTCCGGGTGAGCTGCCCGCCGCACGCGAAGTAGGTGGCCAGCGTCTGCACGAGCTGGGTGCCCTTCTTCTCGTCGTAGTCGCGCACCGCCCCGATCGCGCCGTGGACGAACCCGGCCACGTCGCGGCCCTCGCCGATCACCAGGCCGACGAAGCCGAGCTCGGCCGCGCCCGCGCCGTCGCCCGCCCGGCCGAGCGCCAGCAGGGCCGACGCGCATCGGCGGGCCTCCTCGTAGGCGGCGGCCACGTCGGACCCCGCCTGCGCCGCTCCAGCGGTGGCCGGCCGGCCCAGGCTGGCCGACAACTCGGCGGCCACCCGTTTGGCCGTCACGCCGGGTTTGTCGCCCGGCAGCAGCAGCACCACCTCGTCGCCGCGCGCGGTCGCCAGGCCGCCCGTCAGGGCCGCCTCCGACGACGCCCAGAACGCGGCCCGCTCGCGCTGCCCGTCGTGGGTGACGCTCACCAGCACGTGGGGTTCGGCCAGGTCGAGGCCCAGGCGGCGGGCCCGGTCGGGCAGCCCGGCCAGGTCGGGCCGGGCGATCAGGTCGTCGAGCAGCTCGCCGCGCACCCGGCCCTCGGCGTCGGCCACGCTCCGGCGGAACAGCAGCAGCAGCGCGGTGACCAGGGCGGCCCGCTCCAGGATGCGCCGGTCGGTGTCGGCCACCGGGCCGGCCGCGCGCAGCACCAGCGTGCACAGCGGCGTGCTCTCCGAGCCGCCCACGTCGACCGAGGCGATCAGGTTCCGGCCGCGCTCCACCGACCGGCCCAGCGCCCGGGAGGCCCTGGCCGCGTCGGAGACGCTCGGATCGACGTCGCCGGGGTCGCCCACCAGCGGCTCGCCCGTGCCGTCGAGCACGGTCAGTTTGCCGCCGATGACCTCGGTGACCACCGCCGCGACGTCCTCGACGCCGCCGCCCCGCAGCACCAGGCCGGTCATCCGGTCGTGCGCGTCGGCGGCCCGCTCGATGGCCGTGGAGTGGTTGCGGATCAGCCGGTTGGCCTCGCTCAGCTCGGTCAGCGCGGCCCGGGTCTCCTCCAGCAGCCGCGCGGTGTCGATGGCGACCGAGGCGTGCGCGGCCAGCGAGGCCAGCAGCGCGATCTCCTCCCGCGCGAATGGCCGCGCGCCCCGGTCGGCCGCGAAGAGCACCCCGATGACCTGGCCGCCCAGCCGCAACGGCACGCCCAGGATCGCCACCAGCCCCTCTTCGGTGACGGCGTCGTCGATCGTGCCGGTGTGGCGGAAGCGCTCGTCGGCGAAGTAGTCGGAGGTCGCGTATCCCTCGCCCGTCTGGGCCACCAGGCCGCCGAGGCCGGCGCCGAGAGGGAGGCGTACAGAACGGAACCGGGCGGTTATCACGCCGTCGGTGACCCGCATGTAGGTGTCGCCGCGCTCGGCGTCGTTGAGCGTCAGGTAGGCCACGTCGGTGCCGAGCAGCCCGCGCGCCCGGCGCACGATGGCGGCCAGCACGGCGTCGATGTCACGCAGGCCCGCGAGGTCCTTGGCGGTGTCGAACAGCGCCGACAGCTCCGCCTCCCGGCGGGCCCTGCGCCGCATCACGGCCCTGATGCGCAGCGCGGCGACCTTCTCGCGCTCCAGCTCCTCCAGCGTGGCCGGGTCGGCGCCCGCCGCCCGCGCCTGGAGCACCGGCCCCTCGAACTCCACGGCCGAGGCCTCCCTGGCCAGCAGTTCCAGGAAGACGTTCATCTATCGCGCGCTCCAGCCTCCGTCGAGCGGAATGGACACCCCCGTGATGAACGATCCCGCAGGGCCGCACAGATAGGCGACCATCTCGGCCACCTCTTCGGGTTCGACCAGCCGCTTGATGGCGGCCGGTTGCAACATGATGCGCTCGACCACGTCTTCGGGCGAGATCCGGTGCGCCTCCGCCTGCGCGGCGATCTGGTTCTCGACGAGCGGGGTGCGCACGTAGGCCGGGCAGACACAGGTCGAGGTGATCCCGTAGGGGGCGCCTTCGAGCGCGATCACCTTCGACAACCCTTCGAGGGCGTGCTTGGCCGTCACGTAGGCCACCTTGAACGGCGAGGCGCGCAGCCCGTGCACCGAGGAGATGTTCACCACCCGGCCGAACTTGTTCCCCTTCATGTACGGCATCGCCGCGCGTACCAGCCGGAAGGGCGCCTCCACCTGCACCGCCATCAGCCGGGAGAAGATCTCCGGCGGGAACTCGTCGATGGGCGCGACGTGCTGGAACCCGGCGTTGTTCACGATGACGTCGGCCTGGGCGGCGTGCTCGACGAGCGGCCCCCGCTCGAAGGCGGCCGGATCGGCCAGGTCGGCCGTGACCGCGACGCCTCCGATCATGGCCGCGGTCTCGGCCGCCTCGTGTTCCCGCAGGTCGGCGACGACCACCCGGGCCCCCGCCGCCGCCAGCCTGATCGCGCACGCCCGTCCGATGCCGCTGCCCGCGCCCGTCACCAGGGCCGTCCGCCCGGCGAGGTCTTCCGTCATGTGACCCGAATCTACGGGGTGGGTTCTCCGCCGCCCATGTGGGGATCCGACATAACGGCCTTTTTGGGTATGTGTCCGGTCATGGGGAGCACGTCGAGGAGGTCGTCCAGCTGCTCCTCGGTGAGCGTCCCGTTCGCGACGTGCCCCCTTCTCACGACCACGTCGCGGATCGTGGCCCGTTCCGCGAGGGCCTGCTTGGCGATCCGGGCGGCCTCCTCGTAGCCGAGGTAGCGGTTCAGCGGGGTGACGATCGAGGGGGACGACTCGGCGTACTCCCGCAGCCTCTCCGTGTTGGCCGTGACGCCCCGCACGCAGCGGTCGGCGAGCAGCCGCGACACGTTCCCCAGCAGCCTGATCGACTCCAGCAGGTTCCGCGCGATCACCGGCATCTGCACGTTCAGCTCGAACGACCCCGACGCCCCGGCCATCGTGATCGTCGCGTCGTTCCCGACGACCTGCGCGGCGACCATCGTCACCGCCTCCGGCACGACCGGGTTGACCTTCCCCGGCATGATCGACGACCCGGGCTGGAGGTCGGGCAGGTTGATCTCGCCCAGTCCCGTGCGCGGTCCCGACCCCATCCAGCGCAGGTCGTTGGCGATCTTGTTGAGCGAGACCGCGACGGTCTTCAGCACCCCCGACAACTCGACGAGCGCGTCGCGCGCCCCCTGGGCCTCGAAGTGGTTCCTGGCCTCGGTGAACGGCAGACCGGTAGCTCGGGAGATCTCCGCGATCACCTTCCCGGCCCACTCGCGGTCGGGGGTGTTGACGCCGGTGCCGACGGCCGTGCCGCCCAGCGGCAACTCGGCCACCCTCGGGAGCGCCGACTGGAGCCGCTCGATGCCGAGCTCGATCTGGGCCGCGTAACCGCCGAACTCCTGGCCGAGGGTGACCGGGGTGGCGTCCATGAGGTGGGTCCGCCCCGACTTGACCACCTCGGCGAACTCGACCGACTTCGACTCCAGCGCGGTCGCCAGGTGCTCCAGCGCCGGGGTGAGGTTCCTCGACAGTTCGGTCACCGCGGCGACGTGGATGGAGGAGGGGAACACGTCGTTGGACGACTGGGCGGCGTTGACGTGGTCGTTCGGATGCACTGGACGCCCCAGCCGCTCCTCCGCCAGCGTCGCGATCACCTCGTTGGCGTTCATGTTCGACGAGGTGCCCGAACCGGTCTGGAAGACGTCGACGGGGAAGTGTTCGTCCCACCTGTTCGCGGCCACCTCCCCGGCCGCCTCGGCGATCACCGCCGCCATGTCGGCGTCCAGCAGGCCGTAGGAGGCGTTCACGACGGCGGCGGCGGCCTTGACCGTGCCCAGCGCGGAGATGTGCGCCGGCTCCAGCCCCCGGCCGGAGACTGGGAAGTTCTCGACCGCGCGCTGCGTCTGCGCCCGCCACTTGGCGAGATCCGGGACCTCGACCTCGCCCATGGAGTCATGCTCGATGCGCGTCATACACCCCAGTCTGTCCCCAGACGGGCGGATGATTCAGTTCGGGTGGCGCTGGAACCGGAACGAGGCGAAGACGGCGTCCCGCTGCTTCTCCGACTTCGCCCACTGGGCTTCCGGGACGGCGTAGTAGATCGCGAAGGCGCCCCCGTCCGGGACGTCGACCCACCTGGACACGACGTGGACCAGCCCGTTCCTGCCCTCGTAGGCGTACTCCCACTCGGCCGTGTCGGCGCCCTTGTACGGAGAGGTCTCCAGCGGGGCGATCCGGATGAGCTCGTAGCCCTCGTAGGGCTGCTTGGCCTCGGCCGCCTCGATCGACTTCAGCAGATCGGTGGTGATCTGAACCTCGGCCACCCGGATGGTCGCCTTGCCCTTGGCGGAGAAGACGACCTGGGTTCCCTTTGCGGTACGACCGAAGCCCGCCGGGACGTCGATGGTGTAGCCCTCACCCTGCTGCCGCTTGGTGCCCTTGGCCGGGGCCGGCGCCGGGGGGTCCGGAGGGTAGGTGGCGGCGGTGGGGCTGGCCGGGATGATGCGACCGGCGGTCTTCGTCGGCCCGGCACTGTTGGCCCCGAACGCCGAGACGGCCACGACGGCGAGCGCCACGAACGCGACGAACGCCAGAACGAGCAGCAGGACCAGGCGGCCCTTGCCCTTCGGCTTGGCGGCCGGAGGGGGAGCGGTGCGCTGCATCGAGAAGATGTCGGTGCCGAGACCCCGGGGGACGGCTTGGGTGGCGTTGGGGTCGAGCTCGACCGGGTGGTGGCCGTGACCTTGGCCCGGGGGGAAGCCCGGGGGCGTCTGCGGCGGCGGGTAGCCGCCTGCGGGCGGGGGAGCCCAGGTCTGCGGGGGCTGCTGAGGGTGCGGGCCCTGCATGGGATGCGGCGGTAGGGGGAGGGCCGAGGGGGGAGTCGCGTCGGTGTCGATGTCGAGCCGGCGGGCGCCCGGATCGGGCGGGTAGACCCGCCTGCCGGGGAGTTGTCCCTGCACGACGGTGACGTCATCGGCGAGACCCGCAGGGTCGGCGGCATCGGACTTCACGACGACCACGGTCTGGTCATCGGAAAGGGTGGGCCGCCGGAAACGGGTGGCGTCGGGATCCTCGAACGCTCCAGCCCCAGGCCCGGTGTCGACCGAGTTGCCCGCAGGACCCCCAGAACCGGGAGCACCCATGCCAGAGGCTCCTGCTGAATCCGACCTGCCGGCGAGACCCTGGCCACCTGCTGCTCCTGGCCCGTGCGGTGCACCGGGAGCATCGGAGGGCCGCGAACGCACGAAGCCGGATGCCGAAATATCGGGACCCGCCCAGGTCGGGTGAACATCAGCGGCGAAGTCGCCCGGAACTCCAGTGGCTCCAGGCCTTCCGGGCCCGCGTCCGGATCCGGAAATTTCGGCATCTGGACTGCCCGAGTAAGCGCCCGATCCCCAACCAGGCCCGCCAGAATCAGGCCCGCCAGCGCCAGATCCGCCAGCGCCAGATCCGCCAGAACCGGGCGCGCCATGTCCCGAAATTTCGGCATCTGGGCTGGCCGCGCCAGAGTCCGGCGCCGACCTACCACGTCCGGAGGGGCTGGCACCCGCGCCGCCGGAACCGAACGCGCCAGAACGGTAGTCGTCAGAGCGGGGCGCGCCATGTCCGGAAATTGCGGCGTCTAGGCTGGCCGCACCAGAGTCCTGCGCTGAGCTGCCATGTCCGGAAGGGCTGAGACTCGGGCCGCTTGTTCCTGCGCCGCCTGCTCCTGGGGCCGACCAGACTCCTTCGGCCTCGTGTCCCGAAATTTCGGGACGTGCGTCGCCACCTGTGCCCGGCGCCCTCCCCGAACTCCCTGGTCCCGAGGCATATGGTGCGCTGACCCCGCCTGCTCCCGCGCCCGGTGCACCCGCACTCCGAGGTCCGGAAATCTCGGGACGTCCCGCGCCACCAGCACCAGGCTCCGACGGGCCCCCAGCACGGGAGGTGCCGACGAGACCGCCGCCGGCGCCAGGGGCCGCCCCCGCGCCACCATGCCCCGCGCTCTCGGCACCCGCCGCGGGCGAAGGCGTGGGGGTCGTCGTCCGGTTCGGGTCCTGTTGGGGCGCCGTGCTGCCCAGCACCGGCCTAGGCGTGCCGAACGGGCGGTCCACGCTCGGGTCGCGGCCGCTGTCCCCATAAGGGGACACCGCGTCGGGGGCGAAGGCGCCGCCGGTGGGTCTCTGAGGGCCCGACGCCGGGAACTGCGTCACCGTCGGGGTGTCGGCGACCGCGCGGAGGAGGACGGAGGCGCGTTCGGCCGTGATGCGCTTGGTGTGGTCCTTCTCCAGCATCGCCTCCAGGACCGGCCGCAGTTGCCCGGCGTTCCTGGGCGGGTCGCAGACCTCGGTCATCAGCGCGGCCAGGGTCTCGGCGATCGAGCGGCGTTCGTAGGCGGGCCGGGCCTCGACGGCGAAATAGAGGGTCGCGCCCAGCGACCACAGGTCGGACTCCGGGCCCGTGTACTCGCCCCGGGCCCGTTCGGGCGCCGTGTAGCCGGGGGAGCCGATCACCATGCCGGTCTGGGTCAGCGCCGTGTCGCCGCGGGACTTGGCGATGCCGAAGTCGGTCAGGACCACCCGGCCCGAGTGGGTGATCAGCACGTTGCTGGGTTTCACGTCGCGGTGCAGGATGTCGGACGCATGAGCGGCGCGCAGGGCGCCCAGCAGGTCGGCGCCGATCTCGGCGACCAGACGGGGCGGGAGGGGGCCGTCTTCGTCCACGACCTGTTCGAGGGAGCGGCCCTCGACGAGTTCCATGATGATCCACGGCACGCCGCCGACCTCGATGGCGTCGAAGATCGTCGCCACGGACGGATGGTGGACGCGGGCGGCGGCGCGGCCCTCGCGGATCATGCGTTCGCGGAGTTCGGTGCGCTGCTCCTGGGTCAGCCCGGGATCCTGGCGGATCTCCTTGACCGCGACCTCACGCCCGAGGGTGCGGTCGACGGCACGCCAGACCGTGCCCATCGTGCCGCGCCCCAGGGGAGATATCAGTTCGTAGCGCTCCGCCAGCAGCCTGCTCTGCATGACTAGAAAGATAGCGTCCTAGGCCTTGAGGAACGCTTTAGGTTCACTTGCGAAATTTCTTCGGCCAGAGCCGCCGTGGCAGCACTATCCGGACGAAGTTCCAGAAGCTCCGGGTCAGGGGCCCGATCGGTACGTCGTAGGTGGCCGGCTTCCGGTGTGAGCCTTCGGCCGGCCGTCGTCGCTGTGCCGGGACGGGCACCGCCTGGAACTCGCCGGTCGGGTGGGGTTCGCGGGGGAAGACCTGCGGGCTCTGCGGCCGGGGCACGGCCGGACGGTTGTCGGCCCGGTGCTGCCCCCGGTGGGGCGGCTTCCTGACGGGGGGCGGCGAGAAAGCGGGCGGCGCCGACGGCCGGACCGGCGGCCGGTGCACCGCGATGGGCTCCTCGGCCGTGCCGCCCGCGGCGATCCTGGCCAGCATCAACGCGGCCCGCACGCCGTCGAGCCGGACCGCCGGGTCGATCTGCAGCAGGCCACGCAGCACGGGGGCCAGCGCGCCGGCGTTGTCCATCGGTATCGGGGCCCCGCTCGTCAGGGCGGCCAGCGCGGCGGCGGCCGTGCGGCGGCCATGGAGGCCCCGGCCCTCGACGGCGGTGTAGAGGGTCGCCCCCAGCGACCACAGATCGGCGGCGGGGGAGGCCTTGTCGCCGAGGACGCGCTCGGGCGCGATGTAACCGGCGGAGCCCAGAACGATGCCCGCCTGGGTGATGGAAACGTCACCTTCGAGTGCGGCCAGGCCGAAGTCGGTGAGGACCGCCCGGTCGTGGGTGACGAGCACGTTGCTGGGCTTCACGTCGCGGTGGAGGATGCCCTTCGCGTGGACGGCGCGCAGCGCGCCGAGCACCTGGCGGCCGATCTCGGCGACCCTGATGGGGTGTTGCGGGCCCTGGGCCTTGACCAGCTCTTCGAGCGACTGGGCCTTCAGCAGCTCCATGACGATCCAGGGCCGGTCGTCTTCGGTGACGACGTCGTAGACGGTGATCACCGAGGGGTGGGCGACCATCGCGGTGGCCCGGCCTTCGCGTTCGGTTCGGGCGCACAGTTCGGCCCGCAGTTCCTCGTCGAGGACGAGGGGCAGTCGCACCTCCTTGACCGCCACGTCGCGGTCGAGAAGTTCGTCACGCGCACGCCACACCGTGCCCATGCCGCCGCGGCCTACCGGCTGGAGGAGCCGGTAGCGCGCGGCTAACTGGTATCCGGACGGCGCACGCATGGGTGGCAGCTTACCGATTTGTGTACGAGTGCCTGTAGAGACCGGGCCGATTCGTTGTCGAGAACTTTTGTCAAACTCGGTCAGGTTCGGCGTCCGATGGACAGAATCGGCCCTGTTGTGTCGGTGAAGAAGTCGTTGCCCTTGTCGTCCACCACGATGAAGGCCGGGAAATCGACCACGTCGATCTTCCAGACCGCTTCCATGCCGAGTTCCGGATATTCCAGGACTTCGACCTTCTTGATGCAGTCTTGCGCGAGCCGCGCGGCCGGGCCGCCGATCGAGCCGAGGTAGAACCCGCCGTAGGACTTGCAGGCGTCGGTGACCTGCTTGGACCGGTTGCCCTTGGCCAGCATGACCATCGAGCCGCCCGCCGCCTGGAAACGCTCGACGTAGGAGTCCATGCGGCCCGCGGTCGTCGGGCCGAAGGAGCCGGAGGCGTAGCCCTCGGGCGTCTTGGCCGGTCCGGCGTAGTAGACGGCGTGGTCTTTCAGGTATTGCGGCATCTCGCCGCCGGCGTCGAGGAGTTCGCCGATCTTGGCGTGGGCGATGTCGCGGGCCACCACCAGCGGGCCGGTCAGCGACAGGCGGGTCTTGACCGGGTATTTCGACAACTCGGCGAGGACCTCGGACATCGGGCGGTTGAGGTCGACGCTGACGACGTCGCCGCCGAGGTGCTCGTCGGTGGTGTCGGGCAGGAAGCGGGCCGGGTCGGTCTCGAGCTGCTCCAGGAAGACGCCCTCGGCGGTGATCTTCGCGAGCGCCTGGCGGTCGGCCGAGCAGGAGACCGCGATGGCGACCGGGCACGACGCGCCGTGGCGGGGCAGCCGGATCACGCGGACGTCGTGGCAGAAGTACTTGCCGCCGAACTGGGCGCCGATGCCGAGCTTCTGGGTGAGCTCGAAGACCTTCTGCTCCATCTCCAGGTCGCGGAAGCCGTGGCCCTCGGGGGAGCCCTCGGTCGGCAGGGCGTCGAGGTAGCGGGCGCTGGCGTATTTCGCGGTCTTCAGGGCGAACTCGGCGGAGGTGCCGCCCACGACGACGGCCAGGTGGTAGGGCGGGCAGGCGGCCGTGCCGAGGGAGCGGATCTTCTCCTCCAGGAAGGCCAGCATGCGCTTCTCGTTGAGGACCGCCTTGGTCTCCTGGTAGAGGAACGACTTGTTGGCCGACCCGCCGCCCTTGGCCATGAACAGCAGCTTGTAGGCGTCGTCGCCCTCGGCGTAGAGCTCGATCTGGGCGGGCAGGTTGGAGCCGGTGTTCTTCTCCTCCCACATGGTGATCGGGGCCATCTGGGAGTAGCGGAGGTTCAGTTTCGTGTACGCGTCGTAGACGCCCCGCGAGATGTGCTCGGCGTCGCGCCCGTCGGTCAGCACGTGGCGGCCGCGCTTGCCCATCACGATCGCGGTGCCGGTGTCCTGGCACATGGGGAGCACGCCACCGGCCGAGATCGACGCGTTCTTCAGCAGGTCGAGGGCGACGAAGCGGTCGTTGCCGCTCGACTCGGGGTCGTCGACGATCTTGCGGAGCTGGGCCAGGTGGGAGGCGCGCAGGTAGTGGGAGATGTCGTGGATCGCGGTCTCGGTCAGCAACCGCAGCGCCTCGGGCTCGACTTCGAGGAACCGCCGCCCGGCCGCCTCGACGACCCGGACCCCTTCGGAGGTGATCAGCCGGTATTCCGTCTCATCGGCCCCCAGGGGAAGGAGGTCGGTGTAGCTGAACTCGGGCATGGGGTCGAGCCTCCGTTGATCACGCCGGTGTGAGTCTGCAAAGACTGTACGGCAACCACCCGGCACCCCTGTCCGAAGGTGCAAACAGTGACAGACTAGACATTAGACCCTAGGGCGGGAGGAATCATGCTTAGTGGAGCTGTGATCGCCATGGGAATCGTGGGCGTCGCCCTGCTCGTGAGCGCGCTGATCTTCATGCTGATCAGGACGGTCCGCAAGAACATGAACGACCCGCACCCGCACTGGCCGATCGGGTAGCAGTCCCACCACGATGCCGCAGACGACGATCGCGGCGCCGGCGAGGTCGGCACCCGACGGCAGGCCCAGCCCGATGAGGGTTCCGGTGGTGATCGCGCCGACCGGGATCACGCCGGCGAACAACCCGGCGCGGCCGGGCCCCAGTCGCGGCAGCGCGGTGTACCAGAGGAAGAACGCGCCACACGTCACCACCGAGGCGAGATAGGCGAAGCCCAGCGCCTCGGGCGCCGTCGGCACGCGCAGCACCGCCGTGCCGTCGGCGATCACCCCTGCGACGGCCAGCAGCGGCACGGCCAGCGCCACCGACCAGGCCGTCACCCCCACCGCCCCCAGCTTCGGCAGCAGCGGCAGCGCCAGCAGCGAGAAGCACACCTCGCACGCCACCGCCCCCAGCGCCCAGAGCAGCGCGTCGACCCCGCCCCCGCCGAACCCGGTCGCCAGCAGCGCCCCGGCCACCACGATCCCCGCCGCCACGACCAGCCGCGGCCTCGGCCTGCGTGTGGTCACCACCGCCATCACCAGGGGCACCGTCGCCAGCATGGTGCCCACGAGCGCCGGACCGGCTCCCCGGGTCGACTCGACCACACAGACGTTGAACAGCACCAGGCCGGTCAGCGCGAGTGCGACCAGCAGCCCGAAATCCTTTACCGTGAGGTGGGCTCCGGGCCTGGAGGTCGCCTTCATGATCACGAACATGATCAGGGCGGCGACGGCGTAACGCACCGTTTGCCCGCCGTAGAGGGGATAGTCCTTGATCAGGTCACTCACCGCGGCGAGAGTGCCCACCAGGAACATCGCCCCCGCCGCCGCGGCCACCGTCGTGCCTCTGCTCATGACGATGGATGCTAGGAATGAAATGGTTCGCAGAATCAGTCCAATCCCTCCGGTAAAACGAGGACCAATCGTTGGCCGACCTGCATCTCTCCCTTGACCGTCAGGCCGGCGGTCTCGCCCGCCAGGTGGCCGGCGAACTCCGCGAGGCGGTGCGAACCGGTCGGCTGCCCGCGGGCACCCGGCTCCCGGCGAGCCGTGATCTGGCGCGGGATCTGGCCGTCTCGCGCGGGGTGGTCGTGGAGGCGTACGAGCAGCTCGTCGCCGAGGGCTTCCTGGAGTCGCGGATCGGGGCCGGGACGACCGTGGCGGCCGTGGCGATCGAGGAACCCGTCTCCCCGGCCGACGCGTCGGGTGACTTCGGCGGCCGGCCGACCTCGCCCGACCTGGGGGCCTTCCCCCGGCAGGCGTGGAGCGCCTCCTACCGTCACGTGCTGGCCACGCTGCCGAACGACGCGCTCGACTACGGCGATCCCGGCGGCGTGCCGGAGCTGCGCGGTGAGCTCGCGGCCTATCTGCGCCGGGTCCGGGCGGCGCGGGCCGAGCCCGAGAACGTCGTGGTGGTCACCGGCGTGGCGCAGGGGTTGTCGCTGGTCGTCCAGGCGCTCGGGCCGCTGCGGCTGGCCACGGAGTTGCCGACGAGCGAGCGGCAGACGCCGCTGCTGCGCAGGGCGGGGGCCGAGCTGGTCGGTATCCCGGTCGACGACGAGGGCATCGACGTCGCCGAGCTGGCCCGCAGCGGCGCCCGGGGGGTGCTGCTGACCCCGGCCCACCACTATCCGACCGGGGTGGTGCTGTCGCCGCGCCGCCGGGCCGAGCTGATCTCCTGGGCGGCCCGGACCGGGGCGACCATCCTCGAAGACGACTACGACGCCGAGTTCCGCTTCGACCGCGAGCCGGTCGGCTGCCTCCAGGGGCTGGCTCCCGGGCGGGTGGTGCTGGCCGGGAGCGTCAGCAAGGCCCTCGCGCCGGGGCTGCGGCTGGGCTGGCTGGTCGCGCCCGCCTCGCTCGCCGCCGAGTTGCGGAAGTTCCGGGGCGAGTTCGACCTCGGGTCACCGGTGCTCGACCAGTACACGCTGGCCCACTTCATCGCCACCGGCGCCTACGACCGGCACCTGCGGCGGATGCGCCGCGAATACCGCGCCCGCCGCGACGCCCTGGTGGGCGCGCTGGCCGAGCGGTTCCCCGAGGTGAAGGTGTGCGGCATCTCGGCCGGGCTGCACCTGTTCGCCGAACTGCCGCCCGAGTGGGACGCCCGCGCGTTCGCCGCCGAGGCGGTCGCCGCCGGGCTGGCCGCCGAACCGGTCGACGGCCCCGCGGTGGTCATCGGTTTCGCCCGGTGGCCTGGCCATCGGCTCGCGGCAGCCGTGCGGGAGATGCGAAGCCCCTAGCCAGCACCACGATCCCGGCGGCCAGCACGAGCGGCGCGACGAACGCGGCCTGGAACCCGGCGGCGTCGCCGATGCCGCCGACCAGCGCGGCCCCGACGATGAAGCCGACGTAGTTGAACATGTTGACCCGGGCGATGGCCACCCCGGTCCCGGCCGGGTCGAGCCGCCCGGCCGCCGAGAACGACTGCGGCGCGACCACCGACAACCCGACCCCGGTCAGCGCGAACCCGGCGATCGCCACCGCCTCGTTCGGCGCGACCACGATCAGCAGGAAGCCCAGCGCCGCGACCACCCCGCCGACCCGCACGATCGTGGCGGGCCCGAAGCGGCTGACCGCCGCGTCGCCGCCGACCCGGACGATGAAGGTCGTCGCCTGATAGGCCCCCAGCGCCCACGGCGCCAGCCACGCCTCGGCGGTGAGCGCCTGGTCGAAGTAGACCGACCCGAAGTTCGACACCGACGCGTCGCCCACGTAGAGGAACGCCATCGCCAGGCACAACGGCAGGATCGACGCCCACGGGATCGTGACGGGGCCGGTCTCGGCGGCCGTCTCGACGTGCTCCTCGGAGGGGCCGAAGAGCCACCGGTTGGCGGCCAGCGAGATCACCACGGCCGGGACCATCACGATCGTGAACGTCGGCCCCAGGCCGAGCCCGAGCCCCGTCGCGTTCGACGCCCACGCGGCCCCGACCACCGCCGCCAGGCTCCACAACGCGTGGAAGCCCGTCATCACCGGCCGGGCGTAGCGCCGCTCGACGGCCGTGCCCTGCATGTTCATGCCGGCGTCGACCCCGCCCAGGCCGAGCCCGAACAGCACCAGCGCCGCCACCAGGACCGGCACGCTCGCCGCCCACCCGCTGAGCGCGACGGCGGCGCAGGCGAGCGGCTGGACGTACAGGAGCATGAACCGGCTGCCCCACCGGGCCGCCACCTGGCCCGCGACGACGCTGCCGACGCCCGCGATGACCGGCACGACCAGCAGCAGGAGGGTCAGCTCGCCCTCGCCGAGACCGTGTTTGTTCTGCATCGCCGCGACCTGGGTCAGCAGCGTCGAGAACGTGAGGCCCTGCACGAAGAACACCGCGAACGTGGCGAGGCGGGCTTGCCGGTCACGAGGCACGACAGCCTCCCGAACATGAGCGAGGTTCAAGATTTCGCTCAGGCTAGGGGCGGGCCTCTTCCAGGTCAACAGTGCCCCGCACGACCGTGGCGAAGGCGATCAGGATGAGCAGCGCCGAGACCGGCAGGAGATCGAGCTCGAAGGCGGGCAGCACGCTCGCCACCAGCACGGCGACCGGGATCCAGAGGGGAATCCGGCGCTGGATCGCGAGGTGGGTCATGACCGCGAACAGGGCGAGGTAGAACAGGGGCGGCCCGACCTGCTGGACGGCCACCTCCAGCCCCGGAGTGTCGTAGACCCGGCCGAACAGGTCGCTCATCTCCGCGCGGTCGGCGGCCATGAAGCCCACCACGACATCGATGACGAACTGCGCGGCGAACGCGACCAGCCCGGCGAAGCCCACGACGGTGAAGCCGGTGAAGGTGTGCCGGTCGAGCTGGATCAGCACCACGCCGTAGAGGCCGAGGGCGACCAGGAAGGCGACATGGCCGGTGGTCCAGGCCAGACCGGGGCCGTGCTCGCTCAGCAGGCGGATCATCCCGTAGACCAGGGTGAGCAGGGGCGCGCCGATGAAGGCGATGCGGGGATTCATGGGTTCAGCGTCGTCCTCAAGGCCGCCGCCGTGATCGGCGGAAAGGCCGAAGCGGGGCCTCCTCCCCGCGGGGGAGACCCCTGAGGGCGGGGTCGGGGTCCCGCCGTCCCTTCGGACGCCGGGGCGCCGGACGCTGGTCGTCGCGGCGGTCGCGGGGCGCGGCCGGTCGGCGCCGGTGAGGGGCGGAGTCCGGACGGCGGTCGGGGCCGGGCGGGCGGAGCCGTAACGGAAAGAAGGTCGGGGGAACCCTGGCCGCGAATCCGGGGTCGTCCCGGGTGGGCGTCACCCCGCCACCACGTAATCTTCGAAGGGTGAGTAGCGACTTCCGTGAATGGATCGCCGCCCTGGTCACCCCCAGGGAGACCTCGTCGGGCCCCCGGCCCGAGGAGCTGCGCGCCTCCGACGCCGATCGTGAGCGGGTCATCGCCGTGCTCACCGAGGCCGCCGCCGACGGGCGGCTGTCGCGGCTGGAGCACGAGGAACGTGTCGACGCCGCCTACCGGTCGCTGACGCTCGGGCAGCTCATGGTGCTCACCCGGGATCTGCTGCCGCCCGACCAGCAGCCGATCGCGCTGCACAGCCGGCCGGTCGCGGCGGTCTTCCGCAACGAGTCTCGCGGCGGCCGGTGGGTGGTGCCCTCGACCGTCCCGGTGAGCTCGATCGGCGGCAAGGTCGAACTCGACCTGCGCGAGGCGCTGCTCCAGTCGCGCCGGATCGTCGTGCAGCTGGCCGTCATGGCCGGCACGGTCAACATGACCGTGCCCGAGGGGGTGCGCGTCGTGATCGCGGCCGACGCCCGGATCGGGCAGTTCAAGGACCAGACCCGGCCACCCGCCGACCCCGACTGCCCGGTCATCGAGCTGGCCGGATACGTCTGGGGCGGGCGGGTGATCGCCAAGTCGCCCAAGCCGCCCAAGAAGGGCCGGCGTCGCTAGAGGGCCGTGTCGAAGTTGATCGCGCTGTAGGCGCCCAGCTTCCAGAGCTGGTGCTCGCTCTCGATGCGCCGGATGGTGCCCGACCGGCCGCGCATGACCAGCGAGTGGGTGTGCGCCACGCCGCCCCGGTTGCGCAGGCCGCCCTGGTAGCGCACGCCGTTCATCAGCTCGCCGTCGGTCACGCCGGTGGCGGCGAAGAACACGTCGTCGGAGCTGACCAGGTCGTCGGTGGTGAGCACCCGGTTCAGGTCGAGGCCCGCGTCGAGGGCGCGGCGGCGTTCGGCGTCGTCCTGGGGCCAGAGCTTGCCCTGGATGACGCCGCCCAGGCACTTCATCGCGCAGGCCGCGACGGTGCCCTCGGGGGTGCCGCCGATGCCGAGCATCAGGTCGACGCCGGTGCCCGGCTGGGCGGCCATGATCGCGCCGGCGACGTCGCCGTCGGTGATGAACTTGATCCGCGCGCCGGTCTCCCGGATCTCCTGGACGATCTGCTCGTGCCGCGTCCGGTCGAGGATGACCACCGTGACGTCGGAGGCCTTGCCGCCCTTCGCCTTGGCCACCGCCGCCACGTTGTGGGCCACCGGAGCCTCGATGTCGACCACGCCGGCCGCCTCGGCGCCGGTGACGAGCTTCTCCATGTAGAAGACGGCGCTGGAGTCGTACATCGACCCCCGGGGGCTCACCGCGATCACCGAGATGGCGTTGTTCATGCCCAGGGCGCACAGGCGGGTGCCGTCGATCGGGTCGACCGCCACGTCGCACTCGGCGCCGGTGCCGTCGCCGACCTCCTCGCCGTTGAACAACATCGGGGCCTGGTCCTTCTCGCCCTCGCCGATCACCACCTTGCCGCGCATCGACACCGTGTTGATCAACTGCCGCATCGCGCTGACCGCCGCCCCGTCGGCGCCGTTCTTGTCACCCCGGCCGACCCAGCGGGCGCTGGCCATCGCCGCCGCCTCGGTCACCCTGACCAGTTCGAGGGCGAGGTTGCGGTCGGGCGCATGGCGGTCGGTGGCAAGTGGCGGCGGTACAGACTGGTCTGAGTTCATCGTGTCTCCTTGAGGTATGACACTGCCTTACCCGGTATCGCCCGTTGATTCTGCGTGAGTCGTGCCACACCACCCGGCTCCCTCGATAATCTCGCCTGCATGAGCGGCGACAACATCAAGGAGACCGGCCGGGGCACCTCGGAAAGAGGCGCGGCGACCCGGGTCGCCCTTCTCGACGCCGCCCGCGACGTGTTCATCACCCAGGGGTTCGCCGAGGCCGGGGTCACCGAGGTGGTCCAGCGGGCCGGGGCCAGCGTCGGCAGCCTCTACCACCACTTCTCCGGCAAGGCCGACCTCTACCGGGCGCTGTTCGACGAGTTCCAGGACCGGCAGGCGCAGCGCACCAAGACCGCCGTGCAGGCCGCCCGGACCGAGGGCGAGACCGAGCCTATGACGTTGTTCCTGGCCGGGGCGCGTGCCTACCTCGACGGCTGCGTGCAGGAACGCGACCTGGCGGCGCTGTTCCTCCGGGGTGACGGGCCGCCCGGGTTCGAGGTCGTCATCCGCGAGCGGCTGCGCACGTGGGCCCGCCGCAACGCCTCGTTGTTCGAGCACGAAGACGCGCTGGTGGTGGTGATCACGGGGGCGCTGGCGGCGGTCGTCCAGGAACTGACCCTGTCGGCCGACCTCGACGCGGCCCGGCTGATGGCCGACCAGGCCCTCGGCATCATCGGCCGGATCAGGAACCCCTGACCTCAGCCGGTAGTCTCGGGACCGTGCGCCGATTCACCCAGGGCCTCTACGGCTACGTCTTCGCGCTGCTCGTCTGCTTCGCCGGGGTCGGCCTGTTCCTGCTGACCACCCCGCAGGGCCGCACCGAGCACATCCCGCGCGTCGACTTCACCATCGATGCCAAGAACGCCGCCGGCGCGGCCGAGTTCCCGGTCGCGGTGCCGCAGCCGGTCCAGCCCGACTGGGTGCCGACCAGCTCCCGCCTCACCGATGAGGGGGGCGTGGTCACCTGGCGGCTGGGCTTCGCCACCGCCAAGCGCATGCACGCCATGCTGGCCCAGAGCAACGAGCAGCCTGCGGCCGGGTTCGCCAGCCGCCTTGCCAACACCGAGACCTCGATCGGCACCGAGGTGATCAAGGGCGCGACGTGGGAGAAGCGCTTCCGCGAAGACAAGAACCAGCGATCGCTGGTCCGCGTCGCCGACGGCCACACCGTCGTCGTCACCGGCTCGGCCGACTGGCCGGAGCTGAACGCGCTCGCGGCCAGCCTGGTCGAGCGGGACGTCTAGAACGGGGCCTCGTCGGAGGCGGGCTCGGGGCGGCGCTCGGCCATCGCGGCGGCCAGCTTGACCCGGGCGCCCTGGAGCCAGTTCTCGCAGATCGCGGCCAGTTTCTCGCCGCGTTCCCACAGTTCGATCGACTGCTCCAGGGTCAGGCCGCCCGCTTCCAGGCGGCGCACCACCTCGGTCAGCTCCTCGCGCGCCTTCTCGTAGGACGGCGTCTTCTCCTCAGCCACGGTGCCCACCCTAAAGGCCGGTGACCTCGACCCCGACCCGATCGTCGGGGAACCTGACGGTCAGCGCCTCGCCCTCGGTGAGTTCGGCGGCCTTCCTGACCACCTCGCCCGAGGGCTTCTGCACGATCGCGTAGCCCCGTTCGAGGGTCGCGGCGGGGGAGAGGGCCACCAGCCGCGCCCTGAGGTGCTCCAGGCCGTCGGAGCTGCGGTGGAGCGAATGGTCGAGCACCCGCCGGGCCCGGTCTCTGAGCTGGTCGACCTGTTCGGCGCGGCGTTCGATCTCGCGTACGGGATCGGCGAGCGACGGCCGCGACCGCACCGAGTTGACCCACGCGAGCTCCCGCTCCAGCCAGCCCCCCATGACCCGCCTGCCGCGGTCGCGCAACTGGTGGACCAGCGCGAGCTGCTCGCCCACGTCGGGCACCACCTTCTTGGCGGCGTCGGTGGGGGTGGACGCCCGCAGGTCGGCCACCAGGTCGAGCAGCGGCGAGTCCTGCTCGTGCCCGATGGCGCTGACCACGGGGGTGCGGCACGCCGCGACCGCCCTGACCAGCGACTCGTCGGAGAACGGCAGCAGGTCCTCCAGCGACCCGCCGCCCCGGGCCACGATGATGACGTCGACCTCGCGGTCGGCGTCGAGCCGGTGCAGCGCGTCGGTCACCTCGGCGACCGCCAGCCCGCCCTGCACCGCCACCTGCTCGACCTTGAACCGGACGGCCGGCCACCGGCGCCGCGCGTTCTCCAGCACGTCGCGCTCGGCCGCCGAGTCGCGCCCGCAGATCAGCCCGACGGTCCCCGGCAGGAACGGCAACCGGCGCTTGCGGTCGTTGTTGAACAACCCCTCGGCCGCCAGCACCTGCCGCAGCCGCTCCAGCCGGGCCAGCAGCTCGCCGACCCCGACGGGCCGGATCTCCATGGCGGTGAACGCGAACGACCCCCGGTTGACCCAGAAGTCGGCCTTGACGTGCACCACCACCCGCGCGCCGTCGACCGGGCGCGGGAGACTCGACTCGTAGACGTTCCGGGCGCACGTCACCCGGGCCGACACGTTCGCGACCGGGTCGCGCAGGGTCATGAACACCGTGCCGCCCCGGGCGGTCAGCTCGGTGATCTGGCCTTCGACCCAGACCGTGCCGAGCTTCCCGATCCACTGGGCGACCATCTGCAGCACCGACCTGACCGGCAGGGGCGCTTCGGGGGAGGTCTTCGCGCTCACCCGCTCAGTTTTCCAGCTTGGCCAGCCGGTTCTCGAACATCCGGAGCACCTCCGGGCGCGCCGTGCTCGCCTTCTCGTAGTCGATCCAGCTCTGGATCTCCTCCTTCGACCGGCCGCGCATGCGCGCCCGGAGGGAGGCGAAGGTCAGGTCGGCGTAGCCGGGGATGGGCTCGGCGGGCAGGTCGTGGGCCGGGGCCTCCTCGGTGTGACCCGGGGCGACCTCGGGCACGGCCGTGTCGGTGACCGGCTCGCCCGGGGTCTTCTTCGCCGGCTTGGGCGCCGGCGGGATCTTCGAGGGGACGGCGGGCTCGGCGGCCAGCGCGGGGTCGGAGGACGGCTCGGTGGTCTTCTGGCCCTGCGGCTCGGCGGCGACGGGGGTGGGCTCCTCCTCCTGCTTCTCCTTGGCCTTCTCGGTGGCCTCGGGAGTGGCGGCGGGGGTGGTCGCCTCGTGGTCGGCGGTCTCGGCGACCTTCTCTTCGGTGTCCTCGGTCTTCGCCGGTTCCGGGGCCGCGGGGGCGGGGTCGGTCGCGGTGTGGGGAAGCGGCTTGTCGGCTTCGCTCACGGGGTTCTCCTCTGCCTTGGCGCCCGAGGCGACCAGGCGGTCGCCCTTGGGGGCGCTACCCCCCGGCTGGAAGATCACCGGTTCGGGCCGGTCCGAGGCGGCCGGACGGGGAGCGAAGATGACCGGCTCGCGGCGCGGCTTCTTCTTCTCCTCTTCCTCGACGACGATGTCGGATACCGACTTCACGCCGGGGCGGGAGGGGTCGGCAGGGGCCTCTTCGGCCGGGGCGTTGCCGGTGACGCGCTTCAGGGTGGTGCGGACCCGGTCGCCCAGGAGGAGCGCCTGACCCACGCCGCTCAGCGCGCCCTGGAGCGCCAGCATGGGCAGGTCTTTCACCTTCTGTGTGATCTCGTCACGGTTGTTATAGACCTCGCGAATGGGCTTGGTGAACGTACGCAAGAGGGACATGGGCATCTCCCAGGAGATATTCCGTTGAAGTCTCAGTCTGGCAAGACTGGCGCGGGCGGTGGTCAAGCCACTGCAGACCATCCACGTAGCATGAGACCATGACGTCACAGACCCCCGCGACCATTACAGATCGCCGTCGTGTCCTGGTGGCGAAGCCGCGCGGTTACTGCGCCGGCGTCGACCGGGCGGTGGAGGCCGTGGAGCGGGCATTGGCGCAGTACGGCGCGCCGATCTACGTCCGTAAGCAGATCGTCCACAACACCTTCGTCGTCAAGACCCTCGAAGAGCGCGGCGCCATCTTCGTCGACGAGACCGAAGAGGTCCCCGAAGGGGCCATCGTCGTGTTCTCGGCCCACGGCGTCTCCCCGGCGGTCCACCAGGAGGCCGCCCAGCGCAGCCTGAAGACCATCGACGCCACCTGCCCGCTGGTCACCAAGGTCCACAACGAGGCCAAGCGCTTCGCCGCGCAAGACTACGACATCCTGCTGATCGGCCACGAGGGCCACGAAGAGGTCGAGGGCACGGCCGGCGAGGCGCCCGACCACGTCCGCCTGGTCGACGGCCTCGACGGCGTCGAGACCGTCGAGGTGCGCGACCCGTCGAAGGTCGTGTGGTTGTCGCAGACCACCCTCTCGGTCGACGAGACCACCGAGACGGTCACCCGCCTCAAGAACCGCTTCCCCGACCTGATCGACCCGCCCAGCGACGACATCTGCTACGCGACGTCCAACCGCCAGACGGCGGTCAAGGAGATCGCCGCCGAGGCGCAGCTCGTGATCGTGGTCGGGTCGTCGAACTCGTCCAACTCCAAGCGCCTGGTCGAGGTGGCCCTCGACTACGGCGCCGACGCCTCCTACCTCGTCGACGACGCCACGTTCGTCGACCCGGCGTGGCTCGACGGCGTCACGACGGTCGGCGTGACGAGCGGCGCCTCCGTGCCGGAGGTCCTGGTCGAGGGCGTGCTGGCCAAGCTCGCCGCCCACGGCTTCGGCGACGTCGAGGAGATCGAGTCGGTGACCGAGAAGATGCGCTTCGCGCTGCCCCACGAGCTCCGCAAGGACCTGCGGGCCTGACGCACCGCCCCCGGGCCGTCTCAGGCCTGGGGGCGCTCCTCCTTCGCGGTTCCGTAGACCCTGGGCTCGAAGTAGCCCTCGGGCTCGGCGTCGAACTCCTTGCTCTTCCGGGGCTCCGGCACCCGGGTCTTCATGTCCTCCCGCGTCGCCCGCACGCTCTGCGGCAGCCCCCGATACCAGGCCAGGCCCAGTGCCAGCGCCGATCCGGCGAACAACCACGGCGCCGCCGCCGACAGGGTGGTGAACATGCCCAGGCCGAACGACTGGAGGGAGCCCCCCGAACCCAGGCCCTCCACGAGGAGGGCCGACACGAAGAAGACCAGGGGTGGGGACACCACCAGGGTCAGCAGGTCGCGCGGGTTCACCAGCCAGACGGCCGCCAGCGCCCCCACGAGGAAGAACGGCCCCGGGAGGGTGAACTGTCCGAGCAGACAGACGAAGAACAACAGCGTGATGGCGCCGCGCGCGGTCACCTTCATCTCTCCGGCCCCCCTCCCTGGTGGCTCAAGCTACCGTCATATCCGGTGTCGTCCCCGACGAGTTCGGGCATCGACAACGACCGTGGTGACTCCTCGACCGGCTGCGGGGCCGGCAGAAGGGTGTCGACCAGGCCGAGGTCGGTCATCTTGCGGGCGCTCACCAGCACGCGGCTCTCAAGAGAGCCGACCGTCCTGTTGTACGCCGCCACGGCCCGTGCCAATGATCTTCCCAGACCGTCGACCTGCCGTCCGAGACTGCCGAGCCGGTCGTACAACTCCTTGCCGAGGTCGAACACGGCCTTGGCGTTCTCGCTCAGCGCCGCCTGCTGCCAGGCGTAGCTCGCGGTGCGCAGCATCGTGATCAACGTGGTGGGGGTCGCGATGTGGACCCGCCGGTTCATCGCGTATTCGAGCAGCGAGGGGTCCCGCTCCAGCGCCGGGGCCAGGAACGCCTCGCCCGGGATGAACAGCACCATGAACTCGGGCGCGGGACTGAACGCCTGCCAGTAGGTCTTGGCCGCCAGCCGGTCGACGTGGTCGCGCAGGTGGCGGGCGTGCGCGTCGAGCCGGGCCCCGGCCAGGTCGGGGTCGCCCGCCTCGGAGGCCTCCAGATAGGCCGCCAGCGACACCTTCGAGTCGACGACGATGTTCTTGCCGCCGCTCAACCGGACGATCATGTCGGGCCGGACCGGCCCGTCGGGGGTGGTCGCGGTGACCTGCTCGTCGAAGTCGCAGAAGCGGGCCATGCCGGCGATCTCGGCCACCCGGCGCAGTTGCAGCTCACCCCACCGCCCCCGCGCCTCGGGCCGCCGCAGCGCCCGGACCAGCGCCGAGGTCTGCGACTTGAGCTGCTCGGAGCTGTGCCGGACGAACTCCATCTGCTGGGCCAGCTCGGCGCGGGCCACCCGCGCCCCCGACTCGCTCTCGCGGAGCTGTTCCTCCAGCTTCGCGAGGGTCTCGCGTAACGGCCCGACCAGGTTCTCCACGGCCTCGCGGCGCAGGTCGAGGTCTCCGGCCGCCTCCGCCCTGGTCGTGTTCAGGCGGTTCTCGGCGAGTTCGAGGAACCTCAGGTTGTTGACGTCGAGCGCGCGGGCCGACAGCGCCTGGAAACGCTCGGCGAGCTGCTCCTCGACGTACGTCACCTTCTCTTCGGCCGCCCGGGCGCGCGCTTCGGCGTCGGCGAGCTTGACGGCGGCCTCGGCGTTCGCGCGCGCCGATCGGGCGCGCCCGACGACGAACCCGATGGCGAGCCCGGCCGCCAGGCCCACCAGCAGTTGGAGAGCGAGAGCCAGGACATCCACGTCCTGGATGATCCCAGGCTTTTCCCGGCAGAAGAGGGAGGCTCGCCCTCCGCATACCCCGCCACGACCCAGAGTTTGCCCACGATGGGGTTTGACGAGCGGCGTTCCGGATTCCAATAGACTCGAATTCCGTGAGCCTGAGCATCGGGATCGTCGGCCTCCCCAACGTCGGCAAGAGCACCCTCTTCAACGCGCTGACCAAGAGCGCCAACGCCCTCGCGGCCAACTATCCGTTCGCCACGATCGAGCCCAACGTGGGCATCGTCGGGGTGCCCGACGACCGGCTCGCCAAGCTCGCCGAGATCTACGACTCGGCGAAGATCCTCCCGGCCAAGGTCGAGTTCGTCGACATCGCGGGCCTGGTGAAGGGCGCCTCAGAGGGCCAGGGCCGGGGCAACCAGTTCCTCGCCAACATCCGCGAGACCGACGCGATCTGCCAGGTCATCCGGGTGTTCAGCGACCCCGACGTGACCCACGTCGACGGCGGCGTCGAGCCCGGCCGCGACATCGAGACGATCAACACCGAGCTGATCCTCGCCGACATGCAGACCATCGAGAAGGCGATCCCGCGGCTCCAGAAGGAGGCCCGCACCAACAAGGACCGCAAGGCCACCCTGGAGGCCGCCGAGGCCGCCATGAAGGTCCTCGACGGGGGCACCACCCTCTACGCCGCCGGCACCGACCTCACCGACCTGCGCGAGCTCCACCTGCTGACGGCCAAGCCGTTCCTCTACGTCTTCAACCTCGACGCCGACGAACTCGTCGACGAGGAGCTCCGCGCCCGCCTGTCGGCCATCGTGGCCCCCGCCGAGGCCGTCTTCCTCGACGCGAAGATCGAGTCGGAGCTCGTCGAGCTGTCCGACGAGGAGGCCCTGGAGCTGCTCCAGTCGGTCGGCCAGTCGGAGTCGGGCCTGTCCCAGCTCGCGCGGGTCGGCTTCGAGACCCTCGGCCTGCAGACCTACCTGACGGCCGGCCCCAAGGAGACCCGGGCCTGGACCATCAAGAAGGGCGCCACCGCCCCCGAGGCCGCCGGCGTCATCCACACCGACTTCCAGCGCGGCTTCATCAAGGCCGAGGTCATCTCCTTCGCCGACCTCATCGAGGCCGGCTCGGTCGCCGCCGCCCGCGCGGTCGGCAAGGCCCGCATCGAGGGCAAGGACTACGTGATGCGCGACGGCGACGTCGTCGAGTTCCGCTTCAACGTCTGAAAACCCTTCTTCCGTTACGCCTTCGGAGTGGCCAGCCACTCGTCGAAGGTCTGGGCGCCACGAGGCCCGGGACCGCTCGGCAGCAGGCCCCCGGCGCTCATCCCGCCGGGGAAGTAGACCGGCACGACCGGTCGTCTGCGCGCCCCGCCCGCCGCGATGAGACGGCGGGCCATGTCGGGCAGCGACTCGACCTTCGGGCCCGCCAGTTCGGGGGCCATCCGCCGCGGCTCCCCGAGGGCGAGGTCCGCGAGCGCCTCGCCCACCTCGCGGGCCGCGACGGGCTGCACCCGTCCGCTCGGGACCAGCGCGACCGGGCCGGGGATCCCGCCCAGCACCTGGCCGGCGAACTCGTGGAACTGGGTGGCCCGCAGGATGGTCCACGGCACCGCCCCCTCCTTGACGATCGCCTCCTGCCGCAGCTTGCCCGCGTAGTAGCCGAGCCTGACCCGGTCGACGCCCACGATCGACAAAGTGACGAGGTGGCGCACCCCGGCCCGCCCGGCGGCGGCCGCGAGGTTGCGGCCCGCCCTGTCGAAGAAGGTCACCGCCGCCGACTTGCTGGTCGTGGTGACGTTGCTGACGTCGACGACCGTCTCGGCCCCCACCAGCGCGGCGTCGAGTCCCGCCCCGCTCGTCACGTCGACCCCCGTCGCCCGCGAGAGCACCGCGGGTTCGTACCCCCGCGCCCGCAGGGCCTCCACGACGTACCGCCCGACCACGCCGGTTCCACCTGCCACCGCGATCTTCATGACCACTCCTCTCCTCGCTTTCGGAAAGGGTGACGGGGGACGGGCGCGGCTTCGTGACATCGCGCGCCCGTGATGAGGCTCACATTCGGCCGTGTCACGAACGGAGCCCCCCGGGAGGTCGTCTGTGCGTGAACTCCACCGCCAAACGGCTGCGTGCCGGGCTGCTCGCCCTGGCCGCCCTGCAGACCCTCGTCTCGGTCTGGCAGTACGTCTTCCCGCGCTCCTTCTACGACGACTTCCCGACGGTGCGCCTCGACCCGCCGTACAACGAGCACCTGCTCTCCGACGTCGGCGGGCTCGGGCTCGCGCTGACCGCCATGCTCTTCTACGCCGCGCGGGTGATGGACCGCAGGGTGGTCGTGTCGGCACTGACCGGTTACGTCGTCTACGCGGGCACGCACTTCCTGTTCCACGTCCGCCACTTCGACCACTTCTCGGTCCGCGACGCCGTGGGGGTGGGCACCGGCCTCGGCCTCGAATGGGTGCTCGCCCTGACCCTCCTGTACGTCGCCTGGCGACATCACCGCACGTCTTAGGAGCGCCGGCCGGCGGCCCCGGCACTAGGATGATCACGCGGCGGGTTTCCACTACGAGTGCGGAAGGCCGGACTGAGTGTCAGAGCCCTTTGGTTACCTCCTGATGGCTCGACGGTTACATTTTGCCGCGGTGGCCTGCGCAAACGTCGTTATGTAGTCATCCATGCCGGTACGGGCACTCTCAGTGTCATGCACACTCGGTTTGGCCGGTTACGGCGATGCCTGCAGCATGGGCGTGGCTTTCCTGGAACAATTGGCGAGGCCGCTAAGGTGATTACTTCAACATGGATAACCGGATCGAGAGTAAGACGACACCGCGCCAGCCGGGGGGATCGGCGCGAGCGGAGGCGTGATGGCTCGCAGGTCAACCGTCCAGCAGGATCCTCGGATCGCTGGCGACCCAGAGTCGTACCCTCCTGCGGATCCGCCGTTGTCTGAGCGGGAGCCGATGCGGCGCAGGGGCTGGAGCGGCGGCGGGGGCCGCTGGCTCGTCTGGACCGGCCGGGTCGTGCTCTGGGCGCTCATCGTGGTGATCGTCGTCAACGGGGTCAGGGCGCCGTTCGAGCGTTTCACGTCGAATCAGGGCGCCACCGGAGCACCGTCCGCACCGGCCGATTCCGGTTTCCCCGTGCAACAGGGAGCGGCGTTCGCGAATCAGTTCGCCGCCGTTTATCTGAATTTCGACGCAACGAATCCAGAACAGCGCGACACCCGCCTCACCGATTTTCTCGCCGACGGCGTCGAAAGGCGATTCGGCTGGAATGGGTTCGGGCGCATGGCGGCCGGCGCCATTCAATTCCATTCGATCGAGGTCGCCGACGCGAACAACGCGCGGGTGCAGGTCAGTTTCCAGTCGGGCGCGCGGCGCTGGTTGTTGTCGGTGCCGATCTACCAGGCCGACGGCCGGTTCGTCGTGTCCGGCCTGCCCGCCCTGCTGCCCTCCGGGGGCGCGGCCGGGCTGCCGGCCATCGCGGGCCCCGACCGCGACGCCAACCTCGAAGACCAGCTGCGCCAGACGCTCGAAGGGTTCTTCCGGGCCTACGCCTCCGGCAACGCCGCCGAGCTGAAGCTCTACGCCGCCGACGGCGCGACGATCGAGGGCCTCGGCGGGCAGTTCACCCTGGCCCAGCTCAACAGCGTGGTCGCGCCGCTCGGCGGGGAGACCGGCCGCGATGTCACCGTGACGGTCACCTGGTCCATCACGGCGGCCGACGCCGCCGCGGTGCCGACCGACGACCCAGCCGATCCGGCCGCGCAGCCCGCGCTGCTGGAGCAGGCCTACCAGCTCACCATGGAGAAGCAGGGCGACAAGTGGCTCGTCCGGCAGGTCCAGGGCGCGAGCCGGTCCGTGGGGTAGCGCATGAACGACCACGACATCGCTGATCCACACCCCCGGGAGGGCGAGAATTGATTCTCCAAACGATTGTCGAGACCGTGACCGCGCTGGCGCCGTCCCCCGCGCCGGGATCGGGTACCGGGCTCAACACCGAAGGCCTGGCCGACTTCCTGCGCCGTTTCTTCGCGCCGTTGTTCTTGGTGATCGTGTCGGTCGTGGCGCTGTTCTTCCTCTTCACCAGAGAGATCACGCGGTTCGTCCAGTTCATCATCCTGGCGATCGCCATCGGTGTGATCTTCTATGTGCCGAACATCATCGAGGTGACGGCCAAGGCGATCGCGGGGGCGCTCGGCATCCAGTGACCTTTGGCACGCGCGGAGAGGAGGATTCGGGTGGATCTGCCTACATACACCAATATCTGGCGAATTGAGAAGCGGCTTTACAAGCTTTACGATCTCCGGCTGCCCATGCCGTTGCCCATCGTCTGGATCGGTGTCTTCGTCGGCGTCTCCGCCTTCTGGTGGGTCCTCCTCCAAGTGGTCGGTTTGCCCTTCGACGCGCCCTGGCATGTGATCTATCTGGTTCCGCCCGGGATCGTTACATGGCTGTCGACTCGTCCTGTGATCGAGGGCAAGCGGCTGACCGAACTCCTCCAGTCGCAGACCCGCTACTTCTCCGAGCCCAAGACGTGGTGCCGCCTGGCGCCCTCGGGTGAGCCCGATGTGATCGACTTCCAGGCCAAGGTGTGGCGGGCCAGCACCGAGCGCGTGCGGGTCAAGAAGCCCAAGCGCGCCCCCGAGCCCCAGCGCGCGACGGTCCGTCCCGCGGTGGCGGCCGCCGCCGCGGCCGCCGCGCCGGTGGTCGAGGAGATCCCGGTACGCGTGAAGCCCCCGCTGACCACCACGGCGACGGCCCAGGCGGCCCCCGAACCGGCCCACGGGTTGATCGGCCACCCGGACGACAAGCAGACCGCCCGCCCCGAGGGCCGCCGCCCGGCGACGTTCGGCCAGCCCCCGCGCCTGATCCGCCCGGTGGGCGAGCCCGCCGGCCCGGCGAAGGACCGCTCCCGCCCCCTCGCCGCCAACCCGCTGCGCCCGGCCCTCCTCGCCCACCCCTCCGACAAGCCGAAGACCCCCGAGCCCACACGCGGAGACCGGCCGCAGACCCCCACGGTGCCCATGCGCCTGGTCCCGGGCGGCCCGGCCCGGCCCGAAGACGCGGGCGTGCCCACGGAGCACCGCCCCCGGCCGTCCGACATGCCCATGGCCGCCGAGGGCGCGGGTCGCCCCGAGACGCCCCGTGGGCCGGTGCGCCCGCAGGTTTCCGGCAAAGCCGAGGCCGAGGCGCGCTCGCCGCAGCCCTCCGATGTGCCCGTGTGGCCGGTTCCCGACGGTGAGGCGGAGGCGGGTTCGCCGCAGCCCTCCGGCGTGCCCGTGTGGTCGGGTTCCTACCGCGAGACTGATGCGCCCGGCGTGTCCTCCCACCTGAGCGGATCGCAGGATGCGCCTGCCCGTCCTGTTCCGGTGAGCGAGGCCAACGCTTCTCAGCCGCCTGCGGGTGCCGTTCCGGACAACCGGCCGGAAGCCGCGGAGGTGCACCGGGCGCAGGCCCCTGACGCGCCCGCGAGTCCGGTCCCGGGCGTCGGGCCGCAGGGTGCCGACGTTCCCGTGTCCTCGGCTCCGGAGCCCGGCGCCCGGCCTTCGCGGGCGGAGACGGCGTCGCCTCAGTTCTCGTGGTCGCCGGTGGCCGAGGCCGAGCCGGTCGAGGCCGCTGGGTCCGAGATGGGCGAGCCGGCCGTGCCCCAGTCCGTACCGGACGAGACCCCGGTGGAGTCGGCGCGGGGAGCCCGGCACTCCGCGGGTGAGGTGGCCAGGGAGGAGCCCCCTTCGGGACGTGTGGGCAGACATGCCGCGGCCGAGCCCGAGGTGGCCGTGCCGCCGGCGCGGGTGGAGTCCGAGCCGGTGGTCGAGCGCCGTGCGGCCGAGCCTGTGGGTGAGGTCGCCGACCATCAGGTGCCGGCGCCCGCCGCCGAAAGCCCCGCCGCCGAAGGTCCCGCCGCCGGGACTCCGGATGAGGAGATCTCCTCGCCGCCGATACGGCCCGACGCGTTGCGGAGGTTGCGGAGGCTGGCGGCGTCCGCCGACTCGGCGGTCGAGCCGGAGGCGCCCGCGCCCGCGGTCGACTGGCAGAAGGAGCGGTTGCGGAAGGGGCAGCCCCCCGCGCCGTTCATCCCGGCCGAGCGGGGCTCCGAGGCGACGTGGCGGCGGGTGTCGCAGGTGGTCGCCGGGTCCGACGGCGACAACGACGAAGACCGCGCCCGCACGACCATCAACGGCAGCCGGCGCATCGTCGTGCTGGGCTGCACCGGCGGGGCGGGGCAGACGACGACCACGCTGCTCCTCGGCCACTCGCTGGCCCGGCTCAGGGAGGACGGGGTCGTCGCCGTCGACGCCAACTCGGGCGGCGACGGGCTCACCGGGCGCATCAGCCCCGAGACGCCCGAGACGCTCAGTTCCTTCCTCACGGCCGTCGACGGCGTCGGGACCCGCGTGCGCGACTACACCACCCGGAGCGACTCCGGGCTCGACGTGCTCGCCGCCGACGTCGACCCGGGCGCCGAGCAGCGCATCGGCGACCGGGGCTGGTTCTCCGACCAGCGCATCGCCCGCGCGATGCGGCTGCTCGACCAGCAGTACCGGATCATCCTCATGGACCCGGCCGCCGCGCTCGCGGCGCGGCTGCTGCCCTACGCCGACCAGCTCGTGCTGGTCGCCCCGGCCAGCGCCGACGCCCCCGACTCGGTCGCCATGACCTACGACTGGCTCGACGGGCACGGCTGCGCGGACCTCCGGCGCAGGGCCGTCGTCGTCATCAACGGTGTGTCGCGAAGGAGCATGGCCGATGTCGAACGGGCCGAGACGGTCGCGCGCGGAAGGTGCAGGGCGATCGTGAGGGTCCCGTGGGAAGACGAGCTGGCCGAACCAGGACAAGTCGACCTCAATGACCTTCGCAGCGGCGGCCGCAGGGCGTACGTTGCCCTTGCCGGGGTTGTCGCGAGCGGGTTGACCACGGCGAGAGGGGAGAGCTTCGTTGGCTAGGGCGTCGCGGGCGCGCAGTCGCTTGGCGGTCCGGTACTTCGACGACCGGATCCTCCTCACCGACTCCGCCGCCTGGGCCTACTTCCGCCTGCCCACGGTGAGCTACGAGTTCATCACGCCCGAGGAGCGCGAGGCGCTCGCCAACAACATCACGATCGCGCTGGCCGCGATCAGGATGACCGACGCCGAGGTGCACCTGCGGGTCGCCCACCGCACCTACCCGGCGGCCGAGTGGGCGATGGCCCTCAACGCCACCTCCGACGAGGGTCCGGGCTGGCGCGACTACCTCGAAGAGATGTACCGCCACGTCTGGGCCAAGGACTTCTGGTCCAAGGAGGTCTATCTCGGGGTCCGGCTCGGGCCGCGCGGCGCGCAGCTCGGCGAGGGCGTGCTCGCGCAGCTCTTCGGCTTCTACCAGAAGGCCGAGAAGAACCTGGGCCTCGAAGACGACCACGTGCCGGAGAAGGAGGTGGCGAAATGGACCGATTCGGCCGAACGGCTCGGCCGCGCGCTCGCCTCCGGTTCGCTCTACGCGCGGCACGCCACCTCCGTCGAGGTCGCCTGGTTGTTCCAGCACGCCGCGACCGGCGCGCTGGGCGACCCGCCGGCGTCGGCGTCGAAGCGGCGCAGGTGGGGCCGGGGCGAGATCGAGGCCCTGGTCGAGGGGCAGATCCACAACGGCAGGTCGCTGCTCCGGATCGAGCAGCCCGGCGGTGACTCCTACGTCGCCCACCTGTCGTTCGCCCGGTTCCCCGACCTGATGCCGTTCCCCGACGGCGAGCCCTGGATGCACTTCAGCGACCAGCTCCCCTTCCCGGTCGAGATCTCCTCCCGGATGCGGCTCATCCCTCCCGTACGCGCCTCCCGAGACGTCGCCAGGAAGCTGGCCCACGCGCGCGACATGGACATCCACATCCGCGAGGCGGGCGCCGAGGCGCCGCTGGCGCTGGCCGAGCAGATCGACGCCGCCCGCATGCTCGAACACGGCATCACCAAGGAACGCCTGCCGTTCGTCTACGGCTGGCACCGCATGAGCGTGAGCGCGCCGACCGAGGAGATGTGCGTCCAGCGGGTCGAGGCGGTCATCGAGCACTACCGCGACATGGGCATCGACGTCGTCAACTCGACCGGCGACCAGTTCTCGCTGTTCTGCGAGGCGCTGCCGGGCGAGAAGGTCAGGGTGAACGCCTACGCCCAGCGGCAGCCCCTGCGCACCATCGCGGGCGGCATGGCGACCGCCACGGTCGACCTGGGTGACCGGGCCGACGAGGCGGGGTGGCTGGGGCCCTACATCGGCGAGACGCTCGGGCGGGCACGCTCCATCGTGCACTTCGACCCGCTGGTGGCGGCGACCAAGAACCGGCCGACGGCCATCGCGATCACCGGGGAGCCCGGCGGCGGCAAGACCACGCTGGCGCTGCTGCTGATCTACCAGATGGCGCTGCGCGGGGTCACCGTCGCGGTCATCGACCCGAAGGGCGACGCCGAGTCGCTGGTGCAGCTCCTGCGGCGGCGCGGACGGCAGGCCCGCACGATCCCCCTCGGCTCGGCCGCGCCGGGCCTGCTCGACCCGTTCTCCTTCGGCGACGACCTGGCCGCGAAGAAGACGATGGCCACGGAGACGCTGCGGCTGCTCCTGCCGCGCATGTCGGAGGAGCGCGAGTCGGCGATGGTGCAGGCCGTCGCGGCGGTCGCCAACGAGCCCGACCCCTCGCTCGGGAAGGTCATCGACCACCTCGACCGGGCGGAGGACGCCGCGTCCAAGAACCTGGGCGCGGTCCTGCGGTCGATGTCCGAAATGCACCTCGCTCGGCTCTGTTTCGACCCCTCCGGCGGCGACCAGATCGACACCGAGGGATGGACCACTGTGTTCACCCTCGGCGGCCTCACGCTGCCCGACGCGGCGACGGGACGCGATGACTACTCGTACGAGCAGCGGCTGTCGGTCGCCCTGCTCTACCTGGTCTCGCAGTTCGCCCGGCGGCTCATGAACGGGCTCGACAGACGTACCCCCAAAGCGATCTTCCTGGACGAGGCGTGGGCGATCACGTCCACGCCCGAGGGCGCCAAGCTGGTGCCCGAGGTGTCCCGCATGGGACGGTCGCGCAACACCGCACTCGTGCTGGTGTCCCAGAACGCGGGCGACCTGCTGAACGAGCAGGTCACCAACTGCCTTTCCTCGGTGTTCGCCTTCCGCTCGACCGAACGGGTCGAGGTGGAGCACGTACTGGAGCTCCTGGGAGTCGATCCGAACGAGGAACACAAGGGCGTGCTGCGCTCGCTGCGCAACGGCGAGTGCGTCTTCCGCGACCTCGACGGTCGGGCGGGCCGGATCGGCGTCGACCTGATCTCTGAGGAGCTGCTGCGCTGGCTCGACACCAATCCGACGCACGCCAAGCCGGATGAGATCGAGCAGGACAAGGTGGGTTCGGGTCGTTCGGGGGTCGCGCGGGAGGTGCGCTCGTGAAACGCAGGGTCGCCCTGCTCATGCTGGTGTTCGTCACGTTCTTCGTGGCGTCGCCGGTGATCGTCGGGTCGTCGGTGGCACACGCCGACGGGATCTGTGACATGTCCGCCGCCCTCTCGCCGGAGGTGGTGGGCTCGGGCGTCGACGGGCTCGTCAAACCCCCGCCGCCCGACGTGGGCGACACCGGCGCCGCCGCCGGCGCGGGGCTCGGAGCAGGGGCCGGCACGTCGGTCAAGGCGCCCGAGACGGCCCCGATGACCAACTACGAGACCTACGGCATGTCGGGCCAGTTCTGGCACACCTACGAGCTCGGCTGTTCCGACGTCGCGGCCGTCATCGGCAACGCCTGGGCCAACGCGATCTTCTCGTGGGCAAAGGCGGTCGACCGGCTGACCATCACGACGTATGAGGCCGCCGCGACCGAGGGCCCGCTACTGCCCATCAAGAACGTCGTCGACGACATCGTCACCAACCTGGCCGACGCGATGTACTGGCCGTTCCTGCGGCCGATCGTGATCATCGCGGCGATCTGGCTGGCCTGGTACGGCCTGCTGCGCAAACGCGCCACCACGACCGCCGAGGCGGTCATCTGGATGGTCGTCGCGGTCACGGTCGCGACCTGGTTCTTCAGCCGTCCCCAGGACCTGACGGGCGTCGGCAAGACCGTCACCGACAAGACCACCGAGATCGTCAACTCGGCCTTCGCGGGCCTGCCCGGCGCGGGCGGCGCGTCCTGCCTGCCGCCGCCCACCACCACCCCGGCGGGTAACGCCGCCGACGCCGCCACTCCGGCGGCCGCCCCGCCGGTCAACGCCGGCGGTTACGGGCAGCCGGGCACACCGGGCGTGGCGCAGAACGCCGACGCGCTCTGGTCGACCCTGGTCTGCAAGCCGTGGCTGATGGGCATGTTCGGCACCGCCGACGCGACCTCGCCGATCGTGACGCAGTACGGCGACAAGGCCCTCAACCTGCAGGCCCTCACGCGGG
Source organism: Herbidospora solisilvae (assembly GCF_009901565.1). Lineage (GTDB taxonomy): Bacteria > Actinomycetota > Actinomycetes > Streptosporangiales > Streptosporangiaceae > Herbidospora > Herbidospora solisilvae. The sequence continues at coordinate 347,864 of NZ_WXEW01000011.1, forward strand.
CCGAGCAGGCCGCCCAGCAGTCGCCGGGCGGCGACGCCCACCAGCGCGCCTGGGAGGAGCAGGTCGCCGAACCGCTGCGCACCAGCCCGTCGTTCTACCTGCTCCAGGGCAAGGACTGGACCAGCCGTCTCGGCGTGGCGATCGGGGCGTTCATCGCGGCCATGGTCGCCGGATTGCTGATCTTCCTGGTGGCGGTGTCGCTGCTGGTGCTGAAGATCGGCTTCCTGCTGTTGCTGATCATGGGCCCGATCTTCCTGCTGATCGGCGTGCATCCCGGCACCGGGCGCATCATCGCGATGCGCTGGGTGGAGATGCTCGTCGGCACGCTGCTGAGACAGGCCGTGCTCGCCCTGGTGCTCGGCGTCCTGGTCTACGGCTACGCCCTGATCATCTCCACGCCGCTGCCGTGGGGCATGCAGATCATGTTCATGGCGCTGCTGACGCTGGCGGTGTTCTTCTACCGCAGGCCGTTCCAGCATCTGTTCTCCTCGCTCAGCGGCTCCACGTTCACGACCCGCGTGCTCGGCGAGGCCGCCACGGCCCCGACCCTGCAGCGCGCCGCCGGGGCGCTGCCGCCGGTCGCCGCGGCCCGTGTGGGCCGCTGGGGGCTGCGCAAGGCCGAGCCGATGCTCAACGCCGCGGTCGCCGGTGCGACCGGCGGCGCGGCCGGGGCCGCCCCGACCGCGGGCGGGGTCGCCCACGGCCACGTCCCCGGCCGAAAGCGGGT
>NZ_WXEW01000012.1 GCF_009901565.1 Herbidospora solisilvae
CCAATCGGCCGTTGCCGATCGGCAACGCGCGCAGCCAGTCGGTGCCGGCGCTCTCGTCGTACCACAGGGCCAGGTCACCGGCCTCGGCCGGCGGCGCGGCGGCCGCCCTGGCGACCGCCGTCCACTGCAGGGGCAGGATCGCCGCTCCGGCGCCCGCGGCGCCGAAGCGCAGCACCTGCCTGCGGGATAAGTCAGACATCTCTCGGTTCTCCGTTCCCTGGGGTACGGGTGGGCTCGCCACACGCGAGGCAATGTGACCGTCAGGTTACAAACATGGGATTAATAGGGTCAATAGTCGTTGTGAGGGCCGACATTTGCCCTCTTTCGCCACATGATCATGGTGAGACATGGGATTGATTGGCCTCGCGGCTGATCGTCCACGCGGATCACCGTGCCCGACCGGCCGTTGTGCGCTCGCGCGCGGGCAGGTCGGCAGATTCATCGGGTTAAGTGAAGACGAGAAACGACCAATCGGCTAGTTTGTTGACCTCAGACGGGTCGCGGCCTACCGTCTAACCCGTATTCATCCGATCAATTGGAGATCATTATGCCGACGATCACCGCAGTGGACGTGATCGACGTCAGGTTCCCCACCTCCGCCACCCTCGACGGCTCGGACGCGATGAACCCGGACGGCGACTACTCCGCCGCGTACGTGGTCCTCGGCACCGACGACGACGCCCTGACGGGATACGGCCTGACCTTCACCATCGGACGCGGCAACGACCTGTGCGTGGCCGCCGCCCGCCAGATCGCCGCCCGGCTGAACGGCCGCGACGTCGACGGCCTCGCCGCCGACCTGGGCGGCCTCTACCGGGAGATCATGGCCGACAGCCAGATGCGCTGGCTGGGACCGGAGAAGGGCGTCGTGCACCTCGCCGCGGCCGCCGTGCTGAACGCCGCCTGGGACCTGGCCGCCCGCCGGGCCGGCAAGCCGTTGTGGCGCCTGGTGGCCGACATGACGCCCGAGGAGATCGTGGCGGCCTGCGACTTCCGCTACCTGTCCGACGTGCTGACCCCCGCCGAGGCCGTCGAGATGCTCGCCCGGCTGCGGCCCACCCGCGAGGAGCGCGTGGCCGAACTGGCCGAACGGGGCTACCCCGCCTACACCACCTCGCCCGGCTGGCTGGGCTACGACGACGGCAAGCTGCGGCGGCTGGTGCGGGAGGCGGTGGCCGACGGCTGGACCCACGTCAAGCTCAAGGTCGGCGCCGACCTCGACGACGACCTGCGGCGGCTGGCCATCGCCCGCGAGGAGCTCGGCCACCGCCACCTCATGATCGACGCCAACCAGGTGTGGGACGTGCCGGACGCCGTCTCCTGGGTGAACCGGCTGGCCGCCTTCGAGCCGCTGTGGATCGAGGAGCCGACGAGCCCCGACGACGTCCTGGGCCACGCCGCCATCCGCAAGGCGATCGCCCCGGTCGGCGTGGCCACCGGGGAGCACTGCCACAACCGGGTGATGTTCAAGCAGCTCCTCCAGGCCGAGGCGATCGACTACTGCCAGATCGACTCCTGCCGCCTGGCCTCGGTGAACGAGATCATCCCCATCCTGCTCATGGCCGCGAAGTTCGGCGTGCCGGTGTGCCCGCACGCCGGGGGCGTCGGCCTCTGCGAGATCGTCCAGCACCTGTCGGTGATCGACTACGTCTGCGTGAGCGGCAGCCTGGAAGGACGCGTGCTGGAGTACGTCGACCACCTGCACGAGCACTTCACCGACCCGGTCCGGATCGACGGGGGCCGCTACCGCCTGCCCGGGGCGCCGGGCTACAGCGCCCAGATGCGTCCGGAGTCCGTGGCGGCCTACCGCTACCCTGATGGCCCGCGGTGGGCACGGCAGTAGGGATGGTGGCGTGGGAGTCATCGAGAGCGCGATCGACACGATCAAGCAGATGATCGTCGACGGCGAGCTGCGTCCCGGCCAGAAACTCCCGATCGAGAAGGAGCTCGCCGATCAGCTCGGCATCGCCCGCAACACCCTGCGCGAGGCCGTGCGGGCGTTGATCGCGATGCGGGTCCTGCAGACGCGCCAGGGCGACGGCACCTACGTCACCAGCCTGTCCCCGGCGCTGCTGCTCGACGGCATGAGCTTCGTCGCCGACATCCACCAGCACGCGGGCGCGGGGGAGTTCCTGCACGTACGGCGGATCCTGGAGGCGGAGGCGACGGCTCTGGCGGCCGTCCGCATCCCCGACGACGACCTCGTCGCCCTGGGGAACCTGCTGGAGGAGGCCGAGCGCCTCGCCTCGGGGCCCGAGATCGACCACGGCAAGCTCGTCGCCCTCGACCAGGACTTCCACGCGCTGATCACCTCCCACTGCGGCAACGCCGTGCTGGCCGCCGTCATCCAGAACATGTCCGGCCGCACGGTCCGGGCCCGGATCTGGCGCGGCATGACCGACCCGGAGGCCGTCCAGCGCACGCTGGGGGAGCACCGCGCCGTCTACCTGGCGCTGCTCGCGCGTGATCCGGAGCGGGCCCGCATCCACGCCGCCATGCACGTGCTGGGCGTCGAGGAGAGCCTGGCGGGCTCGCGTGACTTCAGAGAGGACAACGATGAGTGACCCCGTCGAGCGGTTGACGGCCCGGCTGCGCGAGGAGGAGGCGGTCGTCGTCGCCTATTCGGGCGGCGCCGACTCGGCCCTGCTCGCCTTCGCCGCCGGCCGGGCGCTGGGGACCCGCGCCCTGGCGGTCACCGCGGTCTCGCCGAGCCTGGCCGCGTCCGAGCGGTCCGCCGCGCGGGCCTTCGCCCGCGAGCACGGCCTGGCCCACGTCGAGGTCTGCACCGACGAGATCGAGCGGCCGGAGTACACCGCGAACGGGCGTGACCGGTGCTACCACTGCAAGTCGGCGCTGTTCGACGCGCTCACCCCGCTGGCCGCGGCCATGGGCGCGGCCGTCGCCCTGGGCACCAACCTCGACGACCTGGGCGACCACCGGCCCGGCCAGCGCGCCGCGGCCGAGCGCGGGGTCATCACGCCGCTGGTCGACGCCGGGCTGACCAAGGCCGACGTGCGCGCGGTCAGCCGGGAGCTCGGCCTGGTGACCGCCGAGAAGCCCGCCGCGCCGTGCCTGGCCTCACGGGTGAGCTACGGCGACCCCGTCACGCCCGAGGTGCTGGCCAGGATCGAGGCCGCCGAGGCGGCGCTGCGCGATCTCGGCTTCCCGGTGTGCCGGGTGCGCGCCCACGCGGGCGGCACCCTCGCCCGGATCGAGGTGCCGAAGGACCAGATCGCCCGCGCCGGCGAGCTGCGCGACCACGTCGACGCCGCCGTGCGCGGCGCCGGCTTCACCTTCTGCTCGCTCGACCTGTCCGGGTTCGCGTCCGGACGCCTCAACGCGCTGCTCCCTCTGCTGCCGTCGTAGGCGCCCGGACGCGAGATCACGGGGGCGTCACTCCTGTGTCTTGCCGCCGGTCAGCCGCGACAGGGCCAGGGCGGTGAGGATGATCGCCCCGTTGAGCGCCTCGATCCACTGCGCCGGCACGCCGGCGAGGGTGAGGACGTTCTGGATCATGTACAGCAGCAGGATGCCGGTGAACGCGCCGAACACCGTGCCCTTGCCGCCGTTGAGGCTGACCCCGCCGATGACGGCGGCGGCGAACACGGTGAAGATCGCCCCGTCGCCCTGCGCGGCGGCGACGGAGGCCAGCCGCCCGGTCAGCAGCAGGCCGCCGATCGCCGCCAGCACGCTGGCGGTGATCAGCGTGATCCAGAGCACCCGGTCGGTGCGGATGCCCGCGGCCTTCGCGGCGTCGACGTTGCCGCCGATGGCGTACAGCGAGCGGCCGAACCCGGTGAAGCCCATGACCAGGACGCCGACCGCGAACAGCAGCAGGCAGATCCAGATCGAGGCGGGCACGCCCAGCCACATCGCCGAGCCCAGGTAGGTCATCGACTCCGGGAGGTTGAAGAAGGTCTGCCCGCCGGAGATGCCGGTGAGCAGGCCCCGCAGCACGATCAGCATGCCCAGGGTGACGATGAACCCGTTGAGCCCGAACCGGACGATGAACAACGCGTTCACCACCCCGACCAGCACCCCGACCGCCAGGGTGATGGGGATCGCCCAGAAGCCGGACAGCAGCCCGAGACCCGAGCCGGTGCCCACCGCGACCGTCAGCCAGGCGGCCACGCCCGGCGCGAGGCCGAAGGTCGACTCCAGCGACAGGTCCATCTTGCCCACGATGAGCACGAGCGCCTGGGCCAGGACGAGCAGTGAGATCTCCGACATGGTCTGCAGGATGTTGATCAGGTTGTCGGCCTGCAGGAAGATCGGGTGCACGATCTGCCCGACGATCGCGATCGCGATGATCGCCGGAACCAGCGCGAAGTCGCGTAACCGGGCCAGGCGCAGCCCGGCGGGCGACCTCCCCGATCCCTTCGGGGCGGGCCGGCCGGTCTCCGTCGGGGCGGCGGTGGTCTCAGGCATCGAGCTCGACTCCTTCCATGGCCGCCACCATCTCGTGGTCGTGCCAGCCGGCGGCCAGTTCGGTGGTGACCCGGCCGTGGAACATCACCAGGACCCGGTCGCACAGCCGCAGATCGTCCAGTTCGTCGGAGGCGATCACGACGCCGGTGCCCTTCCCGGCGATCTCCTCGACCTTGGCGAGCAGGAACTCCTTGGACCGGACGTCCACGCCCGCCGTCGGGGTGATCAGCACGAGCAGGCGGGGGTCGCTCGCCAGGGCCCGGGCCATCACCACCTTCTGCTGGTTGCCCCCGGACAGGCCGTTGACGGGCAGCTCCGGGCCGGGGGTCTTGATGGCCAGATTCGTGATCATCTCGCGGGCCAGGTCGTCGCGGCGCCGGCTGCTCACGAGCCCGGCGGTGCCGAGCCGTTCCGGCACGGTCATCGTGGTGTTGTCGGCGATCGACATCAACGGGATGAGCCCCTGGTGGTGGCGGTCGCGGGGGACCAGCCCGACCCCCGCCGCCAGCGAGTCGGGCACACTCCCGGCGCGCGGGCGGCGCCCGGCGACCTCGACCGTGCCCTCGCGGGGGGCCCGCAGCCCCGCGATCGTCTCGGCCAGCTCGGTCTTCCCGCTGCCGCCGAGGCCGGCCAGCCCGACGATCTCTCCCGCCCGCACCCGCAGGTCGACGGCGGTGTAGAGGTCGCCGTCGGTCAGCCCGCGGGCGTCCAGGATCACATCGGCGTCCGGAGGGACGGAGGGGCGGGCCTTCCTCTCCTGAAGGCCCGCCGCCTCCCCGGTCATGGCGGCCACCAGGTCTCCCCGGGGCAGTTCCATGACCGGCGCGGTGAGGATGTGCCGGGCGTCGCGGAAGACCGTGACGGTGTCGCAGATCTCGTAGATCTCCTGGAGGTGGTGGCTGATGAACAGGAAGGTGACCCCCTGTTCGCGCATCGCCCGCATCCGGTCGAAGAGGCGGGCGATCGCCGCTCCGTCGAGCTGCGCGGTCGGTTCGTCCAGGATGATGAACCGCGCGCCGAAGGACAGCGCCCTGGCGATCTCGACGAACTGCCGCTGCTCCACGCCGAGCTCCTTGGCCGGCAGGCGCACGTCGACGTCCACCGCCCAGGCCTCCAGCAGCTCGGCGGCCTTGCGCCACATGCTCTTCCAGCTCACCAGGCGCAGGCCGTTGTGGTCGTGGCGGTTCAGGTAGAGGTTCTCGGCCACGGTCAGCTCGGGGATGATCGTGGACTTCTGGTAGACGCAGGCGACCCGTTCCCGCCAGGCGTCGCGCTCCGACAGGCGGGGCGCGGGCCGCCCGGCGAACCGGACCTCCCCTTCGTCGGGCTCCTGCAGGCCGGTCAGGATGGAGACGAGGGTGGACTTGCCCGCGCCGTTGCGCCCGACGAGCGCGTGGGTCTCGCCCGGCATGATCGTGATGTGGGCGCCGTCCAGCGCCACGGTCTCGCCGTATCTCTTGGTGATGCGCTCCGCCTCGGCGACGGGGCCGTTCACGGAGGAAGGGCTCGTGGAAGCGCCCATCGTCGTGCCTCTCAGCTCAGGTTGTTGCCCCAGAGCGACTTGTCGTCGTGCTTGACGCTGGGGATGCCGCCGTAGGTGGCGCCGTCGCGCGTGACGAGCGGCGCGGAGAGCTGGTCCTCCAGCAGGCCCGGCCGGACCTCGATGATGGTGCTGTCGTGGTCGGTCTTCCCGGGGGCGAAGGTCTTGCCGTCGATCGCCGCCTTGGTGTACTCCAGCGCCCACTTGGCGTAGAGGTCGGCGGGCTGGGACACGGTCGCGTCGATGTTGCCCGCCGCGATGTCCTTGAGCTCCTGCGGGATGCCGTCGTTGGAGACCACGAAGACGTGCTTGGGGTCGTCCGGGGGCACCAGCAGGTTGCGCTGCTTGAGCACCTGGAGGGTGCCGGCCAGGGCGAAGCTCGACTGCATGTAGACGCCCTTGACGTCGGGGTTGGCCGTGAGCACCGTCGACAACTTCTGCGAGGCGACCGCGCCGTCCCAGTTGGTGGCCTCGCCGAAGACCTTGATGCCGGGGTAGTTCTGCGCCATGCACTCGTTGAAGGCCTCGGTGCGGTCGCGGCCGTTGATGGAGGCGAGGTCGCCCTGCAGCATGACCACCTTGCCGGCGCCCTTGAGCTGCTCACCGAGGTAGCGGCAGGCCTTCTCCCCGTAGGCGCGGTTGTCGGCGCGGACGACCATGAAGGCGTTGCCCGTGTCGGGCCGGGTGTCCACCAGGACCACGGGGATCTTCTTGCCTTCGAGCTGCTGGAGCGTGGGGGCCACCGCGGCGGTGTCCTGCGGCGCCATGACCAGCCCGCGGATGCCCTGGCTCACGAGGCTCTGCACGTTCGCGGTGAGCTTCGCGATGTCGTTCTGCGAGTTGGTGGTCTTCAGGTCGGCGCCGATCTCGCCGCCGAACTTCGGCACGTAACTGATGTAGGAGTTCCAGAAGTCGGTGTCGGACCGGGGGTAGTCGACCCCGATGACCGGTTTCGCCGGGGCGTTGGCCGTCGGCCCCGGCGTCTCCTCCCCGCCGCACGCCGCCAAGAGGCAGGCCGCCATTGACAACGTCACGGCGACGGGTAAGCGTCTGATTCTCATCGTCACTCCTTCGGGTGCCATTGCGGTAAGCCCGCTTTGAGCGCCGGACATGGGATGTCTTTCTATGACCCAAACCATGTCGGTGTCTAGAGCTGACGAACATAATCGCGATCACCTGCGCTTATGTCAGAACGCCGTTATCGGCTCGCCGTCGAACATCACATGTCTGTCTCGGGTTTCCCGGGGAGGGGGCCTTGGGGGCAGGATGCTCCTATGTCTCTGACCGAGCAGGCGATCGTCCGCATCCGGCAGCTCATCAAGGACGGGACGCTCCCTCCCGGAGCCCGGCTGCCTCCCGAGCAGGACCTGGCCGCCTCGCTGGGGCTGTCCCGCAACCTGCTCCGCGAGGCCGTCCGATCCCTGGTCACGACCCGGGTGCTGGAGGTGCGGCGGGGCGACGGCACCTACGTCACCTCACTCGACCCCGCGCTGCTGCTGGAGGGGGTCGGCGTCGCGGTCGAGATGATGCAGGGCGACGACCTGCTGGAGATCACCGAGGTGCGCCGGCTGTTCGAGCCGGTGGCCACCAGCCTGGCGGCCACCCGCATCACGCCGGCCCAGCTCGCGGAGCTGGAGAGACACCTCGACGCCATGGTCGCCGCCCAGGGCGACGTCGAGCTGCTCACCCACCACGACGACTCCTTCCACCGCGCGGTGTTCGAGGCCACCGGCAACCGGGCGTTGTGCGCCCTGCTCGTCGGGATAGCCAGCCGGACGGTCCGGGCCCGGGTCTGGCGCGGGGTGCTGGAGGGCAACGTGGCCGGCCGCACGGTCTCCGAGCACGTCGCCATCTACCGGGCGCTGGAGCGGGGCGACGCGGTGCTCGCCCAGGCGGCCGCGCTCATGCACGTGAGCACGACCGAGACCTGGTTGCGGGAGAACCTGGTACGCGAACCGGGCGAGCGCGTCACCTGATCACGATGGGGTGCTCGCCGCGCGGCACCAGCTCGCCGATCACCGGCGCGCCGGGCACCTCCCCGGCGATCAGCAGCCCTCCGGAGGTCTGCGCGTCGGCCAGCAGCAGCATCGTCTCCTCGTCGGCCCCGCCCGACAGGTGCGGCGCCACCCAGCCGAGGTTGCGGCGCGAACCCCCTGGCACGAAGCCGTCCCTGACGGCCTCCCGCGCGCCCTCCAGCAGCGGCACCTTCCCGCTGTCCAGCATCGCCGTCACCCCCGAGGCCCTGGCCAGTTTGAACAGGTGACCGAGCAGCCCGAACCCGGTCACGTCGGTCGCGCAGCGCACCCCGGCCCGGACGGCGGCCTCGCTGGCGGCGGCGTTCAGCGCCGTCATGACGGCGACGGCCTGCGGGAACACCTCGCCCGTCGCCTTGTGGCGGTTGTTCAGCACGCCGAGACCCAGGGGCTTGGTCAGCGAGAGCGGCAGCCCGGCGCGGCCCGCGTCGTTGCGCATCAGGGCGGCGGGGTCGGCGAGGCCGGTGACGGCCATGCCGTACTTCGGCTCGGCGTCGACGACGCTGTGGCCGCCCGCCACGTGGCAGCCGGCCAGCGCGGCCACGTCGGCGCCGCCGCGCAGGACCTCGCGGGCCAGGTCGTACGGGAGCGTCTCCCGCGGCCAGCAGAGCAGGTTGAGCGCCATGAGGGGGCGGCCGCCCATGGCGTACACGTCGGACAGGGCGTTGGCGGCGGCGATGCGGCCCCAGTCGTAGGGGTCGTCCACCACCGGGGTGAAGAAGTCGGCGGTGCCGACCACCGCCGTGCCGCCCTCGACGCGGACGACGGCCGCGTCGTCTCCGGTCTCCAGCCCGACCAGCAGTTCCCCGGCCGGGTCCTTGGGGCTGACGCCGAAACCCGTCAGGACGTCCTCGAGCTCGCCGGGTGGGATCTTGCACGCGCAGCCGCCGCCTTGGGCGTATTGGGTCAGTCTCACCATGATCGGGATCATTGCGCGGAACGGCGGATTGGTATATCCCGATCTGTCGTGACCGATCCCCGGCGCCACATCCCGCGCACCGACGCGCTCCTGGACGATCCCCGCCTCGCCCCGTTCGTCGAACGCATGGGCCGCGACCGGGTCAAGGGGGCCGTGCGGGCGGCCCAGAGACGGGCGAGAGACGGCGAGATCGGCCCCGCCGACGTGCCGGACGAGGTGGTGCGGTCGCTGCCGGGCGGCGGGCCCCGCCAGGTGATCAACGCCACGGGGGTGCTCCTGCACACCAACCTCGGCCGGGCCCCGCTCTCCGCCCCGGCCCTGGACGCCGTCCGCGCGGCGGCGGGCACCACCGACGTCGAGTTCGACCTGGAGACCGGCCGCCGGGCCCGGCGCGGCCGGGCGGCGCTGGCCGCGCTCGCGCGGGCCGTCCCGGACGCCGAGGCGGTCCACCTCGTCAACAACAACGCCGCCGCCCTGGTGCTGGCCGCGACCACGCTGGCCCAGGGGCGGGAGATCGTGATCAGCCGCGGCGAGCTCGTCGAGATCGGCGACGGCTTCCGGCTGCCCGACCTGCTCGCCTCCACCGGCGCCCGCCTGCGCGAGGTCGGCACCACCAACCGCACCACCGTGGCCGACTACGCCGGTGCCATCGGGCCCGCAACCGGGTTCGTGCTCAAGGTGCACCCCTCGAACTACCGGATCGAGGGCTTCGCGGCCACACCGTCCGTCGGCGAACTGACCGGGCTCGGCGTGCCGCTCGTCGCCGACATCGGTTCGGGCCTGCTGACGCCCGAACCGCTGCTGCCCGACGAGCCCGACGCGGCGACGTGGCTCCGCGCGGGCGCCGACCTGGTCACGGCCAGCGGCGACAAACTGCTCGGCGGTCCGCAGTGCGGCCTGCTGCTCGGACGGGCCGGCGTGGTCGAGCGGCTGCGCCGCCACCCGCTGGCCCGCGCCCTGCGCGTGGACAAGCTGACGCTCGCCGCGATGGAGGCCACGCTCACCCACACCGCCAACCCGGCCCGCGAGGCCCTGCGCGCCGACCCGGCCGCCCTGCGCCGCCGCGCCGACGACCTGGTGACACGGCTGGCCGAGGCGGGCGTGCCGGCCGAGGCGCTGGACACCGGGGCCGCCGTCGGCGGCGGGGGAGCACCCGGCGTCGTGCTGCCCAGCGCGGCGGTGGCGGTGGCCGAAGCGCTGGCCGGGCCGCTGCGCACGGGCGACCCGGCGGTGGTCGGCCGGGTCGAGGGCGGGCGCTGCCTGCTGGACCTGCGCGCGGTCGCGCCGCACCGCGACGACGACCTCTTCCACGCGGTGGTGGCGGCGTGCGGGTGATCGCCACGGCCGGGCACGTCGACCACGGGAAGTCCACCCTCCTGCGGGCGCTCACCGGCATGGAGCCCGACCGGTGGGAGGAGGAGCGCAGACGCGGGCTGACCATCGACCTCGGCTACGTGTGGACGGAGGACCTCACCTTCGTCGACGTGCCCGGTCACGAGCGTTTCGTCGGCAACATGCTGGCGGGGGTCGGCCCCGTCACGGCGGTGCTGTTCGTGGTGGCGGCCGACTCGGGCTGGGCGGTGCAGTCCCAGGAGCACCTGGAGATCCTGCACGCCCTGGGCGTCGGGCGGGGCGTGCTCGCCGTGACCCGGTCGGACCTCGCCGACCCGGAACCCGTGCTGGCCGACTGCCGCGAACACCTGCGCGGCACCATCCTCGCCGACGTGCCGTCGATCGCCGTCAGCGCGGTCACCGGCCACGGCCTGCCCGGCCTCGGCGCCCTGCTGACCTCGATCCCGATGGCCGGCCCGGACCCGGAGGCGGACGTGCGCCTGTGGATCGACCGCGTCTTCACCGTCGAGGGACGGGGGACCGTCGTCACCGGGACGCTGGGCGCCGGGGTGATCCGGGTCGGCGACGGGCTCCGGCTCGGCGGCGACGAGGTGCGCGTCCGGGGCCTGCACAGCCTCAACGAGGCGAAGGCCGAGGTCGCCGCGCCCGCGCGGGTCGCGGTGAACCTGCGCGGCGGCGCGCGTCCCCGGCGCGGGGACACGCTGGTGACCCCGGGACGCTGGCTCGACGTCGGGGTGCTCGACATCCGGGTCTCCGGTGAAGGGCGTCCGCCGGACCACGTGACCTGGCATTTCGGCACCGCGGCGGAACCGGCGCGGCTGCGCGCCCTCGGCGCCGGCACGGCGCGGGTCACCCTGCCCCGGCCGCTGCCCCTGCGGGTCGGCGACCGGGCGCTGCTGCGCGACCCCGGCAGCCGCCGCGTGTGGGGCGCGGTGGTGCTCGACGTCCGGCCGCCGGAGCTGCGGCGCAGGGGAGCGGCCAGGGCGCGGGCCGCCGAGCTCGCCGGGATGTCCCGCCGCCCCGACGGCGCGGCCGAGTTGCGGCGGCGGGGCCTGGCCCGGCGCGGCGACCTGGCCGCCATGGGCACGCCCGTCACGGCGGAACCGGTCGCGGGGGACTGGGTCGCCGATCCCGCCCACTGGGCGGGGCTGCGGACCCGCCTCACCGAGGCCGTGGCCGCTCAGCCGGGCATGGCGGCGGAGACCGCGCGGCGGCTGCTCGACCTGCCGGACCGGTCGCTGGTCGACGCCCTGGCCGAGGGCACCCCCATCCGCCTGGTGCGCGGGCGGCTGGTCCTGCCGGCCCGCACCCCCGGCGTCGCCGAACTGCGGCGGGGCTGGGCCGACGACCCGTTCACCGCGCCGGACGCGGCCCGGCTGGCGGAACTGGGTCTCGACGCGCGTGCGCTGGCCGTCGCCGAGGCGGCGGGCGAGCTGGTCCGGCTGGCCCCCGGCGTCGTCCTGCCGCCCGAGGCGCCGGAGGAGGCGGCCGCGGTGCTGGCCCGGCTGCCCCGGCCGTTCACCGTGGCGCAGGCGCGGACCGCGCTGAAGACCAGCCGCCGGGTCGTCGTCCCGCTCCTGGAGCACCTCGACCGCCTCGGCGTCACCCGGCGCCAGGACGCCTCTGGTTCCAGAACATTTCTTTGATAGCGTTACCATCGGGGACGTGCAGGTGCCTGGTGGCCCTCCCGGTCTTCAAAACCGGTGGCGCCGAGGATCTCGGCGCGGCGGGTTCGATTCCCGTCCGTCTCCGCTGCTCCCCCCAGAGTCGGCTGGAGTTCCATGAGATTTCTCCTGCTCGGGCACTTCGAAATCCAACGGCCGGACGGCAGTCAGCTCGCCGTGACCCGGATCAAGCACCGCCAGCTGCTCGCCCTCCTGCTGCTCGACTCGCCCCACACGGTCCCGACCGAGCGCTGCATCGCCGTCCTGTGGGGCGACGGCGCCCCGCCGTCGGCGCGGCGGAACCTCCAGACGTACATCGCGGACCTGCGCAAGGGGCTGGCCTGCTCCGGCGTCGAGATCCGGACCGAGCCCGGCGGCTACCGGGTGGCCGACGTCGAGGGCCGGCTCGACCTGGCCGACTTCGAGGCGGCGCGGTCGGCGGCGGCCGCCGCCCTGGCCGAGCACGACGACGCCGAGGCGGCCCGCCTGCTGCGCGACGGGCTCGCCCTCTGGCGCGGCGGGGCGCTCCAGGACCTGGCCGACAGCTCCGAGGCGCTGCGCAACGCCGCCACCCAGCTCAACGAGCGCCGCACGGCCGCGATCGGCGACTTCGCCGGCGCGTGCATCCGCCTGGGGGCCTACGACGAGGCCATCGACCAGCTCCGGATCGCGGTCGACCGCGCCCCGCTGCGCGAGGACCTGCGCGCGCGCCTGATGCTCGCCCTGCACAAGAGCGGACGCCGGGCCGACGCGCTGCTGGCCTACCACGACTGCCGGGCGGCGCTGGTCGAGCACATCGGCGTCGGACCGTCGACCACGCTCACGGCCCTGCACGACCGCATCCTCATGGAGGACGCCGGCCTGTGATGTGGCGGCAGTATGGCGGTCGTGTGGCGGACGTGGACGCGGACCGCTCACTCTTGTGGCGTGGCGATGTTAGCGCGAACACCAGATGGACGTACGCTCACCGTCGACGGCAGCCCGCAGCCCTTCACCATGGGCTGGGACTACCTGTTCTGGGCGCGGGGCGACAACGGCGCCCAGCGGTTCCACACCGGCGCGGCGGGCGCGCGTGAGCTGATCGCCCGCCACCTCGGCGAGTACGACCGGTTCACCGTCCGCGAGGTGTCGTGGAACGGGGCCCGGCTGGTCTCCCACGAGGACCCGGAGAACGGCGGCACCACGATGCTCTGGATCGGGCCGCACCACGAGCTCTACACGTTCATCCAGGGCACGAACGTGCCGTTCGAGGTGTTCATCGGCCAGCTCGCCGCCTTCGACGTCCGCGACTCCCCGGAAGGGGTCGTGGTGGCCCCCCGGCTCGGCGCGCGGGTGCGCCTGGACGGCCTGCTCGCGGTCAACAGCCTGGAGGGCGTCTGCTCGATCCAGGTGAACCCGGCCGGGGCGCTGCCCACCCCCGGCGGCAGCGGAAAACGGGTGCGCGGCGGCGCGTTGTGGAAACGCGACGAACGGGCCGACGACGGGCGGGTGCTCCGCTCGGCCATCCTGGTCAACACCTCGACGACCACGATCCTCACCGCCAGGGACGCCGACGACCCGCGCTTCGCGGCCGTCGCCGACTCCCTCACGTGCGGGCTGAGCTGACCGCCGTGCAGAACGTCGTCAACTCGCTGGCCGTCTTCGCCTTCCTCGGCATGGTGATCGCCCTGTTCGCGATCTCCGCGCTGCTCCGGATCGTGCGCGAGCTGCAGCAGGCGGTGCTGGCCGTCCCCGCCGCCCCCGGCCCGGACGCCGTCCGGAGGGTGCCCCGCTTCGCCTCCGCCGACGGGCGGCCGACCTTCGTCCTCGTGGTCTCCGAGCAGTGTCCGAGCTGCCGGGACCGCGCCGCCCACCTGGCCGGGATGCCGCCCGGCCGGGTGGACGGCCGTCTCGTCCTGCTGAGCGCGGGCGAGGCGTGCGCGGCCTGGGCCGGACCGGCCCCCCACGTCGAGGCCGTCGTCGACGCCGACCTGCTCGGTTCGGTCGCGGTCGGCGCGACCCCCTCTCTCGTGAAGTACGCCCCCGACGGCGCCGAGGAGTGGCGCCGCGTGGTCGGGTCCGACCCGGACCTCGACCGGCTCCTCGGGGTGGACCTGCCCGAATCGTCGAACGTGAGGTGACCGCATGACCCGCGACTACTGGTCCGACGTGCCGTCGGCGGACGAGGACGTGGAGGCGCGTCCGCCGGTCCGGGCCCGCGTGTCGCGCCGCACGATGGTCAAGTCGGTCGGCGTGCTCGGCGGCGCCCTGGCGCTCAACGTGGTGGGCGCGCTGCCGCCCGCGCGTATCAAAAGCGCCTCGGCGACGGTGGGCACGGAGTGGTCGGGCTGCTCCAACAGCGGCTACGCCAACTTCGACGGCTACCGCGACGGCACCACCCAGCGGGTGTGCGTGGGCGGTTCGTACGCCAGCAGCTACTGCGGCAGCGACGGCTGGTTCCGCACCGACGGCAACGCCTACTCCTACTACACGCCGATCGTCGAGTGCGGTGCGGGCGGGGTCTCCAAGAAGAACGCCTGGCGCTGGACGGCCGGCAGCACCCCCTACCGCTGCGCCGACGGCCGCTTCGTGGTGTACGGCGCGGGCAGCACCTTCTACATCTGCTCCCGGGCCAACCCGTGACGCTGCCCTTGGGGCTGCCCGCCACCCGCACGGCCGGGTCCCTCTTCGCCCTGACGACGCTCGTGGCGGTGGCCGGCGCGGTCTGGCCCGGGAGGCTGGACTTCCTCGCCTGGGCGCTGATGGGCGTGGTCGCCGGGTTCTCGTTGTCCGGCTCGGTTTGAAGCCTCAACTCAGCGGATCTGCTGACCTCGCCGGTCTGGCGGGGACAACTCACGGCGTTCTCGTCCGGGCTGGTGCTGGGCGGGCTGGTGTCGGGCACGGTCGCGGGGGCCTTCGGCGGCCTCGTCTCGGTGGTGCCGGACGCCGTGCGGACCTGGGCGCTGATCCCGGTCGTGGCGGTGCTGCTCGCCTTCGAGCTGGCCGGACGTCCCCTCGCGCTGATCCAGAACCGCAGGCTGGTGCCACAGGAGATCATCCCGCGCAGCCGGTTCGAGGGGCCGTTCCAGTTCGGCTTCGAGATGGGCACGGGCGTGCGCACGTTCACGCCGACCGCGCTCCCGCACGCCCTGGTGCTCACGGTCGTGCTCGTCGGGGGTCTGCTCCCCGGAGTGCTGGCCGGGCTCGGGTTCGGTCTGGGCCGGGTGCTGATGCCGCTCACCCGCTCCCTGAGCGGCGACCCCTCCGGATGGGACCGCCACCTGCTGGGCGGGCTCGCGTGGGTGGGCCGGTGGTGCGCGGCCGGGTTCCTGGCCGCCCTGGCGGTCCTGCTCCTGGGGTGGTGACCGATGATCCTGATCGCGGACGTCGCCCTGGCCGGTGCGCTGCTGCTCGTGGCGGCGGCGTTCCTGCGCTCCGAGGAGGTCACGCGGGCCCACGGCCTGCTGCCCGCCTGGGTGATCCGCGCCGCCGGTCTGATCGACCCGGTGCTCGGCGTCGCGGTGATCGGCGTCTGGCTCTGGGGGCATCCCGGGCGGCACGTCTGGCTGGCGGCGGCGGTGTGGCACACCGCGCTGGCCGGGTATCTCCTGGTCCTGCTGCGGGTACGCGGCCGGGTCCCGTGCGGTTGTCTCGACGCGGTCACCCCCGTGTCCCCGGTGAAAGCGGGCGTCGGCGCCGTGTGGGCCGCCGCGAGCGCCGTGATGGCGGCGGGGACGGTCCCCCTCCCGGAGACCGCGCCCGTCCGCCTGCTCCACCTGGCCCTGGCCGGGTTCGCGGCCCTGCTGGCGGTCGTGGCGGCGTCGGTGTCGTCCGTTTCGTCGTCGTCCCCTCGAAGGAGGATCAGATGAGCCGATGGGCGCTCGTCGTCGCGGTCGCGGTGGCCGGGTTGTCCGCCTGCACCGGGGAGGAGGAACCGGTCGCGGCCGGCCCGTCGCCGCCGCCGCCACAGGTGCTCCTCGACGCGGCGCAGCTGCCGGGCGGCCCCTGGACGGCCGGTACGACCGGCGACACCCGCTGGGCCGACCTCGACGAGGCGCTGGTGCCGTGCGGGAAGCGGACCATCGCCCCGGAGGACGCCCGGGTGCGCTTCCGGGTGTTCGAGTCGGCCGGCGGGGCGTCGGTGTCCGAGGTCGTCGTCTCCGGCACGGACGTCTTCCAGACCTTCAAGCGCTTCTACGCCGAGTGCTCCTCGGCGGGGAAGGTGGAGTCGCGGCCCGGACCGTCCAACGTGGTGGTGCGCGGCGACACGACGGAGATCGCCGTGTTCACCGAGGACCACCTGATCGTCGTCAGCGGTCCCGGAGACGACCTCGCCGCGATCGGCGACGCCGCCCGTGCACAGGCGGCGAAGGCCGGGTGACCCCGGAGGGCGGCCGGTTCGCGGCCGCCCTCCGGGGCCCGGTCCGTCAGCGGTAGCCGGCGGAGATCACCTCGGCCTGGACGGCGTTCTCGACGGCGTCGGTCGGATATCCGGCGACCATGGCGCCCTCGTAGAAGGTGCCCGCGCTGAGGTTGGCGCCGCCGTCGGGCTTGCAGCAGTCGCCGCCGCTGCCCAGGATGATGGCGCCCTGCTTCTTCATCGGGCTGTAGCCGTTGGGGAGCGGGCCGTCGTACAGCGTGTAGAGGCCGCCCGACTGGGCGTTGCTGCCCTTGATGGCGAAGCGGGTCGTGCCGTTGTTCTTCAGCGTGGCGGTCACGAACTTGTGCGGGAAGGCCCGCTGGTTCGGGTTCCACGACTGGCTGCCGCCGGGGAACAGACCCCACTCCAGGTCGGCCTGCACCCACGGGCCGGTCCCCTGGCAGCCGCCGAACCAGCACTGGGTGCTGAAGTTGATGGCGTCCATGGCGCCCGCGGCGTCGGCCTTCCTGGTGGTCTCGCTGTTGCCGTAGTCGAAGCAGCAGCCGTTGTTGACGTGGACGCCGCTGGTGACCATGTACATGCCCTCGGGGGCGCTGCCCGTCGGGACGCCGGTCAGGTGGCCGTCCCGCCAGTAGCTGTTGCCGGGGTTGATGTAGAGCGAGTACGCCTTGTTGCCGCCGACCGTGAGGGACTCGGTGGTGGCGACCGCCGGCCGGCTCTGCGGCGAGCCGGGGACCACGCTGGACCCCTGGTACCACAGGTCGTTGCCGCGCCCGGACTGGTCGTAGAGCACCGTGATGACGCACGTGGTGCCGGCGCAGAAGGAGTCCTGCGCGGCGGCGTTGGCGACCCCGCCCGCGGTCAGCACGCCGATGTTCCTGGTCGTGTTGTCCGAGGAGCGCCTGACCTGGTAGAGGTTCCCGGCGTAGGCGTTGAAGAGCGCGCGCGTCGTGCTGTGCGCCGCGATGCACGGCGTGCCGCCGGCGCCGTAGATGTCGCAGGGGCGGGCGCCGGGCGGCGGCGGGCTCGGGCTCGTGGTGGGCGTGGGCGACGGGCTGGGCTGGGCGCCGGTCGACCACTTCTGGTTGGCCCCGCCGTGGCAGGTCCAGATGTGGACCCGGGTGCCGTTGGCGGTGCCGTAGCCGGACACGTCGAGGCACTTGTTCGCGCCGAGGGCGGTGACACTGCCGTCGGAGTTCAGGCGCCACTTCTGGTTGTTCTGGCCGTTGCAGTCCCAGATGATCACGCTGGTCCCGTCGGCCGTGCCCGCGGCGTTCACGTCGAGGCACTTGTTGCCGTACACGCGCAGCTCACCGGCGGTGGTGGTGGTCCACTGCTGGTTGGCCTGCCCGTTGCAGTCCCAGATCTGCGTCTGGGCGCCGTTGGCCTGGGAGGCCCCCGGCACGTCCAGGCACCGGCCGGAGGCCGTGCCCACCAACGGGGTGGTCGCCGCGGTGGCCGGGGCCCACCACGTCAGGGTGGTGGCCAGGAGCGTGGTCAGCACCACCACGACCGCCGCGACGAGTAGCGGGCGGCCCGGTAAGGGGATGGGCGAACGCTGCATGGTCGAGCTCCTTCGCGAAGGGGGAAAGGGAGCGAATCGATTCGATTCGCGGTAAGAGTATGACTGACTTGGCCTATGGGCCATGGCTTGTGTGGGCTCATCGGGACGACGCGCCTGAATGATTCATTCAGATTTCCGGCAGGTATCCCGGCAACTGCGGCGATATCCGCAGCTCACAACAGATGGACGACCACTCCCGGCCGGGTCCTCGGCAGGTGGTCGATGAAATAAGCAGGCTTAAGCCCTTGACGATCACGGGTGGCCTGAACGTAATAGGTAGCGATGCTCCCGAGGCGGCACACCTCCGGGCACGAGAAGCATGACCCTCCCGGCAACAGCGTGGCGGCGCGCGCCTTGCCCTGACTTCTCCTTTGTCAGGAAGGAACACCGCATGTCCCGACGTCCGTGGCTCAGGATGCTGACCACGATGGCGCTCATCGCGCCCGCGGTCGTCGCGCTCTCCGCCTCCCCGGCGAACGCGCTGACCATCTCGCCCTCCGACTACCAGCAGGTGTCGCTCGCCTCCGGCGGCAACGAGCTGGGCGAGGCGATGTCCCTGGCCGTGATGCCGAACCGCTCGGTCATCCACACCGCCCGCGACGGCACGGTCCGCGTGACCGACGTCAACGGCAACACCAAGGTGGCCGGCCGCCTCAACGTCTACAGCCACGACGAGGAGGGCCTCCAGGGGGTGGCGGTCGACCCCGGCTTCGCCACCAACAGGTACGTCTGGCTCTACTACTCGCCCCGGCTGAGCACCCCCAGCGGCGACGCCCCCGCCACCGGCACGCAATCGCAGTTCGACGCGTGGAAGGGTGAACTGTACCTGTCCAGGTTCACCCTGAATTCGGACGACACCCTCAACACCTCCAGCGAGAAGGTGGTCCTGCGGGTCGCCAACGACCGGGGCCAGTGTTGTCACGTGGGCGGCGACATCGACTTCGACGCCCAGGGCAACCTCTACCTGACCACCGGCGACGACACCAACCCGTTCGAGTCGAGCGGCTACTCCCCGCTGGACGAGCGCACCAACCGCAACCCGCAGTACGACGCCCAGCGCTCCGCGGCCAACACCAACGACCTGCGCGGCAAGCTCCTGCGCATCAAGCCGCAGGCCGACGGCACCTACACGATCCCCAGCGGCAACATGTTCGCGCCGGGCACCGCCAACACCCGGCCCGAGATCTACGCGATGGGCTTCCGCAACCCGTTCCGGATGAGCGTCGACAAGGCGACCGGCGTCGTCTACCTCGGCGACTACGGTCCCGACGCCGGGTCGTCCAACTCCAACCGGGGCCCCAGCGGCCAGGTGGAGTTCAACCGGGTGACCGGCCCCGGCTTCTACGGCTGGCCGTACTGCACGGGCTCCAACAGCACCAGCGAGACCTACAACGAGTGGAACTTCGCCAGCAACAGCACCGGGAGCAAGTACAACTGCTCCGGCGGGCCGACCAACAACTCCTTCCGCAACACCGGTCTGTCCACCCTCCCCGCGGCCAAGCCCGCGTGGATCCGGTACGCCGGTGACGCCGGCTCGCCGCCGGAGTTCGGCTCCGGCTCCGAGTCGCCGATGGGCGGCCCGGTCTACCGCTACGACGCCAACCTGAACTCCAACGTCAAGTTCCCCCAGGCCCTCAACGGCCGGTTCTTCGCCGGCGAGTACGGCCGCCGCTGGATCAAGGCCATCGAGGTGACCTCCTCCGGCGGCTACGGCGAGATCTCCGCGTTCCCCTGGTCGGGCACGCAGGTGATGGACATGGCCTTCGGCCCCGACGGGGCGCTGTACGTGCTCGACTACGGCACCGGCAACAACAACCAGGCCCTCTACCGGGTCGAGTACATCGGCCAGGCCAACCGGAACCCGATCGCGCGGGCCTCGTCCGACAAGACCTCCGGGGCGGCCCCGCTGACGGTGAACTTCTCGTCGTCGGGCAGCTCCGACCCCGAGGGCGGCTCGCTGACGTACTCGTGGAACTTCGGCGACGGCACCACCTCCACCTCCGCCAACCCGAGCAAGACCTACACCGCCAACGGCGCCTACACCGCCACGCTCACCGTCCGCGACCCGCAGGGACTGACCGGCAGCGCGAGCGTGAACGTGACGGTCGGCAACACCGCCCCGTCGGTCACGCTCACCACCCCCGGCGACGGCCGGCTGTTCTCCTTCGGCGAGACCGTCTCCTACCAGGTCTCGGTCAGCGACCCGGAGGACGGCACGATCGACTGCTCGCGGGTGTCGGTCACCTACTTCCTGGGCCACGACAGCCACGCCCACCAGATCACCTCCCAGACCGGGTGCAGCGGCTCCATCGCGGTGCCGGTCGACGGTGAGCACGACTCGGCGGCGAACATCTACGGCGTCTTCACGGCCTCCTACACCGACAACGGCAGCCTGACCTCCACGAGCACCCGGACGCTCCAGCCGAGGCTCCGCCAGGCCGAGCACTTCGGCGCCCAGCAGGGCGTGCAGACGGCCGACAAGACCGCCGCCGAGGGCGGCAAGACGGTGGGCTTCGTCGACGACGGCGACTGGATCTCCTTCCAGCCGTACAACCTGAGCAACGCCACGAGCTTCACCGCGCGGGTCTCCTCGGCGGGCGCGGGCGGCCGGATCGAGGTCCGGGCGGGCTCGGCCACGGGCACGCTGCTCGGCACGGCCACCGTGGCCGCCACCGGAAGCTGGGACACCTTCGCCAACGTCTCGGCGACCCTCAGCGGCGCGCCCTCCGGGGCCACGACGCTGTACCTGGTCTTCCGCGGCGCGACGGGCCAGGGCTACCTGTTCGACGTGGACTCCTTCACCTTCGCCACCGGCACCCCCTCGACCGGCTGGACGAACGCGCTGCGGGGCACCGGCTCCAACCGGTGCCTGGACGTCAACGGCGCGTCGACCGCCAACGGCGCGCTCGCCCAGATCTGGGACTGCAACGGCCAGACCAACCAGTCGTGGACCAGCAACGCCGCGAGCGAGCTGCGGGTGTACGGCAACAAGTGCCTGGACGTGAGCGGCGCCGGCACGGCCGACGGCACCGCGGTCCTCATCTGGGACTGCAACGGCCAGAACAACCAGAAGTGGCGCCTGAACTCCGACGGCAGCATGACCGCCGTCGGCGCGAACAAGTGCCTGGAGGTGAACGGCACCGCCAACGGCACCAAGGCCCGGATCTGGACCTGCAACGGCAGTAACAACCAGAAGTGGACCCGCGTCTGAGGCTCCGCGCCCCAGCCAGAAAACCATCGGTGTGACGCCCGGCGCGACCGCGCCGGGCGTCACCACGGAAGGAACCCCATGCTGCGACATCTGACCTCTGCCGCGCTCAGGCGCCTGGCGGTGACCGCGGTGGCGCTTGCCACCGCCGCCGCCGCGACGGTGATCCCGGCCGTGCCCGCCCACGCCGCCGCCTTCAAGGTGCTGGTCTTCTCCAAGACGGCCGGATTCCGGCACGACTCGATCGCCGTCGGAACCCAGGCCATCCGCGACCTCGGGTCGGCCAACGACTTCACCGTCGACGCGACCGAGGACTCCAACGCGTTCAACACCTCCAACCTCGCCCAGTACCAGGCGGTGGTGTTCCTCAACACGACCGGCGACGTGCTGAACGACACCCAGCAGTCGGCCTTCCAGACCTACGTGAACGGCGGCGGCGGTTACGTCGGCGTCCACGCGGCCTCGGACACCGAGTACAACTGGCCCTTCTACGGGCAGCTGGTGGGCGCCTGGTTCAACAGCCACCCCGCGATCCAGCAGGCCACCGTGCGCCAGGAGGACCGGGCGCACCCCGCGACCTCCCACCTCGGGACGACCTGGTCGCGCAGCGACGAGTGGTACAGCTTCCGCAGCAACCCCCGCCCGAACGTGCGCGTCCTGCAGAACCTGGACGAGAGCAGCTACAGCGGCGGCGGCATGGGCGACCACCCGATCACCTGGTGCCACCCGCAGCAGTCGGGCCGCGCCTTCTACACCGGCCTCGGGCACACGCAGGCGTCGTACTCCGACTCCAACTTCCGCACCCTGCTGCTGGGCGGCATCCGGTACGCGGCCAAGGCGGCCCACGCCGACTGCCGCCCCGAGACCGGCTACACCGCGCTGTACAACGGCTCGACGACGGGCTGGCAGCAGGCCGGGCCGGGGTCGTTCTCGAACAGCTCGGGCACGCTGACCTCCTCGGGCGGCATGGGCATGCTCTGGTACAGCACCAAGCAGTTCGCGTCCTACTCGCTCAAGCTCGACTGGCGGCTGAACGGCGACTCCAACTCCGGCGTCATCGTCGGCTTCCCCGCCACCAGCGACCCGCAGACCGCGCTCAACACCGGTCACGAGGTGCAGATCGACGCGACCGACACCGCCGACAAGACGACCGGCGCGATCTACGGCTTCAAGGCGGCCGACATCGCCGCCCGCGACGCGGCCCTGAACCCGCCGGGTCAGTGGAACACCTACGAGCTGCTGGTGGAGGGTGAGCGGCTGCAGGTGTTCCTGAACGGAACCAAGATCAACGACTTCACCAACACCGATCCGGCCCGCTCGCTCACCCAGGGGTACATCGGCATCCAGAACCACGGGTCCCCCGACGTGGTGGCCTACCGCAACATCCGCATCAAGGAACTGACCACCGTGACGCCCTCGCCGTCACCTTCTCCCTCGCCGTCGCCCTCCCCGTCCCCGTCTCCCTCGACCGGCACCACCAGCGCCATCCGGGGCGTCGCGTCGGGCCGCTGCCTGGACATCAGCGGCGCCTCCCAGGCCAACGGCGCGATCGTGCAGATCTGGGACTGCAACGGCCAGACCAACCAGAGGTGGACCTCCACCGCCGCGAACGAACTGCGCGTCTACGGCAACAAGTGCCTGGACGTGAGCGGCAACGGCACCGCCAACGGAACCGCGGTCAGCATCTGGGACTGCAACGGCCAGAACAACCAGAAGTGGCGCTTCAACTCCGACGGCAGCATCACCGCCATCGCGGCGAACAAGTGCCTGGACGTGGTGGGCTCCGGCACCGCCAACGGCTCCCGCCTGCACATCTGGACCTGCCACGGCGGCGGCAACCAGAAGTGGACCCGCGTCTGATCAACCCTTGAGGCAAACCGTGGAGCCGGCCGCCGAGGCGACCGGCTCCACCGGTTCGCGCAGTTTCATTGATCACGGGATGGGATGTCGTTAGCGTGCCCGCATGATCATGACTCTGGTGCTGGCGGGTTCGCTGGCGGTGGCGCCGCTCTCGGACGCGGAGATCAAGTCCGCGCTTCTCACGGCGAAGGACTTCGGCAAGGGCACGGGCGTGCTCGTCCGCGATGTGGACGCCGGCATTCTGTCGACCTTCCGCGTCGACCACGCCCGGTGCATGGAGGCGCTCAAGGGCTACGACGCCGCCTTCGGCGGAACGCGGCCGTCGGCGTGGACGTTCGGCAAGGTCGCCGCGCTGCATCAGGTCTTCACCGGGAACGCGGCCACGATCAAGAGCCTCAAGGCCGCCGCGAGCAGGGTCGGTCCGGCCTGTGACGGCCAGACCGGGTTCCGCGGGGAGAGTTCGTTCAAGCGGAAGAAGGTCGCCAACCTCGGTGACGCCACCTACGCCTTCCAGGTCACCTTCGACTACGTCCCCTACGGTCTGGGACGCAACGCTACCTACGTGTCGGAGTTCGTGGTGGTCGCGTACAGGAGCGCGGTGATCGTCTACCAGGGCCAGAGCGGCAAGGGGCGCTCGACCTGGCCGACGACCGTCAAGAACACCAAGAAGGCGGTCGCGAAGCTGAAGAAGGTGTACGCGAAACGAGCCTGAACGGCGTCGCCGGTCACGCCAGGGTGCGGGCCCGGTGGCGGCGGACCGCGTCGCGGTTGGCGCACGGCTGGGAGCAGTAGCGCCGGCGCGCGGTGCGGGAGGTGTCGGCGAAGATCTGGTCGCAGCCCTCGACGGCGCACCGGCGATGGTACGAACGGCAACAAGGCATGACATTCCCGAACTCGTCCGGCTGAGGGCGCTGCTCTTCGACGACCTCGGCGGCGAGTTCTTCTCTCCGGCCGACCCCGCCGACGACTGGCGGGCCGCCCTCGCCCGGGTCTTCGGCCGGAAGCTGGCCGAACCCGACTGCCGGATCCTCGTCGTGGACGCCGACACCGGCCTGGCCGCCTGCGGCATCGGCACCGTCGAGCAGTGGTTCCCCGGCCCCCACTCACGCAACGGGCGGATCGGCCACGTCATCGGCATGGTCACCGACCCGGCCCACCGGCGGCGCGGGCACAGCCGGGCCATCATGCTCGGGCTGCTCGGCTGGTTCCGCGAACGCGACGCCGTGCGGGTCGACCTGACGGCCTCAGGGCAGGCCGAACCCCTCTACCGCGACCTCGGCTTCGCCGACCACCCCGACCCCCTGTTGTGCTGGAAACCGTCGTCGGCCTGACGTTCGGCCTCTTTCAGACGCCGCGACCGCCACAAGATCCCGTCGATGACCTCGTGGTGATCACACCAGGGCCGTCTCCTGCCGTCCGTCGCGGGCAGCAGGGGCTCGATCCGTTGCCGGGCCTTGTCGGTCGGCTCGCCTCGTCGCAGCACGGGCGCTCATCTGACCGCATCCACCGTGATCATTTGTCGGACAGGCCTCGGTGGCGTCGCAGCTGCCGGGTTGATCCATGGCCGGTCCTTGTTCACGGCCGGGGCGGCCGGTGATGAATTAGACGGGGTCGATCGCGAGGTCGGTGACCTGGTCGCCCTTGATTCCGAACACGAACGCGAAGGACAGGGGCCCGCCGGGGAACTCGCCGTCCCCGGAGGCCACCAGACGGTCGCCCGCGAACGAGGTCGGCGTGATCACGATCTTGGGGTTGATCAGGTGCCCCTGGATCCACTCGCGGATCTCGGCCTCGCCGGTGTAGGTCGTCCCGTCATCGCGCACGGTGGCGTCGTCGCCGAAGACCGCGGCCAGCGCGTTCGCGTCGTGTGCGTTGGTGGCCGCGATGAAGTTCGCGACGGCCTTGGGAAGCTTGATGTCGTCCATTTGTGTTCTCCGGTCTTCGGGTTCGGTTGTGTGTGGTGAGTCGGTCCGCTCCCGCGGGTCACGGACACGACTTCTGGCGACGGGCTCAGAAGTCCGCACCGCGTGAGAGCTCTTCGTTCGCGCGCAGTTCCGCGAGTGCGTTCTCGTGCATCGCGACGACGACGTCGTAGCCGGAGTTGCCGAGCACGATCCGCTGCGGCGGAACCGGTGCGTTCATCGCGCTGATCACGGCCTGCACTCCGCGTTCGGGGTCACCCTCTTGCTTGCCGTCGTGTGCCACGAACGCCGCTTTGACGCCCTCGACCATCGGCACGTAGGCGTCGACGGTCTCGTTGACGGGCTCGTTCTGGAAGCCGGCGAAAGCCTTGGTGCGGAACGCTCCCGGCTCTACGACGAGCACGCGCACACCGAACGGCTCGACTTCCTGGCGCAGTGTCTCCGACAGTCCTTCGAGCGCGAACTTCGCCGCCGAGTAGTAGCCGAACCCCTGCGCGCCGACGAGGCCCGCCACCGACGACATGTTCACGATCCAGCCGTCGCCGCGTGCCCGCATACCCGGCAGGACCGCGCGTATCACCTCGACCACGGCGAACAGGTTGAGGTCGAACGTGCGGCGGATCGTCTCGTCAGGGGCCCCCTCGACCGAGCCGAACCAGCCACGGCCCGCGTTGTTGACGAGTACGTCGATCCCGCCGAACCGCTCCTCCGCCGTCTTGACCGCCGCGCGCACCTGCTCGGCATCGGTGACGTCGAGCTGGAGAACCAGCACACGGCCGCCGTGCGGTTCAGCCCATTCCCGCAGCTCAGATGGCCGACGCGCGGTCACCACCACCTGATCGCCCTCTTTCAGCGCAGCCTCGGCATAGACCAGGCCGAACCCTCCGGGCGTCCCGCCGGTGATGAACCAAGTCCTCATGGACTTCTCCTTTCGCTATAGCGAGCAATGTAGCGCTATATGCGCTAATGTAGCAAACATGCAGAACGCGCGGGATCGACTCCTGCTCGCCGCGGCGGAGTTGCTGGAAGGCGGCGGCACGGTGTCCACGAGGGCGGTGTGCGAACGCGCCGGGGTGCAGGCCCCGACGCTGTACCACCACTTCGGCAGCAAGCAGGGCCTGATCGACGCCGTGGTGAACCACGGCTTCACCCAGTACACGGCGGTCGAGAGCTCCGGCGACCCGCTGGGCGACCTGCGCGAGGGCTGGGACAGGCACGTGCGGTTCGGGCTGGAGCACCCGTCGTTCTACGGGCTGCTCTACGGCCGGGCCGAGCCGGGAAAGCCCTGTGCCATCACCGCTCCCGCGCACGCCGCGTTGCGCGAGCGGTTGACCGCCGCCGCCGCCCAGGGCCTGCTCAAGGTGCCGGCGGACGACGCCGCCGAACAGGTGCTCGCCGCCAATGTCGGCATCACGCTCACCTTGATCAGCCAGCCGGAGCCTGACTTCGGGCTGTCCGGCCGCGTCCGCGAGGCCGCGCTGGCCGGAGTCCTGCACACGCCCTCCGCCGACGCCCCCGCGAACCGCGCGAGCGCCGCACTGACGTTGCGTGCGCTGGTCGGCGACGACCCGGGCGACCTCACCCCTGGCGAACGCGCGCTGCTCGGCGAACTGCTGGACCGCCTGGCCCGCTAGAGCACGCGGCCGGCGCCGGTTCGGTTTCCGTCGTTTCCGCGCCCTCCCGGACCGGGGCGTATTGGGAGGCGGCCGTACGCCGTGCGATGATGACGGCGCCATGACTAGCGCCACCTCAGCATCGACGCCCTTCCGCGTCGTCCGGGCCGCCGTCTTCGCGACGGTCTCGGTCGTGCTGAGCGTCGGCGCGCACGCCTGGGCGGGCGGTTCGACCACCGCGACGGCGGTGCTGGTGGCGCTGACCCTCTCGTTCCTGGTCGGGGTGGTCCTGGCGGGGCGCGAACGGTCGGCCCGGGTGATCTTCCCGGCGCTGGCGGGCTGCCAGGCCGTGCTCCACCTGCTGTTCTCCTACGCCCACACCGTCGAGCCGATGGCGCTCGGCCACCACCACCCGACCACGCTGCTGCCCAGCCTGAGCATGCTGCTCACCCACGCCTGGGCGGCCGGGCTCACGGCCCTGTGGCTGGCGCGGGGCGAGGCGCTCCTGTGGGCCCTGCTGCGCCGCCTCGACGTCCGCCTCCTGCTGTTGCTGCGCGTGGCGGTCGAACCCGCCCATCCGCAACCCGCCGCGCCCGCCGACCGGGTCGTCATCCCGGCGTCGGCGCCCCTCCGACACGAGATCAGCCGCCGGGGGCCTCCCGGCAGCGTCAGCCTTCTCGCCGCCTGAACACGAGGTTCAGCGCGGCCCTCTGACGTTGCCGTCTTTCCCCGAAGGGTTCTTCTCATCATGTCTTCGCGCCTCGCGCTGTCCCTGCTCGCCGTCGCCACCGCCGCCACGGTCGTCTCCTGCGGCTCCTCCGACACGCCGACCGCCGCCGCGCCGGCCGCTTCGGCCCCGGCCGCCTCCGCTCCCGCCGAGACCGCCCCCGCCGCTCCCGCGGCCGCCGCCCTGTCGATCACCGACCCGTGGGTGAAGACCGCCAAGGAGGGCATGACCGCCGCCTTCGGCACCCTGGTCAACAACTCCGGCGCCGACATCACCGTCGTCTCCGGCGCCAGCCCGCTGTCGTCGATGATCGAGCTGCACGAGGTCGTCGACAAGGACGGCAAAATGGTCATGCAGCCCAAGCAGGGCGGATTCGTCATCCCGGCGGGCGGCTCCCACGAGCTCAAGCCCGGCGGCGACCACATCATGATCATGGACGCCAAGCAGGCCGTCGAGCCCGGCGCCGAGATCCCGTTCACCCTCACCCTCGCCGACGGCGGCACCTTCGAGTTCACCGCCGTCGGCAAGGACTTCGCGGGCGCCAAGGAGGACTACCAGCCCGGTTCGCACAATGGCTGACCTGACCCGCCGGGGACTGCTCGCCGGCGGCGTCGTGGCGGGGGTGGCCGCGTTCACCCCTGCCGCGTCGGCCCGCACCGGCGAGACCGTCGTCCCCTTCCACGGACCCCGCCAGGCCGGGATCGCCACCGAACCGCAGGCCCACGCCGTCTTCGTCGCCTTCGACCTGCGGAAGGACACCGATCGCGACGCCCTCCGGCGGATGATGCGGCTGCTCACCGACGACGCCAGGCGGCTCACCCAGGGCCGCCCGGCGCTCGCCGACACCGAACCCGAACTGGCGGCCCCCGCCGCGCGCCTGACCGTGACGTTCGGTTTCGGTCCCGGCCTGTACGCCCATGCCGCCCTGACGTCCCCGATCAAGCCCCTGCCCAAGTTCACCGTCGACAAGCTGGAGAAGAGGTGGAGCGGCGGCGACCTGCTGGTGCAGATCTGCGCCGACGACCCGCTGACCGTCAGCCACGCCCTCCGGATGATCGTCAAGGACGCCCGCTCGTTCGCGACGGTCCGCTGGACCCAGCGCGGTTTCCGCCGTGCCGCCGGCACCCAGCCGGGCGGCCAGACCCAGCGCAACGTCATGGGCCAGATGGACGGCACCGCCAACCCGAAGCCCGGCACCGCCGACTTCGACCTCGCGGTCTGGCGGCCCGACCACTCGACCCAGCTCGTCGTCCGCAGAATCAGGGCCGAACTGGAGACCTGGGACGCCGCCGACGTCGTGGCCAAGGAGTTCACCATCGGCCGCCGCCTGTCGACCGGCGCGCCCCTGACCGGCACCCGGGAGCAGGACCCGCCCGACCTCGCCGCCAAGGGCGCCCACGGCTTCCCGGTCATCTCCGAGTACGCCCACATCCGCCGCGCCCACGTCGGCGACCCGCGGCTCCGCATCCTGCGGCGCCCGTACAACTACGACGAGGACGTCACCGCGCAGGGCCACGCCGACTCGGGCCTGATCTTCGCCTCCTACCAGGCGGACATCGAGCGCCAGTTCGTGCCGATCCAGCGGCAGCTCGCCGAGGCCGACCTGCTCAACGAGTGGATCACCCCGATCGGGTCGGCGGTGTTCGTCATCCCGCCGGGCTGCGACGAGAAGGGCTGGATCGGCCAGGAGGTCCTGTCATGAGGCCGCCGCGCACTCGGCTCGCCTCGTCGTGGACGGCGGCTTGAGCACTTCCGTTACGGCTCCGCGTGGTCGGCGCCGACGGCCGCTCCCGGTCCGCGCCGCCGGCGGCGGCGACCGGTCGTGTTCCGGTTCGCCGGGCGACGGGTTTCCTCTGACGCAGACCGGGTCTAGGCGGCTCGCCGCTTTTGTCCCTACAATCATCGCCGACACATGGTTATCATCACCACTTTCATCGCACTGCGGGAGCGTCGGCGCATGTCTGAACGGGTCGGGGTCGAGGTCTCCGAGGAGGTGCCGCCGCCCGAATGGGGGCGGCGGCAGCCGTTGGGCGCCGTCAGTCCATGGATCTTCGTGGTGGTCGTCGGGCTGCTGCTGCTCGGACGGCTGGTGTTCGCGCCCTATCTGACGGCCCCGGCGTTACAGGCCTGGGCGACGATCTTCGTGGCGATCTGCGTCCAGGCGCTGCCCTTCCTGGCCTTCGGGGTGCTGCTGTCGGCGGCGATCACCGCGTTCGTGCCGGCCTCGTTCTGGACCCGGGCGCTGCCGAAGCGGCCGTTCCTGGCGGTGCCGGTGGCGGGGGCGGCCGGGGCGGTGCTGCCGGGTTGCGAGTGCGCGTCGGTGCCGGTCGCGTCCGGGCTGATGTCGCGGGGCGTGACGCCCGCCGCCGCGCTGGCGTTCCTGCTGGCCTCGCCCGCGATCAACCCGGTGGTGATCGTCGCCACGGTGGTGGCCTTCCCCGGCGAGCCCATGATGGCCGTGGCCCGGTTCGGGGCCTCGCTCGTCGTCGCGGTCGTGGCCGGCTGGGTGTGGTTGCGGTTCGGCCGCGCCGACTGGTTGCGCATCCCCTCGCGCCCCGTCGGGCACGGGCCGAAATGGCGCTCGTTCGTCGAGGCCATGCGCCATGACTTCCTGCACGCGGGCGGGTTCCTCGTCGTCGGCGGGGCCACCGCGGCGACGATGAACGTGGTGGTGCCCCGCGCGTGGCTGGAGTCGGTCGCCGGGATCCCGGTGCTGTCGGTGCTGGTCCTGGCGCTGCTCGCGGTGATTCTCTCGATCTGCTCGGAGGCCGACGCCTTCGTGGCGGCCTCGCTGACCGCCTTCTCGCCGACAGCCAAGCTCGCGTTCCTGGTGGTCGGGCCCATGGTCGACCTGAAGCTGATCGCCCTGCAGACGGGCACCTTCGGGCGGCGGTTCGCCGCCCGCTTCATCCCGCTGACCTTTGTTCTCGCGGTGGTCGTCAGCATGGCGGCCGGGGAGGTCCTGTTGTGAACCGGCTGACCCAGAGCATGATCCTCATCCTTCTCGGCGGCGCGGTGTTGCGGATCACCACCGTGTCCACCACCTACCTGAACTACGTCAAGCCGGGCTTCCGGCCCTTCCTGATCGCGGCGGGCGTGGTGGTCCTCCTGCTGGGCGTGATCGGCCTCGTCCAGGAGTGGAGAGGAGCGACCGCCCACGAGGACGACCACGACCACTCGCATGCGCCCGGAGTGGCCTGGCTGCTGACGCTTCCCGTCTTCGCCATCTTCCTCATCGCCCCGCCCGCCCTCGGCGCCTTCTCGGCGAAGGCGGAGGAGCCCCAGGCGCGGCCGGTGGCCGCCGCCGAGCCGTACGACGCCCTCTCGGCCGGGACGGTCAACGAGATGACCATCGGCGAGTTCGTCGGCCGGGCGTGGGGCGAGTCGGCCGACTCGCTGGTGGGGCAGCAGGTCAGGCTGACCGGGTTCGCCGTGCCGTCGGAGCGGAAGAGGGACCGCTGGTATCTGGCCCGGATCCAGATCGCCTGCTGCGCCGCCGACGGCGTCGCCCTGAAGGTGGCCGTGCTCGACGCCGACATGCCGCCGGAGAACACCTGGGTCGAGGTGGTCGGCACGTGGAAGCGGCCTCCGTCCGGAAAACTGGAACCCGGCATCATCGCCCCCGAGCTGACCGCCACCTCGATCACCTCGATCCCGCAGCCGGTCGAACCGTACGAGTGACCCCCAGCAGGCCCGCGCGCAGCGCCACCAGCCAGGCCGCGCCGGGCAGCGCCATGCACGCGCCGAGGATCGGCAGCAGCGCCGCCGGTCCCAGCGCGTCGAGCAGGGCCCCGGAGACCACGGCCGAGACGCCCAGCGAGGCCGTCGCCGTCGCGCTCCACAACGACACCACCCGCCCGCGCAGCTCGTTGGGGGAGTGGCCGAGCAGGATGGCCATCGACACCGGCCCGTAGACGACGTCCACGCAGGCGGCGGCCCCCCAGACCGCCAGCGCCCCCAGTGCGCTCGACGGCAGGCCGAGCGCGGCGGTGAGCAGGCCCTCCCCGAGGCACGACAACCCCAGGACGACCAGCCGCCGTTCCTCGGGCAGCCGCTTCAGCCGGGGCGCGGCGACCAGCAGCACGACCGCCCCGGCCAGCCCCTGCACCGCGTAGAACCAGCCCGTGCCGCCGTCGCCCAGGTCGTGGACCTGCACGGCCAGCGCCGTCATGGCCGTGATCGACCCGCCCAGGCCCAGGCAGAACACCGCCTCCAGGAGCAGCAGGGCCGAGACGAGCCGGCTGCGCCGGACCGCCCGCAGCCCTTCGCGGAACGCCCGAAGCCCGCGCGCCGCCCCCGGCGAGGTGTCGCCGCGCCGGTCGCCGCGCCGGACCTTGGCCGTGAAGTACAACGACACCAGGAACGACACCGCGTTCACCACGAAGGCCCACCGCCAGCCGACCAGGGTGACGGCGGCGGCCCCGGCCAGCCCGCCGACCGCCTGGAACAGCAGCCCGTTGACCTGCACCGCCGCTGCGTAGAGCACGCCCTCCTCCGGCCGCACCAGCGACGGCATCCAGGCGTTGCGGGCGGCCTGGAAGACGAAGCCGACGGCGGCCGAGGCGAAGGTGAGCGGGTAGGCGAGCCAGACCGTGCCGGGGCTGTCGGCCAGCAGGAACGCCAGCGCGAGCACGGCGAGCACACCGTCGCCGGCCAGCATGATCGTCCTGCGGTCGAGCCGGTCGGCCAGCACCCCGCCCCAGGTCCCGAACAGGATGCCGGGCAGGTAGCGCATGGCCAGTGAGGCGCCGGCGGCCACGGCGGCGCCGGTGTGTTCGTACAACATCGCGAACACGGCGACGGCGGTGAACCAGCCTCCGCAGACGCTGACCAGGTTGCCCAGCCACAACAACCGGAAGTCCCGGTTCCCGGCCAGCAACGAGCCCAGGCCGGGGGCGCTCCGCTCCTCTTCGGTCACGTCAGGACCGTACCGTGCAAAGAAAATGAAAACCATCCCCAAAATTTCGTTGACAATGAAAATCGTTAGCGCCTAGCGTCTCTCCCGGTTCACCCGACAGGAAGGAGGCGAAACGTGCTCGTCCAGCGGCGCATGCTGCGTCTGGCGCGTGGCGCCTTCGGCCCCGTGGCGGCGACCGCCCTGCTCTCGCTCCTTTCGGCGGCGTCGGGGGCGGGGCAGGCGGTCGCGCTCGTCGAGACGATCCGGCGCGCCCTCATCTCCGGCGCGCCGGATCCCGGCGAGGTGGGCGGGCCGCTGGTGCTGACGGGACTGTTCACCCTGCTGCGCTGCCTGTTCTTATGGGGCCGCGACCAGGCGGCGAACCGGACGGCGTCGCTGGTCCAGGCCCGGTTGCGGCTGCGGCTGGCCGAGCGCCTGCTCGACCTGGGGCCCGGTCACACGGTCACCGCGCCGGCCGGGACGCTGCGGACCACGATCGCCGACGGCGTGGAGGCGATCCGCGCCTACGTGGGCTTCTACCTGCCGCAGGTGGTCGTGAGCGTGGGCGGTCCGCTGATCATCGTGGCCGTGCTGACCTGGCACGATCCGGTGGCGGGCACGATCACCGGGACCTGCGTGGTGCTGGTGCCCGCGTCCAAGCCCTTCTGGCGGCGCATCATGGGCACGCGGTCCCAGCGGCACTGGACGGCGTACGAGAACTTCGCCGCCCGGGTGCTCGACGCCCTGCAGGGCATGACGACCCTGAAGGCGCTGGGCGCGACCGGCGTCTACGGCCACCGGCTCCGGCGCGACGCCCTGGCGCTCTACCGCGCGACCATGGGCGACCTCGCCGCCTCCAGCTCCGTCTACGTCGTCAGCGCGTTCCTCATGTCGGCGGGCACGAGCCTGGCGGTGGTGGTGGCCGCGATCCGCCACTCCACCGGCCACCTCGACGCTGCCGGGCTGCTCCTGATCGCCTGGCTCACCGCGGAGGCCTTCCGCCCGCTGCTCGAACTGCAGAACTACTGGCACGAGGGCTTCCACGGCCTGGCCGCGGGCAAGGGCGTCTTCGCCCTGCTGGACGCCGAGGCGCCCGCCCCCGCACCGGCCACGCCGGTCCGGAGGCGGCCGTCGAACCGGCCGCCCCGGCTGGTCCTGCGCGAGGTCACCTTCACCTACCCAGGCGCGGCCCGCCCCGCCTTGCGCGGGGTCGGCCTGGTCGTCGAACCGGGCACGACCCTGGCCGTCACCGGGCGGTCGGGATCGGGCAAGTCCACCGTGGTCACCCTGCTCCAGCGCTACCTCGACCCGCAGAGCGGCCAGATCCTGGCCGACGGCGTCGACCTGCGCGACCTCGACCGCGACGAGGTCCGCGCGATGACCGCCGTGGTCGCCCAGGACACCCACCTCTTCCACGGCACGATCGCCGGGAACCTGCGGCTGGCCCGGCCGGACGCCGACCTCGCCGCCCTCAGGGACGCCGCCCGCCGCGCCCGGATCCTCGACCTCATCGAGGGCCTGCCGGACGGCTTCGACACCGTCGTCGGCGAACGCGGAGCCCGCCTGTCGGGCGGCGAACGCCAGCGGATCGCGATCGCGCGGGCCCTGCTGAAGGACGCGCCGGTGCTCATCCTCGACGAGGCCACCTCGGCCGTCGACGGCGAGACCGAGGCGGCCCTGCGCGACGCGCTGGGCGAACTGCGGGCCGGCCGCACCACGATCATGATCGCGCACCGTCTGTCCAGCCTCGTCGACGCCGACACGGTCGCCGTCCTGGACGACGGCGACCTGGTCGAGCACGGCGCGCCCGCCGACCTCGCCCGGCGCGCCGGAGCCTGGTCGGACCTGGTCGCGGCGCAGGCCGGAGGCGCACGATGAGGCGGGGCACCGCGGGACTGCTGCGCGTGTTGTCCGGGCACCTGCGCCCGTTCGGGATCTCGGTGCTGTTCGCGGTCGTCAACCAGGCGGCCGGGATGGGCGCGGTCGTGCTCGCCGCCGCCACCGCCGGCCAGGCGCTCTCCGGGGCCGCCGATCTGTGGCCCCTGTTCTGGTGGACCCTCGGCCTGACGGCGGTGCGCGCGGTGGCCAACTGGGTCGAGTCGTGGATCTCCCACGAGTTGTCCTTCCGTGTCCTGGCCCAGGTCCGGCAGTGGCTCTACCAGGCCTTCGCCCGGATCGCCCCCGGCGGGCTGATCCGCAGGCGCGGCGGCGACCTCGTCGTCCGGGCGCTGCGCGACAGCGAGAGCCTGGAGATCTTCTACGCGCACACCTCGATCTACGTGGCGGCGGCGCTGGTCGTCGCGCCGGCCGCCCTGGCGGCGATGGCGATGATCGGCGGCGGCTGGGCGGCGCTCGTGCTGCTGCCCTGGATGGCGGCCTCGGCGGCGGTGCCGCTGGCGCTGCGCCGGGCGGGGGCGCGCCACGGCGGCGACCTCACCGACGCGCTCACCGAGCTCAACGTCGAGGTCACCGACCTGGTGCAGGGCCTGCGGGAGATCCTCTCCTTCGGCCGCGGAGCCGACCGGCTCGACCGGCTGCGCGACGCCGACCGGCGGCTCGCGGCGGCGCAGCGCCGGCAGGCCCGCCGCGCCGGGCTGGAGACCGTGGCCGGCGGGGCCGCGATCGGCGGCGCGAGCCTGAGCGTCCTGGCCACCGGGCTGCACACCGGCCTGCCCGCGCCCGCGCTGCTGGCCTCGGTCGCGCTCGCCGGGGCCGCGTTCACCCCGATCACGATGCTGCTCAACGTCACCCGGGTGTGGGGCCTCACCTCCTCCTCCGCCGACCGCGTGTTCGACCTCCTGGAGGAACCGGCCGCCGTCCCCGACACCGGCCGCGCCCCGCTTCCCGTCCTGACCGGGCCTCCCGCGGTCGAGTTCGACGAGGTGGTGTTCGGTTACGACGAGACGCGCCCGGTGCTGCGCGGCGTCTCGCTGACCGTCCCGGGCGGGACGACGCTCGCCCTGGCGGGCGCGACGGGCGCGGGCAAGTCGACCCTGGCCCACCTGCTGCTCCGGCACTTCGACCCGGCCTCCGGGACGGTCCGGATCGGCGGAGCCGACCTGCGCGACCTGCCCGTCGACGACCTGACCGAGCTCGTCTGCCACGTGCCGCAGGAGGCGTTCCTCTTCCACGACACCCTGCGTGCCAACCTGGAGCTGGCCCGTCCCGGGGCGTCCGCCGAGGACGTCGCCCAAGCGTGCGCCGACGCCCGTGTCACCCCCTTCCTGGACCGGCTGCCCGACGGCCTCGACACCGTGGTGGGGGAGCGGGGGGCCGCGCTGTCGGGCGGGGAGCGGCAGCGGGTCGCCATCGCGCGGGCGCTGCTGCGCGACCGGCCGGTGCTGGTCCTGGACGAGTCGTCCAGCCAGCTCGACGCCCTCTCCGAACACGAGCTGCAGGCCGCGCTCGACCGGGTCAGGAACGGGCGCACCACCCTGGTCATCGCCCACCGGCTCACCACGCTCCGGCACGCCGACCTGGTCGCCGTGCTGGACCACGGCCGCATCGCCGACCTCGGCCGCCACGCCGAGCTCATGGCGCGGTGCGCGCCCTACCGACGTCTCGTCCAGGCGCAGGCGGACGCCGCCGCGCTCCTGGACGGGCGGCCCGTCCCGACGACGAAACGAGGAGGTGATCCGTGATGAAGGTGACGAAGCTGAAGGTCGCCCAGGTCAAGGCGAGCGTGCACTCCAACAACCACTCGACCGTGACCCGGTCCAGCGTGGCCTGGCGCTAGCCGGCCCACCCACGGGCGGGGACGCGCGCGTATCGCGTCCCCGCCCGTGGTCCTCGCAGCGTAGAGCAGGAAGGAAAGCCCATGGAGCCCACCGGCCGGTACGCCGGCGGGGTGTCGTTCGTCCCGACGCGGGACGGCTGGCTGGTGCACACCCCCGGTGAGGACTTCCTCGCCGTGTCCGCGCCCGGGGGCGAGCGCCCCGACCGTCCCCCGCCCGGCGACCCCGACCTGGCGGAGGTCTTCGCCGAGGAGGGCGTGCTGGAGCGGGTCCCGGCGCGCAGGCCCGGCGCGGTCGCCCTGACCGGCGACGGGCCGCTGGTCGAGGCGGTCGCCCTCCTGCTCGGCCGGACCGGTCTGACCTGCGGCGACGAGGACGTCGCGGTGCGGGTCGCCGTCGCGCCGTGGCCGCGCGACGACCTGTTCCGGCGGCTCGCCGCCGAGGCGCGGGAGACCGGCACCGCGCTGCACCTCGGGTTCGCCGAAGGGCGGCGCTGGTACGCCGGTCCGTTCTGGACGGGCCCCGCGACCGCCTCCTACGAGGATCTGCGGCTGCGACGGCTGGCCGCCTCGCCGTGGCCGGACGAACTGAGCGCCTACTGGGCGTGGCTCGACTCCGGCGGCGCTCCGGAGACCGGCCCGGCGTTCCCGCTGGGGGCCGGCGTCGCCGCCGCCCTGATCGTCGCGGACGTGTGGGCGTACCTCCACGGCGAGGACGCCCCCGGAACGGGGGTCCAGGCGGGTTTCGACCCGGCGACCGGCCTGCTGAACCGGCACCCCGTGCTGCCGGTGCCCGCCGGGCTGATGACGGAGCAGCCGTGATCATGATCGACGTCCCGGTCGGCGGGCTCGTGGCCGACGTCTTCCTGCCCGAACGCCTGCCCGCGCCGACCGTCGTGGTCCGCACCCCCTACGGCACGCCCGGGTTGTGGCCCGAGGCCGACGCGCTGACCGGCGCGGGGCTCGCCGTGGTCCTCCAGGACCTGCGCGGACGCCACCGCTCGCCCGGCGAGTTCGAGGCCGGCGCCGACGAGCGGGCCGACGGCCACGCCGCCCTCGACTGGATCACCGCGCAGCCGTGGTCCGACGGCGTCACCTGCCTGTACGGCACCGCCTACGAGGCCTACGCCGCCTGGTGCGCCGTGGGCCACCCGTCGGTGCGGGGCGTGGCCGGCCGCCAGTCCTGGCCGCCCGCCGCCGTGGCCGTCGACGAGGAGTTGTGGTGGCGTACCGAGATCGGCGGCGGCCGCCAGCTCCGCCCCGGCCTCTACGACCTGGCGCTTACCCGGCCGGCCTGGCCGGTGCCGCTGGGCGCCTGGCCGCCGACGCCGAGCAGCTGGCATCCGCAGGCCCGCCGGGCCTCGTCCCGGATCCGCGCCGCCGACCTGCCGACCCTGCACCTGGGCAGCTGGTACTGCGGCTCGGCCGCCACGACGCTGCGCCAGGCGGCCCTGGCCCGGCGGGCGACCGTCGTGATGGGCGGGTGGGCCTCCCCGCTGACCCACCGGCTCCAGCCGGAGTGCGCGATCGACGTCCCGGTCGACCCCGACCCCTCCGACCTGGCGCTGCCGTGGCTCGTGGCGGTCGCGACCGGCGCCGACCCCATGGAGGGCCACCGCTGCCTGGTGCTGGGGAGCAACCGGTGGGAGCAGACGGACCCCCGGCCGGCCGCGCGGCCGGACCTGCGGGCGTTGCCCCTGACCGGTCCGGCGTCCTCCTCCATCGACCACGATCCGGCCGACCCCTACCCCTCGCTGCCGCACTCGGCCGACCTGTTGGTCATCGGGCCGCGAGCCGACGTCGTGCGGCTGCGCGCGACCGGCCACGTCGAGTGGCGCGGGGCCGCCCGGGTGCGCTGCCGCGTCAGGACCGATCGCGCCGCCGAACTGGTGGCCACGCTCGTGCACGAGACCCCGGCGGGCGTGCGCACCCGGTTGGCCGACGGCACCGCGCCGATCACCCCCGGACACGCGGTGGCGGAGATGCGCTGCGCGCCCGTCGCCGTCGACCTCCCGGCGGGCCACGTCCTGCACCTGGAGCTCACCGTCGGGCGGCGGCCCCGCCACACCGCGCCGGAGACGCCGGTCACCGTCACGGTCTCCGACGTCGAGCTGCTGGTCCCGGGAGGCCGCCGATGAACCCCGTGCCGCCCGACCCCCGTACCGGACTGATCACCCGCCTCGACCAGGTGCCGCCCGAGCCCTGGTGGCCCGCCGGGCTGAACGTGTGCACGGCCTCGGTCGCCGCCGTCTCCGACCACCTGCCGTGGCCGGCCGACCGGGTGGCGACCGGCACCGCCTTCCACGACCCCGGCCGGGCCCTGACGAGCGCGGCCGGTGAGGCGATCGAACGTTACTGCGGCAACTTCGTCCCGGCGGGCCTGCGCCGGGCGACCCACGCGGAACTCGCCGCCGCCGGGGAGAACGCCCTGGACCCGGCGACGCTCGCGCTCTACTCCAAGAGCCAGTACGCCGAACCGGGATGCCCCTTCGTGCCCTTCACCGCCGACCTGCCGGTCCTGTGGATCAAGGGCACCACCCTGGACGGGCCGCCCGTGTGGGTGCCCGCCTCCCTCGTCTTCGTCAACTACCTCGTGCCGCCGCGCGCGGCCGAGCCCGCCACCAACTACGCCATGCTGGCCGGTCTCGCGGCCGGTCCCGACCTGCGCTTCGCGCTGACCTCGGCGCTGGAGGAGGTCATCGAGCGGGACGCCACCGTCATCTGGTGGGCCAACCGCCTCCCGGCCGACCCGGTGGAGGTGGCCGACCCCCGCCTGGCCCACCTGCTGCGTCCCGACCCGTCGCTGGGGCCGGGCTGGGGGAGGGCCCCGGGCGCCGCCGGGGACCTCCGCTACCGGGTGGTGCGCATCCCCACGACGTTCGACGTGGCGGTGATCGGGGTGCTGCTCCACGACCCGGCGCTCGGCATCCACACCTTCGGCGTCGCCGCCCGGCCCGATCCGGCGCACGCGGTGGCGAAGGCGCTGGCCGAGGCGGTGACCCTGCGGATCTACTCCCTGGGCCTGCTGGAGCCCGACGGCGCGATCTACCAGGCCGTCGAGGACGGCGTGCTCAGCCCGGACATGCTCAAGCGGCACCGGCCCGACCGCGCCTACGCCGCCTCCTACCGCAGCGACTTCAGGGACGTGGTCGACCTGGCCTGCCACAGCCAGATCTGGCTCGACCCGGCGATGGCCAAGGAACTGGAACCCATCACCGGCGAGAGCGACCCGGTGGGCCTCGACGACCTGCCGACGATCACCGGCGACGTCTACCGCACCTATCTGGACCAAGTCCGGGCGCTGGGACTCGACGCCCATGCCGTCGACCTCACCACCTCCGACGTGGCCGCGACGGGGGCCCGGGTGGTCCGCGTGATCGTCCCCGGCGCCTACTCCAACCCGCCCGCCGCCTTCCCCTTCCTCGGCGGCGACCGCCTCTACGCCGATCCGGTCCGCCTCGGGCTGCGCGCCGCCCCGATCGCGGAGGCCGACGTCAACCTCGTCCCGCTCCCGCACACCTGAGAGATCCGATGGACGTCCTGCTCGACCCCCGCACCGGGCCGGTCACCCGGCTGGTGACCGGGCGCAGCCACGCCGTGCTGCACACCGCGACCGCCGAACTGGCCGCCACGGGCCGGTTCGGCCATCCCCTCGGCAACCCCGTCGTCGGAGGCGCGTCCTTCGGCGACCCCGCCCGCGCCCGGCTGAGAGCGCTGGGCGAGGCGGCCGAACGCTACGCCGGCCACCTGGTCCCGGAAGCCAGGCTCAGACGTGCGACCTGGCACGACCTCGATTCCGCCGTCGACCCCGATCGGCTGGCCCTCTACTCCCCGGACCAGCACGACCGCCCCGGCTTCCCGTTCGCGGGCCTGCGCCGCGACGACGTGCTCTGGTGGACGCCCGGACGAGCCGGCGACGGACGCCCGGTGTGGGTGCCCGCCTCGCTGGTCTGGTTGTCGTCCGGCGAACACGCGC
This sequence comes from Herbidospora solisilvae, assembly GCF_009901565.1. Taxonomy (GTDB): domain Bacteria; phylum Actinomycetota; class Actinomycetes; order Streptosporangiales; family Streptosporangiaceae; genus Herbidospora; species Herbidospora solisilvae. The sequence goes on from NZ_WXEW01000012.1 coordinate 39,798, forward strand.
TGGTGCGGGGCCGCCCGGCGCACCTGCCGATCGCGGCGGGCATCGCCGCCGGGCCGACCCAGGAGGCGGCCCGCGCCTCGGCGCTCGCCGAGGTCGTGGAACGGCACGCGTTGGCCACCGCCTGGCACGGGGGAGCGGCCTTCCCCCGGGTGGACGGGCCGCCGCTGCCCGTCCCGGACGGCGCGGAACTCACGTGGCGGTCGGTCCCCAACGCACTGGGCGCGCCGGTGGTGCTCTGCACGGCGGTCACCCCGGAGGGCCTGCTCGGCGTGGGCTGCGCGACCGGGTCGGCCCGGTCGGCCGCCGCCGAGGCGCTGCGTTCGCTGGACGCCCTCGCCGAGGTCGCCGACGGGATCCCGGAGTGGGAACGCCCGGCCGGCCCGCTGATGCCGCACCGGAGTGACCGCCGGTATCTCGACTCCTACGCCCCCGACCTGAGCGACGCCACCGACGTGCTCTGCACGCTGCAACTCCTCGCCGACGAACGGGTCGCCACGGCCGTCCGGGACCGCCTCGACGGCGGCGATCCCGCCGGTACGCCGTCCACCGCCCCCCGCCTCGACGTGATCATGGTCGATCTCACCACCCCCGACCTGGCCGCCGTGGGGCTGCACGTCGCCCGAGTCGTGGTGCCGGGGCTGCGTTCCACCGGACCGGCCGCCTACCCCTTCCTGGGCGCGGGGGCCGACCCGCTGCCCGGCCACGTCGAGAGGCTGCCGGTGCCCCATGTCTGACCCCTGGAACCTCGACCGGCCCGGCCGCAAGATCGCCAGGACCGGCACCCACCGCGCCGCCACCCTGGAGGACACCTGGCGGCGGCTCGGCCCGGCGCTGAGGGAGTGCGGGGTCACCCGCGTCGCCGACGTCACCGGCCTCGACCTCATCGGCATCCCGGTCGCCACCGCCTACCGCCCCAACGCGCGCAGCCTCTCGGTCAGCCAGGGCAAGGGCGTCAGCCGCGCGGCGAGCCGCGTGTCGGCGGCCATGGAGGCCGTCGAGCACGCCCACGCCGAGATGATCGACCGCCCCCTGCGGCTGTCCCGGCCCGCCGAACTGGGCCCGGCGGCGCTCGACCCCCGCGGGCTGCCGCGCACCGCCGACGGCGTGCTCGACGACGTCACGCCCCTGCTCTGGATCGACGGCGCCGACGTCCGCACCGGCGAACCGAGAGCGGTGCCCTACGAGGCGGTGAGCCTCGACTTCACCCTGCCGCCCGCGCTGACCGGGCACGGCCTGTCGCGCGACAGCAACGGCCTGGCCGGGGGGAACACGGCGCTGGAGGCGCTGGTCCACGCGCTGTGCGAACTGATCGAACGGGACGCGGCGGCCCTGTGGGACCTCCGCGACGCCCTGTTCCAGGCCGGAGCCCGGATCGACGCCGCCACGCTGACCGACCCGGAGACCGCGCGGCTGCTGGACCTCTACGACCGGGCGGGCGTCGAGGCCGCGCTGTTCGACCTCACCTCCGACCTCGGCGTCCCCGTGGTGTTGTGCCACATCGTGGAGGCGGAACCCGACCCGTTCCGGCCGCTGCCCGCCGCCACCGGGCTGGGTTGCCACCCGTGCCCGCCCATCGCGGTCCAGCGGGCGCTGACCGAGGCCGCCCAGTCGCGGCTGATCACCATCTCGGGCGCGCGTGACGACGTCACCCGGGAGCGCTACGCGCAGACCACCGACACCGGCGGCGTCACGGAGCTGCGCGACGCGCTCCGCGCGACCCTGCCGCACGCCCGGCCGCTCACGATCACCGGGGCCGACCACGACCTGCTCGGCGACGACCTCGACTGGCTGCTCGACCGGCTGGCGGCGGCGGGCCTCGACCAGGTGACCGCCGTCGACCTGACCCGCCCGTCGCTGGGCCTGCCCGTGGTCAAGGTGCTGGTGCCCGGCCTGGAGGGGGCCGGTGCGCTGACCGGCGAACCGACCCTGCCCGGCCCCCGGGCACGCGCCCTCGGAGCGGAGCCGGCCGATGCCTGAGATCGCCGTCTTCGCCGGTCCGACGATCCCGGCCTCCGTCGTGCACGACCGTCTGCCCGGCCGCGACGTCGTGGTGCTGCCGCCGGCCGGGCAGGGCGACGTGGCCGCGCTGGTCGCCGCCGAACGCCCCCGTGTCGTCGCCGTCGTCGACGGGGTGTACGAGCGGGTCCCCGCCGTCTGGCACAAGGAGCTCCTCTGGGCAATGTCCGAGGGCGTCGCCGTCGCCGGAGCGGCCAGCATGGGCGCCCTGCGCGCCGCCGAGCTCGCGCCCTACGGCATGACCGGCGTGGGCGAGGTCTACCGGGCGTTCGTCACCGGCGAGCTGACCGACGACGACGAGGTGGCGGTCGCCCATCTGGACGCCGACCAGGGATACCGCCCGGTCAACGAGGCGATGGTCACCATCCGCGCCACGCTGCGCGCCGCCGTGACCGAAGGGGTGATCCCCGCCGGGGAAGCGGCCGGCCTGGTCGCCACGGCGAAGGAGCTGCACTATCCCGACCGCCGCTGGCCCGAACTGCTGGCCGGTCGTGACACGCCCCTGCGCGACTGGCTGCCCGGCGGGCGGCGCGACGTGAAACGCGCCGACGCCCTCGCGCTGCTCGACCTGCTGGCCCAGGACGCGATCCGCCCCGCCGACCGAGGCTGGCACTTCGAGCAGACCTCCCCATGGCGGGCGGTGCGACCCGTCGGCCGGACCGCGCTCCCGCCCGCCGTCGCCGCGGCCGTCCTCGACGACCTGCGCGCCGAGGGCGGCTACGACGAGCTCGAACGCGCCGCCGTGTTGCGCCTGGTGGCCGCCGCCACGGGCGCCCGCCCGCACGGGGCCGCCCTCGACGAGTGGATCGCCCTCGTGTCGGAGCGGATCCCGGCCGCCGACCTGGCCGACCTGACCCCCGCCGGTCTCGCGGCCTTCGCCGCCGACCAGGCCTGTCTGGTGGCCGCCACCACCGAGGTCGCGGGGGACGTGCCCGCCGCGATCCTCGACACCCTGCGCGTCCGCGGCGAGTACGCCGCCCGTGTCGCCTCCAAGGAGAAACAGTGAAGAAACCCATATTTGCGCTGGCCGCGGTCGTCCTGCTGGCCGGCTGCGGCACGTCCGGCACCGAGGCCGCCCCCGCGCCCTCGGCCGCTTCCGGCCCGGTCGAGGTGAGCAACTGCGGGACCGTCTACACCTACGCCAAGCCGCCGGAGCGCATCGTCACCTCCAGCACCGTCGCCACCGAGGTCGTGCTGGCCCTGGGCCTGAAGGACCGGATGGCCGGGACCGTCGCCGCCAACGACATCATGGAGCGGTACGCCGCCGACCTGACCGGGATCAAGGTGATCTCCGAGTCGGCCTTCCCGCCGCCGTCCAAGGAGGTCGTCTACTCGGCCAACCCAGACCTGGTGGTCAGCGGCTACCCCGACGACTACGGCCCCAAGGCGCTCGGCGACCGCGCCGTCCTGCGGAAGGAGGGCGTCAACAGCCACCTGCTGTCGGCGAGCTGCCCCGGCGCCACCGCCACCGTCGAGCAGACCTACGACGACCTCCGCGCGCTGGGCCGGATCTTCGGCGTACAGACCAAGGCGGAGGAGCTCGTCACCGCGCTCAAGGCCGAGGTCGACGCCGTCACCCCCGTCACCCCGGCGCTGCGCGTCTTCGACTACGCCGGAGGCAAGGACAAGCCGCTGACCAGCGGCGCGAACACTCTTGTGTACGACCTGGCCCGCCGGGCCGGCGGCGAGAACATCTTCCCCGAGACCAGAGAGTTCGGCCAGGTCTCCTGGGAGGAACTGGTCAAGCGCGACCCCCAAGTGATCATCGTCGAGGACCAGGCCTTCGAACCCGCCGACGAGGCCATCGAGTGGATGCGCTCCTACGCCCCGATCAAGGACGTCACCGCGGTCAGGGAGAACCGCTTCGTCGTCATCCCCGTCAACGACCTTCAGCCCGGCCTGCGCAGCGGCCGCGCGCTCAAGGCCCTGGCCGAGGGCTTCGCCCGTTGACCGTCCGCGTCGCCGCCCGGCGGGTCTCCACCGACCGGCCGGGCCGTCGGGTGACCCTGGCAGGCTCGGTGGTGCTGCTCGGCGTACTGCTCGGCGTCTCCCTTGTCGCCGCCGTCGGCCTGGGACCGGTCGACATCCCCTTCCTGGACGTGTGGCGCATCGTCTTCGCCACCCAGGACGCTCCCTCGGGGCCGATGGCGGTGATCGTCCGGGACATCCGGCTGCCCCGGGTCCTGCTCGGTGCGATCGTCGGCGCGGGCCTGGCCGTCACCGGCGCGGTGCTCCAAGGGGTGCTGCGCAACCCGCTGGCCGACCCCTACCTGATCGGAGCCAGCTCGGGGGCGTCGCTGGGGGCGGTCCTGGCGCTGATGTCGGGCCTGTCGTGGCTCCTGCCGGTGGCGGCCTTCACCGGCGCGATGGTCACCTTCACGGTGGTGCTGCTGCTGGCGCGCGGCGGCGGTCAGCTCGGGGTCACCTCACTGATCCTGTCGGGGGTCGCCGTCGCCGCGCTGGCGGAGGCCGCGACCAATTTCATCGTGCTGAACTCACCCGACTCCCAGTTGCGGTCGGCGCTGTTCTGGACCCTCGGCGGCCTGTCCGGCACCCAATGGAGCGACCTGCCCGTCCCCGCGATCGTGGTCGGGATCTTCGTCGTGTGGTTCCGGCTGCGCTCGGCCGAACTCAACGCCCTCGTCCTGGGAGAGGAAGGAGCCACGAGCCTCGGAGTCGAGGTGAACCGGCTGCGGGTGCGGCTGGTCGTCGGCTCGGCGATCACGGTCGGCGCGGTCGTGTCGGTCAGCGGCGGCATCGGTTTCGTGGCGCTGATGGTGCCGCACGCCGTCCGCATGGTCGTCGGCGGCGACAACCGGTGGGTGGTCCCGCTCAGCACGCTGGCCGGAGCGCTGCTGATGGTGTGGGTCGACGTCGGGGCCCGCCTGCTCAACCAGCCCGACGAGATCCCCATCGGCGTCATCACCGCCCTGCTGGGCGCGCCCTTCTTCCTGGTCCTGCTGGCCCGCGCCAACCGGAGGGCGATGGCATGAGCCTTTCCCTGGACGTCGAGGACCTCTCCTGGGCGCCCGTGCTCCACGACATCACCCTGTCGGCGGCGCCGGGGGAGATCCTGGGCCTCATCGGCCCCAACGGCAGCGGCAAGTCGAGCCTGCTGCGCTGCGTCTACCGGCGGCAGCGCCCCGACCGAGGCCGGATCACGGTCGACGGGCTCGACGTGTGGACCGCCCCGGCGGGCGAGGTGGCCCGCCGGGTGGCCGTCGTCACCCAGGAGTCGCCCGCCGACCTGGAGAACAGCGTCGAGCAGATCGTCGCCCTCGGCCGGGTGCCCTATCTGGGCACCCTGGGACGCCTCACCCGCGCCGAACACGACCTGATCGACGACGCCATGGAACGCTGCGAGGTGCGTTCACTGGCCCGCCGCCCCTACGCCCGGTTGTCCGGCGGCGAACGTCAGCGGGTGCACCTGGCCAGGGCGCTGGTCCAGCAGCCCGGCCTGCTCCTGCTCGACGAACCCACCAACCACCTCGACCTGCGTCACCAGGTGGAGCTCCTGCGGCTGATCCGGTCCCTGGGCGTCACCGTCGTCGCCGCCCTGCACGACCTCCAGCTCGCCGCGGCCGCCTGCGACCGGCTCGCGGTGCTGAGCGGAGGACGCCTGGTCGCCGACGGCCCGCCCGCGAAGGTGGTCACCGCCGACCTGCTCACCGAGGTGTACGGCGTGGCCGCGGAGGTGACCCACGGCCCCGACGGACTGCCCAGGATCAACTTGCCGCTGGCCACCTAGTTCGTCCCCTCGGGCACGCCGTCGGCCATCATGGCCCCCTCGCCCGGCGTGCTCGTCAGGTAGACGTGCTGGTGACCGTGGCCGGCGTCGACGTTGATCGCGTCGAGCTGGGTGGCCGCGACCGACCAGGCCATCACCCCGGCCGTCCGCTGCCGGCGGGCGACCTCCAGGCAACCCGCCCGCACATCGGTGGACACCTTCCGGCAGTACGCGTAGGTGTCGACCGCGAGCGCCATGCCGTCGACGGCGCTGCGGAAACCACCGCGCGCCACATTGGTCGCGGTCGTGCCCGACGGCGTGGCGGCGTGCCGGTCGACCGCCTGCTTCATCACCTTCTGCCACTCGCCGATCTCGGCCTCGGACGGCGTCCGGGCGGCGAGCGCGCCGCCGGGCGGCAGCGCCTCTCCCAGGCCCACCATGACCTTGGTCACCTCGGCGACCGTGGTGCGGGCCGTGGAGGTCAGCTCGGTGACCTGCTGCGCGTCGCGCTTCATCTCGGCCGCCCGCATCTCGGCGACCGAGTTCTCGGTGGCGTCCGGGGTCCCGAACAGATAGCCCAGCGAGCCCGCCACGAGGATGGCGGCCACCAGTCCGATCGCGTACCGCGACCGTCCCGGGCCGGGCTTCTCCTGGACGGGGAGGGGGCGGGCCGATCTGGCCGTCTTGGAGGGCATGCGACAGGCTCCAATGGTCGACTTCTCGCGCAGACCGTACCTTCTCGGGTGATCGACGTCCATGGTGGCGCGATGGCGGATAAACTCGGCGGCGTGGATGGTTCGCCCGCCTCCGCCAGAGCCGGGCGTCGTAAGAGGGAACCCGGTGTGAATCCGGGACTGCCCCGCAGCGGTATGTGGGAACGACCGCCGTCACCAGCACTGAGCCCTCCGGGCTTGGGAAGCGACGGCCACTAGGAACGAGCACCACGCCCACGAGTCCGAAGACCTGCCTCCGCCCGCGCGCCGACCTCGGCGCGTGGTGGTCCGCGGCCTCGTGGGAGGGCCTGCGCGTCGTGCGCTGTCTCCCTTTTTCACGTGGCCGCATGTCGGCGAGACGAGGGAAGCAGCCGTGAAGACGACGATTCTGGGTTACCCGCGCATCGGCGCGCGGAGAGAACTCAAGTTCGCCACCGAGAACCACTGGGCCGGCGTGATCGACGCCGCCGAACTGGAGACGACCGCGGCGCGGTTGCGCCGCGAGGTCTGGACCGAGCTCCGCGACGCCGGGCTCGACACCATCCCGTCCAACACCTTCAGCCTGTACGACCAGGTGCTCGACACCACCGTCATGATCGACGCCGTCCCGGCCCGATACCGCGCCCTGACCGGCCTCGACCGTTACTTCGCCATGGCACGCGGCACCGCGGACCTGCCGCCGCTGGAGATGACGAAGTGGTTCGACACCAACTACCACTACATCGTGCCGGAGTTGACCTTCGACACCCGCTTCCGGCTGGCCGACGGCTCGGCCGCCAAACCGGTCGCCGAATACCTCGAAGCCCGCAGGCTCGGCATCGAGACCCGACCGGTGCTCGTCGGCCCGCTCACCTACCTGCTGCTGGCCAAGGCCGCGCCCGGCTCACCCGACGGGTTCACCCCGCTCGACCTGCTCGACTCCCTCGTCGAGACCTACGCCGAGCTGCTCGAACGGCTCGTCGGCGCGGGTTGCCAGTGGGTGCAGCTCGACGAGCCGGTGCTCGCCCGCGACCTCGACGCCCGCGAGACCGGCGCGCTCGGCCGCGTCCACCGGCGGCTCGGGGGCCTGGCCTGCCGTCCGAAGATCCTGCTCGCCACCTACTTCGGCGCGGTCGCGCCGGAGGCGCTGCGGGAGATCGCCGCCACCGACGTGGAGGCGGTCGCGCTCGACCTCGTCGCCGGCCCGGGCAACCTGGAGGCGCTCGCCTCGGTCGGCGGCCTGCCCCGCACGACCGTGGTCGCCGGCGTCGTCGACGGCCGCAACGTCTGGCGCGTGGACCCGGCGCGGGCCAGGTCGGCGTACCCGATCCTGCTCGGCCTCGCCGACACGGTCGAGCTGAGCAGCTCCTGCTCCCTGCTGCACGTCCCCGTCGACCTCGACACCGAGACGGGCCTCGACCCGGCCGTGCGGAACCGGCTCGCCTTCGCCCGCCAGAAGGTCGCCGAACTGGTCGCCCTGGCCGCCGACCTGGAGCCGGAGCACGCGAGGGTCACCCCGCCGCAGGCCGCCCCCGCCGAGCCGGTCCGGTTCGACGCCCGGCGGTCCGACCGGGCGGCCCGTTTCGCCGCCCAGCGGGCGGCACTCGGCCTGCCCGACCTCGCCACCACGACGATCGGCTCCTTCCCGCAGACCCCCGAGATCCGCGCCACCCGCGCCGACCTGCGGGCCGGACGCATCGACGAGCCCGCCTACACCGAGGCCATGCGCGCCGAGATCGCCCGCGTGATCAGGCTCCAGGAGGACCTGGGCCTGGACGTCCTCGTCCACGGCGAACCCGAACGCAACGACATGGTCCAGTACTTCGCCGAACAGCTCGACGGCTACGCCGCCACCGAAGCGGGCTGGGTCCAGTCCTACGGCACGAGGTGCGTCCGCCCCCCGATCCTGTACGGAGACGTCACCCGCCCCCGCCCGATGACGGTCGCCTGGACCGCCTACGCCCAGTCGCTCACCCCGAAGCCGGTCAAGGGCATGCTCACCGGCCCGGTCACGATGCTGGCCTGGTCGTTCGTCCGCGACGACCAGCCCCTCGCCGCGACCGCCAGGCAGGTCGCCCTCGCCCTCCGCGACGAGATCGCCGACCTGGAGGCGGCCGGCATCCGGATCATCCAGGTCGACGAACCGGCCCTGCGCGAACTCCTCCCGCTCCGCGAGGCCGACCGGGAGCCCTACCTGGCCTGGGCCGTCGGCGCGTTCCGCCTCGCCACCTCCGGCGCCGCCGACACCACCCAGATCCACACCCACATGTGCTACGCGGAGTTCGGCGAGATCCTCAGCCCCATCGCCGACCTCGACGCCGACGTCACCAGCATCGAGGCCGCCCGCTCCCACATGGAACTCCTGCCCTACCTGCGCGCCGCCGGCTACGCCAACGGCATCGGCCCCGGCGTGTACGACATCCACTCACCCCGCGTGCCCACCAGCGAGGAAATGGCCGCCAACCTCCGCACGGCCCTCCAGGCGGTCCCCGCCGACCGGCTGTGGGTCAACCCCGACTGCGGCCTGAAGACCCGCGCCTACCCCGAGACGGAGGCGGCGCTGACCAACATGGTCACCGCCGCCCGGACCGTCCGGACGACCGTGTAACAACTCGTGGTGGCGGGTGTGGGAATCGAACCCACCCGGAACGGCGTATGAAACCGTCGAGCACACCAGCGCCCTCACCCGCCGGAAAAAGAGAAAGCCGTCTCGAACCCGACCGGTTCGAGACGGCTCACGGGACCGGCGTCACACGTGAGCCTCACAGGGCGGGGGCATTCGCCGCATGGTGCCCTCCCTTCTCCGTCCGACCGTGTGACGACGAGTATCCAAGATCGCATCCGTCGGACGCGAAAGGTTTTCCGCCACGGGTCGCACGTAACGCGACGTGTTCCCGCCGCGAAGTAGTGGCGTGAAGGCGACCGAGATCACACTCCGCCGGCTGATCCAGGGTGACCAGCAGTTGCTCGTGCCGCTCTATCAGCGCCAGTACACCTGGGAGCGACAACAACTCGGCCGGCTCTGGGCGGACATCCGCGCGCAGGTGGATCTGCTCGCCGACCAGCGCGTGGACGCGCCCAGCCACTTCCTCGGGTCCGTCGTGCTCGCCCCCGGCCCCGACCTCGCGCCGAACCGTTCCCAATGGATCGTGGTCGACGGTCAGCAGCGGCTGACCACGCTCATGCTGGCCCTGTGCGCCCTCCGCGACCATCTCGTCCCGGAGGATCCGGGTCATCGCGAGCGCATCGACGAACTCCACCTGATCAACAAGTTCCAGCGCGGCGAGCTGCGTTACCGCCTGCTGCCCACGCAGGCCGACCGGGACGCGTTCAAGGCCTGTGTCGACGCGGTGCCGGAGGGCAGGCTGGGCAGCCTCGTCGGGAACGCCTACCAGTTCTTCCGGACCGTGATCGAGGAGTTCGACGACCCGGCCGACCCGCACGACGTCGCGCGGGTGGAGTCGGTGCTGCTCGACCGGCTGAACCTGGTGCTGATCACGGTCGAGAAGGACGACAACGCCTTCCGCATCTTCGAATCGATCAACAACACCGGCATGCGGCTGAGCCAGGTCGACCTGATCCGCAACTACGTCTTCATGTGCCTCCCCACACGAGGACAGCGGGTCTACGACGACCACTGGAAGCCGATCCAGGACCTCCTCGACGCCAAGGCCATGGAACAGCTCATGTACCTGGTCCTGGTGCTCGAACGCGGTGACGCCGCCCAGTACAACGCCGTCTACCGGGGCCATCAGGAGCTCCTGCAGGCCATGGGCAGAGACGAGTCGCGCATCGAGGCCTACGTCGCCGGCCTCCACCGGCGCGCCCGGCACCTGCGGTCGATCCTCGCTCCCCAGGGAGACGGCGAGATCGCCGACAGGCTCCGTTTCCTCAACGAGTGGCAGGCCACCACCACCTACCCGCTCGTCATGCGCCTGCTGGAGTTCCGGGAGGACGGCCTGGTGGACGACGCGGAGATCGCCGAGGCGCTCGGTTACGTCGAGAGCTTCCTCGTCCGCCGTCTGATCGCGGCCGTGTCCACGAGCAACCTCAACCGCATCTTCCAGCGGCTCGCCGCGACGGTCACCGCCGACGACCCGGCGGGAGAGGTGCGCCGTGAGTTGTCGGCCGCGCGTCTCTATTGGGCCGACGACGACCAGTTGCGGGCCGAGATCAGGAACCGGGCCTTCTACTGGCAGGGCCGCGCGGTCCAGCAGAAACTCGTCCTCCGGCGTGTCGAGGAGTCCCTGGGCAGCAAGGAACGCGTCGACCTCGCCGATCGCCGCATCACGATCGAACACGTCCTCCCGCAGACCCTGACCCCCGCATGGCGGGCCGAACTCGCCACTCCGGATCCGGAGGCACTCCACAGCAGCCTCGTCCACACCCTCGGCAACCTCACTCTGAGTGGCTACAACTCCGAACTGAGCAACCACTCGTTCGCCGTCAAGCGCGCCGCCCTGGGGAAGAGCGGCCTCGCCATGAACCAGGAGATCGCTGCCAACGAGACCTGGGGCGAGCTCGAGATCCGGGCCCGCGCCGACCTGCTGGCCGACCGGGCGATCGCCATCTGGCCCGGCCCGGAGAAGACCGGCCGCGGCTCCGCCGTCTCCCGCGACTGGACCCTCCTGCACAGCGCCCTGGCCGCGCTGCCGCCGGGCACCTGGACGTCGTATTCGGATCTGGCCGAGCTCATCGGATCTCACGCGGTCCCCGTCGGCGTCCACCTGGGCAGCACGACCGTGCTCAACGCCCACCGTGTCCTCACCAAGTCGGGCCAGGTCTCCGACGGCTTCCGCTGGCCCGACCCGGACGACACCCGCGACGTCACCGCGTTGCTCGAAGCGGAGGGCGTGCCCCTCGACGCGACGGGGAAGGCGGATCCCGCCCGGCACCTGACCGCCCGCGAACTCGCCGAACTCGTCGGCCTGCCCGGCGCCGACATCGTCGACGACGTGGGCGAGTTCGACCCCGCCTCCGGCGGAGCGGCGCGCCTGCTCGCGCAGCTCAACGACGCGAGCGGCCCTCAGGCGGCCGGGGCGGTGCAACGAGTGATCGACCACTGGGTCAAGACGGGGGGCCGTCTCGTCCACGGCACCTCGGCGGGAGCCTCCTGCGGATTCGCCCGCAGGTCGGGAGGCCGCGACGTGGTCGTCGGCCGCGTGTACGCCAAGACCTTCGAGATCCCGTTCGGATCGCTGCTGAAGCGCCCGCCGTTCGACGACCTGGCGATGCGCGAGGAACTCCGCGCCCGCCTGAACGACGCGCCCGGTGTGGACATCCCCGTGGCGAAGTTGAACCTCTACCCCTCGATCCCCAACTCGCGGCTGTCCGATCCGGCGGTGTTCGACGTGATCGTGGCGACCCTCGACTGGTTCACCTCGGTCGTCTCACAGGACGAGTGAGAAGGGTCAGAGCGGCAGCCGCAGCACGCGTTCGCCCTCGTGGTCGGTCCCGGTGTCCTGGAAGCCCAGCCGCAGGTAGAAGCCCATCGGGGAGCCGATCTCCCCGGGATGCACGCTGGTCAGCAGCTCGGTGGCGCCGGGACGCGTGCCCAGGTAGTCGCGCAGCGCGGCCAGGGCGGCCCGGCCGTGGCCGCGTCCCTGGTGGTCGGCGTCGATGAGCAGCCGCCACAGGAAGTAGGGCCCGAGGATCGACGGGTCGCCCGGCGGGACGTCGTCGCTGATCATGAGGAAGCCGACCGGCGTCTCGTCGGCGTAGATCGCCCAGTAGCGCGGCATCGCCTGCGGATACCGTTCGGCGTCGGCGAAGGAGTCGGCGACGCTCGCCACGTACTCCTCCTGGGCGGGGGCGACCCGCAGGGCCGTCACCGCGGCGCGGTTGTCGTCGGTGACGGGACGAAGTGTGACATCGGCCATGACGCGGATCCTGTCATGATCAGGTCAGGCGCGGGTGCCGATCAGGGCGGCCACATAGGCGTCCAGGCGCGCCTCGACGACCCGCGTCGTCAGGTCGGTCCGGCCCGCCTCCCGCCACGGCCGCGACACCACCGCGACCTCCTCCGAGCAGGCCATGCCGTCCCGGACCTGCCAGTACAGGCGCTCGTCCGGTGCCTCGGCCAGCACGCCGCCGGCCTCTTCGTATGCCTCGGCGAACCGCGGGCCCCACTCCGGTCCGTGCAGGAGCGCGAGGTTGGTGGAGCAGTGGGCCACGTCGAGATCGGCCGGTCCCCAGGAGGTCGCCGCCCAGTCGACGACGCCGGTGATCCGGGGCGGCACGTCGAACAGGACGTTGCCGGGCTGGAAGTCCCGGTGCACGACCCGCCCGTCATAGGGCGGCGGGGGACGGCGGATCATGTCGATCGCCTCGGCCCAGGCCGCCGCGTCGGCGCCCTCTGGGACCACGACGGTGTCGGCGGTCGTCAGCGTCACGTAGTCCCGGGGCCGCTCGGCGGGCCGCAGGGCGTGGATGGCCACGAGCTGACGGGCCAGCAGAGGGACACGGGTCTCGATGCCCGCGTCGTCGAGGACCACCCGGCCCGTCAGATGGGTCATCAGGAGCGAGGGGTACTCGCAGTGCGCGGCGGTCGCGTCGACCGCGACCAGTTCCGGGGCCGGTACGCCGGACCCCGCGCAGAGGGTCAGGGCGTGCGCCTCCCGGTTCAGCCACTCCTCGGCCTGCGCCACGTCGAGGAAGGTCCGCAGCACCAGGTGACGGGTGTCGCCGTGGGGGGTGCCGACGGTCAGGCGCCGCATGTCGGCGGTGATGCCGCCGTGCAGGGGCTCCGCCGTGACGACGCGCTCACCGGCGTCCAGGTGCCGGTGCACCCAGGCCAGGGCCGATGGTCGGAGGGTGGTCACCGCGCCACCTCACCACCCGGACGGCGGCAGCGCCAGGCATGAGGTCGCCGTCGGTGGGCAGTGACCCTCATCCGGCCCCCCTGACCGAAGGACGCCTATGGACGGGATGCGCCAGCTCGTCGCCCACCGCCTCGCCGTGTCGGCGGTGGTGTCATGATCCGGGAGGAGGGCATCCGCCTGGGGTTGCCCTCCATGTCGGTGCGGGGCCTGGCCGTGCGGTTCGCCGTCGGTGCGGCGGTCTTCGTGGTCGCCGGGCTGATCGGGAACCGGTGGGGGCCCGTGGTGGGCGGGATCTTCCTGGCCGTGCCCGCCGTCGTCGCCGCCGCGCTGACCCTGATCCAGACCAAGGAGCAGCGGGCCCGTCCGGCCGTCCCGGATGCCCGGGGCGTGGTGCTGGGAGCGGTCGGGCTGGTCGGGTTCGCCGGATGCGTCTGGGGACTGGCGGTGACGCTGCCCGCCTGGCTGGCGCTCGTCTTCGCCACCTTGGTGTGGGCGGTGATCGCCGACATCCTTCATCTGGTCTTCGGCCGCCCGGCCGCCAAGGCCGGTCCTTTGTCTTGATGGCACGGCCATGGGACGGCCGGGAAAGCCCGGCCGCTTCCCAAACGTGCGCACGACTTTATCGAGATCGGCGACTGACTTCGTGCTGGGTAGCCTCGGGGGAAAGGGGGATTGAGACGTCGGCCCCACACGATGTCATCCCGATTTTCCGGCCTCGATGAGGCGATGTCTCCTCCCGCCACTGCGGAAGGGCCTTTGTCATGTCCGATCCTTGGGAGATCAGACGCCGTCTCAGCGACGCGATCAACGCTCACGACCTGCCCCGCCTGCTCGGGCTGTACAGTCCCGACGCCGTCCTCGTCGCCCCGGCGGGCATCGCGGAGGGACGGGACCAGATCGCCTGGTTCTACGAGCAGGCCTTCGGCGCCTTTCCTGACTACCGCCAGACGGCGTGGCTGGAGGTGCCCGGTGACGATCCCATGGTCAGGGAATGGGTGTTCACCGGGACCCACCTGGGGCCCTTGCTCCTGCCCGACGGGCGTGAGATCGAAGGGACCGGCCGTCACGTCACGGTCCGCGCCGCGTGCATGACCTATGTCGTCGGGGACCTGGTGGTCACCCACCGCGACTACTACGACCAGCTGGAGCTGTACAGCCAGCTGGGCTTCGGCCTGTCCGAGCTGCCGCGCGCCGTCGGCCAGGCGCGGGCGGGGTCATAGCCTCTCCCGCCTGCGGCCGGCGGCCGGTTCGGCGGGCGGCCGGTCGCGGCGGTTGGCCAGCACGCTGGTCACCGTGACGGTGGCCAGGATCGCCACGATCACCCCGAGCGAGAGCAACGTCGGGATCTCCGGCAGCCACGTCCAGACCTGGTGGGCCCAGTGCAGGATGAGCTTGATCCCGATGAAGGCGAGGATCACGCCGAGGCCGTGGTTGAGGTGCCGGAGCTTCGTCAGCACGTCCATGAGCACGAAGTAGAGCGCGCGCAGGCCCAGCAGGGCGAAGGCGTTGGTGACGAAGACGAGGAACGGGTCCTGGGTCACGCCGTACACGGCGGGCACCGAGTCGACGGCGAAGACGATGTCGGTGGCGAAGACCGCCACCACGGCCAGCGCCAGCGGGGTCAGCGCGCGCCGGCCGCCCTCGCGGACGACCAGGTGGGAGCCCCGGTAGTCGTCGGTGATCGGCATGAGGCGGCGCAGCAGCCGTACGGTGCGCATGGACGAGATGTCGACCTCGTGGCCGTGCCCGCCCATCGCGTCCTTGACGATCTTCCCGGCGGCGGCGATCAGGATCGCGCCGAACAGCAGGAACGCCCACGTGCCGCTCTGCAGGACGGCCGCCCCGAGGGCGATGAAGACCGCCCGCAGCGCCAGCGCCCCGATGATGCCCAGCAGCAGGACCCGCTGGGCCAGCGCGTCGGGCACCGCGAAGGACGACAGCAGCAGCATGAACACGAACAGGTTGTCCACCGACAGCGACTTCTCCACCATGTAACCGGTGTAGAACTCCACCGCGACGCCGGAGCCGTGGACGCCCCAGACGTACACGCCGAAGAGCAGCGGCAGTGCCAGGTAGAAGACCGACCATCCCACGGCCTCGCGCATCCGCACCTCGTGCGGGCGCCGGGTCAGGATGAAGTCCACGGTCAGCAGCAGGGCCAGGGCGGCGACGGTGATCGCCCACAGGGCCGGTGAACCGATCGTCTGCAGATCGGCTGGCATGAAACCCCCTCGAACCTATGTTCGAGGTCTCCTTCGCCCGCGCTCGCGCGGGCGGCCATCCGGGAACGTTCGGTCACGTCCGTACTGACCGGATCGGCTCTTGGGAAGTACTCCCCCCGTCATCCCAGGTTACGGGGCTCCTCGGGGGTGACTCCAGGCATTTGACCAGGTCTGTGCCCTGGACGGATAGTGAAAAGAGCACCTGGCGGCCGAGGAGGGGATTTCATGTCGGGCACCTTGATCCTGGAGATCCTGCTGGCTGTTCTGGTGCTGATCTGCGCGGTCATCACCAACGCCGCCCTGTGGCCGACCACGCGGCGATCTCACACCCCCGACGCCCGCAGGCGGTGACAAGCGCGGTGTAGATGTAGTTCGAGCCGACGTCGGCCACGACCGTGGCGTCGTCGTCCACCAGCTCACGGATCTTGAGGATGACGGCCGCCGGATTCAGGCCGAGTCCGGTCCTCCAGCTTCCGCGAGACCACGCCGGCCGCCTGGAAGGTCTCCACCACCGGCAGATCGGTGCCGGCGAGGAGCTCGCGCAGGGCGGCGCAGGCGTCCGGGCCGGACGACCGCAGCCCGGCGAGCACCACCGGCCGCTCGGCGTCGCGGATCAGCTCCACCGCCCGCCGGATCCGGTCACGGGGAGCGGGGCCGAGTGAGGGCACCGGCATCGGGCCCCGGATCCGCGCGCCGGTCGGCGCGGCGGCCACGTCCATCGGAAGGATCACCGTCGCCGCGCCGCGCGGCTCGGTCACGGCGGCCCGCAGGGCGTTGGCGACCGCCTCGGTGACGTCGTCAGGATCGTCGACCTCGCCGACGTACTTGGTGACGGGCCTGAGCGCGGCGGAGGCGTCCATCGTCTGGTGGGTGCGCTTGAGCCGGTCGCGCCGGGCGACCGCGCCGCAGATCGCGAGCATGGGGAACTGCTCCTGGTGGCGGTGATCAGGCCGGTGACCAGGTTGGTCGTGCCGGGCCCGGAGGTGACCAGGGCGCAGCCCGGCACCCCGGTCAGCCGGCCCACGGCCGCCGCCATGAACGCGGCGTTCTGCTCGTGGCGGCACACCACCAGCTGGGGGCCGCCGTCGACCAGGGCGTCGTACAGCTCGTCGATCTTCGCTCCCGGCACGCCGAAGACGTAGCGGACCCCGAACGCCGACAGCGTCTCCACCGCACGTCGGGCCGACCGCACAGATCCGTCGTCGTGGCTCATGTGCTCAGCCGCCTTCCGCCTGGTGGATCCGCGCGGCGACGTCGCCGCTGGTCAGGTTGGAGTCGAGGAACTGCCGGGTCCGGGGGAGGCTCAGATGGATCTCCGACCGGACGCTCAACTCGATCGTGCCGCGCTCCAGCCGGAAGCCCAGCGAGTGCCCGCCGCGCCGCCCGCTCTTGTCGACGAAGTGCAGGTGGTAGCCGGCCACCGAGATGCCCTGCTCGAAGTCGGGCGTGCGGAAACCGGCCAGCGTCCCCGTGACGTCGGTGAACGTCGTCTCCCGCTGTCCTTTCGTCGCCTCGGTCAGCGGCGGGAACGGCGGTGTCTGCTCCATGACGGTCCGGGTGTGGACCTGGCCGAACGTCCCGGTGATGCGGATGGCGTAGATCACGTTGACGCTGCTGACGGAGTTGTCGATCAGCTTGGTCACGGCGGCGTGGTCGCCGCCCGACGTGACCGGGATGGTCATGTCGGGCCGGAAGCGGGTGACCACCGCGAAGGGCGTCTTCTCGTCCATGGCCGCGACGTGGGCGCTGCCGTCGGCGCGCAGATGGTGGCAGACGCCGTCGAGGATCAGCATCTCGCCGTCGAGCCGGTTGAAGGTCCCGAGGCCGAAGTCCCCGTGTTTCAGCAGCTCACCGATGGTCACGTCGCCCTCGCAGACCCCTTCGAGGAGCGCGCTCATGGTGGAGGTCTGGTAGATCTCCCGTGATCGCCGAGCGTCTCCGGCCCCGCTGACGTGGGCGAGCAGGTTGCGCACCCATCCCTGGAACACCTCCATGCCGAGCCCCCGCTCTCCGGCTGTGATCCATTTCAACGATAACAAAACCGCATCGTTGTGATCTTCGGGGGCTCAGCCCGTCGTCGCGGCCCGGTAGGGGCGCTCAACGTCCGGTGGCCGAGCAGGTCCATGAGCTCGGCCCACAACCCGGCCACGGCGACGGAGTCGAGGGCCGGGCCCTTCGGGATGTCGGAGTAGCCGTAGCCCGGCATGTCCGGCACGACGACGTCGAACGCGTCGGCGGGGTCGGCGCCGTGCGCGCCGGGGTCGGTCAGGAGCGGGATGACCTTCTGGTAGCGCCAGAACGAATCGGGCGGCGCCGGTCTGCTGGGTGAAGGGCTCGAGACCGGACATGGGCCGCATGCTACTCACCGGCCGGCCGCCCATCCGGCGACGGGGTCAGTGCGACAGGAAGGCCGACAACTGCGGCGAGTACGTGGTGTGCAGGACCAGCGTCGCCGCTCCCACCACGGCGGCGTCGGCGCCCAGGGGGGAGGCGGCCACCTCGACCACCCGGATGTGCCGCGACAGCGGCCGGGTGGACAGGGCGGCGGCGACGGCCGCGGCGAACCGGTCTTCGACGTGCTCGATGCCGTGGCCGCCCAGCACGATGAGGTCGACGTCGACGAAGTTGGCGACGCTGACGGCGACCGAGGCCACGTGGCCGGCCGCCTCCTCGATGATCCCCACCGCGAGCGGGTCTCCGTCCGCCGCCGCGCGCAGGACCGCCGCGTGGTCGACGGCGGCCGGGTCGGCGGCGAACGGTTCGGCGAGCACGCCGCGACCGCCGGAGGCGAGGCGCGCGTGGGCCTGCTCCACGAGGGCCGACGGGTTGACCAGACGTTCGAGGCAGCCGTGGTTGCCGCAGTAGCACGCGGGCCCGTCGGCGAGCACGGTGGAGTGGCCGAACTCGCCGGCGTTCAGCGAACCGCCCCGGTAGACCTGGTGGTTGAGGATGAGCCCGCCGCCGATGCCGGTGCCGAAGTAGAGGTAGGCGAAGTGGGCCACCCCCTTGCCCGCGCCCGACCAGCGTTCGGCGACGGCGGCGGCGGTGGCGTCGTTGTCGAGCGTCACGGGCAGCCCGGTGGCCTCGGCGAGCATGCGCTGTACCGGCACCCGCGTCCAGTTCGAGAGCTGGGGCGGGGCCACGATCAGGCCGCGGTTCTGGTCGAGCGGCCCCGGCGCGGCCAGGCCGACGCCGAGCACCCGGTCGGACGGGACCTGCGACTCGGCCAGCACCTCACCGACGAGCGCGGCCATCGCGGCGACGACGTCGGCCGGGTCGGTCCCCGAGCTGACCGGCCGCCGCCGGACGGCCAGCGGCCGGCCGAGGAGGTCGACGACCGTGCAGGTGAGCTTCACGGGGTCGAAGTGCACCCCGACCGCCGCGCGCGCGTCGGGATTGAGGCGGAGCGTGGTGCGCGGCTTGCCGCCGTTGAGCACGCGGCTGGCGCCGTCCTCCCGCACCATGCCCTCGTCGATGAGCCGGCGGACGATGCCGGAGACGGTCTGCGGGGTGAGCCCGGTGCGTTCGGCGATCTCGACGCGGCTGATGCCGTCGGCGAGCTGGATTTGGTCCAGCACCACAGCTTGGTTGTATCGTCCCACTTTGGGAAGATTTGTACCCGCCTGTCGCACTCAGGGTCCTTCCTGCTCGTCTGTCGGGTCACAGTCTGCACCAGAGCGTTGACTTAGTAAATCCAATGGATTTATGGTCCTTCGGATAGTTCTAACAACTAAGTCATGAAACAAGTGAGGCATGTTGTGACCACGGAGACTCGTCCATGACGAGCGCGCCGGTCCTGCTGGAGATGCGGTCGATCACCAAGACGTTTCCCGGTGTCACCGCGCTGGCCGACGTGAACCTCGAGGTGCGGCAGGGCGAGATCCACGCGATCTGCGGGGAGAACGGCGCCGGCAAGTCGACGCTCATGAAGGTGCTCAGCGGCGTCCATCCCCACGGGACCTACACCGGTGACATCGTCTACCAGGGCGAGCAGGTGCGCTTCTCCGACATCCGGGCGAGCGAGAACGCGGGCATCGTGATCATCCACCAGGAGCTCGCGCTGGTGCCCGGCATGTCGATAACCGAGAACATCTTCCTCGGCAACGAGCCGCGCAAGCGGGGCGGCATCGACTGGAAGGCCGCGCAGCGCCGGGCGCTGGAACTGATGGAGGAGGTCGGCCTCCGTGAGGACCCCGACACCCTCATCAAGGACATCGGCGTCGGCAAGCAGCAGCTCGTCGAGATCGCCAAGGCGTTCGCCAAGGACGTCAAGCTGCTCATCCTGGACGAGCCGACCGCCGCGCTCAACGAGGCCGACTCCCGGCACCTGCTCGACCTGCTGCGGGGCATCCGCGACCGGGGGGTGACCTCGATCATCATCTCCCACAAGCTGAACGAGATCGAGGCCATCGCCGACACCATCACGATCCTGCGCGACGGCCGCACGATCGAGAGCCTCGACGTCAAGGCCGACGGCGTCAACGAGGACCGCATCGTGCGCGGCATGGTCGGCCGCGAGCTGCACAGCCGCTTCCCCGAGCACACGCCGAACATCGGCGAGGTCTTCTTCGAGGTGCGCGACTGGACGGTGCGCCACCCGATCTCGGCCGACCGGCTGGTGTGCAAGGGGTCGAGCTTCAACGTCCGGCGCGGGGAGATCGTCGGGTTCGCCGGGCTCATGGGCGCCGGGCGCACCGAGCTGGCGATGAGCCTGTTCGGCCGCTCCTACGGGGTCTACCTGAGCGGCCGCGTCTTCAAGGACGGCGAGGAGGTCCAGCTCCGCACGGTGTCCGACGCCATCGACCACGGCCTGGCCTACGTCAGCGAGGACCGCAAGGCGATCGGCCTCAATCTGCTCGACGACATCAAGACCTCGATGGTCGCGGCCAAGTTGTCGAAGGTCGCCCACCACGGCGTCATCGACCCGGTGCGCGAGTACCGCTACGCCGAGGAGTACCGGCAGAGCCTGCGGGTCAAGACGCCCAGCGTCGACGAGGGCGTGACCAAGTTGTCGGGCGGCAACCAGCAGAAGGTCGTGCTGGCCAAATGGATGTTCACCGACCCCGACCTGCTGATCCTCGACGAGCCCACCCGGGGCATCGACGTGGGCGCCAAGTACGAGATCTACGGGATCATCCAGCGGCTGGCCGACCAGGGCAAGGGCGTCATCGTCATCTCCTCCGAGCTGCCCGAGCTCATCGGCCTGTGCGACCGCATCTACACGGTCTTCGAGGGCACGGTCACCGGCGAGGTCCCCCGCGCCGAGGCCGACCCGGAACTCCTCATGAAACAGATGACCTCTACCAAGAAGACCCCGATCCGATGAGCCGAATCAAAGACCTCCAGAAGAACCTGTTCGGGGGCACCACCTCCAACGCCCGCCAGTTCGGCATGATCTTCACGCTCGTGGCCATCGTGCTGCTGTTCCAGATCTGGACCGACGGCCTGACGCTGACCTCGGGCAACCTCATCGCCGTCGTCAGCCAGTACTCCTACATCCTCATCCTGGCCATCGGCATGCTGATGGTGATCGTGGCCGGGCACATCGACCTGTCGGTCGGCTCGGTCGCCGCCTTCACCGGCATCGTGGTGGCCAAGGCCATGCAGGAGTTCTCCCTGCCGTGGCCGGTGGGCATCCTGCTCGGGCTGGCCGTCGGCGCGCTGATCGGCGCCTGGCAGGGCTTCTGGGTCGCCTACGTCGGCGTGCCGGCGTTCATCGTGACGCTGGCCGGCATGCTGCTGTTCCGCGGCGGCAACCAGTACATCGGCAACGCCGACACCGTCCCGGTGTCGGAGGGCTTCCGTACGATCGGCGCCGGGTTCCTGCCCGAGGTGGGCCCGAACACCGGCTACAACAACCTGACGCTGCTGCTCGGCCTGGCCGCGTGCGCGGGCGTGATCTGGCGGGAGCTGAAGGCTCGCCAGACCCGGCGCGAGATGAACGCCGACGTCGCGCCGATGTGGATCTCGGTGCTCCGGATGGCCGTCATGGTCGGCGTCATCGTGTTCGCCACGCTGCGCTTCGCCGGCGGCCGGGTCGGCACCAGCCTGCCGATCTCCGGCATCATCCTGATCGCCCTGGTGCTGGCGTACTCCCACTACACCCGCAACACCATCGGCGGCCGGCACATCTACGCGGTGGGCGGCAACTCCCGCGCCGCCGAACTGTCCGGCGTGAAGCTGAAGCGGGTCAACTTCCTCGTCATGATGAACATGTCCGTCCTGGCCGCGCTGGCCGGGATGATCTTCGTGGCGCGGTCGTCGGCCTCCGGCCCCCAAGACGGCCTGAGCTGGGAGCTCGACGCCATCGCGGCGGTCTTCATCGGTGGCGCGGCCGTCTCCGGCGGCCTCGGCACCATCAGCGGGTCCATCGTCGGCGGCCTGGTCATGGCCCTGCTGAACAACGGCCTGCAGCTCGAAGGCGTCGGCTCCGACATGGTCCAGATCATCAAGGGCCTGGTCCTGCTGCTCGCGGTGGCCTTCGACGTCTACAACAAGAGCCAGGGCCGCTTCTCGATCATCGGGTCGCTGATGCGCCCCTTCCGCCGGGACGATCCGGCCCCACCGGCCAATCGACCTTCCCCGTCGTCGGACGCCGACAAGGCTCCGGTCGCCGGTTGACCTCCCCGGGCGCGTTCCCCACACGCCCGTGACATCACCATCCCCAGAAGGGCTAGTTTCACCATGCGGAAATATCTGACCAGGAGCGTCGCGTTGATCGGCGCCGTGGCGCTGCTCACGCTGGGCGCCTGCTCCAACGAGCGGGAGGGCGCCCCGGCCGCGGACACCGGCGCCGGCGCCGCGCCGGCCAAGGGCTTCGCCGCCGACGCCCTCATCGGGGTAGCCCTGCCGTCCAAGACCTCCGAGAACTGGGTGCTCGCCGGTGACCTGTTCACCAACGGGCTCAAGGAGGCCGGCTTCACCTCCGATGTCCAGTACGCGGGCGCCTCCACCACCGTCGCCGACCAGCAGGCCCAGATCTCCGCCATGGTCACCAAGGGCGCCAAGGTCATCGTGATCGGCGCCACCGACGCCGCGCAGCTCACCACCCAGGTCAAGCAGGCCAAGGAGGCCGGCGCGGTGGTCATCGCCTACGACCGGCTGATCACCAACACCCCCGACGTCGACTACTACATCGCCTTCGACAACTTCAAGGTCGGCCAGCTCCAGGGCCAGGCGCTCCTGGACGGCATGAAGGCCAAGAAGCCCGAGGGCCCGTGGACGATCGAGCTGTTCTCCGGCTCGCCCGACGACAACAACTCGGGCGTGTTCTTCAACGGCGCGATGGACGTGCTCAAGCCGCTGATCGACAGCGGCGACGTCGTCGTGGGCTCCGGCCAGACCGACATCAAGCAGACCGCCATCCAGGGCTGGAAGGCCGAGAACGCCCAGCAGCGCATGGACTCGCTGCTGACCTCCACCTACAACGGCGACAAGAAGCTCGACGGCGTCCTGTCGCCGAACGACACCCTCGCCCGCGCGATCATCACCTCGGTCAAGGGCGCCGGCAAGGACATCCCGGTCGTGACCGGCCAGGACTCCGAGGTCGAGTCGGTCAAGTCGATCATGGCCGGTGAGCAGTACTCGACGATCAACAAGGACACCCGCAAGCTGGTGGCCGAGACGATCAACATGGTCAAGTCGCTCCAGGCCGGCAACGAGCCGACCATCAACGACAAGGACTCCTACGACAACGGCCAGAAGGTCGTCCCGGCCTACCTCCTCCCGCCGGTCATCGTGACCAAGGACAACGCCGCCGAGTCGTACGCCAACGACCCGAAGCTGGCCCCGCTCACCCAGGGCTGACGCCGCGCCGCGTTCAGCCGGTCGCCTCGGCGGCGGCCCGCCCGGCCTGACGGCCGGACAGCAGGCAGCCGCCGAGGAAGGTGCCCTCCAGGGCGTTGTAGCCGTGCAGGCCGCCGCCCCCGAAACCGGCGGCCTCGCCCGCCGCGTACAGGCCGGGGACGGGCCGGCCGTCCGGGCCGAGGGCGCGGGAGTCGAGGTCGGTCTGGAGGCCGCCGAGGCTCTTCCTGGTCAGGACGTGCAGCCGGACGCCGATCAGCGGACCGGCCAGCGGGTCGAGCAGGCGGTGGGGGACGGCGGTGCGGCTGAGCCGGTCGCCCAGGAAGCGCCGCGAGTTGTGGATGCCCTGGATCTGGGCGTCCTTGCTGTAGGGGTTGGCGACCTGCAGGTCGCGGGCCACGATCTGGCGGCGCATCGTGTCGGCGTCGAGCAGGGCCTCGCCGGTCAGGCCGTTCATCTTCGCCACCAGTTCGTCCAGGGTGCCCGCGACGACGAAGTCCGCGCCGCGCCGTTTGAAGGCGTCCACCGGCGCGGGGGCGCCCCGGCCGAAGATCCGGCTGCGCAGCACCGCCTTCCGGTCGCCGCTGGTGATGTCGGGGTTCTGCTCCGAGCCCGACAACGCGAACTCCTTCTCCAGGATCGTCTGGGTGAGCACGAACCACGAGTGGTCGTAGCGTGCGATGTCAGGATCGGTGCGCAGGTGCTTGAGGGTGCCGAGGGTGTCGTAACCGGGCAGGCAGGGTTCGGGCAGGCGGCGGCCCAGCGCGTCGAACCACATCGACGACGGGCCTGGCAGGATGCGGATCGCGTGGCCGGGCCACACCGGGTCCCAGTTCTGCACGCCCTCGGTGTAGTGCCACATCCGGTCCGGGTTGACGATCCGCGCCCCGGCCTTCTCGCTGATGGCCAGCATGCGGCCGTCGACGTGGGCCGGCACGCCGGTGATCATGTGCTGGGGAGGGCTGCCCAGCCGGTCGGGCCAGTAGCGGCGCACCAGGTCGTGGTCGCCGCCGATGCCGCCGCTGCTGACGATGACCGCCTGCGCGGTCAGCTCGAACGTGCCGGTCACCTCGCGGCTGGAGCTCACCCCGCGCGGTGACTCGTCCGCCGCCAGCACGCTCCCGCGCACCCCGGTGACGGCGCCGTCGTGGACGACGAGCTCGTCGACCCGGTGGCGGTGGTGGAAGGTCAGCAGCCCCGCCGCGGCCGCCGCGTGGGCGCTGCGGGTGAACGGGCCCACCACGCCCGTGCCGGTGCCCCAGGCCACGTGGAAGCGGGGGACGGAGTTGCCGTGGCCGTCGGCCCGCAGCGTGCCGCGCTCCGCCCACCCGACGACCGGCGTCAGCCTGATGCCGTGGGCGTCGAGGTAGGACCGCTTCTCACCCGCGGCGAACTCGACGTAGGCGCGGGCCCAGCGCACCGCCCAGCGGTCCTCGTCGTCGAGGCGGTCGAACCCCGCGCTCGCCTGCCAGTCGCTCCAGGCCAGCTCGAAGGAGTCGCGCACCCGCAGGCGGCGCTGCTCGGGCGAGTTCACCAGGAAGAGCCCGCCGAACGACCAGTACGCCTGCCCGCCCAGGTTGGCGGCGTTCTCCTGGTCGACCAGCGCCACCTTCCTGCCCCGGGTGGTCAGCTCGTGCGCGGCGACCAGCCCGGCCAGGCCCGCGCCCACGATGATGACGTCCGCGTCCATGGTCGTGCTCCTCTAACGCCGTCCGGCGCGGGCGGCGATCGCCCGGCCGAGTTCCGTGGTGGTGCCCCGGCCGTGCAGGTCGGGGGTGAGCGGGGCCTCGCCGGGGCCCGCCGCGAGCACGTCCTCGATCGCGCCCAGCAGGTGGGCCGCCGCGTCGGGGTGGCCGAGGTGGTCGAGCATCATCGAGGCGCACCAGATCTGCCCGATCGGGTTGGCGACGCCGCGACCGGCGATGTCGGGCGCGGAGCCGTGCACCGGCTCGAAGAGGCTCGGATGGGTGCGGTCGGGGTTGATGTTCGCGCTCGGGGCGATGCCGATCGTGCCGGTGCAGGCCGGGCCCAGGTCGGACAGGATGTCGCCGAACAGGTTGCTGGCCACCACGACGTCGTAGCGGTCGGGGTGCAGCACGAAGTCGGCCGCCAGCGCGTCGATGTGCTTCTTGTCCCAGGCGACGCCGGGGAAGCGCGTCGCCATCTCCTCGACGCGTTCGTCCCAGTAGGGCATCGAGATCGAGATGCCGTTGCTCTTCGTCGCCGAGGTGAGGTGCCGGGCCGGCCGCCGTTCGGCCAGCTCGAAGGCGTAGCGGAGCACGCGGTCGACGCCCACGCGGGTCATCACCGTCTCCTGCAGCACGGTCTCGCGCTCGGTGCCCTCGAAGATCCGTCCGCCGACGCTGGAGTACTCGCCCTCGGTGTTCTCCCGGACGACCACGAAGTCGACGTCACCCGGCCCGCGCCCGGCCAGCGGACTGCGCACGCCGGGCATCAGCCGGCAGGGGCGCAGGTTGACGTACTGGTCGAAGACGCGCCGGAACAGCAGGAGGCTGCCCCACAACGAGACGTGGTCGGGCACGACCTCCGGCCACCCGACGGCGCCGAAGAAGATCGCGTCGTAGGAGCCGAGGGTCTCCTGCCAGCCGGGCGGCAGCATCGTGCCGTGCCGCCGCCAGTAGGCGGCGCTGGCGAAGTCGAAGTGGTCGAACCGCAGGTCGAGGCCGAACACCCCGGCCGTCGCCTCCAGGGCTCGCAGTCCTTCCGGCACGACCTCCGTGCCGATCCCGTCGCCGGGGATCACGGCGATCCGGTGGGCCGTCATCGGTCGCCCCGGCGCAACGCGTC
Source organism: Herbidospora solisilvae (assembly GCF_009901565.1). Lineage (GTDB taxonomy): Bacteria > Actinomycetota > Actinomycetes > Streptosporangiales > Streptosporangiaceae > Herbidospora > Herbidospora solisilvae. The sequence continues at coordinate 65,887 of NZ_WXEW01000012.1, forward strand.
CAGGCCGCCCTGGGCGTCGTCGATGACCAGCCGTTCGGCGGTCACCGGGTCGCCCTGGCGGAGGGCGCGGACCAGGGCGCGGTGACCGGCGTAGCGGTCGAGCCCGAATCTCTCGTCCTCGGCGATCTTCTCCAGGCGCAGCGCCCGGCGTTCGGGCCGGGAGAAGACCCGGGACTGTTCGAGGAGCCGGATCAGCACCGGGTTGGCCGCGCACGCGTTGACCGCGTCGTTGAACTCCTCCATGCGGTCGAGCAGCGCGCTGACGTGGCGGTCGACGTTCTCGCCGTTGCGGTGCCGGTTGACGATGACGATCAGCAGGTCGTCGGCGGCGTCGAGGATCGTGTCGAGCGCGTCGAGCTGTTCGGGGGTGGCGTTGCGGGCGGCGAACCTGGCGACCAGGCCGCGCAGGCCGATCTCGACCTCGGCCAGGTCGTCGATGGCGCGTTCGGCGATGTCGGCCACCACGACCGTGCGGGGGCCGGTGCGCTCGATGAGCCCCTCGTGTTCGAGCCGCACCAGCGCCTCGCGTACCGGGGTCGGGCTGACCGTGAGCCGCTCGGCCAGGCCTCGCTCGGTCACCTTCTGGCCCGGCCGGAGCGACCGGGTGCCGATCTCCTCGCGGAGGGCCTCGTAGACGGCGTCGGCGCGCTTGACCATCATGCCGATCACGATAACAGCCGCAATGGCATCACTCGATGCTATCTGTTGACAATTTTGCTATGGCAAATAGTGTGACTGCTGTCACAGCGAGGAGGACGCCATGGCGAGCACGACCCAGGGCACCCGAAGGATCACGTTCTACGTGGCCCTGGCGGTGTTCGCCCAGGAGTCGACCTGGAACTTCTACGACAACCGCGTGCCCGAACTGCTGCGCGATCACATCGCCAGCGCCGCCGTCATCGGCCTGCTCATGGGCATGGACAACCTGCTGGGCATCTTCGTCCAGCCCTACATGGGCAACCGGTCCGACAACACCCGCACCGCCTGGGGCCGGCGAATCCCCTACCTGGCGGTCATGATGCCGCTGGGGGCGGTGCTGTTCCTGCTCATCCCGCTGGCCGGGTCGCTGGGCCCGCTGATCCTGGTCATCTTCCTGTACGCGCTGGTGATGAACAGCTTCAAGCCCGTCAGCGAGTCGCTCATGCCCGACTTCATCGGGCCCGACCGCCGCAGCCGCGCCAACGCCGTCGTGAAGATCGCCTCCGCGCTCACCACGGTCGTCGCCGCCCTGGTGAGCCTGCTGCTGGTGGACGACCATCCGGAGCTGGCCTTCGCCGTGCCCGCCGCCCTCATGCTGGTGGCCGCCGCGGTACTGGTCACCGGGGTGCGCGACAGCCGCTCCCCGGCCTACCAGGCCGCCCTCGCCGAGGACGCGACCGGCCCGCGCCCCCACGACGCGAAGGTCACGACCCGGGCCGTCATCGGCGAGCTGGTTCTCGCCGCCGACCGGAGCCGGTTGTTGCTGATCGTCGCCGTCTTCGTCTTCGGGGGAGCGTGGTTCGCCTCACGCTCGCTGATGACCCCCTACGGCGTCGAGGTGCTCGGCCTGTCCGACGGCGAGGCGGGCGGGCTGACGCTGCCGAGCGGCGTCGTCTTCATCCTGGCCGCCTTCCCCGCCGCGCTGCTGGCCGAGCGGTTCGGGCGGCTCCGGGTCATGGCCGCCGGGATCACGGTGTTCGCCGCGGGCCTGCTGCTCGGCGCCGCCGTCCCGGTCACCGCGGTCACCGTCGTGGCGTTGTGCCTGGGCACGGCCGGCGCCGCGGCCTTCATCGTCAACGCGGTCGTCGTGTTGTGGAACCTGGCCCCGTCGAGCCGCGTGCTGGGCACCTACACCGGCCTGTACACGGTCGGCTGGGCCGGCGGGGGATTCGCCGGACCGGCCCTCGTCGGCCTGGCGGTCGACCTCACCGGATGGCGGCTGATGCTCCTGCACATCGCGGTCCTGGCCGTCGCCGCCGTCGTGCTGGTCCTCCGCGTCGACCGGCTGCGGGCCGCCCGATGACCACCACCGTCCTGGTCACCACCGACTACCTGACGCCCGGCGACGAGGTCGACGTGCTCCTGCGCGAGGCCGGTCTCACCACCCGCCACCACCCGCTGCGTGGCGTCCGCGACCCCGGCGAGCTCGTCGCCGTCCTGCACGGCTGCGCGGGCGCGCTCATCGCCAACGAGCCGATGACGGCCGAGGTGTTCGCCGAGGCCCCGGCGCTCCGCGCGGTCGTGCGCACCGGCGTGGGATACGACTCCGTCGACGTCGCCGCCGCCACCCGCGCGGGCGTCTCGGTGAGCAACCTGCCCGGCGTCAACGCCAACGCGGTGGCGGAGTACACGATGGCCCTGCTGCTGGCCCAGGCCCGCCGCCTCGTGCCGGTCGCCGAAGGGGTCCGGGCCGGTCACTGGCCCCGCGACGACGGTGCGGAACTGCGCGGAAAGACACTGGGTCTGCTCGGCTACGGCGCGGCGGCACGCGCGGTGGTGCCTCTGGCCCGCGCCTTCGGCCTCTCCGTGCTCTGTACGACCGGCGTACCGGAAGACCACCGCCACGACCCCGGCGTGCGCTTCGTCGAGTTGCCGGAACTGCTGGCCACGGCCGACTTCCTCTCCGTGCACACCGCCCTTCGACCGGACACCCGGCACCTGATCGACGCCGCCGCGCTCGCCCGCATGAAGCCGACGGCACACCTGATCAACACCGCCCGGGGCGCGATCGTCGACGAGACCGCCCTGGCCGCCGCCGTGCGCGCGGGCCGCCTCGCCGGCGCCGCCCTCGACGTGACCGGCGTCGAACCCCTCCCGGCCGTCAGCCCGCTGCGGGACGTGCCCGGCATCACCGTCTACTCCCACCTGGCCGGGCAGACGGCCGAGGCCAGGCGGGCCGCCGGTCTGGAGGGCGCGCGCGAACTGATCGCCGCACTGCGGGGACGTCCACGATCCTCGCTCAACGCCCACCTGCTAGAGAGATGAGGACGATGTGATCAGGATCCTGGTCCCCAGCGGAATGCTCGGGGCCGGCTTCCCGCCGGAGACGATCGACCGGGGCCTCGCCCTCGGAGCCGACGTGATCGCCGTCGACGGGGGGTCGACGGATTCCGGGCCGTACTACCTCGGCTCGGGCACGGCCAAGACGAGCGCCGCCGCCGTCGCCCGCGACCTGCGCCTCCTGCTGCGCGCCTCGGCCGGGGCGGGCATCCCGCTGATCGTGGGCTCGTGCGGCACGAGCGGCACCGACTCCGGCGTCGACTGGGTCGCCGCGATCGCCGACACGATCCTGCGGGAGGAGGACCTGGCTCTGCGGGTGGCCCGGATCTACAGCGAGCAGACCGCCGCCGACCTGAAGGAACGGCTCGGCGAAGGCCGCGTCCACCCGCTCGCGCCGATGGAGGCCCTGGACGCCGCCACGCTGGACGCGTGTACCCACATCGTCGGCATGATGGGCCACGAACCCATCGAGGCGGCCCTGTCCGCCGGGGCCGACGTCGTGCTCGCCGGCCGCGCCACCGACACCGCCGTCGCCGCCGCCTACCCGCTGATGAAGGGCATGCCGCCCGGCCCCACCTGGCACGCGTCCAAGATCATCGAATGCGGCGGCCAGTGCACCACCAACCCGCGCGCGGGCGGCGTGCTCGCCACCATCGACCACGACGGCTTCGTCATCGAACCGCTCGACCCGGCGGCGGCGTGCACGACGACGTCGGTGGCGGCCCACATGCTCTACGAGACCGTCAACCCCTTCGAGATGCGCGAACCCGCGGGCACCCTGGTCGTCACCGACGCCGTCTACACGGCGCTCGACGACCGGCGGGTGCGCGTCGAAGGCTCCCGCTTCGAGGTCGCCGACCAGTACACGGTCAAGCTCGAAGGCGCCCGGGTCACCGGCTACGAGACCATGTCGTTCACCGCCATCCGCGACCCCCACATCCTCGCCCGGATCGACGACTGGCTCGCGCTGATGCACGAGATCCTCGCGGCCCGGGTCCGGCAGACCCTGGACCTCGGCCCCGGCGACTACGCCGTGGACCTCCGGCCGTACGGGTACAACGCCGTGCTGAGCGACCTCGACCCCGCCTCCGGCCCGCCCCGGGAGGTCGGCGTGATGCTGCTGGTCAACGCCCCCGACCAGGCGACCGCCACCGCCATCGCCAAGATCGCCAACCCGCTGATGCTGCACCTGCCGACCCCCGACATGGACTACCTCCCGAGCCTCGCCTTCGCCACCTCCCCGGCCGAGACCGAACGCGGGGCCACCTACGAGTTCGTGCTCAACCACGTCGTGGACGTCGACGACCCGACCGCCCTGTTCCGCGTCGAGATCGAGGGAGCCCCCCGATGAGCAGCAGGCCCACGCTGGGCGAACTGGCCCTTGAGGTGCGGTCCAAGAACGCCGGACCGTTCTGGGTGACGATGGAGCTGTTCATGCGCACGGCGGAGGACTACACGACCGTCGCCGACGAACACTTCATCAACGAGCAGGTCGTCGGCGGCCTGTACGGGGTCGACCCGGCGACCGTGCAGATCTTCCGCATCCCCGCGCTCAACGTGGTCAAGATCTCCTTCCCCCGCCCGGTGGCCCAGGGGAGCCTGCGCGACCGCGACATCCACGCGGGCCAGCACCACGTGCCGCTGGCGTCGCTGGTCCCGCCGTGACGTGCGGCTACCATCGTGGCTCGAAATGTGTGCATACGACATGAAGTACGCCGAGCTGATGGACGCCGGTCTCCCGGACCAGCTCTGCCTCACCTGGGTCCGGGAACCCGACATCGACGAGGTCGCCCGCCGCTTCGGCGCCGACCTCACGTCGAAGGAGTGGGCCGACGACGACCGCATCGCGGACCTCGAGGAGGACTACCGGGCCGAGCTGATCCACCTCGTCACGGTCGGCGACTGGACGCTCGCACTCGCACCCAACGGCTACCAGGGATCCAGGAGCGAGGTCATGGAGTCCCTGTCAGCCCAGGGGCGGGCCTTCAGCGTCTACTGGAGCGCCGCGATGGACAGTGCCGTCATGTACGCCGTCGACGGCGTGGTCCAGACCGAGTTCGACCTCGCCGAGGTGGACGAGCGGACCGGCGCCGACCCCTCGGCGCTCGACCCGCTCCTGGCGGAGCTGGGCGTGAGCGATGAGCTGAGCCTGCCCGAGCTCCAGGCCCGCTGCCTGGCCATGGGGGAGAGGCTCAGCGGAGCCCTCGTCCCACCCGGATGGCTGCGCTCTCCCCGCCACGTCTTCAAGATCGTCGACCCGCTGCCCGACGCGATCGTCCCGCCCGCCTACCTCAACCCCCGAGCGCCCTTCCTGGACGAACCGGAGATCGCCCGCATCCTCGCCGATCCCTCACCCGCGATGGCACCGGCCGTCAACCGGCAGATCGCGACCACCGTCATCGCGATCGCCGGAATCGACGACCCGATCGCGGGCGAGGCCCTGCGCCTGCTCGACACCGGCGAACGGTTCCCCGGGGAGCGCCAGAAACTGAGAGACCGGGTGATCCAGCAGGCCGAGGCGACCATCGACCAGGCGAGGTCGCTCGGAGGCGGACCCGAGGCCGACCGGGTGGCGCTGACCGCTCACGCCCTGCGCGTCCTCTACCGGAGCCTGTGGCCCGAGCCCGCCGAGGCGGCGAGCGCGGCCTCGAGTGAGGTCCTCCTCATGAAGGTGCCGAACAGAACCGACCGCATGCGCCTGACCGTGCTGCGCAACGTGAGCGAGCGCATCCGGCGTGAACTGCGCCGCTGACCGGTTTCGGCCCCCTACGCGCCGGCCTTCAGGATGAGATCGGTCTCCGATTCGAGCATCAGGTGCAGGATGTGCAGGCCGGCGGCGGTGGCCGGTGCGACGGGACTGGGAATGCCGGTCAGCATGACGGGTGTGCCCGCGATCGCTTCGGAGTAGCGGGCGCGGAGCGCCTCGCCGTCCGCCGAGGCCAGGGCATGCGCGAGGCGCACCATCGCGGCGCTCGGGACAGGCGGCGGCCATCTCGGCGATCGGCTCGATGACCCCGGCGGCGCGTGCCCCGGAGAAGGCTGCGGCGACACGTCGTCGGGGGTGAGTTCGTCGACCACCGAGGTGACATGTCACCAGCCCGCAATTCCAGCCGTGAGAATTCGGGCTTGCTGAAGAAGGGGTTGGCCGGGTCGAGGTGCGGGGAGGTGGATGGGCCGCAGCCGCACCCAGCGATGCCCTCGATCGGCGAGGTCGGGCTGGAACCGGATTCGATCTTTGTCCCTTGTTTCGACCGGGTGAAAGCTTCGTTCGGCTGTAAATTACATGCTCCGCCACGAAGAAACAGCATGGTGAGCCGGATTCGGGTGACCGACAGGTCAATAGCGCCTTCGCCTCGGTCCGTTTGAAATTTATCCTCAGGCGATCGAATGATCCGTCCTGTAGGAGAAGCATGAAAAAAGGTACTCGGCTCCGTCGGCTCGGCCTCGTCTCAGCGGTAGTGGCGGCCGGCCTCGCAACCACGCCCATGGCCGCACACGCCGACGGCTATGACACCCCCCGCAGCGCCACCGCCGTAGGGGCGGGCAGCACCTACGCGGCCGGGCTCGCGGCGGCCCATCAGCGGTCGCGGGCGGCTGTTCTCGCGGTCGGCCATGACTGTGACGCTGGGACCTACAGCGCCCTGTTGACCTACGCCTCCCCGGGTGGCGGCACGTGGGTCTTCCAGTCCACTCACCAGGCGATGTGCGTCGACTGATTCGGTCTGCCGGGCAGCGGGGCAGGGAAGCCCCGCTACCCGCAGGGGAGCAAAACCCCGGTGCGTCGTGCACGGGAGACCCGACCTCGTACATGCGAGGAAACGACATGGTGCCGGGTATTCACGTTCATGATGGAATTCGCCGCTGCACCACGCTTCAATGCGAAGAGCATCCGACGGCTTTTGAGCCAGCAGAGGCCGGCGTGCCGTCCATGCGAAAGCCGGCGGTAAACGGGGGCCCTGAAGCCATTGAGCGAAGCAGAAAGCCTTGTACGTAGTCGCAGGAGACGGAACTATGTGCACCACGGAAGGGGCGATCCTTACTGGGGCGTCCCACCGTGGTGGCGCAACCGCTCATCTGGCTCCCGATCGCCCGGGTGAACGGCTTGCCGGAGGACCGCGGTGACCGTAGCGGATGGCTCGACGCCGAACAGGCGCCAGCTGTTGAGCGGAGCGAGAGTCAGGCGGTCAGGCCTTCCAGGGCGTTGAGCAGGCGGTCCACGTCCGACCTGTCGTTGTAGTGCACCAGCCCGGCCCGCACGCCCGACCCGGCGTCACGGATGCCGAAGGCCTGGGTGAGCTCCCAGGCGTAGCAGTGCCCATCCCACACGTTGACCTCGCGGGCGGCCAGATGCTCGGCCACCTGGCGCGGCGTGTATCCGGCGACCGTGAAGAACGCGGTGGCCGTCCGCCGCCCGGGCGAGCCGACCAGCCCGACGCCGGGCAGCGCGGACAACCCCTTGAGCAGGTGGGCGAGCTCGGCCTGCTCGTGCGCTTCGACCGCCGCCATCGACGCGAGCAGCCGCTCGCGCCGGGTGCCGGTCGCGTCCGGGTCCAGCCCGGCCAGATGGTCGACCGCCGCGGCCACCCCCGCCAGGTCGGCGAAGGGCAGCGTGCCTGTTTCGAACCGGTCCGGCACCTGCGCCGGCGAGGAGGCGAGCTTGTCCGGCGAGAGCCGTTCGAGCAGCTCAGGGCGGGCGGCGACAGCGCCGATGTGCGGCCCGGACCACTTGTAGGCGCTCGTCGCGTAGAAGTCCGCACCGAGGGCGACCATGTCGATCGGGCCGTGCGGGGTGGCGTGCACACCGTCGACGTAGGTCAGCGCCCCGACGGCGTGGGCCCGCGCGGTGATCCGCCGGACGTCGGGCATGGTGCCCAGGATGTTGCTGGCCGCGGTGACGGCCACCAGCTTCGTCCGGTCGGTCACCAGTTCGTCGTACTGCCCGGCCGGCAGTTCCCCGCTCGGCACCTCGACGTCCGCCCACCGGACCCGCGCCCCGGCCCGGGCGGCGGCCTGCACCCAGGGCCGCACGTTCGCGTCATGATCGAGCCGGGACACCACGATCTCGTCGTCCGGCCCCCAGTCCTTCGCCAGGGCGTAGGCGAACCGGTAGGTCAAAGTGGTCATGTTCGGCCCGAACACCACACCACCCGCATCACCGCCGACCAGGTCCGCCACGGCCTGCCGCGCCCGCACGACGATCTCGTCCGACCGGGCGCTGGCCGGGAAGGCGCCGTGCGTGTTGCCGATGCCCTCGGCGTAGGCGGCGGCGATGGCCTCGATCACCGGTCGGGGCACCTGAGTGCCCGCGGCGGCGTCCAGCCAGGCGTATCCGTCAGAGAGGGCAGGATAAAGCGCGCGAATCCGCGCGATGTCGAGGCTCATGCCACCAAAGTCTCCCGAATCACCCGCCGGACGGTAAGGGCCCCTCGGCACCGAGGCCACGCCGATGAGCTGGGCGCCACCGGCAAAGGCCCCTGGACGACGCGCCGAGGGAGTGGTCGGGGAGAGCTATCTGGCAGATGCCACGCTCGTCGTCATGGACCTGGAGGTCGGCAAGGATCTCATCCCAGCCGTGTAAGCGCCCAGAGGTGTCCGGCAGTTCATATGCCTCCAGGACAACCGTCTCATGTGGGCGCGAGGTCCGGCCCGAACAGCCGGTCCAGGTGATAGTCGATGATCTCGGTGGCGGCCTCGTGGGTGCGCTGTCGGCTGAGGACGCTGGAGGTCAGGCCGTTGGCGAGAGCCAGAAGGCCGGCGACCTCGGTACGCGGGTCGCGATCGGGGGCGATGTCCCCGGCCTGCTGGGCGGCGGTCAACCGTACAGTGAGGAAGTTTTCCAGTGCGTCGGGCAGGGCGAGCCCGGCTGCGGCGAGCACCGGGTCGGTGAGGGCGGCGGTGTAGTAGGCGGTCCAGGCCATGGCGTCCAGGCGGCTCTGCTCGTCGAAGGGAACGATCACGCCGAGGACGGCGGCGAACACGTCTCGCGGTGTCAGCTCGCCCGCGACAGCGGCGACCCGTCGCTTGACCCGGCGGTCCATGCGGGCGCCCAGCTCGGTGAGGCCGGACTCGAGCAGGGCCTGTTTGTTGGTGAAGTAGTACTGGACGACCCGCAGCGAAACCCCTGCCTCGGCGGCGATCTCACGCATCGACACCGCCTGCAGGCCGCGGGTGCCGGCGATGCGCAGCAGCGCCTCGGTCAACTGGCGCCGCCGCTCATCATGGTCCACCTGTCGAGGCATGCCCTACCCGTTGTCCGTGTCGTGCTCGGGCAGCGCCTGGCCGGGAAAGGTGAGGATCCGCTCGGCGACCAGCTCCGGGGCTTCGACGGGCAGTGAGTGTCCGGTGCCGGGCACGATCTCCACACGCCAGGACGGCACGACGTCGGCCAGCCGCGCGGCCACCGCCTGCGCGTCGAGCAGCGCGCTGCGGGCTCCCAGCAGCACCTGTACGGGCACGGACAGCTCGCGTATCTGCTCGTCGGTGTAGGGGGGCGTGATGAGCACACGCCGCCGGAAGGACCATCCGGCCCGCATCAGGCTCACCAGGCCATCGTCGCGCAGTACCCCGTTGCCCACCACGCCGGCCAGGCGGTGTCGCAACGTACGGGGAAGCGTGGAACCCACAGCACCGGCTGTGGCCCACCGGATGAACCGTCCCGTGATCGGCGCGAAGCCGCCCGGATCAACCAGCGTCAGCGCCGCGACTCTGCCGCCCCCGCCGAGTTGTTGTTCCACCGCGATCATGCTGCCGGACGAGAAACCCGCCACGTGTGCGCGCTCGGCTCCGACCGCGGCCAGGACGTCGGTGAGCCAGCCGCCGACCACGGCACCCGTCGCGAGCGTCCGCGTCTGGACCGAGCGGCCGGCCTCGCCGAGAGGATCGACGGCAAGGACCGGACGTGTGCGCGCCAGCGGCTCGATGTAGCGATACCAGGCCAGCGCGTTCCCGCCCGCACCGGCCACGAGAACCACAGGATCTCCCCCGGCGGGCCCGGCCCGGTAGGTCCGCACACTGCCGGCCCGGGTTTCCACGTCGATGGCGTCAACCGGCACCGGCCACAACTCGCCGAACGCCCGGTCATAGACCGCGTAGTACCTGTCACGGGCAGAGTCGCTGGTGAAGGCGGAGGGCCGGTCAGGAACGCGCATGGTGACCCCGTTTCCCGTATGGATACAGTTGTATCCTAACGAGCGAACAGCGTGGGCGCGAGAGGGTGTGGGTGCCTGTACGGTCGGCGTACGCCAGGTCTCGATTTCCGCAGCTCAAGCCTCATACTGTTGAAGACTTCCCAAGCCGGGTTCAATTCCCTAACCGTGGATCTGGAGCCTGGGCTTTGGTATTTCGCAGGGGTCATCGGTGGTTGTCGTCCTGATCCTTGATGTGCCTGTCGATGACGTCAGCGCTCATTGAACCTGTCTTATCATCGGGCGATCGGGGGCTTATGAAGGACCGCGATGGCTTTGATCAGATGACCGCCATTGGACGGGCTGCATCATAATTTCTGCAGGATGCGCCAGCTTTTGAGCTGGGCGTTCGCGCGTTCTCCCGATCCGCGCAGCCGGGCGGGGGAGCTTCCTCTCCAGCACGGCCCCGAGGCTGGACGAGATCCCGGTGATCGCGCAGATCCCGGAGCGGGCATGCTGGCCCGTTTCATCCGAGGAGTGGGCCGGCCCGGCGACACCGGCTCGGTCCTGCCCGACCTGCCCCGGCCCCATCTCGCCCCGCCGGCGCTTCGCGTTGGGGCGGCTGCCGCTGGGCGACGTGAAGAAGGTCAAGATCGAGCACGGCACCACCATCAAGGACGTCGTCATGGCCCTGGCCGCCACCGCGCTGTGCCGCTGGTTGTCCCAACGCGACGAACTCCCGGTCGAGCCACTCGGCAACCAGGTCCTGCTCGCGACCACGACGTTGCCCATCAACGTGTCCGACGCCAAGACCCGGCTCCGGATGATCAGCGTCGGCATGGCGGCGGTGAGGAACGTTTCTCCGTCGCCCCGGCGCAATGGCTGCTCGACTTCTCCCAGGCGATGCCGACGGCGCTGAGCGGCCTGGCGGACCGGGCGGCGTTCCGGCTGGCCTCCGGCACGGTGTCGGCCATGAATCTGATGGTCTCCAACGTGCCGGGACCGCGGCTGCCGCTCTACATCCTGGGGTCGCGCATCGTCGCCCACTACCCGCTGTCGGTGATCACCCACGTCAGCGGCGGCGTCAACATCACGCTCTTCTCGTACGACGGGTTCCTCGACGTGGGAATCGTCGTGGACCGCGACATGGTGCCGGACGTGTGGGACTTCATCGACTACATGCGGGACGCGCTCGCGGAGCTCTGATCCTCACGCGTTCTCGCCCGTGGCCAGGAAGTAGGCGACCGAGCCGAGGGCGTGGTGGCGGGCGATGTCGCCGTTCTCCTCGCTGAGGTAGGTGCCGCCGGTCCTGTTGGTGATCTCCAGTGCCTGCTCGGCGAGGTTGTCGCCGGGAGTCAGCGCCAGGATCAGGATCTCCGCCGCCGTCGCCTTGATCCTCCACCGGCCGTAGGTGGTGTCATGGCCGGGGTACGGACTGTCCTCCCTGGTCTCCTCGGGCCAGGACTCGTAGGCCTCCCACATGCGTGCCGTGCAGTCGTCCTGGAGTGCGCGAAGACGGGTTGCCACCTCGGCCGAATGCCCCCGGTTCGCGATCAGGGCCAGGGCCTCCTCGACGGCGGGTCCTTCGATGCCCGCGGTGGCCACGGCCATGGTGGCGGCGATGAGGATGATCTCTGGAAGCCTGGCGGGCGTGGGTTCGGCGATGATTCGGGCGATGCGGGGGTCGGTCTCGGCGATGGAGCGCATTCTCGCGTCGATCCGCAGGGCGGGGGCCCGCCGGACGGTCATCGGGCGCAACCAGTGGAGAGAGTGGGAGTCGGCCAGCCAGTCGTCGTCGATCACGATGCCGGACAGGTGCCCGGCCACGGCGAACGCGGCGGCCATCCAGTCGGCGTCCCAGTCGGCCGCGCTCACCGGGAGGGCGTCGATCCAGTCCCGGCCGTGGGCTCCCTCCAGGTCCAGGGCGTCGAAACTCGCCACGATCTCGCCGTCTCTGACGTAACTGACGAACGTGGACCTGTTGACGGTCCAGGCCACCCGGTACGCCTCTCCCTTGGCGGCCGCCTCGCACAACAACGTCTGGCTCAGGCCACGGAACGCGAACGGCTCGATCAGCACGGCCCAGTCCCCGTGGCGGGCCACCAGGGCCACGCCGGTGGCGTCGTCGGGCAGGTCCTCCGGGGCGATGGAGAACAGGCCGTCGAGGGTTTCCGGTTCCGCCACGAGGGGGTGCCCGCCGAACACCCGGACCACCTGGTCGAGGTCGCCGGTCCTGATCCAGGTGAGACAGGCGGTGTCGGCGTCGATCTTGGTCATGGGAAATGCTCCGGGAATAGGAGGGGTGAGGGCGCTCGAACAAAGCGCCCAAGGCAGGAGGCGTCCTGCGGACAATGAAAGAAGGCATGGAGACGTAAAATCAGAAATTGAGAACCTTATCGGTTCGCTTGAACTGATAAGCGAAAGGCTCCCGAAGAGATCACAAGGATATGTGAGCCGTCGCTCGGAAATATCATCGCGAATCGCTGATGATCTTCCCCCATATTCCAGCCACGGGCCGGATGTTGCGATAAGCCTTATCCTATAAGCCATGACTAACGCTGACGATGTCGTGGGCGCTATCATTTCCAGCAGGACGAAGCGGAATCCGAGCGAAGCGAGGCCTGTCCGGGGAGCGCGAGGGGCGGAGCCCTTCGCAAGGAGCGAAGCGACCCGGAGCGAAAGCGACGCCGGGACCGCGAAGCGGGCCGGGGGGAGCGTGAGGGGGCGAAGCCCCCTGACAGCGGGGGGTTCGGGGGGTCGTCCCCCCGTATAAACGAAGGAGACCCGCCGAAGGCGCCAAAGCGCCGACCGCAGGTCTCCCGTCTCCTGGTGGACGATACAGGGATTGAACCTGTGACCTCTTCCGTGTCAGGGAAGCGCTCTCCCGCTGAGCTAATCGTCCAAGCAAACTTCCGAGCGGAAGACGGGATTCGAACCCGCGACCCTCACCTTGGCAAGGTGATGCTCTACCCCTGAGCCACTTCCGCGTGTGCTTCCCGGTTCCCCGGGCCACGCAGAGAACATTAGCGAATCTTCGCCCGACCCCCAAATCGATAGGACACGTAAGGAGCTAACATGCTCCACGATAGTGACATCCTGAGGGAGCACCATGAGCGAAGTCGTGCCGATCGGAGACCTGACCTTCGAGGACGTCGTCCACGTAGCCCGTCAAGGCGCCCAGGTCACTCTGACCGAGGACGCCATAGCCGAGATGGCCGCAGCAAGAGGCCGCATCGAAGAGCTCGCAGAGGGAGACACCCCTGCCTACGGCGTCTCCACGGGCTTCGGCGCCCTGGCCACGAGGCACATCGACCCCGAACTCCGGGCCCAGCTCCAGCGCAGCCTGATCCGCTCCCACGCCGCCGGCAACGGCCCCGAGGTCGAGACCGAGGTCGTCAGGGCCCTCATGCTGCTGAGGCTGCGCACCCTCGCCACCGGCCACACGGGAGTCCGCCCTGAGACGGCCAAGGTCCTCGAAGACCTCCTCAACGCCCACATCACCCCGGTCGTCCACGAACACGGCTCTCTCGGCTGCTCCGGCGACCTCGCACCGCTCTCCCACGTCGCCCTCACGATCATGGGCGAAGGCCAGGTCAGAGACGCGAAGGGCACGCTCAGGCCCACCGGCGAGGCCCTCAAGGAGGCCGGCATCGAGCCGATCGAGCTTGCCGCCAAGGAGGGCCTGGCGCTCATCAACGGCACCGACGGCATGCTCGGCATGCTCATCCTCGCCCTGGCCGACCTGCGCAACCTGCTCAAGACCGCCGACGTCTCCGCCGCGATGTCCGTCGAGGCGCTGCTCGGCACCGACGCCGTCTTCGCTGACGACCTGCAGAGACTGCGGCCCCACCCGGGCCAGCGGGCCTCCGCCGCCAACCTCCGGGCGCTGCTCCGGGACTCGGGGATCATGGCGTCCCACCGCGACGGGTCCTGCACCCGCGTCCAGGACGCCTACTCGCTCCGCTGCGCGCCCCAGGTCGCCGGTGCCGCGCGGGACACCGCCGACCACGCCGCGCTCGTCGCCGGGAGGGAGCTCCAGTCGGCCATCGACAACCCGGTCGTCCTCCGCGACGGGCGGGTCGAGTCGAACGGGAACTTCCACGGCGCGCCCGTCGGCTACGTCCTCGACTTCCTCGCGATCGCGGTGGCCGACGTCGCGTCGATGGCCGAGCGGCGGACCGACCGCATGCTCGACGTCGCGCGCAACCACGGGCTGCCCGCGTTCCTGGCCCACGACCCGGGCGTCGACTCCGGGCACATGATCGCCCAGTACACCCAGGCGGCCATCGTCTCCGAGCTGAAGCGGCTGGCCGTGCCGGCGAGCGTCGACTCGATCCCGTCGTCGGCGATGCAGGAGGACCACGTCTCCATGGGCTGGTCGGCCGCGCGGAAGCTGCGCACGGCGATCGACGGGCTGACCCGGGTGCTCGCCATCGAGACGCTCACCGCCGCCCGCGCGCTCGACCTGCGCGCGCCGCACCGGCCCGCGCCGGGGACCGGCGCGGCGCTGGCGCTGCTGCGGGAGTCGGTGGCGGGGCCCGGTCCCGACCGGTTCCTCGCGCCGGAGATCGAGGCGGTCGTGCGGCTGATCTCCTCGGGCGCGCTGGTCGAGGCGGTGGAGAAGGTCACCGGCCCACTTTCCTAGTTACGGCTCCGCCCGCCCCGGCCCCTCCCGCCGTCTCCGCTCCTCACGGCGAGAAGGCGCTCACCGGCCGCTTCCGGCGAGGTCGGCGACGAGTTCGACCTCGACCACGAGGCCCGGCATGAACAACCGCGACACCTCGACGGTCGTGCTGGCGGGCGGGGGAGACGGCATGTAGCGCCCCCGTACGGCGGCGTGGTCGAGCAGGCCGTCCATGTCGGTGAGGAAGGTCCGGATGTGCACGACGTCCTCGAAGGTGCCCCCTTGATCTTCGAGGATCAGCCGGAGGTGTTCGTACACGACCTCGGACTGTCGGGTCATGTCGCCGGGCCCGACGACCTCGCCGGAGGCGTCGACGGCGACCTGGCCGGAGACGAACAGCAGGTCACCGGTCCGGGCCGCGTGGGAGTAGCGGCCGTTGGTGGGCGGGACGGTGGGCGGGTTGAGCTTCACGGCAGTTCCAGCAGGGCGGGCACGATGCCGGTGACGTCGCCCTCGCCGTGCCCGGCCTCGGCGGCCTGGGCGTAGCGGTCGCGGGCGGCGGCGGCCAGGGTCTGCACCTCGCCGGGCCCTTCGGTCGCGAGCGTGAGGTCCTTGGCGGCGAGGGCCAGCTTGAACCGGGTCTCCGGCACGCCCTCCTCGACCACCGGGCGCAGCCGTTCGCCGGCGGCGCCCAGCAGGGTCGCGTCGAGCAGGTCGAAGTAGTCGTCGGCAGACAGGCCCAGCCGCCGCACGTAGGCGAGGTTCTCGGCCAGCAGGACCTGAACCGAGAGCTGCCCGGCCATCACGGCGAGCTTCATCTTCGCGCCGGAGCCCAGCTCCCCGTAGTGGTGGACGACGCCGAACACCCCCAGCACGTCCCTGACCCGCTCGACGTCGGCGGCGTCGCCCCCGGCGATCACGCGCAGCTTGCCCTCGGTGGCGGGGCCGACCGTGCCGAGCACGGGCGCGTCCACGAGCCGGACGTCGTCGGGCAACTGGGCGCGCACCTCCGCCACGGCGTCGGGCCCGATGGTGGACATCTCCACCCAGATCGTCCCGGCCGACAGGCCCGGCTTCGCGGCCTCGACGACCTCGGCCACGGCGGCGGGGTCGGCCAGCATCGAGATGACGATCGGGGCGCCCGCCACCGCCTCGGCGGGCGAGTCCGCCACGGCCGCGCCGTCGAGCTCCTTGCGCGTGCGGTTCCACACGGTCACCTTCTGGCCCGCGGCGACGAGGCGGCGGGCCATGGGGGAACCCATGTTCCCCAATCCCAGAAAAGCGATCACATTTCGACCCTAGCCCCTGCTCAAGGCATTCCACCAGCGCGTACATTTCATGGAAGGCATGCGGTCATGGAATGCCAAAGCCCGAAGAACAGGAGCTTGAGTGTTCGACACCGACGCCCTGCGCCTGATCGACGCGGTGGCCCGGCTGGGTTCCTTCACGGCCGCGGCCGTGGAGCTCCAGTACACGCAGTCGGCCGTCTCACGGCGGGTCGCGGCGCTGGAGTCCCGGGCGGGCGGCCCGCTCTTCGAGCGGCTGCCCCGGGGTGTGCGGCTCACTCCCGCCGGCGCCACCCTCCACCGGCACACCCGTGAGGTGCTCGAACGCCTCCAGCGGGCCGAGGAGGAGTTGGCCGCCGTGCACCGGGGGACCGGCGGGCGGTTGCGCGTGGGCGCGTTCGCGACCGCGAACGCCGCGCTGGTCCCGGCGGCGCTGAAGGACTACCGGGCCGCCTTCCCCGGCGTCGACACCACCCTCATCGAGGGCATGACCGGTCACCTCGTCGAGCGGCTCGACCAGGGCGCCATCGACGTGGCCGTGGTCAGCGACTACCCGGCCGGGCTCGACGCGCCGCCCTCGATCACGCTCGAACCGCTGCTGGAGGAGGAGTTCCTCGTCGGCCTGCCCGCCGGCCACCGGCTCGCCGGCCGGCCCGAGATCGACCTGCGCGACCTGCGCGACGACAACTGGATCGAGGGCGCCCGCCCGGGGCAGGGCCTCATGCTCGCCGCCGCGTGCGCCGCCGCCGGGTTCACCCCGAGGGTCGGCATGCGCGTGGGGGAGTGGACGGCCAAGCTCGGCTTCGTCGCCGCCGGGCTGGGCGTGACGCTCGTCCCGGCCCTCGCCACCCAGGGCATGCGGCCCGACCTGGTGCTGCGCCCGATCGCCGCGAACGCGCCACGACGGACCGTGTTCGCGGCGCTGCCCCGCGTGGCGCTGCCCGCGGCGCGGGAGCTGACGCGAGTGCTCGCGGAGGCCGCTGGGAGAATGGCCGGATGCACGACGCCTTCGCCCACGTCGCGGGCCGTCTGGCCACCGGCCTGAGCGACGTCGCCACCGATCTGGCCGCCCTCGACGAGGGCGGCTGGTGGGCGGTCGTGGTGGAGTTCGAGGGCAAGGTCACCCTGGCCCGCTTCGACGACGTCCGCCCCGCCCCGCTGCCCGCCCCCAGCGGCCCCTGGATCGGCCCGCGCCGCTCCGAGTGGCGCTCCTCCCTCGACCGGGCCGGCTACGAGGCGGGCGTGCGGGCCATCCGCGACCACATCGAGCGGGGCGAGGTCTACCAGGCCAACCTCTGCCGGGTGTTGTCGGCGCCGCTCACCCACCGCAGCGACCCGCTGGCGCTGGCCGGGCTGCTGGCCGAGGGCAACCCGGCCCCCCACTCGGCGGTGATCCACGTGCCGGGGCTGACCGTGGTGTCGGCCTCGCCGGAGCTCTACCTGGGGCGCAGCGGCCCGGTGATCACCTCGCGGCCGATCAAGGGCACTGGTGAGACCTACGCCGACCTGCTGGAGAAGGACTACGCCGAGAACGTGATGATCGTCGACCTGGTCCGCAACGACCTCGGGATCGTCGCCGACGTCGGCTCGGTGACGGTGCCCGAGCTGCTGGCCGTGGAGGAGCATCCGGGGCTGGTGCACCTCGTGTCGACCGTCCAGGCGACCACCCGGAGATCGTGGCCGGAGATATTCGCCGCGACGTTCCCGCCCGGTTCCGTCACGGGTGCGCCGAAATCGTCCGCGCTGAGCATCATCAATGCGCTCGAACCAGCGCCCCGGGGGCCATACTGTGGGGCGGTGGGCTGGGTCGACGCCGATCGGCGCGAGGCCGCCCTGGCGGTGGGCATCCGCACCTTCTGGATCACCGGTGAGGAGATCCGCTTCGGCACCGGTGCCGGCATCACATGGGGCTCCGACCCCGGGCACGAATGGCGCGAGACGGAGCTGAAGGCGTCCCGGCTCATCGCGCTCGCATCCCGCTCAGACGAAGGGTAGAAGTCTCACATGGCGGTTCCCATCTGGGTCAACGGCGACCTGATCGCTCCGGAGAAGGCGGTCGTGTCCGTCTTCGACCACGGGCTCATGGTCGGCGACGGCGTCTTCGAGACGATCAAGGTGACGAACGGCGAGGTCTTCGCCCTCACCCGCCACCTCGACCGCCTCGCCCTCTCGGCCAAGCGCATGGACCTCCCCGAACCCGACACGAAGGCCATCGCCGACGGCGTACGGGAGACCGTCGCGGCGGCGCCGAAGTGGTCGCTGGGCCGCATCCGCATCACCTACACCAGCGGTCCCGGCCCGCTGGGCAGCGACCGCGGCTCCGAGGGCACCAACACGATCATCATCGTCGGCGAGCAGAAGCCGTTCCCGGCCACCGCCGACGTGGTCGTCGTCCCGTGGCCCCGAAACGAGCGCGGCGCGCTGACCGGCGTGAAGTCGACGTCGTACGGCGACAACGCCAAGGCCCTGGCCTACGCCAAGGAGCGCGGCGGCGGCGAGGCCATCTTCGAGAACCTGGCCGGCAACCTCTGCGAGGGCACCGGCAGCAACATCTTCATCGTCAGCGGCGGCCGCCTGATCACGCCGACCCTGTCGTCGGGCTGCCTGGCCGGCGTCACCCGCGCCCTGGCCCTGGAGTGGTACCCCGACGCCGTCGAGGAAGACGTCCCGCTCGCCGCCCTCTACGACGCCGAAGAGGCCTTCCTCACCTCGACGACCCGCGACATCCAGCCGATCGGCCTCGTCGACGGCAAGGCCCTGCCGGTCGGCCCCGGCCCGGTCACCCGCGCGGCGATGGAGGCCTTCGCGGCCCGCTCGGCCGACGACCTCGACCCGTGAGACGTGCCGTCTTAGCGGCCATCGCCCTGGCGACGGTGGCCGCCTGCACCCCCGGCGCGGACGACCCGCGCCCGGTGGTGGCCGGATCGGGCCCGCCGGTGGTGCTGCCCGGCGCCCCCGGCGAGAGCGGCGCCGTCGCGACCCCCGGCCAGACCCTCGGCACCTACGCCGCCGACGTGGCCGCCGCCGACGTGCGGTTCGCCGAGGGCATGATCGGCCACCACCGGCAGGCCCTGGAGATGACCGGCCTGGTCCCCGACCGCGCCGAAGACCATCAGGTCAGAGCCCTGGCCGACCGCATCACGGCCGCCCAACGCCCCGAGATCGGCGTCCTGTCCGGCTGGCTGACCCGCCTCGGCCGCGAGGTCCCCGCGGGCCACGCCCACACCACCGGCTACGGCATGGCCTCGCTGGAGGAGATGAACGACCTGCGGTCGGCGCGCGGAGCCGCGTTCGACCGCCTGTTCCTGACGCTGATGATCCGCCACCACGAGGGAGCGGTGACGATGGCGGGGGAGCAGCTGAAGGGCGGCCGCGACCAGCTGATGCGGACGCTGGCCCTCGACATCGTGACGGGCCAGCAGATCGAGATCGGCCGGATGCGCACGATGCTGGCGGGCTGAGACCTCAGCGGCCCCGCACGATCAGGCGCAGCGCCCGCCCCGGCCTCTTCGCCTGGAACGCCGCCCGCTCGTTGGCCTGCGGAAACGGCACGTCCGGCACCGGCACTCCCAGAAACCGGCACAGCGGCTCCCACCCCTCCCGGCATTCGAACACCAGCAGCCGGTCGGCCGGGATCGCCGCCCGCACCTCCTCGACGTGCCGCCGGAACACCGCCACGCAGTGGTCGCGGTCGGCCACCCGCCCGTCGAAGACCCGGTCGAAGATCGTGGCCCTCGCCATCCGCGGGTAGAGCGCGAAGTCGGGCGCCCGCCATGCGATCAGCCGGGTCCTCACCCGCTGCGGCCACGGCTTGGGCGCGCCGGCCTCGATCTCGCGGCGGAAGATGGTCTCGCGGGCGCTGTCGTACCAGCGGCCGGGGTCGCGGACCGTCAGGATCACCTTCGCCGCTGGGTAGTGGGCGGCGAGCTCGCGCCAGTACGAGGCCGCCGGGAAGTCGACCGCCGACCGGTGGCCCGCGAAGATCGTGTCCCAGTCGGCGGAGCGGCCCTCGCCCACGTCGAGCCACTGCCTGACTCTGCGGGGTTCGGCGATGACGGAGGCCATGTGGTAGCACGGGCCGAATCCCAGCAGTTCGAGGGCCGCCTTCAGCGATCTGGTGCCGGTCCGGCCGAATCCTGCGCCGATGACGTCCACGAGCGGCCTCCGCGGGTCTGATCGGGTTCTGATCTCAGGGTGGTTGTATCGCGTCCGTCGCCGCTTTCCCAGACCCGAAGGAGACGCGTCATGGTCTTCCCCGCACCGCTGCTGGACCTCCTGCGGGAGGAACCGCGCCGGCCCGTCTTCGAGCACGGCCCGCGCGTCGTCACCCGCGCGGAGCTGCTCGCCATGATCGGCTCGATGGCGGGCGCCCTGGACGCGAAGGGCCTGCGCGGCAGGGCCGTCGCGTTCCGGACCTCGGTCACGCCGGAGGCGTTCGCGGCCCAGATGGCCGCGCACGTCCTGGGCTGCCGGGTGGTGGGCGTGCGGCCGGGCTACTCCAAGGCGCAGCTGGAGCACGTCCTCGCCATGGACGTCGACCACGTCGTCGACGACGCGACCCTGCCGGAGGCCGGGGCGGGCAGTCACCTGACCCCGCTGGGCCGTCCCGGCGACGTCGCAATGCTGGCGTTCACCAGCGGCAGCACCGGCCGGCCGAAGGGCTGCGCCCTCACCTACGACGCCCTCGACCGGCACTGGGCCTGGCAGCCGGGCGTGTGGTCGCCGGTCGCCCGGGAGATGGCCGCCGGGTTCGAGCGGTATCTGCTGTTCGGCACGCTGGCGAGCATGGTCGTCTTCGAGTTCCTCGGCCTGGCGCTGCTCGGCGGCGGCACCGTCGTGATCCCGGTGGACCCGGAGTTCCCCCGCGTCTACCGCGACCTCCGCATCACCGGGTCGATCTTCACCGTCCCGCGGCTGACCCAGATCATCGACACCGGCACCGAGCTGCCCGACATGCGCGCCATGATGGTCGGCGGTTCGCCGATCTCCGCGTCCCGGCTGGAGCAGGCGGTGAAGCTGCTCGGGCCGGTCGTCTACCAGGGGTACGGCGCGACGGAGGCCGGGTCGATCTCCATGCTCACCCCCCGCGACCTGCCCGCGAAGGCCGACACCGTCGGCCGCCCCCATCCGATGGTCCAGGTCAGGGCCCACGAGGGTGAGCTGCTGGTCAGCAGCCCCTACCTGATGAGGGACTACTGGAACGGGGAGGAGAACCCGATCAGCGACGGCTGGTACCGGACCGGCGACCTGGGCCACGTCGACGACGACGGCTACATCCACATCGTCGGGCGGGCCCGCGAGGCCGTCATGGTCAACGCCATGGTCGTCTACCTCGGGCCGATCGAACGCGCCCTGGAGAGCCACCCCAGTGTGGAGGAGGCCTACGTCGTCGGCGCCCCCGACCGGGCCACCGGCGAGGCGGCCCACGCCTTCGTCGTCGCCGGGGATCCGGACATCGGGGAGCTGAAGGACCACGTGCGGGAGGAGCTGGGTGCCGACCACGTGCCCGCCACGATCACGGTCATCGACGAGGTGCCGCTGGCCGCGTCCGGCAAACCTGACAAGAAGGCCTTACTGTCTCTGATCGTTCTCTGAGAATCGCCCGCCAACACTGGGGGCATGCTGGATTACCTGGTGATCGGCGCGGGACCGGCCGGTCTGCAGATGGGATGGTTCCTGAGGGCGGCCGGAAGGTCGTACACGATCATGGAGGCGGGCCCGGAGCCGGGCACGTTCTTCGCGACCTTCCCCCGCCATCGGACCCTCATCTCCATCAACAAGAAGTACAACGGCACCGACGACCCCGAGCTGAACCTGCGGATGGACTGGAACAGCCTGCTGTCCGACGACCCGGAGCTGCTGTTCACCCGCTTCAGCGACCGCTACTTCCCGCACGCCGACGACATGGTGCGCTACCTGGCCCGGTTCGCCGAGGGCCTCGACGTCGTGTACGGCTCCCGCGCCCGCGACGTCACCAGAACCGACGGCGGCTTCGCCGTCACCGACGACCTCGGCACCGTGCGCACCGCCCGGCGCGTCATCGTCGCCACCGGCGTGAGCAGGGAGAACATCCCGGCCATCCCCGGAATCGAGCAGGCCGAACAGTACGGCGCCGTCTCCGTCGACCCCGCCGACTTCATCGACAAGCGGGTGCTCATCATCGGCAAGGGCAACTCGGCCTTCGAGACCGCCGACAACCTGGTCGAGACCGCCGCCGTCGTCCACGTGGCCGGGCCCCACTCGGTCAAGATGGCCTGGCGCACCCACTACGTCGGCCACCTGCGCGCGGTCAACAACAACTTCCTGGACACCTACCAGCTGAAGTCCCAGAACGCCGTGCTCGACGGCGACGTGCGGCACATCGAGCGCCTCGACGACGGCACCTACCGGGTGACCGTCGCCTTCGTGCGGGCCGACGAGGTCACCAAGGACATCCCCTACGACCGCGTCATCGTCTGCGCCGGCTTCGCGTTCGACCGGTCGATCTTCGACGACACCTGCCGCCCGGCCCTCCACGCCAGCGGCCGGTTCCCGGCCCTCACCCCGGCCTACGAGTCGGTCGACGTCCCCGGCCTGTACTTCGCCGGCACCATCACCCAGTCGCGCGACTTCAAGCGCGGGACCAGCGGCTTCATCCACGGTTTCCGGTACGGCGCCCGCGCCCTCCACCGGATCCTGGAGGAGCGGCACCACGACGTGCCCTGGCCCGCGAAGGAGGTCGGCGCCGACCCGAAGGCGATGGCGCAGGCGGTGCTCGACCGGGTCAACCGCAGCTCGGCCCTGTGGCAGCAGTTCGGCGTGATCGCCGACGTCATCACCCACGACGGCCGCTACCTGGAGGAGCGCCCCGTCGACCTGCCGATCGACGGCCCCCACTACACGATCACGCTGGAGTACGGCCCCGGCCACGACCAGGTCGACCCCTTCGACGTGACCGTGGGCCGGATTACCCAGAGCGACGCCGCCCGCGCCGACGAGGGCCACTACCTCCACCCGGTCGTCCGCCACCACCGCCCCGGCGAGGAACCGGCCGTCCACCACGTGACGGAGAACCTGGAGAACGACTGGACCTCCCCGGACGTCCACCTGGAGCCCCTGCGGGCGTTCTTCGCCCGGCGGACCTGATGCCCTCGTACGAGGCCGTCGCGAGGCACCGCCTCCCGAAGGCCCACTACGACTACTTCGCCGGCGGGGCCGGCGACGAGAGCGCCGTCCACGAGAACGAGGCGGCGTTCGCCCGGCTGCGGCTGGCCCCCCGCGTGTTCAGCGGCGTGCGACCCGACCTGGCGGTGACCCTGCCCGGCGGCCGTGCCTCTCTGCCGGTGCTGGTCGCCCCGACCGCCTTCCACCGGCTCGCGCACCCCGACGGCGAGCTGGCGACCGCGCGGGCCGCCGCCGCCGAGGACACCGTCATGATCGTCAGCATGGCCTCGACCACCCCGGTCGAGGCCATCGCGGAGACCGGCGCGACCCTCTGGTTCCAGCTCTACGTGCAGCCCGACATGGCCTTCACCGAGCGCGTCGCCGGGCGGGCGGAGAAGGCGGGCTGCCGGGCCCTCGTCGTCACCGCCGACTCGCCGGTGTTCGGCGTCCGCCCGCGCGACGTCCACAACGGCTTCCACGACCTGCCCGAGGGGCTGGCCTGCGAGAACCTCCGCGAGGGCGACGTGGTGCGGCCGATCGAGTTCTCCCCGGAGATCTCCTGGGCCCATCTCGACCGGCTGCGCGAGGTCACCGGCCTGCCGCTGATCGTGAAGGGCGTCACCCACCCGGACGACGCGCGGACCGCCGTCGCCCACGGGGCCGCGATGGTCATGGTGTCCAACCACGGCGGCCGCCAGCTCGACCGCGTCGCCGCCGCGGTCGACCTGCTGCCGGGGATCGTGGACGCGGTCGGCGGGGCGGTGCCTGTGACGGTCGACGGCGGGGTGCGGCGCGGCACCGACGTCGTGGCCGCGCTCGCGCTCGGGGCCCGCGCGGTGCTGGTCGGGCGGCCGATCCTGTGGGGCCTGGCGGCCGAGGGGGAGCGGGGCGTGCGCGAGGTGCTGCGCCGCTTCCGGGCCGAGATCGAGGTGGCCATGGCGCTGACCGGCGTCCCGCTCGACCGGAGCGTGGTGCGGCGATGCTGATCCTGGTGGCCTTGTTCGTGCTGAGCCTGCCCTGGTGGCTGCCCGGCCGGGTGGTCGCCCTGCGGCTGCTGGTGTTCGAGCGGGTCAACGGCCAGGAGACGGTCGCGGTGCCGGTCGAACGGTTCCGCGAGGTCTACTCCCACCCGGCCGCCTCCGGACGCAGCCGGGGCGCGGCCCTGTCGGACCTGTTCTGGTACTGGTTGTCCCCGGGGGCCGACATCCACCAGGAGCACCTGGAACCGGGGGAGCGCTACGACGCCGTGGCCGCCGCCACCCGGGGGTTCCTCGCGGTCTCGAAGACCGCGATCGAGGACCTGGCGGTCCGGTGCGCCCGCCGCGCCGCCCCCGCCTACCGGCTGCGCGACCTGGCCATGCCGGTCTGGGCGGAGTTCTCCTACGAGCTCGTCTTCGGCGAGCGGTGCCCGCCCGAGGCCCGCGCCCTGATCGTGGCCAACGCCGACGACGTGGTGACCGCGCTGAAGTGCACCGGCCTGCGGCACATGGACCGCCGCGACCGGCTCACCGCCTACCTCGAAACCCGGCTCGACGACGTCCGGCAGCCGCTCCCCGGCGGCCTGACCCGGCACGAGCAGGCCCTCTACCTGCAGGGCGTCTTCTTCAACACGGCCGTGGTCCAGATGGCCGAGGCGACCGCCCACCTCGGCATGGTGCTGGCCCACCACAAGGAGACGCAGGCGCGGGCCCGTACCGGAGACGACCGCTTCCTCGACCAGGTCATCAACGAGACCTTCCGGCTCTATCCGCTGTTCGGCGTCGCGCACCGCATCACCCGGGGCGACATGCCGGACATCCCGGAGGGCACGGTGCTCTGCTTCAACTATCCCGACTTCCACCGCGCCGGATTCCCCGAGCCCGACCGCTTCGACCCCGCCCGGTTCGAGCACGGCGTGCGCGACCTCAACCACATCCCGTTCGGCATGGCCGCCAACCGGCCCTGCCCGGCCTGGCGCCTGGCGCCGATCGCGCTGCGCGCCGCGTGCCGGGAGCTCCTTTCCCGCTGGGAGCTCTCGTCGTCGGCGCGGCACACCCGCTCCCTGCCCAACCGGGGCCCCTGCCTGCTCACCCCCGCCGGCGCACAACCGCCCGCCTGGAGACTCCGGGTCATGGCCGTGCGCGACCGGTGGGAGGACGTCTGGCGCAGCCTCGTCCAGCTCGTGCTCGGCGCCTACATGGTCTGGGACGCCCGTCGCCAGGCCCTCTGCGCCCGCCACTTCGGAGACAGGTGATCACATGGACGCCAATCTCGAACTCATCCTGAAGGTGCTGCCCGCCCTGGTCGTCATCCTGGCCGTCGCCGCGCTCTGCGGTCAGCTCGCGCTGATGGTGCGCCAGCCCCGCGTGCTGGGGGAGATGGTCGCTGGCGTGCTGCTCGGGCCCACCCTGTTC
The DNA here is from genome assembly GCF_009901565.1 of Herbidospora solisilvae. Classification (GTDB taxonomy): domain Bacteria; phylum Actinomycetota; class Actinomycetes; order Streptosporangiales; family Streptosporangiaceae; genus Herbidospora; species Herbidospora solisilvae. The sequence goes on from NZ_WXEW01000012.1 coordinate 91,436, forward strand.
GGCTGGTTGTTCCCGGCCGCGCAGCAGTCGCTGTTCCCGCCCGAGATCAAACCGATCCTGTACGTCCTGAGCACCATCGGCCTGACCCTCTACATGTTCCTCGTCGGGGCCGGCCTCGACCACAAGGCGAGCAGCCGCGCCCAGGTCAAGAGGGCCGGCGTGCTGGCCCTCTCGGGCTTCCTGCCGTCGCTGGCCCTCGGCTTCGGCGCCGGCCTGCTCCTGTACGGGACCCTGTCGGGCGGCGAGGTCAGCCGCTTCGAGTTCGCCCTCTTCCTCGGCGGCGCGCTCTCGCTGACCGCCTTCCCGATGCTCGCCCGCATCCTCTACGAACGCGGGCTCCAGAACTCCCCGATCGGCCGCCTCACCCTGCTCGCCGCCTCGGTCGACGACGCGGTGGCGTGGTGCCTGCTGGCCCTGCTGACCGCCCTCCACCTCGACACCGGTTCGGGCGGCGCGATCCGCACGATCGCGCTGACCGCCCTGTTCGCCGTGGTCGTGCTGAAACTGGTGGCCCCGCTGCTGCGCCCCCTCGGCGCCCGCTTCGCCGCCACGGGCACCTTCACCCCCACGATGATGTACGTCGTCGTGCTCGTCCCGCTGACCGCCGGCTGGCTGACCGACTGGATCGGCGTCTACGCCGTGTTCGGCGGCTTCATCGCGGGCCTGGCCATGCCCCGCGACCCGAAGTTCCGCGAGGCCCTGCACAGCCGCATGATGGAGGTCGTCTCCACCCTGCTGCTGCCGGTGTTCTTCACCTTCTCCGGCCTCAACACCCACCTCGACGGAATCGCGGGCGGCACGATGCTGCTGGCCTTCCTGCTGATCCTGGTGGCCGGGTTCGTCGGCAAGTACTTCGGCTGCGCCGTGTCGATGCGCGGGATGGGCTTCTCCTGGCGCGAGTCGTACGCCGTCGGCGCCCTGATGAACGCCCGCGGCCTGATGATCCTCATCTTCATCAACATCGGCCTGGCCCACGGGATGATCGGCCAGGAGGTCTTCGCGATGCTCGTCCTGGTCGCCGTCATCACCACGGCCGGCGCGGTGCCCCTCTACCAGCTCGCCCTGCCCGCCCGGCTGGAGACCAGAGAGCCGGATCGGGAGGACGAGTTGGTGTAAATTTCATCTACTTTCAGCGGAACCGCAGGTGGGATCTGCCACCCTCTGGCGTTTCGGAGGCTGGAGTGACAACTTGGTTCCGTGGCACGTCGGCTGCTGCTCATCGAAGACGACCGAGAACTCGGCGCGCTCCTCGTCGAGATCCTCACCGACCACGGCTACGAGGTGGACCACGCGCTGGAGGGACAACGCGGCCTCCACCTGGCGCTCAGCCGGGCCTACGACGTCATGGTCGTCGACCGGGGGCTGCCCGCCCTCGACGGCCTCGACCTGCTCCGCCGTCTCCGGCGCCGGGCCGTCACCGTCCCGGCGCTCTTCCTCACCGCCTTCGGCACCGTGCACGACCGCGTGACGGGCCTCGACGCCGGCGCGGAGGACTACCTGGTCAAACCCTTCGAGGTGGACGAACTCCTGGCCCGTGTGCGCGCCCTGCACCGCCGCCACGCCGACCACGCCGAACTGCTCCCGCTCGGCCGCGCCTGGCTCGACCTGGGCGCCCAGGCGGTGCACCTGCCCGACGGCGCGCAGGTGCCCCTCTCGGGCCAGGAGTGCCGCCTGCTGCGCGCCCTGGCCGTCCGCCCCCGCCACGTCCACACGAGGGCGTCGCTGCGCCGCGGCGTCTTCGACGGCGCCACCACGGAGTCGATCGTCGACACCTACGTCTACTACCTGCGCGGCAAACTGGGCTCGGGCGTGGTCCGCACGGTCCGCGGCGTCGGCTACCGGCTGGGCAGCCTGTGAACGCGCTGCTGACCCGTGCCCGCCGCAGGGTGACCCTGCGGACCGCCGGGGCGATCTCCGTACTGCTGCTCATCATGGGCGCCCTCGTCTACAGCGTGATGGTCGGCCAGCAGGACGCCGCGGCCCGCCGCGAGGTCCGCGCCGGAGTCGAACGCGCCCTGCTCACCAGCCCACCGCCCTGCCTGTGGCTGATCGAGGCCGAGGGAGAGGTCATCCGCCGCTCCCCGGGCGCGCCCGAGGCCCTCCCGTGGCGTGCCGGGATCAGGTCCGTCGCCCGCGACGGCGGCGTCCGCGTCGACCGGGTCGAACTGGGCGGCCTCGAGTACCTGATCCAGACCGAACGCCGCGGCGACGTCATCCGCCAGGCCGCGCTCGACCTGCGCTACCAGGTCTCCGAACGCCGGCGCCTGCTGCACACCCTGATCGCCGCCGAGATCGTGGCGCTGCTCGCCGCCGTGCTGATCGCCCACCTGATCGCCTGCCGTGCCATCGCCCCGCTCGGCGAGGCCCTGGCCCGCCAGCGCCGCTTCACCGAAGACGTCAGCCACGAACTGCGCACCCCCCTGGCCCGCCTGCACACCAGGGCCCAGCTCGTCTCGATCCGCCTCAGACGCGGCGAACTCCCGGTGGAGGACGTCGACCGCCTCGTCAACGGCACCCGCGAACTGGGCGAGGTCGTCGACGACCTGCTGCTCAGCGACCGCCTCCGTCGCCCGGTCGACCTGGCCCTGCTGGCCCAGGAACTCGCCGAGGCCGAGTCACCCCGCGCCCAGGCCCGCGGCGTCACGATCGAAGTCCACCGCGACCCCGCCCCGGCGGTCGTCAGCGGCGCCGCCCCCGCCCTCCGCCGCGTCCTGTCCGCCCTGGTCGACAACGCCCTGACCCACACCGCCCCCGGCGGCCACATCACCATCACCCTGGCCTCGGCCGCCGACCGCGTCAGCCTGACGGTCGCCGACGACGGCGAGGGCCTGGCACCCGGAGACCCGGCCCGGCTGTTCATCCGCCACGTGACGGGAGGCACCGGCTACGGCCTGGGCCTGGCCCTGGTGAAAGAGGTCGTCGACGGCCACGACGGAATCCTCACGGTCGGCGGCGCCCCCGGCGAGGGAGCGGTCTTCACCATCACGCTCCCAACCGACGCCGCCCGAGGACGAGCCGCCTCAGTTCCAGCCAGGGCCGCCGGCGGTTGAACTGGGTGCGATCGTTGACGTGCGGAAAGGGCACGTCGGGAACCGGCACCCCGAGGAACCGGCACAGCGGCCCCCACCCCTCCCGGCACTCGTACACGAGCAGCCGATCGGCCGGGATCGCCGCCTTGACCGCCTCGTTGTGCCGCAGGAAGACCTCGATGCAGTGCTCCCGGTCGTCCAGCCGCCCCCCGAACACCCGATCGGCGACCGTGGCCTTGGCCATCTGGGGAAACAGCGCCATCTCAGGCACCCGCCGCAACATCATCCGGTGCACCCACCGCTGCCACCGTGAACCGGGCTCGTCGTTCTCGACCGCCCGATGGAAGATCGTGTCCCGGGCGCTCTCGTACCACCGGTCGGGATCGCGGACGGTCAGCACGACCTTGGCCTCGGGATAGTGGCTGATCAGCTCCCTCCAGTAGGAGACGGCGGGGAAGTCGACGGCCGACTTGAATCCCTGGAAGATCGCGTCCCAGTCCGTGGTCCTGCCGTCGCCCACTTCCAGCCATTGGCGGATCCGGCGGGGATCTTCGACGACGTCGGCCATGTGGTAACAGGGGCCGAAGCCCAGTTGTTCGAGGGCCGCTTTGAGGGAAAGGGTGCAGGTCCGCCCGAAACCGGCGCCGATGACGTCCACGAGCAGCCTCCATGATGGGTTCCCCAAGATCGTCGCCGACCCGAGGGAGGCCACCGGGACGCCACGCCGTTCACCCCTGGCTGAGCAGGGCGGCCTTGACCTCGACCCAGGCGCCGACCTCGTTCGCGGGCATGACAAGACCCAGGAACGGCTCGACGGCGTGGATCTGGTTACGAAGCCGGCGGGCCAGCCGGATGTCACCGGGATCGACGGGCCGCTGGGCGCACAGCCGGGCGACCTCGGCCACGGGAGGCACCGCCGCCAGCCACCGCTCCACCGCTTCCTCCATTGAGGACAGATCATCCGCCTGGAGGCGCCCCACCGAGAGAACCAGATCGACCGCCGCCGCGTCGGGGGTGTCGACCCCCCGCTCCAGCGCATACCGGTCGAGAACGACGCCCAACCTCTGCCACTCGGGCCTGCCGCCGGTCCGCCGAGCGACGACACCGCGGAGGCAGGACCACCAGTCGCCCCGGTCAGGTTCGGTGTCCGGCTCACGCCTGTCCAGCCAGTTCCCCAGATCCTGGTCGGACAGAGTGAGGAGGTGCCGGGCGTAGTCCGTGAATTTCCCCAGATCGCCGAGGAAGGCCGTCGGCCCCAGCACCTTCAGCACCGTTCCGCGCGGTTCGCCGAACTGATCGGAGTCCGACACCGCAAGAACCCCCATCTTCGACGTGGGCTCCCAGTACTCGACACATCCACCGTCGTGTGACGACCGCTCCCTCAGCGTGAATCCACGCGTTTGTACGGCGGTCAGCAGATCGCCGACGTCCAGACGGGAGGGAAACCCGCCATAGCGATCAAGAAGAGCCGATTCGATCTCGTGTTCAGCGGTGAGCCAGGGCAGCCGGTGAGCCTGGGCCCCGAAATAGCTGACCTCCCACGCGCCCCGGCGTTGGCCGCGCCCCCACCCGAACTCGACCAGCCCGAAGTCCGATACGGCCCCTGGAGGCACGCAGTCCCGCCCGAACACCGATTCCACGGCTGCCCGCCCGCTCGTATGGTCCAACCCGAGCACCGTGCCCGTGATCACCAGATCGGCGAAGAAATCGAGACCGCCCACCGCGCCATCGTGCCCCACCCAAGAGGCCGGGCTCACACCCGCCGCTGCGTAGATGAGCATTGGACCGTCGACGACTGGCCGCATATCCTCGATCTTGGTACATTGTTACCATGGTACAAATTGAACGCGCTCAGACCGGTCTCCGCATCGAGCGGAACACCTTGAAGGTCCTGAAGGGACTGGCCGAGTACCTGGACATCTCCCTAGGGGATCTCGTCGAAGGGATCGTGCTGCACGCCTTCGAGGGCAAGGTGCCGTTCGGGCCGGAGACCATCGCCCAGATCGACAAACTGAAGTCGGTGTACGGACTGACCCTCACCGTCGCCGACGCCCACAAACTGGAGGAGAAATGAAAGCGCGATGCCATCTCACGGGCAGCTTCGAGGTAGCCCTCCCGCCAGAGGAGGCCTTCCACCTGTTCACTCCGGTCGGTGAGCGCGCGTGGGTCGATGGCTGGGATCCGGTCTTCCCCGACCCGACAGGGGAGACGGATGACACCCTCCCGGGCACCGTGTTCCAGACACACGCCGACGGAGACGCCACCACCTGGGTCGTCCTGGAGCGCCGACGCGGCCAGATGATGTCCTACGCTCGACTGACCCCAGGACACCGCGCCGGCACCGTAACCGTCACCCTTGCCCCTGCCTCGGCGCAGATCACCGAAGTCACGGTGACATACGACCTCACCGCTCTGACGGAAACCGCCCAAGCTGAACTCGAGGCATTCGCCGAAGGCTATTCGGCCTTCATGCGCTCCTGGCACGACACAATCGCGAAGCACCTCAGTCCCCAAAGCCATTGACCCTTTCGCGCTTGTACGGCGATCAGGGCCACCGAGCCATCCCATCTCATGCCAGAACTTTGTTCGGGGAGCCAACGGGCCGAGCGAAGCGAGGAGTTCCAGGGTGCGCGAGGGGCGGAGCCCTTCGCCAGGAGCGAAGCGACCCGGAGCGCCAGCGACGAAAGGGCCGCGAGAGCGGACCGGGGGGAGCGCGAGGGGGCGAAGCCCTCTCGTATCGGGGGGTTCGGGGGGTCGTCCCCCCGTGTAAACGACGAAGGAGACCCGGGAAAGCGGCGAAGCCGCTGACCAAGGTCTCCCTCTCCAGAGTGGGCGATACTGGGATCGAACCAGTGACCTCTTCGGTGTGAACGAAGCGCTCTCCCGCTGAGCTAATCGCCCGGGATGATCGTTCCCCTGCGGGGTCCGACAGCAAGAACCATACCGCACTCCGCCCCCTCCACGCGAAGCGAAGCCCGAGTCGAGGCCCGTCCGACCCCTGGAGTCCCCGCCGTGTCTCAGGTCTGTCCCCGCATCGTCATCGAAAGGTTCTCCAGGAACGGGCGGCGTGGCGGTCTGTTGGCATAGCATCGTGATGCTCCACACTCGACCAATAAGCACCACCTGAAGCCCATCCACGTCTCGGAGGACACGCAAAACCATCGCAAACACCGGGTCGGTTATGGTGTTTGTGCAGGTAGATGCCAAAATGTCTGGCTGTGCTGTGCGTTACAGAACGGCCGGACGGCGGAATCTTCCCTGCAAGGTTTCTTCGTTCCGCGTCATAGCTCGGGACGTGGTCCGTCTGAGCAGTGAAAGCCCCGCAGGGGGTCCCGACGACGAAAAGGTTTGGCTGACGATGAACAGCACCACCGTCTCTGCCGAGCTGGGCCTTCGGCTTGTCGTCCCAGACCGCACGACCGTCCCGCTGCTGGCGGGGTTGAGCTACACGGCCGAAGACCCTTACGCCATCCGCATGGCCTTCCATGTCGGGAACGACGAGCCGGTCGAATGGATCTTCGCGCGCGAGCTGCTGACCGTGGGGATCGTCCGGCGGGTGGGCGACGGCGACGTCCAGGTGTGGCCGGCCCGGTCCGACGGGGAGCGCACGCTCCACATCAGCCTGACCTCGCCGTTCGGGCAGGCGTTGTTCGAGGTGCCGCTGGCGCCGCTGACCGAGTTCCTCCACCGGACCTACGAGCTGGTGCCGGCCGGGCGTGAGGTCGACTTCATGGATCTCGACGAAGAGCTGTCCAACATGCTCTGGAGCTCGTGAAACCGTTACGCATTCCCCACGTAAACGGGCCATCCGTGCCATAGCGTTCCCCCATGAGGCGGATCTTCTGCGTCCTGGTGGTGGCCCTCTTAGCGAGCGGGTGTTCTCCTGGCGGTGACACTCCGCCTCCCAAGGCGTCCCCGCAGGCGGCGGCCTCCTCGGCGGCGCCCGTGCTGGCGGTCGACGAGATCGATCACAGCGACAACATCCGGGTCGTCGCCAACGTCCCTCTTGAGGCGCCTTTCGACGGCGACGAGGCGTGGGGGACCGATCTCGCCTTTCAGGGCGAATACGCGTTCGTCGGAAACTATGCCGGGTTCACGATCGTCGACATCTCCGACCCGGAGAAACCCTCGGTCGTCTCCCGTACGGTCTGCGAAGGCGGCCAGAACGACATCTCGGTCACCGGGGATCTGCTGTTCCTTTCCGTCGACTTCCCCCGAGACAACGAATCGTGCGTTTCCAAGGACTCGGACGAAGGCGCCGCCGGGGCGTGGGAGGGCGTGCGCATCTTCGACGTCTCCGACAAGAAGCGACCGAAGTATGTGACCTCAATTCGTACCGAATGCGGATCGCACACCCATGCGGTGCTGCCGGGCGAGAAGACCGTGTACGTCTACGTCGCCTCCTCCGGGCCCGTCCCCGACTCCACGACCTGCCCGCCGCCACACTCCGCCATGGACGTCATCGAGGTGCCCGTGGACGCCCCCCAGACCGCCCGGGTGGCCGCCCGGCCGCTGGTGTTCGGGGAACGGCCCGTCACCGAGGGCTCGGAGTACGAGGAGCCGCGCGGTTGCCACGACGTCACCGTCTATCCGGAGCGGAAACTCGCCGCGGGGGCCTGTTTCGGCGACGGCGTGCTGATGGACATCTCCAATCCCTTGTTGCCGCGGGTCCTCCAGGTCGTACAGGACCCGAATTTCGCCGTCTGGCATTCGGCCACCTTCAACAACGACGGCACCAAACTGGTCTTCAGCGACGAACTCGGCGGCGGGACCTCGGCGACGTGCGACAAGGCGACCGGTGTGCAGGAGGGCGCGAACGCCATTTACGACCTGACGGCCGAGAACACCCTGGAGCGGCGCGGCTATTTCAAAATCCCGCGGGTGCAGACGGGCGAGGAGAACTGCGTCGCGCACAACGGATCGCTGATTCCGGTCAAGGGCAAGGACATCATGGTCCAGGGCTGGTATCAGGGCGGCGTCTCGGTGTGGGACTTCACCGATTCGGAGAACGCGCGGGAGATCGGCTATTTCGAGCGGGGGCCGCTGCGGGCGGGGCTCAGCCTGGGCGGGTCGTGGTCGGCCTATTACTACAACGGGTTCATCTATTCGAGCGACATCACCAAGGGGCTCGACATCCTGGAGATCAACGACCCGCTGACCGACCCGGCCAAGAGCGTCAAGATGACCGAACTCAACGTGCAGAGCCAGCGGAGTTACTGATACCCGGATTCCAGCCCCCGCCACCAGGCATTCATCGAAGGACCTTTGATGCCCCTTCTCGACAGTGGCGAAGATCTGATCGGGCTCGATGAGGGCATGTTCTACGTCCAGGACGTGGACGGGTTCGACGGCCAGGAGTATCCGGCGGACGACTCCTGGCCCGGCGTGATCGACAACTGCATCCAGGTCCCCGCCTCCAGCCGGGCCGTGACCGCCTCCGTCCGGCTGGAGTGCTGGGACGAGGTCCCCGAATGGCCCGACGACTGGTGGGAGGCGGGTGCCGGCGTCGTCTATTTCGAGTCGGCCGAGATCTGCGTGAGCAGCGTCTACGGGCTGGAGTGCGTCGCCTACCTCTATCTGGGCCGGACGGAGAGCCGCTGGAGCTTCCGGATCCTCAGGCCGGACGCTCCGGACGAGGCCTACCTGGTTCAGTTCTGGCCCGGCTGAGCTGGACGAGGCTCAGGCCGAACATCAGCACCCCCAGCGGCACGTGGGCCACCGCCACCCCCGCGATCCCCAGGGCCACCTGAACCAGTGTCAGGGCGAGGAAGAGGGCGGCGTACAGGATCGGCTGTGGCGAGCCCCCGAGCGGTCGCCACTGCACGATCGTCACGATCACGTGCACGACCGCGACGGTGAACATCGTGTACGCCGACGCGCTGTGCAGGGCGAGCCCGCTCGGTGTGGTCAGCAGCAGGCCGGCGGTGATCGGCGCGATGAAGAGCACCAGTGTCCGCACGGCGATCAGGACGTTCGTCACCATGGCCGCAGCTTCTCCGGGTTGCGGACCGCCCAGATGCGGGTGATCAGGTCTCCGGCCACGTCGAAGGCCAGGACCGTCACCGTCACGCCGTCCTGGCGCATCACCAGGCCGGGCTGGCCGTTCACGGTGCGCTCCAGGAGGGTCAGGTCGGGCAGCTTCCCGGCGAGTTCGGCGGCGTAGCGGACGACCTGGTCGACGCCCTCGATCGGGCGCAGCACCGCGTCGGCCAGGCCGCCGCCGTCGGCGGTGACCGTCACGCCGGGGTCGAGCAGGGCGATGAGGGCCTCGATGTCGTGGGCCTCCCACGCCCGCTTGAAGGCCCTGACCACGTCGGCGCGGTCCGTCGCCGGCACCGAGGGCACGTCGGCGACGCGGCGGCGGGCCGAGGAGGCCAGCTGGCGGCAGGCGGCCGGGCTGCGGCCGACGATCTCCGCCACTTCGGCGAAGGAGTGGCAGAACACGTCGTGCAGGATGAACGCGACCCGTTCGGCCGGGGTCATCGATTCGAGCACGACGAGGAAGGCCATGCTGACCGACTCGTCCAGGGTGACCCGGTCGGCCGGGTCGCCGGGCTGCTCGGGCACCGGTTCCGGGATCCACTCGCCCACGTAGCGCTCGCGCCGGACCCGGGCCGAGCCCAGCAGGTCGAGGCAGATGCGGCTGGCCACGGTGGTCAGCCACGCCCCCGGTGACACGATGGCCCGCTGCCGGTCGGGTGGCAGCGCGTACCAGCGCGCATAGGTCTCCTGTACGACATCCTCCGCGTCCGCCAGGGAGCCGAGGAGCCGGTAGGAGAGGTTGATCAGATGTCGTCGTTCGTTCAGTTCTGTCACGTCGCCCCCTTCACCCCACTCGACGAGACAGCGGCCCGGAATGTGAGGCCTCACATTCGGCGTCGTCACGTCGTCGAGGTGACCATGAACGAACTTCAGTCCCGACTGCCCGATCCGATGCGGTACTTCCCCGGTATGGGGGCGATCGCCGCCGGCATGTCGAAGGCCGTCCACAACGGCACGATCCCCGACAGTACCGTCTACCTGGTGCATCTCCGTGCCGGGCAACTGGCCGGGAGCACCTATCACGCCGTCCGGCAGACGCAGAACCTCCGTGAGGCGGGGGAGACGGAGGAGCGCATCACCGCCGTGGCGTCGTGGCGTGACGCGCCCTGCTTCACCGACGCGGAAAGGGTCGCGCTGGAACTCGTCGAGGCGGTGCTCGCGCCCCGCCCCTTCGTGCCGGACGAGCTGTTCGCGCGGGCGGCCGAACTCTACGACGAGCACGCCCTCTGGACGCTCACGGTCGCGATCGGCCAGATCTGCTTCTTCATCCCGGTCGCGCTGATCGCCCGGCCCATCCCGGGAAGGCCCGTCGGGCAGAACTACAACCAGGTCAGCCGACGGTGAAGCTGACGTCGCCGTCGGAGAAGTACATGAAGTCGCCGTCGCCGCCGATGGACGCGTCCGACCAGTCCGAGTGAACCGACCAGGGGCCGTCGTCGCCGCCCTGACCCGGGTCCTCGGGAGCGACGTCGCCCCAGTCGGCGGCGACGACGGCGGCGGCGCCCAGTCCGGCGGCGACGCCGACGGTGGCCGGGGTCCAGAACCGGGTCTCGCCCGGCTCCCCGGCGTAGGCGGCGGAGAGCCGGCGGGCGCGGTCGAACTGGCTGGCGAAGAGGCTCATCGAGGGTCCTCAGAAGTCGGCGAAGCGGGGAGTGGGCAGGGTGTCGCGGGTCCGGCGCAGGTGGTCGGCGATCTCGCCCCGGCGCAGCCGGATGCCGGGTCCCGAGGGGTGGCGGCGCAGCACGTCCAGGGTGGCGAGGCGGCGGGCCACCCCCGGCAGGCTGGCGGTGCCGGCCAGGCGGCGGGCGGCCGACCAGCGCAGGGGGAAGACGTTCTCGGTGACGACGTAGGACAACACCGGCAGGCCGCCGCCGACGAGGCCGTTCCAGCGGTCGAGCACCGTCGTCCACCCCCGCGCCGACTGGGCGGTGGCCTGGTTCCTGCGCTGGTCGCCCTGGTTGCGGGCGGCGTAGGCCTGGGACAGGCCGGACACGGCGAAGACCGGGTTCACCAGCGCGGCGGCGCCCAGCGAGAGCGCCGCCCCGCCGTAGTCGACCTTCGGGAGCTCGGCCGGGTCGAGGTCGATCAGCCGGGACACCTGGGCGGCGAGTTGCCCGACCTCGGCGGCGGCGCGCTGGACGGGGGCGAGCGCGGCCCGCAGGGCGGCCTCGTCGGCCTTGAGCCAGGCGGGTTCGGGCCCGTCGAGCAGCTGGGCGTCCCGATGGCGGATGAAGGCGGGCAGGACGTACACCACCTGGTCGAGGTGCCGTTGCAGCTCGGCCAGCCCGACCTGGAACACCGCCGCGTCCGGCACGGTGACCGGGCCGGACAGGTCGGCGCCCTCGCCGAGCAGGGCGGCGTGCAGTTCGTAGAAGGGGCCGAAGATCGTGTAGAGGAGGTAGTCCTCCTCCAGCCCGACGGCCGCCTGGAGCAGGCCGGGGATCTGGTCGGCGGTCGCGTCGAGGAGGCTTCGGGTGCGCAGCTCGACGTGCAGCGCCTGGATCAGCTCGGCGGGGCCGACGACGGTGAGGTCGCTGCGGTCGGTGGTCAGCCGCAGCCGCTCGGACGTGCCCTCGACGTTCCTGATCGAGGTGTACGCCACCCGCAGGCTCACCTCCGGCCCGCGCACCCGCAGCCCGTCGGCGGCGAACGCCAGCGCCACCGGGCGCCCGTCGGACAACTCGGCCGGGAAGACGCCGGACGTGAGGGTGCGCGCGGCGGCGGCGCGCAGCGCGGCGTGGTCGTGCAGGCGGCGGCCGAACGCGGCCGAGCCGCAGGTCACCGCGACCGGCCCGTGGACGGGGTTGAAGATCACGAAGCGTTCGGCCGACCCGGCGACGCGCAGCGCGGGATCGGCCAGGTCGAAGGCCGCGAGCACCCGCTGCGAGTCCTGCGCCTGGAACTCCAGCGTGTCCTCGCCCAGCACGCAGTCGGCCGCCGGCGCGGCCAGCCCCCGGACCGTCACGGGCGCCGACGTGCCGACCGTGCCGGGTGTGGCGGCGGCGATCGACCGGAACACCTTGAGGAAGGCGTCGCGGACCTGCGGCGTCACCAGATGGGCGACCGCGCCGCTCAGGAACCGCCCGTCGAGCAGCGCCCCGCCCCGGATCTCCACCGCGCTCGGCCCATGGGGCGTGACCACGATCCGGTTGACCGGCCACTCCACCGGCACCGCACCCCGGTCGCGCACCCGCAGCCGCCCGCCCGAGAGCACGACATGGGCGGTCAGCTCCGCCGGCTCTCCGCCCTCCTCGTAGCAGGGCGTGACCGACACCGCGCACGGGCTGACGAAGTCGAGCGCCGCCGCGTCGGGCAGCAGCCGCCCGCCCAGGAGGGTCAGCGCGTGCAGCGCCGCCGGGTCGAGCGGCCCTGAGGACAACCGCAGCGCCCGCCCGCCCGGCAACCGCACGTCGGCGACCAGCCGGGTGCTGCGGTCGGCCAGCGCGACCGAGGCGTCGGGCTCCGACGCCGGGTCGAGGGCGGTGACGGCCGCGGTCCCGAACCCGCCGGTGTCGTGGACGTAGACCGCCGGCCAGTCGGTCACGAGCAGGGACCGGGCGCCCGTCCAGGAGAAGCCGCCGGACTGCTGCTCCCGGGCCTGGGGGTGGACGCTGCTGTCGAACACGACCCGGCCCCGGACAGGTCCCCACGCCACGGCCATGGCCGCTCCTCTTGTACGCCCCACTCCCGACGCACCGCATCATCGCGCCGGGAGGCCCCGGCGAACATGGAGAAATGCACATTCGCCGTGCCCCTACGATGCGCAGATGACCACGCACGGTTTCACGCTGACCGCCCGCGGCGCCTTCGACTTCGCCGCCACGCTGCGGTTCGTCGAGGAGTGGCCGGCGGCGAGCACGCTTCCGTCCGGCCCCGGGACCCTGCGCTTCGCCTACTGCGCCGAACACGACTGGCTGCCCGTGGGGGTCGCCGTCACCGCCGCCCCCGGCGGTGTGCGGGCCGAGACCACCCGGCCCGCCGGGCCCGCCCTGCGCGGCGAGGTGGCGAGAATCCTGTCGCTCGACGTCGACGGGACCGGCTTCGAGCGGGTGGCGGACGCCGACCCCGTGCTGAAGGACCTGCGGGCCGCCCATCCGGGCCTGCGGCCGGTGTGTTTCTGGACGCCGTGGGAGGCGGCCGTCTGGGCGGTGATCGTGCAGCGGTCGTCGATGGTCGTCGCGCGGAGCCTGAAGGGGCGGATCGCCGACAGGTTCGGCGCGCGGATCGTCGTGGACGACGCCGAGCACGCCGTCTTCCCGCCGCCGATCAGCCTGGTCGACGCCGAGGGGTTCGGGCTGCCCGCCCAGAAGGAGGAGTGGATCAGGGGGCTGGCGAGGGCGGCCCTCGACGGGGTGCTGACCACCGAGTACCTGCGGAGCGTGCCGCCGGAGGAGGCCCTGGCGGAGCTGCGCGCGCTGGCGGGGGTGGGGCCGTTCTCCGCCGGGCTCATCCTGATCCGGGGCGCGGGCGCCCCCGACGCCTTCCCCGGCGACGAGCCGAGGTTGTTCGCGCTGCTCCGAGAGGCCTACGGGCTGCCGGAGGACACGCCGCCGAAGGAGTTCAAGAGGCTGGCCGACACGTGGCGTCCGTTCCGGTCGTGGGCGTCGTTCCTGTTCCGGGCGGCGACCTACCGCGAGAGCGAGTGACGCCGGAATTGTCGGTGGCGCGCGGCAGGATCTGCACCGCCTGATCGATGCGTCCGGAGCAGGAGAGCCCGCATGCCCGTCAACCCGAAGATCGCCGCCCACCCGTTCCTCGCGGGCATGTACCGCGACGACTACTTCCCCGATCACCTCGTCGACAGGGGCAGGGCGATCCTGCTGCGGTTGTGCGACCGCATCGAGGCCGAGCGGCCCGCCGACCTGGCCGCCCTCTACGCGCTGACCCACGCGGCGACCGACGAGTTCAACACGCTCGACGAGGAGTTCCACGAAGCGGGCAGCGAGATCGAGACCGCCGCGCGGGAGTGGATCGCGGACGACTTCTGGATCGTCGCCTCCGCCTACGGCTTCGACGACGCCGACGTCGAGGAACTCATCGCCACCCGCGACTGGTGACGCGGGGCGCACAGTTACCGATTTGTCGTTTTTAGAGAGGAATGCCTGACTGGAACGGTCCTTGCCGGTTGGTGCTCCCGTTGTCACGCTCGACTCGTCAGCCGGATACAGCCACGGGAGCGCCACATGGCGGTGTTTCACGGTCGGGACATGCGCGACTATCTGGCCCGGGTCTCCCGGCACGCCCTGGTCAGGACGATCCGGGAACGGGGCGTCGAGCTGGTCAAGGTGTGCCCGGGGGAGCGGGTGCTCGACGCCGGCTGCGGCCCCGGCGACATGGCCGCCCGGTTCGCCGGCCTCGGCGCGCACGTCACCGCGATCGACGCCGACCCGGCGATGGTCGCGGTGGCCGCCGAGATCCCCGGCATCACGGCACAGACGGGGGACCTCGCGGCTCTCCACCGGCCTGGCGTCTTCGACGTCGTGTGGGCCGAACGGGTGCTCCAGCACGTCCCCGACCCCGACCGGGTCGTCGGCAACCTGGTGCGGGCGCTGGCCCCCGGCGGCCGGATCTGCCTGGTCGACGTCGACTGGACCGGCCTGGTGGTCGACGGGGTCGACGACGACCTCGCCGACCAGGTGCTCGGTGTCTTCCGCACGGTGGTGCCCCACCCGTCGATGGGACGTACCCTCCGCCGCCGCCTCGTGCGCCAGGGCCTCACGACCGTCGAGGTCACGGCGTTCCTCGGCGTGTCGACCGACCTGGCGGACGCGGCGGCGGTCATCCCCGTGCTCGACGAACGGCTCGTCCCGGCCCCCGGCGCGTGGTTCTCGGCGCAGCGCGAGGCCGCCGGCAGGGGCGAGTTCCTCATGGCCCTGCCCGTCTACCTCGCCGTGGGGTCGGCATGATGACCTTCGAGGTCCACCCGCCCGACGGCGAGTTCGGCGGACGGCCCTGGCAGCGGGAGCTGGTCGGGTTCCGCAGCGGGGTGCTCAGGTCCTTCGGGCTGCCGACCGGGCTCGACCGCGACGTCCACGACGGGCCCGCCCACCACCTGCTGGCCCGCACCCCCGACGGCGGGCTCGCCGGTTGCGCCCGGCTCGCCCCGCTGGAGGACCTGAACCCGAGCCGGGTGCTCACCCTCGAACCGCGCTCGGCCGACATCCTGACCGAGGCGGGCCTCACCGCCGCCGATGTGCTCGAAGGCGGACGCTGGCTGGTCGGCGCGGAGCACCGGCACGCTGGCGTGGGCAGCCGGCTGGTGCTGGCCGGAGCGGTCGTGGCGGTCCGGCTGGGCCGCAAACTCGCCTGGGTGCTGGCCGGTACGGCCCACGGCCAGGACACGCTCCTCATGAGAATGGGCTTCCACGCCCCTTCCGGCCGTGTCCACGAGATGCCTGACCTGGGGTACCCGGTCCGGCTGCTGACGGTCCGTCCCGATCGCCTGCTGCACGGCCGGGAGGAGCCCGAGGTCGTCTTCCTATAGGGAGGCGGCGAAGCGGTGGATCCAGCGGCGTTGCCACGGGGTCTCCACCGCCTTCCGGTGGTGGTTGGCCCGCACCCACGCCACCGCCTCGTCCGGGCCCAGGCCCGTCAGCGTGGCCAGGCAGGCCAGCACCGTCCCCGTGCGTCCCACCCCGCCGCCGCACGCCACCTCGACGTCGGCTCCGGCGGCGGCGCGGTCGTACAGGCCGCGGATCGCCGTGGCGGCGCGGGCGGGGTCGGAGGGCAACCAGAAGTCGGGCCAGCGCACCCATTCGGAGGGCCAGGGCACCTGCGGGGGGCGGCCCACGACGTACAGGCCGAAGTCGGGGAGCGGGCCCGGGGGCAGCGGGCGGCGGAGTCCGCGGCCGCGGACCGGGGTGCCGTCCGGCAGGAGAAGAGCACCGTTCAGGGTCATGGGGAAATATTGTGGACGGATGCGCGCAATCATCGCGGTCTTATTGGCGGCCTCCGCCTCTCCCTGGCAGGTCGCCCAGGTCGTCCACTCCCCGGGAGACGACGTGTTCGCCGACGTCGCGGTCACGGCCGACGGCACCGTCTGGGCGGCCGGTCACCGGTCCGTGAACGGGCGCCGTCAGGGGTTCGTGCAGTCGCTCAAGGGCAAGGTACGCAAGACGCTGCCCGGACGGCTGCCCGAACTGTCGGCGGTCACCGCCTCCGCGAGCCGGGTCTGGGCCTTCGGGCCCAACCGGGCCTACGCCTGGAACGGGCGCGCCTGGACGTCGTGGTCGCTTGGCACGTTCCTGGCCGCCGACGCCGAGACCGTCTCCGCCCGCGAGGTCTGGGCCGTCGGCGGGAACACCTCGCGGCGCTGGACGGGGTCGTCGTGGAAACGCCACCCCGTCCCCGGCACCGCCCAGGCCGTGGACGCCGGAGGCGGTCAGGTCTGGGCCGCGGGGAGCGGCGTCTTCCAGTGGTCGGGCAAGGCCTGGCGCAAGGTGCCGCTGCCCGCGATCCCGCTGCCCACCGAGGACGCCACCGCCACCTTCATCGACGTCGCCGTCGTCAGCGCGCGCAACGTGTGGGCCGTCGGCGGGGTCACCTGGGAGGGGGCCGACGCCGAGGGCGACGACGT
Organism: Herbidospora solisilvae; assembly: GCF_009901565.1. GTDB lineage: Bacteria > Actinomycetota > Actinomycetes > Streptosporangiales > Streptosporangiaceae > Herbidospora > Herbidospora solisilvae. Next base: position 108,083 of record NZ_WXEW01000012.1, read on the forward strand.
CACCTTCACCCGGCCGCTGGCCATGCACTGGAACGGCTCCCGGTGGCGGATGTCGCTCGGGGCGGCGCAGGGGCAGCCGTACACGGAGGCGGAGCCGGACGGCAAGGGCGGCGTCTGGATCGCGCAGGGCGGCTGGAACCCGCGTTTCTGGCAGGTCAGGGGCACGAGCTGGGAGAGCACACCGCTGCCCAGGCCCAAGGGGTATGACGCGTCGCTGGCCGCCGTGGCGCGCCGGCCGGGCACCTCGCAGGTGTGGGGCGCCGGGTTCACCTCGCCGGAAGGGGACCCCGACGACCCCGGAGCCAACGCCACGCTCTGGCGCGTCTCCTAGGATCGGCGACCATGACCGAACTCCCCACGATCAGCCGCCCCGCGAACGGGGCGCTGGCCCGGGCCGGCTGCCGCACCCTGGAAGACGTCACCCGGTTCACGGCCAAGGAGCTGCTGGCGGTGCACGGGATGGGGCCCAAGGGCATCCGCGTCCTCACCGAGGCGCTGACCGCCGCCGGGTTGTCGTTCCACGACCCGGATAAGATCGAGCGATGACCGAAATGACCGAAACCGCGGCGGGCTGGCTGTCACCCGAGGAGCTCTCGCTCATGCGCGAGCGCCTTCCGATCCTCTACGTCGACGCCGTGCCGGTCCGCGCCGACGACAACGGCGTGGTCACCCACGTCGGCCTGCTGCTGCGCATCGGCGCCGACGGCACCGTCAGCCGCGCGCTGGTCTCCGGACGGGTCCTCTACGGCGAGCGGGTGCGCGACGCGCTGCTGCGGCACCTGGAGAAGGACCTCGGCCCGGTCGCGCTGCCCAGGGTGCCGCTGTCGCCCCAGCCGTTCACCATCGCCGAATACTTCCCCACCCCGGGCGTGACCCCCTACCACGACCCGCGCCAGCACGCGGTGTCGCTGGCCTACATCGTCCCGGTCGCCGGCGACTGCGCCCCCCGCCAGGACGCCCTCGACCTGGAGTGGTTCACCCCCGAGGAGGCGGCCTCCCCGATCGTCCAGCAGGAGATGACCGGCGGCCAGGGCACCCTGCTGAAGCAGGCGCTCGCCCACGTGGGCCAGATCGTCTGACCTTCGGTCAGCGCGGCTGGTAGCTGCACCGGGCCCCCGTCTTCACCGTCGCCCGCAGCTCCGCCGCCACCGCCTCGTCGAGCTCCTCTATCCGGGCCAGGGCCCGGCGGATCGCCTTGCCGACCGCCACTCTGGCCCGTTCGCCGTCGCCGGCGAACGCCCGCGACCGGCCCCCCAGCCCGGTCGCGGCGGCCAGCTCGGCCGCCAGCCACGCGTGTTCGGCCCGTAACGCCGTCGCCCCCGCCGTGTCGGTCAGCGCCTCGCGCTCCTCGATCGCCTCCTGGAGGCGGGCCAGCCGGGTCTCATACGCCCGGCGGGCCGTGGCGTCGAGCACTGGCTGGTCCGGGGGCTGGTCGGGGACGCCGGCCAGGTCGGCGGCAGAGACCTCCCGGCCCGGGTTGGCGATCAGGACCGCGAGGTGGCCCATGCCGACGCTGTGCTCCACGAGGACCGAGCGGCCGCCGAGGTCCAGGCGCCAGTGGCGGCCGTGGCGGCGGGCCGAGGCCGGTGACGGACCGGGGGAGCGGCGATGGACCGGCTGCGGGAGTTCCATGCCGAGTTCGGCGGCCTCCTTGGTGGCCAGGTCCAGCTCCCGCAGCGCGCCCTCGTCGTCGGGGCCATGGCGGAGCGCCAGGGCGTGGCCGAGCCGCCAGCGCGACAACACGGTGGCGGGCCAGTGGCCGAGGGCCAGGTTGTCGCGGACGGCGGACTGGAAGTGCCCGATCGCGCGGTCGAGGCGGCCCATGGTCAGGCTGGCCACCCCGAGCGGGTGGTGGGCCGAGCCCAGGCACGTGACCCCCAGGCTGGCGATGACCGGGCTGCCCTCGTGGGGGCTCAGCAGGTCGTAGACCTCGGCCGAGGCGGTCTCGTCGCCGAGCAGGTGGGCGGTCTCGGCGACGCCGTACATGGTGTAGAGCCAGGAGCTCGACCGGGGGAGCGCCGCCAGGTCGCGGCCCCGGATGCGGGCCAGCATGCCGGCCGCCAGGCGGTGCTCCCCGGCGGTGGCGGCGGCGATGGCCAGGCCGGCGAAGTAGCTGTTGTCGATGGCGCTCAGCACGGGGGAGTCGGCCTGGTCGTGCATGAGGCCGGTCAGTTCGGCGATGCGGCCCTGGAACCAGCGGATGGTGCCGAGCTGGCCGCCGTACCAGCCCGCGGCGTCGCGGTCGCCGGCGGCGGTGCCGCGTTCGGCGCTGGCGGTGGCGAGGTTCTCGGCGTGGGCGAACCGGCCCTGGCGGATGGCCAGCATCACCCGGATCGCGCTGGCGATGAACCCGGCCGCCAGGTGAGGGCTCCGGTCGAGCAGGGCCTCCAGTTCCCGCAGGCCGCGTTCGGCGTGCGGGTCGCCGAGTAAGAACAGGTCGACGGTACGCCACATCACCCCCATCACCGTGTCGCCCCGGCGGCCCGTGCGACCGGCGTGCCCGATCAGCTCCTTGGCCAGCGCGAGCCGGGTCACGCCGTGGTCGGGGCCGAGCAGGCAATGGTGGGCGAGGCTGAGCGCCTCGACCAGGGCGACCGGCTCGCCGGTGGTCCGGGCCTCGGCCAGCTCCAGCATGATCGCCTCATGGGTGCCCTGGCGGTAGTCCTCCTCGCCGGCCAGCCGGACGCGCAGCCGCCGCGCCAGGTCGGAACCGGGGTCGGCGGCGGCCAGGGCCTGCCACTGGCGGGTGCGCACCGTCGACTCGGCCTCGGCGGTGCGGTGCTCGTGCACCCAGACGCCCCCCAGACCCAGGGCCGACCGCGCCATCCCCTCGTGGTCGCCGTCGCCCTCGGCCTTCCGCCACGCCAGCTCGAACCACTGGCGGGCCGCCCGCAGATCCCCCTCTGCGTGCAGTGCGTGTTCCCCGGCCGCCAGGGCCGTGCCCTGTCCCTGGCGGTCCCCCTCGTGGGCCATCCGCGCTCCTTCTCGTACGTTTCATCGCGTACGTGAACAAGTGATAGACCCTCCGCTTGCACCACCCTTTCGTGGTGCTTGACCGATGTGTCCGTCAGGTGACGTCAAGCCGGTCGATCAGGGTGTCGTGCGTGCGGAAGGTCAGGGTGCCCGGCCCGTTGTAACCCTCGCCGGACACGGTGACCGCGACCGTGGTCGATTCGCCCGTGGTGCGCGCCCCCGTGACCACGATCTCGGTGTGGGCCCCGATGAGCTCCTGTGCGTTCCACTCCGCGATGCGGTCGCGCCCCTCGAACGTGCGGCCGAAGACGTTGACGACGGCGTCCTCGGCGAACGCCCCCAGGAGCGCGTCGCCGTCTCCTCGGTTGGTGGCGTCGATCATCTGCTGGATGGCGGGTAGAAGCGGATCCATCGCGGTCCTCGCTGTGTGGTCGGGTGATGTGTCCTTCTGGGCCACATCCCCCGCTCACGAGGACCATATGCCGGTTATGAAGGCCGGTGAACGTGGCCGGCCCCCATACCGGCCGCTTCCTTTGTGGGGGCGGCATACGCCACCCGCCTCTGGCGCCCGGGGACGAACACCATGATCAGCGCCGCCAGCATGGCGGCCGCCGCCCCCAGGACGAAGGTCAGCTTGAAGCCGTCGAGGGTCGGCACGAGGGTCCCGGCGAACGGCTGCGTCATGTGCGCGAGCGCCACGCCGACGACGGCGCTGGCGGTGGAGGTGCCCACCGAGCGCATCAGCGCGTTGAGGCCGTTGGCGGCGGCGGTCTCGGTGTGCGGGACGTTCGCCATGATCAGAGCGGGAATGGCGGCGAACGCCACGGCCATGCCGGTCGAGGTGATCATGCTGACCACGATGAGCTGCCAAGGGGCGCTCAGCAGCCACAACGCGGCGATGTCGCCGGCCGCGAAGACCAGGGCGCCGGTCATCAGCGAGACCTTGGCGCCCTTCCAGGCCGACAATTTGGCCGACAGGGGCGACACGAAGATCATGACCAGGCCGCCGGGCGCCATGCACAGGCCCGCCACGAGCATCGACTGGCCGAGCCCGTGGCCGGTGGCGGCGGGCAGCTGGAGGAGTTGCGGGATGGCGAGCGCCTGGGCGTACATGGCGAAGCCGATCGCGATCGAGGCGATGTTGGTGAGCAGGACCGGACGCCGCGCGGAGGTGCGCAGGTCGACCAGCGGCCCGGGGCGGCGCAGCTCGTAGACGCCCCAGACGGCCAGGATCACCAGGGCCGCGCCGAACAGGCCCAGCGTCAGCGGGCCGCTCCAGCCCCAGTCGCCGCCCTTGGTGATGGCCAGCAGCAGGCACAGCAGCCCGGCGGTCAGCCCGATCGCGCCGGGGAAGTCGATCCGGCCGCCGCTGCGGTCGCTCGACTCCGGTACGAGCGTCCACACCATGACCATGGCGATCAGGCCCAGCCCGGCGGCGCCCCAGAACAGCAGGTGCCAGCTCGCGTTCTGGGCGATGGCGGCGGCGGCCGGGAGGCCGAGGGCGCCGCCGACGCCGAGGGAGGAGCTCATCAGGCCCATCGCTGAGCCGAGCCGTTCGGGGGCCAGTTCGTCGCGCATGAGGCTGATGCCCAGCGGGATCACCCCGGCCGCGCAGCCCTGCAGCGCCCGGCCGACGATCATCGGCACGAGCGAGGAGCTGAGCGCCCCCACCACCGATCCGATCACCAGGAGCCCGAGGCAGATGAGCAGCAGCCGCCGCTTGCCGAACATGTCTCCCAGCCGCCCGGTGAGCGGGGTCGCGATGGCGCCCGCGAGCAGGGTGGCGGTCAGCACCCAGGTGACCGAGGCGGCGTCGGTGTGGAGGTAGCGCGGCAGCTCGGGCACGATCGGGATGACGATGGTCTGCATCACCGAGACTACGATCCCCGCCGAGGCCAGTGCTGTGATGATCGCGCCGCCGCGGCGAGCTGGGGGAGTCACGTGGTGCCTTTCCGTGCAGGTCGGATTGCATCCTATTCATGTCACTTTTGCACGGTTCGGCCCGGGTGCCTCCGTGTTGGCCGATCGGCTGTCTTTCCGCAGGGAACGCCTGGTGAACATCCTCACCAATGCCACCAAAAGCAATCAGGTCGTGAAATCTACTTAAGTCAGCTGTAGTCTTCTGTCGACAATTCGAATATGTCCATACGGGTGGGAGAGGTCGTGGCCGACGTACTCACGGAATCTCGCCGGAGCGTGGCCGCCCGTTGGCGGGAACGCCTGGTACAGGGGAGCCGCCACGCACAACGCCACTGGGCGACCAGGACGGTCTACTACGCGGCCTGCCGCGAGGTGGCCGAAGCGGGCGGCCGGGTCGGCAAGGAGGTGCTGGACGTGTCGGGGGGCTCGACCAGCACGTTGTACACCGTCGTGGGGCCGAGGGCGCGTCATTCGCTGGCGGCGGCCTACGGCGGGGAGCTGCCCGACTGCTTCGGACGGGTCGACGCGCTGACCGAACTGGCACGCGAGACCGTGGTCTGGTCCTTCTGGCCCTATCGCGATAGCTGGCTACAGATGCTGGAGTCAGGACCGGGCGGACGGATGGCCGCCGCCGAAGGGCTGGTGCTGGCGGTGGCCGACTTCGCGGCCGACCATCCGGGCCTGTTGCGCGCCACCAAGCTGGAGCCGCCGGTCTGCGCCGTCGAAGACCTGATGACGGTCTTCGGCCGCCGGGCCACCGCGCACGACGTCTTCTGCCTCCTGCAGAACGTGATCATCGACGCGACGCGCGGGCTGCACGTGCCGGCAGAGGTGGTCCTCGACGGGGTCCGGCCCGCGCTGGAGTCGCGGATCCCGGTCGTGGAACGTGCCGGCGAGCCGCTGCCCGCGCTCGCCGACGCGGTCGTGGCGGTGTTGTCGGCCCGGCTCGACCCGCCGCAGCGCACGGCCGCCGCCGACCTGCTCGAAGCCGCCGCCGACGCGCTGCGCCGGACCGTCAGGACAGAAGGGCGGGAACGTGACAACGGCCCCCGCGCGGCCTGACGGGGCGGCCCAGCCGGCCGACCGCTCGTGGATCGCCCGCCTGCGCGCCATCGTGCGCGCGGGCGGCCCGTCCGCCGCGGCCGAGCTGGGCGACCTGCTCGCCAGTGCCCGCGCCCACCTGGGCGCCTCCCACTCGATCTCCCTGCGCATCGCCGCCGCGACCGAACGGGAACTGAGCCGCACCCGCCAGGTCGACGAGACGGTGGCCGCCTGGTCGGCCGTGCACGCCGAGGCCGGCGTCTCCCTCAGTCCCGACGACCCGGTCACCATGGAGATCGCCAGCGGCCACCTGCGGTGGCTGGCCCGCCGGGCCCGCCCCGACGACCTGCGCCGGGCCCTGACCGCCCAGCGCGCCGAACTCGCCCGCCGCCGCGAGACCCTGGGCCGCCACGACCACTGGACCGGCGTGGCCCGGACCGACCTGGCCGTCACCCTCCTGACCCTGCCGCTGCTCGAACCGGACACCCGCCGGACCACCGCGGAGGCCGCGGAACTGGCGGCGGAGGAGGCGGGCCGCCGGGCCGCCGTCCTGGGCGGCCACCACGTGCTGACCTGGGAGGCCCGCGCTCTGGAGGCCTCCGCCCGCCTGGCGGCGACTGGAGCCGGGACGGGAACGGTGGCGAGGGCGGCACGGGAGAACGGGCCGGGACCGACCGCCGCGACCGGGCGGGCTACGGGTGGACGGGCCGGGGGCGGGAGTGCGGCGGAGGCCGTGGCGCACGCGCTGACCGTGGCCGAGGCCTGCGTGTCGCTCGGGGGGCCGCTCGACGCGGGCCGGCAGATCCGGGCGGCGTTGCTGACCGCCGAGGCGCACTTGGCCGCCGACCGGCCGGGAGACGCGGAGCGGGCGGCGCGGCTGGCGGCCGGGTTGTTCGCGGTGCGGTCCCGGCCGTGGTGGGGCGGGGCGGATCCCGGGCGGCCGTGGGTGGTGATCGCCCGGACAGGGGCCCGGGCGGACGCCGCCGGCCATGCCGCCCGCGCCTTGTCGGAACGGTCCAGGTGGTTCCCGGCCGACAGCCTGTGGCGGGCCGAAGTGACCAGACTTCTCCACACTCTCGATGGGCGGTGATGACAGGAGAGCGCATTCCCGCAGCTCAGTGGATTCCGAAGGCCATCGGTGGGTGAATTAATTCGGAAACTTTCCTATTGACAAGGGTCTGTAGGAGGGTGTTCCATCCGAGTTAATTTAAGAGGAGAAGCAACGGCCGGGCTCTCCTCTCCTCGTACTCGCTCGTCGGAAAGAGACCCCCCATGCGCCTCCGCTTACTGTTGCGCGCCGGAGCCGTGCTGAGCGCCGCCGCGCTCGTGCTCACCGGTGTCGTCGCGGCCCCCGCCCAGGCGGCGGTCGGGCAGATCACCGGGTTCGGCGGCAAGTGTGTCGACGTCGCCGCCGCCAACCCCGCCAACGGCACCACCGTCCAGCTCTACACCTGCAACGGCACCAACGCCCAGCAGTGGACGACCGGCCAGGGCCAGACCATCCGCGCCCTCGGCAAGTGCCTCGACGTCGCCGCCGCCGGCACGGCCAACGGCACCCGGGTGCAGCTCTACGACTGCAACGGCAGCGCCGCGCAGAACTGGACCCCCCAGGCCGACGGCACCCTGCGCGCCCTCGGCAAGTGCCTCGACGCCACCGGCAACTCCTCGGCCGACGGCACCCCGCTCCAGATCTGGGACTGCTTCGCCGGCGCCAACCAGCGCTGGACCCTCCCGACCGGCGGCGGCAACCCCGACCCCGACCCGGGCAACCCGGCCAAGTTCCCCGGCACGCCCTACCTCTACCTCGGCTGGGGCAGCCCGCCCAGCGCCACCTCGATCATGAGCCAGACCGGTGTGCGCTCCTTCACGATGGCCTTCATCCTGTCCGGCGGCGGCTGCGTGCCGCGCTGGGACGGTCAGCGCCCCCTGACCGGCGGCACCGACCAGTCGACGATCAACGCCATCAAGGCCGCGGGCGGCCAGGTCCAGATCTCCTTCGGCGGCTGGTCCGGCAACAAGCTCGGCCCGAACTGCTCCACCCCGGCCGCCTTCGCCGGCGCCGTGCAGCAGGTCATCAACGCCCACGGCCCCAACGTGGTCGACTTCGACGTCGAGAACACCGACGAGATGGGCAACTACACCGTCCAGGACCGCATCCTCAACGGCATCAAGATCATCAAGCAGAACAACCCGAACGTCCGGGTCGTCGTCACCATCGGCACGAGCCAGTCGGGCCCGGCCGGCGCCGAGGCCCGCTTCCTCCAGCAGGCCCGCGCGCTGAACGTGCCGATCGACAACTACACCCTCATGCCGTTCAACTTCGGCGCCTCCAACATCTACAACGCGACGGTCAGCGCCTCCGAGGGCCTGAAGAACCAGCTCAAGTCCCTGTGGGGCTACACCGACGCGCAGGCCTACGCCCGCATGGGCATCTCGGGCATGAACGGTTACTCCGACAACAGCGAGATCACCACGGTCGCCACCTGGACCCAGATCCGCGACTGGGCCCGCGCCCGCGGCCTCGGCCGGCTGGCCTTCTGGTCGGTCAACCGCGACCGCCCCTGCTCGGGCGCCCTGAACGACACCTGCTCGGGCGTGGCCCAGGCCAACTGGGACTTCACCCGCATCACGGCCGGCTTCTAGACCGGGAGTGAGGCCCCTCTCGTCCACGGGACGAGGGGGGCCGATCCGTTTCCAGGGCACAAGGGGAAGCCCCCCTCGCCCGCAAGACGAGGGGGGCCGCTCAGGTGTTCCTAGGAGCCGTAGACGTCGAACTCCCAGAGCGAGTAGCCCCAGGCGGTGGCCCGCTGGGTGCCGTAGACCCGCACGTAGCGGCCGGTGCCGTTGACCGTCAGGTCGTCGACGCCGCCGTCGCTCGCGGTCTGGGTGCTGACGGTCGTCCAGGTGCTGTTGTTCGGGGAGGTCTCCACGCGGTACTGGCGGCCGTAGGCCGCCTCCCACTGGAGGCGCACGCGGGAGATGGTGCGGGTCTGGCCGAGGTCGACCGTGATCCACTGGGGGTCGGCGTAGGCCGAGCCCCAGCGGGTGGCGGTGTTGCCGTCGACCGCGTTGGCGGCCGCGTGGGCGCTGCCGGGCTCCACGCTGGAGACGGTCACCGGGCGGCTCCGGGAGAGCAACGCCGGGCCGCCGGAGGCGGGGGTGCCGTAGACGTTCAGGTCCCACAACGAGTAGCCGTACTGGGTGAGGGCGCGCTGGGTGCCGTAGATCCGCACGTAGCGGCCGGTGCCGTTGACCGTGAGGTCGTCGACGCCGCCGTCGCTCGCGGTCTGGGTGGAGACGGTCGTCCAGGTCGTGTTGTCGGGGGAGACCTCCACCCGGTAGGCGCGGCCGTAGGCGGCCTCCCAGTTCAGGCGCACCCGGTTGACGTTGTAGGACGCCCCCAGGTCGACGGTGATCCACTGGGGGTCGGCGTAGGCCGAGCCCCAGCGGGTGGCGGTGTTGCCGTCGACCGCGTTGGCGGCAACGTGGGCGCTGCCCGCCTCGACGCTGGAGGCGGTGACGGTCTTGCCCCGGGCGAGGTCGGTCGCCGGCGGCTGGGTCGTCTCGCCCTTGACGCGGATGTTGCGGTAGTTGATGTCGAGACCGGCGCCGTCGTTCTGGACGCCGATGTGGCCGTTCTGGATGGCCCGGGTGCTCGTGTAGTCGTTGATCTTTACGCCGTTGAGCCAGATCTCGACGCGCTGGCCGGTGACCCTGATCTCGTAGGCGTTCCACGAGCCGGGCGGGTTCAGCGCGGCGTCGCGCAGGGCGGTGTCGGGGGCCCGGAAACTGTAGACGCTGCCGGTGGTCCGGGTCGGGTCGGCGTCGGTGGCGTCGATCTGGATCTCGTGACCGGTGTCGACCGGCTGCCACGGGTCGCCGTTCGGGTCGGGGAAGCCGATGAAGACGCCGCCGTTGTCGTCGCCCGGCATCATCCAGTCGAGCTTGAGCGAGTAATCGGCGAACGGGGTCACCGGATACCAGAGCAGGCCCATGCCGCCGAACGAGGTCAGGGTGCCGTTCGCCAGGGTGAAGCCGCCCGGTCCGGCCTGCCGCCACTGGTCGAGGCTGGCCTGGGTGCCGTCGAAGAGCGGGGTGTAGCCGGTCTCGGGACGGCAGTCGGCCGCCCGGAACCCGGCCGCGATCTGGATGCCGCCGAGGAGCATCTGCCGGAAGTTGGAGTCGGCGAAGGTCTCCTGGGTGTGCCCCATGCCGGTGTACCAGCTCCGGCCGCCGCCGTAGTTCTGGCACCAGGTGATCGGGTGGTCGCCGCCCATCGAACCGCCGCTGTACGTCGACTCGTCGAGCGAGGCGAGCACCCGGGCGACCGATCGGGGGTTGGTGCGGTAGTTGTACCACTCGTCGAGGCGGCTCCAGGTCTGCGGCAGGTGCGAGGTCGACACGTTCGACCGGTCCTCGACCTTGACCACGGCGGTCTGGTTGGCCGGGTGGCTGGCGAAGTAGGCGCCGACGAGGCCGCCGTACCAGGACCAGTCGTACTCGGTGTCGGCCGCGGCGTGCACGCCGACGTAGCCCCCGCCGCCGGCGATGTACGACTGGAACGCGGTCTGCTGGGTCGCGTTCAGCACGTCACCGGTGGTGGAGAGCCAGATGACCGCCTGGTACTGGGCCAGGTTGGCCGTCGTGAACTGGTTCGCGTCCTCGGTGGCCGTCACGGTGAACCCGTTGGCGGCGCCCAGCTGCTGGATCGCGGCGATCCCCGTGGGGATCGAGTCGTGCCGGAACCCGGCGGTCTTGCTGAAGACGAGGACCTTCGTGAGCGGTGCCGCGCTGGCGGCCGTCGGCACGGCGGAGAGCGCGCTCCCTAACAGGACCGCCCCAAGCAGCGCCAGGAAAAGTCGGCGCATCCGTGACTCCTTACTGTGCTCGCAGGAGCGCGCGCCGACCGCTACCCGAATGGTGGATTCGAAAGGCACGCGGAGCCACTCGCGTGCGGGTGCCCCGAAAGGCTCGCACACCTGACAGGAGACCGTCAACGGACGATAACGATCTCAAGACATCGGAGGTATTTGGGACCGGTCCGAAGGAGTTTCTTCTCGCATCCGACATAAAAAGCGGCTGATCGCCGGTCTGTCCGGGGATTCTTGATCGGTTTCCCGGATTCCGTGATGCGGGGGACGGCTATTGACGCCCGAAGACATCCAATGTTAACTGCGCCTGACAGTTCCGACTTGGTAACAGTGCGAGTCGGGCCTGTGCCTGTGCAGAGGGGCCGTCGGGCTGTCCCATACCGGTCGCCGATCGCCGGTCAGGGGGCCCGGCGGCTCCCCTGCCAGAGGGACACACCCCCTGAATCTGCTGTGGTGACCAGGAGATCGATGACATGAGATTTCTGAGAGCGCTCCCCGCATTAGCGCTCGTCGGCGGGCTGGCGGCCGGGGGAGTGGTGACGGCGCCCGCGCTGGCGTCCACGACCGACCACGCCTTCGACCAGTCGGCCGGGGCCCTGAACGTCAACCGGGCGGGCTATCTGTCCAAGCACGACATCGTGTACAACCGCCCGAACACCAACCCCAACTACGGCCTGACGGTCGGCAACGGCAAGACCGGGGCCATGGTGTGGAGCCAGAACGGCATGACCATGCAGGTCTCCGGCGCCGACCTGGCCCAGCAGTCGACCTACGCGGCCGGCACGCTGACCCTGAACACCAGCCCGGGCCTGGACACCGGCTACACCACCTACCAGCAGCGCCTCAACCTGTACGACGGCACGCTGACCACCAAGTACGACAACAACCGCACCGTGACGATCCTGGGCCAGCCCGGCTCGGAGGTCATGGGCATCCGCGTCGAGGACGGCCGCGGCGGGCTCGGCACCACCACGGTCGACCTCGGCCTGTGGGACCCGAACACGGTCCAGAACATCGCCGACACGCCCGACCTGAACACCTGGCGGACCGTCCAGACGTTCAACGACTCCTCGGTCGCCGGGTTCAGCCGCGGCCAGACCGACGCCAACGGGTTCGGCTACACCTTCGCCGCCACCGTCGAGGGCGCGAACTACTCGACCTCGACCGTCAACGGGCGCACCGTCCGGCTGAGCATCACCGCCGACAACGACTACACGATCTGGTTCACCGCGGCCTCGCGGAAGAACGCTCCCTCGGCGAACTCGGTGCAACAGGCGCGCAACCAGCTGACGAACGTCAAGAACGCCGGAATCGGCACGACGCTCACCAACTTCAAGAACTTCTGGCACGACTTCTGGAGCAAGTCGTTCGTCCAGTACGGCGGCAGCGCCGACAACGACTACCTGGAGAACTTCTACTACCTGAGCAACTACATCGTCGCGGCGGGCGGGTACGGCAACTATCCGTTCCACTTCATCAACGGGGTCTTCCGTGCCACCGGAGACCAGTCGAAGTGGTCCAACGCCTATTGGTACTGGAACATGCGCCACGTGTACTACTCGTTCTACGCGTCCAACCACATCGATCTGATGGACGTGTTCAACAATCTCCATTCGCGCAATTACAACGCGCTGAAGTCGTACACGCAGACCAGATACGGCATCGACGGCATCTGGCTCCCGGAGACCTACGGCTGGGACGGCAACGCGCGCGGCACCATCAACTCCGACTACACCAAGAACACGATGTCGACCGCCGCCGAGGCCGCGTACAACATGTACCTGCGCTACCGGTACACCAACGACGCGAACTACCTGGCGAACACGGCCTACCCGTTCATGCGCGAGGCCGCGAAGTTCTACCGGAGCTTCGTGTCGCGTGACGCCTCGACCGGCCAGTACTACATCGCCAACTCCAACGCCCACGAGACGTACTGGAACGTGCGGAACGCCCTTACCGACCTGACCGCGATCCGCAGCCTGTTCCCCGTGACGATCCAGACGGCGCAGCAGCTCGGCGTCGACGCGACGCTGCGCACCGAGCTGCAGAACATCCTGAACAACCTCGTGCCCTACTCGGTGGTCAACAACGCCTACCAGCCGCACCAGCCGCCGATCTCGCAGACCCGCAACAACGAGAACGTCGCGGCGGAGATGATCTGGCCGTACAACCTGACCGGCATCGGCTTCCCCGACTACCAGACGGCGCTGAACACCTGGAACGTGCGCCCGCACCCGTACGGCAACGTGTGGGCCAACGACGCCGTGCAGGCCGCCCGCCTGGGTCTGGGCGACCAGACCTTCCAGGGCATGAAGACGATGGCGCAGCGGTACCAGAACTACCCGAACAGCTTCACCAGCAACACCAACGGCGTGTTCGAGTACCACGGCGTGCACATGGCGGCGATGAACGAGTCGCTGATGCAGTCGTACAACGACAAGATCCGGGTCTTCCCGGCCGCGCCGAGCAGCTCCTCGTTCATCGGGAAGTTCTCGCTGCTGGCCAAGGACGGCTTCATCGTGTCCTCCGAGCGCGAGGGCAACGAGACCAAGTACGTCGGCATCAGGTCCCTGTACGGCAAGCAGGCCACCGTGGTGAACCCGTGGGGCACCCAGCAGGTCCGCGTGCGCCGCACCTCCGACAACGCGATCATCACCACCAGCTCGGCCGCCGAGATCAGCTTCGCCACCGCCGCGAACACGAACTACGTCGTGGAGCGCACCGCCAAGCTGCTGTCGGCCTACAGCTACACCCAGCTCACCGGCACGGCCAACCAGGCGGCCAAGTCGCTGAGCGGCACCGCCTCCACCCTCGGCATCAACGGCGGCGGCACCCCGGGCCTGGTCAACAACACCGAGCTCACCTACGACGCGAACTGGCACCTGACCACGGGCCGGGGCTACGGCGACTACAACGACGACACCCACCACAGCACGACCGTCAACGCCGCCGCGACCTACACGTTCACCGGCACCGGCATCGAGATCCTCTCGGAACGGTTCTCCGACATGGGCAACGTCGACGTCTACATCGACAACGTGTTCCAGCAGAACGTGAACCTCTACCAGAGCGGCGCCCGGCAGGCGCAGCAGGTCGTCTACAGCAAGACCGGCCTGTCCAACGGCCAGCACACGCTCCGGGTGGTCAACAAGACCACGTCGGTCGGCATGATCGACGCGGTGCGCGTGCTCACCGGGTCCACCCCGGCGAACACCTACACGCTGCGCTCGCGGGCCAACAACCTGTTCGTGTCGGCCGCCAACGCGACCACCCCGCTCATCGCCAACAAGACGACGGCCGGGGCGACCGAGCAGTTCGTCCGGGTCGACCTGGGCGGCGGCAACATCGCGCTGCGCTCGGTGGCCAACAACCTCTACGTGACCAACCAGGGCGGCGGCAACGTGCCGCTGCTGGCCGACCGGCCCTCGGCCGGGTCCTGGGAGACCTTCACGGTGGTGACCAACGGCGACGGCTCGATCAGCCTGCGGGCCACCGTGAACAGCCAATACGTGTGCGCGGAGGGTGGCGGTTCGCAGAACCTGGTCACCAACCGGCCCGCGATCGGACCATGGGAGCAGTTCGATCTGATCCCTGTCTAGAACACCCCTCGGGGCAGTAAGCGCGCCGGTGACCGCTTGTGGCGGGTGGTCGCCGGTGCGTTCTCTATCGGCGGCTCTCGGTGACCACGGGCCGCCGTCCCGTCCCCATCCCCTCCTGCACTGGAGACCCCATGTCAGGTATCCCGCGCCTGCGCGCGATCCTGGGCGTGTTAGCCCTGGTCGTCGTCGCCCTGGTGCCCGCCGCACCCGCTCACGCGGCGCCGCCACCCACGAGTGGTTTCGAGAAGGTCCGGCTCGACGGCGGCCTGTCGATGGGCGAGCCCATCGAACTGTCCGTGCTGCCCGACGGCAAGGTGCTGTACATCAACCGCGGCACCAGCGCCGGCGGCGGCCAGGTCCGCCTGTACAACCCGGCCACCCAGGCGACGACGGTCGCCCTCACCCTCCCGCTCGACGCCCGTTTCGAGGACGGCCTGATCGGCATCACCCTCGACCCGGGCTTCGCGACCAACCGCTGGGTCTACCTCTTCTACTCGCCCAAGGTGACCCCGCTGGTGAACCGGATCTCCCGGTTCACCTTCAACCCGTCGACGAACACGATCCCGGCCGCCACCGAAGACATGATCATCGAATGGCCGACCGAGCGTGACCTGTGCTGCCACTCCGCCGGGTCGATGACCTGGGACGGCAACGGCAACCTCTACTTCGCCGTCGGCGACAACACCAACTCGGGTGGTGACTCGGCGGGGATGGCACCCATCGACGAGCGCACCAGCCGGAACCCGCAGTACGACGCCCAGCGCACGTCGGGCAACACCAACGACCTCCGGGGCAAGATCAACCGCATCCATCCGGAGGCCAACGGCACCTACACGATCCCCGCCGGCAACCTGTTCCCGCCGGGCACGGCGCAGACCCGGCCCGAGATCTACGTCATGGGGACGCGCAACCCGTACCGGATCTGGGTCGACAAGCAGGGCGGCAACACCCTCTATTGGGGTGAGGTCGGGCCGGACGCCGGCGCGACCATCGCCAACCGCGGACCGGCCGCCTATGACGAGTGGAACCGGGCCACCAGCGCGGGCAACTACGGCTGGCCCTACTGCGGCGGCCCGAACGTCGCCTACAACGACTGGGACTTCGCGGCCAACGCGCCCCGGGGCTGGTTCCCCTGCGGCGGCAGCACCGGCCCGGTCAACAACTCGCCGCGCAACACCGGTCTCCAGCAGCTCCCGCCCACGCGGGGCGCGCTGGTGTGGGAGCAGCACGGCGGCAGCAAGGAGTGGCCTGCCCTCGACCAGCCCGGCGGCTGCGGCTCGCCGAACCACGCCGAGGTCTACCACTACGATCCGGGCCTCAACAGCGCGGTGAAGTGGCCGCAGTACTACGACAACAAGCTGATCATCACCGAGTACTGCCGCAACTGGATCAAGGAGGTCCAGTTCGGCAACGGCAACCCCGCGACCGGCACCCCGACGATCATCGAACCTGTCCTCGCCGGGATGCCGTTCGTCCATCCGATCGACATGGAGTTCGGCCCCGACGGGTCGCTCTACCTGCTCGAATACGGCAGCGGGTACTTCTCCGGCGCGGCCGACGCGGCCCTGGTGAAGATCAACTACGTGCAGGGCGGCCGGTCGCCGGTCGCGGTGGCCACGGCCAGCGTCGACAACGGGCTCACCCCGCTGACCGTGCAGTTCTCCAGCGCGGGCAGCAACGACCCCGACGGCAACCCGCTCACCTACGCGTGGGACTTCGACAACAACGGCACCACCGACTCGACGGCGGCCAACCCGTCGTACACGTACACGACCAACGGCGACAAGAGAGCCCGGCTGACCGTCAACGACGGCACCATGACGGGGACCACCCTGATCCCGGTCGTGGTGGGCAACAACCGCCCGGTCGTCAACGTCGGCGGGCTGCCCAACGGCGGCCTGTTCTCGTGGGACGAACGCCTGACGGCCTCCGCGTCGGCCACCGACGCGCAGGACGGCACGATCCCGTGCGCCAACGTGGTCGTGCGGGCGGCGCTCGGGCACCAGGAACACGCCCACGAGGAGGGTGAGGGCACCGGCTGCGGCGCCTCCTTCGACGTCGGCCCGGTGCACGCCGGTCCCGACTCGGTGCTGTTCTGGGTGATCAGGGCCTCCTACACCGACCGCGGCGCCACCGGCACGGTGCCGCTGACGGGCGAGCGGGAGATCACCCTGTGGCCCAAGCAGTGGCAGGCCGAGCACTACGTCACCCTCAACGGGCCGCGCGTCGTCGACCAGGCCCAGGCCGAGGGCGGCAAGCGGCTCGGCGACATCCAGAACGGCGAGTGGGTGCGCCACCACGCGGTGAACCTCCAGGGGATCACCGGGGTCAAGGCCCGCGTCTCCACCGCCAACGCCGGGGGAGTGCTCTCCTTCCGGTACGACTCCCCGACCGGCCCCGTGGTCGCCAGCGTCAACGTGACGAACACCGGCGGCTGGGACGACTACGTGGAGCTGACCGCTCCCGTGACCGCCCCGACCGGCACGCACGACCTGTACCTGACGTTCTCGGGCGCGGCCGGCACGGCCGTGTTCGACGTCGACAGCTACACCTTCACCGGCCCCGGCGTCTCGACGCCGATCTCCGGTGGCGGCGGCGACCTCGCGCAGGGCAAGCCGGTCACGGTGTCGAGCACGGAGGCCGGGGCGAACGTCGCGGCCAACGCGGTCGACGGCAACGGCGCCACCCGCTGGTCCAGCCTGTACGCCGACCCGCAGTGGATCACGGTGGACCTCGGGGCGTCCTACGACGTCAACCGGGTCAGGCTGAACTGGGAGGCGGCCTACGGCCGCCAGTACCGGGTGGAGGTCTCCCCGAACAACAGCACCTGGACGGTCCTGTCGAACCAGACCGCCTCGGACGGGGGAGTGGACGATCTCTCCGTCAGTGGCACGGGGCGGTATGTCCGTATATATGGAACCCAGCGCGCGCTGACGCAGTACGGCTACTCGCTCTGGGACCTCAACGTGTACGGCACACCGGCCGGCGGGACCGCCCAGTTGCTGTCACGGAGCAGACCGGTGACGGTGTCGAGCACGGAGGCCGGGGCGAACGTCGCGGCCAACGCGGTCGACGGCAACACCGCCACCCGCTGGTCCAGCCTCTACGCCGACCCGCAGTGGATCACCGTCGACCTCGGCCAGACCCGGTCCGTCTCCCGGGTCCGGCTCCAGTGGGAGGCGGCCTACGGCCGGCAGTACCGGGTGGAGACCTCCAATGACAACAGCTCCTGGACGGTCGTGAACACCCAGACCGCGAGCGACGGCGGCGTCGACGACCTCACGGTGACCGGAACCGGGCGATACGTCCGGATCTACGGCACCCAGCGGGCCACCGCATGGGGCTACTCGCTCTGGGAGTTCGACGTCTAGGGGGTCTTGGCTGGTCTGCCGGCGGGCGGCGCCCCACCTTCTGGTGGGTCGCGGCCCTTCGCAATCATCGGATCTCTTTCCGGTTGCGGCTATTGACATGCCTGTAACACGCGGGGCATTCTTCTTGAGAACCAAACATCGGATGTCTGGAGAGTAACCGAGAAGATAGTCGCGTGGCCTTCCGCCCGGCGGCGACCTGCGGAATTCTGATCCCACCTGGGATCGGTCCACGGCGCCGCGAGGCGTCGTGTCCGCAAATTAATCGGATCTTTATCTCGAAAGGCTTTCGAAGACGACCGCCCGGCGGTACCGCCGGTCTCTAACATTAATCGGATGTGTCTGGAGCTCGCATGAGGGTCATCTCCCTGGAGACGCACGACATCCGGTTCCCGACCTCGACGGAACTCGACGGTTCCGACGCGATGAACCCCGACCCCGACTACTCGGCGGCGTACGTGGTGCTGCGGACCGACGAGGGCGAGAAGGGACACGGATTCGCGTTCACCATCGGACGCGGCAACGACGTGCAGACCGCCGCCATCAAGGCGCTCGAAGGTCACATCGTCGACCGTGACTGCTCCGACCTGGGCGCCGTCTACCAGGACCTCATCGGCGACTCGCAGTTGCGCTGGCTGGGACCGGAGAAGGGCGTCATGCACATGGCGATCTCCGCCGTCATGAACGCCCTGTGGGACGTGAGGGCCCGCCGCGAGGGCAAGCCGCTCTGGCTGCTGCTCGCCGAGATGAGCCCCGAAGAGATCGTCTCCCTGGTCGACTTCCGCTACATCTCCGACGCCCTGACCCCCGCCGAGGCGCTGGAGATCCTCCGCGCCGCCCAGCCGGGCCGGGCCGGCCGCATCGCGGCCCTGCGGGAGCACGGCTATCCCGCCTACACGACGTCGCCGGGCTGGCTCGGCTACGACGACGACAAGCTTCGGCGCCTCTGCAAGGAAGCCCTCGACGAGGGGTTCTCGCAGATCAAGCTGAAGGTCGGCGCCGACCTCGACGACGACGTCCGCCGCATGCGGATCGCCCGTGAGGTCTGCGGCGACGGTTACCCGATCGCGATCGACGCCAACCAGAGATGGGATGTCTCCGACGCGATCCGCTGGGTGAAGGCACTGGCCGAGTTCGGCCCCTGGTGGGTGGAGGAACCCACCAGCCCGGACGACGTCCTCGGCCACGCCGCGATCGCACGCGCGGTCGCGCCCGTCCCGGTCGCCACCGGGGAGCACGTGCAGAACCGGATCGTGTTCAAGCAGCTCCTCCAGTCGGAGGCCATCTCCTACCTGCAGCTCGACGCGGCGCGCGTCGGGGGCGTCAACGAGAACATCGCCATCCTGCTGCTGGCCGCCAAGTTCGGCGTCCCCGTCTGCCCGCACGCGGGCGGGGTCGGGCTGTGCGAGCTGGTCCAGCACCTGGCCATGTTCGACTTCGTCTCCGTCAGCGGGTCGAAGGAGGGCCGGGTGATCGAGTACATCGACCACCTGCACGAGCACTTCGTCGACCCGGTGGTCATCCGGGACGGCAGCTATGTGGCGCCCGAAGCAGCCGGATTCAGCTCGGCGATGCGACCCGCGTCGCTCGCCGCGTTCACCTATCCATGGGGTCAGTACTGGACCAGCGCAGTGGCCCAGAGCTCCCCGGCGGCGGAGGCGCGCAGAACCTCCGCCGTCACTCACCCCCCCGTCCTGAAAGGCCGATCGGCATGAAACTTCTGTCCGTCGCCGCCAGCGCCGCCGTGCTCGCCCTGGGCCTGGCGGCCTGCGGGTCGTCCGACACCCCCGACTCCGCAGCGAGCGCCGCCCCCGGCGAGTCGGCCCCCGCGGCCGCCGCCGGCGGCAAGGTCGGCGTGGACTTCCCGCGCGCCGACTCCGACTTCTGGAACTCGTACAACAAGTACGTGCCGGAGATCGCCAGCAAGGACGGCGTCGAGCTGATGCCGCCGACCAACTCCCAGAACGACGTCGCCAAGCTGGTCGCCAACACCCAGGCGCTGGTCAGCCAGGGCGCCAAGGCGATCATCATGGCCCCGCAGGACACCGGCGCCATCGCCTCGACGCTCGACTCGCTCGCGAGCAAGCAGATCCCGGTCGTGACCGTGGACACCCGCCCCGACAAGGGCAACGTCTACATGGTCGTGCGCGCCGACAACCGCGCCTACGGCACCAAGGCCTGCGAGTTCCTCGGCGAGAAGCTCGGCGGCAAGGGCAAGGTCGTGCAGCTCATGGGCGCCCTGGCCTCCATCAACGGCCGTGACCGCGCCGAGGCCTTCCGCGACTGCATGAAGGAGAAGTTCCCCGGGATCACCGTCTTCGAGGAGCCGACGGAGTGGGAGGGCAGCAAGGCCGCGTCCATGCTGCAGACCCGCCTGGAGCAGAACCCCGACATCAAGGGCATCTACATGCACGCCGGCGGTGTGCACCTGGCCCCGACCCTCCAGGTCCTGAAGGCCAAGGGCCTCCTGGTCAAGCCGGACGACCCCAAGCACATCTTCGTCGTCTCCAACGACGGCATCCCGGCCGAGTTCGAGGCCATCCGCGCCGGCGAGATCGACGCGACCGTCTCGCAGCCGGCCGACCTCTACGCCAAGTACGCCGTCTACTACGCGAAGGCCGCCCTGGAGGGCAAGACCTTCCAGCCCGGCCCGACCGACCACGACAGCAACATCATCCAGCTCCCCAACGGCCTGGAGGACCAGCTCCCCGCTCCGCTGGTCACCGCGGAGAACGTCGATGACCCCAACCTCTGGGGCAACCAGGTCAGCTAGATGAGCACCTCATCGAACGCGGCGGCGGTCGAGGCGCGCGGGATCACCAAGCGCTTCGGCCCCACCGTCGCACTCAACGACGCGGGCCTCACCATCAAGCAGGGCGAGACGCACGCCCTGATCGGGCGCAACGGCGCCGGCAAGTCGACCCTGGTGTCGATCCTGACCGGCCTGCAGCGCCCCGACGCCGGTGAGGTCCGGTTCGCGGGCGAGCCGGCCCCGCCGCTCGCCGACCGCGACGCCTGGAAGGCCCGCGTGGCCTGCGTCTACCAGAAGTCCACGATCATCCCCGCGCTGACCGTGGCCGAGAACCTCTTCATCAACCGCCAGACCGAGGGCAAGGTGATCAACTGGCGCGCCATGCGCGCCCGCGCCACCGCCCTCCTCGACCAGTACCACGTCGACGTCGACCCCTCGGGGCTCGCCGGCGACCTGGGCGTCGAGCAGCGGCAGCTCGTCGAGATCGCCCGCGCGCTCTCCTTCGGCGCGCGGTTCATCATCCTCGACGAGCCGACCGCCCAGCTCGACGGCCCGGCCATCGGACGCCTCTTCGACCGCATGCGCGACCTGCGGGACCAGGGCGTCACGATGATGTTCATCTCGCACCACCTCGAAGAGGTGTACGAGGTCTGCCAGAGCGTCACCGTCTTCCGCGACGCCCGTCACATCGTCACCAGCACCGTCGCGGACCTCCCGCACGACGCGCTGGTGGCCGCGATGACCGGCGAGCACGTCGTGACCTACGAGGCCAAGCCCCGGACGGTCGACGCGAAGGCCAAGGTCGTCATCGAGGTGCGCGGCCTGAACTCCGCGGGCCGCTACCACGACGTCGACCTGACCGTGAAGGCCGGCGAGATCGTGGGGCTGGCCGGATCGGGCAGCAGCGGCAAGGTCGGCCTGGCCGAGAGCATCGTCGGGCTGCGCCGCGCCGACAGCGGCGTCATCACGATCAACGGGACCCGGCCGAAGCCGGGCGACGTGCCGTCGGCGCTGGCCGCCGGGGTGGGTTTCGTCCCGCAGGACCGCCACCACGAGGGCTTCGTGCCCCTGTTGTCGGTCGGCGAGAACGCGACCATGCCGATCGCCGGCAAGCTCGGCCGCTTCGGGATGATCTCGCCCGAGAGGCGCCGGGCCCGTGCCCGGACCATGATCCAGGAGCTCGACATCAAGACCGAGGGTCCCGACCAGCCGGTCGGCGACCTGTCGGGCGGCAACGCCCAGAAGGTCGTGATGGCCCGCGCCCTGGTCGACGACCCGGCCGCGCTGGTCGTCATCAACCCCACCGCCGGCGTCGACGTCAAGGCCAAGCAGTCGCTGCTCGGCTCGGTCGAGGACGCCGCGCAGCGGGGCGCGGCAGCCGTGCTGGTCAGCGACGAACTCGACGACCTGCGAATCTGTGACCGGGTCCTGGTGATGTTCCACGGCCGGGTGATCAAGGACGTGCCACGCGGATGGTCGGACAACGACCTCGTGGCCGCTATGGAGGGTGTCAGTCATGAGTGATCGGCAGGGGCGCCGCGCCTCGACACTGCCGAAGACCCCGGCGGCGTCGGCGAACGGCTCCGGCCCGGCGCCGGCGCTCGCCGCCCGGCCGGGCTTCCGGCTGAGCCGGTTCCGCGACCTGACGCTGGTGCCGGTCATCGTGGTGCTGCTGATCGTCGGGTCGTTCATCGACCCGGTGTTCCTCACCATGGGCAACCTGACGAACGTGCTGCAACAGCAGTCGGCGCTGGCCCTGGTCGTGCTGGCCGAGGCGCTCATCCTGATCGCCGGCAAGTTCGACCTGTCGCTGGAGTCGATCGTCGGCATGGCCCCCGCCGTGGCGGTCATGCTCGTCATCTCCACCGGCGACGGCGGCTTCGGCCTGGGCCTGCCGCCCGCGACGGCCGTGGTGCTGTGCCTGCTCATCGGCGCCCTGATCGGGGCCTTCAACGGCTTCCTCATCCTGCGCTACCAGCTGTCGGCCTTCGTCGTGACGCTCGCGATGCTGATCGTCGTGCACGGCCTGCACCTCGGCCTGACCGGCGGCAAGAGCCTCTTCGCCCTGCCGGAGTCGTTCACCTACCTCGGCAGCGCGGTCTGGCTCGGCCTGCCCGCCGCCATCTGGATCACCGGCGTGCTGTTCGCCGTCGGCATGGCCGCCCTGGGCTACTTCCGCTCCGGCCGCTCCCTGTACGCCATCGGCGGCAACGCCGACGCGGCCAGGGCGGCGGGCATCCGCGTGGAGCGGGTCGTTCTGGCGGTCTTCGTCATCGGCGGCACCCTCGCGGCGCTGGCCGGGATCCTGGAGACCGGCCGCCTCGGCGGCATCAGCGCCAACCAGGGCGTCGGCTGGATCTTCATGGTCTTCGCCGCGGCCGTCATCGGCGGCGTCAGCATGGACGGTGGCAAGGGCACCATCCTCGGCGCCCTCACCGGTGTCCTGGTCATCGGCCTGGTCGAGAACATCCTGACGCTCCAGGGCGTGCCCGGCGAGTGGAAGCAGCTCGTGTACGGCGGCATCATCCTGGTCGCCCTGATGATCAGCCGGCTGGCCGGCGGGAGGGCCCAGGACTGACGTGACGACCGGCCGCGCCACCCTGCGCAGGGACAACCTGTCCCGCGTGCTCCGGCACCTGCGCGACCACGGGACATGCTCCCGGGCGGATGTGGTGGAGGCGACCGGTCTCCACCGGGCCACCGTCTCCTCGCTGATGACCGAGCTCATGTCGCTCGGCCTGGCGCGGGAGGCGGGCACCTCTTCGGCGGGGGCCATCGGGCGGCCACGGCGTGACGTGGCCCTCGACGGCTCCCACGTGGGGGCGCTGGGCCTGGAGATCAACGTGGACTATGTGGCCGCCCATGGTTGCGACCTGGGCGGCCGCGTCCTGTTCTCCAGCCGGAAGGGCTTCGACGCCGCGGGCGCGGGCCCCGAGGGCTGCCTCGCCGAACTAGTGCGGACGGCCCGCAGGGCGGCGGGGGAGATGGGCTCCCTGGCGGGCGTCGTGGTGGCCGTGCCCGGACTGGTCGCCGACGGCGTGGTCACCTTCGCGCCGAACCTCGGCTGGCGGCACGTCCCCCTGGCCGACCTGCTCGGCGCGGAACTGGGCGTGCCGGTCGGCGTGGGCAACGACGCGAACCTGGCGGCCCTGGCCGAACACGCGTGCGGCGTGGCGGCGGGCACCTCCGACATGGTCTACCTGACCGGCGAGGTCGGCGTGGGCGGCGGCATCATCATGGACGGCCGGTTACTCCAGGGCGCCGACGGCTTCTCGGGCGAGACGGGCCACCTGCTCGTGGACCCCGACGGGGCGAGGTGCGGCTGCGGCCGTACCGGCTGCTGGGAGACGAAGGTCGGCCTGGCGGCGCTCGGCCCCGCAGGGGCGACCTCGGCCGACCCGGACGCGCGGGTCGACTCGATCGCCTCGGCCGCCGCGGCCGGCGACCCCCGCACCCTCGACGCGCTGGCCGAGGTGGGCCGCTGGCTGGGCCTGGGCGGCTCGATCCTGGTGAACCTCTTCAACCCGCGCGCGATCGTCGTCGGCGGCTACTTCGCCCGGCTGGCCTCCCGGCTGATCCCGCCGGCGCAGGCGGAACTGGAACGTCGGGCGGTGGCCGGGGGGCGGTGCCGGATCATGGCCTCGGAGCTGGGCTTCGAGGCGGCCTCGCGAGGGGCGGCCGGAACTGTGGTCGACCGAGTCCTCGACGACCCGCTCACTCTCGGGCCGGTGCGCTATCCAACCAAGGGAGAACAGGCACTGGAAGGGGCCTCACCGCGGCCTGTCCCATAGAGGTCATCAGGCATTGCCGGCGCTCCCGACTCTGACCAGTCCTTGCTCGTACGCGAACACCACCGCCGCCACCCGGTCCCGCAGACCCGTCTTCATCAGCACCCGGGACACGTGGGTCTTCACGGTCCCCTCCGCCAGCAGCAGGTCCGTGGCGATCTCGGCGTTGGACCGCCCCTGGCCGATCAGGGTCAGCACCTCGCGCTCCCGGTCGGTCAGCCGGGCGAGGACCTCGGTGTCGCGGGGCGCGATCGTCAGGAACCGTTCGATCAGCCGCCTGGTCACGGTCGGGGCGAGGATGGAATGCCCTTCGGCGACCGTCCGGACCGCCTCGGCGAGCCTGCCGGGCGGGGCGTCCTTGAGCAGGAAGCCGCCGGCTCCGGCGCGGAGGGCGTCGTAGACGTACTGGTCGAGATCGAACGTGGTCAGCACCAGGACCGCGGGGGCGTCGGGGAGGGCGCGGATCCGGCGGGTGGCCTCGATCCCGTCCAGACGGGGCATCCGGATGTCCATCAGGACGATGTGGGGGCGTACCCGCCGGGTCTCCTCCACGGCGGCGAGCCCGTCGGCGGCCTCGGCGACGACCTCCAGATCGGGCTGGGCGCCGAGCATCGCGGTCAGGCCCATCCGGGCGAGCGCGTGATCGTCGGCGACCAGGACGCGGATCATCGGGGCTCCTCCGGGGAGCGGGGGTCGAGGGAGACGCGGACCGCGAAACCGCCGTCGGGCGACGGTGCGGCGTGGAGGGCGCCGCCGTAGAGGCGGGCGCGTTCTCGCATGCCGATCAGCCCGTGGCCGGGCGCGTTCACCACCTCCAGGTCGAGGCGCTCGCCGTAGGCGACCCGCACCCGGGTCGCGGCGGGTCCGGCATGCCGCCGCACGTTGGTCAGGGCTTCTTGGACGATCCGGTACGCCGTCAACTCCAGCCCCGCAGGCAGCGCCCGCCGGACGCCCTCCTCCTCCAACGTGACCGGCAGGCCACCCGCCCTGGCCTGGTCGAGCAGGTCGGGGAGCTCGTCGAGGGTGGGCTGCGGCCCGAGAGCGGGGTCGTCGTCGGCGCGGAGGGCGTGGAGGACTTGGCGCATCTCCGCCAGCGCGGCCCGTGCGGTGTCGGCGATCGCGTCCAGGTGCGCCCGCGCCCGTTCGGGCGGCACCTCCTGGGCGGCGCCCACGTTCACCGCGATGATCGACAACGAGTGGGCGACGACGTCGTGCAGCTCACGGGCGATCCGCAGCCGCTCCTCGGCGACCGCCGACCGGGCCCGCTCAGCGGCCTGTTCCTCTCGACGTGCGACCAGCAGCCCGGAGGCCCAGGCCGCCGTGACGAAGAAAACCATGATCGTGGACGAGGCGGAATCGGGCGGCGCGGTGTAGTACTGCAGCAGGATCGCCCCCGCCATCCCTCCGACGGCGGCGACCCATCCGGCGATTGCGACCAGCCACCCACCCCCGAACAGCGCCACGCAGAAGGCCATGACGAGGATCGACGGGAACGGCGCGACCGTGGCCGGAACTTCCTGGGTGGTCGCGGCTCGCACCAGCAGCGCCGCGACGATCACCAGCAGCACCGGCAGCGGAGCCTGCCGCCCGAACGCGATGGGCGCCGTGGTGGCCAGGGCGAACACGAGCGCGACCCCGCCCAGTGGGGCGGCCTCGGCGACCGCCCAGAGGGCCAGACCCACGGCCACCGAAGGCATCAGCACACGTCGCACGTCTAGAAGGTACGGCATTCCGGGCATCCGCCTTGAGATGGAGTCTGATAGGTCCACGGTCGTATGAGGCGGCGACCCGCGACCGATTCGCCGGGGACGCCCCGGTCTCTACCGTCGCCAAGGTGATCGCACGAATCTTCACTCTCCTGGCCGCGCTGGCGATGGCCGTCTCCGGTGTCATCCAAGCCGTCCGGCCGTTCGACGCCGACCCGCGTGTGCTCGGCGAGGAACACCTGCTCCTCGCCCTGTTCGCCGCCGGGTTGGTCCTGCTCATCCCCGGTCTCCTCGAACTGCGCCGCTTCGGATCCGCGAACCTGGGCGTGCTGGCCGTCTCGGCGGGACATGTCCTGCTCGCGTTCGGTGCGACCTCGTCCAACGTCAAGGGCGAGGACTTCTCCTGGTTCCCGTACGTCGCCCTCTCCGCCAACCTCGCCATCCTCGCCGGGTCGATCACCATGGCGGTCACCCTCTGGCGGGCCGACCGCTTCCCCCGGCCGTTGGCCGCCGCGCTGCCGCTGGTCTGGGTCTGCGAGGTCCCGTTGTCGCAGCTTGGAGGCGGCATCGTCGTTGGGGTCTTCTGGCTGGTGGTGGTCCACCACCTGAGTAAGACGCCTGTGTACCGAGAGGCGGTCACTGACTGAGCTGTTCACCTCTGCGAGGTCGGCCGCCGACACTGCCCAACACCGCCTTTTACTCGGCGTGGTGGAGAATCGACCGGTGGAAAACCCAGCATTAGCGGTGTCGGCCCGGTTGTCGTCGCTGGACGACCACGAGCTCGCCGACCGGGTGCGGCAGGCCGCCGCGCACGGCGCGGGCATCGGCGGACGGTCGGCCACGCTCGACGTCGACGGCACACCCGTCTTCGTCAAACGGGTCCCCGTGACCGATCTGGAGATGCGGCCGGAGCACGTCCGGTCGACGCGGAACCTGTTCGACCTGCCCGCCTTCTACCACTACGGGCTCGGCTCGACGGGCTTCGGCGCCTGGCGTGAGCTGGCCGTCCATCTCATGACGACCGGCTGGGTCCGTGCGGGCGACTACGTCGGGTTTCCGCTGCTTCTCCACTGGCGGGTCATCCCCGACTCCCCGCCCGAGGGGTTCGCCGACGAGTTCGGCGGGATCGACGGCGCGGTCGCGCACTGGCGGGGTTCCCCGGCCGTGCGGGCGCGGCTTGAGGCGATCGGACGGGCTTCGTACAGTCTCGTGCTGTTCCTGGAGCACATTCCGTACACGCTGGGAGAGTGGCTCACCGAGGAGGCGCGCTTCGCCTGGGCGGAGCGGGAGCTCGTCCGGGGGTGTGACTTCATGAGCTCGCGCGGGCTCGTCCATTTCGACGCACACTTTCGCAACGTTCTCACCGACGACGAGACGCTCCGCTTCGCCGACTTCGGGCTCGCGCTGAGCTCGCAGTTCGAGCTCTCACCAGCCGAGACGGAGTTCCACTCCGCTCATCTCCGGTATGACCACGACTACACGGCCGGGTCTCTGGTGCGCGAGATCCGCCGAATCTGGAAAGGCGAACTCCCGCCCGGCGTCGCCGCGATCCACGATCGGCATGCCCGGACCGCTCGCGTCCAGGATGATTTCCACCGCCGTCTGCTGGCCCCCACGACTGAGGTCTCATGAACACCCGGCTGCGGATGGCCGCCGCGGGTCGATATCGTGGTCGTGCTGCTGCCCGCGGTGTGTCCTGGCGGCGGATCACCACGCCGAGGTGCTGATCCCGGACCGGGTCGGCAGCGACGTCGAATCGGCTGCGGACCAGGCCGCCGCGTGGACCAGCTCAGAACTCAGCCCGCCGCTCTGCTCACACGGGAAGGGCGAACGTCGGTTCATCGAACGGTGAGGAGTGTTCCTCACGGTTCGTAGGCCGGCTGCCGCTCCGTGCCTGTGATGTAGTCCTGGAGCACCGTGCACGTCTCTGAGAGCGCCTCGATGTGCTCCTCCATGCCCGTCATTTTCGCCCGCGGCATGTCGAGCACCTCGGGGCACGGCCGGAACTCGGGCAGATCGCGGTTCGGTCGGGCGTCCAGCCGGTGAAGCGCTCGGGTCGCCCCCTGATAGCTAGTGCGGTGACCGAAACCGAGGAGCCGCTGTCGGCTCGTGGCCATCGGGCCCGACGCCGTTCAGCGGCCGGAGTCCGCGGTGCCCGGCCGGGTCAGCTTCTCGGGGACGACCACCCGGTCGAACAACGACTCGTCCACCCCCGACTTCAGCGCCGCCTCCTTCAGCGTCAGGTCCTCGTCGAGCGCCCGGTGGGCGATCTTCGCCGCCTTGTCGTAGCCGATCACCGGGCTCAGCGCCGTCACCATCATGATCGAGCGGTCGACGTACTCGCGCAGCCGGTCCTCGTCCAGGCGGGCGTCGGCGACCAGGAACCTGCGGAAGTGGTCGATCATGTCGGTCAGGATGCGGGCCGAGTGGAGCACGTTGTTGATGATCAGCGGGCGGAACGCGTTGAGCTCGAAGTTGCCCTCGGCGCCCGCCGCCGAGACCGCCGTGTCGTCGGCCATCACCTGGATGCAGACCATCAGCATGGCCTCGGCCTGGGTGGGGTTGACCTTCCCCGGCATGATCGAGGAGCCCGGCTCGTTCGACGGCAGGATCAGCTCGTGCAGGCCGCCGCGCGGGCCCGAGCCGAGCCAGCGCATGTCGTTGGCGAACTTGAACAGCGGCACGGCCAGCGCCCTGATCGCGGCCGAGACCCGGACCAGCGCGTCGCACGACGCCTGGGCGGCGAACCTGTTGGTCGCGCCCGTGAACGGGTGGCCGGTCAGTTCGGCGATCTCGGCGGCGACCTCCTCGGCGAAGCCGGGCGGCGCGTTCAGGCCGGTGCCGACGGCGGTGCCGCCGATGGCCAGCCGGTAGAGGCCCTTGGCGGTGGCCGCCAGGTGCTCGGCGGCGTCGTCGAGCTGGGCGGCGTAGCCGGACCACTCCTGGCCGACCGTCAGCGGGGTGGCGTCCTCCAGGTGGGTGCGGCCGATCTTGACCACGTCGGCCCACTGCCGGCTCTTGTCGGCGGCGGCGTCGCGCAGGCGGCGGGCCGCCGGGATCAGCCCGCCCTCGACGGCCTCCACGGCGGCCAGGTGCATCGCGGTGACGAAGGTGTCGTTGGACGACTGGCCCATGTTGACGTGGTCGTTGGGATGGATCGGGTCCTTGCTGCCCAGCCTGCCCCCGAGGAGCTGGATGGCCCGGTTGGAGATCACCTCGTTGACGTTCATGTTCGACTGGGTGCCGGAGCCGGTCTGCCAGACGTACAGGGGGAACTCGTCGTCGAGTCTCCCGGTGATCACCTCGTCGGCGACCTCCTCGATGGCCTCGGCCTTCCACTGGGGCAGCCGCCCCGCGCGGGCGTTGACGATCGCGGCGGCCTTCTTGACGTAGCCGTAGGCGTGGTAGACCGCCTTCGGCATCAGGTCGTCGCCGATGTCGAAGTGGATCAGCGACCGCTGCGTCTGCGCGCCCCACAGACGGTCGGCGGGCACCTGGATCTCGCCGAGCGAGTCGCTCTCGGTGCGGGTCTCCTTGTACGTCGTCATCACCGCTCCCTCGCCCGGACCGGCCGGTAACGCGGGTGCCACATGGTGTCCTGGACCTGCTGGACCGGGTCGCGGAGCTCGGTGCGGGCCAGGTGCTCCCGCGCGGCCTGCTCGGCGACGGCGACCGCGACCGTGGCGGAGATCTCGCGCAGGTTGTCGACCTGCGGCAGCAGCGAGGACCCGGGCAGGGTCGGGTCGACCAGCCCGGCCACGGCCTCGGCGGCGGCCTGGAGCATGCCCCGGCTGACCCGCCGGGCCCGCGACACGATCACGCCGAGTCCGAGGCCCGGGTAGAGCAGCGCGTTGTTGGCCTGGCCGATGACGTAGGTGATGCTGTTGTGCGTGATCGGGTCGATCGGCACGCCGGTCGCGACCAGGGCCCGGCCGTCGGTCCAGCGGATCAGGTCGCCCGGCATCGCCTCGATCCGCTCCGTCGGGTTGGAGATCGGGAAGACGACGGGCCGTTCGACGTTCGCGGCCATCGTGCGCACGACCTTCTCGGTGAAGGCGCCGTGCGCCGTGGAGGTGCCGAGCAGCATGGTGGGTTTGACCCGCGCCACGACCTCCGCCAGGCCGCCGCCGCCCTCGCCGGCCGGGCGGGCGTAGGGAATCTGGAAGTCGCGCAGGTCGTCCATGTCGTCGGTGAGCAGGCCCTGCCTGTCGATCGGCCAGATGCGCCGGGTCGCCTCGTCGTGGTCGAGGCCGTCGCGCATCATCGCGTCGCGGAGCTGGTCGGCGATGCCGATGCCGGCGGTGCCCGCGCCGAAGACGACGATCCGCTGGTCGCGCATCGGCAGCCCCGACACCTTCACCGCGCTCAGCATGGCGGCCAGCACGATCGCGCCGGTGCCCTGCATGTCGTCGTTGAAGGTGGAGATCCGGTCGGTGTACCTCTCCAGGATGCGCCGGGCGTTGGACGGCCCGAAGTCCTCCCAGTGCAGCATCGCGCCCGGGAACATCCGGGTCGCGGCCGTGACGTAGGCGTCGATGAAGTCGTCGTAGCGCTTGCCCCGCACCCGCGAGTGCCGGTTCCCCACATAGGCGGGGTCGTTGAGCAGCCCCTCGTTGTCGGTGCCGACGTCGAGCGCGACCGGGATGACGCGGTCGGGGTCGATCCCGGCGGCGGCCGTGTAGACGGCCAGCTTGCCGGCCGCGATGCCGGCGCCGCCGCCCACGCCCCAGTCGCCGATGCCGAGGATCTCCTCGGCGTCCGAGGCGACGATCAGGTCGACGTCGTCGGGGCCGAGCCCCAGGTTGGCGAAGGCGCGCTCGATCCCGCCGGGGTCGTCGATCGACAGGAACACCCCTCGGGGCCTGCGGTACTCGTGGCTGTACGTCTCGATCGCCCGCGCCACCGTCGGGTCGTAGACGATGGGGAGCATCTCGCGCAGGTGGTCGCCGAGCAGCCGGTAGTAGAGCGTCTCGTTCCGGTCGCGCAGCCCTTCGAGGTAGACGTTCTTGAGCAGGTCGGTCGGCTGGGCCCGGTATTGGGCGTACACGCGGCGGGTCTGCTCGTCGAGCGACTCGATCACCGGCGGCAGCAGCCCGTCGAGCAGCAGTTCCGCGCGCTCCTCCGCCGTGAACGCCGTGCCCTTGTTCAGCATCGGCTCCCGCAGCAGTTCCAGGCCCCGCAGGGACGTCGTGTACGAACCGTCCTCCTGCTCGGAGAAGGCGCGGCGGGCCGCGTCCGGCTTCCTGTTCCCAGGTGACATCGTCACCATCCCCCCGTTTCGCCCAGGAAAGTGGCTGTCCAGCGGGGCGTGCCCGGCGACACGCCGGGCAAAGTCAGGTTTTCGCCAGGAATCCCTCTTGATCCGGTTTCGCGCAGCCGGGGGACCAGGTTTTTCCGTACCACCGTTATATGGGCCGAGGGTGCCGTGATACTGTCGTTTTCAGTTGCAGTTGTGGTTCCCGAAGACTTCAAGTGCCTCACCGGTGAAATGAATCGGTGGTGGCACTTTTGTATTTCCGGATGATTTTCCGGTCGGGGTGATCATCACGGCGACGCGAGACGCGCACAGTGCGCTTCTCACGGGTTCGGCCCCGAAGGAGAATCGATATGGCTACCGGTACCGTGAAGTGGTTCAACTCGGAAAAGGGCTTCGGCTTCATCCAGCAGGACGGCGGCGGCGCCGACGTCTTCGCCCACTACTCCAACATCGCCGCCTCGGGCTTCCGTGAGCTCCAGGAGGGCCAGCGGGTGAGCTTCGACGTCACGCAGGGCCAGAAGGGCCCGCAGGCCGAGAACATCGTTCCCGCCTGATCTTCAGCACGACCCGACCGGGCCCGCGCCACACGGCGCGGGCCCGGTTTTTTCGTCACTCCCAGAGGGTCGAGTCGTCGTCGCCGAAGGTGCCGGGCGGATCCTCCAGCACGCAGAACCGCAGCCCCGCCGGGTCGCGCATGATCCACCACCCGTTGTCGGTGAACGTCTCCCGCACCGCGCCGAGCCCTTCGAGCCGGGCCACCTCGGCGTCGAGGTCGTCGGTGTGGATGTCCACGTGGACGCCTGGCGCGCCCTCCCCGAGCCGCTGCATGATGAATGAGATCCCGGCGCCGGGCGGCGTGGTCCGGTGGAAGTCGGGAAAGGCGCTGAGCCGCGGCATCTCCCGGCCGACGGCCCCCTGCCAGAAGGCCAGTTCCCGGTCGTGGACGTCCGGCGGGACGTCGATGGAGACGGCGTGCAGCCGCGATCGGTGTGCCATGGCGGCCAATCTAGTGAGCGAAGACGTCGAAGTGGCCGACGGTGGTCTCGCGGTCGACGAGGAACCGGTCGTCCTGCGGGTAGAAGACGGCCGTGCCCGGCTCGTCGCCGGCGAAGGCGCGGACGGCCTCCCAGGAGTCCCAGAGGGAGACGAGGAAGAACTCGGTCCGGTCGCCGTCGTCGCGGCGGGTGAAGGTGACGCCCCGGTTGCCGGGGGTGGAGATGTAACCGGGGTGGCCGGTCTCCATGAGGTACTTCGCATAGGCGTCGGCGTCTTCTCTCCGCGTCCAGCCACGCCAGGTCCGCATAATCATGGACACCAGTAAATCCGTTATGACGGTGTCGGAGCAAGATCCCGGTTCGGGGAGGGCAGGACAGGGGACGGCCAAGAGGACGCGCTCAGGTCGATGGGGTGGCCGCTCGCCCCGTCGAGCACGGCACGACCGTCGAGCGGCCGGTCGAGGGTCACATCCACTGTCCGGCTGTAGCCGACGGCGGTGCAGGCGCGTGGACCGAACCCGAATCTCGTCGTGTTGACGACGGCGACCACGACGGCCCGGGACGACTCGACGGACCTGCCCGTGAAGGACTCGGCGCATTCGCCCTCCGGCGCTCCGCCGACGAAGGAGAGCCGCAGCGTCCGCCCGTCCGGCAGCAGGACGGCCCTTTCGATGTGCCGGGTCTCCTCGGTCCGCCCCTCCACGGGCCCGCCGCGTTCCAGGACCTCCTCCATGTGAGCGTTCAGCCGGCGCTCGTCCGCGCCGGCGATCCACCACACGGCGGCGACGAGCAGAACAAGAGCGGCGATCACCCCACCTTTCACCACGATGACTCCTAAAGTTCGTCGAGTGAAACGATCACTTGGAGTATGGACGGCCGCCGCGATCGTCGTTCTCTCCGCGTGCACGCAGACGCCCCGCGACCTCACGCTCCCTCTAGACCAGAACGGACCCGGCCCGGATGTGGTTCGCGCCGAGGAGCACCTGGTGACCGAGTGCCTCGCGGCCTACGGCGTCACGGCCGGCGACCTGCGCCGCCGCCACCCGAACGCCGGGTATCTCGGCTGGCTCGGCGAACCGGTGACCGGCTACTCCGCGATGGGAGAGTACGCCTTCACCGGCGACGCCGAGGCCGTCTACCTCGGCACGGTCGAACGCCGCGGCGGCAGGACCGTGCCGGGGGGAGGTTGCCGGCAGGCCGTCCATGATCATCTGCGGCCCCCGCGCAAGGATCCGCTGGACGTGCTGGCCCAGCAGGCGGCGGGCGCGGCCGGTCAGGATCCCCGGATCGCCGGCGCGGACGAGCGCTGGGCCGGGTGCATGCGGGAAAAGGTGATCGCGGCCGGCGGTCCGGCGATGGCCGACGTGAAGGCGTACACGACCGAGCTGGAGGCCGCCGCCGCCAAGGTGCTCGCCGGTGACCACACCCGCACCTGGTAACACCGGATTTCAGAAACGTTCAGCGCCCACCTGGGCGAACGACGTGAGCCGAGGGGGCGACGGGAGGCGGGGCGCCGATGCTGGCGCCTACGTTCCCGAGCAGCAGGAGGCAGCATGCTGCGCTCATGGCGCCAGAAGGCGCTACTCGTCCTGACGGCCGCGACGGCCGTCGTCCCCCTGACGGTGGTGGCGGCGCAGGCGGCGGTCGCCTGCCGGGTGACCTACACCGTCCAGTCGCAGTGGCCCGGCGGGTTCACCGCGGGCCTCACGCTGACCAACACCGGCGACCCGCTCTCGGCCTGGCGGGTGACCTGGTCGTACACCGCAGGCCAGACCGTCTCCGAGGCGTGGAACGCGACCGTGACCCAGAGCGGGAACACGGTGACCGCGGCCAGTCTGAGCTACAACGGCGCCCTCGCCACCGGCGCCTCCGCCCAGTTCGGCTTCAACGGCACGTCGGGGTCGAGCAATCCCGCGCCGACGAACTTCGCCGTCAACGGCGTGGCCTGCGGCGGCACCACCCCGAGCCCGACCCCGACCCCGACCCCGACGCCGACCCCCACCCCGACGCCGACACCTCGGCCCACCGGGTGGCCCACCCCCACGGGGCAGGTCGGCGTCAACGGGACCATCTCGGTGTCCGGCACCTTCGACGGCGGCATGCGGCGCTACTGCTGCATCGGCGACGGCGGACAGGAGGAGAGCCAGGACCCGGTGTTCCAGCTCGCCAACGGCGCGACCCTGCAGAACGTCATCATCGGCGCCCCCGCCGGCGACGGCGTGCACTGCTCGGGTTCGTGCACGCTGCGCAACGTCTGGTGGGAGGACGTCGGCGAGGACGCCGCGACCTTCCGGGGCAGTGGCAACCCGGTCTTCCTCGTCGACGGCGGCGGCGCCCGGTACGCGAGCGACAAGGTGTTCCAGCACAACGGCGCGGGCACCCTCACGGTCCAGAACTTCCAGGCGACCAACTTCGGGACGTTCTACCGCTCGTGCGGCAACTGCTCCACGCAGTACCAGCGGGACGTCGTCATCAGGAACGTCACGCTGACCCGGCCGGGCAACACGGTGGCCGGCGTCAACGTCAACTACGGCGACACGGCCCGGTTCTCCGGGGTGACGATCGTCAACGACTCGGGCCGGTCGATGGTGATCTGCCGCAAGTACAACGGCAACAGCAGCGGCAACGAGCCGACCCAGGTCGGCACGGGGGCCGACTCGACGAACTGCTTCTATTCGGCGTCGGATCTGACGTACCGATGAGAAGAGAGCCGGTCCAACTCATGTCGGGCCGGCTCTCTTCCTGTCAATGCCCAGCACTGCCAGAATGGCGCTTCGCCCGAGGACGGCCCGTCACGCCATCTCGCGCTGGTCTCTGCTCTTCAGCGTCTCGGCGAGCCGGGCCCATTCGTAGGCCAGGCCCACGGCGAGGTCGGCGACCAGTGAAACGCAGTGGGTGGGGAGCTCGTCCTCCAGGCGCTCCCACTCGTGGCTGTTGACCGTGTGGGTGCTGAGCCAGCGCAGCAGCAGCCGCCCGTTGTCGGTCAGCTTGAGCGACGGGTCGCGCAGCAGCTTGCGGAGGATCTGGTCGGGGTCGGGGATGCGGCCCCTGCGCAGGAGCCGGGTGACCGTCGGGGTCTGCGGGTGGGTGCCGGGTGTGCGGGTCTCGGCCAGGGTGAGTTTCGCCGGTACGGGACTGTCGCCCCGCTGCAGGCGGTCGCGCACGTCCTTGGCGGTGGCGGGGGAGATGCCCGCCTGTTCGGCGATGTCGCGCAGCGAGGCGTGCGGCTGCTCTTCGATGAGACGCCCGGCGTGGCGGCGGGCGGCGGCGGCGTTGACCGGCCGGGCCCGGCCGTCCTTGCCGATGCGTGAGGCCGGCTGGGTGGTCGCGGTGCGCTGCCGGATCCGGCCGACCGTGGTGGAGGCCAGGCCGGTGGTCTCGGCGATGGCGCGGTCGGACCACTGGGGGTGGGTGGTCAGGATCCGGGTGGCGGCCGCCTCGCGGTCGGCGAGGGAGAGCGGCAGCCCGTGTTCGACGTTGGCGCGGACGGCGGCCAGGAAGATGTCGGCCTCGGCGCCGTCGACGTAGCGGACGGGGATGTGCTGGCGGCCGGTCAGGATGGCGGCGCGCAGGCGGTGCATCCCGTCGATCACCCGCATGGTGGCGCGGTGGACGAGGATGGGCGGCAGCGCGCCGGTGGTCTCCGCGAGTGCGCGGACGTGGTCGTGGTTCTCTCCGTCGAGGCGCGGTGAGTCGGCGTGGCGGAGCAGGCCCACCGGAACCGTCACCGCGTCGTCGTGGACGATTACGCCGAGCTGATGATGACGTGGATTCTCCAATGACACTCCAGCGCGGAGAGTGTGGAAGCGTGATTTCGCCGGTCGGGAGCCCGACCGCGGAGCCGAATATAAGTAGCCGCCGCGACCGTCATCAAGGCCGCCAAAACTCGCCTAACGCGTCTCTCGCGTCCAAGTGAGCAATCACGCGCTTGGACGGAGCGCGCCCGGCCGATGTGCGATCGAACAGTGTCCAGGCGCTATCGTGGACACCGCCGTCAAGTGGTTTCCGTGGGGCGCCGGATCGCGGCATTACAGCGCGGCGTCGTATGCCCAGGTAGCGGCGCTCGTACGCACGGTAGTCAAGAGGCTCTTGACTTGTTGTGTGGCTCTGCACAATATGCAGGTGGATTTGCACCAAGCGACGCAAATGACGGGGCGATTGGTTCGTCGCTGAGCGGTTCGGGAAAGCCGGGGGTAGCAAGGATCAAGCTTCTGTCGACGCGGCAGAATCGTCGTGGGGACGGGCCGACACGGCCAACGTGCCCGCCGCAGGAACCATCGTCAGCAGCCGTGTCGTGTGCGACGGCCATGCCGTCGCGCGCGCGACACGACGTCAGCTCCCCGGCACAGCAGTTCGGGCTGATGCCTCGCAGTCCCGCCGATGACCAGTACGCGAATGCTGGGAGATAAGCGTGACGAAGCAGGACTTACGACTGATGGAGCTGACGTCGGTCACCGAGGTGCTGATCGACGACCTGACGACG
Organism: Herbidospora solisilvae; assembly: GCF_009901565.1. GTDB lineage: Bacteria > Actinomycetota > Actinomycetes > Streptosporangiales > Streptosporangiaceae > Herbidospora > Herbidospora solisilvae. Next base: position 144,836 of record NZ_WXEW01000012.1, read on the forward strand.
ACGGGGTCGCCGCGCCTGGACGGGGAGGACCTCGATCACGTCGACGCGCTCGCCGAGGCCCAGAACCCGCTGCCGCCGATCGTGGTGCACGGCCCGACGATGCGGGTCATCGACGGCTTCCACCGGCTGAAGGCCGCACGCCGGCGCGGCGAGGAGAAGATCTCGGTCGTCTTCTTCGACGGCGCGGAGGACGACGCGTTCGTCCTGGCCGTGCAGTCGAACGTCACCCACGGGCTGCCGCTGTCGAAACAGGACCGCAAGCGGGCGGCCGAGCGCATCATCATCACCCACCCCCACTGGTCCGACCGCATGATCGCCTCTGTCGCCGGCATCGCGCCCGCGACGGTGGCCAAGATACGGTCGCAGCTCCAGGCCGACGCCGACGTGGTGACGCTCGACCGCACCGGCCAGGACGGCCGGGTCCGCAGGTTCGACCCCGAGGAGGGGCGGCGGCGGGCGGGCGAGGTCATCAGGAGCAACCCCGACATGTCGCTGCGCCAGGTGGCCAAGATCGCCGGCATCTCCCCGGAGACCGCCCGCGACGTGCGAAAACGCATCGCCCGCGGCGAAGACGGCCTGCTCAGGTCGCAGGAGCGCACACCACCGCCGACCCCACCCGTCCCATCGGAGCCGAGCCCGTTCGGGCAGTTCACCGCCCACGACCGCGCGCGCATGGTGGCACGGCTGCGGGCCGACCCGGCGCTGCGGTTCAGCGAGAACGGGCGAGCCATCCTCAACCTGCTCAACCTGCACACCATCGACGCGGGATCCTGGGAGCGCATCCTGTCGGCGGTGCCACCCCACTGGACCAACGTCGTGGCCACGCTCGCCGACGGCTGCGCGGCGGCGTGGGCGGAGTTCGCCGACCGGTTGGAGGACCGGGCGACCGAGCCCCCGCCCGGAGGCGAATGAAGCCCGATCGTTAACCGCGGTCTTACCGCGGATGTGGGGGAATGAAAGCCATGCGGATTCTCGTGGCCGAAGACGAGCACGTCCTGGCCGACCTCATCGCCGAAGGGCTGCGCGACCAGGCCATGGCGGTCGACGTCGCCTACGACGGCGCCGCCGCGCTGGAGCGCCTGTCGGTGAACGAGTACGACGTGCTCGTCCTCGACCGGGACCTGCCGGAGGTGCACGGCGACGACATCTGCCGCGAGCTGGCCCAGCGCGGTGAGGCGGTGCGCATCCTGATGCTGACCGCCTCGGGCGCGGTGCACGAACGCATCAGCGGCCTCAACCTCGGCGCCGACGACTACCTGGCCAAGCCGTTCGCGTTCGACGAGCTGGTGGCGCGCGTGTGCGCGCTGGCCCGCCGGGCGGGCCAGCCGCTGCCGCCGGTCCTCCAATGGCAGGACATCACCCTCGACATGGCCCGGCGGCAGGCCCACCGCGCCGGCCGGTACCTCCCGCTGTCGCGCAAGGAGTACGCCGTCCTGGAGGTCCTGATGCAGGCGCGCGGCACGGTCGTCAGCACCGAGGAACTCCTCGAACGGGCCTGGGACGAACACACCGACCCGTTCACCACCGTGGTCAAGGTGACCATGAGCAAGCTCCGCGCCAAGCTCGGCGACCCGCCCGTCATCTCCACCGTCCCGGGAAGCGGGTACCGCCTGTGAAGGAGGCGCGCCGCGTCTGGTCGGGCGGGTCGATCAGGGCCCGGATGACGCTGCTGTACGGCGGCATCTTCACGACCGTCGCACTCGCTGTGCTGCTCGGCGCCCAGCAGATCCAGCAGATCATCGTGGGCCAGAAGGTGCAGGACTCGCCCTTCGTCGGCAATCCCGGCACCGCGCCGCTCCAGGACCCGGCCGTGCTGGCCAAGGCGCAGGCCGACCTCGAACGCACCCTGATCAACTCGCAGCGCGTCGTCACGGTGGTCACCCTCGTGCTCATCACCGTGCTCGCCTTCGCCGTCTGCTTCTGGCTCACCGGGCGGCTGCTGCGGCCGGTCCACCGCATCACCACCACGGCCCGCCGCCTCTCGCTGTCGACCCTCCACGAGCGCATCGCGCTCACCGGTCCGCGCGACGAGCTGAAGGAACTGGCCGACACCTTCGACGCGATGCTCGACCGGCTGGAGCAGGCGGTCGACAGCCAGCGCCGCTTCGTCGCCAACGCCTCCCACGAGCTGCGCACGCCGCTGGCCATCCAGCGCACCGCCATCGAGGTCGGGCTGGCCGACCCGACGCCCGAGAAGGTCGCCAGAATCCGCGCCGAACTGCTGCGCAACACGCTCCGGAGCGAGCGGCTCATCGAGGGGCTGCTCGTGCTCGCGCAGGGGGAGCGCGGCCTCGACGCCCACCTTCCGGTCGATTTGGAGGCCGTCGTCGAGCAGGTCATCGAAGACCACCTGCCGCTGGCCGTCCGCCACGGCGTGGCGCTCGACGTGCGCACCAAACCGGTGGTCGTGTCGGGTGACGAGGTGCTGCTCGGGCGGCTGGCCGCCAACCTGGTGCACAACGCGATCAGGCACAACCACCCCGGCGGCCACGTCACGGTCGAGTTGTCCTCCGACGCCGTGCTGGCCGTCCGCAACAGCGGTCCGCGGGTGCCGCCCGAGCGCGTGGCGGAGCTGTTCCAGCCCTTCCGGCGGCTCAACGCCGACCGGACCGGCTCGGCCGACGGCGCGGGGCTGGGCCTGTCGATCGTCGCCGCGCTCGTGCACGCCCACGGCGGCGCCGTGCGGGCGCAGGCACAACCCGAGGGCGGCCTCGCGGTCACCGTGACCCTCCCGGTCGCGCCGGCCGCCTGAATTCCGTCGGGAAATCATCCGCTGTTCAAGCGTCGCGTTCGCATTGTTGGACGATGCCTCGATTCCTGTCGTTGAATGCTTTGGCCCGAGTTAAATCGGCCCGACGGAGGCGGCGAATGGACATTCAGGCGATTGACCACATCGAATTCTTCGTGGAAGACGTGGAAAAATCCGCGGCTTATCTTCGCGAAGGTTTTGGATTCACGCTCAGCGGCCGCGGCGGCGGCCATCCGGGCGGCGGGGAGTCGATCCTGCTGCGCCAGCGCGGGATCGCGGTGCTGCTCACCTCCCCGGCCGGGACCGAGGGCCGGGCCGCCGAGTACGTCCGCGACCACGGCGACGGTGTGGGCGTCATCGGCCTGCGGGTGCCCGACGCGGCGGCCGCCTACGCCGAGGCGGTCGGGCGGGGGGCCACGTCGCTGTCGCCGCCGGAGACGTCGGGCCCGCCCGGCGCGCGGGTGGTGTTCGCGTCGGTGTCGGCCTTCGGCGACGTGGCGTACCGGCTGGTCTCGCGCGAGCAGCCCGGCGGGGCCTTCGCGGCCTTCGTCGACGAGAGCGGCTGCGGCCGTTCGGGGATGGGGCTGTTCTCGGCCGTCGACCACTTCGCCATCTGCGTGCCCGGCGGCACGATGGCCGACGTCGTCGACTACCACCAGCGCGTTTTCGGTCTGGGGGAGACGTACGCGGAGCGGATCGTGGTGGGCACGCAGGCGATGGAGTCCACCGTCGTGCAGAGCGAGTCGGGCCGGTTGACGCTGACGATCCTGGAGCCCGACGGGAACCTCGAACCCGGCCAGATCGACGCGTTCGTGAAGGCGCACGGCGGCGCCGGCGTCCAGCACGTCGCCTTCCTGACCGAGGACATCGCGACGGCCGTGCGGACCAGCGCGGAGCGGGGCGTGACCTTCCTGCCGACCCCCGGCGGCTACTACGACATGCTGCCCGGCCGCCTCGGCCCCGTCGGCACGCCCGTCGAGGTGCTGCGCGAGCTCAACGTCCTGGCCGACCGCGACCAGGCCGGGATCATGCTCCAGATCTTCACCCAGTCCACCCACCCGAGACGCACCCTCTTCTACGAGGTGATCGAACGCCGGGGCGCGAACTCGTTCGGCAGCAACAACATCCACGCGCTTTATGACGCCATCAGGCGGCAGGAGGCGGACTGAAATCGAAAGGCGCACTTCGATGAAATTGACACTCGGTGAATTCCGGGAATCCGCGCGGGCCCGGCTGGAACCGCCGGTATGGGATTTCCTCGAAGGCGGCGCGGGCGAGGAGAAGACCGTCGCGGCCAATGTCGAGGCGTTCGACCGGGTCCGGCTGCGCCCCCGCATCCTGCGCGGAGGCGGTGACCCCGACCCGGCCGTGAAGATCCTCGGCCGTACGTGGGACGTGCCCGTCGGGATCGCACCGCTGGCCTTCCAGACCCTCGCCCACCCCCTGGGCGAGGTCGCCACCGCCCAGGGGACCGCCGCGGCGGCCCGGGTGCCCGTCGTGGTGAGCACCTTCGCCGGACGCCCGTTCGAGGAGATCGCCGCGGCGGCCGACGTGCCGCTGTGGCTGCAGGTCTACTGCCTGCGCGACCGTTCCGTCACGCGGGCGGTCGTCGAACGCGCCCAGGCCGCCGGGTTCGAGGCGCTCGTCCTGACCGCCGACACCCCCCACCTCGGGCGGCGGCTGCGCGATCTGCGCAACGGCTTCCGGCTGCCCGAGGGGGTCGGTCCCGCCAACCTGCCGGGGTCGGGGTTCACCGACCCCGCCGCGCACGCGCGGGCCGAACTCGCGCCCGACCTCGACTGGTCGGTGATCGACTGGCTGCGTTCGGTCAGCTCGCTGCCGATCCTGGTCAAGGGCGTGCTCTCCGACGCCGACGCGGTGTGCGCCGTCGAGGCGGGCGTGGACGGCATCGTCGTCTCCAACCACGGCGGGCGGCAGCTCGACGGCGCCCCCGGCACGCTCGACGTGCTGCCGGAGGTCGCCGCGGCGGTCGCCGGGCGGGTGCCGATCCTGCTCGACGGAGGAGTGCGGCGGGGCCGTGACGTGCTGGCCGCGCTCGCGCTGGGCGCCGACGCGGTGCTCCTCGGCCGTCCGGTCCTCCACGGGCTCGCGACCGGCGGGGCCGAGGGGGTCACCGACGTGCTGACCGTGCTGCTCGCCGAGGTGACCGAGACGATGGCGCTCGCCGGTGTCCGCACGATCGCCGACGTGGGGCCCGAGCTGGTGCGCGCGGCCCCGGCCGGCCCGGTCGCCGCCGAGCCCGCCGCGCCGGTCCCGCTCACCGGCGTGCTGCGCCGGGAGGACCTGCACGCCAGCGTCGGCGACCCGGTCATGGACACGATGAACTTCCTGAACGAGGTCACGATCCGCTACCCCGACGCCGTGTCGTTCGCGCCGGGGCGCCCGTACGACGGGTTCTTCGACACCGAGCAGGTCTTCACCTACATCCGGCGCTACCTCGACCAGCTGGCCGCCGAGGGGCGGACGCCGGCGCAGGTGCGCGACGCGATCTTCCAGTACGGCCCGACCGCCGGGCGGATCCGGGAGCTCGTCGCCGAGTCGCTGCGGGTGGACGAGGGCATCGACGTGCCGGCGGAGTCGATCGTGGTCACGGTCGGCTGTCAGGAGGCGATGTTCCTCGCGCTGCGGGCGATCTTCTCCGGCCCTCACGACGTGCTGCTGGTGGTCAGCCCCTGCTACGTCGGCATCACCGGCGCGGCCCGGCTGCTGGACGTCGCGGTCACCGCCGTCGAGGAGGGCTCGGTCGCCGCGATCGAGGCCGCCGCCGAGGAGGAGCGGTCCCGCGGGCGCAGGGTCAGGGCCGTGTACGTCTGCCCCGACCACTCCAACCCGTCCGGCGTCACCATGTCGCTCGCGGAGCGGCACGAGTTGCTCGCCCTGGCCGGACGGCTCGGCCTCCTGATCCTGGAGGACAGCCCCTACCGGCTGGTCAGCCCCGGCGCCCAGCAGCCCACGCTCAAGTCGCTCGACCGCGAGCAGCGGGTGGTTCACCTGGGTTCGTACGCGAAGAGCCTGTTCCCCGGCGCCCGGCTCGGGTTCGCCGTGGCCGACCAGCCGGTGGTGCGCCCCGACGGCACGACCGGGCTGCTGGCCGACGAGCTGGCCAAGATCAAGAGCATGGTGACCGTGAACACCTCCCCGCTCAGCCAGGCCGCGGTGGGCGGCGCGCTGCTGGCCACCGGCGGCCGTCTCTCGGACCTGAACGCGGAGACGGCCGCCTACTACGGCGAGACCATGACCCGCACCCTCGCCGCCCTCGGCCGCCACCTGCCGGAAGACCGCCGCGAGCGGCTCGGGGTCAGCTGGAACACGCCCTCGGGCGGCTTCTTCCTCACCGTCCAGGTGCCGTTCCCGGCCGACAACGCGGCGCTGACCCGGTCGGCGCAGGAGTACGGGGTCATCTGGACGCCCATGTCGTACTTCTACCCCTCGGGGGGCGGGCAGCGGGCGATGCGGTTGTCGACCAGCTACCTGTCCCCGGCCGAGATCGACGAGGGCGTCGCCCGGCTGGTGGCGTTCATCGAGGGGTCGGCCGCGAACTGGGTGCGGTAGAGCTCGGCGTAGAGCCCACCGGCGGCGAGCAGCTCCCGGTGGGTGCCGCGCTCCTCGATCCGGCCGCCGTTCAGCACCAGGATCTGGTCGGCCTCGTGGATCGTCGACAATCGGTGCGCCACCACCAGCGAGGTGCGGCCGGCCAGCGCGGTCTTCAGCGCCCGCTGGATGGCCGCCTCCGACTCGGAGTCGAGATGGGCGGTGGCCTCGTCGAGGACCACGATCGGCGGCGACTTGAGCAGCAGCCGGGCCAGCGCCACCCGCTGCTTCTCCCCGCCCGACAGGCGGTAGCCGCGGTCGCCGACGACGGTGTCGAGGCCGTCGGGCAGCGCCGCGATCGTGGGCCAGATCCGGGCGGCCTCGCACGCGCCGACCAGGTCCTCCTCGGTGGCGTCCGGGTTGGCGTACAGGAGATTGGCCCTGATCGTGTCGTGGAACATGTGCGCGTCCTGGGTGACGACGCCGATGGCGTCGGTCAGGGAGCGCAGCGTCAGGTCGCGCACGTCGTGGCCGCCGACCCGGACCGTGCCCTCGGTGGCGTCGTAGAGGCGCGGGACGAGCTGGGTGATCGTGGTCTTGCCGGCGCCGGAGGGGCCGACGAGCGCGGTCATCCCGCCCGCGGGGGCGGTGAAGCTGACCTCGTCGAGGACCGGGCGGCCCGCCCGCTCGGGCTGCCGGTGGGCGACCGACTCCAGGGAGGCGATCGACACCTCGTCGGCGCCCGGGTAGCCGAACGAGACGCCCTCGAACACGACGTCGGGGGCGGCGTCGGCCGGCAGCGGCCGGGCGCCGGGCCGTTCGTCGACCAGAGGCCGCAGGTCCAGGACCTCGAAGACGCGGTCGAAGCTGACGAGCGCCACCATCACGCTGACGTGCATGTTGGAGAGCTGGTTGACCGGGCCGTAGAGGCGCAGCAGCAGGGTGGCCATGGCGACGAGCGTGCCGATCTGGAACTCGCCGCCGATGGTCAGCACCCCGCCGAGGCCGTAGACGACGGCGGTGGTCACGCCCGTGATCAGGGTGGTGATGATGAACAGCAGCCGTCCGTAGACGGCCGTCGAGACGGCGACGTCGCGGACCCGGGCCGCCTTCCCGGAGAAGTCGCCCTGCTCCTGGTCGGTCCGGCCGTAGAGCTTGGCGAGCAGGGCGCCCGACACGTTGAAGCGCTCGTTCATCATCGAGCCGAGGTCGGCGTTGAGCTCCATTCCCGTACGGGTGAGCGTCTGCAACCTGCGCCCGATGAGCTTGGCGGGCAGCAGGAAGAGGGGGATCATCACCAGCGCCGCCACGGTGATCTGCCAGGACAGGTAGAACATCGTGCTCAGCACGAAGACCAGCGTCAACAGGGTCGAGACCGTCTGCGACAGCAGCGTGGTGATCGCCTGCTGCGCGCCGACGACGTCGGTGTTGAGCCGGCTGACCAGTGAGCCGGTCTGGGTTCGCGTGAAGAACGCGAGCGGCTGCCGCTGCACATGGCCGAACACCTTGCACCGCAGGTCGAAGACGATGCCCTGACCGACACGGCTGGAGAACCGGGTCTGCGTGAAGATCGCCAGCGCGTTCAGCACCGCCAGCCCGGCGATGAGGGCCGCCACTGCCACGACCACGCCGTGGCGGCCCCGCAGGATGCCCTCGTCGATGATCGTCTTCAGCAGCACCGGCCCGGCCGCCACGATCGCCGCGTCCACCGCGGTCGCCAGAATCACCACGGCCAGCGACCACCGATAGGGCGACGCGTAGGAGAGAATTCGCCGGACGGTGCCGGGTTTGACCTTGTGCCGACCTATGGACTCGTCGGCGCCCAGCCGCATCGGGCCTATGCGCGGGCCATTCATCATGGCCACGTGATATCCCCTCGCTTTCGCGCTGTTCCGGGATTGTATTTCCGGAGTCTTATTCGTGGCAGGCCGATGTTCAACCACAGCGCAGCGGCAGTTGAACGCCGCTTGACGTCCTATAACGTCGCTGGCGAGGATGGCGGCCCATAGGGTACGGCATATTTTCTTTTGACCCGGACGGGCCGTGCCGATTTTCGCTCGGCCGGCGCAGAGAGCTGAGGGCCGATGACCGCCGAGCCGCAGGAATTGACGTCCGCCCAATTAGGTCTCTGGTACGCCCAGGAGGTCGCGGGGGACTCCGGACTTTACAATGTCGGCGAATATCTGGAGTTCGCCGGCCTGGACGCCGGGCTGCTGGTGGCCGCGCTGCGCCACGTCCTGGCCCGCACCGACGCCTACCGGCTCCGGTTCGACGTGGCCGACGGGATACCCCGCCAGCGGGTCGACCCCGCGGCCGGGCTCCCGGTCCACGTCGCCGATCTGTCGGGCGAGCCCGACCCGTTCGCGGCGGCGACGGCCTGGATGCGGGCCGACTTCGAGCGCCCCGTCGACCTGGCGAACGGCCCCCTGTACGGCTGCGCCGTGTTCGACCTCGGCGACGGCCGGGTGATCTGGCACCACCGGCCGCATCACCTCATCCTCGACGGCCACGGGGTCGCCACCGTGGCCGGGCGGGTCGCCGAGACGTACACCGCGCTGCTGGCCGGCGCGGAGCCGCCCGGTTTCCCCACCCTGCCCGTGGCGGCGCTGGCCGCCGCCGACCGTGCCTACCGCGACTCGCCCGACCAGGCGCTCGACCGGCGGTTCTGGCTCGACGTCCTGGCCGGGGCCGAGGAGCGGCCCGCCGACGACGAGCCGCATCCCGGCATCCGCCTGCGCGCCACGACCGACCTCGACCCCGGGCGGACCGGGCCGCTCAAGGACGCGGCCCGGCGGCTGAGGACCAGCCTCGCCGGGCTGGTCGTGGCCGCCGCCGCCCTCCACCACCACCGGGCCACCGGCGCCCGCGACGTCGTGCTCGGGCTGCCCGTGCTCGGCCGGGCCGGGCGGGAGGAACGGCTGGTCCCGGGGGTCACCACGAACGTGATGCCGCTCAGGCTGACCCTCGCACCGGGCATGACGGTGGCCGAACTCGTGCAGCGGACGGGAGAGGCGATCAAGGCCGGAGTGCGGCACCAGCGCTACCGCCACGAAGACCTGGCCAGGGACCTCGGCCACGCCGCGCTGTTCGACCTGAACGTCAACATGCTCGGCTACGACTACCCGGCCTTCGGCCCGAGCGTGCCGAGGGTCCGCAACCACACCATCGGCCCGGTCAGGAACCAGCAGATCAACGTGTACGACCGCGGTCCCGGCGTCGGCCTGGAGATCAGCGCCGACCTCAACGGCCGCCGCTTCGGCCCCGGCGCGCCCGACCGCGTCCTCGACCGGTTCGTGCGGGTGCTGACCTGGCTGGCCGCCGCGGCGCCGGAGGAGCGGATCGGCCGCGTCCGCCTCAACGGGGGAGCGGTCGCCCTGGAGGAGGCCCGCCCGGTGCCGGGGGCGACGGCGCCGGAGCTGTTCCACGCCCAGGTCGACCGCGCCCCGGACGCCCCGGCGGTCGTCTCCGACGCGGGCACGCTCTCCTACGCCGACCTCGACGCCCGCGCCAACCGGCTCGCCAACCACCTGTCGGCCTCCGGGGTGCGCCGGGAGTCGGTCGTGGCGGTCGTCATGAACCGGGGCGCCGACCTGGTCGCCTCGCTGCTGGCGGTGGTGAAGGCGGGGGCGGCGTACCTGCCGATCGATCCCCGGCAGCCGCTGGAGCGCACCGCGCGCATGCTCGCCGACAGCGGCGCGGTCGCGCTGCTGACCGAGTCGGCCGTCCTCGACGACCTGCCGGTACGCGGCGTGCTGCCGATCGCCCTCGACGACCCGGCCACGGCGGCGGCCGTCGCGGCCCGCCCGGCGGACCGGCCGGACGTCACGGCCGAGCTCACCGGGCTGGCGTACGTGATCTTCACCTCCGGCTCGACCGGCCGTCCCAAGGGCGTGGCGCTGTCGCACACCGGGGTCGCCGGGCTGGTCGCCACCCAGGCCGCCCGGCTCGGCGCCGGCCCCGGAGCACGGGTGCTCCAGTTCGCCTCGATCGGCTTCGACGCGGCGACCTGGGAGATGCTGATGGCGCTCTGCACCGGCGCGGCGCTCGTCGTGGCCCCCGCCGACGAACTGCTGCCCGGACGCGGCCTCGAAGAGGTCCTCGACCGCCACGCCGTCACCCACGCGACGCTGCCCCCGGCCGTGCTGGCCGCGCTCGACCCCGCCGACCTGCCCGGCGTGCGCACGCTGGTGTCGGCCGGGGAGGCGCTCACCCCCGACCTGCTGTCGCGGTGGGCGCCCGGACGGGAACTCGTCAACGCCTACGGCCCGACCGAGACGACCGTCTGCGCCACCATGTCGGCGCCGCTGGTCGCGGGCGGCGTGCCCCGCATCGGCACCCCGGTCGCCGGTTCGCGCCTCCGCGTCCTGGACGACTTCCTCGAACCGGTCGCCGCCGGGGTGACCGGCGAACTCTACGTGGCCGGCACCAGCCTGGCCCGCGGCTACCTGGCGGCCCCCGGGCCGACCGCCGAACGGTTCGTCGCCGCGCCCGGCGGCGAGCGCATGTACCGGACCGGCGACCTGGTCAGGTGGACCCCGGAGACGGGCCTGGTCTTCGCGGGCCGGGCCGACGACCAGCTGAAGATCCGCGGCCTGCGGATCGAACCGGGGGAGATCGAGGCGGCGCTGACCGCCCACCCCGGCGTCGACCAGGCCGCGGTGGTCGCCAGGGAGGCCGAGTCGGGGGACCGGCAGCTGGTCGCGTACGTGACCGGTGACGACCCCGGCGACCCGAGGGCGTTCGTGGCGGAGCGGCTGCCCGCGCACATGGTGCCCGCGGTGGTGGTCGTGCTGCCCGAGTTCCCGCTGACCCGCAGCGGCAAGGTCGACCGGGCCGCGCTGCCGGCGCCGGTGCGCGGCGCCGGGCCGGGGCGGGCGGCGACCCTGGAGGAGGAGCTGCTCTGCGGCGTCTTCGCCGAGGTGCTCGGCGTCGAATCGGTCGGTCCCGACGACGGCTTCTTCGAACTCGGCGGCCACTCGCTGCTGGCCACCCGGGTCATCTCGCGGGTCCGCGCCGCGTTCGGGGTCCACCTGGAGATCCGCGACCTGTTCGCCGCCCCCACCCCGGCCGGGCTCGCCGCCCGCCTGGGCGCGTCCGCCGCGCCCGCCCGGCCGCCGCTCGCCGCCCGCGAGCGCCCCGAACGGCTGCCGCTGTCCTTCTCGCAGCGGCGGCTCTGGTTCCTGGAACGGCTGGAGGGGCGCGGGGCGACGTACAACGCGCCGATCGTGCTCCGCCTGACCGGCGAGCTCGACCGCGACGCCCTCCGCCTGGCCTTCCGCGACGTGGTCGACCGGCACGAGAGCCTGCGGACGGTCTTCCCCGTCGAGGACGGCCACCCCTGGCAGCGGGTGCTCGACGTGGACGACGCCCGCTGGGAACCGGTCTTCGAGCGGGTCGCGCCCGACGGGGTCGCCGAGGCCGTCGCCCGGGCCGCCTCCTACGCCTTCGACCTGTCGGCCGAGCCCGCGATGCGGACGTGGTTGTTCGGGGTCGGCTCCCGGGAGCACGTGCTGGTCGTGCTGGTGCACCACATCACCGGCGACGGCTGGTCCATGGGCCCGCTCGCCCGCGACCTCTCGGAGGCCTACGCCGCTCGGGCTCTGGGCCGGGCGCCGCGCTGGCGTCCGCTCAAGGTCCAGTACGCCGACTACACCCTGTGGCAGCACGACCTGCTCAGCGAACGGCTGCTGTCCGAGCAGGTCGCCCACTGGCGCGACGCGCTGGCGGGCGCGCCGGAGGAGCTGCCGCTGCCCGTCGACCGCCCGCGCGGCGAGGTGGCCGGGCACCGCGGCCACGACGTGCCGCTCGACGTGCCCGCCGAGGTGCACGCGCGGATCGCCCGGCTGGCCCGCGCCGAGGGCGTGACCACGTTCATGGTCCTGCACGCCGCGCTGGCCGTGGCGCTGTCGCGGTCGGGGGCCGGGGAGGACGTCCCGATCGGGTCGGCCGTGGCGGGCCGCGCCGACGACGCGCTCGACGACCTCGTCGGCTGCTTCGTGAACACGCTGGTGATCCGGACCGACCTGAGCGGCGACCCGGCGTTCACCGAGGTGCTGGCCCGCGTGCGGGAGGTGACGCTGGGCGCCTTCGCCCACCAGGACGTGCCGTTCGAGCGGCTCGTCGAGGAGCTCGCCCCGGTCCGGTCGGCCGCCCGCAACCCGCTCTTCCAGGTCGTCCTCACCATGCAGGACGCCGGTGACGTACGGCTCGACCTGCCTGGGATCGCCGTGGAGACGGTGCCGGGAGCACGACCGGGGGTGAAGTTCGACCTCGACGTCATGGTGGCGGAGACCTTCGACGAGCGGTCGCGCCCGGCCGGTCTGACCGGCGCGGTGACCGCGTCGGCCGACCTGTTCGACCCCGCCACGGCGCGGTCGCTGACCGAGCGGTTCCTGCGGGTGCTCGACACGGTGACCGCCACGCCGGGCGTCCGGCTGAGCGAGGTCGATCCGCTCGACGCCGCCGAGCGCGAGCGAACCCTCGTCACCTGGAACGACACTCCGTTCCCCGCGAACCCGGCGAGCGTGCCCGAGCGGTTCTGGGACCGGGCCGCGCGCACCCCGGAGGCCGTCGCGGTCGTCTCCGGCGACGAGCGCCTCTCGTACGCCGCCCTGGCCGCCCGCGCCGAGGGCATGGCCCGCCGCCTGACCGAGTGGGGGATCGGGGCCGAGTCGGTGGTCGCGCTCGGCCTGCCGCCCGGACCCGGCATGATCGCGGCCATCCTGGGCGTGTGGCGGGCCGGGGCCGCCTACCTGCCCCTCGACGTGCGGCAGCCGGTCGACCGGGTCGCCTTCCAGCTCCGCGACAGCCGCGCCGTGCTGCTCGTCGCGCCGCGCGAGGACATCAGCGACCTCCCGGCGGGACGCACGCGGATCGTCGCGGCGGAGGACCTGCTCGTGCCGGAACCGGACACGGCGCCCTTCGCCGGGGTGGAGCCGCGCGGGCTGGCGTACGTCATCTACACCTCGGGCTCGACCGGCCGGCCCAAGGGCGTGGCCGTCACCCACGGCGCGCTCGCGGCCTACTTCGCGACCGTGCCCGACCGGCTCGGCTGGTCGGTCCCCGGCGACCGCTACGCCCTCCTCCAGCCGCAGGTCACCGACCTGGGCAACACGACGCTGTTCGGCGCGCTGGTCACCGGCGGCGAGGTGCACGTGCTCGACCCCGACAGCGTGCTCGACCCGGCCGAGGTCCGTCGCTACCTGGCCGACCACCGGATCGACCACCTCAAGGCGGTGCCGTCGCACCTGGCCGCCCTCTCGGCGATGCCGGCCCGCACGCTGGTGCTCGGCGGCGAGGCGGCCCCGCCCGGCTGGGTGGCCGGGCTGCTGGCCCAGGCGGGCGACCGCGAGGTGCACAACCACTACGGCCCGACCGAGACCACGATCGGCGTCACGACCACCCGGCTCACCGCAGGCGACGTGGCGGCGGGCCGGGTCCCGATGGGCTCCCCGATCGGCGGCGCGCGCGTGTACGTCCTGGACGACCGCCTGCGCCCGGTCCCCGTCGGCGTCACCGGCGAACTGTACGTCGCGGGCGAGGGCCTGGCCCGGGGCTACGTGAACCGGCCCGGCCTGACCGCCGAACGCTTCGTCGCCTGCCCGTACGGCCCCGCCGGTCGCATGTACCGCACCGGCGACCGGGCCCGCTGGGGCGCCGACGGACGCCTGGCCTTCGCGGGCCGGGCCGACGACCAGGTGAAGATCCGCGGCCACCGGGTCGAGCCCGCCGAGGTGCAGGCCGCGCTCGCCACCCACCCCGAGCTCGGTCAGGCGGCCGTCGTCGCCCGCCACGACGCGCCGGGGGAGACCCGCCTGGTCGCCTACGTCGCCCCGGGCGAACGCGGCGAGCCCGACGGCCTGGCCGGCCGGGTCGTCGACCACCTGTCCGCTCGCCTGCCCGCCCACATGGTTCCGTCGGCCGTCGTCGTGCTGGACGAACTGCCGCTGACCGGCAACGGGAAGCTCGACCGCGCCGCGCTGCCCGCGCCCGGCCACGCGACCGGACCGGGCGAGGGGCGGGGCCCGGCGACCGTGCAGGAGGAGATCCTCTGCGCCGCCTTCGCCCGCGTGCTCCGCCTCGACGCCGTCGGGCCCGACGACGACTTCTTCACCCTGGGCGGCAACTCCCTGACGGCCGTCACCCTGGTCGAGGACCTGCGGGCGCGCGGCGTCTCGGTGTCCGTACGCGCCCTGTTCCTGACCCCGACCCCGGCCGAGCTCGCCGCGGTCGCCGGGCCGGAACCGGTCGAGGTGCCGCCCAACCGCATCCCCGACGGCGCCCGCGAGATCACCCCCGGCATGCTCACCCTCGTCGACCTCGACCCGGAGGAGATCGCCCGGGTCGTCGCCACCGTGGACGGCGGCGCGGCCAACGTCAAGGACGTCTACCCGCTCGTCCCGCTCCAGGAGGGCATGCTCTTCCACCACCTCACCGACGACGCCGACGTCTACCTCCGTTCGGTGGTGCTGGAGTTCGACACCCGGGACCGGCTCGACGCCTTCTTCGGCGCGCTGCAACGTGTGGTCGACCGCCACGACGTCTACCGGACCGCCGTGGTCTCCGAAGGGCTGCGCGAGCCGGTCCAGGTGGTCTGGCGGCGGGCGGTCATCCCGATCGAGGACGTCACCGGCGAACTCGGGGGAGCCGAGCGGCTGCCGCTCGACCGGGCCCCGCTCATGGGCGTGCAGGTGAAGGCCGGCGGGGAGGGGCCGGTGCGGGCCCTGCTGCGCATCCATCACATGGTGGGCGACCACACCACCGTCGGCCTGCTGCTCGACGAGGTGCGCGCCTTCCTCGCGGGCCGGGGCGACGCGCTGCCCGAGCCGCTGCCGTTCCGCAACCTGGTCGCCCAGGCCCGGCTCGGGACGCCCGCCGCCGAGCACGAACGCCACTTCGCCGCCCTGCTCGGCGACGTCACCGAGACCACCGCGCCCTACGGGCTGGTCGACGTGCGCGGCGACGGCGGCGGCCTGTCGCGGGCGGGCGGCCCGGTCGACGGCGCCCTGGCCGACCGGGTCCGGGCCGCCGCCAGACGTCTCGGCACGAGCCCGGCGACCGTCTTCCATCTGGCGTGGGCGCGCGTGCTGGCGACCCTCTCGGGACGCGACGACGTCGTGTTCGGCACCGTGCTCACCGGCCGTCTCAACGGCGGCGCGGGCGCCGACCGGGTGCCCGGCCTGTTCCTCAACACGCTGCCCCTGCGGGTCAGGGCCGGCGACCGGACCGTGGCCGAGGCGCTGGCGGAGGTCCGGAGCGGCCTGGCCGACCTGCTCGACCACGAGCACGCGCCGCTCGCGCTGGCCCAGAAGGCGGCCGGGATCGCCTCGGGCGGCCCGCTGTTCACCTCGATCCTCAACTACCAGCACGAACAGCACCTCAAGGAGTCGGTCCCGGTCCTCGACGGCGTCACCGTCCGCGCCACCACCGAGCGCACCAACTATCCGGTGACGCTGATCGTGCGCGACACCGGCGCCGACTTCGTGGTGACCGTCGACGCGCGCACCCCGGCCGATCCGGCCCGCGTCCACGCCCTGCTGCGCACCTGCCTCCAGAACCTGACCGGCGCGCTGGCCGCCGACCCCGCCCGGCCGTTCCTCTCCGTGGACGTCCTCGACCCCGAGGAGCGGCGACGGGTGGTCGGCGACTGGAACCGGACCGCCGCGGCCGGGCCCGTGCCGACCGTGCCGGAGGCGTTCGCCGCGCAGGCGGCCCGCGCCCCCGGCGCCGTCGCCGTCGTCTGCGGCCCCGATCAGGTGCGCTACGGCGACCTGGACGAGCGCGCCAACCGGCTGGCCCGTCACCTGCGCTCCCTCGGGGTCGGCCCCGAGTCGGTGGTGGGCCTGTGCCTGCCGCGCGGCCTCGACATGGTCGCCGCGATGCTGGCCGTTTGGAAGGCGGGCGGCGCCTACGTGCCGCTCGACCCGGCCCACCCGGTGTCCCGGACCGCCGCCGTGCTCGCCGACAGCCGGGCCGGGGTGCTCGTGGGGTCGGCCGACGTCCTCGACGAGATGCCGGTCACCCGCCGGGTCCGCCTGGTCGCGATCGATGACCCCGCCGTGGCCGCCCAGCCCGCCACTCCGCTGGGCCTGGTCCCCGACCCCGGATGGCCGGCCTACGTGATCTACACCTCCGGCTCGACCGGCCGCCCGAAGGGCGTCGCCGTCACCCACGGCAACCTGGCGAACTACGCCGCCCACGTGCCGCCCCGCCTGGGCCTGGGCGAAGAGGGCGCCCGCTACGCGCTGCTCCAGCCGCTCGTCACCGACCTGGGCAACACGCTGGTCCTCGCGGCGCTGACCACGGGCGGCGTGCTGCACGTCCTGGACCCCGACACCGTCACCGACCCCGTGGCGGTCGCCGGCTACCTGGCCCGCCACCGGATCGACCACGTGAAGATGGTGCCCTCCCACCTGGCCGCACTCGGCTCGGCGGGCGACCTGACGTGGCTGCTGCCCCAGGGCTCCCTCGTCCTGGGCGGCGAGGCGGCCGAGCCCGGCTGGGCCCGGCGCCTGGTGGAGGCCGCCGGGGACCTGCCGGTCCACAACCACTACGGCCCGACCGAGACCACGATCGGCGTCGTCACCGGCCGCCTCGCCGCCGACGGCGCCGTTCCGATCGGCACTCCCGTGCCCAACACGGCCGCCTACGTCCTCGACGACGCGCTGCGTCCCGTCCCGGCCGGCGTCGAGGGCGAGCTCTACGTCGCCGGCGCGCAGCTCGCCCGCGGCTATGCCGGACGGCCGGGCCTGACCGCCGAACGCTTCGTGGCCAGCCCGTTCGGGTCGGGCACCCGCGTCTACCGCACCGGCGACCGCGCCCGCTGGACCACCGGAGGAGTGCTGGAGCACCGGGGCCGGGCCGACGACCAGGTCAAGATCCGCGGCCACCGGGTCGAGCCCGGCGAGGTGCGGGCCGTGCTCGCCGCGCACCCCGCCGTGGCGCAGGCGGCCGTCGTCGCCCGCCCCGACCCGGCCGGGGACCTGTCCCTGGTCGCGTACGTGGTGCCCACCGGCGCCGACCCCGGACTCGTGCGCGGCCTGCGGGACTTCACCGCCGAGAACCTGCCCCGGCACATGGTGCCCTCCGCCGTCGTCCTGGTGGACCACCTGCCGCTCACCGGCAACGGCAAGCTCGACCGCGCCGCCCTGCCGGAGCCCGAACGGGTCACCGCCGACACCGGCCCCCGCCCGTCGAGCGCCCGCGAGGAGGCGCTGTGCGCCGCGTTCGCGGAGATCCTGGGCCTGCCGTCGGTCGGCGTCGACGACGACTTCTTCGCCCTGGGCGGCCACTCGCTCCTGGCCACCCGCCTGGTCAGCCGGGTCAGGGTGACGCTCGGCGAGGAGATCCCGATCCAGGAGCTGTTCGACCGGCCGACCCCCGCCGCCCTCGCGGCGTGGCTGGCGACCGGCGACCGGGCCGACGAACGGCCCCGGCTGCGGCCGATGCGCCAGCCCGCCCGCTGACACGCGAAAGCCCGTCCCCCACGATCGGGGGACGGGCTTCCGTCTGCTGGTCAGGCCTCGGGGGCGGGATACTTCTGGGTGCAGGTCGCGTACGCGGCCCGCAGCTTCTCGGGCGACTCGGCGGCGCCCTCCTCAAGGGTGAGGTTGTTCTCGCCCGGCTTGGGATCCTTCGCGGCTATGCCCTGCTCGCGCAGGCACGCCGCCATCTTCAGCGCGTGTTCCACCACCCCGGCGGGCGGCGCCTGGTCGGCGACGAGGGGCGGGGCGAACCGCTCACACGCCGCGCGGGCCGCGAGTTCCTTCGGGTCGTTCGGGTCGGCGGTCTGGCCGCCGCCGATCGCCGGTCCGCCGTTGGGGTCGGGGACGGGCACCTGAACGCCGTACTCCTTCATGCACTCGGCGTACTTCACCATCTTGTCGCGGTCGGCCTGGGACATCGACCGTCCGGTGAGCTCGTCTCCGCAGCCGGCGAGCCCGAGCGTGGACACGGCCAGGACCGCCGCCGCGAGCATCAGTCTCCTCATGCCCTGAGGATCGCGAACCGGGGGTTTCGGCACGGTGACCGCCAACGTTAACCCTCTCCTTATCCGGCCGGGCCGGGTCAGTCGGTGTCGGGGACGGCCCAGCGCAGGCCGTCGCCCGAGGGCACCAGCCCTCCGGGGAACATCGGCGCGTCGGCGCCCACGCCGAGGATGGCCCGGGTCTGCTCCTGCGTGCCCTGCTCCATCGCCTGGCGCACGACCGACGACTTGAACAGCGGCTTCATGTCGCCGCCCTCCTCGGGGCCGGACAACTCGCCGACCGCGTCGGCGAACTCGGCCGACCGCTTCTTGAACCGCAGCGCCACCGACTCGGCGTCGCTCAGGTCGAACTCCTCGGCCGAGATCCCGGCGACCAGCTCGACGAACGACTCCAGCTCGCCGCGTGTGCTGGAGGTGACCTTCTTCGCCTGCCAGAAGTAGGAGTCCTCGTCGACGTGCATGTCGTAGAACGACATCAGAAACTCGTAGAAGACGCTGTACTCGCGGCGGTAGCGGTTCTCGAACTCGGAGAAGGCCGCCGTCTCGCCGATCTCGCCCGCCAGCACGCTGTTGATCGAGCGGGCCGCCAGCAGGGCGCTGTAGGTGGCCAGGTGGACGCCCGAGGAGAAGACCGGGTCGACGAAGCAGGCCGCGTCGCCGACGAGCACCATGCCCGGCTTCCAGAACTTCGTGTTCGTGTACGAGTAGTCCTTACGGACCCGCAGCTTGCCGTACTCGCCGGTGGTGACCCGGGTGGCGTCCTTCAGGTACTCGCTGATCAGCGGCGACTCGGCGACGAGCTTCATCAGCGCGGTCTCGGGGTCGCCCTGGATCTTGTCGGCGTCCTCGCGGCGCACGACCGCGCCCACGCTGGTCAGCGTGTCGCTCAGCGGGATGTACCAGAACCAGCCGCTGCCGAACGCCACCGACAGGATGTTGCCCGACCGCGGCGCGGGCAGGCGCTTGCCGTTCTCGAAGTAGCCGAACAGCGCCAGGCTGCGGAAGAAGTCGGAGTACTCGCGGGTGCCGCCGACGTGGCGGTGGAGGCGGCCGGTGTTGCCCGAGGCGTCCACGACGTAGCGGGCGCCGGCCTGGCGGACGGTCCCGTCGGCGTCGGTGTAGGTGACGCCGACGACCTTCCCGTCGTCCTCGACCACGTCGTTGACCGCGCAGCGCTCCCGGACCTCGACGCCTTTCCTCCGCGCGTTGTCGAGCAGGATCTGGTCGAACTTCATGCGCTCGACCTGATAGGCGTAGGAGGTGCTGCCCGCGGTTTTCCTGGAGACCGAGAACGAGAAAGTCCAGGGTTCGTCGCGGGCGCCCCAGCGGAATGTGCCGCCGAGCTTGTGGGTGAATCCGGCCTTCGCCAGCTCGTCGGTCACGCCGATGAGACGGCAGACGCCGTGCACCGTCGACGGTAGCAGGGACTCACCGATCTGGTAACGCGGGAACGACTCCTTCTCGAGGATCAGCACCCGATGCCCGGCCATTGCCACGAGCGTGGCCAGGGTCGAACCGCCGGGGCCGCCGCCCACGACGACGACATCGAATTCCTCTTGATTTACGCTGGTCATTCACGGCCGCCTTCCGAATTTGGGCAATCGCCGATGAAGATAATGCTCTCCACTTCCTTCGCCCGCCAAATGCGCGGCCCTTTTCCATGGAATGGTGACCATGCCGACGGCGCCGATACCGCCAATTCCCGCCCACCAGCTTCTGCTATTCCTCCTCCAGGTCGGCGGACTGCTGCTGCTCGCGTTCGTGCTGGGCCGCCTCGCCCGGCGGGTCGGGCTGCCGCCCCTGGTCGGCGAACTGTGCGCCGGCGTGCTCGTCGGGCCCTCGGTGCTGCTGCACGTCGCCCCGGCCGTCAGCGAGTGGCTGCTGCCGCGCGACCCCGGTCAGCAGTACATGCTGGACGCCGTCGGCCAGTTCGGCGTGCTGCTGCTCATCGCGCTGACCGGCGTGCACATGGACTTCGGGCTGGTGCGGCGGCGCGGCGGCGACGCGCTGCGGATCTCGGTGGCCGGGATCGCGGTGCCGCTGGCGGCGGGGGTGGGGCTCGGCCTGGCGCTGCCCGGCTCGCTCGTCCCCGACACCGCCGACCGGCCCACGTTCGCGCTGTTCATGGGGGTCGCGATGGGGGTCAGCGCGATCCCGGTGATCGCCCGGACGCTGATGGACATGAAGTTGCTGCACCGCAACGTGGGCCAGCTCATCCTCTGCGCGGTCATGGTCGACGACATCGTCGGCTGGATGCTGCTGTCGGTGGTCGCGGCCATGGCCACGACCGGCGTGGGCGCGGGCGACGTCGTGCTGCCGATCGTCTGGCTGACGGTGGTCCTGCTCGGCGCCGGGCTGGCCCGCCGTCCCGTCGCCGCCCTGCTGCGGGCCGCGCAGCGGTCGCCGGGGAACGGGACGCTCGTCACCGTCGTCGTGCTGATGACGCTGCTGGCGGCCGCCGCCACCCACGCGATGGGCCTGGAGGCGGTGTTCGGCGCGTTCGTGGCCGGCATCGTGATCAGCAGGTCGGACGCGCTCGACCGGGAGCGCATCGCCCCGCTCCAGACCATGGTGGCCGCGGTACTGGCGCCGGTCTTCTTCGCCACCGCCGGGCTGCGGATGGACCTCACCGCGCTCGCCGACCCGGTCGTGCTGCTCACCGGGCTCGGGGTGCTCGCCGTCGCCGTCGTCGGAAAGTTCGCCGGCGCCTACCTAGGGGCCCGGCTCAGCAGGCTGAACCACTGGGAGGGGCTCGCGCTCGGCGCCGGCATGAACGCCCGCGGCGTCATCGAGGTGATCATCGCGATGGTGGGGCTGCGGCTCGGCGTGCTCGGGCCCGAGATGTACACGATCATCGTGCTGGTGGCGATCGCGACCTCGCTGATGGCCCCGCCGATCCTGCGCACGGCGATGTCCCGGATCGAGCACACCGCCGAGGAACGGCTGCGCGCCCAGGCCTTCGGCGTCGACGACGGCTCGGGCTCCCGGGCCGTCTAGGACGGCACCCCCGACATCGCCACCAGCACCCGGCGGGTGCCCTCGAACGGCCGCCGCCCGTGCGCCAGCAGCACGTTGTCGATGAGCAGCACGTCGCCGTCGCGCCAGTCGACGTCCACGGCGGCGGCCAGCCCGCGCTCCTGGATCTGCTCGACGTGGGAGTCGGGCACCGGCGTGCCGTCGGCGAAGGTCACGTACTGGGGGAACTCCTCGGGCGGGAGGATGTCGTACAGCTCCGCCGAGGTCTCGTCGCCGAGGCCGGCCGGGTGCCACTGGTCGGCCTGGTTGAACCAGACCTCGGCTCCCGTCACCGGATGGCGCGTGGTCGCCGGACGGAGCTGCACCACCCGCAGCCCGTCGGGGCCCCACTCCCACTCGGCCCCCGACTCGCGGAGGAAGTCCTCGACCACGCCCCGGTCGGCCGTCTCGAAGGTGTCCTGCCAGCTCTTGCCGAAGCCGAACCCGTCGTGGAGGTTCTGCACGTAGCGGACGCCGCCCGCGAACGCCTCCCTGACCTGCGGGTCCAGCGAGGCCAGCCACCGCTCCCCGTCGACGACCGGGGTCGCGCCGCCGCGCTCGGCCGCCTTCTCGCAGTAGAACGCCAGCCGGGTGGGCCAGCGGTGGGCGTAGCTGAGCTCGTTGTGCATGGAGATCGTGTACTGCTGCGGATACTCGGTCGAGGTGTAGACGTTCCCGCCGACGCGCGTGCGCGGGGAGTTCCCGTGCACGTACGCGAGCCGGTCGGGCACCAGCCGGTCGAACACCGCGCCGACCGAGCCGGGGGTCACGCCGAAGCCGCGGAAGACCAGGCCCCGGCGTTCGGTGAGCAGGGTGGTTAGCTTGTCGGGGCCGAGGTCGTCGAGCCACCCGACCAGGTCGGGCGTGCCCGTCTCCTCGACGGTGATCTCGTGGGGGCGCCAGTCGCCGTTCATCGCGGTCGTCCCTTCGCTGCCGGGGAAAAGGAGAAAGCCGGCGGCCAGATGGCCGCCGGCCGGGAACAACGGGCTCGGTCGCTATTTCTGTTTCATCGACTCGATGAGGCTCTTCGGCCTCATGTCGGTCCACGACTTCTCGATGTATTCGAGACACTCGTCCCGCGACGCCTCCCCGAAAACGGTGGTCCAGCCGTCGGGCACGTCGATGAAAACCGGCCAGAGGGAATGCTGGTTCTCGTCGTTCACCAGGACCAGATAACTCGCGTCGGGATCTTCGAACGGATTCGGCACCGGACCGTCCTCACTTGTCGGCGAAAAAGGCGATGCGCTATTCGCGTCGCAGCGGGACCCACCATCGCACGCGCCGCGAGGCCGTTCAAGATTTCGGCGCCGGTGTTCAACCGCGGCCGTGCGGCGGTTGAACACCTTTCGTTGACGCGCCGCCCGGCGCCGTGATGCGTTATCGCTTATTCCAGAATGGGAGAGGTCAGAATGCCCGACAGCAGCGAGCGTCTCTTTCTCCGCTCGAACGCGATCATCGAACCGCTGGTCGACCGGTTCTACGCCTGGATGCACATCGTGGCGCCGGCCCAGGCGGCGATGAACCTGGCGAACGTGCAGGTGCCACTGCTGGAGTCCTATCTCCACTCCCCGCAGGTGCACATCGCCGCCAGCACCAACCCCGCCCTGCGGGGCGGCTACTTCGTCAACGTCGAGGAGTCGCGGGCCACCGAGATCGGTGACCTGCTCGACACGATCAAGCGCGACCGGGCCGACATGCTCACCTTCGCCGCCGCGATCCAGGACGCCGACGAACTGCTGCGGCAGAACGCGACCGGCTTCGACCTGACCCCGCTCTACCCGAAGCTCCACCCGTCGCTCCACGGACTGGTCGAGCTCGCCTACGACACGAGCAACCAGGCCTCGCTCCACGTCATGGAGCCGCTGCTCTATCACAGCCCGGCCTTCGACCGCCGCCGCCAGTCGGTGCAGCTGTCGCTGGAGGACGGCGTCGAGCGGCCGTTCATCCTCAGCACCCCGCGCCTGCCGATGCCCGGCGTGCTGGAGCTGCCGATCGCCTTCGACCACCCGGGACTCGACGAGCTGTTCCGCGCCCGGATCGAGGGCACCACCCTGGCCCGCCTGCGCGAGCTGTTCGACCTCGACGACGCCCAGGCCGCTCTGATGCGCGGCCTGCTCGACACCCGGCCGAGCCTGTCGCCCGACCGCCACATCGAGGGCGGCGGCCGCATCCGCTACTACGGCCACGCCTGCCTGGTGCTCCAGACGCCCGAGGCGGCCGTCGTCGCCGACCCGTTCATCAGCGCCGACAACCGCCACGGCGACCGCTACACCCTCGACGACCTGCCCGACCGCATCGACCTGGTGCTGATCACCCATGGTCACCAGGACCACATCGTCCTGGAGACGCTGCTCCAGCTGCGCTCGCGCACCGGCGCGGTCGTCGTGCCGCGTTCGTCGCGGGGCAACCTGTGCGACCCCTCGATCGGTCTCTACCTGCGGTCCATGGGCTTCACCGTGATCGAGGTCGACGACTTCGACGAGATCCCACTGCCCGGCGGGGCCAAGGTCGTCGCGACGCCGTTCCTCGGCGAACACTCCGACCTCGACATCCGGGCCAAGTCGACCTACCTGGTCCAGCTCGCCGGGAAGTCGGTGTTCATCGGCGCCGACTCCTCGGGCATCGCCCCGCCGCTCTACCGGTACATCCGCTCCCACCTGGGCGAGGTCGACATCGCCTTCCTCGGCATGGAGTGCGACGGCGCCCCGCTGACCTGGCTCTACCAGGGCCTGCTGACCCGGCCGGTGACCAAGAAGATGAGCGACTCGCGCAAGCTGTCGGGCTCCAACGCCGAGCAGGCCGCCGCCATCATGACCGAACTCGGCTCCCGCGAGGCCTACGTCTACGCCATGGGGGAGGAGAGCTGGCAGGGGCACGTCATGGCGACCACGTACACGCCCGACACCTACCAGATCAAGCAGATCGAGGAGTTCATGACCTGGTGCAAGGAGCACGACGTGGCCGCCGAGCACCTGCTCAACATCCGTGAGTGGACCTGGTAGGAGAGCATGCCTTTCGTCCGCGCCAACGGGATCCGGCTGTCGTTCCAGCGGTCGGGACAGGGCGACACCGTCCTGCTCGTCATGGGGTCCGGCGCGTCCAGCACCCAGTGGGACATGCACCAGACCCCCGCCCTGCGGGCGGCGGGCTACGCCACCGTCACCTTCGACAACCGCGGCATCCCGCCGTCGGACGCCCCGCCCGGCCGCTACACCCTGGCCGACATGGTCGCCGACACGCGGGGCCTGATCGAGGCGCTCGGCCTGGCGCCGTGCCGGATCGTCGGCACGTCGCTGGGGGCCATGGTGGCGCAGGAACTGGCCGCCGGGGCGCCCCATCTCGTCCACTCGGCCGTGCTCATGGCCACCCGGGCCCGGTCGGACATGCTGCGCCGGGCCCAGACGGCGGCCGAGCTGAGCCTCCGGCGCGACGGGGTCGCGCTGCCGCCGGAGTACCGGGCGCTCCACTCGGTGCTCACCATGCTCTCCCCCCGCACGCTGAACGACGACCACGCGGTGGCGTCGTGGCTGGAGGTCTTCGAGCTGAGCGGCGGCGGGCCGGGCGTTTCCGGCCAGGAGTGGATCGACACCGACCAGGACCGCCGCGCGGTGCTGGGGCGGATCACGGCGCCCTGCCGGGTCATCGCCTTCGCCGACGACGTCGTCACGCCGCCCCACTTCGGCGCCGAGGTGGCCGACCTCATCCCCGACTGCGACCTGGTCGAGATCCCCGGCGCCGGGCACCTCGGCCACCTGGAGCGGCCCGACCAGGTCAACCAGGCGATCGTGGAGTTCTTCGACAAGGTCTGACGGCCTGTCCCGGCCCCCGCGCGGCACGCCCGCGCGGGGGCTTCGTGTGTCCCCGCCGCGCGCATAAGGCGGTGGTTAACGCTTGCGGTCACCGGGGGGAAACCGCCCGGAGGCCAGAGTTCGGATGGCAGGAGTTCGTTCAAACGGAGGGAGCCGATGATGCTGGATTCCGAGATCGGGGCATCGGCGGCGCGGACGGCCCCGGCGCCACCCGGGGAGGCCCCGTCGCGGAACCGCCGGGGCCGCCGGCGTGTGCTCATGGGTGGAGCCGTCGTACTGGTGGTCGGCGCGGCCGCCGCCGTCTACGCGCTGCAGAACCGCGCCGAACCCCCGCCCGCGGTCGTCTCGACGCTGCCGACGGTCCCGGTGGAGCGCACCGACATGGTCAACGTGCGGGAGGTCGACGGCACGCTCGGCTACGCCGGGACCTACACCGTCCTGGGCGCCAAGGGCCGCATCACCTGGTTGCCCGAGGCCGGCGACGTGATCAGGCGCGGCGACCGCGTCTACGGCAAGGACGGGGTGACCGTCCCGCTGTTCTACGGCGCGACGCCGTTCTGGCGGGACCTCCAGCAGGGCCGCACCGGCCGTGACGTGCTCCAGCTGGAGCGCAACCTCGAAGCGCTCGGCTACGGGAAGTACGTCACCGTCGACCGCACCTTCACCTGGGCCACCGCCCAGGCGGTCAAGGCCTGGCAGGACGACGTGAACCTCCCGGAGACCGGCGTCTTCACGCTCGACACGGCGGTGGTGCAGCCCGGCGCGATCCGGGTCACCGACGTGAAGGGCCTGCTGGGCGGCGACGCCGGCGGCACCGTCCTGACCGCGAGCGGCCTGGGCCGCACGGTCACCGTCGACCTGCCGGTCAACGACCAGGGGCTGGCCAAGAAGGGCGCCGAGGTCAGGGTCACCCTGCCCGGCGGCAAGGCCACCACGGGCCACATCACCTCGATCGGGACCGTCGCCACCGCCGGTACCACCAACGCCAAGTCGCAGACCGGCGAGGGCACCGAGAACGCGACGATCCCGGTGTCCATCACGCTCGACAAGGCGAGCAGCGCCGGGCGTCTCGACAGCGCCCCCGCCACGGTCGGCTTCTCCAGCACCGTCCACGAAGACGTGCTGGTCGTGCCGGTCAACGCCCTGCTCGCCTCGGGCGAGGGCGCCTACTCGGTGAACGTCAGGGACGCCTCGGGGGCGGTCCGCTCGGTCCCGGTCGAGCTCGGCATCTTCGACGGCGACAAGGTCGAGGTCAAGGGCGACCTGGAGCCGGGGATGAACGTCGAGGTGGCCCGCACATGAGCCCGACACCGGTCATCGAGGTGGAGCACGTCACCAAGAACTACCCCGGCGGGGTGCAGGCGGTCCGCGACGTCTCGCTCACCATCGGGCCGGGGGAGCTGGCGGCGATCGTCGGGCCGTCCGGGTCGGGCAAGTCGAGCCTGCTCAACCTGATGGGGACGCTCGACCGGCCGACCACCGGCCGGGTCCTGATCCAGGGCCACGACGTCGCCAAGCTCGCCGACAGGCAGCTGGCGGCCGTACGGGCGCGCTGGATCGGGTTCGTCTTCCAGCAGTTCTTCCTCACCCCCTACCTGTCGGCCGTCGACAACGTGGCCACCGGCCTGCTCTACCACGGCGTCGCCCCGCGGCACCGCCGCGAGCGGGCCCGCGTGGCGTTGGAGCGGGTCGGCCTCGGCCACCGTCTCGACCACCGGCCCAACCAGATGTCCGGCGGCGAGAAGCAGCGGGTCGCCATCGCGCGGGCCGTGGTGAGCGACCCGCCGCTGCTGCTGGCCGACGAGCCCACGGGCAACCTCGACTCGGTCTCGGGCGCCGGGGTGCTCGAACTCCTGGCCGAGCTCAACCGCGACGGCACCGCCATCGTGGTCATCACCCACGACATGGAGGTCGCCGCCGCCCTGCCGCGGCGGCTGGAGGTTCGCGACGGCCGGATCCAGGCCGACGTGCGCGGAGTGGAGACGGGGGTCCCGGCATGATCACTCTTCCCGAGCCGGTCCGGCTGCGCGGCGGCGACCTGGTGGCGGTCGGCCTCGAAGGGCTGCGCGGCCGGATGACGCGGGCCGTGTTGTCGGCGCTGGGCATCGCCATCGGCGTCGCGTCGATGGTCGGCCTGGTCGGCATCAGCACGATCAGCATGGCCGGGCTCATGGAGGAGATCCGGCAGCTCGGCACCAACATGCTGACCGTCGAGGCCGGCACCACCCTGCTCGGCGAGGAGGCCCGGCTGCCCGCCGAGGCCGAGAGCATGGTGGCCCGGATCCCCGGAGTCGAGGGCGTCACGGCGGTCGGCCTGGTCGACGACGCCACCGTCCGGCGCACCGACAAGATCCCGTCGTCCAACACCAGCGGGGTGGCGGTGCAGGCCGCCCGTACCGACCTGCTGGGCGCGCTGGGCGGCACGGTGAAGTCGGGCACGTTCCTCAACGAGGCCACCGGCCGCTATCCGACCGTCGTCCTAGGCGCCAGCGCGGCGAACTGGCTCGGCATCGGCGAGGCGGGCGGCCACGTCTACATCGCCGGGCGCTGGTTCATGGTGGTCGGCATCCTCGACGCGGTGAAGCTCGCGCCCGAGATCGACCGGTCGGCGCTGATCGGGTGGGACTACGCCCGCCAGCTCGGCTTCGACGGCTACGCCACCACCCTGTACGAACGCTCCAGCAACGAGTCCGTGCAATACGTCCGTGACCGGCTCAGTCACACGGTTAACCCGGCACACCCCGAAGAGGTCAAGGTCAGCCGCCCGTCCGACGCGCTGACCGCCGAGGCCGCGGCCAACAACGCCTTCAACGCCCTGTTCTTCGGTCTGGGCGCGGTGGCGCTGGTGGCGGGCGGGGTCGGCATCGCCAACATCATGGTGATCTCGGTGCTGGAGCGCCGCCAGGAGATCGGCCTGCGCCGGTCGCTGGGGGCGACCCGGGGGCAGATCCGCATGCAGTTCTTCACCGAGGCGGTCACGCTGTCGGCGCTCGGCGGCGCGGCCGGGGTCGGCATCGGCCTGGTCATCTGCTTCGGGTACGCCGCGTTCAAGGGCTGGCCGCTGGAACTGCCGGTCCAGGCCATCGCGGGCGGCGCGCTCGCCTCGGTGGCCATCGGCGCCGTCGCCGGCCTCTACCCGGCCAGACGGGCGGCGCGCCTCACCCCCACCGAGGCGCTCGCGACCGTTTAGACCCCTTAGGGCAGGTAGCCGAACCGCTTCACCAGCGCCGCGAACGCGGCGTCGCCGGCGATCCGCCGCCGGTAGGCCTCCTCGGCCTCGGGGCTGATCTCCGCCAGCGGCGGCGGCTCGTCCGGCGCCTTCCCCGGACGGGGACGGGGGTCCCGGAACGCCTCGATGCCCGGGAGGGGCGAGGAGATCGGGGCCTCCCTGACGGCGTCGGGCGTCCATGCGGCCAAGGTCCGCTTGATCCGGTCGTCGTCGACCGGGCCCATCGTGCCGAGGAAGGCGACGAGACGGCGCAGGGCCGCGGCCGGATCTCTGGTCAGGTCCTCGTAGCGGACCACGCAGATCTCGCTCAGGCCGGGGAAGTGGGCGCGGGCCCGTTCGGGCGTCGTCCACTCGGCGACGTGGTCCTCCCAGGTGGCCCTCGACGGGCCGAAGCCGGGGATCGCGCCGAGGGCGCCGACCAGTTCGACGGCCGTCCTGGCCCGGTCGCCGGGCTTCACCCGCCCGCCGTGCACGATGGCCGAGATCAGGGAGCGCGGGTCGCGGACCACGTAGACGACCTTGCCGGTGGCCGCACGGTAGGGCGCGATGATCTCCTCGCCGGGCAGGGCGTAGGTGCGCACCACGTGGGGGCGGCGCTCGTCGAGCGGCACCGTCCGGCCCCAGTTGCAGAGCTGGAAGAGGTCGGGGGCCGCGGCCAGCGCCGCCTCCTGGGAGACCTCGTGCGGCGGCGCGTCGAACAGGTAGCCGACGAGCAGCAGGTGGGCGGTGGCCGAGCCCGACTGGCGGCACGACGAGATCCAGGCGAGCGGGCTCATGAGGCGTATCCGTGGTCGCGGGCCAGGCCGGCGAACTCCGCGTCGCCGTCGAGCAGGCGGGCGTAGGCCTGTTCGACGTCGGGGCCGTAGCCCGCGAGGCTGCGCCTGGTCAGGCCGTCGCCGAAGAACGGCTCGGCCGGGGCGCCGCGCGTGCCGTCCTTCTTCTCGACACCGCGCAGCACGTCGAGGCGCGAGTTGGCGACGGCCCGCTCGACCCGCCCGGCGTCGGGGTCGTCGTCGAACCCCAGGAAGACGATCATCTCGCGCAGCACCGTGACGGGATCGCGTCTGAGGTCCTCGTAGCGGACGACGCTGATCTCGGCGCCGGGGAAGTGGCGGTGCAGCCGGTCGGGCGAGGTCCACTCCAGGACGCTGGCCGGCCAGGAGCCGTAGCCGACCTTCTCCCACGCCCGCGCGCCCCGATGGGCGACGAAGTGGTGGGCGAACGCCTCCCGGTGGCCGGGGCCGACCCGCAGGAACCGTTCGGCGCTGTGCAGCACGTCGCGCGGGTCGCGGATCAGGTAGAGCACCTTGCCGACCGCGTCCCGGTAGGGGCGGTGGACGTCGGCGCCGGGCAGGAAGTGGGTCTTCACCGCCAGGGTGCCGGGCCGGTCGAGGGGGAGGGCCCGGCCGTGCTCGAAGACGTCGATCAGGTCGGTGACCGCCTCGTCGAGCACGCCCAGTTCGGCGACCGTGAAACTGATGGCCGCGTCCCTCAGGTAACTCGCCAGCAATATGCGCGTCCAGGTGTTGCCCGATCTGGGATAGGAGGCGACCCAGGCCAGCGGCATGATGAGTCCTCTTTCCACGGTGGGGGAGCGCGCCGGATAAGGACAGGGTTAACGCGGACGGTCACTCGGATGCAACCTTCCGGCGACCATGGTGGGAGCATGAACGAAGGCGAGGGAGCGGTGATCCGGCTCGACGCGGTCCGCAAGGTCTACGGCGGCGTCGCCGCCCTGCACGACGTGACTCTGGAGATCTCCCCCGGCGAGGCGGTCGCGGTCGTCGGGCCGTCGGGCAGCGGCAAGTCGACGCTGCTCAACATGGTGGCGGGCCTCGACCGGCCCACGTCCGGCTCGGTCGTGGTCAACGGCGAGGACCTGACCGCCATGGGCGAGGCGGCGCTCGCGCGGTTCCGCCGCCGGCACATCGGGATCGTCTTCCAGTTCTTCAACCTGCTCGACGACCTGCCGGTGCTGGAGAACGTCGCGCTGGCGGCGCGGCTCGTCGGCGTGCCCGCGCGCGGCGCCCGGGCCCGTGCCCTGGAGCTGCTCGACGGGCTCGGCATCGCCGACCGGCGCGATGCCTACCCGGCGACGCTGAGCGGCGGCGAACGTCAGCGGGTCGGCGTGGCCCGCGCCCTGATGAACCGGCCCGCCCTGCTCATGGCCGACGAGCCGACCGGCGCGGTCGACAGCCGGACCGGCGAGCAGATCATGGACCTGCTGCTCGACCTCAACCGCACCGGCCAGACCCTGCTCCTGGTCACCCACGACCAGTGGCTGGTCACCCGGTGCGCGACCCGGCAGGTCGACTTCATGGACGGCCGCATCGTCGGCCAGACCGAGCTCGACAGGGGCCGGTCGTGGCACGCCCGCTGAGCGCCGTCTGGACGGTCGCGCGCGCGGGCGTGCGGCGCCGCCGCCTCCAGACGGTCAGCATCGCCCTGGTCGTCGCACTGGCCACCACCACCCTCATCTTCGGCCTCGGCCTGGTGACCCGGGCCGGCTCCCTCTTCGACGACGCGTTCGAGCGGGCCGCGGGCGCCCACGCCACCGCGCGTTTCGACCCGGCCGAGGTGAGCGCCGGACAACTGGCCGCGACGGCGACCGCGCCGGGCGTCACGGCCGCGGCCGGGCCGTTCCCGGTCGCGACGTTCCCCGGGATCGGCGGGCCGGGCCGGGCCTTCAGCCTCGTCGTGGCGGGGCGGCAGGACCCCGGTGGTCCCGTCGACCGGCTCAGCGTGACCGCGGGACGCTGGGCGAGCGCGCCGGGGGAGGTCGTGCTCAGCGGCTCCCCGGCGGCCGGGCTCGGGCTCGGGACGGTGCTGCGCTCGTCCGGGCTGCCCGAGCTGACCGTCGTCGGGTTCGCCACGTCGGCGACCGGCGGGGTCGGCGGATGGGTGACGCCCGCGCAGTTCGACACCGTCCGCCCCGAGGCGTACCAGATGCTGTACCGGTTCGAGCGGGCCGCCGACTCACCCGAGGTGCAGCGGAGTCTGGCCCAGGCGACGGCCGGGCTGCCGATGACGGGCAACGAGTCCTACATCGCCACCCGGCAGGCGTTCCAGGAGCGGTTCCAGGAGATGATCCCGTTCGTCGGGGTCTTCGGGTTGCTGGCCGTGGCCGTGTCGGTGTTCATCGTCGGCAACGTGGTCAGCGGCGCGGTGGTCGCCGGCTTCCGGCACATCGGCGTGATGAAGTCGCTCGGGTTCACCCCGGCCCAGGTCACCTCCGGCTACGTGCTGATGGTGGCCGTCCCGGCGGCGGCCGGCTGTCTGGTGGGCGTGGTCGCGGGCGGGGTCGTCGCCGCGCGGACCGCCGCCGGGCTGGCCGGGAGCTTCCAGCTCCCTTCGGCCGGGGGGATCTCCGCCCTCCTGGCCGTGGCGGCGGGGGCGGGCGTGCTCGCCCTGGTCGCGCTCGCCGCGCTGGTCCCGGCGTCGCGGGCCGGGCGGCTCCCGGCCGTGCAGGCGATCAGCGCCGGGACCGTCTCGCGCGCCGGACGGGGACGAGGTCCCCAGCGCCGGCTGGCCCGCACCCGGTTGCCCGCGCCGGTCGCGCTCGGGCTCAGCCTGCCGTTCGCCCGGCCGGCCCGGACCGCGCTCACGCTCGCGGGGCTCTGCCTCGGGGTGACGGCGGTGACGATGGGCCTGGGCCTCCACCAGACGGTGACGCGGATCGGGCTGGCCGACACCGAGGGGCACACCTCGGTGAAGGTCGGCGTCGACCCGGGCGTGCCCGAAGAGAGGCGCCCCGGCCAGGAGGAGGTGACCGCGTTCGCGCGGTCGCTGCCCGGCACCGCCGCCGTGATGAGCCAGGGCAACCTGACCGCGACGATCCCCGGCCTGCCGTCGGAGATGACCGTCGAGGGCTATCTCGGTGACTACGGCCCGTTCCTGGGCGACAACCTCGTACGCGGGCGGTGGTTCGCCGCTCCCGGCGAGGTGGTGCCCGCCGAGGGGTTCCTCCGGCTCCACGGGCTCGACGTCGGCGACGAGCTCGTCCTGTCGGCGGGCGGCACGGAGACGAAGGTCCGGATCGTCGGCTCGTTCGCCCACCCCGACATCGACCGGCTGATGCTCGACGCCGCCACCTTCCCCCAGCCCGGCCTGCTCTCCATGTCGGCCGCGGTCTCGGTGATCGTCGACCCCGGCCTCGACCCGGCCGCCTACGTCGCGCGGGCCAACGCCGTCATGCCGCCCGGGATGCGGGCCAGGATCAGCGCCCCCGACCTGGGCAACGGCGCCGTGCTGAGCACCCTCTTCCTGGTCTTCTCCGTGGTCATCTGCGTGGCCGCCGCGATCGGGGTGGTCAACAGCGTCGTGCTCAGCACCCGGGAGCGCAGCCGGGACCTGGGCGTGCTGAAGGCGATCGGGATGGCTCCGGGCCAGGTCGTGCTGATGATGCTGGTCTCCATGGCCTCCCTCGGCCTCGCCGGGGGCGTCGCCGGCGTGCCGCTCGGCGTGCTGGCGCACCACGTGGTGGTCGACTACACCGGCGGCCTGCTCGGCAGCGGGATGGCCCGCTCGTGGATCGACGTCTACTCCTGGCCGCTGCTCGTGCCGCTGGCGGCCTCCGGCGCGCTGCTGGCCGTCGTGGGCGCGTGGCCGCCCGCCGGGCGGGCGGCGGCGATGCCGACCGCCTCCGTGCTCCGCAGCGAGTGACCTCCTCCGGCCTTGTTCAACTGCGGCGATGCCGTGGTTGAACAAGGTCGTCTTTCTTGTGTTCCCGCCGGTCGTGCGTTGGAATGTCGAGGTCTACCGGGGGCTGCCGAAACGTACGGGGTAATTCGAATCGACAACCGGGCGTTTCTTCGGCGCGGCGTTCGCTGCTTAAGGAGACGCACAAATGATCCCGTTGTCGTTCGCGCAACGCCGGCTCTGGTTCATCGCCGAACTGGAGGGAATGAGCGCCACCTACAACAACGTCATCGCGCTGGAGCTGCGCGGGCCGCTCGACGCGGCGGCCCTCGGCGCCGCGCTGCGTGACGTCATCGGGCGCCACGAGCCGCTCCGCACGATCTTCCCGACCGTCGACGGTGAGCCCCACCAGCACATCCTCACCCTTGATGAGCTGCGGTGGGAGCTCGACGTACGGGACGTCGACGCGGACGCGACCGACGCGGAGGTGCGGCGGGCGGGCGAGCACGCGTTCGACCTGTCGGCCGACGTGCCGATCCGGGCGTCGCTCTTACGCCGTTCTCCCGGCGACCATCTGCTGATAATCGTGGTCCACCACATCGCCACCGACGCCTGGTCGAACCGCCCGCTCGCGCGCGACCTTTCGGCCGCTTATGCGGCTCGTTCGCAAGGCGCGGAACCGGGCTGGGAACCGCTTCCCGTGCAATACGCGGATTACGCCTTGTGGCAGCGTGAACTACTCGGCGCGGATTCCGATCCGGGCAGCCGCGGCGCGGTTCAGATGGATTACTGGCGGCGTACTCTCGCGGGAATTCCCGAGGAACTCCCGCTGCCCGCCGACAAGGTGCGGCCCGCGGCGGCGAGTTATCGCGGGCACCGAGTTCCGTTCCACGTGCCGGGAGAGGTCCACCGGCGGCTCCTGGACGTGGCGCGGGCCGAGGGCGTGACGCTGTTCATGGTCGCCCAGGCCGCCCTGGCGACGCTGCTGTCGAAGCTGGGCGCCGGGACCGACATCCCGATCGGCTCCACCATCGCGGGCCGGACCGACGAGGCGCTCGACGACCTGGTCGGCTTCTTCGTGAACACGCTGGTCATCCGCACCGACCTGGCGGGCGACCCGGACTTCCGCCAGGTGCTGGCCCGCGTGCGGCGGGCCGGGGTCGAGGCGCTGGCCCACCAGGACGTGCCGTTCGAGCGGCTCGTCGAGGAGCTGGCCCCGGCCCGGTCGCTGGCCCGCAACCCGCTGTTCCAGGTCATGCTCAGCCTGCAGAACACCGCCGAGGGCGTGCTCGACCTGCCCGGGGTGTTGGTGCGGCCGCTCTCCTCGAACCTGCCGGTCGCCAAGTTCGACCTCGACGTGACGTTGCGCGAGAGCGCCGACGGGCTGGCCGGTGAGCTCGTCGGCGCGGCCGATCTGTTCGACGAGGAGACCGTGCGGCGGATCGCGGGCTGGTTCGTGCGGGTGCTCGACCAGGTCAGCGCCGCCCCTGAGGTGCGGCTGCACGCCCTCGACGTGCTCGGCCCCGACGAGCGGCGGCGGATGCTGACCGATTGGAGCACCACCCGCGCGCCGGCGGTGCCCGACTCGTTCCCCGAGATGTTCGCCGGGCACGTCCGGCGCACCCCCCACGCGGTGGCCGTGGCCTGCGGCGGCGAGCAGGTCTCGTACGCCGACCTGGACGCCCGCGCCACCCGCGTGGCCGCACTGCTGCGCGCCCGCGGCGTCGGCGCCGAGGACGTGGTCGGGCTCTGCCTGCCCCGCGGCGCGGGGATGATCGCCGCGATCCTGGGCGTGTGGAAGGCGGGGGCGGCCTACCTGCCCATCGACGGGCAGCTCCCCGCCGACCGGGTCGCGTTCATGCTGGCCGACGGCGGCGTCCGGCTGGTGCTGGCCGACCGCGCCGAGTTCGGCGACCTGGCCGCCGCCACGCCCGCGCCCGTGGCCTGGCTCGACGACCCCGCCACCCTCGCGCCGCACACCGGCCCCCACACCGGGCCCGTGGCACAGGAGGCGCCCGACCCGCTCGGGCTGGCCTACGTCATCTACACCTCGGGGTCGACGGGGCGGCCGAAGGGCGTCGCGGTCACCCACGGGTCGCTGGCCAACCTGGTGATCGCCCTCCAGCCCGTCTACAGCGCGGCGCCCGGCGTCGGGGTGCTCCAGTTCTCCTCGTTCAGCTTCGACGTCTCGGTCGAGGAGACGTGCGTCGCGCTGGCGGCCGGCGCGACGCTGCTCGTGGCCACCGCCGAGGAGCGCGCCCAGCCGAGGCTGCTCTCCCGGCTGCCCGGACTGCGGTCGGCGTTCCTGCTGCCCTCGGTGCTCGGGCTGCTCGACCCCGCCGACCTGCCCGGCCTGCGGACCCTCCAGATGGGTGCGGAACCGGTCGACGAGAACGTGGTCCGCGCCTGGGCCGCACCCGGGCGGCGGCTGTTCGACACCTACGGCCCGACCGAGGCCACCGTCACCATGACCGTCGCCGAACTCGACCCCGCCCGCCCCGGCCCGGTGCCGATCGGGCGGCCGATCGGCGGTTCCCGCGTGTACGTGCTCGACGAGCGCCTCGACCCGGTCCCTGTCGGCGTGGCCGGGGAACTCTACGTCGGCGGCGTCTGCGTGGCCCGGGGATACGCCGGGCGGCCCGGCCTGACCGGCGAGCGGTTCGTGGCCTCGCCCTTCGAACCGGGGGAGCGCGTGTACCGCACCGGCGACCTGGTGCGGTGGACCGCCGACGGGCAGCTCGTGTTCGCGGGCCGGGCCGACGACCAGGTGAAGCTGCGCGGGTTCCGGGTCGAGCCCGGAGAGGTCGAGGCGGTGCTCCGCGCCCGCGCCGACGTCGCCCAGGCGGCCGTGGTGGTCCGCGAGGACGTGCCCGGCGACCAGCGGCTCGTCGCCTACGTGGTCGCGGCCGGGCCCGACGCCACCGCGCTGCCCGAGGTGCTGCGCGAGCACGTCGCCGCGCGGCTGCCCGCGTACATGGTGCCGTCGGCGGTGGTGCCGCTGCCGGAGCTGCCGACGCTCGTCAACGGCAAGCTCGACCGGCGGGCGCTGCCGGTGCCCGAATACCCGGCCGGGCCGGGCCGGGGGCCCTCCAGTGTGCAGGAGGAGATCCTCTGCGGCGCGTTCGGCGAGGTGCTCGGCCTCGCCCGCGTGGGCGTCGACGACGACTTCTTCCAGCTCGGCGGGCACTCCCTGCTCGGCGTGCGACTCGTGTCGCGCATCCGGGCGGTGCTGGACGCCGAACTGCCGCTGCGGGTGCTGTTCGAGCGGCCCACCGTCGCCGGGCTGGCCGCCTGGCTCGCCGGGTCGGGCACCGGGCCCGTGCGGCTGGAGCTGGCGCCGCGGGAGCGCCCCGAACGGCCGCCCCTGTCGTTCGCGCAGCGCCGCCTGTGGTTCGTCGACCAGGTCGAGGGGCCCAGCCGGACGTACACGCAGGCGGCCTCGCTCCGGCTGACCGGCGACCTCGACGTGCCCGCCCTCGCGGCGGCGCTGCGCGACGTCATCGGCCGCCACGAGCCGCTGCGCACGGTCTACCGGAGCGCGGACGGCGAGCCCTACCAGCTCGTGCTCGACGCCGACGCGGCCGGATGGGAGCTGGAGGTGGCCCACGTGGCCCCCGACCGGCTGACCGAGGCGGTCGCCGAGGCCGCGCGGCACACCTTCGACCTGTCGGCCGAGCCGCCGATCAAGGCCTTCCTGTTCCAGACCGCCGGCGACGACTACACGCTCGTGCTGGTCCTGCACCACATCGCGGGCGACGGCTGGTCGATGACCCCGCTGGGCCGCGACATCTCGGCCGCGTACGCCGCCCGGACCAGGGGTGAGGCGCCCGGCTGGGCCCCGCTGCCGGTCCAGTACGCCGACTACGCCCTCTGGCAGCGCGACCTGCTGGGCGATCGGGACGACCCGGACAGCCCGCTGTCGCGGCAGGTCGCCTACTGGCGCGACACCCTGGCCGGGGCGCCCGAGGAGCTGCGGCTGCCGCTCGACCACCCCCGGCCCGTCCTGGCCGGGAACCGGGGTCACCGGGTGCCGTTCCGGGTCCCGGCCGACGTCCACGAGCGGGTGGCCGGGCTGGCGCGGGCCGAGGGCGTCACGCCGTTCATGATCCTTCAGGCCGCGCTCGCGGTGCTGCTGTCGCGGCTCGGCGCGGGCGCCGACGTCCCGATCGGCGCCCCCGTCGGCGGCCGGACCGACGAGGCGCTCGACGACCTGGTCGGCACCTTCGTGAACACGCTGGTGATCCGCACCGACCTCTCCGGCGACCCCGCCTTCAGGCAACTGCTGACCCAGGTCAGGGAGGCCACCCTCGGCGCGCTGGCCCACCAGGACGTGCCCTTCGAGCGGCTGGTCGAGGAGCTGGCCGTGACGCGGTCACTGAGCCGCCACCCGCTGTTCCAGACGATGCTCACGATGCAGAACGTCGAGCGGGCCGGGCTGACCCTGCCTGGCGTGCACGTCGGCGAGGGCACGGCGGCCTCCGGCGGCGAGGTCTTCTCGGCGGCCCGCTACGACCTGCACGTCATGGTGGAGGACACCTTCGACGACCGCGGCCGGCCCGCGGGGCTGCGCGGTTACGTGAACCTGTCGGCCGACCTGTTCGAGGCCTCGACCGCCGTGAAGGTCGCCGCCCGCTTCACCCGGGTGCTGGAGCAGGTGACCGCCGCGCCCGACGTGCGGCTGCACGCCGTGGACGTGCTCGACGCCGAGGAGCGCGAACGCGTCCTGGCCGGGTGGAACGACACCGCGACCGCCGCCGAGGCCGCCGACCTGCTCGAACTGTTCGCCGGGCAGGTCGCGCGGACCCCCGGTGCGGTCGCGCTCGTCGCCGGGGGGACGCGGCTGACGTACGCGGAACTGGACGACGTCGCGTCCCGGATCGCCGCGCGCCTGCGCGAGCTGGGCGTGGGCGCGGAGTCGGTCGTCGGCCTGTGCCTGCCGCCGGGTGCGCCGACGATCGCCGCGATCCTCGGCGTGTGGCGGGCGGGGGCGGCGTACCTGCCGATCGACGCGCGGCTCCCGGCCGAACGGATCGCGTTCATGCTGGCCGACAGCCGTGCCGGGCTCCTGCTGGCCTCCCGCGACGACCCGGCCCCCGGGCCGCTGGGAGTGCCGGTGGTCTGGGTCGAGGACGCCCTGACGACGTCCCCCGCCGCCGTGTCCGCGCCGGTCGGTCCGGCCGGTTTGGCGTACGTCATGTACACCTCGGGCTCCACCGGGACGCCCAAGGGCGTCGCGGTGACCCGGGGGTCGCTGGCCAACTACGTGGCCTCGGTGTCGGGACGGTTCGGCTGGGCGGCGCCCGGAGACCGCTACGCGCTGCTCCAGCCGCAGGTCACCGACCTGGGCAACACGGTGCTGTTCACGAGCCTCGCGACGGGCGGGGAACTGCACGTCCTGGCCGCCGACGCGGTCACCGACCCGGCCGCCGTCGCCGCCTACCTGCGCGACCACCGGATCGACCACGTCAAGGGCGTGCCGTCGCACCTGGCGGCGCTGTCGGCGGGCGGCGGGAGCGCGGCCGTGCTCCCGGCCCGGTCGCTCGTGCTCGGGGGCGAGGCGGCCGACCCGGGCTGGGTGGCCGCGCTCCTCGCCGAGGCCGGGGACCGCCGCGTGTTCAACCACTACGGCCCGACCGAGACCACAATCGGCGTCGCCACCGCCGAACTCGGGGGGACCGGGACGCCGCCGATCGGCACGCCGATCGCCAACACCCGCCTGTTCGTGCTCGACGACGGCCTGTCGCCGGTCCCGGTCGGCGTCTCCGGCGAGCTGTACGCCGCCGGCGCCCCCCTGGCCCGCGGCTACGTCGGCCGCCCCGGCCTGACCGGCGAACGGTTCGTCGCCTGCCCGTTCGGGTCGGGCGAGCGCATGTACCGCACCGGCGACCTGGCCCGATGGACCCCCGACGGCCGGCTCGTGTTCGCGGGCCGGGCCGACCACCAGGTGAAGATCCGCGGCTTCCGGGTCGAGCCCGGCGAGGTGGAGGCCGTCCTGCTGAGCCATCCCGACGTCACCCAGGCGGCGGTGCTCGCCCGCGGCGACCGGCTCGTCGCCTACGTGGTCGGCGTGGCCGACGGGCTGAAGGAGTTCGCCGCCGGGCGGCTGCCCGAATACATGGTTCCGTCGGCGTTCCTGACGCTGCCCGCGCTGCCGCTGACCTCCAACGGCAAGCTCGACCGGGCCGCGCTGCCCGACCCGGACGCCACCGTCGCGGTCA
The DNA here is from genome assembly GCF_009901565.1 of Herbidospora solisilvae. Classification (GTDB taxonomy): domain Bacteria; phylum Actinomycetota; class Actinomycetes; order Streptosporangiales; family Streptosporangiaceae; genus Herbidospora; species Herbidospora solisilvae. The sequence goes on from NZ_WXEW01000012.1 coordinate 184,032, forward strand.
CCCGCGTCCCGGCCACTCAGGCCGAGGCCGCCCTGTGCGAGGTGTTCGCCCAGGTCCTCGGCCGTGACGCGGTCGGGCCGGACGAGGACTTCTTCGACCTGGGCGGCCACTCGCTGCTGGCCATCCGGCTGCTGTCGCGCATCCGGGCCCGGCTCGGCGCCGACGTCAAGATCCGCACGCTCTTCGAGACGCCGACGGCGGCGGGGCTGGCGGCCCGGCTGACCCGGGCCGACCGGGTCAGGCCGCCGCTGACGGCCGGGCCGCGCCCCGGACGGCCGCCGCTCTCCTCCGCGCAGCGGCGGTTGTGGTTCCTCGACCGGCTGGAGGGGCCGAGCGCGACGTACCACATCTCGCTGGCGATCCGGCTGGCGGGCGACCTCGACGTGGCCGCGCTCGACGCGGCCCTGCGCGACGTGATCGCCCGGCACGAGCCTTTGCGCACCGTCTACCCCTCGGTCGACGGCGAGCCGTACCAGCGGATCCTCGGCCAGGACGAGATCGACTGGTCGCTCCTTCGGGGGGAGCCCGCGGACGTGGCCTTCGACCTGGGGACCGAGGTGCCGGTCCGGGCCTGGTTGTACCCCGACGGCGACGCCCACGTGCTGGTGCTGGTGATCCACCACATCGCCACCGACGGCTGGTCGCACACGCCGCTGAGCCGCGACCTGTCCGCCGCCTACACGGCCCGGCTCGCGGGCCGCGCGCCCGAGTGGGCGCCGCTGCCGGTCCAGTACGCCGACTACGCCCTCTGGCAACGCGACGTGTTCGCCGAGGAGGCCCAGATCGCCTACTGGCGGGAGGCGCTGGCCGGGATCCCGGAGGAGCTGCCCCTGCCCGCCGACCGCCCTCGCCCGCCCGTCGCCGGGCACACCGGATACGGCGTGCCGCTGCACGTGCCCGAGCACGTCCACGAGCGGATCGCCGACCTCGCCAGGGCCGAGGGCGCGACCGTCTTCATGGTCCTGCAGGCGGCGCTGGCGGTGACGCTGTCGCGGCTCGGTGCGGGCACCGACGTGCCGATCGGGTCGGCCGTCGCGGGCCGTGCCGACGAGGCGCTCGACGACCTGGTCGGCTTCTTCGTGAACACGCTGGTGATCCGGGCCGACCTGGCGGGCGACCCGGACTTCCGGCGGGTGCTCGCCCGCGTGAAGGAGGCGAGCCTGGGGGCGCTGGCCAACCAGGACGTGCCGTTCGAACGGCTCGTGGAGGAGCTGGCGCCCGAACGCTCGCTCGCCCGCCACCCGCTGTTCCAGGTGATGCTGACGCTGCGCAACACCGGGACCGCCGCCCTGGACCTGCCCGGCGTCACCGCCGAGCCGCTGCCCGCCGGGCCGCCCTCGGCCCGCTTCGACCTGGAGATCCACCTCAGGGAGACCGCCGACGGGCTCCGGGGCACCCTCGACGTGGCGCTCGACCTGTTCGACCCGGCCACCGCCCACACCCTGGCCGAGCGCTGGACCCGGGTGCTCGACCAGGTCACCGCCGATCCGGACGTCCGGCTCCACGACGTGCGCGTGCTCAGTGAGGGGGAGCTGGCCCAGGTCGTCACCGGCTGGAACGACACGGCCGAGGAGATGCCGCCCCTCCTGCTGCACGAGCTGTTCGAGGCCCAGGCCCGCCGCACTCCCGACGCGGTCGCCGTCGTCTTCGAGGGCGCGGAGGTCACCTACGCCGACCTCGACACCCGCGCGGAACGGCTGGCCCGGCACCTGGCCGCGCGGGGCGCCGGCCCCGACACGGTCGTCGCGGTCGTGCTCGACCGGGGGATCGAGCTCATCGTCGCCCTCTGGGCCGTGCTCAAGGCCGGGGCCGCCTATCTCCCGGTCGACCCCGGCAACCCGGCCGACCGGATCGCGCTGCTGCTCGCCGACGCGGCGCCGGTCGTCGTGCTGGACGACCCGGCCGAGGTCGCCCGGCTCGCCACGACCGACGGCGGCGTGGCCCCGCGCCGGGCCGCCGCCGACTCCGCCGCCTACCTGATCTACACCTCCGGATCCACGGGACGGCCCAAGGGTGTCGTCGTCTCCCACCGGAGCATCGTCAACCGGCTGGAGTGGATGCGCCGCCACTTCGGCATCGGGCCGGACGACCGGGTCGCCCAGAAGACGCCGACGGTGTTCGACGTCTCGGTGTGGGAGCTGTTCTGCCCGCTCGTCGCGGGCGCGACGCTGGTGGTGGCCCGTCCCGGCGGGCACCGCGACCCCGCCTACCTCGCCGGGCTGGTGCGCGAGGCCGGTGTCACGATCGCCCACTTCGTGCCGTCGATGCTGGACGCCTTCCTGCTCGACCCCGCGGCCGCCGGGCTCACCGGGCTGCGGCTCGTGGTCAGCAGCGGTGAGGCGCTGCCGCTGGCGACCCAGAACCGCTTCACCGCCGTGCTCCCCGGCGCGGAGCTGCACAACCTCTACGGCCCGACCGAGGCCGCCGTCGACGTCTCGGCCTGGCGCTGCGACCCCGCCCAGACCGAGGGCCCGGTGCCGATCGGCGCGCCCGTCGCCAACACCCGCCTCTACGTGCTGGACGACCGGCTCGCCCCGGTGCCCCCCGGCGTCACCGGGGAGCTCTACCTGGCCGGGGTGCAGCTCGCCCGCGGCTACGCGGGCCGCCCCGCGCTCACCTCCGAACGTTTCGTCGCCTCGCCCTTCCAGACCGGCGAGCGCATGTACCGTACCGGCGACCTGGCCCGATGGACCGCCGACGGGCAGGTCCTGTACGGCGGCCGGGTCGACGACCAGGTGAAGATCCGCGGTTTCCGGATCGAGCCCGCCGAGGTCGAGGCGGTCCTGTCCGGGCACGACGGCGTCGGCCAGGTCGCGGTGGTCGCCCGTGACGACCGGCTCGTCGCCTACGTCGTCGGCCGCGCCGACGGCCTCCACGAGTACGCCGCCGCCCGCCTGCCCGAGTACATGGTCCCGGCGGCGTTCGTCACGCTCGACGCGCTGCCGCTGAACCCGAACGGCAAGCTCGACCGCCGCGCGCTGCCCGACCCGGTCTACCGGACGGGGACGGGGCGGGCGCCCCAGAACGTCCGGGAAGAGCTGCTGTGCGAGGTGTTCGGGCAGGTCCTCGGCCTGGAGTCGGTCGGCGTCGACGACGACTTCTTCCGGCTCGGCGGCCACTCGCTGCTGGCCGTCCGGCTGGTGGAGCGGCTGCGGGCACGCGGGCTGCCGGTGCCGGTGCGGGCGCTGTTCGAGTCGCCCACCCCCGCCGGGCTCGCCCGCGCGGCCGGCGTCACGGCCCCGGAGGCGCCGGCGAACCTGATCCCCGCCGACGCGCGTGAGATCACCCCGGACATGGTGCCGCTCGCCGCCCTGACCGAGGAGGAGATCGCGACCGTCGTCGCGTCGGTCGACGGCGGCGCCGCCAATGTGGCCGACGTCTATCCGCTGACCCCGCTCCAGCAGGGCATGCTCTTCCACCACCTGCTGGCCGGCGACGGCGCGGACGTCTACGTGACCGCGCGGGTGCTGGAGTTCGCGTCGCGGGACCTGCTCGACGCCGTCGTCTCGACGATCCAGCGGGTCGTCGACCGGCACGACATCTACCGCACCGCGATCGTCTGGCGCGGCCTGCGGGAACCCGTGCAGGTGGTGTGGCGGCACGCCGTCATGCCGGTGACCGCGCACGTGCTCGACGGCGACCCCGCCGACGGGCTCCTGGCGGCGGCGGGCCCGGCCATGAACCTGGCGCGGGCGCCCCTGATGGATCTGCACATCGCCGAGGGGACCGGCGGCCGCTGGTTCGGGCTGCTCCGGATGCACCACATGGTCTCCGACCGCCACGGCATGAACGTGCTGGTCGACGAGCTGCGCACGCTCCTGTCGGGCGAGCCCGCCGACCTGGCGCCGGTCGCGCCGTTCCGCAACTTCGTCGCGCGCACCCTCGACCCGGCCGGCCACGAGGACTTCTTCGCCGGCCTGCTCGGCGACGTGACCGAGCCGACCGCGCCCTACGGGCTGCTCGACGTGCACGGCGACGGCTCCGGCGTGCGGACCGCCCTCGTGCCCCTCCCCGTGGACACCGCCCGCGCCCTGCGGGAGACGTCACGGCGGCTGGGGGTCAGCGCGGCGACGATCACGCACGTCGCGTGGGCGCGGGTGCTCTCCGCGGTCTCCGGCCGTGACGACGTGGTGTTCGGCACCGTGCTGTTCGGGCGGATGAACGCCGGCGAGGGTTCCGACCGCGTGGTCGGCCCCTTCATCAACACCCTTCCCGTACGGGTCCGCGACGCCCGCCAGGGGGTCGGGGCCGCCGTGGAGGGGATGCGGTCGCAACTGGCCGCGCTGCTCGAACACGAGCACGCGTCCCTGGCCGTGGCCCAGCGGGCCGCCGGGCTGGAGGGCGGCGCGCCGCTGTTCACCTCGTTGTTCAACTACCGGCACGTCCTGCCGGGCGACGAGGAGACCGGGTCGTTCGCCGGCATCCGGACCGTCCGGGTGGTCGAGCACACCAACTATCCGCTGAACGTGGCCGTCAACGACGCCGGGCCCGACGACCTGGCCTTCAAGGTCGACGCGGTCAGCCCCATCGACCCGGCCGCCGTCGGCCGCCTGCTCGAGACCGCCGTGGCCAACCTGGTCGAGGCCCTCGACGCCGAGCCCGGCCGGGCACTCGGCGCGGTCGACGTGCTCGACGCCGCCGGACGCGACCGGCTCCTGCGCGAATGGAACGACACCGCCGCCGACCTGCCCGACGGCGACGTCGTCGCCCTGTTCGAGCGGCGGGCCGCCGCCGACCCCGGCGCGTTCGCCGTGGGAGACGAACTGACCTACGCCGAACTCGACCGGCGCGCCAACCAGCTGGCCCGCCACCTGGGCCGGCTGGGCATCGGGCCCGAGTCGGTCGTGGGCGTGTGCCTGCCGCGCGGCGCCGACATGATCGTGGCGATCATGGGCGTGTGGAAGGCGGGGGCGGCCTATCTGCCGGTCGACCCGGCCAACCCGGCCACGCGGATCGCGGCGGTGTTCGCCGACGCGGACGTGGCGTGCGTGCTGACCGCGAACGAGCTCCGCGACCTGGTGACGGCCGACCGGGTGGTCGTGCTCGACCTGCTGCGCCTGGACGACCTGCGGGCGACCGCACCCGAGATCGGGATCGACCCCGACTCCCTCGCGTACGTGATCTACACCTCCGGTTCGACGGGCACTCCCAAGGGTGTCGCGGTCAGCCATCGCGGCTTGGTCAACCTCGTCGAGGTGTTCGGGCCCGTTCTCGGTGCGGGGCCGGGTGTGGGGGTGTTGCAGTTCGCCTCGTTCGGGTTCGACGCCTCGGTGCTGGATGTCGCGGTGGCGCTGGCGACCGGGTCGACGTTGTGGGTGCCCGGCGAGCAGGAGCGGCTGCAGCCCCGGGCGCTGCGGGAGCTGACCGGGGTCGGGGCGGCCAGTGTGGTCCCCTCGCTGCTCAACGTGCTCGATCCGGCCGACTTCTCGCACATCGGGCCGATCGTGGTCGGCGCGGAGGGCATCACCGAGACCGTCGCCCGGCGGTGGGCTCAAGGCCGACGGCTGGTCCATGCCTATGGGCCGACCGAGGCCACGGTCATCGTCGCCGCCGGGGAGGTCGAGGCCGATGAGGAGGGGCCGATCTCGTTCGGGCGGCCGATCGCCAACTCGCGGCTGTATCTGCTCGACGACCGGCTCGCACCGGTTCCGCCCGGTGTCGCGGGTGAGGTGTACGTCTCCGGTCTGGGCCTGGCGCGGGGGTATCTCGGCCGTCCCGATCTCACCGCTGAGCGGTTCGTGGCCTCGCCCTTCGCGGCGGGGGAGCGCATGTACCGTACCGGCGACCTGGCGAAGTGGACCCCCGACGGCCGCCTGATCTTCCAGGGTCGGGCCGACGACCAGGTCAAGATCCGCGGCTTCCGGGTCGAGCCCGGTGAGGTCGCGGCCGTCGTCCTGAGGTCTCCGGGTGTCTCGCAGGCGGCGATCGTGGCCCGGCACGACAACCTGGTCGCCTATGTCGTCGGCGAGACCGACGGGCTGCGTGAGTTCGCCGCCGCCCGGCTGCCCGACTACATGGTCCCCGCGGCCTTCGTCCCGCTCGACGAGCTGCCGCTGACCCCCAACGGCAAGCTCGACCGGCGGGCCCTGCCCGAGCCGGAGTTCGCGAGCGGTTCCGGGCGGGCGCCCGCGACGGTCCAGGAGGAGATCCTCTGCGCCGCGTTCGCGGAGGTGCTCGACCGGCCGCTGATCGGCGTCGACGACGACTTCTTCCGGCTCGGCGGGCACTCGCTGCTGGCCGTCCGGCTGGTGGAGGTGCTGCGGGCCCGTGGCGTCTCGGTGTCGGTCCGGGCGCTGTTCGAGTCGCCCACCCCGGGCGGTCTCGCCCGGACGGCCGGGGTGGAACCGGTCGAGGTCCCGCCCACCGCGATCCCCGAGGGCGCCGAGCGCCTCACCCCCGGCATGCTGCCGCTGGCCGACCTGACCGAGGCCGAACTCGGCCGGGTCGTGGCCTCCGTGGAGGGCGGCGCGGCGAACGTGGCCGACGTCTATCCGCTGGCCCCCCTCCAGGAGGGCATGCTCTTCCACCACCTCCTCGCCGGCGACGGCGTCGACGCCTACGTGACCATGCACGTGCTGGAGTTCTCCTCCCGCGACCGCCTCGACGCGTTCGCCGGCGCGCTGCGCCAGGTGGTGGCCCGGCATGACATCTACCGGACCGGCATCGTCTGGGACGGGCTGCGCGAGCCCGTCCAGGTCGTGTGGCGGCACGCCGCCCTGCCGGTCGTCGAGCACGGTCCGCACGAGTCCGAGGCCGCGTTCGTCCGGGCCGTCGGCTCGGCGATGGACCTGGGCCGGGCCCCGCTCATGGACCTGCACACCGCCCCGGCGGAGGACGGCCGGTGGCGGGGCCTGATCCGGATGCACCACATGGTCTCCGACCACCAGGGCATGGACGTCCTGGTCGAGGAGCTGCGAGCGGTCCTCGACGGCCGTGACCTCCCGCCCGCCCTGCCGTTCCGTGACTTCGTCGCCCAGGCCCGGCTCGGCGTGCCCCGCGAGCACCACGAGCGCTTCTTCGCCGACCTGCTCGGCGACGTGACCGAACCGACGGCGCCGTTCGGCCTGATGAACGTGCGCGGCGACGGCGGCGACGTCGGCTCGGCCGTCCTGCCCCTGCCCGGCGACCTCGTGGACGGGCTGCGGGACACCGCCCGCACGCTCGGGGTCAGTCCGGCGACGCTCATGCACGTGGCCTGGGCCCGCGTGTTGTCGGTGGTCTCGCGCCGCGACGACGTGGTGTTCGGCACGCTCCTGTTCGGCCGGATGAACGCCGGCGCCGGCTCCGACCGGGTACTCGGCCCGTTCATCAACACCCTCCCGGTCCGGGTGCGGACCGGTCGAGTCGGCGTGCGGACCGCGGTGGCGGAGATGCGCTCCCAGCTCGCCGCCCTCCTCCAGCACGAGCACGCGCCCCTGGCGCTGGCCCAGCGGGCCAGCCGCCTGGACGGCAACACCCCCCTCTTCACGTCCCTGCTCAACTACCGCTACGCCGCCACGACCGGCGGCCGGGAGGTCGAGGGCATCAGGGCGGCGGGGATCCACGAACGGACCAACTACCCGCTGACGATGACCGTGACGGATTGGGGCGGGGGCGGCCTCAGCCTCAACGTGCGCGCGGCGGGCTCGGTGAGCGCGACCGGCGTGACCGTGCTCATGCGGACCGCGCTGGAGAACCTGGTCACGGCGCTGACCTCCGACGACGTCGCCCTCTCGCAGGTGGACGTGCTGGCGGAGGAGGAGCGGGAGCGGGTGCTGCGCGGCTGGAACGACACGGCCCGCGAGGTGCCCTCTTCGAGCATCGTGGACCTGATCACCCGGCAGGCCCCTGACGCCTTCGCGGTCGAGGGTGAGCTGACCTATGGGGAGTTGGATCGCCGGTCGGACCGGCTGGCGCGGCGGTTGCTTGCCGTGGGTGTCGGTCCGGAGTCGATCGTCGGCGTCTGCCTGCCGCGTGGCGCGGACATGATCACCGCGATCGTGGGCGTGTGGAAGGCCGGTGCGGCCTATCTGCCGGTCGACCCCGGCAACCCGGCTGAGCGGGTGGGGGCGGTGCTGGCCGATGCCGGGGTGGCGTGTGTGCTGGCCTGTGCGGAAACCCGGCAGCTGGTTCCCGCCGGGATGGAGATCGTTCAGCTCACGGGCACGTGGGATTCGGCGGTGCCGGTCTCTGCGGGGACCGGGGACGGGCCGGGCCCGTCGGGCGAGGAGGGTCCGCTCGACGTTCGGGTGGAGCCGGACTCGCTGGCGTATGTCATCTACACCTCCGGGTCGACGGGGACTCCGAAGGGAGTCGCGGTCAGCCATCGGGGTCTGGTCAACCTGGTCGAGGTGTTCGGCCCTCTGCTGGGTGCGGGGCCGGGTGTGGGGTTGTTGCAGTTCGCCTCGTTCGGGTTCGACGCCTCGGTGCTGGATGTCGCGGTGGCGCTGGCGACCGGTTCGACGCTGGTCATCGCCGATGAGGGCAGGCGGGCCCAGCCTGAGCGGCTGCGGGAGCTGACCGGGGTGGAGGCGGCCAGTGTGGTTCCCTCGCTGCTCAACGTGCTGGACCCGGCCGACTTCTCGCACATCGGTCCGATCGTGGTCGGCGCGGAGGGCATCAGCGAGACCGTCGCCCGCCGTTGGGCCCAAGGCCGGCGGCTGGTTCATGCCTATGGGCCGACCGAGGCCACGGTGATCGTCGCCGCCGGTGAGGTCGACGCCGATGAGGAGGGGCCGATCTCGTTCGGGCGGCCGATCGCGAACTCGCGGGTCTATCTGCTCGACGATCGGCTCGCGCCGGTTCCGCCGGGGGTCGCGGGGGAGGTGTACATCGCCGGTCTCGGTCTGGCGCGCGGGTATGTCGCCAGGTCGGGCATGACCGCCGAGCGGTTCGTGGCCTCGCCCTTCGCGGCGGGGGAGCGCATGTACCGTACCGGCGACCTGGCGAAGTGGACCGCCGACGGCCGCCTGATCTTCCAGGGCCGGGCCGACGACCAGGTGAAGATCCGCGGCTTCCGCATCGAGCCCGGTGAGGTCGCCGCCGTCCTGCTGAAGAGTCCGGATGTCGCGCAGGCCGCCGTGATCGCCCGTGACGACCAGCTGATCGCTTATGTGGTGGGCCGGGCGGAAGGCCTCAGGGAGTTCGCCGCAGAGCGGCTGCCCGACTACATGGTCCCCGCCGCCTTCGTCGTCCTCGACGAGCTTCCGCTCACCCCGAACGGCAAGCTCGACCGCCGCGCCCTGCCCGCCCCCGAGTTCGCGAGCGCGGGCAGGCCGCCCGCCACCGTCCAGGAGGAGATCCTCTGCGGGGAGTTCGCCCAGCTCCTGGGCCTGGAGTCGGTCGGCGTCGACGACGACTTCTTCGAGTTCGGCGGGCACTCGCTGCTCGTGGCGCGCCTGGTGTCGCGGATCCGGGTCGTCCTGGGTGTCGAGGTGCCGTTGTGGATGGTGTTCGAGGCGCCCACGGTGGCGGGGCTGGCCGCGCGGCTGGCCGAGACGGGGCGGGCCAGGGAGCAGCTCGCTCCCCGGCCCCGGCCGGAGCGGGTTCCGCTGTCGTTCGCGCAGCGGCGTCTGTGGTTCCTGTCGCGGCTCGACGGGCCGAACACGGTCTACAACGTGCCGACCACGGTCCGGTTGTCCGGGCCGCTCGACGTCGAGGCGCTCGACGCGGCGCTCCGCGACGTGATCGTCCGGCACGAGTCGCTGCGGACCGTCTTCCCGTCGGTGGACGGGGAGCCCTACCAGCGGGTCATCGAACCGGAGGAGCTCGATTGGGCCCTGTCCGTCGATCCCGCCGGGACCGGGAACGAGCCGTTCGACCTGACCAGCGAGGTGCCGATCAGGGCGGCCCTCTTCACGAACGGGCCGGCCGACCACGTTCTCGTCGTGACCCTCCATCACATCGCGGGTGACGGCTGGTCGTCGGGCCCGCTCGCCCGTGACCTGTCCACGGCCTACGCGGCCCGCGTCGAGGGCCGGGCCCCCGAGTGGGCGCCGCTGCCGGTCCAGTACGCCGACTACACCCTCTGGCAGCGCGACCTCCTCTCCGGCGACCTGCTGACCGAACAGGTCGGCTACTGGCGCAGGGCCCTGGCCGGGATACCCGAGGAGCTCACGCTGCCCGCCGACCGGCCCCGGCCCGCCGTCGCCGGGCACACCGGGCACCGGGTCGCCGCCTGGATCCCAGCCGAGACCCACCGGCGGCTGGCCGACCTCGCGCGGGCCGAGGGCGTCACCGTCTTCATGGCGCTGCAGGCCGCGCTCGCGGTGACCCTGTCGCGGACCGGCGCGGGGACCGACATCCCGATCGGCTCGGCGGTCGCGGGGCGGACCGACGCGGCCCTCGACGATCTGGTCGGGTTCTTCGTGAACACGCTGGTCGTCCGGACCGACCTGGCCCGTGACCCGCGGTTCCGGCAGGTGCTCGGCCGGGTCAGGGAGGCGAGCCTCGGCGCGCTGGCCAACCAGGACGTGCCGTTCGAGCGGCTGGTCGAGGAGCTCGCCCCGCAGCGCTCGCTGGCCCGCCACCCGCTGTTCCAGGTCATGCTGACGCTTCAGAACACCGCCAGGGCCGGGCTCGCGCTGCCCGGCACGGCCGTGCGTGACGGCGCCGCCGACCTCACCGGCACGACCACGGCCCGGTTCGACCTCGACGTGACGCTGTCGGAGACGTTCGACGACCGGGGCCGTCCGGCCGGGCTGCGCGGATCGGTGATCGGCTCGGCCGACCTCTTCGACGCCGAGTCGGTCGCGGTGTTCGCCCGCCGGCTGACCCGGGTGATCGAGCAGGTGACCGGCGACCCCGACGTGCGGCTCCACGCGGTCGACGTGCTCGACGAGCGGGAACGCGACCAGGTCCTGCACGTCTGGAACGACACCGCCGCCGACGTCCCGGACACGGACGTCGTGGCGATGGTCGAGCGGCAGGCCGCGCTGGTCCCCGGCGCGGTCGCCGTGGTCGCCGACGGCGAGAGCCTGACCTACGCCGACCTCGACGCGCGGGCCAACCGCCTGGCCAACCGGCTGCGCGGCCAGGGCGTGGGCGCCGAGTCGCTGGTCGCGCTGCGGCTGCCGCGCGGCGCCGACATGGTCGTGGCGATCCTGGGCGTCTGGAAGGCCGGGGCGGCGTACCTGCCGATCGACCCCGCCAACCCGGCCGAACGGGTGGCGGCGGTGCTGGCCGACGCGGCGCCCGCCTGCGTGCTCACCCCGGCCGACCTGCGCGACCTGCCCCAGGACGACACCCGGCCGGACGTGGCGATCGACCCCCGCGGGCTCGCGTACGTGATCTACACCTCGGGGTCGACGGGGACGCCGAAGGGCGTCGCAGTCGCCCACCGGGGCCTGGTCAACCTGGTGTCGGTCTTCGGGCCGATCCTCGGTGTCGAGCCCGGCGCCGGCATGCTGCAGTTCGCCTCGTTCGGGTTCGACGCCTCCGTGCTCGACGTCGCGGTGGCGCTCACCCACGGCGCGGCGTTGTGGGTGGCCGACGAGCCCCGGCGCCGCCAGCCCGAACGGCTCGGCGAGCTGACCGGGGTGACCGCCGCGAGCGTGGTGCCGTCGCTGCTCGGCGTGCTCGACCCGGATCGGCTGCCGCACGTCGAGACCATCCTGGTGGGCGCCGAGGCGATCGGCACCGAGACCGCGCGGGCCTGGTCGCGGGGCCGGGCGCTGATCAACACCTACGGCCCGACGGAGGCCACGGTCATGGTGGCGGCCTCCCCGGTCGACCCCGACCGTCCCGGCCCGGTGCCGTTCGGCCGCCCGATCGCCAACACCCGGCTGTTCGTGCTGGACGACGGGCTCGGGCCCGTCCCGGCCGGGGTCGCGGGTGAGGTGTACGTCGCCGGGGTGCAACTGGCGCGCGGGTACGCCGGGCGGCCGGGGCTGACGGCGGAGCGCTTCGTGGCCTGCCCGTTCGGGTCGGGCGGGCGCATGTACCGTACCGGCGACCTGGCGAAGTGGACCCGGGACGGTCAGCTCGTCTTCCTGGGCCGGGCCGACGAGCAGGTGAAGGTGCGCGGGTTCCGGGTGGAGCCGGGCGAGGTCGCCGCCGTTCTGCAGGGTCATCCGGGCGTCTCGCAGGCCGCCGTCGTCGCCCGTGACGGCAACCTGGTCGCCTATGTCGTCGGCGAGCCGGAGGGCCTGCGGGAGTTCGCCGCCGAGCGGTTGCCCGACTACATGGTCCCGGCGGCGTTCGTCGGGCTCGACGAATTGCCGCTCACCCCGAACGGCAAGCTCGACCGCCGGGCCCTGCCCGAGCCCACGTTCGCCGCCGGATCGGGCCGGGCTCCCGAGTCGGCCCGCGAGGAGCGGCTCTGCGCCGCGTTCGCCGAGGTGCTGGGCCTGGAGACGGTCGGCGTCGACGACGACTTCTTCCGCCTCGGAGGGCATTCCCTGCTGGCGGTCCGGCTGGTGGAGGTGCTGCGGGCGCACGGCGTCCCGGTGTCGGTCCGGGCGCTGTTCGAGTCGCCGACCCCGGCGGGCCTGGCCCGCGCCGCCGCCCCCGGACGGCCGGAGACGACGGCCCCGCTCGCCGACCTGACCGAGGCCGAACGGGAGCGGGTCGTCGCCACGGTCGAGGGCGGCGCGGCCAACCTGGCCGACGTCTACCCGCTCGCCCCGCTCCAGGAGGGCCTGCTCTTCCACCACCTCCTCGCCGGGGACGGCGCCGACGCCTACGTCACCATGCACGTGCTCGACTTCGACGGCCGCGCCCGCCTCGACGCCTTCGCCGGCGCGCTGCGGCAGGTCGTGGCCCGGCACGACATCTACCGGACCGCCGTCGTCTGGGAGGGACTGCGCGAACCCGTCCAGGCCGTGTGGCGGGACGCCGCCCTGCCGGTCGTCGAGCACGGGCCGCAGGAGTCGGGCGCCGCGTTCGCCCGCGCCGTCGGCGCCGTGATGGACCTCGGCCGGGCGCCTCTGATGGACCTGCACGTCGCCCCCGCGCCCGACGGGCACTGGCTGGGCCTGCTCCGGATGCACCACATGATCGCCGATCACCAGGGCACGGACGTGCTGGTCAGGGAGTTGCGGGCCATCATCGACGGCGAGGAGCCGCCCCCCGCGCCGCCGTTCCGCGACTTCGTCGCCCAGGCCCGCGGCGGGGTGTCCCGCGAGGAGCACGAGCGGTTCTTCGCCGACCTGCTCGGCGACGTCACCGAGCCGACCGCCCCCTTCGGCGTGCTCGACGTGCACGGCGACGGCGGCGACGCGGTCTCCGCGCTGGTCCCGGTGCCCGCCGAGACCGTCGCGGCGCTCCGCGAGAGGGCCCGTGATCTCGGCGTCAGCGTGGCGACGATCATGCATGTGGCCTGGGCGCGGGTGTTGTCGGTGGTGTCGGGCCGCGACGACGTGGTCTTCGGAACCGTGTTGTTCGGGCGGATGAACGCGGGTGAGGGTGCCGACCGCGTGGTGGGGCCGTTCATCAACACCCTTCCGGTACGGGTGCGTTCCGGTCGTGCCGGGATCACGCAGGCCGTGGGGGAGATGCGGGCGCAACTTGCCGGCTTGCTCGAACACGAGCACGCGCCGCTGGCCCTGGCCCAGCAGGCTGCCGGGCTGGAGGGCAACACGCCGCTGTTCACCTCGTTGTTCAACTACCGGCACATGGCGCGGCAGGGCGGGCCCCGGCAGGCGCTGGAAGGGGTGCGGACCGCCTACATCCGCGAGCGCACCAACTATCCGGTGTCGGTGTCCGTCAACGACCTCGGCGCGGCCGGGCTCAGCCTCAGCGTCGAGACCGTCACCGCCATCGACCCCGGCCTGATCGGCCGCCTGCTCGTCACCGCCCTCGGCGACCTCCTCGCCGCGGCCCCGGACACCCCGCTGGCCCGCGTGAGGGTCCTCGACGCCGACGGCCACCACACGGTCGTGCGCCGCTGGAACGCCACCGAGGCGCCGGCCGGACCCGCCACGGTGCTCGACCTGATCCCGCGCACCGACGCCGTCGCCGTCGACACGGGCGACGCCCGGATCACGTACCGGGAACTGCACGAACGGGCCGACCGGCTGGCCCGCCACCTGCGCGCCCAAGGGGCCGGCCCGGAGTCGGTGGTCGGGCTGTCGCTCCCCGACGCCGCCGACATGGTCACCGCGATGCTGGGCGTGTGGAAGGCCGGCGCGGCCTACCTGCCGATCGATCCGGCGCTGCCGGAGGCGCGGGTTTCCTTCCTGGTCGCCGACAGCGGCGCGTCGCCGGTGCTCACCGCACTGCCGGACCTCGGCGAAGAGCCGGTGGCCGCGCCCGACGTGCCCGTCGGGCGGGCCGGGCTGGCCTACGTGATCTACACCTCGGGCTCCACCGGCACGCCCAAGGGCGTGGCCGTCACCCACGGCGGCCTGGTGAACACGATCGCCGCGCAGCGCGAGCGGTTCGCGGTCGGCGCGGAATCGCGGGTGCTCCAGTTCGCCTCGTTCGGGTTCGACGCGGCCGTCTCCGAAGTCCTGATGGCGCTGACCGCCGGGGCCGTCCTGGTGCCGGCCGGCGGACGGCTCGACGGGCTGCCCGACCTGATCGCCGGCCGCGCGGTGACGCACGTGACGCTGCCGCCCGCCGTGCTGGCCGGCCTCGACGACCTCCCCGCCACGGTGGAGACCGTCGTGGTCGGCGGCGAGGCGCTCCCGCCCGCGCTGGTGGCCCGCTGGGCGCCCGGCCGACGTCTGGTCAACGCCTACGGGCCCACGGAGATGACCGTCGACGCCACGATCAGCCGCCCCCTGGACGCCGCCTCCGCCGTCGTGCCGATCGGCACTCCCATCGCCAACACCCGCGCCTACGTGCTGGACGCCGCGCTCAACCCGGTGCCGCCCGGAGTGACCGGCGAGCTCTACACGACCGGACCGGGCCTGGCCCGGGGCTACGCCGGCCGTCCCGGCATGACCGCCGAACGGTTCACGGCCTCCCCGTTCGACCCCGGCCTGCGGATGTACCGGACGGGCGACCTGGCGTGGTGGACGCCCGAAGGTGAGCTGGTGTTCGCGGGACGGGCCGACGACCAGGTGAAACTGCGCGGGTTCCGGATCGAGCCCGGCGAGGTCGAGGCCGTCCTGCTGACGGCTCCCGGCGTGAGCGCGGCGGCGGTGGCCGTGCGCGACGAGCGGCTGATCGCCTACGTCGTGGGAGAGACCGGCGGCCTTCGCCGGTTCGCCGCCGCGCGCCTGCCCGCGCACCTCGTCCCGGCCGACGTCGTGCCGCTCGGCGCGCTGCCGCTGACCCCGAACGGGAAGCTCGACCGCCGCGCGCTGCCCGCCCCCGGCACCCCGGCTGGCGGCGGCCGGGCGCCCTCGACGCCCCGCGAGGAGGTGCTGGCGGGCATCTTCGCCCAGGTTCTCGGCCGTGAGTCGGTCGGCGTCGACGACGGGTTCTTCGACCTCGGCGGCCACTCGCTGCTGGCCGTCCGGCTGCTGTCGCGCCTGCGCACGGTGATGGGCGTGGAGGTGCCGCTGCGCACCCTCTTCGAGGCGCCGAGCGTGGCCGCGCTGGCGGCGCGGCTGGCCGACACGGGGGCGGCCCGCCCGCCGATCCGGCCGGTCGCCAGGCCCGGCCGCATCCCGTTGTCGTTCGCGCAGCGACGGCTCTGGTTCCTGGGGCAGCTCGACGGGCCGAACACGACGTACAACATCCCGCTGGTCACCCAGCTCACCGGCGAGGTCGACGTCACCGCGCTGAACGCCGCCCTGCTCGACGTCATCGGACGCCACGAGTCGCTCCGCACGGTCTTCCCCTCGGTCGACGGGGAGCCCTACCAGCGCATCCTCGACCTCGGCGAGCTCGACTGGGCCCTGCGGCTGGAGGACTCGGACGACGTCGACGCGGTCACCGCCCACACGTTCGACCTGGCCGCCGAGATCCCGATCCGGGCGTGGCTGCTGCGGGGGCGGACCCTCGTCGTGCTGACCCACCACATCGCCACCGACGGCTGGTCGAACGCCCCCTTCTCCCGCGACCTGGCCACCGCCTACGCCGCCCGCATCGAGGGCCGGGCCCCCGAGTGGTCGCCGCTGCCCGTCCAGTACGCCGACTACGCCCTCTGGCAGCGCGAGACGCTCGGCGAGGAGACCCTCGCCGCGCAGGTCGCCCACTGGCGGGAGGCGCTCGCCGGCGTCCCGCAGGAGCTCGACCTGCCCTACGACCGGCCGCGTCCCGCCGAGCCCGGCCACCAGGGGCACGGCGTGCCCGTGGACATCCCGGCCGACCTGCACCGCCGCCTGATCGACGTGGCGCGGGCCGAGGGCGCGACCCTGTTCATGGTCCTGCACACCGCCCTCGCCGCGGCGCTGTCGCGGCTCGGCGCCGGGACCGACATCCCGATCGGCGTCGCCGTGGCCGGGCGCTCCGACGAGGCGCTGGAGGAACTCGTCGGGTTCTTCGTCAACACCCTGGTCGTCCGGGCTGACCTGTCCGGCGACCCGACCCTCGGCACGCTGCTCGGCCGGGTCAGGGCGGCAGGGATGGCGGCGTACGAGCACCAGGACGTGCCGTTCGAGCGGCTCGTCGAGGAGCTCGCGCCCGACCGGTCGGCGGCGCGGCATCCGCTGTTCCAGATCGTGTTCGCGCTGCAGAACGTCGTCGGCACGGGGGAGACCCGGCCCGCGGGCGGCGCCTCGGCGGTCAAGTTCGACCTCGACGTGCTCGTCGACGAGGTCACCGATCCCCAAGGAGCCCCTGCGGGGGTGCGCGGGGTGATCGTGGGCGCGGCCGACCTGTTCGACCCCGTGACCGTCGAGCGGGTCGTGCGGGCGTGGCGGCACGTGCTGGAGACGATGACCGGCGACCTCGGCGTCCGGCTCAGCCGGGTCGACGTCGCCGACCCCGGCGAGCGCGAGCGCATCGCCCGCGACTGGAGCCGCGGACCCCTCGTCGGCGGGCCGGAGACGGTCCCCGACCGGTTCGAGGCGCAGGCCGCCCGCACCCCCGACGCCCTCGCCCTGGTCGGGCCGGGCTTCGCGACGACGTACCGGGACCTGGACGAACAGGCCAACCGGCTGGCCCACCACCTCGTCGGCCTCGGAGTGGGGCCGGAGTCGGCCGTCGGCGTGGCGGTGGCGGGCGGGCCCGGGGTCGTGGCGGCCTGGCTCGGGGTGCTCAAGGCCGGGGGCGCGTACGTGCCCGTCAACACCGCCTACCCGGCCGAACGGGTCGCCCTGATGCTGCGCGACTCCGGCGCGGTCGCGGTGATCGCCGACGCGCCCACCGAGGACTTCGGGCTGCCGGTCGTGACGCTCGGCGACCCCGCCGTGCTCGCCGCGCCCGCCGGCCCGCCCGCGCGGAACCTGCTCCCCGGGCATCCGGCCCACGTCGTCTACACCTCGGGCTCGACCGGCGTTCCGAAGGGCGCCGTCATCCTCCACCAGGGCGTCGACCGGGTCGCCCGGCACGTGGACGTCACCCTCGGCGACGTCGTCAGCCAGCTGGCCTCGGTGTCGTTCGACGCCGCCACGCTGGAGGTCTGGGGCGCGCTGCTCAACGGCGCCACCCTCGCGATCCCGCCGGCGGGCGAGGCGTCCCCCGCCGAGCTGCGCGACTTCATGGGCGCGTTCGGCGTCACCACCGCCTGGCTGACCGCCGGCCTGTTCCACGAGGTCGTCGACGGGGACATCGGCGCGCTCGCCGGACTGCGCGAGATCTGGGCCGGCGGCGACGTGCTGTCGCCCGCCCACTGCGCCCGCGTGCTGGCCGAACTGCCCGGGACCGTGCTCACCAACGTGTACGGCCCGACCGAGTGCACCGTCTTCACCACCACGGGCCCGGTCGGCCCCGACGGCCTCGACGGCGGTGTCTCCATCGGCCGCCCGGTCGCCAACGGCGGCGTGCACGTCCTCGATGCGCACCTGCGCCCCGTCCCGGCCGGCGTTCCCGGAGAGCTCTACGTCACCGGCGCCGGCCTGGCCCGCGGCTACGTCGGCCGCCCCGCCTTCACCGCCGAACGTTTCGTCGCCTGCCCCGCAGAGCCGGGCGAGCGCATGTACCGTACCGGCGACCGGGTGAAGTGGACCGCCGACGGCCGGCTCGCCTTCCTCGGCCGCGCGGACGACCAGGTGAAGATCCGCGGCTTCCGGGTCGAGCCCGGCGAGGTCGAGGCCGCCCTCCTGACCTCGGCCGACGTCGTGTCGGCCGCCGTCGTCGCCCGGGACGGCCACCTGGTCGCCTACGTGGTGCCGGAGAGCCCGCGCGAGGACCTGCCCTCCGAGTTGCGGGACCACCTCGCCGGACGGCTGCCCGCCTACGCGGTGCCGTCGGCCGTCGTCCTGCTCGACCGGCTCCCGCTGACCGTCAACGGCAAGCTCGACCGCCGCGCCCTGCCCGCCCCCGAGTTCACCACCACGGCCGGACGCCGCCCGGCGACGCCCGGCGAGGAGATCCTGGCCGGTGCGTTCGCCGACGTGCTGGGCCGCGAGTCGGTCGGCGTCGACGACGACTTCTTCCGGCTCGGCGGCCACTCCCTCCTCGCCGCACGCCTGGTGTCCCGCATCCGGACCCTGCTCGGCGTCGAACTCCCCCTCCGCGCCCTGTTCGAGACGCCGACCGCGGCCGGGCTGGCCGCCCGGCTGCCGGGTTCGGGCACCGCCCGCCCGCCCGTACGGGCGGCGGCCCGCCCCGAGCGGATCCCGCTGTCGTTCGCCCAGCGGCGGCTCTGGTTCCTCGACCAGATCGAGGGCCCGAACGCGACCTACAACATCCCGCTCGTGGCCCGCCTGACCGGCGATTTGGACGTGGCCGCGCTGAACGCGGCCCTGCGCGACGTGATCGGCCGGCACGAGTCGCTGCGCACGGTCTTCCCG
Organism: Herbidospora solisilvae; assembly: GCF_009901565.1. Taxonomy (GTDB): domain Bacteria; phylum Actinomycetota; class Actinomycetes; order Streptosporangiales; family Streptosporangiaceae; genus Herbidospora; species Herbidospora solisilvae. The sequence goes on from NZ_WXEW01000012.1 coordinate 202,799, forward strand.
TCGGTGGACGGCGAGCCGTACCAGCACGTCCTGGACCTGGACGACCTCGACTGGGCCCTCGAACCGGTGGATTCGGAGGACGTGGCCGCGGCGACCTCCCACACCTTCGACCTGGCGAACGAGGTCCCGATCCGGGCGTGGTTGTTCGGCGGCCGGATCCTCGTCGTGGTGATCCACCACATCGCGGGCGACGGCTGGTCGATGGGCCCGTTCGGCCGCGACCTGTCCACCGCCTACGCCTCGCGTGTCACCGGCGTGGCGCCACGCTTCGAACCGCTCCCCGTCCAGTACGCCGACTACGCCCTCTGGCAGCACGACCTGCTGGGCGAGACCGAACTCGCCGCCCAGATCTCCTACTGGCGCGACGCCCTGGCCGGCGCCCCCGAGGAGCTGACCCTGCCCGCCGATCGCCCGCGCCCCCTGGTGAGCAGCCACGCCGGTCACACGGTGTCGGTGCGCGTCCCCGCCGAAGTGCACGAACGGCTGGCCTCGCTGGCCCGCGCCGAGGGCGCGACGGTGTTCATGGCCCTGCAGGCGGCGCTGGCGGTGACGCTGTCCCGGCTCGGCGCCGGGACCGACATCCCGATCGGCACGGTCGTGGCCGGGCGGACCGACGAGGCGCTCGACGGCCTGGTGGGGTTCTTCGTGAACACCCTGGTCGTCCGGGCCGACCTGTCCGGCGACCCGGCCTTCGCGGATGTCCTCCACCGGGTCAGGGAGGCGAGCCTCGGAGCGCTGGCGCACCAGGACGTCCCCTTCGAGCGGCTGGTCGAGAGCCTGGCGCCCGCCCGGTCACTGGCGCGGCATCCCCTGTTCCAGGTCGCGCTGACGTTGCAGAACGTCGAGCGGGCCGGGGTGGAGCTCCCGGGCGTCACGGTCGGCGGGGCGGGCGTGGGCGGCGGCGTCGCCGCGGCCAAGTTCGACCTGGACCTGGCCCTGGCGGAAACCTTCGACGACGAGGGGCGGCCCAGCGGCCTGCGCGGCTCGGTGACCGCGGCGACCGACCTGTTCGACGCCACGACGACCGAGAGCCTGGTCGACCGGTTCCTGCGGGTGCTGGAACAAGTGACGGCGGAACCGGATGTCCGGGTGCACGCGGTGGACGTGCTGGAGGAGGGCGAGCGGGAGCGGGTTCTGCGCGGCTGGAACGACACGGCCCGCGAGGTGCCCTCTTCGAGCATCGTGGACCTGATCAGCCGGCAGTCCTCTGAAGCCTTCGCGGTCGAGGGTGAGTTGACCTACGGCGAGTTGGATCGCCGGTCGGACCGGCTGGCGCGGCGGTTGCTTGCCGTGGGTGTCGGTCCGGAGTCGATCGTCGGGGTCTGTCTGCCGCGTGGCGCGGAGATGATCACGGCGATCGTGGGTGTGTGGAAGGCGGGTGCGGCGTATCTGCCGGTCGATCCCGGTAACCCGGCTGAGCGGGTGGGGGCGGTGCTGGCCGATGCCGGGGTGGCGTGTGTGCTGGCCTGTGCGGAAACCCGGCACCTGGTTCCCGCCGGGATGGAGATCGTCCTCGCGGGCGCGGGGGATTCCGCAGTGTCGGCCTCTGCGGAGACCGGGGATGAGTCGGACCTTTCGGGCATGCGGGATTCCGCGGTGCCGGTCTCTGCGGGGACCGGGGACGGGCCGGGCCTGTCGGGCGCGGAGGGTCCGCTCAACGTTCGGGTGGAGCCGGATTCGCTGGCGTATGTGATCTACACGTCCGGGTCGACGGGCACTCCGAAGGGGGTCGCGGTCAGTCATCGCGGGCTGGTCAATCTGGTCGAGATGTTCGGGCCTTTGCTGGGTGCGGGGCCGGGTGTGGGGTTGTTGCAGTTCGCCTCGTTCGGGTTCGACGCCTCGGTGCTGGATGTCGCGGTGGCGTTGGCGACCGGTTCGACGCTGGTCATCGCCGATGAGGGCAGGCGGGCCCAGCCTGAGCGGCTGCGGGAACTGACCGGGGTGGGGGCGGCCAGTGTGGTTCCCTCGCTGCTCAACGTGCTCGACCCGGCCGACTTCTCGCACATCGGCCCGATCGTGGTCGGCGCGGAGGGCATCACCGAGACCGTCGCCCGCCGCTGGGCTCAAGGCCGGCGGCTGGTGCATGCCTATGGGCCGACCGAGGCCACGGTCATCGTCGCCGCCGGTGAGATCGACGCCGATGAGGAGGGCCCGATCTCGTTCGGGCGGCCGATCGCCAACTCGCGGCTGTATCTGCTCGATGACCGGCTCTCGCCGGTTCCGCCTGGGGTCGCGGGTGAGGTCTATGTCGCCGGGTTGGGTCTGGCGCGGGGGTATGTCGCCAGGCCGGGTATGACCGCCGAGCGGTTCGTGGCCTCGCCTTTCGACGCCGGTCAGCGCATGTACCGTACCGGCGACCTGGCGAAGTGGACCGCCGACGGCCGGCTGATCTTCCAGGGCCGCGCCGACGACCAGGTCAAGATCCGCGGCTTCCGCATCGAGCCCGGTGAGGTCGCCGCCGTTCTGCTGAAGAGTCCGGATGTCGCGCAGGCGGCCGTGATCGCCCGCGAGGGCCGCCTCGTCGCTTATGTGGTGGGCCGAGTGGAGGGCCTCAGGGAGTTCGCCGCAGAGCGGCTGCCCGATTACATGGTCCCCGCGGCTTTCGTCACGCTGGACGAACTGCCCCTCACCCCGAACGGCAAGCTCGACCGCCGGGCGCTGCCCGAACCCCAGCAGGTCACCGGTTCCGGCAGGGCGCCCGCCACCGTCCAGGAGGAGATCCTCTGCGCCGCGTTCGCGCAGGTCCTGGGCCTGGAGTCCGTGGGGGTCGACGACGACTTCTTCGACCTGGGCGGGCACTCCCTGCTCGCCGCAAGGCTCGTCTCCCGCATCAGAACCGTCCTCGGGGTCGAGGTGCCGTTGCGGGCGCTGTTCGAGTCGCCGACCCCGGCCAGGCTGGCGGGCATCGTGGCCACCGCCACCGGACGGACGCGGGCACCGCTCGTGGCGGGGGAGCGGCCCGAGCGGCCGCCGCTGTCGTTCGCGCAGAGACGGTTGTGGTTCCTCGATCAGCTTGAGGGGCCGAACACGACCTACAACATCCCGATGCCCGTCCATCTCGCCGGCGATCTCGACGTGGCCGCGCTGAACGCGGCGCTGCGGGACGTGATCGGCCGCCATGAGGCGTTGCGCACGGTCTTCCCGTCGGTGGACGGGGAGCCCTACCAGCACGTCCTCGACTTGGACGAACTTGACTGGGCGCTCCAGCTGGAGGAGTCGGGGGACACGGCCCTGGCGGACGCCTACACCTTCGACCTGGCGAACGAGGTGCCGATCCGGGCCTGGCTCTTCCAGGGGCGGACCCTCGTCGTCGTCATCCACCACATCGCCGGCGACGGCTGGTCGTCGGCGCCGCTCGCCCGTGACCTGTCCACGGCCTACGCGGCCCGCGTCGAGGGCCGGGCCCCCGAGTGGTCGCCGCTGCCGGTTCAGTACGCCGACTACGCCCTCTGGCAGCACGACCTCCTCGGCGGGGAGCTGGCGGAGCAGGTCGGCTACTGGCGGGAGACCCTGGCGGGGCTGCCCGAGGAGCTGGCGCTTCCGGTCGACCGGCCGCGTCCGGCGACCCTGAGCCACGTCGGGCACCGGCTCCCGGTCAGGCTGCCGGCCGAGACCCATCGGCGGCTGACCGAGCTGGCGCGGGCCGAGGGGGTGACGGTGTTCATGGTCGTCCAGGCGGCGCTGGCGGTGACGTTGTCCCGGCTCGGCGCGGGCACCGACATCCCGATCGGGTCGGGGGTGGCGGGCCGGACCGACGAGGCGCTCGACGACCTGGTCGGGTTCTTCGTGAACACGCTGGTGATCCGGACCGATCTGTCGGGTGATCCGGAGTTCCGCGAGGTGCTGGCGCGGGTCCGTGAGGTGAGCCTGGAAGCGCTCGGGCACCAGGACGTGCCGTTCGAGCGGCTCGTGGAGGAGCTCGCGCCCGTCAGGTCGCTGGCCCGGCATCCGCTCGTCCAGGTCATCCTCACCCTGCAGAACACCGAGCGGGCCGGGCTGGAGCTGCCGGGGGTCCGGCGGGAGTCCGCGATCGTCGTGGACGGGGCGGAGCTCGCGCCCGTACAGGCCGATCTCGAAGTGATGGTCGGGGAGACCTTCGACGAGCAGGGGCGTCCGGCCGGGCTGCGCGGCTCGTTGACGGCCTCCGCCGACCTGTTCTCCGCCGCCACGGCCGAGAGCCTGATCCGGCGCTGGGGACGGGTGCTCGACACGGTGACCTCCCGGCCGGACGTCCGGCTCCACGAGGTGGACGTGCTGGACGCCGGTGAACGCGAGCAGGTCGTCACCGGCTGGAACTCCACGGCGGCCGAGATCCCGGCCTCGACGGTGGTCGAGTTGTTCGAGCGTCGGGTGACCGAGGCTCCGGACGCGGTCGCGGTGGCCGGTTCGCTGACCTATGCCGAGCTGGACGCCCGCGCCAACCAGGTGGCGCATCATCTGCGCGGGGCGGGGGTGGGCGCGGAGTCGGTGGTCGGGTTGTGTTTCCCGCGTGGCGGCGATCTGGTGGCGGCGGTCCTGGGGGTGTGGAAGGCGGGTGCGGCCTTCCTGCCGCTGGACGCGCGGCTGCCGGTGGAGCGGATCGCGTTCATGCTGGCCGACAGCCGCGCCCAGCTCGTCTTGGGCACCGACGACGTGCTCGGGGACCTTCCGGCGGGCCGGATCAGGCTGGTTTCCATCGACCATCCTCTGCTGGCCATGGGCCCGGCCACACCGGTGGAGGGGGGCGTCGATCCGCGGGGATCGGCGTATGTGATCTACACCTCGGGCTCGACCGGGACGCCCAAGGGCGTCGCGGTTCAGCACGGGGGTCTGGTCAACCTGGCCGTCGCGCAGATGGACCATTTCGCGGTGACGCCGGGTTCGCGGGTGTTGCAGTTCGCCTCGATCGGGTTCGACGCGGCGGTGTCGGAGATCGTGATGGCGTTGTGCTCGGGCGCGACGCTGGTCATGACGTCCACCGATGAGGTGCTGGCGGGTGATCTGTCGGGGGTGACGCACGCGACCCTGCCGCCCGCCGTGCTGGCCACGCTGCGGGAAGAGCACCTCGCCTCGGTGACCACGCTGGTGTCGGCCGGTGAGGCGATCGACGCCGCTCTGGCGGCCAGGTGGTCGGCGGGACGCCGGTTCGTCAACGCCTACGGCCCGACCGAGACCACGGTGTGCGCGTCGATGTCGCCGCCGCTCGAACCCGGCGCGGAGCCGGTCATCGGCACGCCGATCGCCAACGGCCGCACCTACGTCCTGGGTGAAGACCTCCAGCCGCTCCCGCCCGGCGTGACAGGGGAACTGTACGTCGCCGGCACACCGCTGGCCCGCGGTTACCTCCGCCGCCCGGCTCTCACCGCCGAACGGTTCGTGGCCTCGCCCTTCGACGCGGGGGAGCGCATGTACCGTACCGGCGATCTGGCGAAGTGGACCCCCGACGGTCAGCTCGTCTTCCTGGGCCGGGCCGACGAGCAGGTGAAGGTGCGCGGGTTCCGCGTGGAGCCCGGCGAGGTCGCCGCCGTCCTGGTCAGGCATCCGGCCGTCTCGCAGGCCGTCGTCGTCGCCCGTGACGGCAACCTGGTCGCCTACGTCGTCGGCGAGGCCGACGGGCTGCGGGAATTCGTCGCCGAGCGGTTGCCCGACTACATGGTTCCGGCGGCGTTCGTCGGGCTCGACGAGCTGCCGCTCACCCCGAACGGCAAGCTCGACCGTCGCGCCCTGCCCGCCCCCGAATACACCTCAGGCGGGGGACGCGGCCCGGAGACCGCGCAGGAAGAGCTGCTGTGCGCGGCGTTCGCCCAGATCCTGGGCCTGAAGACGGTCGGCGTCGACGACGACTTCTTCCAGCTCGGCGGCCACTCCCTGCTGGCCGTCTCCCTCGTCGAGGCGCTGCGGGCGCACGGCGTCTCGGTGTCGGTCCGGGCGCTGTTCGAGTCGCCGACCCCGGCCCGGCTGGCACGCACGGCGGGAGCCGAGACGGTCGAGGTGCCCGCCAACCGCATCCCCGACGGCGCGGAGACCATCACGCCCGACATGCTGCCGCTGGTCGACCTGACCGAGGCCGAGCTGGGCCGGGTCGTCGCCTCGGCCGAGGGCGGCGCGGCCAACGTGAAGGACGTCTATCCGCTGGCCCCGCTCCAGGAGGGCATGCTCTTCCACCACCTCCTCGCCGGAGACGGCGTCGACGCCTACGTGACCGTCCAGATGCTGGAGTTCGACACGCGGTCCCGGCTCGACGCCTTCGCCGCCGCACTTCAGCAGGTCGTCGACCGCCACGACGTCTACCGGACCGGTGTGGTGTGGGAAGGGCTGCGCGAACCCGTCCAGGTCGTGTGGCGGCGGGCCTCCCTGGCCGTGACCGAGCACACGCTGACCGGAGAGCCGGTGGAGGCCCTGCTCGCGGCGGCCGGGCCGGGCATGGACCTGAGCCGGGCGCCCCTGATGGACCTCCACGTCGCACCGTCGGCCGACGGCCGCTGGCTGGGGCTGGTCAGGATGCACCACATGGTCTCCGACCACCAGGGCATGGACGTGCTGGTCCAGGAGCTCTGGACGGTTCTGGAAGGCGGCGGCGAACTCGCCCCGGCCCTCCCGTTCCGCAACTTCGTCGCCCAGGCGCGCGGCGGGGTCTCCCGCGAGGAGCACGAACGCTTCTTCGCCGACCTGCTCGACGGCGTCACCGAGACCACGGCCCCCTACGGCCTGACCGACGTGCACGGCGACGGCGGCGACGTCGTCGCCGAACAGGTCCCGATCCCGGCCGAGACGACGGCCGCGCTCCGCGCGGCCGCCCGTGACCTCGGTGTCAGCGTGGCGACGATCATGCATGTGGCCTGGGCGCGGGTGTTGTCGGTGGTGTCGGGCCGGGACGACGTGGTGTTCGGGACGGTGTTGTTCGGGCGGATGAACGCGGGTGAGGGTTCCGACCGGGTGGTGGGGCCGTTCATCAACACCCTTCCGGTGCGGGTGCGTTCGGGTCGTGCCGGGATCCGGCAGGCCGTGGAGGGGATGCGGGCGCAGTTGGCGGGGCTGCTGGAACACGAGCACGCGCCGCTGGCCCTGGCCCAGCAGGCGGCGGGCTTGGAGGGCAACACGCCCCTGTTCACCTCGTTGTTCAACTACCGGCACATCGGCGGGACGGAGGCCGACGCCGCCGACCGGCGGGTCTCGATCGACGGGGTGCGCAACGTCTACTCGCGGGTCCAGAACAGCTACCCGCTGACCGTGTCCGTGAACGACCGGGGCCCGGCCGGGCTCAGCCTGAGCGTGCTCACCTCGGGGGAGACGGACGGGCGCGAGGTCGGGCGGCTGATGTGCGTGGCGGCCGCGAACGTGGCCGCCGCCCTGGTCGAGACCCTGGACGGTGCCCCCGACCCGGCCCTGAGCTCGGTGGACGTGCTCGGCGAGGAGGTCCGCGCGCTCCTGGGCACCTGGAACGACACCGCTTCCGACGGGGTGGCGGAGCCGGTGCTGCGGTTGTTCGAGCGGCAGGTGGCACTGCGTCCGGACGCGGTGGCCGTGGTCGCCGACGGCCGCGAGCTGACCTACCGAGAGCTCGACGAGTCGGCCCGGAGGGTCGCGGACGCAGTGGCGGACGCGCCCGTGGTGGGGTTGCGGTTGCCGCGTGGCGCGGACATGATCGCGGCGATTCTGGGCGTGTGGAAGGCGGGCGCCGCCTATCTGCCGATCGATCCGCAACTGCCCGGCTCACGGGTGGAGGCGATGCTGGCCGACGCCGGGGTTGAGATCGTGCTGGACGACCTGTCCGATCTGCCCGAAACCGGGGCTGGGCATCGTGAGGGTGACCTGGCGTATGTGATCTTCACCTCGGGTTCGACCGGGACTCCCAAGGGGGTGGCGGTCACCCAAACAGGACTGGCCAACTATGTCGCTTCGGTGTCGCAGCGGCTGGGCTGGAGTGAGCCGGGTACCCGGTATGCGTTGCTTCAGCCGCAGGTGACCGACCTGGGGAACACGGTGGTGTTCATCAGCCTGGCCACCGGCGGTCAGCTCCACATCCTGGATGAGGAGGCTGTCACCGATCCCGAGGCGGTGGCCGCGTATCTGGCTGAGCATCGCATCGACGCGTTCAAGGCGGTGCCCTCGCACCTGGCCGCGCTCACCTCGGTGGCGGGGGTCGAGCGGTTGATGCCGGCCGATTCGCTGGTCCTGGGTGGAGAGGCGGCCTCGGCCGACTGGGTGGCCGAGTTGGTCGCCACGGGCCGGCGGGTGTTCAACCACTACGGGCCGACCGAGACGACCATCGGCGTCACCACCGCCGAACTGACCGGTGAGATGGCGCTCGGCACCCCGATCGCCAACACCCGCCTGTATGTGCTGGACGACACCCTCAGCCCGCTCCCGCCCGGCGTGGCCGGGGAGCTCTACGTGGCGGGGGCCGGTCTGGCGCGGGGGTATGTCTCCCGGCCCGCTCTGACCGCCGAACGGTTCGTGGCCTCGCCCTTCGACGCGGGGGAGCGCATGTACCGTACCGGCGACCTGGCCAAGTGGACCCCAGATGGCCGGCTGGTCTTCCAGGGCCGGGCCGACGACCAGGTCAAGGTGCGCGGCTTCCGCGTCGAGCCCGGTGAAGTCGCGGCCGTTCTGGTGAGACATCCGGATGTTTCCCAAGCGGCGGTGATCGCCCATGACGACCGGCTGATCGCCTATGTGGTGGGCCGGACGGAGGGGCTGCGGGAGTTCGCCGCCGAGCGCCTGCCCGCCTACATGGTCCCCGCCGCCTTCGTCGCCTTGGACGAGCTCCCGTTGACCGCCTCGGGCAAGCTCGACCGCCGGGCCCTCCCCGAGCCCGATCGCCCCGTCGTCCGGAGGGAGCCCGCCGACGAGCGGGAGGCGGCGCTGTGCGCGGTGTTCGCGCACGTCCTCGGCCGGGATTCGGTCGGGGTCGACGACGACTTCTTCCAACTCGGCGGGCACTCGCTGCTCGCGATCCGGCTGCTGTCGCGGATCCGGGCCGAGTTCAGCGTGGAGGTCAAGATCCGAATGCTGTTCGAGGCACCGACCCCGGCGCTGCTCGCAGCGGCCCTTGGGACCCAGAAGTCGGCACGTCCGGCGTTGCGCCCGATGCGTAAGGAGACCCCGTGATGATTCCGCTGTCGTACGCGCAGAGCCGGTTGTGGTTCCTCGGCCAGATGGAGGGACCGAGCCCGACCTACAACATCCCGGTGATCGTGCCGGTGCCGGGTGACGTGGACGCCGTGGCCCTGGGCGCCGCCCTGCGCGACGTGATGACCCGCCACGAGTCGCTGCGCACGGTGTTCCCGGCCGTGGACGGCGAGCCCCATCAGCGGGTGCTGGACATGGCGGACCTGGACTGGGCGCTGGAGGTGCGCGACGTCCCGGACGGCGATCTCGCCGGGACGGCCGACCGGCTGGTGTGGCACACCTTCGACGTGGCGGCCGAGGTGCCCTTCCGGGCGTGGCTGCTACGGGCCGAATCGGGCGAGCGGGTGCTCGTGCTCGTCGTGCACCACATCGCCGCCGACGGGTGGTCGCTGACGCCGCTCGCGCGGGACGTGTCGGCGGCGTACGCGGCGCGGGCGCGCGGCCGGGCGCCGGAGTGGGAGCCGCTGCCGGTGCGCTACTCCGACTACGCGCTCTGGCAACGCGAACTGCTGGGCGCCGAGTCGGACCCGGAGAGCCTGCTGTCGGTCCAGGTCGGCTACTGGCGGCGGGCGCTCGCCGGCATTCCCGAGGAGCTGACGCTGCCCGCCGACCGGCCGCGCCCGGCGACGGCCGGGCACCGCGGCCACGAGGTGCCGTTCCAGGTGCCGGCCGCGACCCATCGGCGGCTGGTGGAGCTGGCCCGCGCCGAAGGGGCGACCACCTTCATGGTGCTGCAGGCGGCGCTGGCGGTGACGTTGTCGCGGCTCGGCGCCGGCAGCGACCTGCCGATCGGCGCCGTCGTCGCGGGCCGCACCGACGAGGCGCTCCACGACATGGTCGGCTTCTTCGTCAACACCCTGGTGATCCGCACCGACCTGGGTGGCGACCCCGGCTTCCGCGAGGTGCTGCGCCGCGTGCGGGAGCGCACCCTCGAAGCGCTCGACCACCAGGACGTGCCGTTCGAGAAGCTGGTCGCCGAGCTCGCCCCGGCCCGGTCGACGGCGCGGCACCCGCTCTTCCAGGTGTCCCTGAGCGTGCAGCAGAGCGCGCGCGGGGGCGGCGGCGACGGGGTCAGGCTCAGCATGGTGCCCGCGAAGTTCGACCTGGAGGTGGCGGTCTACGAGACGGTCGGCGAGCGGGGGCCCGCGGGGATGCGGGGGTCGGTGATCGCCTCGGACGACCTGTTCGACGCGGCGACCGCCGAGCGGATCGGGCGTGCGTGGCGGCGGGTCCTGGACCTGGTCGCCGGCGATCCCGGGGTGCGGGTGAGCCGGGTCGACGTGGTCGAGGAGGACGAGCGGCATCTCGTCCTGCGGGAGTGGAACGACACCGCCGCCCCGCCGCCCGCCGCCACCGTGCCGGAGATGATCCGCGGCCGTGCCGTCGGCACGCCGGGCGCGACCGCCGTCGTCGACCAGGCCCGGACCCTCACCTACGCCGACCTCGACGAGCGCGCCGAACGGGTCGCCGGGCTGCTCACCGGCCTCGGGGTGGGCCGGGGCGACGTCGTCGGCGTCCGGCTGCCGCGCGGGGCCGACCTCGTCGCGGCGGTGCTGGGCGTGTGGCGGGCGGGGGCGGCGTACCTGCCGATCGACCTCGCCGACCCGGCCGAGCGGACCGCGTTCCTGCTGGCCGACAGCGGCGCCTCGGTGCTGGTCGGCGACGGGGGCGTGGCCGTCGCCGACCTGCCTCCGGTCGCCGATCAGCCCGTACCGCGGACGCACCCGCACGACCTCGCCTACGTCATGTACACCTCGGGTTCGACCGGCACGCCCAAGGGCGTCGCGGTCACCCACGGCGGGCTGGCCAACTACGTGGCCTGGGCCGCCGAGGCCTACGAGGTGGGCCGGGGCGGCGCGCCGCTGTTCTCCTCGCCCGCGTTCGACCTGACCGTGACCAGCCTCCTGGTGCCGCTCGCGGCCGGGGCGACCGTCGTGGCCGACCCGGCCGGCGGCCCCGACGGGCTGGCCGGTCTGCTCTCCCGGCATGAAGGATTCGACCTGGTCAAGGTCGTCCCGGCCCACCTGCCGATCCTCGCCGAGACGGTGCCCGGCGCCCGGATCGCGGGCGCGGCCCGCCGCTGGATCGTCGGCGGCGCGGCGCTGCCCCCGGCCGACGTGGCGCGGCTCCTGGCGGCCGCCCCCGACACCGTCGTCGTCAACGAGTACGGCCCCACCGAGACCGTGGTCGGCTGCGCGGTCCACGAGATACGCGCCGGTGAGCCCCTCGACGGTCTGGTGCCCATCGGGCGGCCCATCGCCAACACCCGCCTGTACGTGCTGAACGACGCCCTCCAGCCCGTCCCCGTCGGCGTGATCGGGGAGTTGTACGTCGCCGGGGCCGGACTCGCCCGCGGTTACACCGGCCGCCCCGGCCTGACGGCCGAACGGTTCGTGGCCTCGCCGATCGAGGCGGGGGAGCGCGTGTACCGTACCGGCGACCTGGCCCGATGGACCGCCGACGGGCGGCTGGTGTACCTGGGCCGGGCCGACGAACAGGTGAAGGTGCGCGGTTTCCGGGTCGAGCCCGGCGAGGTCGAATCCGTCCTCCTGAGATACCCGGATGTCTCCCAGGCCGCGGTCCTCGCCAGGGATGACCGTCTGATCGCCTATGTCGTCGGCGGGACCGCGGGCCTGCGGGAGTTCGCGGCCGAGCGGCTGCCCGACTACATGGTCCCGGCCGTCTTCATCTCCCTGGACGCCCTCCCGCTCACCCCCAACGGGAAGCTCGACCGGAGGGCGTTGCCCGACCCGGAGCTCCCCGCCGGGACCGGGCGCGCCCCCGCCACCATCCAGGAGAGGCGGCTCTGCGAGGCGTTCGCCGGTGTCCTCGGACTCGACTACGTCGGCGCCGACGACGACTTCTTCGGGCTGGGCGGCCACTCGCTGCTCGCGGTGCGGCTGGCCTCCCGCATCCGCGCGGCGCTCGGCGTCGAGGTGCCGCTGAAGGTCCTGTTCGAGACGCCCACCCCGGCCGGCCTGGCCGCCCGGTTCACCGAGATCGGCGCCGGCCCGGCCCGTCCGCCGCTGCGCGCCGCCGTGCGGCCGGAACGGGTGCCGCTGTCGTTCGCCCAGCGGCGTTTGTGGTTCCTGGAGCGCCTCGAAGGGCCCAGCCCGACGTTCAACGTGCCCGTCGTCCTCCGGCTCGCCGACGACGTGGACGCGACCGCGCTGAACGCCGCGCTGCGGGACGTGATCGGCCGCCACGAGGCGTTGCGCACGGTCTTCCCGTCGGTGGACGGCGAGCCCTACCAGCACGTGCTCGACCTGGACGACCTCGATTGGGCCCTTCAGCTGGAGGACTCGGGGGACGTGGCGACCTCGTACACCTTCGACCTGGCGAACGAGGTGCCGATCCGGGCCTGGCTCGTGGGCGGGCGCACCCTCGTCATCGTCATCCATCACATCGCGGGCGACGGCTGGTCGCTGACGCCTCTCGGCCGGGACCTCTCGGCGGCGTACACCGCCCGGCTCGCGGGCCGCGCGCCCGAGTGGTCGCCGCTGCCCGTCCAGTACGCCGACTACGCCCTCTGGCAGCGCGACCTGCTCGGTGAGGAACTGCTCGCGGAGCAGGTCGGCTACTGGCGGGAGACCCTGGCGGGGCTGCCCGAGGAGCTGGCGCTGCCCGTCGACCGGCCGCGCCCGGCCGCGCCCAGCCACCTGGGGCACGCCACCGACCTGCACGTTCCCGCCGAGGTCCACCAGCGGCTCCTGGACGTGGCACGGGCCGAGGGCGTGACGGTGTTCATGGCCCTGCAGGCGGCGCTGGCGGTGACGCTGTCCCGGCTCGGCGCCGGGATCGACGTCGCGATCGGGTCGGGGGTGGCGGGGCGGACCGACGAGGCGCTCGACGATCTGGTCGGGTTCTTCGTGAACACGCTGGTGATCCGGACCGATCTGTCGGGTGATCCGGAGTTCCGCGAGGTGCTGGCGCGGGTGCGTGAGGTGAGCCTGGGGGCGCTGGAGCATCAGGACGTGCCGTTCGAGCGGCTCGTGGAGGAGCTCGCGCCCGTCAGGTCGCTGGCCCGGCATCCGCTCGTCCAGGCGATCCTGACGTTGCACAACGTCGAGCGGGCGGGGATGGGCATGCCCGGCGTGCGGCCGGGGACGGCGCCCGCGGCGGACGGCGCGGGACTCGCGCCGGTCAAGTGCGACCTCGAGGTGATGATCGGGGAGACCTTCGACGAGCAGGGGCGTCCGGCCGGGCTGCGCGGCACGCTGACCGGCTCGGCCGACCTCTTCGAGGCCGCGACCGTGGCACGGGTCATGGGCTGGTTCGGGCGCGTGCTCGACCAGGTGACCGCGTCCCCGGCGACCCGCCTGCACGCCGTAGACCTGCTGGACGCCGGTGAACGCGAGCAGGTCGTCACCGGCTGGAACTCCACGGCGGCCGAGATCCCGGCCTCGACGGTGGTCGAGTTGTTCGAGCGTCGGGTGACCGAGGCTCCCGGCGCGGTCGCGGTGGCCGGTTCGCTCACCTATGCCGAGCTGGACGCCCGCGCCAACCAGGTGGCGAACTATCTGCGCGGGGCGGGGGTGGGCGCCGAGTCGGTGGTCGGGTTGTGTTTCCCGCGTGGCGGCGATCTGGTGGCGGCGATCCTGGGGGTGTGGAAGGCGGGTGCGGCCTTCCTGCCGCTGGACGCGCGGCTGCCGGTGGAGCGGATCGCGTTCATGCTGGCCGACAGCCGCGCCCAGCTCGTCTTGGGCACCGACGACTCTCTCGGCGACCTTCCGGCCGGGCGGGTCCGGATGGTGCCGATCGATCACCCCTTGCTGGCCATGAGCCCGGCGACCCGGGTCGAGCACGACCCGGTTCCCCCTGGGCTGGCTTATGTGATCTACACCTCGGGCTCGACCGGGACGCCCAAGGGCGTCGCGGTCCAGCACGGGGGTCTGGTCAACCTGGCCGTCGCGCAGATGGCGCATTTCGCGGTGACGCCGGGTTCGCGGGTGTTGCAGTTCGCCTCGATCGGGTTCGACGCGGCGGTGTCGGAGATCGTGATGGCGTTGTGCTCGGGTGCGACGCTGGTCATGACGTCGACCGATGAGGTGCTGGCGGGTGATCTGTCGGGGGTGACGCACGCGACCCTGCCGCCCGCCGTGCTGGCCACCCTCCGAGAGGAGGACCTCGCCTCGGTGACCACCCTCGTGTCGGCCGGTGAGGCGATCGACGCGGGCCTGGCGGCCAGGTGGTCGGCGGGACGCCGGTTCGTCAACGCCTACGGCCCGACCGAGACCACGGTGTGCGCGTCGATGTCGCCGCCGCTCGACCCCGGCGCCGAACCGGTCATCGGCACGCCGATCGCCAACAGCCGCGCCTACGTCCTGGGTGAGGACCTCCAGCCGCTCCCGGCCGGTGTGACCGGGGAACTGTACGTCGCCGGTCGGTGCCTGGCGCGGGGCTATCTCGGCCGGTCGGGTCTCACGGGTGAGCGCTTCGTGGCCTCGCCCTTCGACGCCGGGGAGCGCATGTACCGCACCGGCGACCTGGCCCGATGGACCTCCGACGGCCACCTGGTCTTCCAGGGCCGGGCCGACGACCAGGTGAAGGTGCGCGGCTTCCGGGTGGAGCCCGGCGAGGTCGCGGCCGTTCTCGTGAAGTACCCGGATGTCTCACAGGCCGCGGTGATCGCGCGGGACGATCGCCTGGTCGCCTATGTCGTCGGCGGGACCGAGGGCCTGCGGGAGTTCACGGCCGAGCGGCTGCCCGACTACATGGTCCCGGCCGTGTTCGTGCCGCTCGACGCGCTGCCGCTCACCCCGAACGGCAAGCTCGACCGCCGCGCCCTGCCCGCCCCCGAGTTCGCGGCCGGGCCGGGCCGGGCGCCGGCGACGCTCACGGAGGAGCTGCTCTGCGCCGCGTTCGCGCACGTCCTCGGGCTGGAGAGCGTCGGGGTCGACGACGGGTTCTTCGATTTGGGCGGGCACTCGCTGCTCGCCGTCCGGCTGGTGTCACGCATCCGCGCCACCCTCGGCGTGGAACTGCCGCTGCGCACCCTGTTCGAGTCGCCGACCGCGGCCGAGCTCGCCGTGCGGCTGCCGCGCGCCGGAGCGGCCCGCCCGCTGGTCCGGGCGGGACACCGCCCCGAGCGGGTGCCGCTCTCGTTCGCGCAGCGGCGCCTGTGGTTCCTCGCCCAGCTCGACGGGCCGAACACGATGTACAACATCCCGATCCCGGTCCGCCTCCCCGCCGACGCCGACGTCACGGCGCTGAACGCGGCCCTGCGCGACGTGATCGGCCGGCACGAGTCGCTGCGCACCGTCTTCCCGTCGGTGGACGGCGAGCCGTATCAGCGGGTCCTGGACCTGGACGACCTCGACTGGGCCCTCGAAGTGGCGGATGCGGAGGACGTGGCGACCTCGTACACCTTCGACCTGGCGAACGAGGTCCCGATCCGGGCATGGTTGTCCGGCGGCCGGAACCTGGTCGTGGTGATCCACCACATCGCGGGCGACGGCTGGTCGATGGGCCCGCTGAGCCGCGACGTCGCCACCGCCTACGCCGCCCGCCTCCAGGGCCGGGCCCCCGAATGGACCCCCCTCCCCGTCCAGTACGCCGACTACGCCCTCTGGCAGCGGGAACTCCTCGACGAGGAACTGCTGGCCGACCAGATCGGCTACTGGCGCGACACGCTGTCGGGCGCGCCCGAGGAACTGACCCTGCCGGTCGACCGCCCGCGCCCGCCCGTCGCCACCCACGCCGGATACGCGGCCCCCGTGCGGATCCCCGCCGACGTGCACGAACGGCTGGCCGACCTGGCCCGTGCCGAGGGGGCGACGGTGTTCATGGTCGTCCAGGCGGCGCTGGCCGTGACGCTGTCGCGGCTCGGCGCCGGGACCGACATCCCGATCGGCTCGGCCGTCGCGGGCCGGACCGACGAGGCGCTCGACGACCTGGTCGGCTTCTTCGTGAACACGCTGGTCATCCGGACCGACCTCTCGGGCGATCCGCTGTTCCGGGAGGCGCTCGACCGGGTCAGGGAGGCGAGCCTGGGGGCGCTCGCGCACCAGGACGTGCCGTTCGAACGCCTGGTGGAGACCCTGGCGCCGGTCCGGTCCCTCGCCCGGCACCCGCTGTTCCAGGTCATGCTGACCATGCAGAACATCGAACGCGCCGAACCGGCCGACGACCGCGCCGACGTGGGCGGCCCGTCGACCGCGAAGTTCGACCTCGACGTGGCCCTCGTGGAGACCTTCGACGAGCACGGCCGTCCGGCCGGGCTGCGCGGGGCGGTCAACGCGGCCGTGGACCTGTTCGACACCGACTCCGTCGAACTGCTCGCCCGCCGCTTCGCAGCGGTGCTCGCGCAGGTGGCGGCCGACCCTGACGTGCGGGTTCACGCGGTGGACGTGCTGGAGGAGGGCGAGCGGGAGCGGGTTCTGCGCGGCTGGAACGACACGGCCCGCGAGGTGCCCTTTTTGAGCATCGTGGACCTGATCAGCCGGCAGGCCTCTGACGCCTTCGCGGTCGAGGGCGAGCTGACCTATGGCGAGCTGGATCGTCGGTCGAACCGGCTGGCGCGGCGCCTTCAGGCCTTGAACGTCGGTCCGGAGTCGATCGTCGGGGTCTGTCTGCCGCGTGGCGCGGACATGATCACGGCGATCGTGGGCGTGTGGAAGGCGGGCGCGGCCTACCTGCCCGTCGACCCCGGCAATCCCGCTGAGCGGGTGGGGGCGGTGCTGGCCGATGCCGGGGTGGCGTGTGTGCTGGCCTGTGCGGAAACCCGGCATCTGGTCCCCGCCGGGATGGAGGTGGTTGAGCTCGCGGGCATGTGGGATTCCGTGGTGTCGACCTCTGCAGGGGATGAGTCGGGCGAGGAGGGTCCGCTCAGCGTTCGGGTGGAGCCGGACTCGCTGGCGTATGTGATCTACACCTCGGGGTCGACGGGGACTCCGAAGGGTGTCGCGGTCAGCCATCGGGGTCTGGTCAACCTGGTCGAGGTGTTCGGCCCTCTGCTGGGTGCGGGGCCGGGTGTGGGGGTGTTGCAGTTCGCCTCGTTCGGGTTCGACGCCTCGGTGCTGGACGTGGTGGTGGCCCTCGGCACCGGGGCGACCCTGTGGGTGCCGGGCGAGGAGGAGCGCCACCAACCGGAGGCGCTGAAGCACCTGACAGGTGTGGGCGCGGCCAGCGTCGTCCCCTCGCTGCTCAACGTGCTCGACCCGGCCGACTTCTCGCACATCGGGCCGATCGTGGTCGGCGCGGAAGGTATCACCGAGACCGTCGCCCGCCGCTGGGCTCAAGGCCGGCGGCTGGTGCACGCCTACGGACCCACTGAGGCCACGGTGATCGTCGCCGCCGGTGAGGTCGAGGCTGACAATGAGGGGCCGATCTCGTTCGGGCGGCCCATCGCGAACTCGCGGCTGTATCTGCTTGATGATCGGCTCGCGCCGGTCGCGCCTGGTGTCGCGGGGGAGGTGTACGTCGCCGGTCTGGGTCTGGCGCGGGGGTATCTCGGCCGCCCTGATCTCACCGGTGAGCGGTTCGTGGCCTCACCCTTCGACACCGGTCAGCGCATGTACCGTACCGGCGACCTGGCGAAGTGGACCGCCGACGGCCGCCTGATCTTCCAGGGCCGCGCCGACGACCAGGTCAAGATCCGCGGGTTCCGCGTCGAACCGGGTGAGGTCGCCGCTGTCCTGCTGAAGAGTCCGGGTATTTCGCAGGCCGCCGTGGTCGCCCGCGAGGACCGCCTCGTCGCTTATGTGGTGGGCCGAGTGGAGGGCCTCAGGGAGTTCGCCGCCGAGCGGCTGCCCGACTACATGGTCCCCGCGGCTTTCGTCCCGCTCGACGAGCTTCCGCTCACCCCGAACGGCAAGCTCGACCGGCGGGCCCTGCCCGCCCCCGAGTTCGCCGCCGGCCAGGGCCGTCCTCCGGCCACGCTCAGAGAGGAGGTCCTCTGTGCGGCGTTCGCCGAGGTCCTGGGCCTGGAGCGGGTCGGCGTCGACGACGACTTCTTCCGTCTGGGCGGGCACTCCCTGCTGGCGGTCCGCCTCGTCGAACTGCTGCGGCGGCGCGGCGTCGAGGTCCTCGTACGGGCACTCTTCGAAGCCCCCACCCCCGCCCGCCTGGCGCTGACCACCGGCGGTGCCACGGTCGAGGTTCCCCCGAACCGCATCCCCGAGGGCGCGGAGCACATCACCCCGGACATGCTCCCGTTGATCGACCTCACCGAGGCCGAACTCGCCCGGGTCGTCGCCTCGGTCGACGGCGGCGCGGCCAACGTCAAGGACGTCTACCCGCTGGCCCCCCTCCAGGAGGGCATGCTCTTCCACCACCTGCTGGCCGGAGACGGCGTCGACGCCTACGTCACCGTCCACGTCCTGGAGTTCGACTCCAGAACCAGACTGGACGCCTTCGCCGCGGCGTTGCGCCAGGTCGTGGACCGGTACGACATCTACCGCACCGGCATCGTCTGGGACGGCCTGCGCGAGCCCGTCCAGGTCGTGTGGCGGCGGGCCGACCTGCCGGTCGCCGAACACGCGCCACAGGAGTCGGGCGAGGCGCTGGCCCAGGTCGTCGGCACCGCCATGAACCTGAGCCGGGCCCCGCTGACCGACCTGCACGTCGCCCCCGGCGCCGACGGCCGCTGGCTGGGCGTGTTGCGGATGCACCACATGGTCTCCGACCACCAGGGCATGGACGTGCTGGTCAGGGATCTGCGGACGGTTCTCCTGGGCGGGGAGCCGGCCCCCGCGCCGCCGTTCCGTGACTTCGTCGCGCAGGCGCGTGGCGGTGTCTCGCGGGCGGCGCACGAGGAGTTCTTCGCCGCCCTGCTCGACGGCGTGACGGAGCCGACCGCGCCGTTCGGCCTGATGAACGTGCACGGCGACGGCACCGGCATGACCACCTCGCTGGTCCCCGTGCCGCGTGAGACGGCCGCCGCGCTGCGGGAGGCCGCGCGGCGGCTCGGCGTGACGACGGCGACGATCATGCACGTCGTCTGGGCGCGGGTGCTGGCCGCCGTCTCCGGCCGCGACGACGTCGTCTTCGGCACGGTGCTCTTCGGGCGGATGAACGCGGGCGCGGGCTCCGATCGGGTGGTCGGCCCGTTCATCAACACCCTTCCGGTACGGGTGCGATCCGGCCGCACCAGAACGAAACAGGCCGTGGAGGACATGCGTGCACAACTCGCGGCCCTGCTCGAACACGAGCACGCGCCCCTCGCCCTCGCGCAGCAGGCGGCCGGACTCGAGGGCGGAACGCCGCTTTTCACCTCGTTGTTCAACTACCGTCACACCGGCGGCGGGCGGGCCGAGCGCGCCGAGGGCGGGGAGGTCACCGGTGTCCGCACCCTCAGCACCCACGAGCACACGAACTATCCGCTGAGCGTGGCCGTCAACGACCCCGGCACCGGCGACCTGAGCGTCAACGTCAACGCCGGCGGCCACGTCGCGGCCGACATGGTCACCCGGCTGGTCCTCGTCACGCTGGAGAACCTCCTCGCCGCGCTGCCGGGCGACCGCGAACTCCGGACCGTGGACGTCCTCGACGACGCCGACCGTGACCTGCTGCTGCGCGCCTGGAACGGCCCCGGGACCACGCTCCCGGCCGGGACCGTCCTCGACCTGTTCGCCCGGCGGGTGGCCGCCGGCCCCGAGGCGGTCGCGGTCGCCGCCGGAGACGCCACGCTGACCTACGCCGAACTCGACGCCGCGGCGGACCGCGTCGGCCGACACCTGCGCGCCGCGGGCGCGGGCCCGGAAACGGTGGTGGGCCTGTGCCTGCCGCGCGGCCTCGACCTGGTCACGGCGATCCTGGGCGTGTGGAAGGCGGGCGCGGCCTACCTGCCGATCGGCCCGGATCTGCCGCCGGAGCGGATCGGGTTCATGCTGGCCGACAGCAGGGCGTCGCTGGTCGTCGCGGCCAGGGACACCGGCGCGGCACTGACCGGGCCCGTCGTCTGGTTCGACGAGATCGGCGACGCCTCGGCGGAACTGGGTGGGCCGCTGCCCGCGTCGGCGGCGTACGTGATCTACACCTCGGGCTCGACCGGGACGCCCAAGGGCGTGTCGGTCCAGCACTCCGGGCTGCTCAACCTGGCCGTCGCGCAGATGGACCAT
This sequence comes from Herbidospora solisilvae, assembly GCF_009901565.1. Lineage (GTDB taxonomy): Bacteria > Actinomycetota > Actinomycetes > Streptosporangiales > Streptosporangiaceae > Herbidospora > Herbidospora solisilvae. Next base: position 222,970 of record NZ_WXEW01000012.1, read on the forward strand.
TTCGCGGTGACGCCAGGTTCGCGGGTGTTGCAGTTCGCCTCGATCGGGTTCGACGCGGCGGTGTCGGAGATCGTGATGGCGTTGTGCTCGGGCGCGACGCTGGTCATGACGTCCACCGATGAGGTGCTGGCGGGTGATCTGTCGGGGGTGACGCACGCGACCCTGCCACCCGCCGTGCTGGCCACCCTCCGAGAGGAGGACCTCGCCTCGGTGACCACCCTCGTCTCGGCGGGCGAGGCGATCGACGCCGGTCTGGCGGCCAGGTGGTCGGCGGGACGGCGGTTCGTGAACGCCTACGGCCCGACCGAGACCACGGTGTGCGCGTCGATGTCGCCGCCGCTCGACCCCGGCGCCGAACCGGTCATCGGCACGCCGATCGCCAACAGCCGCGCCTATGTCCTGGACGAGGACCTGCGGCCGGTCCCGCCGGGCGTCGCGGGCGAGCTGTACGTCGCCGGCACGCCCCTCGCGCGGGGCTACGTCGGCCGCCCCGGGCTGACCGCGGAGCGGTTCACCGCCTCGCCCTTCGACGCCGGGCAGCGCATGTACCGGACCGGGGACCTGGCGAAGTGGACCCCCGACGGGCGGCTCGTGTTCGCCGGCCGGGTCGACGAGCAGGTCAAGATCCGCGGGTTCCGGGTGGAGCCCGGCGAGGTCGAGGCCGTGCTCCTGGCCTCGCCCGCGGTGGTGCAGGCCGCCGTGGCCGCCCACGGCGAGAGACTCGTCGCGTACGTCGTCGGCGAGACCGACGGCCTGCGCGAGTTCGCCGCACGGCGGCTGCCCGACTACATGGTGCCCGCCGCCTTCGTCACCCTCGACGCGCTGCCGCTCACCCCGAACGGCAAGCTCGACCGCCGCGCGCTCCCCGTGCCCGGCGCGGCGGCCGGGGAGGGCCGCGCCCCCGCCGACGTCAGGGAGGAGCTGCTCTGCGGCGCCTTCTGCCACGTCCTCGGGCTGGAGTCGGTCGGCGTCGACGACGACTTCTTCGCGCTCGGCGGCCACTCGCTGCTCGCCGTGCGGCTGGTGTCCCGCGTCCGGGTGGTCCTGGGCGCGGAGATCCCCCTCCACATGGTCTTCGAGGCCCCCACGGTGGCCGAACTGGCCGCCCACCTGGCCGAGGCCGAACCGGCCCGGGCGCCGCTGCGGGCGGAGACGCGGCCGGAGCGGGTGCCGCTGTCGTTCGCCCAGCGCCGGTTGTGGTTCCTCGCCCAGCTCGACGGGCCGAGCCCGACGTACAACATGCCCACGACCATCCCCATGGCCGGTGACCTGGACGTGGCCGCTCTCGACGCCGCCCTGCGCGACGTCGTCACCCGCCACGAGTCGCTCCGGACGGTCTTCCCCGCGGTCGACGGCGAGCCGTATCAGCACATCCTCGACCCGGCGGAGCTCGACTGGACGCTGAACGTGCAGCCCTTCGACCCAGCGGCGGTGGCGGCGGCCCGCGAGCACGCCTTCGACCTGTCGGCCGAGATCCCCATCAGGGCGTCGCTGTTCACCGGCGACGTGGAGCACACGCTGGTGCTGGTACTGCATCACATCGCCGCCGACGGCTGGTCGATGCGCCCGCTGGCCCGCGACCTCTCCCACGCCTATGCCGCCCGTGTGGAGGGCCGCGCACCCGAATGGGAGCCGCTCCCGGTCCAGTACGCCGACTACGCCCTCTGGCAGGCCGATCTCCTCGGCGAGGACCTGCTCTCGTCCCAGGTCGGCCACTGGCGGCGCGTCCTGGCGGGTACTCCGGAGGAGCTCCGGCTGCCCGCCGACCGCCCGCGCCCGCCCGTGACCGGCCACCTGGGGCACCGCGTCCCCTTGCACCTCCCGGCCGAGGTGCACCGCCGGCTTGTGGACGTGGCACGGGCCGAGGGGGCGACGGTCTTCATGGTCGTCCAGGCCGCGCTGGCCGTGACGCTGTCGCGTCTGGGCGCGGGCACGGACATCCCCATCGGCGCGGCCGTCGCCGGACGCACCGACGAGGCCGCCGACGACCTGATCGGCTTCTTCGTCAACACGCTCGTGATCCGCACCGACCTGTCCCGCGACCCCGAGTTCCGCAAGGTCCTCGCCCGGGTACGGGCGGCGAGCCTCGACGCCCTCGCCCACCAGGAGGTGCCGTTCGAGCGGCTCGTGGAGGAACTGGCCCCGGAACGCTCGCTCTCCCGGCACCCCTTGTTCCAGGTGATGCTGACCCTGCAGAACATCGAACGGACGTCGTTGAGCATGCCGGGCGTGCGGGGCGGCGCGGCCCCGCCCGAGTCGCGGACGGCGACGGCCAAGTTCGACCTGGACCTGTCCTTGAGCGAGCTCCTCGACGACCAGGGCCGCCCCGCAGGACTGCGGGGCTCGCTCACCGCCTCGACGGACCTGTTCGACGCCGGCACGGCCGCGACCCTGGCCGCCCGGTTCGCCCGCGTGCTCGACCAGGTCACCGCCGCCCCGGGCATCCGGCTCCACGAGGTCGACGTGCTCGACCCGGACGAGCGCCGCCAGGTCCTGCACGAGTGGAACGACACCGCTTCCGACGGGGTGGCGGAGCCGGTGCTGCGGTTGTTCGAGCGGCAGGTGGCACTGCGTCCGGACGCGGTGGCGGTGGTCGCCGACGGCCGCGAGCTGACCTACCGACAGCTCGACGAGTCGGCCCGGAGGGTCGCGGCCAAGGTCGGCGATGCGCCGGTGGTGGGGTTGCGGTTGCCGCGTGGCGCGGACATGATCGCGGCGATTCTCGGTGTGTGGAAGGCGGGCGCCGCCTATCTGCCGATCGATCCGCAACTGCCCGCCTCACGGGTGGAGGCGATGCTGGCCGACGCCGGGGTCGAGATCGTGCTGGACCACTTGCCCGAAGCCGGGGACCTGTCCGGACGTGAAGGCGATCTGGCCTATGTGATCTTCACTTCCGGTTCGACCGGGACTCCCAAGGGGGTGGCGGTCACCCAGGCGGGGCTGGCCAACTATGTCGCCTCGGTGTCGGCCCGGCTGGGCTGGAGCGAGCCGGGTACCCGGTATGCGTTGCTTCAGCCGCAGGTGACCGACCTGGGGAACACGGTGGTGTTCATCAGCCTGGCCACCGGCGGGACGTTGCACATTCTGGATGAGGAGGCTGTCACCGATCCCGAGCTGGTGGCCGCGTATCTGGCCGAACATCGCATCGATGCGTTCAAGGCGGTGCCCTCGCATCTGGCGGCGCTCACCTCGGTGGCGGGGGTCGAGCGGTTGATGCCGGCCGATTCGCTGGTTCTGGGCGGGGAGGCGGCCTCGGCGGAGTGGGTGGCCGAGTTGGTCGCCACGGGCCGTCGGGTGTTCAACCACTACGGGCCGACCGAGACGACCATCGGCGTTACCACTGCCGAACTGACCACGGGCGTCGAGCTTGGCACCCCGATCGCCAACACCCGCCTGTATGTGCTGGACGACACCCTCAGCCCGCTCCCGCCCGGCGTGGCGGGTGAGCTGTATGCGGCCGGGGCGGGTCTGGCGCGTGGCTATGTCTCCCGGCCCGCTCTCACCGCCGAACGGTTCGTGGCCTCGCCCTTCGCGGCGGGGGAGCGCATGTACCGTACCGGCGACCTGGCGAAGTGGACCCCAGATGGCCGGCTGGTCTTCCAGGGCCGGGCCGACGACCAGGTCAAGGTGCGCGGGTTCCGGGTCGAGCCCGGTGAAGTCGCGGCCGTTCTGGTGAAACATCCCGATGTCTCACAAGCGGCGGTGATCGTCCGCGATGACCGGCTGATCGCCTATGTCGTCGGCCAGACGGAGGGCCTGCGGGAGTTCGCCGCCGAGCGTATCCCCGCCTACATGGTCCCCGCCGCCTTCGTCGCCTTGGACGAACTCCCGTTGACCGCCTCGGGCAAGCTCGACCGCCGGGCCCTCCCCGAGCCCGAGTTCGCGAGCGGCATGGGACGCGCTCCCGCCACCGTCAGAGAAGAAGTGCTCTGCGCAGCGTTCGCCCAGGTCCTGGGCCTGGAACGGGTCGGTGTGGACGACGACTTCTTCCGCCTCGGCGGGCACTCCCTGCTGGCGGTCCGGCTCGTGGAGGTGCTCCGGCAGCGGGGTGTGCCGGTGTCGGTCAGGGCGCTGTTCGAGTCGCCGACCCCGGCGGGACTGGCGCGTGCGGCGGCCACGACCGCCGTCGAGGTCCCCGCCAACCGGATCCCCGAGGACGCCGTCCGCCTGACCCCGGACATGCTCCCGCTGGTCGACCTGACCGAGGCCGAGCTGGGCCGGGTCGTCGCCTCGGCCGAGGGCGGCGCGGCCAACGTGAAGGACGTCTATCCGCTGGCCCCGCTCCAGGAGGGCATGCTCTTCCACCACCTCCTCGCCGGAGACGGCGTCGACGCCTATGTGCGCAAGCAGGTTCTGGAGTTCGACTCCCGCGACCGCCTCGACGCGTTCACCGACGCGCTGCGCCAGGTGGTGGCCCGGCACGACATCTACCGGACCGGCATCGTCTGGGACGGTCTGCGCGAACCCGTCCAGGTGGTGAGGCGGCACGCCGAACTCCAGGTCGTCGAGCACGACCGCCAGGAGTCGGGCGTCACCCTGGTGGAGGCCGTGGGCTCGGCGATGGATCTGGGCCGCGCCCCCCTCATGGATCTCCACGTCGCCGAGACCGCCGACGGCCGCCTGCTCGGCCTGCTGCGCATGCATCACATGGTCTCCGACCACCAGGGCCTGGACGTGCTGGTCAGGGAGCTCCGCGCGGTCCTCTCCGGCGAGCCCGGTCGGCTGGCCGCGCCGTTGCCCTTCCGCAACTTCGTCGCCCAGGCCCGCGACGGAGTCTCCCGCGAGGAGCACGAACGCTTCTTCGCCGACCTGCTCGGCGACGTCACCGGCACGACCGCCCCCTATGGGGTGCTCGACGTGCACGGCGACGGGGCTGACGCGACGTCGTCGCTGGTCACCATCCCCGACGAGACCGTCACCGCCCTCCGCGCGGCGGCGCGGGACCTCGGTGTCAGCGTGGCGACGATCATGCATGTGGCGTGGGCGCGGGTGTTGTCGGTGGTGTCGGGCCGGGACGACGTGGTGTTCGGGACGGTGTTGTTCGGGCGGATGAACGCGGGTGAGGGTTCCGACCGGGTGGTGGGGCCGTTCATCAACACCCTTCCGGTGCGGGTGCGTTCGGGTCGTGCCGGGATCAGGCAGGCCGTGGAGGGGATGCGGGCGCAGTTGGCGGGGCTGCTCGAACACGAGCACGCGCCGCTGGCCCTGGCCCAGCAGGCGGCGGGCCTGGAGGGCAACACGCCGCTGTTCACCTCCCTGCTCAACTACCGCTTCGCCGGGCAGGGCGGCGAACGGGACGAACGGCAGCCGGAGGTGCCGGGGATCCGCAACGTGCTGACCCGCGTCCAGAACAGCTATCCGCTGACCGTCTCGGTCAACGACCGGGGTGCGGATGGACTCAGCCTGAGCATCCTCGCGGCCGCCGGAATCGACGGCGAGGCGGTCGGGTCGCTCATGCGGACCGCGACCAAGAACGTCACCGAGGCCCTGTCGGCCTCTCCCGACCTGGCGTTGCGTGCCGTGGACGTCCTCGGCGAGGAGGTCCACGCGCTCCTGGGCACCTGGAACGACACCGCTTCCGGCGGGGTGGCGGAGCCGGTGCTGCGGTTGTTCGAGCGGCAGGTGGCACTGCGTCCGGACGCGGTGGCGGTGGTCGCCGACGGCCGCGAGCTGACCTACCGAGAGCTCGACGAGTCGGCCCGGAAGGTCGCGGCCGCAGTGGCGGACGCGCCGGTGGTGGGGTTGCGGTTGCCGCGTGGCGCGGACATGATCGCGGCGATCCTGGGCGTGTGGAAGGCCGGTGCGGCCTATCTGCCGATCGATCCGGAACTGCCCGCTTCGCGGGTGGAGGCGATGCTGGCCGACGCCGGGGTTGAGATCGTGCTGGACGACCTGTCCGATCTTCCCGAAACCGGGGCTGGGCATCGTGAGGGTGACCTGGCGTATGTGATCTTCACCTCAGGTTCGACCGGGACTCCCAAGGGGGTGGCGGTCACCCAGGCGGGGCTGGCCAACTATGTCGCTTCGGTGTCGCAGCGGCTGGGCTGGAGTGAGCCGGGAACCCGGTATGCGCTGCTTCAGCCTCAGGTGACCGACCTGGGCAACACGGTGGTGTTCATCAGCCTGGCCACCGGCGGCATGCTGCACATCCTGGATGAGGAGGCCGTCACCGATCCCGAGGCGGTGGCGGGGTATCTGGCCGAGCATCGGATCGACGCGTTCAAGGCGGTGCCCTCGCACCTGGCCGCGCTCACCTCGGTGGCCGGGGTCGAGGCTTTGATGCCGGCAGATTCGCTGGTCCTGGGTGGAGAGGCGGCCTCGGCGGAGTGGGTGGCCGAGTTGGTCGCCACGGGCCGGCGGGTGTTCAACCACTACGGGCCCACCGAGACGACCATCGGCGTTACGACCGCCGAACTGACCGGCGAGGTGGCGCTCGGCACCCCGATCGCCAACACCCGTCTGTATGTGCTGGATGAGGCGCTGAATCCGCTTCCGCCCGGCGTAACGGGGGAACTGTATGCGGCCGGGGCCGGGCTGGCGCGTGGTTACGTGGCCCGCCCCGGACTGACCGCCGAACGCTTCGTCGCCTCGCCCTTCGACACCGGTCAGCGCATGTACCGGACCGGCGACCTGGCGAAGTGGACCCCCGACGGGCGGCTGATCTTCCAGGGCCGCGCCGACGACCAGGTCAAGGTGCGCGGCTTCCGGGTCGAGCCCGGCGAGGTCGAATCCGTTCTGCTGAGATATCCGGATATTTCGCAGGCTGCGGTCCTTGCCAGGGATGACCGCCTGATCGCCTATGTCGTCGGCCAGACGGAGGGCCTGCGGGAGTTCGCCGCCGAGCGCCTGCCCGCCTACATGGTCCCCACGGCCTTCGTCGCACTGTCCGCGCTGCCGCTGACCTCCAGCGGCAAGCTCGACCGGGCGGCGCTGCCCGACCCCGACCGGCCGGTTGTCCGCAGGGAGCCCGCCGACGAGCGGGAGGCGGCCCTGTGCGAGGTGTTCGCCCAGGTCCTCGGTCTGGAGTCGGTCGGGGTCGACGACGACTTCTTCCAGCTCGGCGGGCACTCGCTGCTGGCGATCCGGCTGCTGTCGCGGATCAGGGCCCGGCTCGGCGCCGAGGTGCGCATCAGGATGTTGTTCGAGGCGCCCACCCCCGCCGGGCTGGCCGCGCTGCTGGCCGGGCCGGACACGCGGCCGGTTCTGGCGCGGCGGGCGCGTCCTGAGCGGGTGCCGCTCTCGTTCGGGCAGCGGCGCCTCTGGTTCCTCGCGCAGTTGGAGGGGCCGAGTCCGACGTACAACATCCCGGTCGCGATCCCCCTCAGGGGACACGTAGACGTCGAGGCCCTGGACGCCGCGCTGCGCGACGTGCTCGGCCGCCACGAGTCGCTGCGCACGGTCTTCCCCTCGCAGGACGGCGAGCCCTACCAGCAGGTCGTCGACCTCGACGGGCTCGGCCGGCTGTTGGACGTCGTCCAGGTCGCCGCGGACGACCTCACCGACGCCGTCGACCGGGCCCGGTGGCACGCCTTCGACCTCGAACGGGAGCTCCCCATCAGGGCGACGCTGTTTCAGGCCGCGGACGGCGAACAGGTGCTCGTGCTCGCCATGCACCACATCGCCACCGACGGATGGTCCCTCGCCCCACTGGCGGCGGACCTGTCCGCCGCGTACGCCGCCCGGCTCCGGGGCGAGGCGCCCGTATGGTCGCCGCTGCCGGTCCAGTACGCCGACTACGCCCTCTGGCAGCGCGATCTGCTCGGCGACGAGTCCGACCCGGCCAGTCCGCTGTCACGTCAGGTCGCCTACTGGCGGGAGGCGCTGGCCGGGGCGCCGGAGGAGCTGACCCTGCCCGCCGACCGGGTACGGCCCGCCGTGTCGTCCCGGCGGGGGCACGCCCTGCCGATGCGGACCTCGGCCGACGTCCACCGCCGCCTGACGGAACTGGCCCAGGCCGAGGGCGCGACGGTGTTCATGGTCGTGCAGGCGGCGCTGGCGGTGACGCTGTCGCGGCTCGGCGCCGGGACCGACATCCCGATCGGCTCGGCCGTGGCCGGGCGGACCGACGAGGCACTCGACGGCCTGGTGGGCTTCTTCATCAACACCCTGGTCATCCGGACCGACCTGTCGGGCGACCCGGTGTTCCGGGAGGTACTCGGCCGGGTCAGAGAGGCCGGGCTGAACGCGCTGGAACACCAGGACGTGCCGTTCGAACGCCTGGTGGAGACCCTGGCGCCCGCCCGCTCGCTCTCCCGGCACCCGCTGTTCCAGGTGGCACTGCTGGTCCGCAACACGGAGCGGGCCTCGCTCGACCTGCCCGAGGTCCGGGCCGGTGGGAGGTCCGCACCGGCCGGTCCGGAGGGCCCGGCGCTGGTTCCCGCGAAGTTCGACCTCGACGTGGCGATCCGCGAGACCTTCGACGACAAGGGTCGCCCGGCCGGTCTCCAAGGCTCCATGATCGCCTCGATCGACCTGTTCGACGCCGCGACCACGGGACGCCTGATCGGCGCTTTCACCCGCGTGCTGGAACAAGTGACGGCGGAACCGGATGTCCGGGTGCATGCGGTGGACGTGCTGGCGGAGGGGGAGCGGGAGCGGGTTCTGCGCGGCTGGAACGACACGGCCCGCGAGGTGCCCTCTTCGAGCATCGTGGACCTGATCAGCCGGCAGGCCCCTGACGCCTTCGCGGTCGAGGGTGAGCTGACCTACGGCGAGCTGGATCGCCGGTCGGACCGGCTGGCGCGGCGGTTGCTTGCCGTGGGCGTCGGTCCGGAGTCGATCGTCGGCGTCTGCCTGCCGCGTGGCGCGGACATGATCACCGCCATCGTGGGCGTGTGGAAGGCGGGCGCGGCCTACCTGCCCGTCGACCCCGGCAATCCCGCTGAGCGGGTGGGGGCGGTGCTGACCGATGCCGGGGTGGCGTGCGTGCTGGCCTGTGCCGAAACCCGGCAGCTGGTTCCCGCCGGGATGGAGATCGTTCAGCTCACGGGCACGTGGGATTCGGCGGTGCCGGTCTCTGTGGGGATCGGGGATGAGCCGGGCCTTGCGGCCGTGGAGGATTCGGCGGTGCCGGCCTCTGCGGGGACCGGGGACGGGCCGGGCCTGTCGGGCGAGGAGGGTCCGCTCGACGTTCGGGTGGAGCCGGACTCGCTGGCGTATGTCATCTACACGTCCGGGTCGACGGGCACTCCGAAGGGAGTGGCGGTCAGTCATCGCGGGCTGGTCAATCTGGTCGAGGTGTTCGGGCCTTTGCTGGGTGCGGGGCCGGGTGTGGGGTTGTTGCAGTTCGCCTCGTTCGGGTTCGACGCCTCGGTGCTGGATGTCGCGGTGGCGTTGGCGACCGGGTCGACGCTGGTCGTCGCGGATGAGGGCAGGCGGGCCCAGCCTGAACTGCTGCGGGAGCTGACCGGGGTCGGGGCGGCCAGTGTGGTTCCCTCGCTGCTCAACGTGCTCGACCCGGCCGATTTCTCGCATATCGGGCCGATCGTGGTGGGTGCGGAGGGCATCACCGAGACCGTCGCCCGCCGCTGGGCGCGGAACCGAAGGCTCGTCCATGCTTATGGGCCGACCGAGGCCACGGTCATCGTCGCCGCCGGTGAGGTCGACGCCGATGAGGAGGGGCCGATCTCGTTCGGGCGGCCGATCGCCAACTCGCGGGTCTATCTGCTCGACGATCGGCTCGCGCCGGTTCCGCCGGGGGTCGCGGGGGAGGTGTACGTCGCCGGTCTGGGTCTGGCGCGGGGGTATCTCGGCCGCCCTGATCTCACCGGTGAGCGGTTCGTGGCCTCACCCTTCGACACCGGCCAGCGCATGTACCGTACCGGCGACCTGGCCAAGTGGACCCCCGACGGCCGCCTGATCTTCCAGGGCCGCGCCGACGACCAGGTCAAGATCCGCGGGTTCCGCGTCGAACCGGGCGAGGTCGCCGCCGTCCTGCTGAAGAGTCCGGGTATTTCGCAGGCCGCCGTGGTCGCCCGCGAGGACCGCTTGGTCGCTTATGTGGTGGGCCGGGCGGAAGGCCTCAGGGAGTTCGCCGCCGAGCGGCTGCCCGACTACATGGTCCCCGCGGCTTTCGTCACGCTGGACGAACTCCCCCTCACCCCGAACGGCAAGCTCGACCGCCGGGCCCTGCCCGAACCCCAGCGGGTCACCGGTTCCGGCAGGGCGCCCGCCACCGTCCAGGAGGACATGCTCTGCAACGCCTTCGCCGAGGTCCTGGGGCTGGAGAGAGTCGGCGTCGACGACGACTTCTTCGACCTGGGCGGGCACTCCCTGCTCGCCGCGCGGCTCGTCTCCCGCATCAGGACCGTCCTCGGGGCGGAGGTCCCGCTGTGGACCCTCTTCGACAACCCCACCCCCGCCGGAGTGGCCGCCCACCTGGCCGGGTCGGACGTGGGCCGCACCCGCCCGCCGCTGCGCAGGCGCACCAGGCCCGAACGGGTCCCCCTGTCGTTCGCGCAGCGACGGTTGTGGTTCCTCGGCCAGCTCGAAGGCCCCAGCCCGACCTACAACATCCCGATGACGATCGGCCTGAGCGGCGCACCGGACGTCACCGCGCTGAACGCCGCCCTCCGCGACGTCCTGGAGCGCCATGAGGCGCTCCGCACGATCTTCCCGTCGGTCGACGGCGAGCCGTACCAGCACGTCGTCCCGATGGAGGGCCTCGACTGGTCACTGGAGGTGGAGCAGGTCGAGCCGGACGGGATGGCGGCCGCCGCCGCGGCGGCGCGGCGGCACGCCTTCGACCTGTCGACCGACGTCCCGGTGAAGGCCTGGCTGTTCCAATCGGGCCGGGACCAGACCCTCGTCGTGGTCATGCACCACATCGCCGGCGACGGCTGGTCGTCGGCCCCGCTGAGCCGCGACCTCACCACCGCCTACACCGCCCGGCTCGAAGGACGGGCCCCCGAGTGGACCCCCCTTCCGGTCCAGTACGCCGACTACGCCCTCTGGCAGCACGACCTCCTCGACGAGACCCTGCTGGCCGAACAGGTCGGCTACTGGCGCGAGACCCTGGCCGCGCTCCCCGACGAGCTCGCGTTGCCGACGGACCGCCCGCGACCGGCCACCGCGACCCACTACGGCCACCACGTCCCGCTGCGCATCCCCGCCGACGTGCACCGCAGGCTCGTGCGGCTGGCGCGGGAGGAGGGGGTGACGGTCTTCATGGCCGTACAGGCGGCTCTCGCGGTGACCCTTTCCCGGCTCGGCGCGGGCTCGGACATCCCGATCGGCTCCGCCGTGGCGGGGCGGCTCGACGAGGCGCTGAACGACCTCGTCGGCTTCTTCGTCAACACCCTGGTCATCCGCACCGATCTGACCGGTGATCCGGCGTTCCGGCAGGTGCTGGGCCGGGTCAGGGAGGCGAGCCTGGGCGCGCTGGCCAACCAGGACGTGCCGTTCGAACGCCTGGTGGAGGAGCTCGCCCCGGCCCGGTCCCTGGCCCGCCACCCGCTGGTGCAGACGGTGCTGACCATGCAGAACCCCGAACGCGCCGGAGAGGAACGCCCGGAGGTGGGCGCGTCGGGTCCCGAGCTGGTCCCGGCCAAGTTCGACCTCTACTTCCCGATGGCCGAGACCTTCGACCGTGACGGGAACCCGGCCGGGCTGCGCGGCGCGGTCACCGCCTCGGCCGACCTGTTCGACGCCGCCACGGCGGGCCGGATCGGCGAGTGGTTCGCCCGCGTGCTCGACGTCGTGACCACCGACCCCGACCTGCGCCTCCACGCGGTCGACCCGCTCGCCCCGGCGGAACGGGACCTGCTCCTCGGCGCCTGGACGGACACCGCCGCCCCCGGTGTCCCGCTCCCGCTCGTCGAGGCCTTCGCGCGTCAGGTGGCGACCGTTCCGGACGCGGTGGCGATCACCGCACCCGGCGCCCAGGTCGGTTACGCCGAGCTCGACGCCCGCGCCAACCGGCTGGCCCGCCATCTGATCGGGCTCGGCGTGGGAGCGGAGTCGGTCGTGGGGCTGTGCTTCCCCGACGGGCTCGACATGATCACGGCCATCGTCGCGGTCTGGAAGGCGGGCGCCGCCTACCTGCCGCTCGACGGGACGCTGCCCGTCGAGCGGATCGCGTTCATGCTGGCCGACAGCGGGGTCAGGGTCGTGCTCGGCACCGAGGACGTCCTCGGCGACCTGCCCGCGGGCCGGGTCCGCATGGTGGCCCTCGACGACCCGTTCACCGAGGTGATCCTCAGCACCCTCCCCGCCACGCCGCCCGACCACGACGCCGAGCCGGATTCGCTGGCGTACGTCATCTACACCTCGGGGTCGACCGGCCGGCCGAAGGGCGTGGCCGTCACCCAGGGCTCGCTGGCGAACTACGTCGCCTCGGTCTCGGCCCGGCTGGGCTGGACCACTCCGGGCACCCGCTACGCGCTGCTCCAGCCGCAGGTCACCGACCTGGGCAACACGGTCGTGTTCACCAGCCTGGCCACGGGTGGGCACCTTCACGTGCTCGACCCCGATTCGGTCACCGATCCCGAAGCGGTGGCCCGGTATCTGGCCGACCACCGCATCGACGCGCTGAAGGCGGTGCCCTCTCACCTGGCCGCGCTCGCCGCCGCGACCGGCGCCGAACGGATGACGCCCGCCGCCTCGCTCGTGCTGGGCGGCGAGGCCGCCCCGCCCGCGCTGGTCGCCGACCTCGTCGCCACCGGCCGCCGCATCTTCAACCACTACGGCCCCACCGAGACGACGATCGGCGTCACCACCGCGGAACTGACCGCCGGCGTCGAGCTCGGCACCCCGATCGCCAACACCCGCCTGTACGTGCTGAACGACGCCCTCCACCCGCTCCCGGTCGGCGTGACGGGCGAGCTCTACGCGGCCGGCGCCCCGCTGGCCCGCGGCTACGTGGCCCGCCCGGGCCTGACCGCCGAACGTTTCGTCGCCTCGCCCTTCGACACCGGTCAGCGCATGTACCGCACCGGCGACCTGGCGAAGTGGACCCCCCACGGCAGGTTGATCTTCCAGGGCCGTGCGGACGACCAGGTCAAGATCCGCGGCTTCCGCGTCGAACCCGGCGAGGTGACCGCCGTCCTGCTGGCACATCCGGACGTCTCGCAGGCCGCCGTGGTCGCCCGCGACGACCGGCTCGTCGCCTATGTCGTCGGCGAGACCGGGAACCTCCGGGAGTACGCCGCCGAACGGCTGCCCGCCCACATGGTCCCGGCCGCGTTCGTGAGCCTCGACGCGCTCCCGCTCACCGGCAACGGCAAGCTCGACCGCCGCGCGCTGCCCGCCCCCGACTTCGCGGCGGCGGCCTGGGCGGCCGTGAGCCGGGGTCCCGCCACCGCCCTGGAGAACCTCGTCTCCGAGACGTTCGCCGAGGTGCTCGGGGTGCCGTCGGTGCAGGTCGACGACGACTTCTTCCACCTCGGCGGGCACTCCCTGCTGGCCGTCACGCTCGTCACCCGCCTGGCCGAACGCGGGGTCTCGACGTCCGTCCGGGCGGTGTTCGCCGCGCCGACCGTCGCCGGGCTCATCGCCGGGCTCAGCCTGTCGTCACTGGGCGACTCGCTGGGCGGCCTGCTGCCGATCCGCACCGGAGGCGAGCGTCCGCCCTTCTTCTGCGTCCACCCCGGCGCCGGCCTGAGCTGGTGCTACCGGCCGCTGACCCGGTTCGTCCCCGACGACATCCCCCTGTACGGGCTCCAGGCGGCCGGGCTCCAGGGCGGCGAGCCCGCCCGGGACGTGCGGGAGATGGCGGCCGACTACGTCCGGCGCATCCGGGAGGTCCAGCCGTCGGGGCCCTACCACCTGCTGGGGTTCTCGTTCGGCGGCATCCCCGTCCACGAGATCGCCGTGCAGCTCCAGGAGGCGGGGGAGACGGTCGCCGCGCTGGTCATCATGGACGCGTACCCCTTCAAGCAGCGCCTGGCCGAACCGGCCGGGCCGCCGCCCGAGGAGACCGATCCCGAGGAGAGGCTCCGGCGGACCGCCGAGCGGTTCCGCGAGGAGGTGGGGGAGGTCCTCGGCGGGATCTCCGACGAGGAGCTGCTCCTCATCGCGAAGATCTTCACCAACAACACGGAGCTCAGGCGGGCCCACGAGCCGGGCGTGTTCCGTGGCGACGCGCTGCTGCTGACCGCCGTCGAGGGCAAGGACAACCCGGAGGCCGCCGCCCCCCGCTGGCAGCCCCACGTCGACGGCGCGGTCGCGGAGGTCGGCCTGCCGTGCCGCCACTCCGACCTGATGCGGCCCGACATGCTGGAGCTGGCCTGGCGGGCGATCGAGGAGTGGATGGCCCGGTGACACGCCCGGTGACACGAAGGAGCGGGCGCCGGTGCCGGCGCCCGCTCCCGTGTCCAACTGCTCGATCAGGCAGTTGGTCGAATCTTCAATCGCCTGACCATCTGGGCTCCCGCTTCTCGGCGAACGCCCGCACCCCCTCGGCCGCGTCGCTGCCGGCCCGGCGGCGCTCCTCCCACGTGTACGTGGTGGTGAACGCCTCCTCCAGCGGCAGGTCGAGCGAGCGCAGCACGCTCTCCTTGATCGCCCGGACCGACAGCGGCGCGCTCCTGAGCAGGTCGGAGACCCACTCGTCGACACACCGGTCGAGCTGCGAACGGGGCACCACCTCGTTGACCAGCCCGTGCCGGAGAGCCGTGGCGGCGTCCATGCGGCGGCCGGTCAGCAGGTGGCCCATGGCGACCTTCAGCGGGAGCTGCCTGGCCAGCCGGAACGCCCCGCCGGCGCCCGGCACCAGGCCGAGGCGGGCCTCCGGCAGGGCGAACACCGCGTCGTCGGCCGCGACGATCAGATCGCAGGCCAGCGCGAGTTCGAAGCCGCCGCCGAGCACGTAGCCGTGCACGCGGGCGACCACCGGTTTGGTCAGGGTGAAGCGCTCGGTCAGCCGGGGCCAGCCCGGCTGACCACGGCTGCCGAACGTCGTCGCGGGCGCGCCCGTCTCGTTGAGGCGGGCCCGTTCGCGCAGGTCCTGCCCGACACAGAACGCCCGGTCGCCGGCCCCGCCGAGGACGGCCACCCGGACCGCGTCGTCGGCCTCGACGTCGTCCCAGATCGCGGCGAGCTCCTCGTGGGTGCGGGAGTCCATGGCGTTCAGGACCTCGGGACGGTCGAGCGTGACGCGGGCGACGTGGCCGGCCTTCTCGTAGCGGACCCGGCTCATGCGAACCGGCGCACCTTCTCCAGGACGTCCGGTCCGTGCATCCGGAGCGCCTGCTGGAGGGCGAACTCGGCCATGTAGCGGCGGAACACGTCCTCGGGCTCCTCGGCGAGGTGGAGCATGCGCCGGTTCGCGACGACCGCCTCCCCGTCGAGCCGCCCCAGCGCGGCCTCGATCGCGTCGTCGAGCCGTTCGGGCTCCACGACCTCGTCGACGAACGCCCGCGCGTCGGGTTCGGTCGCCCAGACCCGGCGTCCCTGGAGGATGAGCTGGCGGGCCAGCCGTGCGCCGGTGGCCCTGGTCAGCCGCAGGTTGGCGGCCCCGGGGATGATGCCCTCGCGGGCGGCGGGCAGGCTGACGTAGGAGTCGGAGGCGGCCAGGACCTGGTCGAAGACGAGCAGCAGCTGGGCGCCGCCGCCGATCGCGAAGGTGTCGACGGCGGCCGTCCACGGCTTCTCGGCCGGGCGGCCGCCGTCGCCGCTCAGGCCGCGCACCAGCTTGGCGATGTAGCCGAGCTCGCGCCGCAGCAGGAAGCCCACCAGGGTGATCTCCCCGGCGTGCAGCTTCTTGAGGTTGATCCCGGCGCTGAACACCCGCCTGCCCTTGTACCGCGGATGGGTCATCACCCCCCCGCGCAGCAGGCCCATCGTGACGCCCGGGTCGAGCAGCGCCAGGTCGACGGCGGTCTCCATGTCGTCGACCTGGCGTTCGTCCTCGGCGTTGAGACAGCCGTCGCGGACCATGGTCAGCCGGGCCACCCCATCGCGGCGCTCCAGGACGACCGACTCCATCTCGACCAGGCCGGTCCGGGTGAACTCCGGCAGCAGCGCCAGCGCGCGCTCGGTCGGGCGGCGCATGGTGTCGAGCAGGTGAGAGCCCGCGAAGGGGCAGTCGAGGATGCCCCGCAGGAAGACGCCCTCGTCGATCTCGCGCCCCTCCTTGGCGGCCTGCGGCACGCCGCGCTCCTCGGGCGGGACGAGCGTGGGGAAGACCTGCCGGGCCGCGTCGACCAGCTCGCGCAGGCGCAGGCGGCGCGACCGGCCGCCGGTCAGCTCGTCGTAGACGTGGGTGGCGTGCTCGGCCATGAACCGGCCGCGCTCGTCGCGGCCGGTGACCCGCGCGGCGGCCCGCGCCAGGGTGGTCACGAGACCGCCGCCTTGCGCAGCGCGCGGTCGCAGGCGGCGAGGTGGGCGCCCAGCGCCTCCTCGAAGCTCGTCGTCGCGGCCTCCGACAGCAGCAGCCGCCGGACGGCCAGTTCCCGGTCTCCGGCCACGACGGGCGCCGGGTCGTCGGTCACCTCGTCGAGGAGCCGGGCGGCCACCGCCCGGTCGGCGTCGATCGGGGCGCCGAGCAGCACCGCCCGGCGGATCGCCCCTGCCCCCGCCTGCTGCACCAGCCGATAGAGGGTCATGCCCGGCCACGTCGCCCCACCGGCCATCGGCAGGATCAGCCGCGTGCCCGGCGCCGCGACCCTCACGTCGGCGGTGAGCAGCACGTCGAGGGCGGTGCCGCCGCAGTCGCCGGAGACCAGCGCGACGGTCGTCACGGGGAGCTGCTCCAGGCGGCGCACCGTGCGCTCCCACTTCGTCACCAGCCCGACCGACACCTCGCGGCTCCAGCCCTCGCCGGGCGTGCCCGACAGGGCGAACCGGGCGACGCCGGGCCCTCCGTGGTCGTGGACGCGGTCGCAGAACGCGGTCACCGTCTCGACGACGGAGGCCGACATCGGCGCCGTCCCGTCTATTTCCAGGGTCAATTCAATTGTGTTCACCATTGCACCAGCGCCGTTTCTATCGTGGACCCCGGGCCCATCGTCATGAGCACGCCGTAATCGCCGGGAAAGGTGACGTCCTCCTGCGTGAGGCGTTCATAGGAGAAAAGAAAAGAAGCGCTCGACACGTTGCCGAAGTCGCGCAGCACGCCGGTCGTGTGCCGGACGTCGTGGCGGGTCAGCCCGAGATTCACCGAGACGGCGTCGATCACCTTCTTGCCGCCCGAGTGGACCAGCCAGTGGGAGATCTGGTCGCGGCGCAGCCCGTTGGCGCGCAGCAGCCGGTCGACGGCGGGCTCGGCGTGGGCGCCGACCACATAGGGGATCTGCGGGTCGAGGTAGAAGCTGAACCGGCCCAGGTCGCGGTCCCAGTCGTAGCGCATGGCGTCGACGGCGTCGGTGATGACGCAGCTGGCGAAGTCGATCACCCGCGGCCCCGGCACGGACTCCCCGGCGACCAGCGCCACGGCCGCCGCGCCGTCGCCGAACAGGCTGTTCACCACGGCGGTCCGCATCGTCCCGTCGATCGCGTACGCCGCCGAGCACGCCTCCGCGCACAGCACGACGGCGAGCCGTCCCGGGTGGGCCGACGCCCAGCCGGCCACGACGTTCAGCGCGTTGAGCCCGGCGTTGCAGCCCATGCCGACGATGTCGGTCCGGCCGCAGTGGCGGTCGATGCCCAGCTCGCGGATGAGCAGCGCGCTCAGCCCCGGGGTCAGGAAGCCGGTCGACGTCACGCAGCAGAGGTGGCCCAGATCGCCCAGGCCGGCGCCGGCGTTCTTCAGGCACGCCTCCAGCGCCTCGGCGCCCATCTGGACGGCCAGCCGTTTGTGCTTGTCGAGCAGGTCGCCCTGCGACTCGGGGAGGCGCGCGCCGGTCTCGTCGGCGGGCGGCAGCGTGAGGTGCCGGCGGTCGATGGCGCTGTTGAGGAAGACCGAGCGGGCCTTCGGGTCGTCGATCCGCAGGATGTCCAGGAGTTCGGCCTGCCCGTAGGACTCGGGCGTGACGGCGGTGCCGACGCCCGCGATCCTCGCTTCCGTCACCGTCATCGGAACGTCCACCCCCACATTCGGGGCTTACTTCTTATCAGTCGTTTCGCTGTGGACACCTTTTTCCTTTCTTATCGGAGCCACAGCAAAGTAACCCGGTGAATTCGGCGGCGGCAACGCCGTCCAAACGCGGAAAAGGGGCCGGTTTCCGCTGGGAAACCGGCCCCTCGCGAGGCGGGCGTCAGCTCGCGTACGCCTCCAGTTCGTAGATGCGGGCCGCCGTGTCGGAGTTACTCGTCGGCGCCAGCACGTTCACCCGGATATACCGAACATCGCGCGGCGTGAAGGTGTGCGTGGTGATGTTCGCCGTGTTCCCGCGCGGCTGGGCCACGTTGGTCCACGTCGTCCCGTTCGTGCTCACCTGGACGTCGAAGTCGCGGGTGTTCCAGACCGCCTGCTCGCCTCCGGCCCCGGAGTGCTTCAGCACGATCTTGCCCACGCTCTGGTTCGAGCCCAGGTCGACCCGGATCCACTTGCTCGATCCGAGCGAGCACCACTTGTCGGTGTTGCCGCCGGACACCGAGCCGTTCACGGCCTTGGCCGGGCCCTCGTTCGCGGCGCACGACGAGTCGGCGGTGGCGGTCTTGTTCAGCGCCAGGTTCGGGGTGCCGGTGGTCTGTGGCACGTACAGCCGGACGTCCGTCAGCGAGGCGCTGCCCTCGTACACGTTGGTGTAGAGGTCGCCGATCACGAAGTAGTCGGGGTAGGCGGAACCGGCCGGCCACTGGTTGGACCAGGTGGTCGAGCCGTTGTCGTCGTTCTGCACCAGGTTGCCGTTGAACTGCCCGTTGTACTCACTGGCCTTCACGTTGTAGTGCCAGATCGGGTTGTTGTTGACGACGAACGGGCGGTGCATGCGGATGGTGCGCTGGCCCGAACGGGCGAAGTTGCCGGTCACCTCCAGGACGTAACCGGTCTGGTCGCGTTCGATGGCGAAGGTGTAGAACTCGTTCGGCATCAGCTCCGGCTGGAGTTCGGCCGCTGACGAGAGCTGCTGCTCGGCGACGCCGCCCGAGCAGGGGGTCATGAACCACTGCGAGTTGCCGGCCAGGCCGCCGGGGCCGGGGTTCCAGTTCGGCATCCCGCTGATCCACATGTTGACGGTGTTGAAGTTGCCGTCGCGGTAGTTGTAGTAGGTGTTGGTCGCGGCGTTGCAGACCCGGCCGCCGGTGCCGCTCCCCACACGGTCAGGGTGCTGGGAGAAGGCGTCCATCAACACCTTGCGGCGGTAGTGCCAGAAGTGGTTGTTGCGCGGGGCCGGGTTGGCGAAGTCGACGATCGACAGGAAGTGGAAGCCGTTGTAGCCGTAGGTGCCGCGCCGGACGTCCTGCCATTCGCAGTAGGGGGCCGAGGCGTTGCCCGACCAGCCGGGCGAGTTCTGGCCCTCGCCCCACGGGTGCTGCGTCTTGCAGCCGGTGTTGCTGTAGCCGTTGGTGCGGCCGTTGTACTCGATCGACCCGTTCCGCTTCCCGCCGAAGTCGAGCGTCTTGAGCTTGTACTCGATGCGGTAGTAGTCGGGGAGCTTCTGGGACGGCCGCAGGATGACGCCGCCCGTGTGGTCGGGCACGTTCATCACGGCGACCTTCTCGCTGCCGAGCGTCTGGGTCGTCAGGCTCGGCGGCGACTCGATGTTGCCGTCCTTGTTCCAGTCACGGGCCGACAGAGAGGCGGTCAGCCAGCCGTTCTGCCCGATCGGGAACTCCTTCCGGTACGTGTTGAAGGAGTTCAGCGCGGTCGTCCAGGCCGGGCCGTAGTCGTTGCGGTACCACTGGCCCGGGTCGTCCATGATCGTGTCGAACGGCTGGGAGTAGTCGTCGCGCACCCACGGCGCGTTGCCGGTGTTGATCGGGTTGGCGAAGTTCTCGTTGTAGAGCAGCGTCCAGCCAGGCCGGGTCGGGTCGTCGGCCTGGGCGGGCGTGCTCGTCAGGGTCAGCGCCGAGCTGGTCAGCAGCAGCGCCAGCGCCGCTCGGCGTGCGGCTGTGCCTCTTCGTGTACGCAATGCGCAACCTCTCTGGGTGAGAAAGGGGTGGCGTCGCCGCCCGCCACCCCGGCGGGTGAAAGGAGGAGGTCTAGAAGCTGCCGTCCGGGTTCTGGAACTGGGCGGCGTTGTCCTTGGTGACCATCGGGGAGGGCACGACCGTGTCCTTCTCGACGTTGGCCGCGCCGCCGAGGATCTCCACCGCGCGGTCCAGGCCCTTGGCGCCGATGATGTCGGCGTCGTTCAGGCCGGTCACCTTGTAGTTGGTGCCGTCGAGGATGGCCTTCAGCGCCTCGGCCTGGCCGTCGACGCCGGCGATGATGATGCCGTCCGACAGGCCGGCGTCCGCGATGGCGCGCTGGGCGCCCAGGCACATGGCGTCGTTCTCGCAGAACACCGCCTTGATGTCCTTGTTGGTGGCGAGCAGGCTCTCCATGACGGTCAGGCCGCCGTCGGAGCCCCAGTTGCCGAAGTCGGGCGCCTCGACCAGCGTGAACTTGGAGTTGGCCGACAGGACCGACTTGACGCCGTTGGTGCGGGCCAGGCCGATGCTGTTGTCGGCCGGGCCGCCCTTGATGATGGCGACCTTGCCGCCGTCGGGCAGCGCGGTCGACAGGTACTCGCCGTTCTGGCGGCCGATGGCCTCGTTGTCGGGGCCGATCCAGCTCGTGTACTCGCCGGTCTGGAACTTGCGGTCGACCAGGACGACGGGCTTGCCGGCCGCCTTGATGCTGTTCAGCACGGCGGGGGCCGACTCCAGCGGGCCGCCGGAGATGATGACGGCGTCGACGTTCTTGGTCAGCAGGTCCTCGACGTTGCTGGCGAGCTTGGCGGCGTCGCCGTTGGCGTCGGTGCTGATGATCTCGACGTTGCCCTTCTTCTGGGCCTGGGCGGCGATCGCCTTGTCCATGCCGCTGAAGTAGGGGCCGCTCAGCATGAAGTTGGCGACGCCGATCGTGTAGCCGCCGTCGCCCGACGCGGCGGCGCCGGTCGTCGGTTCCTCCGAACCCGAGGAGCAGGCGGTCAGCATCGCAAGGCAGAGGCCGGCGCCGGCCAGGATTCTCTTGGAAATCACGGTGTTTCTCCTGGGGGGTTACGCGCGCACCCGGTTGGTGCGCTGGGCGAGGATGACGGCGATGATGATCAACCCCTTGAGGACCTGCTGCCAGAAGCTCTGCACGCCGTACAGGTTGAGCAGGTTGTTGATCAGGACCAGGACGAGCACGCCACCGAACGTGGCGCGGACGGAGCCCTTGCCGCCGGCGAGGCTGGCGCCGCCGATGACGCAGGCGGCGATGGCGTCGAGCTCGAACGCCACGCCCACGCTCGGCTGGGCGATGCCGACCCGGCTGGCCAGGATCACCCCGGCCAGACCGGCGCACAGGCCGGAGATCGTGTACGCCAGCACGACGTGCCGGCGCACGTTGATGCCGGCCAGGCGCACCGTCTCGGCGTTGCCGCCGATCGCGATGATCGACCGCCCGGCCGGGGTGCGGGTGAGGAAGACTCCGCCGACGAGGAAGACGGCGAACATGATGAGCGTGGAGACCGGGATCGGGCCGGCCATGGCCGACCCGAGCGTGAAGAACGCCGGGTCCTCCGGCGCGATCGGCACCTCGGAGTAGACGAACGCCAGACCCCGGATGGTGGTCAACGACGCCAGCGTCACCACGAAGGGCGCCAGCCCGAACCGGGCCACCAGCACGCCGTTGACCAGCCCGAAGCCGATGCCGGACACGACGCCGACGGCCATCGCGGCCGGGATCGGCAGGCTCGACACCATCCCGGCGGTCAGGATGCCGGAGAACGCCACCACCGACCCGACCGACAGGTCGATGCCGCCGGTGAGGATGACGACCAGCATCCCGTAGGCCAGCAGGCCGATGGTGACCATCTGCTTGAGCAGGTTCGTCAGGTTGGCCTGGGTGAGGAACGACTCGGTCGTCACCGCGGCCACCACGACCATCACCACGATGAGCAGGCCGAAGGCCGCCGTGACGAGCAGGTCGCGGGAGATCTTGGGCAGGGCGTTCACGCTCACGCGGCCACTCCGATCGCGTGCGCGAGCACCTCGTCCTCGGTGGTCCCCTCGGACCGCAGCTCACCGGCGAGCCGGCCCTCGCGCATGACGAGCACGCGGTCGGTGGCGCCGAGCACCTCGGTCAGGTCGGAGGAGATGAGCAGCACGGCCAGGCCCTCGCGGGCCAGCGCGTCGATCATCCGGTAGATGTCGACCCGGGTGGCCATGTCGACGCCCCGGGTCGGTTCGTCGAGGATGAGCACCCGCGGTTCGGCCAGCAGCCACTTGGCGAGCACGGCCTTCTGCTGGTTGCCGCCGCTGAGCGCGGCCACCGGCATGGTGGCGCACCGGGCGGGCTGGATGCTGAGCCGGTCGATCATCCCGGCGACCCTTTCCCTGCGCCCCGGCATGTCGATCAGCGGCCCCCTGGTGGTGGCCCGCATGGTCGCCAGGGCGATGTTGTCGAGCACGGTCATCCCGCCCACGAGACCGGTGCGTTTCCGGTCCTCGGTGACGAGGGCGAGTCCGTGCGAGATCGCGTCGGCGGGGGAGCGGAACGCCCCGCTGCCCGACGTGGGCGGTTCGGCCCCGAAGACGCACCGGGCCATCTCACTGCGCCCGGAGCCGACCAGGCCGAAGAGGCCGACGATCTCGCCGGCGCGCAGTTCGAAGGAGACGTCCGAGAACTCGCCCTGCCGCGAGAGCGAATCGACCTTCAGACGGGTTTCTCCCGGTTCGTCACGCCGGTCGGGATAGATCTGTTCGAGCCGGCGTCCGGCCATGAGCCGGATCAGCTCGTCCTCCGACGTGCGGGACGGCTCGGTCGTCTCGATGATCACGCCGTCCTTGATGACGACGATCGAGTCGGCCAGCTCCATGACCTCGGCGAGGCGGTGGGAGACGTACACGACGAGGACCCCGCGCGCCTTCAACCGGCGGATCAGGTCGAACAGCGCGTCCAGGTCGCTGCCGGCCAGGACCGCCGAGGGCTCGTCCAGGACCAGCACCCGCACCTCCCCGGCCAGCGCCTTGGCGATCTCCACCATCTGCTGGCGGGCCACCGTGAGGCGGCCGGCGACGGTGCGCGGCTCGATGGCGCCGAAACCGGCGGCGTCGAGCAGTTCCTTGGCCTTGCGGTGCGCGGCCGGCCAGTCGATGAGGCCGCTCCTGCGCCTCGGGAACCGGCCCATCAGCAGGTTCTCGGTGACCGACAGGCCGGGCACGATCGACAACTCCTGGTAGACCGTGCGAATGCCGCGCTCGTGGGCGTCGTGCGGCGAGCGCAGGTGCACCGGCTCGTCGTCGATGCGCATCTCGCCGGACGACATCTCGTGCGCGCCGGAGAAGATCCGGATCAGCGTCGACTTGCCCGCGCCGTTGGCCCCGACGACGGCGAGGACCTCGCCGTCGCGCCCGACGAGGTCGACGCCGTGGAGCACCTCCACGTCGCCGTAGCTCTTCCGGACGTTCCGGAGCGAAAGGCTCATCCGAAGGCCTCCATGACCAGCACGGTCTTCTGCCGGGTGAAGTCGAGCACGGTCTCGTGCAGGCCCTCGCGGTAGCCGCCGGTGTCCTTGGTGCCGCCGAACGGCAGGTTCTCGGCCCGGATCGCGGTCGACCCGTTGACGATCACGCCACCGACGTCGAGCAGCTTGGCCAGGGTGAACGCGCGCGAGACGTCGCGGGTGAACACCGAGGCGTGCAGCCCGTAGGGGGAGTCGGAGACCAGCGCCGCGGCCTCGCGCGGGTCGGAGAACCGGGCGATCGGCGCGACCGGCCCGAAGATCTCCTCGGCGAAGGTCGGGCTCTCGACCGGCACGTCGACGAGCACCACCGGGTCGACGAACGAGCCCCGGCGGCCACCGCCGACGACCAGCCGCGCGCCCTCGCCGACCAGCCGCCCGACGGCATTCTCGACCTCTTCGGCGGCCTGCTCGGTGATCAGCGGCCCGACGTCGGTGCCGTCGTCCATCTGGTCGCCCACGACCAGCTTGGCCGCCTGGGCCGACAGCTCCGCGACGAAGGCGTCGTGGACGCCGTCCTGGACGTACACCCGCTTGACCGCGCAGCAGATCTGGCCGTTGCCGCGGGCCAGCCGCCCGAGGGTGACGGCGGTGGCGGCGGCCTCGACGTCGGCGTCGTCGCAGACGATCATCGCGTCGTTGCCGCCGAGTTCGAGGAAGACCTTCTTCAGGGTGCCGGAGGCGAGTCTGGCGATCGCCCGGCCGGCGTTGGTGCTGCCGGTGAGCGAGATCGCGGCGACGCCCGGGGCCTCGGCCAGCGTGGTCGAGACCGCGACGCCGCCGGTGACGACCTGGTGGGCGAACTCGGGCGCGCCCGCCTCGTCGACCAGCTCGGCGACCCGGACCAGCGCGAGCGGGCACTTGGCCGGCGGCTGCACGATCACCGCGTTCCCGGCGGCCAGCGCGGCGGCGGCCTTGTGGGAGTACAACTCGACCGGGTAGTTGAACGGCACCAGCGCGGCCACCACACCCAGCGGCTCGCGGATCGTCACCGCGAGGTGGCGCTCCATGCCCGGCACCGCGTCCATCGGCGTCTGCCGGCCGAACAACCGGGTCGCCTCGGCGGAGTAGCCGCGCCAGATGCGGACCGCGGCCTCGACCTCACCCCGGCACTGCATCAGGGGCTTGCCGTTCTCGCTCGCCAGCAGGCTCGCCAGCGACTCGGCCTCGCCCTCGATCAGGTCGGCCACCCGGCGTAACAGGGCCGCCCGTTCGTGGCCGGGCATGGCCGCCATCGCGCGCTGCCCCTTCTGCGCGTCCGCGATGGCGGCCACGACCGCGTCGGCGTCCAGGTCGGGCACCTCGCCGAGAGGCTCACCGGTCCCCGGGTTCCGCACCACAATGCTCATCTGCTGCTCCTTCGATAGGGGGTTCGCCCGCCGATGCGTTTGCTGATGTCGGCGGCCATCGCGCGGGCCTTGGGGGCGAGGCGGTGGCAGTCGTCGCGGCTGAACCGCGCGGCCGGGGCCGACACGCTGAACGCGCCGACCGGCTCGCCGGAGGCGTTCATGATCGCCAGGCCGACGCAGCGCACCCCTTCCTCGTTCTCCTCGTCGTCGATCGCGAAGCCCTGGTCCCGCACCACGCCCAGCTCGGCGAGCAGGGCGTTCCCGGTGAGGGTCTTCGGCGTACGCACGTCGAGAGGCCCCGAGAGGATCTCGTCGCGACGGGTGGGATCGAGCAGGGCGAGCATTGCCTTGCCCATGGCGGTGCAGTGGAGCGGCGCCCGCTTCCCGATGTGCGACACCAGGCGGATGGACTTGGCGCTCTCGACCTTGTCGACGTACACGATCTGCTCGCCGACCAGGACCCCGAGGTGCACGGTCTCCCCGCTCAGCTCCACCAGCTCGGCCAGGTAGGGCCGGGCGGCGGCGCGCAGGCCGTCCTCGTCGAGGTACTGCCCGGCCAGCACGATCAGGGTGACCCCGAGCCGGTAGGACCCGGCCGGGTCACGGTCGAGCACTCCGAGTTCGAGCAGGGACGTCACGTACCGGTGGGCGGTGCTGACGGCGATCCCGGCGCGGCTCGCGAGCGCGCCCAGGGTGATCCCGTCGCGCCCGGCGTCGGAGACGGCGTGCACCAGCTCGAATGCCTTGTCGACGCTTGCTGATTTACGACCACTCTGCATTCGAGTTACTCGAATCTATTTTCATATTCTTGTAACATGCTTGCGAGAGTTGCATTGCCCTTAAATCCTGTCAACCCCCTGTTGTTTGGGGCTTTTGTCGTGTATGGGGGATTTCTGGTTCAAGACAGTCGGGAAGTTGCGTATTAGTTTGTCGTTCTTGCGCACACAAAAGGCCGGCCACACGTGGTGACCGGCCTTCCTGGTGATCTAGTTAGGTGTGATCGAGTACGTCGCCCCCGCAACGGTGGAGAAAGTGATGACATCGTTGCTCAACGACGGCGTCACCGAGCCGCCGCCGACCCGGACGACGGTCACGCCGCGCCCCGGCCACGGGTTCTGCAGCCGCAGCTGCGCCCCCACCGTGCTGGTGACGTCGACGTAGGCCGCCTGCCCGCCGCTGCGCGCGGACGAGACGACGAAGCCGTCCTTGGCCCGCAACTTCACGAACGAGCCGTTCTTGCCCGACGGCCAGACCGGGAAGACGCGCAGGATCCCGAGGTCGCTCTGCAGCAGCATGCTGTTGATCGCCTCGACGGCGCCCGACTTCTCCAGGCCGTGGTGCGGGTCGGTGACTCGCAGGTTGGCCGCCGACCGGTTGGTGATCTGCGTCTTCAGCCGGTCGATGAGCGACTGCGCCGGGTAGCCCACCCGGGCCGCCTGGGTGAAGACCTTGGGGAAGGAGTTGTCCTGGCCCCAGGAGTTCATCGCGTCGAGCGTCTGGATCGCCACCTGGCGGTCGGCCGCCGGACCGTTGATGCCGAGCGCCTCACCCGGGTGCACGAACTCCAGGTTGACGGTGTTGTCGCCGGGACGGATGGCCCGGCCGTCGCTGAGGGTGCCCGGGTCGCCCAGGGCGAACACCTGCACGCCGTTGTAGGTCGTCCGCGGGATCGGCGCGAGCCGGTTCAGCATGTCCTGCCAGGTGGCGCGCAGACCCGAGTCGACGTTCAGCCGGGTGCTGGCGTCGATCGTGGTGGCCAGCAACGTCCTCAGCATGCCGAGGTCGGCGCTGGAGTTGCGTGCCCAGGTGCCCTCGTGCGGGCCGGAGTAGAGGTTGAACCGGTTGTTCTCCAGCTGCAGCCAGTGCTGGAAGAACGTGACGACCTCCTTCATGAAGGGGTAGCCGCGCTGCGAGAGCCACGTCTGGTCGCGGGTGTACTGCCAGTAGGCGACGTACTGGGTCGCGGTGAACAGGCTGTTGCCGACCTGCTGGTGGTAGTTGTCGTCGGCGGTGGAGCCGTTGGGCGCGATGCCGACCGGGAACAGCACGCCCGACGGCACGCCGCCGCTTGGGAAGCGGCCGTTCACGTAGCCCGTGTTGACCCGGCGCAGGTCCTGGGTCGCCCGGCGGCGGGCCTCCGGCAGGTAGGCGCTGACCAGGTCGAACACCGGCAGGGCCAGCTCGGGGCGGTTGGAGGAGTAGACGCCGTAGAAGTTGGCGATCCAGTTGTAGTTGAGGTGCATGTCCCCGCCCCACAACGGATAGTCCGTCGTGGCCCAGATGCCGAACAGGCCCGGCGCGGTCTTCCCGGCGCGGCTGGAGGAGCCGATGAAGTACTGGGCGGCGTAGTAGTAGCGCTCCAGCACGTCGTCGTCGAGGTCGACGTAGGACTTCAGCCAGTACTGCTTCCACCATTCGAGGTGGGCGTTGTACTGCGTGTCGAGACTCGCCGCCGACTGGGCGTCGGCGAGGCTCCGCGCCGCCGGGGCCGGGTCGCTCGTGCTCGTGCCGCCGCCCGCGACGCCCGTGACGACGTCGACCACGCCGCCGGCCGGGATCGAGACGGTGATCTGGTTGTTCGCGACCGACTGGGTGCCGCCGATCACCCGGGTGGCGAGCGCCGCGCGGGACGTCCACAGACCCGAGGAGGTCTGCCGGGCGGCCCAGATCGTGCCGCCCGACGTGCCCGACGTGCTGGTGAAGCCCGACCGCCCGTTCTGGATCTGGGTCGTGTTCGAGACCCGGACGGTCGTGGCGGCGGCGGCCTGGATGCGGGTGACGACCAGGTTGTCGGTCGCGCCGACCCACGTCCGCATCGTGACGGGCGCACCGCCGAGGCTCATCGTGGTGTCGACGTCGCCCTTGAGGATGTTCTGCTCCTCCAGGAACGAGGTGCCGCCGCCTCCGCCGCCGGTCCCGTTGTAGAGCTCGAACTGGCCGATGCGCGCCCGGGGGTTGGTGAGGCTGTCGGAGGTCGTGCCCTGGGTGGGCTCGCTGATGGCCAGCCGCACGTACCGGGCGGTGACGCTCCCGATGGTCCGGTCGGTCGTGGCGGCGGTGTTGTTGGTGACGGTGTCGCGGGTCGTCCAGGTCGCGTTGTCGGTGCTGGTCTGGAGCGTCCAGTCCTTGGTGGTGTTGGCCGTCTCGGCGGGCCGGGCGGCGGCGTCGTGACGGAGCAGGTACCGCGTGAAGGTCTTCGCCGACCCGAGGTCGAGGGTGATCGTCTGCGGCTTGCCGATGTTGGAGACCCACCCCTCGTACCCGGCCCCCCAGGCCCCGTTGACAGCGCGGGAGGGCGGGAACGACGAGTGCGAACTGGACGCCGTCGCCGTCGACCCGAGCGCCAGGTTCGGCGACCCGGCGCTGCCGACCGGGTTGATCGAGACCGATCCGAGGGCGACGAGCGAGCGGTTGGCGCTGGCCGTCCAGAAGTCGCCCTTGGCGATCCGGAACGTCTTGAACCCCTCACCGCCGCCCGAGACGACCCCGACGTCCCCGTTCCCGAGGAGCGCGGTGTCCGGCATGGTGTCGGTCACCGACCCGGCGTAGGCCTGGTTGGTCCAGCGCCCCTTGACCGCCCCGACCAGCGACTGGACGGCGCTCCACTGCTGGTCGGGGGTGGGGGTGGCGGCCTGCGCGGACGTCGCCGTGGTCAGGCCGGCGAGCAGGGCGAGCGCGGAGGCCATGGCTAAGCCACGCGTTCTGATCATGGAGGTGCCTTTCCGTGGTAGCCCGGACGGCGAGATGGGATAACGTTATCCCGCACCGTAGATTGTTACCTGGAGGTTTCAAAGAGCGCCGAAAGCAACGACTTCATAACGTCGGTTAGGGTGAGACGTCGTGATCAGGCGAGTCTCAGGCGTTCTCTGGATCGACTACGGGTCGTTCTCGATCCTCGACCTCGACGGACTCTCCGATCGGCCGGACGCGCTGGATCCGTGGGATCTCTTCGAGCGCACCGACGAAGACGGCGACTGGCTGGCCGCCACTCCGAACATGGCGGCCGCGCGCAGCCGGACATATTGGCACAAGGCCGAATTCGCGCTCGAACTGTGGGACGCGGAGCCTCCCGTCAGCGGAGAGAACCGCACCGTCGAACTCTTCAGCAGTTCTGGCAAGGTACGGCCGACCAATTCCCGGGGCACTGCCGGGCCGTTGCTCGACCTCGGTGCGCCGGAACGCTCCTGGCTGATGCGTGCGTATCGCATCCCATTGCCGGGCCCCGTTCTCGGCGACGATTTCGACCCCGAGGACGACGACGCCTTCGAACTGGCGTGGCGCCACTTCGAGGAATGGCGATTCCAGTTCTGGCCGTCAGGCATAGGCCGCCGTGGCGGGCCGGTGGGAGGGGTCTGATGGGTGTGGACGTGATCGTCGTGCGCGTCATCCGGAAGGGGACCAGTCCGAAGGGACGCCGTCTGGAGGTGGCCGATTCCTTCCCCGACGTGCGGGACGTGTTCGCGACCGTCTGCCGCGAGAGCCGCCTGCCGATGTTGCGGCGCGTGGACCCCTACGGATCGCTGGTCCTGACCTCGGGAGAGATGTCCCAGTTTCTCGCCGAACTGACCGAGACGTCGACGCTGGTCCGCGACGACCCGGCGCGGAACGCGGTCGAGCAGGTCAGGGCGCTGGCCGAGCGCTGCGCCGCCGAAGCCGACCTCGAACTGCACCTGGAAGGGGACTAGTGGCGTCCGGGCTTGCCGAGAGCATGGATCGGCAGGCGCTGCGCCGGTTCTCGATCCCGTGGGAATATCCCAGCTTTGAAAACGGTTTTCGATCCCGTGAAGCGAAGTGACCTCCGCCCGCTGGTCCGGCTCCGGTCCACCGCAGGTACCGGTGTGACCTATGTGACCAGGAAGAACCGTCGCAACGACCCAGACCGGATGGAGTTGCGCAAGTACGACCCCGTCGTCCGGCAGCACGTGACCTTCCGAGAGGAGCGATAGCGCATGAAGAAGGGCATCCACCCCGAGTACCGTCCCGTGGTCTTCCGCGACCCGAGCGCGGGCTTCGCGATCCTGACCAGGTCGACGGTGCGGTCGAACAAGACGGTGGAGTGGGAGGACGGTCAGACCTACCCGGTCGTCGACGTCGACGTCAGCTCCGCCAGCCACCCGTTCTACACGGGCAAGAGCCGCGTGGTGGACTCGGCCGGGCGCGTCGAGCGCTTCCGCCGCCGCTACGCCAAGTGATTTCCGAGCCGGCCGCCCATGGCGGCCGGCTCTTCCGTTTCGCACAGTCTCCCGCCGCCGGTGATCTCGCCGAGGACCTGCTGGAGGTGGCGGATGCGGCGGTGGGCCTCGGCCACGAGGCTTTCGGCCAGGCGCCGCCAGTCGTCGGGCGACGGGTCCGGGGGCAGGTCGTCCAGGACCTCTTTGATCTCCGCCACCGACAGGCCGACGCGCTGGGCGACGCGGACGACCTTGGTCCGGCAGACGTCGGACTTCTGGAACCGCCGCTGGTTGCCCGCGGTCCGTTCGGCCGTGAGGAGGCCGTGGGTCTCGTAGAAACGGACCGCCGAAGGGGCCACGCCGCTCTCGCGGGCCAGCTCTCCCACCGTCAGCGTCATGCGGGCCTCCCGGGCTTGACTTCAACAAATGTTGAACTCCTAGTCTGCCGGACATGACGACACATGCGGTCATGGTGACCAGGTTCGGCGGTCCTGACGTGCTGGAACTCGTGGAGACCCCCGATCCGGCCCCGGGTGACGGCCAGACCCTGGTGGAGGTCGAGGCCTCCGACACCCTGCTACTGGAGACCGTCGTCCGGTCGGGGCTGGGGCGGGACTTCTGGCCGATCCGGCCGCCGTACGTCCCCGGTGGGGGAGTCGCCGGGTGGGACCCCGACGGGCGGAGGGTGGCCGGGTACACGAACGGCTACGGCGGTTACGCCTCCAAGGCCGTGGCCACCTCGGTCGTGGAGGTGCCCGGCGGGGTCTCCCTCCAGGCCGCCGCCGCCCTGCTGCACGACGCGACGACGGCACTGGCCCTGTTCGAGGCGGCGAGGATCGGGCCGTCGGACACGGTGCTCGTCGTGGGAGCCAGTGGCGGACTCGGAGTGCTGGAGATCCAGCTCGCGCGGGCTCGCGGCGCCAAGGTGATCGCGGTCGCGCGGGCGGCCAAACTGGCGAGGGTCGAGGAGTTCGGCGCCGACGTGCTGGTCGACGCCGCCGACCCGGAATGGCCCCGGGCGGACGTCGTGCTGGACAACGTCGGGGGCGCGCTCGGCGCCCGCGCCGTCCCCCTGGTCAACCCCGGCGGCAGGTTCTCGGCGCACGGCGCGGCCGGTGGGGCGTTCACCACGGTCGACCGGCCGGACGTCGCCGCGACCGGCATCGAGGTGGCGCAGCTCTCCGCGGACGACCGGGTCCGCCACCTCACCGAGGCGTTGCGGCTGACCGCCGAGGGCACGCTCCGGCCGGCCGTCGGGCAGACGTTCCCGCTGGCCGAGGCCGCGTCGGCGCACGCCGCCATGGAGGCCAGGCTCGTCTTCGGCAAGACCCTGCTCACTGGCACACTGGGCGGGTGATCTTTCTCTTCTCGTACGGCACCCTCCAGCTCGAACGGGTCCAGCTCGCCCAGTTCGGCCGCCGCCTGGAAGGTCGCCCCGACGCCCTCCCGAACCATCGCCTGACCACGATCACGATCCCCGGCGGCACGTTCCCCATCGTCCAGCGCTCGCCCGGTGACGAGGTGCTGGGCCTGATCTACCAGCTCAGCCCCGCGGAGCTGGCCGCCGCCGACGCCTACGAGGGCGTCGAGTACGCCCGCCGGCTGCGCACCCTCAAGTCGGGGCTCACCGCCTGGGTCTACCTCTCCAGCGAGTCGGTCTGACGGATCACCGGGTCGACTCGCGCACGACCAGTTCGGGCTGGAACATGATCTGCTGGTGGGCGTGGGTGGCCGGGTTGTCGCACTCGTCGAGCAGCAGTTCGGTCGCCACCCGGCCCAGCTGGTGGGTGGGCTGGCGGACCGAGGTCAGCGACACCGCCGAGGCGGCCGCGAAGTCGATGTCGTCGTAGCCCATCAGGGCGACGTCGTCGGGCACCCGGACGCCCGCGTGGGTGAGGCCGCGCATCAGGCCGAGGGCGAGCAGATCGTTGGCGCAGAAGACGGCGTCGGGCAGGTCGCCCTCGCCGAGCAGCTTCTCGGCGGCCTGCTGGCCGGCGCGGGGGTTCATCGCGCCCATCTCGACGACACGCAGCGGACGGCCGAAGGCCCGTTCGGCGCCCGCCCTGCGGTCGAGGCACTGGCGGATGGTGAGGGGGCCCGTGACGTACACGATCGACTTCGCGCCCGTCTCCAGGAGGTGGCGCACCGCCGTCATGCCCCCGCCGATGTCGTTGACCGCGACCGAGCACTGGTCGGGGCGGTGGGCCGGATGGTCGACGAGGACGACGCTGATGCCCCGCTCGCGCAGCCGGTCGAGCCGCGCCGGGTCTTCGTCGGACGGGGTGATCAGCACCCCGCGCACCCGCTGCTCGGCCAGCACGAGCAGGTTGCGCTCCTCCTTGGCGCGGCACCCGGCCGAGTTGCTGAGGATGACGGCGTAGCCGAGATCGCTGGCCACCTCCTCCACACCGGCCGTGACGTCGGTGAAGAACGGGTTGCCGATGTCGATCACCGACAGGCCGATGGTCTTGCTGTGCCCGGCGCGCAGCGTGGAGGCCGACCCGTGGCGCACGAACCCCAGCTCCCGGACGGCCGCCTCGACCTTCTCGCGGGTCGCGGGCGACACCTTCTCGGGTCGGTTGAGCACGTTGGACACGGTGCCCGGCGACACTCCGGCTCGCGCGGCGACATCCTTGATGCCCACGTCGCTCATGGACGTCGATTAAAACGTAATAAGTCCCAGGGGGCAACGTGAGGTGTTCCGTTGGGGCGAAACGGCGGGGAAACCTGCTATTGACGGCGCGGTAACGCCCTCTGCCGTCCCGTATAGGTTGAA
This sequence comes from Herbidospora solisilvae, assembly GCF_009901565.1. Lineage (GTDB taxonomy): Bacteria > Actinomycetota > Actinomycetes > Streptosporangiales > Streptosporangiaceae > Herbidospora > Herbidospora solisilvae. The sequence continues at coordinate 255,740 of NZ_WXEW01000012.1, forward strand.
ACGTTTTTCAGTGCTGGCGATCCGCGCCCTGCGCCGGGGTGTCACCCGGAACCGGCCCCCGGACGATCTCCGGGGGCCGGTCGGTCAGGCTAGCTGATCCGGGTCAGCGACCACTGCTGGCTGCCGGCCGAGGAACAGGTGTTCTGGCGGAGCTGGGTCAGGTTGGCGGTGTCAGGCACTTCCAGGCACAGGTTGCTGTGCCCCGCCTGGATCCGCCAGTTCGACCCCTGCGCCGTGAACCGGTACGACTGGTTCGGGTTCGTGTGGCAGGCCCACTGGACCACGAGCGCGCCCGCCGCGGTCGACGCGCCCGACACGTCCAGGCACTTGCTGGAGTGCGTCGCCTGGAGCCGGAAGGCCCCGCTGCCCGCGTCCACGAACCGGAACCGCTGGTTGGTCCCGGTGCCGATCGTCCACTGCACGGCCCTGGCGCCGTCGGCCGTCGACTGGCCCTCGATGTCCACGGCCTTGCCGGAACCGACGTTGACGATCTGGTAGACGCCGTTCGCCACCGGTCCGGTCGTCGACGTCCCGCCGCCGACGCCCTGACCCTGGAGGGTGAAGGAGTCGAGGTCGAACTGGTTGGCCGTCGGGTGCTTGAACACCAGGTAGAACGTCTGGCTGCCGCTCACCCCTGTCACGCTGGTGACGGGCGTCGAGACGTAGTTGTCCCAGCCTCCCGTCGAGGGCACCGACGTCGTCGCGAGCAGGGTGCCGGTCGCCGAGCCCGCCCGCAGCTCGATCGAGCCGCCCGTGGAGATGGAGGACAACCGGTAGGAGATGCCGGTCACCCCCTGGGTCGCCATGGGCGTGAACGCGATCCAGTCGTTGTTGGAGATGTCGCCGACCCGGTTGCCGTTCTCCGCCGCGGCCTGCGCGACGACCCGGACCCCGGAGGAGTTCGTGAAGTGCTCGGCCTGCTTCTGCTTGGGCTGGAGGATCAGCTCGGCGCCCTTGGTGAGGCCGCCGCTGTCGGTGTACGTCGCCGACAGGACGTAGAACACGTTCTGGGTCGGCTCGTGGCCCGACTGCCCGGTCGTGATCGTGGCCGAGCAGCCGGTGCGCTGCTCGACGTCGTGGCTGTGCGTGTCGTGTCCGAGGGCGACGATGACCTGCACGCGCGAACAGTCGATCGCCCCGTCCTCGGGGTCGCTGCCGGTGATCGTGTAGGAGATCGTGTCCCCGAAGTTGAACGCGCCGCCGTTCGGCGGTGCCGAGAACTGGAGGGTCGGCGCCGTGTTGCCCACGACGACCGGCACGGTGGCGGTGCCGGTCTTGCCGCCGGCGTCCCTGACGGTCAGGCGCGCGGTGTAGTTGCCGTTGGAGGTGTAGGTGAAGCTCGGGTTGGCCGACGTCGAGTCGACCGAGCCGTTGTCGGTGAAGTCCCACGCGTACGTGATGGCGTCACCGTCGGGGTCGGCCGAGCCCGCCGACGAGAACTGCACCGTCAACGGCGCCTGACCGGAGGTCGGCGTGCCCGACGCCCTGGCGATCGGGGCCCGGGAGCCGTTGATGTAGTCGATGCGGTAGACGCCGTCGTCGGTGTTGGCGCCGCCGAAGCCGGTACCCCAGTCGATCATGTAGAGCGACCCGTCGGGGCCGAACTTCATGTCCATCGGGGAGCGGAACTGCATCGACGACAGGAACCGGTTGATCTTCAGCAGGTTGCCGGAGTTGTCGAGACGCATCTCGGCGATGAAGTTCCGGCTCCACTCGTAGAAGAACGGGGTGTCGTCGAAGTACTGCGGGAACTTCGTCTCCGAGGTGTTGTTCGGGTCGAAGTGGTAGAACGGGCCGCCCATCGGGGCCGCGCCGCCGCTGTTGCCCATCTCGGGCCACTGGGCCGCGCCGCTGTAGGTGTACCAGACGTTCGCCGCCCGCGCGGCCGGCAGCGTCTGGAGACCCGTGTTGTTGGGCGAGGTGTTGGTCGGCGACGAGCAGTTGAACAGCGGTCCCGACGTGTTGGTCGCGAAGTTGAAGTCGTTGTACGGGGTGTTGTTGCCGGTGCAGTAGGGCCAGCCGTAGAAGCCGGGCGACTTGATCAGGTTGTACTCGACCGTGCCGGCCGGGCCTCGGCTGGAGTTGGCCGAACCCGCGTCGGGGCCGTAGTCGGCCATCGAGATCCAGCCGTTCTCCTTGTTCACCGCGAACCGGAACGGGTTGCGGAAGCCCATGGCGTAGATCTCGGGCCGGGTCTGCGCGGTGCCCGGCGCGAACATGTTCCCGCTCGGGATCGTGTACGTGCCGTTGGCCTCCGGGTGGATGCGCAGGATCTTGCCCCGCAGGTCGTTGGTGTTGGCCGCGGTGCGCTGGGCGTCGAAGTGGGCGCGGCCCGAGCGCTCGTCGATCGGCGCGTAGCCGGACGAGGCGTTCGGGTTCACGTCGTCGCCGACGCCGATGTACAGGTTGCCGTTCGGGCCGAACGTCAGGTAGCCGCCCGTGTGGCCCGGCTCGTCGATGCGCTCGGCCGGGATGGTGAGCAGGACGCGCTCGTCGCTCAGGGCGCTGGGCGCGGCCGAGGCGGTGTACGTGAACCGCGACACCCGCACGATCGACTGGCTGCCGGACGGCGAATAGTAGAGATAGAGATAGCGGTTCGTGGCGAACGCCGGATCCAGTGCCAGGCCGACCAGGCCGTCCTCGCCGCCGGTGTAGACGTTGAGGGTGTGCGCGGTCGAGATCTGGCCGTTGGCCGGGTTGATCGTCTTGAGCTGGCCGGCCCGGCTGACGTAGAACACCGTCTTGTCGGGCGCGATGTCGAGCTGCATCGGCTGGTTGGGCGCCGAGTCGAGGGTCACCTTCTGGAACCGGTTCCAGACGGTGCCGCCGCAGCCGCCGGGCAGTTCGCCGCCGGCCCAGCGGATCCCGCCCAGCACGTGCTGCTGGAAGTAGGGCTCGCTGTACGTCGAGGCGGTGTGCCCCATCGCCGTCGCCCAGACCTTGGCCGTGCCGACCTCACGGCACCACGAGATCGGGTGGTCGTGCCCCATGGCGTTGCCGCCGGGGGAGTAGGTCGTCTCGTCGGCCGTCACCAGGATGTGGGCGTCGCCGCGGATGCTGCGGTCGAAGTTGTACCACTCCTCGGTCCGCGTCCAGCGGTCAGGCAACCCGGACGTGGACGGATGAACGTCGTCGGCCACCTTCGCGGTGCCCTGGACGATCGCGGAGTGGGCCGGCATGTGCGCGCCCGCCTGGATGAGGTTGTCCCAGTACGGGAACGTCGCCTCGATCCCCATGTCGGTGGCGTTGTGGATGGCGACGATGCCGCCGCCGCCCTCGACGTAGCTCTGCAGGGCCTGGCGCTGGGAGTCGTTGTCCCAGACCATGCCGGAGTTCTGCAGCATGATGATCACGTCGAAGGTGGCCAGGTTGGACGTGGTGAAGGAGCTGGAGTTGTTGCTCTGGACGACCTCGAAGTTGTTCGCGGCCGCCATGTTGTTGACCATCGTGACGCCCGCGGAGATCGAGTCGTGCACGTAGCCGGCCGTCTCGGTGAACAGCAGCGCCCGGAAGACGGGCGCCGCCGCAGCCGGGGCTGGTAGCGCTAACAGAATCAACAGCGGGGTCATCAATGCGATGAAGTACCTGCGCATGGCGCTCCCTGGGAGGGTGCGGGATGTGTCAGAGAGCCCGGAGGAACGCGAGCCCGTCGGTTGCCAGGGCGTCCTGGCTCCGGGCGAGGGGCCGCCAGATGGAGGCGGCCGTGGCTATCGTGCGGTTCTCCGCGGTGAAGGACTCGATCACGAGCGGCCCTGAATAGCCGATCTCGTGCACCGCGTCGATGAAGGATTTCCAGTCGAAGTGGTCGTCTCCGGGCGCCCCCCTGTCCGTCCCGCACACCTGGATGTGCGCGACCCTCTCACCGGCGAGGCGCACGGCCTCGGCGGGACTCTTCTCCTCGATGTTCATGTGGTACGAGTCGAGCATGATCCCGCAGTTCTCCGGGATGGCCTCAAGGACCTGCTCGACGGTGTTGACCAGGCTGGTCTCGTACCGGTTCAGCGCCTCGACCCCGACCCGCACGCCGCGTTCGGCGGCGTAGTCGACGACCGGCGCCAGGTTCTCCCGGAGCTGCCGGTACGCCGCCCGCCGCTCCTCGGCGGACAACAACCAGGTCCGGCCGACGGAGGCGTACGCGGGCCCGCCGATCGCCGGGGCGCCGACGCGGACGGCGACGTCGACGACGTGCCGCAGGTAGTCCTGGGTCCGGCGGACCACGTCGGCCGAGGCGTCCACGAGCTCACGGCCCGGCGGCATCACCAGCGCCACCGACGCCCGCAGGCCGTGCTCGGCCAGCACGTCGGCGGCCCGCCCGGGATCCCAGTCGCCGGGGTTCTCGACGGGGAGTTCGAGCACGTCGAACCCCCAGCCGGCGACCCGGGGCGCGAGCGCCGCCAGGTCGCCGTCGGTCAGCGGCGACACCCAGACCCAGGTGTTGACGCCGATGGGGAGCATCTACTTCCCGCCCCACTTCCCGGGGAAGCCGGGCATGGACTCGCAGCCGCACAGCGCGTAGTGCAGCAGCGGCATGTTGGGCTGCAGGTAGGTGCCGAGGTTCTCCTGGGTGATCTTCGGCTGCGGCAGGTTCCACATCTTCGGCACCTCCTCGCCCTTGAGGATCTTCAGCGCCGCGATGATCGGGGTGCGCCACTGGTAGGTCGGGTAGGTGGGGGCGACGGCGGTCAGGTTGCCGTCCTTCCACTTCTGCAGGAAGTCCTGCTGGTCCTCGCCGACGAAGGCGGGAACGGGCACCCCGGCGTCCTCGAACGCCTCGATGGCGGCCACGGCGGTCGCGCCCGCGTCCATCCAGACGCCGTCGATCTTGCCGTGCCGGGCGATGTAGTCGGACACGATGCTCTTGGTCTTGGCGGCGTCGCCGTCGGTGAACTCGACGCCGATCACCTGGAGCTGGGACTTGTCGAAGGCGACCTTGGCGGCCGACCACCGGGTCTCCAGCACGTCGACGCCCGGGAGGATGCGCAGGGCCAGGATCTTGCCGCCGGCCGGCACCTTCTCGATCAGGAACTCGGCGCCGTCGGCGCCGAAGGCGTACCCGCCGATGGGCTTGATGAAGGTGACCGGGCAGTCGGTCTCGACGCCGCGGTCGAAGACGATGACCGGGACCTCGGGGCAGGCGCCCGAGACGGCCGGGGTCAGCGTCGCGGTGGTGTTCGGGGAGATGATCAGCGCGTCGCAGCCCTTGGACTGGAGCTCGGCGATGTCGGAGATCTGCTTGTCGTCCTTGCCCTCGGCGTCGAGAGCGGTGAACTCCTTGATCTCCTTGTGCAGCGCGACCTCCTCCTGCATGGTCGTCCAGCCGACCTGTCGCCACGGGTTGTTGACCGCGGCGTTGGAGAAGCACAGGTGGTACGGGCCGTCCTTCTTGTACTTGGCCGTGTCGACCATCTGCGGCGCGATCGCCTGCTCCCACGGCTTGTCGCCCGGCCCCTCGGCCGTCTGCGTCCGCATCGCGAGCTGGGCGTCGTAGTCGGCCTGGACGAAGAAGTCCGACTGCTCGCCGGTCCCGGCGGAGGCCGCCTCGGAGGCCGCGGCCGACGTGGCGGGCGCGGCGCTCGGCTGGGCGCTCGCCCCGGTCGGCGGCAGGTCACTGGCGCATCCCGCGGCGGCCAGTGCCAAGGCGGCGACCGCCACCAGTAAACGACGCATGGACGTCACTCCTTACACTTTCGAAGGTGTCAACCGCAGGGCCGGGAGCCGCAGGCCCCCGACCGCCACGGCGGCAATGATGATCACTCCCTGTACGGCGTACTCCAGCGCGCCGGAGATGCCGTGCAGGTTGAGCAGGGTGAAAAGAGCTTCGAGGGTGAACGCCCCCGCGATGGCGGCGACCACGTGACCGCGCCCGCCGCCGAGCACGACCCCGCCGAGCACGACGGCGGTGATCGCCTGGAACTCGAGACTCTGGCCGACCTGCGCCGACACCCCGGCGAACCCGCCGAGCAGGATCCCGGCGACGGCGGCCGACAGTCCGGACAGCATGAACGCGAACACCCGCACCCGGTCGACCCGGACGCCGCTGAGCCGCGCGGCCTTCTCGTTGTCCCCGGCCGCGACGAGGGTGCGCCCGAAGTCGGCCCGCATCAGCAGCACGGCCGCGACCACGACGACGGCCAGGATCGCGACCGCCCACACGCCCTCGCGGCCGAACACCCGGAACCCCTGCGAGAGCGCGCCGCGCGGGGCGCCGCCCGTCCACAGGAAGACCGCGCCCGAGAGGATGAGCATCGCGCCCAGCGTGGTGATGAAGGAGGGCACCCGCAGCCTGGTGGTGACCAGCCCGTTGACCAGGCCGACCAGCAGCCCGATCACGACGAGCAGGGCCAGCACCGGCCAGGTCATCGCCTCGTCGCCGTCGATCAGCCGCGCCGCGACCACCACCTCGACGGTGACCAGCGACCCGACCGACAGGTCGAACTCCCCGGAGACGATCACGAAGTACTGCCCGGCGGCCAGGATGGCCAGCGGCGCGACCCGCTTGAGGAACGCCAGGAACCCGGCCGGTTCGAGGAAGAAGGGGTTGGCGGCGGCGATGGCCACCAGCAGCCCGGCCAGCACGACGAAGATGGGGATGGCCCGTTTCACGACGCCCTCCTGCCGGTCCGGCGGGCGTAGACGGCGACCGCGACGACGATGACGACGCCGCGCACGACGTCCTTGAAGAAGGAGTTCACTTCGAGCTGGTTGAAGACGCTGTCGAGCACCGCCAGCAGCAGCACCCCGCCGACCGTCCCGGCGACCCCGCCCCGGCCGCCGGCCAGCGCGGTGCCGCCGAGCACCACCGCGGCGATCGACTCCAGGTCGTAGCCGCCGTCGGTGCCGACCGTGGGGGCCCCGGCGCCGAGACGGCTGGCCAGCAGCAGCCCGGCCACGCCCGCGCAGAGGGAGCACAACACGTGCGCCGCGATCACCACGCGGTCGGTGCGCACGCCCGAAAGCCGCGCGACCTCGACGTCGCCGCCGACGGCGTAGACGCGGTTGCCGAACCGGGTGCGCCGCAGCAGGAACCAGACGCCGACCGCGACCGCGGCCCACAGGATCGCCGCGACCGGAACAGGGCCGACGCGGGAGTATCCGAGCTGCTGGAACTCGACCGGCACCCGCCCGGCGGGCCCGTCGTAGAGGTGGTCGAGCACACCCCGGATCACGAGGGCGACTCCGAGGGTGGCGATGAAGGCGTGCACCTTCAGCTTGGTGATGACGACGCCGTTGACCAGCCCGACCAGCGCGCTCACCCCGAGCGCGACGACGACGGCGGTCAGGATGTTGGACGACTGCCCGGCCATCGTCTCGGCCGCGACGAGCGAGACCAGGCTGATCAGGTACGCCACCGACAGGTCCAGCGACCCGGCCAGGATGGCCAGCGTCTGGCCGATCGCGACGATGCCCAGGGCGGCCGACCGCTGCTGGATGCCGACGAGGTCGTTGAGGGTGAAGGTGCCGCCGTCGAAGGCGACCAGGGCCCAGCCGATGGCGAGGGTGGCGATGAGGGCGGCGTACACGGCCCGGGTGGGGTTGGCCACCAGGGCGACCACACGACCGGTCATGCGGCGGCCTCGTCGGCCGCGGCCAGCGCCATGACGGCCTCCTCGGTCGCCCCGGCCGGCAGGTGACCGGCCACGCGGCCGTCGCGGAGGACGACGATGCGGTCGCTCATGCCGATGAGCTCGGGTAACTCGGAGGAGATCATGAGAATCGCGGTCCCGGCGCCGGCGATCTCCCGCATGAGGTCGTGGATCGCCGCCTTGGCGCCCACGTCGACGCCCCGGGTGGGCTCGTCGAACAGCAGGACCTTGGGGGCGACGGTCAGCCACTTGGCCAGCACGACCTTCTGCTGGTTGCCCCCGGACAGGTACTTCACCTCGGTCTCCTCGCGGGGTGGTGAGAGCTGCACGCGTCGCAGCAGGTCGGAGACGGCGGTGCGGGAGCGGTGGCCGATCGCGCGGGCCACCAGGAGGGCGTTGTCGCGGACCGGCTGGTTGAGCGCCAGGCCCTCGGCCTTGCGGTCCTCGGTGACCAGGCCGATCCCGGCGGCCACGCCCTCGCGGACGCTGGCGGGCCGCACCGGCGTCATCTCGCCGCGGGTGAACGGCTCGGCCCCGAAGATGGCCTTGGCCAGCGACGACCGGCCCGATCCCTGGAGGCCGGCGACGCCGACGATCTCCCCGGCGCGAAGTTCGAGGTCGATGCCGTCGAGCTTGGCGTTGCCGGCCTGGGCCAGCGTCAGCCGGACCTCCCCGACGGCCGAGGCGTCGGCGCGGGGCGGGAAGTAGGCGTCGAGCTCCCGCCCGACCATCATCTTCACCAGCTCGGCCGTGGTGACGTCCGCGGCCGGCACGGTCGCGACGTGCGCGCCGTCCTTGAGCACGGTCACCCGGTCGGCCAGGTCGAACACCTCGCGGAGCCGGTGGGAGATGTAGAGGACGGCGATCCCGCGTCCCTGCAGGCGCCGGATCAGCCGGTAGAGGAGCTCGACCTCGTGCTCGGCCAGGGCGGCGGTGGGCTCGTCCATCACGACGATCCGGGCGTCCACGCTCAGGGCCTTGACGATCTCGACGACCTGCTGCTGCGCCACCGACAGGTCCTTGACCAGGTCGCGCGGGCCGAACCCGTGCTCGTCGAGCTCATCGAGCAGCCGGGCCGTCGCCTCCTCCATCGCGGCCCGGTCGACCAGCCCGCGGCGGGTCGGCTCCCGCCCGAGGAAGACGTTGTCGGCCACGCTGCGCTCGGGCAGCAGGTTGAACTCCTGGTAGATGATCGCGACCCCGGCGCGCTGCGCCTCCACGGGGTGCGCGAACGACCGCGTCGTGCCGCCGATCTCGACGGTGCCCTCGTCGGGCTGGTGCACCCCGGCGAGGATCTTCATCAAGGTGGATTTGCCGGCGCCGTTCTCGCCGACGACGGCGTGCACCTCTCCGGCGTTCGCCGACAGATCGATTCCGCGCAGGACGCGGATCCCCAGAAAACTCTTGCCGATGCCAGTCATACGCAGGATGACCTGCGCGGACTCAGCCGGTTTCTGGTTTGTGTCCTCCATATTGCCGGATGTTAAGCGGGACTTTTGACGGCTGCAAGGCAAAAGTCGGCACGTTGATAACCTTTTTAGGGGTGCTTTCGAGCGCCTTCCGGCGTCAGGTGCGCGCTTCTGTCTGACTTTTGCGGGTTGACAATCGAAACTGACGTGGGCGATCGGACCGGGTGGAACGGACCATGAATTTCATGGGTTAGTTCAAGGCGCTAACGATCCGACCGTAGCCAGATTTAGGTATGGCCCAAATCGCGATTTAGGGCTCGATAACGATTTTGAGACCCTGCCGTGACTGCGCTTCGCCGAACGCCTTGGCCGCGTCCTGCAGCGCGAACCGGCCCGACACCAGCGAGACCAGGTCGACCCTGCCCTGGGCGACGAGCTTGATCGCCCGCGGATAGACGTCGTTCATCCGCCGCGCCATCGCGATCGTCAGCCCCTTGCGCCGCGCGGTCGAGGCCCGGAAGACCGTGCGGTCCTCGTCGGGGATCCCGGCCAGCACGACCCGCCCGCCCGGCCGCGCCATCTCGAAGGCGGTGTCGACGGCCTGGTCGGTGCCGGCCACCTCGAACACCACGTCGAGGTCGCCGTGCGGGTCGGTGTCGGCCCCCAGCTCCCGCGCCTTCGCGGCCCGGTGGGGCAGCGGCTCCACCGCGGCGACCATGGAGGCCCCCGCGATCTGCAGCAATTGGATCAGCATCAGCCCGATGGGCCCGCACCCGACCACGCCCGCGGTCCCGCCGAGGGGGAGATGCCCCAGGTCGAACGCGTGGATGGCGACCCCCAGCGGCTCCAGCAGCGCGCCTTCGAGGTCGGACACCGAGTCGGGCAGCGGGTGGAGGTGGGCGCTCGGCCAGGCCAGGTACTCCCGCAGGGCGCCGTCGGTCCGCCCGTGCCCGGCGAACCGCACATTGGGACACAGGTTCCGGTAGCCGCGCAGGCAGGAGGGGCACACCTCGCAGGGCACGGCGGGATCGACGGCCACCCGCCGCCCGTCGAGCGTCACCCCCGCGAACTCGTGGCCGACCACGAGCGGCTGCGTCAGCTGGGCGTCGCCGATGCCGCCCTCGCCGAACCAGTGCAGGTCCGACCCGCACACCCCGACCGAGGTCACCCGGACGACGGTCTCCCCGGCCTGCGGCACCGGATCGGCCTCTTCGTGGATCCGCAGATCGGCCGCCCCGTGGAGTCGTGCCACCAACATGGGAATCTCCCCTTGATTCGGACGTTACGGCAGGTCGTACGGTTGCCGCATGTGGACGATCGGCCAGCTCGCGCAGGCGACCAGAACGACCGTACGCGCGCTGCGTCACTACGACGAGATAGGTCTCCTGCGCCCGACGGAACGAACCCCCAACGGGCACCGCCGTTACGGCCCGGAAGATCTGCGGCGACTCTATCGCATCCGGTCATTGCGGACATTCGGCATGTCCTTGGAGCAAATCGCCGCGTCGTTGGAGGCTCCCGAGGCCATGGAAACGCTCCTGCACGCACAACTGGCTTTTCTGTCGAAACGCGCCGCCGAACTGGACGCCCTGAAAGCGCAGCTGACCCGCCTGCTCGACCACGACGACCCCGACGACTACCTGAAAGCACTGGAGCTGATGGCCATGTTCGACGCCTATCTCACCCCCGAACAACAGGACTCCCTGACCGCCCGCCGCGAGGCCCTCGGCCCCGAAGCCGTCGAATCGGCCAAAAAGGAATTCCGGACACTGGTCGAATCCCTGCTCGCCTGTGTACGAAACGACGTCGCCCCCGATTCGGACCAGGCCCGCGACGTGGTGGCGAAATGGGACGCCCTCGGCGCCGCATTCCACACGGCCGGCACGGGCACCGAGGCCGCCACCCGGAGAATGTGGGACGAGAACAGCGAGGAGATCAGCGCCCGCATGCCGTGGAGCGCGGAGGAACTACGGGCGATCGTGTCGTACGCGGACATGGTCAGGGCCGGCCGCCCCTGACTGCGGGAAGGCTCCGACTCGACCAAGCTGGCGGAAGCCGAGAGCGGAAGGGCCCAGACGATGGGCCCTTCCGCGTCTTGGTCGCCGATTCTCCGTACGCGGTTCAGCGTCGTCTCAGCGGGGCTAGCCGGCGGCCCTGGGGGCCAGAGCGAAAAGGAGCACCATGTTGTCGACCTTCGGGGCTCCGAGCATGCTCCATTGCGATGCCGAGCAGTCAGGGTTCTTGTCCGCGTGGTAGTGGCGGACCCTCGTCTCCTCCACGATGTGAATGGAATCCGTTTCGAGGTCTTCCGCCACGGCCGGAGGAAGACGGGTTTCGGGTGACCAGATGAGGCCCTCAAGGGGCTCGGGCTCGTCGATGCCGGTCTGTGAAAGGTCGAGATCGCGGGCGTCCATGTGCCGCCTCCGAAGCCACCGGGGGAGGCCGATGTCCGCCTCCTTGTGGTGGCAGTCCTCGACGATCTCGAGCGCGATCGCGACCTCCCGGGCGAGCGAGAGGGCGCGGGTCATGTCGGTTCCGATGCTGAACGCTCTCTGGCTGTCAGGGTCGTCGACAACCTCCAGTTCGAAGGCGCCGCCGAATCCTGAGGAGCGACCGGACGCCCGGCTCCACGTCGCCGCCAGTTCCTGGGCGTCCGGCGATCCCGAGAAACACGGTCCGTCGCCGGTCTCCAGCATCCGTACGGCTTCCAGGACACGGTGGACTGGAGGCGGCTTCTCCTTGGGCCAGATCAGACCCTTTCGCCGGGTCGCCCCGGCTCGGTCGAGCGTGACGTTTCTGGCCCGGCTGAGTGCGGCGACCAATTGCTTGGCACGCACTGAGTCCATCGTCTCGGGATCTTGGCATCCCAGCTCGTACGCCAACTCGAGATCTGAGACGAAATTGAGCGACAGGTTGCTGGCGAGGGACTTGGCCAGATGGCTACCCACGTCGAAGGTCTCGGAGGAGGCGCGGAGATGGAACAGGTCGGGCTTGAGCGCGCGTAAGAGTCGCTGCGCGAATCCCATGACCGACTCGGCCACCCTGTCGGGTACGGGGGTCCTCAGGCTTCGAAGTCCGATCAGGTGGTGCAGCCATCGCGCGCGTAAGTCCTCGGCCGCCGTTTGGCGATGTGACAGCGGAGGGCCGATGAGTCCCTGTTCCTCCGCCTCCATGATTCCGAGATAGACCGACGCGTATCCGGGCTGCCCGGCGAGCAGGGCCTCCAGATCGCCTGTCTCGTTCTCGTCGAAGCCGTGGTCCTTCTCGTGGTCGCTCATCCGCCCACCTCCCCGGCCGACTGCTTGAGGAAGAAGCGTCTGAGCTGTTTGAGATATCTCTTGCGCAGGTCGCGGACCTTCTGCTCTGAGATGCTGAGACATCGGGCCATCTCGTGAGACGTGAACCCGTCTCTGTCCATGGTGGCCACGATCCTGCTCATCGGATCGAGGGATCGTATGGCCTCCTCGGTGATCAGGTCGGCGATCACCTCCTCGCTGAAATCGTCCGTCGTGAGCGCCTGCTCGTGCAGGGCGAGGGGAAGCTCGCGACGGCGGGCGGGGGAGTTCGACCGGGAGGCATGGCGCAGCGCCACCTTCTTGAGCCATGCTCCCGGGTTCTCGATGGTGTGCCAGTCGCCGGCCTTCATCTTTCCCCACGATTGGATGAAAGCGTACTGGCGTGCGTCCTCGATGGCCGCCGAGTCATATCCCTTCGTGGCGAGGTACCTCCCGATCGCGCCGAAATGCATGTTCATGACATGCTCCAACTGGTCTGTGCATTCATTTTCCATGGGTGAGTGAACGTCATTCTGAATCGAGGGAGGAGATCGTCGTGCACGGGGATCCGGGGCGCGGCCGAGGAGGGGTTCGGGCACGCCGTGGCACGTCGCGGCCGGAAGGAGCTGCTCCGCCGACCCGGACATGGTGGTGGAGAGTTCCCGGCTGAGATCATGCTCATCCCTCTAGTGGGTGCGACGGAGGGTTTCCGGGAACGGTGCCGTCGACTTTTTCAAGTAAGCGAGCGTATACCCGTGGAAAATGAGACCTCGGGCCTTTCGGCTGCCCAATCACGGCAAAGGGCGACAATTGCCTTCATCGACTAATCGGCGACATGATCCGTCGGTTCGGGCGCGAACGGCTCTCGGGAGGAGTGGCGGGATTGTCGTCCGGGCTCGTTAGGGTGTGCGGGTGGCTTCCCCCGACGAGCTCGTCCCCTGGCCCGACGCCGAGGCCCCCGACTGGGACGACGAAGACGAACCACGGCTCGAGATGGCCCCCTGGGCCGAGGAGACCCGGTTCACCGATCCTCACGACGTGCTGAGCCGGGTGTTCGGCTACGACACCTTCCGTGAGGGGCAGCAGGAGATCATCGACCACGTCGTCGCGGGCGGCGACGCGCTGGTCCTGATGCCGACCGGGGGCGGGAAGTCGCTCTGCTACCAGATTCCCGCCCTCGTGCGGCCGGGTGTCGGCGTGGTCGTCTCGCCGCTGATCGCGCTGATGCAGGACCAGGTCGACGCGCTGACCGCACTCGGCGTGCGGGCCGGGTTCCTCAACTCGACGCAGGACATGGGGGAGCGGCAGGCCATCGAGGCGCTGTTCGTCGCCGGTGAGCTCGACCTGCTCTACCTCGCGCCCGAGCGGCTCCGGTCGGAGCAGACGATGAACCTGCTCGACCGGGCGAAGATCTCGTTGTTCGCGATCGACGAGGCCCACTGCGTCTCCCAGTGGGGGCACGACTTCCGGCCCGACTACCTGGCCCTGTCGGCCCTCCACGAGCGGTGGCCCGACGTGCCCCGGGTGGCCCTCACCGCCACGGCGACCCCGGCCACCCACACCGAGATCGCCAGTCGGCTCAAGCTCGACGACGCCCGCCACTTCGTCGCCAGCTTCGACCGGCCCAACATCCAATACCGGGTGGTGCCGAAGAACGAGCCGAAGAAGCAGCTGCTCGACCTGCTGCGCAACGAGCACAAGGGCGACGCCGGCATCGTCTACTGCCTGTCGCGCAACTCGGTGGAGCAGGTGGCCGCCTTCCTCGCCCAGAACGGCATCCCGGCGCTGCCCTACCACGCCGGCCTCGACGCCCGCACCCGGGCGGCCCACCAGGCGCGCTTCCTCCGGGAGGAGGGGCTGGTGATGGTGGCGACGATCGCGTTCGGGATGGGCATCGACAAACCCGACGTCCGGTTCGTCGCCCACCTCGACCTGCCGAAGTCGATCGAGGGCTACTACCAGGAGACCGGCCGGGCCGGGCGCGACGGCCTGCCGTCCACCGCCTGGATGGCCTACGGGCTGCAGGACGTCGTCCAGCAGCGCCGCATGATCGACACCTCCGAGGGCGACGACGCCCACCGGCGGCGGTTGTCCCGCCACCTCGACGCGATGCTGGCCCTGTGCGAGTCGGTCGGCTGCCGCCGCGTCGGCCTGCTCGACTACTTCGGGCAGAAGTCCGGGCCGTGCGGCAACTGCGACACCTGCCTGACCCCGCCCGAGTCCTGGGACGGCACGGTCGCCGCCCAGAAGGTCCTGTCGACGATCCTGCGCCTGCACCGCGAACGCCGCCAGAAGTTCGGCGCCGCCCACATCACCGACATCCTGCTCGGCCGCGACAACGAGAAGATCCGGCAATACGGCCACCACACGCTGAGCGTCTACGGGGTCGGCACCGACCTGCGCGAGCCCGAATGGCGCGCGGTCATCCGCCAGCTGCTGGCCCTGGGCATCCTCGACGTCGAGGGCGGCGACTACCCGACGCTGATCCTCACCGACGCCAGCGCCGACGTCCTGCGCGGTCAGCGGACGATCGAGATGCGCAAAGACCCGGAGCGCAAGGTCAGGGTCGCCGTGGCGAAGTCCGCGCCCCAGGCGGCCGACCTGTCCTCCGAGGCCAGGCCGCTGTTCGAACGCCTGCGCGCCTGGCGCGCCGCCACCGCGAAGGAACAGGGTGTGCCGGCCTACGTCGTCTTCCACGACGCGACCCTGAAGGAGATCGCCACCCGCCTGCCGTCGACCCTCGCCGAACTCGGCACGATCAGCGGCATCGGCGAGAACAAGCTGGCCAAATACGGTGAGTCGGTCTTGGAGGTGGTGGCGGGGGAGCCCGCCGACGCGGCCGAGTGAACCGGGGAGAGCGGTCGGGCCCGGTCACCTGAGACAGTTCGTCGGGCAGGCCGCAGCCGGGGCCGAGTGAACCGGGGAGAGCGGCCGGTTCGGGCGCTCGGCCGACGATGGCCGGGCCCGGTCACCTGAGACGGTTCGTCGGGCAGGCCGCGCTCAGGGCGTGCACGACCTGAAGCTCCGGCGCCCCCACAGGCCGGAGCCGGGCCTCTTTACTGCTGGGCGAGCCGTTCGAAGAGTTCCAGGGCCGCGGCCCTGACCTCCTCCGGCGACACCCCCTCCAGCACCGATCGAGCCTGGTCCTCGTCTCGCGTGGTCGCGCAGGTGATCGCCACGGAGGTGGCGGCCGCGTGCTCCAGGGTGCCGGCGGGCTGGTTGTCGGCCAGTTCGCGGGCGCTGAGGGCGAGGTCCAGGATGTCGCGTGAAGTGCCCAAAGTGATCTCCTCGGCCAGTGGGGGGTTTGACGCCATTCTGCGGTATGCGCTCCCTCACGCGACGGAAATCCGTAAGGTCAGCGCGCCGAACTAGCTTACGGCGGGCTCCCGCGACACTGACGACGAGGTGGTGCTGAGGAGGAATTCGTCGACCACCAGGGTGGCCGCGCCCAGGGCGACGGCGTCGGGGCCGAGCCGGCCGAGCACGATCGAGGCGGTCGAATAGGGCTGGGTGAGGCAGTTCTCGGCGGCCTTCTGCTTGATCGTGGTCAGCAGGTGCTGGCCGAGCAGCAGGCCGGCCCATCCGCCGACGACGATGCGCTCGGGGTTGAACAGGTTGATCAGGTTGGCCAGGCCGGCCCCGAGGTATTCGACCGTCTCCTCGACCACGGGGGAGCCCGAGGTCACCAGTTCGGCGAAGGCCGCCTGCTCGGTCGAGGTGTCGACGTCGATTCCGGCACGTTCCAGCACGGCCTCGGCGCCGATGTAGGCCTCCAGGCACCCGCGCCCCCCGCACCGGCAGGACCGGCCGCCGATGGCGATCTTGGTGTGCCCCCACTCGCCCGCGGAGCTGTTGGCGCCCCGGTAGGTCATGCCGTCGGCGATGATGCTGGCGCCCACGCCCGACCCGATCAGCGCGATCACCGCGTGGCGGGAGCCCCGGCCGGCGCCGAACCACATCTCGGCCTGGCCCATTGTTTTGGCGCCGTTGTCGATGTGCAGCGGGAAGGGGGTGCCGGCGCGCAGGAGGGTGCCGAGCGGGACCGAGTCCCACCCGAAGGTCTGCGCGTGGATCATCGCCTCGGGGCCGCGTTCGACGATGCCGGGCACGCCGACGCCCACGCCGAGGACCTTCGACGGCGGCACCCCGCTGTCGGCCACGACGGCGTCGATCCCCGACAACACGTGACGCACGACGACGTCGACGTCGTGGGCGCCGGGGCGCAGCGCGAACTCGCTCTTGGCCAGTTCGTTCATGTCGAGGTCGAACAGCTCGACGCGCACGTGGGTCTCGCCCACGTCGACGCCGATCGCGAAGCCGTAGGTCGGGTTGACCCGCAGCAGCACCCGCGGGCGGCCGCCGTCGCTGTCGACCAGCCCGGCCTCGACGATGATGTCGTCGGCGAGCAGGTCGCCGGTCACGTTGCTGACGGTGGCCGCGCTGAGGCCGGTCAGGGCGGTCAGCTCGTGGCGGCTCGTCGGTCCCGCGAAATAGAGGGCGCGCAACAGGACCGCCCGGTTCCCCCTTCGGAGATCGCGGACGGTACGTCGCTCGGGCCTCACCATGATCTTCCTTCCCCCACGTCTGCGCCCATGTTAGATCAGAGCCAAAAATAAGTCATCCGACGTGGTCGGAGCGTTACCAATGATCCGTGGGTGACTTTTTTCAAGATATAGACTATGTATTAGAGCAATACGGTGTACCAGCGAAGGAGTGAGCGTGGCCATCGAGGTCCGCGACGGTGTTACCGTCATCGACGGCGAGCCGCAGGTGCTCGTGACGGCCGACTATCCCTACTACCGGGACGACCCCTCGGTGTGGCGTGACCGGCTCATCGCCATCCGCGACGAGCTGGGCATCCGCGTGATCACGTGTTACCTCCCGTGGCGGCACCACCAGCCGACCCCGGACGGGCCGCCTGACTTCTCGGGGGAGAGCCAGGGGAACCGTGACGTGGTGGGATTCCTGGCGCTCTGCCACGAGCTCGGGATCCAGGTGGTGGCCAAACCCGGCCCGTTCATCCACGCCGAGACCAACTACGGCGGTCTGCCTGACTGGGTGTGCCCGAAGCACAACCCGGCGATCGAGGCCGTGCTCGACGCCGCCGGCGAGGCCTCGAACTGGCTCGGCGACCCGCTGCCCGCACCGCTCGCGCCGCTGTTCGACGGCATGGTCACCCAGTGGCTCAACGCGACCGGCAAGGAGGTCATCGAGCCGGCGACCTGGCCGAACGGGCCGATCATCCTCATGCAGATCGCCAACGAGGGCATCTACACCAGCGGCGCGCTCCCGCTGAGCGCCTACGACTACAGCGCCTCGGCGCTGGCCTTCTACCGCGACCGGCTGAAGGACTGGTACGGCACCGTCGAGGAGTACGACCGCCTCCACGGCACCGCGATCGGCGACTGGTCCGACATCGAGCCCCCGAGGGAGTGGACCGGGCCTGCGCGATCGGAGGAGCTGCAGTCCTACGCCGACTGGGGACGCTTCCACGCCGAGTACATGGCCGAGGTCTACCACCGCTGGAGCGCCGCCGTCGCCGCGCGCGTCCCGGTCGTGGTCAACCTGAACCCGCCGGCCGAGCACCACCACTCGTTCGACGACTGGCTGGCCCGCGTCCGCCCCGAGATCTGGGACGGCATCAACTACGGCTTCACCAACTGGATGGGCGTCGTCTCGGCCAACCGCGACTCCCACGCCCGCTACGTGACGGCCGCCAAGCGCGCCCCGGGCCCGAACCTGGAGGAGAACTGGGGCTTCTCCAAGCTCTACGACCCCGCCTACGCCGACGGCACGACCTCCTACCACCAGACGCTGCTCGCCCTGGCGGCCGGCGCGACCGGGTTCAACGTCTACACCGGCGTCAACACCTCGGGCTGGACCGACGACCTCGACGACGTGCACGAGTCGCCCTACCCCGACTGCGCCCCCATCGACGAGAACGGCGAGGCCACCCCGAAGGCCCACACGCTGAAGTCGATGTCCGACTTCCTCACGCTGCACGGCGCCGAGTTCCTGGAGTCCCGCCCCGAGCGCGCCGGCGCCTACGGCCTCTACCTGCCCTACGCCGGGATCGCCGCCTTCTCGCCCGAGGGCTCCGACGCCCCGCAGCTGGGCCGGTCGCTGCGCGCCTACCACGAGCGCTGCCGCGCCGCGGGGGTCGACTACGCGCTGGTCGAGCTCCAGAGCGCCACCGTCGACGACCTGGCCGCGCACGGGAGCGTGACCGTCCCGGGCGGCCCGTTCATGCACCGCCACGTGCAGGCGCTGCTGGCCGCGCACATCGCCGCCGGCGGCTCGGTCGTCGTCGACGGCCCGGCGCCGTCCCTCGACGAGGACCTCCGCCCCTGTACGGTCCTCGCCGACGCCCTCCCCTCGGCCCCCGCCGCCGTGGAGTCGCGGGTCCGGGTCACGCACGGCCACGCCGACGCCTACCTGCGTGTCCACCCCGAGCGCGACGTCGCCTACCTGACCGTGCTGACCCAGAGCGACCACGAGGGCGCCGTCTGCCTCGAACTCGACGGGCGGCCGATCGAGCTGATCACCGCCAAGGGCGGCGCGGCGCTGCTGCGCCTGGTCGACGGCGAGCTCGACGACTTCCTGGTGAAGGGGGTCAACACCTACCTCGACTCGGCGGTCCCCGCCGGGGTGAAGCACGGCGACCGCATCCACATCGCCGACCACCCCGCCGACCTCGATCGGGTGGGAGGCCGGTTCCGGGTGTCCTGAAACACCCTGACATGCTGTGCGGATGAACGATCTCGCGCTTGAACTCCACGGGGTGAGCGTCCGCGCGGTCGGCCGCGCGCTGGTCTCCGACGTGGACCTCACCGTCCGGAAGGGCGAGCACTGGGTGGTGCTCGGTCCCAACGGGGCCGGGAAGACCACGATGTTGTCGGTCGCCGCGACCGTCCGCCACCCCACCTCCGGCACCGCCCGCGTGCTCGGGAAACAGCTCGGCAAGGTCGACCTGCGGGAGCTGCGCCGCCACATCGGCCTGGTGGCGGCCAGCCAGCGGCTCGTCGACGAGTCCCTGCTGGAGGAGGAGGGCGCGACCGCCAAGACGGTCGTGCTGACCGGCCACACCGGCACCAGCGCCCCCCTCTGGGAGCAGTACGGCCCCGCCGAGCACGCCAAGGCCGAGTCCCTGCTGGCCGACCTGGGCTGCAAGGACCTGGCCGACCGGCTCTTCGTCGTCTGCTCCCAGGGCGAGCGGGCCCGTGTCCGGGTGGCCCGCGCCCTCATGGCCGACCCCGAGATCCTGCTCCTCGACGAGCCCTTCGCCGGCCTCGACCTGCCCGCCCGCGAAGACCTGATCGAGGCCCTGGAGGAGCTCGCCGGCCGCCCCCGCCTGTCGACCGTGCTGGTCACCCACCACCTGGAGGAGGTCCCCGCGACCACCACCCACGCGCTGCTGATGCGCGACGCCCGGGTGCTGGCCGGCGGTCCGGTCGAGGAGACGCTGACGGGCGAGCACCTGTCGGAGTGCTTCGGCCGCCCCCTGCGCATCGACCGCCACGACGGGCGCTTCTACGCCCGCCGGGGCTGACCCCGCACCAGCAGCGCCACCAGAGCGGTCCGGGAGGACACCCCCAGCTTCGCGAACACGTTCGACAGGTGATATTCGACCGTCTTCACGCTGAGCGTCAGCCGCCGGGCGATCTCCTTGTTGGTCAGCCCCGCCACCACCAGCCCGGCGACCGTGCTCTCCTGGGCCGTCAGCGCGTCGTTCGACCGCCCGCATGCGGCCAGCTCCCTCATGGACCGTTCCAGGAACGGCGTGGCGCCCAGCGCCCGGAAGGCGTCGCAGGCGGCCCGCAGCCGGACCGCCGCGTCCGTGCGCCGCCCCGACCTTCGCAGGTTCGAGCCGTCGGCGAACTCGGCCCGCGCCCGCTCGAACGGATCGGGGGAGAGCGCCGCCTCCCTTCGCCCGCCCGGCGCGATCGGCAACATCCCCGCGCACGCGGCGAACCCGGCGCCGGGCGCGATCTCGGGATCGGGATCGCCGGCCTCGACCTGGTCGGCGAACGCCGCCGCCGCGTCGAGGAACATCCGGGCCAGCCCGCTCACGGCGCCCCATCCGTGCGAGAGCAGCGTCCGGGCGGTCGCGACCTCGCCCCGCGCGGCGTGCACCATGGCCTGCGCCGCGACGGTGTAGGGCGCGGTCCAGGTGCCGGGTCGGCGGGAGAGCGCGTCGTCCCAGGCCCCCGAACGCACTTCGGCCAGACAGCGCAGCGTCTCGGCCACCTCGCCGGGAACACCCCTCAGGTCGGCCAGGGCCCCGGCCGCGTCGCCCGTCCAGAGCCGCACCGCCGCCCGGCCGGTCAGCAGGTCGAGCTCCCCGGGCGCGGCCACCGCCGGGTCGGGCAGCCGCAGGTCCAGGACGTCGGCCGTCCGTCCGGCGGCGAACCGGGAGACCATGTGCACGAAGCCGGCTCCCACCCCCGACGCCCGGAACGCCCACCGATGTCCTTCGGGCAGCAGGCCGTCGGACAGACACAGCCGGGCCAGCGCCGTCGCGACCGCGCCCTCGAAGGCCGGCTCCCGGTCGAGCCAGGCGCGTTCGAGCAGCCCCCGCGCCCGCGCCCGGTCCCCGCTCGCCTCCTCGACGAGCCCCGCCGCGAACGCCCGCGCGCCCGGATGGGCGTTGGGCTCGCGCGCCAGCTCGGCGGCCCGACCGGGCCGCCCGGCCAGCAGCAGCGCGTGCACCGCCTCCGCGCGCAGCACCCCGCGCTCCCGCGGCGACGCGGTCAGCCGGGCGGCGCACTCCAGGTGGTCGGCCGCCACCTCCCAGTTCCCGGACGCCCCCTGCTCCCGTGCGAAGGCGGCCACCTCCCGCGCGAACGCGTCGTCGGCCCGGGAGACGGCGCCGATCCGGTGGCGCACCTGGTCGACCGGATCGGGACAGATCACGGCGGCGTCCCGGTGCAGCCGCGCCCGCTCGCCCGGCCGCAGCCCCTCGTAGACCGCCGCCCTGGTCAGCGGATCGGGGAAGCCCACCATGAGTTCCCCGCCGACCCGGTGGACCAGCAGCCCGGCCGCCACCGCCGCGTCGAGCAGCAGGATCGCGCCGGGGACGCCCGCCAGCCGTTCGGCCTGCCAGAGCGGGCACTCCTCGCCGAGCACGCCGGCCGCCCGGACCAGCGCGCGGGTCCGCTCGTCGAGCCGTCCGAGCCGGTCCTGTACGTCCATCGCATGCCCCCGGGGCGCCGGCAGCCGCGCCATGGGGTCGGCCAGCACGTCGGGCGAGGTCTGGCGGAGCAGCGCCTCGGCGTGCAGCGGGGAGCCTCCCGTGTGCGCCCGCAACCGGTCCAGCGCCGCCGCACCCAGGGGCACCGGGCACAGGTGCGCGGCGAGTTCCCCCAGCTCGGCCACGCTCAGCCCGGTCAGCGACAACCGGGTCGCCTCGCTCAGCGACCGCCGCAGCCCGTCGGGCGGCTCGTCGCGGGTGACCACGACGACCAGCACGTTCCCGGCGTGCAGGCGGCGCAGCGCGAACGCCAGCGCCCGCACCGAGGGGGCATCGGCCCACTGCGCGTCGTCGGCCACCAGGGCCACCGGCTCCTCCGAGCCGGTCAGCACGCCCAGCAGGCGGGCGCCGACGTCGATGGGGTCGCCGGAGACGCCGTCGTGGAGCCACTGCTGGGCGAAGCCGTAATCGAAGGAGCTTTCGAGGGGATCGCCGCTCGCGGCGAGCACCCGGAAGCCCTCCAGCGCACTGCGGACCAGCGCGGTCTTGCCCACCCCCGGCGGGCCGTCGACCAGGACCAGCGCCGGGCGGCCCGAACGGGCCCGGCCGGCGCACGCGTGGAGGGCGGCGCGTTCGCGGTCACGTCCGACGAAGGCGGCCCTCAGTTCAGACACGATTGTCACGGAAGGTAGGAGGGTGACCGGCCGGTCCTGATACCTACTCCGGGCCGCCGAGTTTCGCGCGCAGCGACTTCAGGCAGCGGGCGCGGGTCGGCCCGATGCTGCCGACCGGCATGTCGAGGGTGGCCGCGATCTCCAGGTAGCTGAGCGGCGGCGTCGCCGACAGCATCCGCAGCAGGTCGCGGCAGCGCTGCCCGAGCTGCTCGAAGGCCGCCAGCAGCCGGGCCGCCCGCGCGGCGTCGAGCGCCGCCTGCTCGGCGTCGAGGAGCACCTGCTCGGGGGTGCGGTCGGGGGACCGGACGTCGGCGAGGAAGCCGTCTCCGGACGGCGTCACCCGGCCCGCCGCCTTCGCCATGCGCAGGGCCTCGCGCCGGGCGGTCGTGGCCAGCCAGCCGCCGACCTTGTCGGGCTGCTCGATCCGGTCGAGGCGCTCGGCCAGCCGTAACCAGGCCTCCTGCACGACGTCGCGCCGGTCGTCGTCGCCCAGCCCGAACCCGGCCGTCACCGCCCACAACAACCCGGTGAACCGGGCCACGAGAGCGTTCCACGCGGTCTCGTCTCCACCGGCGGCCCCTTTGACGAGGTCGGCGACGTCCATTCGTGTCCTCCTCCGCCGAGGGCCATCTAACAACGATTCGGGCCGGTTCGGTACCCGATATGGCTTCTCGCGACAGGAGGCTGGAATCACCGATTTCCCCGCTGTCACAGGGGTTTCGCGCGCGTGGCACGCGACATTCTGGAATGATCGCGTCGTTATACCGTCGGACGTCGAGATTGATGGTTCGTATGCCTGAATTCGAAGAGGTCTCCGCCTGGGTCTCCGCGAACCCGGTCGGCGCGGCGATCATCGCCGTCTTCGCCCTGGTGGCGCTCGTCATCCTGCTCTATGTCCTGCGCGCCGTCTGGCGCGGAGCCGGCCGTGTCTTCACCAAGTACGTCGCCCCCCGGCCGACCGAAGACATCCTGACCATCGTCGCGGCGAGCATCGCGACCGGTGTGTCGGCCCAGGGCATGTGGCAGTTCGCCGGAGACGTCCTCGGATTCGACGGTCCCCTGCGGCTGCTGCTCTTCGCGTTCATCGAGGTCGCCGTCATCACCTCGGCCGTCCGGGCCCGCCGCAACATGCGGGAGAACTACGCCGCGGGCATCGACGGCCTGGCCGTCTGGGTGCTCACCGGCCTGTCGGCCGTGTTGTCGGCCATGGACGCCGCCAGCGTCGCCGAGGCGATCTTCCGCCTGGCCGCCCCGCTGGTCGCCGCCTGGCTCTGGGAGCGCGGCATGGCCATCGAGCGGGTCCGCCTCACCGGCCGCAGCCGCATCCACTGGCGGCTCACCCCCGAGCGGGCGATGGTCCGCCTCGGCCTGGCCGAGTCGAGCGACCGCACCGCCAGCGACGTCGACGCCCACCGCCGTCTCACCCGGGTCGCCCTGGCCGCCAAGCGCGCGCGCCACCTGCGCGAGACCGGCGCCTCCGAGCGTCGCATGCGCGCCGCGCTGGCCCGCCTCGACCGGGCCATGGACCAGGCGGTCGAGCACACCGGCCTCGCCAACGACGCCGAGCGCCAGGAGGCGCTGCTCTCGCAGATCGGCGCGTTGTTCAACACCAGCGCCCTGCTCGACCTCCACCCGCCGGTCCCGTGGGAGCCCGAGCCCCCGCAGCAGAGCGCCGCCATGCGCGCCCTGATGGCCCCGGCCGACGAGGAGGACGAGCAGCGCCGGCCCGTCGCCGCCCCGGTCGACATCATGCAGCGCTCGTCGTGGATCAAGGCCGCCCGCGCCTACTGGGACCAGGCCATCGAGGAGCGCTTCGTGCCCCGCGCGGCCGACATCGCCCGCGAGACCGGCGTGCCGATCGACATGTGCAAGGAGTTCCGCTCGCTCTGGAAGCTGGAGGCCAAGGCCCACGCGCTGATCGAGGCCGCCTACCTGGAGCACGGCATCGTCGACACCGGCCAGTTCCCCGCCATTCCGCAGGCCGAGCGGGTCCTGTCGGTGAACGGCGCCCACGCCGGCTGAACCGCCTTGTCGTGAAGGTCCCGCTCGTCCGCGAGCGGGGCCTTCGTCGTCTCCTGTATGGGTGTCGGCGTAGATTCCGGTACATGAGCAACCTCGAAAGCGACCCCCGGGAGGCCGTCTGCGGCGGCGAGGGCGCGGGCGAACCGGAGCTGCTGCCCGGCCGCGACGTCGTGCTGGGCGGGACCCGCGGGATGAAGGTCACCCGCACGCTGCCCACCGCCGGACGGCGGATGGTCGGGGCGTGGTGCTTCGCCGACGCCTACGGGCCCGAACCGGCCGCGATGACGGTGCCGCCCCATCCCCACACGGGGTTGCAGACGGTGAGCTGGCTCGTCGAGGGCGAGGTGCTGCACCGTGACACGCTCGGCAGCGAGCAGGTGATCAAGCCGGGGCAGCTCAACCTGATGACTGCCGGGCGCGGCATCGCCCACTCCGAGGAGTCCGAATTCGGGCGGCTGCACGGCGCGCAGCTCTGGGTCGCGCTGCCCGAGAGCGCCCGGCACACCGCCCCCGCCTTCGAGCACCACCCCGACCTGCCCGAGCTGACCGAGCCGGGCTGCTCGGTGACCGTGCTGCTGGGGGAACTGGCCGGGCTGACCTCGCCCGCCACCGCGCACACGCCCATCGTGGGAGCCGAGATCGTGGTGTCCGCGCCCGCGCGGCTGCCGCTGAAGCCCGCCTGGGAGTACGCCGCCCTGGTGTTGTCGGGGACGGCGCGGGTCGCCGGGACGGCGCTGGAACCGGGACCGCTGCTCTACCTGGGCGCGGGCCGTTCCTCGGTGGATCTTGCGGGCGACGCCCGGCTGCTGCTGCTCGGCGGCGAGCCGTTCGAGGAGCGGATCGTCATGTGGTGGAACTTCGTCGGCCGCTCGCACGACGAGATCGTCGAGTTCCGGCGGTCGTGGGGCGAGGGCGCCCTCGGCCCGGTGCCCGGCTACGACGGCGATCCGCTCCGCGCCCCTGAGCTGCCCTCTCTCCGGCTCAAGCCCCGGGGCCGCGAGCGCTGAGCCGGGTAGGTTTCCGGTATGGGGGGAATTGTCGGAAAACTGCTGTCGGTCAACGTGGGCCTGCCCAAGGACGTGCCGTGGGAGGGCCGCACCGTCCACACGGGCATCTGGAAGACCAGTGTCGAGGGGCCGCGGCGGGTGCGGCGGCTCAACGTCGACGGCGACGGGCAGGGCGATCTCCAGGGACACGGCGGGGAGCAGCGCGCCGTGCTGGTCTACCAGATCGACTCCTACGCCCACTGGAGCCGTCACCTCGGCCGCGACGATCTCGCCTACGGCCAGTTCGGCGAGAACTTCACCGTCGACGGGCTGCCCGACGACGAGGTCTGCATCGGCGATCGCTACCGGATCGGCACCGCCGTCTTCGAGGTCACCCAGCCCCGCGTCACCTGTTTCCGGGTGGGCCTGCGGATGGGCGTGCCCGAGATGGCCTCGCTGCTCGTCGGGCACCGGCGGCCCGGCTTCTACCTGAGGGTGATCACCGAGGGCGACGTGACGGCAGGGGACGACATCGAGCGGCTGTCGGTCGGCTCGGGGGAGGTCTCGGTCACCGAGGCCGACGCGCTGCTCTACCTTCCCGGGCCGCGCGACCCCGCCCGGCTGCGGGCGGCGCTGGACAACCCGGCGCTGAGCCCCGGCTGGCAGGGCTCCTTCCGCGACCTGCTCGCCGAGAGCCCCGTCGCCCGGCCGGCCTGGCCGGGGTTCCGTCCGCTCGCCGTCACGCGGGTGCGGCGGGAGAGCGACGACACCGTCTCCTTCTATCTCGCGCCCGGCGACGGTTCGGCGCTGCCGGTGGCCCTGCCGGGCCAGTACCTGACGGTACGGGTGCCCGACGGCTCGGTGCGCAGCTACTCGCTGTCGCTTGGATCGTCCGGCTATCGAATCACCGTCAAGCACGAACCCGGCGGCGAGGTCAGTGGATACCTGCACTCCCGGGTCACCGAGGGTGACGCCCTGGAGGTTGCCGCGCCCCGGGGCGACTTCACGATGGCCGACGCCTCCTCGCCGGTCGCCCTGATCTCGGCCGGGATCGGCATCACCCCCGTGCTGGCGATGCTCCACGCGCTGGTCGAAACGGGCGCCGAACGGGGTGTCCGGTGGCTGCACGTGACACGTTCTGTCAGGACGCAGGTGTTCGCCGACGAGGTGCGCGCGCTGCTCGACCGCATCCCCGGGGCCCGGCAGAAGGTGTTCTTCACCGCTCCTGAACCGGGCGAACCGCTGCCGCCGCACGCCGAGACCGGCCGCCCGACCGCCTCAGGCCTGGCCGGACTCGGCATCACGCCCGACACCGACGCCTATATATGCGGTCCGGCCGGCTTCATGACCGCCATGGCCGACGCGCTGGCCGGCGTGGGGCTCCCGGCCGGCCGGGTGCACACCGAACTGTTCGGCACGCTGGCCGCTGTCAACCCCGGTGTGGTGGGCGCGCGGCACGTCCGGCCGCATCCGCCGGCGTCCCAGGGGACCGGGCCGGAGGTCACCTTCGCGCGCAGCGGGCTGACCGTCCGGTGGGGCGAGGAGTACGGCAGTCTGCTCGAACTCGCCGAGGCGTGCGACGTGCCGGTGCGGTGGTCGTGCCGGACCGGGGTGTGCCACACCTGCGTGACCGGGCTGCTGGCCGGGGCCGTCCGCTACCGGACCGAGCCGCTGGAGCCGCCGGCGGTGGGGGACGCGCTCATCTGCTGCTCGGTGCCGGTGCGGGAGGACGTCGTCCTGGACCTCTAGCCGATGATTGGTGAAATATCCGCATATGGGCGGACGGGAATCTCCTCTTCTGCCCTTCCCGTCACAGAGTTAAAACCTCGGGGCTCTACCAATTCGCTAAGTAAGGTCCGTGTCACCTTCAGGTTATGGTCATCAGGGTTCTCGTGTGACTACTTTCGGTGGGCGATATACCACGGAAAGTAAGGGGGAGCCGTGCCAGACCTGACTCTCACGCGACGTGTCGAGGGCGCGATGGAGGGGGCCGCAGTGCGGCTGCGCGCCTTCGCCGACCGTCACGAGACACCCAGTCCCTGCCTGCTCATCGATCTGCCGACCCTTGAGTCGACCTACCGGACCATGAGCCTCGCGTTCATCGGCGCCGAGATCCTCTACGCGGTCAAGGCCAACGCCGCACCCGGCGTCATCACCACGCTCGCCCGGTTAGGGGCCGGCTTCGACGTCGCCAGCCTCGCCGAGATCGAGCTCTGCCTGGCGCGCGGGGTGCCCGCGTCCCGGCTGTCGTTCAGCAACCCGGTGAAGAAGCGCTCCGACGTGGCCGCCGCCTACGAGCGCGGAGTGCGCACCTTCGCCTTCGACAACCCCGGCGACCTGCGCAACATCATCGTCGAGGCGCCCGGCTCGAAGGTGTTCTGCCGCATCCAGGTGACCCCGCCGGCCGCCGCGATGCCGTTCGGGGCCAAGTTCGGCTGCCCCGAGGAGGCGGCGCCCGAGATGCTCGCCGAGGCCGCCGACCGCGGGCTGCGGCCACAGGGTGTCACGTTCCACGTCGGCTCGCAGCAGCGCAACCTCGCCGCCTGGGACGCCGGCATCGCCGCCGCCGCCAAGATCGCCCAGATGCTCGAACCCGAGGGCGTGCGGCTGCCGGCCATCGACATCGGCGGGGGGTTCCCGATCTCCTACCGCGAGCCGGCGGCCTCCTCCGAGGAGTTCGCCCGCGCGGTCGACCTGTCGCTCGCCCGCCACTTCGAACCCCGCGACCGTCCGCGACTGGTCATCGAGCCGGGCCGATCCCTCGTCGGCCCGTCTGGCATGATCCGCGCCGAGGTCGTGGCGGTCCGCGGCGGCGTGCCCGCCGACCCGCGCCGCTGGGTGTTCCTCGACGTCGGCCGCTACAACGGCCTGGTCGAGACCGAGAACGACACCATCGCCTACCGCATCCACGCCCCCGCCGGGTTCGGCCCCGACGGGCCGGTCGTGCTGGCCGGGCCGACCAGCGACGGCGACGACGTGCTCTACAAGCACACCGACTACGCCATGCCGCTCTCGCTGGCCCCCGGCGACCCCATCGAGATCATGGACGCGGGGGCGTACACCTCCAGCTACTCCTGCGCGGCGGTCAACGGCCTGCCCGCGCTGCCGACCTTCTGCGTGCCGGGCTGATGACCGCGCAGATCGGCCGGTTCAGCGGCATCCACGTCATCGTCGAGTTCGAGGACGCCGACCCGGCGCTCCTCGACGACGAGCCCCTGCTGCGCGCGCTGCTGCCCAGGGCCATGAAGGAAGCGGGGGCGACCGTCATGGAGGTGGTCTCCCACCGGTTCGTCCCCCAGGGGGTCACCGTGCTGACCCTGCTGGCCGAGTCGCACGCCTCGCTCCACACCTACCCCCAGCACCGCGCGGCGTTCGTCGACGTCTTCACCTGCGGTGAGCGGGCCGACCCCCGCAAGGCCATGACCGTACTGGCCGCCGAGCTGACACCCGGCCGGGTGACGACGAGGATCATCGGCAGAGGCGGTCAGCGAGTGGAGGCAACCCTTTGATCGAACACGACGGTCACCTGTGGATCGACGAGCCGACGACCCCCGGCACACGCCGGCTGTGGCGGGTCGACGCCGTGCTCCACGAGGAGACGACCCCGTTCCAAGACATCCTGGTCGCCGTGACGGAGCAGGGCGCGAGCCTGTTCTGCGGCGGTGAGCGCCAGTCGACCGAGTTCAGCCAGCTCGTCTACCACGAGGCCCTGGTCATCCCCCCGGCCCTGCTCGCCGACCGGCTCGACCGCTGCCTGGTCATCGGGTCGAGCGAGGGCGTGGCCTGCCAGATCCTCGTCGAGGCGGGCGCCCAGGCCGTCGACCACGTCGACATCGACCGGCGGGCGGTCCGCGTCTGCGCCGACCACCTGCCCTACGGCTACACCGTCGCCGAGCTCGCCGCGGCCGAGCGCGGCGCCGGCCCGATCACGATGCGCTACGAAGACGGCTACGCCTTCCTGGAGTCGGCCGCCGGTTACGACGTCATCGTCGTCGACCTGCCCGACGAGAGCGCCGAGGGCGACGCCCAGCACGACCGCCTCTACGGCGCCGCGTTCCTGGAGATGTGCCGCAAGGCGCTGGCCCCCGGCGGGGTCGTGTCGACCCAGGCCGGATGCATGACCCTGTGGCGCAACGACACGCTGCGCCGCTCCTGGGCGCGCTTCACCCAGGCGTTCCCCTCGGTCGTCTACTACGGCTCCGACGAGCACGAATGGGCGTTCGTCAGCGCCCGCGCCGACACCCTGGCCGACCCGGTCGGGTTCATGCGCGAAAAGCTGGCCCGCCTGCCCTACCGCCCCGTCTCGATCGACGACGCGGCGCTGACGGGCAACACGGTGCCGCCCCGATCGGTGCGCGGGTAGGAGACCGCCCTACGAGGAGATCTCGGCCGTCCGTTCGCGGAGCCGGTCGCGGATCTCCTCGGGGGTGTAGGCCCGGCGGCGGCGCTCGGCGCGCACCGCGACGACTCCGCTCGCCGCGACTCCGGCGAAGGCGGCCAGGCCCAGGATTTTCCACCAGCGCATGTGCTTAGGTTACCGATATGAGCGGCATCTCCCTCGACGAAGCGCTGACCCAGACCCGGACCGGTGACGTCTGGGTGTTCCGCGGCCGTTCGGTCCCCGACCGGGCGATCCAGATGACGACCAACAGCCCGGTCAACCACGTCGGCATGTCCGTCGTGATCGAGGACCTGCCCCCGCTGATGTGGCACGCCGAACTCGGCAAGTCCCTGGTCGACATGTGGACGGGCACACGCCAGCGCGGCGTCCAGCTCCACGACCTGCGCGACGCCGTGGTGACCTGGTCGAACAGATACGGCCAGCGCGGCTGGCTGCGCCAGCTCCAGCCCGACGTCACCCGCGAGATGGAAGACGCCGTCCTCAAGACCATCGCCCGCCTCGACGGCACCCCGTTCCCCTCGACCGCCCGTCTGGCCGGGCGCTGGATACGCGGGCGGCTGCCGTCGCGGCGCTCGCGCGACATGGCCCTGGAGTCGGCCTACTGCGCCGAGGTGGTGGCGGTGACGTACGAGGCGATGGGCCTGCTGACCGGCCGCAAGGCGGCCAACTGGTACGACCCGGGACGGTTCTGGAGCGGCGACCGGCTCGACCTGGCGACGGGATACCGGCTCGGCGACGAGATCGCGATCGACATCCCGAAGGTGTAGGTTCGGCGGTGGCGGGCTCCACCGCCCAACCTCCTTCAGCGGGCCTCCACGCGGCCCGCCGCACGCGGAGGCAAAGGGGACCTCATCGCCTCTGGAGCGCGGCGGACCGTGCACGGCGACGACCGAAGCGGCCGGAGCGAACACCGCGGGCGTGGACCGGGTGTCCGCGTGTGCCGCGATGGAGCCGTCATGACCGGCAAGAAGCAGCTGAAGGCGCGCATCCGGGCGCGCATGGCCAAGACCGGCGAGAGCTACACCACCGCCCGCATGCACGTCGCGGGCGCGGCGGGCCCGCAGACCGACCACGGCTGGACCCTCCACGGCGGCCGCCACTCCGCCTCGGCGGCGGTGGCCAACGTGCTGCGCAACGGCGGGTTCCCCGTCAGCGAGCCGCTCGTCTACCTCGCCGGGGGAGGGCTCGGCGCGGGCTACATCCTCTGGGAGTTCAAACGCCACGACTCGGCCGTGGTCGTGCTGGGCTTCCGCAACCGCTGGCAGTACCCGCAGAAGTGGATGGACACCACGCTGACCCGGCTCGGGGTGCCGTTCGACGTCCACACCACGGGCGGGGCGAAGGGCGCGTCGGCGCGGTTGTCGGCCGAGCTGGCGGCGGGCCGGGCCTGCGTGGTGCTGCCCGACCGCCACCACGTCGGCTACTGGCACGCCCCCGCCGTCCTCGACGGCTACGGCGGGCATCCGATCGTCGTCTACCGCGAGGACGGCGACGGCGTCTGGGTCGACGACCGCAACCTCGCGCCGCTGCGCGTCGACCGGGCCCGGCTCGACGCGGCTCGGGGGCGGGTGGTGTCGTACAAGAACCTGCTGCACGCCGTCACCCCCGCCCGGCCCCGGCTGGAGGAGGCGGTGCTGGCCGGGCTGCGCGACTGCGCCGCCCACCTCGGCGGGACCTCCGCGTCGTTCTCGCTGCCCGCCTGGCGCAAGTGGAGCCGGACCATCGTCGACGGCTCGGCGGCCAAGGGCTGGCCGAAGGTGTTCGCCGACGGCCGCGGCCTGGCCGGCGCGATGCGGTCGATCTGGGAGGCCGTCGAACCGGTCGGCACCGACGGCGGCAACCACCGCGACCTGTTCGCCGACGGCCTCGACGAGGCGGCCGGCCTGCTCGGCCTGCCCCTGCACGATCTCGCGGCCGAGTTCCGGCGCATCCACGGCCTGTGGCACGACTTCGCCGAGACGGCGCTGCCGGAGGCGGAGAACCGGCGGCTGCGCGAACTCACCGCCACCGTCCGCGCCGCCGTGGCCGAGGGCTCGGCCGGGGCGGCGGACGCAGAGGCGGCGGCCGCCGAACTGTGGGCGCTGAAGGCGGAGGCGACGCCTCCGGAGCCGGGCTTCTTCCCGGCGTTGAGCGAGCGGCTGGCGGAGATCCACCGGGCCGAGACCGCGGCTGTGGCGGCCCTGCGCGAGGCGCTGCCGGCGGAACAGTGAGAACGCCCGCCGGGGTGGAGGCGAAAGCCGCCCCGGCGGTCTTCTCCAGGGCGCACGCGATTTCCTTGCGGAGCAAGGCCGACGCACCGCAAACCGCGTCGGCACAGCCGGAGGCAGAACCTCCGTCGGGTGACTTCCCGCGGGAACTCCGCCTTTGCACAGTCGGTAGTTCGACATACTCCGCCGGTGACGACGCCGCTGTACTTCCTGACGTGACAACCGTCGCATTCACCAGGAAGGGAACAGTCGTGACACTCAAGAACGGTCTCCGCGCGCTGGCGATGGGAGCGCTGCTCGCCGTCCCCCTCGCGGCCGTCAGCGCCACACCCGCGATGGCCGCCACCAACGTGGTGGCGTCCGGCGGGCAGTTGTTCGTCAGCGCGGGATTCGCCGGCGACGACATCTCCATCAACGTCGCAAACGGTTTCCTCGTCGTCCGGAACTTCAACGACGCCATCTTCGCGGGCAGCGTCACCTGCACGAACGTCGACCCCCGCACGGTCCGGTGCGCCGCCACGGGCATCACCAAGATGCTGGTGCGCACCAACACGGGGGCCGACACGGTGCGGAACAACACCGCCCTCCCGGCCCAGGCCTTCCTCGGGCCGGACGGCGACCTCTACTACGGCGGCTCGGCTCGCGACCTCGTCTCAGGCGAGGGCGGCAACGACCTCATGGACGGTAACGGGGGCGACGATGTCCTGATGGGCGACGAAGGCGCGTTCGACCAGGTCTTCGGCGGTCCGGGCGCCGACCTGTGCACGGCCGAGAAGGAGACCGCCTGCGAGGGCGACGCGTAGCACCGGACCGGCCCCACCCGGATTGCCGAGGGCATGGGCGCGGCGGGACGTCGCATGGCGACGGGTGCGGATGCTCGCTTCCGCACAGGAGACACGCTCTCAGGACGAGGTGCGTGACCTGAACGGCGAATGTCGAACGTGGCGCTCACTCGCGGGGGACGGAAACCTGCTGTGGGTGGTGCCGGCGTGGTCCGGCCAGACCCGGCCGACGGCGTTGCCATGTGTGCCGCCGCACCGGCGCGACCACTCGCGAGCTGGTCTCCGTGGGTCAGGTCCGCTTCGGTGGCGTCTCGCCCGAGCCCCGGGCCTGGAGCGTCACCGGGACGGTGACCTTCCGGACCGGGGTGGCCGGGTCGGCGATGCGGGTGCGGAGCATGGTGATGGCCGTGTCGCCGATGGCCGCGTCGTCCTGGGCGACCACCGTCAGGTCGGGGCGCAGCAGCGTCGCGAGTTCCGAGTCGTCGAAGCCGACGATCGCCACGTCGTCGGCGTGGTCGCGGAACCAGCGGACCGTCTCGACGCTGAGTGTCGCGTTCCCGGTGATGACGGCGGTCGCCGGGTCGGGGCCCGACAGGGCGCTCTCCAGGGCGTGGTGGATGCGTTCGCGCTGTATCGGGCCGGTGTGGATCATGGCGTCGGCGGCGCCGCCCTGCGCTCGCAGGCAGGCCCGGAAGGCGGTGGCGCGTTCCTGGGCGGTGTAGATGCGCTCGTCGTCGCCGATGTAGGCGATGCGGCGGTGGCCGTGGGCGACCAGGTGGGCGAAGGCGGTCTCGATGCCGGCCACGTTGTCGGACAGCACGCAGTCGACCTCCAGGCCGAGCACCGGGCGGTCGACCGCGACGAGCGACAGGCCGGCCGCCAGTTCGGGGACCAGGTAGCCGTGGTCGGCGCCGATCGGTTCGAGCAGGATGCCGTCGAAGCGGCGGCGGCACATCGACTCGACGACGTGGCGCTCGATCTTCTCGTCGTCTTCGGTGGAGGCGGCGAGCACCATGAGGCCGGCGGCGCGGGCGGCGCGTTCGACGGCGCGCAGCACCGGGTTCACGTGGGAGAGCTGGCGCACGGCCGCGCCGAGGGTGCCGGTCACGCCCAGGCGCAGGTGGCGGGCGCGTTCGTCGGGGCGGTAGTCGAGGGCCGCGATGGCGCTCCTGACCCGTTCGACCAGTTCGGCGCCGACGGTGGCGTCGTCGTTGACGACCCGGCTGACCGTCCGCAGTGCGACGCCCGCCTCGCGGGCGACGTCGACCATCGTCGGCCTGCGGCCCTTCCGCGTCCTCGGCTTCTCCTGCATCCGCCTATCATCCGCATGATCGCCCGTTGGCGCCATTCGGCCCGTGACCAATTCGTTGCCCGCCTCGCTCTTGAAACCTCCGCGCAACACTCTACGGTATCGGGATAACGTTATCTCAATCGGCTTCGGGGAGCCGGATCGGCAACGAGGAGGGCTGTGCTGATGCGCAGAACTTTGATATTCGGCCTGGCCGCGGTGCTGGCGGCGGCCGGTTGTGGGGTGGGCGAGACCCCGGGGGCCGAGGGCGGCGCGAGCGCGTCGGCCGGCGGCAAGGTGGAGCTGAGCTTCCTGGTCTTCGAGACGCCCAACCTGAACGCGGCGTTCTGGGACGCCGCCATCGCGCGGGCCTCCGCCAAGGTCCCCGAGGTGACCATCAAGAAGCTGGTGACGCCCAACATCGACCGCACGGCGTACGCCAAGCAGCTCGACGCCGCGGGCAACCTGCCCGACATCCTGCAGTCGGTCAACCCCGCCGGGTTCGCCCAGGCGGGGAAGCTGGCGCCGTTCACCGATGAGGAGCTGAAGAACTTCATCGCGCCGAAGGCGGGGGCCATCGGGGGCAAGGTCTACCAGCTCCCGTACAACACGCAGGTCATCCCGGTTGTCTATTACAACAAGGACATGTTCGCCAAAGCAGGCATCACCCAGACGCCGACGACGTATCAGGAGCTTCTGGACATCTCCAAGAAGCTGAAGGACGGCGGCGTCACCCCGTTCATCGTGGGCGGCGGCGGCGCCGACACGTGGGCGGACATGTACCCGCTGACCGGCACCGTGGCCACCGACGTCTACCGGAAGACGCCCGACTGGCTGCTCCAGCGGGCCCAGGGCAATGTCAAGTTCACCGACCCCGACTTCGTGGCCGCCGCCAAGAAGATCGAGGACCTGGCCAAGAACGAGTACATCGACCCGGCGGGCCTGAGCAGGTCCTACGCCGACACCGAGCAGGCCTTCCGCGACGGCAAGGGCGCCATGTACCCCATGGGCTCCTGGTTCGCCACCTCGGCCGACGCCAACAAGCCCTCGTTCGAGGTCGGCGCCTTCCCGTGGCCGACCGACGACGGCTCCCCTGTCACCCCGACCTTCACCGGCGGCGGCACCCTCGTCAGCGCGACCGCCAAGAACGTCGAGCTGGCCAAGAAGTGGGCCCTGGCGTTCGACGAGGACAAGGAGAACAACGACGCGTTCGTGAAGGCCGACGGCTCGATCCCGGCGATCAAGGGCTACACCCCGCCCGCCGACATGGGCCCGGTCTACAACGCGACCGTCGCGATCTACCAGAAGGGCATGCAGGAGGGCTCGATCTACGACGCCTTCTCGCAGGAGGCCGGCGACGGCGCGCTGCCCCCGGGCCTGGCCGACAAGGCCGCCCTCGGCGTCCAGGACCTGATCACCGGGAAGAAGAACGCCCAGCAGTTCGCCGAGTTCCTCGACGACGAGTACGCCAAGGCGACCCAGTAACCCCCATGTCCAGACAGGCTCAGCGGGGTGCGCGTCCGCGCGCCCCGCGCCCACCCGATCGGCCGGCCCGGTAACACCATGACCCAGATCCAGCAAGGCAGGGCCCCGCGCCCTCACCCGGCCCGCGAACGCGACGTGGTGACCGGATGACTCAGACGATGCGGCGCGGGGCGCCCGAGAAGGTCCATCCCGTGCCCCGTCCCCGGCGACGCGGCAGGCTCCTGCCCGGCCTGGGCAGGTTCGCCCTGTTCGCGCTGCCCGGCCTGGTGGCCTACGCATTCTTCGTGCTCGTGCCGATCGGGATGACGGCGTACAACAGCCTGACCAACCTCAACCCCTTCAACCCGCCCACCCGGTTCGTGGGCCTGCGGAACTACGTCACCCTGCTGAGCGACGCCGAGTTCCACCAGGCGCTGCTGAACACCGTGATCATCACGGCGATCATCACCGTGCTGGCCAACGTCGGCGGCCTGCTGATCGCCATGCTGCTCGACCGGCCGACCAGGCTCTACATCCTGCTGCGCGGGGTGTTCTTCACCCCGGTCGTGCTCAGCTCGGTCGTCATCAGCGTGATCTGGCAGGCCATTCTCACCGACGACGGGCTGCTCAACTCGGCCCTGCGCGGGCTCGGCGTCGACGAGCCGCCCGGCTGGTTGTCCGACCCGGACCTGGCGATCTACTCCATCGCCTGGATCATGGCCTGGCAGATGCTCGGCTTCTGCGTCGTGGTCTACCTGGCCGGGCTCCAGGGGGTGCCCCGCGAGCTCAGCGAGGCCGCCGCGATCGACGGCGCGAGCGCGCTC
Organism: Herbidospora solisilvae; assembly: GCF_009901565.1. Lineage (GTDB taxonomy): Bacteria > Actinomycetota > Actinomycetes > Streptosporangiales > Streptosporangiaceae > Herbidospora > Herbidospora solisilvae. The sequence goes on from NZ_WXEW01000012.1 coordinate 291,846, forward strand.
CAGCGCTTCCGCAACGTCACCTGGCCGATGCTCGCCCCGGCGCTGACCATCAACGTGGTCATGCTGCTGATCACCGGCTTCAAGGCCTACGACCAGATCCGGGTCATCACCAACGGCGGCCCCGGCAACGGCACCACGGTGACCATGGCCTTCCAGGTCGTGCAGACCGCCTTCGTGAGCAACCGGATCGGCTACTCCTCGGCCCTGGCCGCGGTGATGCTCGCGATCGTCGCGTTCATCTCGGTGGTCGTGCTGCGGTTCCTGCAGAAGAGAGAGGTGTCCCGGTGAACGCGCGGCCGATCGTCGCCACGTTCGTGGGCGTGGTGTTCTTCCTGCCCCTCTACCTGGTGCTGGTGAACATCTTCAAACCGAGCGCGGCCGTGGTGGCCGACCCCGCCGGGCTGCCGTTCCCGCCCACCTTCGACAACCTGGCGGCGGTGCTGAACCGGCCCGACCACCTGTTCACCTTCGGCCTGATCAACTCGATCGCCGTGACCGCCCTGTCGGTGACGGTCCTCACCGTCTTCTCCGCCATGCTCGGCCACTATCTGGCGCGGGCAAGGCACTGGGCCGCCAAGGTCGTCATGGCCACGCTGCTGTGCGGGCTCATGATCCCGGTGCCGGTCATCATGGCCCCGATCACGACCGTGCTGAAGTGGTTCGACCTGATGACGACCCTCCAGGGGCTCGTGCTGGTGAACGTCGGCTACTACGTGCCGTTCGGGGTGCTGCTCTTCATGGGCTTCGTACGCGGCGTCCCGCTGGAGCTCGAAGAGGCCGCCGCGCTCGACGGCGCGAACCGGTTCCGGGTGTTCTGGCAGGTGGTCTTCCCGCTGCTGCGGCCCGCGTCGGCCAGCGTGATGATCTTCCTGGGCGTGTGGATCTGGAACGACTTCCTGACCCCGCTCATCGTGCTCGGCCCGGACAGCGGCACGACCGTGACGGTCGGCGTCTACCGGGCCATCGGGCAGTACCAATCGGACTTCGGATCGGTCTTCGCCTTCATGTTCCTGGCGACGCTGCCGATCCTCATCTTCTACCTCGCCCTGCAGAAGAACTTCGTGAAGGGCCTTACCGGCGGAGCGGTCAAGGGATGAATCTGACGATCGAGTCCACCGAGCTGTTCGCCGGACCGGCCGACGCCCCGCGCCAGATCCTGCGCGTCACGACGTCGGGGCCCGGCCCGATCGACGTCGAGGTCACCGGCGGGGCGTGGGGGGAACTGCGGGGTGTCCCCGGTACGGGGACCCACGAGGTCCCCGTCTCGACGCGGGCGCGGCCGGGGGAACAGGTGCCGATCACCGTGCGGGCCGGGGACCTGCGGGAGGAGGCGACGCTCCTCGTCGCCGAGCCCGGCTGGACCGTCCACCTCGTCTCCCACTTCCACTACGACCCCGTCTGGTGGAACACCCAGGCCGGGTACGCCAGCGAGTGGGAGGACCAGCCGGACGCCCAAGAGATCCGGATGAGCTTCCAGTTCACCGCGTTCCAGCTCATCGACGCCCACCTGGAGCTGGCCCGCCGCGACCCCGACTACAAGTTCGTGCTGGCCGAGGTCGACTACCTGAAGCCCTACTGGGACACCTTCCCCGAGCAGCGCGCGATCATCACCCGGCTCGTCGGCGAGGGCCGCCTGGAGATCATGGGCGGGACGTACAACGAGCCCAACACCAACCTCACCGGCGCCGAGACGACGATCCGCAACGCCGTCTACGGGGTCGGGTTCCAGCGCGACGTCCTCGGAGGGGAACCCTCGACGGCCTGGCAGCTCGACGCGTTCGGGCACGACCCGCAGTTCCCGGGCATGATGGCCGACGCCGGACTCACCTCCAGCGCGTGGGCGCGCGGGCCGTTCCACCAGTGGGGGCCGATCCTGGAGGTCGGCACCTACGACACCCCCCACGGCGACCCCTCCGACATGCAGTTCCGCACCGAGTTCGAGTGGATCTCCCCGTCGGGGCGCGGCCTGCTGACCCACTACATGGCCGCCCACTACGGCGCGGGCTGGTCGATGGACTCCGCCCAGACGCTGGAGGCGGCCGAGCAGTCGGTGTACGGGTTGTTCCTCGACCTCAAGAAGGTCGCCGCGACCCGGAACGTGCTGATCCCGGTCGGCACCGACTACAGCCCGCCGAACAAGTGGCTGACCGACATCCACCGCGACTGGAACGCCCGCTACGTCTGGCCGAGGTTCAACTGCGCGATCCCGCGCGAGTTCTTCTCGGCGGTCACCGCCGAACTGGCCGCCGAGGGCCGCCGCCTGTCGCCGCAGACCCGGGACATGAACCCGATCTACACCGGCAAGGACGTGTCGTACATCGACACCAAGCAGGCGCAGCGGGCGGCCGAGAACGAGCTGCTCGACGCCGAACGGTTCGCCGCCCTGGCGTGCCTGGCCGGGGGAGCGGAGTATCCGGAGGCCGCGCTCGACAAGGCGTGGCGGCAGCTCGTGTTCGGCGCCCACCACGACGCCATCACCGGCACCGAGTCCGACCAGGTCTATCTCGACCTGCTGGCGGGGTGGCGGGAGGCGTACGACCTCGCGGCGGAGGTGCACACGGCGGCGCTGCGGCACCTGGCGGCCCGCACCGCCACCGACGGCGAGACGGTGATCGTCTACAACGCCAACGCGTGGCCGCGCACCGACCTCGTCCGGGTCACCGTGCCGGCGGGCCGCACGATCGCGGGCGTCCCCTGTCTGGTCGAGCACGCCGACGACACCCGCGCCGAGATCGTCTTCCTGGCCGAGGACGTGCCGTCGGTCGGTTACCGCTCCTACCGCCTCGCCGCATCGGGTGCCGGGGAGGAATGGGCCGTGGAGGAGACGTACACGATCGAGAACGAGTTCCACCGGCTCACGGTCGACCCGGCGCGGGGCGGCGGCGTGGTCTCGCTGGTCGACCTGACCACGGGCGACGAGCTGATCACGCCGGGCGAGGTGGGCAACGAGCTGGTGGTGTACGAGGAGTACCACGAACACCCGGTCTTCCGTGAGGGCCCGTGGCACCTGCTGCCGACGGGCGTCTCCACGGGGAGCGCCGCACTCCCCGCGCGCTCGGTGACGACCGAGCGGTCGCGGCTCGGCCGGCGGATCACCGTCACCGGTTCGCTCGGTTCCGTCACGTACACGCAGACGGTCACTCTGTGGTACGGCCTCGCGCGGGTGGACTGCGCCACCCACGTCGACGGTTTCGACGGCGCCGACCAGCTGGTGCGGCTCCGCTGGCCGTGCGCGGTGCCGGGCGCGGTGCCGGTCTCCGAGGTCGGCCACGCCGTCGTCGGGCGACCGTTCGCGCACCCCGACGTCGACACGGCCGAGCACCCGTGGACCCTCGACAACCCCGCCTACCAGTGGTTCGGGCTCAGCGCCCCGGCCCGGATCGCCTTCGCGAACGGGACCGGCGTGCCGATCGCGGTCGCCGAGATCGTCGTGCCGCACGAGGAGGACACCGCCGGCGCGCGCGACCTGGCGGTGAAGCTCGCCCAGTCGGGGGTGACCTCGACGACGGCGTACGCCCACGGCACCCGCTACGGCCTGTTGTCGTTCGACTCGAACCTGCCCGACGTGCGGTTCGCCGTCGGCGGGCCGCACGAGAACGCCTTCACCGCCGAGGCCCTGCGGGCGGCCGGGCCGGCGTACACCGAGGAACTGGAGCGGCAGCTCGCGGAGAAGGGGTCGGCGGTGGTCTGGTTGCCCGCGCGGTACACCCGCGAGCAGGCCTTCCACCCCGAGTCGGACCTGCGTGGCGTGCTCGACATCCCGGTCGTGGTGCTCGCCGGGTCGCCGGACAACGTTATCGAGGATCACGTGATCCGCGTCGACCAGAGGGCCGACCACGCCGAGGAGCGCCGGACCGTCGCAGTGCTGAACCGGGGCGTGCCCGGGTTCGCCGTCGACACCAGGGGGCGGCTGCACCTGTCGCTCATGCGGTCGTCGACCGGCTGGCCGTCGGGCATGTGGATCGACCCGCCGCGCCGGACCGCCCCCGACGGGACCGGCTTCGGCCTCCAGCACTGGAGCCACACCTTCGACTACGCCATCGCCTCCGGCGGCGGCGACTGGCGCGAGGCCGGGATCGTCGCCAAGGCGCACGACTACAACCACCCGCTGCGCCCGGTCGTCGAACCGGCCCACGCGGGAGGCCTGCCCGCCACCGCGTCCCTGCTGACGGTCGAACCCGCCGGAGCGGCCGTGCTGGCCGCGTTCAAGGCGGCCGGGAACCCGACGGCGGGCGGCCGGGCGGTCCCGGCCGATCCGCGCGCCGGGGTGACCGCGCGGTTCTACGAGCCGCACGGCACGTCCGTCGGGTTGCGGGTGACCTCGCCGTTCCCGCTGGTCGAGGCGGCGGTGGCCGATTTGCTGGAGACCGCGACGAGCGAGGCCAAGGTCCGCGACGGCGTGCTGGTCGCCGACCTCGGGCCGAGCGAGATCGCCACGTTCGTGCTGAAGACCGACGCGCGCGACCCCGAAGGTCCGGGCGACCGCCTCGGGCGGGCCGCCGAGCCCGCGCAGCCGGTGTTCTCGCGCTACTGGCTGCACAACCGAGGCTCGGCGCCGCTCGGCTACCAGCCGCTGAGCGTGCACGCGCGGGCCGTGCCCGGAGGGGTCGCGGTCTCGCTGGCCTCCGACCTCGTCGACGCCGCCGCCGAGGGCGAGGTCCGCGTGGTCGTGCCGCCCGGCTGGACCGCCACGCCGTCCCGTCGTCCGGTACGGCTCCCGCCACGCGGCTGGACCACCTTCGACGTCGCGGTGACGCCCGCGCCCGGAGCGGGGGAGGGCCCCTGGCCGGCGGCGGTCACCCTGGCCCACGGCGGCCAGACCCACGAGGACGTCGTCTTCTTCGACGGATCGGGCCACCCGGTCAGCCCCGGCCCGGCGTCGCTGCTCGCGGTGGACGTGCCGGAGGAGGGCGTCGAGGCCCGCCCGGGAAAGCGGTCGCGGCTGCCGGTGACGTTGACCAATCGCGCCGCCTTCGCCATCCGGGGGGAGATCCAGGTGCTCGGCCCGTGGGGCACCTGGGAGGTCACCGGGCCGCTCATCCGCCCGCTGGAGATCGCGCCCGGCGAGGAGACCGTGCTCGACGTGGTCGCCGAGGTGCCGCTGGGCATGCGGCCGGGGGACTGGTGGGTGCTGGTCAAGGCCATGTGGTTCGGCCGGGTGAGCTACTCGCCCGCCGTGCCGCTTCGGGTGCGGGGGCACCGGTGATCGCCGCTCTCGTCGAGGGCGCCCCCGTCACGCTGGAGCAGGTCGCCGGCCGGATGGCCGCACTGCGCCGCGGTCCCCGCGGCGACCTGCTCCCGGCCGACGGCACCACCGAGGGCCGCCAGCTCCGCCGCTGGGTCGTGCAGCTCCTGGTCGCCGAACGGGTCGTCGCCGCCGAGGCCGCGCGCCGGGGCCTGGAACCCTGGGCGGGCCCGCCGATGGAGTTGTCCGCCACCGCCCGGCTGGAGCTGGGCAGCGTCATGGCCGCCGTGCTCTCCGGCGACCGGCTGGCCCAGGCCCTCTACCGCGAGCTCACGGCCGGGGTCACGGTCTCCGAGGAGGACGTGCGCCGCTACTACGCCGCCAACCCCGACCGCTACCGGCCGGGACCGGCGCGTGCCGTCACCCACTGGCGGAACGGGGTGGCGGCCGAATACGAGGTGACCCGCGCCGAGCTCGTGCCCGAGGCGGTGTTCCGGGTGGCCGAGGGCGACCACGTGACCCATGGCGGGGAGGTGTTCGTCGTGGGGGCGTACACGAGACGGGATCTGAGCCTCGCCGAGGCGGCGCCGCGCATCCGCGCGGCGCTCCTGGACGCCGCCCGGCGGCGGCGGTTCGCTCTGTGGGCGGACGCCCGCTGCGCCGCCGCGGTGTTAACGCCCGGTTACGAGCATCCCGGCGACATCAACCATCCCGATCACACGCACCGGCATTGATGTGCCAACCTACGGTCAGTTCCAGGCAATTCTCAGGGAAAGTCCGTAAGGTCCACACATGAACTGGAAACAACGAGTGAACGTTGCGCTGGGCGAGTTCACCGGGTTTCATCTGACGAAGATGGGCGAGTCCGCGACCGCGAACCCGTCCAAGACCGGCAAGGCGGGGAAAGCGGCGAAGGCGGCCAAGCCCGCCCCCGCGCCCGCCTCGGAGGTGCGGCCGCCGGCCGACCCCCGCACCGACCGGTTGCTGCGCGCCCCGATCTTCGTGATGTCGCCGGTCCGGTCGGGATCGACCCTCCTGCGCTCGATCCTGAACGCCCACTCGCTGCTGCACGCCCCCCACGAACTGCACGTCCGCCGCCTGACCGTCGGCTTCGGCACCGGGCTGGCCGAACGGGCGATGCACGCCCTCGGCCACAACCAGGCCGATCTGGAGCACCTGCTGTGGGACCGGGTGCTGCACCGCGAGCTGCTGCGCAGCGGCAAGAGCCACATCGTCGACAAGACCCCGGCCAACGCCTTCGCCTTCGAGCGCCTGGCGGCCTGCTGGCCCGACGCCCGGTTCGTCTTCCTGCTGCGCCACCCCGTCTCGATCGCGCGGTCGTGGCACGAGGCCGACCCGGAGAAGCGCGACTTCACCGAGGCGGCGGCCGACGCGCTGCGCTACATGAAGGCCGTCGAACGCGCCCGCAAGGGCCTCAAGGGCCACACGATCCACTACGAGGACCTGACGGCCGACCCCGAGAACGAGATCCGCGCGGTCTGCGACTTCCTCGGCATCCAGTTCGAACCCGGCATGCTGCGTTACGGCTCCGCGCAGACGGTCGTGCAGAAGGGCCTGGGCGACTGGAAGGACAAGATCCGTTCCGGCGAGGTCCAGAAGGGGCGTGACCTGCCCGACGAGTCCGAGATTCCCGACGTGCTCCGCCCGATGAGCGTTAGCTGGGGGTACCTGTCCAAGTGAAGATCCGCTATATGCTCCTCCACGCGTACGGCATGGGTGGAACAATTCGGACCGTCATCACCCAGGCCAACGCCATGGCCCAGCGCGGCCACGACGTCGAGATCGTCAGCGCCGTGCAGCGCCGCGACCGCCCCCAGTTCGAGATCGACCCCCGCGTCAAGGTCACCGCCGTCGTCGACGAGCGCGGCGGGATCGAGCCCGTCACCTTCACCGACCGCGTCATGCGGCGGCTGCGCGGCAAGGCGGTGCCCGAGGGCGAGTTCGCCGCCCACTGGTTCACCGCCCATGTCGAGAAGGCCGTCACCGAGTACGTCGCGAGCCTCGACGACGGCATCCTGGTCACCACCCGGCCCGGCCTGAACCTGATCGCCGCCCGGCACGGCCGCAAGAGCGTCGTGCGGGTCGGCCAGGAGCACATGAACCTGCGCACCCACAAGGAGCCCGTGCGCCAGGACATCGCCCGCCACTACGGCCGCCTCGACCTGGTCACCGTACTGACCAAGACCGACAAGAACGAGTACGAACGCCTCGCCCCCGGAGTGAAGACCCGGCTGATGCCCAACTCGGTGCACATCGCCGGACGCCGCCAGTCGCAGCTGACCAACCGCCGGGTCATCGCGGCCGGCCGGCTGAAGACCCAGAAGGGCTTCGACCTGCTGATCCCCGCCTTCGAGCAGGTCCCGCACAAGGACTGGACCCTCGACGTGTACGGGGAGGGCTCCTCGCTCCCCAAGCTGCTCAACAAGATCACCGAAGCGGAGCGCATCCGGTTCCGCGGCCGCACCGAGAGGCTCTGGGACGAACTGGCCGACTCCTCCATCTACGTGCTCAGCTCCCGGTTCGAGGGGCTGCCCATGGTGATGCTGGAGGCCATGGCCCACGGCCTGGCCGTGGTCAGCTTCGACTGCCCGACGGGCCCCGGCGACGTGATCGTCCACAACGTCAACGGCCTGCTGGTGCCGCCCAAGGACGTCACCGCGCTGGCCGAGGGCATCACCCGGCTCATCGAGGACGACACGCTGCGCAAGCGGCTCGGCGCGGCGGCCCTGGAGACGGCCCGCAACTACACGGCCGAATCGATCATGCCGCGCTGGGAGGCCCTGTTCACCGAACTGCTGGAACGCCGCTGACCCGACGCGAGACGCGCTGGAGCGGGTTGGTGGCGGCCGGGTGGATGACGCCGGCGGATGTCCAGGCGATCATTCGCAGCATCCCGGAAACATGAGCCCGGGTCGGCATTTCGGTCTGATTCCGGGCCGTGTTCGTCTTCGACAGGAGTTGGAGCCCCCGTCGGCCGAGGCCGGCGGGAGCTCGGCCGCCTCGCGTGTCGGTTAGTCAGGCCGACAAGGCGGCGTGGGTCCCAGTCAGGCGAAAGGGTCTGTAGGGACTGGAGAAGTCTAGGCGCCCGGGTCGGCCTGGGGTGAGAACCGGGAGATGCGCGACTTCGGCAGGCGCGGGGTGCGGCCGACGTCGGCGGTGCTCCACCCCATCGTGTCAGGGTGAGGGCCGGGCGTGCGGGCGTGGAGCACGTCGGCGAGGGACGCGGCGGCTTTGAGGTGGGCGGGGGCCAGGGCCAATGCAGATCGTGCGGGGGGTCTTCGGGCTGGAGCGCCTTGCTCGCTCGGCCTCGGCCCAGTTGAGGGCGGTGACGCTTCTCGGGCCGTTCTGCTCGCGAGACCGGGCGTGGAGATGGATAGGGGCGTGCGTCGTCGGATCGCGGTTGCCCTGTTTCCTTCGGCTGAGGCACTCGCCGCGACCGTCACGCTCAGCGGGGCTGTGGGGTCAGGTGAGTAACTGCACCACTCCCACGATGTACGCGGCGCTCACACGCGGATTCCGGACGATCTCCAGGGCGCCGCTGGGCTCAATCCAATCGACCATCAGCCCCGATATCCGTCCGTCGGCGGCGGCTTGCTGCATCTTCCCGAGATCGAACGCTCTCCCCGTCAGCGCTTGGCGTTGTGCCGGGCGGAGGCTCTTCAACCACGCGCGGAACTGTTCGACCTCGTCCACCCCGTCACAAGCGGGGGTGCGGAGGGCGCCGCAGTTGTCCTCCGACCAGGACATCGGAAGGTCCGCCGGTCCGATGACCGGGAACAGCACCCTGCTGGCCGGCGAGTCGAGGCCGGCCGACTCCAGTTCGCGGGTCGTCAACGGCTGTTCCAGCTCCGCGATGAGGGCGATGCCGAATTTCCGGCGATCCAGGCCCGAGTTGGAAACCGCCTTGTCCAGACCATCGAGGAAGCGCTCCACTTTGCGGCGTTCCTGATCGGATCTCCCGGCTCCCGTCAGGTAGCCGTTGTGAAACACCTCGGTGGCGGCTGTTTCGCTCACCCCGATCAGTTCAAAGTCTCCCTCTCTATCCGGGGTCAGAGTCACCGTCGTGGGCGATATCCCCAGACCTCCGGGAATGGGGGCCAGGTCGACCGAGACGGCCGACGGCGCATCCGTGGGAAGGGTGTTCTTCGCCTCGCTGTAGTCGGTGAGAAGACCCGACCCGTAGTCCGGACGATTGACAGCCAGGGCGATTCCGTACGCCGAGTACTGCTCCGCCCACTGGTCACGCGTGAGCTCCCGGCCCCCATCCGCACATGAGGTCAGAAGAACCAGGCAAGCGGCAAGCGGAACGGCGGCGAGGTTCCGCACTCGTAAGGGCATCGTTTCTACCATTCATCGAACGGCCAAAGTTGGTCGGATGCTACTCGCAGACGAACATCGCATCATCGGCAGCCTATCGGCTTAGTAGACCTGTCCGTTGAATCTCATCCAGCGGCCGAATTTCTCTGAGTCGACAAGTGCTTCGTGTCGATCGGGAAATCTGGAATTCCCTTGTGGCGAGTGTTCGCGGTCGGGATGACGGAGATTATCGCAGTAGCGTCCGTTCGAACCGCCGGATATTCCGCTATTCGCTACCTGCCTTGCCTTTTCCAATTATGAACCCAAAGGCCTCATCGCGCAGGTGGGCCTCCATGGCCTCCATGACCGCCTGCGGCGAGGCCGCACGCGAGAACGTCGCGATCACGTACCGGAGCGCATGGTCGAGCGGCCCCGTCGGATCGTAGGTGCCGCCGGTGCGGAGTCGGCCGCGCAGCCTGGTCGTGGGCCGCAACCACGGACGCCGACATCGGCTCGGCGCGCAGGTCGGCGTCACGAGGGCCGGTCAGCCACGTCCCGATGAACTCGGAACAGCCGCTGCCCAGGCTGGCGATCTCCTGTGCAGCCGGTATCGGCGCGGGGACACCTCGGCGTCCTATGTGTGGTGGGTCAGGACAATGCGGAGCGCGTCGGTGACGGCGGCGATGGCGGAGTTCGCCGTGGAGGCCTCCAGCCGGGCGTCGTGTCGTGGTCGGGGAAGAGCGCGTCTTCCTCGGATCGGTAGTAGAGGAAGAAGGTGCTGCGGCCCACACCCGCGCGGTTCGCGAAGACCGGCCAGGGCGCGGGGCACCGGGTCGAAGTAGGGGCCGGGCACGGCGAGCTCGCGGACGGAGTCGTCCCCCGGCCGCCTTCGAGGACCAGGTCGCGCACCTGGAGGTTGCCGTTGGGGCCGGGGGCGTTTGGTGCCGTTGATCATCCAGTGCAGGTTTCTCGCCTCAGGAGGACCCACCTCGGTAGAAGAGCAAGACCGCCACGCCGCCCCCCAGGCGACTGGAATCGTGGTCCGGTCGTCGAGTGCGCGCGGTGGCCAGGTGGCCCGACATCGTGCCATGCCAAGGCGGTAGGCCTATCTAAGCGAGCGGTCAAATATTCGAACCGGTCGCGACCCGATGACGCCGGTATTACCCTTCATCGGTGATCCACGGCATCGACGTGTCCGACTGGCAGGGCCCCGTCGACTGGTCGGCCCAGGCCGAGACCGACGCGGTGTTCGCCTTCGCGCGCGCCACCGAGAGCGACCGGCTCGCCGACAGCCGGTTCGCGGAGAACTGGGCGGCCATGGGGCGGGCCGGGTTCGTGCGCGGCGCCTATCACGTGGCCCGGCCGCTGGGCGACGCCCGTGCCCAGGCCAGGCACTTCCTGGAGACGGTCCGGCTGGCCCCCGGCGACCTGGCCGCGCTGGAGTTCAAGGCCACCGACGGCCTGCCCGCCGCCGAGGTCGCCGAGTTCGGCCGCCGCTGGTGCGCCGAGGTCACCCGCCGCTGCGGGCTGCTCCCGTTCGTCTGGACGCACCTCCACTTCGCCGCCGAGGGCAACTGCGAGGGCCTGGCGGACTATCCGCTGTGGATCGCCGACCCGGGCCGCCCGATCGGTCAGCCGCGGGTGCCCGCGCCCTGGTCCGGCTGGGCCATCCAGCAGTACGCCGCCAGCCCGCTCGATCTCGACGTCTTCGCGGGCACCGTGGCCGAGCTGCTCGCCCTGGGCGCCCCGGACCGGCGCGCGAAATAGGGGTGCGGGAATCCCGGTAGAGTCGGCCTGACATCCACGCTCGTCTTGTTTGAGGAGAACCATCGTGTCCGCTATCACCGTCACCGTCGCAGGGGTCGAGCGTTCGGTAGCGGAGGGCACGACGTACGGCGAGCTGCTGGAGGCCGACGGCCGGACCGTGATCGCGGCCCGGGTGCCCGCCGGCCTGAAAGACCTCGCCGCCCCGGCCGCCGACGGCGACGTCGTCGAGCCGGTCGAGATCGGCAGCGACGACGGCCGGGCGATCATGCGCCACTCCACCGCCCACGTGATGGCCCAGGCCGTCCAGGAGCTGTTCCCCGAGGCCAAGCTCGGCATCGGCCCGCCCGTCGAGAACGGCTTCTACTACGACTTCGACGTCAAGGCGCCGTTCACCCCCGACGACCTCAAGCGCATCGAGAAGCGCATGCGCGAGATCGTCAAGCAGGGGCAGACCTTCGCCCGCCGGGCCGTCTCCGACGACGCCGCCCGCGAGGAGCTGGCGGCCGAGCCCTACAAGCTGGAGCTGATCGGCCTCAAGGGCGGCGCCGCCGAGGGCGACTCGGGCGAGAGCGTCGAGGTCGGCGGGGCCGAGCTGACGATCTACGACAACCTCGACCCCAAGAGCGGCGACCTGGTGTGGAAGGACCTCTGCCGGGGTCCCCACCTGCCCACCACCCGCGTGATCCCCGCCTTCAAGCTGATGCGGTCGGGCGGCGCCTACTGGCGCGGCAGCGAGAAGAACCCGCAGCTCCAGCGCATCTACGGCACCGCCTGGGAGTCCCGCGAGAAGCAGGACGAATACCTCGCCTTCCTCGAAGAGGCCGAGAAGCGCGACCACCGCAAGCTGGGCGCCGAGCTCGACCTGTTCTCCTTCCCCGACGAACTGGGCTCCGGCCTGCCGGTCTTCCACCCCAAGGGCGGCGTGATCCGCAAGGTGATGGAGGACTACTCGCGCAAGAAGCACGAGGAGGCCGGCTACTCCTTCGTCAACACGCCCCACATCACCAAAGACAACCTCTACAAGGTCTCCGGCCACCTCGACTGGTACGCCGACGGCATGTTCCCGCCCATGGAGCTCGAGGGCGCGCGCTACTACCTCAAGCCGATGAACTGCCCGATGCACAACCTGATCTTCCGGGCCCGCGGCCGGTCCTACCGCGAGTTGCCGCTGCGCACCTTCGAGTTCGGCACCGTCTACCGCTACGAGAAGTCGGGCGTCGTCCACGGCCTGACCCGCGTCCGCGGCCTGACCCAGGACGACGCGCACATCTACTGCACCCGCGAGCAGATGCGCGGCGAGCTGGTCTCGCTGCTGCGCTTCGTGCTCGACCTGCTGCGCGACTACGGCCTCAACGACTTCTACCTGGAGTTGTCGACCAAGGACCCGGTGAAGTTCGTCGGCGACGACCAGACCTGGGAGGAGGCGACCGCCGTCCTGCGCGAGGTCGCCGAGGGCGAGAACCTCGAACTGGTCCTCGACCCGGGCGGCGCGGCCTTCTACGGCCCGAAGATCTCCGTCCAGGCCCGCGACGCCATCGGCCGCACCTGGCAGATGTCGACCATCCAGCTCGACTTCAACCTGCCCGAGCGCTTCGAGCTCGAATACACCGCCGCCGACGGCTCCCGGCAGCGCCCGGTCATGATCCACCGGGCCCTGTTCGGCTCGATCGAGCGCTTCTTCGGCGTGCTGACCGAACACTACGCGGGCGCGTTCCCGGCCTGGCTCGCGCCGGTCCAGGTGATCGGCATCCCGATCTCCGACGACCACGTCGCCTACCTGCAGGACGTCGCCAAGAAGCTCAAGGCCCACGGCATCCGCGTCGAGGTCGACGCCTCCTCCGACCGCATGCAGAAGAAGATCCGCAACGCGCAGAAGTCGAAGGTGCCCTACATGCTGCTGGCCGGCGACGACGACGTCGCGGCCGGGGCGGTGTCGTTCCGCTACCGCGACGGCGAGCAGAAGAACGGCGTCTCCGTCGACCAGGCGGTGGCCGAGATCGTCGACGCGGTGGAACGCCGCCTCGCCTAGTTGACGTCAAGTCGGCTTGAGGTCCTAGCGTCGTCAGGCATGACGACGATCAAGGAGTATCCGCCGGAGGTCCTGAACGGCCAGCCCCTCGGGGCGTGGACGGGCGAGGCCTACCGGCGGGTGGTGGGCGCGATCCGCGCCGAGCTGGCGGTCGAGGGGCTGACCCAGCCCCACTGGTGGACGATCAACCACGCGGCGGGCGCACCGGGCCGCTGGACCCGGGCCGAACTGGCCGAGCGCCTGTCGACGTGGGAGGACCTCGGCCTCGACTTCGACCAGATCTTCGACGACCTGGTCCGCTGGGGCTGGCTGACCGAAGACGACGGGACGATGACCCTGACCCCGGGCGGGGAGGCCGGCCGGCGGCGCGCCTGGGAGCGGCTGGCACCGGTCCTGGAGAAGACCCGCGCGGGCATCGACGAGGACGACTACGTGACGACCATCAACGTGCTGCGCCGGGTGGTCGCCAACCTGGGCGGCGACGGCAACCTGCCCGCTTGAGATCCGGCCGGTCGCTCGGGTTCGGCTGGTGGCTCGGGTTGGGTCGGTCGCTCGGGTTGGGCTGGTGGCTCGGGTTGGGCTGGTGGCTCAGGTTGGGCCGGTCGCATGGGTCGGCCGTCGCATGGGTTCGGTTGGTCGCATGGTGACCCGCGGATGTCGAGCTTGTTCGCGAGATCGAGGCGCGCCCATGGTGGAGCGCATCGAGCCGGCTCACCGTGGCCTCACCCCGGACATGCGAGACCGGGCTCCGCGGGGAGCCCGGTCGGGTGGTTCGGATGGTGCGCCTGGTCCTGGGGTGGCGGTCAGGCGGCGGCTTCGTCGGCCTTGCCCTCGCCGGGGAGCCTGACGTCGTCGACCGTGACGTTGACCTCGACGACCTCCATGCCGAGCATCTGCGCGACCGACGTCGCCACGCTCGACTGGACCTCGGCGGCGACCTCCATCACGACGTGGCCGTAGAGGATGACGATCGTGATGTCGATGGCGACCATGCCGTCCTGGATCTCGGCCTTCACGCCCTGGTTGGCGCGCTTGGACCCGAACCCGATGCGGTCGCGCACCGACTCGAAGGCGCGAGCCAGGTCGCCGCCCAGGTCGGCGACGCCGGGGACCTGCATGGCGGCCAGGGCGGTCACCTTCTCGACGACCTCGTCGGCGACGGTGATCTTGCCTTTCAGGCCCGCGACGGAGATCTGGGGAGCGGGGGCGCTCTCCTCGGCGACGGGGGCTTCTTCCTCGGAGGGGGTCTCGTTCTGGTGCTCGTACGCGACGTCGGTCACACGATCATCTCCTCAGGTCAGCAGGATTCTGCCGGAAGATCGAAGGGTTTGTCCGGCGTTAGGCCCGGTCGGCGGGGGTCGCGTGACCTGGTCCCCCTATGCTGGCCGACATGACAGACGTGCCCGACGCATTCGGACGGCTCTGGACGCCGCACCGGATGGCGTACATCAAGGGGGAGAACAAGCCGACCGGGCCGGGGTCCGGCGACGGCTGCCCGTTCTGCGAGATCCCGAAGATGGACGACGCCGACGGGCTCATCGTGGCCCGGGGCGAGGTCGTGTACGCCGTCCTGAACCTCTACCCGTACAACTCCGGCCACCTGATGGTCTGTCCCTACCGGCACGTGCCCGACTACACCGACCTCGACGCCGCCGAGACGGCCGAGCTGGCCGAGTTCACCCAGAAGGCGCTCGTCACGCTGCGGGAGGCGAGCGGCGCGCAGGGCTTCAACGTCGGGATGAACCTCGGCCACGTCGCGGGCGCCGGCATCGCCGCCCATCTCCACCAGCACGTCGTGCCCCGCTGGGGCGGCGACACCAACTTCATGCCGATCGTCGGGCACACGCGCGTCCTACCACAGTTGCTCCGGGACACCCGGGAGTTGCTCGCGCGGGCATGGCCCGAGAAAACGTCGTAAGGCTGCACTACCCTGCCTCGGGTGACGGATGGGTTCTCTGGTGCCCCTGCTGGGGAGGCTGTCGGCCGTGTGCTGGGCACACAGTCGGCCTCGCCCCTGTCGTTCTGGATCGGCCTCGAGCCGGGAAAGGTCGTGCAGCTCGACGAGGTGGTGGTGACGCGGCGCGAGGTGCCGGGCCACGGGCCGGTGCTGGTCGCCGGGGTGGTCACCCACGTCGAGGCCCGCCACGAGGGGGCCGCCTACGACTCCGACGTCTTCCTGATCTCCGAGGGGTCGCTGCCGGCGGCCGTCGTCGAGGTCGCGGAGGTGCGGGTCACCCGGGTCGAGCCCGAGGTGTTCGTGCCGCCGCTGCCGGGGGCGCCGGCGTTCCGGGCCAAGGGGGCCGACCGCGACCAGGCGCTCTACTTCGACGTGATGGAGCGCCGGGTGCCGATGGGCCTCGGCCGCGACGGCGAACCGGCCTTCCTGAACTTCGACTTCCTCGACGGCACCCGCGGCGCCCACGTGTCGATCTCCGGGGTGTCGGGCGTGGCGACCAAGACCTCGTTCGCGACGTTCCTGCTCTACTCGGTGTTCAACTCCGGGGTGCTGGGGCCCGAGGCCGCCAACACCAAGGCGCTGATCTTCTCCGTCAAGGGCGAGGACCTGCTGTTCCTCGACCACGCCAACACCCGCGTCGACGACACCGCCCGCGCCGCCTACGCCACGCTCGGGCTGCCCGCCCAGCCGTTCCGGAGCGTCCACGTGTTCGCGCCGCCGAGGCCCGGCGACGTCCACGGCGTGCCCCACGTCACGGCCCGCACCCAGGGCGTCAGCTCCTTCTACTGGACGCTGGCCGAGTTCTGCGACGCCGAACTGCTCCGCTACGTGTTCGCCGACGCCGACGACGAGAAGGCGCAGTACAGCCTGCTGATCGGCCAGATCGCGGCGCGGCTGAAGACGCTGGCCGAGCCGCTGGGCGACTCGGGCGCGGTCAAGGTCGACGACGTCGAGTGCCGCACCTACCCCCAGCTCGTCGACCTGATCGACGAACGGCTGGCCGACGAGTCGAGCCGGGCCGCCTGGACCGGCTTCCCGGCCTCGCTCGGCACGGTCAACGCGTTCCTGCGGCGGCTGCGCAGCTCGATCAGGTCGCTCACCCCGATCGTGCGCGGCGACCTCCCGGCCGGGCGGCCCCACTCGATCGGCGTCTCCGACGCCCAGGTCACCATCGTCGACCTGCACAACCTGCCCGAACGCGCCCAGCGGTTCGTGGTCGGCGTGGTGCTGCGCGGCGAGTTCGCCCGCAAGGAGCTGTCGGGCTCGGCCCGGCCCCTGCTGTTCGTGGTCCTCGACGAGCTCAACAAGTACGCCCCCCGCGACGGCGACTCGCCGATCAAGGAGATCCTGCTCGACGTCGCCGAGCGCGGCCGCTCGCTCGGCGTCATCCTCATCGGGGCCCAGCAGACCGCCTCCGAGGTGGAACGCCGCATCGTCGCCAACTGCGCGGTCCGCATCGCCGGGCGGCTCGACCCCGCCGAGGCCACCCGGTCGGAATACGGCTGGCTGACCGGCACCGCCCGCGACCGGGCCACCATCGCCAAACCGGGCACCATGTTCGCCGTCCAGCCCGAGATCCCCGTGCCGCTGGCCGTGAACTTCCCGTTCCCCGCCTGGGCGACCCGGCCCTCCGAGGCCGGGACGGCCCCGGCCACCACGCGACTCGACAGAGATCCGTTCGCCGGGCTGCCCGCCCCCGAAGACGACATCCCCCCGTTCTGAGAGGCGTGTCATGAAGATCCTGCACACGGCCGACTGGCACGTCGGCAAGGTCCTCAAGGGCCGGGGGCGTCACGACGAGCACCGCGCGGTGCTCTGGGAGCTGGTGGGCGTGGCCCGCCGCGAAGACGTCGACCTGGTGCTGGTCGCCGGCGACCTGTTCGACACCTCGGCGCCGACGCCCGAGTCGCAGGGCCTGGTCGTCAACGCGCTGATGCAGTTGCGGGAGGGCGGCCGCGAGGTGGTCGTGCTGGCCGGCAACCACGACAACGCGCAGCTCCTGGAGGTCTACCGGCCGGTGCTGGGGGCGTTGGGCATCCACGTGTCGGGGCTGTTCCGGCGGCCCGACCAGGGCGGGCTGATCGAGTTCACCGCCCGGACCGGCGAACCGGTCAAGTGCGCGGTGCTGCCGTTCCTGTCCCACCGCCACGTGGTGCGGGCCGCCGAGCTGATCACCGAGACGACGGCGGAGCACAACCGCAGTTACGCCGACCGCTTCGGCCGCCTCGCCGAGGCGCTGACCTCCGGCTTCACCGGCGACACCGTCAACCTGGTGACCACCCACGGCACCCTCCCCGGCGGGAAGATGGGCGGCGGCGAACGCCAGGCCCAGACGATCTTCTCCTACTACTTCGAGTCGACTGCGTTTCCCCCCACCGCCCAGTACGCCGCGCTGGGCCACCTCCACCGGCGGCAGCAGATGCCGGGGCCGTGCCCGATCTGGTACAGCGGCTCGCCCATCGCCGTCGACTTCGGCGAGGAGAAGAACCAGCCGGGCGTGCTGATCGTCGAGGTCGAGCCGGGCACACCGGCGAAGGTGCGCGAGGTGGCCCTGGAGAAGCCGAAGGTGCTGACCACCGTCACCGGCAGCCTCGACCGGCTGGAGGCGATGGCCGCCGACCTGGGCGACGCGTGGCTCCGGGTGATCGTGGCCGAGAAGCCCCGGGCGGGCCTGGCCGACACCGTCAGGGAGCTGCTGCCGGGCGCGCTCCAGGTCGACCTGCATCCCGACTTCCGGCCCGCGAGCGTGCGCAAACGCCAGGCGACCGGCGCGGGGAGGGGCCCGCGCGACCTCGTCCGCGAATACCTGGCCGCCTCGGGCAAGGACGTCGAGGCCCTGGGCGCCCTGTTCGACCGCCTCCACGACGAGGTGACCCGCTGATGCGCCCGATCCGGCTCCACATGGAGAACTTCGGCAGCTTCCGGGCCGCCGCCGACGTCGACTTCGCCGAGGTCGACTACTTCGCGCTGGTCGGCGCGACCGGCGCGGGCAAGAGCACCGTCATCGACGCCATCTGCTTCGCCCTCTACGGCAGCGTGCCCCGGTGGGGCAAGGAGAACGTCGTCGCCTACGCGCTGGCCCCCTCCGCCGCGTCGGGCAAGGTCGCCCTGGTCTTCGAGGTCTCCGGCCGCCGCTACGCCGCCGTCCGCACCCTGCTGCGCGACGCCAAGGGGACCGTCCGCACCAAGGAGGCCCGGCTCGACCTGCTCGACCCGTCGATCCCCGCCGACGCCGACCTGGTCGAGCTGACCGCCACCTCCCGGCCGGTGGCCGAAGGCGAACAGGTCGCCGCCGAGGTCGCCCAGGTCACCGGCCTGGAATACAAGTTCTTCACCCAGTGCGTGGTGCTGCCCCAGGGCCGGTTCGCCGAGTTCCTCCACGCCACCCCCAGCGACCGCCAGGACCTGCTCGTGCAGCTCCTCGACGCCGACGTCTACGAACAGGTCCGCAAGGCCGCCGTCGCCGAGGAGAGCAGGCAGAACCAGGCCGCCGAGTTCGCCAGGGGCGAGTTGTCCCGCCTCCACGACGCCGACGAGAGGGCCGAGGAGGCCGCCCGCGAGCGCGCCGCCGCCCTCCACACGTTGTCGGAGCGGGTCGGCGCCGACCTGGAGGAACTCCGCGCCCTCGACGAGGCGGCCAAGACCGCCGACGCGGAGCGGGTGACCGTGCTCCGCGCCCTGGCCCAGCTCGGCGCGCTCGCCCTCCCGGGAGAGGTGCCCGGCCTGGCCGAATCGGCCCGCCGCGCCACCGAACGCGCCGAGACGGCGGCCCGGGAACAGGCCCGCCTCGACGCGCTGGAGGAACAGGCGGAAGCCGAACTGGAGGCCCTGGGTGACCAGACCGCCCTCACGCGGGAACTGGCCGACCTGACCGACCGCACCCGCCGCACCGCCGAAGCCGAGGCGGCCCGCGCCGAGGCCGACACGGTCACCGCCCAACTCGCCGAGGCCGCCGAGACGCTGGCCACGGCCTTCCGCGACTACGAGGAGGCCGACCGCCACCTCACGAAGACCCGAATCGCCCACACGGCCGCCGACCTGGCCCGCACCCTGACTCCGGGCGACCCCTGCCCGGTCTGCCACCAGCTCGTCTCCGCGCTTCCCGGCAGCCCTGGACCGAACGACTTGCCCGCGCGTGCGGGGAGCGCTCAAGGAGTCAGCGCGCGTGTCGGCGGTCCGGAGCCGTATCGCTCTGACCCGACCGCCGACCAGCGGGCCGGTCTCTCCCCGGTCGAGGAACTCGCCGCTGCGGAGCGCCGATTGGCCGAGATCCGTGAGAAGGGCCAGCAGGCGCGCACCCGGCATGACGGTCTCGCGGCCAAGGCCGAGCTCCTCACCACCCGCGCCCGTGAGCTGGCCGCGACCCCGCCGCCCGACCCCGACAGGGTCACCGCGATCGAGAAACTCCTCGCCGCCATCGACACGGCCGCCGGAAAGGTCGGGAACATCCGGCGCGACGCCCGCGAGGCCCGTCGCCAGGCCGCTCAGGCCGCTCGCACGGTCGAGGAGGCCCGGCGCAAGGCCGAGCAGGCGTGGCGGGATCTCAACGCGGCGCGTGACACCGTCGCCGCCTTCGTGCCGCCGCCGGTCGATCCCGGTGACGTCCACGCCGCCTGGACCGCCCTGCTGGCCTGGCGCGATGACGCCGCGGCCGCGCGCAAACAGGAGGCCGGGGCGGCCGAGGCGCGGTTCGAGCGGGCGCGGGCCGCCGCGCAGGAGGCCCGCCGGGTGCTGGCCGAGCGGGTCGCCGAACACGGTGTCACGGTCAACTCTGGCGACCGGATGGCCGAGCAGGTCGCCCGAGCCGCCGCGCAGGCCGACGAGAGGCTCGCCCGGGTGCGGGAGGCGCGCGAGCGCGCCGCCGACCTGGCGAAGCGCGTCGCCGATCACGAAGGTCAGGCGCGGGTCGCCCACGAGCTGGCGCTGCTGCTGCGGGCCAACCAGTTCGAGCGCTGGCTCTGCGCCGAGGCGCTCGAGTTGCTCGTCGCGGCCGCCTCCGAGACGCTGAAGGACCTGTCCGACGGCCAGTACGAACTGGTGCTCGGCGGCCGGGGCGACATCGAGGTCGTCGACTACGCCGAGGCGGGGCTGCGCCGCAGCGCCCGCACCCTGTCGGGCGGGGAGACCTTCCAGGCCTCCCTGGCGCTCGCGCTGGCGCTGTCCGACCAGGTCGCGGGGCTCGCGGCGGCGGCCGCCCGGAGCCTCGACTCGATCTTCCTCGACGAGGGGTTCGGCACCCTCGACCCGGCCACCCTCGACACGGTGGCCGCCACCCTGGAGAAGCTCGCCTCCGGCCATGAACGCATGATCGGCGTCGTCACCCACGTTCCGGCCCTGGCCGACCGGGTTCCGGTCCGGTTCGAGGTCTCCCGCGACGCCTCCGGCTCCCACGTCAGAAAGGTGGTTCGGTGACCACCACGTACCACGCCCCCGGGTTCAGCGTCGATCCCTGGGACCCCGGCTACGGCGCGAGCCTGGCCTTCGAGGCCGAGATGGAGGGCAGCAGCGCCGCCCTCACCCTCGACGTCGAGATCCCCGTCCTCCAGTGGCGGCCGATCACGCCCGGCGCGACGACGAGAGCGCCCGAGACGCTGCTGATCGCCGACGGCGTGCGCCGGATCGACGCCCGGGTCTGGGTCGACGACCCCGAGGGCGGCATGCCCGCGCCCGGCATCGCGGCCTCCTACGCCGCCGGGATCGTGCGGTGCGGCGAGGGGGCCGAGCCCGTCGCGGTCGAGGTCAGAAGGGGGGTGTTCACCCCGGCCAAGGGGGTCGCCGACCTGGTGGCGGGGCCGGTGACGTACACCTCTCACGAGGTGACCGGCGACGACGACGGGTCACTGGCGCTCCAGCAGAAACTGACCGAGCTCGAAGTCGACCTGGCCCTCGGATATCGCGCGCAGACCGGGCACGACGAGTTGCTCGTGGTCGACGGGCCGCTGCGGGGGCGCACCCACCTGGCCAACGCGGTCGGCTACGTGAAGACCCACCACACGTCCTATCTGCCGCCGGCCCAGTCGGCCGTGGTGAGCGACCTGAAGCCGGGCCAGCGCACCCCGGTCTTCTTCATGGGCACCAACTGGAGCCGCTACGCCTGGTACCTGCGGCTGCCCACGATCTCGACGGCCCCGTGGGCCGGGATCGCCCGCTGCGAGGCGGGCGCCGACCTGTCGGCCGAAGACGCCGTCGAGCTGGCCGACCGGGTCACGGTGGCGCTGCCGCCGATGGCCGGGGTCGACTACAAGGACCCGAGGGCGCCGCAGAACCTGGTCCCGATCGGCGGGCTGGAGAAGCTGCTGCGCCACCGGCTAGGCGACGCGCGTCTGCTCTACCGTGCCCTCCGCACGGCCGCCGTCGCCGGGTGAGGCCCCGTCGAGCTGGATGGCCCTGATCCCGGCGCTCAGCACCAGCGGCACCGCCAGGGCCAGCGCCATCGAGAGCACGGCCGCGCCCGAGTCGTTCACCAGCATGCCGACGCCGCCGCTGACCAGCGCGCCGAGCAGGCCGGCCTTGAGCGTGGGCGCGCGCTCGAACGCCACGGGCAGCACCCCGGCCGTCGCCGCGCCCGGCCGCAGCACCGCGAACACCAGGAACGCCACGGCGGCGATGACGACGGGCATCAGGTTGGGGCTGAGCAGGGTGCCCAGCATGGCGTCGAGCTTGCGCGCGATGACCGGCCAGAACGTGCCGTCGAAGATCTGCCCGACGAACCGCCCGAGGTGGGTGCGCGAGCCGGGCGGGCGCCGGTAGTCGAGATAGGCGATGGCCAGCACGGTCACGCCGCCCGCGACGCAGAACAGGCCGAGCTTCCAGACCGACACCCGCCGCCCGGCCACGATGAGCGCGGCGACCGCGATGCCGGGCACGAACGCGATGACGCCGCCGAAGTCGCTGCCGACCCCGGGCCAGCCGCCGAGGATCATCGCGAACACGCCCAGCCCGGCGATCAGGCCGACCGCGAGCGGCCGTCGGCCGTGCCGGACCAGCGTGTCGGCGACGGCCGTGGCCACCAGCAGCACCGCCGTGGCCAGCAGTGCGAAGGGGATGTTGCCCAGGCCGTAGTAGCGGGCCCCGACCACGCCGGTGTAGCCCATGACGCTGTTGAGCTGCAGGTGCGTCCCGGAGAGGAGATCGCCGAGCAGCACGGCGGCGGTGACGCCCGCCACGACGATGAGCGGCGCCAGGATGTTCTCCGGCCGGGTGAGCCGGGCCGCCCGCAGCGCGAGCACGGTGAGCACGACGTCGCAGGCGACCAGCCCGCCGACCAGGGTGAGCGTCGGCGCGGGGCCGGCCTCCCAGGGCGTGAGGTTGATCAGGTACGTCGACACCGGGATCGAGGCCAGCGCCACGGCGGCCACCCGGACCACGCCCAGCGCCGACCGGCGGCGCAGCAGCAGGAACGCCGCCCCGTAGAAGAGCACCTGCAGCACGGCCAGCGTGGTGAAGAAGATCCCGCCCATGTTCCGGATCGTCTGCCCGGCCGTGTCGGCGTTCCTGAGCCGGTCGACGGCCTCGTCGAGCGGGATCGGCTCGCCCGCCCGCAACGGCTGCCCGATGACGGTCGGCGGGATGGCGGCGGCCTGGCCGGCGGCGCTGAACAGGGTCGCGGTCAGGTCGGGCAGGATGATCATGTCGTCGCGGTGGGTGGAGCCCGAGCCGAGCAGGCTGGTGCCGGTCGTGCCGGGCGCCCGCATCATCGCCACCCGCAGGTGGGGCACCGGCCCGTGGTCGGCCAGCCCCGCGACCAGCACGGTCGCCGTGGCGGGCAGGTTGGCCAGCACCGCTCCCACCTGGGCGTCGGCCTGCCGGACCGCCGCCGCCCGGTCGGCCGTTGCGACCGCCTCGGGCTCCCGGGAGAGCTTCCCGTCGGCGTCGATGTAGGGGCGGATCAGCGTGTCGACGTCGACCGCGATCACCGGCGCCGACCAGTCGGCGACCTGGTCGACGGTGGCGTGGTAGCGGTCGACCGAACCCTGTGCGTCGGACAGTGCCAGCACCGCGCCCGGACCGACCGCCGTCGTGCCGGGCAGCACGCCGACCGACCCCGCGGTGGGCACCCCGGCGACCGAGGCGAACCAGCCGAACTCGTGCAGCCGGTTGGTGCCCTCGACCGGCTCGGGCGGCAGCCCGCACCGCGAGCCGACGGCCGACCTGATCCCGGCCGACACCGTCAGCCATCCGTCGTAGGGGCAGGTGATGGTGCCGACCGCCTTGACCGACAGGGATCCGACGGCGCTCTCGCCGGCCAGCCGCCACAGGTTGGGGGTGTCGCCCTCGGTGACGTCGCTCCACATCAGGCCGGGCACCCCGATGAGCGCCACCTGCCCGGGGTCGTCCGCGTGGGCCGCCGCCGGCGTCCCCCACACGATCGCGACCAGCATGGCCGTGACCATCCCCGCAGCCCACCGCCGCACGGTGTCCCCCTCTGTCGACGCATCAGGCACACGGCACCGTAGGGGGTCGGCGTGCGCCGCGTCCAGCGTCAACGGCGGGTGATCGGGGAAGGGGCGCGTATATGCGACTCGGACTCGGCCTGCCGTCTCTCGGCCACCTCGCCTCACCCGCCTTCATCGCGTCGGTCGCCCGGCGGGCCGAGGAGCTTGGCTACCACTCGTTGTGGGTGGGTGAACGCCTGCTCGACCCGGTCAAGCCGCGCAGCCGCTATCCCGGGACGCGCGACGGGAACCTCCCGGAATCCATGAAGATCGCCTATGACCCGGTCGCGACGCTGACCTTCGCCGCCGCCGTGACCTCCCGGATCACGCTCGGCACGAGCGTCCTTTGCATGCTGCTGCACAACCCGGTCGTGCTGGCCAAGCAACTGGCCACGCTCGACGCGCTGAGCGGCGGCCGGTTGCGGGCGGGCCTGGGCCAGGGCTGGTCGCTCGACGAGATCGAGGCGGCCGGGAACACGCCCGTCGGCCAGGGGCGCCGCAGCGACGAGTTCGTCGCGGTGCTCCGCGGCCTGTGGACGGCCGGGACGACGGCGTACACGGGGGAGTTCTTCACCGTCCCGGAGACGGCCTTCGAGCCGAAGCCGGCCTCCCCGCGCATCTATCTCGGCGTGTACGCCCCCCGCGCGGTCGAACGGGCCGGCCGGCTGGCCGACGGGTGGCTCCCGGGCGGGTTGCCGCTGGAGCTGCTGCTGCCCCTGCGGGAGACCCTGTTCGAGAGCGCCCGCAAGGCCGGGCGGCCGGAGCCGGAGGTGGTCGTGCGGGCTAACGTCCGCTTCACCGGGACCCGCCGGCGGCCCTTCCAGGGCACGTGGGCGCAGATCGAGGCCGACCTCGCGGCGTTCCGCGAGGCCGGCGTCGACGAGGTGTTCCTCGACTTCGTCCTCGACGACGCGACCCTCACGGAGGAGGGGTTCGTCGAGCGGATGGAGAGGGCGGCCCGGATGTGAGCCCGACTCAGGTCACCAGCATCGGTTGGCCACGCAGAGGGGCAGGTCGCCGGGTGAGGGCGGCTGGGGGTCGTCGGGCATGGGCGATCCGGTCGACGCGCTCGCCCCGTTGTTGAACCAGGCCTTCACCCCGCCCAGGTCGTCGTGGACGAGGTAGTCGGCCCGGCGGTCGCCGTTGATCTCGGCCAGGCCGACCCGGCTGCGCACCGCGCCGACGCCCGCGGCGATCTCGCCGGCCGCGAGCCAGGCCGGTCCGGAGCCGCCCCGGTTGTTGATCCAGGCGCGGAGCTGGCCGTAGTCGCCGACGACGAGGTAGTCGTCGCGGCGGTCGCCGTCGACGTCGGCGAAGGTCACCGTGGATCCGGCCGCGCCGACGCCGGAGGCGATCTCGCCCTGGCTGCTCCACGAGACGCCGTCGCCGGTGCCGATGTTGCGCCAGAACCTGACCCGGCCCTGGTCGTCGACCACGAGGTAGTCGTCGCGGTTGTCGCCGTCGACGTCGGCGAACCTGATCTGGTCGCGGGGGGCCGCGCCCGAGGCGAGCCGGCCCTTGCCCGACCAGGCGACGGCGTCCCCGGCGCCGCTGTTGAACCAGGCGTCGACCTGGCCCTGGTCGCCGACGACGAGGTAGTCGTCGCGGTTGTCGCCGTTGAGGTCGGCGAACCTGATGCGGTCGCGCGGGCCGGAGCCGGAGGCGACCTCGCCGCGGTGGTCCCAGCCGACCCGATCGGCCTCCCGGACGTTCAGCCAGGCCTGGACCTGGCCCTGGTCGCCCACGAGGAGATAGTCGTCGCGGCCGTCGCCGTTGAGGTCGGCGAACCTGACCTGCTCCCGGGGCGCCTCGGTGGAGGCGATCTGCCCTTGGCGGTCCCACGGGTCGGGGCGGCCGTAACGGTCGTTCAGCCAGGCGGCGACCTCACCGGCGTCGTCGACGGTCAGGAAGTCGTCGCGGCCGTTCCCGTCGATGTCGGCCATCGCCAGGCCGGCGCCGCCGACTCCCACTCCGCCGGCGACGGCGCCCTGGTAGATCCACGGCCGGTTGCCGCCGACGTTGTTCAGCCAGGCCCGGAAGTAGCCCTGGCCGTCGACCACGAGGTAGTCGTCGTCGCCGTCCCCGTCGAGGTCGTGGAAACGCACCTGGTCGCGGGTGGCCCCGACGCCCGAGGCGATCTCCCCTCGGTAGGACCACGCCCCGCCTCCGGGGGTGAACTGATTGAGCCAGGCGCGGACCCGGCCCTGGTCGTCGACCACGAGGTAGTCGTCGCGGCCGTCGACGTCGACGTCGGCGAACCGCACCTGGTCACGTGTCGCGCCCACACCCGTGGCCACGACGCCTTGCGACGCCCATCCGACCGCGTCACCGGTGCCCGTGTTGAGCCACATGGAGACCTGGCCCTGATCCCCGACGACGAGGTAGTCGTCGCGGCCGTCGCCGTTCAGGTCGGCGAACCGCACCTGGTGGCGGGGGGCCGCCCCGGTGGCGATCTCACCGATGTGGTTCCAGCCGCCGCCCTGGCCGGCGCGGTTGTTGATCCAGGCTCTCACCTGGCCCTGTTCGCCCACCAGAAGGTAGTCGTCGCGGCCGTCGCCGTTCAGGTCCGCGAAGCGCACCTGCTCCCGGCTCGCGCCGGCGACCGAGGCGATCCTGCCGACGTAGTTCCAGCCGGCCGGGGCGGGGCCCGGCGGGGGCGGCGCCGGGTTGGCCGGAGCCGGCGTGCAGGGCCGGTCGTCGCCCTGGAGCGCGGGCATGATCAGGCCCTCGTCCATCGCCGCGTTGATGGCGGCGTGGTAGGCGTCGGCCATCTTCCGGTAGCCGTTGTTGTTGGGGTGCAACGAGTCGGCCAGGTCGGCCGCGGTGAACCCGAGGGCGCCGTTGCCCACCAGCCTGACCCGTCTGCCCTCGGTGCGCAGGAGGGTGACGAGGGCCGGGAGCCGGGAGTTGTACATCGCGATCAGCGAGTTGTCCGTCTGGTCCTTCGCCGGCACGAGGCTGGAGAGGATGACCGTGGTGAGCGGCGACAGGTCGGTGATGCTGCGGACCAGGGTGCCGAGGCGCAGATGGGCGGTGTCGGCGCCCTCGTCGTTGGCCAGGTCGTTGGTCCCGATGTGCAGGACGACGACGTTGGGCCGGTGGCGGTTGATCGCGCACTCGGCCGCCAGCCGGTCGATCTGGCTGATCCGCCAGCGGGGATGTCCCTCGTGGTCGGTGTCGGCGATGTGGCCCTGCCCGGAGTCCACGGAGCCGACGAAGTCGAGGGTGCTCGTGTCGTCCTGCAGCAGGTCCCACAGGCGGGCCCGGTAGCCGACGCCGCCGGGGTCACCGCCGACGCCGTGGGTGATCGAGTCGCCGAGCGGCATCACCCGCAGCGCGGTCGTGCGGGGCATCCAGCCCAGTTCCATGGCCCGCTCCACGGTGCTCGCCGTGGTTCCGGGCCCCCGTCCGCGCACCACGCCGGCCAGGGTCCGGAAGAAGCCGGCGGACGAGCCCCACCAGCGGGAGACCGTGTTCGCGACCGAATCGAACCCGTCGCCGATCGTCTTGAAGACCGAAGACCACGAGCTCTTCGCGGTCCACGGGCCGAGCCAGGCGTCCCAGACGGCCGCGGTGATCGCCTCCAGCACGAGCGCCGCCAGGGCCCGCTCCCAGAAGTGCCAGTCGTCCGACGGGCCGTGCTTGAGCGCGGTGATCAGCAGGATGAGCCCCTTGCTGATGATCACCGCGAGGCCCGCGCAGATCCCCTTGGCGAAGTTCGGGTTCGCCATCACAGGGACGAGGGTCAGCACGCACACGATCCGGAACACGACCCCGCCCGCGGTGACGCTGACCCACATCAGCACCTCCTCCCACCAGGTCAGGTCGCCGATGTGCACGTCGGCCCCGATCGTGACCGACAGGCCCGTCGCGGTCACGGTGAACGCGCCGTCGAACTCGCGCGGTTCCAGGTCCTCCGCGCCGGGGAAGTCGGCCGGATGCGCGGCGATCTCCTCCTGGATCGTCTCGCTGAGCAGGTCGTTGCGGTTGTTGAATTCGGTCGCCCAGGCGGTCAGGTCGGCCCGGTCGAACCCCGCGGGCATCGGGAAGTCGAGCGTGATCGAGGTCGCGGCCCGCGCGGCCGGCTGGAAGCCGATCTGGAGCAGCATCGACAGGATGACGAGCAGAGCGGTCAGGACCCTGCTGGTTCTTCGTAAACGGGATGTGGGCACGGCCCCTCCACCGGTGTCCTGCCTCCGGCCTGGCGCCGGCGGGCAGGTTGATCAAAACCCGCCCGCGTCATCGAACGGTGAAGGGGGAGTGAACGGAGGCGGTCAATCCTCGCCGTCGGGGTCGTCGAGGAGGCGGCGCAGGAGCCGCTCGTCCTCGGCGGCCAGGTCGTCGACGAACCTGCGGAGCACGCCCGAGCGGTCGGGCTCGGCCTGGAGCAGGGCGGTCATCCGCTGGGCCACCAGGTCGGCCGGCTCGACCAGGGCGCTGTAGCGGTGGGAGCGGCCCTCGCGCCGCCGGGTCACCGCCTTCTTCTTGTGCAGGCGGGTCAGCGTGGTGACCACGGCGCTGTAGGACAACTCGCCCTCGGGCGCGATCAGGTCCCTGACCTGGCGGGGGGTGAGCGAGCGGCCCGCCTCGCGCAGGGCCGTCAGGATCGCGGCCTCCAGCCCGCCGGGCGGGCGGCGCCCGTCGCGGTCACCGGGGTCCGTGGTCATCAGGGTCCGTGTTCATCGGGGCACCACCCTATATCGGGACGTTCCGGATCTCATGGCAGGCTGATGCCCCGGAGGTGCCCGCATGTTCGATCACTTCGTGGTCTCGGTGGTGGTCGTGCCGCCGCTGGCCGTGCTCGTCGCCGCGCTCGTCGCGGGGCGGCTCGCCCCCGCGCTGGCCGCGCGGGTGCTGACCTGGTCGGCCGTGGTGGTCGCGGTGGCCGGGACGGCGAACCTGCTGGTGTTCGCCCTCCACGCGGTCGCCGAACTCCCGGCCGTGGCCCGTCTGATGGGCTGGTCCGACCGGATCGTCCGGGCCGACGTCGCCGAGGTGCCGTGGGTGTCGTGGGTGTGCGTGCCGCTGCTGGCGGCGGTGGTCGCCACGGTCGGGTGGACGCACCGGCGGCACCGCCGCGACCTGCGGGCCGGGCGGTCGTTCCCGCGCCCCGACGGCGACGTCCTGCTCGTCGACGACGCCGCCGTGACGGCCTTCGCGGTGCCCGGCCGGCCGGGCTGGGTGGTGGTCACCCGCGGCATGCGCGACGCGCTGACTGACCCGCAGTACGCCGCGCTGCTCGCCCACGAGCGGGCCCATCTCGACGGCGCGCACCACCGCCTGGTGCGGCTCGCGGAGCTGGCCGGGGCGGCGCATCCGGCGCTGCGCTGGGTGAGCGCCCAGGTCGGCTTCCTGGTGGAGCGGGCCGCCGACGAGCGGGCGGCGGCCGAGGTGGGCGACCGGCGACTGGTGGCGCGGGCGGTGGGCCAGGCGGCGCTGGTGGCGGCGGGCCGCCCCGGGCTGGGGCGGACGCCGAGCGTGCTGCACGCGGCGGCGGGC
>NZ_WXEW01000013.1 GCF_009901565.1 Herbidospora solisilvae
CCGCCACCAGCGCGGCCCGCGCCGAACTGAGCGCCAGCCCGAACAGCGGCGCGCTCTGCCCCGCGCCCGCCGGGACCAGCCCCGCGCGCCCGGACCCCGGCTCCTCCTCCCTGGGCCCCCACCCGACGGCGACGCCGGGCAGCCCGAGCGTGGCGCGGTGGTGCGCGAGCGCGTCGAGGTAGGCGCCGGTCGCGGCCCGCGCGCCCTGCCCGGTCCCGCCCAGCACCCCGGAGACGTGCGGGGTGAGCAGCGTGAACAGGTCGAGGTCCAGGCCGAGGGTCAGTTCGTGCAGGTTCCACGCCGCGTCACCGGCGCGGCGCAGTCCGGTGGTGAACTGCTCGGGCGTGTACGACGTGAGCACCGTCTCCACGTCGGCGTCGGCGACGTGCACGACCCCCGTCAGCGGGTGCTCCGCCGGGAGCAGCGCCAGCGCCTCGGCCAGCGACTCCCGGTCGGCCGCCCCGTCGGCGGCCACCATGACGTCGGCCCCCAGCCCCCTCAGCCGCTCGGCCAGGCCCGGATCGCCCCCCACGAGGAGGAGGTGGTCCCGCCCGAGCACGGTGACCAGGTGCTCGGCCGCCGCCGCGGCGAGGTCGCCGGAACCCGAGACCAGGACGGTCCCCGAGCCCCTCCCCGGCTCCGACGGGAAGTCGGCCGGGGCGGCGGTGACCAGGCGCGGGACGTGCGCGACCCCCTGCCGCAGCGCGACCTGCGGCTCGTCCAGCGCCAGCGCGGCGGGCAGGGCGCGCAGCGACGACTCGTGGCCGTCGAGGTCGACCAGGACAATCCGCCCCGGATGCTCCGACTGCGCCGCCCGGACCAGCCCCCACACGGGCGCGGGCGCGAGGTCCTGGACGTCGCCTGCGGCGACGGTGACGGCGTGCCGGGTGACCACCACGAGCCGGGCGGGCGAGTCGTCGGCCAGCCAGGCGAGCAGCTCGGGCAGCAGGGTGCTGGCCGAGGTGACGGGCAGCAGCGTGAACGCCGCGTCGTCCGCGTCGGCCGCATCGGATGGGGCCAGGCCGGGGATGCCCGGGGCGGCCACCGTCCAGGAGGCGGCGGGTTCGGCGGGCAGCGGGGTCTCGGGCCAGGTCAGGGTGAGGAACCGGTCGGGGCGGGCGTCGGCGGGCCGCAGCCCGTCGAGCCGCCGCAGCGTGACCGACCCGACTGTGGCGACCGGAGCGCCGTCGGGGCCGGTGACGGCGAGGGCGAAGTCGTGCTCCCCGGTCCGGGTGGCGTGGAGGCGGAGCGTGCTCGCTCCGGGGCCGTGCAGGACCACGCCGCGCCACTCCGCCGGCACGGCCGCCGGGCCCGCCTCGGCGAGCAGCGGCTGGAGCGCGGCGGTGAGGAGGGCGGGGTGCAGGGCGTGCCGGGGCGCGTCCGGGACGGCGGGGCCGGCCACCTCGGCGAAGACCTCGTCGTCCCGCCGCCAGAGCCGGGTCAGGCCCTGGAAGGCGGGGCCGTGGTCGTGCCCCGCGGCGGCCAGGGCTTCCTGGACCTCGGCCACGTCGACCTCCACCGCGCCCGGCGGCGGCCAGGCCGGAGCGGCCGGGACCGGCGTGCTGGGCGGGGCCAGCACGCCCGAGGCGTGGCCGGTCCACGGGACCTCCTCCGCGTCGCCGGGGCGCGCGAACAGGGTGAAGGGACGCTCGCCGTGTTCGTCCGGCGGGCCGACGGTGAGCTGGAGGTCCACGCCGCCCTCGGCGGGCGGGCTCAGCGGCGGGCCCGCGACCAGCTCCGCGACCGCGAGGCCGCCGAGTGCCCGCCCGGCCTGGAGGGCCAGGTCGAGGTAGGCGGCCGGGGGCAGCACCGGCGTGCCGTGGATCGTGTGCTCGGCCAGCCACGGGTGGACGCGGGCGGCGGCCCGCCCGGTCAGCAGGAGCGTGTCGGTCGCGAGGGTGGTCGAGGCGGGCAACAACGGGTGGCGGGTGGCGCGCAGGCCGAGGCTCTCGGGGTCGCCGGGGGCGGCGGCGTCCTCCAGCCAGTAGCGCTCGCGCTGGAAGGCGTAGGTGGGCAGGTCGGTGACGGCGGTCCGCGGGAGGCGCCAGTCGACGTCGTGACCGCCGGCCCGCAGGGCGGCCAGGTTCAGGTGGAACTGGTGGAGGGTGCCCTTTTCACGGCGCAGGGTGCCGGTGACCAGCAGGGCGGGGTCGTCGACGGTGTCCTGGACGGGTGTCGTGAGCACCGGGTGGGGGCTGGCCTCGACGAAGGTGGTGTGACCGTCGGCGACGAGCCTTTCGAGGGTCTCGTGGAAGCGGACGGGGTTGGCGAGGTTGTCGAACCAGTATTCGGGGGTGAGGTCGGCGGTGTCGGTGGTGACCGTGGAGTAGAGGGGGATGGCGGCGGGTTGGGGGCGGATGCCGTCGAGGAGGGTGCGGAGTTCGTCGCGGAGCCGGTGGACGTGGGGGCTGTGGGAGGCGTAGTCGACCGGGATCCTCCGGGCGTCGAGCGTGGCGAGCAGGTCGTCGAGCTGGGCGGGGTCGCCCGCGATGACGGTCGCGTTGGGGCTGTTGGTGGCGGCGATGTGCAGATCGTCGTAGGCGGTCAGGTAGGTGCCGACCTCCTCGGCACCCTTCTGGACCGACGCCATCCCGCCGGTTCCGGCCAGCGCGAGCAGCGCCTTGGACCTCAGGGTGACGATCTTGGCGGCGTCGTCGAGGGTGAGGGCTCCGGCGATGTGGGCGGCGGCGATCTCCCCTTGGGAGTGGCCGATGACGGCGTCGGGGCGCACGCCGTGGTGTTCCCACAGGCGGGCCAGGCTGGTCATGACGGCGAACAGGGCGGGCTGGATGACGTCGACCCGATCCGGTGACGGGCCGTCGAGCACGTCGATCAGGTTCCAGCCCGCGTACTTCTCGATCGCGTCGGCGGCGGCGTGCAGGTGGTCGGCGAAGACGGGGGAGGTGGCGAGCAGGTCGCGGGCCATCCCGTCCCACTGGGAGCCCTGGCCCGGGAAGACGAACACCACCTTCCCGCGCGGAGCCGCCACGCCCTGCACGAGGCTCGGGTGCGGCCGGTCGGCGGCCAGGGCGTCGAGCGTGGCCAGCAACGAGGCCCGGTCGGCCGCGACGGCCACGGCGCGGTGGGGGAGCGCGGCCCGTCCGGTGGCGAGGGTGTGCGCGATGTGCGACGGTCCCAGCTCGGGGCGCGCGGCGAGGTGGTCGCGCAGGTGCCGCGCCTGTGCCCCCAGAGCCTCGGCACTGTGGGCCGACAGCAGGACCGGGACCGGGCCCGAGACCACGTCATGCGTCTCTGCGGGGTTCGGCGGCTGCTCTTCGAGGATGACGTGGGCGTTGGTGCCGCTGATGCCGAAGGACGACACCGCCGCGCGGCGCGGGCGGTCGTCGCCGGGTTCCCACGGGCGGGCCTCGGTGAGGAGGCGGACCGCGCCGCTGTCCCAGTCGACGTGCGGGCTGGGTTCGTCCACGTGCAGGGTGCCCGGCAGGAGGCCGTGGCGCATGGCGTGGACCATCTTGATGACGCCGCCGACCCCGGCCGCCGCCTGGGTGTGGCCGATGTTCGACTTCAGTGAGCCCAGCCAGGCCGGTTCGTCGCGGTCCTGGCCGTAGGTCGCGAGGATGGCGTGGGCCTCGATCGGGTCGCCGAGGCGGGTCCCGGTGCCGTGCGCCTCGATCGCGTCCACGTCGGCGGGGGACAGACCGGCGTCGGCGAGGGCCGCGCGGATGACCCGCTGCTGGGCGGGGCCGTTGGGGGCGGAGAGCTGGCCGCTCGTGCCGTCCTGGTTGACCGCGGTGCCGCGCACGACCGCCAGGACGGGGTGGCCGTTGCGGACGGCGTCCGACAGGCGTTCGACCAGCAGCAGGCCGACGCCCTCACCCCAGCCGGTGCCGTCGGCCGCCGCCGCGAAGGCCTTGCAGCGGCCGTCGGGCGACAACCCCCGCTGGCGGCTGAACTCGACGAACAGGCCCGGCGTGGCGATCACGGTCGCGCCGCCCGCCAGCGCGAGGTCGCACTCGCCGGCCCGCAGCGCGCGGACCGCCAGGTGCAGCGCCACCAGCGACGACGAACAGGCCGTGTCGATCGTGATGGCCGGGCCGACCAGGCCCAGCACGTACGACAGGCGGCCCGAGGCGACCGAGCCCGCGCTGCCGGTGCCGATGTAGCCCTCCAGCTCCTCGGGGGCCTGCCGGATCCGGCCGCCGTAGTCGGCGTACATGACCCCGGCGAACACGCCCGTCCGGGAGCCGCGCGCCGACTCCGGGTCGATGCCGGCCCGCTCGAACGCCTCCCAGGCGGTCTCCAGCAGCAGCCGCTGCTGCGGGTCCATGCTGACCGCCTCGCGCGGGCTGATGCCGAAGAACGCCGGGTCGAAGTCGGCGGCGTCGTGCAGGAAACCGCCCTCCTTCGTGTACGTCCTCCCGACCCGCGCCGGGTCGGGGTCGTACAACGCCGGGACGTCCCAGCCCCGGTCGGCGGGGAACGGCGAGATGGCGTCCACGCCCTCGGAGACGACCCGCCACAGGTCCTCGGGCGACCGCACGCCGCCCGGATAGCGGCAGGCCATCCCGACGATCGCGATCGGCTCGTGGCGGGCCGACTCGAGCTCCGACAGGCGCTGCCTGGTCTGCAGCAGGTCGCCGGTGACCCGTTTGAGGTAGTCGCGGAGCCTGGCCTCGGTGGTCATCGCGCCATCACCTTTCGTCGTGGTCGGAGCCGAGTTGCGTGTCGATGAGCTGGAAGAGTTCGTCGTCGGTGGCGTCCCGGACGACGTCCGCCGGGCCGGTGGGGGACACCAGCGCGAGCAGCGCCGACAACCGGGCCGCGACGAGCTCCCGGTCGCGGTCGCCGAGCGCGGCGGCCGACTCGGCCAGCGCGTCCAGCGCCGTCAGGGCCGGGCCCGCGCCGCCGGGCAGCCGGACGGCGAGCTCGTCGTGCAGGTGGGCGGCGAGCGCGGTGGGGGTCGGATGGTCGAACAGGAGCGTGGCGGGCAGCCGCAGCCCGGTCTCCACGGCCAGCCGGTTGCGCAGCTCGACCGCCGTCAGCGAGTCGAACCCGAGGTCGAGCAGGCCGCGCTCCGACGGCACGGTCCGCCCCGACGGCAACCGCAGCACGTCGGCGACCACGTCCCGCACCCGCTTGAGCGCGAGCCCCGGCCGGTCGGCGACCGGCGCGCCGGTCAACGTCCTGACCAGCGGCGGAACGCCGTCGTCCCGTTTTCTGGGGGGCCGGCCTGGCCGCAGATCGGGCAGCCGGTCGAACCGGGCCGCGACCACGGCCGGCACGTCACCCGAGAGCGCGGCGTCGAACAGGGCCAGCCCGTCGGCGGGATCGAGCGGGGCGACGCCGGTGCGGGCGATGCGGGCCAGCTCGGCCGCGCCGAGCCCGCCCCCCAGCCCGGTGTCCTGGGCCCACAACCCCCAGGCGATGGACGTCGCGGACAGCCCCAGGGCGCGCCGATGCCCGGCGAGGGCGTCGAGGTAGGTGTT
The DNA here is from genome assembly GCF_009901565.1 of Herbidospora solisilvae. GTDB lineage: Bacteria > Actinomycetota > Actinomycetes > Streptosporangiales > Streptosporangiaceae > Herbidospora > Herbidospora solisilvae. The sequence goes on from NZ_WXEW01000013.1 coordinate 5,448, forward strand.
GGCGGCGGCGTAGTTGGCCTGCCCCGCGTTGCCGATGACGCCGGCGACCGAGGAGAACAACACGAAGGCGTCCAGGTCGAGGTGCCGGGTGAAGTGGTGCAGGAAGTGGGCGGCGTCGGCCTTGGCGGTCAGCACGGCGTGCAGCCGTCCGGGCGTGAGGTCGGCGACGGTGCCGTCGTCGAGCACGGCCGCGGCGTGGACGACGGCGGTGAGCGGCCGGTCGGCCGGGATGTCGTCGAGCAGCCGCCGCAACCGGACCGGGTCGCCGGTGTCGCAGGCCGCCACCACGGGAAGCGCACCCAGCTCGGTCAGCCGCCGCGCCAGCTCCGCCGCGCCGGGGGCGGCTGGGCCGCGCCTGCTGACGAGCAGCAGGTGCCGCACGCCGTACCGGGTGACGAGATGCTCGGCCAGCAGCGCGCCCAGCGCCCCGGTGGCCCCGGTCAGCAGGACGGTGCCCTCGGGCCGGAGGCGACCGGTGTGCGCGCCCGCCGGGATGGGCTTCAGCGCGGGCAGCAGGGCCCCGCCGTTCCGCAGGGCGACCTGCGGTTCGCCCAGGGCCAGCGCCTCCCCGGGGTCGGCCGAGCCGTCGGTGTCGACGAGGACGAACCGGCCGGGATGCTCGGTCTGCGCCGTGCGCACCAGCCCCCAGAGGGCCGACTGCGCCAGGCCGGTGACCGGGTCGTCGTCGAGCACGCCCACGGCGTGGTTGGTCAGCACCGCCAGCCGGCCCGGCGCGTCCTGCTCCAGCCAGGCCTGGACGACCTCCAGCACGGCCGAGGTGACCGGCCCGTAGCCGGTGCCGCGCACGTCGAGCACCACGTCGCCGGTCCCGGGGGCGCGGAGGTGGTCGAGCGCCTCACCCGCCGACCGCAGCAGCGTGTAGGGCGCGGCGGCCTGCCGGGGTGCCGACGTCCACGCGACCCGGTGCAGCCCGCCGGACCTGCTCACCTGGACGGCCAGTTCGCCGTCGAGGACGGCCTCGCCGTCGGCGGTCCGCACGGACAACACGAACCGGTCGCCGCCCTTGGGCGTCAGCCGCGCCCGGACGGTGCCGACGGCGGGCACGCCGCGCCGCACACCCGTCCACGAGAACGGCAGCCGGACGGTGTCGCCGTCCAGGGCGAGGGGGTGCAGGGCGGCGTCGAGGAGGGCGGGGTGCAGGGCGAAGCCCTCGTCGTCCAGGGTGACCTCGGCGAGGAGGTCGTCGCCGTGCCGCCAGGCGGCGCGGAGGTTCCGGAAGGCCGGGCCGTAGGCGTAGCCGAGGGCGGCCAGCCGCTCGTAGGCGTCGTCGAGGTCGAGGGGCTCGCCGGGCGGCCAGGCCTCCGGGGTCCCCGCCTCTTCGGGGAGGTCGTCGGTGAGGTGGCCGGAGGCGTGCGGCGTCCACTCGGCGCCGGGGGCGTCGGCGCGGGAGTGCACGGTCAGGGCCCGCCGTCCGTCCGCGCCCGGAGCGGCGACCGCGACCTGCACGACGACCGCCCCTTCGGCGGGGATCGGGAGGGGGGCGGTCAGGGTGAGCTCGTCCACGACGGGGGCGCCGACGTGCTCGCCCGCGTGCAGGGCCAGGTCGAGCAGCGCCGTGGCCGGGAGCAGGGGCGTGCCCGCGATGACGTGGTCGGCCAGCCAGGGGTGGGTGCGGGCGGACAACCGCCCGGTGAGGACGACGCCGTCGTCCCCCGCCAGGTCGACGGCCGAGGTGAGCAGCGGGTGGCCGGTCTCGTCGTGGCCCTTCCGCGTGGGCGGCGGGTTGAGCCAGTAGCGCTCGCGCTGGAAGGGGTAGGTGGGCAGGTCGGTGGCGGCGGTGGCCGGGAGGTGCCAGTCGACGGGATGGCCGGTGGTGTGGAGGGCGGCGAGGGCGCGGGTGATGGCCTGGGGTTCCGGCTGGTCGCGGCGGAGTGTGGGGTGGGCGTCGTGGTCGGGGAGCAGGGCGGTCAGGACCGCGTCGGGGCCGATCTCCAGGAAGGACCGGATGCCGTTGGTGAGCAGGGTGTCGATGACGCCCGTGAAGCGGATGGGTTCGCGGACGTGTCTGACCCAGTGGTCGGGGTCGTCGAGTCCGCCGAGGTGTCCGGTGCGGTCGGAGACGATGGGGATCGTCGGCTCGGCGTACTCCAGGGTGTCGAGGACGTGGCGGAACTCGTCGAGCATGGGTTCCATCAGGGGTGAGTGGAAGGCGTGGCTGACGGTCAGGCGTTTGGTCTTCGCGCCGTGGGCGCGTTCGATGACCTGCTGGATCGCCTCCTCGGTGCCGGAGACGACGGTGGCGTGGGGGCCGTTGACGGCGGCCAGGGATGCCTGGTCGGTGAGCCCGTCGAGGAGTTGCAGCGCGGCGGTTTCACTGAGGGACAGTGCCGCCATGGCTCCGCCTGCCGGTAGTTGCTGCATGAGGCGGGCGCGGGTGGTGACGAGTCTGGCGGCGCTGGGCAGGTCCAGCACCCCGGCGACATGGGCGGCGGCGATCGAGCCGACCGAGTGTCCGGCCACTGCGTCGGGGCGCAGGCCGTGGTGTTCCAGCAGCCGGTAGAGGGCGGTCTGGAGGGCGAAGAGGGCGGGCTGGGTGTGGCGGGTCTGGTCGAGCTGGGTGCCTTCGCCGAAGATGATCTCTTTCAGTCCGGGTTCGAGGTGGGCGAGGACCTCGTCGAGGGCGGCGGCGAAGACGGGTTCGGCGTGGTAGAGCTCGCGGCCCATGCCGGGGCGCTGGCTGCCCTGGCCGGTGAACAGGAACGCCGTCTTCGGCTCGGCGGCCTCCCCTTGCACGAGGGCGGGGTGCCGATCCCCGTCGGCCAGGGCCGTGAGCGCGGCCAGCAGCTCGTCCCGGTCGCCGGTGACGACGGCGGCCCGATGGGTCAGCGCGGCCCGGCCGGTCGCCAGCACCGGGACGGCGGCCAGCGGATCGTTGAGGGTGAAGTGGTCCCGCAGACGTCGCGCCTGGGCCTGGAGGGCCTCGGGAGTGTGGCCCGACAGGAGCACCGGCACCAGGCCTGGTGTCACGACGGGTGCGGTCGCGGGTTCCGGTTCCTCCAGCACCACGTGGGCGTTGGTGCCGCTGATGCCGAACGACGAGACGGCGGCCCGGCGTGGCCGGTTCTCGTCGTGCGGCCAGGCGGTGGGTTCGGTGAGGAGACGGACCGACCCGCTCTCCCAGTCGACGTGGGGGGTCGGCTCGTCGACGTGCAGCGTCTTGGGCAGCACCCCGTGCTGGAGGGCCTGGACCATCTTGATGATGCCGCCGACCCCGGCCGCCGCCTGGGTGTGGCCGATGTTCGACTTCAGCGAGCCCAGCCAGGCGGGCCGTTCGCGGTCCTGGCCGTAGGTGGCGAGGAGGGCGTGGGCCTCGATGGGGTCGCCGAGGCGGGTGCCGGTGCCGTGGGCCTCGACGGCGTCCACGTCCGACGGGTCGAGGCCGGCGTTGGCGAGCGCCTGGCGGATCACGCGTTCCTGCGAGGGGCCGTTGGGGGCGGTCAGGCCGTTGGAGGCGCCGTCCTGGTTGACGGCCGTGCCTCTGACGACGGCGAGCACGGGGTGGCCGTTGCGGCGGGCGTCGGACAGGCGCTCGACGAGCAGCAGGCCCGCGCCTTCGGACCAGCCGGTGCCGTCGGCGGCGGCGGCGAAGGCCTTGCAGCGGCCGTCGGGCGACAACCCGCGCTGGCGGCTGAACTCCACGAACGTCGCGGGGCTGGCCATCACCGTCACCCCGCCCGCCAGGGCGAGTTCGCACTCGCCCTGCCGCAGCGCCTGGACGGCCAGGTGCAGCGCCACCAGCGAGGAGGAGCAGGCCGTGTCGACGGTGACGGCCGGGCCCTCCAGCCCGAACGTGTACGCCACCCGCCCCGACGCCACACTGCCCGCGCTGCCGCTGACCAGGTAACCCTCGAAGCCCTCGGGCGGCCGGCCGGCCTGGTGCAGGCGCGCGCCGTAGTCGTTGTACATGACCCCGGCGAACACCCCCGTGCGCGAGCCGCGCAGCGTGCCGGGGTCGATGCCGGCCCGCTCGAACGTCTCCCACGCCGTCTCCAGCAACAACCGCTGCTGCGGGTCGATCGCCGCCGCCTCCCGGGGGCTGATGCCGAAGAACCCGGCGTCGAACCCGGCGGCGTCGTACAGGAAGCCGCCGTCACGGGCGTAGCTGGTGCCGGGGGTGGCCGGGTCGGGGTCGTACAGCGACTCCAGGTCCCAGCCCCGGTCGGCGGGGAAGGGCCCGACGGCGTCGACGCCGTCGGCGACCAGCCGCCACAGGTCCTCGGGCGAGGCCACCCCGCCCGGGTAGCGGCAGGCCATCGCGACGATCGCGATCGGGTCGTCGTCGGCGCGGGCCGCCGGGGCGGGCGCCTGCGGCCGGGGCGTCTCGTCCGCGAGCCGCGACCGCAACCACGTGGCGAGGGCGGCCGGGGTCGGGTGGTCGAAGACCAGGGTGGTGGGGAGCGGGACGCCGAGGGCGGCGCTCAGCCGGTTGCGCAGGTCGACGGCGGCCAGCGAGTCGAAGCCCAGGTCGGTGAAGGCCCGCCCGGCCGCGACCGGATCGGCCGACGTGTGCCCGAGCACGGTCGCCGCCGTCTCCCTGACCAGCTCCAGCAGGTCCGTCGCGGCGCGTTGCGGCGCGGGGGCCGGGTCCTTCCGCGGCACGAGCGACCGCAACGGCGGCGGCACGACCGCACCCGGCGCGGCCAGCGCCTTGGTGTCCAGGCGGGCCGTCACCAGCAGGGGACGGTCGGCCCACCCGGTCCGCAGGGCCGCGTCGAACAGGGTCAGCGCGTCGTCGCGGGAGAGCGGCGCGATGCCGGTCCTGGCCAGCCGCGCCAGGTCGGCGGCCGACAGGCGGGCGGCCATGCCGTCGTCCTGCTCCCACAGGCCCCAGGCGAGCGAGGTGGCGGGCCGGCCCAGCGCGTGGCGGTGGGCGGCCAGCGCGTCGAGGTAGGCGTTGGCGGCGGCGTAGTTGGCCTGACCGGCGGTGCCGACGGTGCCGGTGATCGAGGAGAACAACACGAACGCGTCGAGGTCGCCGGTGAGGCGGCTCAGATTGTCGGCCCCGTCGGCTTTGGCGGCCAGGACGGCGCGCAGCCGCTCCGGCGTCAGGTCGGCGACCGTGGTGTCGTCGAGCACGGCCGCCGTGTGGACGACGGCGGTGACCGGCCGGTCGGCGAGCAGGCGGGCCAGCGCGTCGCCGTCGGCGAGGTCGCAGGCGACCAGCTCGGGCACGCCGCCGAGCGCGGCCAGCCGGTCGAGGAGGTCGCCCGCGCCGGGGGCGTCGGGCCCGCGCCTGCTGACGAGCAGCAGGTTCCGCACCCCGTGGTGGACGACGAGGTGTTCGGCCACGAGCCCGCCCAGCGACCCGGTCGCGCCGGTGATCAGCACGGTTCCGTCCGGCCGCAACCGGCTCGGGCCGGTGCCCACCCCCACCCGGGTCAGGCGCGGCACCACGACGTGTCCCTCGCGGAGGGCGAACTGGGGTTCGTCCAGGGCCAGCGCGGCGGGCAGGGCCCGGTCGGAGGCGGTCGTGCCGTCGGTGTCGACCAGCACGAACCGGCCCGGGTGCTCGCTCTGGGCGCTGCGCACCAGCCCCCAGACCGCCGCCTGGCCCGGCCGCTCCACCGGCTCGCCGGCCTGGGTGGCGACCGCCCGGGTGGTCACGAAGGCCAGCCGGGGCGTGTCGCCGGACAACCGGGCCTGCACCAGCGCGAGCGCCCGTTCGGCCGTCTCGCCCGCCGACCCGGGCGGCACGTGCACGAGGTCGGTGTCGTCGGCGGGCGTCGCCGGGAGCGGGACGGGCCGCCAGGTCAGCTCGTAGGCGGGCGCCGTCCGGGCGCCGGCGCGCAGGGTGACCGACGCGATCGAGGCGACCGGACGGCCGGTCTCGTCCCAGAGGGTCAGCGCCGCGCCGTCGCGGCCGGCCGGGTCGATCCGGACCCGCAGCGCCGACGCGCCCGTGGCGTGCAGCCGCAGCCCCGACCAGGAGAACGGCAGCCGCAGCCCGGTGCCGTCGCCGGTGACGGGCAGCGGGTGCAGCGCCGCGTCCAGCAGCGCGGGATGCAGCGCGAACCGGCCGTCGGGGGGCAGCGGGAGCGCCACCTCGGTGAAGATCGTGTCTCCGGACCGCCAGGCCGCCCGGACGTTCCGGAACGCCGGCCCGTACTCGTAGCCGACGTCGGCGAGGGTGGTGTACCAGGCGTCGACGTCCACCGGCTCGGCCCCCGGAGGCGGCCAGGCCTCGGGCGCGGCGGCCGGGGCGGGGGCGGTGGTGGTGAGGTGGCCGGAGGCGTGCCGGGTCCACGGCTCGTCGCCGTTCCTGGCGTGCACGGCGAACGCGCGCCGCCCGTCGTCGCCCGCCGGTTCCACCAGCACCTGGAACCGGGCCGGGAGCGGCAGCGGCGCTTCGAGGGTCAGTTCGTCCACGACCGGGACCCCCGCGCGGGCGCCCGCCTGGAGCACCGCGTCGGCGAGGAACGCGCCCGGGAGCGGGACGCCGCCCGCGATCCGGTGGTCGGCCAGCCACGGGTGCGCGCCGTCCGTCAGGTGGCCCGCGAAGAGCACGCCGCCGTCGGCCAGCTCGGTGACCTGCTCGAACAGGCTCTCCTGCGGCGTGGCGTCGAGCCAGTAACGCGCCCGCTGGAAGGGGTAGGTGGGCAGGTCGGCGGGTGGGGAGTCGTCGGCGCCGATGAGCCGGGAGAGGTCGAGGGGGGTCCCCTTCGTGTACGCCGCCCCGATCGCCGCCGAGACGGTGAGAGGTTCGGCGTGGTCGCGGCGGAGCAGCGGGACGCCGTCTCCGACGAGGGCGCTCAACACGGCGTCGGGCCCGAGTTCGAGCATCGTGCCGACGCCGTGCTCCCGCAGCACGGCGACCGCGTCGTGGAACCGGACGGTGCGGCGGATCTGCCCGGCCCAGTACGCCGGGTCGGCCAGCTCTTCCGCCGTGGCGATCCGGCCGGTGACCGTGCTCACGATCGGGACGACCGGGGCGTGGTAGACGAGGGTGGCCGCCACGGCGTGGAACTCGTCCAGGACGGGGTCCATGTGCGGCGAGTGGAAGGCGTGGCTGACCTTCAGCGGCCTGACGCGGCGGCCCCGCTCGGCGAACCGCGCGGCGACCGCGTGGGCCTCGGCGGGGTCGCCCGCGATGACGACCGCGTCCGCGCCGTTGACGGCGGCCAGGTCGACGCCCTCGGTGAGGTGGGGCCGGATCTCCTCCTCGGTCGCCTCGACGGCGATCATCGCCCCGCCCGCCGGGGCGGCGTGCATGAGCCGGGCGCGGGCGGTGACCAGCGAGGCGGCGTCGGGCAGGTCCAGGACCCCGGCGACGTGGGCGGCGGTGACCTCGCCGATGGAGTGACCGGCGAGCAGGTCGGGCCGGACGCCCACGTGGTCGAGGAACCGGAAGAGGGCGGTCTCCAGGGCGAAGAGGGCGGGCTGGGTGTGGCGGGTCTCGTCGAGCCCGGAGGTCTCGCCGAAGACGATCTCCTTCAGCCCGGGTTCGAGGTGGGCGAGGACCTCGTCGAGGGCGGCGGCGAAGACGGGTTCGGCCTGGTAGAGCTCGCGGCCCATGCCGGGGCGCTGGCTGCCCTGCCCGGTGAACAGGAACGCGGTGTGCGGCTGGGCGACCGCCTCGGCCCGCGTGGCCGACGGGTGGTCCCCGCCTTCGGCCAGCGCGCCGAGCGCGGCGAGCAGCCCGGCACGGTCGGCCGCGACGACGGCGGCCCGGTGCGCGAGGTGCGCGCGCCCGGTGGCGAGCGTGCGTGCGACGGCCCGCAGGCCGAGCTCCGGGCGGGCGGCGAGACGGTCGCGCAGGTGCCCGGCCCGCGCCCGCAGGGCGTCGGGGGTGTGCGCCGACAGGAGCACCGGCACCGGCCCGGTCTCCGTCGCGGCGGGGCTGGGCGCGGGCTCGGGTTCTTCGAGGATGACGTGGGCGTTGGTGCCGCTGATGCCGAACGACGACACCGCCGCGCGGCGGGGCCGGTCGTCCGGGCGTTCCCACGGCCGGGCCTCGGTGAGGAGGCGGACCGCGCCGCTGTCCCAGTCGACGTGCGGACTCGGCTCGTCGACGTGCAGGGTCCTGGGAAGCACGCCGTGCCGCATGGCGTGGACGACCTTGATGATGCCGCCGACCCCGGCCGCCGCCTGGGTGTGGCCGATGTTCGACTTCAGCGACCCCAGCCAGACGGGCCGTTCGCGGTCCTGCCCGTAGGTGGCGAGGAGGGCCTGGGCCTCGATGGGGTCGCCGAGGCGGGTGCCGGTGCCGTGGGCTTCGACGGCGTCCACGTCGGTGGGGGTGAGACCGGCGTTGGCGAGCGCCTGCCGGATGACCCTCTCCTGGGCCGGGCCGTTGGGCGCGGTCAGGCCGTTGGAGGCGCCGTCCTGGTTGACCGCGGTGCCTCTGACGACGGCGAGCACGGGGTGGCCGTGGCGGCGGGCGTCGGAGAGGCGTTCGACCAGGAGCAGGCCCGCGCCTTCGGACCAGCCGGTGCCGTCGGCCGCCGCCGCGAAGGCCTTGCAGCGGCCGTCGGCCGACAGTCCCCGCTGGCGGCTGAACTCCACGAACGTGCCCGGCCCCGCCATCACCGTCACGCCGCCCGCCAGCGCCAGGTCGCACTCGCCCCGGCGCAGCGCCTCGACGGCCAGGTGCAGCGCCACCAGCGAGGAGGAGCAGGCCGTGTCGACGGTGACGGCCGGGCCCTCCAGCCCGAACGTGTACGCCAGCCGCCCCGACAACACGCTCCCCGTGTTGCCCGTCAGCAGGTAGCCCTCCAGGTCCTTCGGCGCCCGCGTCAGCCGGGCCGCGTAGTCGTTGTACATGACCCCGGCGAACACGGCGGTGCGGGAGCCGCGCACCGAGTCGGGCGCGATGCCGGCCCGTTCGAAGGTCTCCCAGGCCGTCTCCAGCAGCAGCCGTTGTTGCGGGTCGATGGCCGCGGCCTCCCGGGGGCTGATGCCGAAGAAGGCGGGGTCGAAGTCGGCGGCGTCGTACAGGAAACCGCCCTGCCTGGTGTACGACGTGCCGACCCGGTCGGGGTCCGGGTCGTACAGCGACTCCAGGTCCCAGCCCCGGTCGGCGGGGAAGGGGCCGACGGCGTCGACGCCGTCGGCGACCAGCCGCCACAGGTCCTCGGGCGAGGCCACCCCGCCCGGGTAGCGGCAGGCCATGCCGACGATGACCACCGGGTCGTCGTCCCGGACCGCCGCCGTCACCGTCTCCTTCTCGCGAGTCGCCGGACCGGTGAGCAGGCCGGTCAGGTGGGCGGTGAGCGCGTCCGCCGACGGGTGGTCGAAGGTGACCGTGGCGGGCAGCCGCAGCCCGGTCACCGCGCCGAGCCGGTTGCGCAGCTCGACCCCGGTGAGCGAGTCGAAGCCCAGGTCCCGGAACGCGCGGGCGGGGTCGATGCCCGACGAGCCGGAGTGGCCCAGCACCTCGGCGACGGCCGTCAGCACCGTCTCGGCGACGGCCCGGGGCCGCTCGTGCGCCGGGAGGGCGGCGACCCGCTCCGGCCACGACCCGGCCTTCGTGCGCCGGACCGGCGGGACGAGCCCGCGCAACGGCGCGGGCAGCGGCCCTTCGGCCGCGCGCCGCCGCAGTGCCGGGGTGTCCACCCTCGCCGGCACGAGCACCGCGTCGCCCCCGGCCGCGAGCGCGGCGTCGAGCAGCTCCAGCCCGCGCGCCTCCGTCAGCGGCGACAACCCCGACCGCGACCAGCGCGACCGCGCCGCCGCGTCGAGCCCGCCGCCCATGCCGCCCTCCCAGAGGCCCCAGGCCAGCGACAAGGCGGGCAGCCCGGCCGCGCGGCGGTGCAGGGCGAGCGCGTCGAGGTAGGCGTTGGCGGCGGCGTAGTTGGCCTGCCCCGCCGTGCCGACGACGCCGGTGACCGACGAGAACAGGACGAACGCGGCGAGCGGCAGGTCGCGGGTCAGTTCGTGCAGGTGCGCGGCGGCGTCCGCCTTCGGCCGCAGGACCGCGTCGAGCCGTTCTCCGGTCAGCGACTCGATCGTGCCGTCGTCGAGCACGCCCGCCAGGTGCACCACCGCGCCGATCTCCACGGTGGCCGACACGGTGGCAAGCACGGTCGCCAGCGCCTCCCGGTCGGCGACGTCCACGGCGACGAACTCGGCGTGCGCGCCCAGCCCGGCCAGCTCGCCGGCGAACTCGGCGGCCCCGTCGGCGTCCGGCCCGCGCTGGCTGAGCAGCACCAGCCGCCGCACCCCGTGCCGTTCCACCAGATGCCGGACGACGGGCCGCGCCAGCCCGCCCGTGCCGCCGGTCACCAGGACGGCCCGGTCGTCGAACACCGTGGCCGTGCCGGTGGGCTCGGCGCGAACGAGCCGGGGGACCAGGATCACCCCGTCCCGGACGGCGAGTTGCGGCTCCTCCGCCGACAGCGGCCCGAGGGCGTCGGCCGGGACGTCGGGCGGGACGTCGGCGACGGCGAACCGGCCCGGCCGCTCGCTCTGCGCGGCCCGGATCAGGCCCCACGCGGCGGCCTGCCACGGGTCGTCGACCCGGTCGCCGTCGGCGGCGGCCACGGCCCCGTCCGTGAGGAACAGCAGCCGCGTCTCCGCCGCCTCCCGGACGGCCCGCAACACGAACGCGGCCGCGCCGCGCCCGGCCGGGACCCTGACCGTGACGGCGTCGCCCTCGCCCGTGGGGGTGGCCGGGACCGGGGTCCAGGTGAGGCGGTGCAGGTCGGTGAACGCGGGACGGGCGGCCGGGAGCGGGCGGAGGGTCACTGTCTCTGCCGTGAGGACGGGGGCGCCGGTGTCGTCGGTGGCGTGCAGCCGGTGACCGCCGGGCGCGGGCGACCAGGTGACCCGCAACGTCGTGGCTCCCGTGGCCGAGAGCTGCACGCCGGTCCACGCAAAGGGGACGGGCAGGCCGTCCGCGAGTTCCCCGTGCACGAGCGGGTGCAGCGCGGCGTCGAGCAGGGCGGGGTGCAGCCCGAACGCGCCCGGCTCGCCGGGGAGGTCCAGTTCCGCGTGGAGGCGGCCGTCCTGCCGCCAGGCCGCCCGCACACCCTGGAAGTCCGGGCCGTAGGCGTAACCGGCGTCGGCGAGGTCGGCGTAGAGCAGGTCGGGGTCGACCGGCTGCGCGCCTTCCGGCGGCCACACCCCGGCCGTCGGCACGGTGTCGTCCTCGGCGGGTGCGAGCACGCCGGTCGCGTGGCGGCGCCAGGGTTCGTCCGCCCGGTCGGGGCGGGCGTGCACGCCCAGCGGGCGGCCGCCGTCGGGGCCTGCCGGACCGACGGAGAGTTGCAGCGCCACCCCGCCCTTCTCCGGCAGCACCAGCGGGCTTTCGATGGTCAGCTCCTCGACCCGGGGGACGCCGGCGCGGTCGCCCGCCGTCAGGGCGAGCTCCACGAGCGCCGTGCCGGGCAGCAGGACCGAACCGGCGATCCGGTGACCCGCCAGCCACGGGTGGCTCTCCAGGGAGACGCGCCCGGTGAGCAGCAGCCCGTCGTCGTCGGCGCGCACGACCGACGCGCCCAGGAACGGGTGGCCGGTGGGCGACAGGCCCAGCAGCTCCGGCCCGGCCTGCGGCCTGCTCGTCAGCCAGTAGCGCTCGCGCTGGAAGGGGTAGGTGGGCAGGTCGGTGGCGGCGGTGGCCGGGAGGTGCCAGTCGACGGGATGGCCGGTGGTGTGGAGGGCGGCGAGGGTCCGGGTGATGGCGTGCGGTTCGGGGTGGTCGCGGCGGAGGGTGGGGTGGGCGTCGTGGTCGGGGAGCAGGGCGGTCAGGACGGCGTCGGGGCCGATCTCCACGAACGTGTGGATGCCGGTGCCGGTCAGGGTGTCGATGACGCCCGTGAAGCGGATGGGTTCGCGGACGTGCTTGACCCAGTGGTCGGGGTCGTCGAGCCCGCCGAGGTGTCCGGTGCGGTCGGAGACGATGGGGATCGTCGGCTCGGCGAACTCCAGGGTGTCGAGGACCTGGCGGAACTCGTCGAGCATGGGTTCCATCAGGGGTGAGTGGAAGGCGTGGCTGACGGTCAGGCGTTTGGTCTTCGCGCCGTGGGCGCGTTCGATGACCTGCTGGACGGCGTTTTCGGTGCCGGAGACGACGGTGGCGTGGGGGCCGTTGATCGCGGCCAGGGATGCCTGGTCGGTGAGCCCGTCGAGGAGCTGTAGCGTGTCGGCCTCACCGAGGGACAACGCCGCCATGGCTCCGCCGGGTGGGAGTTGCTGCATGAGGCGGGCGCGGGCGGTGACGAGTTTGGCGGCGCTGGGCAGGTCCAGCACCCCGGCGGCGTGGGCGGCGGCGATGGAGCCGACGGAGTGTCCGGCGACCGCGTCGGGGCGGAGGCCGTGGTGTTCCAGGAGCCGGTAGAGGGCGGTTTGGAGGGCGAAGAGGGCGGGCTGGGTGTGGCGGGTCTGGTCGAGCTGGGTGCTCTCGCCGAAGATGATCTCTTTCAGTCCGGGTTCGAGGTGGGCGAGGACGTCGTCGAGGGCGGCGGCGAAGACGGGTTCGGCCTGGTAGAGCTCGCGGCCCATGCCGGGGCGCTGGCTGCCCTGCCCGGTGAACAGGAAGGCGGTGCGCGGACGCCGCCCCGCCACGCCACGGACCAGCGCCGGGTGTTGTCCGTCGTCGGCGAGCGCCGTGAGCGCGGCCAGCAGCTCGTCCCGGTCGCCGGTGACGACGGCGGCCCGGTGGGTGAGCGCGGCGCGACCGGTGGCCTGGAGATCGTTGGTGGTGAAGTGGTCCCGCAGACGGCGGGCCTGCGCCCGGAGGGCCTCGGGGGTGTGGCCCGACAGGAGCACCGGCACCAGGCCGGGCGTGGCCGGCGGCGCGGCCGCCGGTTCGGGTTCCTCCAGGACCACGTGGGCGTTGGTGCCGCTGATGCCGAACGACGAGACGGCGGCCCGGCGCGGCCGGTCGTCGTCGTGGGGCCAGGCGACGGGCTCGGTGAGGAGCCTGAGGCCGTCGTTCCAGCGCACGTGCGGGGTGGGGGCGTCCACGTGCAGCGTCTTGGGCAGGAGGCCGTGCCGCATCGCCTGCACCATCTTGATGACCCCGCCGACCCCGGCCGCCGCCTGGGTGTGGCCGATGTTCGACTTCAACGACCCCAGCCAGGCCGGTTCGTCGCGGTCCTGCCCGTAGGTGGCGATCAGCGCCTCGGCCTCGATGGGGTCGCCGAGCCGGGTGCCCGTTCCGTGGGCCTCGACGGCGTCCACGTCGGAGGGGGCCAGCCCCGCGTCCGCGAGCGCCTGGCGGATGACCCTCTCCTGGGCCGGGCCGTTGGGCGCGGTCAGGCCGTTGGAAGCGCCGTCCTGGTTGACGGCCGTCCCACGAACGACCGCGAGCACGGGGTGCCCGTTGCGGCGGGCGTCGGAGAGCCGTTCGACGAGCAGCAGGCCCGCGCCCTCCGACCAGCCGGTGCCGTCGGCCGCCGCCGCGAAGGCCTTGCAGCGGCCGTCGGCCGACAGTCCCCGCTGGCGGCTGAACTCCAGGAACATGCCGGGTGTCGCCATCACCGTCACGCCGCCCGCCAGGGCCAGGTCGCACTCGCCCTGCCGTAACGCCTGGACGGCCAGGTGCAGCGCCACCAGCGAGGAGGAGCAGGCCGTGTCGACGGTGACGGCCGGGCCCTCCAGCCCGAACGTGTACGCCACCCGGCCCGACGCGATGCTGACCGTGCTGCCGGTGAGCAGGTAGCCGTCGAAGCCCTCGGCGGGTTCGTGCAGGCGGGGGCCGTAGTCCTGGGACGTGCCGCCGACGAACACGGCGGTCCGGGAGCCGCGCAGGGAGCCCGGGTCGATGCCGGCCCGCTCGAAGGCCTCCCACGCCGTCTCCAGCAACAACCGCTGCTGAGGGTCGATGGCCGCCGCCTCGCGGGGGCTGATGCCGAAGAAGTCCGCGTCGAAGTCGGCGGCGTCGTACAGGAAGCCGCCCTGTTTCGTATAGCTGGTGCCGGGGGTGGCCGGGTCGGGGTCGTACAGCGACTCCAAGTCCCAGCCCCGGTCGGCGGGGAACGGCCCGACGGCGTCGACGCCGTCGGCGACCAGCCGCCACAACTCCTCGGGTGATCCGGCGCCGCCCGGATAGCGGCAGGCCATGCCGACGATGACGACGGGATCGTCGGCGCGCGCCGCCCGCGCCGTGACGACGTGGCCGGCGTCTCCGGCCAGTTCCGCCCGCAACGACGCGACGACCGCGTGCGGCGTCGGGTGGTTGTAGACCAGCCCCGCCGGCAGGTCCAGCCCGGTCGCCTCGGCGAGCCGCTCGCGCAGCTCGACGGCGGCCATCGAGTCGAAGCCCAGATTCTTGAAGGTACGGTCGCCGTCGACCGCGTCCCCGGTGACATGCCCCAGCACGATCGCGGTCTGGGTGCGGACGAGATCGAGCAGATCGCCGCTGTCGATCGCGGTCCGCGAAACGGAGGCTTCGGGCGCGGAGGAGGTCGTCTCCTCGAACCAATGGCGTTCCCGCTGGAAGGCGTAGGTCGGCAGCGGCACCGCCCGCCCGGCCGCGAACCCGCCCCAATCGACGTCGACCCCGCGCACGTGCGCCGCCGCCAGGGCACGCAGGAGGGTGGCCCGCTCCGGACGCCCGCGCCGCAGCACCGCGTGACCCCCCGGCACCAGGGCCGACAACACCGCGTCGGGGCCCAGTTCGAGGAACGTGGTCACGCCGTCGCCGCGCAGGGTCGTCACGGCGTCGTGGAACCGCACGGCCCGCCGGATGTGCCGGGTCCAGTAGGCCGGATCGGTCAGCTCCTCCGCCGTCGCGACCCGCCCGGTCACGTTGCTCACGACCGGGATGACCGGCGGCCGGTAGGTCAGGGTGGCGGCGACGGCGTGGAACTCGTCCAGGACGGGATCCATGTGCGCCGAGTGGAACGCGTGGCTCACCGTCAGCGCACGGGTCCGCCGCCCCCGCGCGGCGAACAGCCCGGCCACCCGCGCGACCGCGTCGGCGTCACCCGACACCACCACCGCGCTCGGCCCGTTGACCGCGCCGAGGTCCACCCCGTCGCCGAGGTGCGGCGTGATCTCCTCCTCGGTCGCCTCGACCGCCGCCATCGCCCCGCCCGAGGGCGCCGACCACATGAGCCGGGCCCGCGCCGCGACCAGCGCCGCCGCGTCGGCCAGGGACAACACCCCGGCGACGTGCGCGGCCGTCACCTCGCCGATCGAGTGGCCGGTGACGACGTCGGCCCGCACCCCACGGTGCTCCAGCAGCCGGAACAGCGCCGTCTCCAGGGCGAACAGCGCGGGCTGGGTGTAGCGGGTCTCGTCCAGGGGCCCGCTTTCGACGATCCCGGCCAGCGGCAGGTCGAGATGGGGCGCGAACGCGGCGGCCACCTCGTCGAAGGCGGCGGCGAACACCGGCTCGGCCCGGTGGAGCTCGGCGCCCATGCCCGCGTACTGGCTGCCCTGCCCGGTGAACAGGAACGCCGTCCGCGACGGCCCCGCCTCCCCGCGCACGACCGACGGATGGCCGCGCCCCTCCGCCACCGCCCGCAGCCCGTCGGCGAACCCGTCGAGGTCCTCGGCCAGCACCACGGCCCGGCTCGCGAACCGGGTCCGCGTCACCGCCAGCGAGTACGCCACGTCGGCCGCCCGGCCACGCGCCTCGCCGGCCAGCCGCCCGGCCTGCGCCCGCAGGGCCGCCGCGTCCCGCCCCGAAACAACGAAGGGCAGCACCGGCTCGCCTGCGGGAGCATCCGGAACCGGCGTCAGGCTCTGGAGAGCGGCAGCGGTCGAAGACGACGGCGCGTCGTTCTCCGGCAGGGCGGGCGTTCGTGACGGCGGCTCGGCCACCACGACGTGGGCGTTGGTGCCGCCCATGCCGAACGAGCTCACCCCCGCCACCGCACGCCCCTCCACCGGCCACGCCACCGGCTCGGTCGCCACCCGCAACCCCAGGTCGTCGAGGGCGATGGCGGGGTTCGGGTCGCGGAAGTTCAGGCTCGCGGGCACCCGCCGGTGCCGGACGGCCAGCACCGTCTTGAGCAGCCCGGTCAGCCCGGCCGCGCCCTCCAGGTGGCCCACGTTCGTCTTCACCGACCCGACCAGCAGCGGGCGGGCCGAGCCGAGGGCGGCGCCCAGCGCCGCCGCCTCGACCGGGTCGCCCACGGGCGTGCCGGTGCCGTGCAGCTCCACGTAGCCGACGTCGTCCGGCGTGGTCCCGGCGCGGGCGTGCGCGGCGCGGATCACCGCCTCCTGGGCGGCCCGGTCGGGCACGGTCAGCCCGGCCGAGGCGCCGTCGTTGTTGACCGCGCCGCCGAGCAGCACCGCGTGCACGCGGTCGCCGTCGGCCAGCGCGCGGTCGAGCGGCTTGAGCAGGACGGCCACGCCGCCCTCGCCGCGCACGTATCCGTTGGCGCGGGCGTCGAAGGTGAAGCAGCGGCCGTCGGGGGACAGGGCGCCGAATCCGGCGCTGCGTGCCCCGCTGTCGGGGGACAGGATCAGGTTCACCCCGCCGACCAGGGCCAGATCCGACTCGCCCCGGCGCAGGCTCTCGCTCGCCAGGTGCACCGCCACCAGCGACGACGACTGCGCCGCGTCGACGGTCAGGCTGGGCCCGGTCAGGCCGAGCACGTAGGAGAGCCGGTTGGCGAGCACGCCCCGGTTCAGGCCGGTCATCGCGTGCCGGCCGGGCCGGGCGCCGCGCAGGTGGTGGAGGGTGGCGTAGTCGTCCCAGAGGGCGGCGGCGAAGACGGCGGTCCGGCTGCCCGCCAGCGAGGCGGGCACGATGCCGGCCTCCTCCAGGGCCTCCCAGCCCAGTTCGAGCAGGAGCCGCTGCTGTGGGTCCATCGCCGCCGCCTCCTTCGGCGAGATGCCGAAGAAGGCGGCGTCGAAGCGGTCGACCTCGTCGAGGTAGGCCCCGCGCGCCTCGCCCAGGCCGCGCCCGGCGGGGGCGGCGCCGACCGCGTCGCGCCCTTCGGTCAGCAGCCGCCAGAAGGAGTCGGGGTCCGCCGCGCCCGGCAGCCGGCAGGCCAGGCCGATGACGGCGATGGGGGTGCTGGTGTGGGAGTCGGACATACAACGCAGCTTGGCCGGAACCGCTAAGGAAGCCCTTGAGGCGATCTAAAGGCCCACAGTCCTTCCGTTACGGCTCCCGCCTGGCCGGCCCCGCCCGCCGTCCCCGGCCGGGCCGGTGACCGGCGCCGACCGGTCGCGCACGGGCCGCACCGTCACGGCCACAACCCGCGCTTGAGCGCCGCCAGGTGCTCGACCGCGATCCGCTGTTGCTCCGACGGAAGGTCGGGCCCGCCGAAGGCGTGGTAGAAGCCCGGGTAGTTGTGCAGCTCGACGGGCACCCCGGCCTGCGCCAGCCGCAGCCCGTAGAGGATCCCTTCGTCACGCAGCGGGTCGAGCCCCGCCGTGGAGATGTAGGCGGGGGGCAGCCCCGACAGGTCCGTCGCCCGAGCGGGCGCGGAATACCCCGACGCCGCCGCACCCCCCAGGTAGAGACGCCAGCTCTCCAGCGCCAGCCCCCGGTTCCAGATCGGCGCGTCGGTCAGGGTGAGCATGGAGGAGGTGTCGAGCCGGTCGTCGAGGGCCGGGGTCGCCAGGTGCTGGAACACCAGCGGCGGCCCACCCCGGTCGCGGGCCAGCAGCGCCACCCCCGTCGCCAGCGCCGCGCCGGAGCTCGCCCCGGCCACGCCGAGCCGCCCGGCGTCCACCCCCAGAGCGCCGGCCTCGGCCGCGAGCCATTCGAGCGCCGCGTAGGAGTCCTCCAGCCCGGCCGGGTAGGGGTGCTCCGGCGCGAGCCGGTAGCCGACCGCCACCACGACCGCGGAGGCGTAGGCCGCCGCCTGCGCCGCCGCCTGGTGCACGTGGTCGACGTTCCCGAGCACGAACCCGCCGCCGTGCAGCCACAACGTCGCGGGCAGCGGCCCGGCCACGCCGCGCGGGCGGTAGACCCGCACGTGCACCGGCGCGGCGGGCTCGGTCACGTCCACGGAGTCGAACCGCGGCAGCGCGGCCAGCGGTCGGGGACGGGTTCCGGCGCGGTCGGCGACGGCGTCGGTGAGGGTTCCACTGATCGGCATGGTCACGCCTCCAGTGACAGGGCCTGTGACGGGCAGAGGTCGAGGATGTCCCGGAAGCGCTGCTCGTCCCCTTCCGGCACCTCCGGATCGAGCACTTCGACCAGCCCGAGCTCGGACTGGTCGAAGCGGTCGGGCGCGGACAGCACGCACTGTCCCGCGCCCAGGCAGCGTCCTTGGTCGGCGCTGATACGCATGTGTGACTCCTGTTCACCGTTCCTGTTCACCAGGTGACGGGCAGTTCCCAGACACCCTGGACGCCGCCCGCCTCCTTGATCGGCAGGTCGGCGAGGTCCCTGGCCAGCCGCAGGCCGGGCAGCCTGCGGAAGAGCGTGCCCAGCGCGATCTCCATCTCGGCGCGCGCCAGGTTCTGGCCGATGCACTGGTGCACGCCGTGCCCGAACGACACGTGGTGCCGCGCGCCCCGGTCGACCGCGAACGCGGCGGGGGAGGGGAACGCCTCCCCGTCGCGGTTGGCGGTGGCGATGACGACCACGACCCCGTCGCCGGCCCGCACCCGATGTCCGGCCAGGTCGGCGTCGGCGGTGGCGAACCGGGCGATGCCGTCGGCGATGGCCATGAAGCGCAGCAGCTCCTCGACCGCCGTCGGCAGCAGCCGGGGGTCCGACCGCAGCGCGGCGAGCTGGTGGGGGTGCTCCAGCAGGGTGACGACGCCCAGCGCGATGGCGCTCGCGGTGGTCTCGTGGCCGGCCACGAGCAGCAGCAGCGCGATGTCGACCAGCTCGGCGCGGGTCAGCCCGCCGGTCGCGACCTGCTCGGCGATCAGCGTGTCGAGCAGCCCGTCGCCGGGCTCACGCTGCTTGCGCTGGATCAGCTCGTCCAGATAGGCCTTGAGCTGCGCGAACGCGTCGGCGCTCTCCTCCAGGGTGGTGCTGCCGGTGACCACCCGCCGCGACTGGTGCTCGAAGAAGGCGTGGTCGGCGTACGGGACCCCGAGCAGTTCGCAGATGACGATCGACGGCACCGGCAGCGCGAAGTCGGGCACCAGGTCGGCGACCGGGCCCTTGGCCTCGATCTCGTCGAGGAGCCCGTCGACGAGGGTCTGGATGCGGGGCCGCAGGGCGTTCGTCCTCTTCACGGTGAAGCTCGACAACAACATGCGCCGCTGCGCGGTGTGCTCCGGCGGGTCCATCCCGATGAAGTTGCGCACCTTGCGGGCCGACTCGAACCGGGGCGCCAGCGCCGGGTAGTGCGGATGCACCCGGTCGGAGGAGTAGGTGGCCGGGTCGAGCAGCACCTGCCGCGCCTCGGCGTGCCCGGTCACCGCCCACACCTCACGCCCGTTGTAAAGGCGCACCTTCGACACGGGGGCGTAGTCGGCGTATCCGGACGCGGGGTGGAAGGGGCAACTGCGGGCCTGCGGGTACTCCGGCAGAACGCTCATTCGGCCGCCTCCTGAAGGGGCTGGGAAGCGGGCGCGGGCGGCCGTGGGGCCCGGTCCCGCCGGGACACGCCGAACCGCCGGACCGCCGGGGTCTCCACGAACGTGAACAGCGCCCACGCCAGCACCAGCGCGACCGCGAGCGCCAGCACCAGCAGCCCCGCCCCCGCGAGCGGCGTCAGGTCGCGCCCGTCGACCAGGTACCGGTGCAGGTAGGTGACGGTCAGCCCGTGCACCATGTAGAACGCGAACGACCACTCCCCGAGCCGCACCAGCGCGCGTCCCCGGAACGGCGACCGGGTCAGCTGGAGGTCGGCCTGCGCGGCGGCCACCACCAGCGGCGTCAGCCAGATGGCCGCGGTGCCCGCGATGCCCCACAGGTAGGGCACGTTGGCCTGCACGACGTATCCGCCGACCGCGACGAGCAGCGCGGGCGCCAGCCCGAGCCGGGGCCAGGCCCCCTCGAGCACGAGCCGCGCCGCGACCACGCCGAGCACGAACTCGGCCGCCCGGACCGGCGGGAAGAAGTACACGAACCAGATCTGCTCGAACGACAACGTCCCGTCGGAGATGAACGGCAGCGGCTGCCCGCCGATCAGGTACACCGACACCAGCGGCACGAGCAGCGTCACCGCCACCAGCGCGCCCGCCGTGATCCACAACGCGCGGGCCGAGAAGCGGTTCAGCAGCCGCAGGATCCACGGGAAGGTGAGGTAGAAGAACAACTCGCACGACAACGACCAGCTCACCGAGTTCATCGTGTTCGGCACGGTGAGGTCGGGGATCCACGCCTGGAGCAGGAACAGGTTCGCGAGCGTGCCGGTGGTGGTGAACGCCTGCGCGGTCGCCAGCATCAGCACCCCGGCCACGGCGAAGGTGACGAGGTGGTTGGGGAAGATCTTCACCACGCGCCGCCGCCACACCTTCGGCGCAGTGTCGCCGGGCCGGGCCGACCAGGTCAGCACGAACCCGCTGAGCACGAAGAAGAAGGTGACGCCGTAGAAGCCGGCGCTCTCGAAGACCGGGGTGTCGACGAACCTGGTCTGCCAGGTGGTGTGGAAGGCGAACACGAGCAGCGCCGCGAGGAAGCGCAGCCCGGTCAGCGACGGGAGCCGCGCGCCACGGGTCTGTTCAGGTGAGCTGGTCATGGGAGTGAGGCTGGCAGCGCATTATTGGGCGTATCTAAAGCCGTTCTTGTGCGGGTTCGCGGGTGGTGCGGGCCCGTCGCGGCACCGCGTCCAGAAGCGACTTCGTGTACGGGTGGGCGGGCCCCGCGAACACGTCCTCGACCGGCCCCGACTCGACGACGACGCCGTCCTTCATCACCATCACCCGGTCGCAGACCTCGCGGACCACGGCCAGGTCGTGGGAGATGAACAGAGTGGCCAGGCCCAGCTCCTCCTGCAGTCGGCGCAGCAGGTCGAGCACCTGGGCCTGCACCGACACGTCGAGCGCCGACACCGGCTCGTCGCACACCAGCAGCCGGGGCTCGGGCGCCAGGGCGCGGGCGATGGCCACCCGCTGGCGCTGGCCGCCCGACAACGCGGCGGGCCGCCGGTCGAGCAGGTCGGCGCTCAGCCCGACCCGCTCCAGCAGGACCACCGTGCGATCGGCCCGTTCGGCGCGCGGCACCCCGGTCGCGGCCAACGCCTCGCCGACGATCCGCGCCACCGGCCAGCGCGGGTCGACGGCGCTGAGCGGGTCCTGCGGCACGAGCTGGATCGTGTGCCGCCGCGCCCGGCGGGCCCGTTCGGGCACGCCGCTCCACGGTTCGCCGTCGAGCAGCACGGTCCCCTCGTCGGGCCTGGCCAGGCCCAGAACGACGCGGGCCAGCGTGGTCTTGCCCGACCCCGACTCGCCGACCAGGCCGAGCGTCTCACCCGGCCGCAGCGTGAAGCCGACGCCCGCGACCGCCGTGCGGCCGGCGAAGCGCTTGACCACGCCGGTGACGTCGAGCAGCGGCGCGCCCTCCGAGGGGCGGGCGGGGTTCGTGCGGGGCCGGCCGCCCGGCACGGCGGCGAGCAGTTCCTTGGTGTACGCGTGCCGAGGGTCGTCGAGCACCCGGTCGGCCGGGCCGGTCTCGACGATCACGCCGTGCCGCATCACCGCCACCTCGTCGGCCAGCGCCTCCACCACCGCGAGGTCGTGGGAGATCAGCAGCAGCCCGGTGCCCTGCTCCTTCAGCTCGTTCAGCAGGGCCAGCACCCGCGCCTGCACGGCGGCGTCGAGCGCGGTGGTCGGCTCGTCGGCGATCAGGATGCCCGGTTCGGCCGCGATGGCCGAGGCGATGAGCGCACGCTGGCGCAGCCCGCCGGAGAGCTGGTGGACGTACTGGCGGGCGCGCTCCTCCGGATCGGGCACGCCGACCCGGGTGAGCAGGCCGACCACCCGTTCGCGCGCCCGGTTCCGGGGCACGGTGCGGTGCGCCAGCAGCGATTCGGTGATCTCGGCGCCGATCGGGCGCAGCGGGTCGAGGGCGACCAGCGCGTCCTGGGAGACCAGCCCGATGTGCCGGCCGCGCACTCTGCGCCATTCGCGCGGGCCGAAGCCCTGGGCGTCCTGCCCGGCGACGCGCAGCTCCCCGGCGGTGACCGTGGCGGTCGGCCCGGCCAGCCCGAGGAGCGAGCGGGCCAGTGCCGACTTGCCCGAGCCCGACTCGCCGACCAGGGCCAGGCAGCGGCCCGGCTCCAGCCGCACCGACGCGTCGCGCACGGCGTGCACGCGGCCTGAGGCGAACCGGACGTTGAGGTCTGTGGCCTCGACGAGACTCATGAGGCGTACCGTCCCTCGGATCGGTTCTGGGCGTGGCGACCGGCGACGGTCACCGCGATGACGGTCAGGACGAGCATCAGACCGGGGAACAGCGCCGCCCACCACGCCAGGTGGAGGAAGCCCTGGCTCTCGGTGAGCATCGCCCCCCACTCGGGCGTCGGCGGCTGCGCGCCGAGACCGAGGTAGCTCAGCGCCGCGCCCGTCGAGATCGACACGCCGAGCGTGACGGTGGCCAGCACCAGCAGCGGCCCGAACGTGTTGGGCAGCACGTGCCGCAGCACGACCAGCGGCCGGGGCACCCCCAGCCCGATCGCCGCCTCGACGTAGCCCGACCGGCGCACCACGAGCGCCTGGGCGCGCACGACCCGGGCGAAGCCGGGCGCGATGCCCACGGCCACCGCGAGCGTCGCGCCGACCACGCCCTTGCCGGTGATCAGCACGACGAGCAGGGCCAGCAGCAGGCCCGGCAGCGCCAGCAGCGCGTCGGCGACCCGCATCAGCACCGCGTCGCCGAACCGGCCCGACAACGCCGCCAGCAGGCCCCACACCACGGCGATGAGCAGCCCGCCCACGGTCGCCGCCGCGCCGATGGCCAGCGAGTGGCGGGCGCCGTGCACGACCCGGGTGAAGACGTCGCGGCCGAGCTGGTCGGTGCCGAACAGGTGCGCGGAGTCGGGCGGCAGGAAGGTGGCGAGCGGATCGGTCGCGGTCGGGTCGCCCCCCGCCAGCAGCCCGGGGAAGAGGGCCGCCACGACGAGCAGCACCAGGAACGCCGCCGCGGTCACGACGCCCACGTGTCTCATATCGCCTGCACCCCCGTCCTCCTGCGCAGGCGGGGGTCGACGACGGCGTACAGGAGGTCGACCAGCACGCTCACCGCGACGAACACCACCGCAGACAGCGCCACCACCCCCTGCACGACCGGCAGGTCGCGGTCGCCGACCGCCTGGAGGGTGACGCGGCCGATGCCGGGCCGGGCGAACACGTTCTCCACGATCACCGCGCCGCCCAGCAGCGTGCCGGTGAACCAGCCCGCCATGGTCAGCGCCGGCAGCGCCGAATGGCGCAGCGCGTGCCGGTAGCGCACCGCCGTCTCGGGCACGCCGCGCGCCCGCGCGGTCACCGCGAACGGCTGGTCGAGGGCGGCGAGCAGGCCCTCGCGCATCACCTGGCTCAGCACGGCCGCGATCGGCAGCGCCAGCGTGATCGTGGGCAGCACCAGCGACGCCACGCCGCCGGTCTCCGACACCGGCAACCAGCCGAGCCGGAACGAGAAGATCGTCAGCAGCATGATGCCGAGCCAGAACGACGGCGTGGACACCACCACGAGCTCCACCGCCGCCGACACCCGGCGCGGCCAGTTCCGCCGCCCCGACGTCGCCACCGTCACGAGCACCGCCAGGAGCGGGGCCAGCGCGGTGGCCGCCAGCGCGAGCTGCACCGTCGGCCAGAGCTGGTCGGCCAGCACCGTCGCCACCGGCTGCTGGAGCTGGTAGGAGTCGCCGAACCGGAACGTCGCCAGCCGCGCGACGTAGCGGAGGTACTGCACCACGAGCGGCTGGTCGAGGCCGTACTCCGCGCGGATCCGCTCGTGCTGCTCCTCGGAGACCAGCGCGTCGGAGCCGACGATGGCGTAGACCGGGTCACCCGGGATGAGCTGCAGCACCAGAAAGGCGCAGGTGGCCGCGGCCCACACGACGAGGGCCGCGCTCACCAGCCGGGTCAGCACACCCCTCACGGGGCCTCGACCCAGGCGCCGTAGAACTCGGGGTGCGCCGAGATGCCCAGGCGCAGGTCACGCACCTTCTTGCTGGCCCCGAGGTTCTGCGTGTCGACGTAGGTCGGCACCACCACCGCGTTGTCGATCGCCCACTTCTGCGCCTTGGCGTACTCGGCGGCGCGCTGGGCCGGCTCCTGGGCGGTCTGCGCCGCCGTCAGCCACGTGTCGACCTCGGGGTCGGTGACCTGGGCGAAGTTGTGGCCGCTGTTCTTGGACGTCTGGTCGGAGAAGAAGAAGTGGCTCAGGATGTCGCCGTCGCCGCGGGCCCACGACAACTCGACCACGTCGTAACGGCCCTCGTCGAGGCGGCCGCCGATCTCGATCGCGTCGGTCGAGGCGAGCAGCTCCAGGTAGATGCCCGACTTCTTCAGGTCGCCCTGCACCGCCTGCGAGAACGTGCCGGCCTCGCCGTAGATCGGGGCGACCACGGTGAGCCGCTTGCCGTCCTTGGTGCGGTAGCCCTCGGCGTCGCGGCCGGTCCAGCCGGCCTCGTCGAGCAGCTTGGCCGACAGCGCCGGGTCCGGCGGCCAGGTGTTCTCCAGCGAGGCGTCGTAACTGGCCGGGGTGGTCGGCGACAGCGGGCTCCAGGCGCGCTGGTAGAGGCCCTGGAACACCGACTTCACGAGCGTGTCGATGTCGATGGCCCGCTGGAAGGCCCGCCGCACCCGCACGTCGGAGAACAGCGCGCCCTTCGTGTTCAGGTAGAAGGCGTTGACCGCCCCCGGCACCTGCTTGTCGAGCACCTGCAGGTTCGGGTCGGCCTTGAGCAGCCCGAGCTGGTTGGCCGGGATCGCGCTCGCGGTGTCGACCTGGCCGGAGGTCAGCGCCCCGACCCGGGTGGCCGCCTCGCCGATGAACCGGACCTTGAGGGTGTCGAGGCGGGCCGGTCCGCTGTGCCCGGCGCTCTTGGGCGCCCAGTCGTAGTCGGGGTTCTTGGTGTACGTCCGCTCCTGGCCGCGCACGTAGGCGCCCGACCTGAACGGCCCGGAGCCGACCGAGCCGTCACCGGCCGCGCACAGCTTGTCCGACCCGGCCTTGAGCGTGGCGGGGGAGGCGATGCCCAGCGCCGTGGTGCTGGCGGCCTGGAGGAACGGCACGTAGGGCCGGGTGAACTCGACCTTCACCTGGTTGGGGGCGACGACCGACACGCCCTTGTACGGCCCGAGCAGCCCGGCCGCGTACTGCGAGTTGGTCTCCTTGGCGGTGATGTGGTCGAAGTTGGCCTTGACCGCCTCGGCGTCGAGCTTGGCGCCGTCGTGGAAGACGACGTCCTCGCGCAGCGTGAACGTGTAGGACTTGCTGTCGGGGCTGATCTCCCACTTGGTGGCCAGCCACGGCTCCAGCGCGCCGTCGGGCGTCTGGTAGACCAGCGAGTCGTAGACCGGGCGCTGCAGGAACGAGGTGACGTCCTGCGCGCTGACGTGCGGGTCCCAGCAGTCGGGCTCCTCGTTCACGGCGTGGGTGAGGGTGCCGGAGGTGGCGGGCTTGGCCGCCTGGCCGCCGCCCCCGCCGGTGTTCTGCGTGCCGCACGCGGCGAGGGCGATAAGGACGACGGCCGCCAGTACGGCACGTGATGGAGGCATGGGAACTCCAGAGACGTTCGAAGTGCGATCGTTCGAACTATCGGGAGTGCCGCTAAAGCGGGGCTGAAACCACGATCCGCGCGGCCTCGGCCAGGAGCCGGAACGACCGCAGCCGATCGTCCTGCGACGGCACCACGGTCAGCGCCATCAGCTCGTCGGCCCCGGTCTCCCCGATCAGCCGCTCCAGCTTGCTCGCCACCGTCTCCACGCCGCCGATGAGCTGCGGTTCGACGATGCCCCGCACGAACTCCCGCTCGGCCGGCGACCAGCGGTGCGCCGCCGCTCGCGCCGCGGCCGGGAACACGTCGAAGTGCGGCGAGGTGCGCATCAGGACCTTGCCGAGCAGGTAGGAGGAGGCCGTGGTGAGCGCCTCGTCGTCGGTGGGGGCCACGCTGACCAGCGCCGCGATCAGGGTGCGCGGCCGGTCGAGGTCGGCCGAGGGCCGGAACGCGTTCCGGTAGGCGGCCAGCGCCGCCGCCGTGTCGCGCGGGTTGATCTGGTGCGCGTACGCGTACGGCAGCCCCAGCGACCCGGCGAGCGCGCCGCTGCCGGGGCTCGACCCGAGCACCCACAGATCGGGCCGCGCGTCGGCGGCCGGGACCGCGACGATGCCGGTCGACCGGTCGGCCGGCGCGAAGTAGCCGCGCAGCTCGCCGATCTCCCCGGCGAAGTCGGCCGCGCCCTCGGGGGAGCGGCGCAGCGCCCTGGCGGTGCGCGGGTCGGTGCCCGGGGCCCGTCCGAGCCCCAGGTCGACGCGGCCCGGGTAGAGCGCCTCCAGCGTGCCGAACTGCTCGGCCACCACGAGCGGCGCGTGGTTGGGCAGCAGCACCCCGCCCGACCCCACCCGCAGCGTCGTGGTCGCCGCCGCCAGCCGCCCGGCCAGCACGGCCGGGGCGGAGGTGGCCAGGCTGGTGGTGTTGTGGTGCTCGGCCACCCAGTAGCGCAGGTAGCCCAGCTCCTCGGCCTTCGGGGCGAAGGCGACGGTGTCGGACAACGCCTGGGTGGCCGAGCCGCCCTCGAAGACCGGGACGACGTCGAGAACGGATAAGGGCAGGGTCATGACAGGGCTCCTTCGGAGGAGGGCGCCGGCTCGGAGACGGGCTCGGCGGGTGCCGCCTCGGGCTTGCCCGGCAGCAGCAGCCCGGCGGCGAAGACCACGGCCGCGGCGGCCACGGGCCACCAGAAGGCGTCGCCGAACGTGGCGGGGGTGGGCGCGGTGTGCGCGCCGCCGCCCTGGAGGATGAGCGCGACGACGGCGATGCCGAGCGAGGCGCCGATCTGGTTGAGGATGAAGACCGCGCCGGTCGCCCCGGCCACCGCGTCGCCGGGCACCGTGCGGTAGACCGAGCCCATCGTCGGCGCGCCGACCAGGCCGAGGCCGAACCCGGCGGCGAGCTGCGCGCCGGTCAGCAGCAGCTGCGAGGTGCCCGCGTCGGAGCTGGTGAACACCAGCGCGCCCAGGCCGATGAGCAGCGCGCCGACCGGCACCAGCCGCCGCGCGCCGAGCTTGTCGGCCAGGTTGCCCGCGACCGGCATGCCGACGAGCGTGCCCAGCCCGAGCGGGGCCAGCAGCAGGCCCGAGGCCAGCACCGACTCGCCGCGCACCTCCTGGTAGTAGAGCGGCAGCAGGAACAGCAGCGAGAACAGGCCGCCGCCGATGAGGAACATGGTGGTCACGCTGGCGCTGAAGCCCTTGCTGCGGAACAGCCGCAGGTCCAGCAGCGGCGTGCCGGTGGTGCGCAGCGCGTGGACGATGTAGACGGCGAACAGTCCCAGGCCGACGACCAGGCCGATCACCACCGACGTGCTGCCGAAGCCCTCGGCCCCGGCCCGCGACAGGGCGAAGACGAGCGCGGCGAACCCGGGCGACAGGGTGAACACGCCGATCCAGTCGAGCGGCGCGGCGCCGCCGGGCGGGTCGGCCGGCAGCACGACCACGGCCAGGACGATCGCGGCCAGCGCGAAGGGGATGTTGACCAGGAACATCCACTGCCAGGTGAGGTTGTCGAGGATCAGGCCGCCGACGATGGGGCCGACGACCGGGCCGAGCGTGATCGGGATGGAGATGAGCCCCATCACGCGGGCGATGCGGGCCGGACCGGCCGCGCCCGCGACGACGGTCATCATGATCGGGTCGACCATGCCGCCGCCGAGGCCCTGGAGGATCCGGAACGCGATGAGGCTCTCGGCGTTCCAGGCGAAGGCCGACAGCGTCGACCCGGCCAGGAACACGGTCAGGCCGAGCAGCCACATGCGCTTGGCGCCGAAGCGCACGGTCGCCCATCCCGCCAGCGGGATGGCCAGCGCGACCGCGAGCAGGTAGCCGGTGGTCACCCATTCGATGGTGGCCAGGGTCGCCTCGAACTCGGCGGTCAGCGTGCTGATCCCGACGTTGACGATCGTCGCGTCGAGGTAGGACATCATCCCGCCGAGCACCATCACGCCTATCAGCGTGAGCAGCGCGCGGTCGAGCCGGGCCGTGCCTGACATGACCACTCCTTTGAACCGGGGAGACAGTGAAAATGAACTGAGGAGTTCAATTGCCTGCCTGGGACGGTAGCATGGCCAAATGAGCGTTGGCGACACCGAGAAATCGACCTCCGACCGAGGGCGGCTGGACAAACGCCGGGCCATCGTGGAGGCCGCGCTACGGGTGTTCGCCCGCGTCGGCTACGCGCAGGCGAGCCTCGACATGATCGCCGCCGAGGCGGGGGTGGCGAAGCCGACCATCTACAACCACCTCGGTTCCAAGGAGAACCTGTTCCGCCACGTCATGACCGAGACCGCGGCGCGGGCCAACGGCAAGACGATGGAGGTCCTGGAGTCCTTCCCCGTCGAGGCCGACGGGCTGCGCCCCGGCCTCGAAGACGTCGCGGGCAAGCTCGTGGCCTGCTACACCGACGAGCAGTCCCAGGCCGTCCGCCGCCTCCTCTACGCCGAGGCGGTCCGCTTCCCCGACCTGTTCGACCAGGTCAGGGCGAGCGGCCCCGACCAGTTCATCGAGGCCCTGGCCGGGCGGCTGGCCCGGCTGGCCAACGCCGGCCACCTGCGCATCGAAGACCCGGTCAGGGCGGCCAACCAGTTCATCGCCCTGGTCTACGAGGAGCTCCCCACGCTGAGCACCTTCGGCTCCCGCCCGCTCGACTCGCGGGACGCCGAGAAGGTCGCCGTCGCCGGGGTCGACACGTTCCTGCGCGCGTTCGGATCCTCGGGCGGGTCATGAGGCGTACCGGAGCTTGGAGAACTCCTTCGTGAGGGCCACCCGCTGGGGCGCGAAGCCGCCGTGGATGCGCAGCACCGACAGCAGCGTCCACAACCGGGTCTGCGCGAACGCCGACGGCGCGCCGTGCACGTCGTCGTGCTCCAGCACCCGCACCCCGCCGACCCGCTCGCGCAGCAGGGCGGCGTCGGCGGGCGGGATGATCTCGTCACGCAGGCTCGTCACGTGCGCGACCGGGATGCGCAGCGCCGACAGCTCCTCCGGGGTGAGCGCCCAGTCGCGGATCAGCGTGTAGACCTTGTCCGGGTCGGTCCCGGCGAGGTGGGCCAGCGTCTCGGTGGTGACATCCGGCACCCGCGCCTGCCAGGCCTCGTCGGTGAAGAAGTGGCGCAGCGGCGCGCCCGCGCCCACGACGCCCCTGATCCGGTCGTCGTGGAGGGCGGCCCGCAGCGCCAGATGGCCGCTGAAGCTGAGCGCCAGCAGGTAAGTCCTGCGGGTGTCGGCGCGGCCCTCGACCGCGTCGAGCAGGGCGGGGAAGAAGCGCCAGGCGTCGGCGTCGTAGGGCACCGGGTTCTCGCCGACGCGGGGCATCTCGGTGACGATCCCGGCGAAGCCCAGCGCGTCGAGCTGCGGCAGCACCGCCGCCCACTGCTCCTTGACGGAGATGATGCCGCCGGTCAGCACCAGCAGCGGCCGGGGGACGGGGTCGTCCAGGCCGACCGTCCAGCCGGGGGCCGGGCCCTCCAGCGGCCTGATCGCCGGGAAGCCGGCCCGCCACCGGTCGAAGACGGCCCGGCTGCGCGCGGCGGCCTCCTGCCGGGCCGGGCCGTCGGCGTAGGGGAAGCGGGCCATGATGTAGTGGGCGTTGGCCTCCAGCGGGCGGTCGGCGGCCAGCCGGTCGCCTTCGGCGCTCCACTCACGCACCCACGAGTCGTCGTCGTGGATCCGGGCCAGGATCGCGGCCGAATGCTCGGGCGGCATGCCCTGCGAGCGGGCGTGCGCGATCACGTAGTTCTTCAGCTCGTCCAGGTGGGTCATAGGGTCTCCAGGGCCTCTTTCACCTCGGTCAGCACGTCGGCGGCCTCGGCGCCGTCGATCACCCGGTGGTCGAACGCGAGGCTGAGCCGCATCACGGGCGCGACGGCGGGCGCGCCGTCCCGCACCACGACCCGGTCGGTGATCCGGCCGACGCCGAACGTGGTGGTGGTGCCGCCGACCGAGTGGAAGGAGTCGACCGCCCGGTGGCCGAGCGAGGTCACCGCGAACGTGCCGGTCAGGTGGGGGCGCAGGCGCAGCGACCGGGCGGCCTTGCGGAACCTCCGGCGGCCGAGGGCCCAGGGCGCGGCGTGCAGCCGGCGTACCCCCTCGAAGTCCTTCAGCTTCTCGGGGTCGCCGTGGCGCACCCGCGTCAGGTGCGCGTGGATGTCGGCGACGGCGGCCTCGTGGAGGTTCGGCACGACCGTGCCGAGCACGACCCGCCGCCCGTTGAGCGTGCGGTCGAGGGTGACCTTGCCGCTGACGAACGGATAGCGGGCCACCCGGGGGCGGAGCCGTCCCTGGATCGCCGCGTTGGCCTCCGGGTGCTTGGCCAGCACCCGCCCGGCGGCGTGCAGGACGTAGGCGGTGATCGCGTGGTGGTGGACGGCGCGGTGCGCCAGCACGGCGGTCATGTCGACCTCGGTGTCGAGGAAGACGGGGGAGAAGTCCCTGATGACCTCCAGGAAGAACAGCGTGTGCCGCCTCTCGCGGTGGGGCGGGACGCCGGTCACGACGCGGTCGCCAGTTCGTAGACCGCCGCCAGGCTGGGCGCCTCCAGCACCCGGGCGAACGGCAGCGGGCGGCCCGTCTGGCGCTCCAACAGGGTGCAGAGCGTGAGCAGGTGCACCGAGTCCCACGCGTCGACCGTGTCGAGCGACCGGCCGAGGTCGTCCTCGGTGACCGGGAGGGCCAGTTCGTCGCGCAGCAGCGTGACGTACTCCTCGACGGAAATCATGGTTGGTGTCCTCCGAAATCGGCGCTGAGGCGGATGTGCGGCACCGGTTCCGGCGGCCGGGTCAGGTCGTGCCGGAACTCGGCCCCCGCCTCGTCGGCGTGCACGGTCGTGAACCCGGCCTCCGGATAGAAGCCGGCCACCCTGCCGTTCTTGGCGGTGCGCCGGTAGGCGGCCCGCACCTCGCGGGCGGCCGAGCCGCGGGCGTGCTCCAGCACCGCGCCCAGCACCGCCTGCTCGATGCCGCGCGCGAACACCCGGCAGCTCAGCAGGAAGTTCTCCACCCGCAGCACCGCGCCGTCGCGGCGCAGCAGCACCGCGCCGACGAGGCCGTGCTCGCCGAAGCGGTCGGCCGAGGCGATGGCGAGCACCCGCGCATCCGGGTCGCCGGCCAGGTCGCGCACCTCGGCGGGGGACAACCGGCAGGTGGTCAGGTTGAACTGGTTGGTGCGCAGGGTGAGCTGGGAGACCCGGTCGAGCTGGGCGGGCGCGGCGGGGGCGAGCCGCACCTCCGTGCCGAGCTCGGCCAGGTAGCCCTCCAGGGAGTCGAAGCTCTCCAGGAAGCCGCGCCGGGCGCCCTCCTCGCGGTAGCGGGCCGGGCGGGCCAGGTCGTCGGAGGTGAGCCGGGGCACGTCGAACCAGCCGTCCCGCAGCAGCGCCGTGACGTGCAGCGCAGGTTCGTCGCTGAGGTCGACGACGGCGACGCCGGGCAGCTCGCGGCGCACCAGCCCGCGTTCGAAGGGGCTGTCGTCGGCGAACACGAAACTGTCGGCGCCCAGGTTGAGGTCGCCCGCGAGCTCGGCCAGGTTGTCGTGCTTGGGCCGCCAGTTGGCCCGCACCTGGACGAAGTCGCCCTCCCGCAGCGTCATCCCCGGGTGGTCGCGCAGCACGCCGGCCACCGGCTCGGGGTCGTTCTTGCTGACCGCCGCCACCAGCACGCCCTGCGAGCCGAGTTGCCGGACCACCCGCTGGAACCGGGTGAACGCCTCGCCCCGGTAGCCCTCGGCCACCTCGACGCCCTCCGGCCCCACCTCCCCGAGCACGCCGCCCCAGACCGTCTCGTCGAGGTCGAGCACCAGCACCTTCTTGCCCTGTCCGGCGGCCTGCCGGGCCAGGTGGCCGACCTCTCTGGCGTACGCGGCGAGCAGGTCGTCGGTCAGGTGGGCCTTGGCGTAGACGCTCTGCCGGGGGTCGCGGGCCCGCACCCCTTCGGCGAGCAGCGGGTCGAGGTCGACGACGGCCACCTCGGGGCGGTCGAGCCGCAGCAGCCGCGTGTTGGCCTCCCGCCAGGCCGCGCCGAGGGCGGCCCGTTCGCGCCGGTCGAGAAGCTGGGCGGTCAGCTCGCGGGGCAGCGGGAGGGTGTTGAGCACCAGCGTGGCCCCGTTCGCGGTCGACGCGAACGTCTCGGCCAGCTTCTCGATCAGCGCGATCTTCGTGTCGAGCACCCGGGCGGCGTCGTCGGCCCGCCAGGGCAGGGGCAACTCGGCGGCGACGATCTCGGGGCCGAGCACCGCCAGCGCGAACGCCGGGCCGCCGGCCTCGCCGAGGGTCGTGTAGAGATCGCTCGCCGGGTCGGCCAGGTCGCGCACCCAGGCGTCGAAGTCGGCGAGCGTGATTCCGGCCAGCAGGCCGTGCCGGGCCAGTTCCACGGCCAGCGCCGGGCGCAGCGCGGCCAGGGTGCCGTGCCCGGTGACGTACAGGGAGACGAGAGGCGTGGCCGGATGGGCGGCGAGCACCTCGGCGGGGTCGAGCCGGGCCAGGAACCGGCCGGCGCGCGGCAGCGCCTCGTCGGGCAGCTCGGCCAGCAGCCCGCGCACCGACGGCCACTCCTCGGGAGGCGGGAGGCCGCTCACGACGCGCCTCCTTCCAGCGCGAACCCGGCCTTGATCCACTTGCTCGACTCGATCGACACCCCGATCGCCCGCTCCCCGGGGGCGAGCCCGGCCAGCGCCCGCTCCAGCTGCAGGAAGACGATGGCGTTGCCGCAGTTGCCCGCGTGGTCGACCACGGAGACCTCCCGGGCGGCCGGCAGCGCCAGCCGGTCGGTGATCAGCCGGGTCATCCGGCCCGAGAGCTGCGGCGGCAGCACCAGGTCGACGTCGCGGTCGGTCCAGCCGACGGCGCGCAGCAGCTCCAGCAGCACCTCCTCGGTCATCTCGGGCACGTGCTTCTCGATCGCCTTGTAGTCCTCGGTCGCCGCCGGGCGGTCGTCGTCGCGGTCGGCGGGGCCGAACCACTCCAGCACCGCGCCGGGCTCCCGGCCCAGGCCGACCAGGCGGGTGAACAGGGCCCGCACCTCCGCCGAGCCGGGCGCGGGCCGGGCCGACACCACGGCCGCGCCCGCCGCGTCGCCGAACAGCACGTAGTTGACCAGCTCGGCCGGGGCCGCCCTGGTCAGGTCGCGGGCCACGTCGTAGAAGCGGGCGATCACGTCGCCGCCGAGCACCAGCACCGTCCCGGTCTCCCCGGCCAGCAGCAGCTGCCGGGCCACGTCGAGCGCCTGGACGGCCCCCGAGCAGCCCGACTGCAGCTGGAAGGTGCGCACCTGGTCGATGCCGAGCCGGTCGGCCACGATGTTCACGGTGGCCGGCATCAGCCGGTCGGGGGTCGCGGTGCCCAGGACGACGGCGTCCACCTCGCCCGCCGTCACGCCCGCCGCCGCCAGGGCGCGGGCCCCGGCGTCGGCGGCCAGGTCGGCGAGTGTCGTGACGACCTTGCCCGACTCCAGGTCGAGCGCGAGGTGGCGGGCGTGGGTGCCGATGAAGGCCTCCACCCACTGCTCCCACAGCGCGTCCATGCCGAAGCGCCGGGCCAGCGCCGCGTTGTCCACGGGCGGGCCGGGCAGCGCCGAGGCGGCCGAGAGGATGTGCATCGGCTCAGCCGGCGAGCAGGATGCGCGCCTCTGCCGAGGCCCGCACGCCGGTCATGCGCCAGGTGCGGAACCCGGTGAGGCCCTCGTACCTGCCGCCGGTGCCGGTGGCCGGGTAGTAGACCCACTCGCTGGTCCGCACGTCGTTGAAGTCGGCCCAGCCCTCGGCGTGGATGGTGCCGTCGGTCAGCGTGATGTCCTCGGTGTAGTAGGTCATCAGGCCGCCGTCGCCGGGGCGCACGTACTCGATCCGGAACGAGCCGTGGGAGGTGCCGAGGAGGTTGCCGTCCTCGTCGTAGATCTCGTCGTCGAACGTGCCGGTCTGCCCGATCTGCGGGTCGGCGACCGTGACGTCGTCGACCACCTTCACCACGATCTCCTTGGGCGCGCGGATCACGATCTGGTCGGCCATGATGAGGTCCTCTCTCGTCAGTCCAGGGGGAAGCGGGCCGGGGGTTCGCCCGCGATCAGGGGGATGCGGTCGCCCGCGCACTCCGGCAGGTGAGGCGGCGGCGGGCCGGGGAAGAAGCGCTCCACCGGGTGACCGCTCAGCACGGCCCAGAAGTCGTGCCGGGTCGTTGTCGCGGTGTTGACGGGGTCGTTGTCGCGGAAGGTGTAGGGGGCGTACGCCAGGCGGCGCGGGTCGGGCTGGGTGAAGCGGCCCCAGTGGCCGTTGTAGAGGTGGTCGTCGAGCACGTGCGCGCTGCGCAGCAGCTGGTAGGCGCCCAGGAACCGCAGCGGGTTCAGGGCGGCGGCCGGGCCCTCGGCGGTGACGGCGCCGTGGGGGGTGTAGCGGTAGCGGGCGGTGATCTCGCCTTCGGCGCCGACCAGGGCCGCCACCGAGCCCTGGTGGTCGGTCACGATCCAGTGGTGCGCTCCGCCGGGGGCCGTCAGGGCGATCGGCGTCCCGTCGGGAAGGCGCACCAGGTCGGTGGGCGCGCCGTCGTCGACGACGCGCAGCAGTCCCAGCTCCGACCAGGTCAGCACGTGGGTGACGGTCCGGCCGTCGACGGTGGTCTCGGTGATCCGGCGCGGGGCGCGCTGGTCGAGGCCGTCGTAGGAGACGTCCACGACCCGGACCCCGCCGAAGACGCCGGTGAGGGTCTGGTGGGTGGGGCTGTAGGCGAACGAGCCGGTCGGGTTGACCTCCTCGACGAAGTCGCCCGCGCCGTCGTAGGTGAACTCGGTGTCGCCGAAGCGGGTCACCTGCCCGGCCGCGTTGAGCGTGAAGGCGACCTGGCCCAGTCTGACCAGGTTGTGCGCGTGGTCGTAGGCGTACTCCGTCGCGCCCGCGCGCACCAGGCGGCCCAGCTCCTCGTAGGCGAAGTCGACGGCCGCGCCGTCGATCTCGGCGGTGCGCAGCAGGCCGCCCTCGTAGGCGTAGCGGGTGGTCAGGAGCGGTTCGCCGTCGGGGCCGCGCACGGTGAGCGCGGTCCGGCGGCCCGACGCGTCGTGCTCGATCTCCTGTACGGCCGTCCCCAGGTCCACCCGGACCCGCCGCCCGGCGGCGTCATGGGTGAGGCGGGCGACGTGCCCGGCCGGGGTGGTCACCGTCGCGAGCCGCCCGAGGTCGTCGTAGGCGTAGGACGTGGTGCCGCCGGGGGTGGTGACGGCGAGCAGGTCGCCGTCGGGGGAGTGGTCGTAGCGCACCTCCTCGGCCGGTTCGCCGTCGGCGGTGCGGACCGACCGGCTGATCCGGGGGCCGCGGCCGGTCCGGGCCCAGGTGTGGGCGTACGACCAGCCGGGGCCGGAGCGGCGGGTGACCCGCCCGAGGGCGTCGTGGGAGTACGCGGCCAGGACCGTGCCGGTCGCCTCGTCGACGACCTCGGCCAGGCGTCCGGCCGCGTCGTGCCGGTAGCCGACCGTGCGCCCGTCGCCGCCGGTGACGGCGGTGACCCGCGACAGGCCGTCGTAGGCGTAGCGGACCGGGCCGAGCGGCGCGGGCGGGGTGACGGTGGTCAGGTTCCCGGCGGCGTCGTAGCCGAAGGAGGTGGTGTGGCCGTTGCCGTCGGTGAACGTCAGCGGGCGGCCGTGCACCGGGTGGTAGGTGCGGATGTCGAGGGGTTCGTCCCGGCCGGGCGTCAGGGCGCGCACCGGGCGGCCCTCCTCGTCGGTGTCCAGCCGCAGTTCGCGGCCCGCCGGGTCGCGCAGGACGGTGCGCGGGCCGTACTCCGCGCCGCTCTCCTCCCCGGTGGGCAGCCGCAGCGTGGTCAGCCGGCCCTCGTGGTCGTACGCGCGGGTGACGACGCCGCCGAGGGGGTCGGTCTCCTCGTGGAGGAGGTCGTCGTCGGTCCAGGCCCAGCGGCGTCCGTCGCCGAGCGCGACCAGGCGGCCTTTCTCGTCGAAGTCGTGGACGGTCACCCGCCCGGCGGCGTCGGTCACCGTCGTGCGGCCGGGGGAGTAGGCGAGGGCGAGCCGGCCGCCGCCCCAGTCGAGCGTGGTCACCGCCCGCCCCTCGTACCCGAAGGTCAGCGTGCCGCCGGTGGGGTCCTCCAGGGTGGTCAGGCGGTCGTCGTCGTCCCAGCGGAAGAGGGTCGCCGCGCCGGCGGCGTCGGTGTGCCGGACGGGCCGTCCGGCCAGGTCGTACAGGAACACGGCGGCCTGCGCGCCCAGCGGGTCGACGATCTTCGTGATCAGGCCTCCGGTGTCGCGGTGCAGGGTGACGACGCGGCCCTGGTCGTCGACGACGACGGGTTCGCCCGTCCGCCCCCGGACCGGCGCGGGGTCGAGCCGCCAGCCGGGCCCGAGCCCGGCCTCGTGCCGGGAGTCGCCCCGGTACTCGCTCACCAGCCGCAGATGGGCGCGGGTCCCCGCCACCACCAGGTCCAGCAGGCGCACGACCGGCGTGCCGTCGCGCAGGTCGACCAGCACCTCGGCGGCGTCGCCGAGGGGGACGCGGCGGACCGCGTGGCGGGCGTGGACGTCCCGGAGTGTGGACACAGGCTGTTCACCCCTCGAATCGGCCGGCATGGCGAGCCTCATCTTTGGCCCCGTTTCTAAAGCGCGACTTAACGCCCCCAGAATCCGGTTCGCGGCAATTTGCCGGGATGTTTCGTGCCCGGTCAGCGGGCGAAGGGCCTCCGGCGCGGCCGTTCCGGACAGGGACTATCCCGGTATTCCGATGGCGCGCTAATCGGACGGGCCGCGATGGTTGGTTATGCTATTCCCTAATTCCAGTAGGTTTTGTATAGAAACCTTGGGGAGGCTTCCGCGAAGATGACGGTCACCGTTCGCGCTCAGGAGATCCGGCGTCCCGCCCTCGTCAGACACGTGGAGTTCGACCGCCTGACCCATCTGGTCCGGGCCGCGCGCGACCGCCACGGCCGGGTCGCCGAACTGACCGGCGACCCCGGCGCGGGCAAGTCGTGGCTGCTCGACGGCCTCGCGGCGGGGGCCCGCCGGGACGGCGTCACGGTGTGGTCCGGCCGCTGCTCCGAAGCCGGGGCCGACCAGCCCTTCCACCCCTTCCTCCAGGCCCTGGCCGCCTGGCGCGGGCCCGGGGGCCGCAT
Organism: Herbidospora solisilvae; assembly: GCF_009901565.1. Lineage (GTDB taxonomy): Bacteria > Actinomycetota > Actinomycetes > Streptosporangiales > Streptosporangiaceae > Herbidospora > Herbidospora solisilvae. Next base: position 42,536 of record NZ_WXEW01000013.1, read on the forward strand.
CGTGCCCGCCGCCGCGACGCTGATCGACGTGCTCGGCGCGGCCGGGGACGCCGGGACCACCTCGTTCGACGGCCGCCACCAGCTCTTCGTCACGGTGCGCCGGGGGCTGGCCGACTGCCTGGCCGCCGCGCCCGGCGACGTGCTGCTGCTCCTCGACGACGTCCACTGGGCCGATCCGCTCTCCGTCGCGCTGCTGGAGATGCTCATCCGGCGTCCCGTCGACGGCCCGCTGAGCACCGTCGTCGCCCACCGGCCCCGCCAGTCGCCGGTCCGGTTGCGCTCGGTGCTCGACCTCGGGGGCGTCGCCTCCGTCGCGCTGGGCCCGCTGAGCTACGGCCAGTCGGCCCGGCTGCTCGACGGCCTGGCGCCCGAGACGCTCCAGAACCTGCACGACGACGCCATGGGCAACCCGCTCTACCTCACGGCCCTGGCCGGTCAGCAACGCCCGGCCGACGACGGCGGCACCTGGACCCGCGGCAGCCTCGGCGCCCGGCTCCTGGCCGAGACCGAGCCGCTGCCGGAGGGCGCCCGGCTGGTGCTCGACGCTGCGGCCGTGCTCGGCGACGTCCTCGACGTCGGCGCGGTGGCCGCCGTGGCCGGGGTCGACCTCGACGTCGCCTGCCGGGTGCTGACCGAACTCCGGCGGCGCGACCTGATCAGGCCCGTCCCGGGCAGTCCCGGCACGCTCACCTTCCGCCACCCGCTCGTCCGGCTCGCCCTGTACGGCGCCGTCGACCCCTGCTGGCGGTCGGCGGCGCACGGCAGGGCCGCCCGGCACCTGTCGGCCACCGGAGCGCCGCCCGCCGAGGTGGCCCGGCACGCCGAACGCTCCGGCATCCTCTCCGCCGACCCCGCGCTCCTGGTGGCCGCCGTCCACGACGCGCTGCGCCACGGCCGCCCGGCCGAGGCCGCCCACTGGGTGAGTTCCGCGCTGCGGGTGCACCGCGCCCACGGCGCCGAACCCGGCCCCGCGTTGTGGCGGCCGGTCGTGCGCGCGCTGGCCGCCACGGGCGACGCCGCCGGGGTGCGCGAGCTGGCCAGGCAGGTGCTCGGCGGCCCGGCCGGCGCCCGCTCCGTCGCCTTCCTGTCGTCGGTGACCGCCGCGCTCGGCGACGCGGGGGAGGCGCAGGCGCTCGTCCTGGCCGAGCTGACCGCGCGGGGCGACGCCGATCCGGCCGCCCGCGCCCTGCTGAACGTGCAGGCCCAGTTCTCCAAGGTGCTGGCCGGGCAGACCCCGGCCCGCGCCGACGTCGAGGCGCTGGCCCGCGACGCCGCCCACGAGGACCGCGTCACGAGGGCGGGCCGGCTGGCCCTGCTCGGCATGTGCATGGTCATCGGAGGCCACACCGCACGGGCCGCCGAGCCGCTGCGGGCCGCCGCCCGGCTGCTCGACGGGGCGGAGACGCCGGCGGGCTCCCGGGAGGGCGGCCACCTGCTCGTGCTGGCGTGGGCCGAGGCGCTCATGGGGTGGTACGACCAGGCCCGCGTCCACGCCGAACGGGCCCTGTCGGGGGCCCGCGAACGCGGCGAGGCGCACCTGATGGCCCCGCTGCTGGGCACCCTCGGCTACGTCCTGTTCCACATGGGCCGGCCCGCCGACGCGCACACCGTGTCGCTGGAGGCGCGCTCGGTCGCCCACCGCATCGGCCGCGACGACCACGTCGGCCTGGCCGACGCGCTGATCGCCGCCTCCTGGGCCCGGCTCGGCCGCCCCACCCTGCCGAACGGCCGCGACGACGACCCCGTCGCGGCCAGGACCCCGATCAACGCCCTGCTGTTCGCCGAGGCGGCGCTGACGGGCGGCGAACCCGGCCGCGCGCTGGCGCTGCTGCTCCCCTACGAGCCGGAGCCGGGCGACCTGCCCGAGCAGGTGCCCGAGCCGGTCCAGGTCTACGCGGCCTGGTGCTATGAGCTGCTGGCCGCGGCGACCCTGCGCGCCGACGACGGCCAGCACGCCCGCGTCGCCCGCTGGGCCGAGGCCGCCGCCGACGCCGCGGTCGCCGTCGGGCTGCCGGAGGCCGCCGGATACGCCCGGCTGGCCAAGGGCCACGTGTTCGCGCGGGCCCGCCGGTGGGAACCGGCCGCCCGCTGCTACGAGGAGGCGCTGGCCCTGCTCGGCGACGGCCCTCCGGGGGGCGCGCGGGCCCGTGACCTCGCCCGCGCGGCCGTCCACCACCTGGCCCTCGGCCCGCAGGCGGGCCTGGGCGAGCTGACCAGCCGCGAACGCGAGGTCGCCGACCTCGCGGGAGAAGGCCTGAAGACCAAGGACATCGCCGAGCGCCTGCGCATCAGCCCCCGCACGGTCGACGTCCACCTCAACCGCATCTACGCCAAGCTGGGCGTCGGCTCCCGCGCCGCGCTGGTGCGCCTGCTCAGCGTGTCGGAACCGCCCGGACCAGGTCCGCGATGAGGCGCGCCGTGCCGGGGGCGTCGTCGGCGATGAAGAAGTGGCCGCCGGGGAACACCCGCAGGTCGAATCCGCCGGTCGTGTGGTGCCGCCAGGCCGCGACGTCGTCGACCGGCGCCTCCTCGTCCCGTTCGCCCGCGAAGGCGGTGACCGGGCAGGAGACCGCCACGCCCGGCGTGTCGCGGTAGCCCGCCAGGGCCAGGTGGTCGGCGCGCAGCGCGGGCAGCACCAGCTCCAGCACGTCGGGGTCGGTGAGGCGGTGGGCGTCCGTGCCGCCCAGCGCCCGCACCCGCGCCACGAGGGCGGCGTCGCCCGACGGCTCGGGGGAGGGCCGCCACCGCGACGGCGCGCGGCGGCCCGAGAGGATGAGACGGGCGGGCGCGCCGGGCCGGCCCTCCAGACGGGCCGCGACCTCGTAGGCGAGGGAGGCCCCCATGCTGTGGCCGAGGAACACGCGCGGCCGGGCCGGCGGCCCGGCGAGCACCTCGGCCAGCCGGTCGGCGAGCGTGTGCAGGTCGGTCACCGGCGGTTCGCGGTGGCGGTCCTGGCGGCCGGGATACTGCACCGCCAGCGTCTCGATCCCGGGGGCCAGCAGCGCCGACAGCGGATACCAGTACGCCGCCGCGCCGCCCGCGTGCGGGAAGCAGACCAGCTCCGCCGAGGCCGAGGGGCTCGCGTGGTAGCGCCGCAGCCAAATGCCGGCGGCGGACGGGGTGGTCAACTGGCCGCCCGCAGGTCGAGCAGGGCGTCGGAGGTCAGGATCGCGTGGTGCAGCCGCCGCAGCGCCGGGCACGGCTGCACCCCGAGCTCGGCCTGCAGCACCTGCTGCGCCGTGCGGTAGACCTGGAGCGCGTCGGCCTGCCGCTCCGACCGGTAGAGGGCCAGCATGAGCTGCCGGTAGAACGACTCCCGGAGCGGGTGCTGCGTGATCAGGCCGTTCAGCGGGCCGATCACCTCGCGGTGCCGTCCGAGCGCGGTGCGCGCCTCGATCGAGAGCTCCAGGCAGTCGAGCCGCTCCTCCTCGGCCCACGCGGCGAACGCGGCCAGCACCGGCCCCTCGGGCAACTGGTCGAGCACCGGCCCGCGCACCAGCCGCAGCGCCTCCTCGAACTGGGCGAGCGCCTCCTCGTACCGCCCGGCCTGGAGGAAGAGCCGGCCGTGGCCGACCGCCCGCTGGAAGTCGGCCACGTCGTACTCGGCGTCCCGCAGCCGCAGCACGTAGCCGGACGACCGGGTGACGATCGCGTCCCCCTCGCCGTGCCCGGCGGCGGCCAGGAACTTGCGGAGCTGGGAGATGTAGACGTGCAGCGCCGCCGAGGCCCGCTGGGGCGGCGACTCCCCCCACAACTCGGTGATGAGCTGCTCCTTGGTCGTGACCCACTCCGCCCTGACGAGCAGGATGGCCAGGGTCGTCTCCATCTTCGGAGCGCTGAGGAAATGGGACTCCCGGCCGTCGGACACACGGAGCGGCCCAAGCAGTTCGTAACGCATCGGCACCTCTGGCGGCAGTGGACTGATGTCCTCCACCCTGTTCGGCCGGGCCGCTCCGCACATCAGCGAAACTACGTATATCCCCTAAAAACCTACGTATTTTGTAGGGAAATCAGAGCAGGGCGGCGGCCGCGCTCTCCAGCGCCGCCAGGTGCTCGTCGACGGTGCGCAGGCCCGCCTTCATCGTGTTGACGCTGACGTGGGTCGCGCCGTGCGCCCGCCACTGCCCGGCCGCCTCGGCGAGCGCGTCCTGGTCGGGGGTCCAGCGGAGGCGGCCGTCCATCCCGATGGCGGCCGGGTCGCGGCCCGCCTCGGCGGCGGCCCGCTCGACGGCCGCCTTCGCCTCCTCCAGGCCGGGGCCCGGCTCCATCTGCGGGAACCAGCCGTCGGCCAGGCGGCCCGCCCGCCGGTACGCCGGAGCGGACTGCGCCCCGAACCAGATCGGGATCGGCCTCTGTGCCGGCAGCGGGGCCAGCCCGGCCCCCGTCACCCGGTCGAACTCCCCGCCGAAGCTGAGCGACCGCTCGGTCCAGAGCCGCCGCATCAGCGCGACCTGCTCCTCGATCCGCCGGCCCCGGGTGGTGAAGTCCTGGCCGAGGGCCTCGTACTCGACCCGGTTCCAGCCCAGCCCCACCCCGAGCCGCAGCCGCCCGCCGGTCAGCAGGTCGACCTCGGCCGCCTGCTTGGCCAGCAGCGCGGTCTGCCGCTGCGGCGCGATGATGATCGCGCTCACCATCTCCAGCGAGGTCAGCGCCGCCAGGTAGCCGAACAGCACCATCGGCTCGTGGAAGGCGGTGTCCACGTCGTAGGGGCCCTCCCATCCTTCGTGGACGTCCGGATCGGCCCCCAGCACGTGGTCGTACGCCATCACGTGCCGGAACCCGAGTTCCTCCACCCGCTGCCCGTAGGCGCGCACCGCGCCGACGTCCGGGCCGATCTCGGTCTGGGGGAAGACGACGCCGATCCGCATGTCCGCTCCTTCGTATGGCCTGATGTCGATCATCATTCCGCGTTCGGGTCAGGCCATACCCGCCAGCTTGTAGAGGACCAGCGACCCCGCGACCGCGACGTTGAGGCTGGCGCCGATCCCGATCATCGGGATCTCCACCACGTCGTCGAGCAGGTCGAGGGCCTCCGGCGGGATGCCGTCCTGTTCGTGCCCGAGGACGGCGACGGTCGGCCGCCGCGCCATCGGCAGGTCGGCCAGCCTGATCGCGTTCTCGGCCAGCTCGACCCCGAGCACGTTCGCCCCGGCCGCCCGCCGCTCCGCGAGCCACGAAAGGGGCCGCACCCAGTGGACGCAGGCCGGCCGCCGCAGCGTGTTCCCCCGGCCCAGCGCCTCGGGCACCCACGGCAACCGGGGCACCGCCAGGCAGGCGCCCACGGCGTCACACGTGCGGAGAAGGGTGCCCAGGTTGGCGCTGTGCAGGGGCCAGAGCGGGGCGGCGTACAGATGCCCGAGACATCCCGGCGGACGACGGCGCCGCTGTCGTACCGAACCGTCATCTCCCGCGCACGACCACGAGGGGGCAGGGCGCGACGTGCAGCAGGGCCTGGCTGACCGACCCAAGCACCATCCCGGCCAGCACCCCGCGTCCCCGCGACCCGACGACCAGGAGCCCGGCCTGGGCGGCGGCGTGACGCAGCACGTCCACCGGGCTGCCCTCCACCACCTCCGTCCGCACCCGGACGTCCGGGAAGATCTCCCGGCGGCCCGCCAGGGCCTCGGCCAGGGCCCGTTCGCTCGCCTCCGGCCCGCCGAGGGGGTCGCGCCAGTTCCACGCGGTGACGGCGCGCAGCTCGGCGTCGCGGACGGCGGCCTCGCGGAAGGCGAAGTCGAGCACCGCGGTCTGCGCCGCCGACCCGTCGACCCCGACGACGACCTCGGGACGGGGACCGGCCGCCGAGGCCCGCACCACGACCACGTCACAATGCGCGTGCCCGGCCACGCCCAGGGCGACCGACCCCACCAGGAGGCCGCGCAGCGCCCCCATGCCCGAGTCGCCGACGACGAGCAGGTCGGCGTCCTCGGAGACCTCGATGAGCTCCCGCCGGGGATCGCCGCCCAGCAGGGAGGTCTCGACGGCGACCGTCCCGACCACCCGCCGGGCGGCGGCCGCCGCCTCCGCGAGGGCGCTCTTGCCGCCGTTGCGCATCCACGCGCCGATGTCGGCGACCGCGCCGGTCGGGCCGTCGTGCAGGCACCACGCCGGGACGACGTTCACGAGCCGCAGCGGCACCGCGCGGACGACCGCCTCCCGGGCCGCCCACTCCACCGCCAGCACACCGGGCCGCAGCCCGTCGACCCCCACGACGATCACGGTGTCCATGTGATCACACGGATTGGCGGACGTCGGGGACCTGCGAGTCGTCGTCGCGCACGCCGTGCCGTGGTGCAATGTGATCGATTCGCGACCCGCCACCTTCGGAGAGGCGTCATGCGTACACGAGGAGTGCTCTCAGCCGTTCTGCTCGCGGTCCTGTTCACCGCCCAGCCCGCCCACGCGATCCCGGCGAAGACCCCGCCGCTGTCGACGCCGTGGACGAGCCAGGCCCTCACCGGCACGCCCCTGCCCGACTACCCCCGCCCGCAGATGACCCGCCCCGACTGGCAGAACCTCAACGGGGAGTGGCAACTGCGCCAGTCGGCCACCGATGACGCCCCGCAGTTCGGCGTCACGCTGCCCGAACGCGTCAACGTCCCGTTCGCCGTCGAGTCGGCCCTCTCGGGGGTCATGCGCCCGGCGAACGACAACCGCTACTACCTCTTCTACCGGCGCACCTTCACCGTCCCGCCGGCCTGGACCGGCCGCCGGGTGCAGCTGCACTTCGGCGCGGTCGACTGGGAGGCGAGCGTCTGGGTCAACGGCCGCGCGATGGGCACCCACCGGGGCGGCTACGACCGCTTCGAGTTCGACGTCACCGACGCGCTCAACGGCGGCGTCAACGAACTCGTCGTCAAGGTGTACGACCCCACCGACTCGGCCCACAACGGCAGCCACCCCCTGATCGGCAAGCAGACCCGCACCCCGTCGAACATCTTCTACACCCCGGTCTCGGGCATCTGGCAGACCGTCTGGCTCGAACCCACCCCCGCGGCCTCGATCTCCGGCGCCGACCTGTACGCGAACCTCGCCACGAACTCGCTCCGGGTCCGCGTCCTCACCCGGGGGAACGTCAGCGGCCACACGGTGCTGGCCGAGGCGATGAACGGCACGACCGTGGTCGGCACCGCCACCGGCGGCTTCACCGAGTTCAGCGTCCCGGTCCCGAACGCCCGCCGCTGGACCCCCGACGACCCCTTCCTCTACAACCTGCGCCTGACCCTCCGGAACGCCTCGGGCCAGACCATAGACCGGACGACGCACTACTTCGGCATGCGCGAGGTCGGCACCCGCGTGGTCAACGGCGTGCTGCGCCCGACCCTGAACGGCGAGTTCGTCTACCACCTCGGCACCCTCGACCAGGGCTACTGGCCCGACGGCCTCTACACCGCACCCACCGACGCCGCGCTCGCCTTCGACCTGCAGAAGCACAAGGACCTCGGCTTCAACATGGTCCGCAAGCACATCAAGGTCGAACCCCAGCGCTGGTTCTACCACGCCGACCGCCTCGGCCTCCTGGTCTGGCAGGACATCCCGTCGATGACGGCCGCCAACAAGGACGTCTCGCCCGCGGCCGCCGCCCAGTTCGAGACCGAGGTCCGCGAGATCGTCGACGAACACCGCAGCTCGCCGGCCGTCGTCACGTACGTGCCGTTCAACGAGGGCTGGGGCGAGTGGAACCTGACCGACACCCGGCGCGTCATCCAGAACCTCAAGAACCAGGACCCCACCCGCCTGGTCAACGGCCACAGCGGCTTCAACTGCTGCGCCAGCCTGGGCGACCCCGGTAACGGCGACATGATCGACTGGCACGCCTACACGGGCCCGGACGCACCCGACCCGTCCGCGACCCGCGTCTCGATCCTCGGCGAGTTCGGCGGCCTGGGCCTGCGCACCTCCGGCCACGAGTACAGCCCGCACGGCGGCTTCTTCGCCTACGAACAGCAGTCCAGCGCCGCCCAGCTGAACGACCGCTACACGGGCATGGTCCGCGACCTGCGTGAACTCGTCGTGAAGAAGGGCCTGAGCGGCTCGGTCTACACCGAGATCACCGACCTGGAGGGCGAGTACAACGGCCTGCTGACCTACGACCGCCGCGTCCAGAAGGTCGACACCGCCCAGGTCCGCGCCGCCCACCAGTCCCTGCTGGCCGTGGCCGGGAACCAGAACGCGACCCCCAACCTGAAGATCGGCCACGTGAGGTCGTTCCGCGTCACCACGACGGGTTACACCGACCGCTACCTCCGCCACGCGAACTCGCTGGCCCGCACCGACGTCCTGACCACCGGGAGCGGAGACGGCCCGCGCCAGGACGCCTCCTTCCGCACCGTCCCCGGCCTGTCCGACCCGCGCTGCTACTCCTTCGAGTCGGTCAACCAGCCCGGCCGCTACCTGCGGCACGCCGCCTCGATCGTCCGCCTGGACGCCGACACCGGCGGCCCCTTCGCCGCCGACGCCACCTGGTGCTCCCGCCCCGGCCTGGCGGGCGGCGGCACGTCGTTCGAGTCGGCCAACCAGCCCGGCCGCTACCTGCGCCACGCGAACGCGCAGGTCCGCATCGACCCCGACACCGGCGGATCCTTCGCCGCCGACGCGACCTGGGACGTCTCGGCTCCGGCGTTGTGGCGCAGCAGCACCCTGCTCCCGGTGGACGTACGCCGCTCCCTCCAGGTCCAGACCTGGGGCTTCACCAACCGCTACCTCCGCCACGCCGACAGCCTCGGCTTCACCGAGGTCGTGGACGCGGGCAGCAGCGCCCTGCTGAAGAACGACGCGACGTGGACGATCCGCCGCGGCCTCGCCGACACCAGCTGCTACTCGCTGGAGTCGGTCAACTTCCCGGGGAGATACCTGCGCCACGCGGCCTCCCGCGTGCGGATGGACGCCCACGACGGCAGCGCCCTCTTCGCCCAGGACGCGACGTGGTGCGCGCGGCCCGGACTGCAGGGCGGGGGAGTGACCCTGGAGTCGATCAACTACCCCGGCTCCTACCTGCGGCATTTCGACGCGCAGACCTGGTCGGCCAACGGGACCGGCGGGTCGTGGAACCGCCCGCAGACCCTGACGGCCGACAGCACGTGGAATCTGGCGAATCCCTGGGCACCGATGTAGAGAACCCGGCGGTGGCTCCGACTCACCCTCGAAAGCACACCGAAGGAGAGACGACATGAAGTTCCTCTTGATCATGCACATGAACCCACGCCTCTGGGACGGCCTCACGGAGCAGCAGCGTGAGGAGGTGATGGCCGGCCACGGAGAGTTCATGGAGGCGATCACCAAGTCCGGCGAGATGGTCGGCACCGCCGCACTGGCCGACCCGGCGCAGAGCGCCGTGGTCACGGTCCGGGGCGGCATCCCGGTGGTGACCGACGGCCCGTTCCTGGAGACGAAGGAGTTCTTCGGCGGCTACTACATGGTCGAGGTCGAGAACCGGGAGCGGGCGCTGGAACTGGCGGCCCTCATCCCCGACGCCGGCGTCGAGGGAATGGGCGTGGAGGTACGGCCGGTGGTCTTCGCGCAGTGACGTCCGCGAGGGGCCTCCCGGATGACCCCGGGAGGCCCCTCGCCGTCAGGCGTCGAGCGTCCGGCGCAGGGCGTCGAGGCCCCCGCTCAGCACCCGGTGGACGACCTCGACCGCCTCCTCTTCGCTGACGCCCTCCGGGGTGAACGTGCCCGTCCACTCGACGCGCGACCTCTCCGGTTCGCCGGGCACCTCGTGGACCGCGATGGTGGCCCGGTAGTCCCGCACGGGCAGCCGCAGCTCGCCCGCGGAGTAGCCGTAGGTGCGGGCCCGCTCGTCGAAGTGTTGCAGGCGCTCGACGATGACGACGCCGTCCCTGGTGGTGAGCCTGCGGACGCGGCCACCTTCCAGCAGCTCGCTGCCCGTGATGGAGGGCAGCCAGTCGGGTAACGAACCGAAGCCGCCCATGAGCCCCCAGACACGGTCGGGGGAGGCGGCGAGGTCGGCGGACGCGGTGGTGCTGGCCATGGTGGTCTCCTGGAAGCCGTGGGTGCTGCGGTGGGTGCGCTCCCGTGAGTATCGATTCCTCCTTGACAGGAGAAAAGGGTCATGGCGAACCTGGACCACCTTGATCAATAAGCCCTGCCCATGGAGTCGTGACGCCGGATGGAATTCAACGTACTGGGGACGTTGCAGGTCATCCGGGACGGCGGTGAGGTCTCCCTCGGCGACGCCCGCAAGCTGCGGCTGACGCTCGCCGTCCTGCTGGCCGGGGCCGGGCGGCCCCACTCGGCCGAGGCGCTGGTCGAGGCGGTCTGGGGCGACCGGCCGCCCGCCTCGGCGCGGCACAACCTCTACCTGTACGTCCACCGGCTGCGCCGGACCCTGGGCGACGACGTGGTGACACGCGGGCCCGGCGGCTACACCCTCCACGCCCCCGGGCTCGACGCCCGCCGCTTCCGCGACCTGACGGCCCAGGGTGAGGCGGCGCTGGAGGCCGGAGAGGCGGAACTGGCCGCCAAGAGGCTGGGCGAGGCCCTGCGGATGTGGCGGGGCGAGGCGTTCGAGGGGTTCGCCGACTGCCCGCCGGTCGCCGAGGCCGCCGGTGCCCTCGAAGAGGCCCGGCTCGCCGCGGCGGAGTCCTGGGCGGCCGCCATGCTGCGGGCCGGTCGTCCCGGTGAGAGCGTCGCCGAGCTGACCGAGCTGGTCCGGCGGCATCCCTTCCGCGAGGGGCTGCGCGGCCACCTGATGCTGGCGCTCTACCGGTCCGGGCGGCAGGCCGAGGCGCTGGAGGGCTTCCACGAGGCCAGGGAGGTGCTCGACCGGGAGCTCGGCGTCGAACCCGGCCTCGATCTGCGGCGGCTGCACGAGGCGATGTTGCGTGGGGACGAGGAGCTGATCCCCCTGCCGTCCGACAGCGGTGAGTGCCCGTACAGAGGACTGGCGGCCTTCCAGGCGGCGGACGCCGCCTGGTTCTTCGGGCGGGAGGCGCTGCGCGACCGGCTGGTCGGCCTGTCGGACCGGCTGCCGCTCGTGGCGGTGTACGGCGCCTCGGGCAGCGGCAAGTCGTCGCTGCTGCGGGCCGGACTGCTCGGGGCCCGGCCGGACGGCGTGCTGGTCACGCCGGGGGAGCACCCGCTCGCCGAGGTGCCGGAGGAGACCGGCGTGCTGCTGGTCGTCGACCAGTTCGAGGAGGTCTTCACCCTCTGCGCCGACGAGGCGGAGCGGCGCGCGTTCGTGGCCCGGCTGCTGGAGCCCGGGCGGCGGGTGGTGCTGGGCGTCCGGGCCGACTTCCTGGGGTGGCTGACCCGCTATCCCGACCTGGTCGAGGCGCTCGCCGGCGAGGCCCAGGTACTGGTGGGGCCGCCGTCGACGGCCGAGTTGCGGGACATCGTCGTCGGCCCGGCCGCGCGGGCGGGGCTGCGGGTGCAGCCCGAGATGCTGGCCGAGATCGTGGCGGCCGCCGTCGCCGAACCGGGCGGGCTGCCGCTCGTCTCGCACGCCCTCCTGGAGACCTGGCGGGCCCGCGAGGGCACCCTGCTCAGCCTGGAGGCCTACCACGGCACCGGCGGCGTCGCCGGGGCCATCGCCCAGACCGCCGAGCAGGTGTACGCCGACCTCGGCCCCGAGGAACGCCAGGTCGCCCGGCAGATCTTCCTGCGGTTGTCGGCCCTGGGGGAGGGCACCGAGGACACCCGCCGCCCGGTCGCCTCCACCGAACTGGTCGGCATCGCCGCCGAACCGGTCGTCACCGGCGTGCTGCTGCGGCTGGCCGCCGCCCGGCTGGTCACCCTCGGCGAGGGCTCGGCCGAGGTCGCGCACGAGGCGCTGATCCGGAACTGGCCCCGGCTGCGCGGCTGGCTCACCGACGACCGCGCGGCGCTGCTGGTGCACCGGGGCGTCACCGAGGCCGCCCGGCTCTGGGACGACCATCGCCGCGACCCCGGCATGCTCTACCGGGGGTCGCGGTTGTCCTCGGCCCTGACGTGGGCCGAGGAGCACCCGGGCGAGCCGAACACACTGGAGGCCGCCTTCCTGGCCGCGTCCCGGTCCGCCGAGCAGGACGAGATCGTCGCGGTGCGCCGTCGTAACCGGCTGCTCAAGCGGCTGGTCGCCGGGATCGCGGCGCTGCTCCTGCTGGCCTTCGTCAGCGGCGGCGTCGCGGTCGGCCAGGGCCGCGAAGCCGAGCGCCAGCAGCACATCGCGGCCTCCGGCCGGTTGTCGCTGACGGCCCGGTTCCTGCTCGACACCGACCCGGGCCTGGCGGGCCTGCTCGCCGTCGCCGCCCACCGCCTCACGTCCGACGCCGAGACGGTCGGCGGGGTGCTGAGCGTCGCGGCGGCGGCCCGGCGGCGGGTCGAGGTCAAGCCTGACGGCCCCGGCGTCTACGCGCTGGCGTTCAGCCCCGACGGCGGCATGATGGCCGCCGCCGGGGTCGACGGCACCGTCGCCGTGTGGGACCGGAACCACCGCAGGATCGCCACCCTCAAAGACCATCTGACCGACGTGCCGCTCTACGTCAGGAGCGCCGCCTTCAGCGGCGACGGGCGCTACCTCGCCTCGACCGCCCGCGAACCGGTCGCGAAGGGGGCCCGCGGCTCGGTCGTCGTCTGGGACACCACCACGATGAAGGCCGTCTTCACCGAACGGCTCACCGAACTCACCCCCGCCATGGCCTTCGCCACCGACGGCCGCACGGTCGCGGTCGGCCACGACGACGGCACCGTCGAGATGTGGACGCTGCCCGCCCGCACCCGCCGTTCGATCGACACGGGCGGGCCGTCGATCGGCTCACTGGCCTTCGGCGCGGGCAACTCGCTGCTGGTCGCCACCGGACCGGAGCAACCGGTCGTGCTGGACGTCCGCACCGGCCACCGCCACGCCGAGGTGCCCACCCGGCGGGTGCACCGGGTGATCGTCTCGGGCGAGACGCTGGTCACCGCCTCCGACAGCGGCGGGGCCAGGTTCTGGCGGCTGACCCGCGACGAGGTCACCTCCCTGTTCGCGCTGCCGACGAGCGGCCCCTACGCGTGGGAGGTGTCCGCGCCGGCCGGCGACCGGGTGGCGGTGGCCGACGAGGACGGGATGATCACCGTCTGGGACCTGACCCGCAGGCGACCCGTGGAGACCTACCTCGACCGCAGCCGCGCCGAGACCAGGGCCCTGGCCCTCAGCGCCGACGGCTCCCGGCTCGCCTCGGGCGGCATGGGCCCGTCGATCGTGATCCGCGAGCACGCGGTCCCGCTCTTCGGCGGCCACGACCAGGCCGTCAACGACCTCCAGATCAGCCCCGACGGCACGACCGTCGCCTCGGCCGGCAGCGACCGGACCGTCCGCCTCTGGGACCTGACCGGGCGCCCCCTCGCCCTCCTCGACGGACATCCCGACCAGGTCAGGTCGATCGCCTACAGCCCCGACGGCCGCGTGCTGGCGGCCGTCGGCCGCGACCACAGCCTCACCCTGTGGGACGTCCCCACCCTGCGGCGGCTGAGCGAGACGCACTACGCGGGCACGGGCGCCACCACCAGCGTGGCCTTCGACCCCTCGGGCCGCACACTGGTGACGACCGCGATCAGCCGGTTCCGCTGGGACGTCACCGACCCCGCCGAACCCAAGCAGGCGCCGTTCGACGCCCCGCCCTACCTGTCGACCGTGGTCGCCTACAGCCCCCGCGACCCGCTCCTGGTCTCCGTCGGCCCGTCGGACATGCTGCTGCTCTGGAACACCGCCACGGACAAGGAGATCTCCCGGGTACGACCCGGCCACGGGTCGATCCTGGACGTCGCCTTCAGCCCCGACGGAACGATGATCGCCACGTCGGGCGCCGACCGGACCGTCAAACTGCACGACCCGGCCGGCCGGACCGTCGACACCCTGACCGGACACACCGCCCCCGTGCACGCCGTCGCCTTCAGCGCCGACGGACGGCTGCTCGCCTCGGCCGGGGAGGACCGCACGATCATCGTGTGGGACCTGGCCGGCCGACGCCCCTTCGCCCGGCTGACCGGCCCCACCCTGCCCGTCAAGGCGCTCGCCTTCACCCCGTCGGGCGAACTGATCAGCGGCGACGACTCCGGCCGCATCATCCGCTGGTCCCTCGACCCCGCCGAGGCGGCGGCCCGGTTGTGCCGGGAGTCCGGACGCGACCTCACCGCCGCCGAGTGGGACACCTACGCCGCCGGGCTCCCCCGTCAGGTGACCTGCGGTTGATCAGCAGGCGCGCAGCCCCGGCGTCCAGCCGCCCACGTTGGTGGTGAGCTGGCCGTAGCGCGTCGGCTCCCCGTCCAGGCGCAGCTTGTAACTGCCGTAGAGGCCGGACACCCTGACATACCGCGCGTAGCCGTAGGGGACGGTGGAGTGCCAGAAGTACTGTCCGGTGCCGACGTCCTGGAGCTTGATGCCCAGGGTCGTGCCGCCGAGCGGCCCCGGGCAGTTCGTGGCGATGACCATGAGGTCGTGGCTGCCCGAGTTGGCGGCCACGGTCCCCGTCGTGCACGTGGTCCAGAACAGCGGGATGGAACAACTCGAACTGGCGGCCATCGCGGGAGGCGCCGCTCCGAGGAGAAGCGCCGAGATCGCCCCGGAGACGACGGCCAGCTTGTGGATCTTGCGCATTCCGCTCCTTCAGGTCGGTTGAGCTGACGGGCGGAACGCTGGGCCATCGGCTTATACGCGAGCTATATCGGCTGGTGTCGATGGGTGGAGCCCCCGGTCTTTGCCCGGAGCGGAGTGCCGATCCCGCACCGGCGGGGCATGAACTACGCGCTCTCGCCCTGGTCAGCCCCGCCGCGCCGCTCCCCGGCGGCGTCTGACGGCACCCGATCCACCCGCACCGCCCCGACGACCTCAGGAGAACGACCATGGCATCGACCTCGGTCAGCCGCGTCCTGCCCGCCTCCCCGCAGCAGGTCTGGGACCTCATCGGCGGGTTCCACGCCCTGCCCGACTGGCTCCCGTACATCCCCGAGAGCACCATGCTCCACGGTGGCCTCGTCCGCCGCCTGGTGACCCCGGACGGCGGGGTGATCGTGGAGCGCCTGCTGAGCTTCAGCGACGCCGAACGCCACTACAGCTACGCCATCCTCGAATCGCCCTTCCCCGCCATCGGCTACGTCGCCACCCTGCGGGTCTACCCGATCCCCGGCCGCGAGGACGCCGCCGAGGCGTTGTGGTCCGGATGCTTCACCCCGGAGGGAGTGAGCGACAGGGAGGTGGTCGACCTGTTCACCACCATCTACCGCGACGGCCTGGAGGCCCTCCACGACACGCTGGCGAACCGAACCCCCTGACCGGGTCACTCCGCGACGGAGATGTACGGTCCCGCCCGGCGGTCGTGCGGTTCGGAGAGGTCGATCTCGACCCCGGGCAGGGCGGCGCGGAGGCGTTCGCCCATGGGCTCGGAGACGAAGTGGTGGTGCAGGTCGAGCCGGCGCAGGTGGGTGAGGGGCTGGCCGGTCAGCAGGGCCTCGACTCCGTCGTCGGTCAGGCTGCCCATGGCCAGGCTGAGCTCCTCCAGCCGGGAGACGACCGGCGCGGCGGCGAGGGCGGCTGCCACCTCGTCCTGGAACTCGCAGTCGCACAGGCCCAGTCGCCGCAGCGCGGGCAGGCCGGTGCCGTCGAGGATGCCTGCGAGGTCGCCCAGCGTCGCGCCGCCGCCGTATTCGGGCGTGCCGAGCCACAACTCCAGGTGCTCCAGCGCGGGCAGCTCGCTGTCTCCGATCGCCCGCACGACCCCTTCGGGCAGCCCCCCGGTCTCGAACCGCAGGATCCTGAGCGACGCGTGGCTGACGGGCTTCAGCTCAAGACCCTCACCGCCCCGGACGTCCAGCCGCTCCAGCAGGGGGAAGGCCTCCAGGATCGGCGTGATGTCGCCCTGGGCGATCCAGGAGATCTGGTATTCGGGATCGGTGCAGCCGAGGAACAACGATCGTAAGCGGGGGAGCCGGTGGGCGTTGGCGGCGAGCACCGCCGGCGCGTGGCGGGCGCTGATCCCGGGGGCCACGATGGCCCCGATTCGCGACCCGTCGGCGACGGCGAGCAGATCCTCCAGCCCCGCGGCGTATCCGGCCTCGTCGGCCTCCTCGTACATCTCAGCGCCGTGCAGGGGCCAGGCCACAAGGGCGGGATCGGCTTTGACGCGGCCGTCGAGCAGCCGATATCCGGCGACGGGGAGCCCGGCGAAGGTCTCCCGGTGGGCACCCATCCTGTCGACGTCGTAGAACCCGGATTCAGGCACGAACGTCTCCCCGCAGTCGCGCGGGTCGGCCGCTCTCCCGCGATAGTGCGCGTCGAGATATCGGTCGTATTCGCGGTCGTCGGCGTATATCTCGTCGCCCTGGAAGATCATGCGCCATCCTTACCAGGAATGGCCGACAATTCGACGGTGAGAAGACTGGCCGTCTGCGCCGCCCTGCTGACGCTGGTGGCCTGCGGGCCCAGCCATGAGGATCTCGTCCTGCGCTCTCTTCCCGAACTGGAGCGGGTGGCCAGGACGATCGGCCCCGACGCCTCCGGGAAGCGCACGATCGCGGGGATCGAGTTCCTGGACGTCTACCGCTTCCGCGACCGCGTCTACTTCGTGACGGGCGAGGCCGTGGAGGGAGTGGACCCCTTTGGCTATGTCTGGAGCCCGGAGAGACCACCGGCCCACGAGATCAACGGGGGCGCCGCCTCGACCTTCGAACATCTGCGGGGCGAGTGGTACAGCTGGAGCGACTTCTACTGAGCGCAGGTGCGCGGGTGAGTCGGCCGGGCAACACTGAGGGCGAGCACCTAACGTGCTCGCCCTCAGTCAGGCCGCCCGGTGCGTCGGACCGCTCAGGAGCCGATCCGCGGCGGTCGCGGCCAGGGTCACCTGCCGCGCACGACCTGGATCGTCTTCGACGTCGTGATCGGCGCGAGCGAGCTGTCGTCGGTGTAGGCGCGCATCGAGTCGTTCGTCACCGTCACGGTCACCGTGCCGGGGTTCAGCGCGGTGAGCGTCCGGGTGCGCGGGTCGAGGATCGCGACCCTGCCCTTGCGGAGGGCCGTGTCGATGGCATCTTGCCCGCTGCCGATCGCCAGGTTGGACGAGCCGCTCCAGCCGACCGACATCGGGTACCGCAGCGGCACCACACGCGTGCCCGTCGACACGCCCGCCGGCTGCACGATGCCGCCCGAGAGCTGCGCCGTCTCGTTCACCTCGAGCGAGTCCGGGGTGGTGAGCGTGATGGACTGCGCGAAGGCGCGCACCTCGGCCTCGAGCCACTGCTTGTCCGCGTCCCGCCGCGAGTCGACGGACCAGTTGACCCACCCGGTGAAACCGCCGCGGTCCGGCGTGCCGTACGGGTCCTTGCCCGACGACGGCAGCACCATGTACGGCACGCCTTCGAGGCGGTGGACGTCGGCGATCTGGGCGTGGGATCCGACCATCGCGGCGCCCTTGCCCGTGGAGTCGCGGAAGTCCGTGAGCATGTGCTCGACGAGCGCGACCTCGTCACGGTCGCCGAGCTGACTGGAATCGGTCTCGGCGGGGTCGTCCACCGGGTGGTGGGCGAACACCACGACGTTGTGCACCGACGCGTCATTCTCGGCGTCCTGGAGCGCCTTCTGCAGCATCGGCAGCTGGTCCCACGCCGTCGAGCGCAGCGAGCCGAGCGAGCTGGCGAGCAGGATGAACCGCGTGCCCTTGTGGTCGAACGTCCGGTACGGCCGCCCGAACTCGTTGGTGAAGTTCGTCAGGTCGGACTGGACGTTGTTGAGGCCGTAGGACTCGTGGTTGCCCGGCACGTAGTAGCACGGGATCGAGCCGGCGTCCGGGTCCGGCGTGCTGTCCTCCGACGGCTCCTGCCCGACCGGGACGAGGTCGCACCCGGCGTCGGTGAGCACCTGGCGGGCCAGCGTGAGGTCCTGCGGCAGGCCGCGGTCGGTGATGTCACCGTTGAGGACGATCAGGTCCGGCTCCGTCTTGCGGATCCGCTTGACGGCCGCCGTCGCGACCTGGGTCAGCGCCGGGTTGTCGGCCGTGAACTGCACGTCCGACAGCGTGGCGAACCGCCACGTGCCGGGGCCCTCGGGCAGCGAGCCGTCGTCGGAGATCAGCGGGTCGGGCCTGAGGCCGGGCTGGGCGGGCAGGTCGATCGACGTCGGGACGTCGGCCTCGATGCGGTCCAGGACGAACGTGCCCGCCTTCTGCTGGGGGACGCTCGTGTTGATGCCCTGGAAGCCCGAGACCGAGATCGGGAACGGCGTGCTCGCCGGCAGCGTGAACGACGCGTACTGCCAGTCGTCGCTCGCGGTCAGGGCGGTGCCGTAGACGCCGGTGCCCTTGCCGGTCGCGTCGGTGTAGGCCAGGTAGGTCAGGCCGTTCGGCACGCTGATGCTCGACTTGATCCGCATCCGCAGGCGCAGCGGCTGGCCGGGCACGCCGACGCGCCGGGCCGCCGACGCCGCCGTGATGCCCACGTTGCGCATCGCGGTGAAGTCGATCCGCAGACCGTCGGGATCCACCGAGAACGTCGTGGCCGCGGTGCTGTTGTTGCGCCAGCGGGCGAGCACGTCGTCGTCGAAGTCGTAGACCGTCTTGGTCTCCACGCCGACCGTGATCGGCAGCTGGACCGACGTGCCGCCGACCGCGACCGTGAGGATCGTGCCCGCGGCGGTCAGCGGGGTGATCTTCAGCTTGCCGTCCACGGGCTTGATGTCGACGACGTCGTGGTCGTAGTCGAGCGCGAGGTCCCGCGGGTCGATCGGGGCCGTGTACCCCTGGGCGTCACGGCCGGTCACGGAGACGGTGACCGCGTTGGCGGGCGTCGCCTCGGCGATCGAGAGTCGCTGGGACGACAACTCGACGCTGCTGACCGGGTCGAGCACGGTGACCTTCGCGGGCCGCGCCACGGTGGGACCCACCCGAGCGTCGACCGTGATCCGGCCGTTCGGCTCGGCCGGCGCCACGAGTGTCCCGCCTTCGACGGACCCTCCGTTGGCGGACCACCGTACGGACTCCGGGTCGACGCTCACCGGCGTCAGATGGTCGTCGACGCCGTCCGCGACGAGCGGAAGGCGCAGCCCCGGGAAGACCTTCAGGCCGCCGTCGGCCGACGCCGCACCCGGCGCGGGCCTGATGAGGAGCTCGTGCAGCCTGCCGTCGCCCTTCGCGACGAACACGCCGACGCCGTTCGGGTCGTTGCGCTCGCGCCCGTCGGACGGGACGTTGCGGACGGTCGCCTCGTCGCGGCCGAGCGCGCGGGCGACCATCGTGGTCGAGCCGCCCCCGTCGAGGTTGACCGCGGTCTCCACGCCCATCGCGACGAGGTCACGCGCCTCCTTGTCGATCCCGACGCCGCCCTTGCCGGTGCCGCCCGGCCCGTCCCAGGTGGCGAGCACGAGCGTGCGACCGCCGTCCTTGAAGCCGAGCGCGGTGCGCGGGGCGATCGAGGGATCAAGGCCGCCGACGACCCGGCCGCCGGTGACGATGGTGCCGCCGTGGCCGAGCGCGAACTTCATCGTCTTCGCGACGTCGTCAGCGAGCGCGTAGCTGAGCGTCACCGGATCGCCGGGCCGCAGCGCCCGGATCGCCGTCGCCGCGGCACCACGCCCGACCAGCACGAAGCCGCCGTCCGGAATCGTCCCCGACCCCGCAGGACCAGCGGGCGTGACCGACACGACGGACCCGTTCTGGACCAGCACCTCGGCGATCTGGTCGTTCGCCACGCCCGTCAGGCCGCGGTTACGGCTGTAGTCGCCCCACGCGGAGGTGAACGCGATCAGGCCGTCCGCGGGCACCCCGCCGCCGTTGGCGGCGTTGACGGACAGGACCGTGTGGTCCGCGCCCGCGAAGTTCGCGGCCGCGTCGACCATGAGGTTCACGAGCTGGGCGACGCCGTCCCTGCTGACGCCGACGTGCTGCCGGCCGCCGATGTCGGCGGTCTTGACGAGCTGCCCGTCCTGAATCTCGCCACCGAGCGCCGCGTTGGAGTTGCCGATGTCGAAGAACTCGCCATTGACACCCGCGACGGCCCCGGCCTTGTTGGCGGCCACGCTGAGCGGCCCGCCGAACGCGACCGGCCCGGCGGTCAGCAGATCGGTGCCGACCGCACTGTTGGACAGGTCCACGGTGAGGAACTGCGCGTCGTACCAGCCCTTCTGGTCGACCGCCTTAACATGCTGTAACTCGATCCCCGGACCGATCCTCTCGGTCGTGTTGATCAGGGGAATTCCGCCGGTCACCGGCGCAGGCGGACCGCCGTCCGCGTAAGCGGCGGCAGGCGCGACCGTCAGCGTGGTCGCCGCGGCGAGCGCCACCAGCAGCAGCTTCGTACGTGGATGGTTCGAGACCATCGATTTCATCGGTACCTCGGGTCAAGTGATGACACGGGGGAAACACCCCCCGCTGCGCCCAGTTGGATCAAGGGCACAAGCACCTGATTGAAGAGATCACCGAAGAAGCCCTGGTGACGCCACTACGAGCAGGCAATGAAGCCTGGCGGAAGAGGCGTCGGCCGGCATCGCTGCAGATGACCGGCGGCGCACAGATCGACAGATCCGAGAACAGGGCCACCAGGTTGGCGGCAAGGTTGACGCCAGCCAGGAACCCCGTCTCACCCCCCTCGATGAGATTGATCGCAAACAAGGCGAAGCGAGCAGATATCCGAGCGAAGCGAGAGCCGACCGAGCGAAGCGAGGCCTGTCGAGGGAGCGCGAGGGGCGGAGCCCCTCGCAAGGAGCGAGAGCGACCCGGAGCGCCAGCGACGTCGGGACCGCGAAGCGGGCCGGGGGAGCGTGAGGGGGCGAAGCCCCCTGACAGCGGGGGGTTCGGGGGGTCGTCCCCCCGTATAAAGGAAGGAGACCCGTGGCAGATGCCCAAAGGGCATCAACCACAGGTCTCCCGTCTCCTGGTGGACGATACAGGGATTGAACCTGTGACCTCTTCCGTGTCAGGGAAATTTCGCGGGTCGATCTAAGTCGGGCTTAGTCATCCTCGGAATCTCTCACCTGCATCAACGCTCTGAGGGGGTCGTGGTGGGTCTCGGGAAGTCGGATGGCATTGGCTCCCAAAACTGGCTCCCGTGGCTCCCTCATGCAGGGAAACGGCAAGATGAGTCATGGCCAATGATTTCATCTGCCAGACGTCAACAGCCAAGTAGATCTGACTAGCCATTTTCTAGTCAAATAGCTTGGATTCGATTTCCTTCAAGATTTCGATAACTTCGGCTGCGGACTTCGCGAAGCCAATCTTCGCCTCTTCCTCATTTTTGTCGCACCATTGTTTAACTCTGTTTACAAGGGTTTTCTTTGCGGAAGGCTTGGCGGAATGACCCAGAGATCGCATCTGGGTAACTTCGTCTGCAAAGTTGGCTGGGTAATAGGATTCGAAGTCAGCTGCCGTCAGCGTCCGGAAGTGATCCTTCGGCCACATTCTCCCGTACATTTGTTGAAGCTCTTCGATTGCGGCTCGTCCTGTGTCGTCCCCATCTACCAGTACCCAAGCGCGATATCGGTATTGCTCTTCTAGGTGCGTGAAAAGAAATAGTCGACGAAAATCTTCGAACGTCGGACGCACCTTGCTTGTTCCGCCGGCAGAAAGAGTGCGTATTCTTGAGAGCTTCGGCGTAAACCAAGGAATTAGATAATCTTTGATTATAGCCTCAGCGGTGGACTCTTCTAGGATGAGCCAACCTTCCCAAAGATCAAAGTCGTACAACTCGTAGCCGAGCTGCCGTAGCACTTCTATGCGGGCCGCAGGTGTCGGTTCAATTTCGCGAATCGAAGACGTTGGTACCTGGGCGGGCCGGTAGTCCGACTCGACAACGAAGATCTTGCTTCCCGGAGCTGCACCCAAATATTTGGTGACTATATTTGAGTGAGTAGAAATGATGAACTGGTTTTTCTGCGACTTTTCTATGATGGCCTGCAAGATTGTCTTGAGGCCTTCAGGATGGATGTCGTTCTCCAGCTCTTCGATAAGAAACAAGTTGCCATCGGCTACACAGAGGTCAGTGATGAGGCCGAGCAGGCTGGAGACACCTTCACCCATTGCTTCGATTGGAATATAATCGAAATTTCCGACTGATATTCCAGACTGATGACCATTCGCAGAGCCGAAGGTGCTGATGCGGAAACCGAGCACCTTTTTGCAGAGGGCACTGTATTCTTCGGATCTCGGGTGATCAATGTTGGCGAGGCGGTCTACTTTGGATGTTAAATAGCGAAGGTCGCTAGTAACGGCCGTAGCTCGTGATCGATTGACCAGTTCTTCAAAACGAGCCACCTTTCGCTTCGAAAGGTATGTGTAGATGAAATTATCGGGTTCGGCTTGAGGGGAAAATCCTACGCCCATTTCATTTGTTGGGCCGACTTTGAGGCCGGGTGTTGGAATTATCAGCTGATCCTGGGGCCCTCTGTTTAACCTAATTGTAAGTGTGCCCGAAATTTCTTGTTTTATGCTGCGCTCAAAGTGTCGAAAGTCGATATCGTCAAGGTGTATTTGCACCTCGCCACTAGATTGCCCGATTCGGAGATCGCGTCCTGTGGTGTCGGCGCCACCTTGCATTAGGTGGATAGCTCGGATGAATGCAGATTTACCGGCGTTGTTCTTGCCTGCAAAAATATTAATCCGGTCGAGGGAGACGTCGCCTGTATCGGCGAAGCATTTGTAGTTGATCATTCTGGCTGCGCTGATCTTCATGTGTCTATCCTACGGTCGGCGCTTAAGTTAGCGGGCCGTTTCGAAATCGGACACCTGCTTCCATAGTTGTCATTGTGTACAAAAGGGCGCATTGAGGCGCGAAGTTCCCAAACTGCAATATTGGCGTTTCGGGGCGGGTCGATCCTGCGCATTCGATTGGTAAGCGTGGCTCTATGACATTCCCGGACTGAGTCGCTTAGGTCGGTGCAATGGCCGGTGTACTGATCGATGACCAAGGTGAGGCAAGGCCAGCTTGTTGTTCTCCGCAGATACTTCCATGTAGCGAGTGAGCTATGTCTAGGAGTCAAGGCCCAGGCGCGGGTGGAGGTAGCCCGTGCAGTGATCAGACCGCAACGGCGATCGCTCTTCAAAGGCCGGGTGCCACCATTACGATCTGAATCTGTGACGGAGTTGCCTGACGCCATGTATGCGGAGAGTCCCGCCGGCCTTGCAGTAGTGATCGCGGGGTTACCGGCTGTACGGCTCTCGGAGAGTGCTGAAGCACCTCTCGGGTCTGGAGTAACTCTCGGCTCGGTTGCGAAGGTCTTGAGTACCTTGAACGCTCTGAGCAGAAGGATTGCTGCGGCCTATCTGCTAAAGAGCCGAATGAGCATCTATGGAGCCAGTTCGCTGCACCTAGAAGGTGCAGCAGTGGCTGAGCGGGAGGTAGGTGATGATGATGCTATGTCGGGCTACCTTAGAGAGCAACTCAGAATAGGAGTGCCGAGAGACTCCGCGCCCCTACTTGTCATGCATATGTCGATGCACTCACCTCTTACAATCGAAGCAATAGCGACGACTGTGCTGGGCACGGGAGGTGTAACGGCTATTGTTTACTTTTTTAAGAACCCCGAAAAACTGGGCAAGTGGTGGCCAAAAGTCCAAACCTCCTGGTATGACGGGCGCGCGGAAGCCGTGAAGGCTGAGCGAGCATATCGAGCGCTTAAAGACGCCAGAACAGAGATGCATGAAATCGGGACCGACTCCGTCGAGTTGCGAGATCTCGATGTCGCCATGCGGGACCAGAGGCCAGGCCCCCTGAGTGACTAGCGTCGCATATCGGAAACCTCGCGCGAAGGGTAGCTGATTCAAATTGTGGGAGCCTCCTTTCTATCATGGAGACTTCACGTTTGATCCACGGCTAGCTAGATCAAGTCATCATGGAGTGGTGATTTTTCGGGCTGGGAGGCACCCGCTCTCTGAGGCGGCCTTTCTGCTCAAACCTTTGTAGGAGGTCCGGTTGGCTTCGCAGTGCCCAATTCTCTATCAAGTGGATTCTCTAGCCACTCTGCTATCTGATAAACCACGTCCCCGCACAGATTGATAATGCGCTGTGCAGCATCAACAGGCAGACGGTCAACGTGGTCGTATGCATCGATGCACGCAGCTATGTCATGTACCCATTCCCATACGCGTTCTTTCACGCCAGGTTTTTTGACCTCGCGAAACGCGATTAGAAGCAATGCGTTTACGGTCACGTCGGATAGCGCATGACCACGCTCGGCGGGTCCGGCTTCGAGTGTGCGCTCGAAGTTTCGGATCGAAGTTAGAAGAACTGAAGCCTGCGAGAGGATGGCCTGCTCGGCGCGTGCTCTGGTTTCGCGGGAGATAAGCCAGTACACGCCGAGAAGCGCCGCGCATGCCCCGATGACTCCAGCTCCGAAATCGCCGAGTGCGATGTCTTGCCATGTCATGTCCGCTGGCTGAGGCGTAAAGGTAATAATGGGGGTGGGGGCGGAAGTGGGGACGATGACGATTTGCGTGATCGTGACCGTTGGCATGGGTGATGGCATCACGGGAGCATGGAGATTCAGCAAGGCGAGATATTACTCCGCAACTTGTGACGGCATGTCTTCTGGACGGGCGACGTAGGTTCCCTTGGCTGGAAGTGTGACGACGAGCCCGCGATCACGAAGTTCTTCGATCGCGCGTCGTGTGGTTCCGAGGGCAACGCCGTACTCGGCGGCAAGATCTCGCTCTCCAGGAAGCCGCGAGCCCGGCACCAGTTCGCCAGCCGCGATCCGTGCTGCGATGTGGTCGGCCACTCGCGCGTAGACGTACATAGCGGGCCCCGGTGCGTCAGGGTCGTACGGCGGCACAACACTCATGCTGATCACCCTAGAACGCCCCTGAGCTGCATAGACGTGCATGACGCGGCATACCGCTATACACCGCTCTATATGCCGGTCTATGCTCTGCGGCGGGCGGTGACGAGCCCTTGGAAGGTCCGCACTTCCACCTGATCAGGCCCGTCGGCTTCTGGCGTCACCCAAGGTCGGCGGGCCGCCCGGCATGGTGACGCATGACCCCTGACCAGCTCAGAGAGCACTACCCGGAGTGGACGATCTGGGAGCTGGGCGGCATCTGGTACGCGACGGGTGCTTGCCCGGCTCAGTTCTGCGAGTGCCGCCGCACTCTGCACAGCCCCACGCTCGCCCGCCTCGCCCAAGTCCTTGCGGAAGCCCTTACACCAGCGATCGGGAGCAGGTGATCTCGATGAAGCTCCAACAACCCGGCGACGCTTCGACGATGCCCGTTCCCTACATCACCGCGTACTCAGGCGAGACCGACCCTTCGCCGCTCGTTTTCACCAAGAACCACCTTGGCGCGCTGCGGCTTGCCTACGAGCACCAGCGTGACGACGACAGACGGCTCGGAGTGCTCCGCGCTCGCGCCGGTCAATCTCGTGAAGGCCGGCCCGTCTGGGGATCACCCAACGCACGCCGCCAATGGGATTGCATGGAGAAGCTTCTGTGCCAAGTCTGTGGCTGTCCTGCCACGGACGACAGGTCGGGCAAGGTTCCTTGGCTCGTCACCGACGACGTTTTCCGCCGCACAGGGATCGACTACGGCCAGACCGCCACGCCGCCGACCTGTCTGGACTGCATGCCTCTGGCGCTGTCCCTTTGCCCTCACCTTCGTGACGCGCCGGCGGTCTACATGGTGGGCAAGGCCACCCCGGTGAGCGTCCAGGCCCACGTCTACACGCCCGCAGGAGACGGTTACGCGGCTTTCACCGGCGAACACAACGTTGAGCTTCCCCTGTCAGGGAGCGATCTTCTGTCGTACGCCGTCGCTCACCGACTCGTGGTGTCCATGAGCGAAATTACGCCTATCTGGCGGGTCCAATAGTCCTCCGGTGGGGCCGCTTCGAGGTCACCGCTCAGGCAGCCCCGCCGGAGCACCACATCATCAATGATCATTCGTGATCTTGAGCGCAGTGATGATCGTCTGCGCGGCGGTCTCGACATCCATCAGGTGCGTCTCCACGCAGAGATGGAACGTGTGCCCGTCGTCGTGGGTCTGGAGATCGGCAAGGGTCTCGTCCCACGCCCGCAAGCGTGCAGGGGTGTCAACGTCCCCCCGCTGCCGGGAACGCTGTTCGCAGACCTCCCGGGGAACATTCAGCCGCACCCGGAACCACGTCTCTGGATCGCTCGCGCTGAGGGCCCGCACGTCCGGGATGTTCCCCATGTGGACAACGGGCGTCGCCCCACCCGTGAGCATGGCCGTGACGTCGGCCTGGTCGACGGCGTAAACGTTGCCGTATCGCCGAGTCTCGACGGCTAATCGCCCCTCCCGGCGCAACTCGTCGAGCTGCTCGCGGCTCACCGGCTGATACCCGACCGACCGGCCACCACCGACCTTGAGTTTCCTCAGGTACGTGAACCGCCCGTCGATCTGGGATAGCGCTGCCGTGATCGAGTCCTTGCCACTGGTCGGGGGCCCATAGAGGATGATCGCCCGCAGCGTCATGGGAGCAGCCGGCGCAACGTCTCGCGCGTACGGTCGGCGGTAGCTATCGCCATCCCATAGCGGTTGTCCACCGTGACGTGAACCCCGGGCGGACTGTTCTCCGTGTCGATGGATTTCGCGTAGTCATCCCAGTTCTGAAGTTTCCAAGTGTCGCGCGGCGCGGACCGGAACTCCATGTACTCACGCATGGAATCCACGTCGCACCGCACCCAGATCACGGCAACCTCGACGCCCTTGGCCGCGCACCGGTTCTCCAGCCTCTTCAACCAAGCCTCTTGCTTGAGTTCGGAGATGAACGGCGCGGAGAGAACCGTGGACACACCACAGTCGAGATTGTCGTAAGCGGTCTCCATCAGACACCGATACTCCAACGGCCGAACCTCACTCAGATAAAGCTCCGAATGCCGGTCATTCGGATCGCCGCCGAGTGAAACGAGAAGTCGTTCAGCGATTCCCCGCGTCATGGAGTCCTTGTCCAGGAATGCCCACCCGGTGATATCGCTGAGGAACCGCGCGAACTCCGTCTTCCCCGATCCGGCATACCCGCCGACCAGGGTGAGTGTCTTCTTCTGCGAAGCGCCGACGACGAACCGCGACCCCCACGCGTCGAGCACCCGCGATTCGAGCACGGCCCGCATGGTCCCGTCGCCCTCGCTGACACCGCTCGCGATGCGCTCCAGAGCTTCGGTTATGGCCCGCTGAGCTTCCTTCTGGAACGCTGGCTCCGACACGATCCCCGGCACGTTCAGCACCGGAACCGCACCGGACACGTCGGCAGGCTGGGCCCGGAATCCCAACGTGAACTCGTCGCTCTGGTAGAGCAGCGAGTACGCGCGCCGGTAGTGGACGTGCGGATAGCTCTCCCCGCGCTCGTGCTTCCCGATGGTCTGGAAGTTGGCCGCGAGGTTCCAACTGTGCTGTTCACCGATGTTGCGCAACTGCTCGCCGGCCGCTTCGAGCGTCAGCCCGGCAGCCTCGCGATGTTCGCGCAGCTTGGACGGCTGCCACCCAGCATGCTTGACCTGCATCCGCCGGTTCCTCCTGTAGGTCACCGCTACTCGGGATGATCGGAAGTGCAGCCGCGATACTACGGGCCGACATAGGCGCAAGCTAGAGGAACGCCCAACTCGTCTAGTTCGCGTATAAGCCCGCTAGACGCCAAGGCTAAGAACCGGGCTAGGGATTAGTGATGGGGGTTTTCGCGGGATTTCGGTGAACTTGAGGCACGCCAGACAGAAGGGCTGGCGAACCTCAGGAGGTGATCCGAGAAAATGACCTACTACGACCCCAATGAATTCCAGGCCCGCGAATTCGTCTCCGGATTGCGCCGGCTGGCGTATTTCCTCGAAAGGAATCGCGCCCTCCCCTCCCCGCTCAACGTCGACATGATCGTCTTCCCGCGAGGCGAGACCGACGAAGCACGCTGCGCGGAGGTCACCCGGATCGGTGCCGCCCTCCGGAGCGAGGTCCACCACGACCATCACGGAAGCGGGCACTGCCGGACCAGCAAGAGTTTCGGCGGAGTCAGCTACACGGCCGTGGCCATCTCGACCAGAGCCCGCGCCCGACACGACGCCCTCATGTCCTACGACGGCTCGATCCACCCCACCGACGCGGACGCGTGGTGACGAGCCCGATGCGCATCCCCGGAACACGCGGCCACCGATGCCGCTGCGGAGGAGTCGCCGATCTCGGCTCCATCGTCTGCCGCAAGTGCCTCGCCCGCTACCGCTGGCGCCGTCGCAAGGCCCCCTACCCCGGAGAGGAGGACCTCCCGTGTTCCTGATCATCGCCTTCGGTGGCGCGGTCGGCCTCGTGACCGCCGTCGTGGCCGTGCTGTGCATGTCCGCCGAGATCCGCCGCGACGACCGCACCCGCGTCAGCATCCACCACGCCCCGGACTCCGCTCCCTGCGCCATGACGCGCCGAGTCTCGGGTCTGGTCGTCCTCGACCCGTCGCCGGCCGCCCTGAGGAGGAGGTGAATCCCTTTGGTGGTCTCCGTCTCCCTGGTGCTGTTGCTCGGTGTCGCCCTGCTGATCGCGCTCCGCTACACCCGGCTCCGTCTCTGGCACGCGGCGGTGAGCGTGGCGTTCGGCTTCTGTCTCGGCAAGTCCGTCGCCACGCCCGAGTTCGAGAACGTCATGAGCACGCTCACCAGAGTCTTCAAGCTCCTCATCGGCTGAACGTCCACATCGTCAACGCTCCCGGGGCCACGCGCCCCGGGAGGAAAGGGGGTGGTCATCACGTCGACCACACGGCCCATCCGACAGACCGACCTTCAGGAGGTCCGCGACCACCACGCCTACCTCATCCGGTTCGCCGACCAACCGTCCGCGCGCCCCTTCGTCTCCGCTCTCCTCACCACTCCCCACGGGTCGGCCCTCGCCAGCGTCCTCATCGCCGTTCCCGACCTGTGCGACGAGATCGAGCGACTCCGCGAGACCTTGACCGCCCTCCGCCTCGACCACCACAACCTCATCGCCGCCGTCCGCGCCACTCTCGCCGCCCACCGCGAGGGCGAAGACGATCCGCTCTACTACGTGCGGGACGAACTGTCGGCTCAGTGTGGCGAGGTTCTATGAGGGCCCGTCACCTGTCCCGTTCCCAGGTCCGCCGCATGCGCCGGTACGGCGTCGAGCCCATGTTGATGATCGACGCGAACATGCAGTTCGGGCCCCTCGCCATCACGCTCGTCATCTCGTGGCTGTGGCGACGACGCTCGGAACTGGGCCCGCTGCTGATCTCCGGACTGACCGTGCTCACGGGTGCCACCGTGCACGTCACCCGTCCGGAATGGGCTCAACCGATCATCGTCAGTACCGGCGTCGCCGTCGCCCTGGTCGCCATGCTCGGAGGTACGGCGCTTCGTCTACGCGTCAGCGAACGCGTGTACGCGGCGCTCACCGTCGCCTGCGTCGGTAGCTGGGTCGCTTTCGCCGGCGCGTACGGCCCGTTCAACCCGCCGATGCCCGCACTCCTGGCGGCGGGAACGCTGCTCCTGGCGTTGCCGTGGTGGGTCCATCGTCGCCGCCGTACCCGGGTGCGCGTTGAACGCACGTTGGCCGCGTGGCCGGAGATCTCCCACGCCATCGGCCTCACCGGTTCCCGCGTGCAATCGGCGTTCGTCGACCTGTGGGGGTACCGCGCCCGCATCGGCCTCGCCCGGGGCCAGACCGTGGAACACGCCATGGGACGCATCCCCGAGATCGAGTCAGCGTTGGGCACCCGCCGTGGTGCCGTCCGCGTCCAGCCGATACCCGAGCGAGCCAACCGGATGGAAATCCGGGTGATCGAGACCGACCCGCACGCCGACGCCATCGGCTGGACCGGCCCGTCCGTCACCTCGATCAACGACCCGATCGAACTGGGCGTCTTCGAAGACGGCACTCCGGTACGGGTCTCGTTCCTCCGCCGGCACGGCCTGTTCGGCGGAGTCTCCGGATCGGGCAAGAGCGGCGGGCAGAACGTCCTACTCGGCAACCTCACCGCGTGCGCCGACACGATCGTGTGGGGCGTCGACCTCAAACGCGGCATGGAGCTGCTCCCGTGGGCATCCTGCCTCGACCGCATCGCCACCACTCCGCGGGAAGCCGAAGCCCTGTTCCGCGATGCCGTGGCCATCCTCGACGGCCGCGCCGAGATGCTCGCCATGCAGGGGTTACGCGTCTGGGAACCCACCCCCGACGCGCCGGCGCTCGTCATCGTCACCGACGAGTACGCCGAACTGTCCGACGAAGCACCCATAGCACTGGCACACGCCGACTCCATCGCCCGACGTGGCCGCGCCCCC
Organism: Herbidospora solisilvae; assembly: GCF_009901565.1. GTDB lineage: Bacteria > Actinomycetota > Actinomycetes > Streptosporangiales > Streptosporangiaceae > Herbidospora > Herbidospora solisilvae. The sequence continues at coordinate 72,711 of NZ_WXEW01000013.1, forward strand.
GCCGTCCAACTCGTCATCGCCACCCAACGCCCATCCCAGAAGACCATGGGCAACAGCGCCGTCCGATCCCAGATGGACATCAGAGTCAGCTACCGCGTCCGCGAACGCCGTGACGTCGACCTGATCCTTGGACAGGGCATGCACAAGGCCGGCTGGCACGCCGACAAGCTCGACGCCCCCGGCAAGTTCCTCATCAGCTCACCCGAACACGACATCCCACGCCGCGCACGCGGCTACCTCCTCGAAGACGACACCGTTCAACGCGCCGCACAACGTCACGCCGACCGACGCCCTGCCCTCGACGAGATCTCGCGCCAAGCGCTCGACAACGTCCACCCCGACGAGCCGCGCGAACCGCCCAACCGCAAGAGCGCCCACGACGCCGACGCGGCTCTGCTGGCCGCCCTGCACGACGCTCCCGACGAGGGAATCGGATTGGCGGATCTGCTGTCAGCGACCGGCATGAGCCGCGCCACGCTCTACCGCCGTCTCGCCCAACTCGAAGACGAGGGACGCGCCCGACAGACCAGACGCGGACGCTGGCGCGCGACCGACAGTCATCACAACCCGTAATCGTCTCAACGTCTCAATGTCTCATCGTCTCGCGCGCGTCTGCACATAGGCGTGAGACGAACGCTGAGACGAACCCGTGAGACAAACACACACAGTAACCAAGAGAGGTGATCGCCAGACGACAACCAGACACCTCGGGGTGACGCCCGGGGGAGAGGAGGTGATCAATATGCAGGCGTACACGGTCGAACAGGTCGCCAAGATCCTCAACATCGGACGCGACAAGGTCTACGCGCTTCTCCGTACGAAGCAGCTCAACAGCATCAAGATCGGCAAGCTCCGCCGCATCACCGACCAGCACCTTTCCGACTTCATCTCCTCACTCGAAGAGTGAAGCGGTATAGAGCAGTATGCAGCGCCATACCGCTGTGCTACGTTGCGCTACAGACCCCCTGACGCGCCGACCGGAGACCGGCCGGAAAGTCCCGAGGTCAGAGGCCATAGATAGCTCCGTCGGCACGCACCCCATCGCAACCACGAGAGGAGGCATCTCATGTCGAGCGACCGCACCACGTTGCCGGCCGTGCGGGTCGGGACCGCGTTCAAAGCGCGCCTCACCCGCTACGCCGAATCGCAGGAACGCGACGTGTCGTGGGTGATCCGGAAGGCGATCGAGGAGTACCTCACGAGCCACGAGGAGGCATCACATGTCCAAGATCATGATCGGTAAGTACGAGGGCACCATCTATCCCGAGGGGAACGGCTTCACCGGAGCCGTCTCCCTCGGGTTCGGCGCGGACGGCCGTCGCCAGCGACTCAAGCGCAAAGGCAAGACGAAGACCGATGTGAAGGACAAGCTCATTGAGGCCGTCAAGGACCTGGAGCTTGGCATCAAGAGCCCCGAGCGCTACACGGTGGGCGAGGCCGTCACCGACTGGTTGACCAGCGGACTCAAGGACCAGAGCGAGAGAACCGTCGACACCCTCCGCCGCCTCGCCGAAAAGCACGTCATCCCGAAGATCGGCAAGGCCAAACTCAAGACGCTCCGCGCCGATGACGTCGACAAGTGGTTAGAAGGGCTCAAGGCCGTCTTGTCGACGAGCACGATTCACCGCGTGCACTCCATCCTGAAGCGCGCCATCCGGCACGCTGAGGCCAGAGACATGGTCGGCAGGAACGTCGCCGAACTGGTCACCGCACCGAAGGGAAAGACGGGCCGTCCGAGCAAGGCGCTCACGTTTGCTCAGGCGACGGCCGTCCTCGAAGCGGCGGAATCGTCGGGCTTGCACGCTTACATCGTGCTCAGCCTCATGACGGGCGTCCGCACCGAAGAGGCCCGCGCGCTGCAATGGGATCACGTCGTCGCGTGGGTGCCGGGGGAGGGCTGGCAGCCCGTTACCAAGGTCGGGTTCGACCACCAGCGGTTCGCCATTTACGTGTGGCGGGCCGATCGCGTCGGGGGAGACACCAAGACCCCCACCTCACGCCGCACGCTCGAAGTCCCCGCTCAGGTTGGGGCCGCGTTGCGACGGCACCACGCACGACAGGCCAAACAGAAGCTCCGCGCGGGCAAGGCGTGGCAGGAACACGGCGTGGTGTTCTCCACCCGCACCGGAACCCCGAAGGACGCCGCCAACGTCCGCAAGTCGTTCCAGCGCATCACCGCGAGCGCCGGCCTCGACGGTACGTGGACCCCACGCGAACTCCGCCACTCTTTCGTCTCGATCATGAGCGCTTATGGCGTCCGTATCGAGACGATCGCCGATCTTGTCGGCCACGCCGGCACCCGTGTCACAGAGTCCGTCTACCGACTCCAGCTCAGCCCGGAGATCACCCAAGGCGCGGAAGCGATGAACGAGATCTTCGGTAGTCGGGAGAAGTCCGCCTGAGTTGGCTCCCGGATTGGCTCCCCGCGACCTTCTAAGATCAAAAAAGGGCCCCGGATAATCTCCGGAACCCTTAGTGACCTGCGGCTATCTGGTGGACGATACAGGGATTGAACCTGTGACCTCTTCCGTGTCAGGGAAGCGCTCTCCCGCTGAGCTAATCGTCCAAGCAAACTTCCGAGCGGAAGACGGGATTCGAACCCGCGACCCTCACCTTGGCAAGGTGATGCTCTACCCCTGAGCCACTTCCGCGTGGTCGCCTCGGATTTACCTCCGCGACACCTGTCTTACTCTAGCGGACTTCACGAGACTCCGTGACGACCTCGAGGTGGAGACGGGATTTGAACCCGTGTACGCGGCTTTGCAGGCCGCTGCCTCGCCTCTCGGCCACTCCACCGAGCGGAAGACGGGATTCGAACCCGCGACCCTCACCTTGGCAAGGTGATGCTCTACCCCTGAGCCACTTCCGCGTGATCCGCCGTTCCCTTCCGGGTCGGCCTCACGAAGAAGACTTTAGCGTGTTTCCCGGGTGCTCGTGCGCACCAAGCGCGTGCCGCGCGCCCGCGAGGATCGCTCCGTACTGGATGGCGACCAGGTGGGCGATCGGAATCGTCTGGTCGGACATCTCGTTTTCGGCGTCCACGCACCACTTTTCGTACGTCTGCGACAGGGCCCGGCAGCCGCGCCGGATGGCGGGAGTGCCGTTGCCGATGGCCATCTCGCCTTCCAGGGCGCGCAGCAGCATGCCGCCGAAGCGGAGGCGGTAGCTGTGCACGAGGTCGCGGCAGGAGGAGACCTCGGCGGCGGTTGCGGGGCGGGCGGCGCCGGGGGCGGTCGAGCGGTTCTCGTCGGTGGCGGCGATGCTGGCGAGCATCGGGATGAAGAAGCGGGAGGCGCGGAGGAAGGGGGAGGAGCTGACCAGGTCGGCGGTGACGCCGGTGAGGGTCTCCTCCAGGATCGTGGCGGTCTCGCGCAGGTGGGCGGCCTGGGTGCGGATCAGTTCCCCGTACGCGATCTCCGTCTCCGAGGTGTCGCCGGCGGCGGGGTCGACCCAGTAGGGGAGTTCGGCGGTGAGGCAGAGGGTGCCCCAGCGGGCGGCGTAGGTGTCGGAGGCGGTGCCGGTGATGACCTCCGTCGGGTCCTGGCCGAGGGCCTCGACGTAGTCGTAGGTCTCCTCCATGCGGGGGGTGAGGAAGATCGCGGGGGCCAACTGGCCGATGGCCGGGTGTTCGGGTTCGCCGACGTGCAGGGGGAGGCCGAACAGGCCGGGGAGTTCGGTCAGGACCGTCTGGAGTTCGGGTTCGGGGCGGGACAGGTAGTAGAAGACGCCCCCGAGTTCGCCGTTGTGGAGGGTGGTCAGGAAGGCGGGGCGGGTGCGGTCGATCAGCCGCATCAGGGCCAGGGTCTCCGGCAGGACCCGGTCGAAGTAGGAGCGTTTGTAGGTGAACGGGAAGGTCCATTCGACCTGTTCGTCCCCGGCGGGGCGGTAGAAGTGCCGGCCGTAGTGGGCCTTGGTGTACGGCCCGGCGAACCAGCCCTCGTTGAGGCGGGTGCCGTCGGGGTCGAGGCAGCCGACGATGTGCCAGCGGGCGCCGTTGCGGAGCATCGTGTCCGCGCAGAGCCGGGAGGCGAGGTGCATCACCGTCAGGCCGCCGATGGGCTCGTTGGGATGGGGGCCGGCGGCCACGACGACGTCGCGGTCGCCCTCGCCGATGGTGAGGCACAGCAGGGGGTCGCCCAGGCGTGAGGTGCCGATCCGCTCGATCGTGGCCAGGTCGCGGTGGGCGGCGGCCAGGCCGGTCAGGTACTCGTTGACCTCGTCGACGGTGGCGAACCGGTCGTACTCGGGGACGGTGCCGAGTTCACGCGTCAGGTCTGGAGCAAGCATCCCTTAAGTTTGCACACGGACCATACCCCCTATAAAGACACAAAGTCTGACAAATAAGGTTCAGGGCATGTCTCTCCTGTTCAGGAACGCCCGAGCCGGGATCGGCGGGCCGCTCACCGCCTTCGCGATCTCGGCCGGGCAGGTCGTCGCCCCCGGCGACGTCACCCCCGACGAGATCGTCGACCTCCAGGGCGCGACCGTGCTGCCCGGTCTCGTGGACGCCCACGTGCACTCCGTGCAGTGGGCGCAGAACCGCCGCCGTGCCGACCTGTCCGCGGCCACCTCCGCCGCGCACGCCGTCTCCCTGATCCTGGAGGCGGTACGACCGGGGGAGCCCACCATGGGCTTCGGCTTCCGGGACGCCTTCTGGGCCGACGAGATGCACAAGGACCTGCTGCCGGTCGAGCATCCCTTCGTCCTGGTCAGCAACGACCTCCACACGGCCTGGTTCAGCCAGGCCGCGCTCTCGCTGATCGGCCGGGGCGACCACCCCACCGGGGTGCTCCTGGAGGGCGACTGCTTCCGCGGGCTGGCCGCGCTGCCGCCGCCGCCCGCCGAGGTGGTCGACGCATGGGTGGCCGAGGCGATGACGGCCGCGGCGGCGCGGGGGGTCACGGGGGTCATCGACTTCGAGTACGCCGACAACGTGAGCGACTGGCAGCGCCGCCGGACCGACGTGCGGGTCGCCTGTTCGATCCCGCGGGACCGGCTCGACACCGCGATCGCCAACGGGCTGCGTACCGGAATGGAGATCGGCGAGTTCCTCCGGGTGGGGCCGGTGAAGATGTTCGTGGACGGGTCCCTGAACACCCGGACCGCCTACTGCGCCGACCCCTATCCCGGCACCGCCTCGCGCGGCCTGCTGGAGCTGCCGCCCGACGAACTGCTCGGCACCATGAAGGCGGCCAGCGAGAACGGGATCCATCCCGCCGTGCACGCCATCGGCGACGACGCGGTCACCATCGCCCTCGACGCCTTCCACACCCTCGGCTGCCCGGGGCGGATCGAGCACGCGCAGCTCGTCTCCCGCGCCGACTTCCCGCGGTTCGCCCTGGAGGACCTCGTCGCGGGCGTGCAGCCCGCCCACCAGCCCGACGACCGCGAGGTCGCCGACCTCCAGTGGCCGGGACGGACCGACCGGGCCTACGCCTTCGCCGACCTGCTGGCCGCCGGGGCGACCATCGAGATCGGCTCCGACGCCCCGGTGTCGCCGCTGGACCCGTGGGACGGCATCGCCTCGGCCGTGACCCGGACCGACGACGACCGGCCGGCCTGGCATCCCGAGCAGGCGATCCCGCTCGCCACCGCGCTGGCCGCCGCCGCCCAGGGCCGGACCGGCGTCCACGCCGGCGACCCGGCCGACCTCGTCATCGTGGGCGACCTGTGCGATCTGCGGAACCCGGAGATCCTCGGGACGATGCTCGCCGGGCGGTGGACGTACAAAAACGGGGTTTGATGCCCGATATCGGGCAGGATTCTTGGTATTCCCGGTTCCTCCTCCGTAAGGTCCATCTCTGTGCCGTACGACGACCTCATCGCCCACCTCATGCGGACGACCTCGCTCGGCCCGGGTGAGGCGGCGCGGGTGGTCGCCGACGTGCTCAGCTATTTCGGCGAGACGGCCGAGGCCTTCGTCAGGCGTAGGCATGCCGAAATGCGGGCACGCGGGCTCGGCAACGACGAGATCTTCCGCCGGGTGGCCGCAGAGCTGCCCGCGCGCCGGGTCGCGGCACCGGAGCTGTCACAGCGCCAGCTCCGCCGGATCATCTACGGAGGGTGAACTCTATGTGCGGAATCGTGGCCTACGTCGGGCCCAAGGACGCCGCGCCCATCTTGCTGGAGGGGCTCCAGAGGCTCGAATACCGCGGCTACGACTCCGCGGGCGTCGCCGTCGTCGCGTCGAGGGCGCTGAAGACCCGCAAGGTCAAGGGCCGCGTGGCCGACCTGGCGGCGGCGGTGCCGGCCCGCTTCAAGGGCGCGACCGGCATCGGGCACACCCGCTGGGCCACCCACGGCGTGCCGAGCGACGTGAACGCCCACCCCCACCTGTCGAGCGACGAGCGCATCGCGGTCGTCCACAACGGGATCATCGAGAACGCCGACGCGCTGCGGCAGCGGCTGGAGGGCGAGGGCGTCAAGTTCCTCAGCGAGACCGACTCCGAGGTGCTCTCCCACCTGATCGCCCGCGCCGTCGAGGAGACCGACACCCTTGAGGACGCGGTGCGCCGGGCGCTGAAGAGCGTCGTCGGCACCTACGGCATCGCCGTGGTCGACGCGCAGCGCCCCGGCGAGGTCGTGGTGGCCCGGCTGGGCAGCCCGATCGTGCTGGGCATCGGCGAGAAGGAGATGTTCGCCGCCTCCGACGTCGCCGCGCTGGTCCGCTACACGCGCCAGGTCGTCCACCTGGAGGACGGCGAGCTGGCCGTGCTGAAGGCCGACGGCTTCCACACCTTCGGCGGCGACGCCCGCGAGACCGCCAAGCAGCCGCTGACGGTCGACTGGGACACCGGCCACTACGACACCGGCGGCTACGAGCACTACCTGCTCAAGGAGATCTCCGAGCAGCCCGACACGATCGCCCGCACCCTGCGCGGCCGGCTCGACGACCGGTTCCACGTCGCCCACCTGGGCGGCCTGAACATGGACGCCCGCGAGACCCGCTCGTTCCGCCGGGTCAAGATCATCGGCTGCGGTTCGGCCTACTACTCGGGCCAGATCGGCGCCCAGCTCATCGAGGAGCTCGCCCGCATCCCCGCCGACGCCGAACCGGCCTCCGAGTTCCGCTACCGCAGCCCCGTCGTCGAGGCCGACACCCTGTACGTCGCCATCAGCCAGTCGGGCGAGACCTACGACACCCTGGCGGCCGTCCAGGAGCTCAAGCGCAAGGGCGGCCGCGTCCTCGGCATCGTGAACACGGTCGGCTCGGCCATCGCCCGCGAGTGCGACGGCGGCGTCTACCTGCACGCCGGCCCCGAGGTCTCGGTCGCCTCGACCAAGGCCTTCACCTCCACGGCGGCGGCCTTCGCCCTGCTGGCCCTGCACCTGGGCCGGGTGCGGGACCTGTCGCCCGCCGACGGCCGCCGCATCTGCGAGGGCCTGCGTGCCCTGCCCGAGCAGATCAAGGAGATCCTCACCCAGGAGGAGCACATCCGCGAGCTGGCCCACAAGTACGCGACGTCGGCCGGGATGATGTTCATCGGCCGGGTCCGCGGCTACCCGGTCGCCCGTGAGGGCGCGCAGAAGCTCAAAGAGGTCTCCTACGTCCACGCCGAGGCCTACCCGGCCAGCGAGCTCAAGCACGGCCCGCTGGCCCTCATCGGCCCCGAGATGCCGACCGTGGCGATCGTGCCCGACGACGAGATGCTCGACAAGAACCTCACCACCCTGGGCGAGATCCGCGCCCGCAGCGGCCGCATCCTGATGGTCGGCCACCGCGAGACCGACCAGGCCGACGACTGCGTCATCGTGCCGAAGAACCAGAACGAGCTCGACCCGATCCTGCTGTCGATCCCGCTCCAGCTCTTCGCCTACCACGCGGCGGTGGCCCTGGGCCGCGACGTCGACCGCCCCCGCAACCTGGCCAAGAGCGTCACCGTCGAGTGACCGCGGTGGCCGCGTTCTCCGGCTCCGGCGTCGCCTGCCGGGGCCGGAGGACGGTCACGATCAGCAGCGACAGCAGGGAGAAGCCCGCCGCCGTCAGGAACGTCGCCGTCAGGCCCGCCGACGCGTGGACGGTCACCAGCACCGCCAGCCCCAGCGACCCGCCCGTCTGCTGCATCGCCTGGAGCAGCCCGGAGGCCGCGCCCGCGTCGTCGCCCCGGACGCCGTTGATGATGCGCATGCTCATCACGACCAGGGCCGCCGCCGCGCCCACGCCCATGATCACCAGCGGCACGAAGACGCCCGGGAAGTAGGAGGTCGTCGCGTCGATGCGCGACAACCACACCAGGCCGACCGGGATCAGCAGCATGCCCACGAGGGCGGCGGTGTGCGGCCGGACCACCCGCAGGATCCGGCCCGCCAGCTGCGACAGCGCCAGGATGGTCAGCGCCAGCGGGAGGAAGGCCAGGCCCGCCTGCATGGGGGAGTAGCCGAGTTCGAGCTGGACGAACTGGGTGAGGAAGAAGAACGTCCCCATCATCGCGGCCGGGAGCAGCAGCATCGCCGCGTAGCCGGCCACCCGGGAGCGCTCGGCGAACAGGCCCAGGGGCATGACCGGTTGCGCGGCTCGCCGCTCGACCTGGACGAACAGCGTCAGCAGCAACACGCCGCCGAGCAGGGACGCCAGCGCCCACCCGTCGTCCCAGCCCCGTTCGGAGGCGCGGACCAGCCCGTACACGAGGCCGGAGGAGCCCGTCGTGGCGGTCACGGCTCCGGCGAGGTCGAAGCGGCCGGGGACCCGGTCGGTCTCGCGGACGAAGACCGGGGTCAGCGCCAGGATGGCCAGGCCGATCGGGACGTTCACGAACATGACCCACCGCCACGACACCAGGTCGGTCAGTACCCCGCCCGCGAGCAGCCCGATCGCGGCCCCCGCCGCGCCGACCGAGGTGAACACGGCGATGGCCCGGTCGCGCAGCGGGCCCTGCGGGAAGTTGCCGGTGATCAGGGCCAGGCCGGCCGGTCCGGCCAGGGCGCCCCCGACGCCCTGGAGCACCCGGGAGGCGATCATGGCCTCGGGGCCGGGGGCGAAACCGCCGAGGAGCGAGGCCAGGGTGAAGATCAGCACCCCGGCCGTCAGGGCGCGGCGGCGGCCCAGGATGTCGCCGGCCCGGCCGCCGAGCAGCAGCAGGCCGCCGAAGGCCAGCATGTAGGCGTTCATCACCCACGACAGGCCTCCGGGGCTGAAACCGAGTTCCTCCTGGATACCGGGGAGGGCGACGGTCACGATCGTGCCGTCGAGGATCAGCATGAGCTGGGCGAGGGCGATGACGAGCAGCGTGACGCGCTGGCGAGGGTTCATGGGGAGGCCCTTCAGGCGATAAAATAATCGGAGGCCGACTCCGGTAAATATACGGAGGCTGCCTCCGCTTACGCAAGGGAGTTGTCGTGAGGGCCGACGCGCGCCGCAACTACGAGCGCCTGCTGACCGAGGCCGGGGCGGCCTTCGGCGAGAAGGGCACCGAGGCGTCGCTCGAAGACATCGCCAAGGCCGCCGGCGTCGGCGTCGGCACGCTCTACCGCCACTTCCCGACCCGGCAGGACCTGATCCTGGCCGTGCTCCGCGACCGCTTCGAGGCGATGGCGGCCACCGCGCGCGACCTGACCTGCGACGACCCCGGCCGTGCGCTGCGCGAGTGGCTGCTGGCCCAGCTCCACCACATCACCGCCACCCGGGGGCTCACCGCCGAGCTCGCCGTGGCGGTCAACAACCCCGAGTCGCCCCTGCACGGACAGTGCGAGGCCCTCTTCTCGGTCTCCCACGACCTGCTCGGGAGGGCGAAGGAGACCGGCGCGGTGCGGCCCGACCTCACCCAGGCCGACCTGGCGACGATCGTCCACGGCATCGCGTGGGCGTGCGAGAGCGACCCGGTCCGGCAGGAGCGCCTGCTCGACCTGTTCCTCGAAGGCGTGCTGGTGTAAGTTTCAGGCGTTTTCGCAGGTAACCGCGTTACGTTGCGAACTTTCGTAGGAGGCTTCCCCGGCCCGTCCTAGCGTCCGTGACATGAGACGCATCGCCCTCGTGGCGGCGCTGCTCGGCGGGTTCGTGCTCTTCGGCGTCACCCCCGCGCAGGCCGCACCCGTGATCTGTGAGAAGTACGGTTCCACGACCGTCCAGTCGGGCCGCTACGTTGTGATCAACAACGTGTGGGGCGCCAGCACCTCCCAGTGCATCGACGTCAACCAGGCCGGTGGCTTCACCATCCAGTCGGCCAACCACAACAACGCCACCAACGGCGCCCCGGCCTCCTACCCGGCGATCTACGCCGGGTGCCACTACGCCAACTGCTCGACCGGCAGCAACCTGCCCATGCAGGCCAGCTCGGGCAACTTCGGCAACGTCCGGACCAGCGTCAGCATGAGCTACCCGTCGACCGGGACGTGGGACGCCGCCTACGACATCTGGTTCGACCCGACCCCGCGCACCGACGGCCAGAACACCGGCGCGGAGATCATGATCTGGCTCAACCACCGGGGCTCCGTCCAGCCGGTCGGCAGCCAGGTCGGCACCGTGAACCTGGCCGGGGGGACCTGGCAGGTCTGGTTCGGCAACATCGGCTGGAACGTCATCTCGTACGTCCGGACCTCCGCCGCCTCCTCGATCGACTTCGCCGTGAACACCTTCTACAGCGACGCGGTCAACCGTGGCTACGCGCAGCGCTCCTGGTATCTGACCAGCGTGCAGGCCGGGTTCGAGCCGTGGGTGGGCGGCGCCGGGCTGACGCTGAACAACTTCACGTACACCACCAGCGGCGGCCAGAACCCCACCGACACCACCGCGCCGAGCGCGCCCTCGAACCTGACGGCGAGCGGCACGAACCTGTCGTGGAACGCCTCGTCCGACAACGTGGGCGTCGCGGGCTACCGGATCTTCCGCCGGCAGGGCACCAGCGGGTCGTTCAGCCAGGTCGCGACCTCGACCTCGACCTCCTACGCCGCGACGGGCCTGGCCGCCTCGACCACCTACCAGTTCTACGTGACCGCCTACGACGCGGCCGGGAACGTGTCGGGCCAGTCGAACACGGTCTCGCTGACCACGCAGGGCGGTGGCACGGGCGGCAGTTGCACCGTCAGGTTCGACCAGTGGGGTGGCGGCTACGTCGCCCAGTTCACGCTGAACGGCCCGGCGTCGAACTGGTCGCTGCCGTTCACGCTGCCCTCGGGTCACCAGATCACGTCGAGCTGGAGTTCGCAGGTCTCGGTCAGCGGGTCGAACGTGACGATCACCGGCATGGGCTACAACGCCAGCCTGAGCTCGGGCCAGAGCACCAACTTCGGCTTCCAGGCCGCTCGGCCGGGCAGCAGCGGGGTACCGTCCATCCCCGGATGCACGCAGGTTTGACCTGGAGTGCACTCCAGGGTTCATGGTTCAGGTCATGACCTCTCTCGTGCTCGGGGCCATGAACTTCGGCACCCTGACCGACGAACGCACGTCGTTCGCGCTGCTCGACCGCTTCGTCGACGCCGGTGGCACGGTGATCGACACCGCGAACTGCTACGCCTTCTGGAACGACCCGGGCGGCCGGGGCGGCCAGAGCGAGCGGCTCCTGGGCCGCTGGCTGGCCGCCCGTCCGGGCCTGCGTGACCGGCTGACCCTGGCCACCAAGGCCGGGGCCGAGCCGGTCGGCCCGGGGGAGTGGCCCGCCAGCCGCGAGGGCCTGTCGGCCCCGGCCCTCAAGGAGGCGCTCACGCTGAGCCTCGGCCGCCTCGGGATCGACCACGTGGACCTGTTCTGGACCCACATGGAAGACCGGTCGGTCCCCCTTGAGGAGACGGCCGGGGCGCTCGCGGGCCTGGTCGCCGACGGTCTCACCGGCCGTGTCGGCGTCTCCAACCACCCCACGTGGCGGGTCGAGCGCGCCCGCGCCCTGGGCGCCCCCTATTCGGCGCTGCAGTTGCGCTACTCGTACCTGACCCCCCGGCCCTGGACCCGGGTCGAGGGCGTCAACCACCGCTTCGCGTGGGTGACCGACGAGACCCTCGACTACGTGGCCTCGGAAGGCCTCGACCTGTGGGCGTACACGCCGCTCATCTCGGGTTCCTATGTACGTCCGGAGCGCCCCTTCCCCGAGGCCTACGACCACCCGGACACCACGCGGAGGCTCGCCGCGCTCGCCCAGGTGGCCGAGGGTCTCGGGGCGACCCGGAACCAGGTGGTGCTGGCCTGGCTGCTCGCCAAGGGGGTCAGCCCCATCATCGGGCCCTCCACGGTCGCCCAGCTCGACGAGCTGCTCGACCCGCCGCGGCTCGGGGCGGCGGAGCTGGCCGCGCTGGACGTCTAGCCCGGGTCGCGGCGCGTGACGAACCACCACGCGCCCGCGACGAGCACGCCCGCGAGCCCGGCCGTGATCGCGGCCTCCGCCGCGCCCAGCGCGGCGGACGACCAGCCGAGCTCGCGGGCGGCCCGGTTGCGCAGCCCCTCGGCCATCAGCTGGCAGGCGGCGACGCCGAAGAACGCCGACCCCATCGCGACGGTGGTCCGCCGGGTGACGGCGCTCCAGAAGGCGCCGAGGGCCAGCGCGAAGAGCGCCCAGGTGAAGGGCAGCACGCCGGTCAGCTCCGGCGGAAGGTCGCTCAGCGACCACCAGATCAGCGCGGTGACCAGCCCCGTTGTGGTGAGGGCGAGGACGGCCGCGGTGCCGATCTGGGGGGCCAGCCAGCGGCTGCGGCTGATCGACTGGGTCCAGGCGAACTGGTGGGTGCCGCGTTCGTACTCGCGCGAGAGCAACGGCGCTCCCAGGAACACCCCCATGACCAGGGGAAGGTAGGGGAACAGGCCGGCCGAGATGCCCCTGATGCCCGGATAGAGCCGTTCGGCGGCGACGAACCCGGCCCACAACACGACCACCAGGGCCATGCTGACCATGCGGACGCGGTGCAGCCTGATCGCGAGCCAGGTCACAGCGCCACCGGCCGGGGAGCCAGGACGGCCTCGGGGGCACGCAGGTAGCCGAGCACCATGTCCTCCAGGGAGAGTTCGCGGGTGGTCCAGCGGGGGTCGTGGACGGGCCCCCGCACCCTGGCCAGCAGGGTCGTCTGCCGTTCGGTGTCGCTTCTGCCGATGACGTCGTAGGAGCCGGCGGGGGTCGTACCGGACGGGCCCACCAGCAACCGGTGCGCGGACACCAGCTCCTCGATGTCGCCCGCGACCTGCACCCGTCCCCGGGAGACCAGGATCAGATGGTCGCAGACCTCGGCGAGCTCGGCGACGACGTGGGAGGAGAGCAGCACGGTGAGCCCCCGCTCGGCGACGGCGGACATGAGACCCTCCATGACCTCGTGGCGGGCGAGCGGATCGAGGTTGGCGAGCGGCTCGTCGAGGACGACGAGGTCGGCCCGTTTGGCGACGGCCAGCGTGATCGCGACCTGGGCCCGCTGGCCCCCGGACAACTGGCGGATGCGCTTGCGCCGCGGGACGCCCAGGTCGTCGAGCCGCCTCCGCGCGCCCTGGACGTCGAAGCGGGGGTTCAGCCCGGCCCCGGCCCTGATCGTCTCGGCGACGGTGAGCTCGGGGTAGAGCGGCTTGTCCTGCGCGACGAAGGCCACCCGGGGCAGGTTCGCGCCCCGCGGCGGCTGCCCGAAGACCCGCACCTCGCCCTCGTCCGCCCTGCGCAGCCCGACGGCCAGCCGCATCAGCGACGACTTGCCGGCTCCGTTCGGCCCGACGAGCGCGGCCACCCGTCCCTGCGGCACACTGGCGAAACAGCCCCTTAGGGCCCAGGTCCGGCCGTACCGCAGACCGGCCCCGGTCACCTCCAGAGCGGGCACCCCGCTCATGCCGTCGCCTCCCCGGCCAGCCCGCCGGCCAGGGCCGACTCGACCAGGGCCCGGATGTCGTCGGGCCCGAGGCCCGCCGCCCGCGCCTCGCGCACCCACGCCGCCAGCCGCTGCTCCAGCACGGGGTCACGCGGCCGGGCCAGCGACCGCCGCACGAACGTCCCGAGGCCCGGACGGGGTTCGACCAGCCCCCGGGACTCCAGCTCGCGGTAGGCCCGCAGCACCGTGTTGGGGTTGATCGCCAGCCGGCCCACCACCTCGGCCGCCGTCGGCAGCCGGTCGCCGGGGGTCAGCCGGCCGAGCCGCATGGCCTGTTCGACCTGCTGCACGATCTGCATGTACGTCGCCACGCCCGACCTCTTGTCGAGAGAGAACTCGATCAACGTCGCTCCCATGATTCCACTAATGCATTAGTTAATTGATGGAGAGCCCCGCCGTCAACCCGGACCCCGGTGACATAACTCCATGTAACTAGTCATATGCTCAACGTGTACGACCGAGGGGAGGGCGGAGTGCGGCGTCGGGAGTTCCTCCTGTGGGGAGCCGGGCTCGCCGCATTGGCCGCCGGCTGCGGGGCTGACCCACGTCCACTGGGCGTGCCGCTCTCCCTGGTCGTGCCGGCCGTCGTGGGCGGCCACGACGACCTCTTCGCCCAGGAGCTGCGGAGGGTCGTCACCCGGCGCGGACTGGCCCGCGCCGCCGTCGTCACCACCTGCGACGGCGACAGGACGTCGATCAAGGACTTCGCCCAGGGGGCGAGCCGCGGCCGGCTGCTGGTCGCCGGGCCGGCGCTGGTCAACACGGCGGGCACCGCCCCGCTCGCCCGGATGGCCGGGGAGTGGTCGGTGGTCCTCGCCCCGATGGGCTCCCGCCTGCGCGACTTCGACGGGCTGGCCGCCGCCCTGCGCAAGCACCCCGGCTCGGTGCTGATGGGCGGCGGGGCCCACGGAGGGGCCGACCACGTCCTGTGCGGCCTGCTCGCCAAGGGCCTGGGGGCCGACGCGCGCCTGGTCGACTACGCCGCCTTCCCGGAGAAGGACGGCCTCCTCGGCGCGCTCCTCGACGGCCGCGTCGCCGCCGGGGTCGGCGGGGTCGCCCGGTTCGCGCCGCAGATCCGCGCGGGCCGCGTCCGGGCCCTCGCCGTCTCGTCGCCCGAGCGCCTGCCGGAGGTCGACGCGCCGACCCTCATGGAGTCGGGGGTACGCCTCGTCCACGCCGACTGGCGCGGCCTGCTGGCCTCCGAGTCCCTTCGGGAGGACGACCGCGACCACCTGCTCGACGTCTGCCGGGGCGTCGGCGCCTCGGCCGAGTGGTCGGCCACCTGCCGCCGCCACGGCTGGGCGCAGCTCTACCTCGACGGCCCCGACTTCGACGACTGGCTCCGCGTCGAGTCGACGCGCGCCCGCGACGTCCTCACTGACCTGGGCCTCAAGCAATAATCTGACAAAAAGCCCTAAATGTGGTGGTCTCAGTCCGTGACGGAAGCATGGAACTGGATCTCCCTCGCCATCGCCGTGCTCGCCGCCCTCATCGCGGTCGAGCTGGTCCGCCGCATCCTGCGCTCACGGCTCGTCGGGGAACGCTGGGCCCTGGCCGGGCCGCTGGTCCGGCGCTGCACCTGGCCCGGGTTCGTGACCGCCGCGCTCGCCACCGCCGCCGCCGTCTACGACCGGGGCCTGATCCCGCCCGAGGCCGAAGGCTGGGTCGGCCACCTGACCACCATCGCGCTGATCTTCTGCGCCACCTGGCTCGTCATCCAGACCGCCTACGCGGTGACCGACGTCGTGCTCGAACGGCTGGTGCGCGTCGAGGGAGACGCCAACCGGCGGGCGCGTCGGATCAGGACCCAGATCGAGCTGGTGCGGCGGGTCTGCGCCGCCGTCGTGATCGTGCTCGCCCTGGGCGCCATGTTGTTCACCTTCCCGCAGGTCAGAGCGCTGGGAGCGGGGCTGCTCGCGTCGGCGGGCATCGCCGGGGTGCTGGTCGGGATCGCGGCCCAGTCGACCCTGGGGAACCTGCTGGCCGGGCTCCAGCTCGCCTTCTCCGACGCCATAAGGCTCGACGACGTCGTGGTGGTGCAGGGCGAGTGGGGGCGGGTCGAGGAGCTCACCCTCACCTACGTGTCGCTGCGGCTCTGGGACGAGCGGCGGCTGATCCTGCCCGTCTCCCACTTCGCCAACAACCCGTTCGAGAACTGGACCCGGCACGAGAGCCGGATCCTCGGCACCGTCTTCCTCCGCGTCGACTGGACGGTGCCGATCCCCGAGCTGCGCGCCGAGCTGCACCGGGCGATCAAGGACAACCCGCTCTGGGACCAGAAGGACTGGACCCTCCAGGTCACCGACATCACCCCGGGCGGCCTGGTCGAGGTGCGCGCCCTCATGTCGGCCGCCGACTCGGCCAGCGCCTGGGACCTGCGGTGCGACGTGCGGGAACACCTGGTCACCTGGATCAGGGAGAACTACCCGGAGAGCCTGCCGCGGCTGCGGGTCACAGAGGCCTGATCGTCGAGCCGATCTGCTCGAACAGGGTCTCCTTGCCGGGCAGGTCGGTCGTCAGGGTCACCACGCAGGTCGTGCCCTTGCCCGAATGGGCGTAGTACTGGGTGCCCTGGACCGGCCCGGCCGGCATCTTCAGGGTGTAGCGGATGCGCACCCCCTGGGCGGGCCCGATCTTGACCACGCCCGCGTCGGAGACCGTGGCGCCGACGGTCGCGAGCTGCTGCTCGGCCTGCTGCTGGAGGGCCTCGTTGGAGCCGCCCACACTGGGCTGGCAGAAGCCGTTGAGGTTGGTGACGAAGCCCTGCTTCGACTCCTTCTGGCTGGCGGGGTCGAGGGCGTACACCGCCTTGGCGCTCTGCAGGGCCTTCAGGCCCTGCCTGGCCTGGTCGAGGGCCGCGCCGGTGAGGCCGGTGGCCGCGAGCTGCTCCTCGAAGCCCGACTTCGACAGGTCGACGACCTTCCAGGCGGTCGGCACGCCGATCGAGACGCCGGTGGCCACCCCGCCGACACGGTGGAAACCCTCGGGCACCTCGGTGCCGGGGATGGGCTTGGGCACCGGCTTGGTGCAGGCCGCGAGTAAGAGCAGGGCCGAGAGCGCGATGAGGGCTGAACGCACGCCCCCGAGCGTAACGCCCGGCGGCCGAACTCCCAGGTCACATGTCCGGAAATAGGCATAAACCGGATGTGAAGTGGTAGGGATCCCTAGAGGTGGGGAGATGGCTGCAAATCCTCTGGTCCGGTTCCGGCGCTGGCTGGGATTCGACCGGAACCCGTTGCGCCGCCCGTGCGACCGCGTCGAGGCGGCGGTCCGCCGGCTGGTCGTCCTCGTCACGCTCGCCGCCGTGGTGTGCGGGCTGATGCTGGGCATGAAGGCCTACGGCGAGGGGGTGCGCGCAGAGCAAGAACAGGCACGTGCCCGGCACGCCACCGAGGCGACGCTGCTCGACGACGCGCGCGTGCACGCGACCGTGAACGGCCCGGCCACCGCGACCGTCATGGCCGCCTGGAAGGGCTCCGACGGCAGAGATCACCAAGGGCTGGTCCAGGCCCCGGTGTTGTCGGTGAAGGGCCAGAAGATCACGATCTACACCGACGCCAAGGGCGAGCCCGTGCAGCGCCCACGCGACCGGGAGACCACCGTCGTCGCCGCGCTGACCGTGGGCACCGGGGTGCCGCTGGCCATGATCGTGGCGAGCTGCGCCCTGCTGGGCGTGACCCGGATGCTGGTGTGGCGCCGCGTCCGCCGGGAGTGGGCCGACGCCTGGACGGTCGTCGAGCCGACCTGGCGCATCAACGGGCGCTAGGAGGCCGCCCCTCCGGTCGCGACCTTGGCGATGTGCTCGGAGACGGCGGCCTTGAACGCCGCCGCCACGGTGACCCCGATCGGGTCCCGCGCCGCGATCTCGGCGGCCCGCTTGCGGCCGGTGCCGGGGAACGCCCTCTGGATCACCTTGCCGGCGTGGCCCAGTGAGATGAGCGCCACCGTGCGCGCGTCGGGCTCCGCGCCGCCCAGCACGTCACGCACCCGTTCGCGGACCGACGTCCGCAGGGCGGCATCCGCCTCGGGGAACACCTCGTACCTGATCAGCTTGAGCAGGCGGCGTCTCTCATGGGTGATCGCACCCCGCTCGGCGAGTCTGCGCAGCAGCCGCGCCCGCCGGTCGGGCGTGTACATCGCGGTCCAGAAGTCGCCGAACCCCGGCGCCTCCTCGAAGGCCGCCAGCCGTCCGAGCGTCCGGTCGAGCTCGTCCTCCTCCACCGGCGTGGGGTCGGTCACCTCCAGGCGGCCGTCCCGGAACACCAGTCGCCCCCGGACGGCCAGCTCGGCGAGCACGGCCGCGCTGAGCAGGTAGTCCAGGCTCTCCAGCTCGACGAGAGGCGAGCCGTTGGACTTGTAGGCGAGCAGGAGGAGCTCTTCCGCTAACAGCAGGTCCATGGCTCAAGTCTGACGTCCGGCCGGCCGCGCGTGGCGGGGTTCAGGCGCTCCTCGACCCGCCTTCACGGGCCGTTGAGGCCGGAGAGGTGACCGGGTTGTCTTCGTGGGCCTGCGGATCCAGGTGCGGGCCGGCTGACGGTGGCCATCGACCGACGTGTGGGCGGACGTCGTCGGGGCCGGCCCGCCACGGGCAGTACGGGTCCATATCCCGGTCCGCGATCTTGCGGATGGACGGAACGGATTATCCTTCAGGGCGATTTCCGGCTGAGGCCACCCGGCGGGCACCGGCCGTCAACAGAATGCCCGTCTCGGTTTCGGAAGAACGTCACCGGAAGAGTGCGGCGGCATTTCATTCCGGCTGGCTGCCGCCCAGGTCAGTGACCTGTCCTCATGGCGGGAGAGCGGTCTGGGTGATGAATAGACGGTCTTTGTCGGCAATGGGCGGATTTTGTCGGTCATATCAAAAGTCATATCGAAATTGTCAATATTTCGATTTGCCGGATGATTTGTTAACGTCCCTTCGTGATCATCTCCACGTCCGAGGGAATTCGATGATGTCCGTGCCGCCCCTGCTGCGCAGGAGGGCCCTGTCCCTGATGACCGCCGTCGTGACGGCGGCCGGGCCGGCCGCCGTCCCGTCCACCGCCTCGGCCGACGTGCCGACGCTCGTCGTCGTGCAGGATCTCCTGCAGCGGACCACCATCCCCGTCACCTCCGCGCACGACAAGCAGTCCCCCGCGTCGTGGCTCGACGAGACCCTCCTGTCGGGCACCAAGGACGGTGTGACGGCCCGGAGCTATCTCCGGTTCGACATGTCCTATCTGCCGCAGGGCGTCATCCGGTCGGCCACCCTGCGGCTCACCGGGCTGGACGCGCCGGCCTGCGGCCCCGAGGTCGGGGAGGGCGTCCAGGTGCGCCGCGTCACCGAACCCTGGTCCGACGACTTCCTCCATTGGGGCAACAAGCCCGCCTCGACCGGCGAAGGCGCCCAGATCGCCACCAAGGGGGTCACCCAGCAGTGCGCGGTCCACCCCGACAAGGTGGAGTGGCCGGTCACGGACATCGTCAACGCCTGGGCCGCCGGAGCGGAGAACCACGGCCTGGTGCTCCAGTCCCCGGACGAAAGCACCGATGACGGTCTCTGGACCTTCTCCTCGTGGATCAACCCGCTCGACGTCGTGCCCGTGCTCACGGTCACCATGGACGTGCCCTCCGCTCCGTACACCCGAGCGTCGTCCATCGCGACTCATGAGGACGGCCCCGACACCTGGGTGGCGGGGCTGACGCCCCGCATCCAGTCGCAGGTGGCCGACCCCGCCGGCGGCAGCCTGACCGCCGAGTTCGAGGTCGAGCACGATCCCGCCGCCCCAGGTCAGGGCGGCGGGCAGATCTGGACCGCCACCTCCGCCCCGGTGTCCAGCTTCGGCAGGCCGTCGGTGGTGGTGCCCTCAGGGCTGCTGGAGGACGGCTGGCGTATCCGCTGGCGGGTCCGCGCCCACAACCTGACGGCGGGCACGGTCTCCGCCTGGTCGGCGTGGAACCCCGGCACCGTGGCCGCCGACGTCGCCCAGATCACCGCCCGCCAGGTCGTCCCGTCGTACGAGAGCGAGTACTCGACGGTGAGCATGGGCCTGACCCCCGAACTGCGGGCCACGGTGACGCACCCGCTCCTCGACTCCACGCGGGTGGTGTTCCAGATGGCCTACGACCCGGACGCGCCACTACAGGGAACCGGCCTGATCTGGGAGAAGACCGTCCTGGACGTTCCCTCGGGCGGCCAGGCGGTGGTGACCGTGCCCGACGGCCTCGTGGAGGGCGGCCTGCAGGTCCGCTGGCGGGTGGGCGCCTACGGCGGGCCGTTCCAGTCGGGCTGGTCGGAATGGCAGAAGCTCACCCTCGACATGTAGACGGCCCGGAGCCCCGGCGTCGCCCAAGGCCGGGCGACGCCGGGGAACGGCGCGTCAGCGGTCGATGATCTCGTTCTTGCCGATCACCACGACCCCGTCGTTGGTCACCGCGAACCGCTCGCGGTCCTCTTCGAGGTCGAAGCCGATGCGGGCGCCGTCGGGGATGACGACGTTCTTGTCGACGATGGCGCGGCGCACGATCGCGCCCCGGCCCACCTTGACGTTGCCCATCAGCACCGAGTCCTCGACCTGGGCGTGGCTGTGCAGGATCACCCCGGGCGACAGCACCGAGCGCAGCGCCAGACCGCCCGAGATGATCACGCCGGCCGAGACCAGCGAGTCGACCGCGCGGCCGACCCGGTCGCCGTCGTTGTGCACGAACTTGGCCGGGGGCAGCGGGTCGTGGCCGGTGTAGATCGGCCACCGGTCGTTGTAGAGGTTGAAGACCGGGTGGGCCGAGATCAGGTCCATGTGGGCGTCGTAGTAGGCGTCGAGCGTGCCCACGTCGCGCCAGTAGCCCCGGTCGCGCTCGGTCGAGCCGGGCACCTTGTTGTCCTTGAAGTCGTACACCTCGGCGCTGCCGGCCTTGACCATCATCGGGATGATGTTGCCGCCCAGGTCGTGCTTGCTGGCGGGGTCGATGGCGTCCTCGCGCAGGGCCTCGATCATGGCCTGGGTGCGGAAGACGTAGTTGCCCATCGAGGCGTAGATCTCGCCGGGGGAGTCGGGCAGGCCGACGGCGTCCTTCGGCTTCTCGCGGAACGCGGTGATGCGGCGGCCGGTCGGGTCGGTCTCGATCACGCCGAACTGGTCGGACAGCGCCAGCGGCTGGCGGATCGCCGCCACGGTCACGTCGGCGCCCGAGTCGATGTGCTGCTCGACCATCTGGCGCGGGTCCATCCGGTAGATGTGGTCGGCGCCGAAGACGATCACGTGGTCGGGCAGCTCGTCGTAGACCAGGTTCAGGTTCTGGAAGAGGGCGTCGGCCGACCCCGAGAACCAGCGCGGCCCCAGCCGCTGCTGGGCGGGCACCGGCGTCACGTAGTTGCCGAGCATCGCCGACAACCGCCAGGTGCGCGAGATGTGCCGGTCCAGACTGTGGTTCTTGTACTGGGTCAAGACCACGATCTGGAGATAGTGCCCGTTGGCCAGGTTCGACAGGACGAAGTCGATCAGCCGGTAGATGCCGCCGAACGGCACCGCCGGTTTGGCCCGGTCCGCGGTCAGCGGCATCAGCCGCTTCCCCTCACCACCGGCGAGCACAATTGCCATGACCCTCATGACGCAGACCTTAACCCGTCAAAACGGTCGCAAACACTAGGCTGCGCATATGCGTGTCGATCTTTTGAGCCGTGAGTTCCCGCCGGACGTTTACGGGGGCGCGGGCGTGCACATCGAATACCTCTCGCGGGAGCTGCGACGGCTCCTCGACGCGCGGGTCCGCTGCTTCGGCGCGCCCCGCGAGGGCGCCGACGCCTACTCCACCCCACCCGGCCTGACCTCGGCGAACGCCGCGCTCCAGGTGCTCGGGACCGATCTGGAGATGGCGGCGGGCTGCGCCGGGGCCGACCTCGTGCACTCCCACACCTGGTACGCCAACTTTGCGGGCCACGTCGCCAAGATGCTCTACGGCATCCCGCACGTCGCCACCACCCACAGCCTCGAACCGCTCCGCCCCTGGAAGGCCGAGCAGCTCGGGGGCGGCTACGTGTTGTCGTCGTGGGCCGAGCGCACCGCCCTGGCCGCCGCCGACGCGATCATCGCGGTCTCCGGCGGCATGCGCCGCGACGTGCTGACCTGCTACCCGGAGATCGACCCGGACCGGGTCACCGTGATCCACAACGGCATCGACACCGACGAGTACGCCCCCGCCCGGTCGACCGAGGCCCTGACCAGGCACGGCATCGACCCCGGCAAGCCCTACGTCGTCTTCGTCGGCCGGATCACCCGCCAGAAGGGCCTGACCCACCTGCTGCGGGCCGCCCGCGACTTCGACCCGGCCGCCCAGCTCGTGCTCTGCGCCGGGGCGCCCGACACGCCCGAGATCGCCGCCGAGGTCACCGCCCTGGTCGAGGAGCTCCAGGCCACCCGCGAGGGGGTCGTCTGGATCACCGAGATGCGCCCGCGCCCGGAGATCATCGAGATCCTCACCCACGCGACCGTCTTCGTCTGCCCGTCGGTCTACGAGCCCATGGGCATCGTGAACCTGGAGGCGATGGCCTGCGAGACGGCCGTCGTGGCGACCGCGACCGGCGGCATCCCCGAGGTGGTCGCCCACGACGAGACCGGCCTGCTGGTGCCCATCGAGGCGGGCGAGCACGGCGAGCCGCGCGACCCGGAGGTCTTCGCGCACGCCATCGCCGCCGACGTGAACCGGCTGCTCGCCGACCCCGATCTCGCCGCCCGCATGGGCCGCGCGGGCCGGGCCCGCGCGGTGGCGGAGTTCTCCTGGCCGGCCATCGCCGAACGGACCAGGGACCTCTACGAGAGCCTCAGCCGCCGCAGCGGCTGAGCGTTGGCGGCCACCACGACCGTGGAGGCCGACCTCAGGATCGCGCCGACCGACATCGGCAGCACGAACCCCCACGGCGCCGGCACCCCGGCCGCCAGGGGGACCGAAATAAGGTTGTAACCCGCCGCCCACCAGAGGTTCTGCTTCATCTTCCGGTAGGTGGCCCGCGCCAGCTCCATGACCGACGACACGGCCCGGGGGTCGTCTCCGGCGAGGATGACCCCGGCCGACGCGACGGCGACGTCGGTGCCCGCCCCGATGGCGATCCCGACGTCCGCCCGCGCCGGCGCGGGCGCGTCGTTCACCCCGTCGCCGACCATCGCGACGCGCCGTCCTTCGTCCTTCGGTTCCTTTACGGCTCCCGCCTTCTCCTCGGGCCGGACCCCGGCGTGGTAGCGCGCTATCCCCAGCTCCCGGGCGACCGAGGCGGCCACCGTCCCGGCGTCTCCGGTGATCATCACCACCTCGGCGCCCCGCGCCTCGAGGTCCCGGACGGCCTGCGCAGAACCGTGGCGCCCTCCCTTGTCGAAACCCCCGGGGGGTATGCTATCTTTCATACCACTACCCCCTAGGGGTACTATTTAGCAAGGACGAAGGCCCGGGGAGGTCGCGATGCACGGTTACACCGATCGAAAGCAAGACCATCTGAAGCGGCTCCGCCGGATCGAGGGGCAGGTCAGGGGCCTGCAGCGCATGGTCGAAGAAGACAAGTACTGCATCGACGTGCTGACCCAGGTGTCGGCCGCCAACCGTGCGCTGCAGTCGTTCGCCCTCGCGCTCCTCGAAGAGCACCTGGCCCACTGCGTCGCCGAGGCCACCGCCAAGGGCGGCCCCGAGGCCGACGCCAAGATCAAGGAAGCCTCCGACGCGATCGCCCGGCTCGTCCGTTCCTGACGACTCGACCCTGAAAGAGAGACCGCCATGACCGTCACCGCATACACCGTCACCGGCATGACCTGCGGACACTGCGCGAGCTCCGTCTCCGAGGAGGTCGGCGCCATCGCGGGCGTCAACGACGTCAAGGTCGACGTGCCCACCGGCACGGTGACCGTGACCAGCGAGAGCCCGGTCGACGAGAGCGCCGTCAAGGCCGCCGTCGAGGAGGCCGGCTACACCTTGGTGGGCCCGGCGTGAACGCCATGACCAGGCTGGGCGTCTTCGCCGCGGGCCTCGCCGTCGTCTTCGGCGGGGCCTATGCGGTCGGCGTCACCCAGGAGGAGGACCTTCCGCGCCGCTACGCCGACTACACGGCCACCGGCGACCAGGAAGAGCCCGCCCACGGCGGCCACGCCCACGAGGAGACCGGCGAGACCGCCGCGAGCGTGCCGGGCGGCCTGCAGATCTCCCAGGACGGCTACCGCCTCCGTCCGGAGACCACCACGCTCGAACCGGGCGAGCGCCACGACTTCGCCTTCCACGTGGTCGGCCCCGACGGGAAACCGGTCACCGCCTACCAGGTCGCCCACGAGAAGAGGCTCCACCTGATCGTGGCCCCCCGCGACCTGGGCGGCTTCCAGCACCTGCACCCCGAGCTGGCCTCCGACGGCACCTGGACCACCCCGCTCACCCTGCCCGAGCCCGGCACCTACCGCGTGTACGCCGACTTCGCCCCCGAAGGCGGCCCGGCCCTCACCCTCGGCGCCGACCTGACCGCCCCGGGCGACTTCGATCCCGACCCGTTCCCCACGACGAGCCGGACGTCCACGGTCGACGGCTACACCGTCACGCTCCAGGGCGAGATGAACCCGGGCCAGCCCTCGCCGCTCTCCCTCGCGGTCACCAAAGACGGCGAGAAGGTCGACCCGGAGCCCTATCTGGGCGCCCAGGGCCATCTGGTGATGCTGCGCGCGGGTGACTTGGCCTACCTCCACGTCCACCCGATGACCGGGTTGATCTTCATGGCCCAGGCGCCCCGCGAGGGCGGCGCCTACCGGTTGTTCTTCGACTTCAACCACGGCGGCGCCGTCCGCACGGCGTCGTTCACGCTGGAGGGATGACATGTCGAACCTGATCCAGCTCTCCATCGGCGGCATGACCTGCGCCTCGTGCGCCAACCGGATCGAGCGCAAGCTCAACCGGCTCGACGGCGTGACCGCCACGGTCAACTACGCCACCGAGAAGGCCAACGTCGTCTTCGCGCCCGGCGTGTCGGTGCGCGCCCTGGTCGAAGAGGTGGAGAAGGCCGGATACAGCGCGACGCTGCCCGAGGAGACCACGGAGGCCGCCGAGAGCGACCCGCTGCGGAACCGGCTGATCACCGCCGTCGTGCTCGCGGTCCCCGTGATCGCGATGGCCATGATCCCGGCCCTCCAGTTCACCTACTGGCAGTGGCTCTCGCTGACCCTGGCCGCCCCGGTGGTCGTCTACGCCGGGTGGCCCTTCCACAAGGCCGCCTGGACCAACCTCCGCCACGGCGCGGCGACCATGGACACGCTGGTGTCGTTGGGCACCCTGGCCGCCTTCGGCTGGTCGCTCTGGGCGCTGTTCCTCGGCACGGCCGGGGAGCCCGGCATGGTCCACCCCTTCTCGTTCGCGATCGAGCGCAGCGACGGCTCGGGCAACATCTACCTGGAGACCGCCGCGGGCGTGACGGCGTTCCTGCTGGCCGGGCGCTACTTCGAGGCCCGCGCCAAGCGCCGCGCCGGAGACGCCCTGCGCAGCCTGATGGAGCTCGGCGCCAAGGACGTCGCGGTGCTGCGCGAGGGCAGGGAGACCCGGCTCCCGGCCGAGCTGCTCAAGGCGGGCGACCTGTTCGTGGTCCGGCCCGGCGAGAAGATCGCCACCGACGGCGTCGTCCACGAGGGCGCCTCGGCGGTCGACGCGTCGATGCTGACCGGCGAGTCGATGCCGGTCGAGGTGCGGGCCGGCGACGCGGTCACCGGCGCGACCGTCAACGCCGGCGGGCGGCTGGTCGTGAGGGCCACCCGCGTCGGGGCCGACACCACGCTGGCCCAGATGGCCCGCATGGTCGAGGAGGCCCAGACCGGCAAGGCCCGCGTGCAGCGGCTCGCCGACCGGATCTCCGGCGTGTTCGTGCCGGTCGTGATCGCCCTGGCGGTGGCGACGCTCGGCTTCTGGTTGCCGGTCGCGGGCCCGGTGGCGGCCTTCACCGCCGCCGTCGCGGTGTTGATCATCGCCTGCCCGTGCGCCCTGGGCCTGGCCACCCCGACCGCGCTGCTGGTCGGCACCGGCCGGGGCGCGCAGCTCGGCATCCTGATCAAGGGCCCGGAGGCCCTGGAGTCGACCCGGCGCGTCGACACCGTCGTGCTCGACAAGACGGGCACGGTCACCGAGGGCCGGATGACGCTGGTCGAGGTGCGCGCCGAAGACGGCTTCGACGAGCAGCAGGTCCGCCGCCTGGCCGCCGCCGTCGAGCACGCCTCCGAACACCCCATCGCCCGCGCCCTGGTCAAGGGCCACACCGACCTCCCGCCGGTCACCGATTTCGTCGCGACGGCCGGTGAGGGCGTGCGGGGCGTCGTCGAAGGACACGAGGTCGCCGTCGGCCGGGGCGAGGCGGGCGTCACGGTCACGATCGACGGCGCGCGGGCCGCCGTCATGACGGTCAGCGACGTGCTGAAGCCGTCGTCGGCCGCGGCGATCACCGAGCTGCGCGCCCTCGGGCTGCGGCCGGTCCTGCTGACCGGTGACGACGAGGCGGTCGCCCGCGACATCGCCGATCAGGTCGGCATCGACGAGGTCATCGCCGGGGTGCTCCCGGCGGGCAAGGTCGAGGCCGTCAAACGGCTCCAGGCGGAGGGCCGCGTGGTCGCCATGGTGGGCGACGGCGTCAACGACGCCGCCGCGCTGGCCCAGGCCGACCTCGGGCTGGCCATGGGCACCGGCACCGACGCCGCCATCCAGGCCGCCGACCTGACGCTCGTGCGGGGCGACCTGCGGGTGGCCGCCGCGGCGATCCGGTTGTCGCGCCGGACGCTGCGCACGATCAAGGGCAACCTGTTCTGGGCCTTCGCCTACAACGTGGCCGCCCTGCCGCTGGCCGCGCTCGGCCTGCTCAGCCCGATGATCGCCGGGGCCGCGATGGCGTTGTCGTCGGTGTTCGTGGTCACCAACAGCCTGCGGCTGCGCGGCTTCAAGGGCTGATCAGCGTCACACCCGGTTTCCCGCCCTGGACGAGCGCGTCGGCCGCCTCGTCCAGGGAGAGGGTCCGGGTGATCAGCAGTTCGGGCGCCAGCGAGCCGTTCTCGATGAGGGCGAGCATCTCGGGATAGGCGTGGGCGGGCATGCCGTGGCTGCCGAGGAGCTCCAGCTCCCAGGCGATGACCCGGCCCATCGGGAGCTCGGTGTCGCCGGGCAGCAGCCCGATCTGCACGTGCCGCCCCCGCCTGCGCAGGCTGGCGATGGAGTTCCGGCAGGTCGCGGCGCTGCCGAAGGCGTCCATCGACAGGTGCGCGCCGCCGCCGGTGACCTGGTGCAGCCGGTCGAGGCGGCCCGGGGGCAGCGTCTCGGTGGCCCCGGCCGCGGCGGCCAGCGCCAGGGCGTCGGGGTGGACGTCGACCGCGGCCACCCGCGCCCCGGCCGCCGCCGCGATCATCACCGCCGACAGCCCGACCCCGCCGCAACCGTGCACGGCAACCCATTCGCCGGGGCGCACCCGGCCCTGGTGGACGACGGCGCGGAAGGCGGTCGCGAACCGGCAGCCGAGTGCGGCGGCGGCCCCGAACGACAGGTCGCCGGGCAGCGCGATGAGGTTCACCGCCGCGTTCCGCACGACGACGTACTCGGCGTAGGAGCCCCAGTGGGAGAAGCCCGGCTGGGTCTGTGCCGGGCAGACCTGCTGGTTGCCCGACCGGCACTCGCCGCACTCGCCGCAGGCCAGGATGAACGGCGCGGTGACCCGGTCGCCCGCCGCCCAGCCGGTGACGCCCGGCCCGACCTCGGCGATCACGCCGGCGAACTCGTGCCCGGGGACGTGCGGGAAGGTCTGGATGTCGGCGTCGTGGCCCTGCCATCCGTGCCAGTCGCTCCGGCACAGGCCGGTGGCCATGACCCTTACGACCACCTCGCCGGGACCGGCGACCGGGTCGGGCACCTCGCGGACCTGCGGCGTCGCCTTGAAGGCGTCGTACACGACCGCCCTCATGCCAGCGTCCTCTGGTAGAGGGCCGTGTCGACCCAGCGGCCGAGTTTGAACCCCACGTCCCGCAGCCGCCCGGCCTCCGTGAACCCCTCGGCGACGTGCAGGCCCACCGACGCGGGCTGCGCGTCGGCGATCACCGCGATCATCTGTCTGGCCCCCGCTTCCCTCGACCGGACGATCAGCTCGCGCAGCAGTGCCCGCCCGAGCCCCCGTCCGGTGTGCTCGGGGGAAATATAGAGGGAATCCTCCACCGTGTGGCGATAGGCCGGTTTCGGCCGGTACGGCCCCGCGTACCCGAACCCCGCCACGACCCCGCCGACCTCGGCCACCAGGAAGGGCCACCCGGTGCCGGCCTTGGCCTCCCACGCCGCCGGGTCGAGCCCGGCCTCGTCGAAGGTGATGACGGTGGTGAGCGCGTAGTGCTCGTAGATGGCGGCGACCGACGGGAGGTCGTCGGGGCGGACGGCGCGGATGGTCATGCGGTCAGCCTAGGGAAGCCGGGCGGCGGTCTCCCTGGTCAGATCGGCCAGCATCGGCGCCAGGTCGGGCCGGTCGCCGAGCAGCTCGTCGAGGCGGGCCCGCCAGGTGCCGGTCTCGGCGACGGTGAGCTCGTCGTTCTCCATGAGACGCAGCCGCGTCTCGGCCAGCTTCAGCTGGTACATGACGCCTAAGTAGCGGCTGACCATGTCGCTGAGCCACCAGTAGGTCTCCGCCGTCGACGCCTCGACGAGGACACGCGCGGCTTCCCAGGCGACTCGCCGGGCGTTCAGGGCCTTCATAACCGGATCGTAAGCGTCGTGCAAGGCGATTCCGAGATGGTAATACCACAAACCGCGAAAACCCCCCGAAGGGAACCAGCCGTGCGCCTCCTTGGCGGCCTCGTCGCAGCTCTCGCAATCGTCCTCGTCCCCTCCGCCCCCGCCTTCGCCGACAACCCCCCGGTCGCCTCCAAGACCGACCTCGCCCAGCAGGCCCCCGCCAAGAAGTTCGAGCGCTACAGCTCGGGCAAGCGGGCCTACACCAAGGGCTCCGTCTCCGGGGTGATCACCAACCCCGGCGCCGTCATCGAGAACGCCGACATCAAGGTCAGCGGCCGGATCAGCGACCTGACCAAGGGCTCCGCCTGCGGCTACGCGATCTTCCGGATCACCTACCAGAAGGGCGGCACCCAGCCCTTCACGCACAAGACGTTCCGCGACTGCACCTACAAGACGCCGGCGTCCTACAGCTTCACGTACAAGAAGGCCACCCTGGTCGAGCTCAAGGTCTGCTCCGAGGCCAAGCACACGAAGGTGTCCGACCAGTGCCTCTACGGCGGTGTGTGGAAGGTGGTTTACGCCACGATATGACCCGTTAATCCTGGGGTGCGAAGATCTACCCTGAATCTGTAGATATTTTGCGCTGAGGACATCGATGGGTGAACTGGACCACCGCTACCGGGGCGAACATCCGATCCGGACGCTCGCCTACCTCTATCGCGACCACCGCGCATCGCTCCTGATCGCGGTGGTCGCCTTCGTGTTCAAGCACAGCCCCACGTGGGTGCTGCCGCTGGTCACCGCCAACATCATCGACGTCCTGGTCGACGGGGGACCGGTCTCGGGCATCTGGCTCAACGCCGGGGTGCTCTGCGTGCTGCTCACCCTGAACTACCCCTTCCACCTGCTCTACGTACGCCACCTCAGCGGCACCATCCGCAAGGTGAGCACGGGATTGCGCTCCTCGCTCTGCGCCCGGATGCAGCAGTTGTCGATCGGTTACCACGCCCGGGTCAGCGCCGGGGTGCTGCAGACCAAGGTCATCCGCGACGTCGAGAGCGTCGAGACGATGTCGCAGCAGGCCGGCGACATCGGCCTGTCGGCGATCGTGATGCTGGCCGGCGGGGTGACCGTCATCGCGGTCAAGGTGCCCCAGGCGCTGCCGGTCTTCCTGGTCGTCGTCCCGGCCGCCGCGATCCTGGTGATGAAGATGCGCGATCGGCTGCGCACCGACAACGAGAACTTCCGCCTGGAGGTCGAGCGGCTGTCGTCCCGGGTGACCGAGATGACGCACCTGATCCCGATCACCCGCGCCCACGGCCTGGAGAAGGACGCCCTGCACCGCGTCGACGGCACCCTGCGCAACGTCCTGCGCACCGGGCTGCGGCTCGACCTCGTCAACGGCAGGTTCGGCTCGCTCGCCTGGATCCTGCTCAACACGCTCGGCGTGGTGTGCCTGGCGGGGGCCGCGCTGGTGTCGTACTACCGCGTGTTCGCGCTGACCCCCGGCGACGTCGTCATGCTCAGCACCTTCTTCACCACCCTGACCACCGCGGTCACCTCGCTGATGAGCCTGACCCCGATCATCAGCAAGGGCCTGGAGTCGGTCCGCTCGATCGGCGAGGTCCTCCAGGCCCCCGACCTGGAGCACAACGACGGCAAGGCCGAGGTCACGAAGGTGACGGGCCGCCTCGACTTCCAGGACGTCGCCTACACCTACGGGGTCAGGGGCATCTCCCTGTCGGTACGCCCCGGGGAGACCGTGGCCCTCGTCGGCGCCTCCGGCGCGGGCAAGTCCACCGTCCTCAACCTCGTCATCGGCTTCCTCCGCCCGACCGAGGGCCGCATCCTGCTCGACGGCGTCGACATGGAGACCCTCGACCTGCGCACCTACCGGAGGTTCGTGTCGGTCGTGCCGCAGGAGTCGATCCTGTTCGAGGGCAGCGTCAGGGAGAACGTCACCTACGGCCTGGGCGACGTCCCCGGCGAGGTGGTGCGCCGCGCCCTGGAGGACGCCAACGCCGCCGAGTTCGTCGACCGGCTCCCCGACGGCTGGGACACCGTGGTCGGCGAGCGCGGCGCCCGCCTGTCGGGCGGCCAGAAGCAGCGCCTGGCCATCGCCCGCGCGCTGATCAGGGACCCTCGCATCCTGATCCTCGACGAGGCCCTCGACACCCGCTCGGAGAAGCTGATCCAGCAGGCCATGGCCCGCCTGGTGGCCGGCCGGACGGTCCTCGTGGTGGCCCACCGGCTGTCCACGATCCGCAACGCCGACCGCATCGTGGTCATGGAGCACGGCCGCGTCGCCGAGACCGGCTCCCACGACGACCTGGTCCGCGCGGGCGGCGCCTACGCCCTGCTCCAGTCGGCCTGATCCAGGCCTGATCGCGTGTCTGACACGGGTTTGCAAGGATCCTGCAGGCGGCCCGGTGCATAAGGGAGGGCAACACCCGCGCCTTTCTGGAGCTCCACCGATGATCCTGCGCACCCTCACGGCCGCTGCCCTCCTGCTCGGCGCCACGGCCGCCCCCGCCTCCGCCGCCCCGCAGCTCTGCCGTGAGGGCTTCGTCTTCCGCGCCGCCCGCCCCGCCGACAAGGTCTGCGTGACCCCGGCGACGCGGGCCCGCACCCTGGCCGACAACGCCCTCAAGGCCACCCGCTGGGCAGACGACGACCACGCCTGCGTCGACGGCTACGTCTGGCGCGAGGCCTTCCACGAGGACGACGTCTGCGTGATCCCCTCGGTCCGCGCCCAGGCCAGGGCCGACAACGCGGCGGCCGAGTCGCGCCGCATGCTGGCCAAACTGTGGATCACCACCGAGGGCCACGTGGTCAAGCTGAACGGCTCCCACTACAACGTCGGCCAGGTCAAGCTGTACGTCCGCCGCTCCGGCGGCGACCTGGTCTGGAGCGGCGTGATCGCCGCCGCCGAGTTCCCCGGCTACCCCGGCGGGAGCTGGGGCAAGAAGACCGGCCTGCCGCACTGCTCCGGCGCCCCCGACGCCTACGCCCGCGCCCAGGACGTGACGTCCGGCCGATGGTCGGCGAAGGTGCCGCTGCGCACCGGCTGTTGATGTTCATCGGGCCCTCGCCGGGGTAGCACGGCGGCGCATGACGGAGATGCGCCGATGGTTGCTGGGACCCGACGGCGCCCTGGGCGCGCGGCTGACCGCCGCGACCCTGGCGGCCGCGATCCTCCTGGTCCCGTTCATGTTGCTGCTGGTCCTCGTGAAGAGCGCCTTCCCGCCCCTGAACCGGTTCGACCAGGGGGTGGCCGCCGATCTGCACTCCTACGCCCTGAGCAATCCCGGGTTCGCCCGCGCGATGGAGTTCATCACCGACGCGCTCGCCCCGGAGACCTGGCGGGTGCTGGTCGGCGCGGCGGCCGTCTACACGCTGCTGCGCGGCGCGCCCCGGCTCGCCATCTGGGCGATCACGACCGTGGCCGCGGGCGGGCTGATCGGGCTGGCCGTGAAGATCGCCGTCGAGCGGGCCCGGCCGATGTTGCCCGACCCGGTCTCCTGGGCCCCCGGCTGGTCGTTCCCCTCGGGCCACGCCCTCAATGCGGCGCTGGGGGCGGTCACGCTGGTCCTCCTGCTGCTGCCGGTGCTGCACGGCGTCTGGCGCGTGGTCGCCTGGGTGCTGGCCGCGCTGGCCTCGCTGACGGTCGCGTTCACCCGGGTCGCCCTCGGCGTGCACTGGCTCAGCGACGTCGTGGCCGGGCTGATCCTCGCGCTGGCGGTGGTGGCCGCCACGGCCGCCGGATTCGAGGCGTGGCGGCGGCGGATGGGCCGGCGGCCGGTCGAACCCCACATCGAGGGCGTCGAACCCGAGTTCGCCGCCCCGAACGGCAATGGCGAACCCCGATGACGGCTTCGATGAAAGCCCAAGATTGGAGCCCCCAATGGTGACGACACGTCCCGCCGAGACCCCCGTGACGGTCCGCGGTCATCAGCGGCCCTGGCAGCGGGTCGACTACAAGGAAGTCGGGCGGCGGGTGCTGCTACCCCTCCTGGCCCTGCTGATCGCCACGCTCGGCACCGGTCTGCTGCTGGTCAACGTGCTGGGGGACACCTGGCTGATCGAGCGGGACGAGGCGGTCAGCCGGGAGGTCGCGGGGGAGCGGTCGCCGTTCTGGAACGGGGTGACCGACGTCGTGTCGTCGTTCTCGGACACGCCGGTGATCGTCGTCGCCACGGCGATCTTCGCGATCGGGTTCCGGATCGCCTACAAGCGCTGGCGCGAGTCGGTCTTCCTGATCTTCGCCGTGTGGTCGCAGTCGCTGATCTTCCTGGCGTCCACGGTCGTGTCGCAGCGGCCCCGGCCCGAGGTCGCCCACCTCGACCCGGCGCCGCCCACCTCCAGCTGGCCCTCCGGGCACACCAGCGCCGGGGTCGCCTTCTACTTCGGGCTCGCCACCGTGCTCACCCTGCACACGCACCGGCACGCGATCCTGCGCTGGGTGCTGCTGGCGATCGGCCTGGCCGTCCCGCTCGCCATCGCGGGGGCGCGCCTCTACCGGGGCATGCACCACCTGACCGACGTGAGCTGGGGCTTCATGCTCGGCGCGGCCTGTGTGGCGATCCTCGCCGGTGGAGCCCTCTACCGGCCCGCTCTGAAGGCCAGCGGCCGGGTCTCCACCTGACCGTCGCCGACCAGCGCCCTGACCTCGTCGATGGACGAGGTGAGCAGCTCCCGCAGGATCAGGTCGGGATCGTCGACGCAGGCCTGCGAGACGCCCCGTACGGCGAGCTGGACCGTGTTCGGCGCCGCGTAGCGGCGGAAGCCGCGGCGGGACACCTTGACCCCGCTGCGGAAGCCGTAGGCCCAGCGGGCGGCGTCGGGCACCAGGTCGAGCGCCTCCTGGCTGGCCGGTTCGAGGCCGGGTTCGCGGCCTTCGAGGTCGGCCAGGACGTGCTCGGCCGCCAGCACCGAGACCGCGAGGGCCAGTTGCCGTTCGGCCGCGACCACCGGCAGCGCCGTCGTGGCCGCGCGCAGCGCGATCCGGACGTCGGCCCGTGGATCGTTGGTGGTGAGTCCGATCACCGACGGGATCAGCGGCGCGAGCCGCTGCCGGTTGGCGTCGGTCGTGTAGTCGTTGACGAGCCGCGCCATCGCCGCCAAAAGCGGGTGGGTGCAGGCCGGGTGGTCGCTCCAGCGCTCACCGGCCAGGTAGGACGCGAACTCCATGAAACACGCACCCTTGCGCGGGTTGCGGTGCTTGCCTCGGGACAGCAGCGGGACCGCCGCCGGAAGGTGACCTTGCACAGCCGCTCCATGCGATTTCGCCCAGGATGTCACTTTCCATAGTGCGCCCGGATCACGCGGATCGGAAGGCCCCCCTCCGACGGCGGCCCCTTTCAGCGGATGTCAGCCCCCGCTCTTGCGGCGAAACGAACGTTTGCCGCCGGCGGCCTCATGCGTGCCGTGGATCTTCGACGACCCCCGGGCACCCTTCCCGTTGCGGTCGGACTGCGCCTGGCGCTTACGGTCGAGTGCCTCGCGGAACTTCCGCTTGAGCTCGTCTTCCGCGCTCGCCTCTTCGGCGACCCCGTCGGTCGACTCGTCGGTCGGCTCCGCCTCGACGGCGGAATCGGGTGTGCTGTCAGACATCGGACCTCCTGGGCTGTCACTTTACCGCTCCCGTTCACGCGGTAAGGTCCAGCCGGAAAGGGGCTTTCATGCTGGGATCGGTGCTTCCTCCGGGTGTCGTGTGGCACGAGAGCTTCAGCGACCCGCCCGGCGTGCGGCCCCTCCCCGAGGAGGAGTCTCTGGTCGCCCGGGCCGTGCCGCGCCGCCGCGCCGAGTTCGCGACCGCCCGCTGGTGCGCCCGCCAGGCGCTCTCGTCCTTCGGGCACGCCGACACGCCCATCCTGTCCGGCCCGAAGCGCGAACCCCTGTGGCCCGAGGGCATCGTGGGCAGCATGACCCACTGCGACGGCTACCGGGCCGCCGCCGTGGCCTCCGGCGACGTGGTCGTCTCGATCGGCATCGACGCCGAGCCCGACCAGCCCGTGCCCGACGGGGTGCTCGGCGCCGTCGCCTCGCCCGAGGAGCAGCTGGCGGTCGGGCGGCTGCTGGCTGACCGTCCGGTGGTGGCCTGGGACCGGCTGCTGTTCTCCGCGAAGGAGTCGGTGTACAAGGCGTGGTTCCCGATCACGGGGCGCTGGCTGGGGTTCGAGGACGCCCATGTGACCTTCGGGGACGGTGTGTTCAGCGCCCGGATCCTCGTCGACTCGCCGTTACCGGTGTTCGAGGGCCGCTGGGCGGCCGAGGGCGGACTCCTCGTCACCTCTGTGGTCGTGCAGGCGTAATGTCGGTTATGTGCGCGTGATCGTGTTCGGGGCGACCGGGATGATCGGGCAGGGCGTCCTGCGGGAGTGCCTGCTCGCCCCCGACGTGTCCGAGGTGCTCGTCGTCGGGCGCACGCCCACCGGCGTCACCGACCCCAAACTCACCGAGGTGATCGCCGACCTCGGGCAACCGGCCGAGTACACCGCGTTCCTCCAGGGCTTCGACGCGTGTTTCTTCTGCGTCGGGGTCAGTTCGGCCGGGATGTCGGAGGCCGACTACCGGAGGGTGACGTACACGATGACCATGGACGTCGCCCGCACGCTGCGGCGCGACGTGACGTTCGTGTACGTCTCGGGCCAGGGCGCCGACGCCGGAGGGCGCCGGATGTGGGCCCGGGTCAAGGGCGAGACCGAGAACGCGCTGTTCGAGCGGTTCGACCGGGCCTTCGCGCTGCGCCCCGGCTTCATCCGGGCCATGCACGGCGCGACCAGCAAGACCCGGTCCTACCGGGTGCTCTACATGATCGGCACGCCGATCTGGCCGGTCTTCACCCGGCTGTTCCCCCGGATGGTCACCACCACCGAGGCGATCGGCCGGGCCATGCTCGCCCTCGCGCGCGGAGCAAAAGCCCCGAAAATCCTATATGCGACCGGTATCAACCGGCTCGCCCGGATGTGAAAGGCTTCCGTGCCATGGAACGCATCTGTGTCACCGGCGCCGCCGGGAAGGCCGGCCGGGCCGTCGTCGCCGACCTGCGGGAACACGGCTACGACGTGGTCGCCACCGACCTCGGCGGGCCCGGCGTGCTGGCCGCCGACCTGACCGACCACGGCCAGGCGATCGAGGTCCTCGAAGGCTGCTCGGCCGTCGTCCACCTGGCCAACATCCCCGCCCCCGGCCTGGCCACCCCGGCGGTCACCTTCCAGCGCAACGTGACCATGAACGCCAACGTGTTCCTGGCGGCGGCCACCCTGAAGCTGCGCCGCGTCGTCTGGGCCTCCAGCGAGACCACCCTGGGCCTGCCCTTCGACGACGCCCCCCGCTACGCCCCCGTCGACGAGGCCCACTACCCGGTGCCGACCTCGACCTACGCCCTGTCGAAGGTCGTCACCGAGACGACCGCCGAGCACGTCGCCGCGTGGTCGGGCATCCCGTTCGTGGCCCTGCGCCTGTCCAACATCCACCTGCCCGAGGACTACGCGAACGTTCCGTCGTACTGGGCCGACGCCGCCTCGCGGCGCTGGAACCTGTGGGGCTACGTCGACGTGCGCGACGTCGCCCAGAGCTGCCGCCTGGGCCTGACCGCCGAGGTCACCGGGGCCGAGAGCTTCGTAATCGCGGCGGCCGACACCATCATGAACCGGCCCTCCGCCGACCTGCTGCGCGAGGAGTTCCCCGGCGTCGAGCTCACCCACGACGTGGGGGAGTTCGGCACGCTGCTGTCGATCGACAAGGCCAGGAAGGTGCTGGGCTACGACCCCCGGCACTCCTGGCGCGATCACGTGGGCTGAGAGGCCGACCGGAAGGCCTTCTCCGCGCTCTGCTCGATCGCCGGCAGCAGCAGGAAGATGTCGAGGATCCGGGTCAGCCTGGCCACCTCGATCCGGTGGAAGGCGGGCCCCTCGACCCGGGCCAGCACCAGCGTCAGCGCCAGCGGCGGCAGCGGCGCGTTGACGACGTGGACCCCCGACTCCAGCGTCGCGGCCACCGGCCGGGCCGGCACGAGGTCGGGGAACCTGATCGACTCGGGCGCCCGCCAGCTCGCGCAGACCACGTCGTGACTGCCGTCGGCCGCGCAGGCGGCCCAGTCGGCGCTGAAGATCACCGGCATCGCGTCGACGAGGGTCGCCAGCGCGCGGTCTCCGGCGGTGGTCAGGAACTTGAGCACCTCCAGCTCCGGGTAGGTGCCCGGCGCCTCCCGGGTCGCCCAGACCCCCTCGACCTTGATGTCGGGGATCTCGTCGAGCGTCCGGAGGAGATGCTCGCGTGGCGCGGCGTCGGGCCAGGAGACGGTGAAGTCGTCGACCGCGCGCTCCTCGCCCCGGTCGAGCACGACGACCTGGATGATGTCGGCCCCCGCGACACCGAGGGCCTGCGTGACGGCGCCCAGGGCGCCGGGACGGTCGGGCAGCGCGATCCGCAACCGCAGCAGCATGCGACCAGGCTAGTGCACCGGTCACTCCCGGCCGTGGACGACAATGAGTGGATGAAAATCGGGTCGCTCGACGTCTGGCCCCCCGTGGTGCTCGCCCCGATGGCCGGCATCACCAACCGCGCCTACCGCACGCTCTGCCGCGAGCAGGGCGGCGGGTTGTTCGTGTGCGAGATGATCACCTCGCGGGCGCTGGTCGAACGCAACCCGCTCACCTACGAGATGATCCGCTTCGGGCCCACCGAGTCGCCGCGCAGCATCCAGCTCTACGGGGTCGACCCGGTGGTCATGGGCCGCGCGGCGAAGATCATCGCGGATGAGGACCTGGCCGACCACATCGACCTCAACTTCGGCTGCCCGGTGCCCAAGGTGACCCGGCGCGGCGGGGGCGCGGCGGTGCCCTACAAGCGGCGGCTGCTCCGGTCGATCATCCGCGAGGTCGTGGCGAACGCGGGCCCCCTGCCGGTGACCGTGAAGATGCGCAAGGGCATCGACGACGACCACCTGACCTACCTCGACGCCGGCCTGATCGCCGCCGAGGAGGGCGTGCAGGCCGTGGCCCTCCACGCCCGCACCGCCATCCAGCACTACGGCGGCTTCGCCGACTGGGACGCCATCGCCCGCCTGCGCGACGCGGTGCCCGACTCGGTGCCGGTCCTGGGCAACGGCGACATCTGGACGGCCGACGACGCCCTGCGCATGGTCGCCCAGACCGGCTGCGACGGCGTGGTGATCGGGCGTGGTTGCCTCGGCCGCCCGTGGTTGTTCCGCGACCTGGAGAACGCGTTCAACGGCTCGCCCGAGCGCGCCGAGCCCCGCCTCGGCGAGGTGGTGACCATGTTGCTGCGCCACGCCGAGCTCCTGGTCGAGGTGATGGGCGACGAGAAGCACGGCGTCTCCGACTTCCGCAAGCACGTCGGGTGGTATCTGAAGGCGTTCTCGGTCGGCGCCGAGACCCGGCGGCTGACCGCCCAGGCCGCCTCGCTCGACGAGCTGCGCGAGCGCCTGTCGGGCCTCGACCTCGACCAGCCGTGGCCCGGCGAGGCCGCCGACGGCCCGCGCGGCAAGAGCGGCGAACGGCAGAAGGTCCTGCTGCCGCACGGCTGGCTCGACGACCCCGACGACTTCGCGGTCCCCGAGGTCGAAGACGCGCTTTCCGGCGGTTGACGGGCACTTTATGGATTCGTGACTTATCGTGCTTGCATGCGTCGCAGATCGGCTGTCGCCGCCGTCTTCACGGTGGCCCTGTTCGCGGCGCCCGCGAGCGCGGCGGCGGGCGGCCCGGTGACGACCCTGACCCCGACCGGCGGACAGGCGATCCACGACCAGGGCGTGCTCGACGTGTGGGACACCGAGGCCGACGGCCAGGCGGTCCGGACCTACATCGGCGTCGGCGGCGTCGGCCAGGGCTACGACGAGAACACCGGCGGCGCCGGCACCGTGGTCAGGCACTACCTGACGGTCCCCGGCGTGGCCCTCCAGACCTGCCGCCGCCAGGGCTCCCTCGTGTCCGACTGCGGCGCGGTAGGGGGCTGATCGTGCGCGTCCTGCTCGCCGCCCTCGCCCTCACCGGCACCCTGAACGGCACCACCCTCGTGGAACGCCCCCCGCTCGTGCAGACCGTCTGGCCGCAGGCCGTCCACGTCATCCCCGCCGTGCTCCCCGACGGCCGCACGATCACCCCGCGCCTGTTCCTCGACGACGACACCCTCCTGGCGACCGCGGCCAAGGGCTTCGAGCGGTCGGAGGCGCTGGTGTCGTACCGGCTGGCGAACGGAGAGACCGCCGAACTGGCCGAGCTCCCCGTGCCGCCCCGGACCGTGGTCCATCCTTCGGGCGTGGCCGCGGGGTCGGGCCACGTCGTGTGGTGGACGGCCCGCCGCGACGGCGCCGGACGCGTCGGCGAGATCTGGACCGTCCCCGTGGAGGGCGGCGACCCGGTCGCCGTCGCCGCCTTCGCGCTGACCGGGACGGTCACCGGCCTGGAGCCGACTCCGCAGGGGGTCGTGTGGTCGACCGACGCCGGGGGCGTGTGGCGGGTGCCCTATGCGGGCGGCAGGCCGTCCGAGGTGGCCGGGACGCAGGGGCAACACGTGCTGAAGTGGCCGTGGGTGGGCTCGCCCGCCCGCGCGTTCACCACGGCCGTCAACGCCGAGACGGGGGAGCGGCGGGAGACCCGTCCCGGCTCGTTGTGCGGGGTGAACCTGTGCGTGTCGGCCGACCGGCTGGCGTCGGCGCGCTCGGGGGCCGGGCTGCGGGCGACCAAGCTGACCGACCCGCCGGTGTCCCGCCCCGCCCGCGACCGCTTCGTCACCTCCAGCACCCTGGCGGGACCGGGGGAGCTGTGGGCGGGGCTCTACGACCTCGTGTCGGGGCAGGTGGCCGACCTGGGGGTGAAGCCGCTGCCCGCCAAGGGGGTGCAGGCCGGGGGGATCGCGATCCCGGTGCCCGCCTCCGACGACCGGCTGCTGAGCTACCAGCAGGACGGCAGGCACGTCATCGTCGACCTGGCCAAGGCCGGCGCCTAGAGGCGGTTGATGCCGACCACGTGGAGCACCGCCGTGCCCTCCTCGTCGGACGCCGCCAGATCGACATCCGCCGACACCCCCCAGTCGCCGTCGCCGGCCGGGTCTTCGATGACCTGCCGGACCCGCCACACCCCCGGCTCCTCCTCGATCCGCAGGAACGCCGGCCCGCGTGCCGAAGGCCCGGTCCCGATCGTGTCGTGCTCGTCGTAGTAGGCGTCGAGCCCCGCCGCCCAGTCGACGTCGGGGTAGAGCTCCTCCAGCTCCTCCTGCTGGTCGAGCGCGGCCAACTCCACCATCCGGAACATCGCGTTGCGGACCAGGACGCGGAAGGCGCGGGTGTTCGCGGTGACCGGGCGGAGCTTCGACTCCAGTTCGTCGCGGTGTTCCAGGGCCTCCGACGGGTTGGCGAGCTTCTCCCATTCGTCGATCAGGCTGGAGTCGACCTGGCGGATCAGTTCGCCGAGCCATTCGATCAGGTCGATCAGGTCGTCGGTCTTCATGTGTTCCGGGACCGTCCGGGACAGGGCGCGGTAGGCGTCGGCCAGGTAGCGCAGGACGGTGCCCTCCGACCGGGCCAGTTCGTAGAACTGGATGTAGTCGGTGAAGGTCATCGCGCGTTCGTACATGTCGCGGATGATGGACTTCGGGCTGACCGTGTGGTCGCCGACCCAGGGGTGGCCCTGGCGGTAGGTCTCGTAGGCGCCGAAGAGCAGGGCCTCCAGCGGCATCGGGTAGGTGACCTCCTGGAGGAGCTCCATCCGCTCCTCGTATTCGATGCCGTCGGCCTTCATCTGGGCGACCGCCTCGCCGCGGGCCTTGTTGAGCTGGGCGTGCAGGATCTGCCTGGGGTCGTCGAGGGTCGACTCGACGACGCTGACCACGTCGAGGGCGTAGGTCGGGCTGTCGGGGGCCAGGAGTTCGAAGGTGGCCAGGGCGAAGGTCGACAGGGCCTGGTTGAGGGCGAAGTCCTGCTGGAGGTCGACCGTCAGGCGGGCGTAGCGGCCCTGGTCGTCGGGCTCCTTCAGGGTCTCGACGATGCCGCCGGCCAGCAGCGAGCGGTAGATCGCGATGGCGTGGCTGATGTGGCGGCGCTGGTTCTTGCGCTCCTCGTGGTTGTCGGTGAGCAGGCTCTTCATCGCCTGGAAGCAGTTGCCGGGGCGGTTGATGACCGCCAGCAGCATCGCGTTGGAGACCTTGAACCGGCTGGTCAGCGGCTCGGGCTCGGCCGTCTGGAGCTTCTCGAAGGTCTCCTCGTTCCAGTTGACGAAGCCCTCCGGCGGCTTCTTGCGGGCGTAGCCCCTTCTGCGCTTGGGGTCGTCGCCGATCTTCGCCAGGGCGCGTTCGTTCTCGATCACGTGGTCGGGGGCCTGGCAGGCGACGTAGCCGATGGTGTCGAAGCCGGCCCGGCCGGCGCGGCCGGCGATCTGGTGGAACTCGCGGGCGCGCAGGCGGCGGACGCGGTTGCCGTCGTACTTGGTGAGCGCGGTGAACAGCACCGTGCGGATCGGGACGTTGACGCCGACGCCGAGGGTGTCGGTGCCGCAGATGACCTTCAGGAGGCCGGCCTGGGCGAGCTTCTCGACGAGCCGGCGGTATTTGGGCAGCATGCCCGCGTGGTGGACGCCGATCCCGTGGCGGACCAGCCGGGACAGGGCGCGGCCGAACTTGGTGGTGAAGCGGAAGTTGCCGATCAGGGCCGCGATGGCCTCCTTCTCGGCCTTGCTGCACATGTTGATGCTCATCAGCGCCTGCGCGCGCTCCATCGCGGCGGCCTGGGTGAAGTGGACCACGTAGACGGGGGCCTGCCCGGTCGACAGGAACTCCTCCAGCGTCTCGTGCAGCGGGGTCATCCGGTACGAGTAGACCAGCGGCACCGGGCGCTCGGAGTGTTTGACCACGGCCGTCGGACGGCCGGTGCGCCGCGTGAGGTCCTTCTCGAAGCGGGTGACGTCGCCCAGGGTCGCCGACATCAGCACGAACTGGGCCTGGGGGAGCTCCAGCAGCGGGACCTGCCAGGCCCAGCCCCGGTCGGGTTCGGCGTAGAAGTGGAACTCGTCCATGATCACCATGCCGACGTCGGCCTGGCGGCCCTCGGCCAGGGCGACCTGGGCGAGGATCTCGGCGGTGCAGCAGATGATCGGGGCGTCGGCGTTGACCGAGGCGTCGCCGGTCATCATGCCGACGTTCTCGGTGCCGAAGATCGCGCACAGGTCGAAGAACTTCTCCGAGACCAGCGCCTTGATGGGGGCGGTGTAGAACGAGACCTGGTCGTTGGCGAGCGCCGCGAAGTGGGCCCCGGCCGCGACCAGCGACTTGCCCGAGCCGGTGGGGGTGGAGAGGATCAGGTTGCTGCCCGTCACCACCTCCATCAGCGCCTCCTCCTGGGCCGGATAGAGCGTCAGCCCACGCTCCTCGTTCCAGGCGGCGAACGCCTCGAAGAGGGAATCCGGGTCGGGGGTCTGCGGCAGGCGCTCGATCAGGCTCACCGCTCTATCCTGCCCCGAAGCGCGGGCGGTGCGGAAACGCGTGTTCGTACAAGATCGGGAAAGTCCGCGTGTCAGAGGGCCCGCGGGGCCGCCGCGGAGCCGACATTGGCGGGATGCGGGAGACGATCGACCGGTGGCGGGAGCGCTGGGCTTCCCTCGACCCCGGACGGCGGGACAGGATCGTCGACCTCGCCCTCGCCGCCACAGTGCTCGTCTACACGCTGCCGCCGGCGCTCGTCGACCCCTACGACTCCTCGATCGTGGTGCCGGTCTGGGTGGCCACCGCGAGCGCCGTCGTCGCCTCGCTGACCATGCTCGTCAGGCGCCGGTGGGCCGGGCCGTCGCTGGTGTTCTCGCTGGTCTGCTACCTGTTCACCGCGCAGTCGATCCCGGTGTCGATCGCCGCCTACTCGATGACGGCGCACCGGACCGTGCGGTGGTGGCAGGCCGTGGCGGCCGTGCTGACCGTGGGGTTCGCGATCGGCTACCACTACCAGCCCCACATGAGCCCCAACGTCGGCATCGACGCCGTGCGGGGGATCACCACCGTGTACGTGGCCGCCGTGGTCGGCACCTGGGTGCGCGGCTACCGCGACATGATCCAGACGCTGACGGACGACGTCCACATCAGGGAGGAGAACGCCGCCGCGCGCGAGCGCAGGCGGATCGCGGCCGAGCTGCACGACACCGTGACCCACGCCGTGACCGTGATGGTGCTCAAGGCCGGGATGATCCAGGAGGACACCGACCAGGAGGACAACCCGGCTCTGGCCAGGGACATCGAAGACCAGGGGGTACGCGCCCTCACGGAACTCCGCGAGCTGCTCACCGTGTTGCGGGCCGGGGACCTGCCCGGCTCGGCCCAGGGCATCGACGCCATCCCGAGGCTCGTGGCCGACAGCAACACGACCGGTCAGCGGGTCGACCTGGATTTCGTGGTCGACGGGACGCACCTGTCGCGCAGCGTCGAGCACGCCGCCTACCGGGTGGTCCAGGAAGGGCT
This sequence comes from Herbidospora solisilvae, assembly GCF_009901565.1. GTDB lineage: Bacteria > Actinomycetota > Actinomycetes > Streptosporangiales > Streptosporangiaceae > Herbidospora > Herbidospora solisilvae. The sequence goes on from NZ_WXEW01000013.1 coordinate 115,614, forward strand.
GAACAACGCCCGCAAGCACGCGCCCGGGGCCACGGTGACCGTCACCGGGCGCATCGACGACGACGAGCTCGTCGTCGTCGTCCACAACGCCGCCGGGCCGCCGCGCGGGCGGGTCTTCGGCGAGTCGGGCTACGGCCTGGCGGGCCTGCGGGAGCGGATCATGCTGGTCGGCGGCACCCTCCAGGCGGGCGCCTCCGGCGGAGGGTTCACCCTGACCGCGCGTATCCCGGTCGATCCAGTAGTTCCCGGACCCTCCTGAGGGCCTCCTGCGCGCCGGTGCCGGGGATCGGGACGTAGGTGATCAGGCGCTGGCCCGAGTCGGGGATGGCGAGGATCTGCCGCCGTACGTCGATCTCGCCGACGGCCTCGTGCAGCAGCTGTTTGCGCAGCTCGCGACGGATCTCCACGTCATGGGCGGCCCAGAGTTCGGTGAACAGGGGGCTGCGCGCGCCCAGTTCGGCGACCAGGTCCGTCAGCTCCGGCCGGGTCGCCGACGCCGCCCGGAGCTCGCGGACCGCCGCCGCGGCGAACGACTCGGCGTGGCGGCAGACCTCGCGGTGCACCGGACCGGCGAAGATGCCGCGCATCTCGTTCCCGCCGACCGTCAGGTAGGGGATCAGGTGCAGGGCCATCGGGTTGGCGGCCAGCACGTCGAACCCGTCGTCGAGGACGTAGGCCGGAACGTCGGTCAGCGTCGCCAGGAGCTCCAGCACGCCCTGCGGCACCGTGGGGGAGACGCCGGGCCGGGCGGGCGCCTCCCCGGCCAGGTTGTAGAGGTGGGCACGCTCGTCGGCGTTCAGCATGAGGGCCCTGGCCAGCGCGTTGAGGATCTGCCGTGAGGGATGCGGGCCGCGCCCCTGCTCCAGCCGGATGTAGTAGTCGACCGACATCCCGGCCAGCTCGGCGACCTCCTGCCGGCGCAGCCCCTGGGTCCGCCGCCGCGCGCCGTCGGGCAACCCGACGTCGCGGGGCTTCAACCGGGCGCGGCGGGTGCGGAGGAAGTCGGCCAGCCCGTTCCTGTCCATGAGCCGATTTTCCCCCGTGTCCGGGGCGCGTGGGTGGTACCGCCGATCCCAGCATCGGCCGGTCTCTCGTGCGCCGGCACGGCCCCGCCCACCCTTGAGGCCATGACGACAGCACTCATCACCGGCGCGAACAAGGGAATCGGCTTCGAGACGGCCCGCCTTCTGGGGGAGCGGGGCGTGGACGTGGTCGTCGGCGCCCGGGACCCCGGCAGGGGAGCGGAGGCCGCCGCGCGCATCGGCGCCGCCTGGGTCGAGCTCGACGTGACCTCGCCCGACACGATCACGGCCGCCGCCGCGTTCATCGGGGAACGCTTCGGCTCTCTCGACATCCTGGTCAACAACGCCGGCATCGCCCAGGGCGGCCCGCCCACCGCGACCCCGCTCGACCTGATGCGCGGCGTCTACGAGGTGAACGTCTTCGGCGTCGTCGCGGTCACCAACACGATGGTCCCGCTCCTGCTCAAGTCGCCCGCCGGCCGGATCGTCATGGTCTCCAGCGAGGTCGGCAGCCTCACGGTCACGACCGACCCGGCCAACCCGTGGGGCGAGCTGAACAGCCTGGCCTACCAGTCGTCCAAGACGGCCCTCAACATGGTCACCGCCCTGTACGCCAAGGAACTGGCCGGCACCCCGATCAAGGTGAACGCGATCTCGCCCGGCTACTGCGCCACCGACCTCAACGGCTTCCAGGGAGACCGGACGGCCGCCCAGGGCGCGGCCGTGTCGGTGTCGATGGCCCTGCTCGGCGACGACGGCCCGACGGGCACGTTCGTCAACGAGGAGGGCGTGGTCGCCTGGTGAGCTAGAGGCGTTCGATGACGACGACCGGGATCTCGCGGTCGGTCTTCTTCGTGTACTCGTCGTAGTCGGGCCACGCGGCCACCATCACCCGCCACATGTCGGGCTTCTCCTCCGGGGTGGCGGTCCGGGCGCGGGCGCGGAACTTGTCGCCCAAGACCTGGAACCCCACCTCGGGGTTGGCCTGGAGGTTCAGATACCACTCGGGCGGGGCGTCCGCGCCGCCCTTGGAGGCGACCAGCAGATAGGCGTCGCCGTACTTCTGGTAGATCAGCGGGGTCGTGTGCTCCTTGCCGGTGCGGCGGCCCTTCGTGGTGAGCAGGGCCGCCGTCGTGCCCTGCCACTCGTGACCCTCGGCGCCGTCGGTGGCCTGATAACGCTCGACGTGTTCCTTACCGAAAAGCATGGGTTTCACCTACCCTTTCGGGCGGATCAACTCCCGGTGGCCTCGATCAATTCCAGGGCAACCTTCAGTGACGCCTCATACTTCTCGTTCTCGTCGATCTTCGGGTCGGGCAGCATGAAGCCGACCGCGTGGATGGCGAACAGGGCCAGGCCGTGCTTGAGCCGGAGCGTCAGCGGCTGGTCGTGGTCGATCAGCAGCTCGCTGAGCTCGATCACCTTCTCGCGCATGCGCAGCATCACGGGGTGGTGCTTCATCGCGGTCGGGTTGCGCTCCATGAAGCGGGTGATCGCGCGGCCCTCGTAGGCGCCCTCGGCGTAGCGGACGATCGCCGCGCGGCGGACCTCGGGCGTGACGGCGTCGTGGGCGCGCAGCTCGTCGATGATCACGTCGAGCTTCGCGATGCGGTCGATGATCATGCCCGCGACGATGTCTTCCTTGGTCTTGAAGTGGTAGTAGAGGGCCGCCTTGGTCACCCCCAGCGCCTCGGCGATCTCGCGGAGCGAGGTCGCCTCATAGCCCTGCTCGGTGAACAGTTCGAGCGCGATCTCCTGGATGCGCGCACGGGTGTCTCGGGTCTCCCGAGGGGCGAACGCACGTTCGCTCATGGCGTTTGGTCGTCCTTTTAATTCAACTTGACGGGCGGCTAGTACGGACCTTACCTTAACTCCGGCCACTTGCCGGTCGGCAAGTAAGTTCATGGGTTAACAAGGGGGCCCCGTAATGTCGGAAACCGCCGCCAGTCCACCTCCGGCGCGGTCCAGAGAAGTCATGATCATCCTGCCGGGACTGCTCCTGGCCATGATGCTCGCCTTCCTCGACAACATGATCGTCGGCACCGCGATGCCCCGCATCGTCGGCGAGCTGAACGGTCTCGAATACTTCACGTGGGTCACCACCGCCTACATCCTGGGCACGACGGTGTCCACGCCCATCTGGGGCAAGCTGGGCGACCTCTACGGCCGCAAGACCGTCTTCCTCACCTCGATCGTCATCTTCCTGGTCGGCTCGGCCCTGTGCGGCATGGCCGGCTCGTCGTTCTTCGGCGGCGTCGACAACGGCATGACCGAGCTGATTGCCTTCCGCGCGATCCAGGGCCTCGGCGCGGGCGGCCTCATCGTCGGCGTGATGGCCATCATCGGCGACCTGGTGCCGCCGCGTGAGCGCGGTCAGTACCAGGGCATCATGGCCGCGATCATGTCGCTCGCCATGATCGCCGGCCCCCTCGCCGGCGGCTTCATCACCGACCACCTCGACTGGCGCTGGGCCTTCTACGTGAACCTGCCGCTCGGCGGCGTCTCGCTGGTGTGGCTCTGGCTCAAGCTCGACCTGCCCAAGAAGCGCACCGAGCACCGCATCGACTGGTTCGGCGCGATCATCCTCACGGTCGGGATCACCGCTTTGGTCCTGATCACCTCATGGGGCGGCCAGAGCCATGGCTACCCGTGGGGATCGTGGCAGATCATCGGCCTGGGCGTGCTGGCCGTCGTGTCGTTCGCGGCGTTCATCCCGGTCGAGCGGCGCGCCCCCGAGCCGATCATGCCCCTGCACGTGTTCAAGGACCGCAACTTCAACCTGATCTCGGGTGTCGGTTTCCTGCTCGGCTTCGCGATGTTCGGCGCGATCTCCTTCCTGCCGCTGTTCCAGCAGCTCGTGCAGGGCGCGACCGCGACCAACTCCGGCCTGCTCCTGCTGCCGATGATGGCGGCCTCGATGGTCGTCTCGCTCTACGTCGGCAAGCGCATCACCGCGACCGGCAAGTACAAGGCGTTCCCCGTCATCGGCGGTGTGATCATGGCCATCGGCATGGGCCTGCTCACGCTGATGGACGTCAGCACCCCGCTCTGGCAGACCGGGGTGTTCATCGCCGTGCTCGGCCTCGGCATGGGCTTCCTGATGCAGACCACCATGCTGATCGCGCAGAACAGCGTGGAGCAGAAGGACCTGGGCGTGGCCTCCAGCGCCTCGACCTTCTTCCGCTCGATCGGCGGCTCGTTCGGCGTGGCCCTGTTCGGCGCGGTGTTCAACAACCACCTGGCCGACAGCCTGCGCGAGAAGTTCGGCGAGCGGTCGGCCGACATGGTCGCCAGCGGCGGCCAGATGAGCCCGGCGGCCCTGGCGCAGCTCCCCCCGCAGATCAAGACCGGCTTCCTGGAGTCGCTCGCGGGCGCGATCAGCGGCGTCTTCCTCTGGGCGATCGTTTTCGCGGTGGTGGTCCCGATCCTGGCGGCCTTCATCAAGGAGGTCCCGCTGCGGGGCGGCCCCGAGCAGCTCAGCAAGGAGGAGCCGGTGGCGGCCCTCTAGACCCTTTTTCCGGTACGGCCCCCGCCCAGGCGGGGGCCGTATTCGTTTTGAACCCCGGGCCGGTGTCAGGCGTCATGGGATCATGAAGCGTTCGACGCCGCCGGCGATCCTCCTGCTGATCGCGGCCTGTACGCCCGCTCCCCTCACCGCCCCCGCGCCCTGCCCGGAGACCTGGACCGGGACGGCGCCCGAGGAGACGACCGTCGACGGGGCGGCCGACATGCTGGTTCCCGGCACCCCCGCCGGGGCGCTGATGTGCGCCTATCCGGGAAGCAACATGACCGAGGGCGAGACGCTGGGAGGTCAGCGGACTCTGTCGCCGGACGAGACGGCGCGGATGGCCCGGGACCTGAACCACCTGCCTGGGGAAGGAGATGACCGCCGCGTACCGGACCGGGAAGTGGACCACCCCCCGACGTGAGGACCCCTGCCACCGGTCGCTCGGGCGGCGCGGCCAGGAGTTCGAGATGGTCCCCGGCCGACCCGTCGGCGTGCTGGTCTGCGGGAAGGACTCGAAGCGCGATCACGGCCGTGACGTGGCCCTCGCGCTCGCCGGCGACCTGAACGCGATCCCGGCCGCGCCGGGCGCGGGGTCGTGCACCGGCACGGCGACGGAGTGGTACGACCTCCAGTTCCGCTACGCCGACGGTCCGGGAGTGGGGGTGTCGGTGCGGGTGGGCTGCCGCCCGCCGGTCCACAACGGCAGCCTCGACGGGACCGGGGAGTTCCCCCAGTTGAGGGCGCTGTCCCAGGGCGGATGACGGGAGCCCCGGCCGATGGCGCAGTTCAGGTTGACGAAGCCGGCCGCTGCTGATGGTCAGGTGAGGCGCGGTGGGCGAGGCCTGGCGGCGGGCGCTGCCCGCCGGACTCGTCATACGGGAGTCGACATGGCGGCCCATCCGAACGGACGATCTCTCCCTCCAAAGGAGGATGGCCGGGTGGCGCCGGGTGCGTCAGCGTTGAACACATGAATCGACTACGGGGAAGTCTGGCCGCGCTCCTGGTCTTGGTGGTGACGGCGGCCTGCGGAACGCAGAACGCGGCGGCGCCGCCGCCCGGCGCCACGCCGAAACACGGTCACGGGGCCTCCACGGCGCCCGCGCAGCCGCTGCGCGACGGCGAGCGGTTCGTCACGCTGACGATGCCGGAGCCGTACACCCCCAAGGGACCCAACGGCGCGTCCGACGACTACCGGTGTTTCCTCATCGACCCCGGCACCCAGGGCACCGGCTTCCTGACCGGCGCCCAGTTCCAGCCGCTCAACCTGGCCATCGTCCACCACGCGATCTTCTTCCGCCTGGCACCGGAACAGGTCGCCGAGGCGAAGAGGATGGACGCCGCCGCCCCCGGCCAGGGCTGGACCTGCTTCGCCGACGCGGGCGTCAGGGAGGCCGGATGGGTGGCCCACTGGGCGCCGGGCGACCGCGAGACGCTGCTCGACCCGAAGTACGGCCACCCGATCCCGCCGGGCAGCCAGCTCGTCATGCAGGTTCACTACAACACCCGCGCGGGCGACGGGGCCGACCAGTCGGCGATCCGGCTGCGGGTCAGCGACAAGCAGCTGGAGCCCCTCGGCACCGCCCTGTTCCCGGCCGCCGTCGAACTGCCCTGCGCCCCCGGGGAGTCGGGGCCGCTCTGCGACCGGAAGGCCGCCGTCGAGGACATCGGCCGCCGGTTCGGGGCCGAGTCGGCGCGCATGCAGGGCTTCCTGACCGAGATGTGCGGCCCGGCCGAGCCGGGACCCACGCAGCACTGCGACATCCCCGTGCCGCGGGAGGGCCTGCTGCACGCCCTGGCCGGGCACATGCACCTGCTCGGCCGGTCGATCAAGATCGAGCTCAACCCCGGCAAGCCGGACGCGCGGACCCTGCTCGACGTGCCCGATTACAACTTCGACGACCAGGCGCTGCGCCCGCTCCCCGCGCCGGTGAAGGTCGGCGAGGGCGACGTGGTGCGGGTGACCTGCACCCACGACGCGAAGTTGCGGGGCATGCTGCCGCAGCTGGCGAACGACCCGGCCCGCTACGTCGTGTGGGGCGAGGGGACCGCCGACGAGATGTGTCTGGGGGTCGCCATCATGTCGGCCTGAGCTACTGTTCCTCGCCATGGGGCACTCGCACGGGCCGGCCGCGCCCGCCGACCGCACAACCGTCCTGGCCGTGCTGGCCGTGATCCTGCCGCTGGCGGCCGCGACGCTCGTGGCGCTGGTCTTCTTATGGCCGGGCGACGTGAAGAAGACGGAGGAGCCGCGGATCCCCGAGCTCACCGGGGTGATCACCTCCGTCTCGGGGGAGAAGGCGATCGTCGAGTTCTCGGTGTTCCACCAGGTCACCGCGATGTTGCCGACCGCGCCGGGGTCGGCGACCTTCGCCGAGGGCGACAAGGTGGTCGTGCTCGACCTGCAGGACGGCACCTACGCCGTCTCCGACCACGACCGCTCGTCGTCGTTGTGGTTGTTCGGGGCGGCGTTCGCGCTGGCGGTGATCGCCTTCGGACGGTGGAAGGGGATCACCGCCCTGGCCGGCCTCGCGATCACCTTCGGGCTGCTGCTCACGTTCGTGCTCCCGGCCATCCTGGCGGGGCAACCGCCGTTGCTGGTCGCCGTCGTCGGCGCCGCGGCGATCATGTTGATCGTCCTGTACGTCACCCACGGCGTCACCGTGCCCACCTCGGTGGCCGTGATCGGCACCCTGGTCAGCCTGGCCCTCACGGGCCTGCTGTCGCTGCTGGCCATCGACTGGGCCCACCTGAGCGGCGTGAGCGACGACAGCAGCTGGTTGCTGGGCACGAGCCACCAGATCAACACCCAGGGCCTGCTGCTGGCGAGCATCATCATCGGCTCGCTCGGCGTGCTCGACGACGTCACGGTCACCCAGGCCGCCACGGTCGCCGAACTCGCCCACGCCAACCCGGGATACACCGCCCGGCAGCTCTACCGGGCCGCCACCCGGGTCGGGCGGGCGCACATCGCCTCGGTCATCAACACGATCGTGCTCGCGTACGCCGGAGCGTCGCTCCCGCTGCTGCTGCTCATCAGCGTCGGGAACGAGCCCCTGGGTGAGGTGCTGGCCGGGCCGGTGGTTGCCCAGGAGCTGGTCCGGAGCATCGTGGGCACGATCGGGCTGGTCGCGGCGGTGCCCATCACGACGGCGCTCGCCGCGCTGACCTGCAGGAGGCGGACCCGTTCGGCCGGGGACGTACCCGAACGGGCCCACGACCTGGTGACCGGTTAGGCGCGGCGCAGGTAGTAGCCGTACGACCAGCCGGTCGTGCCCCTCTTCGTGGTCACCTTGACCCAGCCCCTCTCACGGACCGGGGACCCCTGGACGGTCGCCCGCCACTTCAGCTTGCCGACCACCCGATGGCCCAGGCCCGGCCCCGACCGGACGTTGAGGTGGCTGCCCTTGCGGACGTGCTGGACCCGGTACTTCACCGAGGTCCCGGCCGCCACGACCGTCAGGTAGCCGAACGCGGTCGGGTAGGTCTGCCCCTGGCAGGCGACGGAGACCGAGTAGGTGCCCGGCTTCGTGCCCGACCACACGGTGGCCCTCCCGGTGGCCCGCACGCCGTTGGGCAGCAGCGTGACGCTGCGGCCCCACGCCGGCGAGTAGGCGTAGCCCGGCCGGTTGGGGCACGCCTTGGTGCGGAGCCGGACGGTCTGGCCGGCGTGGACGGTGGAGGGGGCGGCGTTCACGGCCAAGCCGGAGGACGCGGCGGAGGCCGTGGCGGGGAGCGCGGTGCTCGCGCCGGCCGGGAGGGCCAGGCAGAGCACGGTCGCTGTGGCGAGGACGGCGGGCTTGACGAGATCCATGATCTCACTCCTTACGTACCAGGCAGGCTTTTGACCTGCTGTTACTACCAAGAGTAATCGCATGATTACTTATTGTGAATACCTTGGCGCAGATCTGGTTGCCAACCTCACTCCGCGTCATTGAGTAGCCCCCTACTCAGGCGGGACACACGCCGTCGTGGCGATAGTCGACGGAGCACCTCGCGCGTTCCCCCTCCGCCGACGACACAAAGGTGCACTGCCATGCCCCGATTCCGTGATCGGCCGCGCTCGCAGACTACGAGAACCCACTTCTTCTACGCCGTCGTGATGGCGGCTCGCCCGTGGCAGTGGACGAAGAACGTGCCCGTCCTGGTCCCGGTGTGCGTCGCCGGGCAGCCGCTCACCGCTGACCTGTTCCTCGTCGCCGCCGCGTTCACGGCCTGCTGTCTGAGCGCGTCGGGGATCTACCTGCTCAACGACGTCCGGGACGCCCCGCAGGACCGGGCGCACCCCGTCAAACGCCAACGGCCGATCGCCGCCGGTCTGCTGCCGGCCGGGCCCGCGCTGGCGACCTCGGCGGTGCTCATGGCCGCCGGTGTCGCCGTGGCCGGCCCCGCCCGGCCCGCGGTGACGGCATACCTGGCGGTGGCGGTGGCCTACTGCCTGCTCCTGCGCAACTTGGTGGGGCTCGACCTGCTCGCCGTCGCGGCCGGGTTCGGGTTCCGGCTGGTCGCCGGGTACCTGTGCGTCGGCGCCGCCCCAGATCTTTGGCTGACCGGCGCGGTCGTGGTGGCGGCGCTGCTCATGGCCGCCGGCAAGCGGTACGGCGAGGCGGTCACCCAGGGCGGCGCCGTCACCCGGCGGGCGCTGGCCCGGTACCGGCCCGCCCACCTGCGCTCCCTGATCGTCGCGACGTCGTGCACGGCCGCGGCGATCTACACGACCGGTGCTCTGGGGCTGTTCCTCGACAGGGGAGAGCTCGTTCCGCTGCTGTCGGCGGCGCCGTTCACCGCCGCCCTGGGCAGGTACGCCGCCACGGCGCTGGCCGGACGGGCGGGCGACGTCGACCAGGTGGTCCACCGGGACCGCGTCCTGCACGCGCTCGCGGCGACCTGGTGCGGGCTCTTCGTGATCGGGACACTGATGTCATGACGCTGCTGACAGGCTGGGGCCGGATGGAGCCCACCCGCTCCACCGTCCTGAGCGGCGACGACGAACGACTCGCGGACGCCGTCCGTGGGGCCGGGCCCCGGGGGGTGCTGGCGCGCGGCTCCGGACGATCGTATGGAGACGCGGCCGGGAACAGCGGCGGCGTCGTGCTGGACATGACGGCACGGCACCGGATCCTGTCCTTCGACCGCGCCGCCGGGCTGATCCGGGTGGAGGCCGGGCTCACCCTCGACGCCCTGCTGCGGGCCGTCGTCCCGGCCGGGTGGTGTCCGCCCGTGCTGCCCGGCACCGCGCACGTCACGGTGGGCGGAGCGATCGCGGCCGACGTGCACGGCAAGAACCACGCGGATGCCGGATCGTTCGGGGACCACGTGACCTCCGTCGACCTCCTGACGGCCGACGGGACGGCGCACACACTGACCCACCGGGACGCCCTGCTCCGGGCCACGATGGGCGGCATGGGCCTGACCGGGGTCGTCCTGCGGGCCGATCTGCGACTGCGCCCGCTGGACACCGCTTGGGTCACGCTCGTCCATCGGCGCGTCGACGGCCTCCGCGGGTTGCTCGACGGCCTGTCGGCCGTCGCTCCCGGGTGGCACGCGGTGGCCCGGCTCGATCCGTCGGCCGGGAGAGGGGTGCTCAGCCTGTCGGCTCCCGCCCGGCTTCGAGAGGTGCCGACAGTGCATCGCGCCGAGCCGCTGCGCTACCTGGCGCCCCGGCCGCTGCCGTGCCCGCCGCTGCCGCTCGCCGGGCTGGCCCGTCCCCGGCTCGTGGGGGCCGCCAACCGGCTGCTCGGGCTTGGACGGCGTACGGTCCGTGAGGTTCGCCCGCTGCCGGTCGCGATGTTCCCCCTCGACCGGATCACCGGCTGGAATCGCGTCTACGGGCGGTCCGGCCTGCTCCAATACCAGTTCGTCGTGCCCGCTTCGGCCGAGGCGGAGCTGGCCGAGGCGCTGCGGATGGTGGCGGGGGCGCCTGTGGGCGTACCGCTGCTGGTGCTGAAACGCCTCGGGCGAGCCGGCCCCGGGCTGCTGTCCTTCCCGATGGACGGCTGGACGCTGGCCGCCGACTTCCCGGCCCACCCGGCGCTCGCGCCGCTGCTGGCCCGCCTCGACGCCTTGGTCGCCGCCGCGGGCGGGCGGGTCTACCTGGCGAAGGACGCCGGGACCGACCCGCGGCACCTGCCCGCCATGTATCCCGGGCTGACCGAGTTCCGGCGCCTGCGGGGACACTGGGACCCCGCAGGCGTGTTCCGCTCCGACCTCGCGAGGAGGCTGTCGTTGTGATGGACGGGCTGCGCCGCCCCCAGTCGATGGTCCTTCTCGGCGGGACCTCCGAACTGGGTCTCGCGATCGCGCGGCGATATCTCGCCATGGGGCCGTTGCGCGTCGTGCTGGCGGGCCGGCCCTCGCGTCTTCTCGAGGAGGCCGCCGCCGACCTGGCCGCCGCCGGGGCGCAGGTCGAGATCGTGCCGTTCGACGCCGCCGAGCCCGCCACCCACGAGGCGGCACTGGGCGCCTGTTTCGCGGGCGGTGACGTCGACCTGGCCGTCGTCGCCTTTGGCCTGCTGCCCGACCAGGACACGGCGCTGCGCGACCCGGCTCTGGCGGTCCGGACCGCGTCCGTCAACTACACCGGTGCGGTGAGCGCCGGGGTCCTGCTCGCCCGGGAGATGACCGTCCAGGGCCACGGCGTCATCGTCGTGCTCTCCTCCGTCGCGGGCGAGCGTCCCCGCCCGGCCAATTTCCTGTACGGCTCCGCCAAGGCCGGCCTCACCGCCTTCACCCGGGGCCTGGCCGGCCACCTGGGCGGCACCGGCGTCCGCGTGCTGCTGGTCCGCGCCGGGTTCGTGCACACCCGGATGACCGCCGGCCTCTCCGTCCCACCGCTTGCCACCACTCCTGACGCGGTGGCGGAGGCCGTCGTCGACGCCGTCTGGCGGGGGAGCGGGGATGTCTGGGTGCCTCGTGCGGCCCGGCCGGTCGCCCTGCTGCTGCGCCTGTTACCCCACGCCGTTCTGCGCCGACTCCCGTGAGGAGCCACCATGCACTCCGTCAGCGTGATCGGGGTCGTCGTCGACGACGACGGCCGCGTCCTGCTCCAGCGCCGCTGTGACAACGGCGCCTGGGAACCTCCGGGAGGCGTTCTGGAGATGGACGAACGCATCGCCGACGGGTTGTGCCGCGAGGTCCGCGAGGAGACCGGTCTGGAGGTCCGCGCGGTCCGGCTGACCGGCGTGTACAAGAGCATGCCGGCCGCCGTCGTGGAACTGGTCTTCGCCTGCGAGGTGACGGGCGGGCGCCTGACCCTGTCGGAGGAGAGCACCGCCTTCCACTGGGCCTCCCCGGCCGATCTCGCCCTGTTCACCACGGAGGCCTTCGAGGTCCGCATCCGCGATGCCCTCCCGCCCGGGGGTACGCCGTTTGTGCGGGAACACGACGGATTCCGCCTGGTCTGATGTCACCGGCCGGGTCCGGCCCACGGGTTCAGCAGGTGGACCGCCAGCGCCGCCACGAGCCACCGGGGAGGAATGACGGAGACGGCGCCGAGCAGCACCGGCGGGAACGCCCACTGGTAGAGGCGGACCGTCCCGGTCGCCACCAGCAGTTGCCCGTATCCGATCACGACGGCGGTGACCAGCATCGGCGTGAACGACGCGTCGACCGCGAGCAGCGCCAGCGTTCCCGCGCCCCACGGCAGCAGCAGCTCCCTCAGGCTGAACCAGCGGTCCATGTGGGAGAGCAGCCCGGTTCGTACCGGGTGGGCGAGCAGTTCCTCCTCCCCCATCGGGTCGGGGCCGGTTCGCACGGCCAGGCGCAGTCCGGCGGAGACGGCGAGGGCGGCCAGGGGGAGGGGGTGCCAGGCGAAGCAGGCGGCGAAGAGCGGCGAGGTCTCCTTGATCGCGGCCGCGACAATGGCCGCCGCCAGAGCCGGGGCCCACCAGCCGTGCTGGAGCAGCACCGCGCACCCCAGGCTCCACGCCATCGCCGGCGCCTCGACCAGAACCGGCCGGAACAGGCTGCTTCGCCAGAGCCCGGTCAGTCCGCACACCATGAGGCCGCCGACCGTCCGGGCCGTCTGGTCGGCGATCCACGGTTCGAGCCACAGTGTCGTCAGCGGCGGCAGCGCCAGCAGGTGCAGCCGGGTGGACCATTGCCAGCGGCCCGGCGCGGCACCGAGCACCCGGGGCAGCAGCCACCGGCCGGCGAACGGGTGAGGGACCGGGCGCCCCGCCCCCGCCGCGAGATACCGGTGCCCGTCGGGGCTGATCGCCACGGACGAGAGGTTCGCGACGCCGATCAGCAGCAGCACCGCCCCGCCCACCGCCGACCACGCGGCCGCGATCACGCGCGGCTCAGTTCGGCCCGTTCGCGCCTGGCCCGCGCCAGCCACGCGGAGGCGCCCGACTCGGCCAGGGTGGTGATCGCCTCGTCGTAGGCGCGCCGGGCCCGGTCGCCGTGGCCGGTCCGGGCGTAGGCGGCGGCCAGCGCGGTGCGGGCCAGGCCTTCCTCGTACAGTTCGTCGCGGTCGCGGAAGGTGGCGGCGGCCTCCTCCAGGGCGGCCGAAGCGGCCGTGCCGTCGCCCTCGGCCAGCAGGAGCTCGGCCCGGACCAGCAGACACCACGCCACGCCCGCGCTGTCGGACAGCTCGCCGAACACGGCCTGGGCGCGGTCGAGCAGGGCGGACGACTCCCGATGCCGGGCCGACAACGCCAGCACCCAGGCGAGGTCGACGTTCGATCTGGCCTGTCCCGCCGGGTCGCCGTGTTCGGCGAACAACCGTGCGCAGACCGTGAGAGGTTCCTCGGCGGCGGCCAGGTCGCCGCGCTCGCGAGCCAGCACCCCCAGGCTGCGCAGGGCGTGCGCCTCGCCCCACCGGTCGCCGAGCTCACGGAAGCGGGGGAGGGATCGGGCGAAGTAGGCCGCGGCGGCGTCGCCGTCGCCCTGCCGCATGGTGACCCAGCCGAGGTGGTTGGTGACGTAGGCGACGCCGACCGCGTCGCCGACGTCGTCCCAGGCCGGAAGGCAACGTTCCAGGTACTCCCTGGCCTCCGCCAGCCGGCCGCGGTCCATGGCCAGTTCGCCCAGGTTGTTCAGGGCGGCCGCCTGGCCGAGCCGGTTGCCGATGCGGTCGAAGAGCTCCAGGCACAGCCGGAAGCACTCCGCGGCCCGGTCCAGGTCGCCCTGGTCGCGGTACGCGTTGCCGAGGTTGCGGAGCGTCCACCCCTCGCCACGCGCGTTCCCGGCCGCACGGACCGCCTCCAGGGCCAGTTCGTGAGTGCGCACCCAGTCGGCCCACAGCGCCCGGACACGGAAGAAGTAGTGCATCGAGTCGGCCAGCTCCCAGGCGCACTCCCACAGGCCCTCACCGTGAGCGCGGGCGATGGCGGCGATCAGGGTGTCGTACTCGGACTCGAACCACGCGTAGGGCTGCCCGGCCAGCCGGTCGAGGTGGTCGGCGGGCAGCGGCCACAGGCGGGCCAGCGTCGGGTCGGGATCGCGCTTGCTGTGCGGCGACAGGAAGTACAGGGCCCGCTTGGCGATGGCGAGCAGTGCGCCCAGGGCGCGTTCGACGGCGGCGCGGCGCTCCGACTCGGAGTCCTCGGCCATGGACCGCTCCGCGGCGAACAGGCGCAGCAGGTCGTGATGGCGGTAGCGCAGCTCGCCGGTCGCGTCTTCGGGCATCGGTTCGAGCAGGTGAAGCTCGGCCAGCTCCTCGGCCAGCTCCTCGCCCCGGCCGACCGGGACGTCGAGCAGGGCGGCCAGCAGCCAGCCGGGGAAACTCGGCATGCCCAGAAACCCGGACAGCCGCAGGGCCCGCTGCGCGTCGGGGCCGATGTCGCGGTAGCTCAGCATGAAGGAGCCCTTCACGTCCAGGTCGCCGAGCGAGAGCTCGCCCAGCCGGGTGCGTTCGGCCGCCAGCGCCGCCGCCATCCGGCTCACCCGCCAGTGGCGGCGGACGGCCAGCTTCCCGGCGACGATCCTGATCGCCAGCGGCAACCCCCCGCACAGCCGGACCGTCTCGGCCGCGGCCTCCGGTTCCGCGCCGACCCGGTCAGGCCCCGCGATCGCGGCGAGCAGCGCGAGCCCGTCGCCGGCCGGAAGCGCCGGCAGCGGCAGCGACAACGCCCCTTCCAGCGCCGCCAAGGGCCGGCGGCTGGTGACCAGGACGGCGTGTCCGGCACCGGCCAGCAGCGGCCGGACCTGGCGTTCGTCGCGGGCGTTGTCGAGCAGCACGATCGACCGGCCCCGGCCCAGAGCGGTCCGGTAGAGGGAGGCCCGCTGATCGAGGTCATGCGGGATGCGGGACTCGGGCACACCCAGCGACCGGAGGAAACCCGTCAGCACCTCACCGGGATCGCGCGGGTCGTCGCCGTGGCCGCGGAGGTCGGCGTACAACTGGGCGCCGCCGAAACCGCCGTGCGGACCGGCGAGACCGGCGGCGACGCGGGTGGCGAAGGCGCTCTTGCCGATGCCGCCGAGCCCCGAGACGGTCAGCAGGCCACCACTGGCGGTCATGTGGGTGAGGGCCTCCCGCAGTTCGGCGTCCCGGTCGGTGAAGTCACCCGGAACGGCGGGCAGGTCGGCCGGGAGGGGCGGCGGCTCCGCGGGCATCTCGATGTGGACGCTGTCGGCGTGCGCGATGGTGACGAGCTTCTCGACGTAGCCGCCGGTGACCACGGTCGCCATCGTGGGGGCGCCTCGGCTTTCCAGCCACTGGGTCAGGGTCGCGTCGCGCGGGTCGTCGGTCAGCCGTGACAGCGCCTCCTGCCCGGCCCGGTCGGCGCGCAGGCGCCGGGCCAGCAAGGGCAGCAGCGTCGTGAGGGTGTCGTCGCCGGCGTCGGCGTCTCCTGGTGTGGTCATCGTCAGAAGGAGACGTCGCCCGTGACCTCGCCGATGGTCACGATCTTGCCGACCTGCGCGTCTCCCGAGACGTGGGTGACGAACGAGACGGCCTTGGGATCGCCGCGCACCTCACCGACCAGCCGGGAGAGCTGCTCGCGGAGCTCCGGATCGGACTCCAGCGCCTTCGACAGCGCCTCGGCCACCGTCTCCCGAGGTTCCTCGGCCTGGTCACCCGCCTCGATGTCGGACATGGCAGCTTCCGCCTCCGGATCGCCGGAGATTCTCGCCTTCACCCGAGTGACCAGGTCGGACAGAGCGCCCGCGGCGCGCGTGCCGAGTTCGCCGCCGAATCCCTCGGCCAGCTTCGCCGCGACGAGGCCCACAACCGTGATAGAGAGAGGATCCACACGATTTCCTTCACTCTCCGTGACCGGATCGTCCGGCTTCGGCGTCCACTCTGGGTGGCCCGGTCCGCCCTGTCAACGGTCTTGGAGAGGAGATCGGTATGGATGTCATCGCCGCCACCGAAGCCGGTTCGGCGCTCGTGCCCAACGAGGACGCGGTGGCCGCCGGGAGGTCGGTCGTCGCGGTGGCCGACGGGGTCACCTCGCTCGGGCTGCCCACCGGCTGCGTCCACGGCACACCGTGGTACGCCGCCTCCCTCGTCCGGGCGATCGTCGCCCACGCGGAGGGCGACCCCCGGCTCCCGCTCGACCGTGCGCTGGCCGAAGCGATCGGGCAGGTGGCCGCGGCCCATGCCGGGACCTGCGATCTGACCGCCCCCGGCACGCCGTCGGCCACCGTGGCGGTGATCCGGGAGTACGCCGGGCGGTTCGACCACCTCGTGCTCAGCGACGCCACCGTGGTCGTCGGCGGCACGGCGATCCGCGACCGGCGGGCCGAGAACCTGTTCGGCGAGCTCGCGGCGGCGGCGATGAGGACGCCCATGGGGAGCGCGGAACGGCGCGAGCGCACGGCGGAGATGATCGAGGCTCAGCGGCTGCTGCGCAACGCGCCGGGCGGCTACTGGCTCGCGGGGGCCGCTCCTGAGGCGGCCGGGCACGCGCTGACCGGCAGCGTGCCCGCCACCGGGACCGGGCCGGCCGCGGTGATGACCGACGGCGCCGCCGCGCTGGTCGATCTCTACGGACAGCTCACCTGGCGCGCCGCGCTGCCGTGGCTGGCGGAGGCCGGGCCGGAGGGGTGGCTGCGCCGGGTCCGCGCGGTCGAGGCGAGCGACCCCCGGGGTCGTCGCTGGCCCCGGCACAAGCCCGGCGACGACGCGACCATCGCGTTGTGCCGCCCGTCTTCCGGGAAGTGAATCATCGGGCCGTACTGTGGAAGTGCCGGGACGTTGAAGGAGGACCAATTCCATACTAAGTTTGTAGGAAAAGTGGAGGTTAGTGTGACTCTGCCCGGCTTCCTGGTCATCGGGGCCCCGAAGGCCGCCACGACCGCCCTGCACGCCGCGCTCAGCGCCCACCCGGACCTGTACCTGTCCGCGGTGAAGGAGCCGAAGTTCTTCCTCTCCGACGGCCCGCCGCCCGACAGGGGCGGGCCCGGCGACGCGGAGACCTACCGCGAGCACGTGTGGCGCCGCGACGACTACGAGGCCCTGTTCCGGCCGGGCTACCTGAACGGCGAGTCGACCCCGTTCTACCTGTACGACCGGGACGCCCACCGGCGCATCAAGGCGCTCATCCCCGAGGTCCGGCTCATCGTGGTCGTGCGCGACCCGGTCGAGCGGGCGCACTCGAACTGGACCCACCTGTGGTCGGCCGGGCTGGAGCCCGTCGGCGACGTCGTCGAGGCCTGCGCCCGCGAGCCCGAGCGGATCAGGGCCGGGTGGGCGCCCTTCTGGCACTACGTCGGCCTGGGCAAGTACGGCGAGCAGCTCCGCGACCTCTACGACCTGTTCACCGAGGAGCAGGTGCTCGTCTTCCGCTACCGGGACCTGCTCGACCGGCCGGCGGAGACCCTCGACCGCATCTGCGGGCATCTCGGCGTGCGTACCGGGGTGATCTCCGAGGTGCCCCGGGAGAACGTGACCGTGCACCCCCACGAGACGGTGCTCCACCAGGTGTTGTCGCAGGTGGTGCGGGTGGGCGACCGGCTGGGCGGGCAGGCGCTGACCGCGCCGCTGGCCCGGGTGCTCCAGCGCGACGGCAAGGCGCGGCGGCCCCTCACGTGGGAGCAGCGGCAGGAGCTGATCCCCTACTTCACCGACGACATCAAGCTGCTGGAAGAGGTGACGGGGGAGGACTTCTCCGACTGGATCCGGCCCCGCGACCGTTCGGGCGGCCAGGTCGGCCACCGCCCGACCGGTCAGGGCCAGGCGCGCAACGGGCGGCCCCGATAGCCGCCTGACCGGCCACGGACGACTCGTCGCGGCGGGTCGGGGGAGCGGTGGCCGGCGCCGGGTGCGGCGCCTGGGCGGGGCGGGCGTCGGCGCCGGGCGGGCGGAGCCGTAACGGAGAAAGAGCTTCGACCCGCGCCGATGGCCGGTGAGGCGGCGGCGCGGGTTCCGTCAGATGAGTTCGGTGCGCAGGTCGTGGGCGCCGTCGGGGCGGGTCCACTCGTAGAAGATGCGCCGGCCGCCGCCCGGCAGGTCGAGGATGTCGAGGTAGCGCAGGCCGCCGTGGGGTGACTCGGCGTGCGGGTGGTCGCCCACGGCCGTCAGGGTCGACGGGTCGGGGCCGGTCGCGACGCCGGTGCGCTCCTCGTAGTTCTCGGCCGCGCTGGCCCGGCCGTCGTAGTAGGCCAGCACCCCGTCGTCGGTGAACCGGACCGCCGAGATGCGCACGCCGCGGGAGTCCCAGGCGCCGGGACGGCGGTCGAGGGCGGTGCCGTGCCACGACCAGTCGCGCCCGTCGGGGCTGGTCGCGTAGTCCGTGACCATCTGGTCGGCCTCTTCGGGGACCTCCAGCGGGTGGCAGGACGCCCACAGGTGCCACTGGCCGCCGTGGTGGACGATCACCGGGTCCTTCACGCCCGTCTTGAGGTCGCCGGGCAGCACCACGCGGGCGGTCTCCGGGTCGAAGTCCTCGGGGCGGGCGGCCTCCAGCAGCTCGACCCGCCAGTGCTTGGTGCCGTAGGTCGCGCAGCTCAGGTAGAGGCGCCAGCCGCCCTCGGGGGTCAGCACGAGAGTGGGCCGCTCCAGCGACTCGGTCCGCATCTGGTCTTTGGTGATCGTCAGCACCGGCTCGTAACGCTCGCCGTCGTCGGAGCGGGCGATCTGGATCGCGTAGCCGCGGCCCTCGCCGATGGGACGGCGCAGCCGGTAGGCCAGGTAGATCGTGCCGTCGGGCGTCGCCACGGCGCTCGGCGCGCCGGCCCAGAAGCCGGGGCCGTCTCCCGGCGGGGGGATCGCCACGACGGAGCGCTGAGGCTGGGGGAGGAACATTCCGGAGTCTCCAAGGATCACACGTCGACGATAGACAGCGAGGTGGAGGGGTCAAAGGGGCTTTGCCGGTCGTTGACTCGGCAAACCCTACCCTTTTACTAGGTTTTCAGCCGGTGAACCCTCCCGGGAAGCGCCGCGTATCTCCGCCCGTAAGGGAGCTTCGCGAACCTCCGCACCTTAGGTCATGAACCGAGAAGGCCCCTCGAAGGAGACCACCAGATGCGTTCACGCGTCGCCGTGCTCACCGCCGGGACGCTCGTTCTGAGCACCCCCCTGAGCATTCCCGCAAGCGCCCAGACGGCCCCACAGGCCAAGCCCGCCACCGTCAAGGTTACCAAGACGACCACGTCGACCAACCGGTTCGCCCAGGTCAACCTGGTCTCGGACGTGCCCGGCAAGGCCCCCGTCACCGATCCCAAGCTGGTCAACCCCTGGGGTCTGGCGATGGGCAAGACGTTGTGGGTCTCGGGCGCCGGCGCCGGTGTCGCGACCGTCTACTCCGGCAACGCCAAGAAGGAGCAGACCGAGGTCGCCATTCCGGGCGGCACGCCGACCGGACAGGTCGTCAACACGTCGCAGGACGACTTCCTGATCAAGGACAAGCCCGCGACCTTCATCTTCGCCAGCCCCTCGGGGGCGATCACGGCGTGGAACGCCGAGGTCAACCCCAAGAACGCGGTCATCGCGGCGTTCACGAAGAACGCCGACTACAAGGGCCTGGCGGTGATGAACACCAACCGGGGCGCCTTCCTGCTGGCCCCCTCATTCTCGCACGGCAAGATCCACGTCTACGACTCGGAGTTCGACCGGGTGCGGCTGTCCCGCTCGCAGTTCCGCGACCCGCGCATGCCCGCCGACTACGCCCCCTTCAACGTCGAGGTCGTCGGCAACGTGATCATGGTCGCGTACGCCAAGCGCGACGCCGCCACCGGCAAGGCCGTGCCCGGCCGGGGCAACGGGTTCGTCTCCCGGTTCTCCGCCAACGGCCGCTTCCTCGGCCGCTTCGCCAATCGCGGCGCGCTGAACGCGCCGTGGGCGATGATCCGCGCGCCGCGTGGATTCGGCGCCTTGGCCGGGGCCGTTCTGGTGGGTAACTTCGGAGATGGGCTGGTCAACGCCTACAGCGCCCGCACCGGCCGGTACCTCGGCCCGCTGCGGCAGACCAACGGACAGGCGATCCAGCTTGAGGGTCTGTGGGATCTGGAGCCGGGCACTGCGACGAACGGCGGAGAGAACTCTGTATGGTTCGCGGCGGGTATCGACAAGGCGCAGCACGGCCTCCTGGGCGTGCTGAGGCCGTCTGACGCCGGGCCGCTGCCCGGCGCGGCGTCGACGCCGGCGCCTTCGGCGTCCGCGTCGGCGACGCCCAAGCCGTCGGCGGCCACCACGCCGACGTCGTCAGCGGGCGGCATGTACGGTTACTGAGCTGCCCGGAAGGATAGGAGCGGCGCATGGACAAGAACGTTTTGGGCACGGCGGACATCGGGGTGACGGGCCTTGCGGTGATGGGCCGGAACCTCGCGAGGAACCTGGCCCACCACGGATACGTCGTCGCGGTGCACAACCGCACCGAGAGCAAGACGCAGGAGCTCGTCGAGAACCACGCCGGAGAGGGCGCGTTCGTCGCGACGGGCACGACGGCGGAGTTCGTGGCGTCGCTCACGAAACCCCGCAAGGCGATCATCATGGTGAAGGCCGGTCCGTCCACCGACGCCGTGATCGAGGACCTGGCGGCCCACATGGAGCCCGGCGACATGATCGTCGACGGTGGGAACGCCCTGTTCACCGACACCCGGCGGCGTGAGGCGGCGCTGAAGGAGCGCGGCATCCTGTTCGTCGGCACCGGCATCTCCGGTGGTGAGGAAGGCGCCCTCAACGGGCCCAGCATCATGCCGGGCGGCTCGCCGGAGGCCTACAAGTCCCTCGGGCCGATCCTTGAGGACATCTCGGCCAAGGTCGACGGGGTGCCCTGCTGCACCCACGTCGGCGCCGACGGCGCGGGCCACTTCGTGAAGATGGTCCACAACGGCATCGAATACTCCGACATGCAGCTCATCGCGGAGGCCTACGACCTGCTCCGGCAGGCCCTCGGCCGCACCCCGGGCGAGCTGGCGGAGATCTTCACCGAGTGGAACCGGGGCGACCTCGAGTCCTACCTGATCGAGATCACCGCCGAGGTGCTCGGCCACGTCGACGCCGAGACGGGCCGTCCGTTCGTGGACGTCGTCGCCGACCGCGCCGAGCAGAAGGGCACCGGCCGCTGGACCGTCCAGAACGCCCTCGAACTCGGCGTGCCGGTCACCGGCATCGCCGAGGCGGTGTTCGCCCGCGGCCTGTCGGGTGACGTCACCCGCCGCCAGGCCGCCCGCGACCTGGAGGGGCCGATCGGGTCGGCGCCCAACTACTCCCTGGTCGACGACGTCCGGCAGGCCCTGCTCGCGTCGAAGATCGTGGCGTACGCCCAGGGCTTCGACCAGATGGCCGCCGCCTCCAAGGAGTTCGGCTGGAACATCAACCTCGGTGACATGGCGACGATCTGGCGCGGCGGCTGCATCATCCGGGCCCGGTTCCTCGACCGGATCCGCGACGCCTACGCCAAGGACCCGGGGCTGCCGACGCTGCTGGCCTCGCCGTCCTTCAGCGAGGCGCTGGCCGAGGCGCAGGGCGCCTGGCGCCGGGTCGTCTCCACGGCCGCCTCGATCGGCGTCCCGACGCCCGGGTTCTCCTCGGCGCTGGCCTACTACGACGGCCTGCGCCGCGACCGCCTGCCGGCGGCCCTGATCCAGGGCCTGCGCGACTACTTCGGCGCCCACACCTACCACCGTGTGGACCGCGAAGGGGTCTTCCACACCGACTGGAGCGGCGACCGCGCCGAGCACCAGGAGAAGTAGGACCACGCGGGGCGCCGGTGTCCTGACCACCGGCCCCTCGCACCCCCGTCCCGGACCGGGGTGGCCCTCGGGCGGCGCGCGCCCGCGGCACCGCGATCCGGGCGACGGCGTGGGGGCCGGTGCGCCATTCCCACCGGCCCCCACACGCCCGCACGTCATTCAGGCTCTGAAGACTGTGCCGGTAAGTGAGACGGCGCTACCGCCGCGCACGCCCGGCGTGATCCAATGCGCGGGTGCCGGGCCCGTCATCGAAGTTCTTCCAGCAAGTCCCGGAAGACGACGGGCAGCTCCTTGACCTGACCTGCGGAGAATCGGTCAAGCTTGCCCGTGAAGGCGAGCTCGTAGTCGTCGCCCCGAGGGGTCGCGGTCAGCATCAGGTCGAGCGCGGCGTCGTCGACCTCGTGGTCCCAGACGCGGGCCTCCAGGCCCTCCCACGTGGGCGGGAGCTTCGGGTCGTCGCGGTGGATGAACGAGGTCTGGAACACCGGATGCACGCCCGGGATCCGGGCCACGCCCGCCCGCGAGACCAGGGTGTCGAAGGGGATCTCGTTGGCCAGCGCCCCCGCCGCGGCCTCCCTGACCTTGGTGAGCAGCGCGGGGAACCCCTGTCCGGCGGGCAGCGCGACGCGCAGCGGCACCATGTTCACGAACGTGCCGACGACCGGTTCGAGCTCCCGCCGGGTGCGCGAGGCCGAGACGATGCCGGTGACCAGGTCCCGCCGGCCGGTCATGCGCTGGAGCAGCGTCAGGTAGGCCGCGCAGAGCGCCACGAACGGCGTCGTCGGCCCCTCGCCCAGCCGCCGCAGCCGGTCGACGGTCTCCCGCCGGACCCTGATCGCGGCGGTCGCCCCCGAACGGCCCGCCCTGGCGTGGGCGGTCACGCCCTCGAAGAGCGGGGCCGGGGCGCCGCTCAGGAGGTCCCGCCAATAGGGGAGGCGTTCGGCGATCCTCGTCTCGGCGCGCTGGACCGACCAGGCGGCGTAGTCGGCGTACTGGATCGGGAGCTCCGGCCGGGGCAGGCCCGAGTAGAGCGCGGCCAGGTCGTCGGCGACGACGCCCAGCGAGCCGCCGTCGGCGGCGATGTGGTGGCAGACCAGGAACAGCCGGTGCTCGTCCGGGCCGACCCGGAGCACGGTCAGCCGCAGCAGCGGGCCCTGCCCGACCGGGAACCGTTCGCCGCTCCGCGCGAGAGCCAGGTCGAGCGCGGCCCCCGAGGGGTCGGGCATGTCGCTCACGTCGAGATACTCCAGGGGCGCGGGCAGCGCGCCGTGCACCACCTGCTCAGGGGTCTCCGTGTACGTCGTCCGGAACACCTCGTGCCGTCTGATCAGAGCGGCGAACGCCTCGGCCAGCCGCAGGAGGTCCAGCCGCCCCGAGAGGGCCACGCCCAGCGTCACGTTGGGCGCGGCGGCCGGGTCGGACTGCTGGGCGAGCCAGATGCGGCGCTGCTCGTGGGAGCACGGGAGCGGGCCGCCGTCCCGCGGAACCGGGGTGACCCCCTGCGGGGCGGCCTTGCGCGCCAGCAGCTTCGCCACCAGAGCGCGGCGCTTGTCGGCCTGTTCGGGCACTGTCATCCCGCGATTGTCGCCGAAGTCCTTGATCGCGGAGAAGTCCTGTTTCATCCCTGGGAGATGGCTGCATGATCGAAACCACCCTGACGAACGTCCCGGCCTTCCTGGACCTCTTCGAGGCCCACGCGGAAGCGTCGCCCGGCCGGGTCGCGGTGGTGTGCGGAGACCGCACGCTGACCTACGGCGACCTCGACGCCGCCGCCCGAGGCGTGGCCCGCCGCCTCGCCGACGCCGGAGTCGGGCCCGGCGACCTCGTCGCCCTCTATGTCGACAGATCGGCGGAGATGGTCGCCGCGTTACTCGGCGTCCTGAAAGCCGGAGCGGCCTACTTACCCCTCGATCCGGGCTACCCCGCCGCCCGGATCGCGATGGTCCTGGAGGACTCCGGGGCTGCGGCCGCCTTGACCAGGCCGCATCTCCGCGACAGCCTCCCGGCCTTCCGGGGCCCGGTCGTCGACGTCGACGGCGCGACCGGCGACGTCGGCGGACGACGGGACGCCCGCGCCTACGTGCTCTACACCTCCGGGTCGACCGGCCGCCCCAAGGGCGTCGTCATCTCCCACCGGGCCCTGCTCAACTTCCTGACCGGCATGCGCGAGCTCCTCGGCGCCGGACCGGACGACGTCTGGCTGGCCCTCACGTCGCTCTCGTTCGACATCTCGGGCCTGGAGCTCTACCTGCCGCTGGTGACCGGCGGCCGGATGGTGATCGCCGACGCCGAGACCGCCCGCGACGGCACGCGCCTGCGCGACCTCGTCGAGCGCGAGGGCGTCACGCACGTCCAGGCGACCCCCTCGGGCTGGCGGGTGCTGCTCGACGCCGGGTTCGCCGGGAACGTCACCGGCCTGGTCGGCGGCGAGGCCCTGCCGCTCGGGCTGGCCCGGCGGCTCGCCGACCGGTGCGCCCGGCTGGTCAACGTCTACGGCCCGACCGAGACGACCATCTGGTCGACCGCGTGGGACGTGCCGAAGAACCCCGCGTCGGTCAGCATCGGCACCCCGATCCTGAACACGACCGTGCACGTCCTCGACGACGACGGGCGGCCGGTGGAGGAGGGCGAGCTCTACATCGGAGGGCTCGGCGTCGCCGACGGCTACCTCAACCGGCCCGCGCTGACCGCCGAGCGGTTCCTGCCCGCCCCCGGGGGCGAGCGCCTCTACCGGACCGGCGACCTGGTCCGCCGCCGCGCCGACGGCGGCCTCGACTTCCTCGGCCGCGCCGACACCCAGGTCAAGCTCCGCGGCCACCGCATCGAGCTGGGCGAGATCGAGACCGTGCTGGAGGAGCTCGACGGCGTCGCCCAGGCGGTGGTGGCGGTGCACGACGAGGTCCTGGTGGCCTACGTCGTCGGCGACCACGGCGACCTTTTGAGCGCGCTGAGAGAGCGTTTGCCGGCATACATGGTCCCGTCGATCGTGATCTCCCTCGACGCGCTGCCGCTCACCCCCAACGGCAAGGTCGACCGGCTGGCCCTTCCGGCGCCCGCGAGGAGCGCGGGGGAGATCGCCCCTCGTACCCCCACCGAGCGTGTCGTCGCCGAGGCGTTCGCGGAGGTGCTCGGGCTCGACCGGGTCGGCGCGGAGGCCGACTTCTTCGCCGTCGGCGGGCACTCCCTGCTGGCGACCAAGGTCACCGCGCGGCTGACGCGGCGGCTCGGGGTGGAGATCCCCGTGCGCGAGCTGTTCGGGGCGCCGACGGTCGAGGCGCTGGCGGCGGTGCTCGACGGGCTCGACACGGTGTCGGTGCCGCTGGAGCCCCGGCCCGCCGGGTCGCCGGTGCTGCTGTCGCCCGCGCAGGAGCGGCTGTGGTTCCTGCACCGCTTCGACCCCGGCGACGCGTCGTGGAACCTGCACCTGACCCGCCGCCTGCGCGGCCCGCTCGACGCCGACGCGCTCGGACACGCCCTCCAGAGAGCCGTCGACCGGCACGAGGCACTGCGCACCCGCTTCCCCGACGCCGACGGGCGGCCGGTCGCGGTCGTCGAGGACCACTTCCCGCTCCCGCTCGAACGGCTGACCGCCGACACCGAGGAGGAGGCCAGGGCGCTGCTGTCGGCGCGGGTCAACGCCCCGTTCGACCTGGCCGCCGCGCCGCCCGTGCGGGCCGCGCTGGTGCGGGTGGGCGGCGACCACGTGCTGTGCGTGGTCTTCCACGGCATCGCCGGGGACGAGTGGTCGCTCGACGTCCTGGCCGAGGACCTCGCCGGGGACCGCGAGCCCGTGAAGATCCAGCACGGCGACGTGGTGGCCTGGCAGCGTGGCCGGGAGGCGGCCGGGCTGGGCGCCGACGCGCTCGCCCGCTGGCGCGAGCGGCTCGCCGACCTGCCGGTTCTCAACCTGCCCGCCGACCGCCCCCGCCCCGCCGTCGCGGCGCGCAGAGGCGCTCTCGTACGGACCGAGCTCTCGATCCCCCCGCTCGAAACCCTCGCCCAGAGCCAGGGCACCACCCTGTTCACCGTGCTCCTGGCCGCCTACCAGGCCGTGTTGTCGGCCGAGACCGGCCTGCACGACTTCGCCGTCGGCGCCCCGACCGCCGGGCGCGGCCGGGTCGAGCTGGAGCCCGTGTTCGGCCGTCTCGGCAACGTGCTGGTGCTGCGCGCCGACCTGTCGGGCGACCCGACGTTCGCCGGGCTGCTCGCGCGGGCGCGGGCGACCGTGCTGGCCGCGATGGCCGACGAGGAGGTGCCGGTCGAACGCCTGCTCACCGAGCTCGACCTCGGCCGCGACCTCGGCCAGGCGCCGCTCTTCCAGACCGTGCTCAACCTCGACACCCTGCCCGGCACGTTCGGCGAGGTGTTCCCGCTCGACCACGTCCCGGCCCGCTACGACCTCACGGTCGACGCCTGGCGATCCGGCGACACCCTGGCCCTCGACCTCACCTACGACTCGGCCCTGTTCGACGCGGCCCGCGTCGAGGCGCTGGCCGCCCGGTTCACCACTCTGCTGGCGGCCGTCGCCGAGACGCCCGACCGGCCCCTGTCGGAGTTGCTGTTCCCCGGCGTGACCCTGGGCGGGGCGGCCTGGCGGGCGGAGGGCCTGGCGACCGCGCCGCGGGTCGAGGCCGTGCCGGTGACCCGCACCCACCGCGCCCCCGAGACGCCCGCCGAGCGCCGCATCGCCCGCGTCTTCGGCGAGGTCGTCGGCGTCGGCGACGTCGGGGCCGACGACGACTTCTTCGCCCTCGGCGGCCGGTCGCTGCTGGCCCCGCGCGCGGCGGCGTTGTTGTCGAAGGCGTTCGGCGTGCCGGTCCCGGTGCGGGCGCTGTTCGCCCATCCGACCGTCGCCGGTCTGGCCGCCGCCATCGGCGCCGACCCCGGCGTCGTCCCGCTGGAACCCCGCGAGCCCGGCACCCCCGTGCCGCTGTCGGCGGCCCAGGAGCGCCTGTGGTTCATGGACCACTTCGACCCCGGCGACGCCTCCAGCAACATGTACCTGGCCCGCCGCCTCCACGGCCCCCTCGACCTGGCCCGGTTCGCCGACGCCTACCGCGCCCTGGTCGACCGGCACGAGTCGCTGCGCACCCGCTTCCCGGCCGACGACGGCCGCCCCACGCTGGTCATCGACCCGCCCGGCGGCGGCACGATCGAGTGGGTCGCCCTCCCCGAGGACGCCGTCGCCGACTTCTGCGCCGAACTCGTGAACACCCCGTTCGACCTGGCGGCGGCTCCCCCCGTCCGGGCGACGCTGGTGCAGATCAGCCCCGACGACCACGTGCTGTGCGTCGCGATGCACCACATCGTCGCCGACGGCTACTCGGTCAACGTGATGATCACCGAACTCGCCGCCCTGTACGACGGCGCCGACCTCCCCCCGCTGCCCGTCCAGGCCGGCGACGTGTCCCTGTGGCAACTCCGGCGGGAGGCCCTCGACGAGGGCGCGGCGGCGCTGGCGCACTGGAAGGAGAAACTGGCCGGCGTACCGGCCCTGGAACTGCCTCTCGACCGCCCGCGCCCCCTCGACGGCGCCCGGGTCGGCGCGGAGCTGAGCGTCCAGGCACCCGCCGCCCTCGTCGCCCGGCTGGAGTCGATCGGCCGCGACAGCGGCACGACGCTGTTCATGGTCCTGCTCGCCGCCTACCAGGCGGTCCTGTCGCGGCACACCGGCCAGCACGACTTCGCGGTCGGCTCCCCGACGGCCGCCCGCGAACGCGTCGAACTGGAGTCGGTGATCGGCTACCTGGCGCACACGCTGGTGCTGCGGGCAGACCTGAGCGGCGACCCCGGCTTCGACGAACTGCTCCGCCGGACGTGGGCGACCCTCGTCGACGCCCTGGCCCACCAGGACGTGCCGGTCGAACGCCTCAAGTCGGTGCTGGGCGTGCGCCGCGACCTCGGCCAGTCGGCCCTCTTCCAGACCATGCTGATCCTGCACAGCCACACCTCGGAGGGCAACCTCCCGGAGACCTTCGGCGGCCTCCGGCACGAGCCCTACGACGCCGGGGCGATCAAGACGGCATTCGACCTGACTCTCACGGTCTGGCCGGTGGCCGAGGGCCTGAACCTGGTCTTCGACTACGACCTGGCCCTCTTCGACACCTCGACGGTCGAGCGCTTCGCCGCCAGGCTCCTCTCCTGCCTGTACGAGATCGCCGCCGACCCGACCACCCCGCTGTCGGCCCTCACGATGCGCACCCCCGAGGACGAGGCGGCCCTGGCGGAGTGGGGCAGCGGCCCCGACCTCCCCCTCCCGGAGGGCACCCTCCTCGACCTGATCACCCCGAGCGACCGGATCGCGGTCGACGACCTCACCTACCGCGCCCTGCTGACGGCGGCCGACGGCCTGGCCGCCCGGCTGACCGCGGCAGGCGTCGGCCGCGGCGACATCGTCGCCATCCTCGCCGAACGATCCGTTCCGGCGCTGACGGGCATGCTCGCGGTCATGAAGGCGGGCGCGGCCTACCTGCCCCTCGACCCGGCCTATCCGGAGGCGCGCATCGCCTTCGTCCTGGACGACGCGCAGCCCAAGGTGCTCCTCGCGGACCGCGAGCCATGGGGGAGCGGAGATCTCCCCGTCATCCGCCTCGACATACCGGCATCCGGTTCCGCCCCAAGTCACGAAATGTGGGGTGGGCCGCTGCCCGAGGATCCCGCCTATGTCCTCTACACCTCGGGCTCGACCGGGAAGCCCAAGGGAGTGGTGGTCCCGCATCGGGCGCTGCTCAACTTCCTCGTCTCGATGCGGGAGTTGCTCGGGTCGACGCCCGACGACGTCTGGCTGGCGCTGACCTCGCTCTCGTTCGACATCTCCGGGCTGGAGCTCTACCTGCCGCTCGTGACCGGCGGCCGGGTCGTGATCGCCGATCCCGGGATCGCGCTCGACGGGCCGGCGCTCGCGCGGCGGATCACCGAGGGCGGGGTCACACACGTCCAGGCCACGCCCTCCGGCTGGCGGGTGCTGGTCGAAGGGGACATCCCGCGGGTCACGGCGCTGGTCGGCGGGGAGGCGCTGCCTCCCGGCCTCGCGAAGGAGCTGAAGGCCAGGACCGGCAGGCTCGTGAACGTCTACGGCCCGACCGAGACCACCATCTGGTCGACCGCCTGGGAGGTGCCCGACGATCCGGGGGAGACATCGATCGGACGGCCCATCGGCAACACCACCGTCGCGGTCGTCGACGCCCACCTGAACCCGGTGCCGCCGCGCGCCCCCGGCGAGCTGGTCATCGGCGGGCTCGGGCTGGCCGACGGCTATCTGCGGCGGCCCGAGCTGACGGCCGAGCGGTTCGTCGGCGGGGTCTACCGCACCGGTGACCTGGTCCGCTGGAACTGGGACGGCACGCTGGAGTTCCTGGGCCGCAACGACGACCAGGTCAAGCTGCGCGGCCACCGGATCGAGCTCGGCGAGGTCGAGTCGGCGCTCGAAGCGCTCGACGGCGTCTCCCGGGCCGCCGTGGCGGTCAGGGGCGACGTGCTGGTCGCCTACGTCGTGGGGGACACCACGGGTCTGCGGGAGCGGCTGGTCGAGCGGCTGCCGGCCGGTTACGTGCCGAACGTGTTCGTCGCGCTCGACGCGCTGCCGCTGACGCCGAACGGCAAGCTCGACCGGCTCGCGCTGCCCGAACCGGAACCGCGCCGGCAGGAGACGTTCGTCGCGCCCCGCTCAGACGCCGAGGCGCTGGTCGCCGATGTCTGGAGCGAACTGCTGGGAGTCGAGGGCATCGGCGCGTTCGACGACTTCTTCCAGCTCGGCGGGCACTCGCTGCTGGCCGTCCGGGTCGCGGCGCGGATGGAGAGCACGGTCGGCGTCTCGGTGCCGATCCGGACCCTGTTCACGCACACCACCGTCGAGACCCTCGGTCAGGCGGTCGAAGACCTGCTCTTCGCCGAGCTCGGCGACCTGTCCGACGAAGAGGCGCTCGCCCTGCTGGAGGAGTCATGACCCAGGACATCTCCGCCGCCAAGCGGGCCCTCATCCAGCAGCGGCTCCGCCGCCGCACCGCCAAGGCCGTCATCACCCCGCGCGAGCCGGGTGTGGTGCCGCCGCTGTCGCACGCGCAGGAACGGCTCTGGTTCCTGGAGCAGTACCGCCCCGGCACGACCGCCTACACGGTCCCGTTCGCGGTGTGGCTGGAGGGCGGGCTCTCCGCCGACGCCCTGCGCGACGCGCTCGCGAAGGTGACCGCCCGGCACGAGACCCTGCGCACCCGCTTCACCACCACTGAGGACGGCCTGCCGGAACTCGTCATCGACGACGAGGCCGCCGTCGAGCTGACCGTGCACGAGGCCGCCGACGCCGAGGAGGCCCGGCGGCTGATCTCGGCCGACCTGGCCCGGCCGTTCGACCTGGCCGCCGGGCCGCTCCTGCGGGCCACGCTCGTCCGGATCGCGGACGAGCAGCACGTGCTCCAGCTCGCCGCTCACCATGCCGTCACCGACGGCTGGTCGGGCGACGTGCTGCTGGGCGACATCCTGACCCTGCTCGCCGGCAGGGAGCCCGCGCCGCTGCCGGTCCAGTACGGCGACTACGCCCTCTGGCAGCGCGGCCGGGTCTTCCAGTCCGACGTCGACTACTGGCGTGACCGGCTCGCCCACCTGCCGCCGCTCGACCTGCCCACCGACCTGCCCCGCCCGCCGGAGCAGAGCGCCAAGGGGGCCGAGCACGCGTTCCGGCTCGACGGGGACCTCGTCGCCGCGCTGACCGAGCTGGGCAACGCGCGCGGGGCGACGCCGTACATGACCTTCCTGGCGGCGCTGCAGGTCCTGCTCGGCCGCTGGTCGGGGCAGGACGACTTCGCCGTCGGCACCCCCGTCAGCGGGCGCGGACAGCCCGAGCTCGACGGGCTGGTCGGCATGTTCGTCAACACCCTCGCCATGCGGGCCGACCTCGACGGCGACCCGGCCTTCACCGACCTGCTCGACCGCGTGAAGGACGGCGCGCTCGACGCCTTCTCCCACCAGGAGCTCCCGTTCGACCAGCTCGTCAACGAGCTCAACGTCGAACGCGACGTCAGCCGCACGCCCATCTTCCAGGTGCTGTTCGCGCTGCAGAACTACCAGACCGGACCGGCGGGCGCCGACGTCGTCAAGGTCACCGGCTTCTCGGCCGAGGTGACCGCCGCCCGGTTCGACCTGGCGCTCTACCTGTACGAGGGCCCGGAGGGCATGGGCGCCTCGTTCATCTACTGCACCGACCTGTTCAAGCCCTCGACCGTGCGGCGACTGGCCGAGTCGTTCGAGACGCTGCTGCGGTCGATCGCGGCCGACCCGTCGGCCCGGATCTCCACCCTCGACCTGCTGCCCGCGCACGAGGCGGCCACGACGCCGGCGTTCGGGGAGTCGGCGGAGCCACGGCGCCTCGACGCCACGCTGCTGCACCACACCGTGCGGGTGTCGGACGCCCCGGCCGTGGTCTTCGGCGACGACACGCTGACCTACCGGGAGCTCGACCAGCGGGCCAACCACCTGGCCGCCCGGCTCGTCGGGGAGGGGGTGCGGCCCGGTGACCGGGTCGCGGTCTGCCTGGAGCAGTCGGCCGACATCGCCGTGGCGATCCTGGGCGTGCTCAAGTCGGGGGCCGCCTATGTGCCGCTGGACCCGGAGCTGCCGGCGGCGCGGCTGGCGTACATGATCGAGGACGCCGGCATCGCCCTCGCGGTGACCACCCCCGAGCTGGGGCCCGACGGGGTCACCGGCATCCACCTCGACGGCGGGACGGCGGCGCGGGCTCCTGAGGTCGGCGTCACCCCCGACGACCTGGCCTACGTCATCTACACCTCCGGCACGACCGGGCGGCCGAAGGGCGTGGCGGTGCAGCACCGGGAGGTGCTGGTCTACCTGGCCGGGGTGCACGAGCGGTTCGCGGTCGAGCCCGGGTCGGAGTTCGCGCTGCTCCAGTCGCTCGCCTTCGACTTCGGCATCACCGTCTTCTACCTGTCGCTGATGACGGGCGGCTGCCTGCACCTGCTGCCGCCGAAGACGGCCGCGCCCGATCTGGCGGCCTACTTCCGGCTCTACCCGCCCGACTACCTCAAGATCACGCCCTCCCACCTGGCCGCGCTGCTGGCCGAGGCCGACCCCGCCGAGCTGCTGCCCCGCAAGCTGCTCGTCCTGGGCGGCGAGGCCGCGCCGGCCGAGTGGGCCGCCGAGCTGGCCGCCCGGGTCAGGGTCGTCAACCACTACGGGCCCACCGAGGCCACCGTCGGCGTCACCACCCACGAGGTCGGCGCCGAGAAGGGCCTGCTGCCCATCGGCCGGCCGCTGCCCGGCGCGACGGTCCGGCTGCTGGACGCCAACGGCCGTCCGGTCCCGATCGGCATGCCCGGGGAGATCCACCTCGGTGGCGCGCGCCTGGCGCGCGGCTACCTCGGGCGCCCGGCGCTGACCGCCGAAAAGTTCGTGCCCGATCCGTACGGCCCCCCGGGAGCCCGCCTCTACCGGACCGGCGACCTGGGGCGCTGGCTGGAGTCGGGCGAGCTCCAGTTCCTCGGCCGCCGCGACCTCCAGGTGAAGGTGCGCGGCTACCGGGTGGAACTGGGCGAGATCGAGACCCTCCTCGGCACCTACGAGGGGGTCGCCCAGGCTGTGGTCGAACTCCGCGACCAGCGCCTCGTGGCCTACCTGGCCGGGGTCGGCGACACCGGCGCGCTGCGCGCCTGGCTGAAGGAGCGCCTGCCCGACTACATGGTCCCGGCCCGGTACGTCTGGCTCGACCGCCTCCCGCTGAAGTCCCACGGCAAGGTCGACCGGGCCGCGCTGCCCGACCCGGCGGCGGTGGCCGAGCCGACGGCCGAGTTCACCGACCCGGAGACCGAGCTGGAGGAGCTCGTCGCCGGGATCTGGGCCGCCGTGCTGGGGCTGGAGCGGATCAGCGTCACCGACGACTTCTTCGACCTCGGCGGCCACTCGCTGCTGGCCATGCAGGTCGTCGCCCGGCTGCGCAAGGCCGGGCACGTCGCCACCCTGCTCGACCTGTTCAAGCACCCGACCGTCCGCGACCTGGCCCGCCTGCTCGACCCGTCGACGGAGAAGGCGGCGGGCGGCCTGCTGCACCGCCTGACCCCGTCGCGGCCGGCCCGCGCCACGGTCGTCTGCGCCCCCTACGGCGGCGGCAGCGCCGTCATCTACAAGCCGCTGGCCGACGCCCTGCCGGCCGACTGGGCGCTGTACTCCCTGGCCGTGCCGGGCAACGAACTCGGCGAAGAGCCCCGCCCCATGAACGAGGTCGCCAAGGAGTACGCCGACGAGATCCTCGCCAAGGTCACGGGCCCGATCGTCCTGTACGGCCACTGCGGCCTCGGCGGCATGATCAGCATCGAGGCGGCCCGTCACCTGGAGGCGGCCGGACGCGCCCCCGAGGCCGTCTACCTGGGCGGCGCCTTTCCGTTCGCCCGCCCGAAGGGCGTGTTCTCCCGGATCGGCACCTGGCTGGAGGAGCTGGGCGGCGACCAGGGCCGCATCAACGCCCTCAGCGCCGCCGGCCTGGACGTCACGGAGTTCGACCAGGAGGAGCTCAAGCTCATCGTGGCCAACCGCAGGACCGGCACCCGGGAGGCCGAGGAGTACTTCACCGAGGTCTTCGAGAAGGAGCTGCCGCCGCTGTCGGCCCCGGTCATCGCGGTGGTGGGGGAGCGCGACCCCGCGATGGAGTACTACCAGGAGCGGTTCCGCGAATGGCACTGCGTGGCCGACACCACCGCCTGCGTCGTGCTCGACGAGGCCGCCCACTATTTCGTGAAGTACCGCAACGAAGAGCTGGCCGCCATCGTCACCCACACCCACCGCGCCATCGCCGAGGGCTCCACCGCGACCTTGGAGAAGTCGACGGGCGAGGAGACCTGGTGGCTGGAGGGCCTGTCCGTGCGCGGCACGCCCGAAGGCGGCGGGCCCGGCCCCGAGATCCACGTCGGGCCGAAGCCGGGCATGAAGCGCTTCGCCGCGCTGGCCGCCGGGCAGCTCATCTCCATCACCGGGACGGCGCTGACCGAGTTCGCGCTGCCGCTGTGGATCTACATGACCACCGGTTCGCTGGTGAACTTCGCGCTGTTCTCGGTGCTGGCGCTGGTGCCCGGCATGCTCGCCGCGCCGCTCGCGGGCGCCGTCGTCGACCGGTTCGACCGGCGGAAGGTCATCCTGGCCAGTGACGTGGCCGCGGGCGGCACCCAGCTCGCGCTGGGCGTGCTCGTGTGGACCGGGAACCTGATGGTGTGGCAGGTCTACCCGCTGCTGGTGCTGCTCTCGCTCGCGCTCACCTTCCAGCGGGTCGCCTGGGCGGCGGCGGTCCCGCAGATCGTGCCGAAACGGTTCCTGGGGCACGCCAACGGGCTCATGGGCATGGTCGGCGGCCTGGCCAACCTGGTGCCGCCGCTGGCGGCGGCCGGGCTCATGTCGGTCGTGGGGCTCGGCGGCATCCTGGTCATCGACGTCGTCAGCTACACGGTGGCGATCATCACGGTGCTGCTGGTCAGGTTCCCGAAGACGATGGGCTGGCGGCGCCGCGAGCCGCTGCTCACCGAGCTGGTCAACGGGCTGAAGTTCACCTGGGGCAACCGCGGCATCCGGAGCATGTTGTTGTTCTTCGCCGTGGTGAACCTGTTCATGTCGCCGCTGTTCCTGCTCGTCTCGCCGCTCGTGCTGAGCTTCGGCGACCTCCAGGACGTCGGCCGGGTCACCTTCGCCGGCGGCCTGGGCGTGTTCGTCGGGGGACTGCTGATGACCATCTGGGGCGGCCCGCGGCGTCGCCGCCTGCGCGGTCAGCTCTGGTCGACGGTGGCGCTGTCGGCGGGCGCGGTCGTGGTGGGGGCGCAGGAGAACCTGGTCGTCATCGCCGCCGGGGTGTTCGGCATGTTCTTCTCGCTGACCGTGCTGAACGGCATCTACAACACGATCATCCAGGTCAAGGTCCCGCAGCGGTTCCACGGCCGGGTGTTCGCGCTGAACCAGCTCGTCGCCTTCTCCACCCTGCCGATCGGCTACGGCCTGGTCGCCCCCTATGGCACCGCCCTCTTCGAACCGCTCATGGTCGAGGGCGGCCTGCTGGCCGGGTCGGTCGGGCTCGTCATCGGCACCGGCGAGGGACGCGGGATCGCGCTCATGTACGTGCTGTTCGCGATCGTCATGGCGACGGCCGTCCTGGTGGCCCGGTTCATCAGGGGCCTGTGGTACTTCGACGACCGGGTCCCCGACGCGCTCCCCGACGACCTGATCGGCCAGGAGATGCTGAAGGGGGCCGGACGGACCGGCCCCCTCGCGGTCAGGGGTCAGCAGTAGCCGAGCATCGAGTTCAGGGCCGTCTTCTCCGCCGACTGGAGCTTGAGGGAGTACTTGTACTTCACGGCGATCCACGACTTGGCGTAGGTGCAGTAGAAGGCGGTCCTGGACGGCTTCCACGACGCCGGGTCCTGGTCGCCCTTCGACTGGTTGACGTTGTCGGTCACGGCCCACAGCTGCGGGCTCGACAGGTCGTTGGCGAACTGCTCCCGGCGGCTGGTGGTCCAGGCGTTCGCGCCCGACTTCCACGCCTCCGACAGCGGGACCATGTGGTCGATGTCGACGTCGGAGGCGGCGGTCCAGGTGGCGCCGTCGTAGGGCGAGTACCAGCTGCCGGAGGTCGCCGCGCAGGAGGAGTTGACCACGACGCCGGTGCCGTCGCGCTTGAGCACCTGCTCCCGGGTGTTGCACGCCCCGGAGACGGTGCTCCAGTGCGGGAACAGGTCGCGGTTGTACGAACCGGCGTTGGCCTCGGCGGCCACGGTCAGCGCGTTGAGCTGACTGACGGCGGTGGAGTAGGAGGGGATGCCGGGAGGGGTGGCGGAGGCGGGGGTGGCGAGCAGGGCGAGGGTGGCGATCGAGGCCACGCCTAAGGAGAGGGCACGCCGCACGGGAGCTCCTTGTGGGGTGGTGAACCGTGTCAAGGGTGACTCTCACATCGCTGACAAAATGGTGAAATATCAGGCTTTGACTACCGGCGGCACCCGTCTTCGTGGGAACGCGCTGGGGACAAGCCGGACATAAACCCCAGTTCACCGCCCGTCCGCCGGGAGGTCACCGCAACACCCGCAGATCCACCGGCCGGGTGTCCCGGTAGGCCGACTCGACGACGAGCTCCTCGACCCCGCGCATCAGCGTCACCATCCGGTCGCGCGGGAACCGGCACGTGTCGGCCGTCAGGCCGATCGCGAGCGTCCCGGCCTGCCGGGTGACCACGAAGCAGAAGTCGCAGTTGAAGTGCTCCACGCCCGGCAGCCACTCCACCTCGGCCGGGCAGGGGCCGTCGATCGCCACCTGTGTGGCCGTGCGCTGCTCGACCGGCCGGACGTCGTTGAAGCAGCACGACGGGTAGACGCGCACGTTCCGGTCGGCGCTCACCTTCTCCACCATCGCGTCCCAGGCGCGCTGGTCGTACTGGGCGTGGCGGTAGGAGCGCATCGCGTCGGAGTGGGTCTGCTCCAGCGTCTTGGCCAGCGGCGCGAGGGGGTCGCTCCGCATGGTGAACAGGCCGAGCTGGGTGAGCGTGGCCACCAGGTCGCGGGTGGCGGGCCGGTAGCGGTTGTGCACGATCGGGGTGATCGCGCAGACGTCGTGCCCCAGCAGCGGGCCGAGCAGCGTGGTCACCGCCGTCATCAGCACCGTCCCGGTGCTGACGTGGTGGCGGGCGGCCACGACCGCGACCGCGTCCTCCAGGGCGTGCGACTCCAGGACGGCCCGGCTCCAGCGCGGCTCGGCCGGCGGGCCGACGACCGTGGGGAACATCGTGGGCGGGATGCGCCGGTAGCCCTTCTCCCAGTGGGCCAGCGCGGCCTCCGAGCGGTAGCGGCCGACGCCCGACTCCTCCTCGGTCACCAGGTCGAGCAACTGCTGCGACGGCTGCACGGGGAACGCGCCGCGCAGCAGCAGGTTGCGCAGCTCGCGGGCCACCAGGTCGGCGGCGTAGTCGTCGGCGGCCAGATGGCACAACACGAACGCCACGTGCCGGACCCTGCCCTCCACGACGACCAGGCCGAACCGGGCCGGCCACTCGTCGCCCGGCGCGAACGCCGTGCGGGCCAGCTCGGCCAGCAGCACCTCGGCGACCTCGTCGGCCTCGTCGTCGGCGCACTCGGCCAGCCGGATCGGCAGCGCCCCCTCGCCGTGGACGACCTGGAAGGGCTCGCCGTCCTCGTCCACGTAGGTCCTGGCCCTGAGGGCCTCGTGCCGGAGGATCAGCGCGGCCACGGCGGCGACCACGTCGTCGAGCGGGAAGGGGCCGCGCCCCCGGGCGAAGGCGATCAGCCGGGCGATGTTGAAGAAGTGGGCGTTGGCCGGTCCGGCCTGCTGGATCGCGTCCCAGATGGCGCGCTGCCCCCAGGCCAGGCGGGCCCTCCCTTCGCGGCCCCCGGCGAATTGTGCATACACGGCATACTCCAGTGAAGCCGGCGCGGGCCTGCCAGGGCCCGCGCCGGTCGGATCGTCAGCCCGCCGGGAACAGCGTGCCGTAGTCGGCGAAGGCCATGGCGATGTCCGCCTGGGCCCAGAACCGGTGGTAGGTGAACGTCGGCACCGGACCGCCGTCCAGGTAGGCCTGGACCTTGGGCCATTCCGGGTCCTGCAGGTAGAAGGACCGGATGCCGAGGAACGACTTGCCCGGGACGATCGTGTCGCCGTTGGGCATGACGCCGCTGAAGCCCGAGGGGATGTAGACCCCCTGGCCGGTCGAGGCGTTGTAGACGTCGTCGAACCGCTGGTAGTCGGCGCGCGGCTCGGGGATCGCGATGCCCTTGCTGGTCTTCGACAGCAGCAGGCGGTCGATCAGGCCCTTGGCCGTGGCCTTCGCCTGGTTGCCCAGGGTCGAGCCGTTCTCCTTGGCCGCGTACCAGATCAGCGTCCTGGCCAGCGAGGCCGCGACGCCGACGTCGGTGCCGGTGTTGCGGATCGTCACGTGCAGGCCGGGGTTGTCGGCCGGGGTGCACGTCGCGCAGTTGAAGTTGGCCGACGGGGCGCCCGACCAGTCCATCTCGTTGGGGATGGCGAAGGTCGCGCCGCTGCCCAGGGTCGTGTTGGCGATGGCCCACGCGACCCACTTGTCGAGCACCGACTTGGCCATCGTGTTGCCGGTCACGTAGTAGAGCTCCGCCAGGCGCTGCATGCCCCAGGCCTGGAAGCCGAACCACTGGTTCGAGGGCGGGTCGTGGTAGACGGGGTCGACGTCGTAGGTCTGGCCGAAGAACTGTGGCAGGCCGCTCGGCCGGGAGGCGTAGGCGCCGTCCCACGAGTTGGTCGCGCCGCCGGCGATGCCGCCCTCGGCGGACTGGAGCCACTTGTAGAACTGCACCTGGCGGGTGAGCGAGGTGTTCCAGTCGGTCGCCGCCGTCGGCGACTGCGGGCGCAGCGCCGTCGGACCGGCCGAGCTGAGCACCCAGGCCGCCAGCGGGTTCTGGTAGCCGCCGTGGTTGTGGCTGGAGCCGATCCGCCACGCCCACGTGCCGTCGAGGGCGCCGCCCCAGGCGAAGTACCAGTTCAGCAGGTACGCCGAGCTGCTCTTGCCCGATCCGGCGGTGCACGTCGGCGACGCGCAGCCGGGGTTCTTGAAGTACTTGTCGTACATCGCGTAGCGCAGGTAGTCGCCCAGCTTGCCGGCCTTGGTGAGGGTCGAGCTGATCTGCGACAGGTTGCCCTGCTCGCCGGCCCAGATGTAGGCCCAGTAGGCGGCCTGGACGGCGCGGGCGTCGGCGTCCGGGGCGTTGGTGTAGCGCCACTGCGCGGCGGCGGTGCCCTGGATGAACAGCGGCTGGAAGCCGCCGCCCGTCTGGCCGTACCGCTGGGTCTCGCACGACGGGTGCGGGATGGTCTCGAACACCGACTCCTGCGGGCCGCGCTGGTAGGTGTTGATGTAGGTGACCCGCTTGGTGTTGTCGCCGCACTCGGTCAGGCTGCTGCCCCGGCCGGTGCCGAAGCCGTAGACGTCGTCGACGTCGAGCAGCCAGTGCATGGCGTACATGGTCCGGTTGCCGTAGGTCGACTGGAGCTCGTTCGCCAGCGGGTCCTGGCCCGCGACGACGCTCGTGGAGAGCGGCGACGGGTACTGGTTCGGCTGGTTGAACTCGGGCGCGTAGTCGGCCGGGTCACTCGGGTTGTACGCCGTCTGCCCGCCCGGCTGCCCGGCCGTCGACGGGATGATGTACTGCTCCATCAGCGACCACGAGGCGTTGAACGGCGCCCAGTTGCGGGTGATGCGGCCGTACTGCGCCTCCAGCCAGATCAGGTAGGAGAACGCCTCGGAGGTGGTCTCGTGCCCGTGGTCGGGCGCCTCGACGAGCAGTGTCTCCACCGAGTGGTAGGGGATGCCCTCGGGCGACAGGTAGCCCGAGGCGCTGGCCTTGAGCTTGTTGTACTGCGTCTGGAACTCGGTGATGTAGGCGTTGCTCGTGTTCTCGTCGTCGGCCTCGGTCGCCGTGACCGCCACCGAGGTCAGGCCGGTGGACGCCACGCTGAAGGTGCGCGAGCCGTTCGTGCTGTCGCTGTCCTGCGCCGCGCTCAGGGTCACGTTCTGCACGGTCGCGTAGTTCGACGGCGTGAACGTCAGCGAGGTGCCGGCGGTCGCGGTCAGGTCGGCGTCGCCCGAGCCGGCCGTGGTGGTGACGGTGACGTTCGAGGTGGGCGCGATCGCCAGCCGTACGCCGAAGATGGCGGTGTTGCCCTCGGGGACCGTCAGCGCGGTCGGCGAGACGACCAGCGACTGGGTGGTGCCCGGGTCGTCGTCGGCCTCGTTCGCGGTCACGTTCACACTGGCCAGGCCGCTGGAGGCGACCGTGATCGTGCGGGAGCCGTTCGTGCTGTCGGAGTCCTGCGCGGCGGCCAGCGTCACGTTCTGCGGGGTGGCCCAGTTCGCGGAGGTGAACGTCAGGCTGCCGCCCGAGCTCACGGTCAGGTTGGTGTCACCCGAACCGGCCGTCGAGGTCACCGTGACGTTCGACGTGGGCTGCGCCTGGAGCCGGACCGAGTAGGTGGCCGTGCCGCCCTCGGGCACGCTCACCGTGGTCGGCGTCACGACGAGCGCCTGCGGGGTGGGCGAGGGGGAGGGCGACGGCGACGGGCTCGGGCCGTTGCAGACCGTGCCGTTCAGCGAGAACGAGGTCGGGTTGGTGTTGGTGCCGCTGTACTGGCCGTTGAAGCCGATGCCGACGTTCGCGCCGGAGGCCAGGTTCTGCGCCCACGACGGCGCGACGACCGTCACGTTCGCGCCCGACTGCGACCAGGTGCCGTTCCAGCCCTGCTGCACGGTCTGGTTGCCCGGCCACGTGTAGGTCAGCCGCCACGGGCTGACCGCGTCACCGAGGTTCTGGATGGAGATGTTCGCGCCGAAGCCGGAGCCGTTGTCCCACTGCTTGGCGTAGGTCACCTGGCACGCGATGGCGGCGTTGGCGGGGAGAGTCGGGAACGTGGCGAGCGCGACGGCCGCCGCCACTGCGGCGAACACGGCCGTGGCGCGGAACCGCCACGACCGCGGCCGGAGTCTGGGTGGGGGTCTCATGAGCAGGTCGTCTCCAGGGCGGGGGGTGGGCGGCTCTCAATGTGGGCGCGTTTCCGTCCGGCGTACAGAGTGTTTCGGGAACGTGACGAGGCGAGGTCTGCCGACGTGGGACGGCGTACGGAGTGTGGTGAAACGTTCAGGAACACGGCTTGTGCGCACCCGGACACGGGGTTATGCTCACCCTTAGAAATACTCAGTTTGAGAAAGACGGTGCGATGGAAGAGGCGGAATGGCTGAACACCTATGAGCCGCGTGCCTACCCGCCTGTGGGCGTGACGGTCGACCTCGTCATCCTGACGATCCGCGACAAGGAGCTCCACGTCCTGCTCGTCGAACGCGGCGAGCCGCCGTTCATGGGCGAGTGGGCGCTCCCGGGCGGGTTCGTCCAGCCTGACGAGGACCTGCACGAGGCCGCCGCCCGTGAGCTGAAGGAGGAGACCGGCCTTCGGCAGTCCGACCTCGACCGCGTCTACCTGGAGCAGTTGAAGACCTTCGGCAAGCCCGGCCGCGACCCGCGCCCCCTGCGCGTGTTCACCGTGGCCTACCTGGCCTTCGCGCCCCAGGTCCCCGAGCCCGTCGCCGGCACCGACGCCAAGAACGCCGCGTGGATCTCCCTGGCTGCCACCAGGGACATGAAGCTCGCCTTCGACCACGCCGCGATCCTGGACGAGGGCGTCGAACGGGCCCGCAACAAGCTGGAGTACAGCTCGCTGGCCACCTCGTTCGTCGGGCCGGAGTTCACGATCTCCGAACTGCGCAACGTCTACGAGGTGGTGTGGGGCGAGCAGCTCCACCCCGGCAACTTCCACCGGAAGGTGATGTCGGTCGACGGCTACGTCGAGGAGACCGGCCGCACCACCGAGCGCGGGGGAGAACGTGGGGGCCCCCGTGCCCGGCTCTACCGGTGGGGCGGCGCGACGCAGCTCCATCCGGCGCTGCTGCGCCCGTCCGAGACGACCTGAAGCCACCGAACACTCGAAGCCACCGATGAGGAGTCACCGCACATGGGATGGGGCCACTGGTCCGACGATGAATTCGAGGCCGCGCAGACCTACCGCGAGCAGCGCGGACTGGCCGCCTTCGGCCACTCCGAGGCGATGCGCAACCAGCCCCGCCACACCTGGCGGGTGCACCAGGCGCTCGACCCCTACAACGTGAAGGTCAGGGAGGCGCGCGACTCCCAGGAACACCCCGAGAGCGTCGCCGTCGCCGTCTTCTTCGACGTCACCGGCTCGATGCAGCGGGTCCCCCGGGAGTTACAGGTCCGCCTGCCGAGCCTGCTGTCCACGGTCACCGCACTGATCCCCGACGCCCAGATCCTCTTCGGCGCCGTCGGCGACGCGACGTGCGACCGCGCGCCCCTGCAGATCGGCCAGTTCGAGTCCGACAACCGCATGGACGAGGACCTGCGCCGCATCCTCCTGGAGGGCGGCGGAGGCGGCGGCATGCGGGAGAGCTACGAACTGGCCCTCTACTTCCTCGCCCGGCACACCGCGCTCGACTGCCACGAGAAGCGCGGCGTGAAGGGGGTCGCCTTCGTCATCGGCGACGAGATGCCCTACCCGTCGGTGTCCGGCCACGAGGTGGCCGCCCTGTTCGGCGAGTCCATGGTCAAGGACGTCCGCACCGAGACCGTCATCAAGGAGGCCTCCCGCACCTGGGACATCAACATGATCATCCCGGGCGGCACCTCCCACGCGGGCGACCAGCAGGTCAGCGGCCTGTGGCGCACGCTACTCGGCGACCGCGTGATCGAGCTCGACGACGTCTCGTCGATCTGCGACACGATCGCGCTCACCGTGGTCGACCGTGTCATGTCCCAGAAGGCCCACTAGCGAGAGTGGAGGCCACCATGGAAGACCACGTGATCGTCGCCGACCTCGGATACGGCGACGCGGGCAAGGGCACCATCGTCGACTACCTGTGCTCCCGGCACCCCGACATCAGGGCCGTCGTCCGCTACAACGGCGGCGGCCAGGCCGGCCACAACGTCGTCACCCCCGACGGCCGCCACCACACCTTCGCCCAGTTCGGCGCGGGCACCTTCTGGGGCGTGCCGACCTTCCTGTCGCGCTACATGATGGTCGACCCGATGCGGCTGGCCAGCGAGGCCAACCACCTGCGCTCTCTCGGTGTGCACCGGCCGTTCGACCTGCTCACCGTCGACCCCGAGGCGCTGGTCACCACCCCGTTCCACATGCGCGTCAACCGGTTCCGGGAACGTTCCCGGGGCGAGCGCCGCCACGGGTCGTGCGGCATGGGCGTCGGCGAGACGGCGTCCTACGCCATCGACAACCCCGCGTCGGCGATCCGGGTCGCCGACTGCGGCAACCCCCGGGCGCTGCGGCCGCTGCTGCGGCGGCTGCGCGACTGGGCCTCCGCCGAGATCGGCCGGCCGATCAGGATGCCGTCGGTCGACGACGTCGCCGAGGCCTACCGCCAGTTCGCCGCGACCGTCCACACCGGCCGGCTGCCCTCGGGCGGGCCGCTCGTCTTCGAGGGCGCCCAGGGTGTGCTCCTCGACGAGTGGTACGGCTTCCACCCCTACACGACCTGGTCGACCACCACGTTCACCAACGCGTTCGAGCTGCTCGGCGAGGCCGGCCTCGACGACGCGAAGCGGCTCGGCGTGGTCCGCACGTACATGACCCGGCACGGCAACGGCCCGTTCGTGACCGAAGACCCCACCCTCCACCTGCCCGAACGCCACAACATGACCGGCGAGTGGCAGGGCCCGTTCCGCACCGGCCACCTCGACCTCGTCGCGCTCCGCTACGCCGCCCGCGTCTGCGGCGGCATCGACGAGATCGCGCTCACCCACCTCGACGTCGCCGACGAGCACCCCGAGCTCAAGGTCTGCCGCGAGTACGCCGACGGCCTGACCCTGGTGCCCGGCGGCGGCCTGGAGTTGCGGGCGCAGGTGTCCGAACGCCTGCTCACCGCCCGCCCGATCCTGTCCTCCGCGCCCGACTCGTGGGCGGGGCTCGTCGCCCAGGAACTCGACGCCCCGGTCACGATCCGGTCCAGCGGGCCGACCTGGCTCGACAAGAAGGTCCGCCGGGCGGCCGCGGCCCGCCGCTGACCCGCCTCGGGGAAGGCCGTGGCGACCGCCACGAGTTCCCCGCTGACCCGTTCACCGGTGCCCGGCAGGCTCTTCAGCTCGCGCCCGGCCGTCTCCATCAGGTCGGGGTTGGGCTGGTGGGCCGGCTGCTCGCACCCGGGCGCAGTCCGTTGAGGGCCGTCTCGACCACGGTGTCGGCGAAGGCGGTGGTCAGTGGGCCCTCGCGGTAGAGCCAGCGGGTGCGGAGCGGGCCCCAGATCAGGTCGACGGCCACGTCGAGGTCGGCGTCGGCGGCGAGTTGCCCGGCGGCCTGGGCGCGGCTGAGCCGGCGGCGCTTGAGCTCCCTGACCGGCTCGTCGAGCCGCTCGGCGAAGTCGGCGGCGAGGGCGGGGTCGAGCAGGATCTCGACGGCCAAGGCGCGCATCGGCTCGCTGTAGCGCGGGTCGTTCAGCTCGTCGACGGTGGCGCGCAGCACCGTCTTCAGGTCGGCCTCCAGATCGCCGGTGTCGGGCAGGTCGGCGGGCTGGTCGCCCTGGCCCTCCGAGAGCATCAGCAGCGCGTCGAACAACACCGCGCCCTTCGACGGCCACCAGCGGTAGATCGTCTGCTTGCCCGCCCCGGCCCTGGCGGCGATGCCCTCGATGCTCAGCCGGGCGTAGCCGACCTCTCCGGCCAGGTCGAGCGCGGCGGTGAGGATGGCCCGGCGGGCGGTCTCGTTGCGCCGGGCGGCGTCGGGCGCCTTGCGCTGCGTCGTCATGCGCTCATCCTAAGACGAGACGGACCGTCTTGCATCGTCAGGGGAGATGTGCGTACAGTTCTCAAGCGAGGCGAGACGGTTCGTCTCGCTGAAAAGAGGAGCTGTGGAATGACCGTTGATCGTGTGTGGTTCGTGACCGGAGCGAGCCGGGGCCTCGGCCGGGCCTTCACCGAGGCGGCGCTGGCCGCGGGCGACCGCGTGGTGGGGGTGGCCCGGTCCGTCGCCCCGCTGGAGCCGCTGGCCGCCGAGCACGGCGACCGCCTGCTCACGCTTCCCCTGGACGTCACCGACCGCGCGGCCGTCCGGGCCGCGGTCGACGAGGCGGTGCGCCGGATGGGCCGCCTCGACGTCGTCGTCAACAACGCCGGTTACCTCGCCATGGGCATGGTCGAGGAGTTCGGCGAGACCGAGGCCCGCGCCCAGATGGAGACGAACTTCTTCGGCCCCCTCTGGGTCGCCCAGGCCGTGCTGCCGCACCTTCGCGCCCAGGGGAGCGGGCACATCCTGCAGATCTCCAGCATCGGCGCGCTGGGCGGCTTCCCCCTCACGGGGATGTACAGCGCGAGCAAGTTCGCCCTCGAAGGGATGAGCGAGGCGCTGGCGGCCGAGGCCGAGGGCTTCGGCGTCAAGGTCAC
Source organism: Herbidospora solisilvae (assembly GCF_009901565.1). GTDB lineage: Bacteria > Actinomycetota > Actinomycetes > Streptosporangiales > Streptosporangiaceae > Herbidospora > Herbidospora solisilvae. The sequence goes on from NZ_WXEW01000013.1 coordinate 160,190, forward strand.
CATCGTCGAGCCCGGCGGATACTGGACCGGCCTCTACACCACGGGCCTGGTCACCACCGAGCCGCTTGAGGTCTACGCGCCGCTGCGGGCCGAAATGGAGCGGCGGTTCGCCGACGGGTCGGTCGACAGCCTGCCGCACCTGGCCGCCGAGGCCGTCATGAAGCTCGTCGACGCCGACGACCCGCCGCTGCGCCTGCTGCTGGGCAGCGCCGTCTACGACCTGGCCTTCGACGTCTCCCGGAAGAAGATGGAGACCTGGGCGGCGTGGGAGGAGGTCAGCCGCGCCGCCGAGAAGGCCGTTCCGGCTCCCCGGTGACCGCCGTCTTCTGCTACGCATACGGCATGCAGCGACTGAAGCCTCTCATCGGCGAATGGGCCGTCACGACCGCGCTCCCCGGCGGCCAGGTGCTCGGCCGGGTGCGGTCGACGTTCGCCTGGCTCGACGACCGGTTCGTCGTCCAGCGCACCGACGTCTTCCCCGGCGACCAGGGCATGCCCGAACTGTTCCCCGCCGTCTGCGTCTACGGCTCCGACGACGGCACCGGCCGGTTCACCCAGCTCTACTCCGACGGCCGGGGCGTGCACCGGGTCTACCAGTGCACGCTCGACGACGGCGTCTGGAGGATGTGGCGCGACCAGCCCGGCTTCGCGCAGCGTTTCACCGCCACCGTCGGAGCCGACGTCATCGACGGCGGGTGGGAACTGGCCGAGGAGGAGGGCGTCTGGAAACCCGATCTGTCGGTCAGGTACGAGAGAGCCGGTCGGCCAGCCTGATCGGCTCGGGCAGCCGGAACTCCGGGGCCAGGCGCAGCACCTGGGCGCACGCGTTGCCGAGGCTCATCCGGTGGCCCTGCGACACGTACACCGGTTTCACCCCGGTCCGGGTGCGCAGGGCGCGGCCCACCGTCTCGCCGTCGAGGACGATCGGCGTCCACGAGCCGCGCTCGTCGGCGGGGGGCTCGTGCGTGCCCACGAACGCCGTCTTGGCCACGCCGATCGCCGGCAGGCCGGTCAGCACGCCCAGATGGCACGCCAGCCCGAACCGGCGGGGATGCGCCACCCCGTAGCCGTCGCAGACCAGCAGGTCGGGGGTGACCGATAGGCGGGAGAGCGCGGTCAGCAGGGGCGGGATCTCGCGGAACGCGAACAGCCCCGGCACGTAGGGGAACCGGGCCTTCTCCCGCGCCACCGCCTGGTCGACGACCTTGAGCGAGGCGTCGAGCACGACGACGGCTCCGGTCACCGTGTCGTCGGCCGCGTAGCCCACGTCGAGGCCGGCCGTGAGGCCGATCTTGGCGGGGCCCTCCGAGGTCAGGTCGGCGAGCGGGCGGAGCCGCGACTGGATCGCCGTCGCCTCGTCGACGGTGGCCGGTTCGTCCCAGGTCATCCTCACCAGGCCCACCGTAGACTGCCGGAATGACACGAGCGGGAGGTACGCGTGCCGCGCTGCTCGACGCAGCGCTCGCGGTGTTCAACGAGCGTACCTATGGCGACACCCCGGTGGCCGAGGTGGCCGAGCGGGCGGGGGTGTCGGTGGGCACCCTCTACCGCTATTTCCCCAGCAAGGAGGCGCTGGGCAATGCCGTCTACCGGCTCTGGAAGCAGCGGCTCGGCGAGCGGCTCGCGGCCGAGCGGTCGGCCGACGCGTCCTACGCGAGCACGTTCGCGGCGATGTTCCGCACGTTCGTCGGGTTCGCGGCCGACCATCCGGAGGCGTTCGCGTTTCTCGAACTCCAGCAGCACGAGGGCTACCTCGACGTCGACAGCCGGACCGCCTCGACGTCCATCGACCAGACGGCGGTCGACTTCGTCTCCGAGGGGCAGAAGGCGGGGGAGATCCGGGCCGGTGACCCGCAGATGCTGGTCGCGCTCGTCTACGGCGCGCTGGTCGGGCTGGTGAAGGCGCGGCGGGCGGGGCTGACGCTCACGGATGAGGATCTGGCGGCGGCGCAGGCGGCCACGTGGGCGCTGCTTGACGTACGATCCCAAGCGGAGTGAACATTCACTCCGGATAACCGGCCGAAGGGAAGCCTCCGATGCGCCTGACGTTCAACGGCGGTCCACGCGAGCACGACCCCGGTCCCGACGACACCGCCGCCGACGTGATCCGGACGGTGTTCGGGGCCACCGGCACCAAGGTCGCCTGCGGCGCCGGGGTCTGCGGGGCCTGCACGATCCTCGTCGACGGCGAGCCGAAGGTGTCCTGCCTGCTGCCGGCCGCCCATCTGGACGGCACCGAGGTCACCACCGTCGAGGGGGTCGGTGGTGACCACCCCGTCCAGCGGGCGTTCGTCGAGTGCGACGCGCTCCAGTGCGGGTTCTGCACGCCGGGCTTCGTGACCGAGGCCGTCGCCTTCCACGACCGGTGGCGCAAGGACCACGAGGGCACGCCCTCCCGCGAGGAGGTCGCCGCCGCGCTGACCGGCCACCTGTGCCGGTGCGGGGCCTACGAGAACATCGTCGCCGCCGTCCGGCAGGCCTGCGCGGGCGTGTTCGACGACCGCGAGCCGGTGCCCGCCCGGGTTGAGGCCCCGGCCAAGGTCGCCGGCGCGGCCGAGTACACGGTCGACGTGAGCCTCCCGGGCATGCTCCACGGGGTGATCGTGCGTTCGCGGCTCCCGCACGCGCGAGTCACGGTGAAATCTCCGGAGATGTCCGAGAAAACGTCCCCGGCCTCCGCGGCCGGTCGTCCGGTGGCGGGATTCGTCCGCCTCCTGCAAGGCGACGTCGTCCGTTACACCGGTCAGCCGATCGCCGCCGTGGCCGCCGAGACACCCGCCCTCGCCAGGGAACTGGCCGAGCGGGTGACGGTCGACTACGAGGCGCTGCCCTCGGTCGTCGATCCCGCGGAAGCCCGGCGCGACGGCGCCCCGGTGATCTTCGCCGACGCCGCCGCCCAGAAGGCCGCGCCCTCCAGCGCCGAAGGCGCCGGGTTCCCCGGGCGGTGGCGGGGCAACGTCCGGTCGGGTTACGCCTCCGCTTGGCGCGGGCGCGCCGCCCGGCGAAGGCTCGACGCCGCCGAGGAGCGGAACGCGCCCGGCTACTTCGCCGCCACGTTCACCACCTCCGGTCAGTCGCACACCGCGCTCGAACCGCACGCCTCGGTGGCCGACTGGCGGCCCGACGGGCTGACGCTCCACGTCTCCACGCAGGCGCTGCCGCACGTCAAGGCGGCCGCCGCCAAACGCTGGAACCCGCCGAAGGTCGAGGTCGTCGCCCAGCACGTCGGCGGCGGGTTCGGCTCGAAGCTCGGTCTCAGCACCGACGTGGTCGCCGCCGTCGAGCTCTCCCGCAGGCTCGGCCGCCCGGTGAGGGTCGCGATGTCGCGCGCCGAGGAGCTCACCGACACCGGCTACCGCCCCGGCACCCGCTCGGAGCTGCGCATGCTCGGCACCCCGACCGGCGGGCTGGCCGCGATCTCGCTCGACGTCTCCGGCCACGGCGGCGTCTCGACCGGCTCCATGGTCGCCACCCTGGGCCTGCTCATGTACGGCCGGGGCCCCCGCCACTTCCGCGACCGCGACGTCATCGGCAACGCGCCCCCGGCCAGCCCCTTCCGGGGACCGGGCGGCCCGCCGTTCGCATGGGCGGTCGAGCAGGGCGTCGACGAGATCGCCCACCGGCTCGGCGCCGACCCGCTGAAGCTGCGCCGCACCTGGGACGGCAACCGCCGCCGCCGCGCCCTCTACGAGATCGCCGCCGAACTCCCGCTGTGGCGCGACCGCCCCGCGACGCCCCAGACGGGCCGCTACCGGCGCGGCGTCGGGGCCGCCGCGGCCAACTGGATCTACACCGCCGACGTCGACACCAAGATCGAGCTCACGGTGCGCGACGGCCGGATCGTCGCCCGGACCGCCACCCAGGACATCGGCACCGGCGTCCGGACCGTCATCCGCAACGCCGTCAGGGAGGTCTTCCCCGACGCCGACGTCGTCGTCGAGGTCGGCCACTCCGACGCGCCCCACGGCCCGGTCGCCGGCGGCAGCCGGTCGACCGCCTCGGTCGGCCCGGCCGCCCGCGACGCGGCCGGGAAACTCGCCGCGCACCTCGGCGGCAAGCCGGTCGGCGCGGCCGAGGGCGTGACCGTGCTCGGCGAACGGCCCAAGGACCGGCGCGGTTCGGCGGTCCCGGTGTCGATGGACCATCTGCGCGTCGGCCGGGGGCTGGCGGGCGCCGTCCACATCACCGAGGTGGAGGTCGACACCCTGCTCGGCCACACGCGGGTCACGCGAGTGTGGGGCGGCATCGCCGCCGGCGCCATCTACAACCGGACGGCCGCCCGCAACCAGTGCGAGGGCGGCATCGTGCAGGGCATCGGCTACGCCCTCTACGAGGAGCGGATCACCGACCCGCGCACCGGCGTGGTCCTGTCGGCGAACCTGGAGGACTACCGCCTGCCCGGCGTCAACGACACCCCCGAGATGACCATCCACTTCCACGAGGACGGCTGGGACCACGTCCCGGGCGGCGGCGTCGGGCTCGGCGAGGTGTGCACCGTCTCGGTCGCCGCCTCGGTGGGCAACGCGGTCTTCAACGCGACCGGCTTCCGCCCGCTCGACCTGCCCATCCGCCCCGACCGCCTGCTCGAAGGGATGCCCCGATGACCGAATACCGGGCCGGCGGCACTGATCTGATGGAACGCCGCGCGTCGGGCCGCTCGACCGGCCCGATCGTCGACCTGCGCGACCGGGGCCTCCGGTCGATCGAGACCACCGAGGAGGGCGGCCTCCGGATCGGGGCGATGGTCACCGTCGACACCCTGGCGACCGACCCCGCCCTGTCCGCCGCCTATCCCGCACTCGCGCTGACGGCCGGCGCGCTGGCGACGCCGCAGATCAGGCGGGCCGCCACGCTCGGCGGGGTGCTGCTCCAGCGCACCCGCTGCCGCTACTACCGCAACGAGCACTACGAGTGCCTGAAGACCGGCGGCGAGGGCTGCCCGGCGCGCGGCAACCCGGGCGAGCGCGCCGTCGTGCTCGACGTCGGCCCGTGCGTCGCGCCGCACCCCTCGTCGGTGGCCATGGCGCTGCTCACCTATGACGCCGTCGCCGAGATCGAGGACGGCCCGCGCCGGCCGGTCGCCGGCCTCTACGGCGACGGCGCCCGCGACCACCTGCTCGACCCGTCCGACCTGCTCACCGCGGTCGTCCTGCCGCCCCCGATCGACGGCGAACGCGCCGGGTACAAGCGCGCCACCGGCCGCGCCTCGGCCGAGTGGCCGCTGGCCGAGGCCGTCGCCCACCTGACCGTGCGCGACGGCGTGATCGTCCGCGCCGGGGTGGCCGTCGGGGGAGTGGCGGCGGTGCCGCTCCGGCTGCCCGGCGTCGAGGCGGCCCTCACCGGGCACGCGCCGTCGGAGGAGCTGTTCGCGCGGGCGGCCCGGCTCGACTGGACGCCCGCGTTCCCCGAGACGGCGTACAAGATCCCGGTGACGGCGACGCTGATCGGCGACGTGCTGGCTCAGGCCCGGTAGTTCTCCAGGTGGGCCAGGACCGCATGGTTCGCGGCCCACCCGTCGGGGAACTTGATCGGCACGTTGAGCTGCACCCGCGGGCTCATCGGATGGTGGTCGAGCAGGTCGGCGATGCCCGCGCGGGCCACCACGACGCAGGCGTGCCGGTGCCGTGAGGTCAGCACGCAGAGCCGTCCCGACTCCAGGTGGAACGCGGTGGCGTCGCGCCGTCCCGACAGCGGGTGGAGCACGATCGTGACGTCGTACTCGCGGCCCTGGAGGCGGTTGGCCGTGTCGACGGTGACGCCCTCGGGCGGCCCGGCCAGCTTCACCGCGGCGACCTGGTCGTTGTGGGCGCAGCCGATCGCGATCCGGTCGGGCGTCACCGGATGGGAGCCGTGCTCGTCGTGGGCGACCGCGCCGCGCTGGACCAGCCGCCGGGCGATCTCGGCGCAGGCCTGCGCGGCCTCCGGGTCGGTGCGGACGGTGTGCCGGTTCGGCAGCTCGTAGAGCGCCCACCCGGTGGCGGCGGCCATCTCGACCGTACGGTCGAACGACGAGCGCAGGCCCGGCACGGTCAGCTCCAGCCGCCGGGTGCCCTCCTCGGTGCCGGCGGTGAAGCCGCCCGCCGGGTAGAAGGCCTCCGACACCATCGGCGCGGCGCTGGCGGGCAGCCGCCACGACACCGGCAGCCGGTGCGTGCGCAGCCCGTTGAGCCGCTGGGTCACCGCGACGGCGCTCTGCAGCGGGTCCCACTTCAGGCCGGTCCACCGCTCGCTGTCGACCACGCTGAACGGGTCGAGCTGGCCCGGGTCGCCCACGAACAACGCGTGCCCGTCGGCGAACAGCCGCGCCACGCCGAGGAGCTTGTCGGAGCGCATCTGGTAGGCCTCGTCGACGATCGCCCACTTCCAGCTCCGGTCGGCCACGTAGGCCCACTTGTCGGCGGTGGCGGTGACGACCTGGCAGGCGTCGACCTGGGCGATCTTGCTGCCGGTGGTGACGGCGGCGTGGCGGCGCACCCGCTCGGGCGGGTCGAAGCCCTCGGCGTGCAGCCGCCCGATCGTCAGCTCGGGCGACCTGCGGGCGAGCCGGTCGACCAGGTCGTCGACCTGCTCGTTGGTCTGGGCCACGATCATCAGCCGCTCGCCCTTGGCGGCGATGGCGGCGGTGGTCTCGACGACCAGCGTGGTCTTCCCGGCGCCCGGGGGCGAGTCGACCACCAGGCCCGGGGAGGCGGCGCTGGTGTAGTCGGCCAGGATCGTCTCGGTGGCCGCCCTGGCGGCCTCGGCGGGGGTCATGACCAGGGCTCCGCTGCGTCGTCGTCGGTCGGCACGTACTCCGGCGGCGGGCCGCCGTGGGTCCACGGCGTCTCCTCGCGCGGCGGCAGGGGCGCGCGGCGCGACTCGCCGGGGTCGAGCTCGGTGTAGCAGATCACGGTCCCGACCGCGGGCACGCTGCCCTCGGCGGGCTGCCCGCCCCGGCCCATGCCGTCGTCGATCTGCACGGTGACCGTCGTCTCGGTGAGATCGGCGATGGTCGCCGACTGGCGTGGACGGGAGGGCGAGCGTACCTTCTTGCCCTTCGCCAGGCGTACCGGATCGGAGGTCTCGATCGTCACCAGGGGACGCGGGACCTCGCGCTTGCCGCCCGGCGGCACGATGCGCCGGGTCAGGTCGACGGCCACCACCTCGCCCGCGAACGCCACCCCGTCGGCCCGGTATTCGGCCATCACGAGGGGGTCGTCGAAGGCGCGGGCCGCCTCGAACGACTGCTGCGCCGCCTCCAGCCGGGCCAGCCGCTTGGCCGCCGCGACCGCGCTGTCGCGTTTGCCCTGCGGCAGGCCGCCGCCGTCGATCCAGGCGCGGTGGAGGGCGACGTGGACGCGGTCGCGCTCCCAGCGGGCGGTCGCGCCGGGCGACTCCTTCAGCGCCGAGAGCAGCCCGATCGCCTGCCACACCCGGTCCCACGTCGGCCGCAGCTGGCCGTGCAGCGCCTCCTCGACCTGTGCGGCGGAACCGGTCGCGTCGTAGTGCTCGATCGCCTTCTGGAGCTCCTGCCGGTCGAACTCGGGATGGGTGTCGGGCCCGGCGGGCGGGGTCAGCGGATCGTCGGCCAGCGCCGCCGCCTCGGGGCCGGTCAGGCCCTCGGGCGGGTCGATCCAGCCGAGCAGCGCGGCCAGGTCGGCGTCTTCGGCCGCGCTCTGCCCGGTCACCCAGTGGGCGGTCAGCAGGTCGGTCATCGCCACCATCAGCGACGACCCGGCGAACTCGCTCTGCTCGGCCAGGAAGGTCAGCCACCGGCCCAGCATCGGCACCGCCGGGTCGACCGCGTAGGGGCCGGTCGTGCGCCGGAACCGCGACGAACGCCCCAGTTTGGCGGCGAACTCCACCCCGCCGGGGCTCGGCACGACGATCTGCGGGGCGTCGAGGCACCGCTCGAACGGCGTCCTCGCCTCGACCGTCTCCACCTGCCGGGAGATCCGGTCGATGTACGGCAGCAGCACCGCCCCGAGGTCGGCGAGGAACTGGAACCGCAGGTCGCGGTTGCGCGGCTGCGGCACCACGAGCAGCGTCGGCCGCGCGGGATCGGTGCCGACCATCGCGCCGAGCGGCGCGGCGGCCTCACCGGCCAGCCGGAGCGGCACGAACACCATCGGCGCCTCGGCCAGGTGGACGTGGCGCACGGTGGCGCGCGGCAGCGCCCGCCCTTGCTCCCGCGCCTTCACCTTCACGTAGGAGTGGAGCAGGCTCACGCGACCGCCTCGTCGTAGAGGCGCGCGACGTGGCGGAGCCGCTCGGCGATCTCGGCCTGGTCGTCGGCCACCGGCTCGCCCGGCGTCGCGACCCGCAGCGCGGTCTGCACCGATTCGATGCCGCCCAGGTCGTCGCGGACGACCCGACCCAGCGCGTCGAGGTGGCCCAGGTCATGGGCCTCCCGGCGGCACAGGTGGGACAACTCGCAGGCCGACAGGCACTGCGGGGCGTAGCGGGCCGGGATGGCCGCCACGGCGGCCTCGATCTGGGCCGGGGACAGCGCGTCGAGGTCGAGGCTCAGGTTCTCGGGCAGCCGGTCGAGGATCGCCTCGATCCTGGTCAGCCGGGAGAGCTGGCGGGCGAGGGTGACGAGCTGGTGGCGGACGTCGACCGTGGTCGCCGTCGGCTCGTTGGTGAAGTCGCGCGGGCAGACCAGGATCACGTCGTGGGAGACCAGGTCGCGGCCGACCAGCGCGCGCAGGGCGTGGACGTAGACCGCCGCCTCGCGCGCCGCCGCCGACACCTTCGGGGTGTCGGCCTGGTCGTCGACGATCGCGAACGACTTGATCGCCACGATGTGGAACCTGCCGCCGAGCTGGAAGGCGATGACGTCGGGCTCCAGGTAGACCTGGGCGCCCGCGACGTCGAGCCGCAGCAGCGGCCGGTCGAGGATCGTCGCCCGGCCCCGGCCCTCGGCGGTCTGCCGGATGATCCGGCGGGTGTGGCCGTGCCGCGCGACCTGGCCCTCGTTCCCCCCGGCGTCTTCGAGGTTGACGTAACCGGCCTCCTCGATCGGCAGGTCGAGCAGCGTGCGCAGCAGCCGCAGCAGGTGGGCCGCGCCGTTGGCCTTCACCAGGTCGGTGAACTGCTGGTTGCGCTGGATCGCGAACGGCGACTGGCCCCACCGGTCGTCGAACCGCAACCGCCGCATCAGCCGGGGCTTGTCGATCGCCGCCGCGTCGAGGATCGCCCGCCGGTCGCACGCCGGGTTCGCCGCCAGGGCCGCGATGCTGCGCGCGTTGTGGTCCTGCCCCGGGGTGGCGCCCCGGATGGCGTCGAGCCGGTTCACGCGGACCTCACCGACTTGATCCCCGAACCGAAGAGCTGCTCGACCGGCCCCAGCCGATCTGCCGCCCGCGCGGCCGCCTCCCGCCTGTCCATCTGATCCCTCTCCTGGTGTACGGCCAGCTCCGCCCCCGCCGCGGCGATCACCTTGGCCGGATCGGCCGGTCCGAAGCCGTCGCCGGCGCCCGGGATGTTCTGCGCGAACTGCCCCAGCAGCCGGAACGCGCCGGGCGAGGCGTCGTCGAGCCGCATCAGGTGCTCGGCGAGCCGGACGGCCGAGGTCAGGAAGTCGGTGCGCGGGCTCAGCGGCCCGATGATCCGCTGCGGCAGCGCCCATGTGCTGAGCGCCAGTAAACCGCGGGCCGGGGACAGCAGTTCGGAGGTCAGCGCCGCGCACAGGTAGTAGGGCCGGGCGCCGGGCGCCGACCGGTAGGACTTCTCCTCGTCCCGCCGGAGGCTGGTGAGCTGGGTGTTGGCCATCTGGCCGCCGAAGAACGACTCGTCGACCGCGACGATCATCCTCGCGGCGGTCGGGGCGCCGAGCAGGGTCAGCGCCCGGTGGACCTGTTCGCGTACCGGAACCAGCGGAGGCTGGGTCGCGGGCTGCTCGACCTCGGCGTCCCACTGACGCTCGGCCTCCCGCAGCCGGGCCCGCAGCGCCCGCGCCTCGGCGTGCCGCCCGGCCGCCGTCGCCTGCCGGATGGCTTTCCTCAGCTTCCCCATCTGTGCTTCCAGCCCGTCCAGATCCACGTTTCCGCACCTTAACAGCGCCCCCAGGGAAAGCCAAGCTATTCCAGTTGCTTCCAGTAATTTCCAGCATTACATTTCCACAACTGAAGACACCCGCGAGAAGAGAGACGACCCATGAGCCGCTGCCGCCCCCCGTTATCCCGGGCCGAACTCGACGCCCGGCTCGACGCCCGCATCGACACCCGCCCCGACGGCGACGCCGTGAGGTGGTCGGTGGTCGTGCCGCCCGCCTGCCGCGCCGCCCACGCGCGGGCCGACCGCTTCCGCGTCAAGGTCGGCAGCGTCTCCGGCTACCGCTCGTCGGTCGACGCCGCCTACGTGCTGCAGCGTGCCCTCCTCCAGCCCGCCGGCCGGCGGGTGGCCGCGCTCCGGTCCGGGATCATCCGCATGTACGCCGGCCGGACGGACATCGGCGGAGCCCGCGTGCCGGCCTGGCTCCAGGCGGTGATGGACGACCGCTGGGCCCTGGTCGACGGCGAGTGGTCCGCGCTCGACCCCGCCCGGCTGGCCGACGCCCTCGTCCGGATCGGCCCGCTCTTCACGGCCGACCCCGGCCTGCCCGCCTGGCACCCGGGGGAGTCGCCCCGCGTCTACGCGGCCAACGCCGGCAACCTCCGCCCCGACCTGCTCGCCCTGCCCGGCGGCGACCTCGGCGACCTCCTCACCGCACGCGGCGACCTCGTCTACGTGACCACGGCCGCCGGCCTCGGCCCGGTCGTGACCGCCGCGGTGTCCGCCGCGCGCGGGCGGTTCGCGGGCGGGGCCCGTCCCGACCGGGTGGTCTTCGTCGTGTTGTCGGTCACCCCGGTGCCGCCGGAGCGGCTGTTCCCGCTGGTCCGGCTGTCGCTCGCCGACGCCGCCCGCACGCTCGGCGATCTCGGGGTGGGCGTGGAGGTCGTCGTCCACCGTCCGTAAGCAGCGGATATACGCCTCATATACGCGAACGTGCCACTCTGGCCTCTCACCTCTGACGGGGGACCAGATGAGAGAAAGAGCACAAACGGCCCTGACCGCCGTCGCGCTGACGGTCGGGGCTCTCGGGGCACTCAGCGCGCCCGCCGCCGCGGCCGAGCCGGTCGGCGGGGTCGTCATCATCGGAATCAAGACCGACCCGACCAAGTACCACCACGACCCCATCGCATGCGGGGACAACATGCACTGGGGCAACCCGTACTGCGCCGACGACATCGACGAGACCTCTCATGGGGGCGCCGAGTGAAGCTGAAGACCAGTCAGAAGGCCGTGCTCGTCGCCGCGCTGGCCGTGGGCGCGCTCGGGGTGTTCGGGGCGCCGGCCCTCGCGGCGCCGGGGCCGCTGCCGCCACCGCCGTGCGACTACGCTGTCGACTCCGACGACTGCGTCGTCCCGCCCGACCCGAACATGCACTGGGGCAACGAACGTCCCAGCGACTGACTCGGCTGCGCGGGACGGTGTCCCATCCTGACGGGGGATCACCATGAAGAAGAGTGTGAAAGCCGGACTGATCGTCGTGGCGCTGGCCGTCGGCGCACTGGTCGGCCTCGCCGGGCCGGCCGCGGCGGTGCCGTGGAACGAGGCCATCGTCAACCTGTGCCCGGAGAACATGCACTGGGGCAACGGCGAATGCGTCTAGTGACTTCCGCCGGCCACCAGACGGTGGGTGGACGGCGGACGGGACCGGTCTACTCGGAGCGGGGCGCGAGCCTCGCCGCCAGCTTCTCGGCCTCGGGGGAGTCGAGGCCGAGCAGCAGGGAGTGAGCCGTCTCCCACAGGGCCCGCGCGGCCTCCTCGTCGCCCATCCTGCGGAGGGTGACGGCGAGGGCGTCCATTGCGCGGGCCCGCCAGGTCGTGTTGCCCATCTCGGCGAACAACGTCACCGCTCGCTCGAGATGGGGGACCGCCGCGCCGAGGTCATCGCCGGACTCGAAGAGGGAGCCGAGTCCGAGAGACGCGCTGGCCTCGGCGAACTGGTCGCCGACCCGTTGCGCGGCGGCGACGGCGGCCTTCATCGAGGTCTCGGCCGCCCGCCGTTCCCCGGAGGCGAGCTGCGCCTGGCCGAGGCCGCGCAGCAGGTAGGCCTCGCCGACGAGGTCGCCGATGGCGCGCACCAGCGGCAGCGCCTGCGCGAAGGCGTCGCGTGCCGGTTCGGGGCGTTCCTGGCGCAGGTAGGCGTCGCCGAGCCGGAACAGCGCCTGCGCCTGGCCGCGCCGGTTGCCGATGTCCTCGAAGGTGCGCAGCGCGTCGCGCAGCAGCGTCTCCGCCTCGGCGAACACGCCCTCCTCCAGCCGGATCTGGGCCATCCCGATGCCCGAGTGGGCCTGGGCCGCCCGGTCGCCGGCCTCGCTGAGCAGGTCGGCCGCCTCCTTGTAGCGATGGTGGGCCCGTTCGGGGGTGCCGGTGATGCGGTCGAGCAGCGCCAGGTTGCGCAGCGCCAGCCCCACGCCGTGGTCGGCGCCGAGGGCCTCGAACCGGGCCGCGGAGTCCTCCAGCAGTTCGGCCGCCGTGGCGTACTCCTGCCGGAACAGGGCCAGGCTGCCCAGGCCGTACACCATCGCGGCCTCGCCGAGCGCGTCGCCCGCGGCGCGGGCGGCGGCGAGCGCGACCTCGTGGGTGGACCGCCAGTCGTCGAACAGGCTGCGCGCCTCGAAGAGCGTCACGCACGTCATCGCGAGCTCCCAGGCGAGCGAGGCCAGCCCCAGGTCGGCGGCCTGCGAGACGGCCGCCACGAGTCCGGCCCGCTCGGCGGCCAGCCACTCGATGGGCTCGCCCAGCAGCGCGTCGGCCAGCGCCGGATCGGGCGCCCGGCGCGGCGTGCTCCCGCGCAGTACGGCGAAGTCGCCGCCGTACTCGCGCCGGTGGGCCTCCTGCGCCAGCGACAACCAGAGGGCGAGCGAGCGGCCCATCGCCTCGGCGCGGGCGGCGGCGTCGTCCTCCTCCATGGCGCGTTCGCGGGCGAACAGGCGGACCAGGTCGTGGAAGCGGTAGCGCACCCCGCCCGTGCCCTCCTGCGCCACGACTTCGAGCAGCTGCGCCGCGACGAGCTGCTCGAACAGCTCCCCGAGCGGCTCGCGGCCGATGCCCAGCAGCGGCCCGCCGGCCCATTCGCCGAAGTCGGGCACCCCGAGCAGGCTCAGCCGCCGGAACAGCGTCGCCGCCGCCGGGTCGAGGTCGCGGTAGCTGAGCCCGAAGTTGGCCCGCACCCGCACCCCGCCGTGGCTGAGCTCGCTGAGCCGGTTGCGCTCGTCGGCCAGGTGACCGGCCAGCACGCCCGCGGTGAGGCGGGTGCGCCCGGCCAGCCGGGCCCCGGCGATGCGCAGCGCCAGCGGCAACCCGCCGCACAACTCGCTCAGCCGCGCCAGTTCGGGGTCGGCCGGGTCGACCGCGCCCCCGGCCAGGCCCGCCAGCACCGCCACGCCCTCCAGGTCGCCGAGGGTGCCGACCTGGAGGATGTCGGCGCGTTCCTGCGCCACCAGCCCGTCGAGGCCGTCGCGGCTGGTCACCATGACCGCGCACCCGGGGGAGCCGGGCAGCAGCGGCCGGACCTGCCCGGCGTCGCGGGCGTTGTCGAGCACCAGCAGCACCCGCCGCCGCGACAACACGCTGCGCAGCAGCCCGGCCCGCTCGTCGACGTCGTCGGGGATCCGGCTGCCCGGCACGCCGAGCGCCCGCAGGAACCGGTCGACCACCTGCCGGGGCGCCAGCGGCTCGGCGTCCTCGGCGTAGCCGCGCAGGTCGACGTAGAGCTGGCCGTCGGCGAAGCGGCCGGAGACCCGGTGGGCCCAGTGGACGGCCAGGCCGGTCTTGCCGACGCCGCCCATGCCGGTGAGCCCGAGGAAGGCCGGCACACCCTGGCTCTGCCGCAGGTCGAGCAGCCGGTCGAGCTCGGCGAGCTCCTCGGCCCGGCCGACGAAGTCGGCGACGTCGTGGGGCAGCTGCGCGGGGGTGGGGAACAGGGTCGGCCCGGCCTTGGGCTCGGCCGGGCGCGGCGCGGACGTGCCGGAGTCGCCGCGCAGGATCTCCTCGTGCAGCGCCCGCAGTTCGGCGCCGGGTTCGAGCCCGAGCTCGCCGATGAGGACGCGCCGCCCCTCGCGGAAGGTCTCCAGCGCCTCGGCCCGCCGCCCGGCCCGGTGGAGGGCCAGCATCAGGTGGGCCCGCAGCCGCTCGCGGGTCGGGTGTTCGGCCACCAGGCCGGTCAGCTCGCCGATGAGGTCCTCGTGGCGGCCCAGCGCCAGGTCCGCGGTGATCCGCAATTCGGCCGCCCGTAACCGCGCCTCTTCGAGGCGGGTTGCGGCGGGCCAGATCGCGGGGTGGTCGGCGAGGTTGCCGTAGGCCGGGCCGCGCCACATCTCCAGGGCCCTGGCCAGCAGCCGCCGCCCGGTGGCGGGGTCGCCGCCGTTCATCGCCCGCGCGCCCTCGGCCGTGAGGGCCTCGAAGTCGGCCGCGTCGAGTTCGCCGGGGCCGACCGCCAGGGCGTAGCCGGACGGGTGGCGGACCACCCGGTCGCGGTCGCCCAGGGCTTTGCGCAGGTGGTAGACGTACAGGCGGAGATTCTCGTGGGCCGAGGCCGGCGGTTCCTCCCAGAGCGCCCCGATCAGGCGGGAACCCGCCGTGGGAGCGTTGGCGTTGCCGATCAGCACGGCCAGCAGCAGCCGTTGCTTCTCCGACCGCAGCGGCACCTGCGCGCCGTCGATCGTGATGTCGAGGGGACCGAGAACGCGAAGCCTCATCGCCACCTTCGGGGGTGATCTCCGGGAGTGAGATGCACCTTACCGGTCGAACGTTATATGTGCCTTATTCATTATCGGATCTGGTTCAAGAGCCATATATCCCACGAAAGTCCACAAGGCTATATACGCCTCTCACATCGCCTATACGGCAAAAATACGCAGGTGCCTCATGGTGTGCCTCAGCCCCAGCCATACCTGAGGAGACATCGTGGTGTCCCGTTCCCGGGCGGCCTCCTTAGCCGTCCTTCTCTCCCTTTCCACGGTCGTGGCCCTCCCCGCTCCGGCGGCGGCCGTGCCCGTGCCGATCCCGACCGCCCCGACGTGCGTCGCGGCCGCCGACGACCCCGACGGCGCCGCCGGGATGGCCGCCCAGTGCGGCACCGAGGTCGAGGTGCTCTCGGAACGCACCGAGACCAGCCAGGTCTTCGCCCAGCCCGACGGCACGCTGGAGTCCGTCACCTCCCTCTACCCGACCCAGGTCGTCAAGAACGGCGTCTGGACCGACGTGAACACGGACCTGCGTCTGTCGGGCGGCGTGACTCCGGTCGCGACCTCGGCCGACGTGCGCTTCTCCACCGGCGGCGCCGACCCCATGGTGACTCTCACCGAGGGCGCTGCCTCCATCCGGATCAAGTCACCGTGGAACCTTCCCACGCCCTCCCTGAACGGCGACACCGCGACCTACGTCAACGTGCTGCCCGGCGTCGACCTGCGGTTGCGGGCCGAACCCGACGGCTTCTCGCAGTACCTCGTGGTGAACACGCCGACGGCCGCCGCCAACTCGGAGCTGGCCCGCATCGCCTTCCCGATCGAGGCGTCCGGCGGGGCGTCGATCCGCGAGAACGAGTCGGCCCTGGAGGTCGTCGACGCCGCCGGGAACGTGCTGTTCGCGTCGGGCTCGGCGCTCATGTGGGACGCCGACGGCGCGGGTGACGAGGGCGCCGACAGCGCGCCCGGCCGCACCGCCGAGATGGACGTCGAGGTGTCCGCGCACGAGCTCGTCGTGGTGCCCGACCAGGCCCTGCTGACCGCGCCCGACGCGACCTTCCCCATCTACATCGACCCGGCGTTCAGCAAGCCCAGCATGGGCGGCAACTGGACCCACACGAACAGCTGCTCGCCCGGCACCAGCTTCTACACCAGCTACCGCAGCGAGTTGCGGGTCGGCCGCCAGTGGAACACCTCGTGCAAGTGGCGGGCCTACATGCGGTTCGACACCGCCCAGCTCGCCGGCGCGACGATCCAGGCCGCCGAGTTCGCGGTGACCGCCGACCACGTCGCCAACTGTGCGGGCGCCAACACCAACCTGCTGTTCCGCAACAACATCTCCGCCATGAACACCGCGACCTGGAACAGCACCAGCAGCGGCAACGTGCAGACCATCGGCACCGAGAAGTTCGACGCCAACGAGTCGAGCTGCCCCTCGGGCGACCAGAGGAAGGTCTACGACGACGGCAGCGCCAAGGTGCTGGAAGGCCGGATGCAGAGCCAGGCCAACGCCCGCGCCTCGCAGACCACCTTCGCGCTCATCTCGTCGGACGAGGGCGACCACATGGGCTGGAGCAACTTCATCCCGGGCTCGGTGGCGCTGATCATCACCTACAACCACACCCCGTCGGTGCCGACCTCGCTGAAGATCACCACCGACTGCGGCATCTCCTGCGCCTGGGTGCGCTCGGGCACGCCCACGCTGTCGGCGGTCGCCGCCGACCCCAACGGCGGCACCCTCGCCCGGGTCGAGTTCGAGGTGTACGACCGCGCCCGCGCGAGCCGCAAGGCGGCGTCCGGCTCGGCCGTCTCCAACCGCGCCTCCGGCCAGGCCGCGGCGTGGAAGGTCACGCCGGCGCTGCCCGAGGGCGCGTACTCCTGGCGGGTCCGGGGCTGTGACGCCTACGTCTGCGGCGGCTGGGGCGGCTGGTTCGACTTCACCGTCGACACCACCGCGCCCACGAACGTCAGCGTGACCTCGGCCGAGTATCCGCCCGCGAGCGCCGGCACCTGGAACGGCGCGGCCGGCCAGGCGGGCACGTTCACGATCTCCGCGTCCGGCGCGAACCGCTTCGAGCTGACCCTCAACGGCGTGAACAAGGGCTGGGTGAACACCACCGGCGACGTGTGGACCGGCCCGCTCACCCCCGACCGCGACGGGGTCAACCTGCTCACCGCCCGCGCCGCCGACGCGGCCGGCAACGTCGCCGGCAGTCCGTTCACCTACGAGTTCCTGGTCCGCCCCGTCCCGGCCAAGGCGGTCGGGTGGGGCTTCAACGAGGCGTCCGGCACCACCGCCGCCTCCGACCCGGCCGGGACCACGCTCGACAGCAAGGCCGGTCCGGCCGCCCGCACCGCCGGGAGGAGCGGCGGCTACGCGCTGGCCCTCGACGGGGCCTCGGCCTGGGCCACCACCCAGCCGGTCGTCGACACCAAGACACCCTTCACGGTGACCGCCCTGGTGAAGCTGAACTCCACCACCGTGAGCGGCCCGATGACCGCCGTGTCCTCCCACGGCGCGACCGGCTCGGGCTTCCGTCTCGGCTACCGCGCCGAGGGCTGGTGCTTCTCCATGTACGCCGCCGACGGCGGCGCCGAGACCAGGGCCTGCTCCACCGAGTCGGTCGGCACCGGCTGGACCCACCTGGCCGGCGTCTACGACGGCACCCGCCTGCGGATCTACGTCAACGGCCTGAACTGGGAGGAGGCCGACCAGGTGCCCTTCACCTCAACGTGGTCGGCGACGCAGGGCTGGTCGGTCGGCCGGGCCAAGGACGCCGGCGCCCTCACGCAGTACTGGACCGGCGCCGTCGACAGGGTCGGCGCCTACCAGAAGGCACTGACCCAGAGTGAGATCGTCACGGACGGAGCCAAGGGATGAGGAAACCGGCCGCGTTACTGATCGCCCTCGTACTGTCGGGGGCCGGAATCGTCAGCGGGGGGACGGCCAACGCCCTCGCCGACTGGGAGCCCCCGGTCCCGGTCGACGTCACCCCCGTCCCCGTCGAGGACGAGACGCGGCGCACCGTCGTCGAGACGGCCCAACCGCCCCGGGTCAAGGAACCCTTCACGATCACCTGGCCGGCCGACACCGCCGCGCAGATCACCCCCGGCGCGCGTGCCGTCGCCGGCCAGCCCGTCACGGTCGCCGCGGCGGCCTCGGTGGGGAGAGTCGGGGTCCGGGTGTACGGCCGGGCCGCCGCCGAGACCGCCGGGATCAGCGGCGTCATGATGTCGGTGGCGCGCAGCGACGGCCGGCGGTCGGCCGGCACGGTCGGCGTCAACCTCGACTACTCCAAGTTCGCGGGCGCCTTCGGCGGCGACTGGGCCAGCCGCCTGCGGCTCGTCCGGCTCCCGGCCTGCGCCCTGACCACCCCCGGCGCGAAGGGCTGCGGCCTGGACGCCGCCCTTCGCGTGGACGCGAAGAACGACGCCGCGACGCGGACCCTCACGGCCGACGTCGCCCTCCCCGCGGACGGCGCGCCCCAGCTGCTGGCCGCCGCGGCCGCCCCGGCGGGGCCGAACGGCGACTACAAGGCGACGTCGCTGACCCCGGCCTCGACGTGGCAGGTGTCGCAGCAGACGGGCGCGTTCTCCTGGAAGTACCCGATCAAGAGCCCGCCCGCGGTGGGCGGCCCGGCGCCCTCGCTGGCCTTCTCCTACTCGTCGCAGGCGGTCGACGGCAAGACCTCGGGCCAGAACGGGCAGGGGTCGTGGGTCGGCGACGGCTGGGACATGTGGACCGGCTTCATCGAGCGGACGTACAAGAGTTGTCTCGACGACACCAAGGCGGTCGGCGGGAAGGACCCGAACAACAAGGACAAGAAGACCGGCGACCAGTGCTGGTGGAAGCCCAATGCCACCATGAGCCTCAACGGCAGCTCGACCGAGCTGATCGACCTCGGCGGTGGCAAGTGGAAGGGCACCGGCGACGACGGCTCCCGCGTCGAACTGCTGCCGGACGCCTCCAACGGCGTCTACAACGGTGAGCACTGGAAGGTCACCACGATCGACGGCACCCAGTACTTCTTCGGGCGCCGCACCGACTCGGCCTGGACCACCCAGGTGTACGGCAACCACCCCGGCGACCCCGGCTACGAGTCCGGCGACTTCGCCGGCAGCCGCGAGACCCAGGCCTGGCGCTGGAACCTCGACCACGTCGTCGACCCGCACGGCAACACGATGACGCTGAGCTACGGCAAGGAGACCGGCGCCTACGGCCGCGAGTTCGACGCCGACAAGCGCCAGACCTACGACCGCGGCGGCTACCTGACCACCATCGACTACGGCACCCGCACCGACCAGCCGACCGCCTCCGCGCGGATCGCGTTCGAGGTGGCCGACCGCTGCCTGCCCGGCGCGACCTGCTTCGACTCGGACGGCAAGGCGGTCGCGGCGTCGTGGCCGGATGTGCCGTGGGACCAGTACTGCCGCGACAAGTGCACCGAGCAGATGTCGCCCACCTTCTGGACGCAGAAGCGGCTGGCCGCGGTCCGCGCCCAGGTGCGTGACGGCAGCGGCTTCCGCACCGTGGAGTCATGGACGCTGAAGCACTCGTGGCTCAACGCCGGGGTGAGCCAGAACGAGGGCGTGCCCATGTGGCTCGACTCGATCACCCACTCGGGTTCGGGCATCAAGGGCGGTACGACGGTCACCGACCCGCCGGTGACCTTCTCGCCCGGCGCCGACCCGTTCCCCAACCGGGTCGACGGCGCCGACGACGGCCGGACCGCGCTCAACCGCTTCCGCGTCGTGTCGATCACCACCGAGACCGGCGCCCAGATCGGCGTCGCCTACCTGCCGGGCGACTGCACCCGCGCCTCCCTGCCCGCGGTCCACTCCAACGGCAAACGCTGCTTCCCGCAGTGGGCCACCCAGGACGGCACCGATCCGACGCTCGACTGGTTCAACAAGTACGTGGTCAAGCGCATCGACCTGTACGACAACGGCGGCGGCTTCACCCACGAGCAGACCAACTACGACTACCTCGACACCCCGATGTGGAAGTACGACGACAGCGAGCTCGTCGAGGAGAAGAAGCGCACCTGGGGCCAGTGGCGCGGCTACGGCCACGTCCGCGTCAGGGTCGGCCTGGAGACCGGGCCGCAGTCGGTCACCGAGTACCGCTACTTCCGCGGCATGGACGGCGACAGACAGCCCGACGACAAGACCCGTGACGTCTGGGTGAAGGACAGCCTCGACGGCACCGGCGACCCCCACTCCAAGCGCATCGAGGACCACGACGCCTACCAGGGCCAGCTGCGCGAGCAGACCACCTTCGACGGCGTCGGCGGCCAGTGGATCACCGGGAAGCTCACCGAGCCCGGCTTCACCCAGACCGGCGCGTCGGGGTCGCTCAAGGCGTACATGGTGCACACGCCGGTGCAGCTCACCCGCACCCGGCTCGCCGACGGCGGGACCCAGTGGTCGAAGGTGCTGACCAAGGTCAACGCCGAGAACCTGCCGACCGAGGTCAGCGACCTCGGCGACGAGTCCACCCCCGCCGACGACCAGTGCACCAGGACGTCCTACGTCCACAACGGCACCCTGTGGATCAAGGACAAGGTGCTCCAGACCGACCAGTACGGCGTCGCCTGCTCCGCCACCCCGGCGATCCCCGGCGACGTGATCATGCAGGAGCGCAACTACTACGACGACCCCGCCAAGCCGCTCGGCACCGCGCCGACCCGCGGCCTGGTCGTCAAGGAGGAGGAGCTCAAGGGCTGGAACGGCGCCACCCCGCAGTGGTTCGCCGTCACCACCACGACCTACGACGCCAACGGGCGCGCGACCTCGGCCACCGACTCCCTGAACCGGACGACCAAGACCCAGTACATCCCGGACAAGGCCGGCCCGGTCACCGAGCTGAAGACCACCAACGCGCTGAACCACACGGCCTCCTCGCTGATGGAGGCGGCCTGGCAGGTGCCGACGACCGTCACCGACGCGGGCGGGCGCAAGACCGAGCTCGAATACGACGGCGCGGGCCGGCTGACCAAGGTCTGGCTGCCGGGCCGGGCCAGGAGCGAGGCCGCCAACATCCTGTACGCCTACAAGGTGCGCAACAACGCGCCGTCGGTCACCACCACGAAGAAGCTGCTCCCCGACGGCACCGGGCGCTACCAGACCTCGACCGTGCTGTTCGACGCGCTGCTGCGCCAGCGCCAGGCGCAGAGCCAGGCGGTCGGCGGCGGCCGGGTCATCGCCGACACCGTCTACGACTCGCGCGGCCTGGTCGAATGGACCTCCGAGCCCTACTACCACGACACCGCCGGGCCGGGTGAGGCCATCGCGGTGCCGACCAAGGCGATCCCGTCG
Source organism: Herbidospora solisilvae (assembly GCF_009901565.1). Classification (GTDB taxonomy): domain Bacteria; phylum Actinomycetota; class Actinomycetes; order Streptosporangiales; family Streptosporangiaceae; genus Herbidospora; species Herbidospora solisilvae. Next base: position 181,225 of record NZ_WXEW01000013.1, read on the forward strand.
GTCACCGCCAACACCTACGACGGCGCGGGCCGGGTCACCAAGGCCGAGTTCAAGGCCTACGGCGTGACCAAGTGGGCGACCACGACGGCCTACACCGGCACCGGCACGATCGTCACGCCGCCGATCGGCGGGACCAAGACGGAGACCGTTCAGGACGCCCGGGGCCGGACCGTCGAACTGCGCCAGTTCCACTCGTTCACGGCCGCCACCTACGACCGGACCCTGTACACCTACACCGACAAGGGTGACCTGGCGACCATCACCGACCAGGCCGGGAACGTCTGGCGCACCACCTACGACGTCCGCGGCAACAAGATCAAGATCGAGGACCCGGACAAGGGCGTCAGCGAGCAGACCTTCGACACGACCGGGCAGCTCACCAGCGTCAAGGACGCGCGGGGCGTCGTGCTCGCGTACACCTACGACCCGCTGGGCCGCAAGACCACGCTGCGCGAGGACTCGGCGACGGGCCCGCTGCGCTCCGAGTGGCTGTACGACACCGCCCCCGGCGGCCTGGGCAAGCCCGCCGGCTCGATCAGGTACAACGGGACCGCCAAGTACTCGACCCTGATCAGCGGCTACGACGCCGGCGGCTACGCGACCGGCATGACGGTCACCCTGCCCGCCGAGACGGGCGCGCTGGCGAAGACGTACGAGTACAAGACCTCCTACAAGCAGGACGGCCAGCCCGCCACGCTGACCCTGCCGGCCGTCGGCAACCTGTCCGAGGAGAAGCTGGAGTACGGCTACAACGCGGTCGGCAAGCAGTCGTACATCAAGAGCGGCGTGCAGATCTACGTCAACGACACCGTCTACAACCAGATCGGCGGGCGCATCCAGCGCATCCTCGGTCAGGACGACAAGCGGGTCTGGCAGACCGACACCTACGACGAGCCCACCGGCCGCCTGGTGACCAGCTCGACCACGCCGGAGCTGAAGAACCAGACGGTCAACTTCAACTACGAGTACGACCAGATGGGCTCGGTCACCAAGGTCAGCGACCGGCCCAACGGCGGCCAGCAGGCCGACCACCAGTGCTTCACCACCGACCACCTGCGCCGCATGACCGAGGCCTGGACCCCGGCCAACGGCGACTGCAATCCGGCCGCCCGTTCGGCCGGCACGCTCGGCGGCCCGGCGCCCTACTGGCACAGCTACGCCTACACGACCACGGGCAGCCGGGACACCGAGACCTGGCGCACCGCCACCACCACGACGATCCGCGACTTCGTCCAGCCCGCCCAGGGAGGCGCCGCCGGCTCCAAGCCGCACGCCGTCACCCGGGTCGACAAGTCCACCGGCGGCTCCGACTCCTACGGCTACGACCAGGCCGGCAACATGAACAGCCGGACCGTCGACGGCGCCGCCACCACCCTCACCTGGGACGCCGAGGGCGACCTGGCCACCACCGTCCAGAACGGCCAGACCACCTCCTACCTGTACGACACCGAGGGCGCCCGCCTGATCCGCAAGGAGCCCGGCGCGATCACCGCCTACCTGCCCCACGGCCAGGAGGTGAAGGCGGTCGGCACCACGGTGACCGGCACCCGCTACTACACGCAGGGCGACGACACCGTCGCGGTGCGGACCGGGACCGGGCTCACCGGCCTGCTCTGGCTGGCCCAGGACCACCACAACACGGCCGAGGCGATGATCAAGGCCGCGGACCTGTCGGCCACCCGCAAGCGCAGCCTCCCCTTCGGCGCCCAGCGCGGCGCGGGCCCCGCCTTCTGGGCGGGGGAGAAGGGCTTCGTCGGCGGCACGAACGACCCCACGGGCCTGGTCAACATCGGGGCCCGCGACTACGACCCGCTGCTCGGCGCCTTCATCAGCGTCGACCCGGTGATCGACCCGCTCGACCCGCAGCAGATGCACGGCTACAGCTACTCCAACGGCAACCCGCTCACCTTCACCGACCCCGACGGACTGCTGTTCGGGATCAAGAAGCCGGCCTGGATGGACAAGGTCACCAACGTCGCCAAGGCGGTCGCCGTCACGGCGATCAACCACCAGGTCAACGTGGTCAAGGGCGCCGGCAAGTTCCTCTGGGAGCACTCCGGCAAGATCTCCGCGGTCACCGGGTACGCGGCGATGGCCGCCGCGGTGATCCCCGGCGGCCAGCCGTTCGCGGCGGTGCTCGGCGCGGTCTCCACCGTGACCGGCGTCATCGACACGGTGAAGTCGTGCAAGGAGGGCAAGAAGGTCGACTGCGCCGTGGGCGCGGCCGGGCTCGTGCCCTTCGGCAAGGTGCTGGCCAACGGCCCGGCCAAGAACGCGGCGAAGAAGGCGATCAGAGAGGCGGACAACCGCATCCAGGCCAGGAGACAGGACATCACGATCGACGAGGCCGTCATGGGGCACGCCAAACCCGGTATGAAGGTCGACATCGAGGCCGAGCGGCTCTACCAGAACCGCCTCAAGATGATCCAGGCCCAGAAGGACCGGGAACGCGCGCTGGCCGCCCAGGCCCGGGCCCGCGCCCGCGACCGGGCCTGGGACAACTGGGGCACCGCGCTGAACGTCGAGAACGGCTACAACGAGGCCTGCAAGTACGCCCGCGGCTGCTACGAGCGGGAGGTGTACGTGCCGGTCGTGGTCCGGACGGTGACGGCCCCGGTCCGGCGGTTCCGCATCCCGCCGCAGTTCCTCTGGTAACCGGGAGCCGCCCTACGATCGAGGCATGAGTGCCGAGATCAGCCGAGAAGTCATCGACAGGTTCCTGGTCGGGGGCCGCCTGGTGCAGATGCCCGCCAAACACGCGGTGCGCCTGGCGGTCCTCGACCGTGTCGCCCAGTCGTTCGAGATCGGGGTGCGCTACTCCGAGAAGGAGGTCAACGAGGTCCTCGTCGGTTTCTTCGACGACTACGCCGCCCTGCGCCGCTACCTCATCGATAATGACCTCTTGTCCAGGGAGGACGGAGTCTACTGGCGCAGTGGCGGCACCGTCTGAAACAGCGCGTCTCGGGTAATAAGGGGCCATGCGGGTGAGTCGATGGAGCGATCTCCGCCTGCGCCGTCCCTGGATCGACCACCACGTCCGCGCGGTCCTGCGGTTCGACCAGGCCGACGGCGGCCGCCTCTCGGCGGGCATGACCTACTACGCCTTCTTCGCGATCTTCGCGCTCGGCCTGCTCGCCTTCGTGATCATGGGCCACGTCTGGGACACCCCCGGCGCGCTGGCCCAGGTCGCCGACTACCTGGCCGACACCTTCCCCCGCCTCGACGTCGCGGCCCTGCGCGACGCCCGCGACACGGCCGGCTGGATCGCCCTGTTCGGCCTCCCGCTGACCGGCCTGTTCTGGGTCGACTCGATGCGGTCGTCCAGCCGCGCGGTGTGGGGCCTCAACGAATACCCGGGCCGCTTCCTCACCCGCTGGCTCATCGACCTGGGCGTGCTGGCGGCGCTGGGCCTGCTGCTCGCGGCGTCGCTGGCACTGTCGTTCGGCGCGCAGTCGGCGCTGCTGTGGGTGACCGGCCACACTGTCGGCCCCGACGCCCCGGCCGCCCGGTTCGCCCTCCAGGCCGCCGCGTTCGGACTGGGCTTCGCGGTCAACCTGCTGCTGTCGGCCGCGCTGCTGACACTGGCGCCGAGACTGCGCCTGTCGCCGCGCCGCGTGATCGGCCCCGCCCTGATCATCACGGTGGGGCTGGAGGTGCTCAAGACCGCCGGGCAGCTCTACTTCAACCTGAGCTCGTCGAACCCGGCCTACACGGTGGTGGCCGGCGCGGTGGGCATGCTGCTGTTCCTGAAGCTCATGAACGTCCTGATCCTGTACGCCGCCGCCCACGCCGCGACCAGCCGCCACGGCACCGTGGTCGACCTCGCGACGGGCCGGCGCGTCAGGCCAGCCGCATCCAGCCCTGACCACGCTGCACCATCCCAGCCCGATTCGTGCGAATCCCTCTCGACGCCAGCTCAGTGATCAACCGCCCCGGATCCCGGGGCGTGATCGACGGCACGATCCGCGCCCCCACGTCGATCCACAGGGCCATCCGGCGGCGGGGGCGGTCACGGTCGAGGTTGTACCAGTGCACGAAGTCGCCGGTGCCCCACAACCGCCGGCTCCCGTGGGGCAGCGGAACCGCGTTGACCGCCCGGATGGCCCGCAGGGAGATGCTCTTGTCGCCGCCCCAGAGGTAGTACGTCCTGATGATCAGCTCGGTGTCCGTGCAGATCACCAGTCCGTCGTCATACATAATCCGAACATATACCCAGGTCAACGGGGGGACGACCCCCCGAGCCCCCGCTGTCAGGGGGCTCCGCCCCCTCACGCTCCCCCGGCCCGCTCCGCGGTCCCGGCGTCGCTGCGCTCCGGGGTCGCTGCCGCTCCCGCGCGAAGGGCTCCGCCCCTCGCCCTCCCCGGACAGGCCTCGCTCCGCTCGGAAGGCCGCTCGCTTCGTTCGAAACGCCTTTCTTCCGTTACGGCTCCGCCTGGCCGGCCACCCGACCCCCTTGCGGCCACTCGATCACCCGGTGCCGCGCTGGATCGGCGTCACGCGACCGGCCGTCGAGCTCCTCGCCGACTTCGGTGACGGTCGACTGGGACTGGCCGGTGCCGGTGCGCACGACGGACCGCGTTCACGAAGGGCGCTGTGCGGTTGGTGGAAAGAAAGGGGCGCCCGGATCGCGGGCGCCCCTTCCTGTTTCTGGATGGACGTTACGAGCGCGACCACTTCTGGTTGGAGGCGCCCGTGCAGTCCCACAGCTGGAGCTGTGCTCCGTTGGCGGTGTTGCGGCCGACGATGTCGACGCATCTGTTGGCGGCGACGTTCACCAGGTCACCCGCGCCCGACAGGGTGAACCGCTGGGCGGCGGTGCCGTTGCAGGTGTAGAGCTGGATCGGGGTGCCGTTCGCGGTGCCGGCCGCGGCGGCGTCCATGCACTTGCCCATCGCGCGGACCGTGCCGTCGGCGTTGATCGACCACTGCTGGGCGGCGGTGCCGTTGCAGTCGTACATCTGGAGCCTGGCCGCGTCGACCGGGTTGGCGGCGGGGATGTCGATGCACTTGCCGTTCAGGGCGGACCGCAGGTTGCCGCCGGTGCCGCCCCCGCCGTCGGGCTGCCAGGCCGAGACGCGGACGTAGTCGATCAGCATCGTCTGCGGGAACTGGGTGGTGCCGTCGGGGTAGCCGGGCCAGTAACCGCCGACCGCCACGTTAAGGATCATGAAGAACGGGTGGTCGAACACCCAGGCGTTGCCGCGCAGGCTGGAGGGCGTGACGCGGAAGTACTCCGAGCCGTCGACGTACCAGATGATCAGGTTGGGCGACCAGTCGACGCGGTAGGTGTGGAAGGCGTCGGCGAGCGGGGCCCCGATCGAGCGGTTCCCGCCGACCGCCGTGCCGCCGAAGTAGCCCGGCCCGTGGACGGTGCCGTAGACCGTGTTGGGCTGGTTGCCGACGTTCTCCATGATGTCGATCTCGCCGCCGTTGGGCCACGTGCCGCCGCCCAGCATCCAGAACGCCGGCCAGATGCCCTGCCCCCGGGGGATCTTGATCCGCGCCTCGAACCGGCCGTACGCCTGCGTGAACCGGTCGGCCGTGAGGATGCGGCCGGAGGTGTACTGGCAGGTCCCGTAGTGACACTGGAGGTTCGACGGGTTCTCCCGCCGCGCTGTGATCGCGAGGTTGCCCGCGCCGTCGTGGTAAACGTTGCGAGTCGAGTTCGTGTAGTACTGCTGCTCGTTGTTGCCCCAGCCGCCGCCGCCGATGTCGAACTTCCACTTGGACCCGTCGATCGACGTGCCCGCCGGGGCGTTGAACTCATCAGACCAGGTCACAGGCCCGATGGCGGCCTGGGCCTGCGGCATGGCCACCAGCCCGCTGACGAGCGTGGCGACTGCGGTTAACAGGGCGAGGAGCAGCCTCGGTCGGCGCATGGGAGTCCTCCGGGTGCGCTTTACGGCTTAAATTAAGAGGATGTAACACCCGTGTCATCCACACTGTCAATAGGAAAGTTTACTTAATGAGCCGTCAGGTACCTCGACTCTTCCAGCAGCCGCGGGGTCATCGTGATCCCCGTGAGGCGCTCGGCCAGCGAGAACGCCGGTCCCCGATGAGGCTGCTCGGGGAGCGGGTGGACCGGGGAGTGCATCTGCTCCAGAAGGTCCGCGATCTCGTCCGGCGGCTCCCCGCAGTAGCTCTCGTGCGGCCGGAACAGGAACCGGATCCTCCCGTCCACGATCCCGTGGGAGTAGCCCTCCTCGGGCAGGAACTGGAACCGGATCCTCCCGTCGTCGACCCAGTGGAAGTGGTCCATGTCGTCGACGTCGAGGTAGGAGTGCGAGACGAGGCGGGTGCCCGCCGACAACGGCAGGACGACCTCCTCGGTGCTGCCGAGGCCGCCGTACGACTCGACGAGGAGCGCCCACTCTCCGAGGGCGACGGCGCCGCGGGCCTGCCCCCGGATCAGCTCGTCGAGTGTCAGCTCGGCGCGGCCGGGCCCGGCGCCCAGCCGGGTCAGCAGCCGGTCGGGCGTCAGGCCGCGGACGTAGGTGAGGCAGTAGGCCTTGGCGAGCGCCGGGGGGAGCCGGGAGTGCACAGGTCAGCCGCGGGAGCCGTAGGCCGGGCCGAACACCACCAGGAGGGTCAGGTCTTCGGTCACGTCGACGAAGCGGTGGTCTTCGCCGGCCGGGACGAAGATGACCGCGCCCGGCCCGACCTCCGCCTCGCCCGTTGGGGTCACGATGCGGGCGCGGCCCGTCGTCACGACGTAGATCTCGTCTTCGGTGTGGGGGCTCTGGTCGTCGACGCCGCCCGCCGGGATGCAGTAGGTGCCCACCGACAGGTCGGGGGTACGGAGCTGCTCGGTCCAGTCGCCGTCCGCGCCCGCCCACACGCCGGCGCCTTCGATGATCCGCATGTCAGAAGGGGGCTTTCTGGACCTTGGTCCGGAAGTGGATCTCCTCGCCGTCCACGACGAAGCGGGCGTGCGCGACCCTGCCCTTCTTCGGGAACGTCGCCACGAACGACTCGGCCTTGACCAGGCGCTCCTGGCCGACGCTCTTGTCGTCGTCCTTGTCGAGGTAGAGGCGGACCTTGGTCCACGGGCCGGACGAGCCGTTGGCGAGCGAGACCACCACGCCGCCGGCCTCCTCGCGGGCCGACAGGCCGTAGGGGATGCGCGGGTCGGGGCCGATCGACCCGTCGAGCAGGGCGTTGAGCTCCTCGACCAGCTTCGGGTGGCGGTCGGCCACGTTGTGGCGTTCGCCCCGGTCGCCGCGCAGGTCGTAGAGCTCGTTGCGGCCCTCGGGGCCGGCGCCGGCGATGTTCGGGTTGAAGCGGATCAGCTTCCAGTGGCCGCGCCGGATCGCCTGCATCTTCCGTGGACGGTTCCAGATCAGGAACGGGTGGCCTGCGTAGCGGTCGCCGGTCAGCAGGCCGCGGAAGGAGCGTCCGTCGAGGTGGGCGGGGGCCGGCAGGCCCGCGATGTCGGCCACCGTCGGCAGGATGTCCCACAGCGCCACCGGGTCTTCGACGACCTTCGGGCTGAACGACGGGTTGTAGGCGATCATCGGGATGCGGATGCCGCCGTCGTACAACTGGCGCTTGACGCCGCGGTAGGGGCCGTTGGAGTTGAAGATGTTCGGGTCGACGCCCTTCTCGTGGTGGGGGCCGTTGTCGGCCGTGAAGATCACGATGGTGTCGTCGGCCACGCCCGCCTGGCGCAGGGCCCGCAGGATGTCGCCCACGTGGGCGTCGAGCCGGGTCACCTGGGCGGCGTGGCGGCGGTTGGCCTTGGTCCACGGCTTGTCGGCGTACTGGCCCGCGTCGCCGGGGATCTCGCTCGGCGAGTGGGGCAGGATCGTGGCGAACTGGAGCAGGAACGGCTTGCCGTCCTTGGCCGACTCGTCGATGAACTTGACCGCGCGGTCGCGCAGGAAGTCGGGGCTGTACGTCGCCCCGTCGAAGGCCACCATCTCGCGGTTGTGCCACAGGTACGTCGGCCAGTACTGGTGGGCGTGGATGTGGGTGATGTAGCCGTAGAACTCGTCGTAGCCGCGCACGTTCGGGTGGGAGTCCTGGTCGGGCTGCTCGGGCCCGAAGCCCCACTTGCCGATGAGGGCGGTGCGGTAACCGGCCAGCCGCGCGACCTCGGCGAACGTCAGGTCGCCCGGGTTCAGCGCACGCTGCGGGCCCCCTTCGGGGTTCTCCCGGACCGTTCCGTGACCGGTGTGCAGGCCGGTGAGCAGGGAGCAGCGCGAGGGCGCGCAGAGCGAGGAGCCCGCGAAGGCGTTGCGGAAGCGCACTCCCTGGGCCGCCATGCGGTCGAGGTTCGGCGTCGCGATGATCTGCTGGCCGTAGGGGCCGATCTCGCTCACGCCCAGATCGTCGGCGAGGATCAGGACGATGTTGCGCGGAGCGCGGGGACGCGCCTCCGCCGGCTGGGCCACGCTCGCGGAGGCCAGGCCGGCGGCGAACACACCGCCGGTGCCCGCGAGGAATCCTCGCCTGGTAGTGGACAGCATTGATCCTTGGCTTCTGGTGAGGGCACGGGGAGCCGGGAATGCGGCCCGCCGTGCTGGAACGTACCGGATCTGATCTTTTCACGCCAGCTGTCGGGAAACCTCTAATCAAACCGGAACGGCGATGGCCGCCGGGTGGGGTTCCCGGCGGCCATCTGGTGACGCGTTATCCGACCTTGACGACCTTCGAGCTGTAGTTGCCCGTGCCGGTGGCGGGGTCGTAGTTCCGCTCCACGTTCCCGGCGATGTCGACCGAGAACCAGTTGACGGTGGTGTCCTTGTCGACGGTGATGTGCGCCGCGCCCTCGCGCATGCCGGCCTGCTCCAGCTTGGTGCTCTGGAGCGTCGGCTTGCCGCCGTCGAGGGTGTAGTACACGTTGGCCGCCTCGTTCACCGAGAAGGTGAAGGTCGCGGTGCCCGGACCGCTCGACACCTTGACCAGGCTGGAGGTGGGCCGCTTGCCGTCGTCGGCGAACTCGCTCGCGACCTTCAGGATGGCGATCTGGCCGTTGGCGAACTCCATGGCCTCCTGGTGCCCTTCGGCGAACGGCGGCTGGAAGCCGACGGGCTCGAAGCGCTTGGTCGTCGGGTTCCAGAGGTCGGCGCCGACCTCGAAGTCCCAGCCGATGATGCCGCGGTTGTACCAGTGCTCGTCGGCGCTGTTGCCGGCGGCCGAGTAGAGCACGTCCGGGACGGGGCCGGTGCGGCCCGGCCAGATGCCCGTGCCACGCCAGGCCTGGACGGCCGACAGGATCTCGGACGAGGCGTCCCAGAAGTAGTTCTCGGTGCCGAAGTCGACGCGCGGCAGCAGCTCACGGCCGGCCGCCTTGTAGGCGCCGGGAGGCCACATGAAGTAGCCGCCGTACGAGTGGGTGTTCATCGCGAACTTGATGTTCGGGAACTGGTGGGTCAGCCAGACCTCGTTCTTGGCCTCCGGCTCCGACAGCTCCGCCGGGCCGGCGAAGGTGTCGCTGGTGCAGGAGGCCGAGGCGCCGCTGTAGCCGTCGGTGAGCGAACCGACGGAGAAGTTGCGGTTCAGGTCCACACCCCACGAGTTGCGGCGGCCGGGGTCGCCGTTGTTCTCGGGGCAGTGGTTGGTCATGTTGCGGCGCTGCGAGTTGAAGTCGTAGAAGCTGTAGTGCGCGCCGTCGGGGTTGGTGACCGGCAGGACGAAGATGTCGAGGTCGTCGACCAGGTCCTTGGTCGTGCGGTCGTGCGCGTAGTTGCGCAGCAGCCGCTCGGCGGTCTCCAGGCAGGTGATCGGGGTCACCCACTCGCGGGCGTGCTCCTGGCAGTACAGGAAGACGCCGGTCTTGGAGCCGTCGCGGTCGCGGCCGATCCGGATCGCCTTGGTCTGGAAGGGCTCGCGCGAGATGTTCGCCGGGGCCTTGAGGCCGTCGGTCAGGGCGGTCGTCGCGGCGGTGGGCGCCACGGCGGCGCCGGTGTTGGTGCGGTAGAGGCTGGCCTTCACCAGGGCCGCGGCGGGCGCGCTGGCGTTGACGGCGTCCACGACCTGCTTGGAGGTGCTGTTGACCGCGCCGGCGGCGTCGGTGCCGAGGCTGACCGAGATCGCCTTGCCGTTGACCGCGACGGACAGCGGGCTGCTCGCGCTGCCGGGGTTGGTCAGCGCGAAGGTGATGTCGTTGCCGCCCTCGTGGCCGTACACCTTGGAGCTCACGTAGAACGCGGACGCGCCGGTGCCGCCGAACTGCGCCTGGGCCAGGCGACGGTAGCCGTTGGTCTTGTACGGCAGGTCGACGATCTCGGCGATCTTCGGGAACTCGGCGGCGAGGCCGACGATGCGATCGGTGATCTCCGTCGGGTCCATGTAGTGGTCGATGAAGTCCGAGACGTAGTGGGGGCTGGGCGCCTTCTGCGGCGCGCCGAGCCACTCCTTCACGTCGACCGTGACGGTGCCGCCGCGGTTGCTGGTGATCGTCACCTTCGAGGGAGCGGTGTTGATCGGCAGCGGCGAGTTGAAGCGGTGGTACATGTACTGGCCGGCGTCGGTGAAGCGGCTCATCGTGGCGGTGCCGCCCGAACCGGGCTCGGTGCCCGGTCCGTTGTCCCAGCTCACAGTGAGCACGGTCTCGGCGTCCACGGCGCTCGACTTGACCTCGACCGACAGGAACCGCTGGTTGCCGGTGTTGGTGAACCACTCCGAGCGCAGCACGGTCAGCTTGTCGCTGTCGGCGGCCTCCGCCGCCGCGATGCGCGCGAGGGCCTGGCGCCGCTGCGCCTGGTTCTCGGCGACGTCACTCTGGTCGGAGATGGTGCCGCGCAGGTCGAAGCCCTGGTCGCGGAGCGCCTGGGCCTCCTCGGGGCTGAGCACCGCGTGGACCTCGAGGCCCTCATCGACGGGCTTCTTGTACTCGGCGAGGTCGACGCCCAGCTCGTTCAGGCGGTCGACGGCCGCCTGGTCGGGAACGACGATGCGAATCAGCGCGACACCGTTCTGGGCGCCGGCGGGCTGCCGGTCCGCGGGGACCGCGCTGACCGGTGGCACCGGGTCGGCGAGGCTCGGCAGCGGGCTGAGCACCAGGGCGATGGGGATGGCGAGGCCGACCGCCAATTGGCGGCTCCTCCTTCGGGGAACGATCCTCACTGAAGTTCCTCCAGGTGAGCGTGCCTGCCAGGCGAGGTTCTACCGGGCGGGAGAGGGCACGCAGAGTATTTTTGAAGTCTTCGCCCATAAGATGATCACCGTCAAGGTGTCGAAACAACCGATTTGGGAAGTTTCGATAACTAAATGGTCTATACGGACATTGAGTGACAAATCGCTCAGGTATAGGCTTCGCGTCGTGGTCTTTCGCGTGACGTTCGTCTGCACCGGCAACATCTGCCGCTCCCCGATGGCCGAGCACATCCTCCGCCGTCACCTCGAAGACGCCGCCCTCGACGTCGAGGTCGAGGTCGACAGCTCCGGCACCCAGGGCTGGCACATCGGCAAACCCGCCGACCACCGCACGATCGCGGCCCTGCGCCGGGCGGGATACACCAGCGCCCACAGCGCCCGCCAGTTCCGCGCCCTGTGGTTCGGCCGGTACGACCTGATCATCGCCCTCGACGGCGGACACCTGCGCGACCTGCGCTCCATGGCCCCCAGCGAGGCCGACCGGGAGAAAGTCCGGCTGCTCCGCGAATTCGACCCCGGCGCCGATTCCCCCGACGTCGCCGACCCCTATTACGGGGGCCGCGCCGACTTCGAGAAAGTGCGCGTCCAGATCGAGGCGGCGGCCCCCGGGCTCATCGCGGAGATAAAAACCCGGCTGACTTCGTAGGCAGTCAGAAAGGTCGCCCAAGCCCCATAAAATGCCCGAAATGGGTGGGAGGCGGCTGTGACGTACGTGACCGATGGGGCCAGCGGGGTCGGCCGGAGCGTGCCGCCGCCCGAGCCGGGACGCCGGTCGCGGACCCCGCTGATCATCACCGGCCTGGTCGTCCTGGCGCTGGTCGCGGCCGTCGGCGGCCCGGCCGTGGCGTTCGCCGGGGAGTTGCCCCGCAACACCTTCGTCGCCGGGATCGACATCGGCGGCCTCGACCCGGCCCACGCCCGGGAGAGGCTGGCGGCCGAACTCGCCGGCCGCGCCGACCGGCCGATCACGGTCACGGCCGGCGGCAAGGAGACCGAGGTCAGCCCCGGCGACGCCGGGCTCGCCTTCGACCTCGAGGGCACCGTGGCCGCCGCGCAGGGCGGCGTGGTCGACTCGCTCCAGGCGCTGTTCGGGCGGCGGGAGGTCCCGCTGCGGCTCAAGGTGGACGAGGAGCGCCTGAAGGCCTCCGTCGCCGCCATCGCCGAGGGGGCCGACCGCCCGGCCCGCCAGGGCGGCATCCTCTACCGGGGCCTCACGCCCCGGGTCGTCACCCCCGCCAGCGGACGCGCCGTCGACCAGGCCGACGCCGCCGGGAAGCTCCGGCAGGCCTATCTCGACGGCGCCCAGGCCGTCTCCCTCCCGCTCGGGGTCGTCGAGCCGTACACGACGGCCGACGTGATGCGCCGCTTCGCCGCCTCCACCGCCAAGGAGGCGACCGGTCCGATCACGCTGACCAACGGCCGCCGGTCGGCCGAACTGTCCAGCGCCGTCGTCGCGGCCAACCTCCGCTTCCTGCCCGACGAGCAGGGCGAGTTACGGCCGGCCTTCAACGCCCGCAAGGCCCTGGCGGGGGTCGAGGAACGCCTGGTCGACGCGGCCAAGGCCCCCAAGGACGCCACCTTCAAGATCGTCAAGGGCAGGCCGGTGGTCGTGCCGTCGCAGACCGGCCAGGGGGTCGACGCGGCGGCGCTGAAGACCTCGGTCGAGGCGGTGGTGACGGGGGGCGGCAGCCGTACCGTCGAGGTGTCGTTCACCACCAGCGAGCCGGAACTGACGACGGAGAAGGCCAAGGCGCTCGGCATCAAGGAGAAGGTGTCGACGTACACCACCCATCACCCCTGCTGCGCCCCCCGGGTGACCAACATCCACACCATCGCCGACATCCTCGACCACCACCTGGTCATGCCGGGGGAGACCTTCTCCCTCAACGGCACCGTCGGCAAGCGTGACACCGCGCGCGGCTTCGTCCCGGCCCCCATGATCTCCAGCGGACGGTTCGTCAACGACGTCGGCGGCGGCATCTCCCAGTTCGTGACGACCATGTTCAACGCGGTCTTCTTCGGCGGCTTCGAGGACGTCCAGCACATGGCGCACCAGTACTACATCTCCCGCTACCCGGCCGGGCGCGAGTCGACGGTGTCGTATCCGCAACCGGACTTCCGCTGGAAGAACGACTCCAAGTACGGGGTGCTGGTGACGACGTCGTACACCTCGACGTCGGTGACGGTGACGTTCTGGAGCACCAAGCGGTGGGACATCGAGGCGGAGAGCTCAGGGCCGTACAACGTGACGACGGCCCCGCCCATCACGGACTCGGGGCCCGACTGCCTGCCGATGGGGGGCGCGCAGGGGTTCTCGATCGACGTGACCCGGGTGTTCAAGAAGGACGGCAAGGAGGTCCGGCGCGAGAAGTTCCACACGGTCTACGACGCCGAACCGGTGCTCACCTGCGAGAACTAGCTCAGACCTCAACGGCTTTCCGCCGCCATGCGCACCCCCAGGGCCAGCAGGACCGTACCGCTGACCGCGTCGAGCCGCCGCCGGATCGCCGGGCGCCGGAACCACGCGCCCGCCCGGCCGACCACGGCCGCCAGCCCCAGATACAGCACGATCTCGATGGCCACCTGGAACGCGGCCAGCAACGCGGTCGTGGCGAACAGGGGCCGATCGGCGGGGACGAACTGCGGATAGAACGCGATCATGAAGGCGGCGATCTTGGGATTGGCGAGCATCACCACCGCCCCCTCCCCGAACGCCTTCCACCACGACGACCCCGGACCGGCGTCCGGCGGGAGGATCTCCACCGACTCCTCGCCCCGTCGGCTCGGCCACGCCGAACGCCAGGCCTTGATCCCGAGGTACACCAGGAAGGCCCCGCCCACCACCCGCAGGGCCAGATAGGCCACCTCGGAGGCCGCCACCAGGGAGGCGATCCCGGCGGAGGCGAGCAGCGCCCACACGTACAGGCCCGCCTCCAGGCCGAGCACGGTGGGCACCGCCCCGGAGAAGCCGCGCAGCGCCGCGCGGCGCAGGATCAGCGCCATCGCCGGGCCCGGCGACGCGGAGATCAGCACCACGGCGAGGGCGAAGGCGGGGAGAGAAGAGATGATGTCCACGACGTTCATCATGATCGTGCGGATGTCGTCACTTCAATTGGTCTAGGGCAGGATCGCGTCCACGTACCCGCCGTCCACCCGCAGCGCCCCGCCCGTCGTCGCCGAGGCCTGCCGCGACGACAGGTAGGTCACCATGTTGGCGATCTCCTCCGGTTCGATCAGCCGCTGGATCAGCGAGTGCGGCCGGTGCCGGCGCATGAACTCGCGCTGGGCCTCGTCCCACGGCAGGTCCCGGCTGACCAGGCTGTACACGAAGTCCTCCACGCCGCCCGTGTGGGTCGGGCCGGCGATGACGCTGTTGACCGTCACCCCGGTCCCCGCCGCCTCCTTGGCGAAGCCGCGGGAGACGGCCAGCAGGGCCGTCTTCGACATGCCGTAGTGGATCATCTCCTCGGGGGTCACCACGGCCGAGTCGCTGGCGATGTACTGGATCCGGCCCCAGCCGCGCTTCTTCATGCCGGGCAGGTAGGCGCGGGTCAGCCGGACCGCCGACAGGACGTTGGCCTCGAAGTAACGGCGCCACTCCCCGTCGGTGATCTCCAGGGCGGGACGCGACTCGAAGACCCCGAAGTTGTTGACCAGGATGTCCACGTCGGGCAGGGCCTTGAGCACCTCGTCGGCGCCCTCCACCACGTCGCCGACGACCGGGATGCCGCCCACTTCCGCGGCGGCCTTCTCGACCCGCTCGGGGTTGCGGCCGTTCACGCCCACTCTGGCGCCCGCGCGGGCCAGGCCGGTGGCGATGGCCAGGCCGATGCCCTGCGTCGAACCGGTGACCAGGGCGGTCTTGCCCGTGAGATCGATGTTCATGACTCTCCCCTGCGGTGTTTCGGCCGGTGGCTGGTGTCGCAGATGGGGTAGGTCCGGCTGCGCTTGCAGGCGCACAGGGCGACCATGAAGCGGTCGCTGCGGATCACCCGGCCGTCGTCGAGGGTGATCTCCACCGGGCCCTCCACCAGGATCGGGCCGCCGGTGATCATCCTGATCCGGGTCTCATCGGCCATCGGGGGCCTCCCGCAGCGAGGTGCGGCCCGCGTCCCACGCGGCGAGCACGTGCGCGCCGAAACGGCTCTCCACCAGGTCGGTGGCCTGGAAACCGAAGACGACGTCCCCGGCCAGCTCCGGTTCCCGCCGGAGCAGGTCGCCGACGACGTCGCGGCGCAGCACCTGTTCGTGGACGGCGTCCGCCTCCACGTGCTCGGTGAAGAACACCGTCTCCGCGACCCCCAGGCGGTCGAGCGCGCGTGCCATCCGGGCCGCGCTCGGCGAGGTGGTGATCTCGGCCGAGGCGAAGTGGCCCACCAGAGCGCCTCGGAGCGACCGGTGCAGGCCGAACAGGGACATCATGTTGACCACGGCCAGCATCGGCGCCGGGACGTCGTCGAGCCGGGCCAGGTAGGAGTCGTCGAGGCCGAGGGCGCGCATCAGGTCGCAGAACAGCTTGGAGTGCATGCGGGCGTACCGGCCGCCGCCGAACTCGTCGAACTCGACGGCGACCAGTGAGGCCTTGGCCTGGCCGGTCAGGCGGGGGATCGCGAAGGCGTGCGGGTCGGCCTCCTTGTGGTGGTAGATCGACCGGTGGACGACGTACTCGCGCAGGTGCCAGAGCTCGCCCTTGTCCTCCAGGAAGTGGGAGACGCCCCCGGGGGAGTCGATCATGGCCGCGTCGACGGCGGCCTCGACGTCGGCGCCGCCCTCGACGCCGTCGCGCAGCGCCGTCAGGAAGACCTGTTCGAGGTCGCGGCGCAGGCCCAGCAGGCCCGGGTCCCACTCCCAGGCGGGGTCCACGCCGTCGAAGCCCTGGTAGTGGAGTTCGTAGCAGACGTGCAGGGACACCTGGAGGTCCTCGCCGAACGGGTCGGGGGCTCCGGCGGGCGGCAGGGGCCCGCCGGACAACGCGGAGATGATCCCCTCGGAGATCGGCCCTCGGGGCCGGGGCAGGTGTCCCATTCGATCCCCATACCCGGCTTGCGAGCCATAACCGCATATGGGGTGTGCGCCGCCGGAAGTGACGAGGCTAACAGCGTGGTCGTTGTAGGAAATCTTCATCCTCTTATACCTTCTTGGAAGGTATTTCCAGGGGGATGCGCTGTGACAGCTTTGATCATCGGAGTCGACGGCGGGGGCACCAGCACCCGATGTGTGGTCGTCGGCCAGGACGGCCGGGTCGCCGGGCGCGGCCGGGCCGCGGGCGCGAACGTGGTCTCGGCCGCCGATCCGGCCGCCAGCCTGCTGGCCGCGCTCCGCGAGGCCATGCGGGGGCTCGACCCCGCGCGGGTCGTCGCCGGCGTGTTCGGCCTGGCCGGCTCGGGCTCCGGGCGGGCCGGGAAGCTCGCGGCGGAGGCCTGGCGGGCGGCCGGGCTCCCCGGGCGCCCGTTCGTCGTGGCCGACGTGCTCGTGGCCTTCGCCGGGGCGACGGCCGAGCCCGCCGGCGCCGTCCTGCTCTCCGGCACCGGTTCGGTCGCGGCCCGCATCGCCGGGTGGGACGTGGTCCGGGTCGCCGACGGCCACGGCTGGCTGGTCGGCGACGAGGGCTCCGGCGTCTGGATCGGCCGCGAGGCCGTGACGGCGGCCCTGAAGTCGCTCGACGGCCGCGGCGTGCGCACCGACCTGGTCGGCCGGCTCGACCTCGGCCGCTCGCCCGACGAGATCGTCTCCCGCGTGTACGCCCAGGTCGCCGACCAGGGCCCCGCCTCCCTCGGCCGGTTCGCGCCGATCGTCGACGAGGCCGCCCGCTACGGCGACGAGGCGGCCATCGCCATCCTCGTCGACGCCGCCCGCCGGCTCACCGCCACGGCCCGCGCGCTCGGGCCCGGCCCCGGCCCGATGGTCCTCGCCGGATCGCTGCTCACCCAGCCGACCGAGCTCGCCCGGCTGGTCAGGGCCGAACTCGGCGACGTCGCGACCATCCCGGCCCGCGACAACGCCGCCGGGGCCGCCGCGCTGGCGCTCCGGGTGGCCTTCCCGTCGGCCGACGCGCACCGCCGGGTGATCGGGGACGCGCATGCGGCTTGAGCGGATGGCGATGAGCGTGCTCCAGCCGGGGTTCGACGGCACCGAGCCCCCCGAATGGCTGCGGCGGGCGCTCGGCGACGGCCTCGGCGGGGTCGTGCTGTTCGCCCGCAACCTCTCCGACCAGGTGCGGACCGCCGACCTGGTGGCCGACATCCGGGCCGAGAGCCCCGACGTCGTCGTGGCGGTCGACGAGGAGGGCGGGTCGGTCACCCGGCTGGAGGCGCGGGACGGCAGCTCGTGGCCGGGCAACCGGGCCCTCGGCGTCGCCGACGACCTCCACGTCACCGAACACGTCGCCCGCCGGATCGGGCGGCTCCTCGGCACGACCGGGATCAGCCTCGACTACGCCCCCGTCGCCGACGTGAACGCCAACCCCGACAACCCCGTCATCGGGGTGCGCTCGTTCGGCGCCGACCCGGAGCTGGTCGCCCGGCACACCGCCGCCTGGGTCGGCGGCCTCCAGGGCTCGGGCGTGGCGGCCTGCGCCAAGCACTTCCCCGGCCACGGCGACACGATCGCCGACTCCCACGTGGAGCTCCCGACCGTCCATGTGTCCGCCGACATCCTGGCCGAACGCGACCTGCGCCCCTTCCGGGCCGCGATCGACGCCGGGGTGCGGGCGATCATGGTCGGGCACCTGCTCGTGCCCGCCCTCGACGACGTGCCCGCGACGCTGAGCCGCGCCGTCATGACCGGGCTGCTCCGCGAGACGCTGGGCTTCCGGGGGCTCGCGGTGACCGACGCGATCGAGATGCGGGCGGTCGCCGCCCACTGGCCGCCGGAGGAGATCGCCGTGCGCGCCCTGTCCGTCGGGGCCGACGCGGTCTGCGCGGGCATCTCCTCCGCCGACGGTTCGTCCGTGTACGCCCTCCGCGACGCCATCGTGGCCGCCGTCCGGCAGGGACGGCTCCCGGAGGAACGCCTGGCCGAGGCCTCCCAGCGGGTGCGCGACCTCGTCGGCTGGCACGCTGGCCAGGCCGCCGCCAGGGCCGCCGCCGCGGCCGAGCCCGACGACGATCTGGGCCTCACCGCCGCCTCCGCCGCCCTCCTCGTGGTGGGCGAACCCCGCCTCGACCGGGCCCCTCTGGTCGTGGAGGTCACCGCCCGCCCCCACCAGGCGGCCGACAGCGGCACCCCGCCCGGCGTGGCCCGCGCGCTGGCCGAGCTCCTCCCCGGCACCCAGGCGGTCTCCGTCACCGTCGGCGACCCCCTCCCCGACCTCAGCGCCGACCGCCCCCTCGTGGTCGTCGTCCAGGACGCCGCCCGGCACGGCTGGATAAGGGAGGTGCTGGCCCGGGCCCTGGAGACCCGGCCCGACGCGATCGTCGTCGAGACCGGCCTGCCCGGCCCCCCGGCCGGGGCCGGTTACGTCGCCACCCACGGCAACTCCCGCGCCTCCGCCAGGGCCGCCGCGCGCCGGCTGGCCCGCCGACCCCCCGAGAAGGAGAGCCCCCCATGAGCGGACCGACAGCCGCGAACCTGGTGGCGAGCGTGCGGGCGGTGCTGCCCTCGCTCACCCCGTCGGTGCGGTCGATCGCCCGGCTGATCCTCGACGATCCCGCGATGGTCGCCAGAAGCACGATCACCGAGCTCAGCGCCGCCTCCGGCGCCAGCCAGGCCACGATCGTGCGGACCGCCCGCGCGCTGGGCTTCTCGGGCTACTCCGAGCTGCGCCTGGCGCTCGCGGCGGCCTCGGCGCAGAGCCAGTCGCAGCGGGCGGCCGACCGGCTCGTGCCGGGCGACCTGGCCCCCTCCGACCCGCTCGCCGACCTCATCACGAAGGTCACCCGCGCCGAGTCGGACGCCATCGCCGACACCGCCGCCCAGCTCGCCCCCGAGCGGCTCGGCGAGGTCGTGGACGTCATCGTGGAGGCCAGGAGGGTCAGCATGCTCGGCGTGGGGGCCTCCGGGCTGGTCGCTGCCGACATGGCGCAGAAGCTGATGCGCATCGGCCGGGCCGGGCACCCGTTCACCGACGTCCACCTCGCCCTGACGGCCGCCGCGCTGGCCACGCCCGGCGACGTCTGGGTGGCGGTGAGCTGCACCGGCGAGACGGCCGACGTCGTCGAGCCGGTCAGGGCCGCCCGCGACGCGGGCGCGACCGTCGTGGCGATCACCAACAACCCGCGCTCCACGCTGGCGGGGCTGGCGGGTCATGTCCTGGTCTCGGCGGGCCGCGAGACCGAGTTCCGGCCGGGCGCGCTCGCCTCCCGGATCAGCCAGCTCCTCATCGTCGACTGCATCTTCGTGGGCGTCGCCCAGCGCACCTTCACCGCCGCCGACGCCGCCCTTCGGGTCACCAAGGACGCTCTCGATCGCTACGCCGAAAAGCGTCATCGCAGCTAGATAGCTGTTGGTAAAAATTAACTCCACATCCGTCGCCACGGGTGAAAAAAATTGACCTCTCCGGAAGCCGCCCGTATCGTCCAGATAAACCGGCAACCAGGAGCAGTTCATGAGACGACTCGCGGCGATCGCAGCCGTGGCGGTGATCGCTACCGCCACGGGCACCGCGTGCAGCGGCGTGGGGGGGTCCGGTGACGCGGGCGTCTACACCACGATCGACGGAGCCAAGCAGATCGACGCCACCGCGCCGATCAACCCGTTCAACCCGCAGGGCAACACGTTCCTCGGCTACGACGCCATGTCGCTGGCCTGGCCCAAGAACGATCCGGTCGACCCCAACCAGTTCTACCCGGGGATCGCCCAGAGCTGGACCACCACGCCCGACCAGAGCGAGGTCGTGGTGCACCTCCAGCCCAACGCCAAGTGGTCCGACGGCAAGCCCGTGACCAGCCAGGACGTGAAGACCTCGATCGGCCTGGCCTACACCCAGGGCGGCACCGCCTACGCGGTCGACCCGAAGGCCGCCGGAGCGGCGGCCGACGTGGTCGTCGTCGACCCCCACACGGTGAAGGTCACCCAGGGCGCCAACAAGAGCAACACGTTCCTGCGCAACGTCCTGTCGACCGTGGTCGTCCCGGCCCACGTGTTCGGCTCGCTGCTGCCGGCCGACTTCTGGACCCAGCTCAAGCTGGCCCGGGGGAGCGGCCCCGCCGCCGAGAAGGCCAAGGCCTCGATCACCGGGCTGGCGCAGAAGGTCATCTCCTTCGCCCCGGCCAAGGACGTCTCGGCCGGGCCGTTCGTGCTCGAGCGGGTGAACCCGGGCGAGGCGCTGCTGGTCAAGAACAAGCACTTCTGGGCCAGCGACAAGATCGCCCCCAACCGGGTGAAGGTGCTGAACTACACCGGCAACCAGCAGATCTGGAACTACCTGATCGCCGGGCGCCTCGACAGCGCGCCCTTCACGGCGGTGCCGAGCGGCGTGCTGAACCGCATCCGGCAGACCGACGGCAACGAGGTCGTCAAGGGCTTCTCGCCGGTCGCCGTGTCGATGGCGTTCAACCAGACGAAGGCGCCGTACGACAACGTCCACGTCCGCAAGGCGCTGGCCTACCTGATCGACCGCTCGCAGGTCACCAAGGTCGCCTCGCCCGAGGGCGGCACCCCGTCGCAGACCACGACCGGCATCCACGCCGAGGCGGCCAAGTCGTGGCTGGGCGACTCGATCAACGGCCTCGACCAGTACAAGCCCGATCCCGCCAAGGCGGCGCAGGAGCTGAAGGCCGCCGGAATGAAGTTCCAGAACGGCAGGTGGACCATGCCCGACGGGTCGCCCTGGGTCGTGGAGCTGCACGTGCCGGCCTCGTTCTCCGACTGGGTCGCGGCGGCCAAGGCGATCACCAGCCAGCTCAACGACCACGGGATCCAGGCCTCGGTGCTGACCTCGGCCGACTACACGCTCTACCTCGACGAGCTGGCGGCCGGGAAGTATGACATCGGCCTGTGGCTGATGGCCCTCGGGCCCGCGCCGTACAACATCTACCAGCGCATCTACGGCGCGGCCAACGGCTGGCAGTTGCTCGCCGGGAACCTCACCCGCGTGCCCCCCGGCAAGGAGGGCAACTGGATGGGCGGCCCCGAGACCCTCGACGGGGTCAACCCGGGCGCGCTCACCAACGAGCTCAACGCCGCCACGCCCGCGCAGCAGAAGCAGATCGTCGGCACCCTGGCCCGGCTGACCAACCAGAACCTGCCGGTGATCCAGCTCTACGACTACGTCAACACCCAGTTCGTCAACGACACCCGCTTCACCGGGTGGCCGCCCAACGACAGCGACGTGCTTCGCCTGCCGGCCGGCGTGTGGATGCAGCTCGGCCTGATCAAGGAACAGGGGACCCGATGAAAACCGTCGTCCGGCGGCTCTCCGGCCACCTGCTTCGCGGCCTGGCCATGATCTGGGTGGTCACCACGCTCAGCTTCGTGATCATCCGCAACATCCCGGGTGACCCCGTCAGGGGCCAGTACGAGAAGCTCATCGAACAGGGCATGTCACCCGACCAGGCGGAACGTTCCACCGCGGCCCTCTACGGCTTCCTGCCGACGGGGAGCCTGTGGGACCAGTACACCGACTATCTGAACGGCCTGCTCCACGGCAACCTCGGCCAGTCGCTCAGCACCCCCGGCACGGGGGTGGCGACGCTGATCGGGTCGGCCGCGAAGTGGACGATCCTGCCGGTGCTCGGCGGCACGCTGCTGAGCTTCCTGCTGGGCGTGACCCTGGGCGTCTACGCGGCGATCAAGCGGTCGGGCAAGCTCGGCGACGCCCTGGCGATCTCCGGCTCGCTGCTGCACGGCATCCCGCAGTACGTCATCGGCCTGCTGGTCGTGGCGGTCTTCTCCACGTTGTGGCCGATCCTGCCCGCCGGCGGCCCGGTCGACATCGACTTCGCCCCGGGCTTCAACGGGCCCTACATCGCCTCGCTGATCCAGCACGCCACCCTGCCGGTGCTGACCTACGCGCTGGCCAGCTACGGCGGGTGGATCCTGGCGATGAAGTCGAGCGTGGCGACCGTGCTCGGCGACGACTTCATCATGGCCGCCGAACTGCGCGGCATGAGCCGGGGCATCCTGTTCCGCTACATCGCCCGCAACGCGATCCTGCCGCTGTTCACGATCCTGGCCCTGTCGCTGGGCCTGCTCTTCGGCGGCGCGATCTTCATCGAGTCGATCTTCAACTACCCGGGTCTGGGCCTGCTGCTGGTCAACAGCATCGGCGCCCGCGACTACGCCCTGATGGGCGGCACGTTCCTGGTGCTCACCGTCGCCATCGTCGTCGCCAACATCGCGGCCGACCTCCTGTACGCCGTCATCGACCCCCGAGTCCGCAAGGGAGCCGAGGCATGACCGTCACGTCCCCCGTGGCGCCCGCGCCCATCTCGCTGCGCCGCAACTTCTGGCGCGGCGTCGGGCGGGTGCTGCGGCGCAAGCCGAGCCGCATGGTCGGCGTCGCCATCGTCGTCCTGTTCGTGTTCATGGGCGTGTTCGGCCCGCTGCTCTACCCGAACCCGCTGCCGCGCGACGACAACGCGCTCTACGCCTCGCCGAGCTGGGCCCACCCGTTCGGCACCGACTTCGAGGGCACCGACGTGCTCGCCCTGGTCGTCACCGGCACCCGTTACGTGCTGCTCGCGGGCCTGGCCACGGCCGTGATCACGGTCGCCCTGGGCACCCTCATCGGCCTGCTGGCCGGGTTCCACCGAGGGCGCTGGGACACCGTGCTGATGCGGCTCACCGACCTCCAGCTCACCATCCCCGGCCTGCCGCTGCTGCTGGTGCTCTCGACGGTCTGGAAGTTCACCAGCCCGATCGAGATGGGCGTGGTGCTCGGCCTGCTCGGCTGGGGCGGCATCGCCCGCGCGGTCCGGTCGCAGTCGCTCTCGCTGCGGGAGCGCGGCTTCATCGAGGCGGCCAAGGGCCTGGGCCTGCCGACCCGCCACATCGTGGTGCGGGAACTGCTGCCCTCGATGGCGCCGTACATCGCGATGAACATGCTGATCGCGGTCACCGGCGCGATCTACGCGCAGGTGGGCCTGTTCTTCCTGGGCGTGCTGCCCTTCGACGCCAACAACTGGGGCGTGATGCTCAACCTGTCGGTCTTCGGCGGCGGCGCGTTGTCGAGCACGGCCGCGCTGCCCTACCTGCTGGCGCCGCTGCTGGCGATCCTGCTGCTGACGCTCGGCATCGTGCTGGTCGTCGACGCGATGGACGAGATCTTCAACCCACGTCTGCGTGAGGAGTAGGCCGATATGACCAGGACTTCCGCGCCCGGCGTGCGCGTCAAGGACCTCACCGTCGTCTACAAGACCCCCGCCGGGGAGCTGCCCGCGCTCGGGGGCGTGTCCCTGTCGCTGGCGCCCGGCACCATCACCGGCATCGTCGGCGAATCGGGCTCGGGCAAGTCGACCCTGGCGCTGTCGCTGCTCAACGCGGTGCAGCCGCCCGGCCGCATCAAGGAGGGCGTCGTCGAGATCGACGGCCTCGGCGACGTCGTCAAGCTGACCGGCGAGGAGCTGCGGCGGGCCCGCGGCCGTCAGGTCGGATACGTCTTCCAGGCCGCCCAGAACTCCCTCAACCCGCTGAAGACCGTGGGCAAGCAGCTGCTCGACCTGGGCCGCTCCCACGACTTCGACGACCTGCCCGCCCTGCTGAAGGACGCGCGGGCGCTGCTCGGCCGGATGGGGCTCGACGGCGGCCGGGTGCTCGACTCCTACCAGCACGAGTTGTCCGGCGGGATGCGGCAGCGGGTCGGCATCATGTTCGCGCTGGTCCTCAACGCCCATCTGGTGGTTCTGGACGAGCCCACGACCGCCCTCGACATGATCACTCAGGCGGCGATCCTGAAGATCGTCCGGGACGTCCACCACGAGCGCGGCCTGACCACGCTGATCATCACCCACGACATGGGGGTCGCGGCCGAGGTCACCGACAGCCTCGCGGTCATGTACGGCGGCCGCGTCGTCGAACACGGCCCGACCACCGAGGTGCTGGGGTCGCCCCGGCATCCGTACACGAAGGGCCTCATCCGGGCGATCCCCCGGCTCTCGGGCGACATCGACGAGGCGCGGGCGCTGCCCGGACGGCCGCCCACGCTGGGCACCATCCCCAAGCAGGGGTGCGTGTTCCGGGAGCGCTGCCCGCTGCGCATCGCCGTCTGCGACACCGTCGACCCCGAGCCGATCACCCGTGACGCCCGCACCGTGGCCTGTCACGCGGTCGGGCGGCTCGCCACCCCGGTCGTCCCGAAGGAGTATGTGTGATCACCGCGAGCGGCATCACCAAGACGTACAAGCAGCGCGGGAACCTGCTCGGCGCCCGCGCGGTGCCCGCCCTGCGCGGGGTCGACTTCGCCATCGAGAGGGGCGGCGCGGTCACCTTCATCGGCGAGTCGGGCTGCGGGAAGACCACCCTCGGCCGGATCGTCGCCGGGCTGGAGACCTACGACGGCGGTGACATCGTCATCGACGGCACCCCGATGTCGTCGCTGAAGCCCCGGCACCGCGAGCCGTTCTTCCGCCGGATCCAGCTCATCCACCAGGACCCCTATTCGGCGCTCAACCCGACCCGGACCATCCACCAGACCCTCGCCGCGCCGCTGGCCCTGCGCGCCAAGCAGACCGGCCGCGACAAGGCGTGGATGGAGGAGCGGGCTCGCGAGCTGCTGGCCCTGGTCGGCATCGACCCCGGCTACGTGCTGCCGCGCTACCCGCACCAGCTCTCGGGCGGCATGCGTCAGCGCGTCGTGATCGCGCGGGCCCTCACGGTCGACCCGGAGGTGCTGGTCGCCGACGAGTCGGTCTCGATGATCGACGTGTCGCTGCGGCTCGGCGTGCTGGCCCTGCTGAAGGACCTGCGGGAACGGCTGAACGTGAGCGTCCTGTTCATCACCCACGACATCGCCACCGCCCGCTACATCGGCGGCGACGGCGAGCTCTACGTGATCTACCGGGGCCAGGTGGTGGAGAGCGGCCCGACCGAGAGCGTGATCTCGGGCCCGATCCACCCCTACACGCAGTCGCTGCTGTCGGCCATCCCCGTCCTGCACGGCGTGGAGCGGCCCGGCCCCGAGCGGGTCGTGCCGACCGAGGCCCTCAACGAGGCCCACCCCGACACCGGCTGCCTGTTCGCCCGCCGCTGCCCGTTCCGCACCGACCGGTGCGAGGCCGCAGCCCCCGCGCTGGTCTCCGACGGCGACCAGCGGCACGCCTGCTACCACCCGCAGCGGCGCGACGTGATCCCCGTGGAAGCGGTCGCGTGAAACTCCGAGACGCCCTGACCTGGGACGCGGACGCCGCCGAGGCGCTCGTGGACCGCCTGGTCACGCCGCCGGACGGCCGCATATGGACGTCCTTCGCCAAGCAGGACGGCGTCGTGTTCGCCTCGATGTCCCACGGGGGAGATATCGGGCATGTCGACCTGCTGGCCGTCGATCCGGCCGCCCGGCGGCGTGGCACCGGGCGTGCCCTGGTGCTCGCGGCCGAGGAGTGGGCCCGATCCCACGGGGCCAGGGAGATGCGGTTCGCGGGCAACCCGCCCTGCTACGCCTGGCCCGGCATCGACGTCCGCTACACGCCGGCGTTGTGCCTGGCCGACAGCCTCGGGTACGAGCGCTACCGGGCCGCCTGCAACATGACGGTCGACCTCCACGGCGACTTCTCCGCGGCCCCGGGCGACTTCACGATCTCCGACGACCGGACGGGGGTCGCCGAGTTCGTCCGGGAGAACTGGAACGAGGCCTGGGCCTGGGAGGCCGTGGAGGCCGAACGCTGCTACCACGCCGAGGTCGACGGCGAGATCGTCGGGTTCGCCGCCTGGGGGGCGCGTCCCGCCTGGTTCGGCCCCATGGGCACCACCCCGTCGGCGCGCGGCCTCGGCGTCGGGACGGCGCTGCTGCGGCGCTGCCTGGCCGACATGGCCGCCGCCGGGCTGCCGGCCGCGGAGATCGCCTGGGTCGGGCCCATCGGTTTCTACGCCAAGGCCGTCGGCGCCCGCGTCGAGCGGGTCTTCTGGCTCTATCGCAAGGAGTTCTCATGACACAGTCACTGGGCGGTCTGGTCACCGAACAGAGCGATCCCCGGCACCGCCGCATCGACGAGCTCCCCACCGAGGAGATCGCCCGCCGCATGAACGCGGCCGACGCGACCGTGCCCGGCGCGGTGGCCCGGGTGATCCCGCAGATCTCCGCCGCCATCGACGCGATAGCGGCGCGCATGTCCCGTGGCGGACGGCTGATCTACGTCGGCGCCGGCACCTCCGGCCGCCTGGCCGTACTGGACGCCTCGGAGTGCCCGCCCACCTTCGGCACCTCGCCCGACCAGGTGTGCGGCATCATCGCCGGCGGCGAGAAGGCGCTGGTCAGGTCGGTGGAGGGCGCCGAGGACGACGCCGAGGCGGGCGCGCGCGCGGTCGCCGGCGTGGGCCCGCTCGACTCCGTCGTGGGCATCTCGGCCAGCGGCCGGGCCCCCTACGTGGTCGGCGCGGTGACCGAGGCGGCCCGGCGCGGCGCGCTGACCGTGGGGCTGTCGTGCAACACCGGCGGACCCCTGTCGGCCGCGGCCGACCACGCCATCGAGGTCGTCGTCGGCCCCGAGGTGATCACCGGCTCGACCCGCCTCAAGGCCGGGACGGCGCAGAAGCTCGTGCTCAACATGATGTCGACCATCACGATGGTCCGGAGCGGCCGGACGTACGGCAACCACATGGTCGAGATGTCGCCGACCAACTCCAAGCTCGCCGACCGCGCCGCCCGCATCGTCAGCGACATCACCGGCACCGGCCTCCACGAGGCCCGTACCGTGCTGGAGGCCGCCGGCCTGGAGCTCAAGACGGCGGTCGTCATGATCGAACGCGCCGTCCCGGCCGACCGGGCCCGCGCCATCCTCGCCGACTCGGGCAACCGCCTGGACGCCGCCCTCCACCATGCTTGACCGCCTCCTGGCCTCGGCCGTCCCGGAGGTGGCGTCGGCGGCGGTGGCCGTGGTGGCGGTCGACGGCGAGCCGGTGGCCGTCGCGGCCGAGGGGGAGCTGGTCCGGTACGCCGACACGGCGCAGACCCTGGCCTCCGAACGGCCTCCCGTGGCGGCCGACAGCGTCTTCGACCTGGCGTCGCTGACGAAGTTGTTCACGACCGTGGTGACGATGTCACTGGTCGAGACGGGGTCGCTGGCCCTGGACGAGCCGGTGGCGACGTGGTTGCCGTCGTACTACGGCGACCGGCCGTCGATCACTCCGCGGCACCTGCTGACGCACACGGCGGGGCTGCCGCCGGGGCGGCGGCCCGACGGGGTGGCGCCGGAGGCGCGCTGGGATTTCGTGCTCTCGGCGAAGGCGATCGGGCCTCCCGGGGTGTCCCACGTCTACTCCGACGTGGGAATGATCACATTGGGACGGGTCTGCGAGATCGCCTCCGGCACGTCGCTCGACGAACTGGTCCGGCGGGTCGTCGCGGGGCCGCTGGGGCTGGCCGACACCGGGTACCGCCCGGAGGCGTCGTCGCTGGCGAGGATCGCGGCGACCGAGTACAAACCGGAACGCGGCGGGGTCGTGCGGGGTGAGGTCCACGACGAGACCGCCCACGCGCTCGGGGGAGTGGCCGGGCACGCCGGCCTGTTCTCGACGGCGGCCGACCTCGTGCGGTTCGCCGAGATCCTGCGGACCGGCGGCGCCGGGGTCCTGTCGGCGGAGTCGGTCGCCGAGATGACCCGCGATCACCAGGTGACGGGGGTGCCGTTCCGGCAGGCGCTGGGCTTCCGGATCGGGGATCCGGCGATCACCGGACCGCTCGCCGACGCCCACGGGCATTCGGGGTTCACCGGGACGTCGCTCGTCGTGGACGTCGAACGCGGGCTGACCGTGGTCGTGCTGACCAACAACGTGCATCCGCTGCGGGGACGGGCCGGGATCAGGGACCTCCGCAACGGCGTGGCCGCGTTCGGCCGTTCGCTGCTCTGACGACGAGTTCAGCGGACGGTAGTCCCGACTGACATTCAGTCTGACTCGGGATCGCAGGAGGGCCGGATTCCCTCGATGATCACCTTCCCCTGCCGGGGTGACCGCGCCGCCAGCGCATGGGCCGCCGCCGCGTCGTGGGCCGGGAAGACCTCGCGTACGGGAACCCGGAAGAGCCCCCGCTCGACGAGCGCCGCGACGTCCACCAGCCCATGACGGCCGTCGGCCTGCCCGGCCGGTTGTCCCATGGACAGGCGCACGCCTTTGGACGGACCCTCGAAGTCGGCCAGGGTGACGACGCCGTCCGCGCTGCCGGTGATCTTGATGAGGTCGTCCAGCACCCCGGCCCCGGCGACGTCGAGCGCCCTGTCCACGCTCTGCGAGAGGTCTCCGAGGCTCACCGGCCGAACGCCGAGGGACTCCAGGAACGGATGGCTCTCCATCCGCGCCGCCCCCAGCACGCGGGCACCCCGCGCGGCGGCCAGTTGCACGACGATGCTCCCGACCCCGCCCGCGGCGCCGTGCACGAGAAGGGTCATGCCGTCGCGGACGTCGAGCAGGTCCAGGGCACGGGTCGCGGTCTCCACCCCGGAACCCGCCCCGGCCGCCTCGTGCCAGGGCATCCGTTCAGGCCTGCGTCCCCAGAAGTCGAGAATCGCATACTCGGCGGTGGCCCCGCCGAGCGCGGCGAGGGCGACCGTGCCGAACACCTCGTCACCCGGGGAGACGTCGACGACACCGGGACCGACCTCGTCCACCACTCCGGCGGCGTCGACGCCCGGGATGTGCGGCAGCACGAGATTCCTGCTCCCCGGGGACTTCCCGGCGCGCAGCGCCAGGTCGACCGGCGAGACGCCCGCCGCCTTGACCCTGATGCGCACCTGTCCCCGGCCGGGACGGGGATCCGGCGCGACACCGATCTCCAGCACGTCCGGCGGGCCGAATCGGTCGAACTGCACTGCCAGCATGGTTGCCTCTCCTTCGTGGACGACACTGGGGTAGACCACGGTTCCGAAGCAGGTGTTCCGGAACAGGGCGAAGTGAGAGGAGGTGCGGGCGGAGTGTCTCGGAAAGAGAGGGTCGACGCCCGGTCGAACCGTTCCGCCATCGTCGCCGTCGCCCGCGACGCCTTCGCGCGGGAGGGCCTGGACGTGCCGACCCGGGAGATCGCCCGCCTGGCCGGGCTCGGCGTCGCGACGATCTACCGCCACTTCCCCACCCGCACCGACCTCGTCACCGCCGCCCTCGCCGACCACGTGGCCGCCTGCCGCGCCGACATGCGCGCCGCCTACGCCGAACCCGACCCGTGGACGGCCCTGGCCTCGGCCATCCGCCGCTTCGCGGCCCACCAGGCCCGGTCGGTGGGGCTGGTCCAGGCGCTGTTCGGGACACAGGGCGCGGGAGACCCGTTCGGGGATGACCGGCGCGCGAACCAACTGCTGCTGCGGGAACTGGTCGAACGGGCGGGGGTTTCTCCGCCGGATGTACAGGTGGCGTTGCTGGCCATCGCGTCGGTACGGGGGTCGCGGGGGATCAGCCGGGAGGCCGCGATCGGAAGGCTGGTGGAGATGCTGCTGGCCGGGCTCAAGGCAGGAAGCTGACGACGTTCGACGCCGCCACATCGCCGAGGAGCTCCCAGCAGCTGAGGTGGGGTCCATGGGGTGGGCGTTCCTGTCCGTGAGGTGAGAGCGACTGGCCAGGTGATCTGTGCTGAGTTACCGTGCTCCCACATCTGTGCAGCAGGGAGGCTTCCCGATGGCTGAGACCACGCAGCCGCCCCCGCCCAGGCGGGCACGTGCCGTAGCGGATCCGCAGCTACCCCGGGCCGATCAAGTCCGGACGACCCACGCACAGGTCGAGAGCTGTCGCCGAGCGGAGTCCGGCCAGCATCTTCGCCACGGCGCCTCCACCGGCTCCGGGGCGGAGAGCGAGGCCTCGGCCGTGCCGCGCCGCATCAGGCAGGACGACGCCGAACTTCCCTCCTAGGGCGCCATCTGGCCCGGATGACGGCCGCCGGCGTGTTGGGAACGGCCGCGCATCCGCGACCTCGACCCCCGATCGCCGCCCCGCGCAATGGTTCACCCCCACGGGAGATCTATGTTCCGTAAGAAGAAGTCAGGGAAGCCCCAAAGCTCCCAGCCGGAGAAAAACGTGGAGCAGGACGACAACGATTCGAGGCCCCGGCCGCGACCGCAGTCCTCCTCACCACCCTCCTCTCGCCATCCCTCTCCCGGCTCCACCCGCCCCGTGTCGCCGAGCCCGGAGCGGCAGGTGACGACGACCACCACCACACGGAGCCGGACGCCTCTCCGGCAGGACCCGACCCACGACGTCAACGCCCAGATCGACGCCATACTCCGGGAGCTCGAACTCGAATTACCATCCCGGCCCGGGAAACGTCCCGATCTGATCATCGGAACGCTCACCGTGCCGGTCGACCTGACCGACGCGATGCGGGTGCCGAAGGGCGGCGAGGCGGAGTACATCGACGCCCAGCTGTCACGGTTGGCCGGCAAAGCCATCCGGGCGGGGGAGGTCCTCATCGCCCAGGCGTTCGGGGGCGACCCGGCAGCCGTCGCCTGGTTCATGTCCGCCCTCTGCCTCCTGACGAGCAACCAGGAATCGATCCGCCGGCTGCACGGGGTGGGGCCGGCGGTAGCCCGCCTGCGCAACTTCTGCGTCAAGGCCGACTGCCGAGTCGCTGTCGCCGACCCACGTTTCCCGCAGCAGGTCGTCCAGGTGAGCGGCTGGCTCCAGGCCCACGTGCTCAGCACGATCACGACGCTCCAGGAGGACCATCTCCAGCAGCTCGACGCCATCTACAACCCCGGTCGGATCCCCGCCAAGGCCAACAAGTTCACGCCGCCGCAGATCGGTCCGCTGAAGCCGGACGTGCTGAAGGCGCAGCTGGTCGAGCAGCTCAAGGCGGTGGTGCGAAGTGAGCTGTCCCAGTGGCAGACCGACACGGGGGCACCGGCCGAAGCCCGGCCGCTGCAGGACATCCGTGCCGTGGCCGACTACATCCAGGGCTGGATGAGGGATCGCTTCCCCCAGTTCGTGCTGGCCTCGCCCGACAGCCGGTACCACACCGGGTTCGTGTACGGGCACATGATCGAGAGCACCCTGAGCAAGGTGGCCGGTTACGGCGGCCAGCTCGGCTGGTTGCGTAACCGCGGCGACCTGGTCGGCTGGGACGAGGACTGGGGCGCCCCCTACGTCGCGGCGAACTACAACCCGAACCGCGAAGCCGACACGCAACTCCGCGAGAAGCTGCTGCTGGAGATGATGGAGGACAAGGAATTCGTCCCTGATCTGATCAAGGTAGTCCGGCTGACCGCCTCCCACGCACCGGGCAAGGTCACCTACATCCAGCCGTTCTTCAAAATCGGCGTATCCAAGGTCGATTTCATCTGGGACCAGATCCACACCCTGATCCACGAGTTCATGCACTTCCTCACCCACCAGAACTTCCACGACGCGGCCAAGACCATCGGCTACCGGCAGGTCCTCGACGAGGGGGTCACCGAGTTCATCGCGACGGTGTACTTCAAACTGCTCGTCGACCACGCCCGGGCCGACGACCGGGTCGCCCGGGCCCTGCTCGGCGACCGGCCCTTCGAGGAACCACCCGCGAGACTCTTTTCCCCGGGCTACGGCAAGGCCGGTAAGGACGCGTTCACGCTCGCCAAGATCACCTCCCTGCGCAATGTGCAAGCGGCCTACTTCCTCGGCGTGATGCCGGCCATCGGCCTGAAATGAACGGAGCCGGCATGACCTTGAGCAAGACCAAACGCGGCACGCCGACCGGCCCGGAGGACGAGGAACAGACCTTCCTCGACCTGGAGAGCAGACTGCGGCGCGGAGAACTGGCGGTCCCGTCCCGATGGGGCGACGTCGCCCATGCCGACCCGGCCGAACGCCGCTGGATCCTGCACGCCATGGACCTGGTCGCCAAGGCCGCCGAGAAGGCCGGGCCGCAGTTCGACACCTTCCGGGCCGCCGCCCTGCTGGTCGACCGGGCGCCTCGCCGCCGATTCGATCCCGGCACGGCAGGACGGTACTTCGAACGGGAGGTCATGTCGGTGTCGGGCATGCTGGAGGCGACCCTTCCGGCCGCGCTCACCCCACCCGACGACGCCACCACAACCGAACTGGCCCGCATCCACCAGACCGCGCCTCCCCGGCCCACCCGCGTGGCACTGGCCCGCACACTGACCGAACGGGCGGGATGGTGGGAGGCTCCCCTCCGCCTCACAGGCCTGACCTGGCTGCACAGCGTGGCCTCCTCCCTGCAGCGATGGATGCGGGACGACGGTCCCCTCCACGCCGCCGTCCGCCCCGACGGCCCGCTGCACGACGGATTCGACTTCGCCCGCAGCGTCGCCGACGCCGGCGCCCGCGACGACACCCCCGCCCACCGGCTGGCCCTGCTCCGCGACGAGTTCGGTTATCCGGCCGAGCCCGGCGAACAGTGGGACGACCCGGCCCTCGGCGTACTGCTGGCCAACTCTCCGGCCCATGTGACGACCGGGACGTGGACGTACGTTCCCGCGTCCGTGCCCGGGACCGGATGGGGGCCGGAGGAGGCGTGGCCCGGGCACCTCTACCGGTTGCTGACGCATGAGCTTCTGCACCGGCTGGCGCACCCGGCCTACCTGGAGAAGGCCGAATCGGTGCCCGGCGGGCGGGTACTCACGGAGGACGTGGTGGAGCTGCTGACCGCCGAGTTCGTGGAGGCGTCGCGCGGCGATGCCGAACTGGGGCCGCTGGTGCCGGATGTGGTGGAATCACGGCACACCCAGGCCGCCGAGGAGATCCGCGAACTGGCCGGACCTGAGGGGTTGAAGGCGGCCTATTTCCTGGGACGCACCGAGTTCATCGGCCTCACGTGAACGCGGCGCTCACCCCATCGACCCGTATGGCCTGCCCAAGAACGGGGCCTGCACAGGGACGGAAAGGCCACGCCGGCCGGGGGTGTGCCCCGGCCGGCGTGGGTTCATACCACTGGGGTCAGTGGTAGGCGTAGATGTTCGCCTCCGGGTGGTTCTCCTGCAGCTCGCGGAAGTTGCCCTCCTCGCCCCACAGGGCGCGGTAGCCCAGGACGTTCAGCCGCTGGGCCTTCGAGTGCTTGTCGAAGACGACCCAGTTGACCGGCTGGAAGTAGTTGCCCACCTCGTCCGGCGTCGTGAGGGAGCCGGTGTAGCGGTAGGTCGCGCGGTCCGCCGGGAGCATGTCGTTGAGGTGGATGCCCGTGACGGGCTTCGACGCGCCGAGGGCGGGCGGGGACTTGATCAGGCGGTCGTGCTGGGTCTGGCCGAGGAAGGTCCTGGCGTCGATCATCACGCCGAAGACCACGTAGCCGGTGCCGGTCGCCTTGGTGTGCACGAAGTGGGCCTCGAGCGGCGCGGTCGCCTGGCCGGCGAACTTGTGCTCGGCGTGGCCGTGGAAGTGCACGTTGTTGAGGTTGTAGCGCTCGCCGCCGTAGGTGATGTACGGCTGCGTGCCGCCGGTGCCGATCACGAACCGGACGTCGTCGTGCTCGCTGATCTCACCCAGGGGAGCCTTGTCCTGGAAGAGGATCGTGCCGTCGACGGAGGTCGGGTAGTGGATCGTGATGGCCGGGCCGTGCCCGGGGCACGACTTCGACCGGTCGATCTCGATCGGGCTCTGCACCGCGGCGTCGGTGCCGTGGCCGACGCAAGGCTTGACCTGGGCCTGAACGGGGGCCGCGAGGGCCATTAACGGGAGGGACAGAACAGCGGCAGCCGCAAGCGGCGCAAGACGGTAACGCACCAGTCGCCTTTCGGACGGAGGGAATGCCGGAGTACGCCGTCTACGGACCGCCAAGAGGGCAATGTCCGCATTTGGGACGACATAAAGGCATTGGCGAGGATAGCCCAATGAGGTGAACCGGCAGGCGGCGGGGTGGTGTTCAAAATGACCAAAAGCAGAACTTCCGCTGCGGGGTGCCTTAGCGGGGAAAGGCGGCCTCGAACGGCCCGGCGGGAGGGTGCCGGGACGTGCGGGTCGGCCGGTGGATACTGCGGAAATGAGCAGGATGTTCGTCGCGCTGGTCCCGCCTCCCGGCGTGCTGGAAGAGGTGATCCGGGCCGTGGCGCCGCTCCGGGACGCCTGGCCCGACCTGACGTGGATCGAACCGGCCAACTGGCACATCACCCTGGCGTTCCTGGGCGAGGTGCCCGAGGGGGCGCGGCCCGACCTGAACGCCCGGCTGGCCCGCGCCGCACGCCATCACGAACCGCTGCCGCTGGCCCTCGGCGCGGCGGGGACGTTCACCGGGCGGGGCGGGGTGAGCGTGTTGTGGCTGGGGGTGCGCGAGCCCGGCCGGTTGGCGCGGCTGGCGGGGTCGGTGGCGGCGGGGGCACGGCGGGCGGGCGTGGGGCAACCTGACGGGCGGCCCTATCGGGCGCACTTCACCCTCGTCAGAAGCCGCAAAGGGGTTGAACTGGGGCCCCTGGCCGCCGCCTTGAGCACCTTCGAGTCGGCCTTCTGGACGGCCGACCACGCGCAGTTGTTCGTGAGCCATCTTGGGCCCCCGTTGCGGTATGAGGCGGTCGAGACCTATCCGCTGGGAAAGCAGGCAGTGCGTTGAGGAGGCGAGAGCTGGTGCCGCCTCATGGCGCGATCCGATGAAACGTGCCCGGCGGTTGGTTCTCGACGGCCTGGTCTCCGGCTGATCGGTTGGTGTCGGCCGCTTGGGCAGGGGCTACCGGCTGTAACGACAGCGTGAGTCACCGTGCGGCTCGTGTGGCGGTTTCCCGGAAAAGGCGCAGTTCTGAGTGACACCGGCAGTTCCCGTTCGAGGGCGCGGATTCACGTCGGCGGATGACGGTGGCGGTCTGCTCGATCGCAGCCCACTGAGGTCGGAATCCGGCAGCACTTTCCGTCTGACGAACGGCTGATCACAGTGATATGGGCAGGCCGCCGTGGAGTCGGCATGGCTGGACTCCGCGTCACAGTTCAAGCGGCGCGGACCACGGTGCATGTCCTGTCTGCATTTCGAACCGTGACCGGCCGGAAATGCGGACCGCACAAATGCGGGACCTCAGTGAGGAGTTCTGTAACAATTCACCACACCGTCATGTCAAGAATTCCCGCCACCCGAAAGAAATGAAAGTTACACGCCGCCTTGACGCCCCCAAAAGCGCTATTTAGCCTTCTCCCACCGATGTCGAGGGCATTT
This sequence comes from Herbidospora solisilvae, assembly GCF_009901565.1. Taxonomy (GTDB): domain Bacteria; phylum Actinomycetota; class Actinomycetes; order Streptosporangiales; family Streptosporangiaceae; genus Herbidospora; species Herbidospora solisilvae. The sequence goes on from NZ_WXEW01000013.1 coordinate 216,467, forward strand.
CTCGGCGGGGTGCGAAGGAGTGGGGCTTGAGCGAGCCGTCCGGTCACAGTGCGCAGTGCCGATCAGGGCAGCCTCTTCCGGCCCGTCACCTTTAGCGGGGGTCGTCCATGAACGACCTCAAGATCCGGTTCTCGGGCGCGCGTTCCGGCCGGTGGCCCCTCACGGTAGGGCAGAAGAACGTCCTCGAATGGATCAGGACCGACGTCCCCGGCCCTGCGGACATCCTCTCGGCGGTCGTGCGCGTCCCGAGGGCGGGCACGCTCGACGCCGTCGGCGCGGCACTCGGCGAGCTGGTCGGCCGCCACGAGGCGCTGCGCACGTTCCTGCGTGACGGGGAGCAGATCGTCCAGGCCGAAGGGACGCTGGTCGCCGAGGTCGTCGAGGCGACGGGGACCGAGCGGGACTGGATGACGTCAGGGGGGCGGGTGTTCGATCCGGCCGCCGATCTGCCGGTCAGGGTGCGGGTGGTCACCCGGGGCGGGGTTCCGTTCCTCATCGTCCTGCACGTCTCGCACGTCGCGGCCGATCTGTCGGCGATCACCGTGTTGCGTGCCGAGCTGACCGCTCTGCTGGCGGGGCGGGAGTTGCCGGCCGCCGGTCATCATCCTGCCGACCGGGCCGCCTTCGAGCACAGTCCGGCGGGGCGGCGGCAGCTCGACGGGTCGATCCGGTACTGGGGGCGGCACCTGGAGGAGCGGCCGTTGTGCTCGCTCGGGCTGCCCCACCGGTTTCCCGACCGGCGGGGGCACCACCAGGTGCTGCTGGGGTCGCGGGCGGGGGCCGAGGCGGTGGCGGCCATCGCGGGGGCGGCGGGGGTGCGGCCGCTGGCGGTCGTGATGGCCGCGTTCGCGGCGTTGCTGACCCACTGGACGGGGGAGCCGGGCTGCCTGCTCAACTGCCTGTGCAGCAACCGGTTCTCGCCGGAATTGCGGGACTACGTCGGCACGATCTCCCAGGAGACCTGGATCCCGTTCACCGCGACGCCGTCGTTCCCCGAGGCGGTCGCGCGGATGAACGCGGCGGCGCTGGCCGCCTACAAGTACGGCCGGTACGACTCGGCCCGGCTCAACGCCGCCATGCGGGCGGCGGAGCGGGCGCGGGGCATGCCCTGCCACCGTGACGTCGTCGTCAACAACACGACCGGGCACTCGCGGGTGGTCCTGCCGGCGTCGGGGCTGGAGGCCGGGGCGGGCGACCGGAGCTTCGACGCGCCCGTCGAGTTCGACGTCTACCGGCTCGACGGCAAGCTCGGCTGCGGGCTCGGCGTCGACGCCCGGCTCGCGACCGCCGACGAGGTCGCCGCGCTGCTCGGCGGGGTCGAGCGACTGGTGGTCGCGGCCGCCGGCGGCGACGTCGACCTGGGCGAGTTCGGGATTCCGCAGGTGGAGCGGGGGACGGGCTGGGTGCGGACGGAGGCGTGCTGGGTCGACGTCCCGGGCGTTCAGAACGTGGCCGATCTCGTGCTCGGCGACGGGGTGGCCCGGGTCGAGGCCGTCGACGGGCGGCTCGTCGGGCACGTCGGGCCGGGGCTCGACTCCTCCGTGGCGGGCGAGAAGGTGCTCGCCGAGATCGTGCGGCAGACCCGTCACGGCCTGGTGGCCCCCGGCTCTTGGTTAGCGCAGGGTTAACGCCTCGCTCATCCGGCGCTGATCTTCGCGGCCCTAGCGTGGACGGAGCCGAATTCCAGGGGGAACCAATTGAGCAGCGACCTCGGCGGCATCGCCGGGTGGGTCATCGGACTGATGGAGACGCTCGGGGCGCCCGGCGCCGGGCTCGCGATCGCCCTGGAGAACCTCTTCCCGCCGCTGCCCAGCGAGGCGATCCTGCCCCTCGCCGGGTTCACCGCCGCCAAGGGTGACCTGTCGCTGACGGCCGTCCTGATCTGGACGACCGTCGGCTCGGTCGTGGGCGCGGTCGCCCTCTACGCCGTCGGCGCGATGCTCGGCGAGGAGCGCATGATGCGGCTGGCGGCCAAGTTGCCGCTGATCAAGTTGTCGGACATCGAGAAGACGCAGGCCTGGTTCGCCCGCCACGGCCGCAAGACCGTGTTCTTCGGGCGGATGATCCCGATCTTCCGGAGCCTGATCTCCATCCCGGCCGGGGTCACCCGCATGCCGATGGCGACGTTCCTGCTGTTCACGACGCTGGGCAGCGCCATCTGGAACACGGTGTTCGTGCTCGCGGGCTACTACCTGGGCGAGAACTGGAGCGTCGTCGAAGACTACGCGGGCGTGTTGTCCAACGTGGTCATCGTGCTGGTCGCCGTGGCCGTCGTCTGGTTCGTCGTCTCCCGGCTGGTCAGGCGCCGCGACAAGGTCAGCGGATAGGTCAGCGGATAGGGTCAGGCCGGCCCCTCGCCCGAGCTGACGATCGCGACCGGGCAGTGGGCGTGGTGCAGCAGCCCGTGGCCGACCGAGCCGAGCACGGCCGCGCCGAAGGCGCCGAGCCCCCGCGAGCCCGCCACCACCAGGTCGGCCTCGCGCGACTCCTCGGCCAGTACGTTCACCGGGTGGCCGTAGACGCTCGTGTACTCCACCGGCACGCCCGGGTGCCGGTCGCGCCAGGCGGCGAAGCGCTCCTCGACGAAGGTGGTGCGCTCCTCGTACACGCAGTGGATCAGGTTGTCGTACATGGTGCCGACCGACGAGAACGGCGGCGGTTGCCAGGAGAAGACCGCCCTGATCCCGGCGTCGCGCCGCCGGGCCTCGGCGAAGGCGAACTCCAGCGCGACGTCGGCGTCCTCGCTGCCGTCGTAGCCCACCAGCAGCCGCCCGTGGGACGGTGACGACGGCTCGCGGACCACGATCACCGGGCCGGAGGTGTGCCCGGCCAGGCCGAGGCCGACCGAGCCGAGGATCATGCCCGTGAAGCCGCCGGTGCCCCGGCTGCCGATCACGACCGCGTCGGCCTTGGCCGCCTCCTCCTTGAGCCGGGCGACGACGCCGCCCGTCGTCAGGCCGGTGGTCACGGTGACGTCCGGCGCGCCGGCGCGGGCCCGCCGCTCGGCGGTGGCCAGGACCTCCGCGCCGTAGGTGTTCTCGACGTCGTTCAACTGGCTGAGCCGGATGCCCGTCCACGGTTCGCGCACGTGCACGAGCCGCAGTGACGTGCCCCTGCGGGCGGCGTCGGCGGCCGCGTAGTCCACCGCGGCCAGTGCGGACGGGGATCCGTCGACTCCGGCGACGATCATCGTTCCTCCGTCAGGCGGATCGGGCGGGCGCCGGTCTGCACCCGGATGACCTGGTAGGGCGGCACCCGCGTGTCGGCCCCGTCGTTGAACAGCGGGCTGCGGGGGAGCTGGTTCACGCTGACGTACAGGAAGCCGTCGCCCGCCAGCGCCAGGGTGTCCGGCCACAGCAGGCCGGGGGCGTGCAGGAGCGTCGACCAGTGGCCGCCGGGGTCGCGCCGGACGACGGCGCTGTGCTCGTAGGCGGTGGCGTAGACGGCCCCTTCGGCGTCGGACTCCAGGCCGTCGGACGCGCCCTTGTCGCCCAGGTCGGCGACCGTGGCCGCCACCTGCTCGTCGTCGAGCGACCGGTCGACCAGCGCGTCGGCCGACACGCTGTAGAGCCGCCTGCTCGACAGCGGGCAGTAGAACAGGCGGGAGCCGTCGGCGCCCAGCGCGATGCCGTCGACGCCGACCCGGTAGTTCTCCCGCACGACCCCCTGCACGATCGCCCGGAACCCCGGCACCGCCGAGGTGCTCTCGTGGCCCCGGAGCCGGGCCCAGGTCTCCCCGGAGTCGAGGTCGACCACGATCAGCGCCCCTTCGGGCGCGCAGTCGGTGATGTACGCGTACCCTCCCGGCCCCCGCGAGAGGTCGAAGCGCACGTCGTTCAGGTAGGTCACCGGGGTGGCCGCGGCCGGGTCGAGCCGGACGACCCGGACCACCCGGTCGGTGGCCGGATCGACCTCGACCAGCTTCGGCCCGTTCTCCAGCCACGGCTCGAAGGCCAGGCTGCCCGTGTCGAGCAGCCACACGTGCCCGGCCGGGTCGGTGATCACGCTCTGCACCGACACCAGGGTGTCCGCGGTGGCCCCGGGGCTCCACGCGTTGAACTCGGGGTCGGGATAGGGCGCCGGTTCGCCCTTGACGACCTCCGCGACGGTGAAGGGCACGTCGTCGCCCCACCTCGGGAAGGAGACGAACAGGCGCCCGTCGTCGGTCACGGTCACGCCGGTCGGCATGAGGTCGCCGAATTCGGCGACGACCTCGTAGTCGGTCCCCACCCAGCTGCCGAGTGGGGAGGCGGCGGCAGACGTACTGGAAGACATGGTCATCCCCTTCGTTGCCGAAAGTCCTTCCAGTATCTCAAGGGCCGTTTCGCCGCCCGGTGCCAGGTCGCTGCCGTCTTGACGTCAGACGTCATACGAATTAGCTTCCCCCTGACTCTGAGTGAAAGAAGGTAAAAGCGTGAAGTTGTGCCGGTTGGGGAGTCCGGGCGGTGAACGGCCCTGTGTCGTCGACGCCGAGGGGAACGTCTTCGACCTGTCGTCGCTGACGGCGGACATCGACGGCGGGTTCCTCGCCGGCGGGGGGATCGAGCGGGTGCGCGCCGCCCTCGCGGCCGGGGAGCTGCCGCCCGCCGCGTCCGGTCAGCGTGTCGGCCCGCCGGTCGCACGGCCGGGGAAGATCGTCTGCATCGGGCTGAACTACTCCGACCACGCCGAGGAGACCAAGGCGGCCGTCCCCCTGGAGCCGGTCGTCTTCATGAAGGCGCCCAACACGGTGGTCGGGCCCGACGACGAGGTGCTGGTGCCGCGCGGCAGCGTGAAGACCGACTACGAGGTCGAGCTGGCGGTCGTCATCGGGGCGACGGCCCGCTACCTCGCCTCTCCGGAGGAGGCGGCCGGGGTCATCGCCGGCTACACGATCGTCAACGACGTCTCCGAGCGGGAGTTCCAGCTTGAGCGCGGCGGTCAGTGGGACAAGGGCAAGTCGTGCGAGACGTTCAACCCGCTGGGGCCGTGGCTGGTCACGCCCGACGAGGTCGGCGATCCGCAGGCGCTCGGCGTGCGCCTGTGGGTGAACGGGGAACTGCGCCAGAACGGCAGCACGAAGAACCAGATCTTCGGCGTGCACCACGTGGTCTGGTATCTCAGCCAGTTCATGGTCCTGGAGCCGGGTGACGTGGTGAACACCGGCACCCCGGCGGGCGTGGCCCTGGGCCGGGGGCCCGAGGCCTACCTGCGGCCCGGAGACGTCGTCGAGGTCGAGATCGACGGCCTGGGACGCCAGCGTCAGCGGATGGGGCAGGCATGAGCGGCGACTTCGACGGCCTCGTCGCGATCGTCACCGGCGGCGCGTCCGGCATCGGCCGCGCCGTGGCCGAGGAGCTGACCGCCCGGGGCGCCAAGGTGGCGGTCCTGGACCTGTCCGGCACCGAGTTCGTCTGCGACGTGACCGACGACGCCGCCGTCCGGCGCGCGGTCGCGGCCGTCGCCGACCGCTACGGCCGGATCGACGTGCTGGTCAACAACGCCGGCATCGGCGCGCAGGGCACCGTCGCCGACAACGACGACGCCGAGTGGCTGCGGGTCCTGGACCTCAACGTGCTGGGCATCGTCCGGATGAGCCGGGCCGCGCTGCCCCACCTGCGGAACTCGCCGAGCGCGGCGATCGTGAACGTCTGCTCCATCGCCGCCACGGCCGGGCTGCCCCAGCGGGCCCTCTACTCGGCCTCCAAGGGGGCCGTGCTCGCGCTGACCCGGGCGATGGCGGCCGACCACGTGCGCGAGGGCGTGCGGGTAAACTGCGTCACGCCCGGCACCGTCGACACCCCCTGGGTGGGCCGCCTGCTGGACGCCGCCCCCGACCCCGAGGCCGAGCGGGCGGCGCTGCGCGCCCGGCAGCCGCACGGGCGCCTGGTCGCCGCCGAGGAGGTGGCGCACGCCGTCGCCTACCTGGCCGGACCGGCGTCCGGGTCGACGATCGGCATCGAACTGCCCGTCGACGGCGGGATGGCCGGCCTCCGCCTGCGGCCGGCGACGTCATGAGCGGCCTGCTCGTCGACCTGGCCTACGGCACGGACGGGCTGCTGGTGAACCTGCCCGCCGACCGCACCACCGTGATCACGCCGGTCGCCCGGCCCCCGGTGCCCGACGAGGCGGCCGAGGTGCTCAGGGCGCTGCGCGAACCGGTCGCGGGCCCGCCGCTGCGCGACCGGGTGCGGCGCGGCCAGACGGTGGCGATCTCGGCCTGCGACTACACCCGGCCGCAGCCCCGGCACCTGATGATCCCCGCGATCCTGGCCGAGCTCGACGGGCTCGTGTCGCTCGACGACGTGGTGATCCTGGTGGCCACCGGCACCCACCGCGGCAACACCCCCGAGGAACTGCGCGCCATGTTCGGCGACGCCGTCGTCGACGCCGTGCGCATCGTCAACCACGACTCGCGCGACGCGTCGTCGCTGCGCTGGATGGGCCGGTTCGGCAAGGACGTGCCGGTCTGGCTCAACCGCGAGTGGGTCGATGCCGACGTGCGCATCACCACGGGGTTCGTCGAGCCGCACTTCTTCGCCGGTTTCTCCGGCGGCCCCAAGCTGGTCGCCCCCGGGCTCGCCGCGCTGGAGACCGTGCTCACCCTGCACGACGCGGCCCGCATCGGCGACCCCCGCGCGACGTGGGGGATCACCGAGGGCAACCCCGTCCACGACGACGTCCGGGCCATCGCGGCGGGCACCGGCGTCACCTTCTCCCTCGACGTCGTGCTCAACCGGGAACAGAAGATCGTCCAGGCCTTCGGCGGCGACCTCGCGCCGATGCACTCCGCCGCCATGGCCGCCGCCCGCGCGGCCGCGATGCGGCCCGTGCCGTCGGCCTTCGACGTGGTCGTCACGACCAACGCCGGGTTCCCGCTCGACCAGAACCTCTACCAGGCGGTCAAGGGCATGAGCGCCGCCGCGCAGATCGTGCGGCCGGGGGGCGTCGTCATCTGCGCGGCCGAATGCCGTGACGGCTTCCCCGACCACGGCTCCTACCGGGAGACGCTGACCGGCGCGGCCTCGCCCGACGCGCTGTTCGAGGAGATCTCCGCCCGCACGGAGACGGTGCCCGACCAGTGGCAGGTGCAGATCCAGGCGCGCATCCAGCGGCACGCGCGGGTCATCGTGCACACCTCCCATCTCAGCGACGCCGACCTGGCCGCCGCCCACCTGGAGCAGACCCACGACATCGCGGCCACCGTCCGGGACCTTCCGGGGAGCGTGTGCGTGCTGCCCGAGGGGCCCATGACGATCCCCTACCTGGCGGGGGAGTAGCGATGGACATCGGGTACGCGCGGGTCGACCTCGACAGGGAGAGGCGGCAGGGCCTGCCCGAGATCGTCTACGGGCCGGGCAAGCAGGCCGGCGAGATCGCCGGGATCGTGAAGGTGCTGCTCGACCGGAACGACGGTCCGGTCCTGGTGACCCGGGTCGGGCCGGACACCGCCGGGCAGGTCCTCGCCGTCGTGCCCGGCGGCCGGTACGACGACGCGGCCCGGCTGCTGGTCTGGCGGCCGGCCCTGCTCCTCGGGTTCGGCGTGGCCGTGGTGACGGCCGGCACCGCCGACGGGCCGGTCGCGGCCGAGGCGGCGGCCGTGGCGAACGCGCTCGGGCTGGAGACCACGGTGATCCGGGACGTCGGGGTGGCCGGCATCCACCGCGTCCTGGCCGAGGTCGAGCGGCTCCGCGAGGCCGACTGCGTGATCGTGGTCGCCGGGATGGAGGGCGCGCTGGCGAGCGTGGTCGGTGGGCTGGTGGAGACGCCGGTCATCGCCGTGCCCACCTCCGTCGGCTACGGCGCCGCCCTGGAGGGCGTGACGGCGCTGCTGGCCATGCTGACCTCCTGCGCCGCGGGCATCACCGTGGTCAACATCGACTCGGGCTTCGGCGCGGCGCTGGCCGCCTACCGGCTCACCAGGCGGCGGCCGTGATCCTCCATCTCAACCCGTTCACCGGCCTGGCCGGCGACATGCTGCTCGGGGCCCTGCTGTCGGCGGGAGCTTCCGTGGACGTCGTCCGCCAGGCCGTCGCCCGGACCGGCCTGACCGGATGGCGGCTGGAGGCCGAGAACGTCCGCACCGGCGCGCTCATGGCGGTCCGCGTGCGGGTCGAGGTCGACGACGACGCGACCGAGCGCCCGGCCTCGGTGCTGATCGAGATGGCCGCCCGCACCGGCCTGCCCGTCGCGGAACGCGCGCTGAGGGCTGTCGCCGGGGTCGAGGCCGAGTTGCACGGCCTGCCGGCTGGCGACGTCCACCTGCACGAGCTCGGCGGGCACGACACGCTGGTCGACATCGTCGGATGCGCCGCCGCGCTGGCCGACCTGGGCGTGACCCGGGTGCACTGCGCGCCGTTGCCGCTCGGGAGCGGCAGCGTCGAGACCCGCCACGGGGTGCTGCCGGTGCCCGCCCCGGCCACCCTCGCCCTGCTCCGGGGCGCCCAGGTCCGGAGCGGCGGCGAGCACGAGGCCGTCACCCCCACCGGTGCCGCCCTGCTGCGCGCGGCGGAGACCGTCTACGGCGGGATGCCGCCCATGGAGGTGCACGCGACCGGGTACGGCGCGGGCACCCGGCGGCTCCCCGACCGCCCCAACGTCGTCGTCGCCACCCTCGGACGCCCGCTCGCCGCCGAGGACCGGCAGGTCGTCCTGTCGACCAACCTCGACGACGTGACCGGGGAGCTGCTCGGCCACGTCATCGCGCGCATGCTGGCGGCCGGCGCCGCCGACGCGTGGGTCACGCCGGCGGTCATGAAGAAGGGCCGGCCGGCCCACGTCCTGCACGTGCTCACGCCCGTCGACCTGGCCGACCACATGGAGACGATGATGTTCTCCGAGACCGGCACGCTGGGCCTGCGCCGCAGCTGGGTCGACAAGGTCACCGTCCCCCGCGTGATCCGGACGGTCGAGCTGTACGGCCGGACCGTGCGGATGAAGGAGGGCCCCTGGGGCGTCAAGCCCGAGTACGACGACCTCGCCCGCCTGGCCGCCTCGACCGGCAAGTCGCTCGGCACGCTGACCAGGGAGGCCCTCGACGCCCTGTGACCGTCAGCCACGCTTGCGCCGTGCCGCCGCGAGGATGAGGTAGGCGCTGGCCGTCCACGTGTACGCGCGGTCGCGCAGCCCCTCGCCGGTCCGCGCGTCGAAGTTCTCCGCGAACCCCGACCTCTCGCACAGGCGGCGGAACCGGTCGCTGATCTCGTCGGCCAGCGCGACGTGCCCGGCGCGGCGCAGCCCGTCCTCGATCAGGATCGTCGAGGGCGCCCAGATGGGGCCGCGCCAGTAACCGTCGTCCTGGTAGTGCGGCGACGACGGCAGTTCCGTGGCGGGCCCGAACTCCGTCAGGTGCCGTTCGATGCGGCCGGCCAGCACCGCGCTCACCTCGGGGGGCAGCTCCTCGCCGAGGACGACGGGCATCAGGTCGAGCAGGCTGTCGCTGCTCCAGGTCCGGCCGGTGAGCGCGCCCCGGGCGACGAACCGCTCGCCCGTCCACAACTCGGTCAGCAGGGCGTTCCTCATGCGGTCGGCTGCCTCGCTCCAGCGGGCGGCCTCGGCGGGGCCGGGGGCCGTGCGGGCCAGTTCGCGCATCTGGAGCACGAGGAAGGCGGCCAGGTCGGCGGTCTCGACGACGCGCTCGGGGTCGAAGGTGGTGGCGTTGTCCCACCCGCTGTCGTTGCCGTGCTGGTAGTAGGCCAGTTCGTGGCCGGGCACCCGCCGGGCGGTCAGCCAGAAGTCCGTCCACCGCTCCAGCAGGCGGTAGGTCTCCTCCGGTTCGGGCCGCCACTGAAGCTGGCCGAGGGCCCAGCCGTGGATGGGCGGCTTGACGAAGTTGTAGAGGATCTCGGAGTGCGTCACCGAGTCGGGCAGCGCGCCCGCGCCGTCCTGGTGGTCGAAGGGCAGCCGGAACTGGTGCCACGCGAGGTCCGGCAGCCCCTCGGCCAGGGCGATGGCGTTGAAGCAGTGGTCCCAGCTCCACACCTTGTCCATCCAGTGCTTGGACATCAGCACCCCGGGACGCGTGACGAAGCCCGCCGGGCGGACCGTCGCCGACCACAACACGTAGACCGCCAGCTCGGCCGCCGGGGTGGCGTCGTCGCGCCAGGGGGCCACCGCCGCGGCGAAGGCGTCGAACTCCGCGCGGGCCGCCTTCACCACCTGCTCGAACGTGTCGGCCTCGACGTAGGGGGCGCGGGCGGTCTCGTATTCCTCGACGGCGATCTCCCAGTCGCCCGACAGGGTGACCCCGCGTTCGGCGCCGCCGAGCGACTGCGCGCCCACGGGCTCGGCCGCGCCGCGCAGCACGGTGATCCGGTAGCGGCGGCCGGTCTGGTAGAGCGTGAAGACGTACGACCCGTCCGCCGGCTCTTGATAGAAGTAGGGGCCGCTGAACGGGGTGAGCACGGGATCGGCCGCCACCAGGCCCAGGCCGAGGCCGCGCCCTCGGATCCGCACCGTGTCGGCGTTCTCGTAGGCGAGCTCGATCCGGTCCTCGCCGTGCTCCCACAGGAGTTGCTGCGGAGTGGCGGTCAGCGCCGCCTCCGGGTCGACGACGAGCCGCAGGACGGCGTGCATCCCGGTCTGGTGCGAGACCAGGTGCACCTCGTCGGCGTACGTCTTCTCGGCGATCACCGGGGAGAAGCCGAACCAGGAGCCGCGATAGCTGAACGGGATTTCCCGTAGGGAGAACACGGAGGGGAGGCCCTTCTCCTAGAGGTCAGTCCTTCACGGCGCCGGCGGTGACCCCGGCGGCGACGTAACGCTGGGCGATGACGAGCAGGACGGCCGCCGGGATCGACGCGACCACGGCGGTGGCCATGATCGCGTTCCACTCCTGGTTGTTGTGGCCGATGTAGTGGTAGATGCCGAGCGTGATCGGCTGGTGGTCGCCGCCCTGGTCGAGGGTCGAGGCGAAGACGAAGTCCGACCACGCCCACAGGAAGGCGAACAGCGAGACGGTGACCAGGGCGTTGCGGCTGAGCGGCAGGACGATCGACCGGAAGGTCCGCACCGTGCCCGCGCCGTCGACCCGGGCCGCCTGCAGCAGCTCCTCCGGCAGGCCCGACATGAACGCGGCCAGCATGAGCACCGCGAACGGCACGGCCAGCGTGGAGTCGGCCACGATGAGCCCCGGCACGGTGTTGAGCACGCCCGCCGACAGGAAGACGGCGTAGAAGCCCATCGCCATGATGATCCCGGGGATCATCTGCGCGGTCAGCAGCAGGAAGCCCAGCATCCCGCCGCCCTTCGGCCGCAGCCTGGCCAGGGAGTACGCCGCCGGGGCCGCCACGACGAGGGTCAGCACGACGGTGCCGAGCCCGACGACCAGGCTGGTGGCGAGGTAGGGCAGCTGCTGGTCGAGCACCGCCCGGTAGCCCTCCAGCGTGCCGTGCACGGGGAACCAGTTCGGCGGGTCGCGGCGCAGGTCGGCGTCCCGGGTGAAGGAGACGTTGACCATCCAGTAGACCGGGAACAACATCACGGCGGTCAGCACCAGCCCGATCGCCGTCTTCACCCGCCTCATGACGGCGCCCTCCGGTGCAGCGTGCGGATGTAGACCAGCCCGAACACCAGCGCCATGACGATGAGCAGGTTGCCCACCGCCGCCCCCGGCCCGAACGACGGCACGAGGTTGCCGAAGCCCAGCCGGTACGACCAGGTGGCGAAGGTGGTCGACGACCCGCTCGGGCCGCCCCTGGTCATGATCCAGATGATGTCGAACACCTTCAGCGTGTAGACGAGGCCGAGGAGCAGGGTGATCGCCGACACGGGCCGCAGGAGCGGGAAGGTGATGCGCCAGAACCGCTGCCGGCCGTTGGCCCCGTCGAGCGCCGCGGCCTCGTACACGGCGGCTGGGATCGCCTGGAGGCCGGAGTAGAGCACCACCAGGTTGAACGGGACGCCGATCCAGATGTTGGCGACCGTCACCGACCAGAGCGACCAGTCGGGGGAGGTCAGCCAGTTCACCGGCCCGAGCCCCAGGACGCCGAGCGCCGCGTTGACCACGCCGGACTCGCTGTTCAGCAACCACGACCACGTCGAGGCCGACACGATCAGCGGCAGCAGCCAGGGCACCAGGAACAGCGCCCGGAGCGTCGCCGACAGCGGGAAGTTCTTCGTGAAGAACAACGCCAGGGCCAGGCCGATCGTGAACTGGAAGACCAGCGAGACCACCGTGAAGACCACCGTGTGCCAGAGCGCCGGGCCGAACGTCGGGTCGGCGAACACCTTCAGGTAGTTGCCGAACCCGGCGAACGGCGCGTCGCCCCGCACGAACGACCGCACGGTGTAGTTCCGCAGGCTCAGCTCGACGTTGCGGTAGAGCGGATAGGCGTAGAAGACCAGCAGGTAGAGGCTGACCGGGGCGAGGAACGCCCAGGCCGCCCACTGCCCCGGACGCGGCCTCCGGCGGGACGGTGCCGGAGTGGTGAGGGCCATGTGCCGGCCGTCACTGCGTGGCGCTCGCGGCGGCGCGCTGCGCCTCCGTCATCGCCTCCTGTGGCGGCTTGGACGAGCTCAGCGCCGCCTGTACGGCCCCCCACATCGGCTCGGAGATCTTCGGGTACTTGGTGCCCAGGTCGTCGCCGGTGCGCCCCTTGGCCACCTTGACGGCCTCGACCCAGACGGCGAGTTTCGCGTCGGCCGCGACCTGCTGCCGTTGCACGGCCTCGGTCGGGGCGATGTAGGAGAGCGTGGTGGTGGTCTTGAGCGAGTTCTCGTCGTTGGTCAGGCAGGCGACCAGTTTCTGCGAGGTGGCGTACCTGCCGGTGTCCTGCTGGACGGGGATGGCGACGAACTCCCCGCCGGTGGGCGCGGGCGCCGGGCCGCCGGTCCGGGCGGGGATCGGGATGACGCCGTAGGGGAAGCCGGCCTTCTCGGCGTTGGCGAGTTGCCAGGTGCCGTTCTCGGCGAAGGCGTAGTCGCCGGTGGCGAACTCCTGCCAGCTCGTGGTCTGGGTGTTGGTGATGACGGAGTTGGGGGCGTACCCCTTCTTCAGCCAGTCGGCCCAGAGCGTGACCGCCGCGACCCCTTCGGGGGAGTCGAGCTTGGTGAGGTTCGCGCCCGCGCCCCAGAACCAGGGGAGGAACTGGAAGCTGCCCTCCTCGGTGCCGATGGCGGAGAACGTGATGCCCTTGCCGCCCGACTTCGTCACCTTCTCCAGCGCCGCCGTGAGCGTGGCCCAGTCGGTGATCGAGGCGGGGTCGACGCCCGCCTTGTCCAGCACGTCCTTGTTGTAGTAGAGCGCGAGGGTGTTGGCGCCGATCGGGACTCCGAAGGTCTCGCCGCCGCTCTGACCGGCCCCCAGGAGGTTGGGCGAGACGGCCGAGACGTCGAGCCGGTTCTCCGTGGTCGTGGTCAGCACGCCGGCCTCGGCCAGGGTGGAGACGACCGGGTTGTCGACGATCAGCACGTCGGGCGAGTTGCCCTGCTGCGCGGCCAGCAGCACCTTGTTGGTCAGGTCGCTGGTGTCGTAGCCGGTGCGCTCGACCCCGACGCCCGCCTGGGCGCCGCACGCCTCCAGCAGGCGCACCCACTCGGAGCCCGTGTCGTACTGCGGATAGGGATCCCAGATCGTGTACGCCGCCGCGGCCGTGGCCGAGGGGGCCTCCTCCACGGCGGAGGGAGTGGAGCAGGCGGCCAGCAGGGCGAGTGCGAGGCCGGTGGCGAGCCGGCCGGACGCGGAAGATCTCATCGGGGGGTGACCTCCCATGGTCGAACCGATTCGACGAATCGGTTCGACCGAAGATAAGCGTGTTCCTCGTGGACGTCAATGGGGGTCGACGAGCGGAATTGTGGAACGATTCGACTACGATGCTCGAATGAACATCGGGGAGATCGCCAAGAGGGCGGGAGTGTCCCGCAGCACCGTGTCCTACGCCCTCACGGGCCGCCGCCCGGTCTCGCCCGAGACCAAACAGCGCATCCTGGCGGTGATCGACGAGCTGGGATACCGTCCCAACGCGGCGGCGCGCGCCCTCAAGGAGGGCCGCACCCGCACCATCGGCCTCGTCATCCCGCCCGCCAGCACCCGCCTGACCGACATGCAGCTCGGCTTCGTGGCCAGCGTCGTCGACGCCGCCGCGCGCGCCGATCTCGACGTGCTGCTGTCGCCCTCGGGAGGCGAGCACGACCGCTCCTTCGAGCGCGTCGTCACCGGTCAGCGGGTCGACGGCGTGATCGTCATGGAGATACGGCTCGAAGACGACCGGGTCGCCCGGCTGATGGCCAGCGGCCTGCCGTTCGTCGGCATCGGCCGCACCCGCGACCCCGACGGCATGTCATGGGTCGACCTCGACTACGAGACGCTCATCGCCCGGTGCGTCCACCACCTCGCCGACCTCGGCCACCGTGACATCGCCCTGGTCAACCGCAGCGCCGAACTGGTGGCCGCCGGATACGGCCCGGGGCACCGCGCGCGGGCCGGCTTCGACCGGGCGGTCGCCGAGCGCGGCCTGCGCGGCGTGGCCGTCTGCTGCGCCGACGACGCCCAGGCCGGTCAGGCCTGCACCGAACACCTGCTCGCCGAGCACCCGGAGCTGACGGCGATCGCCACCGTCAACGAGGCGGCGGCGGCCGGGGTCTACCACGCGCTCGCCCGGACGGGCCGTGAGGTGCCCCGCGACTTCTCGATCGTGGGCGTCGCCGCCCGGCACTGGGCGGAGAACCTCCATCCGCCGCTCACCGCGGCGGACGTGCCCGCCGTCGAACTGGGCGCGCACGCCGTCGACCTGCTGCTGGGGCGGATCGCCGACCCGGCCGCCCCCCACCGCCATCTGCTGGTAGCGCCGCCGATCTCGCTGCGCGCCACGACCGGCCCGGCGCGGCCGTAGCCGCGAATCGATTCGTTTCACCCCTCCGTCACTCCGTTGACATCGTGTCGTAACGCGACCTAATCTGCGGTCGAATCGATTCGCTACCCAGCCCTCGCGTGAGATCACCTCGCCCTCAGGAGTAGCCCGATGCGTACCCGAATACGATCCGTGATCGCCGCCTGCGCCCTGGCCGTCACCGGACTGGTCGTGCCCGCCGCCCCCGCCCTCGCGGCCGACGAGGCCATCACCGTCAACTTCGCCACCACGGGCGCGAGCCCCACGTACCGCGCCTCCGGCTGGATCTACGGAATGACCGAGAACGGCACCGGCCCGGCCGACCACTTCTACCGCGACGTCAAGTTCCGCGCCATGCGCGCCGGCGGCGCCCAGCTCCCCAGCGGCGGCTGGGTGTCGGGCGGGTACGACCGCCGCTGGAACTCCACGCTGGCCCAGGCCCGCCGCACCATCGCCCTCGGCGGCCAGTTCATCCTGCTCCCGCACGACCTGTGGGGCGCCGACGGCGCGGGCATCTCCCGCTTCCCCGGCGACAACGGCGACTGGACCGACTACGACAACTTCCTGACGCGCGTCATCGACGACGTGCGGGCCGCGGGCATCACCGTGCAGTGGGACCTGTGGAACGAGCCGAACATCACCCTGTTCTGGAACCGGCCGCAGTCCCAGTACTTCGAGTTGTGGCGCCGCAGCTACCAGCGGGTCCGCGCCGCGTTCCCCGGCCACCTGATCGTCGGGCCGAGCTGCGCGTGCGTCCCGTCCACCTCGCACGCCTTCTGGAACGCCTACCTCGACTTCATCAAGGCCAACAACGTGGTGCCGGACATCATCAGCTGGCACTCGCTGCCGGGCGACCCCGTCGCCAACGTGGCCGCCGCCAACACGACCCTGAACTCGCGCGGCATCCCGCACCCGAGGCCCTACCAGATCAACGAGTACGGCGCCCCCGACGAGCAGAACCCCGCCGACGGCGCCTGGTACATCTCCCGGCTGGAACGCGCGGGCGCCGACGGCCTGCGCGCCCACTGGGGCGGCGGCGGCAACCTGCACAACGACATCGCCAACCTGCTCATCCGCAACAGCGCCGGGCAGCACCAGCCCAAGGGCGAGTGGTGGGTCTACCGTTTCTACGCCTCCCAGACCGGGCAGAGCGTGGCGGTCACGCCGAGCAACTCCTACGACGCCTACGCCACGAAGGACACCGGCACGGCCAGGGTGCTCGTCGGCGGCGGACGCACCACCGGCAACCTGGCCGTCACCCTCCAGCGGCTCGACACCACCAGCGGCATCGTGCAGAACAACCAGGTGCGCGCGATCGTGCAGCGCATCCCGAACAACAACGGCGGCGCCGTGCAGGGGCCGGTCACCATCTCCAACTCCGTCGTCACCCTGTCGGGCAACGCGGTCACGCTCAACCTGCCCAACACCGCGATCGCCGACGCCCTGACCGTCACCCTCGTGCCGCCGTCGGACGGGAGCTTCACCTCGGTCGCGGTGGCCCAGCACTCCCAGCAGTGCCTCGACAACCCGAACTCCTCGACCGCCAACGGCACCGTCCAGCAGCAGTTCTACTGCGAGGGCGGCGACCAGCAACTCTGGAACTTCGTCCCGGTGAGCGGCGTCGCCAACACCTACACGGTCGTCAACCGGCAGAGCGGCAAGTGCCTCGACGTCAACGGGGTCTCCACCGCCGACGGGGCGGCCGTCATCCAGTGGACCTGCACCAGCGGCGCGCAGAACCAGCAGTTCACGCTCCGCAAGGTGACCTACGGCGGCAACGACGCGCACGACTACCAGCTCCTCGCCCGGCACAGCGGCAAGTGCGTGGACGTGAGCACGATCTCCACCGCGCCCCGCGCGGCCGTCCACCAGTGGACGTGCGTCGCGGCGGGGCAGGGTAGCCCGCTGAACCAGACCTGGCGAATCTGGGGACGCTGACCGGCCCGCGCGAGGCCCTGCCACCCCGGGGGCGGCAGGGCCTCGTCGTGTCATACGGAGGCGATGGTCCACTGGTTGTTCGTGTTGGTGTTCGGCGCCCACATGCAGACGGTGGAGCCCGAAGTGGCGTTGCCCATGCCGTCCAGGGCGGTGCCGGTGCCGCGGTTGATGATCTGGTGGCGGCCGTTGCTCGCGGGGGCCAGCCGCCATTGCTGGTTGTTGGAGCCGGTCCAGGCTGCCTGGCGGGCGTTGGCGCCGTTGGCGGTGTTGCCCCAGCTGTCGATGACCATGCCGTTGGTGCGGTTGACGATCCGGTACCAGCCGCCGCCCAGGTCGACCAGCTGCCACTGCAGGTTGGTGGAGGTGCCCGAGGTCCACTGCTTGACGACCGAGCCGGAGGCGACGTTGCCGCCGCTGTCGAGCGCCAGGCCCGTGGTGCCGTTGACGATCCGCACCCAGGAGGTCGGCTGCTGCGGGGTGCCGGTCCCGGTCAGCCGGTAGGTGCGCCCGGCCTGCCCGGTGAGCGAAACCAGGTCGGATTCGGGTTTGGTGAAGGTGACCGCCGCGCCCGTCTCGGCATCCACGACCTGGACGGTGCCGGTGAAGACGGTGTTGCGGACGCGGGCGGTGCCGGCCCGGTCGAAGCGGACCAGGATCTCGGTGGCGCGGCCGGAGTTCCAGGTGGTGGCGACGGTGTAGCCGCCCCGCCCGCGCAGGCCCGTGAATTTGCCGCTGGGCCAGGCCGAGGGGAGTGCCGGCAGGACGTGGAGTTCGCCGTTGTGGGATTGGAGGAGCATTTCGGCGATGCCGGAGGTGGCGCCGAAGTTGCCGTCGATCTGGAAGGGCGGGTGCAGGTCGAACATGTTCGGCGCCAGGCGGGCGGTGGTGACCAGCAGGCGCAGCAGGGTGTGGGCGCGGGCGCCC
>NZ_WXEW01000014.1 GCF_009901565.1 Herbidospora solisilvae
AATTTTTCCTGGCCAACATTCACATGAATGTCAACCAAAGGAATCCGTCATCAAATGACGGGGTTGTGCATCATGCACTGGCTTTTAGCACACTGTTGAGTTCTCAAGAAACGGACTTGCTTTTGTTCTTGCTGTTGTGCCTTTATCTTCTCAGCGGCCCCGGTTAGTGTCAAATTCAGCGATTTGACTTCCGGGTCCGAATCCGAGAGGAATTCGGCGCCCCCTTCCGGAGGGCAACCCCTCTAACTTACCAGCGATCGGGGCGGAAGGCGAACCAGCCGCTAGACCGTGGTGTTCAGGGGATGAAGCAACCCACGCCGGATCGCCGTGAGGCGGTGGGTGGGGTTTCGCCGGACCAGGCCGACACGAGAAGACTAACAGTTCCCCCGACCACTCACGCCACAAACGACTGCCGTGGCCTGACAACCAACCTGGTCACTCGCGCATCTAAGTAGCACCCGGTTCGAGCGCGGCCGCATGACCTCGGTGAGGGCAAGCCGATGTCAAGCCGACCGCAATCAGGGCGGGATACGAATGAGATGCGGGAGTCACCCGACGCCAACCCGGCGTCTGGACCCCCGCCGTGGAGGTGGCCATCATGACGCAGCGGTCGGAGTTCGATGACATCCGCGCCCACATCACGGCCGAGGCCGGGCACGCCGGCGATCTTCTCCGGATCGCCCGGGAACTGCTCGACGATCTGGAGCAGGCGCGCATGCGAGAGGCGTCCCTGCGCAACTACTACCTCGCCCTCCTGACGGCCAGTCGCGCGACGGTCGCCGCCCACGCGGCCGGCGACCCCGAGCCGATGACCTTCCTTGAGCACGAGCTGGCCAAGAACGGCCAGCTGCCCGTGGGCGAGGAGGCCGCCCGGGTACTGGCCGACGCCAAGACCGCCCAGGCGCTCGTGGCCGCGCTCGACCAGCCGGTCCACCAGCCGCGGCGCATGGGCCCGGCGAGCAGCCGGCTGCGCCGTTGCGTGAGCGTGCACCGCAGCCTGCCGCACTGACCACAGCCGTAGCGCTCGAAGCCACCGCGGCATAACGCGGAGGGCGACCGCACCAGGGGCTGCCACCCCGCGACCGCCCTCCGCCGATGGCCCGCACCCCACACCCACACCCCGGGGTACGGCCGGGCCCGGTTCCGATCCCATCGGAGCCGGGCCACCCAAAGCACCACCAAGGGGGAACGGGGCCTGATCCTGGGGGGTCGGGATCAGGCCCCACACACCGAGGCCCGGCCCGACATGGGCCAGGGCCTTTTCTCCGTTACGGCTCCCGCCCACCCGGCACCCCCCGCCGTCCCCGGCCCGCCAAGCGCCCGGCGCCAACCGGCCGCTTCCGGAACCCACCGCCACGGGCCATCTTGGGCATCTCGCCTTAGACGTTCTCGACAGTCCAGGGCCTTGGATCGCCTGCAACGAGCCGAGGTGGTCACCGACCCGCCGCCCCCTCGGATATCTCGGCAGCCCGACTTCCCCACCTCCACCGGCAGCCTCGAACAGCCCGACTCATGTGCGGGGAGTTGTCCAGGGCGACGGCAATGTCCTCACGGGCAGCCAGGGCCGCCGGCGGTCCAGCGGATCACGCGTGACGGCTTGGTCGGGATCACGGCCACCCGACCGCCTTGGTCGCCACGGGCACAGCCCGGAGCGTGGTCTCGGTCGCGGCGCAGCCGCCGAGCGCCCCTCCGGCATCCATCTCAGGGAAATATCGCGATTTTCCGATATGACCAGCCAAGACGCACGGCAAAAATTCGACATCAGATCATTCGGCCGGAATCGTCGGGGCGTACACGAAGAAAAAACAAAGTGGCCCGGTTCCAGAGGAACCGGGCCACTTTCTTGGTAGCGGGGACAGGATTTGAACCTGCGACCTCTGGGTTATGAGCCCAGCGAGCTACCGAGCTGCTCCACCCCGCGTCGGTATGTATGAACACTATCCATGAACGTGGAGTAGTGCAAATCAAAAGGCCCGGAGAGTGATCTCCGGGCCTTTTGGCTGAGTAGCGGGGACAGGATTTGAACCTGCGACCTCTGGGTTATGAGCCCAGCGAGCTACCGAGCTGCTCCACCCCGCGTCGGTGTGTCTTAAGACTATCCGGCGCGGGGTGATGCGGCAAATTGAATGCTCGGATCAGGGCGCTTGCGGTGGTGTCGACGGTGTCGGCGTGGGTGTCGGGGTCGCCGATCCCGAGGCTGCCGGGGTCGGCGACGGGCTTGGTGACGGGGACGGGTTCGCCGCCGCGCCCTGGGCGGCGGCCAGCTCGTCGAGGGCGGCCTTCAGTGCGGCCTGGGCGGTGCCGTAGGCCTGCCAGTTGGGCGGGTTGGCCGCCAGAGCCGCCTGGGCGTCCTCGTAGGCCTTCTGCGCCTTGCCCAGGGCCGTGGCGACCGTGGCCTGCTGGGTCGGCGTCTCGGCCTGCTCGTTCTGCGTGGGCTGGGTCTGGCCCTCGTTCTGGTCGGTCGGTTGGGTCGTACCCGACTCGCCGAAGACCTGCTTCAGGGCGGTCTCCAGGTCGTCGCCGAAGCCGACGCGCTGGCCGTAGAGGACCAGGACCTTCTGCAGGGTCGGGAAGCGGCCGGCCGCCTCGTCCTTCGGCTGGATGTAGACCGGCTCCACGTAGAGCAGGCCGCCGCCGAACGGGAGGGTCAGCAGGTTGCCGAAGATGACGTCGGTGGCGCCGCCGCTGCCTCTCAGGATGTTGAGCTGAGCGGAGACGGTCGGGTCGGTCAGGAACGTGTTCTGCGCCTGGGGCGGACCCTGGATCGTCGTCGTGCTCGGCAGCTGGAGGATCTCCAGCTTGGCGTTCTTGGCGTCGGCCGTGGCGTCGACCGCCATGAACGCGGCCATGTTCTGCCGGTTGTTCGGGACGAACGTGGTCGTCAGGGAGAACTTCTCCTGGGCGACGCCCGGCATCTTCATGGTCACGTAGTAGGGCGGCTGCTTGCTCTTCTTGGTGGCCGGGTCTTCCGGGACCTTCCAGAAGTCCTGGCCGCCGAAGAAGGAGTCGGGGTTGGTCACGTGGTACTGCGTGAGGATCTCGCGCTGGGCCTTGAACAGGTCGGCCGGGTAGCGCAGGTGCTCACGGAGTTCCGGCGAGATGTCCGACGCCGGCTTGACGATGGTGCCGAACGCCTTCTGCCACGTCTTCAGCACCGGGTCGGTGTCGTCCCACGCGTAGAGGGTCACCGTGCCGTCGTAGGCGTCGACGGTGGCCTTCACCGAGTTGCGGATGTAGTTGATGTTGTCGCGCGGCACCTGCGGCACGCCGGGCTGGAGCGAGGAGGTCACGTCGGTCGTGAGGCTCTCCAGGCTGTGGGGCTCGGAGTAGGGGTAGGCGTCGGACGTGGTGTAGGCGTCCACGATCCACTTGATCCGGCCGTCGACGATGGCCGGGTAGGGGTCGCGGTCGAGCGTCAGGAACGGGGCGACCGCCTGGATGCGCTCGATCGGCTTGCGGATATACATGATCTTCGAGTCGGCGTTGATGCTGGAGTTCAGCAGCAGGTTCGTCTCGCCGTACTTGAGGGCGTAGAGGAACCGGGTGAAGATCCCGCCGATCGGGACGCCGCCGTTGCCGGCGTAGGTGTTGTTCTTCTGGCCGCTGGTGCTCTGCTCGGGGTAGTCGAGCTCGACCGGGTTGCTGCCCTGCGGGCCGCCGACGATCGAGTAGTCGGGCGAGTTCTCGCCGAAGTAGATCCGGGGCTCGTACTTGCCGAGGGCCTGGGTCGGCGGGATGTCCTTCTCGTTGAAGCTGGGCACGCCGCTGCCGTCGACCGCGCTACCGGGGGCGGCCACGAAGCCGAAACCGTGGGTGTAGACGAGGTGGTCGTTGATCCAGTTGCTCTGCGCGCTGGGCGGGGCGCCCATCTCGCGGACCGCCACGACCGTGTCCTGGATCTTGCCGGTGGCCGGGTTCTTGTAGCGGTCGATGTCGAGCTGCTCGGGGAACTGGTAGTAGCCGCGGATCTGCTGCAGCTGCTGGTAGGTCGGGCTGAGCACGGTCGGGTCGAGCAGGCGCAGGCCGGGGATCTGCGACGACTCCCGCTGCAGCACCTCGGGCTTGGCCTCGGTCTCGGCGCCGTATTGGGTGACCGTCGCGTTGTCGACCCCGTAGGCGGCTCTCGTCGCCTTGATGTTGCGGTCGATGTAGTCGCGCTCCTTGGCCTGCTGGTTCGGCTTGACCTGGAACTGCTCGACGAGCGCCGGGTAGACGCCGCCGATCAGGACCGCCGACAGGACGAGCAGGCCGAGTGCGACGCCGGGCAGCATGCCGCCGGACCGGACGACCCCCGCGAAGAACAACGCGGCGCAGATGAGCGCGATGAACGCGAGGATGGTCTTGGCCGGGAGCACCGCGTTGACGTCGGTGAACGAGGCGCCGAACACCTTGCCCCGATCGGAGAAGACCAGGCCGAATCGATCGAGCCAGTAGGCCACCGCCTTCAGCAGCACGAACACGCCCAGCAGCACCGACAGGTGGGCCCGCGCGCCGCGCGAGGCATGCACGCCGCCGGGGGTCTGGATGCGGAAGCCGCCGTAGAGGTAGTGGACGAGCGCCGCCGCGATCGCGGACAGGACGACCGCGATGAACAGGAAGTTCAGCACCATCCGCAGGAACGGGAAGGTGAACATGAAGAACGACAGGTCGATCCCGAACTCGGCGTCGACCTTGCCGACCGGCGTGGCGTTCGCGAACTCTATCCAGGTCTTCCACTGCCCTGAGGTGGACGACCCCGCGAACAGCGCCAGGACCGCCATCCCGATCAGGAAGATGATCTTCCGGTGCGGGTCGATGGCCAGCCGGTAACGGTCGGCCCCCTGGGCGTTGCCGAACATGCCGGGGCCGAACATGGGACGGACTCGGAACGCCAGCGCCATGTTGCCGCCGACGATGCCCACCATGAGGGCGGCGCCCACGACGAACAGCAGGATCTGGGTGATCAGCATGGTCGAGAAGACCGAGCTGAAGCCGACCGAGTCGTACCAGAGATAGTCGGTATAGAAACCGGCGAAGATGTAGAGGACGATCACGACCGCGACGATCGCGATTCCCACGGGAATGAGCAGGCGGGGCCGGCGGGGCACGCGCATCGCCCGACCGGCTCCGGGGCTCCGGAAGCTCAACGCCAAACCCCTTTGGTCAAAAGCACAAACGGTCTGTGCCTGGCAACCTACACCGCGTTCGGCAGTGCTGCGCTTCCCGAAAGCTCTCCGGAAAGTGTTCAGGAAGTGCAGGCGGGGACGGATCCCGATCCGGTCCGAATCGCGTCGATCGCCTTGATGGCGCCGTTCAGCGTGTCGACTTTGACCAGGCGCAATCCGTCGGGGACGGCCGCGACGGCGGCGGGGCAGTTCGCCGAGGGCGTCAGGAAGATCGTCGCGCCGGCCTTCTTGGCGCCGACCATCTTCTGCTCGATGCCGCCGATGGCGCCGACGGTGCCCTGGGCGTCCATCGTGCCGGTGCCGGCGATGGCCTTGCCACCGGTCAGCGGGCCGGGGGTGAGCTTGTCGTAGATGCCCAGGGAGAACATCAGGCCCGCGCTCGGGCCGCCGACGTCGCCGACGCTGATGTTGACGGTGAAGGGGAACTTGTAGGACATGCCCATGCGGACGCCGACGATCGCCTGGCCGCTGGACCCCTTCACGGTCTTGACCGTCACGTCCTGCTTGGCGCCCTTGCGGTCGACGCCGAAGGTGACGTCCTCGCCGGGACTGTGCTTGCGGACCAGGGCGGCCACCGTCTCCATGTCGGTGGCGGGGGCGCCGTCGACGGTCGTGATCAGGTCGCCGGGCAGCAGCTTGCCCTCGGCCGGGGAGCCCTTGTCGGTGCTGGCGACCTCGACCACGTTCTGGTAGGCGATCTTGAGTTCGCGCAGGGCGGCGGCGGTGGAGGTCTCCTGGGAGGTCGCCATCTCGGCGGTGTTCTCCTCTTCGACCTCTTCCACGGTCTGCTCCCTGGGGAAGATCGTCTCTTCCGGCACGACCGCGATGGTGTCGTCGAGCCAGCCGCGCAGCGCGGTCAGCAGGCCGATGCGGTTGCCGGGGCCGCCCTGGTAGGCGACGGTGACCATGCTGAGCATGCCGGTCGTGGGATAGGTCTGGTGCCCGGCGACGGTGATCACCGGCTTGCCCTTCACGTCGCCGATCGTGTTCTCGGTCGGGCCGGGTGACAGCACGACGTAGGGGACGGGGAGCATCGCGCCGCCCACAGCCAGCGCGAGTGTGAGGAAACCCGCCACGAGCAGGGTGAGGGCACGTCGGGACATGCCAGAACTCTAAGGGCTCGCCGATAAGGAGCGGCTAACAGGCGCCGACCCACTCGGCCGATCCGTCGGCGAAGCGCTGGTTCTTCCAGATCGGCACCTCGTGCTTGAGGTCGTCGATCAGCCGGCGCGAGGCCGCGAACGCCTCGCCCCGGTGGGGGCAGGCCACCGCGACGATCACGGCGATGTCGCCGAGCTCCAGGTCGCCGACCCGGTGGACGGCCGCCAGCGCGGTCACCGGGAAGTCGGCGGCCACCTTCTCGGCCACCCGCCGGAGCTCGGCCTCGGCGCTCGGGTGGGCCGAGTAGGACAGCAGCTCGACGTCGCGGCCCTCGTCGAGGTCGCGGACGGTGCCGATGAAGAGCGTGGTGCCCCCGGCCGCGTGGTCGCCGACGGCGGCGACGACCTCGTCGACGGAGAGCGGGGTCTCGCGGATGGCCAGGAGGCGGATGACGTCCACCCCAGGAGTCTAAATCTTCTTCTTCCGCCGGGCCGCGCGGACGATCGCCGCGGTGCCGATGACGGCCACCGTGGCGCCGGCGGCGGTGAGGGTGGCGTCCTTGCCGGACAGGCGGCGGCCGACGACGGCGTGCTTGCCCTCGCGGTAGGTCATCAGCTCGCGCAGCGCGGCGTCGTTGGTCCAGGCCGGCTTCCAGCCCGCGGCCCGCAGGGTCGCGCAGTCGACGACCCAGGGGTAGACGACGTAGTGGAGGTCGGTGGCCGGGGCGGGGGTGATGCCCAGGCGGTGGAGGCGCTGGGCGGTGGAGAACGTCAGGCCCGCCGGGAGCTCGAAGCGGCGTACGCCGGAGATCTCCTCGACCTGCTCCATCTCCAGCCAGCCCTCCGAACCCACCGCGACCACGCCGTTGACGTGGCCGAGCGCGGCCAGTTCGAGGGCCGAGACCAGGTCGTCGACGTGGCAGAACTGCCAGCGGGGCAGGCAGCCCTTGACCACGAGCAGGCGGGGGGCCTCGAAGTGGCGGGTGACCACGGTGTCGACCTCGGGGCCGACCAGGGCGGCCGGGCGCAGCACCACGACCTCCAGGCCGGGGTGGGCCCGCAGCGAGCGGCGGACCAGCGACTCGATCTCGAGGTGGTCGCCCACGACGCCGGTGTCGGACTCGGCCGCCACGGGGGCGTCTTCGGGCAACGGCACGGGGTTGTCGGCGTCGGCGCCGTACACCATCGCGCTGGTGACCAGCACCACCCGGCGCACCCGGGCGGCGGCCGAGGCGGTGAGCACGGTCTGGGCGGCCCGCAGGTTGTAGGCCCGGCGTTCGGCGGGGTCGCCGTCGAGCGAGAAGTCGCCCGCCAGATGGACCAGCACGTCGACGTCGGAGATCCGGTTCGCCAAGAGCGGATCGCGGATGTCGAGCACCCGCCAGGTCACGTCGGTGACGTCGCCGCGTTGCGCGTCGATCGCCACCACACGGCGGAAATCCGCAGACGAGGCGACTTTCGACAGGAACGCCCTGCCTACTCCCGAGGCCGCGCCGGTGACGGCGACGACGGGCGGACGATGGCGTTTCGAGACTGGCACGCGGTCCTCACTTTGCGCTGACACGCCCCACGACGGATAACGTGGCGGATGTGGACTCCTCCATCCTGCACGAGGTGGCGCGGTGACTGACCTGCCAGGTCGCGAAAACGATCCTAACGAGAACCCGTTCGCCATGTTCGGCAACCCCGAGCAGATGGCGCAGGCGATGCGCCAGTTCGCCGACATGCTCTCGGCCCCACCCGGCTCCGGCCCGGTGAACTGGGAGATGGCGAAGAACATCGCCCGCCACGCGGTGGTCGCCGACGGCGGTGATCCGAGTGTGATGGAGGGGGAGAGACGCCAGGTCGTCGACGCGCTGAACCTCGCCGACCTGTGGCTCAACGAGGCCACGTCGTTGCCGAGCGGCGTGTCGAACCCGCAGGCGTGGAGCCGGTCGGAGTGGATCGAGAAGACCGCCCCGATCTGGGGTCAGCTGTGCGACCCGGTGGCCGCCAAGATGGTCGAGACCATGGGCGGCAGCCTCGGCGCCGCCGGGCTCCCGGCCGAGGCGCAGGCCATGGCCGGGCCGCTGATGGGCATGCTGAAGCAGATGGGCGGCATGATGGTCGGCCAGCAGATCGGCCAGGCCCTCGGCACCCTCGCCCGCGAGGTCATCGGCACCAGCGACATCGGCCTGCCGTTGTCCGACACCGCCGCGCTGCTGCCCGGCGGGATCGCGGCGTTCAGCCAGGGGCTCGAACTGCCCGCCGAGGAGATCCGCCTCTACCTGGCCCTTCGTGAAGCGGCGCATCACCGGCTGTTCCAGCACGTGCCGTGGCTGAAGTCACATCTGCTCGGGGCGATCGAGGAATACGCCCGCGGCATCACCGTCGACGTCTCGGCCCTGCAGGACAAGCTCCAGGGGCTCGACATCAACGACCCGTCGCGGCTGCAGGAGATCCTCTCGGGCGGCGACCTGCTCAAGCCCGCCGAGACCGAGCGGCAGAAGGCCGCCCTGGCCCGCCTGGAGACCACGCTCGCGCTGGTCGAGGGCTGGGTCGCCACGGTGGTCGACGCGGCGGCGGCGGGCAAGCTGCCCTCGGCCGGCGCGCTGGCCGAGACGGTCCGGCGCCGCCGGGCCTCCGGCGGTCCCGCCGAGCTCACCTTCTCCACGCTGGTCGGCCTGGAGCTGCGGCCCCGGCGGCTGCGTGAGGCGGCTGCGCTCTGGAAGGCGCTGGGCGACGCGCGCGGCGTCGACGACCGCGACGCGGTGTGGAGCCACCCCGACCTCATGCCGAACTCCGACGACCTCGACAACCCCGAGCCGTTCGTGGCCGGCAAGGAGGACTTCGACCTCGGCCTGCTGAAGCTCCTCGAAGAAAACGACGACGACGACAAGTGACCCTGCGCGACGAAGCCGCGGCGCTGCTCGCGGCCTGGACCGGCCCGACCCCGCAGGAGGAGTCGCTCCGCCAGGAGTTCCTCCGTCATCTGGCCGAACACGAGAACGGCATGTGGCGTGAGTGCGTACCGGGGCATCTGACCGCCACGACGGCGGTGTTGTCCCACGACGGCGCGAAGGTGCTGCTCACCCACCATCCAAAGGCGAAGTTGTGGCTCCCGATGGGCGGCCACTGTGAGCCCGGCGACCAGACGCTGCCCGACGTGGCGCTGCGTGAGGCGATCGAGGAGTCGGGCATCCCGGGCCTGACCCTGCTGCCCGGTCCGCTGGCGCTCGACCGGCACGAGGTGTGGTGTCATCCGCCGCAGTGCTGGCACCTCGACGTGGAGTTCGGCGCGGTCGCGCCGCCCGGCGCCGAGTTCGTGATCAGCGACGAGTCGCTCGCGCTCGACTGGTTCCCGGTCGACGACATCCCCGAGCCGAGCGACATGGCGACCCGCCGGCTCGCGCGCAGGGCCCGCGCGATGCTCGCACACGATCTTCACAATTGACTTACCCCTCCCCTGCGCGGCGCTGGTTAGTGTGGCCGGGGTGGACACACAGGTAGGCGTCGAAGTCGGCGGGGAGATCCGCTCGCCCGCCCCCTCACCGGGGCGCAAGCGGCGGGCGTTCGCCTGGCTGCTGGCCGGGATCAGCGTGGTCTGGGCGGTCTTCCGGCTGACCGGGATCGAGCTCACCGGGTTCGGCACGCTCCTGTCCACGGGCACGCCCTACGCGGTGCTCGGGGCGGTCGTGGCGGTCCTCGTCGCGGTGCTGAGCCGGGCGCGGTGGGCCGCAACCCTCGCGCTGGCGTCGGTGGTCGCGTTGTCGTTCGTGGTGCTGCCTCGGGCGCTGCCCTCGGCGCAGCCCTCGGCCGACGGGCCGTCGCTCCGGGTGCTGTCGGTCAACATGCGCTTCGGGCGCGCCGACGTCGGTTCCCTGATGGCTCTTGTACGTTCTGCGCGTCCCGACGTCATCTCGGTGCAGGAGCTGAGCCCCCGGGCCGTCGAGGGGCTGGCCGCGGCGGGGCTGGGGGACCTGATGCCGTACACCCATCTGGAGCCCCACTGGAGCGCCGCGGGGTCGGGCATCTACTCGCGGTTCCCGCTGGCCCCTCTGGCGCCGTTCGCGCCCGGGGAGGGGCACCGGATGCCGTACGCGAAGATCGAGGTTCCCGGCGGCCCGCCCGTCGAGCTGGTCGACGTGCACACGGTGGCGCCGCTGGGGCGCGACATCGGTCTGTGGCGCGACGGGCTGCGCTCGCTGCCCCGGCCCGAGGCCGGCACGATCCGCATCCTGGCGGGCGATTACAACGCCACCTTCGACCACGCGGAGTTCCGCGCGGTGCTCGGTCACGGGTGGGTCGACGCCGCCGACGCCACGGGGAAGGGCCTGATCACGACCTGGCCGGCCGAACGGCGGCTGCCGCCCCTCATCACCATCGACCACGTGCTGGTCGACCCCCGGGTGGCGGTCGGGCACGCCAGCGTCCACGACGTGGCCGGCACCGACCACCGGGCGGTCTTCACCGTGCTCAGGCTTCCTTCTTCAGCGGCTGGTTGAACCGCAGCAGGTTGCCCGAGGGGTCGCGGAAGGCGCAGTCGCGGACGCCGTAGAACTGGTCGATCGGCTCCTGGAGGACTTCGGCGCCCGCTTCGGCGATCTTCTCGAAGGTGGCGTCGCAGTCGTCGGTGGTGAAGATCAGACCACGCAGCAGGCCCTTGGCCAGCAGCTCGGACATGGTCTCCTTGTCCTCCGCCGAGGCGTTGGGGTCGGCCAGCGGCGGCTCGAGCACGATCTCCACGTCGGGCTGCGACGGCGAGCCGACGGTCACCCAGCGCATGCCCTCGTAGGAGACGTCGTTGCGGACCTCCATGCCGAGCACGTCGCGGTAGAAGGCGAGCGCGGTGTCGTGGTCGTCGACGGCGAGGAAGCAGGTGTGCAGTTTGATGTCCATGCATCTCACGCTAGAGGGCGACCTGCGGGGTCGGCTTCTCAGTTCCTGACCGGCCTGGTGTGGATCTTCGCGATGCACGCGGGGATGGCGGCGGCCTCGTCGTGGGAGCGGGCGCGGTAGGCGCTGGGGCTCTCGCCGACCAGTTCGGTGAACCGGGAGCTGAAGGAGCCGAGCGACGTACAGCCGACCGCGAAGCAGACGTCGGTGACGGACATGTCGCTGTTGCGCAGCAGCGCCTTGGCCCGTTCGATCCGGCGGGTCATGAGGTAGCTGTAGGGCGTCTCGCCGTAGGCGGCCCGGAAGCTGCGGGAGAAGTGGCCGGGAGACATGAGGGCCGCCTTGGCCAGAGCGGGCACGTCGAGAGGACTGGCGTAGTCGCGGTCCATCATGTCGCGGACCCGGCGCAGCCGGACGAGGTCGTCGCGGTTCACGACAGGACCAACGCCCTGGTGGAGTTCCATCCTTCCAGGCCCGGGTCGAGGCGGGCGAGGTCGTCGGGTCTCCGCAGGCGGTGCCAGCCCGGCCCGGTGGCGACCTTGCGGGGCCCGGGGGCCTGGGCGCGCAGCGCCTTGACGACCTCGGGGTGGTCGACGTCGAGGGTCGCCCACGCGGGGAACGGCAGGTGGGCGGCCACCGCGACCGCTCCCCCGGTGTCGGACGGGCAGACGGCGATCTCGGCGCGGCCGAGCTCGCGGAAGAGCTTGCCGATCAGCAGCGGCGGCAGGTCGGGCGCGTCGGCGCTGACCACGACGGCCTGGTCGGCCGGGGGCAGCGCGGCGAAGGCCTGGTCGGCGGAGTCGACGGAGATCACCGGCGTGCCCGGCCAGGCGATCTCCTCCAGATCGGGGACTCCAACGGATATGATCACCGGGGTCACCAGGTCGAGCCCCGCGACCATCTCGTACGTGTCCTCGGCCACGGCACGAAGGAACTCCTCGCGGCCGACCCCCGGTGGCGCGGCGTCACCGCACGACGGGGTCACCAGGACGGCCACCAGCCGTTCGGTCAACATTCCTCCGGGGTGCCGCTCGCGGCCATGGAGAATCCCTCCAGGAAACCGCGCGCCCGTTCGGCCTTGGGGTAACGTTCGACCAGCGCCCAGAACCGAGGGCCGTGGCTCGGCACCAGCAGGTGCACCAGCTCATGCATGATCACGTAGTCTACGACCCACGCGGGCATCCCCCGGAGTCTCGCCGACAATCGGATCGTGCCATGATCTGGTGTGCACGACCCCCATCGGTGGAGCTGGTTCTCGACCCAGCGCACACTCGATGGCGTGGCCCGTCCGTCGAGGTAGCGGGCCGACAGTTCCCGCGCGCGATCGAGCAGGTCGTCGTCGCTCGGTCTTTTGCGCTGCTCCTTCGCCGCCAGGCGTTCGAGCATGCGGCGTACCCACTGCTCCTCGTCGGTCGTGCTCAGACCGGCAGGCAGCAGCACGATGGTCTTGTCTCCATCGCGGTACGCGGAAACGGTTCGCCGCCGTCGTGCGCTCCGACGAACCTCGACTGTCTCGGGGGGCACATATGCACGGTACTCGACACGCGCGGAATTCCACAGGGGGTCACGGGCGTTCCCGCTGGTCAATCAACGTTTCCCCCATGTTAAACCGGCCCACCGGTCCCATCCGTCTGGCGCGGGAGAGCTGGTGAGAGTGCCCGGTAAGGCCGGTGCACGGCCTGTTTCCGAGATTGCGGGGCGATGAATGGATATGGGCGGCGGCGCAGGAGTAAAACCTGCGGTGCGGGCCTGACCTGCGCGGACGCATGCCGGGGACAGCCTCCGCAGCGCGCACCGGGCGTCAGTGATCATGCCTCGCTCGACGGCCGGTGGCGCCGCGCGCCGAGGAATGATCAATAGTGGTCCCGGCGGACGTGAATGCTGCCGCACCTCTTATCGATCTTTTCTCGCATACATCCGATTCGATGCCGGAATTCTCACTTGGGAGAAATCGGGGCCAGGCGCTCGACGGGTGGGCCTTCCGACGTGCCGGAAGCGATGGACGGTTATCCACAGGCGGCGGGAAAGCGGCTCGGGTGACCGGCGGGATGTGACAGTTTCCGGGCCATGACACAACCCTTGGGTATGGCCAGCCGGCCGCGGGTGAAGCCCGCTGTCGGAGTCGCCGTGCGTGACGAGGAGACCCTCCAGTTCGGGCTGCACCCGGCGCGGGCCGTGCTGCTGACCGGGCTCGACGAGCGGGCGCGGCGCTTCGTGGGCAGCCTCGACGGCACCAGGACGCTGGCCCAGGCCATCGCCGACTCGCGGGTCGACGAGACGATCGCCACGCGGATCATCGACCTGCTCGCCGGGCGCGGCCTGCTCGACGACGTCTCGGGGCCGGCCCCGCTGACCACGCTCAGCCGCGAGGAGCGCGACCGTTTCAGGCCCGACCTGGAGGCCCTGTCGCTTCCGCCCACGGTGTACGAACTCCCGGAGACCGCCTCCGGACAGAAGTCCCCTCCCCCGGCCCTGGATGGAGGCCTGAAGGCCTTCGCGGGCAGACAAGGGTCTTATGTCCGTATTTACGGCGCCGGGCGCATAGGGGCCCGTGTGGCCGCCCTGCTGGCGGCGGCCGGGGTCGGGCGCATCTGCGTGCTCGACCCCGGGTGCGCGCGGGCGGAGGACGTGGTGCCCGGCGGGCTCGGCTGGGAACACGTCGGCAGGCCCCGTGAGGAGGGCGCGGTGGCGGTGGCCGCCGCGGTCGCGCCGAGTGTCACGGCCTGGGCGGGTCGTGCCGCCGCCGGGCTCATGGACGGCGCCGCCGCGCCCCACCTGGTCGTGCTGGCGCCCGTCGGCGCGCCCGATCCGCTGCTGGCCCACGACCTCACCACGCTCGGCATCCCCCATCTGCTCGCCACCTGTGCCGAGGGGTGCGGGGCCGTCGGGCCGCTGGTCGTGCCGGGGCAGTCGCCGTGCCTCTCGTGCATCGAACTGACCCGGCGCGATCGGGATCCGGGCTGGCCGGCGGTCCGGGCCGCCATCAGGGGGCAGTCGGGCTGCGACACCATCACCTCGGGTCTGGTCGCCGCACAGGCGGCCGGGCAGGTGCTCGCATTCCTCGACAAACGTGGGGTCGACGCCGTCGGAACGGCCGAGATCCTGCCCGATTTACAGTGGCGGCGCCGGGTCTGGCCGCGTCATCCCCGATGCCGTTGTAGTCGAAACGACCAGGCTGGGCTAACAATGGTCGCGTGAGTGACCTTCCGCGCAACGCCGTGACGCGCTCGGCGAAGCTGGCGGCCCTGCCCCTGGGGTTCGCCGGGCGCACTGCTCTCGGCCTGGGGAAACGGATCGGCGGGAAGTCCGCGGAAATCGTCGCCCAGGAGATCCAGGAGCGTACTGCGGCGCAGATTTTCAAGATCCTCGGTGAGCTCAAGGGCGGGGCGATGAAGCTCGGCCAGGCTCTGTCGATCTTCGAGGCGGCACTGCCGAGCGAGATCGCCGGACCCTACCGGGCCACCCTGACCAAGCTGCAGGACGCCGCGCCCCCGCTGCCCGCCGCGACGGTGCACCGGGTGCTCGCCGAAGAACTGGGCGACGACTGGCGGGAGAACTTCCTGTCCTTCGACGACCGCCCGGCCGCCGCCGCCTCGATCGGGCAGGTCCACCGCGCGGTCTGGCACGACGGCCGCGAGGTCGCCGTGAAGATCCAGTATCCCGGGGCGGGCAAGGCGCTGATCTCCGACTTCAACCAGCTCGCCAGGCTGGGCAAGCTGTTCGGGGCGCTGCTGCCGGGCCTCGACGTCAAGGCCGTGCTGGCGGAGCTGAAAGACCGGGTGGTCGAGGAGCTCGACTACTTCCTGGAGGCCGAGGCGCAACACGCCTTCGCGGTCGCCTTCAAGGACGACCCCGACTTCCGGGTCCCCGACGTGATCGCCGCCAACGAACACGTCCTGGTGACCGAGTGGATCGACGGCACCCCCCTGTCGAAGGTGATCACCGGCGGCGGGCAGGAGGAACGCGACCGGGCCGGCCTGTTGCTGACCCGGTTCCTCTTCAGCTCGCCCGCCCGCGTGGGCATGCTGCACGCCGACCCGCACCCGGGCAACTTCCGCATGCTGCCCGACGGCCGGCTCGGCGTGCTCGACTTCGGCGCGGTCAACCGCCTGCCCGACGGCTACCCGCCGGTCTTCGGCCGCCTGGTGCGCCTGTTCAACCAGGGCGACATGGACACGGTCGTCGACGGCCTGCGGGCCGAGGGCTTCATCCGCCCGCACATCGAGATCGACGTCGAGGCGTTGCGGGCCTTCCTTGCCCCTTACGTCGAACCGACCCAGGTCGAGGAGTTCACCTTCAGCCGGGAGTGGCTCCAGACCCAGGCGGCGAGCGCGACCGACCTCCGCCCGACGAACGTGGTCCGCCACCTCAACCTGCCGGCGACCTATGTGCTGATCCACCGGGTCCACGCGGCGGGTGTGGGCGTCCTGTGCCAGCTCGGCACGACGGCCCGCTTCCGCGACGAGGTCATCGCATGGGTCCCCGGCTTCGCCGACGAGAACGAGGAACCGGCACCCGCCTCTTGAGCCGGCTGCTCGGGCCGGGCGCGTGTCTGTTCGGTGGTCATTCCGGCTGTTCCCCTGTGGGGCGGCGGGCCAGTAAGTATGCCTGGGGGAAGCCGCGTTTGGCGTCCTCGCCTGGGGCGATGACCAGTCGGGCGACCTCGGTCAGGTCCGCGTCGAGGAGGAGTTCGGCGACTCGGTCGGGGGAATAGCGGTGGGCCGGGGTTATCGAGTGGTCGAAGGGCTCGCCCAGCCGGGTGGGGTGGTCGTCGGCCTGGAAGCCGAGCAGGAGATGGCCGCCCGGGGCGAGCACGCGGTGGAACTCGGCGAACGTCTCGGGGAGGCGTTCTGGCGGGGTGTGGATGATGGAGTAGTTGGCGACCACGCCCGCGAGTGTCGCGTCGTCGGCCGTGAGGGCGGTCATCGTGCCCACGTCGAAGCGCAGTCCCGGGTGGGCGGCCCGGGCGAGCACGATCATCTCCGGTGACACGTCGACGCCGTGGGCGCTCACACCCAGCGTCGACAGGTGGGCGGTCACGTGGCCGGGGCCGCAGCCCACGTCCGCCACCGGGCCGCCGCCACCGGCCCTGACCAGTTCGGCGAAGACCACGATCATCGCGTGGGCCAGCGGGCTGGAGTGGTAACGCCCGGGGATGTCCCGGGCGTAGTTGGCGGCGACGGCGTCGTAGGCCGCGCGGGTGGTGGCGAGGGAGTCCGGTTCTGTCACGGTTGGAAGCATGCAGAAGGCCCGGGTGTGTAGTGGTACACCCGGGCCTTTTTCTACAAGTGGCTGTTAGAGCCTCGACAGGGCCGCCTGAAGGGCGGCGGTGGCGCGGGCGGCCCGCTTACGGGCTTTGTTCGCGTTGGCCACACGACTGGCGAGGCGGTGCTCCGCGGCTTCCCGCTGGAGCCCTCGTATTCGCTCATCCACCAGTTCCTGGAACAGATGTGGGGCGGTGGAGGTGTGGAAGGTCATCGGACTTCTCTTTTCTGCAGGTCTTCGGGTCGGGTTGTCTGTCGGTCGTTCGTCAGAGCGGGAGCGGGGTCTTGCGGGGACGACCACGGGGCCGCTTGCGCGGAACCACGGTGCCTCGCAGGATCAGCTCGCCGCCCCAGACGCCCCAGGGCTCCTCACGCTCGAGGGCCCGGGCCAGGCAGGTCTCCCTGATGGGGCAGCCGCCGCAGAGCGCCTTGGCGAACTCGACGTCTTCGGGAGACTCGGCGAACCAGAGGTCGGGGTCGGTACGACAGGGGATTTCGGCTTCGATCAGGTCCATGACCGGGGCCGCCATCTGCGTCACCTCTTTGTGAATCGGGTTGGTGTCTGTCCTCTGCAGTGGGGGGATACGGGCCGGAGAAAAAACAAGAAGGCCGCGGATCCGATGTGGGGATCCGCGGCCTGGAGGCTGACTGACCGGTCAGGTTGTGACTGGCCTACTCCAGGCAGGACGCGGACGCCCCACTCCACCCTTGGTGGTGTGGCTGGTCTGCTCGATACGCACGCGCCGGACTAGCGGGTTCGGCGCGAAGGCGCCATCGACGCGCAGTTTGGCGTGCGAGCCATAACCGGCATCGGTGGCAGGGCATGCGGCGGCGAGCCACGGCGTGGCGTTCGACATTCTGATGCTCAGCACGGGGCTCACCTCCTGGTGACTAACTCGGGGGGCCGGACAGTAGCGTCCGACTCGCATGTGCATGACCCTAAACGGCAACCTGCCGAGTGGGCAACACATTTTCGACCTGCGATTACATAGAAATTTTCCGGGTTCAGCCAACCCGGATGAGGCACTCCTGCACGACCGACACGGCCAGTTCGCCGGAGGCGGTGAACATCTGGCCCTGGGCGAGGCCGCGGGCGCCGCCGGACCACGGGGATTCCTGCGCGTACAGGATCCAGTCGTCGGCGCGGAACCTGCGGTGGAACCACATGGCGTGGTCGAGGGAGGCGCCGGAGATGTTCGACGCGCCCCAGGCCAGGCCGTGGGCGAGCAGCACCGTGTCGACGAGGGTGTAGTCGGAGGCGTAGGCGGCCAGCACTACGTGGAGCAGCGGGTCGTCGGGCAGGTCGGCGTCGTAGCGGAACCACACCTGGTTCTCCGGGCCGACCAGGCTCGGGTCGCGGTTGGCCTCCCACGTCAGCGGGGTGACGTAGCGCGCGTCGAGGGGGCGGGGGCGCGACAACCAGCCCGACCACTCGGGGTCGTCGCCGATGAGCTTGCGCAGCCGGTCCTGGAGAGAGGCCAGGTTTTCGGGGCCGGGCACGTCGGGCATCACCGCCGCCTGGTGGTGCACGCCCTCCTCCTCGATGTGGAAGGAGGCCGACATGGTGAAGATGACCTTGCCGTGCTGGACGGCGACCACACGGCGGGTGCTGAACGACCGTCCGTCGCGGACGCGGTCGACCGTGTAGACGATCGGCACGGCCGGGTCGCCGGGGCGGATGAAGTAGGCGTGCAGCGAGTGCACCTGACGTTCCCGGTCGACCGTGCGGGCCGCCGCCATGAGGGCCTGGGCGGCGACCTGGCCGCCGAAGACCCGCTGGATGCGCTCTTCGGGACTGCGACCGCGGAAGATGTCGAGCTCGATCTGCTCCAGGTCGAGCAGGTCGAGCAACTCCTTGAGGGCGGAGTTCACGAGGCCTCCAGACGGCGTCGGACGAGGGAGAGTACGGCTTGACCGTATCGCTCCAGTTTGACGCGGCCGATCCCGGCTATCGCGAGGAGGGCCTCCTCGGTCGCGGGGGCACGTTCGGCGATGGCCTGGAGCGTGACGTCGGTGAAGACCACGTAGCTCGGCACCTTGGCCTCTTTGGCCGCCTCGGCCCGCCACGCCTTCAGTTCCTCCAGCAGCGCCTCGTCGTATTCGGCGGGGCAGGTCGCGCAGCGGCCGAGCTTCTGCTCGGGGCCGGTGGCGAGCGTGCGGGCGCAGACCCGGCAGGTCGCGGGGGCCGCGACGGTCCTGCGGGCGGCGGGCTTCGGCGCGAACGAGGGCTGGGTCGCCGGGGTGCCGGCCAGGGACTCCACGAAGCGCGACGGGCGGCGCGACCGGCGGCCGCCCGGGGAGCGGGCCAGGGCCCACGACAGGTTGAGGTGGACGCGCGCCCGGGTGATGCCCACATAGAGGAGGCGGCGTTCCTCCTCGATCTGGTCGGGGGTCTCGGCGTACACGATGGGGAGCATGCCCTCGGTGAGGCCGACCAGGAAGACGGCGTCCCATTCGAGGCCCTTGGCGGCGTGCAGCGAGGCCAGGGTGACGCCCTCGACCGGCGGGGCGTGTTGTTCGGCGGCGCGGCGTTCGAGGTCGGCGACGAACGCGGGCAGGTCGCCGCCCTTGGCGGCCAGATCTTCTGCGAGTTCGGCGATGGCGTTCAGCGACTCCCACTTGGCGCGCGCGGCGCCGCCGCCGGGCCGTTCGGGGGTCAGGCCGATGCCGGCCAGGATCGCGTGGACGGCCGGGGCCAGCGGCTCCTCGTCGTTGGCCGAGCGGGCGGCGCCGCGCAGCAGGACGACGGCCTGGCGGACCTCGGGCCGCTCGAAGAACCGCTCCGCGCCGCGCAGCAGGTAGGGCACGCCGGCCTGGGTGAAGGCCTGTTCGTAGGCCTCCGACTGGGCGTTCACCCGGAAGAGGACCGCGATCTCCCTGGTCGGGACGCCGTCGGCCATCAGCTTCTTGACGCGGAGCGCCACGCCCATGGCCTCGGCGGCCTCGTCGTCGTATTCGGTGAAGACCGGTTCGGGGCCCGGCTCCCGCTGGGCGACGAGTTCGAGGCGGTGGGGGCTGCGGGCCATCACCCGGTTGGCGAGGGTGACGACCTCGGGGGTCGAGCGGTAGTCGCGGACCAGCTTCACGACCGCCGCACCCGGGTGTTCGACCCCGAAGCCGGTCAGGAAGTGGGGGCTGGCGCCGGTGAAGCTGTAGATCGTCTGGTTGGGGTCGCCGACGACGCAGACGTCGTCGCGGCCGCCGAGCCAGGTGTCGAGCAGGAGCTTCTGGAGCGGGTTGACGTCCTGGTATTCGTCGACCACGAAGTAGCGGTACTGCGACCGGATCTGGTTGGCGACCTCGCGGTGCTCGGTCATCACGGCGGCCGTGAGTTCGAGGATGGTCTCGAAGTCGACCAGGTGGCGGGCGCGGCGCAGCTTCTCGTACTGGTCGAAGAGGCGGGCGACGTCGTCGGCCGGGATCGGCGGGGTGCGGCGGGCCTTGAGGGCGGCGGCCGGATAGTCCTCGGGGCCGTGCTGGGTGACCTTGGCCCACTCGATCTCGCTCGCGACGTCGCGCAGTTCGGCGCGGTCGGGGTTGCGGCGCAGCATGCGGGCGGCCTCGACCAGCAGCGGCAGCTTCGACTCGATCACCTGGGGCGGGTCTCCGCCGATGACGCGCGGCCAGAAGTAGGTGAGCTGGCGCAGCGCGGCGGCGTGGAAGGTGCGCGCCTGGACGCCCGGCGCGCCCAGTTCGCGCAGCCGGTGGCGGAGCTCTCCGGCGGCCCGGGTGGTGAACGTCACAGCGAGCACGCTCGGCGCGTCGGCCACACCGGTTCGTACCGCATGGGCGATTCTGTGGGTGATCGCCCGAGTCTTGCCGGTACCTGCGCCGGCCAGCACGCACACCGGACCCCGCAGCGTTTCGGCCACCGCCCGCTGCTCGGGATCGAGGCCCGAAAGGACGTCCAAATGCGGCCTCCAACGTGCGCGGCGGGTGATCTGCTGGCATCATCCTTCCAGCACCCGGCCAAGCGCGTCTCAAGAGCCGGGTCGCAGAAGGCAAAGAGGGAGCGCCCCCGGAGGGCACGACGGGGGCCGCGCGGGGAGGTTTCAGACCCTTGAAGAAAGCGGCCGTCGCCGGTGCGCTCGCACTCGCCGCCGTCCTCAGCGCTCCGATGAGCGCGGGCGCGCACGCCGTCAGCCCCCAGCCGTCCGCCACGGCCTCGCCGACGCCGGTCCCCTCGCCTTCGCCGACCACGACGTCCACGCCGCCGCCGGTCCAGGAGCGCAAGACGCTCGTGAAGTACGGCCGCCACGTGCGGCAGCGGATGGACGTCTACTGGCGCGCCGGCGACCCGCTCATCCGCCCGGTCGTGTTCATGATCCACGGCGGCTGGTGGTCGGGCGGTGACAAGGCCTACATGAAGGCGGTCACCCGCAGCTACTTCGACCTCGGCTACGTCGTGGTCAACGTCAACTACCGGCTGTCCGGCGACGCGCGGTGGCCGGCGCAGCGCGACGACGCCCTCGAGGCGATCGCGACCACCCGCCGCATGGCCGCGGAGTTCGGCCTCGACCCCAACCGCTACGCCGTCATCGGCTTCTCGGCCGGCGGCCACATCGCGGCCTCCGTGGGCACCTACGGCCACGGGCAGCCCGGGTTACGTGCGGTCGTCGGCGTCTCGCCGGTGATCTCCCCGCTGACCGCCTACTCCGACGGCGGCCCCGGCGCCACCCACGAGCAGCGCAAGCTGCGCCAGGCGGCGGTGGCCCTGGCCGGGGGGTGCGGCCCCAACAAGTGCCCCCGAATCTGGTCGAGCATGGAGGTGCCCTTCCACGCCTCCTACGGCGACGCGCCGATGCTCAGCGTCCACTCGGCCCGCGAGTTCGTGCCGCCCTACCAGAGCGAACTGCTCCGCGAGTCGCTGGCGGTCTACGGGATCGACATGTCGGTCCGGGCCTACCCCGGGCGCAACCACAGTTCGCCCCTGTTCCGGGAGCCCGGCGTGGCCGAGACGATCCAGGCGTGGGTGATCGGACATCTGGCGTACTAGATGGGAAGATGAGCACCATCCGTTGTGTTGGCAATGACCGCCGACAGAAAGGGACGACAATGGCGCTCACGGTATACACCACCACGTGGTGTGGCCCCTGCAAGCGGCTCAAGAGCCAGCTGACCCGCGAAGGCATCGCTTACCAGGAGGTCGACGTCGAGGCCGATCCCCAGGCGGCGTCGTTCGTCGAAAGTGTCAACAAGGGCAACCGCGTCGTTCCGACGGTGGTGTTCCCCGACGGGACCTCGGCGACCAACCCTTCGGTGATCGAGGTCAAGCGTCGCCTGGAGACGATGGGCCAGTCGATATAGCAGTCCGCTGCCGACGGTCCCTACCTTGACCGGTAGGAGGAACCGATGCCCGTCCGAACACTCGCCGTGATCGCGGCCGGAGGGGTCGCGGGCTCACTGCTCCGCTACGGGCTGGGGGTGCTCTTCCCGAGCGCCCCCGGATTCCCGTGGACGACCCTGTTCATCAACGTCACCGGATGCCTGCTGATCGGCGTCCTGATGGTGGCCGTCACCGAGATCTGGGCCGCCCCCTCCTGGGTACGCCCCCTCCTGGGGGTCGGGGTGCTGGGCGGCTACACCACCTTCTCCACCTACGTCGCCGACATCGGCCTGCTGGTCGCGGGCGACGCGCCCCGGGCGGCGCTGGTCTACCTGGTGGTGACGCCGCTGCTGGCGCTGGCCGCCGTGTGGGCGGGCACGGCCGCCACCCGGGCGGCGGCCCGGCGACTGGGGAGGCTGACATGACACCGGCGCTGCGGCTGACCATCTTCGTCGGCGAGTCCGACACCAGCCACCACAAGCCGCTCTACCACGAGATCGTGCACCGCGCCCACGCCGCCGGGCTGGCCGGGGCCAGCGTCTTTCGTGGCATCGAGGGCTACGGCGCGTCCAACCACATCCACACCACCCGCATCCTGTCGTTGTCGGAAGACCTGCCGGTGGCGATCGTCATCGTCGACGAGCCCGGCCGGATCCGGGCGTTCCTGCCCGAGCTCGACGGGCTGATCGGCGAGGGCCTGGTCATGGTGGACGAGGTCGAGGTGCACCACTACGGCGGGCGGTCGCGGTGACCGGACTGCTGACCGCCCTGCTCGTGGCGGCGGGCGCGGCGGTCGGGGCTCCCCTGCGTTACCTCACCGACCGGCTGATCCAGTCGCGGCACGACAGCGTGTTCCCGTGGGGGACGTTCGTAGTGAATCTGACAGGGTCGGCCCTGCTGGGTTTCCTGGTCGCCCTGCCCGCCGACGACGCGGTGCGGGCCCTGGCCGGAACGGGCTTCTGCGGCGCGCTGACGACGTATTCGACGTTCAGCTACGAGACCCTGCGCCTGGCCGAGGACGGGGCCCGGCTGGCGGCGGTCGCGAACGTGGTGGTCAGCATCGCGGGCGGGCTGGGGGCAGGGGCCTGCGGCATGCTCCTCGCCCACAACGTCGGAGGATGATTCCACGGCGCACCCACGTCAGCGGCCCCAGTTGCCCTCGTCGTCGATCGCCGATCCGTACCAGGTCTCGATGAGCCTGCGGGCGATGGAGACAGGGGGCGGGACCCTGAGTTCGCCCTTCGCGACGGCCACGCGCAGTTCCTCTCGGGTGAACCAGCGGGCCTCGGCGATCTCCTTCGGGTCGAGGGTCAGGTCGCTGGAGAGGGCGCGGGCGAAGAAGCCCAGCATCAGGCTGCGAGGGAACGGCCAGGGCTGGCTGCCGAGGTAGCGGGGGTCGGCCACGCGTACCCCGACCTCCTCGAAGACCTCCCGGGCCAGCGCCGCTTCCAGGGACTCGCCCGGTTCGACGAAGCCCGCCAGGACCGACATGCGGCCCTCGGGCCACTGGGGGCCGCGGGCCAGCAGGACGCGGTCGTCGGGGTCGCGGATCAGCATGATGACGGCGGGGTCGACGCGGGGGAAGTGCTGGGAGCCGTCGTTGGGGCAGACGCGCACGTGGCCGCCCTGGGTGACGGTGGTCTCGGCGCCGCACTGGGGGCAGAAGCGGTGGGTGGCGTGCCAGGCCTCCAGGGCCACGGCGTAGACGAACAGGCCGGCGTCGCGGTCGCCGAGGAGCGAACCGGCCTCTCGCAGCCCGGCGGAGTCGGCGTCGTCGGGGAGCTTGGCCGAGACGGAGAAGTAGGCCACGCCGTCGGCGACGCCGAGCAGGTGGCGCTGACCCTCAGGGGCCTCGGCGGGGGTCAGCAGGACGAGGTCGGCGTCGTCGCCCGACCGCTTGACCAGGGTCTGGCCGTCGCTGATCACGAGGACGCGTGTGGACGGGTCGTGCCACACCCGGTCGAGCCAGTCGGGGTCGTGGCGGAGCTGGGCGGAACGGTCGATGGTGCTGCGGCTGAGTAGCAGGGGCCCCAGGAGTCCCTCGGTGATGTCCACGGGGTTATTCTTTCATCGGCGCACGCAGACGCCCGTTCCCCAGTAAGGTTCTAGAGGTTAGGTAAGCCTTACCTCAGGGGATGCACTTGCGGCTGTACCTCACCACGCTCAACCCCACCGACTCGGTCACGCGGGGTTTCCTGCCCGCCGCGAAGGCCCTCGGGTGGGAGGTCACCATCCTGACCGATCAACCGGAGGGCTATCCGGGGCACGAGACGATCGCGGCCGACGTACACGACCCGAGAGCCGTCATCGACGTCATCGCCCGCCACCACCGGCCCGACGTGATCTTCTCCAACTCCGACCACCTCCAGGTCGAGACCGCCCTGGCCGCCGACTACTTCGGCCTGCCGGGCAAGGGCTGGCGGGCCTGCCTGACCACCAAGAACAAGGCGCTCACCCGGCGGGCGCTCGGCGACGTGCGCTCGGCCCGGGTGGTGCCGGGCGAGCCGCCGCCCGAGGTCGACTACCCGGTCGTGGTGAAACCGCGCGAGGGGGTGGCCAGCGAGGATGTCGTCCTGGTCCACGACGACCTCGCGGCGGCGGCACGGGACATCTGGACGCGACGCCCGGGGGCGGTGCTGGTCGCGGAGGAGTACCTCGAAGGGCCGCTGATGACCCTCGAAACGCTCGGCGACGGGGTCACGACCCGGGTGCTGGGCGGGTTCCACACCACGCTCGGCCCGCTGCCCCATTTCGTGGAGGAACGCCTCGACTGGTCGCCGGAACTCGCCGGCGCCGACGAGGTCCTCGCCCAGCTGGAGGCGCTGGGCGTCGGGTTCGGGGCCTGTCACACCGAATACGTCCTCACCGAGAA
The DNA here is from genome assembly GCF_009901565.1 of Herbidospora solisilvae. Taxonomy (GTDB): domain Bacteria; phylum Actinomycetota; class Actinomycetes; order Streptosporangiales; family Streptosporangiaceae; genus Herbidospora; species Herbidospora solisilvae. Next base: position 24,603 of record NZ_WXEW01000014.1, read on the forward strand.
GGGCCCGCGCGTCGTCGAGGTCAACTACCGGGTCATCGGCGACAACTGCGACCTGCTGCTGGCCGACCATCTCGACGTGCCACTGTTCGAGTGGATCCTGCGGGTACACGCGGGCGAACCGGCCCCCGAGCCGCCCCGGCCGGGCGGGCACGCGGCGGCGATCAGCGTGCTGGCCACCCGGCCCGGCACCATCATGAAGGCGCCAAAGGAGCTCACGGGCGCCCATGAGGACGTGCGGCTCTGGCACCTGCCGCTCAAGGAGGCCGGGCAGCCGGTAGCGGTGACCCACACCAACCGCGACTACCTGGCCCTGCTGCGGGCCGTCGGCCCCACCCGCGACGCCGTCGACACGGCCGCGAAGGCCTTCCTGGACGCCCACCCCTGGGTGGTCGCGTGACCAACGCCACGGCGGTGCGGGTCGGCCGCGACGGCTACCTGGCGGCGCGGGTGCTCAACGCCCTGATCAGAGAGGACGTCGGCGGGCTCGCCGGCCGGTTGAGCTGGGACAAGGCGGGCGCCTACGTGCCGCTGTCGGCCGCGCGGCGGGTGCGGCTGGCTCCCGGGTTCCCCTCGGGCGGTCTCGAAGGGCTCTTCCAGGACTTCACCGTGGCCCCCGGCGAGGCCGTGCGGCTGCGCGAGGTGCTGGCGACGCTGGCCAGGGTCGCCGACCCGGCCGACGCCGAAGGGGTGGCCGCCTTCACAGAGGAGTGCCGCCAGACGCTGACCGGCCTGGAACTGCTCGACCGCCACCGCGCCTCGGTCGAGGACCGGCTGCCCGAGCTGGGGCCGATCGGCTACGAGGTGCTGGCCGCGTTCAGCGACCATCCGGTCTATCCGACCGCCCGCTGCCGCCACGGGCTGACCGAGGAGCAGCTGCTCGCCTACGCGCCCGAGTTCGCGCCGAGGTTCACGCTGCGCTGGGCGGCCGTGCCGGGGGCCGGACCGGCGCCGGAGTTCTTCCCGTCGTTCGCCGCCGTCGGCCTGCCGCCTGGGCTGGCCGCCACCCACCGCCTGTTCCCGGTGCATCCGCTGTCGTTGCCGCAGGTGAACGCCGTGGTCGCGCCGCTCGACTTGCTGCCGGTACGCCCCACGTTGTCGATGCGCACGGTCGAGGTGTCACCCCGCACCCACCTGAAGATGCCGCTCGCCACGGCGACGCTCGGGGTGCGCAACCGAAGGTCGATCAAGCCGGGTGTGCTCGACGACGGCGCGCGGGCCGAGCGGCTGCTCGGAGAGGTGCTCGACCGGCACCCCGGCCTGCGCGTGTGCCTGGCCGGGGAGCAGGAGTTCGCCCACTCGGGCAACGAGTTCCTGGCCTGGATGGTCCGGCGGCTGCCCGAGGGCGAGATCGTCTCGGTGGCGGCGCTCAACGCGCCCGGCGTCCTGGAGGCGCTGGCCGACCGGCACTACCGCGGCGACGTCGAGGCGCTGCTCACCGACTACCTGCGGGCGCTGCTGACCTGGAACGTCACCCTCTTCGTCCGGTACGGCGTCGCGCTGGAAGCGCACCAGCAGAACCTCGCGCTCGTCTTCGGCGACGGCCCGATGCGGCTGCTGGTCAAGGACAACGACGGGCTGCTGGCCTCCCCCGACCACCTGGCGGCGGCCGGGATCGAGGTGCCGGGTTTCGCCGACGAGCGCATGCTGACCGGCGATCCCCACGCGCTGGCCGACGTGTTCGTGACGATCACCCTGCACCTGGCCGCCGCCGCGGTGACGCTGCGGCCCGACCTGGTGCGGGCCGCGCTGGCCGAGGCCCTCGACGCGCACGGCGACCACCCGATGGCCCGGCTGCTGCGCAACCGCACGCTGGAGGCCGCCCGCCTGGTCGGCAAGAGCATGGTCACCGCCGGCAGCCTCGTCTCCAAGGCCAGGAGCGGCGCGAAGGACATCAACAAGTTCTACGGGACCAGCGGCCCCAACTATCTGCGAAAGGGGTCCTCCGGCCCATGAACACGAACGTCGCGGAGCACGCCACGGTCGCCGCCCTTCTCCGGTGCTGCATCCGCGAACTGCCCGGCCAGGCGTTCCCGGCCGGGCCGTACACGCTGGTGCGGGTCGGCGGGGTGTGGCTGCGGGCGAAGACCGCCGGAGGCACCGCCCTGCGCGTCTCCGAGCCGGAGCGGCTGACCGGGCCGGCCTGGGAGCCGCTGCGCTCAGCCGACCTGGTCGAGCTCGTCGCGCGGGAGCTTCCCGGGGTGAACGGCGAGTTCGCGGCGCAGGTGGCTGGGAGCCGGGAGGTCGTCGAGCGGCTGCTGGCGGCCCGCGCCCAGGGCAAGCCGCCCGCCGACGAGTGGATGGCCTCCGAGCAGGACCTCGTGTTCGGGCATCCGTTCCATCCGGCCCCCAAGGCCCGGGAGGCGGCCAGGGGCGACTGGCTCGACTACGCGCCCGAGGCCTACGCCCGCTTCCCCCTGCGGCTGCTGGCGGTGCGCGACGACCTGGTCGTCGAGGAGGGCGACGTGAGCGCCCTCGACGGTATCCCGGCGGACGTGCCGCCGGGATACCGGCTGCTGCCGGTCCACCCGTGGCAGTTCGAGCTGATCCGGCCCCCGGTCGACGGCGACCGGCTGATCGACCTGGGCCCGGCCGAGCACGACGTGCTGCCGACGTCGTCGGTGCGGACCGTCTACGACCCGCTGCTCGACAAGTGCCTGAAGTTCTCCCTCGACGTGCGGATCACCAACTGCGTGCGGAAGAACGCCTGGTACGAACTGGCGGGCGGGGTCGAGTTGTCGCGGCGGCTGGCGCCGGTCTTCGCGGCCCTCACCGAGCGGTTCCCGGGCACCCGCTGGTTGCCCGAGCCCGGCTACCGGACCGTCGACCTGGGCCGGGAGTTGTTCGAAGGGCTCGGGGTGCTGGTGCGGTGCAGCCCGCGCGGCCGGTGCGGACCCGACGTCACGCCGGTGCTGGCGGGGGCGCTGGCCCTGCGGGAGCTCGGGGGCGACGACCCCGTGGCGTGGTGGCGCTCGTACGTCGAGGTGGTCGCGCTGCCCGTGCTGGAGGCGTTCCTGCGGCACGGGGTGGTGCTCGAAGCGCATCTGCAGAACGTGCTGGTCGGGCTGGACGCCGACGGGCGGCCCGTGCAGGCGGTGTTCCGCGACCTGGAGGGCGCCAAGCTGGTCGGGCACGACCTGGCCGGGGTCGCCGACGAGGTGGCGCGGGCGATGACGTACACGCCGGAGAAGGGCTGGGACCGGGTGGTCTACTGCCTGGTCGTGAACCATCTGGCCGAGATCGCGGCGTCCGTGGACGCGTCCCTGGAGACGTTGTGGGGCGTGGCGGCGGAGGAGATCGGCGCCTACGGCGACTCGATCGGGTGGCCCGAGCCGCTGGCCCGGCTGATGTCGGGGGTGCCGCTGCCAGCCAAGGCCAACCTGACCGTGCGGTGGGAGCGGCGGGCCGACCGGGCCGCGACCTACGTGCCGGTGGCGAACCCGCTGGTGGTCGCGTGACCGCCGGGCTCCGGGAGATCGCCGGGCGGCTGGGCGACGTGCCGGCCTACGTCTACGACCTCGCGGCGCTCGACGCCCACGCGGCCCGGATCCGCGCGGCCATGTCGGGGATCGAGGTCTACTACGCCGTCAAGGCCAACCCCGACCCGGCGATCCTGCGGACGCTGGAGCCCCACGTCGACGGGTTCGAGGTGTCGTCGGGCGGCGAGTTCGACCACGTCTCGGCGCTGTTCCCGGGTAAGCGGCTGGCGTTCGGCGGGCCGGGCAAGACCGCGTCCGACCTGACGCGCATGCCCTACCGCTTCCACGTCGAGAGCCCCCGGGAGCTCGGCCTGCTGGAGCCGGCCGACGTGCTGCTGCGCATCAACCTCCGGGTCGAGGCGCAGGGCGCGGCGCTGGCGATGAGCGGGCCGTTCGGGATGGACCCGGCGATGGTGGCCGAGTGTCGCGCCCGGCCGGGCAGGGCCCGGATCAGGGGGATCCACGCCCACCTCGCCAGCGGCCTCGACGCCGCCACCCTCACGGGCCTGGCCAAGACGATGGCCGGCCACGCCCTGCCGGGCGAGGAGGTGTGCGTCGGCGGCGGCATGGCGGTGGACTACACCGATCCCGCGAACCTCTTCGACTGGGAGGCCTACGGGGCAGGTCTCCGCGGACTCGACAGAGAGGTCGTCAGGATCGAGCCCGGCCGGGCGATGACCGCCTACTGCGGCTGGTACCTGACCAAGGTGCTCGACGTGAAGCGCGTCCACGGAGAGCTGTTCGCGATCCTGACCGGCGGCACCCACCACCTGCGCACACCCGTCACCAAGGGCCACGACCAGCCCTTCACGGTCTTCGGCTCAGGCGGCCACGAGGAGGAGGTCACGCTCGTCGGCCAGCTGTGCACCCCGAAGGACGTCTTCGCCCGACGGGTCAGGGCCGCCCTCGCGCCGGGAGACGTCGTCGCCTTCGCGATGGCCGGGGCCTACGCGTACAACATCTCCCACCACGACTTCCTGATGCACCCGAAGCCGGAGTTCCACTACGTCTCGGGGATGCCGTAGATCAGCGCCGTCAGGTCGTCGAGGCCCATGAGGTCGACCGGCCGGACGGTGCGGTTCTCCAGCACGTAGTGGAAGGCCGCGCTCACCCGGTTCAGCGGCACCTCGGCCAGCTTCGCCCAGGCCAGCCGGTAGGCGGCGAGCTGGATGGCCTGGATGCGGGCGGCGGCCGACCCGCGCGGCCGGTTGCCGGTCTTCCAGTCGACCACGATGTAGCCGTCGTTCCAGGGGAACACGGCGTCCATCCGGCCGCGCACCAGCCGGTCGGCGATGACGGTCTCGAACGGGACCTCCAGGTCGATCGGGGTGCGCTCGGCCCACTCGCTCTCCTCGAAGCGCGCCTGGAGCACCCGGAGCTGCTGGTCGGCCTCGTTGAGGTCGTCGGCCGCGCCGGGCAGGTCGAGTTCGTCGATGAGTCGCTGCTGGCCCCACCGGGTCTCCAGCCAGCGGTGGAACGAGGTGCCCCGCCGGGCCAGGGGGGCGGGTTTGTGGGGCAGCGGGCGGCGTACCTCGCGGGCGTACGCGGACGGGTCCTTGGCCAGGGAGACCAGCGACGAGACCGACAGGCGCAGCGGCAGCTCCACGAGGTTGCCCTCGCGCCGCCGGTCGCGCTCGCGCAGCAGCAGCGTGGTGTCGCGCGCCCACGACTGCATGCGCTCCTGCTCCCACTGCCGCAGCTCGCCGACGCCCTCCTCGTCGAGCCCGTCGAGGGCCTCCCGGACGAACCTGGCCCCTTCGGCGATCCCGTCGCGGACCACCACGGACGGCCACGCCGCCTCGGCGGGCTCGGCCAGCAGCGGGTTCTCCACGGCGTCGTCGTCGGTCCAGACCGGGACCGACGAGGCGTGGTCGCGGACCTCCAGCAGGAACCGGGACGGCTCCAGCGGACGCGACGCCGACCCCCACCGGTAGCCCGACGCGATCAGCAGGTAGTGGGCCCGGGTCACCGCCACGTAGGCCAGCCGCCGCTCCTCGCGCAGGTCGCGCTCCCGGCAGGCGGCGTCGAAGTCGGCCAGTTCCTCCTTGGTCAGCCCTCCGAGGGCGGGCAGGTCGCGGGCGTCGCCGCGCAGCGCGTAGGGCAGCTTGCGCGGGTTGTCGGTCCAGCGGGAGTTGGTCACCGGCGTGGCCGGGAAGATGCTGCCCCGGGCCAGCCCACCGGCCGCCGTGGTGACCTCGGACAGGCCGGGCACGATCACGACGGGCCATTCGAGGCCCTTGGAGGCGTGCACGGTCATCAGCTTGACGCTGTTGGTCTCGCCGACCCGGCCGCCTTCGAGGCCGAACTCCTCGGTCTCGGCCGCCTTGAGATAGGCCAGGAACGCGCCGAGCGTCGGGTCTTCCGCGTCACCGGCGAACCGGGCCGCCGCGTCGAGGAAGGCGTCGAGGTCGGCGCGGGCGGCCAGCGGGCTGCCGCCCCGCGAGGCCACCTCGACGTCGAGGCCGGTCCGGCGCTCCACCTCGGAGATCAGGTCGGGCAGCGGCAAACCCGCGTGGGCACGCAGCGTCCGCAGCTCCTCGGCCAGCTTCGGCAGCCGCTCGCGGGCCAGCGGTGAGTAGGGGTCGAGCCACTCGGGCCGGTCGGGCAGCTCGTCGAGGGCGTCGATGATGCTGCCGCGTTCGGCCTCCAGGTCGGCGACCACCTGGTCGAGGGGGTCGCTGGGGCGTCCGCCGCGTTCGTCGCGCTCGCGGTTGAGCTCCCTGGCCTGGTCGCCGAGTTGCTTCAGGTCGGCGGGGCCGATGCGCCAGCGGGGCCCGGCCAGCAGTCTGATCAGGGCGTCGCCGGCGGTGGGGTCGTACATGACCCGGAGCGTGGCGACGATGTCGGCCACCTCGGGCACGGTGAGGAGCCCGCCGAGCCCGACCACCTCGACCGGGATGCCGCGCGCCTCCAGCGCCTTGCGGAGCGTCGGGAACTGCGAGCGCTTGCGGGCCAGGATCGCCACGTCGCCCGGTTGCAGGGCCGGGCCCTGCCGGGGCTTGCTCCGCTCGCCCTCCCCCCACGGAAGGCCGTCGGGCGCGAGTTCCAGGCCCAGTTGCTTCTGTACGCCCTCCGCGATCCACTCGGCCTCGTCGTGCGCCGTGGCGTGGTAGGCGCACACCACCCGGCCACGGTCGGCCCGGTTCTCCCCCGGCGTCAGCACCGGCACCTCGGCGCTCTCGCGGCGCAGGTCGGTCTGGATGCGGGCGGCGACGTCGAGGACCCGCTCGCCGTTGCGGAAGCTGATCGACAACTGCCGGACCGGCGCGGGCTCCCCCTGCGCGGTCGGGAAGTCGTGCGGGAACCGCGACAGGTTGCCCGCCGACGCGCCCCGCCAGCCGTAGATCGACTGGCACGGGTCGCCGACGGCCGTGACCGGATGCCCGCCCCGGAAGAGCGACCGCAGCAGCACGAGCTGGGCGTGGCTGGTGTCCTGGTACTCGTCGAGCAGCACCACGGTGAAGCGGGCCCGCTCGATCTCACCGACCTCCTCGTGCCGGGAGGCGATGCGCGCGGCCAGCGCCATCTGGTCGCCGTAGTCGATCACCTCACGGGCCTGCTTGAGCTTCTGGTACGCCTCCACCAGCGGCAGCAGCTGCTCTCGCACGGCATGGGTCTGCACCGGCCGGCGCTGGGCCTGGGTGACCCGGCCCGGCAGCATCGCCAGCCGTTCGGACCAGCGCCTGCCGTGGTCGCGCACCTCGTCGGCGGTGGCCAGGTGTTCGGCCATCTCCCCGGCCAGGTCGAGCACGGCGGCGGTGACGCTCGGGGGGCCGAGGTCGATCTGGTCCATCGGACCGTCGTACTGGCCGACGACGCGGGCCGCCATCTGCCAGGCGACGGCCGGGGTGACCAGGCGCATCGTCGGCTCCATGGCCTCCCGGAGGGCGTGGTCGGTGACCAGGCGGGCGGCGTAGGCGTGGTAGGTGGAGATCGTCGGCTCCACCTCCAGGTCCATCGGCGTCTCGGTCTTCTCGGCGAGCGTCGTCAGCCGCTTGTGCACCCGTTCGGCCAGCTCCGCCGCCGCCTTGCGGGTGAAGGTGAGGCCCAGGATCTGCTCGGGCTTGGCGAACCCGTTGGCGACCAGCCAGACGACCCGCCCGGCCATGGTCTCGGACTTGCCCGACCCGGCTCCCGCGATGACGACCATCGGCCCGAGGTCGGCCGAGATCACTCCGGCCTGCTCGTGCGTGGGCGGTGGCACACCCAGCGTCGCCGCCAGGTCGAACGGGGTCAGCACACCTGGCCCCCGCCGTCGTTCACCGGGCACGAGAACCGGGCCGCGCAGGTGCGGCACCCGTCGTTGACCTTGGCGACGAACAGGTTGGCCGACATGCCGGCGGCGACCGTGGTGACCAGGTCCTGCGCCCAGCCGGGGTCGACGTCGTCGGCGAGCGGGAGCTGCGCCTGCTCCCTGGCCAGCGGGCCGGTCCCGGCGGCCTTGCCGACCTGGAGCAGCGCGGCTCCCCCGGGCTCGGTCATGCCGTGGCGCTCGAACGCGCCCAGGACCGTCGCGAGCTGGTAGACGCCGAGCTGCGGGTGGCGGTCGAGCTCGTCGTCGCGCGGCTTGGCGGTGCCGGTCTTGATGTCGATGATCACGGCCCGGTTGTCGCCGTCGCGCTCCACCCGGTCGACCCGGCCCTTGATGACGATCCCGTCGGAGACGACCTGGGTGAACGACTCCTCGAACCCGACCAGCTCACGCGGGTTCTCCCGGTGCCAGGTGAGGAAGCGGTCGACCATCTTCTCGGCCACGGCGCGCTGCTTGCGGTTGAACCAGATGCCGCCGAAGTCGAGGTCGTCCCACACGTCGTCGAGCCGTTTGGCGAGCTCGTCGGTGGTGTGCTCCTCGGCCGCGAGCACGGCGATGGCGTGGATGACGTTGCCGAAGACCTGGGGGACGCTCTCGCCGCCCGTGCCGACCGCGGTCTCCAGCACCCACCGCAGGCCGCACTTGGTGAACTTCTCCACCGCCGACGGCGAGATCTGCACCACCCCGTCGGGCCAGGCCAGCGGGCGGTCGTCGGAGATCTCGGTGAGGGCGTACCACGACGAGGGGTCGGCCCCCGGCACGCCCTCGTCGGCCAGCCGGGCCAGATGGCGGGCGGCGGCGCGGCGCATCGGCTCGGGCCGGGTCGGGTCGCAGACGGCGGCGCGCAGGTCGGCCACCAGGGCGGGCATGCTCAGCCAGCGGGCCCGGTCGTCGACGGTCGCGTTCTCCAGGCCGCCCGGGACCAGCTCGTTCAGGAACCGCGAGGGGCGCTCGTCGGCGTCCTCGCCGCCGACCGCCGTCACCACCAGCCGACGGCGGGGGCGGGTGGCGGCGACGTAGAACAACCGCCGCTCCTCGGCCAGCATCTTCGAGCCGAGCGCGTACCTCTCGGCGTCGGTGCCGTCGAGCGCGATCCCGCCCGCCACCTCGACCAGCGACTCGACCCCGAGCAGCGACCCCCGCACCCGCAGGTCGGGCCAGACGCCCTCCTGCACCCCGGCGGCCACCACCACGTCCCATTCGAGGCCCTTGGCGCGGTGGGCGGTCAGGATGCGCACCGCCTCGCCGTCGGGCGCCTGGGCGGCCAGCGAGTCGGCCGGGATCTCCTGGGCCATCAGGTCGTCGACGAACACCTCGACGCCGGCCTGCGGCAGGCGGTCGACGAACTTGGCGGCGTAGTCGAACAGGTTCACCACCGCGTCCAGGTCGCGGTCGGCCTGGCCGCCGCGTGCCCCGCCGCCCAGGCTCGAATGGGTCCACCGCTCCGACAGGCCGCTGGCCTTCCAGACCTCCCACAGGGCGTCTTCGGCGGTCAGGTTCTTGGCCACCGTCTGCCGCGCCGTGGCGAGGAGGGTGGCCAGCCGCTGGGCGGGCGCGGCGACGTGGGGTTCGAGCAGCGTCAGCTCGTTGGGGCTCTGCACCGCCGCCACGATCAGCTCGTCGCTCGACCGGGGCGGCACGATCCCCGCCTCGTGCTCGGCGATCCGCAACCCGCGCCGCAGGCGGCGTACACCGATCATGTCGGTGCCCCCCAGCGGGCCGGTCAGCAGTTCCTCGGCGGTGGCCACGTCGAGCGACTCGGGCCGCGCCGCCGCCTTGAGCAGCAGGATGAGCGGCCGCACCCCCGGCTCGGTGATCAGCGGCCCCTCGTCGCCCGTCACGACCACCGGCACCCCGGCCGTGTGCAGCGCCCGCCGCAACATCGGCACCTGCCGGGTCGCGCTGCGCACCAGCACCGCCATCCGCTGCCACGGCACGCCGTCGAGCAGGTGCGCCCGCCGCAGCGTGTCGGCGACCACGGCCGCCTCCTGCGACACGCTGTCGGCGATCACCACCCGGACCTCGCCCGGCTCCAGCCCGTCGACGGCGTGCAGGTCGCGGTGGGACGTGTCGCGCCAGCCCGGAGGCACCGGCAACCGGCCCGCGATCCGGCGCGAGGCGGCCAGCAGGTCCTCACCCATGCGGCGGCAGGTGCGCAGCGCCACGACCGGCGCGGCCGCGTCGTCGGCGGTCCGGAACCGTTCGGAGAAGTCGAGGATGTTCCGCACCTCGGCGCCGCGGAACCCGTAGATCGCCTGGTCGGGGTCGCCCACCACGATCAGGTCGCGCCCGTCTCCGGCGAGCCCGCGCAGCAGCTGCTCCTGGGCCGGGTCGGTGTCCTGGTATTCGTCGACGAACACCACGTCGTAGGCCGCGCGTTCGCGGTCCCGGACCGGCCCGTCGGCCAGCAGCGCCGCCGCCTCGCGGATCAGCTCGGCGTAGTCGAGCGTCCAGATCGGATCGAGGTCGAACCGCTCCTGGTAACGGGCCGCGAACCGCCCCACCGCCACCCAGTCGGACCGCCCGTGGGTGTGCCCCAGCTCGACCAGCGCGGGCCCGTCGAGCCCCCGCTCCCGCGCGCGGGCCAGGAAGTCGCGCACCTCCTCGGCGAACCCCCGCGTCTTGAGCCACTCGCGCATCGCCTCGGGCCACTGCCGGGCCCCGTCCTCCAGCTCGCCGTGCAGCAGCCGCCGCACTTCGAGCAGCTGCTCGGGCCCCGTGAGCAGCCGGGGCGGCGGCTGACCCGCTTCCAGCGCCTCACGGCGCAGCAGCGCGTAGGCGTAGCTGTGGAAGGTCAGCGCGAGGGGCGTGCGGGTGGTGCGGCGCAGCCGGGCGGTGACGCGGTCACGCAGCTCCCCGGCGGCCCGGCGGCTGAAGGTGAGGACCAGGACGCGCTCGGGGTCGACGCCGCGCGCTTCGACCCGGTCGACGACGCTCTCGACTATGGTGGTCGTCTTCCCGGCCCCGGGACCCGCCAGAACCAGCAGCGGCCCGCTCTCATGGGCCACCACAGCCCGCTGATGCTCGTCGAGCACAGGACCGGGACCCCGTCCCACGCCCCCACGCCGCACCAGCCGATAGCTCATAACGCTCTATTGCACCAGATCATGGCCATGCGATGCGCGGCGAACGGTGGTAGTCGACCCCCCATCGGTCCCAGACGGTCGCCATCGGGGCCAGGCGGGCCGCGAAGGCGTCGAACGAGCGCTGGGACTGCGGGGTCCAGGCGACCTCCGCGATGGCCGGGAGGCGGGGGAAGGTCAGGAGTTCGACGTCGTTCATCGTGACGACGGTCTCGGTCCACAGGGCCATCTCGACGCCCTCGATGCGGTCGTCGCCGATACCGTCGATCAGGGTGGCCGGGTCCCAGTCGTAGGCGTCGTCGACCTCGGTCGTGCCGGCCCAGGTCTGGCCGATGCGGGTGGTGTCGTCGTACTTCATGTCGAGGTAGACGCGGCTGGCCGGGGACATGATGACCTTCGCGCCCCGGGCGACCGCGCGTTCGACGACTTCGGGGCCGCCGTTGGTCTGCCAGTACTGGACCAGCGCGTTCGGCGGCAGGGCGGTCGCGCCGGCCTCCTGCCAGCCGACGACCTCCTTGCCGTTGGCGGTCACGGCCTGGGCGGCGAGTTCCACGATCTGGGCGTACTCGCGCTCGCTCAGCTTCTCGACCTCGTCGCCGCCGATGTGCAGGTGGCGGCCGGGGGTGAGGGCGGCGAGCTCCTTCAGGACGTCGGCCAGGAACCGGGCGGTCTCCGGTTTGCCGGGGCAGAGGGCCGAAAAGCCGACCTTGATGCCCGTGTACGGTTCGGGCGCCACCCCGTCGCAGGTGAGCTCCGGGTGAGCGGCCAGGGCGGCGTTGGTGTGGCCGGGCACGTCGACCTCGGGCACGACGCGGACGAACCGCTCCTGGGCGTACCGGACGATCTCGCGGTAGTCGGCGGCCGTGTAGAACCCGCCGGGGCCGCCGCCCACCTCGGTGGAGGCGCCGACCGTGGTCAGGTTGGGCCAGCCGGGGACGGCGATGCGCCAGCCCTGGTCGTCGGTGAGGTGCAGGTGCAGCACGTTCAGCTTGTAGGCCGCCATCAGGTCGACGAACCGCTTCACGTCGGCGACCGGGCGGAAGTGGCGGGCGACGTCGAGCATCGCGCCGCGCCAGGCGTAGCGGGGGCGGTCGCTGATCCGCACGCCCGGCAGCACCCGTTCGCGGGCGAGCTGACGGAAGGTCTGCGCGCCCCGGAACAGTCCCTCGGGGGTGGCGGCGCTGATGCGGGCGCCGTCGGGGCCGACGGTGAGTTCGTAGCCCTCGGCCCCGGCCTGGGAGGCGTCGAGGTCGAGCCTGATCCGGCCCGCGGGGCCGGTGGTGAGCTCCAGGCCGGTGTCGGCCCTGACGCCACTGACGAGCTGGGCGGCGACCGCCGGCTCCTCGGAGGTGACCGCGTCGCCGGGTTCGAGCGTGAAGCCCTGCTCCAGGCGGGTCACCGAGGCGGGGTAGGGCACGAGGGAGAGCTGAAGGGGTTCCGCCGGAGTCCCCGGAGCACACGACGTCACCAGCATCACCAGTCCCAACGAAAGCCGCCGCCACACGACCCTCATTGGATCACGTGACGGCGGCAATAGGAAAGTTTCTTTAACGTTATCCGGTGAAGACGTGGTCGACCAGGCGGGCGGTGGCCTTACCGGAGTCGTGCGGGGCGTACGTCCGGGCGAAGGCCGCGTAGCGGTCGGCGAGCCGGACCGAGACCGAGTCGATGGTGCGCAGCACCTCGACCACCTCGGCCGAGCTGGCCAGGCGCGGGCCCGGTCGCTGGGCCTCCAGGTCGAGGTAGAGGCCCCGGTTGGTCTTGTACTTGTCGATGTCGGGCGTGAACAACACGATCGGCCGCCCGGTGGCGACGAAGTCGAACATGCTGGAGGAGTAGTCGGTGACCAGCACGTCGGCGATGACCAGCAGGTCGGCCATGTCGGGGTAGGTCGTGACGTCGATCGCGAACCCGCCGAGCGACTGGACGTGCGGGAACGCCTGCATCATGTGCCCGCGGACCAGCACCACGTGGTCGTCGCCCAGCGCCCGCTGCGCGTCGGCCAGGTCGAGCTTGACGGCCGCGTTGCGGCGGTCCCAGTCGCGGAAGGTGGGGGCGTACAGGACGACCCGCTTGCCCTCGGGGATGCCCAGCCGGCGGCGGATGGCCGGGGCCAGCGCGTCGCGGTGGAACAGCACGTCGTTGCGCGGGTTGCCGCACTCCAGCAGCTCGCCCTCGTAGCCGAACGCCTTGCGCAGCACGCCCGACGCCCACGGCGACTGGGAGATCAGCAGGTCCCACTGACGGACCTCGGTGGTCTGCCGGGCGTACACCGGCGGGCGCGGCTCGCGCCGCATGTGGGGCAGGTCGCGGCCGATGTGCTTGACCGGGGTGCCGTGCCAGGTCTGGACGTAGACCTGGTCGTCGCGGGCCCGGAACCACGGCGGCAGGAACTGGTTGGCCACGATGTAGCGGGCGCGGGCCAGGGCCTCGTAGTGCTCCCGGCTGCCCTCCCGCACGACCGTCGGCACGATGCCCTCGCCGAGCCCGAGCTCCGCCGAGCCCGGGGGCACGAAGGCGCCGTCGCGGACGACCCAGATGTGCTCGCCCTCGTCGCCCCGGCGCACCCGCTCCTCGTAGATGGCGCGCGGGTTGTCGGAGTAGGACCGGCCGTCGAAGGAGGCGTAGACGGTGGCCTGGCGGATCGGCTTGGCCTTCTCGGCCGGGTAGAAGGTGCGGCTGAGCGCCCAGACCCCGGCCGCGCTGCGCTCGTCGCCGGGCCGCTCCTCGGCCGCCACCAGGACGGGCACGTCGTAGCGGGTGGCCACGAACCGGTAGACCCGGCCGCCGACCGTGCGCTGCTCCTCGTCGATGGTGTCGAGGGCGGCGTGGTCGACCCGGACGGGGACCATCGCGGGGCCGTACTTGCCGGGCGGGGCGACCGACATGGTCCAGGTGCCCTCGACCAGCGGGGTGGTGTCGCCGAAGCGGGCCATCGCGCCGGGCGCGAACTCCACGGTGAAGGCGGTGCCCTCGCGGCGCAGCGGCACCCGGTAGGTCAGCCCGCCCCGGTGCCGCAGCACCAGATCGCGCTCGCCGGTCTCGGCGGGGTAGTCGCCCTCCAGCGTGAGGACGCCGTCGCGCCAGGCCATCGCCTTGATGACGGGCAGCACCTTGTGGCCGGAGATGACCACGCGGTCGCGCCGGTCGCCCTGGACGGTGATCTCGCGGTCGCCCAGCAGCAGCCGGGTCTCCGGAGTGCCCTCCAGCATGACCGAGGCCGCCGGGTCACCCTTGGGCTCGACCCAGAGCCGCCGCGCGTCGGCGGTCAGCAGGGTCTGCACGCTCAGCGAGAGCGAGAAGACGCTGCCGCCCTCGGCGGGGGTGAACTCGGCCGGCATGCGGTGGCCGCCGACGCGGGCCTTGCCCTTGCTGACGGGACGTCCCGGCAGGAAGCCGGTCAGCTCGATCTGCTCGCCGTCGAGCTTGACGCCGGTCAGCTCGGCCCGGGTGGGCTGGAGCACGACCTGGAGCGCCTTGTCGGAGGTCCAGACGGGCCGCACCCACCAGCGGTCGCGGGTCCTGCGCCCGGCGGGCCGCTCGACCCGGCCGATCGACGGGCCGCGCAGCACGCCCTTGGCTCGGGCGGCGCGCGACCAGATCACGATCTCGGCCCGCCAGGTGGTGGTGTCCTGGACGGTGTGGCGGCGCTTGAGCATGCGCTTGCCGCCGCGGACCAGCGCCCGCACCCCGGCCCGCCAGCGCAGCGAGAACGGGTTGAGCTCGGCCTGGAAGCCGGCCCAGTCGTAGTTGCAGCCGGGCTCGCGGGCGTCGTGGGTGGCCTCGGGCCGGAAGACCCGGGTGGTCTTGAGGGTGACGGGCGGCAGCCAGCGCGGACCGCGCAGGACCACCGTCGCCCGGTTGAAGCGCCGCGACCGCACCGACAGGCCGGCCAGGTAGGCGTGGCCGGTGATGCGGAGCTTGCCGCCTTCCCAGGTGATGTCGTCGATCTGGGTGACCGGCACCATGTCGGCGGGGCGCAGGCGCAGCAGCGACTGGTCGGGGACCTCCACGGGGAGGTCGGCGTACCAGCGCAGGCCCTTGCGGACGCGGCGGGACGGCTCGGCGGCCGCGGCGGCCAGCTTGGCCAGCGCGTCACCGTCGGCGAGCGTCTTGGTGTCGGAGGTCTCGACCAGGTGAAAGGCCACCCGGCGGCCGACCGGCAGGTCGCGCTTGACCTTCGGGTCGACGGTGGCCAGATAGGGGCGCAGCACCTCGATGGCCTGGGCCCTGCGGGCGGGCCCGCGCTTGGCGGCGGCGTCGAGCCGGGCGCCCAGGCAACCGGCCAGCACCTCGGCGTCGAGCCGGGCGCGTTCGGCGCTGCTCAGACCCTCTGCGCGGATGAGCTCCACCAGGGCGTCGAGTGGCTCGCCCCGGTCATAGAGCTCCTGGACAGCCCGCAGTCGATCGGCGACGGAATCGCCCTGGCGAGCGGGTGTCATAAGGGGGCACCACCCTTCGGATGACCGGTGTTTCAGAAATGGTAATGCCGGTTAAAGGGGGATTCCGTCCCATCGTGCCTCACGCATCAATGCGCGTTCCCCTTTCACCGGTGTTCCTTCCGTACGCCACCTGCGGAGACATTCGGCCTCCAGCCCCGGCGGCGGGCTCCCATCGGTTCTGATCACGCGCCACCACGGGACGCCTCCGCCCCACGTGGCCATCACCCGCCCCACCTGCCGGGGCCCGCCTTCACCGAGATATTCGGCCACGTCGCCGTACGACATGACCTTCCCGGGCGGGATCCGGTCGACCAGGTCGAGGACCCGGTCGGCGAAAGGGGGCGGGTGTCCGTTCATTGGCTCCAGCTCGTCGGTCCGGCGTAGAGGAGGTCCTCCAGCTTGCCGAATTCGATGTCGCCCTGTTCCAGAATTCCGTCGCGGACGCCGTAGACCTCGCCGTCCTCACCGACCAGTCGCCCGCCCAGCAGCTCGGCGACGCGCGCCAGATGGGCGAGGTGCCAGTCGGATTCCGGCGAGCCGAACAACCGGCCCGACCATTCGGCCACCCGGTGGCCGTCGTCGCCATGCCGCGCGACGACCTCTCCCGCCTCGGCCGATCCGCGCACCTCTAGGTCGGAATGGCCCGACAGCGCCCGGACGAGTTCGGCGTAGGCGAGCGCTGATTCACGCTCGACGCGCAGCTCGTAACCCATGAGGCGCGACGATAGCGAACCTTTGCCCCTTGTTGTGATGAGAAAGGGCAAGTTTCCCTCTAAGTCGTCATCTCCTTCTGCGGGCCAGCAGTCCCGCGAGAAGGCCGAAGGCGGCCAGGCTCAGCACGGCCACCGTGCCGAAGACCCACAACCGGAGCGGGTCGGGGCCGGGCGGTCGCGGGCCGTCGGACTTGGGGCCCCCGCCGAAGTAGAGGTCACCGGCGACCGGCACGGCCTCCTGGTATCTCGCCAGCTCACCGGCCCGGCTCAGCGCCCTGCCCGCGTTCACCACGCCGAAGCCGACCTTGTCGTCGTAGCCGTTGCCAGGGTGGGGCCCGGCCGAGTCGGACATCGACCGGGCGACCAGTTCGGCGGGCAGCCGGGGGTATTCGGCCCGGATCAGGGCGGCCACCCCGCCCACGAGGGCGCTCGCCGCCTGGGTGCCGTTCACCGCCAGCTGCCGGCCGCCCACACGGCCCGCCGGGATGCGCACGCCCGGGGCGGCGACCAGGACCGAGAGGTTGTCGGAGCTGCCTGGGGCGCGCACGCCCGCGTCGTCGACGGCGGCCACCCCGATCACGCCGGGGAACCCGGCGGGGAACTGCCAGTAGGAGGTGCCGTTGGCGGTGGACGAGGGCCACTGGCCGATGTCGCCCGCCCCCGAGACGATCACCACGTCGCGCTGGAGGGCGTAGGCGACCGCGTCGCGCTCGACCCGGCCGACGCCGAAGATGCCCATCGGCACCACGATCACCTGGGCGCCGTGGTTGACGGCGTAGCGCACGCCGCGCGCGATCGGGCTGTCGAGCGGGGTGCCCTGCGCGTCTTCGGGGTCGACCAGCCCGCCTTCCAGGGGCATCGAGGTGATCGGCACCGACAACACCGTGGCCTCGGGCGCGGTGCCCTGCCCGCCGCCGCCGGTCCCGTTCCCGGCGACCAGCCCGGCCAGGACGGTCGAGTAGTCGTTGGTGCGCATCTCGTCGCCCTCGAAGAGGGTTCCCGTCATGTCGGGGGCCTGGACGACGCGGCCCTTCAGCTCGGCCGGTTCGCCGACGCGGTCGTGGAGCAGCGCCACGGTCACCCCGGCGCCCTTCGTCTTGGCCCAGGCGGCGTCGACGCCGAGGTCGTCGAGGGGGGCCGGGGCCGCCGCGACGGCCAGCAGCGCGGCCACCGCCAGGGCGGCCGCCCTCAGCACTCGTTCCCCTGGGTGCAGCGCGGCACGTCGGGCTCCTCGCCCAGCGACCGGGCCACCCGGCCGCCGAGGGCCTGCGCGGTCGGCCACAGCTCGCTGTGCAACAGCTCCTCCTGCGGGATCGCGTCACGGGTGCGTCCGTCGGTGTACCCCGCGGTGTAGAAGACGATGTACGGCCCCACCCCGACCCAGCCCGACCGCTGCCGCTGGGCCGCGCCGAACAGGTCGGTCACGGTGCCCGGGAAGGCCACCGGCCGCACCCCGACCCGGTCGTCGATCGGCAGTTTGGCGGCGGCGGAGGTGCGGGCGTCCTCGTCGGCCATGACGGCCACGCCGATGGTGATCGCGAAGGCGCCCGACTGGTCGACGTAGGTCGCCCGGAGCAGCGACCGGCACGACACCTCGCGGAAGACCGAGGCGACCGAGCGGTCGACCCCCGCCCAGCAGGGGATCTCGGGCGCGATGCCGACCCGGCGGGCGAACTGCTGCGAGCGGGCCAGGCCGACGTATTCGAGCTCGTCGGGGAAGACCATGGACGCCGGCCAGTCGTGCCAGCGCCGCGCGACGTCCTCTTTCACGTAGTCGGCGCGTTCCTGGCCGGTCAGGGGCCGGGAACGGGTCTCCTGGACGATGCCGACCCCGGCGATCACCGCGTTGACGGCCGCCACCAGCACCGCGGCCGTCAGCAGGCTCGTGACGATGCCGCGGCGGCGGATGCCCTTCTCAAGCTCCCGCCGCTCCTCGGCCGCCTTGACGGCCGCCGCGCGCCCGCGCGTGGCCGGCCATGGGCGCACCCGCGTTCGCTGGGCTCGCGGCTGCTGTGGCGACATTCCTCAATGTTACGCCGAAGACTCCATACGCCAACGATTCGGTAGAGGTCTCCTAGGTGGCGATTTCTGGTGAAGCCTCCCTGCGCCGCGCCCTGCGGGCGCAGACGACGATCACCGCGACACTGCCACCTGCCCCGATGAGCCCGGCGGCGCCCGCCGCGCCGTAAAGGGTGATCATCCGGCGGTCGCGCTGGACCATCGCGATCGGCTCGGGCGAGGCGGTGGAGAAGGGGCGGTCGGGATCGTGGGCCTCCTTCCCGGAGGCCGTCGGTCTATGCCCGGCGAGCCGGGCGGCGGCGGCCAGCGCGCGGCCGGCGTTCACCACGCCGAAGCCGGTGCCGGTGTTGTAGCCGGCGCCCTTGGGTGCGACGGCGGAGCCGGCGAGCGCCTGGGCCACCAGCGCGGGCGACATCTTCGGATATTTCGCTTTTATCAAAGCGGCCACACCCGACACCAGAGCCGTCGCCTGCGACGTGCCCCGGCCGACCCAGTATTCGTCGCCGGGCCCGGCGCCCAGGATGTCGACCCCCGGCGCGGCCAGCATCACCGAGGCGTTGCGGGTGGAGAAGAAGGCCCTCTGCATCGTTCCGGTCACCGCCGCGACCGAGATCACCCCGGGCAGCGAGGCCGGGTAGGAGTAGTGGCCCCCGGTGTCTTCGGCGCCGTCGTTCCCGGCCGCCGCGACCAGCACCACGTTGTTCGAGATCGCGTACGCCACCGCCGCGCGGTCGTCCTCCGTCGCGGCGCCCTTGGCGATCGACAGGTTGATCACGTCGGCGCCCTCTTCGACGGCGTAGCGGATGCCCTTGGCCATCACGCCCTCGTAGCGCTCGTCCATGTTGAACGTCTTGAAGCCCGGCTCGTCGTCTTCGAGGATCACCCGGACCGACAGGATCCCGGCCTCCGGGGCGACCCCGACCACGCCGTCCCGCCCGCCGGGACCGTGGCCGTGCCCGGCGATGAGGGAGGCCATGTAGGTGCCGTGCAGCCGCTGGGGCCGCACGCCGGACGGGTTGGCGCCCTTGGTGAAGTCGCGGCCCACCCGGACCGACCCGGCGAGGTCGCGGTGGCCGGGGTCGACGCCCGAGTCGAGCACGGCCACCAAGACGCCGTCGCCCTTGGTCTCGCGCCAGGCCCGCTCGATGCCGATCATGCCGAGCGCCCCGGTCTGCCCGCCCCGCACGCCGTCGGCGTAGGCCGGGACGGCGAGGAAGAGCAGCGGGAGCGCCGCCGCGAGGGCCCGGATCAGCACAGGAAGCCCTCCGACTCGCAGGTCGCCCGCGCGGGCACGACGAGACCGCGGGCGATCTGCTCCGACAACTCGTCGGTGAAGGTGAACATCGAGGTCAGCGGGCGGCCCAGAGCCTTGGCGGGGCGGCCGTCCGCCTGCCCGGCGGTGACCATCACGAGATAGGGGCCGGCCCGGTGGTAGGTGCCGTACTGGCGACCGGCGGCGGTGAACCGCTCGGTGGCGGTCTTGGCGAAGGTCAGGGGGCGCAGGCCCGGCGAGGGGCGGTGTTCGCGGGGCAGCGCGGTGGTGGCGGCCATCACGGCGGCGGAATCGCGGAAGGCGGCCACCCCGATGGTGACCACGACGCCCTCGACGGCGTCGAGATAGGTGGCGCGGATGAGGCCGCGGCACCCGGCCTCGTCCATGGGAGCACGAAGCGCGGCGTCGACGGCGCGCGCGCAGTCGGTCTCGGGGCCGATGCCGACCCGGCGGGCCACCTCACGGCCACCCTGCTCGGAGGTGTAGGCGAGCCGTTCGGGGAAGATCTTGCCGGCCGGCCAGGTGCGCCAGCGGCGGGCCAGCTCCTCGGCCGCGGCGGCGCGGCGTTCCTGTTTGGTGGGGCCACGGGTCAGCTCGGTCATCGCCGAACTGACCCCCACCCCCGCGACGACCGCGCAGCTCACCGTGAGGGCCGACGCCACGACGAGCGCCGGCCAACTGCGTCTTTCCGTCACGGACCGACTGTAACCGGGCCAGATGGGTCGTATCAGTAAGTCGGCTGAGACGGGTCTACCGTCTTGACCCAGCTCAGCACGCCTCCACCCACGTGGACGGCGTCGGCGAACCCGGCGCTCTTCAGCACCGCGAGCACCTCGGCCGAGCGCGCGCCCGACTTGCAGTGCAGCACGATCTTCTTGTCCTGCGGCATCTTCTCCAGGGCCGAGCCGTTGAGGAACTCGCCCTTGGGGATCAGCGTCGCGCCGGGGATGCTGACGATTTCGTACTCGCCCGGCTCACGGACGTCGACGAGGTAGATGTTCTCGCCGTCGTCCTGCCACTTCTTGAGCTCGAGCGCGGTGATCGTGGACCCCTGCGCGGCCGCCTGGGCCTCGTCGGAGACCACGCCGCAGAACGCCTCGTAGTCGTCGAGCAGCGCGGTGACCGTGGGGTTCTTGCCGCACAACACGCACTCGGGGTCCTTGCGGACCTTGACGTCGCGGTACTTCATCTCCAGCGCGTCGTAGATCATCAGACGGCCCACCAGCGGGTCGCCGATGCCGGTCAGCAGCTTGATGGCCTCGTTGACCTGGATCGAGCCGATCGAGGCGCAGAGCACGCCGAGCACGCCGCCCTCGGCGCAGGAGGGCACCATGCCGGGAGGCGGGGGCTCCGGGTAGAGGCAGCGGTAGCAGGGACCGTGCTCGGCCCAGAAGACGCTGGCCTGGCCGTCGAAGCGGTAGATCGAGCCCCACACGTAGGGCTTGCCCAGCAGCACCGCCGCGTCGTTGACCATGTAGCGGGTGGCGAAGTTGTCGGTGCCGTCGACGATCAGGTCGTAGCCCGAGAAGATGTCCATCACGTTGTCGGTGGTGAGGGCCACGTTGTGGATCACCACATTGACGAGCGGGTTGATCTCGCGCACGGTCGCCGCGGCCGACTCGGCCTTGAGGCGGCCGACGTCGGACTGGCCGTGGATGATCTGGCGCTGCAGGTTCGACTCGTCGACCACGTCGAAGTCGATGATGCCGAGCGTGCCCACGCCCGCCGCGGCCAGGTACATCAGAGCCGGGGAACCGAGGCCGCCCGCGCCCACACACAGGACCTTGGCGTTCTTCAGCCGCTTCTGCCCGGTCATCCCGACGTCGGGGATGATCAGGTGGCGCGAGTAGCGGCGCACCTCGTCGACGGTGAGCTCGGGGGCCGGCTCGACCAGCGGTGGCAACGACACAGTTCCACTCCCGTTTCAGGGCGTTTGAGGGTAAGGCTCGCGCCCCCGGAGGGGCACGCTCCACATCACAACCTAACCGGCGCGTCCGCGCATTCCCGAATCAGCGCACGGGCCTCGCGGGCGACGATCTGAGGCGACTCCATCTGGGCCACGTGGCCCGCCCACGGCAGCGTCACGATGCGGACGTCCCGGAAGGCGCGCGAAGCGCGGGCGGCCATGCGCGCGTCGACGATGCGGTCGCGGCGCCCGTGGATGACCAGGGTGGGGGCCTCGACCCGGGCCGCCTCACGCCAGAGGTCGGGCCGGAAGTACTCGCGCACGATGCCCCGGGCCGAACCGATCATGGCCGAGGCGGAGTAGGGCAGGTCGTCACGGCGGCGCAGTTCCTCGATCGCGGCCGCCAGCCGGTCGGGGTGCACGCAGCCGAGGTCGCCGTAACACATGGAGATGGTGGCCTGGATGCGCTTCTCCGGCGGCACGACCACCGACATCCGCCGCACCACGAACTCGGCCACGCCGGGCACCGCCGACAGCGCCACCCGCGCCGGGCCCACCCGGGGCAGCAGGTCGGGCATCGCCGGCGAGACCAGCGTCAGGGACTTCACCAGATCGGGACGCCACGCCGCCACCCGTACGGACACCGCCCCGCCCAGCGAGTTGCCGAACAGGTGGACCGGCCCGCCCACCCATTCGATGAACCGCACCATGGCCCGCGCGTGGGCGGACACCGAATAGTCGCGGTCTTCGGGCTCGGGTGACCACCCGGCGCCCGGCAGGTCGGGGGCGAACGTGCGCACCTGCTCTTTGAGCAGGTCGGACAGGTCGGTCCAGTTGGTCGCCGAGCCCGCCAGACCGTGGATCATCACGGCCTTCTCCCGGGGCCCGTCAGGCGTAAATCGGTAATTAAGCCGCAGATCGCCAAGATCGACCCGGTCACTCGGCCAGTCGGGCACCGGGCCCGGAATCTCCGGGGAAATCGGGTTTGTCACGCCACGTCCTCCCGCCGTTTACGGACAATCCACCCCATCGTACTCCATGGCTACGCTAAGTGACCGCAAAAGCCCGATACTGCCCGTTTTGTCACGCAGAGTGAGGACATAACACGATCAGGCACCAGCCAATCACAAGGAGTAATTGATGCAGCTCAAGAAGCTCGCCAGCACCCTGGCTACCGCCGCCCTCGTCGGCGGCGGCGCCGTCCTCGCCCTCGCGACTCCCGCCGCCGCCGACGGCGGTGGCTACGAGTGGTCGGGTGACGACTGGGGCCACGGCCACCACGGCCACCACGGTCACCACCACTTCCACAACCACACCTGCGTCTTCAAGGTGCGGCACGGCTCGCACCACGCCGACCCGAAGCTGCACCACGGCGCCTTCCCGGCGGGCCGCTTCCGGCACTACATCCGGGTCTACCACCGCCCGTGGCACCGTAGCCGGATCGTCGGCTACCTGCACGCCGGCGGCTACACCATCGGCAAGTGCCACCCGGTCCGCGGCCACCACCACGGCGGCGGCGGCTGGGGCGGCGGCTGGGACGGCGACGGCGGCGGCGACTGGGGCGGCGACGGCGACGGCGGCGGCTGGGGCCACGGCTTCCACGGCGGCCACCACTTCCACAAGGTCAAGTCGCACTTCAAGCGTCACCGCTGGAGCCCGCGCACCGGCTTCACGGAGGGCTGGCACCTCCACAAGCAGTACCGCTGGCACCGCAACTAGCAGGACCTGATCACGGAATGACCTGAGTGGTCTTCTGAGATCCCGGCGACGATCGTGCCGCGATGACTCCGGTCATCGCGGCACGTTTCGTTTGGTCACGCAGGGTTATCACCCAGAGGATCGTATTGATTACTGGGAGTGATGATGAGAACCCGTCTGACTGGTATCGCCGTCGCGGCGGCCCTTGCCTCCGGCACCCTCGTGACCGCGGCGGCGTCCCCCGCGGACGCGGAGGCCTGCTCGTATCAGCTCATGAGGGGCGCCAAGAGCATGTTCAACGCGGCCGCCCCGGTCCACACGGCGCCCGACGTCAAGAGCAAGATCATTGACGACCTCTACAACCTCGGCGACTTCATCACCGGCAGTTGCCTGCTCTACGGCGAGGACAAGAGGTGGCGCCGCGTCGTCGGCGTCGGCAACGGCCGCGCGGGCTACGCCCAGAACATCTACCTGAGGCGAGGCAACAAGTTCGAGCTCGACTACTGACGCACGGCCGTCACTAGGCGGTCTTGCGGGCCTTCTTCTTGGGCTCCGCCTTCTTCTTCTGGGCGCCCTCACGCTCGCGCTTCGCGGCGTCGACGCTGGCCCGCAGGGCGGCCATGAGGTCGACGGCGGGGCCCGCCTCGGCCGGCGCCTCGGCCGGCACGACCTCGCGCCCGGCCACCTTGGCGTCGATGACCTCCTGGAGCGCCTCTCTGTACGCGTCCTTGTACTCGCCCGGGTCGAAGTCGGCCACCATCGTCTCGATCAGCGACTCGGCCATCTTGAGCTCCTGCGGGCGCAGGTCGATGTCCTCGTCGAGGAACGCGAAGTCGGCGGTACGCACCTCGTCGGGCCAGAGCATCGTCTCCAGGACGAAGATCCCCTCACGCACCCGCAGGGTGGCCAGCGACTCGCGCTGGCGCAGCGCGACCTTCACGATCGCGACCTGGCCCGACCGCTCCAGGGCGTCGCGCAGCAGCACATAGGGCTTCGCGCCCTGGGCGTCGGGCTCCAGGTAGTAGGACTTGGCGAAGTAGATGGGGTCGATCTGCTCCACGGGGGTGAACTGGAGGACGTCGATGCGGCGGGAACTCGACAGCGGCAGGTCGGCGAAGTCGTCGTCAGTCAGCACCACCATGTCGCCGGTGGGCAGTTCGTAGCCCTTGGCGATGTCGGCGTAGGCGACCTCTTCCCCGTCGACGGTGCACACGCGCTTGTACCGGATACGGCCGCCGTCCTCCCGGTGGACCTGGTGGAAGGAGACGTCCTTCTGCTCCGTCGCCGAGTAGAGCTTCACGGGGATCGTCACCAGGCCGAACGAGATGGCGCCCTTCCAGATGCTGCGCATAGCCACATTCTCGTCTCTGTGTTCGAATACCGCCATGTCGGGATTCAGATGACTTACCTAATGGGCACATACCCCCTGTGGCACTGCCATACCCGGTCGAACCGATGCTCGCCGTACCCGGCCCGCTGCCGTCGGACGGCGCCCACTACGTGCTCGAGGTCAAGTGGGACGGCATCCGGGTGATCGCCTACCTGGAGGGCTCCCCGCGGCTGTTCGGCCGCAAGGGCGTCGACGTCACCGGGCGCTACCCCGAGGTCAGCCGCCTGGAGGTGCCCGGCCACTCGGTCGTGCTCGACGGGGAGGTCGTCGCGTTCGACCACGACGGGAAGCCGTCGTTCGAGCTGATCCAGCGGCGCATGCACGTCGGCGACCCCGGCGCCCACGGGCTGCTGCGGGCGGTGCCGGTGACGTACATGCCCTTCGACCTGCTCGCCCTCGACGGCGAGGCGCTGCTCGACCGGCCCTACCACGAGCGGCGGCGACGGCTGGAGTCACTCGGCATCACGGTCGCCCCCACCTTCCCGTGCCACCCCGACGTCGTGGCCGCCACCAAGGAGCAGGGGCTCGAAGGGGTGGTCGCCAAGCACGTCGACTCGCGTTATCGGCCGGGCACCCGGTCACCCTGGTGGGTCAAGGTGAAGAACGTGACCGAACGCGAGGTCGTCATCGGCGGCTGGCGGCCGGGCAGGGGCCGAAGATCGGGCGGCATCGGGTCGCTGCTGATGGGGGCCTTCGGCCCCGACGGCTTCGTCTTCCTGGGTCATGTCGGCACGGGGTTCAGCGACGCCGCCCTCGACGAGCTCTACACGCTGCTCGCACCGCTGGAGATCCCGCGCAGCGCGTACACGAGAGAACTGCCCAGGGAGATCGCCAGAGACGCGCGCTGGGTGCGCCCGGAACTCGTCGGCGAGGTCACCTACGCCAACCAGACCACCGAGGGCCGCCTGCGCGCCCCCTCGTGGCGCGGCCTGCGCCCGGACAAGATCCCGGCGGAGGTACGGCTGTGAAGAAGGTCCCCGTCCAGGTCGAGGGCCGTGACCTCGTGCTGAGCAACCTCGGCAAGACGCTCTACCCCGAGGCCGGGTTCACCAAGGCCGAGGTGATCGACTACTACACCCGCATCGCGCCGGTCCTGCTCCCCCATCTGCGCGGGCGGCCGCTGACCGTGAAGCGCTACCCGAACGGCGTCGGCGGAGCCTTCTTCTTCGAGAAGAACGCGCCCGCCCACACCCCTCCCTGGGTCCGCCGGGTACGTCTGCCCGTCCCCGGCAGCACCAAGGACCGCGAGACCATCGACTTCGCGATCGTCGACGACCTGCCGACGCTGGTCTACTACGCCAACCTGGCCGCCCTGGAACTGCACGTGCCCATGTGGCGGGTGTCGGACGACGGCGACCCCCTGCCCCCCGACCTGCTGGTCTTCGACCTCGACCCGGGGGCCCCTGCGACGATCGTCGAGTGCTGCGAGGTGGCGCTGCTGCTGCGCGACACCCTGGGGGACGAGGGCCTCGACTGCTTCGCCAAGACCAGCGGCAACAAGGGCATGCAGCTCCACGTGCCGTGGGACTCGGAGGTGAACACCTCGGAGTTCGCGAAGGTGGTCGCCGAACGGCTCGCCCGCCGGCACGACTTCATCACCGCCGTGATGGCCCGGCGGGAACGCCCGGGAAAGGTGTTCATCGACTGGAGCCAGAACAACCCGGCCAAGACCACCGTCGCCGTCTACTCCATGCGCGCCAACCCCCACCCGACCGTCTCCACCCCACTGACCTGGGAGGAGGTAGCCGATTGCGACCACCCCGACCAGCTCAGGTTCACCACGTCCGACGTGCTGGCGCGGGTCGAGGCGTCCGGAGACCTGTTCCCGTAGTGTGGGCCGAGAGGAGGACGCCATGTCCGAGAAGAGCGAAGCCACCGAGGCCGACGTCGCCGAGCAGAACCGCCCCCTCGACGACGAGCCCGAAGAGGACCCCTGGCCGGAGGATCTGCCCCTGGAGGCCGACCCGGCGGACACCGCCGACCAGAACCGGGCATATGCCGACGATGAGGACGACTATCGCTGACCTGGTGGCCCAGCCGTAGAATGTGGCCGCGGCCGAAGGCCACTTGATCAGAAGAGAAGCCCGTGCGCAAGGAGAGGCCGTGACCGCTACCCCGGACGCCAAGCCCCGGGGCACCCGGCTGCCCCGGCTCGCCCGCCGCCGCCAGCTGCTCAGCGCCGCCCAAGAGGTCTTCGTCGAGAACGGCTACCACGCGGCCGCCATGGACGAGATCGCCGAACGGGCCGGCGTCAGCAAGCCGGTGCTCTACCAGCACTTCCCGGGCAAACTCGAGCTCTACCTGGCGCTGCTCGACGTCCACGTCGACGACATGGTGTCGCGCTGCAAGGAGGCGCTGGCCTCCACCACCGACAACAAGCAGCGGGTCCAGGCCGCCATCGGCGCGTTCTTCGACTTCGTCTCCAGCCAGGGCGAGGCCTTCCGGCTGGTCTTCGAGAGCGACCTGCGCAACGTCGCGGCCGTGCGCGAACGCATGGAGCGCTCGCTGCGGCAGAGCGCCGACGCGATCGCCGAGGTGATCCAGGAGGACACCGGCTGCTCCAGCGAAGACGCCCACCTGCTCGGCGTCGGGCTCGTCGGCATGGCCGAGGTGAGCGCCCGCTACTGGCTGACCAGCGGCGGCGCGATCCCGAAGGACGCCGCGGCCGGGCTCATCGCCCGCCTGGCCTGGCGCGGCATCGGCGGTTTCCCGCGCACGACGTAGCCACCCCGTGGTTACGCCCGCCGCGATCAGAGCTCTGCCGGAGCGATTTCCGGGGCCACGATGGAACCCTCTCGAAAGGGGCCCAGATGGAAATCAAGATCGGCGTGCAGTCGGTGCACCGTGAACTCGTCGTCGAGACCGACCTCACCGTCGAGGAGATCGAGACGGAGATCCGCAACGCGCTCGCGGCCGACCGCGGCGTCTTCTCCATCACCGACGTCAAGGGAAACCGGGTGATCGTGCCCGTCGCGGCGCTCGGCTTCGTCGAGATCGGCGAGGGGGCCAGCCGTTCGGTCGGGTTCGGCGGCACTCTCTAGATTTCTCGCGTGAGGGCCTTCGGGCGCCGCTTTTGGACGGCGGCGCCCATTGGCTTCTCTAACGGGGACCGTGGATACAGCCCGGCGGACGTCTGCGTGGGATGTGTGCGTCGTCCCTGCGTCTGCTGATGGTCGGGCATCCTGAGCTCGCCCTGCGCAACACGGCGCGGGAGGCCCATCGGTTCGGTCCACATCTTGTCAAGGAACTGCCGTAGCGGCGCGAGGCCCTCATAACTCGCACGGTACAACCCCATGGCGCCTTCACGCCTCTCGATCATTACTCTGGGGCGCCTGATTCAGCCTCCGGGGGTGAGCCCGAGCGCCGCCATCCGCTTGCCGTGCTCCTCTGTCAGCTGGGCGAACATGCGTCCGATGGCGGCCAGGTCGTCGCCGTCGACCAGCAGCGCGGCCAGTTCGGGCCGGGCCGTGGCGACCCGGTGGGCCTGGCTCAGCGCCTCGCCGACCAGCCGCCGCGCCCACAGGGCCAACCGGCCGCCCAGGCGCGGATCCTCCTCCAGGGCCTTCCTGACACGCTCGACGACCAGTTCCGAGCGGGCCTCGTCGGCCAGCGCCTGGTCGACCAGCTTCTGGGTCTCCTCGTCGACCCTGCGGGCGGCCACGCGGTAGAAGTCGCCGGCCAGCCCCGTGCCGACGTAGGCCTTCACCAGGGCCTCGTACCAGTCTCCCGGCTGGGTCTGCTCGTGCCAGGCGTCGAGGGCGTCGGCGAAGGGCGCCATCGCCTCCTCCGGGTCGGCCCCCAGGTCGGCGATCCGGTCGCGGACCAGCCGGAAGTGGCCGTATTCGGTGGCCGCCACGTCGCCGAGCGCCGCCCTGTCGGTCAGCGAGGGGGCCAGCACGGAGGCGTCCTGCGCCATCCGGAGGAACGCGGTGAGCTCGGCGTAGGCGAGCACGCCCAGAAGGTCGACGACACCGGGCCGGGAAATGGTCATGGCAGCAGCGTAGGGGGGAAGGCTCACGAAGAAACATGCGAAACACGCCGCAAATCGGTTAGCAGCTGTGGTATCGAGTAGACTGCTCGGTGAGAAGTGCGACCGCACTGTGTTGATCCGGGGTATCTGTTCCCGGTAACCCCCAGAGAGTTTGGCTGCGCGCGGTCGCGTACGACGTCGAAGGCGCCTTTCGTAAGGACCCGGCACGCGAGCCCGTTTGGTCACGAAACCGCCTTCGCCACACGACTGAGGCAGGCGACGATTACGACGTTCCGAGACCTGGGTGTCATCCCAGAGATCGCCGATGCCCTGGAGACCGAGGGCATCGTCTCACCTTTCCCGATTCAGGAGATGGCTCTCCCCCTCGCGCTGTCCGGCCAGGATGTCATCGGCCAGGCCCGCACCGGCACCGGCAAGACCTACGCCTTCGGCGTCGCGATGCTCCAGTCCGTCGGGAAGCCACGCAAGAACCGCAAGAAGCCCCGGGGCCTCGTTCTGGTCCCGACCCGTGAGCTGGCCCTCCAGGTGACCGAAGACCTCGTCCTGGCCGCCGGGAAGCTCGGCTCCCGCATCCTGACCGTCTACGGCGGGCGTGCCTACGAACCGCAGGTCGAGGCGCTCAAGAGCGGCGTCGACGTCATCGTCGGCACACCGGGCCGGATGCTCGACCTGATCAAGCAGAAGCACCTCGACCTCAGCCAGATCACCATGATGGTGCTCGACGAGGCCGACCGGATGCTCGACCTGGGCTTCCTGCCCGACATCGAGCGCATCATCAAGCTGGTGCCGGAGCAGCGGCAGACCATGCTCTTCTCGGCCACCATGCCGGGCGAGATCGTGGCGCTGTCGCGGCGTTACCTGACCCGCCCGATCCATGTGCGCGCGGAGACCACCGAGGCGGAGAACGACGCCCCCTCGCAGGTCACGCAGTACGTCTACCGCACCCACCGGATGGACAAGATCGAGATCCTGGCCCGGCTGCTGCAGGCCGAGGGCCGAGGTCTCACGATGGTCTTCTGCGAGACCAAGCGGGCCTGCGACATGGTCCACGAGCAGTTGCGCGACCGCGGGTTCGCGGCGGCGGCCGTCCACGGCGACCTCGGCCAGGGCCAGCGCGAGCAGGCCCTGCGGGCGTTCCGCAACGGCAAGATCGACGTGCTGGTGGCCACCGACGTGGCGGCCCGCGGCATCGACATCGACGACGTCACCCACGTGGTCAACTACGACCTGCCGCAGGACGAGAAGACCTACGTCCACCGCATCGGCCGGACCGGCCGGGCCGGTCGCACCGGCGTCGCGGTGACGTTCATGGAGTGGACCGAGATGACCCGCTGGAAGGTCATCAACAACGCGCTGGGCCTCGGCAACCCCGAGCCGGCCGAGTCCTACTCCAGCTCGCCCCACCTGCTCGAAGAGCTGCGCATCCCGCCGGGCACCAAGGGCGTGCTGCCGCGCGCCAACCGCTCGCGGGCCGGCCTCGACGCCGAGGAGATCGAAGACCTCGGCGAGACCGGCCGCACCCGCAGCCGCCGCGACAGAGACCGCGACAAGGACCGCGACCGTGACAGGGACCGCGACAGGGAGAAGGACGAGCGCAGGGAGCGCCCGGCCCGCAACCGCCGTCGCACCCGGGGCGGCCGCACGTCCGACGAGGTCACCGAGACGGTCATCGAGCCCGTCACCGAGACCGGCGCCGAAGCCGTCGACGTCGTCGAGGTCCCCGAGGCGGTCGCCCCGTTCGAGGGCGACATCCTCGATCCGATCCACGATGAGATTCACGAAGTTGAGGAAGAGGTGGAGGTGACTCCCATGGAGACCACCCGACCGGCCGAACCCGAGAAGATCATCCCGGCCAGCCCGTTCGCGATCATCTTCCGTTCGCCCGACCTGGCCACCGAAGACGACCTGCCCGCGCCCTCGGCCGCCACCGAACGCAAGGCCCAGCGCGGCAACGGCCGTCACTCCGGCTCCGGCGGCAACCGCCCGCGCCCGCGCCGCAACTAGCCCGAACACCGCAGGGCTCCGCTCATCTGCGGCGCCCTGCGGGTTTCAGTATCGTGGCTTCACGTGAGTACGCCGAGATTCCTGGACCTGCCACCCGGGGTGAGCCCCAAGCGGATCGAGACCCCTGAAGGGGTGTTCGCCGCCCTGGAGGCGCTGCCCGGCAGCGGCCTGCCCGACCGGTGGCCGGCCCTGCTGGTGCCCGGCTACACGGGCAGCAAGGAAGACTTCCTCTCGGTGTTGCAGACCCTGGCCCAGGCGGGCCGCCGGGTGGTGGCCGTCGACCTGCGCGGCCAGTACGAGACACCGGGCCCCGACGACCCCGCCGCCTACACCTGCGCGGCCCTGGGGCGTGACGTCGACTCCCTGGTGGCCGTCGTGGGCGGCGGAGAGCCCGTCCACCTGCTGGGCCACTCGTTCGGCGGCCTGGTCACCCGGGAGACCGTGCTCGACGGCACCGGCAAACTGGCGTCCTACACGCTCATGAGCTCCGGCCCGGCCGGGATGGTGGGCGCCCGCGAGGTGGCCGGCCGCCGCATGCTGGAGAAGATGCCCGAGCTCGGCCTCGAAGCCATGTGGACCGAGAAGATGGAGCCCGACGCCCTGCGCGCCGGCGTTCCCGAGGAGATCGTGGCCTTCCTGCGCCGCCGGCTGTTCGCCAACTCGCTGGTCGGCCTGGAGTGCATGGGCCGGGCCGTCCTCGACGCCGACGACCGCGTCGACGAACTGGCCGAGACGGGCCTGTCGATGCTGGTCCTCTACGGGGAACACGACGACGGCTGGCCGCCGCGACTGCAGGCCGAGATGGCCGACCGCCTCGACTGCGAGTGCGTCGTGGTGCCCGGGGCGGTCCACTCACCCGCCGTGGAGGCCCCGGAGACGACGGCGGCCGCCCTCACCCGCTTCTGGAACGCGGCCGAAAGCATGATGCTGGCCCGCTGACAGAGCCGGTCGCCAGGATCAGCTGAATGCAGGCGCGGGAGCCGAGGCCGCCTCAGGGAGGCCCAACCCCGTCTAGATGGGCGCCAGGCCGTCCCATGGTTCCTTGTCGGGGGCGGCCGCCTGGCCTTCAGGGCAGTGTTTGCGGAAGTCGCACCATGAGCACAACACGCCCGGCGACGGCGCGAACGTCTCGTCTGTGGCCTCGCCCGCGCGGTAGGCCTCGTCGGCCTCCTGGGCCTCGGCGGCGATCTGGTCGGCCCGGGACAGGTGGCGGGCCAGGGACTCGTCGGTGTGCTCCCACTCCACGACCTCGCCGGTCGGCAGGTGGTGCAGCTCGACCCGGTGGCAGGGCCGCCGTAACATGCGGCCCGCCGCCACGGCGTAGACCGCCAGGGCCAGGGAGCCGCGGGCGTCGTCGCTGGTCAGAGGGCGCCGGCCGGTCTTGTAGTCGACCACGACCAGTTCGTCGCCACGGCGGTCGAGGCGGTCGATGCGGCCCGAGAGGGCCATCACGGACGTGCGGGTGGCGACGGTGCGCTCGACGCCGACCGGCTCGTCGGAGGGGTCGAGCGTGGCGGTGTAGCCGGAGACCATCTCGCGGGCCCGGTCACGCCACTTCAGCGACTGTTCGGCGTCGCGGAAGCCCTCGGTGATCCACCCGTTGGAGACCAGGATCGCCGCCGACAGCGGGGTCCGGCGCTCGTAGGGCTCCCGCCACCACGCCGCCAACGCGTTGTGGACCGACGCGCCCACGCTGTTGTGCGCCCACGGCGGCCCCTTCTGGGGCGCGGGGCGGTCGAGGTAGGTGAACCGGTAACGCCGTCGGCAGTCGAGCCAGGAGTTGAGCCGCGACGGCGTGCACGAGAAGAGCCGCCGCGGCATTCCTTCCAGGGGGAGCTGCTCCACCGCGCTCAGTCGTCGTCGGCGTTGAGGCGGATTCCCGACACGCGGGTGCCGTCGGTCAGCGGGCCCTCGGGCTGCTCCTCGGGGGCTGCGGTCAGCGAACCGGAGAGCCACCGGTCGAACAGGGGCTCCAGATCGCCGATCGTGGTCTCCTCGCCGTGGGCGGGGAGGACCCGGGTCTCGCCGGGGAGGGTGAAGAGCCGCTCGCCGATCGAGGTGAGCTGGTCGGCCAGGGCCGGGTAGTCGCCGCCGAGCTTGCCCGGGCCGTCGGCCAGCAGGGTCTTGCCGGTGAAGACGACGCCCAGCGACTCGGCCAGCAGCGACACGCCGCCCGCCGTCACACCCGGGGTGTTCATGACCTCGAGCTCGGTGTCGGCGACGGCGAACAGGCCCTCGTCCTCCATCTCGATGTCGGGCCAGGTGTCTTCCCAGGTCTGCCGCCACAGACGCTTGTCTTTGGGGGCGAGGGCGATCACCGCCTCGTCGCGGGCGGCCACCTCGATGGCGCCGCCGACGTGGTCGGGCAGCCCGTGGGTGCAGATGACGGCGAGAACCTGCCGCTCGCCCACCTTCTCCAGGATCTTCTCCGCGTCGCGCGCGGGGTCGATGACGATGACCTCGTCGTCGTCTCCCACGATCCAGGTGTTGTTCTCAACCTTGTGCTCGACGTCGTCGATCTCGACGACCCCCGAGGTCACCACTCGCTCGATACGCGCTGTCACGAACAGCACTCTAGCCCGTTCCCGCCGCGCCTTCCCCCGTCAGACGTGGAGAGAACGCCCCGAAGGGCACGTCCCACTCCAGATCACGGAGATCGGCCAGCGCGAGTTGCATCAGGGCGATCAGATTCCCGGCTTCACCCGGCCAGGCGACCGTCCAGAGCCAGCATCCGGCGGCCTCGCCGACGTACACCGCTCTGTCCCCCGGCACGCCGTCGGTCACCACCCAGAGCGGGATGGAGTGCCCGTTGACCTCGATCTTGGTGAGCGGGACGCCGGTCACGACGTCACCGGGGTCGGGGCCCGGCAGGCCGGCGTACGCCGACCCGAGGCCGACCCCCGGCTCCTCCGAGATGATCAGCACGTCGGCGGGCCCGAAACTGAGCGACGGCCCGGAGACCGCGACCACGGCGGCCCGGTCACCCGCCTCGGCGAAGCCGGTCACCAGCCACCCGGCGGGCAGGGGCCAGGGCACCCAGGCGGGCACGGCCGAGCCCCTGATCAGCTCGACGGCGGCCGGACCAGGCCGATGGGAGCGATGCGGCAGCACCTCGCCGTGGACGGTGCACCGCCAGGCGCTCGACCAGATATTGGGTTCGCTCAGCGGGCCGAAGCACCGGGGACAGGTGGGCGCGGCTCTCACAGTTACTCACCGTGCTCCGATGCCCGGGACCCGTCAAGGCCTCCCGGGGGTTTTAGCCGTAATCTTGGCGTTATGCGCTGTGTTGGGGCAATCATCCGCGACACCGAGGGTCGCCTCCTGCTCATCCAGCGTGGCCATCCCCCGTCGGAGGGCCTGTGGTCCCTGCCCGGCGGCCGCGTCGAAGAGGACGAGACCGACGGCGACGCCCTGCGCCGCGAGGTCCGCGAGGAGACCGGCCTGGAGATCGAGGTGGGCGCCCTGGCCGGGACGATCGTGATCGGCTTCTACGAGATCTTCGACTATTACGCCCACGTGATCGGCGGCGACCTCAGGCCGGGCGACGACGCGGCGGCGGCCGTCTGGGCCACCGCCGATGATCTTGTACGTCTCCCGCTGACGAAGGGCCTCCTCGACTTCCTCGACGATCTGTGATCGCTACGCGTCCCCCGACGACAGCGTGCTGCGCCAGATGGTGATGTTGTCGGTCCTGCTCGTCGTCGAACGCCCCACCGCGATGACCCGCTGGCCCGAGATCGTCACCGCCTCCAGCCACTGCGCGCCCGCCCCGCCGAGCCCGTCTTCCACGAGCCCGTGCCGGACCCACACCAGCCCGTCCTCCGACGCCCACACCGAGCTGTCCACCTCACTGCCGGTCCCGTGGGCGCCCACGGCGACGATGCCGCGCTCGCTCGCCGTCAGGTCGAGCACCACGGCCGGGGCCTCGGCGGGCAACCAGGCGAACTCCCAGCTTTCGCCGCCGTCGCCGCTCACCGCCGAGAACGGCCGGGTGCCGTCGTCGGTCAGGGCGGTCCCGGTGGCGATCAGCTTTCCGTCGCGGACGACGATGTGGCGCAGCCCCGCCGACTGGGCGTCGTCGGGCAGCACCCGGTTCCTGGCCTCCCACTTCAGCCCGTCGGCGGAGACCCAGACGACCCCGTTCTCGCGTTCGGAGCGGCCGGTCCCGCCGATGGCCACGAAGCCGTCGCCGGTCGCGGCCACGTCGTGGATGCGCACCTCGGCCGCCCCCGCGGGCAGGTCGCCCACGCGGGTGAACTTCTTCAGGTCGCCGGTGAACCAGAGCGCGGGGCCGATCCCGGCGCCGGTCTGGTCCTCTCCGGCCAGCACGTAGCCCTTGGGCCCGGCGGCGACCGTCTGGGGCGCCAGGTAGTAGTGGCCCTCGGGCGCGGACATCTCCGGCCCCGGCCGCCAGCCCTTGCCGTCGGACGACACCACCAGCAGCGGCTTGGTCACCAGCAGGTCGGCCATCGTGCTGCCGACGGCGAGCCAGCCCTTGGGGCCGTAGGCGACGTCCGAGAGCGCCTGCCGGCCGGACCCGCCGAGCCACTGGGAGTTGATCGCCTTCCAGTTCGCGCCGTTGTTCCCGCTGGTCCAGATGCCCGCGTCGCCGTTGGCCGAGCCCACCGCGACGAACGCGCCCCCGGCCGCCAGCACGCCCGAGGTGTTGCGCGCCAGCCGGTTCAGGCCGGGCACGCTCTCCAGCGGCACGGCCCGCGCGGCCTTGCCCTTCTCGGCCGTCATCAGGACGGGCAGGTTCTCCACGTCTCCCGCGCCGCGTTTGTCGCCACCGGCGACCAGGCGTCCGCTGTCGGTGATGGTCAGCCCGCGCAGCGTTCCGGGGATGAGGCCGAGGTCGGCCCGTTTCCGCCAGTCGCGGCCGTCGTCGCTAGTGAAGAGGGCGTACTCCTCCCACGCCGACTCCACGACGGCGGCCAGGCCCGCGCCCGAGGCGGACAACCCGCGCACGCCGCTCCCGGCCGGGCTCAGGGGCCCGATGGTCCCGCACGCGGTCCAGTTCTGGCCTTCGGGCGAGCAGTGCACCCGTACACCCGGACCCGGGAAACGCTGCCCCGTCGGCACCAGCACGAAGCCGTCGGCCGAGGCCGCCAGCGCACCGGTCTCGGGCCTGATGTCGGGCAGCGCCGTCGCCGTACGCAGCCACGATCGCCCCCCGTCGTCGGAACGCAGGATCACCGTGGCGGTGCCCGAACCGGGCTCGGCCAGGGCGACGACCTTGTCTCCCTTGGCCACGACCGCCTTGACGGTGCGGATCATGTCGGGAGTGCCGATCCTGGGGGTCTCCACCCGCGTCCACGCCTGCCCGTCGGCGGAGGTCCAGGCGACCGCGCCCGGCGTGCCGTCGCGCTGGACGGTGCTGCCGACGGCGACGAAGCCGGTGGCGGTCCGGGCCAGATCGGTCACCCGGTCGGATTCGAGGAACATCCCCAGCCTGGCCGGGTCGACCGCCGCCCACGACTGGCCGTCGGCCGACGTCCACATGCCCCGGCCCTCGGGCCCGGCGGGGTCGGTGCTGACGGCGAGCCACTTGCCGCCGCTGCCGACCACGCGGCCGGGCGATCCCGGCGCGGCCTCGTAGCCGGGCGGCCCGTTGACCTCGCCGAGCGTCCAGTCCTTGCCGTCGTTGACGGAGACGATGAACAGGGGCCGCGCGATGGCGCTGGTGGTGTCGGTGCCGACCGCCACGATCGTCGACCCCGATGAGGCGACCGAGGTCAGCACCTGCCGCGACCCGTTGCCGGGCAACCCCGGGGCCTGGAACGCCGAGTCGCCCGACTGCCCGTCGCCGACCGCGAGCCGGATGCCCGACGTGGCCGGGGCCGTCGCCCACCGCACCACGAACAGCCCGAACGCCGCGGCCGTGATGACCGCCACGATGACCAGCAGCGGCAACCCGATCCTCGGCCGCCGCCGCTGCGCCCGCACCCCGCGCCGCCCGTGCTTGCCGCCACGGGGAGGCCCCAGCGTGGCCAGCACGTCAGGCCGCAACGGCCGCCCCCCGGGTGGCTTCCCGATCCGCTCGGGCGGCGCCTTCCGAACAGCCGGCACCACCGCCGGCACGTCCTTCTCCCGCCGCCCCGGCCCGAACTCGGGCTCCGGCACGAACTCGGGTTCGGCCGCGATGGCCGGCCGGACCCGGATGCCGTGCTCACGGGGCGGTCCGGAGGCGACGAGTTTGTCGGGATAGTCCGTACGCGCGGGCCGGTCGTCGTCATCGGGCCGCTGCGGAGTCGAGTAGGGCCGATGATGCCGGGGCGGAAAGTCGGAGGGCCGGCTCTGCCGCAGGCCGGGGTCGGGCGGGTAGATGCCCTCGGGCGTGGCGTCTTCGGCGCGGATGGCGGGGTCGACGGGATACATGGGCTCGACACCGGGCGGCAGTCCCCCCTCCCGGACGGCCGACCGTGCCACATCACCGAAAGGCCCCGCGTCATCCGGTGACCGGCCGAGATCACCACTCGCCGAGACCGCGCCTAACGATCGACCGGCCTCGGCATAGGGATCAGCACCTCGCGATCGACCTGCTTCGCCAGGAGAATCGGCACCCCGCAATCGATCGGTCTCGCCATAAGGATCAGTCCCTCGGGATCCGCCCAGCCCTTCGACCGGTGCTACCTCTCGCGGTCGTGCGGGCCCGCCCAACGGGTCTGACGCCTCCGGCTCAGTGAGATCGCCCTCGCCGGAAGGTGGCGGCGGCTGGGGTAACGGGGATTTGCCGAGTGGCCAGATCACCTGGTCCTGGGGTTCGCCCGGGCGCGGGCCGATCGGGCCGTGGCGGCGTTCGCCCAGGGCCTCGAACGGTAACGAGCCGATCGCGCGCCGGGGCTGGGTCGTCTCCAGGTCGCCCGGCCGGGGCTCGGGCTCGTCGGCGTCGTAGGGGCGGCGGCCTCGTACCGGAGGATCTTCGGGAGTCGGCGCGGCGAAGGGCGGCAGAGCCCAGGGTGAGGTGCGCGGGCGGGGACTCTCCTCAGGGGTCGTGGCAGGGCCCGGTGGCGAGTGATGGAGCTTCGGGGGCACATCCGGCTGCTCCTCGTCTTCGGGGGGCACGGCCACTTACCTCCTCTATCAGGACCGTTCCACATATGTCTGGGAGGGACGCAATCCCTCTGATACCCCTCCCGCAACCCACGATCACCTCCTCTCTAGTGAGATTTATCCGCCCTCCACTGAAATTCCCGACTTACGAGCAAGAACCACGACACCAACCCCAAAAACGCCAAATTGCACGATCGTTCCCACCAGGGTCTGCCAGGGCAGCGATCCCTGCGCCAGCGCCGAGCCGAGCTCCCCCGCCACCGCCGCGATCCCGAACGCTCCGATGTTGTTGACCGCGTGCAGCGCGATGGCCGCCTCCAGCCCGCCGGTGCGTACCGAGACCCATCCCATCAGCACGCCGAACCCGAACGTATAGGCGATCCCGAAGTCGGTGTAGCCGTGGAAGGCCGCGAAGACGCCCGACGAAATCAGGATCCCCCACCAGGGATTGCGCAAATAGGCGCCGAAAGCCTGAACCACCCAGCCCCGGAACGCGTACTCCTCTGCAGCCGCCTGCACGGGCACGAGGAGAAGGATCATCACCAGCGGCACGAGCACTTCCGACCAGCCCGCCCAGCCGTATCCCGGAGAGACGCCCGTCGCCAGCAGGGTCAGGGCCTGGGCCGCCTCCCCCAGCACCACCGCGAGGATCGCCAATGGAACGCACCGCAGGAGCCACCCCCACCGCAGCCGCCCCGCGACCGAGGAAAGGGTGCCGGGCGGGCGACGCTGCACCAGCCAGGCCGCCCCCAGCACGAGCGGGGTCATGATCGCGATCGCCACGAGCTGGAAGGCGAGGTCGAGCACGGGGTCTTCGAACAGGGCCCGGCCCGGGGTCGTCGCCGTCGGCTGACGCGTGACCACGGCCACGAGCACCGCGACCAGGCCCAGCGCCGCCGTCAGGGCGACGTAGACGACCACGATCAACACGGTCCCGAGCGGCGGCCGCCACCAGCGGTGCGCCGGGGTGCGCGCGAGCTGGTCGTACCGCGAACCCGGAGGCGGCGGGACGATCCACGACGTGAGCGATGGCTGCTGGATCACGGTCCCATTGTCATCACAGACGAGTGCGCATTAGTCCACAGACAGACGCGGCCCGCCGCGATTCACTCTGGGGCAGGAAACAAACCCAGGAGAGACGGAACATGAGCCGGCTAGGACCCATTTACACATTGGCCGTCGGAGTGGTGATGACCGCGGGCCTGACGGTGGCCAGCGCGACCGCCTCGCCCCAGATCCAGGAGACCTCGGCCGTGCCCGCGGCGGCAGGGGCCGACCCGCTGGCCACGCCCGAGGCGACCGACGAGGCCACCCCCGACGCGACCCAGGAACCCGAAGAGGTGGCCGCCCCCGAACCGGAGGAGGACCCGACCCCGAAGAAGGCCGACTACGCGGGCGTCGTCGACCAGAACGGCGGCCTGATCGCCATCTCGATCAGGAACGGCAAGGTCGTCGGCTACTTCTGCGACGGCAAGATCGAGGCGTGGCTGAAGGGCACCGCCGCGGACAACACGCTCACCCTCGAAGGCAAGGACACCCTGGTCACCGCAGCGCTGCGCGGCGGCAAGGCGCAGGGCCGCATCGAGTACAAGAACAAGAGCTGGCGCTTCTCCGCCGCCACCGTGAAGAAGCCCTCGGGCCTCTACCGCGCCACCGCCCAGGTCCGCGGCGCCCGCGTCGTCGGCGGCTGGATCAAGCTCCCCAACGGCCAGTCGGTCGGCCGCATCATGCTCGGCGAGAACTCCGGCGAGGCCGCGGCGGCCTTCGACGGCGGCGTCCAGGAGTGGTACGGCATCCCGCTCACCCCCCAGGACCCCGACCAGTTCATCGACTCCTTCCTGGCCCCCGCCGCCCCGGCCTCCTGAACCCCGCCGCCCCCGAACGCTTGAGAGCCTGAGATGTCCCACACCCAAGTCGCCCCGCAGCACCGCGGCGCCGTCGCCCTCCTCGTCATCCCCGTGCTCGCCGGCGGGCTGGTCGCCGCCGCCCTCGGCGTGTACGGCGAACTGCACCCCCCGACCGGTTTCGCCTTCGGCCTGGCCGGGTTCTCCGGCCCGCTGGCCATGAAGGTCTGGCTGACCACACTCGCCGCGCTGCTGGCGATCGTGCAGGTGTTCTCGGCGTTCGCCATCTGGGGCCGGATCCCCGTGCGGGGTTCCTGGCCTGGGCCGGTGCACCGGTGGTCGGGACGCCTGGCGTTCCTGGCCACCGTGCCGGTCGCCTTCCACTGCCTCTACGCGGTGGGCGCGCGCTACGACGATCCTCGCGTCATGTTCCACTCGATCTTCGGCTGCCTCTTCTACGGCGTGTTCGTCACGAAGATGTTGTCGCTGCCCAAGCGCGGCCTGCCCGGCTGGGTGCTGCCCGTGGCCGGGGGCCTGGTCTTCACCCTGCTGATCGGCCTCTGGCTGACCTCGTCGTTCTGGTTCTTCACCACGATCGGCGTGCAGTTCTAGACGCGCCTTCGAAGGGCAGGTTCAGCACGCGAGACACGGCCGGCCTTCGGCCGTCCGCGTCTCGCTCAGGGCCGCTCGAAGCTCTTCGTCCGGGCGAGCCCTGCGGCGCGGCCCTTGGCCGCCACCACCAGCGCCATCTTGCGCGACGCCTCATCGATCATCTCGTCGCCGAGCATGACCGCGCCGCGCCGCTCGACCGTCGTGTAGTAGTCGTAGGCGTCGAGGATGAGCTCAGCGTGGTCGTAGTCGTCCTGCGCGGGCGAGAAGACCTCGTTCCCGGCGTCGATCTGGCCGGGGTGCAGCACCCACTTGCCGTCGAAGCCCAGCGCCGCCGCGCGCGCCGCGACCCGGCGGAACCCGTCGACGTCCTTGATCTGCAGGTAGGGCCCGTCGATCGCCTGGAGGCCGTGGGCCCTGGCCGCCATGAGGATGCGCATCAGGATGTAGTGGTAGGCGTCGCCCTCGGCGTAGCCGGGCGGCTGCTCCCCCACCACGAGCGTGCGCATCCCGATCGAGGCCATGAAGTCGGCCGGCCCGAACACCAGCGTCTCGACCCGGGGCGAGGCCTGGGCGATCTCGTCGACGTTCACCAGCCCCCGGGCGCTCTCGATCTGCGCCTCGATGCCGATGACGCCGACGGGCAGCCCGACGGCCTTCTCGACCTGCGTCAGCAGCACGTCGAGCCACCGGACGTGGGAGGCGTCCTCGACCTTGGGCAACATCAGGCAGTGGAGCCGGTCGCCCGCGCCTTCGACCACCTCGATGACGTCGCGGTAGGTCCACGAGGTCGACAGGTCGTTGACCCGCACGACCACGGTTTTCCCGCCCCAGTCGCCCTCTTTCAGCGCGGCGACGATGTTCCCGCGCGCCGACTCCTTGGCCAGCGGGGCCACCGAGTCCTCCAGGTCGAGGAAGACCTCGTCGGCGGGCAACCCCTGGGCCTTCTCCAGGAAACGGGGGTTGCTCCCGGGAACCGCCAGACACGTACGACGCGCGCGCATGCGCCCAACCCTACAAAGCCGGGCGGCGGACGTTGTGCCGGGGCGCATACGGGCTCCCCAGGTGATCTATGTGATTAATAGGGAGGTAATGCCTCTTCCATCAGGGAGTCCAGAGATGTCCCGAGTCGTCGCCGCGAGCCGTCCCGCGGTTCTGTCCGACCTCATCCCCGGCACGATCGTCCGCGACGTCGCGCTCGTCGTCGGCGCCGCCGCGCTGACCGGCCTGGCCGCCCAGGTGGCGTTCCCGGTGCCCGGCAGCCCCGTGCCGGTGACCCTCCAGACCTTCGCCGTGCTGCTCTCCGGAGCCACCCTGGGCCTCTACAGGGCCGCCGCCGGCATGGCCCTCTACCTGCTGGCGGGCCTGGCCGGCGTGCCGTGGTTCACCGCCGCCGGCGACGCCACGCTGGGCTACGTCGTCGGCTTCTTCCTGGCCGCGTCGGTCGTCGGCGCGCTGGCCGGGCGGGGTGGTGACCGCACCGTCCCGAGGACGGTCGTCACCATGATCGTCGGCACGGTGCTGATCTACCTCGTCGGCGTGCCGTGGCTGGCCGTGGCCGCCGACATGAGCCTGGCGACCGCGATCGAGAAGGGCGTCGTGCCCTTCCTCATCGGCGACGGGCTGAAGGTCCTCGTCGCCGCGGGACTGCTTCCCGCAGCGTGGAAAATCGCCTCCTGACAGGCGTTTTGACCTGTGGAAAACTGGCGGTCATGAGCCTCGCGTTGATCGAAGACGCCGCGAAGCGGTCGAGCGTGCTGTGGGTGGTGCTGCCCCAGGGCACCCGCCTGGCCTGGCACGTCTGGCATGACGACGCCATCTATCTGGTGGTCGGGGGCGGGGAGCAGAACCTCCCCGGCCTCACCGCCCAGCACGAGATCGAGGTCGTGCTCCGGAGCAAGGACAACGGCGCCCAGCTCGTCCGCTTCCCGGCGGCGGTCGAGGTCGTCGACCAGAAGACCAGCCCCGAGGTGATCGCCGCCCTCGCCAAGGAGCGGCTGAACGCCCCCGACGCGGCCGGGCTGCCCGCCCGGTGGGCCAAGCGGTCGTCGGTGGTCCGGCTCAGGCCGACGGGTTGAGCACGGGCTCGCGCGCGGCGGGCGCCTCCTGCGGGGCCCGCCGTACCGTCGCCGTCTGGGCCAGCAGCGCGCCGAGCAGCACCACCGCACCGCCGATGATCTGGTAAGCGCCCAGGGCCTCCCCCAGCAGGAAATAGGCGATCAGCGCACCGGTGATGACCTCCAGCGAGGCCACCGTCGCCCCCACGGCCGCCGAGAGCCGCCGCACCGCCGTCACCCCGGCGATGTACGCCACCACGGTCGCCACCAGGATCAGCCACCCGGCCGCCCCGGCGACGGGCAGCGTGTTGCCCGCCACGGTCACGACGTCGCCGAAGACCGCCCACTCGATCGACCAGGGCCGCGCGAACGGCAGCAGCACGACCGCCGCCCCGATCATGCCCCAGGCCACCAGGCCCAGCGGGTCGACGTGCAGGTTGTCGCTCATCAGGAAGTAACCGGCGCAGCACGCCGCCGCCAGCAGGGCCAGCACCAGCCCGAGGGCGTCGAGCCGCAGCCCGTCCCAGACCTCGACCACGACCGCCAGCCCGGCCACCGCGATCACCGCGCCGATGCAGGCCGCCTTCGGCAGCCTGATCCGGCGGACGAACCGCACCCAGAGCACCACCAGGACCGGCGAGGTGTACTCGATCAGCAACGTCACGCCGACGGGCAGCCGCTGGATGGCCAGGAAGTACAGGGCCTGGACCCCGGCGACGGCGACCAGGGCGTACACCCCGAAGAAGAGCCACTGGGAACGGGGGATGCGCAGCGCGGCGGGCCGCAGCAGCGCCAGCGCGGCCAGCAGCAGCAGCCCGGCGCCGGCCATGCGCACCCACACCGACTCCAGCGGGGCCAGCCCGGCGGCGTTCAGATACTTCGCCATGGGTCCGGAGAACCCGAAGCACACGGCGGACACGGCCGCGATTCCAAGGCTGACTGACCGGATCATGACTCTTCCCTGTAACTACCGTTGACCTACTTTGATCCTGTCATATCCAACCGGACCGGGGCATCCCCATAACCTGCCAGCGTGGAGCGGATCTTCGTGGCCCGGCTGGCCGGGCTCGCGGTGTTCGATCCCGCCGGTGACAAGATCGGCCGGATCCGGGACGTGGTCGTCGCACTGCGCGGCCCGCTGCCCCCGCGTGTCCACGGCTACGTCGTGGAGGTCCAGCCCCGCCGCCGCGTGTTCCTCCCGATCACCCGGGTGATCTCGGTGGAGGCCGGGGCGGTCATCTTCACCGGGCGCCTCAACCTGCGCCGCTTCGAGCAGCGCGAGTCGGAGACGCTCGCGATCGGCGAGCTGCTCGACCTGAAGATCACCGTCGAGGGCGAGCCCGGCACCGTCCTCGACCTGGCCATGGAGCAGCCCGATCCGCCCGACTGGCTGATCACCAAGGTCGCCTTCCGGCGCGGCACCCGCCGCAGGGGCGAGACCACGGTCGTCGACTGGGGCCAGGTCAGCGGCTTCGAGGTGGCGCAGAAGGACCAGGGCGCCCAGAGCCTGCTGGCCGCCTTCGACGCCATGCGCCCCGCCGACCTCGCCGGAGTG
This sequence comes from Herbidospora solisilvae, assembly GCF_009901565.1. Classification (GTDB taxonomy): domain Bacteria; phylum Actinomycetota; class Actinomycetes; order Streptosporangiales; family Streptosporangiaceae; genus Herbidospora; species Herbidospora solisilvae. The sequence continues at coordinate 68,028 of NZ_WXEW01000014.1, forward strand.
CTCCAGGAGCTGCCCGGCAAGCGCATGGCCGAGGTGGCCGCCGCGCTCAACGACGACCGGCTGGCCGACGTGCTGGAGGAGCTGCCCGAACGCGACCAGGTCACGGTGCTGGGCAACCTCGACGCCGAACGGGCCGCCGACGTGCTGGAGCACATGGGCCCCGACGACGCCGCCGACCTGCTCCAGGAACTCCCGCCCGAACAGGCCGAGCGCCTGCTGGCCCTGATGATCCCCGAAGAGGCCGATCCGGTACGCCGCCTCCTCGGCTACGCCGAGGACACCGCCGGCGGCATGATGACCACCGAGCCCGTCATCCTGCCCCCCAACGCCACCGTCGCCGAGGCGCTGGCCCGGCTGCGCGTCCGCGAGCAGCCGCCGTCGATCGCCGCCCAGGTGTTCGTGGCCCGCCCGCCGACCGAGACCCCCACCGGCCGCTACCTCGGCATCGCGCACATCCAGCGATTGCTCCGCGAGCCCAGCTTCGCCCTGATCGGCTCACTGGTCGACGGCAGCGTCGACCCGATCAGACCCGAGTTCTCCCTCCCCGAGGTGGCCTCCTACCTGGCCACCTACAACCTGGTGGCGGCCCCGGTGACCGACGAGGACGGCCGCCTGATCGGCGCGGTCACCGTCGACGACGTCCTGGACCACCTGCTGCCCGAAGACTGGCGGGAGCGACATGACTGAAGGCCGGCTCGACCAGCCCCGCGAACTGCGCAGGCGACTGCCCATCCGGTACGACCCCGAGGCGTTCGGCAAGTGGTCGGAGAAGTTCGCGCGTTTCCTGGGCACGGCCAGGTTCCTCGTCTACATGACCGCCTTCGTGATCGTCTGGGTCACCTGGAACACCCTCGGCCCGATGAGGTTCGACCCCTACCCGTTCATCTTCCTGACCCTGATGCTCTCGCTCCAGGCGTCGTACGCCGCCCCGCTGATCCTGCTCGCGCAGAACCGGCAGGACGACCGCGACCGGGTTCAGGGCGAGCAGGACCGCCACGCGGCGGAGCAGAACCGGGCGGAGCTCGAATATCTGACCCGGGAGATCGCCTCGTTGCGCATCGCCTTGGGTGAGGTCGCCACGCGCGACTTCATCAAGGCCGAGGCTGAATGGCTAGTGGACCAGCTTGACGGCAAGGGCGGCACACTGCCCTAGCTCGGCCCCGCTCAGCCGCTCGACGAACTGGGCCCGCACACCGCGCAGGTAGGTCGGGGTGGCCTCGTCGAGCAGCGCCGTGCCCTTGTCGGTGAGCACGGCGTAGAGGCCGCGCGCATCGCTCGGGCAGGCCTGCCGTTCGACCAGGCCGTCGCGTTGCAGCCGGTCGATCAGCCGGGTCAGCCCGCTGCGCGACAGCAGCACCCGGTCGGCGAGGTCGTTCATCCGCAGCCGCTTGTAGGGCGCCTCGGACAGTTGGAGCAGCACGTCGTACGAGGCCATCGCCAGATCGTGGGACTCCAGGAGGTCGGATTCGATGCTCCGGGTGATCCGCATCTGGGCACGCTGCATCGTGCGCCAGACCTCGATTTGTTCCGCCGACAGGACAGGCGGACTTGTCGGACTCACCCGCGTCATCCTAGAGGTGCGACCTCGATTCGTATGACAGGTCGCCAGTTCGTAGCATGACTACATGGCACCGACCCCAGAAGTGGTGACCGCGGCCCTGGCGACGGTCAACGACCCCGAGATCCGCCGGCCGATCACCGAGCTCGACATGGTCAAGAGCATCGACATCGCCCCTGACGGGCTGGTGCGCGTAGGCGTCTTCCTCACTGTCGCCGGCTGTCCGATGAGAGACACCATCACCCGCGACATCACGGCCGCCGTCTCCAAGCTCGACGGCGTCACGCGCGTCTCCGTCGAGATGGACGTGATGAGCGCCGAGCAACGTAAAACTCTGCAAACGAAACTGCGCGGCAACCGGGGCCCCGAGAAGGAGATCCCCTTCGCCCAGCCCGGCTCGCTGACCCGCGTCTTCGCGGTCGCCAGCGGCAAGGGCGGCGTCGGCAAGTCGTCGGTGACGGTCAACCTGGCCGCCGCCATGGCCTCCTCCGGCCTCAAGGTCGGCGTGGTCGACGCCGACATCTACGGCCACAGCGTGCCCCGCATGCTGGGCGTCGGCGAACGGCCGACCAAGGTCGAAGACATGATCATGCCGCCGGTGGCCCACGACATCAAGGTCATCTCGGTCGGCATGTTCAAGCCCGAGGGCAACAGCGCGGTGGTCTGGCGCGGCCCCATGCTCGACCGGGCGCTCCACCAGTTCCTCGCCGACGTGTTCTGGGGCGACCTCGACGTCCTGCTGATGGACCTACCGCCCGGCACCGGCGACATCGCGATCTCGGTCGCCCAGCGCATGCCGACCGCCGAGATCCTCGTGGTCACCACCCCGCAGCAGGCCGCCGCCGAGGTCGCCGAGCGGGCCGGTTCCATCGCCGCCCAGACCCACCAGCAGATCGCCGGCGTCATCGAGAACATGTCCTGGCTGCCCTGCCCCCACTGCGACGAGCGCATCTCGGTCTTCGGCGAGGGCGGCGGCCAGACCGTCGCCGACGCCCTGACCCGCACTCTCGGCTCCCGGGTGCCGCTGCTGGGCCAGATCCCGATCGACACCCGCCTCCGCGAGGGCGGCGACGAGGGCAAGCCGCTGGTCCTCACCGACCCCGACGCCCCGGCCGCCGCCGAACTCCGCCGCATCGCCGCGGGCCTCAGCAAGAAGAGGGGCGGCCTCAAGGGCATGAAGCTCGACATCAGCCCGGCCGGCCGCTAGATCCTTCTTCTCCGTTACGGCTCCGCCGACCCTGGCAGCCGCCCGCCGCCTCCGGTCCGCGCCGTAACCGCCGCCGACCGGCCGCGCCCGGGCAAAACGAAAGGCCCGCTCCTGTAGGAGCGGGCCTTTCGGCTGGGCTCAGGTCGCCTCGTTGTCGTAGGGCGGGATCTCGCCCGCCGTCAGCTCCACCGTCACCGGAGGAGGCGGCGGGTCGGCCGCGGCCGTCTCGCCCGGGGTGGCGTTCCAGTCCTTCTCGACGTCGTCGAGCAGGTGCTTGCGGACGAAGTTCTTGGGGTTGAGGTCGGTCGGGTCGAAGTTCTTGAACTCCGGCCCGAGGTTGGCCTCAAGGTCGGTGCGGGCGTTGTTGGCCATCTGCCGGATCTGCCGGAGCGTGCGGCCCGCCTGCGAGGCGACTCCCGGCAGCTTCTCAGGCCCGAACACGAGCAACGCGATCACTACTAGCGCCAGGATCTCCGCCCAGCCGAGTCCGAACACCGTAGATCTCCCTTGCCCTGCCCGAACCGTCGTGAATCAGACTAGTACCCGGGCAGGCGTGCTCACGAGGGCTGGGCCGACGGAGCCGGCGCCGCCCCGATCACGACGTCCACTGTTCGCTCGGCGCCCGCCCGGCTGTATTTGAACGGGACCCGGTCGCCCGGCGTCTTGCTGCGGATCGTGACGATCAGCTCGCGGCTGTCGCTGATCGGCTGCCCGTCGACCTCGAGGATCACGTCGCCCGCCCGCAGCCCGGCCTTGTCGGCGGGCCCCTGCGGGGTGATCGGCGGAACCCCCCGGTCGGGCGCGTCGGCGATCCGGACGCCCTCCCCCTGGTAGTTCTGGTCGATCGTGATCCCGATCCGGGACGTGCGGGCCGAGCCGGTCGAGATGAGCTCCTCCGCGATCCGGCGGACCTGGTTGACGGGGATGGCGAACCCGAGGCCGATGCTGCCCGACTGCTGCCCGCCGAGCTGCTGCCCGGCCCCGATCGTGGCGATGGCCGAGTTGACGCCGATGACCTCGCCCCGGCCGTTGACCAGCGGGCCGCCCGAGTTGCCAGGGTTGATCGCCGCGTCGGTCTGGATGGCGTTGATCAGCGCCGAGTCGCGCCCGCTCTCACCGCCGGCCTCGACCGGCCGGTTGAGCGAGCTGACGATGCCGGTGGTGACCGTTCCGGTCAGCCCCAGGGGCGAGCCGATCGCGATGACCGGGTCGCCGACCACCATCGAGTCGGAGTTGCCCAGCGCCACCTCGGGCGAGCCGAACGTCTCGTCGGGCTTCACCACGGCGATGTCGGAGTTGGGGTCGCGCCCCACGATCTGCGCGGTGGTCGACTGGCGGTTGGCGAACCGGATGCGGATGCCCCCGCCCGACCGCGCCGCGGCGGCCACGACGTGGTTGTTGGTGACGATGTAACCGCCCCGGATCAGGAACCCGGAGCCGGTGCCCGACTGCCCGCTGCCCTGCACTTCGAGCGAGACCACGCTGGGCAGCACCCTGGCGGCCACCCCGGCGACCGACTCGGGCGCCCGCCCGGTCGGCGCGGCGGCCGGGGTCGGGATCGCGTAGCCGGGGTCGATGCCGGCGGTCGGACGGGTCAGCAGATAGGTGCCGCACGACGCCGCGCCCCCGGCCACCAGCGCGACCACGAGCCCGAGCGCGGCCAGCGTGGAGGTGCGAGGACCGGCACGGCGCTCACGCCGGGGCAACTCGGGCATCCCGCTGGGCGGCGGCGCCCACCCCTGCCCCATGCCGTAGGCGTTGGGCGGCGGGGGTGGCGGGAAATAGGTCTGCGTCGGTTCTCCGCCGGGAAGCGGGGGCGGCGGGTGGGCCGCGCCCGGCTGCTGGGGCCGGCGGGGGGCGTCGTCCTCCTCGCCCCACTCGCCCACCGGATAGAACTCAGGCCGCCCGTACGCGTCGTCGTCACGCGTGTCGTCGGTCATCGGTGCAGTCACTCCCAGCGATCGTGGCGGGGCCGCCACCCAGTCTCATGAGAAAGGCACACGACCCGTTTTACACGCCAGATCGTATGCCGTCTCACTGCCCAGACGTGGTGCCGGTTAGTCGCGTCAAGGAACAAGCTTGGGCGAGGGACCGGGTGACGGGGAACCCGGCAGCCGGCCGTGGGGCGACGCGGTGACCTGCGGGGGGAACATCATCTCGGGCGCGGGGGCAGGGCGAGGCTCGCCGTTGACCAGGAAGAGCGACCCGAGGGCGACCGCCGCCGAGGCCACCCCGACCGCGACGTAACCGGCCGCGCGGCGGCGGGGGCTACGGCCGGGGCCGGTCGCGCCAAAAGGACGGCGGGCCGGGCGGGTGTCGGCGGGCGCGATGCTGTAGGGGCCGGGCAGCTGCCGGGGCAACTGGCCCGGTAGAGGGCGGGCCGGAGGGCCCATGTCTCCCAACCGCAGCAGCGACATGGTCAGGTCGGCCGGCATGGCGGGCGGGTCGAGGGAGCGCAGGCGGCTCTTCAGCGCCCGCATCCCGTCGACCTCGGCCCGGCAGTCGGCGCAGAACGTGAGATGGGCGAGGGCGCGCTCGCGCTCGTGGTGCGCGAGCTCGCCGTCGATCAGCGCGGAAACGCGCTCACCAAGATGCGTCATGCTCCCTCCCGGGTGAACGATGAAGGGGGAAGCTGGTCACCGCGCGGCGCACGGTGATCGAGCGCGTCACGCAGTTGCGCGCGCGCCCGGTGGATGCGGCTGCGGACGGTGCCGAGCTTGACGCCCAGCGTCGCCGCGATCTCCTCGTAGGAGAGGCCCTCGATGTCGCAGAGCACCACGGCGGCCCGGAACTCAGGCGCCAGCGCGTCGAGCGCGGCCTGGATGTCGGCGTCGAGGTGGTTGTCGTCGTAGGCCCGCTCGGGGGACGGCTCGCGGCCGTGCATGCGCTCGGCGGCGTCGTCGGCCAGCCCCTCGAACCTGATCCGCTGCTTGCGGCGGGCCCCGTCGAGGAACAGGTTGGTGGTGATGCGGTGCAACCAGCCCTCGAACGTGCCCGGCTGGTAGCTGGACAAAGAGCGGAACACCCGGACGAAGACCTCTTGGGTCAGGTCTTCGGCGTCGTGGACGTTGCCGGTCAGCCGGTAGGCGAGCCGGTATACCCGTGCCGAGTGGTTTCTGACGACCTCCTCCCAGGTGGGAGGTGTCCAGGTGGACGCCTCAGCGCCCGCCTGGTGGTCGTGATCGTCCACCGGCAATCCTCTCTCCAGGACCGTTGCTACAGCCATAGTGCCTGGTTTCGCCCCTTCCTGCGTACCAGCGGCGAACGACCTGAACAAAGACCGTTCAAAGCTGCAACGTCCCCGTTGCGGCGTGAGTTCCCGATCGGGGCGTACTCCCCTACGCTTGCCAACCATGAACACGGCGAGCCTGGCCCATGCGGAGGACTTCGTCCCGGAGGACGACGTCCTGCGCAACGCGCGACAGCGCGGCGAGGAGGTGGGCGCCACGCCCATCCTGCCCGGCGGGGGCGCCGCGCTCTGTTTCCTGGCGACCGCGGTCAACGCGCGGTCGGTGGTCGAGATCGGCACCGGTTGCGGCGTCTCGGGCCTGTGGTTGCTGCGGGGAATGCGGTCTGATGGCACGCTGACCAGCGTCGACGTCGAGCCGGAACACCAGCGGCTGGCCCGGCAGACGTTCGCCGAGGCGGGGTTCGCCAGCGGGCGCACCCGGCTCATCGTGGGGCGGGCCCTCGACGTGCTGCCGCGCCTGGCCGACGGCGGCTACGACCTGGTCTTCTGCGACGCCGCCAAGCAGGAATACGGCGACTACCTGAGCGAGGCGCTGCGGCTGCTGCGGCCCGGCGGGATCGTGGCCTTCGACAACGCCCTGTGGCACGACAGGGTGGCCGACCCCACGCAGCGCGACCCCGAATCGGTCGCGGTCCGCGAGGTCGGCCGTCTGGTCAGGAACGACGAGCGGCTGCGCCCGCTCATGCTGCCGCTGGGCGACGGCCTGCTCGCCGCCGTCAAGCTGACGAACTGAGCCAGTCGAGCAGCAGCCTGACGCCGAAGCCGGTGCCGCCCTTCTCGTTGCGCGCGGGGCCGGCGATGTCGAGGTGGGCCCACGGCCGGTCGCCGGTGAACTCCCGCAGGAACAGCGCGGCCGTGACCGAGCCCGCGCCGGTGCCGCCCTTCGTCTCGATGTTGGCGATGTCGGCGACGTCGGAATCGAGACCGGCCCGGTAGTCGGCCAGCAGGGGCATGCGCCACAACCGCTCGCCGGTCCGGCCCGCCGCCGCCAGCAGGCCGCCGGCCAGGGCGTCGTCGGTGGCGTAGAGGGCGCCGAAGCCGGTGCCCAGGGCGACCTTGGCGGCGCCGGTCAGGGTGGCGATGTCGATCAGCACGTCGGGGTCGAGGTTGCGGTCGGCGTAGGCCAGCGCGTCGGCCATCACCAGGCGGCCCTCGGCGTCGGTGTTCAGCACCTCGACGGTCCGGCCGCCGTACTGGGTGATCACGTCGCTGGGGCGCTGGGCGTTGCCGCCGAAGGCGTTCTCGGCGCAGGCGATCAGGCCGGTGACCTTGACCGGCACGTCGAAGGCCTTCAGTGCCGACAGGACGGCGATCACGGCGGCGCCGCCGGCCATGTCGGTCTTCATGTCCTTCATGGACGCCGACGGCTTCAGCGACAGGCCGCCGGTGTCGAAGGTGATGCCCTTGCCGACCAGCACGACGTGGCGGGTCGCGCCCTCGGGGGCGTAGGTCATCGTGATCAGGCAGGGCGGGTTGACCGAGCCCTGGCCGACGGCGCGGATGCCGCCGAAGCCGACCAGCTCGGTGTCGACGGTGACCTCGACGCCCTCGCCCGCCAGGGCGATCGCCTGCTCGGCCAGCCAGGCCGGGGACTTGATCGACGAGGGGGTGTTGGTCAGGTCGCGGGCGTCGCTGGTGGCCTTGGCCACCGCCTCGCCGCGCGCGACCGCTTCGGCGTCGGCGCCCGAGAGCACGATCTCGTGGACGGGCGTGGTCTTCGGCTCGCCCAGCTTGAAGGTGTAGGTGCCCAGGAGCGCCCCGGCGACCAGCTCGGCCACGTCGCCCTCGGGCGGGGCGACGATGGTCAGCCGGTCTCGGCCCTGGACGCGGCCGGCCAGCGCGGCCCCCGCCTTGCGGAGATCGGCGGCGGCGGGGCCGGTGCCGTACAGGAGCACGCGGCGCACCCCGTCGGCGGCGGCGACGGGTATCTCGACGACCTCTCCGGGCTCGCCCTTGGCCTCGTAGTGCGCGAGCAGGGCCGGGGCGGAGACCGGCAGCTCGACGTCGGGGGCCAGGTCGGGGCCGAACGGGACGGCGAGGAACTCCGCGTCGCCGTCCGCATGCGCCACGGTGGTCACGGTGGTCTCTATGGGCACGGTTTCTCCACGTTCAAGAATGGAAGCGAGACACGGACCGCCGAAGGCCGGCCGTGGCTCGCGCTGGGAATCTGCCCCAAAGGAACGCGGCCCCGGCGCGGGGATCCGCGGCGGGGCCGTCGTCGCTCGATATCCGGCTGTAGTCAGCCGACCACGTTCTTCAGCGCGTCACCGAGGGCGCCGGCCTCATCCGCCGATAGCTCGACGACAAGCCGACCGCCACCTTCGAGCGGGACCCGCATGACGATGCCCCGGCCTTCCTTGGTGACTTCCAGCGGACCGTCACCAGTCCGCGGCTTCATCGCCGCCATGCGTGTATCCCTTCCCGCGTTGTCGGCCGTCCAATGAAGGGTGGCCGGCGCATTCACGTCTTCTGTGATGTCCTATTATCCCGCCTCCGGGTTCAAAAAGGTAACGGGAGAGGACTCGGTTGAGGATCAAAGCGGTTCGCCCATGGATTGTCGGCGGCTGTTCCTGACTCCACACTGGGTGGGATGAACGCCCGAGCCGCGCTTTTCGACCTCTACGGCGACCATCTGCGCAGCCGCGGAGGCCAGGCGTCGGTGGCCGCCCTGGTCCGGCTGCTGGCGCCTCTGGAGATCGCCGCGCCCGCCGTCCGGACCGCGATCTCCCGGATGGTCCGGCAGGGGTGGCTCGACCCGGTCCGGTTGCCCCAGGGGCCCGGCTACGCGGCCACGCCGAAATGCGTGCGACGTCTCGACGAGGCGGCGGCCCGGGTCTACCGGGGCGGCACGATCACCTGGCCGGGCCGCTGGCACCTGCTGGTGATCGAACCCGTCCGCGAGCGGACCCGGCGGGAGCGCCTGCGGGCCCACCTGTCCTTCCTCGGGTACGCCCCCCTCTCGGAGACCACCTGGATCGGCCCCCGGGCCTCGCCCGAGCTCGACCAGCTCGACCTGCACGCCGACCGCTTCGAGGCGGTGCTCGACGGGGACCCGGTCGACCTGCTGGCCAGGGCCTGGGATCTCGACGCGATCGGCCGTGCCTACGAGGAATGGCTCGCGGGGGCCCGGCCGCTGGTCGACGGCCTGCCCGGCGACGCCCCCGACGACCAGGTCTTCGCGGTCAGGTCGCGCCTGGTGCACACCTGGCGCAACTTCCTGTTCCGCGATCCGGGCCTGCCGGCGGCGCTGCTGCCCTCGGGGTGGCCGGGCGACAAGGCGCGGGCCTATTTCGAGCAGGAGGCCTCGCGCCTGATGCCCAAGGCGGGGGCCTTCGTCGAACGCACCCTCATCTCCTAGCTATGCAGCCTTCGATGTGGTCGTTGACCAGGCCGATCGCCTGCATCAGGGCGTAGGCGGTGGTGGGGCCGACGAACCGGAAGCCCTTCTTCTTGAGCTCCTTGGCCAGCGCCTGGGAGTTCACCGTGGACGAGGGGATGTCGGCCATCGTCCTGCGGACCGGGGAGTCGGGCTCGGCGTACTTCCAGACCAGGGCCGACAGGCCTTCGGGGAGTTCGAGGGCGGCTCTGGCGTTGGCGATGGCGGCGTCGACCTTGGCCCGGTTGCGGACGATCCCGGCGTCGGCCATCAGGCGTTCGACGTCTTTCTCGGTGTAGGCCGCGACCTTCTCGATGACGAAGCCGTCGAAGGCCCGGCGGAAGTTCTCGCGTTTGCGCAGGATCGTGATCCACGCCAGGCCCGACTGGAAGGCCTCCAGCGTGACCCGTTCGTAGACCTTGTCGTCGCCGTGGACCGGGCGGCCCCACTCGTGGTCGTGGTAGTCGAGGTAGAGCTGGTCGCTGGTGGCCCAGGCGCAGCGGACGACCTCTACCATGCCTCTTCCGAATCGAGCGACTTGGCCTGGAGGCGGCTCGCCATCAGCTCGGCCACCTTCTGCTCCAGGACGGCGATGCGGGTGTCGCGTTCGCGGATGGCGGTCGCGGCCCGCTGGAGGGTCTCGTCGACCGAACCGGTGTGGTAGCCGACCAGGCCGACCGGGAACTGCACGGTCACCAGGTCGACGGCGGTCACCTGGGCGGCGTCGGGGAGCTCCAGCGGCGGCACGTCGGGGGGGAACTCCGCCATCGCCCCGCCCTGGCCCATGGAGACCCAGACCACGCAGCCCACGACCGCGAGCGCGGCGAGAACGAGTACGACCAGCACATACGAATCGTGCCACATGTGCCGAGCGTGAGAGCATCGAGGACGTGGCAACAGAGACCATCGAGCTGCCGGCCGACCTCGACGAGGCCATCGCCGTGGCGGCCGTCGCCACCTGGCGCGGCCCGGCCGAGTTCCGCCTGGCCGACCCGGCCCACGCCGAGGCGATCGAGCAGGCGGTCGCCATGACCGAGGCCATCGCCGGGCGCAGGCCGCCGGCCCTGGCCCGGCGCGGGCTCGCCTGACCGGCCGCTACGCCTCGTCGATCCCGGGCACGATCCGGGGGACGGTGTGTTCCAGCAGGTCGAAGGCCTCTTCGACGGTCGTGGCCCAGGAGATGCCGTCGAAGACGTCGGGGCGGGTGAAGCCCTGGTCGTACATGCCCTCGACGAGGTCTTTCAGCGGGGTGTAGAGGCCCCACGGGTCGAGCAGGACCAGGGGCCTCTGGTGGATGCCGAGGACCCGGGCGGTCCAGATCTCGAAGAGTTCCTCCATGGTGCCGATGCCGCCGGGGAGCACCAGGAAGGCGTCGGAGCGGGCGTCCATGACGCTCTTGCGCTCGCGCATGCCGGTCGTGACGACCAGCTCGGTCGAGTCGGTGTCGGCGATCTCGATGTCCACCAGGACCTGGGGGATCACGCCGATCGTCTGGGCGCCGCCGGCGCGGGCGGCGCGGGCGACCTCGCCCATGCACGACACGATCGCGCCCCCGCTGACGAGGTGGTGGCCGCGCCGGGCGAGCTCGGCGCCGACGTCGGCGGCCAGCCGGAAGTACTTCGGGTCGATCTTCTGGGAGGAGGCGCAGAAAACGCAGACGAACATTACTGCGCGTCTCCCACGAGGCTGGCCTCCTCCTCGCGGCGGCGGTCGGCCTCCACGATGATCCGCACGGCCTCGTCGACGTCGTCGGTGACCCGGATGAGGTCGACGTCCTGCGGGGAGATCTTGCCCTCGCCGAGGAGTGACGACTTGATCCAGTCGACCATCGGGCCCCAGAACGACGAGCCCATGAGGATGACCGGGAACGAGGTGACCTTCCGGGTCTGGACGAGGGTCAGCGCCTCGAACAGCTCGTCGAGGGTGCCGAAGCCGCCCGGGAGGGTGACGAAGCCGCACGAGTACTTGACGAACATGGTCTTGCGGACGAAGAAGTAGCGGAACTCGACGCCCAGGTTGACGTATTCGTTCATCGACTGTTCGTGCGGGAGCTCGATGCCGAGGCCCACGGAGATGCCCCCGGCCTCCATCGCGCCCTTGTTGGCGGCCTCCATACAGCCGGGGCCGCCGCCGGTGATGACGCCGTAGCCGGCGTCGGCGAGCGCGGCGCCGAGGCGGACGCCGAGCTCGTAGTCGGGCGAGTCGGGCTTGGTGCGGGCCGAGCCGAAGACGGTGACCGACGGCGGGAGCTCGGCCAGGGAGCCGAAGCCCTCGACGAACTCGGCCTGGATGCGCAGCACCCGCCACGGGTCCATGTGGAGCCAGTCGGCCGGGCCGCGCCGGTCGAGCAGGCGCTGGTCGTGGGTGGAGTCGGGCACCATCTCGCCACGGAGCAGCTGCGGGCCCTGGCGACGTTCACGGCGAATCGTGTTCATGGGACGCCACGCTAGCCGCTCAGGATGGCCGTGGAAAAAATCTTGAGAATCCACACGGAACCGTGGAACCGGATTTCGTTCAGGCCGCGTCTAACAGTCGAGGGTGCTGCTCGGGACGGAAAGTGGCTTTCCCCGCCAAATGGCCGGCGAGGAAAGCCACTTTCTTCTTTCTGCGGGCAGTTTGCCTGTCTATAAGGCAAGTTCAGGGCGCGTGACACGGTCGGCCCTCGGCCGCCCGCGTCACGCTTGCAACCAAGCCGTCATGACCCGCTCGGCCTCGACGATCTTGTCGAGTTCGACGTATTCGTCGACTTTGTGGGCCATCGCGGGATCGCCCGGTCCATAGTTCACCGCCGGAACTCCGAGTGCGGAGAAACGGGCCACATCGGTCCACGCGACCTTCGCCCGGGCTTCGCCGCCCACCACTCTCGCGAACGCCGCCGCGACCGGGTGATCGAGGCCGGGCCGGGCGCCGGGGGCCGAGTCGGTGATCGTCACCTCGAAGCCGTCGAAGACCTCGCGCAGGTGGTTCTGGGCCTGCTCCTCGGTGAGGTCGGGGGCGAAGCGGTAGTTGACCGTCACCACGCACTCGTCGGGGATGACGTTCCCGGCGTGGCCGCCGCGGATCAGCACGGCGTTGAGGCCCTCGTGGAATTCGAGGCCGTCGACCACGGGCCGCCTGGGCTCGTAGGCGGCGAGGCGGTTGAGGATCTGGCCGGCGCCGTGGATCGCGTTGAAGCCCAGCCAGCTGCGGGCGCTGTGGGCGCGTACACCCCGGGAGACGATCTCGGCCCGGATGGTGCCCTGGCAGCCGCCCTCGATCACGCCGTCGGTCGGTTCCATCAGCACGGCGAAGTCGCCGCTCACCCAGTCGGGGTGTTCGCGCACCAGCAGGCCGAGGCCGTTGCGAGCCGCCTCGACCTCCTCCAGGTCGTAGAAGACGAGGGTCAGGTCGCGGTTGGGGGCGCCGAGAAGGGCCATTTTGAGCTGGACGGCCACGCCGGCCTTCATGTCGGTCCCGCCGCAGCCGATCAGGCGGTCGCCCTCGACCCGGCTCGGCACGTTGCCGGCGATCGGCACGGTGTCGAGGTGGCCCGCCACGACGACACGCTCGGCCCGGTTCAGGAAGGTGCGGGCCACCACGTTGTTGCCGTGGCGGTCGACGGTCAGGTGGGGCAGCCGCCGCAGCGCCTCCTCGATCGCGTCGGCCAGGGCCTTCTCGTCACCGCTCTCGGATCGGACGTCCACCAGAGCGGCGGTCAGCGTCCTCACGTCCTGATCAAGTCGCATGTCTGCCGAGCCTACGGCAGGGCCCCGAGAAGGTAGGTTCTTGGGCTGTGACACGGCGTCCCTCCAGAACAGCACTGACCATCGTGGCCATCGTGGTCGTCCTGGCGGGAGCGATATTCTTCGCCGGTTACCAGCTGATGAAGAGGACCGAGCCCTTCGTGCTGGGCGAGGGCTGCACGATCACCGTAGCGTCGGGCACGCTCGACCTCGATCTCGAACAGTCTCAGGTGGCGGCCACCATCGCCGCCGTCGCGGCCCGGCGCAAGTTGCCCAAGCAGGCGCTGGAGATCGCCTACATCACGGCGATCCAGGAGTCGAAGATGACCAACATCGCCTTCGGCGACCGCGACTCGGTCGGCATCTTCCAGCAGCGGCCCTCCCAGGGCTGGGGCACGGTCAAGCAGATCATGGACCCGGTCTACGCGACCCGCCGCTTCTTCGCCGCCCTGGAGAAGGTCGACGGCTACCTCGACATGAGCCTCCACGACGCCGCCCAGGCCGTGCAGCGGTCGGCCGACGGCGGCGCCTACGCCGACCACCGGCGCAGCGCCGAGATACTGGCCACCGCCTTCCGGGGCGAGCAGCCCCGGGCGGTGCACTGCTGGTATCCGCCGAAGGAGTCGCCGCCCCCGCCGCAGGACGCCGCGGCGAAGAAGGAGTTCACCCGGGCCAGGGGCGCCTCCAGGGAAGACTGGCTGAAGGCCACCTGGTTCGTCACCCACGCCCCGGTCTACGGGCTGCGCCAGGTCGTCCACGACGGTTACGTGTGGACCGCCTCCGCCGGCCAGGACGGCTGGCAGCCGGTCAAGGAACGTTAGGGCTTCCGGTCGACCTGGATGGAGCCGGGCGTCAGGGGCAGGGCGTAGGAGGCGACCCACTGGCCGCCCTGGACCCGCTGGAACGACAACAACCGCCCGTCGTGGGCGCGGTAGTCGGCGAAGTCGAGCAGGCCCCGCTCGGGCAGGCCGGTCATGCCCTCGGCCCGGTAGGCGACGGTGCCCCGGTCGCCGGGGAAGAACTCGACGCCCTCCATGATCAGCATGCTCTTGGCCGGGACCATGCCCAGGGCCTGGACCGGCGTCCACAACATGACCTCGAGGCCCTCGGGCCGTTCCTGGACCGAGAGCCAGTGGACCCGGCGGCTGCCGTCGTCGAGCAGGTGCTCGGTCCACTCGTCGCCCTGCCGCATCAGGTGGAGGGCGCCGATGGCCTTGTAGCGGGTGCCCTCCACGGTGGCGGTGTCGCCGACCTGGAGGGTGCGGGGATCGAAGTAGTCGTATTCGTCGAATAAGTCGTCGTCGACCTCGACGGCCGCAGGGGCCCGGCCACGCCCCTCACGGCGAGCGGTGGCGAGGTAGGCGAACAGCACGACGACCACCGCCGCGAGGCACAGACCGAGCACCACCGCTGTCGTCATGGCGCGCGATCCTATCAACACAAACGCGTCATATCCGCCCGTATGAGGGCGGCTCGCTACTCGGTTGTGAGGCGTGCGACCGCTGCGGCGATTCTTTCGTCTGTGGCGGTGATCGCGACCCGGACGTGGCTCTCTCCGGCGGTGCCGTAGAAGCTGCCGGGCGCCACCAGGATGCCCAGTTTGGCCAGCCGGGCGACCTGGTCCCAGCAGCCGGTGCCGTCGGTGGCCCACAGGTAGAGGCCGGCCTCCGAGTGGTCGACGCGCCAGCCCGCCGATTCGAGCGCGGTCCGCAGGGCGGTGCGCCGGGCCGAGTAGCGCTCGCGCTGCTCGTCGGCGTGGGCGTCGTCGTCGAGGGCGGCCGTCATGGCGGCCTGGACCGGCTCCGGCACGATCATGCCGGCGTGCTTGCGCACCTCCAGCAGGCGCTTCACCAGGGCCGGGTCACCGGCCACGAAGGCGGCGCGGTAGCCCGCCAGGTTGGAGCGCTTGGAGAGCGAGTGGACCGCCAGCAGCCCCTCGTGGGAGCCGCCCGACACGTCGGGGTGGAGGATCGAGACGGGCCGCTTCTCCCAGCCCAGCTCGATGTAGCACTCGTCGGAGGCGACGATCGCGCCGCGCTCACGGGCCCAGGCGACCACCTTGGCGAGGTGTTCGGCCGGGAGCACCTTGCCGGTCGGGTTGCTCGGCGAGTTGACCCAGACCAGGGGCACCCGCTCCGGGCCGAGCGAGAGCAGGCCGTCGGTCGGGAAGGGCTCGGCGCCGGCCAGCCGGGCGCCCACGTCGTAGGTCGGGTAGGCCAGCGACGGGAAGATCACCTTGTCGCCCGAGCCGACCCCGAGCAGGGTCGGCAACCAGGCGACCAGTTCCTTGGAACCGATGGTGGGCAGCACGCCGGCCGGGTCGGCGGTCACGCCGTGGCGGCGGGCCAGCCAGCCGGCCGCCGCCTCGCGCAACCGGGCGGTGCCGTAGGTGAGCGGGTAGCCCGGGCTGTCGGCGGCGTCGGCGAGCGCCCTGCGCACGACTTCGGGAACCGAGTCGACGGGGGTGCCGACCGAGAGGTCGGCGATGCCGTCGGGATGTGCCTCGGCGGTCGACTTGTACGAGGCCAGGCTGTCCCACGGGAAGTCGGGCAGGGCGATCACGAAGGACTCTCCAGTGCTGAGCGTCAGTGGTCTTCCGCCTGCGGCGGCAGCGCGGCGACGATCGGATGGTCCTTCTCGATCTTGCCAACCTTCGAGGCGCCGCCGGGCGAGCCCAGCTCCTCGAAGAAGTCAACATTGGCCTTGTAGAAGTCCTTCCACTGCTCGGGCAGGTCGTCTTCGTAGAAGATGGCCTCCACCGGGCAGACCGGCTCGCACGCCCCACAGTCGACGCACTCGTCGGGGTGGATGTAGAGCATGCGCTCGCCCTCGTAGATGCAGTCGACAGGGCACTCTTCGATGCACGCCTTGTCCAGAACATCCACGCAAGGCTGCGCGATGACGTAGGTCACCTCTAGCTCCTTCTTTCCGGCACGACATGGGCCGCAGGTTGCTCCGTCCTAGTATTGCGGTGACTGTCAGGTGGCCGGAACAGGAGGGGCCAATGTCATGGCCTTCCAGCTCAAGGTGACCATCACGCCGGCCGACGTCGGCAGGCGGGTCACCGTCCGCAGGGCACTGCCCGAGGGCTTCCGCGACGTCGTGGGCGTGCTGGAGTCGTGGGAGAACGGCGTGCTCTCGGTGCGCAAGCGCGACGGCACGCTCGTGGAGTTCCCAGAGAAGGTCATGGCCGCGGCAAAGGTCGTCCCAGGCTGAGCGTGCCGTCTCGACGCGGCGTGACCCGGCCCCAAGCATTCGATCCGTGACCAGACTCGTGACCACTCCCGCGCTGGCGGCCCTGCTGGCCCTCGCGGCCTGTTCGTCCCAAAGCGGCGAGACCAAGGCCCTCCCGCCGGTCAACGTGAAGGGCGCCAGCCTCCAGGCCGGCTTCGGCAACTTCGAGCGGCTGGTCGAGGCCGCCCAGAAGGAGGGCAGGCTCACCGTTGTCGGGCTGCCCCGCGAATGGGTCAACCACGGCGAGCTGATGGACGTCTTCTCCGACAAGTACGGCATCCAGATCGAGTCGCTCAACCCGGCGGCCAACAGCCAGCAGCAGGTCGACGCCGTCGCCACGGCCCAGAAGCCCGACGTCTTCGATCTAAGTGTCGACGTGGCCCTGGCCAACGCCGCCAAGTTCGCCCCCTACCAGGTGACCGGCTGGACCGACATCCCCGACGAGGTCAAGGCCGCCAACGGCACCTGGTACGCCGGCTACGGCGGCTACATGTCGATCGGCTACGACCCGCGCAAGATGAAGGCGCCGGCGTCGTACGCGGAACTGCTCAAGCCCGGCGGCCGGCCGGCCGGCACCACGGTCGCGCTCGCGGGCGACCCGCTGAAGAACGCGAGCGGATTCAACGGCGTGATGGCGGCCTCCATGCAGGGCGGCAAGTTCGACGCCCGCAGGGGCGTGCAGGCCTTCTCGGCGCTGAAGAAGGCCGGGGCGGTCGCCGCCGCGCCCGAGCAGGCCACCGCGGTGCTCGACTGGGACTTCCTGAACGCCGCCCGCTCGGCCGCCAACAAGGCCAACTGGCAGGTGACCATCCCGGCGGGCTCGATCCTGGCCTCGCCCTACGTGCAGGCGATCAGCGCGAGCGCACCCCACCCGGCGGCGGCGCGGCTCTGGACCGAGTTCCTGTTCTCCGACGAGGGCCAGAACATCCTGCTCAGGGGCTACGCACGGCCGTCGCGGATGGAGGCCATGCAGATGAAGAGCACCATCGACAACGAGGCGGCCGGGAAGCTGCCGAAGGTCAACGGCACGCCGGTGTTCCTGACCATCCCGCAGCAGGACGCCGCCAAGGAGTACCTCCAGAAACACTGGTCTCAGCAAATGAGCTGAAAAACACTGATTCCACGGCTGCCGTACAGTATGCGGAAACCGTGGAAGTGAGCCCATCTTGCGATATGACACACCTACGCTCATGAGGTGGAACGCTCGCGCCTACGACAGCTCATTCGGCTATGTCTCGGCGCAGGGCGCTCCCCTCGTGGAGCTGCTCGACCCGCAGCCGGGTGAGCGCGTGCTCGACCTCGGCTGCGGCACGGGCGTGCTGAGCGGCGAGATCGCCGTCCGCGGGGCGTACGTGCTGGGGATCGACGGCTCACAGGCGATGATCGAGACGGCCATCGCCCAGTTCCCCCGCCTCGACTTCACCGTGGGCGACGGCCACGACTTCACCGTCGCCCAGCCGTTCGACGCGGTCTTCTCCAACGCGGCCCTCCACTGGATGAGCCGCGACCCCGACGCCGTCATCGACTCGGTCCGCGAGGCCCTGCGGCCCGGCGGCCGGTTCGTGGCCGAGCTCGGCGGGGCCGGCAACTGCGCCGCCCTCACCTCCGCCATGCTGACCGCCTGGCGCGAGCACGGCCTGCGCGAGCCCGAGCTCCCCTGGTACTTTCCCAGCCCGGCCGAGTACGCCGTCCGTTTGGAACGCGCCGGGTTCACCCTGCGCATCCTGGAGCACTTCGACCGGCCGACCCCGCTCGACGAGTGCCCCAACGGCGCGGCCGACTGGGTGCGGATGTTCGCCGGGTCGCTCCTCGACGGCGTGCCCCCGGCGACGGTCGAGCCGCTGCTGCGCCGGGTGAACGAACTCGCCGCCCCCGCCCTCCGCCACGACTCCGGCTGGATGGCCGACTACGTGAGACTGCGTTTCGCAGCGGTGCGCCACTGAAGGGTGACACCATCGTTTGTGGCTGTTCGTCACGGATGAAACTCCCGCCACGGCAGGGGATTTGCCAGACTATGGTCTGGTCTTACGGAAGTGATGGGGATAGCGATGAACTTCTGCCTGAGTGACCTCGTGCCACCGCTGCGCTGGAGTGACGCTGCCACCATCCTGGCCGGCCGGGCCGGATTACCCGACGCGTGGTGGCGCTCGCTCCCGATGGGCCGGGTGCTGCCCGCCTTCGGGGTCGACGCGCTGGCCGAGTTGCTGACCGATCTGACCCTGGAGCGGTGGCCGGCGGCGGCGGTGGGCGACGTGCTGCCCGCGCTGCACGTGCTCGACCCCGACGACGCCGACGACCCCCAGGTGGGGATCGCGCTCGACCGGGCCGGGTCGTGGCCCGGCCTACTGGCGCTGACCGGCCGGGAGCTCACCGAGCAGCCGTTCGTGAAGGCCCGGCCGCTGCTGGCGGCGCTCTATTCGGCGGTGCTGACGAAGCTGGCGGCGACCGGGGCTCCGTCCAGGCCCGCGGTGGAACCCGAGCCCGAGGCGCCCGCCGAGGAGCCCTACGAGACCAGGGCCGCGCTCAAGGCCCCCTACCGGGCGCCCTTCGAGACCAAGGCGCGGGCCGAGGAACCCGCCGTGGCCGACACGCCCGAAGAGGCCGACGACGAGCCCGCCGGACCGCCCACCGGACCGCCCGTCGCGCCGGTCGTGCCGCAGCCCCGGCTCACCGGTGACGACGACCCCGACTTCCCCGAGCTGATCGACCGGGTCTTCGCCTCGCTCGACGACCAGAGCTGGATGGTCGCGCAGAACCGGGTCTTCACCGACTCCCCCACCTCGCCCGAGTCCCTCTCCAAACTGCTCGGCGTGCCCGCGAGCCTGATCGAGGTCACCGAGAACACGCTGCGGGCCCGGCTCAAGGAGTGGCTCGCCTCGCCGCCGGCCGCCCGCTACCGCGGCTACCTGCTCAGCCTGACCGACCTTCTCGGTGTGGCCGCCCCCAAGTCGCGGCTCGTCAACGCCGCCGAGTGGCACACCCGCGAGCTGCCCTCCCTCGACGTGCTCGCCTGGCAGTTCGTGCTGGCCACGCTGCCCGGCTACCAGGTCTCCGGCGACTGGGTCGTCCAGGGCGACCTGGCCGAGCTGCACGAGCGGACCCGCGGCCTGATCGTGAACGCCGACCGCCCGCCGACCGTGTCGCGGGCCCTCGAACTCGTCTCCTCCCTCGGCATCCACCCCGAGGTCGCCAAGGAGTGGCTGGAGAACGTCCCGCAGTTGCGGATACAGAGTCCCAACGGCGCGGCGCCCGCTCCGGCTGCTCCGGCGGCTCCGCCTCCAGGGCCGTCCGACGTGTCGCAGACGCACCGCTGCTTCCGTCAGCCCGACGGGCGCTGGTGGTTACGGGTCGACGTCGACGCCGGGCATCTGGCGGGGACGTCGGTCGGCCTCCCGGAGGGCTTCGCCCTCTATCTGGGATTGTCGCCGGGTGGCGAAAGAACGGTGCGCAGCGCCGCCGGAGACGTCACGATGACCTGGCGGGAGTCCCCCGCCATCGACTCGCTCGGCCGCATCCTCAGTGAGGTCGCGGCCAAGGAGGGCAGCCACATCTTTCTCACCCTCTCCGACGAGGGCATGCTCAGGGTCCGCCATCTCCCCGCCGCCAACTCCGGCGACACGATCGCGCGGGCGCTGCGCCTGGTCGGTTACACGGCCCCCGGCGGCAACTCCGACCAGGCCGACCGCGTGATCGCCACGCGCATCGGCCTGACCGGCCCGACCCCGCCCGACGAACTGCGGGCCCGCCTCCGAGAACGTGGGGACAGAGATCTGCTGTCCCTGCTGGGTTAGGCCCCCATGCCCCGCCTCGCCGTCTCCCTGGACTTCACTCAGGAACTCGCCGCACTGGCCCGCCCCGTGCGGCGGGACGCCGTGGTGTCCGTCAGACGGTTCCTGCACAACTCGCCCGCCGGCCCCGTGCCCGAGCGGGTGCGGAACGCGCGCGACCCCCGCGTGACGACGTTACGCCTGGCCGACCGGCACCGGGCGGTGGCCGTGCGCCAGCGCGACGTCTACTGGCTCGTCACGATATTGCCCGACGCCGAGGCCTACACCTACGCGCAACGGCACCGCTTCACCGTGAACTCCGCGATCGGCGTCATCGAGGTCTGGGACGCCGAGGCCCTGTCCCGCGTCGAGCCCGCCCTCCGCCGGTCGGCGGCCGGGTCGAGCAAGCGCCTCTACGGCCACATCTGCGAGACCGACCTCATCGACATCGGCATCGACCAGGAACTGCTGCTGCCGATGGTCCGGATGATGGCCACCGACGCCCACCTGGCCGCCGTGGAACCCCTGCTGCCCGAGAGCCAGTACGCCCCCCTCGCGGTCCTGGCCCGCGGCGGATCGCTGGCCGAGGCCTGGCGCGAGCTCGACGGCTGCCGGGTCACCTCTGCGGAGAACATCGACCTCGACGACCTGGAGGCGGCGCTCCACCGCTCCCCCGGCCAGGCCGCCTTCGCCGCCGACCGGGTCGAGCTCGACCGGGTGCTGACCAAGCCCCACTGGTGCACCTTCCTCTACGCCCCGCAGCACACCTACGCCAACTGGCCCGTCTACGACCGGCCCGTCCTGGTCACCGGCGGCGCCGGCACCGGCAAGACGGTGATCTCGCTGCACCGGGCGGCCTACCTGGCGAAGGAGAACAGCGGGCCGATCCTGCTGACCACCTTCTCCCAGGTGCTCGCCAACGAGTTGTCGGCCAAGCTCGACCTGATCATCGACGACGAGGTCGTGCGCAAGCGGGTCGAGGTCACCAACGTCGACCGGCTGGCCCACCGCATCGTCGCGGCCCATGAGGGCAAGGCCCCCACGCTGGTCGGCGACGTGACCAAGTTGTGGGAGGAGGCGGCCGGGAGCCGCTTCGGGGCGGCGTTCCTGCTGCGCGAGTGGGAGCAGGTGATCCTCTCCCAGAACCTGCGCACCCTCGACGAGTACCTGGCGGCCGAACGGCCCGGCCGGGGCGTCCAGCTCAACGCCGACATCCGCACCAGCGTGTGGCGGGCGGTGGAGCACGTCGAGGGCCGCCTCCGGGAGTCGGGGCGGCGTACCCTCCTCCAGCTGGCCTCCGAGGGCGCGGAGTTGCTGGGACGCACGACCGACGTGCTCGAGAGCGACGCGCCCCGGCGGGAGCCGTACAAACACGTGGTGATCGACGAGGCGCAGGACCTGCACCCCGCGCAGTGGCGGTTGCTCCGGGCCGCGGTGCCACCGGGCCCGAACGACATGTTCATCGTCGGCGACCCCCACCAGCGCATGTTCGACACCCGCGCGGCTCTGGCCGGCATGGGCATCCCGGTCCGCCGGTTCCACCTGAAGATCTCCTACCGGCTGCCGCACGAGATCCTGTCGTTCGGCGTCCGGCTCCGCGGCGGCGGCCCCGTCGACGGCCTGGTCGAGGGCGCGGCCGAGATGTACGGCTACCGCTCCACCGTCCACGGCCCGCGCCCGCTGGTGCGCGAGTACGTCTCCCAGGAGGCCGAGATCGGCGGCCTGGTCGCCCACGTGAGCGACTGGCTGGCCGACGGCGTCGCCCCCGAGGAGATCGCCGTCACCGCCCGCACGGTCGAGATCGTCCGGATCGCCCGCGCCGCCCTGCGCGACGCGGGCATCGAGGTGAAAGTCACGATGCTGCACGGTATGAAGGGGCTGGAGTTCCGGCGGGTGGCCGTGATAGGTGTCGCTGAGGGGATCATCCCGGCGCCCGACGCGCTCACGCCCCACGCCGAAGATCCGATGGCACGAGCGCACGACCTGCAGCGAGAACGGGGGTTGCTCTATGTCGCGTGCACGCGGGCGAACGAGTTGCTCTACGTGTCCTACTCCGGTCGCGCGAGTCCCTTCCTTCCCGCCTGATCCCCTAATCTGAACTGCGGATATATTCCCCTTGCCGGTTGGACCTGCATGAATTTGAGCCTGAGCGACATCGTGCCCCCCCTGCGCTGGACCGCGCCCAGCCAGGTGGAGCCGATCGCCAGCGACCCCGGCCTCCCGAACTCGTGGTGGCAGGCGCTCCCGATCGACCGCGCCTGCGCCACGGTCGGGCCGGCCCAGATCGCGGCCAAACTGGCCGACCTCACGTCCGCCTGCTGGGGACACCTGATCCTCGGCGACATCATGCCGCTGCTGCGGTTCACCGCACCGGCCGAGAGCCAGCGCACGCCGGGCAGCCGCGACAGCGTGCGGCTGCTCTTCGCCGGGGTGCTCGACCGGCTCATGGACACCGAGCCGCTCAACCCGCTGGCGAGCGTGCCGCCCGCGGTGCCGGAACGGCCGCTGCCCGAGATCATCGACGAGCTGTTCCAGCGGCTCGACGACCGGCAGCGCGCCATCGCCCGCGACCGGCTCTACGCCGAGCACCGCGCCACGCTCGACGAATTGGCGCAGCGGTTCTCGGTCACCCGGGAGCGCATCCGGCAGATCGAGCGCGACCTGCGCGACCACGTCGACAACTGGCTGCGCGGCCAGGAGGCGACCCCGCTGACAGCCCACCTCACGTGGCTGCGCACCCGGCTGGGGTCGGCGGTCCCGGCCGACGACCTGATGGCGGCGGTGCCCTGGCACCGCACCGAACTGGCCACGCTGGGCATCCCGGCCTGGCGGTTCGTCCGCACGCTGCTGACCGGATATGACCAGGTCGACGGGTGGCTGGTGGCCGGGGGCGCCGACGAGCTGCGGGAGAAGACGCGCCAGCTGTTCACCGACGGGCCGGTGCCGCTGGCCGAGGCGGTCGGCATGGTCGCCCAGCTCGGGGTTCGCGAGGACGTCGGGGAGCGCTGGCTGGGGGCGGTGCCGCAGCTCCGGCTGCTCGAAGGCCACGTCGTGCCGTGGCCGAGGAGCGTGAACGACAAGGCCGAGGCCGTCTTGGCCGTGGCCGGCACCCCGCTCACGCCCGAGGAGATCCAGAACCGGATCGGCGAAGACTACAGCCTGGTCGGCATCCGCAACCAGCTCACCGCCGACGACCGTTTCCTGCGGCTCGACCGGAACAAATACGGCCTGGCCCGGTGGGGCGGCGAGGAGTATCTCGGCATCCGGGAGATGATCGCCCGCGAGATCGAGAAGGCCGGCGGCGAGGCCTCGGTCAACACGATCGTGGCGTCCCTGACCTCCCGCTACGAGGTGAGCGAGAGCTCGGTGCGGGCCTACGCCGGCGGCCCCGGGTTCGAACGCACCCAGCGCGGCTGGATCCGGGTCGCGGGCGCCGAACCGGCCGACTACCAGCCGCGCCGCGACGTGTCGATGACCCGCCGCTGCTTCCGCAGCCGCGACGGCCGCTGGTGGCACCGGGTCGACGTGAACGCCGAGCACCTGCGCGGCTCGGGCTCCCCGCTGCCGACCGGCTTCGCGGCCCACCTCGGCATGGCGCCCGGCGGCCAGCTCACCGCCTCGACCCCGCAGGGCGAGGTGGTGATCTCGTGGCACAACCAGCCGACGATGGGTTCGATCCGCCCGATCCTGGCCGAATACAACGCCGCCGAGGGCGACCACGTCTTCCTGACCGTCTCCGACGGCGGCGAGCTGCTGACCCGGTTCCTGCCGCAGGGCGCGGCCGGGCTGCCGCCGCTGAACAAGGCCCTCCACCTGATCGGATACACCGCCCCCGTCGCCTCCGAGGCCGAGGGCCTGCGGCTGATCGGCGCCCGCATCGGCATGCCCGACGGCGCGGGCAAGGACGATGTGCTCGCAAGGCTGAGAGAACGCGGGGATCGCGACATTCTTCTCTATCTGTAAAGAAGGTTTGTGGGACGATCGTTCTCCGCACGGGGAAGGATCATGAATGTACGCCGCTTTGTTACTGGTCGCGTCGACGACCGTGATGGGGGCCGACGTCAGCAACTGGACCGGTGACGTCGACTGGACCGAGGTCAAGGGCAAGGGCGCGGAGTTCGTCTTCGTGCACGCCACCGAAGGTCCGAACTACAAGAGCCCGCGCTTCGGCACCCAGTTCTCCGGGGCGCTGACCGAGGGCATGTACCGGGGCGCCTACCACTTCGCCCAGCCGCACGAGTCGGGCGGCAAGGAGCAGGCCGACTTCTTCGTCCGCAACGGCGGCAACTGGACCGCCGACGGGCGCACGTTACCCGGGGTGCTCGACGTCGAGGACAACCCCTACAACAACCGCAACGGCCTGAACAGCTGCTACGGCCTCGACCAGGACGAGATGGTCAAGTGGATCGGCGACTGGTTGTCCCGCTACAAGGCGTGGACCAAGCGCGACGCGATCATCTACACGACGACCTCGTGGTGGAAGACCTGCACGGGCGACACCAAGAAGTTCGCCAAGAACCCGCTGTGGATCGCCCGCTGGGGCGCCGACCCGGGTGAGCTGCCGGCGGCGTGGAGCAAGTGGACGTTCTGGCAGAAGGCCGAGAAGGCCGACCACGCCGGGGGTGCCGACGTGTTCAACGGCTCGTTGTCGCAGTTGCACGCGCTGGCCGACCCGCCGGTCCGGCTGCTGATCTCCGGCGGCGCCAAGAGCCGGTCCCAGTACGTCCTCAAGCTCTCCAACACCGGCGCCAAGCTGGCCACGAAGATCAACATCTCGGGCAAGACCTTCGGCAACAACCGCCTCACCTACGCGCCGAAGGCGTGCAAGCGCACCGCGACCACGGTCAAGTGCACGATCAACAACCTGGCCCCCGGCCGCAGCGTCACCCTGAAGTTCTCCACGAAGCCGAGGGGCGCCAAGCCGGTCGGCATCAACTTCCTCGTCGGGTCGACGAAGGTGACGCTCAAGTAATGTCGGAAGCATGTTGCGGCTCTATGACACCCGTCACCGGCTCGTGGAGCCGCTCCTGCCTCCCGGCTCACGCGCGCTGCGCGCCTACACCTCCGCCGGCCTGCCGGGGCAGGTGCACGCCGACCTGATCAGGCGGGTGCTCGAACGGTCGGGCGTCCGCGTGATCGCCTGCCGCGACCTCGCCGAAGACCTGACACCCCTGAACGTGCGCCCCGCCGAGCCCGTCGCCGACGGGATGCCCGGGGCCTTGCGCCTTCTCGGCGGCCGCGTCGACCTCTACCTCAGCGACACCGCCGAGGTGGTGGACGACGCGGCCGTCCGGCACCACGCCAGGAGCGCCGCCACCCTGGACGCGCCGATCCCCGACGACCCCCTGCCCGTCCGCCTCGCGCTCATGGAGCACCGCTACCGCGACGCGGCCACCCTCACCCCGGACGATCTCCGTGAGGCCGGCGACACCATCGGCCGCTGGCGCCGGAAGGTGGCCGAATGGGCCGAGGAGCCCAGCTCCCCGATCGCCAAGGACCACGCCGACGCCGTGAACGAGGCCTTCGACGACGACCTCGACACCCCGGGGGCGCTGCGCATCCTGCGCGCGCTGGAGGACGATCGCGAGGTTCCGCCGGGCTCGAAGTTCGAAACCTTCCTGCACGCCGACCACATCCTGGCTCTGGACCTCTCGGCCGACATCGGCCGCCTCCCTCGCTAGCAGGTTGCTAGCATGGATTCGTGGCGGGAATCATCTACATCCGGGACGTCGACGACGACGTCATCGAGACGCTGAAACACCGGGCCGCCGAGGCGCGCATGTCCCTGTCCGCGTACGCGGCGCAGCAGCTCACCATCGCGGCCCGGCGGCCGAGCAACGCCGACGTGATGCGGCGGGCCCGCGATCTGGCCGCCGCCCGGCGTGACCGAGGCGCGGTCACGCCGACGACCGAGGAGATCGCCGAGGCGGTCAGAGCCGACCGCGACCGCGACGGCGGCGCCCGGTGATCGTCGACTCCTCCGCTCTCATCGAGGCGTTCACCTCCGCCGACCCGAACGACGACCTGCTCAAGACCCTGGAATCCGGCGACCTGCACGCGCCCCACCTGCTGGAGCTGGAGTTCGCCTCCGTCCTGCGGGGGCTGGTGCTGGGCGGCAAGCTGGACGCGGCGACCGCGGAGGAGAGCAGGCAGCTCTACGCGGAGACCTGGATCCAGCTGCAACCGGTGTCGGGGTTCATCGACCGCATCTGGGAGTTGCGGCACAACTTCACGCCCTACGACGCCGCCTACATCGTGCTGGCCGAGGCGCTGGAGCTGCCGCTGGTGACCTGCGACGCCAAGCTGGTGCAGAAGGGCGGCAACCACGCCGCCCAGATCCTGCTGTTCAGGTGATCGCGCGGGTCTCCCCCACGGCCAGGTCCCACAGGTCGGCCGGTGGGAGGCCCCTGCGGGTCCACTCGCGGCGGGCCTCCTCCACGGGTTCCAGCAGGGGTTCGCCCGACAGGACGAAGGTGCCCCAGTGCATGGTGGCCATCCGCCGGGCGCCCACGTCGAGGGTGGCCTGGACGGCCTGGGCCGGGTCGACGTGGAAGTTCTTCATGAACCAGCGGGGTTCGTAGGCGCCGACCGGCATCAGGGCCACGTCGATGCCCGGGTGGCGGCGGCCGATCTCGGTGAAGTGGTCGCCGTAGCCGGTGTCGCCGGCGAAGAAGACGCGCTGGTCGTGCCACGACAACACCCAGCCGCCCCATAACGTCCGGCAGGTGTCGAACAGGCCCCGGCGGGACCAGTGGCGGGCCGGGACGAAGTCGAAGCGGACGTCGCCCACGTGGGCCGACTCCCACCAGTCGAGTTCGACGACGTTGGTGAAGCCGCGCCGGGTGAACCACGAGGCCAGGTTCGCGGGAACCAGGACGGCGGTGTCCCTCGGCAGGCGGCGGACGGTCGGGGCGTCGAGGTGGTCGTAGTGGTTGTGGCTGATGACGACCGCGTCGACCGGCGGGAGGTCCGACCAGGCGACGCCGGGCGGGGTGAGGCGCTGGCGGACGCCGGGGATCTTCCGCGACCACACCGGGTCGGTCAGCACCGTCAGGCCGCCGATCTGGACGACGTAGGTCGCGTGGCCGACCCATGTGACCAGGGCGTCGGTGCCCGTCGGGGAGGGCAGGCCGTCGCGGTGGACGGGGATCTGGTCGGCGTCGCCGATGTCGGTGCGCAGTTCGCCGTGCCCGACGACCGACGCCAGTTCCTTGAACGAGGCGAGCGGAGAGAGCAGCCGGTCGGCGAAACCGCCGCTCCAGCGTGGGGCTCCGAGAGGGATGTGCGTCTGGGTCACCCTCTTGGTGATCCCCCTGACACGGGAATTATGCGTCGCCGCGCGATCGGCCGCGCCGCCACCACGGGGGCACCCGGGCGTAGCCGCCGTCGTCGAGGTCGGCCAGGCGCTCGAACGGGTTGTAGGTCGCCGGGTTCCCGCACGTCAGCACCGACACCAGCACCGAGACGACGTAGAGCGGCAACATCGGCAGGCCCACGCAGGCGGCGTACTGGCTGGCGTGGCGGGACTCGTGGAGGAGGAGCCGGCCGCTCAGGTAGCCGTAGGGGTGCTTGGTCAGCACGACGTTGCCGACGGTGAAGGCCCCGGCGATGGGGAACGACAGGCGGTAGCCGTGGGCGTACACGAGACCGAGTTCGCCCTTGTGCAGGGTCGCCCCGCCGATGCGGGCGATCAGCAGGCCCAGCGGGGTCGACAGGTTGATCCAGTTGACGGCGCGGCGGAAGCGGAAGTACGGCCCCATCAGCACATCATGCGCTCACTCGGCCAGGAACGAGTAGTGCCCCCGGTGGTAGATCAGCGGCGCGGCGTCACGCGGGGTCGCCACGGTCTCCACGCCGCCGACGACGATCGAGTGGTCGCCCGCGTCGTGGACGGCGACGGTCCGCAACTCCATGGTGGCGATGGCCCGGTCGAGCAGCGCGACGCCGAGCGTGCCCCGGTGGTGGGGGAAACCGGTCAGCTGGCCCTCCAGCGACCGGCCGCGTTTGGCCAGGTAGCGGGAGACCTCCTCGTCGTCTTCACCGAGGACCGAGACGCCCCACACACCCGCCCGGAGGACCGTGTCGTGGAAGCGGGCGACCTTCTCGGCGCAGAACAGGGCCAGCAGGGGGTCGAGCGACACCGACGCGAAGGAGTTGACCGTCATCGCGTGATCGGTTCCGGCCGGGTCGACGGTCGTGACGATGACGATCCCGGTCGCGAAACGGCCGGCCACCTTCCGGTAAAGATCCCTGTCGGCGAGCACGCACCTTACCTTATGCGGACGTTCTGCCTGAGCAGCCAGGAGCCTCCCGCGGACGGGGCGAACACGACGGCCAGGGCGACGGCCACCAGACCGCCGTAGAGGTAGATGTATCCGCCCAGCGTGGCCGCGATGGCCAGGTCGCCCTCCGGGCGGGGGCCGGCCAGGATCATCGACGGGATCACCCAGCCGACGGCCACCACCCCGGCCGCCATGCGGGTGCGCATCAGGCGGCCCATCGCGTAGGGGAGCCCGAACAGGATCAGCACCGCCAGGACCGCCCCGACGGGGAGGGTGCCGAACAGGTACCACTCGTGTTCGAAGGCGCCCACGACCCCCACGACCAGGCCGAGCATGAACAGCACGCCGTAGGCGGCGCCGGTGACGGCGGGCTCGGCGCCGCTCGGACCGTCGTCGTGTTCGGCGGTCTCGGGAGCGGCGTTCACCATCATGGGCTGAGGCTAGCCGATGCCGGCGAACAGGTCGTCTTCGCGCCCCGCTACGGAGGGTCCCGCTTTGCGCACGAAGTGTTCGACGCCGCGCGCCTCCTGGCCGACGCCGTTCGACAGGGCGAAGCGGGGGGCGTCGACGGTGATCTGGGTGGCGTGGGCGCGCAGGGCGTTGAGTTTGGCGTCGAGGTAGGGGCGGGCGTCGATCGAGGTGGTGACCGTCTCGCGGCCGTAACCGAGGGCGTCGACGTCTTCAGGCTGGAAGATCTCCATGCGGGCCGCCGCCTCCAGCATCTCGGAGCGGAGCTGGGCGGTCTGGTAGAACTTCGCGACCGTGCCGGCCAGCTCGAACGCCCGCCAGGCCACGCGGTGGGCCTGGATGTGATCGGGATGGCCGTAGAGGCCGTTCTCGTCGTAGGTGACGATCACCTGGGGGCGTACCGCCTCGATGATCGCGAGGAGCCGCTCGGCGGCCTCGTCGACCGGGGCGCGCCAGAAGCAGCGGGGGTCGTCGTTTTCGGCCGCGCCCATCATGCCGCTGTCGCGGTAGCCGAGGAAGCGGTGGTCGTCGACGCCGAGGTTCCGGCAGGCGGCCGCCAGTTCCCGCTCGCGGTAGGCGCCCAGCTCGTCGGGGCCAAGGTGAGCGAGGGTCGAGGGGATGATCTCCCCCATCTCGCCGCGGGTGCAGGTGACCAGGGTCACGTGGGCGCCCTCGGCGGCGTAGCGGGCCATCGTGGCGCCGGTTCCGATCGTCTCGTCGTCGGGATGGGCGTGCACGAGGAGGAGGCGTCGGTCGGGCATGCTGGCACTATAAGGGGCTATGACTGAGAGCTTCCCTCGCCTGCATGCCCGGACCCGCCGGTTCACGCTCGGGGTGCCGCGCGGATTCACCCTCACCCCCGCCGGTGACAAGGTGATCTTCCAGCGGACCAAGTCGGGCACCGACCCCGTGACCTGCCTGTGGGAACTCGACGTCGCCTCGGGCGAGGAGCGGCTGCTCGTCGACCCGCTGATCCTGGGTGCGGCCGAGGAGGAACTGCCGCCGGAGGAGCGGGCCCGGCGGGAACGGGCCCGCGAGTCGGCCGGCGGCGTGGTCGGGTTCTCCCACGCCGGGCACCGGATCGTCTTCACCCTTTCCGGCGCCCTGTACGTCTGGGAGGCCGGCGAGATCCGCTGGCTGAAGACCCCGGGAGGGGTGATCGACCCGCGCCTGTCCCCCGACGGCGGCAAGGTCGCCTACGTCAGCGGCGGGCGGCTGCGGGTGCAGGACCTGGAGACCGGCTCCGACTTCGAGGTGGCCGGGGAGGACGGCGCGACCTGGGGCCTGGCCGAGTTCATCGCCTCCGAGGAACTCGACCGCATGCGCGGCTACTGGTGGTCGCCCGACGCCTCGGCGCTGCTGGTCGCCCGGGTCGACGACTCTCCGGTGCAGGTCTGGCACATCGCCGACCCGGCCAACCCGGGCAACGACCCGGTCGCGATCGCCTATCCGGCGGCCGGCACCGCCAACGCGCGCGTCAACCTCTACATCGTGGGCCTCGACGGCATCCGCACCGAGGTGCCCTTCGAGCACGAATACCTGGTCACCGCGTCCTGGGACGCGTTCGGGCCGTTCATCGTGACGCTGTCGCGCGACCAGAGGTCGCTGCGGCTGCTCGCGGTCGACCCGACCACGGGCGGCACCACCCTGATCCGGGAGGACGCCGACGACAAATGGGTCGAGGCGGCTCCGGGCGTGCCGGCGCACACCGCCGACGGCGCCGTGGTCTGGGTGGCCGACGCCGACGGCGGGCGGCGGCTGTTCGTGGGCTCCGATCCGGTGACGCCACCGTCGCTGCAGGTCCGCAGCGTGGTCGACGTCGACGGCAACGTGGTGCTGTTCACCGCGAGCGGCGGCGACCCGGCGCAGGTGCAGTTGTGGTCGTACGCCCAGGGCACCCTCAGCCCTCTCTCGACCGACGCGGGCGTGTTCACCGGACGCCGCAGCGGCGGCGTGACCGTCGTGGTGGCGCAGTCGCTCGACCACGAGGGCGTGTCGGTGCGGGTGATCCGGCTCGACGGCAGCTCGGTGCCGATCGCCAGCGTGGCCGAGCGGCCCGGTCTCGACCTGCGCGTCTCCCTTTCTCGGGCGGGCTCCCGCGAGTTGTCCACGGCCGTCCTGCTGCCGTCGTGGCACGTCGAGGGGTCGGCCAAGCTGCCGGTCCTGATGGACCCCTACGGCGGCCCGCACGCCCAGCGGGTGCTCCACTCCCACCGGATGTTCCTGGAGCCGCAGTGGTGGGCCGAGCAGGGCTTCGCGGTGATCGTCGCCGACGGGCGCGGCACCCCCGGACGCGGCCCGGCCTTCGAGCGCGAGGTCCACCACGACTTCACCGTCACCCTCGACGACCAGGTCGAGGTGCTCCAGTCGATGCCCCACCCCGACCTCGACCTGACCAAGGTCGCGATCCGGGGCTGGTCGTTCGGCGGCTACCTGGCGGCCCTGGCGGTGCTGCGACGGCCCGACGTGTTCCACGCCGCCATCGCGGGCGCGCCGGTCACCGACTGGCGGCTCTACGACACGGCGTACACCGAGCGTTATCTGGGCCACCCGTCCGAGGGCCACTACGAACACTCCTCGCTTCTCGCGGCCGACGCGGAGAAGCTGGAGCGGCCGCTGATGCTGATCCACGGCCTGGCCGACGACAACGTGGTGGCCGCCCACACGCTGCGGTTGTCGTCGGCGCTGCTGGCCGCCGGGCGGCCGCACACCGTGCTGCCGCTGTCGGGCGTCACCCACATGACGCCGCAGGAGGTCGTGGCCGAGAACCTCCTGCTGCTCCAGGTGGAGTTCCTGCGGCGCGCCCTGGGCTGATCCCCCGGGGTCAGCGCCGCCAGCTCTCCCACAGGGCCGCGTAGGGGCCGCCGGCCATCACCAGTTCCTCGTGGGAGCCGAGTTCGCTGATCCGGCCGTCCTCGACGACGGCCACCCGGTCGGCGTCGTGGGCCGTGTAGAGACGGTGCGCGATGGCGATCACGGTGCGCCCGTCGAGGACCGCCGCCAGCGACCGCTCCAGGTGGCGGGCCTGGCGGGGGTCGATCAGCGAGGTCGCCTCGTCGAGCACCAGCGTGTGGGGGTCGGCCAGCACGAGCCGCGCCAGCGCGAGCTGCTGCGCCTGCGCGGGCGATAGGGCGGTGCCGCCCGACCCGACCTCGGCGTCCAGGCCCAGTTTCTCGGCCCACTCCCAGGCGTCCACCGCCTCCAGAGCGCGCTTCACGGCGTCGTCATCGGCCTCGGGACGGCCGATGAGGACGTTGTCGCGCAGCGTCCCCTTGAACACGTGGTGCTCCTGGGTGACCAGGGCGACCTGGCCGCGCAGCTCGGCCAGCGGCAGCTCGACCAGCGAGGCCCCGCCGACGGTGACGCTGCCGGTCCGCGGGCCGTGGATGCCGGCCAGCAGCCGCCCGAGGGTCGACTTCCCCGCGCCTGAGGGGCCCACCATGGCCAGGCGCTCGCCCGGCCGGACGTCGAGGTCGATGCCGTGCAGGACGTCGTGTCCTTCCCGGTAGGCGTACCGCACGTCCTCGGCCCTGATGGCGTCGCCGTCGGGGGTCGCCTCCGAGGGAACCCGGTCGTCGGGCACGTTGGCGACGCCCAGCAGGCGGGCCATCGAGGCGCTGCCGACCTGGAGCTCGTCGATCCACGACAGCAGCCGGTCGAGCGGGTCGACGAGCTGCTGGATGTAGAGCGTGCCCGCGGTGACCTGGAACAGCGTGACCCAGCCCTCCAGGTAGAACAGGCCGCCGAGGAACAGCGTGGCGACGACCGGGATCACGTAGCCCATCTCGACCGACGGGAACCAGACGGTCCGCAGGCTGAGCGAGTAGCGTTCGGCGGCGTAGGACTCCCGGATGTCGTCGTCGGTCCGGTCGCGGCGGCGGCCGGCCAGGCCCAGTGCCTCGACGGTCCGGGCGCCCTCGACGGTCTGCGCGAGGCCCTCGGTGAGGTTGGCGTACGCCGCGCCCTCCCGCAGGTAGGCGGGCCCCGACCGGTTCAGGTACCACCGGGTGGAGATCCACAGCAGCGGCACCGCCAGCAGCGACGGCAGCACCATCAGCGGTCCGACGATGACCAGCGCGCCGATCATGAACACGCCGGTGACCAGCGCGATCAGGATCTCCGGCACCGCGTGCCGGACGGTCCGCGACAACGAGTCGACGTCGCGGGAGGTCCGGGTGATCAGGTCGCCCGAACCGGCCCGCTCGACCGTGGACAGCGGCAGCGCGAGCACCCGGTCGACGAACTCCTGGCGCAGCTCGGCCAACACCTTCTCACCGAGCCGCGACGACGCGTAGACGGCGAACCTGGTCAGGATTCCCTGGGCGATCACGAATCCGGCGATGGCCAGCGCGATCGTGTCGACGCGCACGTCGTGCGCGCCGTCGGCGACCGACTGCACGAGGCCGCCCAGCAGCGCCGGACCGGCGAGGCCGGTGAGCGCGGCCAGGCCGTGCAGGGCCAGCGCGGCCGACAGCTCTTTCGGATACTTGACCATCAGGCGCCGGGCGTAGGCGCGCACCTGTGCCTTGTCGGCGACCGGCAGGATCTGGCGGCTCATCGGTCCTCCCCTCGGGTGACGGTGGCGCGGTAGGCGGTGCTGGCGGTCAGCAGCTCGCGGTGGGTGCCCTCGGCGGCCGTCCGGCCGTCTTCCACGTAGAAGACGTGGTCGGCCCGGTCGAGCACGAGCGGGCTCGTGGTGACGACGAGGGTGGCTCTCCCGGCGCGGGCCTTGGCGAGGCGTTCGGCGATGCGGGCCTCGGTGTGGGCGTCGACGGCGCTGGTCGGCTCGACCAGGATCAGGATCTCCGGGTCGGCGGTCAGCGCCCGCGCGAGCCGCAGCCGCTGCTGCTGGCCGCCGGAGAACTCCCGCCCGGCCTCGGCCACGTGGGTGTCCAGGCCCTCGGGCAGCGCCTCGACGATGTCCTCGGCGCAGGCGGCGTACACGGCCGCCTCGACGTCGCCGTGGCCCCTGACGTCGAGCTCCTCACGGAGGGGCCCGGCGAACAGCGCGGCGGCGTTGTCGGCGACGAGGATGTGCCCGCGCACCGCCTCGACCGACAGGTCGGCCAGCGGCACGCCCGCGAGCGTCACCCGGCCGTCGGAGTAGCGGCCCAGGCGGTCGGCGATGGCGCTCGCCTCCTCGGGCGTGGCCGCGGCGAGCGCGGTGACCACGCCCTCGCGGACCACGACACCCGACTCCTCGTCGCGCAGGTCACCGTGGCGGGCCTGGGCGTCGCCGCCGGTGATCTCGGGCTCCAGCGACAGGATGCGGACGACCCGCTTGGCCGCCACGACGCCCTTGGTGAGCTTGTCGGCCGCCTCGGTGAGCGTGCGCAGCGGGGCGATCAGGAAGACGGCGTACCCGTAGAAGGAGACCAGTTCGCCCGCCGACAGGTCGCCCGCGAGCGCGAAGCGGGCGCCGAGCCAGGTCACGCAGGCGATCAGCAGGCCGGGCAGCAGCACCTGGGCGCCTTCGAGCAGCGACTCGACCGAGGCGACCCGCACGCCCGCCGCCCGGGTGCGCTGCGACTCGGCCCGGTAGCGGTCGGCGAACACCTGCTCGCCGCCGATGCCGCGCAGCACGCGCAGCCCCGCGACGATGTCGCCGGCCCGGGTGGCGAGGTCGCCCTGGAGGTCGCGATGGGCGTGCTGCCTGCGGTGCAGCGGCCGCAGCAGCGGGCTGATCACCAGCGCCATCAGCGGCACCCCGATCAGCACGAGCAGGCCGAGCGGCATGGAGGACGACAACATGATGACGGTCACGACGACGACGGCGACGAGCGCGCCCGCGCCGCGCAGGATGATGTCCATCGCGTTGCCGATGTGGGCGATGTCGGAGTTGCCGACGCTCACCACCTCGCCGGTCGACAGGCGCTTGGGCAGGGTCGCGCCCAGGCGGGTGGCCTGGCGGCTCGTGAGCTGGACGGTCGTGTAGGCGGAGGAGATCCAGGTGTAGACGGCGCAGCGGTGGCGCAGGACGCCGGTGAGGGCCTGCACCGCGCCGAGCCCGAAGAGCACCGCCGACCAGCGCGCGAGCTCGCCGGCGTCCTTGTCGATCACGGCGTCGACGCCGAACCCGATCACGGCCGGGATGAGGGCCTGGGTGGTCCACCACAGGATCGCGTAGGTGATGCCGAGCCACATGGGCAGGCCCTGGTCGCGGGCCATCCACCAGAGGTATCTGCCGGGCCCGCGCGTGTCTGGTTGGCCGGGATCGCCGGCCGGAAGAGCGCGCATCCTGCAAGCGTGGCAATCTCGCTGAACAGCCGTCCAGCCATTTACGTCAACGCGGGTTGACACGATCACGGGCGTCAACCTACATTGACACCATGAACGAGACAGCGCAGCTCGCCTCCGACGCGAGCAGCCGCGATCCCTCGATCGGTCTGCGGGCCGTGAGGGCACTGCGGATCCTCGTCGACCGCCTGGAGGCCCTCCAGGTCGAGAACGCCCGTGAGCAGGGCTGGTCGTGGCAGGACATCGCCGTCCACCTCGACGTCACCAGACAGGCCGTCCACAAGAAGTACGCGGGCGGGCGCGGCCTGCTCAGACGGGGAGACTGACGATGTTCGAACGATTCACCGACGACGCCCGCCGGGTCGTCACCGCCGCACAGGTGGAGGCCCGGCGCCTCAACCATCCGCGCATCGGCACCGAACACCTCCTGCTGGGCATGCTCCAGGACCCGGAGTCCCTGGCCGCCCGCGTCCTCACGGGCCTCGACCACGGAGGCGCCGAGGCCCGGCTCCGCGACATCCTCAACCAGCCCGCCGGGCGGCGCGGGCACGAACTCGACGCCGAACTGCTCAGCACCATCGGCATCGACCTCGACGCCATCAGGGAGAAGGTCGAGGAGGCCTTCGGTCCCGGCGCCCTCGACCGCGAACCGGTCCGCGACCACCGGGGCCACCTGCGCAGCGGCAGGCACATCCCCTTCGGCCCGCGCGCCAAGAAGACCCTGGAACTGTCGCTGCGCGAGGCCATCGCCCTCAAGCACAAGGCGATCACCGACGGGCACGTCCTGCTGGGCCTGATCCGCGAGGGCGAGGGCCTGGCCATGCAGATCATCACGGAGGCCGGCATCTCTCCCGCACGGGTGCGCGAGGCGCTCGTACAGGAACTGAGCAGCCCGGCCAGATGAAAGCACGATCCCCCGCCAAAGACCGGCCATTTGGACCTTGGCGGGGGATCGAGCGCACCTGTCCCTACCCAGACTTGCGGGATGCTCTCAGGTAGTCGGCGTTCATGCGAGCGATCGTGTCGAGAGGGATGCCCTTCGGGCATACCGCGGTGCACTCGCCGGTGTTGGTGCAGCCACCGAAGCCCTCCTCGTCCATCTGCTCGACCATGGCACGGGCCCGGGAGCCGCGCTCGGGCTGGCCCTGCGGGAGCAGGCCCAGGTGGGTGATCTTCGCGGCGGTGAACAGCGAGGCCGAGCCGTTCGGGCAGGCCGCCACGCACGCGCCGCAGCCGATGCAGGTCGCCGCGTCGAACGCGTCGTCGGCGTCGACCTTGGGGACCGGCATCGCGTGGGCGTCGGGGGCCGATCCGGCCGGGACGGAGATGAAGCCGCCGGCCTGGATGATGCGGTCGAACGCCGACCGGTCGACGACCAGGTCCTTCACCACGGGGAACGGCCGGGCCCGCCAGGGCTCGATGACGATGGTGTCGCCGTCCTTGTAGTGGCGCATGTGCAGCTGGCACGTGGTCGTGTTCTTCTGCGGGCCGTGGGCGACGCCGTCGATCATCATCGAGCACATGCCGCAGATGCCCTCGCGGCAGTCGTGGTCGAACGCGACCGGGTCGTCGCCCGCCAGGATGAGCCGCTCGTTGAGCACGTCGAGCATCTCCAGGAACGACATGTCCGGGGAGACGTCCTCGATCTCGTAGCGCACCAGCCGCCCCTCGTCGTCGGGGCCGCTCTGCCGCCAGACCTTCAGGGTGAGGTTCACTTGTAGCTCCGCTGGGTCATCTTCACGTACTCGTACTCGAGGTCTTCCTTGTGCAGCACCGGGCCGTCGGGAGTGGACTCCCAGGCGGCCACGTAGGCGAAGTGCTCGTCGTCGCGCAGGGCCTCGCCGTCGGCGTCCTGCGACTCGGCCCGGAAGTGGCCGCCGCACGACTCGGTGCGGTGCAGGGCGTCCAGGCACATGAGCTCGGCCAGGTCGAAGAAGTCGGCCACCCGGCCGGCCCGCTCCAGGGCCTGGTTGAGCTCCTCGTTGACGCCGCTGACCTTCACGTCCCGCCAGAACTCCGCACGCAGCTCGGGGATGCGCTCCAGCGCCTTGCGCAGGCCCTCCTCGGTCCGCTCCATGCCGCAGTAGTCCCACATGAGCTTGCCCAGCTCGCGGTGGAAGGAGTCGGCGGTGCGGGTGCCGTTGACCGACAGCAGCTTCTCGATCCGGTCCTTCACCGCGACCTCGGCGTCGGCGACGGCCTGGTCGTCGATCGGGTCGAACCGGTGCGCGTCGGCCAGGTAGTCGCCGATGGTCGTCGGCAGCACGAAGTAGCCGTCGGCCAGGCCCTGCATCAGCGCGCTCGCGCCGAGCCGGTTCGCGCCGTGGTCGGAGAAGTTGGCCTCGCCGATCACGAACAGGCCCGGGATGGACGACTGGAGGTCGTAGTCGACCCAGAGCCCGCCCATCGTGTAGTGGACGGCCGGGTAGATGCGCATCGGCTGGGTGTACGGGTCCTCGCCGGTGATGCGCTCGTACATCTCGAAGAGGTTGCCGTACTTCTTCTCCACGGCGTCGCGGCCGAGGCGGGCGATGGCGTCGGCGAAGTCGAGGTAGACGCCCAGGCCGCCCGGCCCGACGCCGCGGCCCTCGTCGCAGACGTTCTTGGCGGCGCGGGAGGCGATGTCACGCGGCACCAGGTTGCCGAACGCCGGGTAGATGCGCTCCAGGTAGTAGTCGCGCTCGGCCTCGGGGATCTCCCCGGCCGGACGGGTGTCGCCGCCCTTGACCGGCACCCAGACGCGGCCGTCGTTGCGCAGCGACTCCGACATCAGGGTCAGCTTCGACTGGTATTCGCCGGAGACCGGGATGCAGGTCGGGTGGATCTGGGTGTAGCACGGGTTGGCGAACATGGCCCCCTTCTGGTGGGCCCGCCAGATCGCCGTGGTGTTGCAGCCCTTGGCGTTGGTCGACAGGAAGAAGACGTTGCCGTAGCCGCCGGTGGCCAGCACGACCGCGTCGGCCAGGTGGGTCTCGACCTCGCCGGTGACCATGTCGCGCACCACGACGCCCCGGGCGCGGCCGTCGCTGACGATCAGTTCGAGCATCTCGTGGCGGGTGTGCATCTCGACGGTCCCGGCCGCGATCTGCCGCTCCAGCGCCGAGTAGGCGCCGAGGAGGAGCTGCTGGCCGGTCTGGCCGCGCGCGTAGAAGGTGCGCGACACCTGGGCGCCGCCGAAGGAGCGGGTGTCGAGGAGACCGCCGTACTCGCGGGCGAACGGCACGCCCTGGGCCACGGCCTGGTCGATGATGTTCACCGACACCTGGGCGAGGCGGTAGACGTTCGACTCGCGGGCGCGGAAGTCGCCGCCCTTCACGGTGTCGTAGAAGAGGCGGTAGATCGAGTCGCCGTCGCCACGGTAGTTCTTGGCCGCGTTGATGCCGCCCTGCGCGGCGATCGAGTGGGCCCGGCGGGGCGAGTCCTGGTAGCAGAACGACTTGACCTTGTAGCCCAGCTCCCCCAGGGTCGCGGCGGCCGAGCCGCCCGCGAGGCCGGTGCCGACCACGATGACGTTGATCTTGCGCTTGTTGGCCGGGTTGACCAGCCGGGCCGAGAACTTCCGCTTCTCCCAGCGGTCTTCGATCGGGCCCTCGGGCGCCTTGGTGTCCTTGATCGGCGCGCCTTCGCGGTAGTTCATCGTACGACTCCAAACGTGATCGCCAGCGGGACGACCAGGAACCCGAGCGTCAGCAGGGCGCTCAGCCCGGCCGCGCTCGCCTTCAGCACGGGGTAGCGCCGGGCCAGGCCGAGGGTCTGCAGGGCGCTCCACAGGCCGTGCCGCAGGTGCAGGCCCACCATGACCACCGAGATCACGTAGAACACGGTGATGTACCAGCGCGAGGGGTCGAACCCGGCGACCATCCGGTCGAACGGGGTGGCCTCGTGGCCCTCGGGGTTGGCCACGCCGAAGGTCATGTCGAGCAGGTGGTAGATCACGAAGAAGAAGACGATCACGCCGCCCCAGCGCATGGTGCGGGTGGCATAGCCGTCGGCCCTCGACTTCACCTTGGCGGCGTACTTGACCGGACGGGCGTTGGCCGCCCGGCGGGCCAGCACGATCGCCGAGTACATGTGGGCCGCGATCGCCACGACCAGGCCCGCCTCGAGAAGGGTCAGCAGGCCCCGGTGCGGCAGCAGCGGGTAGCCGACCTCGCGGAGCCAGGCGGCGTAGCCGTTGAACGACTCCGCGCCGGCGAAGATCTTCAGGTTGCCGGCCATGTGGAGGACCAGGAAGAGCACCAGGACCGCGCCCGACACGGCCATGACGGCCTTCAGGGAGTTCGACGAGACCCGGCGCCGGGATCGCCGGGGCCGGGAGGGTATCTGGGTGACCGGTTCGGTGGCCTTGCCCCGGTCGATGGTGGCAGTCACGTACAAGGACGCTAGGTACCTGCGCAATCGTCGTCCAAGTCATCGCGGTTCTGGTTTCGATAGCCGGTGGCTATGTGCTCTGGCCTGGCGCGGAAGCCCTTGCGGCCAGGGGGACCGCGTGCGACGAAAGTCACAGCCGTAAGGTGATGAACTGTGCAGTTGCAGCAGCTCGCCTATTTCGTGGCGGTGGCAGAGACGCGCCACTTCACCCACGCGGCCGAGCGGATGCGGGTGGCCCAGCCGTCGCTGAGCAAGCAGATCAAGACCCTGGAGGCCGACCTCGGCGCGCCCCTGTTCAGCCGGGCGCGGGGCAACGTCACCCTCACCCCCGCTGGGGAGGCCCTGCTGCCGCTGGCGCGGCGCATGCTGGCCGACGCCGAGACGGCCCGGCGCGAGGTCGCCGAACTCGCCGGGCTGCGGCGCGGCCGGGTCAGGCTGGGGGCCACGCCCTCGCTGTGCGCGGGGCTGCTGGCCGACGCGCTGGCCCGGTTCCACCACGACTACCCAGGAGTGGAGATCCAGGTCGAGGAGGGCGGCTCACGCGACCTCGTGCGGGCGCTGGCCCGGGGACAGCTCGACCTGTCGCTGATCATCCTGCCGCTGCAGGGCGACGACCCGTCGCTGGTGACCGAGGAGATCCTGCGGGAGCACCTCGTGGTGGCCGCCCCGGCCCATCTGGCCACGGGTCAATCCACCGGCCGCCGTCCCCACGTGCGCATCGACGAGCTGCGGCGCCGTCCGCTGGTGATGTTCCGGCGCGGGTACGACCTGCGCGAGGCCACCCTGAACGCGTGCCGCCAGGCCGGGTTCGAACCCCGGTTCGCCGTGGAGGGCGGCGAGATGGACGCCGTGCTCCGGTTCGTCGAGGCCGGGCTCGGGGTGGCCGTGGTGCCCTCGATGGTGCTCGACGGACGGCCCGGCCTGGTGGGCGCGCCCCTGCTGCCGGGGCTGCGCAGAACCGTTGCGCTGGCGCACCGCAAGGATGTCGAGCCGACTCGGGCGGCCCAGGCCTTCAGGGCCGTCCTGCTGGCATTCCTCGACGAGGCGACCCGCGAAGGCACCCTCCCCGAAGGCGTCGAAGCGCTCCCCCAGCACTAGTGGCCTGTCGCTACTATTTGGGGTGCCCTCCTCTGGAAAGAGGCCTTCGTGCCCGCTCTCTCCCATGGTTTGCCCGACCTCGTCACCCTCCTCCTCATAGAGGACGACGCCGAGGACGCTTTCCTTGTCGAGGAGCTGCTGGCCGAGGCGCAGAAGCCGCCGAAGATCATCTGGGCCCGCAGCCTCGCCGAGGGACGCGACCGGTTCACCGCCGAGGTGAGCTGCGTCCTGGTCGACCTGTCGCTGCCCGACGCGATGGGTCTGGACGCCGTGCGCCAGGTGACCGCCATGGCGCCCGACACGGCCGTGGTCGTGCTGACCGGCCTCAACGACGTGCAGATCGCCATCGACGCGGTCGCCGCCGGCGCCGAAGACTATCTGATCAAGCAGGACGTCGACGGCAAGCTGCTGGCCCGCGCGATCCGCTACGCCATGGAGCGCAAGCGCGGCGACATCGCCGAACGCGAGCTGGTGGAGCAGCGCCTGATCCGCGAGGAGACCGCCCGGCTCGAACACGGGCTGCTCCCGACGCCGATCCTCCACACCGACGCCCTGGTCCACCAGTCGACCTACCTGCCCGGCCGCGAGGCGGGCCTGCTCGCGGGCGATTTCTGGGACACCATCCAGACCGCCGACGGCGCGATCCACGTCCTGGTCGGAGACGTCTGCGGGCACGGCCCCGACGAGGCCGCGCTGGGCGCGGCCCTGCGCATCGCGTGGCGCACCCTCACGCTGGCCGGGCTCGACGGCAACGGGGTGCTGCGGACGATGGACTCGGTGCTGCGGCTGGAGCGCGGCTCACCGGAGATCTTCACCACGCTCGTCACCGCGACGATCGCCCCCGGCCTCGACTCGGCCCGGCTCTACGTGGTCGGGCACCCGCCACCCGTGGTTATCCTCGGTGACGACGTCGAGGTGGTCACCGAGGTGCCGTCGGGCCCGCCGCTCGGGATCTTCCCCGACATGGAGTGGGTCCCGGTCGACATCACCCTGGGCGAGCCGTGGTCGCTCCTCTTCTACACCGACGGGCTCATCGAGGCCACCGTGGGCGACGGCCGCGACCTGCTGGGCACCGAGGGGCTGATCCGTTTGGTCCGCGAACAGGGCGGTATCTTCCTCGACCAGTTGATCGAACAGGTCAAGACCATGCACGCCGACGCGCTGACCGACGATCTCGCGGCCGTCGCGCTCTCCCGGAGGTGACATGAGCAGGACCCTCAGCCCGCTCGCCCCGCCCAAGCCGCCGCGCGGGCTGGGGAAGCTCCCCGCGGGCCGCTGGTTCCTCCTGGTCGGCGCGATCGTGACCCTGCTGTTCGCGGCGTCGATCGCGTTCACGCTCCAGACGATGAACTACACCCGCGAGGCCAGGGCGATCCTCATCGAGGTCATCGACCCCATGGTGCTCCACACACTGGAGTTGTCGACGGCGGTCTCCAACGAGGAGGCCGCGATGCGCGGCTACGGCCGCACCAACGAGGCCTTCTACCTCCAGGACTACGACGCGGCCGAGCGTGCCTCGGCGACCGCGCGCGGCAGGATCGAGGCCCTGCTGCCGCGGGTGCCGGAGTTGCGGGACGAATCCGACCGCCTGGTCGAGGCGATCGAGACCTGGCGCACGCGCTACGCCGCCGAGGTCGTCCGGCAGGTGCCCGAACTCGGCAAGGACACCGCCGCCTCGCTCGCCAATCTGAACACCGAGACCTTCGGCGCCGTCCGGGACGCCCTGTCCGCCCAGCAGAACCACCTCACCACCCTCCACGGCGACGCCGCGACCCGCCTGGAGCGGGGCTGGGACGTCTTCTACGGCGCGCTCGCCTCCCTCGCCGCCGTGCTGCTGCTCGCCGGCATCGCCTTCACCCTGCTGGTGCGCTACGTCGTCCTGCGGCCCGTCGCCACGCTCCAGGACCAGGTCCGCAAGGTCGCCGCCGGCGACTTCGACACCGAGCTCAACGTCGCCCGCCCGGCCGAGATGGCCGAGTTGTCGGGTCACGTCGACGCGATGCGCCGCCGGGTGCTGCGCGAGTGGCGGGAGACCCAGCGGGCCCAGCAGGCCCTGGCCGACCAGGCAGCCGAGCTCAAGCGGTCGAACAGCGAACTGGAGCAGTTCGCGTACGTCGCCAGCCACGACCTCCAGGAGCCCCTGCGCAAGGTCTCCAGCTTCAGCCAGATGCTGGAGCAGCGCTACGGCGACCAGCTCGACGACCGGGCCAAGCAGTACATCAAGTTCGCCGTCGACGGCGCCAAGCGCATGCAGCTCCTGATCAACGACCTGCTCGACTTCAGCCGGGTCGGCCGGGTCTCCGACGACCGGGTGCCGACCTCGACGGCCGACGCGCTGCAGACCGCGCTCGACAACCTGGCCGCCCGCATCGAGGACAACGACGCCACGGTCGTGCACGAGAACCTGCCGGTCGTCAGCGGCAACCGAATGCTGCTCACCCAGCTCTTCCAGAACCTGATCGGCAACGCGATCAAGTTCCGCTCCGAAGATCCCCCCGAGATCGTCATCACCGCCGAGCGCAAAGACGGAATGTGGGAGTTCGCCTGTTCCGACAACGGCATCGGGGTGGACGCGAAGTACGCTGACCGCATCTTCCTGATCTTCCAGCGGCTGCACCCCCGGGACGTCTACCCCGGGACCGGCATCGGGCTGGCGCTCTGCCGGAAGATCGTCGAATATCACGGTGGCCGGATCTGGCTCGAAGAGAGCCCCGATCACAAGGGCACCACGTTCCGCTGGACTCTGGAGGCCACTGATGAATGAGCTGCGCTGGATCGACGTCCTCCTGGTCGAGGACGACCCGGGCGACGTGCTGCTCACCCAGGAGGCCTTCGAGGCGAACAAGGTTCGGAACAAGCTCCACATCGTCAACGACGGCGAGCAGGCGATGCGCTTCCTCCGCCAAGAGGGCGAGTACGAGGGCTCGGCCCGCCCCGACCTGATCCTGCTCGACCTCAACCTGCCGCGTAAGGACGGCCGGGAGGTGCTGGAGGAGATAAAGGCCGACCCGGAGCTGCGCTCGATCCCCGTCGTGGTGCTGACCACGTCGGAGGCCGAGGAGGACATCGTCAGGAGCTACAAGCTCCACGCCAACGCGTACGTCTCCAAGCCGGTGGATTTCGACCAGTTCATCCGGGTAGTACGACAGATCGATGATTTCTTCGTAACCGTCGTGAAGCTCCCAGGGAATTCGCACAGAGGCTCATGATCAGGAAACGTGACAGGAATCACAGGCCAGAAGTCAGTGACCCTCCTCACACGTATCTATGACATGGTCGTAACGTAGCCCCCACCAATACGGCGTGGCGACGCGGCGGTTCGGCGCGAGCCGCCCAACACGGCGTCACGCGGTCAGTTCCGGTGGAAGGTCTCCGATGACCCAGCAGACGGCCGAGAGCCCGGCCAGAAAACAACGCGCTCAGCTCAAGGTGCGTACGCTCCGCACCGACCGATGGTGGCTCGCGCCGGCGCTCACGTTCGCCGGTCTCACCTTCTTCTTGATCTACGGTTTCTGGGCGATCTTCGACAAGAGCTACTTCGTAGAGCCCTATATCGCGCCCTTCTCCTCGCCGTGCCTGACGACGGCGTGCCCGGAGGGCGCCCGGTTGTTCGGCTGGGCCCCGATCGGCGACTGGTTCACGTTGCCGCCCGGCTTGATCATCCTCGGCCTCCCGGCCGGCTTCCGGTTCACGTGCTACTACTATCGGAAGTCCTACTACCGGTCGTTCTGGCTGAGCCCGCCCGCCTGCGCCGTGGGCGAGCCGCACAAGAAGTACACCGGCGAGA
This sequence comes from Herbidospora solisilvae, assembly GCF_009901565.1. Classification (GTDB taxonomy): domain Bacteria; phylum Actinomycetota; class Actinomycetes; order Streptosporangiales; family Streptosporangiaceae; genus Herbidospora; species Herbidospora solisilvae. Next base: position 112,385 of record NZ_WXEW01000014.1, read on the forward strand.
CCCGTCTCCCGCTGGTCATCCAGAACGTCCACCGCTACTTCTTCTATGGCGCGATCCTGATCGGCGCCGTGCTGAGCTACGACGCGATCCTCGCGCTGATCCACAAGCCGGCGGGGCTGGGCACCTGGATCCTGCTGGTCAACGCGGTCCTGATCGTGCTGTACACGCTGTCGTGCCACTCGTGCCGGCACATCACCGCCGGGCGGCTCAACCACTTCAGCAAGCACCCGCTGCGTTACCGGGCCTGGACCTTCGTCTCCAAGCTCAACGCCAAGCACATGCAGCTGGCATGGGCGTCGCTGTTCTCGGTGATGATCGCCGACTTCTACGTCCGCATGGTGGCCAAGGGCGTCATCACCTTCCCGTTCGCGTAAGGACTGTTCACCGTGGAACGTCACGAATACGACGTCGTCGTCATCGGGGCCGGCGGAGCCGGGCTCCGGGCGGCGATCGAGGCACGTCAGCAGGGCAAGCGCACCGCGATCGTCTGCAAGTCGCTGTTCGGCAAGGCGCACACCGTCATGGCCGAGGGCGGCGCGGCGGCGGCGATGGGCAACGTCAACTCCGACGACAACTGGATGGTCCACTTCCGCGACACCATGCGGGGCGGCAAGTTCCTGAACAACTGGCGGATGGCCGAACTGCACGCGAAGGAGGCGCCCGACCGGGTCTGGGAGCTGGAGGCGTGGGGCGCGCTGTTCGACCGCACCAAAGACGGCAAGATCAGCCAGCGCAACTTCGGCGGGCACGAGTACCCGCGCCTGGCCCACGTCGGCGACCGCACCGGCCTGGAGATGATCCGCACCCTCCAGCAGCGCGTGGTGGCCCTCCAGCAGGAGGACTTCGAGGTCCACGGCGACTACGAGGCCTACATCAAGGTCTTCGCCGAGTGCACCGTCACCCGCCTGCTGAAGGACGGCGACGCGATCTCCGGCGCCTTCGCCTACTGGCGCGAGACCGGCAAGTTCATCGTCTTCGACGCCCCGGCCGTGGTCCTGGCCACCGGCGGCATCGGCAAGTCGTTCGTGGTCACCTCGAACTCCTGGGAGTACACGGGCGACGGCCACGCGCTGGCCCTGCTCGCGGGCGCCCAGCTCATCAACATGGAGTTCATCCAGTTCCACCCGACCGGCATGGTCTGGCCGCCGTCGGTCCGGGGCATCCTGGTGACCGAGTCGGTGCGCGGCGACGGCGGGGTGCTGCGCAACTCCGAGGGCCGCCGGTTCATGTTCGACTACATCCCCGACGTGTTCAAGGACAAGTACGCCACGACCGAGGAGGAGGGCGACCGCTGGTACACCGACCAGGCCAACAACCGCCGTCCCCCGGAGCTGCTGCCGCGTGACGAGGTCGCCCGGGCGATCAACTCCGAGGTGAAGGCCGGGCGTGGCTCACCTCAGGGCGGCGTCTTCCTGGACGTCTCCAGCCGCCTCCCCGCCGCCGAGATCATCAAGCGGCTGCCGTCGATGCACCACCAGTTCAAGGAACTGGCCGACGTCGACATCACCGCCGAGCCGATGCAGGTCGGCCCGACCTGCCACTACGTCATGGGCGGCGTCGAGGTCGACGCCGACACCGCCGCCGCCTCGGTGCCGGGCCTGTTCGCGGCCGGCGAGGTGTCGGGCGGCATGCACGGCTCCAACCGCCTGGGCGGCAACTCGCTGTCCGACCTGCTGGTCTTCGGCCGCCGGGCGGGCGCGGGCGCGGCGGCGTACGTCGACTCGCTGGGCGGGCGTCGCCCGCAGGTGACCGGCGTCGAGGAGGCCCACGCCGAGGCCGTCGCCCCCCTGGAGCGCCAGGGTGGCGAGAACCCCTACGAGGTCCACCACGAGCTCCAGCGCACGATGAACGACCTGGTCGGCATCATCCGCAAGGAGAACGAGGTCGCCGAGGCCCTGCAGGTGGTCGAGAAGCTCAAGGAGCGCGCGACCAACACCACCGCCCCCGGCGGCAAGATCTACAACCCCGGCTGGCACCTCGCCATCGACCTGCGCAACATGCTGCTGGTCAGCGAGTGCGTCGCCAAGGCCGCGCTGCTGCGGCAGGAGAGCCGGGGCGGCCACACCCGCGACGACTACCCGGCCATGGAGCCGGAGTGGCGGCGCAGGCTGCTGGTCTGCTCGGCCAAGCCCGACGGCTCCGAGGTCCAGGTCGTCGAGAAGACCCAGGTGTCCATGCGCGCCGACCTGATCACCCTGTTCGACCGGGCCGAGCTCTCGAAGTACCTCACCGAGGAAGAACTCGCGGAGTACGACGCCGCGGCCAAGGAGTTGTCATGAGCTACAAGGGCAAGTTCCGCGTCTGGCGCGGCGAGGGCGGAGAAGGCCGCCTGGAGGACTTCACGGTCGAGGTCAACGAGGGCGAGGTCGTCCTCGACGTCATCCACCGTCTCCAGGCCACCCAGGCGCCCGACCTCGCGGTGCGCTGGAACTGCAAGGCCGGCAAGTGCGGCTCGTGCTCGATGGAGATCAACGGCAAGCCGCGTCTGGGCTGCATGACCCGCATGTCGACCTTCACCGAGGACGAGACCATCACGGTCACCCCGATGCGCACCTTCCCGGTCATCAAAGACCTGGTGACGGACGTGTCGTTCAACTACCAGAAGGCCCGCGAGGTCCCGTCGTTCACGCCGCCGAAGGACGTGAAGCCGGGCGAATACCGCATGCAGCAGATCGACGTGGAGCGCTCGCAGGAGTTCCGCAAGTGCATCGAGTGCTTCATGTGCAACAACGTCTGTCACGTCATCCGCGACCACGAGGAGAACAAGACCCACTTCGCGGGTCCGCGTTTCCTCATGCGCATCGCCGAGCTCGACATGCACCCCTATGACGTGGCCGACCGCAAGGACTCCGCGCAGGAGGAGCACGGCCTGGGGTACTGCAACATCACGAAGTGCTGCACCGAGGTGTGCCCGGAGCACATCAAGATCACCGACAACGCGCTGATCCCGATGAAGGAGCGTGTGGTCGACCGGAAGTACGACCCGCTGGTCTGGCTGGGGAACAAGATCTTCCGCCGCTGACCGTGCCGCGAAAAAGCCGGGCTGGATCTCCAGCCCGGCTTTTCCATGTCAGGAGTGCGCGGTCAGCGTGTCCCAGAAGGCCAGGTTGTGGGCGGCGGCCTGGTCCCAGGGCCCGACGCCACCGGGGCCGAGCCCCAGGCCCTGGACGTAGGGCGTGGGGTCGCCGGGCCGTACCGGCTGCCAGCGCGGCAGGCCGGGACCGTTCGGGGTGCCGGTCGCGGCGAAGCGTGTCCAGTAATCGATCATCGTGTCGCTCAGCCGGCGCTGCTGCCTGTTCAGGGGCGCGGTGAGCGAGGAGGTGTCGAACAGGTAGGACAACTCGGAGCTGTGGAAGGCGAGGGGCTGGACACCGTGGGCCAGGGGGAAGAGCGGGGGCGCGGTACGGTCGGTGAACTCGTAGGCGTAGGTGGGCACGTGCTCGGCGAACAGCAGGTTGTTGTCGCGGGCCACCCACGTCCACTCGAGATCGCTCATGATGGCCGCCGCGGCCTGGAGCGGCGAACCGTGCGCGCCCGGCGGATACTTCGCCAGCACGGCGGCGGCCTTGTCGCCGAAGTTCCGGTTAACGGCCGCCTCGAACGCCTCCTGCCCGGGATCGGTGAAGAGCACCGAGGCGAACAGCGTGCCCTCGTCCCGGGTGGTGCCGGACAACACGGGCACCCGGTGGAACCGTCCCTCCGCGAACACCTTCGCGGGGTCCTCCGGCAGGACGGCGTTGCCGTAGCCCGGCAGCGGCAGCGGCGTCTGGGCGAGCAGCTCGGGGACGGACTTGCCGCGCAGGCAGGCCAGGGCGGTGGCCGGATCGGCGCACCCGAGTCCGGCGGCGATCACCTGACCGTAGCCCTCGTGCGCCTCCCGCGGGATCCACAGCGGCACGCCGAGGAAGGGGGTGACCCCGGCGGCGGCGAAGTCGCCCATCCGGCAGGCGCTGCTCTGCATGATCGCCCTATGGAAGAGCCCCGCGGCGGAGGGCGAGGCGAGCTGCGCGCACACCGAGTGCGAGCCGGCCGACTCCCCCGCGAGCGTCACGTTGCCCGGATCGCCGCCGAAGGCGGCGGCGTTGCGCGCCACCCAGCGCAGGGCGGCCTGCTGGTCCTCGATGCCGAACGCGCCGCTGTTCTCCAGCCCCGGGTAGCCGTAGAAACCGAGGATCCCCAGCCGGTAGTTGACGGTCACCACGACCACGTCGCCCCGGACGGCGAGCCGGCGTGCGTCGTTGTCGCTGCCCGCCCCGGTCATCAGGCCACCGCCGTGCAACCAGACCACGACCGGCTTGCGCCGCACCGGCGATGCGGAGGCCGGCACCACCACGTCGAGGTAGAGACAGTCCTCGCTGTCGCTGCCGGGAAGGCTCGTGACGCCGGGCAACTGGGCGCACCGGTCCCCGGGAGCCGTCGCCGCGCGCACGCCCTGCCACGGTGCGACCGGTTGCGGCGAACGCCACCGCAGCTCGCCGACCGGCGGAGCGGCGTACGGGATGCCCTGGAAGAGCCGGTGGTCTCCGGCCGTGGTGCCGCGCAACCAGCCGGTGTCGACGCGGACCGTGGCCGCCTGGCCGCCGTGGTGGCGGTCAGGCGGCGTCGTGGTCGCCGCGGCCGGCAACGCCGTCGTCGTGAGCGCGGCAGCGGTCACGAGGGTGGTGACCGTTCGCCATAAGGGGATCATCGTCCGACGCTACAAGATCGACATCTTCCGGACGCCTTTTCGTCCCGAAGCTGGCGCGAATCGACGATGCGCGGCGAAGACCGGTCCGGAGGCCGGACCGGTCTTCGGCTGTCCTACCAGGGAGACGGCGCCGGGGGCGCCACGACCGGCGGGCGGTCGTCGCAGGTGATGGTGTTGGGGAGCTGCCACGCGCCGGCCCACGGTCCGGTGGTGCCGCCGCCGTCGTTGCCGCCCAGGTCGGTCACGGAGAACTCCGAGCCCGTGGGCGGGAAGCCGAACGAGCCGCAGTTGTTGATGCCCACGGCCCCGACGTTGCGGGCGTCGACGTTCTCGAACGACGCGCCGCCCTTGACGCGGGCGCTTAGCACCGACGTGCCGGTGCCGTCGATCCTGATGTTCTTGAACTTCACGCCGGTGATCGAGTAGAGGTCCTTCACGCCCCACTCGCTCACCATCATGATCGCGTTGTAGGTGCTGTCGAGGTAGTGGTCGCCGGTGACCTGGATGTCGTTCTCGATCGAGCGGTCGAGGGCGTAGAACCAGATCGAGCCGAGGCCGATGCGCCAGTTCAGGTCGAACGCGCCGGCCCGGACGGTGGTGTTGTCGGTGAACTTCAGCGTGCCGGTGAAGGGCTCGGCGCCGAAGCGGGAACCGGCGTGCAGGCCGGAGCCCTCACGCAGCGGGTCGGCCACCAGGTTGTTCGAGACGACGTTGTCCTTGCCGCCGTAGATCGCGATGCCGTTGGCGAGCGTGGGGGTCTGCACGGTGTTGCGGTCGAAGACGTTGTTCACGTTGGGGTTCTTCTCCGACCACATGGCCAGGCCGTCGTCACCCGTGTTGCGGATGAAGTTGTTGGCCACCACCGAGTTCGTCACGCCGCCGTGGAAGTTCAGGGCGTCGGCCATCTGGTCGACGATGATGTTGTCGGTCACCTTGATGTTGTCCATCGGGCCGTCGAACCAGAGCCCGACCTTGGTGTGCCGGATGTACAGGCCCTTGATCGTCGAGTCGCTCATCGCGCCGCCGATGCCGTTGACCTGGTCGGTGTCGATTCTCTCGCGTACGTCGCCCTCGATGGTGAAGCCCGACAGGTGCACGTTCCGGCTACCGCCGTCGGCGGCGTCCTTGCCGTAGAAGCCGACGCCGGTGTGCACCGAGCCGTCGGGGGCCGGGGTCGGCAGCGCGACCTCCTTGCCCTTGATGATCGTGTACCAGGACCCGGCGCCCTCGATCGTCACGTCGTCGACGATGATGTGGCGGTTGACCTGGTAGGTGCCCGGCGGGAGGTAGACCTTCAGGTCGCTCCGCTTGGCGAACGCGATGGCCTTCTCGATGGCCGGGGCCGAGTCCTTGCGGCCGGTGGGGTCGGCGCCGAACAGCAGCACGTTGGCGGCCACCACCCGCACGTGGGGAGCGCCGACGACCTCGGAGTCGAGCAGGTCGATGACCGTCCAGGCGGCGTTGGTGTTCGCCGGGGCGGTGAGCCGGACCTTGTCACCCGCCTTGTACGTCTTGCCGAGCAGGAGCCGCTGCTCGTCGTAGAAGTGCATCGGCCGGAACGGCTTGGTGATCTCGGGCGTGGGGCTGGTCGCGGCCGGCACGCACTGGCACTCGGTGATCCACCAGTCGGGGTGCAACAGCCCGGCGTTGGGGTCGTTGGTGAACGGATACTGGTTGTAGAGCCACGAGAACTGGCTCGTCAGCGTCATGGTCTTCTTGTTGCCGCCGTTGACGGTCACGTTCAGCGGCGCGGTGATGCCGCCGCCGTTCGGGGCGTCGGGGACGCTGTAGCGGACGGTGAGGGCGTTGGCGGCCTTCGGCAGGGTGAACTCCACCCACTGCCCGGGGGTGAGCTTGACCGCCTTGCGGCCCGAGGCCTCGGCCGGGAGCGTGTACGCGTTCCTGTCGGGGCCGATCACGACGCCGTTGGTGACCGCGTTCTCGGCCTCCTGCTCGACGAACGGGACGTTCGCGCCGCGGCCGGCCACCAGCGACGGGTCGAGCCCGGCGCGGGTGACCGCGGTCGGGGTCGCCGTCTGACGTGCCGTCTGATGTGCCGCGGCCGGGCCGGCCACCACCAGGCCCAAGCCCACGGCGGTGGCCGTGACCGCCGCCAACGCCACTCTTCGTGACATCTCGTGCTCGTTTCTGTCGGGGGGTGAACACCTGAGGGTGAGGTGACAGTAGGTCGCCCGTGCCCCGTTCCACAAGAGCCCTGCGAAATAGTTTCGTAACGCTCTCGCTTTCTTGCGCGCTTTGAAGCCGCGTGTTGCACGCTCACGCAACGCACGACCAGGTCGGACGTCATGTGCACAGAAAGAAACAGCCCTCCCGATCGGGAGGGCTGTCAGGTGACCGGGTCAGTAGGGGCGGCGGCCCTGCTGCGTCTGGTCGTCGTCGGGCGGGTGGTTGGAGCTCTCGAGGACGTAACCCTTGGCGTAGGTCGGCGACGGCGGCGCGGGCGCCGGCGGAGGCGTCGGCGGCTGCTGCTGGTAGACGTAGGGCTGCGTGTAGTCCTGCGGGGGCGCGGCCGGCGTCGGGAACGGCATCGGGTAGGGCACCGGCACGTAGTTGACGACCTGCTGCGGCGGCTGCTGCGGCGGGTAGGGCTGCCCGTAGGGGTAGGGCTGCGGGCCGTAGGGCTGCATCGGGTAACCCGGGTAGGGCATCATCGCCACGTTCGGCGGCAGCTGCGGCCCCGCCTTGCGGACCGCCGCCGCGTGGGCCAGGCGGCGCAGCCGGCCCTCGAAGATCAGCCAGGCGAGCAGCGCCAGCAGCACCAGCACGGCGGCCGGGACGGCCAGCTTGCGGCTGAGCGTGACCTCGTCGAAGTAGGGCGTCGCGTTGCGGATCTCCACCTGGGCCGTCTCGGGCACCGGCTGGTTCATGCCGCCGCCCTGGGTCGGCTGGGCGCCGGTGGGCGGGTCGGCCGGGGCCAGGGTGACGCCGGGCTCGGACTCGGCCGGGTCGCTCGGCACCGTCTCGGCGGGCGGCGGCGCGACGTCGTTGGTGGGCGGCGCCACCGGTTGCTCCTGCGTCACCGTCGGGATCGGCTGCTGCTCCTGCGGGGGGTCCTGCGTCTGCTGCGCCGGCGGGGTCGTCGGCTTCTTCGTCGGCGTGGGGGTCACCGTCTGGGTGACGGTGACCACGGCCTCCGACGGGGTCGGCGAGGGCGTCATGGTGATCGTCGTGGTCACCGTGTCGCAGGACTGGTTGACGTCGCAGGGGTCGACGGGGTTGGCCGCGCTCGCGCCGGCGGCCACCATCACGGCCACACCGAGCGAACCGACCACCGCGGCCAGCACCGCCGCGGCTCTCCTGGGCGCTCGACCGACCACCGGGTTCCTCCGCCGCTTTTGCCTGACTCCGTACGTCAAACAAATACTAGTCCGGCAAAGTACCGGCAAACCTCACTTTGGTTGCGGGTCGGAAACGACCTTGCGCCGTCCGAGCCGCATCTGCAGCGCCAGCACCGCGATCAGGGCCGCGATCGCGGCGATCACACCCGGCCAGCCCTTGACGAGCTCCAGGCCCGAATCCTCCTGCGCGATCGCCTGTGTGTTGTTCAGCGACCGGGTCAGCGGCGGGCCACTCGGCGTGGGCGTCGCCATCGGCATCAGCAGTTCGGGCGGCGTGCCGCCCTCGACCATCCCGGGCGGCAGCGGCGGGCCGGGCGGGAGCTGCGGCAGCGGCGGCAGGTTCGACAACCCTCCTGACAACGGCTCCTGCATCAGCTCGCCGGGAGCGGGCGCGGGGGCCGCGTTCGGCATCGGCTGCGGCACCTCCACCGGCGCGCCGGGGGCCGCCTGCGGCAGGTTCACGCCCGGTCCCGCCTGCTCTCCGATCGCCATCTGACCAGGGGCGACCTGCGCCTCCTGCCCCGGCTGAGGCGCCGGGGGGAGGTTCGGCTGCTGACCGGGCGCGGCGTCGACGAGCGGGCTCTGACCAGGGTTGACATTGCCGGGCATCTCGGGCATCGGGATGCCGGGCATGGCCTGTGGCTGGGCGACCGGCTCGGCGAGCTGGTGGCCCTTGGGACCGCGCTGCTCCCCGCCCCCGCGAAATTCGGGCGGACCCTGCTGGTCGGGGCCTCCCGGCCAGCCCTGCTCTCCCCCGCCGTGAACCTGAGGCGGGCCCTGCCGGCCGGGACCTCCCGGCCGGCCCCGCTCGTCCCCGCCGTGAATGTGAGGCGGACCCTGCTCGTCCCGACCGTGCGTCTCGGGCCGGCCAGGCATCTCGGCCTCGCGGATCCGGGGCCGGTGCTGCCCCTCGCCGCGGGCCCGCGAACGGCCCCGCTCCTCGGCCGCGCGGGCGCGCGGGCGGTTGCGCCCCTCGGTCTGGCGGGTACGCGGCCGCGCGGCGGTCTCCCGGGTGGACGGGTCGGCCGGAACGTAGACGGGCGGCTGCGCCTGCATCGGGGGCGCCACCATGCTCTCGACCGCGAACGCCTGCATCGGCGGCGCGACCTGGCTCTCGGCGACGTACACCGGGCGGTTCTGGAAGTCGCCCACCTGGGTCTGGGCCTCGGAGGTCACCCTGGCGGCCTCCTCGGCGAACTGGCCGGCGAGGGCGCGGGCCTCCGCGTCGGCCACGGCGGCCTGCTCGGCCGACTGGGTCACGCCGTCGGCCAGTTCGCCCGTCGCCGCGAGGGCGCTGAGCTTCCCGGGCGGCAGCGAGCTGAGGCGGGCGCACACGACGGCCACCCGGCGGGCCAGTTCGGCCGTGTCGAGGTTGAGCCGCATCGTGGCCGGAGCCTCCACGAACAGCCCCGGGCCCGTCATCGTCTGGTCGGGCTGGGCGGGGCCCGGCTGAAGGGGGCAGCGCCATCCCGGGCCGGTCGCCCCATCGGGCACCGAGCACGCGGCGTGACCGCAGACGGTCGCCAGGCGGAACCGCCAGACGTCACCCGTTCTCATCCACCGGCCGGGATCCTCCGAGGCCACGGCCGGTGTGGCCGACAGCGCCAGGATTCCGGCCCCGACCAGGGACACCACACGTCCAGCGACCACCAGAATCCCCTCCCCGATTACACTCAGTAATCGTTATTCACACGAAGTGGGGGGACTCAACCCTCCTTGAGCAGATCTTGGACCTCCCGGACGATGGGGAGGTCGGCCGGCAACCACGGCACCGACTCGAACTCGAACGGCTCCAGCCACTGCAGGGCGAGGTGTTCGCGCGGCTCCGGCGCGCGGCCGCAGACGATCGTCGACAACCAGATCCGCAACACGTAGCCGTTGCTCAGCGGCCAGTCGCCGCCCACTCTCTTGCCCGGTTCGACGGTGACCCCGAGCTCCTCCTCGCACTCGCGCACCAGCGCGTCGAGATCGCTCTCTCCCGGATCGACCTTCCCGCCGGGAAACTCCCACCCGCCGCGCAACTCCGGCGGTTCGGCCCGCTGAGCGCTCAGCAGACGGCCGTCCGCGATGATCGCGGCCCCTACGACGACCTGTGTCATCAGACTCCCCGAACGTGGTTGACCCCGCCTTCGAACGAAGGAGGGTGAAAGGTGGTGTCACAGGATCGAACACATGTACGATCCCTGCTAGATCGTGGATTAGGTTGCCTACCGTGGCGCACATCGTGAAGCGGTCCTACAAGTACCGCTTCTACCCGACGTCCCGGCAGGCCGAAGAGCTGACCCGGACTTTCGGCTGCGTGCGCCTGGTCTACAACAGAGCCCTGGAAGAACGGACTCGTGCCTACCGACAGGAGGGCCGGAAAAGCTCCTACGCGCAGACCTCGGCCGCGCTGACGCAATGGAAACGCACAGAGGAGCTCAGGTTCCTCAACGAGGTGTCCTGCGTGCCGTTGCAGCAGACACTGCGCCACCTGCAGGCGGCGTTCACGCACTTCTACGCCAAGCGCGCCGACTACCCCGTCTTCAAGTCCCGCAAGAGGTCGCGGGCATCGGCCGAATACACCCGCTCGGCGTTCCGCTGGCGTGACGGCACCCTGACCCTGGCCAAGATGCATGCTCCGCTCGACATCGTGTGGTCGCGACCGCTGCCCGATGGCGCGGAGCCGTCGACGGTCACCGTGTCCAGAGATGCCGCAGGGCGCTGGTTCGTGTCCATCCTGATAGAGGAGAAAATCTCTCCGCTGGCCCCCACCGGGGCCATGGTCGGCGTCGACCTCGGAATCACCACTCTGGCGACCTTGTCGACCGGGGAGAAGATCGCCAACCCCAGGCATGAGCGGACGGACCACAGGAAACTCGCCAAGGCCCAGCGGGCGCTTGCCCGCAAGGCCGCCGGCAGCGCCAACCGGGCGAAGGCCAGACTTGTCGTCGCCCGGATCAAGGCTCGCATCACCGATCGAAGACGAGACCACCTGCACAAGGTCACGACACGGCTCGTTCACGAGAACCAAGTGATCGCCCTCGAGGACCTGGCCATCCGAAACATGGTCAAAAACCGTTCCCTGGCCCGCGCCATCAGCGACGCAGGTTGGCGTGAACTGCGCTCGATGCTGGAATACAAAGCGGCTTGGTACGGGCGGCACGTGCTGGTCGTCGACCGGTGGTTTCCCTCCAGCAAACGGTGCTCGGTCTGCGGATCTCTCACCACCACGATGGCCCTGGGCGTCCGGAACTGGGTGTGCGGCTGCGGCGCGGTCCACGACCGAGACGTGAACGCGGCCATCAACATCCTCGCCGCGGGGCTTGCGGAGAGGCGAAACGCCTGCGGAGCCGGTGTAAGACCCCAAGGAGAGCCCCTCTCTGGCAGGCGACCGGCGATGAAACAGGAACCCCTCGGGCGACCGCGGGAGCTCCCGTGCCTCCCGTACAGGGAGAATGCCAAGCCTGCCTAGGTTAGGGCCAGACGCTTGAGCTGCTCCAGCACATCGGGATTCTGCAGCGGCCGCGTGAAGCCGACGATGGCCGACCGGTCGCGGTAGGTGGTCACCTTGATGGGGCCGCAGAGCGTGCAGCGCGCCTCGACCATCTTGCCCGGCGAGACCACCATGCCCACGTGGCCGGGGTTGTCGGCCGAGGTCCCGGGGCCGGCGTTGAAGAACACCAGATCCCCGGCCTGCTCCTCGCCCGCGTCGATGCGCACCCCGAACGGCCACTGCCCGAACGTGGTGCGGGGGATGTTCAACCCCGCGTTCCGGTACGCCATGTAGATGATCCCCGAGCAGTCGTAGCCGGCGGGCCCGGTGCCGCCCCACACATAGGGCTTGCCGCGCTGCGCGAGGGCGTAGTCGAGGATCCTGTCGACCACCGCGTTGGGTGCGTCGTAGGCGACCTCGCAGGCCGGGTTGGCCTCCGGCGGCACGTCGACCGAGCCCGACTGGGCGTACTTGGCGGCGATCTCCAGCACCTGGTCGACGTACCAGTTGGCCCGGTTGTAGACGAACAGGGCCTTGCGCAGGTCGTCGGGGGCGCCGTTGCGCTTGAGCATCTTGGCCGCGCCCAGGATCGCGTCGGCGGGGTTGTAGACGTCGGCGACGCCGTCGTCGTCGCCGTCGGAGGCGTAGCCGTTGAACTCCGACGGGATCGGGATCCGGGCCTTGCCGCCCCACGTGCTGATGAGGAACTGCATCGGCCCGGCCGCGCCCGCGTAGTTGGTGCCGCTCTGCACGCCCGGCAGCTCCGACCGGCCGTGGTCGGTCTCGCGTTTGCCGACGGCGGCCAGCACGTTCCACTGCACGCCGACGGCCTCGCCGTGCCGCTTGTAGAGCTCCAGCATCTCCGGCGGGATGTCCTCCTGCGCGGTCTCCGACAGGTCGGAGGTGTCGACCTCGCAGGCCGCCGAGCCGCCGCCCATCATGATGTTGGGCAGCGGCGTCATCAGCACGATCGCGCCGAACATGGCCAGGGGCACCACGACGGCCAGCAGCCCGGCCAGCCACTTCCAGTTCGCGAGCCGGGTCGTGGTCACGGGGAGACGTCCCCGTCCTGGCCGCTGCCGGCCAGCTGCAGGTCGTAGACCCGCCAGTCGGAGCCGACCTGGACGACGGTGACCGCGTAGTCCTCGACCTGGTTCTTGGCCCCGCTCAACGCGGTGATCTCGGCGGTGCCCTCGACGACCACGACGACCGAGTCGGCCGACATGTCGCGGATCGACTTCAGCCGGGCCGAGCCCTTCGACACGATCTGGTCGGCCGTGTCGTGCTCGACGGCGGCCGGGGAGGTGACCGTACGGGTGAGGTCGTCGCCGAACTCGACCGTGGTGAACGCCTTGAGCCGGTCGGCCCGGCCCACCGCGTCGTTGTACGAGTAGGTGCCGTACTCGACGGTGAACCGCCGGGCCAGGTCGGCCGCCGCGCCGAGCTGGTCACGCGACAGCGGCAGGTAGGAGTAGACGTCGAACTCCGCCGACGGCGTGGTCGCCACCTGGCTCGGCACGGCCACCGGCGGCGCGGTGACCGTGCGGGTGGCTCCCGGAACCGCCGGTTCCGCCGCCCCGACCTCGCCGCTGCCGTCGCCCAGGGTCGTTAAGTAGATCCCGAGCACGGCCAGCACGACGACGGCGGCGACGAACAGGCCCTTCCTCCGGCCCTCGTTCATGATCAGTCCTTGTCGCGGGGCCGCAACCAGAACGGCGCGGCGCTGTCACCACCGCCGCCGCTGCCACCGCCGGAGCCGCCACCGCGACCGCTGTCGGAGCGGCCGGGCAACCAGAGGGGCGGCGCGTCGGAGGAGCGGGCGGGTCGCTCGGCCGGACGCGGCGACTCGGCCCGGGGCGCGCGGGTCGGTTCGGGGCGGGGCCGCTGCGGTGGCGGCGACGACCGGCGCGACGACGAGCCCGACGACCGTCCGCCGCCACCGCCTCCGCCGAAGAACCCGCCGCCGAGGATGCCGCCGCCCGAACCGCGAGACGCGGAAGGCCGCGAGGCCCAGCCGCCCGAACGGCCGCTGAACCAGCCGCCACCGCCGCCGCCCGTGCCACTGCCACCGCCGCCCGAAGAGGCGCGGGCGGGAGCCGCCGGCGCGGGCGCGGGCGGCCGGGTCGTGGCCGGTGGACGGCTCAGGTTGAGCGGCGGGGCAGCGCCGGTCCTGGGCGCGGGCACGCCGGTCTTGCGCCGGGCCGCCTGCTCCGGGTTCTCCAGCGGAGCGGGCTGGCCGTTCGCGCGCACGCCGACCCGCTCTTCGCCGCGGACCTTGCCCTGGGCGACCCCGGCCGCCGTCTGGGCGGCCCCGGCCGCGCCGCCGGTCGCACCGGCGACCGCGGCGTTGAGCATCGGCTCGGCCTTGCGCAGCCCCCAGCGGCC
>NZ_WXEW01000015.1 GCF_009901565.1 Herbidospora solisilvae
GTGGCCGGTCGCCCTCTCAGGCCGGCTACCCGTCGTCGCCTTGGTAGGCCACTACCCCACCAACAAGCTGATAGGCCGCGAGCCCATCCCTGACCGAAAAAACTTTCTACATCCATCCGATGCCGGAAGATGTCGTATCCGGTATTAGACCCAGTTTCCCAGGCTTATCCCAGAGTCAGGGGCAGGTTACTCACGTGTTACTCACCCGTTCGCCGCTCGAGTACCCCGAAGGGCCTTTCCGCTCGACTTGCATGTGTTAAGCACGCCGCCAGCGTTCGTCCTGAGCCAGGATCAAACTCTCCAAACAATGTCTGCAGAATTTTTCCTGGCCAACATTCACATGAATGTCAACCAAAGGAATCCGTCATCAAATGACGGGGTTGTGCATCATGCACTGGCTTTTAGCACACTGTTGAGTTCTCAAGAAACGCACACGTCTGCCCACAGATACTTGCTGGGCGGTGTTTCAACTTTACCGCAGTTCCCGATCAGATCTGACCGGAGCGGACCGCGCCGTTTCTGGCGCAACCCTTCAAGCTTACTTCATCATCTCGCCCGTGTCCAATCGCCGTTTCCGGCGGGTTGTACTCGGTGGGATGTCCCTGGGTTCCGGCGCTGCCGTGTTCCCGGGGCGAAGAGAACATTAGGCAACCGGGAACCTCGCGTCAAATCAGCGCTCACGCGGCGTTTCCGCAGGTCAAGGCGGTCATTTAAGGCTCCTATGACCGTCGGGCGACACGACTGTTACCCGGGTCACATTTCAGGCGGCCCGGAGTTCGGCGGCTCGGGCCAGGTCGGCGGACGCGTCTCCCGCCGAGTCGGCCGCCTGGTACGCCGCCGCGCGGACCTCGTACACCTCGGGGGAATGCGGCGACAGGGCGGCGGCGAGGAAGCAGTCGGCCAGGGCCGCGATCGGGTCGCCGAGCGCGAGGTTGGCGCGGGCGCGCAGCAGGTGAACCCGCACCGGTTCGCCGGGCCAGAGGAAGCCGGCGGCGACGACCTCGTCGCAGGCGGCCACCGCGCGGGCCGGTTCGCCCAGGATGAGCAGGCATTCGGCGCGGTCGATCCGGGCGTCGCCGTCGTAGGCCTCGGCCCGGGTGGAGACCTCGAAGTCGGCCAGCGCGTCGGCGGGACGGCCCAGGGCGAGGAAGACCCGGCCGCGCACGGCGTGCACGCCCGTGTAGGACGGGTCGAGCAGCAGCGCGCGTTCGGTGTCGGCCCACGCGCCCTGGAGATCGCCGCCGAGGCAGCGGGGCATCGCGCGGGCGGTGTACCCGGCCGCCGTGAGACGGACGGCCAGTGACTCCGTGGCGGCGGTCTCGGCCTCGGCGTACTCGCCGAGGCGGCAGAGGAGGACCGCGCGGCGGCGGTGGGCGGCGGCCAGGTCCTCCTCGGAGAGGTCTCCCCTCACCGCCGCTTCGAGTTCCGCGAGGGCGGTGCGGTGGTCGCGGGCGGCTCCGTAGGCGATGCCGCGCCGCAGCCGCAGCGCCGGAGACGGGTCGCCGCCGGCGAGCAGGCGGTTGCACTCGACGAGCTCGGCCATCACCGGGCCGAGCTCCGTCGCATCACGGTCGAACATGCGCTCACCTATCGTCGCTGGTGGGGAGGGGTGCAGCAACGATAGGACGGAGCACGGAGAAGTTCTGTGTACGAATGCACACAGGGCTAGGCGATCTCGACGCCCCCCAGCGTCTTCTTGCCGCGCCGCAGCACCAGGAAACGGCCGTGCAGGAGGTCGTCGGCGGTCGGGACGTACTCCTCGTCGGTGACCTTGACGTTGTTGAGGTAGGCGCCGCCCTCCTTGATGGCGCGCCGGGCCTCCGACTTCGACTTGGCCAGGCCGCTCTCGGCCAGCAGGTCGACGTAGGTCGTACCGAGAGGGGCGGTGGCCTTGGGGACCTCGGCCAGGGCGGCGGCGAGCGTCGCGGCGTCGAGTTCCTGGATCGAACCCTGTCCGAACAGGGCCTTGGACGCCTCGATGGCGCGGGTGACCTCGTCGGCCCCGTGGACCATCGTGGTCAGTTCCTCGGCCAGGGCACGCTGCGCCTCGCGGGCGAACGGGCGTTCGGCGACGGCCTGCTCCAGCTCCTCGATGCGTCCGCGCTCCAGGAAGGTGAAGACCTTGAGGAAGCGGATCACGTCGCGGTCGTCGGCGTTCAGCCAGTACTGGTAGAAGGCGTAGGGCGAGGTCAGCGCCGGGTCGAGCCAGACCGCGCCGCCGGCGGTCTTGCCGAACTTGGTGCCGTCGGCCTTGGTGATCAGCTTGCCGGTGTAGGCGTGGGTGTGCGCGCCCTCGACGCGCCGGATCAGGTCGGTGCCGGCGGTGATGTTGCCCCACTGGTCGCTGCCGCCTACCTGGAGGGTGCAGCCGTGGCGGCGGTAGAGCTCCAGGTAGTCGTTGGCCTGGAGGATCTGGTAGCTGAACTCGGTGTAACTGAGGCCCTCACCGGCGAGCCGCGCCGAGACCGACTCGCGGCCGAGCATGCGGTTGACCGGGAAGTGCTTGCCGACGTCGCGCAGGAACTGGATGGCCGACATCTCGGACGTCCAGTCGAGGTTGGAGACCACCTGGGCTGCGTTGGCTCCCTCGAACGACAGGAACCGCTCCAGCTGGACGCGGATCCGGCTGACCCAGTCGGCGACGACGTCTTCGCTGTTCAGCGAGCGCTCGGTGCTGCGGCCCGACGGGTCGCCGATGAGACCGGTGGCGCCGCCGACCAGGCCGATCGGCTTGTGGCCGGCCCGCTGGAAGCGGGTCAGGATGAGCAGGGTGGCCAGGTTGCCGACGTGGAGCGACGGCGCGGTGGGGTCGAACCCCGAATAGACCGTGACCGGACCGTCGGCCAGCGCCTTGCGCAGCGCTTCGATGTCGGTGGTCTGCGCGGTCACATCGCGCCATTCGAGCTCATCGAGGATGTCGGTCACGATTCCTGGCTTTCGGTGAATATCCGGTACGGAGTCGCAAGAAACCCTATCGGCCGGGGCGGGGCCGCGTCGCCACGAAAAGCCGTGCAGGTCAGCGTCTGGGCGTGTGGGCCCGGTAGGGCGAGACCGTGGGGTCGCCGTCGATCCAGAACCGCCACGGGACGTCGGCCCCGGTGGAGACGCCGGTGCGCGGGCCCTCCATCACCTTTTCCGGCGAAATACGCGAACCCTCATAGACGCGGATGTTTCCGGAGACGGCGTCTTCGCCGTTGTGGTCCCGGCCGAACCCCATGGCCACCGCGAGCCGGGCCGGCCCCCGCGCCAGGTCCCGAAGCTTCGTGTTCTCGCCGCGCCGCTCCAGCGCGACGTCCACCCCCTCGACGATCTCCCCGGCCCGCATCAGCACCCCCGACCCCGTGCCCGGTGGCAGGCAGGTGAGGTTGGCGCAGTAGTGCATCCCGTACGTGAAGTAGACGTAGAGATGCCCGGGAGGCCCGAACATGACCGCGTTGCGAGGGGTCATGCCCCGGTAGGTGTGGGAGGCGGGGTCCTGGCCGGGCAGGCCGTAGGCCTCGGTCTCGGTGAGGCGGACCGCGACCGGCCCATGGACGACCACCTTCCCCAGCAGGGAAGGGGCCACCTCATGGGCCGGCCGGTCGAAGAAGGACCGGTCGAGGCTCAGGCCCCAGTCGCCCATGCGGCCTGCGCGTCGACGAGTTCGCGGAGGTTGGCGAGCTGGTCGCGGACCCGGTCGGGGGCGGTCCCGCCGTGGGCCTTGCGGGCGGCGAGCGCGCCGGGGACGCTCAGCACGTCGCGGACGTCGGGCGTGAAGTGGGGCGAGACCTTCAGCAGCTCCTCGTCGGTGAGGTCGCCGAGGTCCTTGTCGTTGACCTGGCACCAGACGACGAGATGGCCGACGGCCTCGTGGGCGTCGCGGAAGGCCACGCCCTTGCGGACCAGCAGCTCGGCCAGGTCGGTCGCCAGGGCGAAGCCGTCGGGCGCGCTCGATTCGAGCCGCGAGGTGTTGACCCGCATCGTGGAGACCAGGCCCGCCATCGCGGGCAGCACCAGGTTGAGGGTGTCGACCGCGTCGAACACGGGCTCCTTGTCCTCCTGGAGGTCCCGGTTGTAGGTGAGCGGCAGGCCCTTCAGCGTGGTCAGCATCGTCATCAGCGAGCCGATCAGCCGGCCCGACTTGCCGCGCGCCAGCTCGGCGACGTCGGGGTTCTTCTTCTGGGGCATGATCGACGAGCCGGTCGAGTAGGCGTCGTCCATCTCGATCCAGCGGAACTCCTGCGAGGCCCACAGGACGATCTCCTCGCCCAGCCGCGACAGGTGGATGCCGATCATCGCCGCGGCGAAGAGGAACTCGGCGGCGAAGTCGCGGTCGGCGACGGCGTCCATCGAGTTGGGGGCGGCCGAGTCGAAGCCCAGTTCGGCCGCGACGGCGACCGGGTCGAGCGGCAGCGAGGAGCCGGCCAGCGCGCCCGAGCCCAGCGGCGAGACGGCGGCGCGCTTGTCCCAGTCGCGCAGCCGGTCGATGTCGCGGGTCAGCGGGTGGACGTGGGCCAGCAGCTGGTGGCCGAAGGAGACCGGCTGGGCGTGCTGGAGGTGGGTCATGCCGGGGGCGGCCGTGTCGGCGTGCTCCTCGGCCTGGCTCATCAGCGCGGTCTCCAGCTCGACGACGCGCGACACGATCGTGCGCACGTGGTCGCGCAGGTAGAGCCGCAGGTCGGTGGCGATCTGGTCGTTGCGCGACCGGCCGGCGCGCAGCTTGCCGCCGAGGGTGCCGAGGCGTTCGAGCAGGCCGCGTTCGAGGGCCGTGTGGACGTCTTCGTCGGCGACCGTCGGCCGGAACTCGCCGGCCTTGCAGGCGGCCTCCAGGTCGTCGATCGCGGCCAGCATCCGGCCGAGTTCG
This sequence comes from Herbidospora solisilvae, assembly GCF_009901565.1. Taxonomy (GTDB): domain Bacteria; phylum Actinomycetota; class Actinomycetes; order Streptosporangiales; family Streptosporangiaceae; genus Herbidospora; species Herbidospora solisilvae. The sequence goes on from NZ_WXEW01000015.1 coordinate 4,844, forward strand.
TCGTTGGTGAGCAGACCGGCCCGGTTCAGCACGCGGGCGTGGGCGCGGGACGCCATCAGGTCATAGGGCACCAAGCGCCAGTCGAAGTGAACGCTCACCGACAGGCGGGTCAGCGCGTCGGCCGGCCCCCCTTCGAAACGGCCACCCCACAGCCGCATCGGCTTCCGTTCCGAGCTCACCGCAAACGCCCACCCTTCGAATACGTGCGTGTCCAATCGGCGACCTTAGCCGATGCCGATGCTCACTGGTCTTTGTTGCGGGCGGTCAGGCGCAAGAACGCCGCCGCCAGGGCGTCGCCGCCCAGGGGATCCCGGCTGATCACCAGGATCGTGTCGTCTCCGGCGACCGTGCCGAGGATGGAGTGCCATCCGGCGTGGTCGATCGCGGAGGCGAGGAACTGCGCCGCGCCGGGCGGCGTCCGCAGGATGACCAGGTTGGCCGACGCCTCGGCCGACACCAGGAGTTCCTCGGCGTGCCGGCGCAGCCGGACCTCGGGCTGTTCGGCGGGGGTGGCCGTCCGGTAGATCGGCACCCGCTCCCCGCCTTCGCCGGGCACCGCGTAGACGAGTGTGCCGTCGTCGGTGCGCAATTTGAGGGCGCCCAGCTCGTCGAGGTCGCGCGAGAGGGTCGCCTGGGTCACCTCGACCCCGCTCTCGGCCAGCAGGCGGGCCAGTTCGGGCTGCGACCGGACCTTGTTGCGGGTCAGCAGCTCGACGATCTTGGCGTGCCGGGCGGCCTTGGTGAGCGGAATCGTCATCGGGTTACCAGCCAGTGGAGCAGCGCTTTCTGGGCGTGCAGACGGTTCTCGGCCTCGTCCCACACGGCGCTGCGGGGCCCGTCGATGACGTCGGCCGAGATTTCCAGGCCACGATACGCGGGCAGGCAGTGCAGCACGATCGCCTCGGGCGCGGCCAGGGCGAGCAGATCGGCGTTGAGCTGGTAGGGCGACAGGGCCGTGACGCGGGCGTCCTTGCCGTCCTGGCCCATGCTGACCCAGGTGTCGGTGGCCAGCACGTCGGCCGACGCGGCGGCGGCGCGCGGGTCGGCGAGGACCTCGACCGACCCTCCGGTCTCCGCGGCGATCCGCCCGGCCCGCTCGACGACCTCGGGCGCGGGGTCGTAGGCCGGCGGGGTCGCGATCCGCACGTGCATGCCGGCCGTGGCCCCGCCCAGCAGGTAGGAGTGGGCCATGTTGTTGGCGCCGTCGCCGAAGTAGGCGAGCGTGACCCCCCGCAGGCCGCCCCGGCGTTCCTGCACGGTCAGCAGGTCGGCGAGGATCTGGCAGGGGTGGAACTCGTCGGTCAGCGCGTTCACGACGGGCACCCGGCTGGCCGATGCCATCGCCTCGACCCGCTCCTGGCCCGCGGTCCGCCACACGATCGCCGAGCACTGGCGGTCGAGCACCCGGGCGGTGTCCTCGATCGGTTCGCCGCGGCCCATCTGGGAGGTGCCGAGGTCCATGATCAGGGCGTTGCCGCCGAGTTCGGCGATGCCCACCGCGAAGGAGATGCGGGTGCGGGTGGACGGCTTGTCGAACAGGACCGCGACCGTCTGCGGCCCCTCGAAGGGCCGGTAGCCGTAGCGGTCCTTCTTCATGGCCTCGGCGAGGTCGAGGACGTCGGCCTGCTCGGCGGGCGACAGGTCGTCGTCGCGCAGGAAGTGTCTAGCCATCGGCGGCCTCATCCAGGATCGACGGGAACGCGGTCAGGAAGCTCCGCACCTGTGCCGAGGTGATCACCAGCGGCGGGGCGAGCCGGAGCGCGTCGGGTTGCACGGCGTTGACCAGGAAGCCGGCGCGCTGGGCGGCGGCCTGGACCTGGGCGGCCCGGTCTTCGGTGAGGACGGCGGCCAGCCACAGGCCCCGTCCCCTGACCCCCTTCAGCAGGGGGTGGGAGATCGCCTCGATGCCGTCGCGCAGCTCGGCGGCGACGACCCGGACGTGGGCGAGGTCGACGTTTTCGAGCACGGCCAGCGCGGCGGCGCACGACACGGGGTTGCCGCCGAAGGTCGAGCCGTGGTCGCCCTTCTCGAAGATCGTGGCGGCCGGGCCGAAGCCGACGCAGGCGCCGATCGGCAGGCCGCCGCCCAGGCCCTTGGCCAGGGTGAGGACGTCGGGCAGGTAGCCGTCGGCCTGGTGGGCGAACCAGTGGCCGGTGCGGCCGATGGCCGACTGGATCTCGTCGGCGACCAGCAGCGCGCCGGCGGCCCTGGTGATCTCGCGGGCCCGCGCCATGTAGCCGTCGGGGGGCGGGACCACCCCGGCCTCGCCCTGGGTCGGCTCCAGGAAGACCGCCGCGCAGTCGCCGTCGACGGCGGCGGCCAGGGCGTCGGCGTCGCCGTACGGAACGAACCGGACGTCGAGCGGGAACGGGCCGAACTGGTCGCGGATCGACGGCTTGCCGGTCAGCGAGAGCGCGCCCAGCGTGCGGCCGTGGAAGCCCATCTCGGCGGCGACGAAGTAGCTGCGGCCGGTGGTCTTCCCGTACTTGATGGCCAGCTTCAGCGCGGCCTCGTTGGCCTCGGTGCCCGAGTTGGCCAGGAAGACCTTGCCGGGAGCCTGGAGCAGCTCCAGGAGCTTCTCGGCGAGTTCGACCTCGCGCTCGTGCAGGAGCAGGTTCGAGGTGTGGGCCAGGGTCGCGACCTGCTTCGACACCGCCCCGACGAGCGCCGGGTGGGCGTGGCCGAGCGAGCTGACGGCGATGCCGCCGAACATGTCGAGGTACTCGGTCCCGTCGGTCCCCCAGACCACCGAGCCCTCGCCACGCGCCAGGGCGACCGGCGGCACGCCGTAGTTCGGCATGAACGCCGCTTCGAAGCGGTCGAAGAGGCTGGTCATGGGGTGTCTCCTTCGTCGGGCAGGACCATGGTGCCGATGCCCTCGTCGGTGAAGATCTCGCTCAGCAGGACGTGGGGCTGCCGGCCGTCGACCACGTGGGCCTGCGGCACTCCCCCCTGGACGGCGTGCAGGCAGGCCTCCATCTTGGGGACCATGCCGCTCGACAACGTGGGCAGCATGCGCGCCAGCTCGCCGGCGGTGATGCGGCGGATGACCTTGTCGCTGGCGGGCCAGTCGGCGTACAGGCCCTCGACGTCGGTGAGGACGACGAGCTTGGCCGCGCCGAGCGCGGTCGCGAGCGCGGCGGCCGCGGTGTCGGCATTTACATTGTAGATCTGCCCGTCGTGACCCCGGGCGATCGACGACACCACCGGCACCCGCCCGTCGGCGAGCAGGGCCCGCACCGCGCCCGGGTTGACCTCGACGATCTCGCCGACCTGGCCGATGTCGACCGGGATCCCGTCGACGACCGCGTGCTTGCGGGCGGCGGTGAACAGGTGGGCGTCCTCGCCCGACAGGCCGACCGCGAACGGGCCGTGCCGGTTGACCAGCCCGACGACGTCGCGGTTGACCTGGCCGACCAGCACCATCCGGACGACCTGCATGGCCTCGGGCGTGGTGACCCGGAGCCCGGCGGTGAAGTGGGAGGCGATGCCGTGGAGGTCGAGGGCGGCGTTGATCTGCGGCCCGCCGCCGTGCACGATCACCGGGCGCAGCCCTGCGTAGCGCAGGAACACGACGTCGTCGGCGAACTTCTCGCGCAGGTGCTCCTCGGTCATGGCGTTGCCGCCGTACTTGATCACGACGACCGCGCCCTGGAAGCGGGCCAGCCACGGCAGCGCCTCGATCAGCGCCTCGGACTTCTGCAGCGGGGTCATGAGCTGTAGGCCGAGTTCTCGTGCACGTACTCGGCCGTCAGGTCGGTCGTGTGGACGGTCGCCGAGTGGGGCCCGGCCGACAGGTCGGCGATGACGTGGATGTCGCGCGGGCGCAGGTCGACCTTGGAGCGGTCGTCGCCGGCCGCGCCGCCCCGGCAGATCCAGATGCCGTTGATCGCGACGTTGAGCCGGTCGGGCTCGAACTCGGCCTGGGTGGTGCCGATGGCCGACAGGACGCGACCCCAGTTGGGGTCTTCGCCGTGCATGGCGCATTTGAACAGGTTGCTGCGGGCGATCGCCCGGCCGACCTCGACCGCGTCGGCGACCGAGGCGGCCCCGACGACCTCGATCGCGATGGCCTTGGAGGCGCCCTCGGCGTCGACGAGGAGCTGGCGGGCCAGGTCGGCGCAGACCTCGGTGAGGCGCTTGGTGAACTCGGCCAGGTCGGGTTTGACGCCGGTGGCGCCGCTGGCCAGCAGCAACACGGTGTCGTTGGTCGACATGCAGCCGTCGGAGTCGAGGCGGTCGAAGGTGACCTCGGTGGCGGCGCGCAGCGCGGTGTCGCACTCCTCGGAGGTCAGGTCGGCGTCGGTGGTCAGCACCGACAACATCGTGGCGAGGGCGGGCGCGAGCATGCCGGCGCCCTTGGCCATGCCGCCGACCATGTAGCCGTCGCCGCGCCGGAAGGAGATCTTGCTGACCGTGTCGGTGGTGCGGATCGCGTCGGCCGCGGCCACGCCGCCGTCGCGGGAGAGCTGCTTGGCCGCGTCGGCGACGCCGCCGAGCAGCGCGTCCATCGGGAGGCGCTCCCCGATGAGGCCGGTCGAGCAGACCACGATCTCGCCGGCCGAGTCGCCGATGACCTCGGCGACCTTCTCGGCGGTGGCGTGCGTGTCCTGGAACCCGGCGGGGCCGGTGCAGGCGTTGGCGCCGCCGGAGTTGAGCACCACGGCCTTGACCCGGCCGCCGCTGACGACCTGCTGCGACCAGATGACGGGGGCGGCCTTCACGCGGTTGCGGGTGAAGACGGCGGCCGCCGCGCGCGAGGGGCCGTCGTTGACGACGAGGGCGAGGTCACGGTGCTCGCCGGGCTTGATCCCGGCGTTGATCCCGGTGGCCCGGAAGCCCAGGGGGGCGGTCACGCTCATGGCGAGGTCTCCTCATCTCCAGAACCGGACATCACGGGCTCACCCCGGCGACGGGGAGGCCGAGCTCTTCGGGCAGGCCGAGCGCGAGGTTGGCGCTCTGGATCGCGCCGCCCGCGGTGCCCTTCGTGAGGTTGTCGATCGCCGCCAGCGCCACGATCCTGCCGGCCCGCCGGTCGAGCGTGACCTGGAGGGCGGCGGTGTTCGCGCCCAGGGTCATCGCGGTCGAGGGCCAGACGCCCTCGGGCAGCAGCGTCAGGAACGGCTCGTCCTTGACGGCCTCCTCGTAGGCCTCCCGCAGCGACTCGGGCGTGGTGCCCGGCGCGGCCGGGACGACGCAGGTCGCCAGGATGCCGCGCGGCATGGGCGCGAGGGTGGGCGTGAAGGAGACGGTCACCGGCTGCCCCGAGACGGCCGAGAGGTTCTGCTCGATCTCCGGCGTGTGCCGGTGGACGCCGCCGACGCCGTAGGCGCTGACCGCGCCCATGACCTCGCTGCCCAGCAGGTGGGCCTTGGGCGACTTCCCGGCGCCGGAGGTGCCGCTGGCGGCGACCACGACGACGTCGGGCCCGGCGAGCCCGGCCGCGAAGGCGGGGAACAGGGCCAGCGTGGCGGTGGTCGGATAGCAGCCGGGCACGGCCACCCGCGTGGTCTTGGCCAGCAGCTCGCGCTGCCCCGGCAGCTCGGGCAGGCCGTAGGGCCAGGTGCCCGCGTGGACGCCGCCGTAGAATTCCTCCCAGGCCGCGGGGTCGGCGAGCCGGAAGTCGGCGCCGCAGTCGACGATCAGGGTGTCGTCTCCGAGCTGGGCCGCGAGGGCGGCCGACTCGCCGTGGGGCAGGGCCAGGAAGACGACGTCGTGCCCGGCCAGGGTCTCGCGCGTGGTCTGCTCGATGACCCGCCCGGCCAGCGGCACGAGATGGGGCTGGTGGGCGCCCAGGCGGGTGCCCGCGCTGGAGGCCGCGGTGACCGCGCCGATCTCGATCTCCGGATGCCCGAGCAGCAGCCGGAGCAGCTCGCCCCCGGCGTACCCGCTGGCTCCGGCGATGGCCGCCTTCATCCCGCCCCCCGATGGTTTTGCATGTTCATGCAGTGGTTCACATTTTCTTGCTTGCTGAAGATTATGCATCGGCTGACATGATCATGCAAGCCGGGGTTCATTGTGCGAGATGACACCGAAGGCGGCCGAACGTTGTGAGGTGGTCACTTGGATCCGTACCTACCGGTCGGTATCGTGACGTCTCGTGACGATCTCGCATGACCAGGCGCAGGCGGCGCTCACCGCCCCGGGGCAGCTGTTCGAGATGACCGAGACGCCCGGCGGCGTCCGGATCTGGAAACACGCGCCGGCGACGTTCCGGGCCATGCTGGAGACCACCGTCTTCCACGGTGACAAGACCTTCGTCGTGTACGAGGACGAGCGCCTCACCTACGCGGAGTTCTTCCGCGCCACCGCGACGCTCGCCCACGCGCTGCGCGACTCGGGGATCGCCAAGGGCGACCGGGTGGCCATCGCGATGCGCAACTACCCCGAGTGGATCGTCTCGTTCTCGGCCGTGCTGGCCATCGGGGCCATCGCGGTGCCGCTGAACGCGTGGTGGACGGCCGCCGAGCTGGAGTACGCGCTCGGCGACTCCGGCGCCCGGCTGGTCATCACCGACGGCGAGCGCGCCGATCGCGTGGCCGGCGTCCCGTTGATCGTCACGCGGCGGGGCTCCTTCGAGGGCGGGCGCGACTGGGACGACGTGCTGGCCGACGAGAAGACCACCCTGCCCCCGGTCGAGCTCTCCCCCGACGACCCGGCGACCATCTTCTACACCTCCGGCACCACGGGCCGGTCGAAGGGCGCCCTCGGCAGCCACCGCAACCTCGGGCAGGCGCCGATGACGGTGGCGTACGCGATGATGCGCGGCGTCGCCATGGCGGGCCGGGACCCGGCCGAGAGCGCCGGCCAGCGCCGCATCACCCTGCTCACCGTGCCGCTGTTCCACGCGACCGGCTGTTTCGCGGTGCTCATGACCACGATGTTCACCGGCGGCGGGCTGGTGCTCATGTACAAGTGGGACCCGGGACGCGCCCTGGAGCTCATCGAGCGGGAGCGCGCGACGGTGATGAGCGGGGTGCCGACCAACGCCTGGCAGCTGCTCTCCCACCCCGCTCTCGACAAGCACGACATCTCGTCGCTGACGGCGATCTCCTACGGCGGCGCGCCCGCTCCCCCGAAGCTGCTGGAGCGCATCACCGCGCTGCTGCCCGACCGCACCCCGTCCAACGGCTACGGCATGACCGAGACGACCGCCCTGGCGATCTACAACAGCGGCCGCGAGTACGCGGCCCACCCCGACAGCATCGGCCGCCCGCTCGCGGTGATGGACGTGAAGATCTGCGACCCCGGCGGCCGGGAACTGCCCCGGGGCGAGGTCGGCGAGCTCTGCATGCGCGGGCCCGTGGTGATCATGGGCTACTGGAACCGCCCCGACGCGACCGCCGAGGCGATCGTGGACGGCTGGCTGCACACCGGAGACCTGGCGCGCATCGACGAGGAGGGTTTGGTCTACATCGTCGACCGGGCCAAGGACATGGTGATCAGGGGCGGCGAGAACGTCTACTGCGCCGAGGTCGAGGCGGCCCTGTTCGAGCATCCGGCGATCGACGACGCGGCCGTGATCGGCATCCCCGACGAGGAGCTCGGCGAGCAGGTGGGCGCGGTGGTGCGCATCACCAGCCCGGTGACGGCCGGTGACCTGCGGGCGTTCCTGCGGACCCGGCTGGCCGAGTTCAAGATCCCCGTACGGTTCTGGTTCCACGAGGAGGAGCTGCCGCGCAACCCGGGCGGGAAGATCCTCAAGACGGTGCTGCGCAGACAGGTTCTGCGCGACTGAATATCGAGTTGCGGATCACCCGCCGAATCGGCCAACCTGGCCCTTCGTGGCCAAAAGTTCCCTCGCTCTGCTGCGACGCCTGAAGATGGACGTCAGCCCGCTCCGCGCGTCCCGCGACTTCCGGCTGCTGCTGGGGTCGGCCGCGATCACCATGGTCGGGTCGTTCATCACCCTGGTCGCGGTGCCCTACCAGATGAAGGAGCTCACCGACTCCTACGTCGCGGTGGGCCTGGTGAGCGTGGCCGAGTTCGTCCCGATGGTCATCTGCGGCCTGTGGGGCGGCGCCATCGCCGACTCGATGGACCGTCGCAAGATCATCATCACCACGGAGATCGGCCTCTGCCTGACCGCGCTGATGCTGATGGTCAACGCCCTCCTCCCGAACCCCCAGGTCTGGGTCCTATACGTCGTGGGCGCCCTCACCGCCGGTCTGTACAGCGTGCGGGGTCCCAGCGAGCAGGCCGTGATCAACCAGGTGCTCAGGCTCGACCAGATGGGGGCCGCCTTCGCCCTCCAAGGCCTGGTCAGAAGCGTCGGAGGGGTCGCCGGCCCGGCCCTGGGCGGCTTGATCGTCGTATCGTTCGGCGTGGCACCGTCGTACGGGATCAACGTGCTGACGTTCCTGATCTCGCTGGTGCTGCTGTTCCGGGTGGCCCCGATGGCCCGCCGCGCGGCCGTCACCCAGCCGGCGTCCCTGTCCTCCCTCGTCGAGGGGGTCAGGTACGCCGTCCGCCGCCCCGACCTGATGGGCACCTACGTGGTCGACATCGCGGCCATGTTCTTCGCCATGTCGAACGCGCTCTACCCGTTCATGGCCGAGCAGTTCGGCGGGGAGCACGAGCAGATCGCCCTGGGCCTGCTCTACGCCTCGGCGGGCATCGGCTCGGTCCTGGCCTCGGTGACCTCGGGGTGGACGGCCCACGTGCACCGGCACGGCCTGGCGGTCATCGTCGCGGCCCTGCTCTGGGGCGCGGCCGTCGCGGCGGCGTCGGTGATGCCGAACATCTGGCTGATGATCGTCTTCCTGACGTTGGCGGGCGGCGCCGACATGATCAGCGGCATCTTCCGCGGCACGATCTGGAACCAGACCATCCCCGACGAGTACCGGGGCCGCCTGGCCGGCATCGAACTGCTGTCGTACTCGACCGGCCCCATGCTGGGCAACGCCCGCGCGAGCGCCATGGCCGAACTCGGCGGCACCCGCTTCTCGTTGGGCGCGGGCGGGTTGTTGTGCATGGGCGGCGTGCTCGCGATGGCCGCGATCCTGCCGAAGTTCCGCCGGTACGACGCCCGCACCGACGAACACGCCGAGGCGCAACGGGTGGCACGGGCGAGCGCCTGACTCCTCGCCGAGACGTTCGGCGATTTCCCGGCGCCGGTGCGGTATACGCGAAATCGGTTCTGGCCGGTCGTCCATTGCCTTTCTGAAATCAGGACAGGCGGTCGCGCACTTCCTCCAGCGACGCCGCGAACCCCTCCTCGAACGCCCGCTCGTACCCCTCGTCGCCCAGCACCAGACGCGCGCGTTCGGCCGTCGCCACCCGGGGGGCCGCGAGTTCGTCCGACCCCATCGCCGTCAGGCCGAACGTCAACCACAGGCGTTCGGCCGCGCCGTGCATCCAGGCCGCCGAGCGGGCGTCGCCCAGGGCCATGGTGACCGTCGCGAGGTGGTCGGCGCCCATCGCGACGCCCAGCACGTCGTTGAGCCGCCACTTCACCGCCAGGGACTCGCGGCCGGCGCGGTCGGCGCCGTGGACCTCGTCGCGGGCCAGCATGAGCTGGGACCGGAACAGGTCGCCGAAGGCGCGCATCCAGATCTCGCCCCGGCTCCGCGACTTGGTGTGCATGTGCTGGAGCACGCCCCAGGCACGGGTCAGGTCGCCCAGGAAGATGAAGGCCATGGCCTGGCCGCCGTCCATCACCAGGTCGTCGATCGTGTCGATGGCGCCGGCCGCCGTCAGGTGGGTGCGGGCCTCGTGCATGAGCTCCTCGACCTTGTGCGGGGCGCCACTGAACAGGCGCACGCCCCCGAGCCGGACCAGTGCGTGGCCCATCGCCTCCACGTCGCCGATGCGGCGGGCCTCGGCCAGCGACTGCTGGGAGCTGCGTTCGGCCAGGCCCATGTCGCCCTGGAACAGGGTGATCCAGCCGAGGACCCAGAGCGCCCGCGCGTAGGACGAGCCTTCGCGGGGGCCGGCCGCCAGGGCGCGTTCGACGAAGTAGCGGCCCTCCCGCATCTGGCCGAGCGCGCCCCAGATGATCCAGCACGACGAGACCAGGTCGAGGCAGGCGGTGCCGCCGTGGCTGATCCCATAGTCGAGGGCCAGCCGGATCTCGGCCAGGTCGGCCTCCGCCCAGTCGGCCCAGTCGAGCTGGTCGGGGCCGTACCACTCGCGGTCGAGGCGGGCGGCCATCGTCCGGTAGTGGGCCAGGTGCGCGGTGCGCATCACGCGTTCCTCGCCGAGTTCGCGCAGCCACTCACGGCCGTATTCGCGGATGCCGTCGAGCAGCCGGTGGCGGTCGCCCGTCCGGACGACGATCGACTTGCGGACCAGCTCGGCCAGCACCCGCCCGACGTCGGGCAGCCGGTCGTCGGCGCAGACGGCCTGGGCGGTCCGCTCGTCGAACGATCCGGCGAACACCGACAGGCGGGCCCAGAGCAGCCGTTCCTGCGGCGTGCACAACTCGTGGCTCCAGCCGACGGCGGTGCGAAAGCTGCGGTGCCGGGCCGGACCGCCCCGGTAACCGGCGGTCAGCAGGTCGAAGGGGTCGGTGAGCCGGTCGGCCAGTTCCTCGGCCGAGAGGGCGTGCAGGTGACCGGCGGCGAGTTCGATGCCGAGGGGGATGCCGTCGAGGCGGCGGCACAGGCGTCCGATGGCCATGAGCGCGCCGTCGCCCGCCTGCCAGCCGGGAATCCGGTCCGTCGCCCGCTCGACGAACAGGCGCACCGCGTCGTAGCCGAGCAGGTCGTCGGACTCGGGTTCGGGGCGCGCGAAAGGGGCGACTTCGAGGATCTTCTCCGACGGCACGTCCAGGGGAACCCTGCTGGTCGCCAGCACACGCAGGCCCGGCGCGACGTCGACCAGGCCGTCGCCGAGGGCGGCGCACGCGCCGACGAGGTGTTCGCAGGTGTCCAGGACGAGCAGCAGCCGCTTCCCGGCCAGGTATTCGGCCAGCACCTGCTCGTAGGGCCTGGTCGACTGCTCGCGCAGGCCCAGGGCCCGGGCCACGACGCTGGCCAGCAGGTTGGCGTCCTGCTCGGGCGACAGTTCGGCGAACCAGGCCCCGTCGGGGTAGCCCTCGGCGCAGTCGGCGGCGGCCCGCAGCGCGAGGCGGGTCTTGCCGACGCCGGGCGGCCCGGTGACCGTCACCAGGCGCGACTCGGCCAGCAGACCGGCGAGCCGGTCGAGTTCGTCCTTGCGCCCGATGAAGCTGCTGGTCTCGGCGGGCAGGTTGCCGGTCATCAGGCCTCCGTCGGCTCGTCGGCGGTCAGGGCCAGGTCGACGGCGTCGTCGAGGTCGAGGCCGGGCGCGGCGGCGACGGCCGGGGCGCGGTCTCTGACGTCGGCCAGCACGGGTGAGCGCAGCCCGTCCATCCCCGCCCACGCCCGGTCGGCGGAGGCCAGCAGCACGCCGTTCCCGGTCAGCACGCCGACCAGTTCCACTCCGGCCGCCGACGCCGGGACGTCGCCGAACTGCCGGGCCACCGTCAGGGCGTCGCGGGCCGGCTCCAGGGCGGCCCGGACGTCGCCCCGGAGGAGGGCGGCCAGGGCGAGCAGGTGGTCGAGGTGGGAGCGGGTCCAGATCTCGCCGGTCGTCGCGCACAACTCGCGGCCCTCGCGCAAGACGGTCACCGCACGGGCCAGGTCGCCCATGCGCAGCAGGGTCGTGGCGATGATCGGGTAGCTGGGCAGGAAGCCCGGGAACAGGTCGGCGTCTCTGCGGTGGCCCTCGCGGGCGTCTCTGATCAGCCGCAGCGCCTCGGGGAACGCGCCCCGCTGGGCGGCCACCCACGCCGAGACCTGGGTCAGGCGGGGCGGGCCCTGGTTCGTACAGGCGTAGAGGGCCTCTTCGGCGGCGTCGGGCTCGCCGAGCGCGGCGTGCAGCCAGGCGGCGGTCCAGAGCGCCTTGTCCCGTTCGGGGCCGGGCGATCCACCGGCCCGGCGGACGCGGGCGAGCTGCCCGGCGCCCTCCCGCTGGAGACCGCAGCAGGCCCAGAGGAACCACAGGGTGCCGGCGAGGTCCTGGGCGTCGTCGGCGCCCGACGGGTCGGCCAGGCGGGAGTCGAGGGCCTTGATCAGGTTGCCGCGTTCCAGGCGCATGCGCCGGTACCAGCGCAGCTGGCCGTCCTGCCATTCGGCCTCGGCCCGCCGGGCGAGGCGGCGAAAGTGACGAAAGTGGAGGTGTTCGGTGGCCTCGCGCTCACCTGCCCGGTCGAGCCACTCGGCGCCGAACGCGCGGACGGTCGCGGGCAGCCGGAAACGCACGCCCTCGCTGGTCTCCGACCGCATGACGAGCGACTTGTCGACCAGCGCGGCGACGGCGGGGGTCACGTCGCCGTCGCCGCAGACGGCCTGCGCGGCCTCCAGGTCGAAGCCGCCGTCGAACACCGAGAGGCGGGCCCAGACCAGCCGCTCGCCGGGGGTGCAGTGCTCGTGGCTCCAGCCGATCGCGGTCCGCATGGCGGCGTGCCGCGGCGGGCCGTCGTGGCGGGGGTCCCAGAGCAGGTCGAGCAGCGGGCCCTCGGTCTCGCCGCGTCTCAGCGCCGCCGCCAGCAGCACCAGCGTCAGCGGCAGCCCGTCGACCCGCCCGAGGATCTCGGCGGGCGCGGTCACACCCAGCCGTCGGAGGAGTTCGGCGCGGTGCCCGGCAGCCAGTTCGCCGAGCGCGACCACCCGCTCCCCCGGCAGCGCCAGGGACTGGCGGCAGGTCGCCAGGACCGAGAGCCCCGGCCGCCGCTGCAACATCACCCCGACGTACGGCACCAGCAGCTCCAGCGCCCGGTCGCAACCGTCGACGACGAGGAACTCCGCCGCCGAGGAACCGATCTCGGCCAGCGCCGCGGGCCCCGCGTCGGCGTCGACCACCCGTGCCCCGCGTCTGGCCGCCACGACCCGCGCGAGCGCGGTCTTCCCGGCACCGGGAGGCCCGGTCAGGGTGACCAGGCGGCTGTGCCGGAAGGCCTCCTCGATCCCGTCCGCGTCGGCGTCTCTGCCGACCAGCCCGTCTCCGGACACGACAATCACCTGCCTCCCCTTGGCCGGGCCATCGTAGGCCGGTGACGTTCCGCCTACTCAGCGCTCCCTGCCATCCGGGGAGCACACCTCTTCCACCCGGGAGTCCTTTTGTTCCTCCGGGTGGAAACGGCGCGGCGGGGAGGGCGGTCAGACCCGGTCGGGTGGCCGGCCAGGCGGAGCCGTAACGGAAAAAGAGCCTTCGACCACGACGAGGGCGCCGGGGAGACCCGGCGCCCTCGTCTTCCGCAACGCGATCACACCCCGCGCAGGCGGGCTCCGATCCGGGCGGCGGCCAGGTCGACCGCCGCGTCGCGGGCGGCGGCGATCTCGTCGGCCGTCAGGGTCCGGTCGGTGGCGCGGAAACGCAGGGTGTAGGCCAGGGACTTGTTGCCCTCGCCCGCCTGCGCGCCCTCGTAGACGTCGAACAGGCGCACCGACTCCAGCAGGTCGCCCGCGCCGTCGCGCAGGGCGGCCTCGACCGACGACACGGGGGTGTCGGCGGGCACGATCAGCGCGACGTCCTGGGTCGCCACCGGGTAGGCGGAGATCGACGGGGTCTGCACCGGCACCGGGGCGGCGAGGCGGGACAGTTCGAGCTCCATCGCCGCCGTGCGCTTCGGCAGGCCGAAGGCCTCCACGACACGCGGGTGCAGTTCGCCGGCGTGGCCCACCAGGATCTCGCCCGCGTAGAGGGCGGCGCAGCGGCCGGGGTGCCACGGCTCGTGCTGGTCGGCGCGGATGTCCAGCGTGACGCCCGCCTCGCGGGCCACCGCGCGGGCGGCCTCGATCGCGTCGGCCCAGGTCGCCGCGCGGCCCTGGCCCCACCAGCCGGACCGCTCGAACTCCCCGGCCAGGACGGCCGCGACGCGGACCGGCTGCTCGGGAAGCGCGGCGGCGAACAGCGCCAGCTCCTCGTCGGTCGGGCGGCGCTCCACCGTCAGGATCGGCGCCGTCTCCGGGGCGTCGGCGCCGGGGCGGTAGACCAGGCCCGTCTCGAACAGGGCCAGGTCGGTGAAGCCGCGGCCGACGTTGCGGACCAGGGTCTTGAGCAGGCCCGGCAGCAGCGTGGTCCGCATGAACGGCTCGTCTTCGCTGAGCGGGTTGACCAGCCGGGTCGCGCGGCGACGGTCGTCGTCGGCGGGAAGCTGCAGGTGGTCGAGGTCGCGGGCGCCGATGAACGGGTAGGACAGCACCTCGACGTAGCCCGACAGCGCCAGCGAGCGGCCGACCCGGCGGCGCAGCCGCTGCGTCTCGGTCAGGCCCGCGCCCGCCGGGGCCGCCGGCAGGACCGAGGGCAGCGTGTCGTAGCCCTCCAGCCGGATGACCTCTTCGGCCAGGTCGTTGGGGTCGGTCAGGTCGGGACGCCAGCTCGGCGGGTAGACCGTGATCGGGTCGTCGCCGGTCACGGCCAGCTTCGCGGCCAGGTCGCCACTGGTCACGACACCCGTGGCGGCCACGCCGCGACCACCCTCGGCGGCCGGGGCGACGCCGTCGACGACGCGGCAGCCGACCTGCTCCAGGCGGGTGACCACGGTCTCGCGGGAGTAGGGCACACCCGCGACCCGCGCCGGGTGACCCGACGGGATGGTGATCGACACGGGCGCCACGTCGATCTGCGCGTGGGTCACGCCGGGCTCGGCCACGCCGTCGCCCAGCTCGGTGAGGAGCTGGACCGCGCGCCACGACGCCACGAGCGGCAGCTCGCGGTCGACGCCGCGCTCGAAGCGCTTGGACGCCTCGGACACCAGGTTGTGCCGCCGCGACATGCGGGCCACGCCGGTGGCCGAGAAGTGGGCGGCCTCGATGACGATGTCGGTCGTCGAGCCGGAGATCTCGGTCGACAGGCCGCCCATGGTGCCGGCCAGCCCGATCGCGCCCGAGTCGTCGGTGATCAGGATGTCGTCTTCGGCCAGGTCACGGGTGACGTGGTCGAGGGTCTCCAGGCGCTCGCCCGGCAGGGCGCGGCGCACCACGATGCCGCCCTGGAGGGTGTTCCTGTCGAACGCGTGGAGCGGCTGGCCGAGCTCCAGCATCACGTAGTTGGTGACGTCGACGGCCAGCGAGACCGGCCGCATGCCCGCGCGGGTGAGCCGCACGCGCATCCACAGCGGCGACTCGGCGGAGGGGTCGAACCCGGAGACGGCGCGCAGCACGAACCGGTCGCAGGCCGTCGGGTCGCCGATCTCCGCGGGGTGGGTGACCCCTTCGGCGGCCGGGAGCTCCAGCGCGGCCGGGTCGCGGAACGGCACGCCGAACGCGGTCGCCGCCTCACGGGCCACACCCCGGATCGACAGCGCGTAGCCGCAGTCGGGGGTGATCTCCAGTTCCAGTACGTCGTCACGCAGCCCCAGCAGCTCGACGACGTCGGCCCCGAGGGGGGTGTCGTCGGGCAGCAGCAGGATGCCGGGGGACGACTCGGCGATGCCGAGCTCGGCCTCGGAGCAGATCATGCCGTCGGACAGGCGGCCGTAGGTCTTGCGGGAGGCGATCTCGAACCCGCCCGGCAGCACCGCGCCGGGCAGTGCGACCGGGACGACCGCGCCGATGCCGAAGTTGGTCGCGCCGCAGACGATCTCGCGCGGCTCGGCCTCGCCGACCTCGACCAGGCAGTGGCGGATCGGCTTCTTGAAGCCGGTCAGCTCCTCGATCTCGATGACCTTGCCGACCACGACGTTCTTCAGGTCGTGACCGTGGGAGGCGATGGCCTCCAGCTTGAGACCGGCGGCGGTGAGCTTGTCGGCGACCTCGTGTGCGGTGACGGGCGGGAGATCGACGTACTCCCGCAGCCACGAAAGCGGGACCTTCATCAGACCTCCATTCCGAACGGCAGGGTGAAGCGGATGTCGCCTTCGACCATGTCGCGCATGTCTTCTGCGTTGTGGCGGAACATCAGGGTGCGCTCGATGCCCATGCCGAACGCGAACCCGGAGTAGACCGAGGGGTCGACGCCGCAGGCGATCAGCACCCGCGGGT
Organism: Herbidospora solisilvae; assembly: GCF_009901565.1. GTDB lineage: Bacteria > Actinomycetota > Actinomycetes > Streptosporangiales > Streptosporangiaceae > Herbidospora > Herbidospora solisilvae. Next base: position 20,791 of record NZ_WXEW01000015.1, read on the forward strand.
TGACCATGCCGCAGCCGCCCCACTCGATCCAGCCCTCGGACTTGCAGGTCCGGCACGGCGGGTTGCCCGGCACGGCGGACGCGCCGCGGCAGACGAAGCAGCGCAGGTCCATCTCGGCCGACGGCTCGGTGAAGGGGAAGTAGTTGGGCCGGAACCGGGTCGAGATGCCCTCGCCGAACATGACCTCGGCGAACCGGTCGAGCGTGCCCTTCAGGTGGGCCATCGTCAGGCCCTTGTCGATCGCGAGGCCCTCGACCTGGTGGAACACCGGGGTGTGGGTGGCGTCGAGCTCGTCGGTGCGGAACACCTTGCCGGGCGAGATGACGTAGACCGGCAGCGGGCGCTCCAGCAGGGCGCGGATCTGGACCGGCGAGGTCTGGGTGCGCAGCACCTTGCCCGACTTGACCGACTCGACGAAGAAGGTGTCGTGGTCGGAGCGGGCCGGGTGGTCGGGCGCGATGTTCAGCGCGTCGAAGTTGAACCACTCGGCCTCCAGCTCCGGGCCCTCGGCGACCTCGTAGCCCATGGCCACGAAGCAGTCGGCGATCCGCTCCTGGAGCGTGGTCAGCGGGTGGCGGGCCCCGCGCGGCGCGCGGTCCCACGGGAGGGTGACGTCGACGGTCTCCTCGACCAGCACGCGAGCGTCGCGCTCGGCCTCCAGCTCGGTCTGGCGGGCGGCCAGCGCCTCGCCGACGGCCCTGCGGGCGGCGCCGATCCGCTTGCCGGCCTCGGCGCGGGCGGCCGGCGGCAGCGCGCCGATCTCCCGGTTGGCCAGCGCGATCGGGGACCGGTCACCGGCGTGGGCCAGCCTGACCTGCTTCAGTTCGTCGAGATCCGCGGCCGAGGAGATGGCGGCGAGGGCATCGGCCTCCGCGCGCGCCAGCTCGTCGGCGTGCAGCGGTGTCACCTCGACCGGGTCGTAATCAGACAAGGGAACTCCGTATCCAGGGCCGGAATGGCGGCCCCTGATTCTAGTAGCTAAAGGAAAGCCCTAAGCCCGCCCGCCGGACCTGCGCCGTCGGAAGCGGGCCGCTTGAAATCCGGTCGATTCCCCAGGCCGCACCTGGTCTCACCCCTGTGGTCCGACATGGAGTGACCCGCCAGACCAAGAAATGTGGCCAGATATCCGGCCAAGCGCGCCGGTGGGCGAGGAGGAGCGGCAGGAGCGAAGCGACTAGAGCGGCGAAGGAGCCCACCGGGTCCAGAGCGCTTGGCCCGCCGCGCCGGAGGCGCGGCAATCAGACAGGAGTGCCGGTGGGCATGATAAATCGGAACTCCGCGCCGCCGCCGGGGGCGCGTTCGACGGTGATGGTGCCGCCGTGGGCCTCGACGAGGCCCTTGACGATGAAGAGGCCGAGGCCGGTGCCGCCGCGGCGGCGGTCGTTGCCGCGCCAGAACTGGCGGAAGACGCGCGAGGCCAGCTCGGGCTTGACGCCCTCGCCCTGGTCACGCACGGACACGGCCACTCCCCATTCGACGGGCTCTACGACGATTGTCACCTTACCGCCGCCGTGTCGCACCGCGTTTTCGACGAGGTTGCCGAGGATTTGATCCATCTTGTCCTGGTCGAGCCACATCTCCGGCAGGTCGCCCAGAACCGTGAGCGAGAACCGGTCTTCGGGCTCGCCGGCGGCCACGCGGCCGGCGATGATGCGCCGCGCGCGGGCGGGGATGTCGACGACCTGCCGCCGGATCTCCACCCGCCCGGACTCGATGCGGGAGACGTCGAGCAGTTCGGTGATCAGCCGGGTCACCCGGTCGGCGTCGGAGTTGACCGTCTGGAGCATGACGAGCTTCTGGGCGTCGTTGAACCGGTCCCACTTGGCCAGCAGCGTGGCGGTGAAGCCCTTCACGCTGGTCAGCGGCGAGCGCAGCTCGTGGGCCACGGTCGAGACGAGGTCGGCCCGGCTCCGCTCCAGGCGGCGGCGGGCCCCGGCGTCGCGCAGGGTGATCACCACGCGGATCACCCGGCCGGCCCGCGCGGGGGTGCGCACGAACGCCGCCGTGACCAGCAGGTCGCGGCCGTCGAGCTGGAGCGGGAGCTCGACCTGGCGGGACCGGATGGACAGGCCGCCCCGGGGGTCGAGCCACTTCCACCAGTCGCGCCCCTCGGCGTCGCGCAACGGGAGCACGTCGCCCACGTGACGCCCGGGGGACGTCTTGCGGTGCAGCCCGGTCAGGCGTTCGGCCGCCCTGTTCACGGCCATCACGACGCCGTCGCCGTCGACCACGACGACGCCGTCGGGAAGGGCGTCGATGGCGATCACACTCGACGGGTCGGCGACCCGTCCATGGGTGTTCTCGCCGCGCAAAGGACCCCTCCAGCCGTGCTCCGCGAGCCGTCTCCGCCGACAATAGCGGGTTTCCGGAGCCCTTCGGCAGCCCGTCACGGACCGGGTACGCACCTATTACACGGAATGTCAGATCTGCCGGAGAACTCGCGCGCTGGCGTACAGGCACACCGCGGCGGCGGTGGCCAGGTTCAGGCTCTCGGCGCGGCCGTAGATCGGCACCCGGACGACCTCGTCGGCCAGGGCCAGCACCTCGGGCGGCAGGCCCCACGCCTCGTTGCCGAACACCCAGGCCGTGGGGGCGGCGAGGTCGACGTCGTCGAGGGTGGCCGTGCCGGTGCCGTCGGCGGCCAGGATGCGCAGGCCCCGGTCCTTCAGCTCGGCCACGGCCTTGTCGACCGGCAGCCCGGTCACGACGGGCAGGTGGAAGAGGCTGCCCGCGCTGGCCCGTACACACTTGCCGTTGTAGGGGTCTACGGACGCGTCGGTGAACACCACCGCGTCGGCTCCGGCGGCGTCGGCCGTGCGCAGCACGGTGCCGGCGTTGCCGGGGTCGCGGACGTGCGCCAGCACCGCCACCAGCCGGGTCTCCTCGACCGAGGACAGGGGCACGTGGACGAATTTGCACACCGCCATCAGGCCCTGCGGGGTGACCGTCTGGGCGAGCTCGGCCATCACCTCGCCGCTGGCCCGGAACACCGGCACCCCGGCGCTCACGGCCGCGCCGACGATGTCGGCGTGCCGGGTCTCGGCCTCGGCGGTGGCGAACAGCTCCACCGTCACCCCGGGCAGCGCCAGCGCCTCCCGCACCGCCTGGGGCCCCTCGGCGAGGAAGGCCCGGTCGCGGTCCCGGAAGGCCCGCTTGGTCAGCCTCCGAGCGGCTTTGACGCGCGGCGACTTGGGATTGGTCAACTCGGTCACTCGGTCACGTTTCCCTCCGAGACGGAAAGAAGGGCCCACCAGGAACGGTGAGCCCTTCCGGAAAGCAGATGATCGCTTAGGCGACCGGAGCGTTCACGTCGGACGGGAGCGCCTTCTTGGCGGCCTCGACCAGCGTGGCGAAGGTCTGCGAGTCGTTCACCGCGAGATCGGCGAGGATCTTGCGGTCGACCTCGATGCCGGCAAGGCGCAGACCCTGGATGAGCCGGTTGTAGGTCATGCCGTTCTGACGAGCGGCGGCGTTGATCCGCTGGATCCAGAGGCGGCGGAACGCGCCCTTCTTGTCCTTGCGGTGGGCGTACGCATAGGTCATCGAGTGGAGCATCTGCTCCTTGGCCTTGCGGTACAGACGCGACCGCTGACCCCGGTAACCGCTCGCCCGCTCGAGGACGACCCTGCGCTTCTTCTTGGCGTTGAGCGCCCGCTTCACGCGTGCCATGTTGTTCTTCTCCCCGGGGGTCGTTACTTAGCGAGCAGCTTCTTGATCTTCTTGGTGTCCGCGTCGGACATGACCACGTCGTTCTCAAGCCTGCGCGTGCGGGTGGACGGCTTGTGCTCGAAAAGGTGCTTCCGGTTGGCCCGGCGGCGCACGATCTTGCCGGAGCCGGTGACCCGGAAGCGCTTCTTCGCACCACTGTGCGTCTTCATCTTCGGCATCTCAGCCGTCTCTCCCTCGTTGTTCCAAGCCGATCTCCCGGCCCCGCGAAGGGGGCCGGGTAACCGGCGTTCCTGACTCGCAAGAGCCGCGAAGAACGGGCTCCCAGTCTGTGCGTCCGCGCGGCGGTTTTTATTCCTCGGCGGCGACCGTGTCGGCCGCCGAGTCGTCGTCGCGGGTCGCCCGAGCCGCGGCCTTCTCGGCCTTCGCCTCGGCCTTCTTCTTGTGCGGGCCGATCACCATGATCATGTTTCGGCCGTCCTGCTTCGGCTGCGACTCCACGAAGCCCAGCTCGGTGACATCCTCAGCGAGCCGCTGCAGGAGCCGGAAGCCCAGTTCGGGACGCGACTGCTCACGTCCGCGGAACATGATCGTGACCTTGACCTTGTCCCCCGCCTTGAGGAAGCGCACGACGTGACCCTTCTTGGTCTCGTAGTCGTGCGGGTCGATCTTCGGCCGGAGCTTGATCTCCTTGATGATCGTGTGTGCCTGGTTGCGGCGGGCTTCGCGCGCCTTCATGGCCGACTCGTACTTGAACTTGCCGTAGTCCATGAGCTTGCAGACAGGCGGGCGTGCCGTCGCCGCGACCTCAACGAGATCGAGGTCGGACTCCTGGGCGAGCTTCAGGGCGTCGTGGATGGAGACGATGCCGACCTGCTCGCCGTTCGGGCCGACGAGGCGGACCTCGGGGACACGAATACGATCGTTGATGCGGGGCTCGGTGCTGATGGGACCTCCAAGGGACCTTCGCCTGTGTGTTCGACCATGCCGGAAACACGAATAGACCCCGGCACGTCACGCATGCGGGGCCACTGAGTCCGAGAACTCGATTGTGATCCTTGAACCCGTCTGCCTCGCGGCTGATCAGGTGGGAGGAGGACCTCCGCTTGCGCGTCCGGCACGTGCCGGACCGATCGGTTCATGAGTTTAGCACGATTACAACGCCGACTCACCCGCGGTCCGCATGGCCTCCACCGGGACCGGCGACCGCCCGGTCATCAGCTCGACCTGCCGCACCGCCTGGTGCAGCAACATCGAGAAGCCCCCGACGATCGTCCCGCCCTCCTTCCGCACGGCCTGGGCCAGCTCCGTCGGCCACGGCGAGTAGACGACGTCGAAGACGGCCCGCGCCCGGGAGGCCTCGACGGCCAGCCCGTCGGCCGCCCCCGAGGGCAGGGTGGAGATCAGCAGATCCACGGATGTGTCGAAACTCTCGAACGCCTGGACGTCGACGGACATTCCCAGCCGTTCGGCCACCTCCAGGGTCTCCCCGGCGCGGCGCGGGTCGCGTACCACCAGGGTCGCCTCCGCGAGCCCGAGCTCGCGCAGCGCGGCCAGCGCCGAGGCGGCGGTGGCGCCGCCCCCGAGGACGGTCGCGCTGGCGGGGGCCGGCACCCCCGCCTCGGCCAGGGCGGCGACGATGCCGTGGACGTCGGTGTTGGCGCCGTGCCGGGCGCCGTCGCGGAAGATCACGGTGTTGGCCGCGCCGACCTCGACCGCCAGCGGCGCGACCGTGTCGAGCAGCGGGAACACCACCCGCTTGAGCGGCATGGTCAGCGACAGCCCGGCCCATTCGGGGCCGAGGCCGCCGACGAAGGCGGCCAGTTCCTCCTCCCGGCACTCGATCGCGTCGTACCGCCAGCCGGTCAGGCCGAGCGCGGCGTAGGCCGCCCGGTGGAGGTAGGGCGACAACGAGTGGCGGACCGGGAAGCCGAGGACGGCTGCTCTCTTGTTCACGTGGTCAATTCTGGGTGGCGTGGAACTTGTCGCGCAGGCGGACGAACTCGGCCTCGCTGGCGGTGAACTCGGTGACGCCGTTCTCCGGGTCGGTGGTCACGAAGAACAACCAGTCGCCCTTGGCGGGCTTCAGCGCGGCCTCGATGGCGTGGTCGCCGGGGTTGGCGATCGGGCCGGGCGGCAGGCCGTCGACCCGGTAGGTGTTGTAGGGCGAGTCGTCGCGGGTCTCCTCGAAGGTCGCGGCGATGCCGTACTTGCCCAGGCCGTACATCGTGGTGGAGTCCATCTGGAGCTTCATCGGCGGGTTGAGCGCCAGCCGGTTGTAGATGACCCGGGCCACCTTGCCCATGTCGTCGGGGGTGCCCGACTCGGCCTGCACGATGCTCGCGACGGTCATGATCTCCATCGGGGTGAAGCCGAGCCGCTTCGCCTCGGCGTTCAGGTCGAACTTCTGGGCGGTCTCGTTGAAGCGGTCGGTCATCCGGGTGAGGATCTCGCTCGCGGTGATGTTCGGCGGCAGCTCGTAGGTCGCCGGGAACAGGAAGCCCTCGGCCCTGCCCTTCGCGTAGGACGGCAGGCCGATGTCGCCCTTGGCGGCGTCGGCGAACTCCTTGGCGGGGATGCCGGTCGCCTCGGCGAGGGTGTCGTAGACGCGGGTGGCGCGGTAGCCCTCGGGGATGGTCAGGCTGTCGCGCAGGCGCTTGTCGGGGTCGAGCAGCCCGACGGCGGCGGCGGCCGACATGCGCTTCTTCATCGCGTAGTGGCCGGGCTGGAGCGAGCCGCCCTTGCCGGCCGCGTCGACGGCCTGGATGAAGGCACGGGCGCTGGCCACGACGTCCTCCTTCTCCAGTTCGGCGGCGACGTCGCCGGCGGAGGCGCCCTCCTCGATCACGATGACCACTTCACCGGTGCCAGAGCCGGTGTAGTCGTCGGCCGTCACGGCGTCGCTGACCCACTTGTAGCCCAGGTAACCGCCGCCGCCCAGGATGCCGACGATGATCACGATCGCGATCAGGGACGCGGCCGCGCCCTTGCGCCTGGTACGCCGCCTGCGGCGCCGGCTGCGGCTCTGCTGTCGGCGCGAACGCCTCGGCCCCCCCTCGTCGGAGGCGCCGAGCAAAGAGTCCATGTCGAGGTCGTTCATAGTGCGCTGGCCAATCTCTCGGTAGGACTGGCCTCGCGTCAAGCGATGCGCCAAACCGAGGGGGGATCAAGCTTCGGTATGGATCTCGGTCCGGCACGCGGACCGTCGGTCATCGTTCGGCCTAGTTCGTCCCGAGGTACCTGTTCAGCTCTTCCCGATATTTCACGAACTCGCCTTCGTTGTCAGTGAATTTGGTGATTCTACGGCCTGGATCTGTAGTGACAAACCAGTACCAATCACCCTTCGCTGGCTTCAAGGCCGCCCGAAGTGCCTGCTCACCGGGGTTTCCGATCGGACCAGGCGGTAGACCATCGATCCGATAGGTGTTGTACGGAGAGTCGTCGCGGGTCTCGTCGATGGTCGCGGCGATGCCGTACTTGCCGAGGCCGTACATGGTCGTCGAGTCCATTTCGAGGCGCCCGCCCTTTTTGAGGCGGTTGTAGATCACTCTAGCGATCTTGGGATAGTCGTCGTCACGCCCGCCCTCGGCCTGCACGATGCTGGCCGTGGTCACCACGTCGAGGGGGCTCATGCCCTCGCGCGAGTCGAGTCCCAGGCGGTCGGCGACCCGGCCGAACTGGGCGGCCATGTCGCGCAGCAGGCTCCTGGCGGTGCTCGACGGCTCGACCTCGTAGGTCGCCGGGAACAGGAAGCCCTCGACCGACTTGGCGTAGGACGGCAGCCCGAGCGCGGCAGGTTGCGCCGCCGCCTTCTCGAACTCGGCGACCGGGACACCGGAGGCGGCCGAGAGGCGGACGTACACCTCCTTGGCGCGCAGCCCCTCGGGGATGGTCACCCGCCGGGACACCCGCGAGTCGCGGTCGAGCAGCCGGTCGAGCGCGATCGAGGCGGACATGCCCTTGTTCAGCCGGTAGTCCCCTGGCCGCAGGCTGCCCGACTTGGCGCGGGCCTCCACCTCCCGGACGAACGCCCCGGAACTGGCCACCACCCCCGCCTTGGCGAGCGTCTCGGCGATCTGGACCGCGCTCTCGCCGGGACTGATGCGGACCACGACCGGGCCGGTTCCGGCGCCCTCGAAGTCGTCGGGTCCCAGAAACGGGCGGGCCAGCGTGTAGAGGCCGACGATCCCGGCGGTCGCCACGGCCGCCAGCCCGGCGTAGACGATCTTCCGGGTGCGGTCGCGGCGGACCTCGTGGTCGACGGGCTCGGCCTCACCGGCAAGCAGGAACGTGTCCCACTCCTGCGGGCTCACCGCTCGGTCCCGGGACTCGTTTCTCCACCGGGGGGTGGGTCGAGGGGATGACCTGGTGGTTTGCCGGACGCACGCTCGCCGTCGAGGGCGGCCTGGAGCAGCACCACGGCCGCCGCCTGGTCGATGACGTCGCGCTGGTTCCTGGCCTTGCGGCCGCTCTGGCGCAGGTTGGCCTGCGCGGTCACGGTGGTCAGGCGCTCGTCGTAGAGGCGGACCGGGACCGGCGCGACGCGGGCGGCCAGCGCCGCCGCGAACTCGCGGGCGGCCCCGGCCGCGTGGGACTCCCGGCCCGACAGGGAGGTGGGGAGGCCGACGACGACCTCGACGACCTCGTGTTCGGCGACCAGCGCGGCGAGGCGGTCGAGGTCGCCCCTGCCGCGCTTGACCGTCTCGACCGGCGTGGCCAGCAGCCCCGAAGGGTCGCTGCGGGCCACGCCGATGCGGACCGACCCGGCGTCGACGCCGAGTCGTGTGCCCCGTCTCATGACGTCACAGGCTGGCGTTGATCGCCTCGATGACCGCACGCAGCGCGTCGTCGACAGCGCCCGCGTTCGTCCCCCCGCCCTGCGCGACATCGTCCTTGCCGCCACCGCCACCCCCAAGTGCCTTGGCGGCGACTCCTACCAGACGGCCCGCCTTCAGCCCTCGGTCGCGTCCCGCCTCGTTGACAGCGGCGACCACGACGGGACGGTCCGAGGGGACACCGGCGACGACGACCACCGCGGCGCTTCCGGGGAACCGGCCGCGCACATCGAGAGCGAGTTTACGCAGGTCATCAGGGGTGGTACCAGCAGGCGCGCGGTGCGTTACGACGGAAACGCCCTGGATGTCCGAGGCCCCGGACGCGAGCTCCCCGGCCACCGCGAGCACCTGCGCCGACCGCAGTCTCTCCAGCTCCTTCTCTGCGTTGCGCAACCGGGTGACGATGCCGTCGACCCGCTCGGGCAGCTCCTCGGGCCGCGCCTTGAGCGCTCCGCTGAGCTGCGAGACCAGCACGCTCTCGCGGGCCAGGTGGCGGAACGCGTCGAGACCCACCAGGGCCTCCACGCGGCGCACCCCGGCGCCGATCGACGACTCGCCGAGCACCTTGATCAGGCCGAGCTGGCCCGAACTGGCGACGTGGGTGCCGCCGCAGAGCTCGCGCGAGTAGTCGCCGACCTCGACGATGCGCACGACGTCGCCGTACTTCTCGCCGAACAGGGCCAGGGCGCCCATCTTGCGCGCCTCGGCCTGCGAGGTGTGCAGGACGTTGACCTTGAGGTCGTCGATCAGCGTCGCGTTGACCTCGTCTTCGACGTCGCGCAGCACGCTGACGGGCACCGCGCCGGCCGAGGTGAAGTCGAACCGGAAACGGCCCGGCGAGTTCTCCGAACCGGCCTGCGCGGCGGTCTCGCCGAGCGCGTTGCGGAAGCCGCGGTGCACCAGGTGGGTCGCGGTGTGGCTGCGCGAGATCGACCGGCGGCGGTCGACGTCGATCGCCGCGTGGGCGGCGTCGCCGACCTTGACCTCGCCGGAGGTGACCTTGCCGCGGTGGACGACCAGGCCCGCGATCGGCGACTGCACGTCGACGACCTCGATCTCGCCGTTCTCGACCTTGATGACGCCCTGGTCGGCGAGCTGGCCGCCGCCCTCGGCGTAGAACGGGGTGCGCAGCAGCACGACCTCGACGGTGGTGCCCGCGCCCGCGACCGGCACCGGCGCGCCGTCGACGATGACGCCGGCGATCTCGGTGTCGGTGGTCAGGTGGTCGTAGCCGAGGAACTCGACCTTGCCCGCCTTCTCGAGGATCTGGCCGAACACCGAGATGTCGGCGTTGCCGGTCTTCTTCAGCTTCGAGTCGGCCTTCGCGCGGTCGCGCTGCTCGGCCATCAGGCGGCGGAAGCCCTCTTCGTCGACCTTCAGGCCCTGCTCGGCCGCCATCTCGAGGGTCAGGTCGATCGGGAAGCCGTAGGTGTCGTGGAGCTGGAACGCCTTGTCGCCCGACAGGACCGACGTGTGCGCCTTCTTGCTCTCGGCGACCGCCGTGTCGAAGATCGTGGTGCCGGTGCGGAGGGTGCCCAGGAAGGACGCCTCCTCGGCGTCGATCACGCCGTGGATCTGCGCCGCGTCGGCGATCAGGTCGTGGTACTGCTCGCCCATCGTGCCGATGGTGGTGGCGGTGAGCTCGTGCATGTAGCGCTCCTCGCCCGAGCCGAGCAGGCGCAGGTTGCGGATCGCCCGGCGGAGCATGCGGCGCAGCACGTAGCCCCGGCCCTCGTTGGAGGGCAGCACGCCGTCGCCGACGAGCATGACGCCCGCCCGCAGGTGGTCGGCGATGACCCGCAGCGACACGTCGTTGCGGGCGTCGGCGCCGTAGCGGGTGCCGGTCAGCTCGGCCGCCCGGCTGAGGATCTTGAAGGTGGTGTCGATCTCGTAGATGTTGTCGACGCCCTGCAGGATCGCCGCCATGCGCTCCAGGCCCATGCCGGTGTCGACGCTCTTGGCGGGCAGCTCGCCGACCACGTCGAAGTCGATCTTCGAGCGGACCGCGCCGAGCGTGTACTGCATGAAGACGTTGTTCCAGACCTCGAGATAACGGGTCTCGTCGGCGACGGGCCCGCCCTCGCGGCCGTATTCGGGGCCCCGGTCGAAGTAGATCTCCGAGCAGGGGCCGCCGGGGCCCGGGACGCCCATGTGCCAGTAGTTGTCGGCCAGGTCGCGGCGCTGGATGCGCTCGGCCGGGACGCCGGCCCGCTTCCAGATCTCGATCGCCTCGTCGTCGTCGAGGTAGACCGTGACCCACATCTTCTCTTCGGGGAACCCGAAGCCGCCCGCGGCGACCGGGCTGGTGAGCAGCTCCCACGCGAAGGGGATCGCCTGCTCCTTGAAGTAGTCGCCGAACGAGAAGTTGCCGAGCATCTGGAAGAAGCTGGCGTGCCGCGTGGTCTTGCCGACCTCGTCGATGTCGAGGGTGCGGATGACCTTCTGCGCGCTGGCGGCCCGCTTGTAGGGCGGCTTCTGCTGCCCGAGGAAGTAGGGCTTGAACGGGACCATGCCCGCGTTGACCAGCAGCAGCGTCGGGTCCTCTGCGACCAGGCTGGCCGAGGGCACGACGGTGTGCCCGCGCTCTTCGAAGAAGCGCAGGAAGCGGCGTACGATCTCTGCCGACTCCATTTCAGCGGCCGTCCTTTACGTCGTTGGTGATATGTCCGACTGTTCCGAGCCCGTGCCGGGCCCGCAACTCGTTTTCCCTGCTCGCCGCCATGGCGCGCACGTCGCCGGCGAAGTCGCGCACCTGGTGGGCGGTGCGCCGGGCGACGTGGTCGGGCCTCAGTGACTCCAGTTTGCGCATGACCCAGACCGCCAGCGAGGCGCCCAGCGTCATGTAGAAGAGGCGGCGGATCACGGCCGCGGCTCCAGCGACTTCCTCCGCCGACCGCGCCGCGACAGGGCGCCGCGGATGCCGTGGGCGATCGAGGAGACCTTGATCAGCGGCCCGGTCACGACCGTCGAGGCCAGCCCGGTGATCTTGGCGACGTCGTCGCTGACCTCCTTCACGTTGGAGGCTATCGCCTCCACCGCGACGAGCTGGCGGTTGGTCTCGCTGACCGTGTAGCTGACCTCGTTGAGCAGGGGCACCACTTTGTCGCCGAGCTCGTTGACGACCTTGGTGGTGGCGGTGAGCAGCCGGGCCAGTTTGATCAGCACGTAGGCCAGGAAGCAGACGAGGATCGCCCAGAACATGGCGACGATCAGGCCCGCGACCTCTCCGGCGGTGAGCATGGGCGAACCTCCTTGGCGGGGCCCCTGCATGAATGGCAGAAACCCTATCGCGTATTCCAGGTCCGCCTTCTGCCACGGCGATCGCCGGGCATGCGTGTTCGGGTCAGCGTTCGCCGCGCAGGAAGGCGCGCAGCTTCCCCCACCGCTCGGCCACCGGGGCCTCGGCCCCGTGGGTGGTCGGCTCGTAGTAGCGCCGGTCGCGCAGTTCCTCGGGCGCGTAGTCCTGCCGCACCACGCCGTGGTCGAAGTCGTGGGGGTAGCGGTAGGCCTCCCCGTGGCCCAGCTTCTTCGCGCCCGGGTAGTGGGCGTCGCGCAGGTGGGGCGGGACCTGCCCGATGTGCCCGGCCCTGACGTCGGCCTGAGCTGCGCCGATGGCCTTCACCACGGCGTTCGACTTGGGCGCCAGGGCGCAGTGGATGACCGCCTGGGCCAGGTTGATGCGGCCCTCGGGCAGGCCGATGAAGTCGACCGCCTGGGCTGCGGCCACGGCCACCTGGAGGGCGGTCGGGTCGGCCATGCCGACGTCCTCGGAGGCGAAGACGACGATCCGGCGGGCGATGAAGCGGGGGTCCTCCCCCGCCTCGACCATGCGGGCCAGGTAGTGGAGGGCGGCGTCGGCGTCGGAGCCGCGCATGCTCTTGATGAAGGCGCTGATGACGTCGTAGTGCTGGTCGCCCTGGCGGTCGTAGCGGACGGCGGCCTTGTCGACGGCCTTCTCGACCACCTCGACGGTGACGTCGTCGGCCAGCAGGGCGGCGGCCTCCAGGTAGGTGAGGGAGCGCCGGGCGTCTCCCCCGGCCAGCCGGACGAGCTGCTCCCTGGCCTCGGGCCGGAGGGTGACCGCGCCGTCCAGGCCGCGTTCGTCGGCCACGGCGCGGTCGAGGACGGCGCCGACGTCGTCGTCGGTGAGCGACTCGAGGGTCAGCAGCAGCGAGCGCGACAGCAGCGGCGAGATCACGGAGAAGAACGGGTTCTCGGTGGTGGCGCCGATGAAGGTGACCCAGCGGTTCTCCACGGCCGGGAGCAGGGCGTCCTGCTGGGCCTTGTTGAAGCGGTGGACCTCGTCGACGAACAGCACGGTCTGCCGGCCGGTCATGCCCAGTTCGCGGCGGGCGTTCTCGATGGCCGTACGGACGTCCTTGACCCCCGCCGAGACGGCCGAGACCTCGACGAACCGCCGTTTGGTGACGTTGGACACGACGTAGGCCAGCGTGGTCTTGCCGGTGCCGGGCGGCCCCCACAGGAACAGCGACATCGGGGCCTCGCTCTCGACCAGCCGCCGCAGGGGGGTGCCGGGCCCGAGCAGGTGGCGCTGGCCGATGACCTCGTCGAGGGTGCGCGGGCGCATGCGCACGGCGAGGGGTTCGGGCGTGTTGTCCCGTGCGGCCGAATCGAACAGGCTCTCCACAAACCCCTAGCCTAGGCCCCACACGGCGGTGGCCCCGGTGTGCCCGGCGCGCACGACGTAGAACGTGACGGCGATGGCGCCGGCCACGGCCAGGACCGACAACACGGTCGTCAGGGTGCCCGTCCGGCCCTTGGAGACGGCCCAGACCAGCACCAGCGCGACGACCGCCAGGGCGATCGAGGTGAGCAGCAGCGGGGTGGCGAACGACTCGTGCTCGGCCACCGGCGCGGGGGCCTGCCCGCCGTAGCGCGACTCTTTGAGCGCCTCGCCGCTCAGCCGGGCGGCGAGCACGCTGATCGGCGCGGCGACGGCCAGCAGCACCACGGCCCAGTCGAGCCGCGCCCGGAACCGGGGCAGCAGGGCGTAGGCGACGGAGACGGCGGCCAGCAGCGGGGTGAAGACCACGGCGGCGTGGACGACCAGCGGATGCAGGGGGAGGCCGAAAACGGAATCGAACATGCGGGGACATCTCCTTCGTCATCCACTCATACCCGAGCGATCCCGCGCAGGTTCCCAGACGGATGTGAGAGCGGGATGAGAGCCGTCAGCTCCTGACCCGTCCCCGGAAGGGGCGGGTGGCCGGGTCGGGCGGCACGCTGACCGGCCGGCCCTCCATCGCGCGCAGGGCGTGCCGCACCCCGGCGTCGAGCTGCGGGTCGGCGCCGCGGGCCCAGTCGGCGGGGGTGATGAGCACCTCCTCGTCGGGGGTCGCGCCCCGGTTCTCCAGTTCCCAGCCGTAGTTCTCGCTCCAGTGGGCGAACCCCGGCACCCGCATCCGGGTGCCGTCGGCGAGCCGGTAGACGCCCCGGATGCCGATGACGCCGCCCCACGTCCGGGTCCCGATGACCGGCCCGAGGCCGAGCGCCTGGACGGCGGCGGTGATGATGTCGCCGTCCGAGGAGGTCTCCTCGTCGCACAGCACCACGACGGGGCCGCGCGGGGCGTCCATGGGGTAGCTCCTCGGCTCCTCCCGCCGGGAGAGCTTCCAGCCGACGATGCGCCGGGAGAGCTTCTCCACCACGAGCTGGGAGGTGTTGCCGCCCTGGTTGGCGCGCACGTCGACGATCACGGCGTCCTTGGCGAGCTCGTGGGACAGGTCGCGGTGCAGCTGCGCCCAGCCCTCGCGCTGCATGTCGGGCACGTGCAGGTAGCCGATCCGCCCGCCCGACAGGCGGCGGACCAGCCGGCGCCGGTCGGCCACCCAGGAGTGGTAGCGCAGCCGCCGGTCGTTGACCAGCGGGACCACGGCCACGCGGAAGACGCGGGCGCCCGACTCCACGGTCAGCTCGACGGGGTGCCCGTAGGCGGCCCACAGCAGCGGCGCGGGGCCGGTCACCGGGTCGACCGGCACGCCGTCGACGGCCAGGATCGCGTCGCCGGCCCGCACGCCGGAGCCCTGGAGCGGCGAACGGGCCGCGCTGTCGGACAACTCGGAGGGGAAGATACGCAGGATGCGCCACAGGCCGTCGGTGTCGGGCCCGATGTCGGCCCCGAGGCGGCCGGTGGGGCTGCGCCAGTGGTGCCGGGCGGCGTACACGTAGGCGTGGGAGGCGCCGAGCTCGCCCACGACCTCGCGGACCAGGTCGGCGAAGTCCTCCGGGCCGCCGACCCGGTCGAGCCACGGACGGTAGGTCTCCAGCACCTCCGGCCAGTCGACCCCCGCCATGTCGCCGACCCAGAAGTGGTCGCGCATGATGCGCCCGGCCTCGGCGTAGGCCTGCCGCCAGCGCCGGGCCGGGTCGATCCGCACCCGGACGCGGTCGAGGTCGACGGTCACGCCGTCGCCGTTCTTGCTCGTCGCCGAGATGACCCGCAGCTCCGAGGCGTCGCCCACGACGATCCGGCAGCCGTCCCCGCTGACGGAGAAGAAGTGGACGTCGGTGGCGAGCTCCTCGGTCTTGCGCTTGTCGAGGTCGAACCGTTCGAGCACGGTCGGCTCGCCGGCGCCGCCGCGGCACCAGACCAGCCCGCCCTTGACCGGGCGCAGCGCCCAGTAGTGGGCCTCCGGGACCGGCAGCGGCACGATCCGCCCGTCGAGCCCGGCCAGGTCGACGGTGACGGGCCCGTCGCCGGAGTCGCCGCCGTCGGCCGGCCTGCCCTCGACGGAGGGGGCGAACGGGGAGGCCGCGCCCGCCGCGAGCGGCAGCAGGTAGGGGCGGGTGCCGTGGGTGATCACCAGGTCGAAGCTGTGGGAGTCGCGGATCATCTCGAAGCCGCGCAGCGACAGGAAGACCAGGTTGCGGCCGTCGCCGGTGAAGGCGGGCGACATGTCGGTGAAGCGGCCGTCGGTGACGTGCACGATCTCCGTCGCCGGGGTCTCCGGGGCGGGGGTCTCGGTCACCTCGGCGCCCGAGCCGGCGTCGTCCTCCGGCGCTCCGGGCCGCTGGAGCCGGGCCATCCGGATGGCGTGACCGCGGGACACCGGGTGGCACCACACCAGCCACTGGGAGCGCGGGTCGAACCCCAGGTCGCTGATCACGCCGTGCTCGGTCCGGGTGAGCTCGGTGACCGTGCCGGTCTCCGGGTCGACCAGGAGCAGGCGGCCGTCGTGGGAGGCGACCGCGATCACCGAGCCGTCGGGGGCGGCCTCCATCTCCTCGACCTGGCCCAGTTCGCCGGCGGCGACGGTCCGGGTGGGGCCGCCGGGCACGCCCAGCTCGATGGCGTCCTCGCCGGGGGCGTCGGTCACCCACGCGGCCGGGCCGTTGACGCGTCTGCCCAGGTCGTCGGGTTCGGCGTCGTCGGCGCGTTCGAACCGGCCCAGCACGATGGGCAGCCGGGCCCGGCCGCGCCCGGACAGCAGCCGGACCGGGCCGTCCTCGTGGGTCACCCAGTGGACGGCCCCGCCCACCTCGACGGCGCTGGCGCGGCCGGTGGTGTCGCAGGCGGCGTCCTCGGGGCGGGGGCTGGCCCAGAAGGGCTGACGGCCGCGGCCGGCGCCGCCGAGGCGCACCTCCAGCGGTTCGGGCTCGGCGTCGAGGCCGGGCAGCAGCCACAGGCTCCCGGCGCGGGCGTAGACGATCCGGGTGCCGTCGGTGGCCGCCTGGCGGGCGTAGAAGTCCTCATGGTGGGTGTGCTTGCGGAGGTCGCCGCCGTCGTACCGGACCGAATAGAGGTTGCCGGTCCCCTCGTGGTCGGAGAGGAACACGATCCGGCCGCCGACCAGCATCGGCGCGGCGAGCTGGCCCTCGTGGCCGGTCAGCAGGCGGCGTCCGTCGAGCCACAGGCGGCCCATGCCGCCGCCCCGGTAGCGCTTCCAGTGGGCGGGGTCGTGCCCGGCCGAGGCGGTCAGCAGCAGCGTGCGCCCGTCGCGCAGGTCGAGGTCGCTGACGGGGCCGTAGGGCAGCCGCTCCCCCGGGCCGCCGTCGACCGGCACGGTCCGCGCCCACGTCCAGTGGGCGAACGGCTGGTCGTGGGAGCTGCCCGCGATCACGGTCCGGGCGTCGCGCCAGCCGTGCACCCGCGCGCCGCTGCCGCCCCAGTGGGTGAGCTGCTCGATCGCGCCGCCGTCGACCGGGGCGACGTACACCTCCGCGGGGATCCGGCCACCCTGCCAGGCGACCGACGCGCCGTCGGGCGACAACCGGGGATGGGCGGCCCCCACCTGCTCGACCGTGAGGCGCCAGGCCCGCCCGCCGTCGAGCGGAGCGATCCAAACGTCGTCTTCGGCGACGAACGTCAGAAGATCATGATGGATGTGAGGAAACCGGAGGTATGACCCGCTAGGCACCCCCACAATGCTAATCCCAGCCCTGGTGAAGGCAAGATCGTTACCCATGGGGCGCCTGGGACGGGGCTTACGCGAAGCGAACACGATCACGGATAGAGTGACGCGAAACTTCAGCAATGGACGAATAAAGGGAAGGCAACGCAGTGACCCACACGAATCGGCAGAAACCCCTGGCCCTCAGCCAGGCCCGTCGCATCCGGTTGGGGGTCGGTGCAGTGATCCTCTCGCTCTTCGCGGTGACCGCGTGCACGAGCGCGGACGGCAACACGGCGGCGCCCGGCGAAGAGCCGCCCCCGTCGTCGGCCGCCCCGTCGATCTCGGCGATCCCCTCGACGCTGCCGGACCAGCCGACCGCGCCCCCGACGCCGGTCGACCCCAGGAACGTCAAGTGCGAGTACCGCAAGGACGACACCGGCGTGCCGAGCAAGTTCGTGGGCATGCCCCCGGCCAAGCCGATGAAGGCCGCGCTCAACGCCAAGAACATGACGCTCAAGACCAACCAGGGCGACATCGTCATCGAGCTGGTGCCCGAGTCGACGCCGTGCACGGTCAACTCGTTCTACTTCCTGGCGAAGAAGAACTACTTCGACAACACCCTGTGCCACCGGCTCACCACGACCGAGAGCAACGGTCTCGACCTGCTGCAGTGCGGTGACCCGCAGGCCAAGGGCGACGGCAAGAACAAGACCGACGGCACCGGCGGCCCCGGCTACCTGTTCCCCGACGAGAACCTCGGCCCGGCCTACACGCGCGGCGTGGTCTTCATGGCCCAGGGCGGCGACGCGGCCAACTCCAACGGCAGCCAGTTCGCCATCTCCTTCAGCGACGAGGCGGCCCAGCTCCCGGCGGCGTACACGCCGTTCGGGGTGGTGACCAAGGGCCTCGACGTGGTCGACAAGATCGCCGCGGGCGGGGTCATCAAGAACGAGGACGACATCCTGTCGGAGGACGGCGGCTCCAACGCGCCGAAGATCCGCGTGGTGATCAAGGACGTCATCGTCAAGTAGGCGTCTCCATCGAAGGGCGGGTCCACCCGGACCCGCCCTTCGGTGTTTCTGGAGACATGAATCCCATCAGAACCCCTAGAATCTCGCGAAAGGCGAATCTTTCCCCAGATTCCAGGCATGAGTGCCATTCCCCTGACCGGAGGCCACCCGTTGTCCGAGCACGAGCCGGCACCGTCGTGGGTCATCGACCCGCACAAGCCCAGCGTCGCCCGGATGTACGACTACTACCTCGGCGGCAAGGACAACTTCGCCGCCGACCGGGAAGCCGCCGACGAGATCCTCGCCCGCATGCCGTACGTCCGCGACTTCACCCGGGAGAACCGCGCGTTCCTGTCACGGGTCGTCCGGCTGCTGGCCGCCCGGGGGATCCGGCAGTTCCTCGACATCGGCTCCGGCCTGCCGACCCGGGAGAACACCCACCAGGTCGCCCAGGCGGTCGCCCCCGACGCCCGTGTCGTCTACGTCGACAACGACCCCATCGTGCTGGCCCACGGGCGGGCGCTGCTGGCCAAGAACCGCAACACCGCCGTCGTCCGGGCCGACCTGCACGACCCCAAGGGCATCATCGACCACCCCGAGGTGCGGTCCCTCATCGACTTCTCCCAGCCGGTGGCGATCATGCTGCTGGCCATCCTGCACTTCGTGCCCGACGACGACGAGGCGTCCCGGATCGTGCGGGAGCTGCGGGTGCCGATGGTGCCGGGCAGCTACCTGGTGATGTCCCACGGCCACATGGGCGAGGTCGACGACGACCTCCAGGAGGTCGTGTACAAGACGTACCGGCAGACCACCAGCGGGAACATCACGGCCCGCACCTCCTCGCAGGTCGCGGCCTACTTCGAGGGCATGGAGCTGCTGGAGCCCGGAATCGTCCAAGTGGGGGTCTGGCGACCGGAGATCAGGGGGCTGGCCGACGCCGACCCCCGCAAGGCCGGCTTCTTCGGCGCCGTCGGCGTCGTCAGGTAAAAGCAGAAAGGGCCGGTCCTTTACGGACCGGCCCTTTCCCTTTGCTAGGCCTTGGGCGTGGCGTCGACGCCCGCCTCCTTGCGCTGCGCCGGGGTGATCGGCGTGGGCGCGGCGGTCAGCGGGTCGAAGCCGGAGGCCGTCTTCGGGAAGGCGATCACGTCGCGGATCGACTCGCCACCCGCCAGCAGCATGCAGATCCGGTCCCAGCCGTAGGCGATGCCGCCGTGCGGCGGCGGGCCGTACTTGAACGCCTCCAGCAGGAAGCCGAACTTGCTCTCGGCCTCCTCCTTGGAGATGCCCAGCACGTCGAAGACCCGCTGCTGCATCTCGGCGCGGTGGATTCGGATCGAGCCGCCACCGATCTCCATGCCGTTGCAGACCATGTCGTAGGCGTAGGCCAGGGCCTCGCCCGGGTGGTCCTGGAAGTTGTCGCTCCACTCGGGCTTGGGGCCGGTGAAGGGGTGGTGGACGGCAGTCCAGCCGCCCTCGCCGTCGTCTTCGAACATGGGCGCGTCGACGACCCACAGGAACGACCACTGCGACTCGTCGATCAGCTGCTTGCGGCGGCCGATCTCCAGCCGGGCCGCGCCGAGCAGCTCACGCGAGGCGTGCCGGGCGCCGGCCGCGAAGAAGATCGCGTCGCCGACCTCGGCGCCGGTCGCCGCGCGCAGCCCGGCGGTCTCGGCCTCGGACAGGTTCTTGGCCACCGGGCCGCCGAACCCGTCTTCCTGGACGAGCACGTAGGCGAGCCCGCGCGCGCCCCGCGACTTGGCCCACTCCTGCCAGCCGTCGAGCTCCTTGCGGGTCTGCGACGCGCCGCCCGGCATGACCACCGCGCCGACGTACTCGTTCTGGAACACCCGGAAGGTGGTGTCCTTGAAGTAGTCGGTCAGGTCGACCAGCTCGCAGCCGAACCGCAGGTCGGGCTTGTCGGAGCCGAATCGGGCCATCGCGTCGGCATAGGTCATGCGGGGCAGCGGGGAGGGCAGCTCGTAGCCGAGCGTCTCCTTCCACACCCGGCCGATGAGCGCCTCGCCGAGCTCCATGACGTCGTCCTGGTCGACGAACGACATCTCGATGTCGATCTGGGTGAACTCCGGCTGCCGGTCGGCCCGCAGGTCCTCGTCGCGGAAGCACTTGGTCAGCTGGTAGTAGCGCTCCAGGCCGGCCACCATGAGGAGCTGCTTGAACAGCTGGGGCGACTGGGGCAGGGCGTACCAGTTGCCCGGCTGGAGCCGCACCGGCACCAGGAAGTCGCGGGCGCCCTCCGGGGTCGAACGGGTCAGGTTCGGCGTCTCGACGTAGACGAACCCGCGCTCGTTCATCACCTCGTTGACCAGGTAGGTCGCCTTCGACCGGATGCGCAGCGCGTCGCCGAGCTGCTGGCGGCGGATGTCGAGGTAGCGGTACTTGAGCCGGGCCTCCTCGGAGACGCCCGAGGCGCCCTCGATCGGGAACGGCAGCGGGGCCGCCTCGCTCAGCACCTCGACCTCGGAGGCGACGACCTCGATCCCGCCGGTGGGGATGTCGGGATTCTCGTTGCCCTCGGGCCGCACCCGGACCTCTCCGACGACCTTCACGCAGTATTCGGAGCGCAGGCCGTGGGCGTCGTCCTCCTCGCGGAAGACGACCTGGGCGGAGCCGGAGGAGTCGCGCAGGTCGATGAAGACCACGCCGCCGTGGTCACGACGACGGGCGACCCATCCGGCCAGCGTCACCTGTTGGCCGGCGTGCTCGGGGCGCAACGTCCCGGCCTGGTGGGTGCGGATCACAAGAGTTTCCCTTTCAGGGTGTCGACGATCGAGGCGAGGGACACCTCGGTCTGTTCAGCGGTTTCCAGGTCCTTCAGCTGTACGGCCCCCGCCTCCAGGTCGCGCTCACCGAGGATCAGCGCGTATCGGGCCCCCGACTTCGACGCCGCCTTCATGGACCCCTTGAGCCCTCGGGCCCCGTAGGCCATGTCGGCCGCGAGCCCTGCCCGGCGCAGCTCGGTGAGCAGCGCGAACGCGCGGCGGCGGGCCTCCTCGCCCAGCGGCACGGCGTAGACGTCGACCGTCGAGACGGCCGCGGTGGCGACCTGCTCGGCCTCCATGGCCAGCACGGTGCGGTCGAGCCCGAGCCCGAAGCCGATGCCGGGCAGCGGCGGCCCGCCGATGGACTCCGACAGCCCGTCGTAGCGGCCGCCACCGCCGACGGCCGACTGCGCCCCCAGCAGAGGGTGGTCGAACTCGAAGGTGGTGCGGGTGTAGTAGTCGAGGCCGCGCACCAGGCGCGGGTTGTCGGTCCACGGGATCGACAGGTCGGCCAGGGCGGTGCGCACCTGGTCGTGGTGGGCCTTGCAGGCGGCGCACAGGTGGTCGGTGACCAGCGGCGCCCCTTCGAGCTGGGCCTTGACCTCGGGACGCTTGTCGTCGAGGACGCGCAGCGGGTTGATCTCGACGCGGGCGCGGGTGGCCTCGTCGAGGTCGAGGGCACGCAGGAAGTCCTGCAGGGCGGCCCGGTAGATCGGGCGGCACTCGGCGCAGCCGAGCGTGTTCAACAGCAGCGTCAGCCGCTGGAGGCCGAGCTGCTGGTACCAGTCCCACGCGATGGCGATCGTCTCGGCGTCGACCAGCGGGTCGTCGCTGCCGATCGCCTCAAGGTCGACCTGGTAGAACTGCCGGTAACGCCCGGCCTGGGGCCGCTCGTAACGGAAGGCGGGGCCGACGGCCCAGACCTTCGCGGGCAGCTGGCCGTTGTGCAGGCCGTGCTCCAGCACCGCCCGCAGCACACCCGCGGTGAACTCGGGCCGCAGCGTGACCGATCGGCCGCCCCGGTCCTGGAAGGTGTACATCTCCTTGGTCACGACGTCGGTCGACTCGCCGACGCCGCGCGCGTAGAGCTGGGTGTCCTCGAACACCGGCAGTTCGAGGTAGCCGTAACCGGCCCTGGTCACGGTGGCGGCGAAGGTGTCGATCGCCCGCCGGAACGCCGCCGAACGGGGCGGCGTGTATTCGCTAACGCCCTTGGGCGCCTGGAAGGTCATCACAGTCCTCGGTTCGGGCCGGGCGCCCCGTGCTCCAGATCTTTCAGGAACGGGTTGCTGGCGCGCTCGCGGCCGATGGTCGTCTGGGGTCCGTGACCGGGGAGAACCACCGTTTCGTCCGGCAGTGTCAACGTCTTGGCGAGACTGCCGAGCATGGCCTGGTGGTCGCCGCCGGGCAGATCGGTGCGGCCGATGGAGTCTCGGAACAACAGGTCGCCGCTGAACAACACGTGTTCGTCGTCGAGCCTGAAGGTCACCGACCCCCCGGTATGGCCCGGCCGGTGGTCGACGACCAGCTCGAGGCCGGCCAGCTCCAGGACGGCGCCGTCGGTGAGCTCGCGGACGTCGTCGGGCTCGCTGAACTCCAGCCCGCCGAACAACTGTTTGCTCATCGCGCCGAATCCACGGCCCGGATCGCTCAGCAGAACCCGATCATCGGGATGAATCCAGGCAGGAATTTCACGAGCTCCACAAACCGGACCGACCGACCACATGTGGTCGATGTGCCCGTGGGTCAGGACCACCGCGACCGGCTTCAGCCGGTGCTCGCGGATCAGCTCGTCGAGGCCCTCCTCAGCGTTCTGACCTGGGTCGACGACCACGCATTCGGCGCCCGCGGCGGGCGCGACGACGTAGCAGTTGGTCTGGAACGACCCGGCTGGGAACCCTGCGATCAACAACGGAGCGGCCTCGATGTCTCAAAGGATTGAGCGAGCGAATGTAACCGAAGGGTACCGGTGCGGGTCGGCGGGCTGCGAACCAATACCCGTGTGCCGATACGATTCGCCCACCTCAATAGTCATTCTTGGACAGTCGGGAGGACGAAGTGGTCACCGGGAAGGACCGGCAGAAGCAACTCGCGCGCGAACACCACGAGCGCCAGCAGGCCGCACGCGTCCAACGTGAGCGCATCGCGAAGCGGAACGCCGCCATCGGGACCACCGCCGGTGTCGTGGTCGTCATCGCGGGCATCGTCGCGGCGGCGATCTTCCTGACGGGCGGCGACGACGCCGACCCGGCCACCGCGGCGGCGTCCGCCTCGGCCAACCCGGCCGAGAGCGCGGCGGCGGCCCCCGCGGAACCCCTGCCCTTCGACAAGGGCACCGGCAGGTGCGACTACGTGAGCGACCCGGCGGGTGCGGCCAAGGACGTCGGCAAGCCCGACCCCAAGGTCGCCGCGGCCCCGGCGGTCATGAAGATCGACACCAACCTGGGCGTCATCCAGGCCGACCTCGACGGCGCCAAGGCGCCGTGCACGGTCGGCTCGTTCACGCACCTGGCGAGCAAGGGCTACTTCGCCAACACGAAGTGCCACCGCCTCACCACCGAGGGCATCAAGGTGCTCCAGTGCGGCGACCCCACCGCCACCGGCAGCGGCGGCCCCGGCTACCGCTTCGTCGACGAGAACCTCGAGGGCGCCAGCTACAAGCGGGGCGTGCTGGCCATGGCCAACAGCGGCCCGAACACCAACGGCAGCCAGTTCTTCATCGTCTACGGCGACGAGACCGACACCCTGCCCGACTCGTACACGCCCTTCGGCACGATCACCAAGGGCCTGGACCTCGTCGACAAGGTGGCCAAGGCGGGCGTCGAGGGCGGCGGCGGCGACGGAACGCCGAAGCAGGCTGTGGAAATCAAAGACGTGACAATTACCGGCAAGAGCTGACGTAATACAACCAAGGGCTAAACGCCCTGGAGGCTGATTCGAGTGCGGGAGGACACGGTGACCACCGACCCGTGGGGCCGGGTAGACGACGACGGCACCGTCTACGTGCGTACGGCTGAGGGAGAACGGGCCGTCGGGTCCTGGCAGGCCGGGGAACCGGAAGAGGCGCTGGCCTACTTCCACCGCAAGTTCGACGAGCTGGCCGGTCAGGTCCAGCTCCTCGAACAGCGGGTGAAGGGCACCGACCTGCCGCCCGCACAGGCGGAGGCCGGCATCCTGAAGCTGCGCGAGGCGATCACCGGAGCGAACGCGGTCGGTGACCTCGACTCGCTGAACAACCGGCTGCAGGCCCTCTCCGAGATGGTGGGCAAGCGCCGCGAGGAGGTGAAGGCGGCCCGCGAGGTCGCCCGCGGCCAGGCCAAGGAGATCAAGGAGCGGATCGTCGGCGAGGCCGAGCGCATCGCCGAGGACGCCACTCACTGGAAGTCCGGCGGCGAGCGGCTGCGTCAGCTCGTCGAGGAGTGGAAGGCCGCCGAGCGGATCGACCGCGCGACCGAGGCGGCGTTGTGGAAGCGCCTGTCGACGGCCCGCACGGCCTTCGCCAAGCGCCGCAAGGCCTACTTCTCCTCGCTCGACGAACAGCGCGACCAGGTGCGTTCCGCCAAGGAGCGCATCGTGAGCGAGGCCGAGGAACTGTCGTCCTCGACCGACTGGAACGCCACGGCTGCGGCCTACCGCGAGCTGATGCGCCGCTGGAAGGCGGCCGGCCGGGCCTCCCGCGAGGCCGAAGACGAGCTCTGGAACCGCTTCAAGAGCGCCCAGGACCAGTTCTTCCAGGCCCGCTCGGCGGTGTTCGCCGAGCGCGACGCGTCGTTCGCGGCCAACGCCGACGCCAAGGAGCTGCTGCTGGTCGAGGCGGAGAAGATCCTCCCGGTGACCGACGTCCGCACGGCGCGCAGCCAGCTCCGGGCCCTGGTCGAGCGGTGGGAGGCCGTCGGCCCGGTGCCGCGCGAGCAGCGCGACCGGCTCGAGGGCGGCCTGCGGAAGATCGACGACGCGGTCCGCAAGGCCGAGGAGGCGGAGTGGAAGCGCTCCAACCCCGAGGCCCGCGCGCGGGCCCAGGACACGGTCAACCAGCTCCGCCGCTCGATCGAGCAGCTGGAGACCCGCCTGGCCAAGGCCCAGCCCGGCAGCAAGCAGGCCAAGGAGGCCGAGGAGGGCATCGCCGCCCGCCGCTCCTGGCTCGAAGAGGCCGAGCGCACGCTCGCCGAGTTCTCCTGAGGTGACGCCGGCGGCGCCTGACCTGCTGGGTCAGGCGCCGCTGGTCACCCGGTAGACGTCGTAGACGCCCGGGATGTTGCGCACCGCCTTGAGCACGTGGCCCAGGTGCTTGGGGTCGCCCATCTCGAAGGTGAACTTGCTGACCGCCACCCGGTCGCGTGAGGTCGTCACCGACGCCGACAGGATGTTGACGTGGTGGTCGGACAGCGTCCGGGTCACGTCGGAGAGCAACCGGGGCCGGTCGAGCGCCTCGACCTGGATGGCCACCAGGAACACCGAGTCGTCGCCGGGCGACCAGGCCACCTCGACGAGCCGCTCGGGCTGCTCCTGGAGCTGACCCACGTTGGCGCAGTCGACCCGGTGCACCGAGACGCCGTGGCCGCGGGTCACGAAGCCGGTGATGTCGTCGCCCGGGACGGGCGTGCAGCACCGCGACAGCCGCACCCACACGTCGGGGTCGCCCGCCACCATGACACCCGCGTTGGTGCCGGCCCTGGGACGCCCCTTGAGCTGCGTGGGCAGCGCCGCCTCGGCGATGTCCTCCTCGGCCCCCTCGACCCCTCCCAGGGCCTGTACGAGCTTGTGGACGACCGCCTGGGCCGCGATGTGGCCCTCGCCCACCGCCGCGTAGAGCGCCGACACGTCGACGTAGTGCAGATCACGGGCCAGGGCGAGCAGCGCCTCCCCCGACATGAGCCGCTGGAGCGGCAGGCCCTGCTTGCGCATCGCCCGCCCGATGGCCTCCTTGCCGGCCTCGATCGCGGTCTCGCGGCGCTCCTTGGAGAACCACTGGCGGATCTTGTTGCGGGCCCGGCCCGACTTGACGAACTTCAGCCAGTCGCGCGAGGGCCCCGCGTCGGGCGACTTCGAGGTGAAGATCTCGACCGTGTCGCCGTTGCCCAGGCGCGACTCCAGCGGCACCAGCCGCCCGTTGACCCGGGCCCCGATGCAGCGGTGGCCGACCTCGGTGTGGACAGCGTAGGCGAAGTCGACCGGGGTCGCGCCGTCGGGCAGCGCGATGACCTGGCCGCGCGGGGTGAAGACGAACACCTCGGAGACCGACAGGTCGAAGCGCAGCGACTCGAGGAACTCGCCCGGGTCGGAGGTCTCCTTCTGCCAGTCGAGGAGCTGGCGCAGCCACGCCATGTCGTTGACGTCCTTGACCTTGCCGCCCGGGTTGGAGGCGACCATCTCCTCCTTGTACTTCCAGTGGGCGGCGACGCCGTATTCGGCGCGGTGGTGCATCGCGCGGGTGCGGATCTGCAGCTCGACCGGCTTGCCCTCGGGCCCGATGACCGTCGTGTGGAGCGACTGGTACATGTTGAACTTGGGCATCGCTATGTAGTCTTTGAACCGGCCGGGCACCGGGTTCCACCGCGCGTGGATCGTTCCGAGCGCGGCGTAGCAGTCGCGCACCGTGTCGACCAGCACCCTGATGCCCACCAGGTCGTAGATGTCGTCGAAGGCGACGCCCTTGGCGATCATCTTCTGGTAGATCGAGTAGTAGTGCTTCGGGCGGCCCTTCACGGTCGCCCGGATCTTCTGCTCCCGCAGGTCGGAGTGGACGTTCTCGATCACTTCCTGGAGGAACAGGTCGCGCCGGGGGGCGCGCTCGGAGACCATGCGGGCGATCTCGTCGTAGCGCTTGGGGAAGAGCATGGTGAACGCGAGGTCCTCCAGCTCCCACTTGATCGTGTTCATGCCCAGGCGGTGGGCCAGCGGCGCGAAGATCTCCAGCGTCTCGCGCGACTTCTGCTGCCGCTTGTGCTCGGGCATGTAGCGCATGGTGCGCATGTTGTGGAGCCGGTCGGCCAGCTTGATCACCAGCACGCGGATGTCGCGGCTCATCGCCACGACCATCTTGCGCACCGTCTCGGCCTGCGCGGCGTCGCCGAACTTGACCTTGTCGAGCTTGGTCACGCCGTCGACGAGCAGGGCGATGTTCTCGCCGAAGTCGGCGCGCAGCTCGTCGAGGCCGTAGGCGGTGTCCTCCACGGTGTCGTGGAGGAGCGCCGCGCACAGGGTCTCGTCGTCGGTGCCCAGCTCGGCCAGGATGGTCGCCACGGCCAGCGGATGGGTGATGTAGGGGTCACCGCTCTTCCGCTTCTGGTCGCGGTGGTGGTAGGCCGCCGTCTCGTAGGCACGCTCGATCAGCCGCAGATCGGCCTTGGGGTGAGTGGCCCGGACCGTCTTGAACAGGGGCTCGAGGACGGGGTTCATCGCACCCCACTGCCCCCCGAACCGGCCCAGCCTGCGCCGGACGGCCGTCCCCTTCTCCGGGGGCGCCGCCTCGGCGGGCACGTCGGGAACCGGCGCGCCGGGCGATTCGACGGGCGCGTTGCCCGGGGCCACATCACGGGGCACTCAGACTCCTCACATTCGAGTCCAGATCACTCAGTGTAGGTCAAACGGTAACCAAAGCTCTGACGTCGAGATCGGGCAGCCTCTCCCTACCGGGGAGGAAGGACAACTCCATCAGGAAGGTCACGGCCACCACCTCGGCGCCGGCCCGCCGCACCAGGTCGACCGCCGCGGCAGCCGTGCCGCCGGTCGCCAGGACGTCGTCGACCACCAGGACCCGCTCGCCCGGGGCGAACGCGTCGGCGTGGACCTCGATCGTCGCGGAGCCGTATTCCAGATCGTAGGACGCCTCAAGCGTCTCGGCGGGCAGTTTGCCCTTCTTGCGTACCGGCACGAAGCCCGCGCCCCTTCTGAGGGCCACGGGGGCGGCCAGGATGAACCCCCTGGCCTCGATGCCGACCACCTTGTCGAAGGAGTACCCCTCAGCCAGGTCGTCGACGACCGTGGTGAACGCGGCCGGGTCGGCCAGCAGGGGGGTGATGTCCTTGAACAGGATGCCAGGCTGCGGATAGTCGGGAACGTCCCTGATCAGCGAGATCCACTCGGTCACCTGCCAACACTAATGGCTACTCAAAAGCGAACGCCCCACGGGCTCCCGATCTTCCCGGGTGCCCGCGGGGCCTCGTCCAGCGTTTGCTACTTCTTCGCGTGCTCTTTCTTCTCCTTGGCGGAGGCCTGCTTGGCCTCGGAGGCCTCACGCTGGGCCACCCGCTTGGCGAGGGCGATCCACTGAGGCTCGCGCTCCTTGAGCGACACCAGGATCGGGGTCGCCACACAGAGCGAGGAGTAGGTGCCGACGAGCATGCCGACGAACAGGGCCAGCGAGAGGTCCTTCAGCACACCCGCGCCGAGCAGCGTGGTTCCGATGAACAGGATCGCCGCGACCGGCAGGATCGCCACCAGCGAGGTGTTGAGCGACCGGATCAGGGTGTGGCTCAGGGCGTTGTTGGCCGCCTGGGTGTAGGTCATCTTCGCCGACGTCTTCAGCGGCGTCGTGACCTCCTTGATCATGTCGAACACCACGACCGCGTCGTAGAGCGAATAACCGAGGATGGTCAGGAAGCCCAGCATGGTCGCCGGGGTGACCTCGAAGCCCGACCAGGAGTAGACGCCCGCCGTGATCACGAGGTCGTGGATGAGCGCGACGATCGCCGCCAGCGCCATCCGCCACTCGAACGCCATGCTCAGGTAGAGCATGATCGCGACCATGAAGACGATCAGGCCGATCCAGGCCTTGGTGGAGACCTCGCCACCCCACGTCGCACCGATCACCTGGGTGCTCACGTCGTTGGGCTGGAGCTTGTACTCACTGGCGACCGTCTGCTGGACCTTGGTGACCTCGGGGCCCTCCAGGCTCTCGGTGGTCACCCGCCAGTTGGGCCCGGCCTCCTGCACGATCACCTGGTGGGGACCGGCCGAGCGGACCACCTCGCGCACCTGCTCGATGGCCGAGCCGGGAGTGCGGGTGAAGTCGAAGACCGAGCCGCCGGTGAACTCGACGCCCAGGTTGAGCGGCTTGATGAACAGACCCGCGATCGAGATGATCAGCAGCGCGATCGACAGGCCGTACCAGAGCTTGCGCTTACCGACGAAGTCGATGTCGATGTCGCCGCGGTAGAGGCGGCGCGCGAGGCCCGTGGCCATCACGCCTCCTGGAGGGTCGAGGTGGACGACGAATCGGTGCGCGCCATGCGCTCGGCGTCGAGTCCGGACAGCGGGTGGCCCTTGGCGAAGAACTTCATGCGCGCCACCAGCGACATGAGCGGCTTGGTGAAGAGGAACACCACCACGATGTCGATGACCGTCGTCAGGCCCATCGCGAACGCGAAGCCGGCGACGTCACCCACGGCCAGGAAGTAGAGCACCAGGGCCGCGATGAACATGACCGCGTCGGCTACGAGGATCGTGCGGCGGGCCCGCTTCCAGGCCACCTCGACGGCCGTGCGCAGGCTGCGCCGGCCCTCCTTCATCTCGTCTCGGATGCGCTCGAAGTAGACGATGAAGGAGTCGGCGGTGATGCCGATCGAGACCACCAGGCCGATGATGTGCGGCAGCGACAGGCGGAAGCCCGCGTTGGCGCTGAGCACCACCACCGACAGGTAGGTGACGACCGTCGCGACCATGAGGCTGGCGATGCCGACCAGGCCCAGGCCGCGGTAGTAGAGCAGCAGGTAGAGCATGACGATCACGAGGCCGATGCCGCCCGCGATCAGACCGCCGCGGAGCTGGTCGGCGCCGAGGGTCGAGGAGACCGACACCGTCGAGCTGACCTTGAACTTCAGCGGCAGCGCGCCGTACTTGAGCTGGTCGGCCAGCTCGGTCGCGGTCTGCGAGGTGAAGCTGCCGGAGATCTCGGTCTTGCCGCCGGTGATGCGGCCGTTGGAGACCGGGGCCGTGACGACCACGCCGTCGAGCACCGCGCCGATCTGGTTGCGCGGCGGCTGGCTGTTGAAGGTCTTGTTGGTCAGCTCGGACCACTTCGTGGCGCCCGCGCTCTTGAAGTCGAGGTTGACGACCCACTCGCCGGTGTCCTGGCGCACGCCGGCCGAGGCGGTGCTGATCTCCGAACCCTGGACCGCGGCCACGTCGAGGATGTACTTGGCGGTGCCGCTCTCGTCACACGCCGCGAACTGCTTGTTCGGGTCGTCGAGGACGCCCGCGCCCTTGTTGTTGGCCGTGCACTTGAGGTCTTTGAACTGCTGCAGGACGGCCGGGTCGATGCCCGACAGGTCCTGGCCCGCCAGCGGGTCGGCGGCGGCGTTCGGGTCGGCCGAGGGCTGCGTCGTCACGAGCGGCGAGGCGGCCGGGCTGGGCTCGGCGTTCTTCTTCTTGCCGTTGCCCTGCTGGTTGCCGCCCTGCTGGTTGTTCCCCTGCTGCTGATTGCCCTGGCCCGCCTCGGCGCTCGCACCCGGCGAGGGCGCCTGGAGGGCCTTGGAGACCGCCCGGCCCGCCGGGCTGGCGGCCGGAGAGGCGGCGGCCGAGGGCGTCACGGCCGGGAGCGTGCCCGACGGGGCCGGCGAGGCCGCGTCGCTGGGCAGCGCGGCCGGCTGCTCCTGGGCCGGGGCGACGGCGAGCACCTGGCGGAAGCGGAGCTCGGCGGTCGTGGCCACCAGCTTCAACGCCTCTTCCTGACCCGCGCCCGGGATCTGGATCAGGATGTTGTCACTGGCCCTCGCGACCTGGGCGTCGGAGATGCCCTGCCCGTTGACGCGGTCACGGATGATGTTGACGGCCCGATCGAGGCTCTCTTGCGAGGGCGCCTTGTTGTCGAGGGTCTCGGGCGAGAGGGTGACTGTCGTGCCGCCCGCGAGGTCGAGACCGAACTTCGGGATGTACGCGTTCTGCAGGACCACGGCCGCGCCCATGGCGGCGATGATCGCCAGAAGAAGCAGGAGCGTGCGTCCCGGCTTGATCTGGCTGCTGGTCGGTGGGGCCACTGGTGGTCAGTCTTTCGTCAAGGGGTCTTCAATGAGGGTACTCAGGACTTGCGGGTGCTGGAGTCTCCAGTCTCCGGGCTTTCCGCGACGTTGTCGCCGTCGGATTTCTCGTCGGTCTCGGTCGAGTCGGTGGCGTCGCCGGGCTCCTCGGTGAGGACGCGGCCGATGGCCGCCTTGACCCAGCGGGTCTCGATGCCGGGCGCCACCTCGAGGATGACGTCGTCGTCGGCGAAGCCCACCACGGTGCCGAACAGACCCGTCGTGGTCATCACGCGGGAACCCACACTGAGCGAGTTCTGCATCGCGACCTGCTCCTGCTGCCGCTTCCGCTGGGGGCGGATCAGCAGGAAGTAGAAGACCACGAAGAGCAGGACGATCGGGAGTAGCTGCGCAAGCCCTTCCACGGGGCTCTCCTTCGTTGAAGAGATGACCGGCCATTCGCCGGAGGTCACACGAGGTTTTGACGCCGGTCCGGGCCACACGCTCGGCACGTCACCTTACATAGCGAGCCTAGCCACCCAGCCAAGCCACGCAGTGTAGGCGAGCTGTCAGAACCCCGGCAACGAGGCCACGATCCGCCGCGCGGGAAAGTTCCGTTTTCACGCCTATTGCAACCATTCCGTGATCCCCAAGGTCCTTTCCGGCATCACTGTGGGTTATCAGGGGGGTCGTCGAAGGCGACGCCGGCCCCGAACGCGTCGGGCGGCGGGACCAGCCCCAGATGAACCCAGGCGGCGGCCGTGGCGACGCGCCCGCGCGGGGTCCGGGCGAGCAGCCCCTGCCGGACCAGGAACGGCTCGGCCACCACCTCGACGGTCTCGGGCTCCTCGCCGACGGCTACGGCCAGTGTCGACAACCCGACGGGCCCGCCGCCGAACTTGCGCAGCAGCGCGCCCAGGACCGCCCGGTCGAGCCGGTCGAGGCCCTCGGCGTCGACTTCGTAAAGATTCAGCGCGGCCGCGGCGATCTCCCGGGTGATCAGCCCGTCGGCGCGCACCTCGGCGAAGTCGCGGACCCGCCGCAGCAGCCGGTTGGCGATGCGGGGGGTGCCCCGGGAGCGGCCGGCGATCTCGGCGGCCCCCTCTTCCGGCAGGTGGACGCCGAGCAGGCGGGCCGACCGGTGGAGCACGGTCTCGAGTTCGCCCTGGTCGTAGAACTCCATGTGGGCGGTGAAGCCGAAGCGGTCGCGCAGCGGGGCCGGCAGCAGGCCCGCGCGGGTGGTGGCCCCGACGAGGGTGAACGGGGCGACCTCCAGCGGGATCGCGGTCGCGCCGGGCCCCTTGCCGACGACGATGTCGACCCGGAAGT
Organism: Herbidospora solisilvae; assembly: GCF_009901565.1. Classification (GTDB taxonomy): domain Bacteria; phylum Actinomycetota; class Actinomycetes; order Streptosporangiales; family Streptosporangiaceae; genus Herbidospora; species Herbidospora solisilvae. The sequence goes on from NZ_WXEW01000015.1 coordinate 52,721, forward strand.
CCTCCATCGCCAGGTAGAGCATCTCTTCGGCGGGCCGCGCCATGCGGTGGATCTCATCGATGAAGAGCACTTCGCCGTCGGTCAGCGTCGACAGGATCGCGGCCAGGTCGCCGGCCCGCTCCAGCGCCGGCCCCGAGGTCACCCGCAGCGGGGCCCCCAGCTCGGCGGCGATGATCATGGCGAGGGTGGTCTTCCCGAGGCCGGGCGGTCCGCTCATCAGCACGTGGTCGGGCGGCCGGTTGCGCCGCAGCGCCCCTTCGAGCACGAGGGAGAGCTGCTCCCTGACCCGGGGCTGCCCGATGAACTCGGCCAGCCGCTTGGGCCGCAACGCCGCCTCGATCAGCCGCTCGTCGCCCTGGACGTCGGCGGAGACCAGCTCCCGCTCGAAGGAGCCGGCGATCTCGACCTCGTAGGACCCGTCGCCGGACCCGTGGATCGACCCTTCGCGGAATCCGCCCGGCGAGCCGGGCGACAGGTCGGCACGGCCGCGCGAGGGCTCGGCCGGGCTGCCCGGCGGTGAATCTTTCATCGCACGCTCAGCGCCCGCAGGGCGGCCTTCAGCAGCGGCGCGATCTGGGGCTGGCGCCCGGCGGCCAGCTCGGCCTCGGCCTCAGGGGTGACGACGGCGAGGGCCTCGTCGGCGTCGCGCGCGGAGTAGCCGAGCCCGACGAGACCGGAATGCACCTGTTCACGCCACAGGGCCTCGCGGGCGGGCCCGTTGATCGCGGCGTTGACGACCTCTTCGGGGGTGCCCAGCTTGCCCTTGAGCTCGAGCACGAGGCGCTGCGCGCCCTTCTGGCCGATCCCCGGCACCATCTGGAGGGCTTTGAGATCACCGGAGGCGACCGCGATGCGCAGCGCGTTGGGCGAGTGGACGGCGAGCATCGCCAGCGCGAGCCGGGGCCCGATGCCGCTGGCGGTCTGCAACATCTCGAACACCACCCGCTCGTCGTCGGAGGCGAACCCGTAGAGGGTCAGCGACTCCTCGCGGACGACCAGCGAGGTCGACAAGCGGCCGTTCTCCCCCACCCGCAGCAGGCCCAGCGTGCCGGGCGTGCAGTGGACGAGGACGCCCACCCCCCCGACCTCGACCACGGCGGCGTCGGGGGCGATGGCGGTGACCAGACCGGACACCGAGGCGATCATCAGGCGCTCCCGGGATTGCGGACGAGGACCGGAGGGACGTCCCGGCCCGAACGGACGGACGATCGGAACGGGGGGCACGCTCCACGAACGCCGACCGCCCCGGCCACCTCGGGCGCCTCGGGCGCCTCGCGACCCCCGTCGCAGGCGATCACCGGCGGGCGCGGTCTCACCGCGGGCTCCGGCCGGATCGGGCCGTCGCCACGGCGCTCGCCAGGCGGTTCTGCACTCCCCCGCGCCACACGTGGCAGATGGCCAGCGCCAGGGCGTCGGCGGCGTCGGCGGGCTTGGGCATGGCGTCGAGGCGGAGGATGCGGGTGACCATGGTGCCGACCTGCTTCTTGTCGGCGGTGCCGCTGCCGGTGACCGCCGCCTTGACCTCGGAGGGCGTGTGGAGCGCCACGGGCAGCCCGCGGCGGGACGCGCACAGGATGGCCACGGCGGCCGACTGGGCGGTGCCCATGACGGTCCGGACGTTGTGCTGCGCGAACACCCGCTCGACGGCCACCGCGTCGGGCGTGGTCTCGTCGAGCCACTTCTCGAGGCCGCGCTCGACGGCCACCAGGCGGGCGCCGATCTCGTCGTCGGCCGGGGTGCGGATCACGCCGACGGCCACCAGACGGGCGGGCGATCCGGGGCGGCCCTCGACGACGCCGACGCCGCAGCGGGTGAGCCCGGGGTCGACACCCAGCACGCGCACCTGCGGCCCCCTTCCGCTCCGAACATGTGTTCGGCGATCTTACACTAGAAGTAATCGAGCAGGTACGGCTTCGCCGCGAACACCGCGTCCAACGTGTCGTCGAACACCGTGGAGCCGGTCAGCCCGCCCGACAGGCGCAGAGTGGCGGCGGGCACGCCGGCGTACAGGGCCGAGAGGGCGTTGATCGTGAGGGCCGGGCCGGTGCCCGTGCCCTTCGACAGGGCGCCCGCGCCGTCGGCGACCTCCAGGAGCCAGGTGCCGTCGTTGGCGGGGCGGGCCGGGTCGGTGAGCTCGAAGGGGACCGAGGCGGTCACCGCCGGGGAGTAGCCGCGCCGGGCGATCGCGTCGGCGGGGTCGACGAGGCGGAACATCCAGCGGGTGGACGACACGACGTCCTTGGAGCGTTCGCGCAGCAGCCACAGGACCGGGTCGTCGGGGGCGACGGTGGCGGTCACCCGCTTGGCGACCGACGAGGAGGTGCCCACGAGGGCCCACAGGGCCCGTGTGGTGGCCTCGGAGGCGGCGACGAGGCTGTCGACCTCGATGTCGCCGCCCGACCAGCGGTAGATCACGTAGCCGTCGTCGGCGAGGTAGCAGAAGTCGTCGTCGTCCTCCAGCCAGACCCGCCAGGTCTCCGGGCTGTAGGAGAGGGGGCCGGAGGCGCGGGTGGCGGCGTGGACGCGGCCGATCAGCGCCACCAGCTCGTCGGTGTCGGCCGGGCCCATGCGGCGCAGCGCGACCGGCCCGCCGGGGGCGATGGTCCGCAGCGCCTCGGTGGGCAGGGTTGCGATCAGGCGGCTGCCGGCGTGCTCGAAGCCCGCGCTCCGGTAGACGGGGGTGGTCGCCGGGTAGAGCGCCGAGACCGCCGAGCCGAGGTCGGAGCAGCGGTCGAGCACGGCGGTCATCAGCAGGCGGCCGACGCCCCTCCCCCGGTCCTCGGGCGCGACGGTGACGCCGGCCACGCCGCCCATGGGCTGCGGGCGGCCGTGCCACCACTGCGTGAAGGGGTTGAGCCGGGCCGTGGCGACCAGGCGGGCGCCGTCGAAGACGCCCAGGCAGCGGCCCTGGGCCAGCAGCGGCGTGACCATGCGGCGCCAGACCGCGGCGTCGGACGCCGAGAGTGGCCCGAAGGCCCGCTTGCGGTTGTCGAGCACCGCGTCGAGATCGTCTTCGCCGAGATCACGGATGTCCACGGGACGACAACCTACGCAGGCCTTACAGAACCGCGCAAACCCGCCGGTTTCAGGCGTCGAGCTTGGCCAGGATCTCGTCGGAGACGTCGGCGTTGGCGTAGACGTTCTGCACGTCGTCGCTGTCTTCGAGCGCGTCGATCAGCTTGAAGACCTTGCGGGCGGTGTCTTCGTCGACCGGGACGTTGATCGTCGGCAGGAAGCTGCTGTCGGCCGAGTCGTAGTCGATGCCGGCGTCCTGGAGGGCCTTGCGGACCGGCACGAGGTCGCTGGCCTCGGTCACGATCTCGAACGACTCGCCCAGATCGTTGACCTCTTCGGCGCCCGCCTCGAGGACGACCTCGAGGACCTGGTCTTCGGTGAGCTCGACGCGGCCGGCCTTGGTCTCCGACACCAGCTTGGGCACCAGGATGACGCCCTTGCGGTTGAACATGTAGGACACCGAGTTGGGGTCGGCCAGCGAGCCGCCGTTGCGGGTCAGCGCGACCCGGACCTCGGAGGCCGCGCGGTTGCGGTTGTCGGTGAGGCACTCGATGAGCATGGCGACGCCGCTCGGGCCGTAGCCCTCGTACATGATCGTCTGCCAGTCGGCGCCGCCGGCCTCCAGACCGCCGCCGCGCTTGCGGGCGCGCTCGATGTTGTCGACCGGGACCGAGCTCTTGCGGGCCTTGGTGATGGCGTCGTAGAGGGTCGGGTTGCCATCAGGGTCGGGGCCACCGGTCCTGGCCGCCACTTCGATGTTCTTGATGAGCTTGGCGAACAGCTTCCCGCGCTTGGCGTCGAGCGCGGCCTTCTTGTGCTTCGTCGTCGCCCATTTGGAGTGGCCGGACATCGGCTAGAGCTCCCTTACCATCTCAACGAAATACGAGTGGACCCGCGCGTCGCCGGTCAGTTCCGGATGGAACGACGTGGCGAGCAACGGGCCTTGGCGGACCGCGACGATCCTATCCCCGGCGCGGGCCAGCACTTCGACATCGTTTCCGACGGACTCGACCCAGGGCGCCCGGATGAAGATCGCCCGGAAGCCCTGAATCCCCGGGAGGTCCAGATCGTACTCGAAGGAGTCGACCTGGCGCCCGAAGGCGTTGCGGCGCACGACCATGTCGAGGCCGCCCAGGGTCTGCTGGCCCTCGATGCCGCCCTCGATGCGGTCGGCCAGCATGATCATTCCGGCGCAGGAGCCGTAGGCGGGCATGCCCGCCTTCACCCGCTGCTGGATGGGGTCGAACATCTCGAAGGCGACCGCGAGCTTCCACATCGTGGTCGACTCGCCGCCCGGGATGACCAGGGCGTCGACCTGGTCGAGCTCCTCGGGACGGCGGACCGCCACCGCCACGGCGCCCGACTCCACCAGGGAACGGGCGTGCTCGCGGACGTCGCCTTGGAGCGCGAGCACGCCGACCGTGGGAGTGCTCACCAGCCGCGCTCGGCCAGGCGGTGGGGCACCGGGATGTCGTCGACGTTGATGCCGACCATGGCCTCGCCGAGGCCGCGCGAGACCTTGGCGATCACGTCGGGGTCGTCGAAGAAGGTGGTGGCCTTGACGATCGCGGCGGCCCGCTGGGCGGGGTTGCCCGACTTGAAGATGCCGGAGCCGACGAACACGCCCTCGGCGCCGAGCTGCATCATCATGGCGGCGTCGGCCGGGGTGGCGATGCCGCCCGCGGTGAACAGCACGACCGGCAGCTTGCCCTCGCGGGCGACCTCGGCGACCAGCTCGTAGGGGGCCTGCAGCTCCTTGGCCGCGACGTAGAGCTCGTCTTCGGGCAGCGAGGAGAGGCGCTTGAGCTCGGCGCGGATGGTGCGCATGTGGGTGACGGCGTTGGAGACGTCGCCGGTGCCGGCCTCGCCCTTGGAGCGGATCATGGCCGCGCCCTCGGTGATGCGGCGCAGGGCCTCGCCCAGGTTGGTGGCGCCGCACACGAACGGCACGGTGAAGCGCCACTTGTCGATGTGGTTGGCGTAGTCGGCCGGGGTGAGCACCTCGGACTCGTCGACGTAGTCGACGCCGAGCGACTGCAGGACCTGGGCCTCGGCGAAGTGGCCGATGCGGGCCTTGGCCATGACCGGGATCGAGACGGCGGAGATGATGCCGTCGATCATGTCGGGGTCGCTCATGCGGGACACGCCGCCCTGCGCGCGGATGTCGGCGGGCACCCGCTCCAGCGCCATGACGGCGACCGCGCCGGCGTCTTCGGCGATCTTGGCCTGGTCGGGCGTGACGACGTCCATGATCACGCCGCCCTTGAGCATCTCGGCCATGCCGCGCTTCACACGCGCGGTGCCGACGGACGGGGTCGTTTCGGGGCTGGACACGGCGCTACCTCACTCGAGGGGACTGGTGAATTGGTTCTATATTAGGCGCCCGAGCGAACCAAAACGACAGTCCATTTCGTACCGAAAGACTGGCGGAACCGGACAGTCTGTCTACGGCGCGACCGGGACTCTGGACGCCAGCACCACCCAGACCTGGCCGCGCGCGAAGGGCATCGGGGTGCCGTCGGCCAGCGTGAACGTGGTCCCGTCCTCCTCCGTCGGGCGCTGCCAGCGGACCTTGTAGGCCTGGCCGTCGCGCAGCACGACGCCGGTGCCCTTGCCGGTCGAGTGGACCAATGGCGTGTAGCTGCCGGTGAAGTCGTGGAACTGCGAGCGCTCGGTCTTGGTGTACTGCACGACCACGGTCGCGGGGGCGATCTGGCCGCCCTCGGCGGCCATGTCCTTCTCGCCGTCCTGGACGACGGCCCACTTCTTCGCGCCGGCGTTCCACTGGAAGGTGAAGGTCGCGGCCGGATACTTCACCGTGTAGCGCCGCGTCGGCTTGCCCCCCTCCGGGGCCTCGTCGGAGAAGGTGAAGCCGATGTCCTTCGCCCTGCTGGCCTTGGCGCCCTTGAGGAGCTGGGCGGGGCGGCCGACCAGGTTGTAGGGGGCGACCCGGCCCGGGTAGCGGAAGTAGGCGCCGGGGGCCGAGCTGTCGGAGACGTCGACCAGCGAGGCCTGCTGGACGAACGGGATCATCTTGGTCTGCACGCCCGAGTAGGCCAGGGCGGGCTTGCCGAACATCGGCAGGATGTGCAGGTCGGAGATGCGGGCCGAGCGGACCGGGCCGACCTCCTTGGGCAGCCTGGAGGAGAAGATCGCCATCAACCGGGTCAGGCCGCCCTCGACCTGCTCCACGTAGACGATGTCGGCGGACTTCACGCCGATCTGCGGCTTGCCCGAGTGGGTGTTCTCGATCTTGACGGCGAGCACCGGCTTGCGGGCGGCGACCGGCATGCCGGTGAAGGGGTGCTCCGGGGGCTTGGTCGGCGAGGCCGACGCGGTGACATCGGCGGCCTGCGGCGTCGTGCCGGGGTTGCCGCTCTCGCCCCCCGACGAGCACGCGGTGGTCAGCAGTGTCGCCGCCGCGAGCATGAGAACGCCCATCCGATGTGCCCGCACGGACAACTCCTCCCGAGTCCCGAAAAATCGGCGCTAGCTTACCGGCGCTAGCTGGTAATTCGGTCAGAGTCCGTCAAGTCGGTCAGGCGCCCGCCATGGCCTTCGGAGGGTCGTCGTCGATGTCGAAGAACTCGGGGTAGGGCGTGTGCCCGGCCAGCCTCAGCACCCGGGCCAGGAAGCGGCGCTGGGCGACCCGGGTGACGTCGACGGCGTTGTTGTAGAACCGGCGCGAGTAGACCACCTTGGCCACCGCGGCGTCGAGCTCGGCCAGCAGCTCGGGGGCCTGCACCTTCTCGGCGAAGGTCTCCTGGTCGACGACCGCCCGGAGGGTGCGCGACAGGTCGCTCTCGGCGTGCTCGCGCTCGTCGGGACCGGCCGTACGCGCCTCGTGCGCCGCCGCCGCCAGCACCAGCGACGTGGCGGGGTCGAGCAGCCGCGAGCCCGCCAGCTCCAGGCTGACCGCGGCCCGCCGCAGGAGCGCGGCGTCGAGGGCGGCGTGGGCGGTCTCCAGGCGGATGTGCAGGCGGTCGAGCCGCCCGGCCCGCCACGAGATGTAGACGGCCGTCAGCACGATCACCACGCCGACGACCAGGATGACCGTGGTGTTCACTACTCGTCCTCCACGCCGACGGGGACGCCGGTGACGGTCTCGTAGACCCGCAGGACGTCGCGGGCGACGGTCGACCAGTCGTACTTGCGGACGGCGAGGCGGGCCTCGTCGGAGTATTTGGCCCGGCGTTGCGGATCGTCGAGCAGCCGGGCCGCCTCGCGGGCCAGCGCGGCGGCGTCGCCGGTGGCGAACAGGGCCCCGGCCTGGCCGTCGCCGAGCACCCTGCGGAAGGCGGGGATGTCGCTGGCCAGGATGGTCGCACCCGCCGACATGGCCTCGGTCAGCACGATGCCGAAGCTCTCGCCGCCCAGGTTGGGGGCGACGAAGACGTCGACGGAGTGCAGCGCGCGGATCTTGTCGGCCTCGCTGACCATGCCGAGCAGGCCGACCCGGTCGTGGAGGTTCTTGGGCAGCTTGGCGTAGACGTCGTCGGCGTCGCCGGGCCCCGCGACCAGCAGGCGCACGCCGGGCCGCTCGGGGGCCAGCCGGGCGAACGCCTCCAGCAGCACGGCCAGGCCCTTGCGGGGTTCGTCCATCCGCCCGAGGAAGCCCAGCACGGTGCCGTCGGGGCCCCAGCCCGGAAGGGGCTCGGCCTCGGCGTAGCGGTCGACCGTGACCCCGTTGGGGATCAGCACGGCGTCGCCGCCCATGTGCTCGACCAGGGTCTTGCGGGCCGCGTCGGAGACGGCGATCCGGCCGGTGATCTTCTCCAGCGCGGTGTGGAGCACGGGCGCGGTCACCGAGACGGCCCGCGAGCGCTCGTAGGAGGCGTGGAAGGTCGCCACGATCGGGCCCCGCGCCACCCAGCAGGCCAGCAGCCCGACCGACGGCACGGCCGGCTCGTGGACGTGGAGCACGTCGAAGCGGCCCTCGCGGATCCACTTGCGGACCCGGTTGGCCGACAGGAACCCGAAGGTCAGCCGGGCCACCGACCCGTTGTAGGGCACCGGCACGGCCCGGCCGGCCGACACCACGTAGGCCGGCAGCGGCGCGTCGTCACTGGCCGGCGCCATGACCGAGACCCGGTGCCCGTCGTCGATCAGCGCCTCGGCCAGATCGCGCACGTGGGCCTGCACCCCGCCCGGGACGTCCCACATGTAGGGGCAGACGATCCCGATCCTCACGGCCGGGGCTCCCTCGGCTCCAGGTCTTCGAGCCACAACCGCTGCAGCATGTGCCAGTCGTCGGGGTGTTCCGCGATGCCCTTCTCGAAGGCGTCGGCCATGCCCTGGGTGAGCTCGACGACCTTCTCCTGCCGGGTCCCCTCAGCCGGCACGGGCACTTCCGGATGAACGTCTAAACCCCACCCGTCGCCGTCGAACCAGATGGTCACGGGCACCAGCGCGGCCCCGGTCTGGAGCGCCAGCAGCGCCGGCCCGGCGGCCATGCGGGTGCGGCGGCCGAAGAAGTCGACCTCGATCCCGCTCTCGGTGAGGTCGCGGTCGGCCGGGAGGCAGGCCACCTTGCCCGCCCGCATGCGCTGGGCGAGGGTGCCGAACGCCTGGGCGCTGCCGCCGCCCTGCTTGGTGAGCGGGAGCACCTCCATCCCGATGGCGGTGCGGAAGGCGACGAACCGCTCGAACAGCGACTCGGGCTTGAGCCGCTCCATGACGGTCGTGAACGGGTGGCCGGACTGCACGAGCCATACCCCGGCGGCGTCCCAGTTGCCCATGTGAGGCAGCGCGATCACGACGCCCCGGCCCTCGGCGATGGTCTCCATGAGGTAGTCGCCGCCGACGGCGCGGGTCTGAGCGTGGATCTTCTTCGGGTCCATGGCCGGGAGCCGGAAGATCTCCATCCAGTAGCGCATGTAGGAGCGCAGGCCCGCCCGGGAGAGCTCCCGGAGGGACTCCCCCTCGCGGCCGGTCACCTTGGCCAGGTTGGACTCCAGGCGCTGGACCGACCTGCCCCGCCGCCGCCACATGACGTCGGCGATCAGCCGGAACACGAAGGCGGCCACCTTCTCCGGGACGAACCGGACGACGGCCCACCCCACCGTGTAGGCCGACGCCACGATCCGGTCAGCGAGCGTCATGCTCCACCGCCTGCTTGTAGACGACGTGCATGCGCTGCCCCACGGTGATCACGCTGGCGACGGCCAGCCCCCAAAGACCCACAGCCAGAACGTACGGCACGCCCAATCCGTCGAGGAAGGCCACCACGAGGACGACGAGCAGTCGTTCGCCGCGCTCGGCGATGCCGACGTTGGCGGTCATGCCCAGACCCTCGGCCCGCGCCTTGGCGTAGGAGACGACCGCGCCGCCGACCAGGCAGAGCAGGCCGCCCAGGGCCAGGACGTGCTGGCCGTCGAGGACCAGGTAGATGACCAGGCCGGAGAAGACGCCCGCGTCGGCGACCCGGTCGAGGGTCGAGTCGAGGAAGGCGCCCCAGGTGGAGCCCCTGGTCATCCGGGCCAGGATGCCGTCGAGCAGGTCGGCCAGCACGAAGAAGGTGATCACGAGGCTGCCGGCGACGAGCTGCCCGTGTGGGTAGAACCACAGGGACGAGGCCACCGTGCCGAGTGTTCCGGCGGCGGTGATCATATTAGGGGTGACGCCATGGCGCGCGAGGAACCGGCCCAGCGGGCTCATGAGCCTGGTCATGGCGGGACGCAGAACGTTCAGCATGGCGGTCTGATCGTAGGGCATGCGCCCGCCCCCACATTCCCCGTCGGGGTCTTGTGATCTGGGCCACAACGGTTAAGGGTGGGTTACACGCGCCTTTCCGATCGGGGTGCGGGGGCGCGTCACAGCAGGCGGCCGGGCGGCCGCCGGTCGTTTACGCGGCCTGCGGCCTCCCCTCCAATCCAGGAGGCGAAAGTGGCGGAGAAGGCCAACGGAGGGACATCGGGAGCCGCGGGCAGGGCACCATCGGCCGATGAGCCGGACATGGTGCGCAACGTCGTGCTCGTCGGCCATTCCGGATCGGGGAAGACGACCCTGGTGGAGGCGCTGCTCGCGGCGACCGGCACCATCCCGCGGACGGGCAGGGTCGAAGACGGCACCACCGTCAGCGACTTCGACGAGGTCGAGGTCCGCCAGCAGCGGTCGGTGAACCTGGCGCTCGCACCGCTGACCTACAACGGCATAAAGATCAACCTGCTCGACACGCCCGGCTACGCCGACTTCGTGGGGGACCTGCGGGCCGGGCTGCGGGCCGCCGACGCCGCGCTGTTCGTGGTCGCGGCCACCGACGGGATCGACGGGCTGACCCGCCAGATCTGGGACGAGTGCGCGAGCGTGGGCATGCCGCGCGCGGTCGTCATCACCAAGATCGACCATCAGCGGGCCGACTTCGACGAGGTGCTCACCGCCTGTCAGGACGCCTTCGGCGAGGGCGTCGCGCCGCTCTACCTGCCGCTGGGCGGCGAGGCGCTGGTGGGCCTGCTGTCGCAGCGTGTGTTCGACTACGCCGGCGGCGCCCGTACCGAAAGGGAGCCCGACGCCGACCAGGCCGCGCTGATCGAGCAGTACCGCGAGGCGCTCATCGAGGGGATCATCCAGGAGAGCGAGGACGAGTCGCTCATGGACCGCTACCTCGCGGGCGAGGAGATCGACACCAAGGTCCTCATCGACGACCTGGAGAAGGCCGTCGCGCGCGGCTCCTTCCACCCGGTGCTGGCGACCGCGCCGGGTGTGGGCATGCCCGAGCTGCTCGAAGTGATCACCCAGGGCTTCCCGTGCCCGCCCGAGCACCGGCTGCCCGAGGTCACGACCATAGACGGCAAGAGCGTCAAGGTCTGCCGGTGCGACCCCGAGGGCCCGCTGGTGGCCGAGGTGGTCAAGACGACCAGCGACCCCTACGTGGGCCGCATCAGCCTGGTGCGCGTCTTCTCGGGCACGCTGCGGCCCGACATGACCGTCCACGTCTCCGGGCACGTGCCCGAGCACGAGCACGACGTCGACGAGCGGGTGGGCGCGTTGTCCTCGCCCCTCGGCAAGACCCAGCGGCCGGTGGGCAAGTGCGTGGCCGGCGACGTGGTGGCGGTGGCCAAGCTCGGCCACGCCGAGACCGGCGACACCCTGTCGGAGAAGGACAACCCGCTGCTCATGGAGCCGTGGCGGATGCCCGAGCCGCTGCTGCCCGTCGCGATCAGGGCGAAGTCCAAGGCCGACGAGGACAAGCTCTCCCAGGCGCTGAACCGCCTGGTTGCCGAAGACCCGACGCTGCGCCTGGAGAACAACGCCGAGACCCGCCAGCTCGTGCTCTGGTGCATGGGCGAGGCCCACGCCGACGTGCTGCTCGACCGGCTGGCGCGGCGCCACGGCGTCGAGGTGGAGAAGATCGACCTGCGGGTCCCGCTGCGCGAGACCTTCGGCGGCCGGGCCCGGGGCATGGGCCGCAACGTCAAGCAGACCGGCGGCCACGGCCAGTACGCCATCTGCCACCTGGAGATCGAGCCGCTGCCCTCGGGCTCCGGGTTCGAGTTCGTCGACAAGATCGTCGGCGGGGTGGTGCCGCGCCAGTTCATCCCGTCGGTCGAGAAGGGCGTGCGGAGCCAGATGGAGCGCGGCGTGGTGGCCGGCTACCCGATGGTCGACATCAGGGTCACCCTGTACGACGGCAAGGCCCACTCGGTCGACTCCAGCGACATGGCGTTCCAGATCGCGGGCGGGCTGGCCCTGCGCGAGGCGGCCGCGAAGGTTAAGGCGCTGCTGCTCGAACCGGTCGACGAGGTGTCGGTGCTCGTCGACGACGACTACGTCGGCAACGTCATGAGCGACCTGTCGTCGCGGCGCGGACGGGTGCTGGGCACCGAGCCCGTGGGGGTCGGCCGGACGCTGGTCCGGGCCGAGGTGCCGGAACTGGAAATCACCCGATACGCAATAGATCTACGGTCGATGTCACATGGAACCGGAACGTTCACCCGCGCTTTCCTGCGTTATGAACCATTGCCGTCGCACCTCGCGGAAAAGGTCGCCACCCCCGCTGATTAGGGGGTTCCCGGCGTCGTTCGTTTCATCCGAACGGCGCCGGGGCATTTCCTCGCGCGTTGTGTGGAGTCACATCCGCCTCGTATGACGAATTTCGCTATACGGGCGAAGCATTGCCAGGGCGATGCCAGACTGTGACAGCCATCGCGTTCGGGGAGGGCAAGTGAAACGACAGTTGATCGCCGGCGTCGCCGTGGCCGCGACCGCTTCCGCGGGGGCCTACCTGCTCGTCCCGGAGGCCTCCGGCCATGGGTTGGAGCGTGCCAGCTACGAGACCGCGGCCAAGACCGACGTCTGCCCGGCGGCCAAGCGCCAGATGCGCGGCATGTGGATCGCCACGACGCAGAACATCGACTGGCCGTCGAAGGCCGGCCTGTCGCCCGCCACGCAGCGGGCCGAATACGTCCGGATGCTCGACACCGCCGCCGCGCGCGGCATCAACGCGGTGTTCCTGCAGGTCAGACCGGCTTCCGACGCCATCTACAAGTCGTCGCTCGAACCCTGGTCGCAGTATCTGAGCGGCAAGGCGGGCAAGAACCCGGGCTGGGACCCGCTGCCGTTCCTGATCAGCGAGGCCCACAAGCGGGGCATGGAGTTCCACGCCTGGTTCAACCCCTACCGGGCGGCCTACAGCGACAACATCGCCGCTCTGCCGGCCAACCATCCGGCCCGGCAGCACCCCGGCTGGGTGGTCAAGCACGAGGGGCGGCTCTACTACAACCCGGGGCTTCCGTCGGTACGCGACCACGTCACCAAGGTGATCATGGATGTGGTCAACCGCTACGACATCGACGGCGTCCACTTCGACGACTACTTCTACCCCTATCCGGGCCAGGGCACGAAGTTCAACGACACCGCGGCCTACAACAAGTACGGCGAGGGCAGATCGCTGGCCAACTGGCGGCGGGCGAACGTCAACCAGCTCGTGGCGCAGGTCGACAAGGCCGTCCACCGGGCCAAGCCCTACCTGAAGTTCGGCATCAGCCCGTTCGGGATCTGGCGGAACAAGAGCAACGACCCGGCCGGGTCGAAGACCAACGGCATGTCGGCCTACGACGCGATCTACGCCGACCCCAAGGCCTGGATCAAGGCCGGCACGGTCGACTACCTGACCCCGCAGCTCTACTGGAACCGGGGCTTCGCGGCGGCCGATTACGACGTGCTGGTGCCCTGGTGGGCCAACGCGGTCAAGGGCAGCGGCGTCGACCTCTACATCGGCCAGGCGCTCTACCAGATCGGCACCGGCGGGGCCTGGAACCGGCCCAACGAGATCCCGTCGCACCTGGCGGTCAACAAGCGCTATCCCGAGGTCAAGGGCGACGTCTACTTCAGCGCCAAGCAGGTCGTGCAGAACCCGCTGAAGGTGATGACCCGGATCGACGAGGACTACTACAAGCGCCCGGCGCTGCTCCCGCTGATCAAGGGCCTGCCCACCAGGCCGCTCGGCCCGGTGAAGAACCTGCGCAACGCGGGCGGCACGCTGACCTGGACGGGCGTGCCCGGGGCCCGCGCCTACGCGGTCTACCGGGGCTCGGGCAACTCCTGCGAGCTGGTCGCGGTGACGACGCGGTCGTCCTTCCGGACCCGGGCCAACGGCGCCTACCAGGTGACCTCGCTCGACCGCCTCTACAACGAGAGCCGACCCGTCTCCGCACGCGTGGGATAGTTGCAACTTTTTGCTCAGTTATTGCGTCCGATGATCCGTTCCTGTCAGGATGAGGGCACCCCCCTCACCGGGTAGCGTCCGCCCGGTCCTTGCCAGAAAGGATCATCGGACGTGGCTGTCTCGCGCCGTAGTTTCCTCGCCTCGGCCATCTCGGCGTCCGCCATCGCGGCGACCTCGACCCATCTGACCAGCGGCCCGGCGTACGCGGCCAGCCCACCCGGTGACGTGGTAGGCAAGATCACCGTCGGCTACCAGGGCTGGTTCGCCTGCCGCGGCGACGGCTCCCCCATCGACCGCTGGTGGCACTGGAGCGGCCAGGACAACACCGTCCCGCCCTCGCCGTCGAACAACACGATCGTGTCGTGGCCCGACAACCGCGACTACACGCGCACCTACCCGACGCTGTACCAGAACCTGAACAACGGCCAGACGGCCAACCTGTTCTCCTCCTGGGACCAGCAGACGATCGACACCCACTTCAAGTGGATGCGCGACTACAACTGCGACACCGCCGCCCTGCAGCGCTTCAACCCCTTCGGCGCGGAGGGTCCCATCCGCGACGGGATCACCGTCAAGGTGCGGCAGGCCGCCGAGGCCTACGGCCGCAAGTTCTACATCATGTACGACGTCACCAACTGGACCAACTTCCAGTCGGAGATCAAGACCGACTGGACGACCAAGATGTCGGCGTACACCTCGTCGAGCGCCTATGCCCGGCAGAACGGCAAGCCCGTCGTCTGCATCTGGGGCTTCGGCTTCAACGACCCCGGCCGCCCCTTCCCCCCGGCCCCCTGCCTGGAAGTGATCAACTGGTTCAAGGCGCAGGGCTGCTACGTCATCGGCGGCGTGCCCACCTACTGGCGGCAGGGCATCAACGACTCCCGCACCGGCTTCGGCGAGGTCTACCGCGCCTTCAACATGATCTCGCCGTGGATGGTCGGCCGGACCAACTCGGTCGCCGGGCTCCAGCACTTCTACGACAACTGCATCGTCCCCGACGTGGCGGACTGCAACGCCAACGGCATCGACTACCAGCCCTGCGTCATGCCCGGCGACCTCCAGTCACGCGCCCGCGCCCACGGCGACTTCATGTGGCGCATGTTCTACAACACCATCCGCGCCGGGTCGCACGGCATCTACATCTCGATGTTCGACGAGTTCAACGAGGGCAACCAGATCGCCAAGACCGCCGAGACGCAGGCCTGGATCCCGGCCGGGTCGGGCATCCTCGCGCTCGACGAGGACGGCACCTTCTGTTCGGCCGACTACTACCTGCGCCTCACCGGCGACGGCGGCCGCATGCTGAAGGGCCAGATCGCGCTGACGGCCACCCGGCCGACCCAGCCGACGACCGACGGCCCGCCGCCCGGCGGCGACACCAACCTGGCGCTGAACAAGCAGGCCGGTGCGAGCAGCACCAACGGCGGCTTCGTGCCCGCCAATGCGGTCGACGGGAACGCCTCGACCTACTGGGAGAGCTCCGGCGCCCTGCCGCAGTGGTTCCAGGTCGACCTCGGAGCCGCCTCGACCCTGGGCCGGGCCGTGCTCAAGCTGCCGCCGAACGCGGCGTGGGGGTCGCGGGTCCAGACGCTCACCCTCGCGGTCAGCTCCAACGGCAGCACGTGGACGACGGTCACCGGGCCGATCGGCGTCACCTTCAACGCGGCGACCGGCAACCAGGCGACGATCACGATCCCCGCGCTGGTCGCCCGCTACGTGCGGGTGACGATCAGCGCCAACACCGGCTGGCCCGCCGCGCAGCTCTCCGAGCTGGAGGTCTACGCGACCGACGTGGTCGAGAACACGCCCCCCACTCCCCCGGGCAACCTGACCGTCACCGGCAAGACCGCCACCAGCGTCTCGTTGTCGTGGACGGCCTCGACCGACAACGTGGGGGTCGCCGGATACCAGGTGCTCCAGAACGGCGAGCCGGTCGCGTCGCCGACCGGGCTGACCCACACGGTCACCGGCCTGACCCCGAACACCTCCTACACGTTCACGGTGAAGGCCCGCGACGGGCAGAACTCCTTCTCGCAGCCCTCGAACGCGGTGACGGTCACGACCGACCCGGCCGCGAACGTGAACCTGGCGGCCGGGAAGCCGACCTCCGAGAGCGGCCACGTGCAGAACTACGGGTCGGGCAACGTCGTCGACGGCAACACGGGCTCCTACTGGGAGTCGCCGAACAACGCCTTCCCGCAGTGGGTCCAGGTCGATCTGGGGGCGGCGACGTCGGTGTCGCGCGTGGTGCTGAAGCTGCCGCCGGCGTCGGCGTGGCAGACCAGGACCCAGATGATCGAGGTCCAGGGCAGCACCAACGGGTCGGCGTTCTCGACGCTCTCGGCGGCGGCGGGCCGGACCTTCAACCCCGCCACAGGCAACACCGTGACGGTCACCTTCCCCGCGTCGACGCAGCGGTACGTCCGGCTGCGGTTCACCGCGAACACCGGCTGGCCGGCGGGCCAGCTCTCGGAGCTGGAGGTCTACTCCTCGTGACGTGGCGGGGCCGTGCCGATGCCACCCGGCACGGCCCTGCCCGTGAGGCGGATCGGCAGCGGGCGCCCATCACCGGCGAGCGGGCCTTGGACAGGTCTGGCATATGCCCAGGTCAATGATGCTTTCAGGTCAGGCGAACAGGGTCCGGCCCCAGTAGTCGCCCGCGTCCACGACCCCGGGCGGGCAGGCGAACAGGCCGCTCGACACGTGCCGGATGTACTCGTTCAGCGGGTCGGACTTGGCCAGGCTCGCCTGGATCGGCACGAACTGGGTGCGCGGGTCGCGCTGGTAGGCGATGAAGAACAACCCGGCGTCCAGGCGGCCCAGTCCGTCGGAGCCGTCGACGTAGTTGTAGCCGCGCCGCAGCAGGTGGGCGTTCCCGTGGGCCGAAGGGTGGGCCAGCCGGACGTGCGCGTCGGGGCGCATCGCCGACAGGTCGACGGGGTCGAACTCCTTCTGCCTGCCGGCCGGGGCGCCCTCGTGCTTGTCGCGGCCGAAGATCTCCTCCTGCTCGCGCAGCGAGGTGCGGTCCCAGGTCTCGACGGTCATCCGGATCTTCCGGGTGACGAGGTAGGTGCCCCCGGCCATCCAGGCGGCGCCGTCGCCGGGGGCGGCCCAGAGCTGCTCGCGCAGCAGGTCGGCGTCCTCCAGCTTGAGGTTGTTGGTGCCGTCTTTGAAGCCCATCAGGTTGCGGGGCGTGGCCTGGGCCCGGGAGGTCGAGGAGGTACGGCCGAAGCCGAGTTGCGAGTACCGCACCGAGACCCGGCCGAAGCCGATCCGGGCCAGGTTGCGGATGGCGTGCACGGCGACCTGCGGGTCGTGGGCGCAGGCCTGGACGCAGATGTCACCACCCGAGATCTCCGGGACCAGCGTCTCTCCGGGGAACTTGGGCAGGTCGGCCAGCGCGGCCGGGCGTTTGGCGGCCAGGCCGAAGCGGTCGTCGAACAACGAGGGGCCGAAGCCGACCGTCAGGGTCAGGCCCGAGGGCGGCAGGCCGAGCGCCTCGCCCGTGTCGTCGGGCGCGGCCTCGCGGGAGCCGCCGGTCGCGCCGAAGGCGCCCGCCTCCTTGCCCTGGGTGAGGCGGGCGGCGGCGGCCGTCCACTCCTGCAGCAGTTCGGCCAGTTCGGCCCGGTCGGTCGTGGTGACGTCGAAGGCGACGAAGTGGAGCCGGTCCTGGGCGGGGGTGACGATGCCCGACTGGTGCTCGCCGTAGAAGGGGAAGACCTCCTCGACGTGGGCCTGGGCCGCGGGCTCGGCGGGCAGCGTGCGGGCGGCCAGGGCCCCCGCGCCCGCCGCCACGGCCCCGGCCGCGCCCAGTCCGAAGACCTGCCGACGACTGATCATCTAGTGGGCCACCAGGGGTGCGATCTTGCTGATCGGCTCGGCCAGCGCGTTGATGACGTCGGAGAGCCGCTTCAGCTCGTCCTTGGACAACTCGTTGTGCAGCCGCCAGCCGTCGCCCTTCTGGTGGGTGCCGAGCTCGGCCTCGGCGGCGGCGAACTTCTCGTCGAGCGTCGCGACCAGGGCGGCGTCGCGCTCCTCCAGCACCGGGCGCAGCGACTGGACGGCGGCCTTGGACCCGGCCAGGTTGGCGGCGAAGTCCCACAGGTCGGTGTGGGACCAGATGTCCTCCTCGCCGGTGATCTTGCCGGTGGCGACCTCGTCGAGGAGCTCCTTGGCGCCGTTGGCCAGGTTGAGCGGGGTGAGCTCGGCCGCGTTGGCCTTGCCGACGATGGTCTTCACGTCGGCGATCAGCTTGTCGGCGATCGGGCCGTCCTGGCTGATGTCCTTGGTGATCCAGAGGTCTTTCTCGATCTTGTGGAAGCCGGTCCACTCCTCGCCCTCGGCCAGGTCGGCCTCGCGGGCGTCGATGGCCGGGTCGAGGTCGCCGAAGATCTCGGCGACCGGCTCGATGCGCTCCCAGTAGGTGCGGGAGACCGGGAACAGCTCCTTGGCCTCGTCGATCTTCCCCGCCTTGACGGCGTCGACGAACTCCTGCGTCTTGACCAGCAGGGTGTCGCTCTGGGTCTTCACGTAGCGCTTGTAGCTCGCGGTCGCCTCGGCCAGCGCGGCGTCGGCGGTCAGCGGCTTGTGCTCGCCGGTGACGGTCAGCGCGTTGCGGATGCCCTTGCCGACCATGCCGGGCTTGCAGGCGGTCTCGTAGGTGCCGGCGGGCAGCTCGGCGATCAGCTCGCGGGTCAGGCCGGGCACGATGTTCTCCACCTCGGCCATGACGCGGTCGCCGGGGGCATAGACGTAGAACTCGGTGACCTTGCTGCCGCCGTTGGTGATGGCGAACGTGCTGGTGCCCGCCGCGAGTTCCGTGACGCCGACCTCGCAGGCGGTGTCGCTGGCGGTGACCGTGACCTTGCCCGGCGCCGCGCCGGCCGCGGGGGCGGCTCCCGGGTCCTCGGCGGAGCAGGCCGTCAGGGCGGCCAGGGCGAGCGCGGCTGCGGCGAGACGGGTGATGACGGACATGGTGCTCCTGTTCAGGCCACGCGGGCGGGGGCGAGCTGCGGCCGGGACGGCCGGAGGAAGAAGTAGAGGGTGGGCGCCAGGTAGAGCAACCACGCGAGGGTCTCCAGGACGCTGGGCTGCGGCGTGAGGTTGAGCATCCCGGCGAGCAGCGCGCCGTACCAGGAGTCGGGCGGCAGCGCGGCCGTGACGTCGAAGGCGTAGGAGGTCAGGCCGGGCAGGATGTTCGCCTCCTGCAGGTCGTGCACGCCGTACTTGAAGATCCCCGCGGCGACCAGGATCAGCAGCAGGCCGGTCCAGGTGAAGAACGTCGTGAGGTTGATCCGCACGGCCGACCTGTAGAGGGCGTAGCCGAGGACGACCGAGGTCAGCAGGCCCAGCGTGATGCCGACCAGCGGCTGCGCCGAGGTGGTCGCGCCCTGCACGGAGGCGAAGAACAGCAGCGCCGTCTCCAGCCCCTCGCGCGCCACGGCCAGGAACGCCATGACGACGACCGCCAGCGAGCCCAGCTCCAGCGCCTCGGACAACTTGCCGCGCAGCTCACCCGAGAGCATGCGGGCGGCCCGCCGCATCCAGAAGATCATCCAGGTGACGAAGACGACCGCGAGCAGCGAGGTGATCGCGTCGAACAGCTCCTGGCCGGTGTGGCCGAGATGGGCGGCGGTGAACGTCAGCACCGCGCCGAAGCCGACCGAGAGGGCCACGGCGGCGAACACGCCGGCCCAGACGTGCGGCAGCCGGTCGGTGCGGTCGCTCTTGACCAGGAAGGCGACCAGGACCGAAACGACGAGGGTCGCCTCCAGCCCTTCGCGCAGGCCGATCAGATAACTCGCGAACAAATGTCACTCCCGCCGTGGCAGCTCCAGCTACACGCGGTAGAAGTTAACATAGGCTCACCTAACCAAGCCAGCCGGCCGCCTGTTCCAGGAGTTCCCGCAGGTCCTCGACGGCCTCACCGGTCCACACGACCGTCCCCGCCGCCACCAGGATCGGCAGCAGAGCGGGCAGCGTGTACGTCCGCCGCGCCGGGGCCAGCAGCGCCGCGACCCGCCGGGGCACCGCGCCCGCCGCCGCGTGCAGCACGCTCGGCGTCCGCCCCAGCCCGGGGCGGCCC
>NZ_WXEW01000016.1 GCF_009901565.1 Herbidospora solisilvae
TCCGGTGGTCAGGTTTTTCTTGGTCGATCAACCCACTTACCGGAGACCTTCTTCATTTCCCGACCACGACACGCCAGCCCGTCACAACACTTCGAAACACGTCCTAGACCTGGAGATGCCCGGCAACCCCGGCAACGACGCAAAAATCGTCCAGACCGTCCTGGACGGCTCGCTCGACATGGCGGTCGTGGAACGCGGCGCAGACCGCGTCCGGGGGCTGATCGGCAGGTGGAGGCCCGAACCCGCAGAGGTCGACGCGGACGCCCACCACGCGCTCGCCCGGGAGTTGGCCGCCGAGTGCGCGGTGCTGCTGAAGAACACTGGTGACGTCCTCCCCATCGGACCGGACGTCCGGACGATCGCCGTGGTCGGGCGGTTCGCGACCGAGCCGCGCTTCCAAGGCGGTGGCAGCTCTCACATCAACCCCACCCGGGTTGACAGCCCGCTGGAAGAGATCAAGAAGCTGGCCGGGGACCGGATCATCACGGCCGACGCGGAAGGCGCCGACCTCGCAATCGTATTCGCCGGTCTCACCGACAGCCAGGAGTCGGAGGGCTACGACCGGGAGACGCTCGACCTCCCCGCCGACCAGGTGGAGCTCATCCGTACGACCGCCGCCACCGCCCGCCGGACCGTCGTGGTGCTCGCGAACGGCGGCGTCGTGTCACTCGAGGGCTGGCACGACGAGGTCGACGCGATTCTCGAGGGGCGGCTGCTCGGGCAGGCAGGAGGCGGTGCCCTCGCCGACCTGCTGTTCGGCGTGGTCAATCCGTCGGGGCGGCTGGCCGAAACCATTCCGCTGCGGCTCGAGGACACGCCCAGCTACCTCAATTTCCCCGGCGAGCAGCATCACGTCCGGTACGGCGAGGGGGTGATGGTCGGCTACCGCTACTACGACACCGCCAAGCAGGCGGTCCGCTACCCCTTCGGGTACGGCCTCAGCTATACCTCCTTCGAGGTCGGCGACCTGGTGGTGACGGCCACCGGAGACGACAGCGTCACCGCCCGGGTCGCCGTCACCAACACCGGCTTGCGCGCCGGCAAGCACGTCGTGCAGCTTTACGTCTCCACGATCGCCGGGCCCGTCCGCCGTCCCGTCCGAGAGTTGCGCGACTTCACCAAGGTCGCGCTCGAACCCGGTCAGTCCACAGTAGTGCAGTTCACGCTCGGCTCCCGGGCGTTCGCCTACTACGACGTCGTCGAAGGCCGGTGGGTGGTGGCGCCGGGCGAGTACACCGTCCAGATCGGCGCGGACGCCTCGACGATCGTGGCCGAGCAGACAGTGAGGCTCTCCGGCGATCTGATGGCCAAGGAACTGACGCTGGAGTCCAGCGTCGGTGAGTGGTTCGCTCATCCGGTGGTCGGTCCCGTGCTCATGCGGCACCTGTCGGCGGGGATGACCAGGGAGCAGCAGGAGCAGGCGGCCGAGCACGCCGACATGCTCCGGATGATCGAATCGCTGCCGATGCACCAGTTCATCAGTCCCATGGGCGTACAGATTCCGGACGAGGCGGTCAAGGAGATGCTCGACCTGAGCAGATCGGCGGCCCAGGCCACCGCCCTCTGACACGCCCTGTTGCGACGCTCGGGGCGACCTATGCTCGCCAGGCGAAAATTCGCTCCCGGGCTCGCCGATGAGAAGACAATTCCTTAGCACGACCAGCTCTCTCCGACTTCATCGGAGAGGGCTGGTCGTGCTTGCACTTCTTCATCAGCTCCCGAGGCTTTCAGTCGAAACCGATCAGATGGAGGCGAAGATCGCCACGATCGGGAGCAGCGCGCTGGCGCACAGCCCGACCAGCATCGCCCGCGGGCTCGCCCACGCCACACCTCGCACCGCGGCGTCGCGGATCCACCAACGTGCACCGTCCTGGGCGGCCGCGATCTGCTGGTCGGCGGCGGTCCCAGAGCTGGGCGACGGCAGTGACGCATCGTTCCCGTCTGGTCCCCTCACCTGCCCACTCCCACCGTCCGGCCTGCCGTCCACATCCGAGCTCGAGCCCATCGGGTGTCTCGCTGCGACGGCACGCCTGTGGGCATATCGGTTCGGAGCGGGCGATCGACTTGGCCTGCCTCGACGATGCCCGGCTCGCGCTGCTGGACCCCGATCGCGACCTGCGCGGGGCCGCCCTGGAGGCTTGCGTCTCGCTACGCCACGCTCAGCAGATCCTCACCGACCAGATGACTGGCCACAGCCCCGCAAAGGTCGAGCCGGGACGGTAGACGGTCTCGCGCTCCACGCGTTGCGCGACGGGGATCCGCACAACGCCAGAGCGCATCACGATCGAGCCACGCGAGGCCTCCGCGCCTGCGCCAGGTCATCAGCGACCACACGCAGCTGGCGGTCGGCGGCCAGACGACTCGCTACGCCAGACCTCGGCGACGCCGTCATGGTGCACACCTTGCTCGTACGACCCGAGGACGCCGACGGGCTCGTGGAGGTCTTCGACGAGTCCTTTCCCCATGTCCGACCGCCGAGGTGCGTCAGCAGGCTCGGCGTCGACAGGCCGGGGATCCTGATGTCGATCGCCATGGTGGCCACCATCGATTGAGCCACGCCGGACCTGCCATCAATGAGGCCTGGTCGACCACCTGAGCGCTCCGGTCACGCGGGCGGTGTGTTGCCGCTCAGGACCTCCAGCACCCGTACGTAAGGCGCCTTCCAGCGCGCCGGCGAGGTGTTCGGCGGTCATCCTGAGTGAGGGCGCGCGTCCGGGGGTGTCGCTCGGAGGAAGCGCAGTGCCGCCGCGCCGGCGAGGTAGGCGATCAGTGCTTGCGTCGGCCACCCGAAGACGGCCGGGCTCGTGCTGGACAACAAGCTGTTGCCGAGGATGCCGGACGTGACACCGGCGAAGCCGGCCACCGCCAGTGCCAGGCGTGGGGCGGGCCGGCTCGCTGCGCGCGCCAGGGGCAGCGGAATCCGGCCCGGAAGCCGGTTACGCCGGAGGGTGTCGCGGACCTCGATCGGTCCGAAGATCGCGACCAGTAGCGCGAGCATGAGGCTGAACATGATCAGGAAGGGGATTCGCCAGGCGTACCAGGCCACCGAGTCGACGCCGGGAGTGGACAGGACGCCCGCGAAGTGCAGTGCCGTCAAGACCAGGATCGCGGCGGCGATGTGCCACAGGAAGATCGTCAAGATCACCGCATTGACGGCGATCACCCCCAGCCACGCGCGCGAATGCCGCAGCCACCGCTCGGCCCGATCACGTACCAGCAGCGCCGTCCCCAGCTGGACGGCGGCCACCGCCAGCAGGGCCAGGCTGGGCGGCGACATGTTGTCCAGCCGCTCGCCCGGTATATCGATCATGCTGACCGGGTACGGGCCCGCGATCGTGAGCAGCAGCAACGTGCAGAACCCGCCGAACACGAGCGGCAGCGCGGCGCGCATGCGGTTCGCCAGCCGCCCGTCGCGCCAGGCGAAGCCCATCTGATGGATGGCCAGCCACCCGAACAGGTAGTTGCCGTTGCCGTAGAACGGCTCGCCGAGAAGGCGGGCAAGGTCCCCGGCGGCGACGAGACCGACCAGAACCACCGGAACCGCCAGGCCGTACCGGCGGTGCAGGGCGTACATGACCGGGGTCAGCACCACCACCACCAGGTACGCCACCAGGAACCACAGCGGAATCGAGGCGAACCACACCACCAGGCGAATCCGGGCATGGTCGACGTCGAACAGGCGGGCGATCAGCGCGCCGCCGGTCATGACCAGCACCAGGGTGGTGGTCGGGCGGATCAACCGGCCACCCCGGTTGAGCAGCCATTCGGTCGCATTCGCGCCTCGCCCGCGTGCGGCGGCCAGCGAAATCGCGTTGGCGTACCCTCCGACGAAGAAGAACACGGGCATGACCTGCAGCACCCAGGTGAGGGGGAACGCCCAAGGCAGGTCTGGCAGCGCCGACCGGGCGATCAGCTCGCCGTCCTCGTCGTAGCCGACCACCGTCACCAGCCAGTGGCCGAGGACCACCGCGATGATGGAGATTGCTCGCAGTAGATCGATGAACCGCTCCCGCGACGGCGGCGTCTGCTCGGCACGCCGCCGAACACCCCGCAGCGCGGCCCCCATGCCGTCCATGTCGTCAACGCCTCGTGGTAGTCGCCAGTACCGGATCCCTACCCTTCTCGGCGCTCATCTGAGACGCGTACGCGAGCCCCTTATCTGGCGCGGCTGATCTACAGAATCGGTGAAAGTACACGGCATCCGGCTCGGAGCCATCAGAAGGGGGCAGGGGTCAGATCTCCTGGTCGACGATGCGGCGCATGTAGAGGTCCGGCGGCCGGGAAGGAGCGGGCGCCGGCTACCCGGATCGCCTTGCACGGCAGGGCGTCGCGCACAGCCTGGAAGGCGACGATCTCGTACACCAGGTTCTCCCGGACCTCGCCCAATGGCGGGCCAGACGAGCCGCCGGCGCGTCAGGATGTCCATCAAACCTGGGCGGCCCTTGCCCGGCGACGCTGTTTCCACGCCAGGGTCGCGGCCTGGATGACGAAGAAGGCACCACCGGCCGCGGTGTACATGATGAGCGCGGTCAGGTTGGGGTCGTCGCCGACAGCGGCGATCAGATAGGTGAAACCCGCGATGACCGAGAGAGCGCCGGCGATGAGCATCGGCCACTGACGGCCGAGCTCGGGGCTGCGGCGGCGGATGGCCACGGTCAGCTGAGCGGCACCGGAGACGATGGCCCAGAGGCCGAACACGAACAACACCGTGCCGATGCCGCTGATGGCGGCGAGGCCGAGACCGACGGCGGCCAGGGCGCTGAGCGCCGTGTTGAACACCTGCAACGTGCGGGCTGGAGTCCCAGGATCCTCGCTGACGTCGAACAGTGAGGCGACGACGTCGATGATCGGGTAGGCGATGAGCAGGATCACCGAGGTGGCCGCCAACGAGGTGTGGACGGCGGCGAAACCGACCGACCAGGCGATCGCGACGAGGCCACGGACGAAGTAGATGCGAAGGAGGGACGACATCGGAGATCTCCGCTTTCTTTTCGGCTTGCCGAGGTACGGGGGTCACTCTGACCGCCCGTACCGGCCAACCGCCCCAGGGAGAGACCCTGGGCTGGGACACTGTTCCCGGCCCAGGGCACTCCAAGGGAGGACTGAGGATTCGTCCGGACGCGGAGTTCGACGTGGTGGTGATCGGCGGCAGCGACGATGGCCATGGAGTTCCGGCACGTCACGAGGTCTGGTCCCATCTGTCCGTTGGGGATCGAGAGTGTTGTAACCTCCCCGGCGGGAGGTGGCGTGCCGATCAACACCAAGATTTCCGCGCTGCGGGGGCGGCGACGCGAGCAGGAGGCGCTCGACCGGCTGCTGCGTGACGTCCGCGCCGGGCAGAGCCGGGTCCTGGTGCTGCGCGGGGAGGCCGGAGTGGGCAAGACCGCCCTGCTGGACTACCTGATCGAGGCCACGTCGACCGGCCAGGTGGCCCGCGCGGCCGGGGTGGAGGCGGAGACCGAGATCGCCTATTCCGCGCTCCAGCAACTCTGCGCGCCGCTGCTGGGCTGTCTCGATCGGCTGCCCGAGCCGCAGCGGGACGCGCTCGCCACCGGATTCGGCCTCAGCACCGGTAACCCGCCGGATCCCTTGCTCGTCGGGCTCGCCGTGCTCGGGCTGTTCGCCGAGGCCGCGTCGGAGCGACCGCTGGTCTGCGCGGTGGACGACGTGCAGTGGATGGACCGGATGTCAGAGGTGATCCTCACCTTCGTCGCCCGCCGTCTGGACTCGGAGTCGGTCGCCCTCATCTTCGCGACGCGCAGCCCCGGCGACGAACGGATCCTGGAAGGACTGCCGGAGCTGCGCGTCGAGGGGTTGCCGGACGCGGACGCGCGGGCCCTGCTGGACTCGGTGCTGCCCGGGCCGGTGGATGCCCGCGTACGCGACAGGATCGTCGCCGAGACCCGCGGCAACCCCCTGGCCCTGCTCGAACTGCCGCGCGGTCTCACGTCGGCGGAGCTGGCGTTCGGGTTCGGCGGGCACAACGCGACGCCGCTGGTGAGCCGGGTCGAGGAGGGCTTTCAGCGGCGCATCGCCGCGTTGCCGGCGGACACTCGCACGCTGCTGCTCACCGCAGCCGTCGAACCGGTCGGCGACGTGCCGCTGCTGTGGCGTGCGCTCGAACGGCTGGATGTCGGGATGGACGCCGCCGCACCCGCGGCCGCCGCGGGCCTGATCGACATCGGGACCCGGGTTCGATTCCGGCATCCGCTGGTTCGCTCGGCCAGCTGGCGCTCCGCCGAGTCCGCCGAACTGCGCGCGGTGCACCGGGCTCTCGCCGAGGTGACCGATCCCGAGCAGGAGCCAGACCGCCGGGCCTGGCACCGGGCGCACGCCGCGTTGGGACCGGACGAGGAGGTCGCCGGCGAACTGGAGCGGTCGGCCGACCGGGCGATGGCCCGTGGCGGCCGGTCCGCGGCCGCAGCCTTCCTGGAGCGCGCGGCGGAGCTCACCCCCGATTCGGCGAAACGCGCCGGGCGCGCCCTGGCCGCCGCGGCGGCCCGATTCGCGGCCGGAGCCCTCGCCGAGGTGCCGGAGCTGCTGGCCGCCGCCGAACTCGGTCCGCTCGACCTGGTGCAGCAGGCCCGAGTGGAACGGCTACGTGCCAAGGTCGCGTTCGCGCTCAACGCCGGACGGGCAGCCGGGCCTCCGCTGCTCGCGGCCGCACGCCGCCTGGAATCGCTGGATCCCCCCGCGGCCCGGGAGACCTACCTGGCGGCGATCGGCGCGGCCGTGAACGCAGGGCGGCTCGGCGGCGCCGACCTGCGCCGGGCGGCCGAGGCCGCCCGGGGCCTGCCCGCGGGCGGGGAGCCGGCCTCGCTGCTCCTCGCAGGTCTGACGACGTGGATCCTGGAGGGGCACGCAGCGGCGGTGCCGCTGTTCACCCGCGCCCTGGCCGCGGTCGTTCCGGAAAACGATCTGGACCTGGTCTGGCTGAGCGGAATGGTCATGCACGAGGTCTGGGACGACGTCGCGTTTCTCACCAGGACCGAGCAGGCCGTCGGCTACGCCCGCGAGACCGGCGCGCTGTCCCTCCTGCCGAGTGCCCTGACCTTCCGCGCCACCGCGCTGATCTACGCCGGCCGCTTCGCCGACGCGTCGGACCTGCTCGACGAGGCCGAGGCCCTCGGGAACGCCACCGGCTCGCCCCCCTATCCGGCCACCGCGGTCATCCTGGCCGCGTATCGCGGAGACGAGGAGCCGGCGCTGGAACTCAACGAGGCTCTGGTCGGCAATGCCGGGGAGTCTGGCCTGGGGTGGTTGCTCGCCGTCGCCGGATACAGCAGAGCGGTGCTGTTCAACGGGCTCGGCCGGTATCCGGCCGCGCTGGAGGCAGCGCTTGAGGCGGCTCGGTACGAAGACCTCGCGGTCCTGCAGTGGACGCTCGGAGAGTTGGTCGAAGCCGCCGCACGCGCCGGGGCGGGCACTGTCGCGGCCGAGGCACGTGACCGCCTCGCCGCCCGGACGCGTGTCGTCGACACGAACTGGGCACGCGGCGCCCAGGCTCTCGCGGACGCGCTCGCGGGCCCGGCCGGGTCTGTCGAGGAGAACTACCGAGAGGCGATCGAGCGGTTCGCCGCGACCCGGCTCAGTCTGCAACTGGCGCGCGCTCGGCTGCTCTACGGTGAGTGGCTGCGCCGGGAGAACCGGCGGGCCGACGCCCGGGTGCAACTGCGGATCGCGTACGAGGCGTTCACCACGATAGGCGCGGACGGCTTCGCGGAGCGTGCGAGCCGGGAATTGGCCGCCACCGGCGAGACGGTGCGCAAACGGATCCCGGGTGCACGGGAGGAGTTCACCCCGCAGGAGGCGCAGATCATGCGTCTGGCCGTGGCGGGGCGTACCAATCCGGAGATCGGCGCTGTGCTGTTCCTGAGTCCGCGTACCGTCGAATGGCATCTGCGCAAGATTTTCATCAAGCTCGGCATCGGCTCCCGCCGCGAGCTGGCCTCCGCTCTGCGCGACAGGTGACCCCAGGGCCATCTCCCAGGGCCATCTCCCAGGGTGTCACCCTGGGTGTCACCCTGGGGCGACCGTCCTGCTCCGCCCCCGATCGTGACTACCAGATGCCGGACGGCATCGCCGAGATCGCGGAGGAGTGGAAACAGTGGTGGACTACCAGCTTGAGGTGATCGTGCTGCCGGTGGCCGACGTCGACCGGGCCAAGGAGTTCTACAGGCGGATCGGTTTCCGCGAGGATCTCGACTACATCGATGGTCAGGACTTCCGGGTCGTGCACTTCACCCCGCCGGGCTCCCACTGCTCGATCGTCGTGGGCAAAGGCATCGGCACCGCCGCGCCCGGGTCGGCAGAGAACGTGCACCTGATCGTGCGCGACATCGAGGAAGCCCGGGCCGACCTGGTCGGCCGCGGCATCGAGGTCAGCGAGATCTTCCACGACGCGGACGGCGTCTTCCACCACGCGGGCAACGAGAAGCGTGTCCCCGGCGTCTACCCCGGCCGCCTCTCGTACGGCTCGTTCGCCTCGTTCAGCGATCCCGACGGCAACGGCTTCCTGCTGCAAGAGGTCACCGAGCGCTTCCCCGGCCGCTGAACCGGTCGCCGAAGCCGGGCCACGGACGCGCCGACCGGTAACGGCGACGACGACAGACGATGCGCCGGGCCCTCACCGGACCCGGCGCATCGCCGTCGGCCGACGGCGGGCATGCGCGCTCAGCACGCCTTGAAAGTGGTGAACTCGCCCGCGCGGAAGGTGCGGAGGGTGCCCGGCCCGGCCGCCCTCGGGGAAAGGGCGGCGGCCTCGGCGAGGGTTGCGGGCCGCCGCGTTGTGCGAATCAGGCGAGGTCAGGCGGTGACGCAGCGGTAGTTCGCGGCCGAGGCCGTATCCCCGTGACCGGTGTAGCGGGCCACCATCGGGTAGCGGCAGATGTCACGCGTGACGGTCTTGCCGTCGGGGCCGAGGACCGAGGCTGCGAGGGTGGCCGGAGCACGGCCCTTCTCCACCCAGTCGACCAGCGCGCCCAGGTCGTCGGTCGGGAACGGGCCGGTGCCGCCGATGCAGTGGCTCACGCCGGGCAGCAGGAACAGGCGGTAGAAGTCGTCGACCCGCTTGTCGCCGCCGAAGACCCGGTTGACCCGCTCGCGGTAGGCGACCGTGCCCTGGGTGGGCACCAGCTCGTCGTTCTGGCCGTGCCAGCTCAGCAGCTTGCCGCCGGCCTTCGCGAACGCGGACAGGTTCGGGTCGTCGGCGCCGATGATGTCGTTGAACCGCAGCTGCGACGTGCGGAAGATCTGCGCGAACGACGTGTAGGTGAGCTTCGTGATGTCGAACGACGGGTTGCGCGTCACGAAGTACTTGACCCAGCTGTCGGCGACGAAGAACGGCGCGCCGGGAGCGGCCAGGGCGGCCAGGCTCGCGCCCTTGTTCGGCCCATACCAGAGCTTCCGGCCGGAGGAGGAGACCGGTCCGGCCCAGATCTTGCGCACCGCGTCGGCGGTGGCACGGGAAATCGTGATCTCCTTGCCGTCACAGACGATTTTGGTGCCGGTCAGCCGGCGGGCGTCCCAGTGGCACTTCTGCGGGGAGTCGATGATGCCGTCCTCGACCCCGTCGAGGGTGTCACAGGCCTTGACCGCCGCGGTGGTGAACGCCGCCAGCTCACACTGACTGGGCGCGACCTTCTCCTCGTTGAAGACGGCCTGCGACCAGAGCGTGGCGACCGCGAACCGGTCCCAGTTGATCGCCGGCGCCTTGGCCAGGATGCCGTCGAAGTCCGTCGGGTGATCCTGGGCCGCCTGGTAACCCTGGCGCCCGCCGGTGGAGCAGCCGTTCCAGTACGCGTAGCTCACGGATCGGCCGTAGAACCTCTTCGCCACGTCCTTGCCGATGACGGCCATGTCGTGCACCGAGCGGGAGGCGAAGTTCTTCAGCAGCGGGGTGTCGACCTTGCCGTCCGGGGTGAGCGCCCAGCCGCTGACGTCGAGCGGGTTGGCACCGACACCGGCGTCGGTGGCCGCGGCGGCGTAGCCGGCCTTCATCGCGCCGACCAGCGGAGCGCCGCTGAGGTCACCGGCGAGGTAGGCGCTGCCGCCGGTGGCCTGGAACCTTCCGTTCCACTTCTTGGTGTCCTGGGGCAGCGAGATCCTGATGGTGACGTGGTCGTTCGCGCCCGGGTGGCTCACCGTGACGGTGACGTCGCACCAGGCCGGCACGTCGGTGAGCGTCTCCTCGGCGGGGTGCAGCGGGGGAGCGGCGGGGAACGTGACGGTTCCGCCGGCGTGGGCGACCGCCTTCACCGACTCCACCTTGGTGCCGGAGGGCGCGGAGACGGGAACCGGGGCACAGGTCGTGGCCGCTACGGGGCCGCTGTCGCGGGAGACGGCGTTGCCGGCCGTCGGCACCAGCACCACCGCCGCCGATACTGCAGCTGCCATCAAGGCGATCAAGCTTCGTTTCATGCCCGGCATACTCGTCCGGGCCCCGCGGGCCTCGCCCCAGGCAACACCCCGGGGTGCAACCCTGGCCGAGGCCGGCGGGGAAACCGGCTATGAGCCCGATCACAACGGCGAACCAGGTCCTGTTCCCCCGTCATCGGCCGCGGCCGCGGACGGCCAGGACACCGCCCCTGGCGGCGGGCGGCTGCTGCGCCGGATCGACCGGCACGGCATCCTCGGCCCCTCGCTGACCGGCGATTCGGTGAACGTCATCGTCGCTGGCCTGGCCGTCCGCGCGGGTCTCGGTCATCGCCGCGCACGGCCGCTGGTCGCCCACCTCCCCGGTGGTGCTGGGCTACATCCGCGCGGTGGACCGCTGGCGCGACAACGCCATGCGCAACGTCGGGTGAGATTTTCCCGGAACTGTCAGTCCGAATTTGTCATGAGATGTCAGTGCGCTGGTCAGAGCATGGTATGGCCGGGCAAAAACACGGCAAGACGATCACTCGACCACCAAGCACTCAATTACTGTCGTCCCTTGCGTAATGGATCTTGCAAAGTCGGCACAGGTTGTCCGCCGGACGGTCATCTCGCTGACATAAAGTGACAATTTTCCACTCACTGACATGCAGTTTATGCGCTCTGAGCTTCGATTTTATCATTTAGTGTCAGTCGTTTTCGTCACTCAGTTGTCAGTTGGTCCGAGCGGACGGGACATGGCTTGAACACCGCCGTCGAAGGTTGCCGTCGGCGCCCTCGCTGCCCCACCTGGAGACAGCAACCGATCCTGATGGGGCTTCGAAGGGCCACCGGCGTACGGGCGGCTGTTGGCGCAACTACTCGGGTTGCGGCTACGGATTGTGGCTACCGATGTTCGCCCGATGGCATTCGGGATGGACGTGGACGCTTCGACGTGTCGGGCGATTGAGGCGGCGACGGGGGTACGGCCGGACACCGTACGCGCGATGCAGTTGGCCGCTTTCGACGCGAGGCCAACCGAAACGGGGTTCTATGCGCCTATGGAAAATCTTCAGCTCGCTTACCCAGGTATTCCGGGCCAGGCGCAGGCCGCAGACCTGGGCGCCGCCGCCCAAGCAGGACTCACATTCACCTGCACGGCCGCGTAAATGTTGTCAACCTGGCCGACATTTCGCAGGAGACCACGGGTAACAACGCGCTGCGAGCATGCGCGACATGCGGGCCACCGAGACGCACTGCCCCTACTGCGCTCTGCAGTGCGGGATCGCGCTGACCATGGAGAACGGGTCGGTCCGCCTGGGCCCGACCGACTTCCCGGTCAACCGGGGCGGGCTGTGTGCGAAAGGCTGGACGGCCGCCGAGCTGCTTCACCACCCCGACCGGCTGGTCACCCCGCTGGTCCGCGAGGTGCCCGGCGACCGTACGAGCCCTCTGCGGGAGGCCCGCTGGGACGAGGCGCTCACGCTGATCGCCGGCACGATCCAGGCCACACAGCGGCGGTACGGCCCTGACAGCGTCGGCGCCTTCGGCGGAGGCGGGCTGACCAACGAGAAGGCGTACACGCTCGGCAAGTTCGTCCGGGTGGCGCTGCGGTCGTCGGCGATCGACTACAACGGCCGGTTCTGCATGTCGTCGGCGGCCACCGCGGCCAACCGCGCGCTCGGGGTGGACCGGGGGCTGCCGTTCCCGGTGGCGGACATCGCCGAGGCCCGGACCGTGCTGCTGGTCGGCGCCAACCCGGCGGACGCGATGCCGCCGTCCATGCAGTACCTGCACGCGGGGCGGGCCGCCGGCGCCAAGCACATCGTGGTGGACCCGCGCAGGACGGCCACTGCGGCCGACGCGTACCTGCACCTGCAACCGCTGCCCGGCACGGACCTGGCGCTGGCCAACGGCCTGCTGCACATAGCGATCCGCGAGGGCCTGATCGACGACGCCTACATCCGGGACCGGACCACCGGCTTCGAGGCCGTCCGCGCGGCGACCAATCCGTATTGGCCGGGCCGGGTGGAGCGGATGACGGGGGTTCCTGAGGCGAGCCTGCGCGAGACGGCCCGGCTGCTGGCCGGCGGCGGCCCGGCGATGATCCTCACCGCGCGCGGCGCTGAGCAGCACAGCAACGGCACGGACACGGCCCAGGCGTACCTGAATCTGGCCCTGGCCCTCGGCCTGATCGGCAGGCCGTACTCCGGGTACGGGACGATCACCGGGCAGGGCAACGGACAGGGCGGCCGCGAGCACGGGCAGAAGGCGGACCAGTTGCCCGGCTACCGGCGGCTGGACGATCCGGCCGCGCGGGCGCACGTCGCCGCCGTGTGGCGCGTCGACCCGGACGAGCTGCCGCGGCCGGGCAGGTCCGCGTACGAGATGCTCGACCGTCTCGGCACCGACGGCGGAGTCAGGGTGTTGCTCGTGCTGGCCAGCAACATCGTTGTCTCGGCGCCGGACGCCAACCGGGTCGCCGACCGGCTGAAGGCCCTCGACCTGCTGGTCGTCTCGGACATCTTCCTGTCCGAGACCGCGGCCATGGCCGACGTCGTGCTTCCGACCGCCCAGTGGGCTGAGGAGGAGGGCACGATGACCAACCTGGAGGGTCGCGTGCTGCGCCGCAAGCGGGCCCTGCCGCCGCCGCCCGGGGTCCGCACCGACCTGGAGACGCTGACCGACCTGGCCGGGCTGCTGGGCCGGGGACGGTACTTCAGCGCGGATCCGCGCACCGTCTTCGACGAGCTGCGGCGGGCCAGCGCGGGCGGAATCGCCGACTACGCGGGCATCAGCTACGAGCGGATCGAGGCGGAGCGGGGCGTGTTCTGGCCCTGCCCGGCCGACGACCATCCCGGCACGCCGCGGCTGTTCGCCGACCGTTTCCCCACGCCCGACGGCCGGGCCCGGTTCGTCCGCGTCGAACACCGCGACCCGGACGAGCTGCCGGACCGCGACTACCCGTACGTGCTGACCACCGGCCGCAACATGCAGCAGTACCAGAGCGGCAACCAGACGAGGCGGGTGAGCGCCCTGGCCGACGCCCTGCCGGGACCACGCGCCGAGATGCACCCCGATCTGGCCCGCCGGCACGGCGTCGCGGACGGCGACACGGTGGAGTTGCGCAGCCGCCGCGGCCGGGCGGTGTTCCGGGCCAGGCTCGATCCCGGCATCCGGCCGGACACCGTCTTCGCCCCTTTCCACTGGGTCGGTGCCAACCTGCTCACCAACCCGGCCCTGGACCCGCACTCCAAGATGCCCGCGTTCAAGGCGTGCGCGGTAGCGATCGCCTCCATCGACGAAGGGACCAGACAAGTGCACTCCACACCCCGCTTCCTGCAAGGCGTGTTCACCTTCGAGGGCAAGGGACTCGACCAGCCGGTGCCGCTCGATGGCGCGCTCAGCTACGTCGTACCGGCCGGGACCTCCACCCAGGCGGTCTACTTCCGCGGCGGCAACTCCAGCGACGAGCTGATCTGTGTGGTGCTGATGCGCGACGGCAAGCCGATGCGCTGGTTCCCGATCGGTGCGAAGTCCGACGTGCACATCCCGCTGCGCGTCGTCGAGGACCTCGATTCCGGCACGGCCGTGGAGCTCTACCTCTCCGCTCCGCCGGGGGTCACCGGGATGGTCGTGGCCGATCTGGGCCTGATGGAGGTCTGATGAGGCGGCGACTCGTGGTCATCGGCAACGGGATGGCCGGAGCCCGCACCGTCGAGGAGATCCTGGCCCGCGGTGGCGGCGGTCAGTTCACCATCACGATGTTCGGCGACGAACCGTACGGCAACTACAACCGGATCATGCTGTCCAACGTCCTCGCCGGCGTCGAGGAGGAGTCCGGGATCTTCCTCAACGACCTGGCGTGGTACGCGGCCAACGGCATCACGCTGCACTCCGGCCGCCGGATCGCCCGCATCGACAAGTACGCGAAGCGGGTGTACGCCGACGACGGCACCGTCACGCCGTACGACAAGCTGATCATCGCCACCGGCAGCCGCGCGCACGTCCCGCCGATCCCCGGGATCAGCCGGCCCGGCCGCGGCTTCCACCAGGGCGTCTTCGCGTTCCGCACGCTCGACGACACCCGCGCCATGATGCGGTACACCCGCGAGCACGAACGCGCCGTGGTGATCGGCGGCGGCTGCTCGGCCTGGAGGCCGCGCGCGGCCTGCAGAACCACGTCAGCCACGTGACGCTGGTGCACGCCGCCGGGCACCTGATGAACGCGCAGCTCGATCCGCAGGCCGGCGAGATCCTGCGGCGCGGCGTCGAACGGCTCGGCATCGAGGTGGTCACCGGCGCGCGCACCACCGAGATCCTCGGCAAGCACACGGTCACCGGCATCAAGCTCGCCGACGGCCGGCACATCCCGTGCGACGTGGTGGTGGTGGCCGCCGGCATCCGGGCCAACGTCGAGGTCGCGGAGGCCAGCGGGCTGGAGGTCGAGCGCGGCGTCGTCGTCGACGACCAGATGCGCTGCCTGGACGAGCCGGACATCTACGCCGTCGGCGAGTGCGTGCAGCACCGCGGCCAGACGTACGGGCTGGTCGCGCCGCTGTGGGACCAGGCCAGAGTGCTGGCCGACCACATCACGGGACGGAACCCGCAGGCCGCCTATCACGGCTCGCGGGTCGCGACGAAGCTCAAGGTGGCCGGTGTCGACGTCGCGGCGATGGGCCTGAAGGAGCCGGAGCGGGAGGACGACGAGACGCTGGTCTTCAGCGAGCGGAAGAAGGGCGTCTACAAGAGCGTCATCATCCGGGACGGCCGGCTGGTCGGCGCCACCCTGATCGGCGACGTCAGGAAGGTCGCGTTCCTGATGCAGGCGTTCGACCGCGGGCTGCCGCTGCCGGAGGAACGGCTGGAGCTGATGTTCGACCTCGGCGCGCCGCCCGCCGAGGTAAGCGCCGCCGAGCTGGCCGACGACGCCCAGGTCTGCAACTGCAACGGCGTCTCCAAGGGCATGATCACGGCCTGCGTGGCCGACGGCGTCAAGACGGTCACCGGGGTGGTGGACCAGACCAGGGCCGGCAAGGGCTGCGGCACCTGCAAGGGCCTGGTCGCGCAGATCGTCGAGTGGGCCGCCGGAGGAGCGATCGAGGAGGACCCCGCGGCCTCCTGGTACGTCCCCGGCGTGCCGATCCCCAAGCCGGAACTGATGAGGGTCATCCGTGAGCGCGGGCTGAAGTCGGTCTCGGCGGTCTTCGCCACGCTGGCGCCGGGCGGCGAGGAGGACGCCAGGAGCAAGATGGGCCTGGCGTCGCTGCTCAAGATGATGTGGGACGACGAGTACGTGGACGAGCGCGACGCCCGGTTCATCAACGACCGGGTGCACGCCAACATCCAGCGCGACGGGACGTTCTCCGTGGTGCCGCAGATGAAGGGTGGTGTCACCACTCCGGCCCAGCTGCGGAGGATCGCCGACGTCGCCGACAAGTACGGCGTGCCGATGGTGAAACTGACCGGTGGCCAGCGCATCGACCTGCTCGGCGTCCCGAAGGAGAAACTGCCGGAGATCTGGGCCGACCTGGACATGCCGTCCGGGTACGCGTACGGCAAGAGCTTCCGCACGGTGAAGACCTGCGTGGGCTCGGAATTCTGCCGCTTCGGGGTGGGTGACTCAACCGCGCTGGGCATCGCCATCGAGGAGCGCTACCAGGGCGTCGAGGGGCCGGGCAAGATGAAGCTGGCCGTCACCGGCTGTCCGCGCAACTGCGCCGAGGCGTACGTCAAGGACCTGGGTGTGGTGGCCATTGACGGCGGCAAGTGGGAGATCTACGTCGGCGGCGCGGCCGGGGCTCACGTGCGCAAGGGCGACCTGCTGGCCACCGTCGACTCCGCCGATGAGGTGATCACGCTGACCGGACGGTTCCTCCAGTACTACCGGGAGAACGCCAACTGGCTCGAACGCACGTACGCGTTCGTCCCGAGGGTCGGCATCGAGCGAATCCGCCGGATCGTCGTGGACGACTCCGACGGCATCGCCGCCGACCTGGACGCCGCGATGGCGAGGGCGGTGGCGGCGTACCGGGATCCGTGGCGGGAACGGGCCGCGCCGGTCACACCCGGACAGTTCCGCCCATCGCTGCCGCTGATCGAACAGCCGAGGGTGCCGGCGGCCGGCTCGCCGCAACGGGAGGCGTGATGGCCGGCATGACGACCGGGCACCGGCTCGGGCCGCTGGACGACATCCCGGTCGGCGAGGGCCGGGCGTACGCCGTGGGGGACCTCAAGATCGCCGTCTTCCGGCTCCGCGACGGCGGTGTCCGCGCGGTGTCCGCCGTGTGCCCGCACGCCGGCGGCCCGCTCGCCGACGGGCTGATCGACCGGCGGCTCGTCGTCTGCCCGCTGCACCAGCACACCTTCGACCTCAGCACCGGGTGCTCCACCACCGGGCAGCCGCCGCTCACGGTCTACCCGGTCCGCGTGGACGCCGACGACCAACTCGTACTGGAGATATGACCCGTGCCGATATCGAGCCGCTGCATCTGTCCGGCGGCCCCGGACACTGACCCAGCCGGTCGGGGACAGTAGGCGAACCCTCACGCCCAGCGGGTGCGCCGGATGCACTGCGGCGCCCGCCTCCGCCAGCACGTCCGCCGCCCGGTACCAGCCGCTGATAGACCACTTAGGACAATCGGCGTTTGAGGCTGCGCATGGCTTCCATCGCTCTTGCTCGCCGAGAGTTTGCGGCGGGCAAGAGGCGCGGCCTTCGATGTCGTTGCGTAACTGGATGATGGCCATGATGTGCAGGTCACTGTCTGCGGCTACGTCCCGGCTGGCACGCCTGACCGGCCGCCGCCTTCCCGTGGAGGCAGCCGGCGCGGGACGGTCCCCGGCCAGGGATCTGTCTCACGCGTCCGAGCGTCGGAATTGCTACGGCTTGACTATGAGATGGCCCCTGACGTTTCCTCTCGCGAATCGGGCATGCGCCTCGGCGACCGCTGCGAGCGGGAAGGCCTCGGCGACGCGCGGAGTCACAAACCCCTTGTCCACCAGGTTGGCCAGATCCGCCAGACGCCCGGCGTCAGGTTTGGCCCAGACGGGATGCACCTGCACGTCGCGACCGGGCTTCGGCTCACCACCGATGACCAATGTGACGAATCTGCCACCGTCCTTGACCGTCTCGGCTGCGACATCCTTCAGAACGGCCGTGTCCACGACGCCGTCAACTCCGCGGGGCGCCCACTCCCGAACGGCAGTCGCCAGATCGGTGTCACGTGCAATGAAGTGCTCCGCCCCCATCCTGAGCAGTGTCTTCTCGTCGGACTTGCGTGCATGGGCTGCCACACGCAGTCCACGATGTCTTGCGAGTTCCACGACGAAGCCTCCGACGCATCCGGCAGCGCCTGTCACCAGGACGGTGGCTCCCCGAGGAAGGTCGAGCGCCTGAAGCGCCTGGTCGGCGGTCAACCCGTTGAGCGGAAGTGTGGACGCCTGCGCCAGGGTTGCGCGCCGGGGTGCGTGGACGACGTGACCGAGGTCGAAGACGACCTTTTCCGCCTGCGCGGCGTAAGGGGAGGCGAGTGGTCCGCACACGCCCATCACGTGGTCGCCCTCGACGAAGTCCGTGACCTGGGCTCCGACTCGTTCGACGACGCCGGCGGCCGATCGGCCGAGGGCGTAGTAGTCGAGATCGGCGAGGTAGCCGGCCAGTTCACCGGAACGAATGTCCAGGTCGACGGCGGTTACCGGCGCGGCGGCGACCCGCACCAGAACTTGCCTCTCACCGACGTCCGGTTCCGGCAGGTCAGCGACCTCGAGAACCTCAGGACCGCCGAAAGAGCGTACGACAACCGACTTCATCTTCAGTTCCTTCCGTTGCTGTGTAAGCAAGTACCGACCGTGTACGCGTGCCTCTGGTGCACCGCGTCGAGCCTGGCCTCGTGTGCTGCCCTCGGCCCGGGCCGGCGGGCGCAGCCTGCTCCCTATTGAGTTGACAGCATGTCCGGCTAACCCCCATGCTCAATTTAGCAGTACATAGTGTCCTACGAAATGGTTAACCCACATGACATGCCTGCCAGTAGGACAACGTCTTCTCAGCGCACTGGCGATCACCGTCGCCGGGCTCACGAAAAAGGAACCATCCCATGCCCCGTAAGCGCACACTCGCCGTCGCCGCTCTGATCGGCACCACGTTCTTGGCCGCCGGCACCGCCGCCATGGCCGACGTATGGGCCCCGGAGTCCCCGCCTTTCCATGGAACCAAGCGCTTCTATCACATCATCGAGAACCTGCACAGCGGCTTAGGCCTGGGCGTTCCCGGGGCCAGCACGGACAACGGCACGCAGATCATTCAATGGAACGGCGTCAACGTCGCCATGAACAACCAGTGGGAGATCGTTCGGCCGGCCGCAAGTCCCGGGTTCATGCTCAGGAACCGCTGGAGCCGCCAGTGCCTGACGGTGCACTCCAAGACAGTGGGCGCCCCCGTTGTGCAAGAGCCCTGCCAGAACTCCATCAACCAGCAGTGGGTCACCGAGAAGGTCAATGGAATCGATCCGCACTTCGTCGCTTTCAAGAACCTCCACAGCGGGTTGGACATGGTGGTCGATAACGCATCAACGGCGCTCGGTGCGAAAGTCATCCAGTGGTCGCGGACCACGGCGCCCAACGCGTTCTTCAACATCACGGCTCCCGTCGGGCTGCAGGTAACCGACTGAAGCCCTCGGCGTTAGCGTGGCCCGGCGGCGCGTTCACCGCGCGCCAGGCCACTCCGTGGGCATCGAGGCCGACGCGTCCTGTTCTCCCGCGCCCAGGCTTGCGATGACCGGGGTCCGACCGCGCGGCGGTGGCGTCGCGCCCACTGCCGGGCGCGTTCGCGAGCCCGGTTGAGGTCGTCGGGACCGGGCTGGTCTCGGGGATCGTCGCTCACGGCCGGCCCGTCGTCGAGGTCGTGCAGGACGGTGTCGGCGGGGTCGCCGAACAAGCGGGCACGACGACGCGCCCGTCGGGGGCCAGCGCCTGCCGGCGGCGGCCGGAGCGGTAGACGCGGCCCAACTCGGTGTGGTCGTAGCCGTCGTCGAGGTGCACGCGATAGGAGCTATTGAGCAGACTGCATGCGTCCTGGCCGACGTCGCGCCGGTGCTGACCTTCGACGCCGCCAAGCACGTGTAGGACGCGTACTTCAACGCCGACAAGTGGACGAAACCCACGAGTGACAAGCCCAAGCAGGTTCCCGGCCACGCCCCTTACGGGCCTTTGCACCGTGAGGTCGAAGGAGCCAACGCGGATCTGGTCGACCCCGACTTGGCGCCCACCGGGACCATCAAGAAGAACCGCGCCCATTCGATCAGCATCTGCCGCAAAGAGTGGCCGGAGGTCAAACCGAAGGAAGGCTCGCTCTCGGCCAACGGCAACTTCTCGGTGCGCTACATCAACGCTTCCGACAACCGCAGTTCCGGCAGCCAGCTCGGCGTCTTCTACCAGCAGACGCGCAGGCTCGGCAACGACCCCTTCTATCTCGCCGCCAACGCGCGCCCCCAGGACCATGACCAGCCCTCTGTCCGCTGACGACTAACATCGTGGCCCGCCCGGTTCCCGGGCGGGCCACGATTCTTTGACAGGAAAAACGTGCTCCCCGCCGACGTGAAGTACGCCGAGCTGACGGATGCCGGTCTCCCGGACCAGCTCTGCCTCACCTGGGTCCGGGAACCCGACATCGACGAGGTCGCCCGCCGCTTCGGCGCCGACCCCACGTCGAAGGAGTGGGCCGACGACGACCGCATCGCGGACCTCGAGGAGGACTACCGGGCCGAGCTGATCCACCTCGTCACGATCGGGGACTGGACGCTCGCACTCGCACCCAACGGCTACCAGGGGTCCAGGAGCGAGGTCATGGAGTCCGTCTCGGCTCGGGGGCGGGCCTTCAGCGTCTACTGGAGCGCTGCGATGGACACTGCCGTCATCTTCGCCGTCGACGGCGTGGTCCAGACCGAGTTCGACCTCGCCGAGGTGGACGAGCGGACCGGCGCCGACCTCTCGGCGCTCGACCCGCTCCTGGCGGAGCTGGGCGTGCGCGACGAGCTGAGCCTGCCCGAGCTCCAGGCCCGCTGCCTGGCCATGGGGGAGAGGCTCAGCGGAGCCCTCGTCCCACCCGGGTGGCTGCGCTCTCCCCGCCACGTCTTCAAGATCGTCGACCCGCTGCCCGACGCGATCGTCCCGCCCGCCTACCTCAACCCGCGGGCGCCCTTCCTGGACGAGCCGGAGATCGCCCGCGTCCTCGCCGATCCCTCACCCGCGATGGCACCGGCCGTCAACCGGCAGATCGCGACCACCGTCATCGCGATCGCCGGAATCGAAGACCCGATCGCGGGCGAGGTCCTGCGCCTGCTCGACACCGGCGAACGCTTCCCGGGGGAGCGCCAGGAACTGAGAGACCGGTTGATCCGGGAGTCCGACGCAGCCATCGACCAGGCGAATTCGCTCGGCGGCGGCCCCGAGGCCGACCGGGTGAAGGTGACCGCCAACGCCCTGGCCATCCTGCACGGGACCCTGTGGCCCGAGCCTGCTGAGGCGGCGAGCGCGGCCTCGATGCAGGTCGCCAGCATGAAGGTGCCG
Source organism: Herbidospora solisilvae (assembly GCF_009901565.1). Lineage (GTDB taxonomy): Bacteria > Actinomycetota > Actinomycetes > Streptosporangiales > Streptosporangiaceae > Herbidospora > Herbidospora solisilvae. Next base: position 20,917 of record NZ_WXEW01000016.1, read on the forward strand.
AACAGAATCGACTTCATGCGCCTGATCGTGCTGCGTAACGTCAGCGAGCACATCATGCGCGCACGGCGCGCTGATCGTTAGGAGAAACGCCGCCACGAGAGGTCAGCGACCCCCTCCCCGGTCATACCGGTTCCATCCAGGAGGTGGGCTGCTCTCCCGGCCGCCGCCTGCTCGCCACCGCCAGCAGTGACAAGACGGTGCAGTTGTGGGACATAGGCGCCAGAGCCGAGCGAGCCGTCTTTGCGATTGGGCGTTGCAGAATGATTCGGGCCTACCTAAGCCCGGTTTTCCAAAGACGGCGGGAGCGGCGGGCGGGGGAGTGCCCATGCCGAGTTCGTCGGCTTCCCGGCCGCTACCGCCGATCGGTTTGCGCGGGGAGCGGGTGGACGGGGATCGGCGCGTTGGGGCAGGTGGCCGCGATGGAGGTCAGGGTGTCCTCTCCTGCGGGTCGGCCGCCAGGCACCAGCGGCGTTTCACGGCGGTCCATTCGGCGATGTAGCGGCAGCGCACCGGTTCGATCGGCAGCCATTCGGCGGGGTCGCGGTCGGCCTTTTGCCGGTTGGAGCGGGCGGTGACCGCGACCAGGTGCTCGGCGGCGTCCAGGTCGTTGGCGTAGGCCTGGCGCCGGGCGGCATCCCAGCCGGAGGCGCCGGAATCCCAGTCCTCGGCGAGGGGGACGAGGTGGTCGACGTCGAGTTCGGAAGCCGCCTCGACCACGACGTCGTCGTAGTAGCTGTACCAGGCGCCGCGGGTGAGCACACACCCCGCATCGACGGCCGGGGCGTCGATGGCCTCGGCGATGAGCACCTCGAAGCGGGCCGTGCACCCGTCGGCGTCGGCGTCGACCCAGTGCCGGAAGCTGGTGCGCTTGTAACCCGGCCGACCCGGTTGCTGGCCCGCCGGCGGCTGCGGGCCAGCGCGGCGCGCCCGGAGGGCCTTCCTGGCGACGTCCTGTCCCTCTCCCCGGACCAGAGCACCCCCAGGGCAGCGACCGCGATCACGTGCGGATAGGCGGCCCGAGCCCCGTTGTGTTCCACTCGGGCTGTGGGCAGAGCAGAGGCGCCGATCGACCCCTCGGACGGGCCGTTCGCGGAGTTCGCGAACGACCTGCGAGAACTCCGGCGGGCGGCCGGGAACCCGCCCTATCGGGCTCTGGTCGGCAAGGCCAATTACTCGGCCTCCACGCTGGCCAACGCCGCCAGCGGCAGAGTCCTGCCCTCTCTCGACGTCACCCTCGCCTACGTCCGGGCCTGCGGCGGCGACGTGGCCGCGTGGGAGCGGCGGTGGCATGAGGTGAACATGAACACGACGCTGCGGCCACCGCCCGTCGTGGACCCGGACCCTCCGCCGGCGGAGACCCCGAACCGCAGGAGATGGCCGTGGGCGGTCGTCGCGGTCGTCGGCAGCGTGACGGCCGGATTGGTGCTGCGCGGTGGCGCCGAGGTCACGGCGATCGATCTCGTCCCGCTGGCGCGGGAGGCGTCGTGGCGGTCCGGTCAGGGGACGGTTGAGTGGGGCTCGGCCTCTCCCGCCGAGTGGGGTGAGGCGAACCTCGCCCTCCAGGCGCCGATGGAGAGCGGCGTGCGGGTCGGCTCGGTGATCGGCACGCATCCGGAGTGGGTTCCGCACGGGTATCTGGAGGGTGACTTCCCGCTTCCCCGGCCGGTCCACGATGGCGACCGGCTGGTGGGGACGGTCGGTTTCTTCGTCGACGAGCGGTGTTTCGTCGAGGGCTGCCGGGTGGGTGGCGAGGTCGACTTCTCCGTGTACGTCATCCACGAAGGCGTCCCCCGCGAGGTGATCGCCGTTCACGACGTGGGGAACGACCGGCGCACCCCTCGGCTCGGCGCTGATCTGTCCCCGTACGAGGGAGCGTCGACCGTGCGGATCCGCGTCGACGCCGGGCCCACCGCCGCCCAGGACTGGGCCGGGTGGTGGGATCTGCGGGTGGAGCCGCCCGGCTGATTGTCCGGCGTTTGTCCAGACCCCTTCCGGACAACGATTTCGCCGCTACACAGAGAGCATGAGCAGCGAAAACGGAGCCATCGCCCCACTGGTCCGCATTTTCTGCGTGGCCTTGCTGATCGCCGCCGCCGTGGTGGCGATCCCGATACGTCCGCCGGCCGCCCACGCGGTCGCGCCTCTCGGCGACATCTGCCAGCTGGACTTCTCCGTCACCACCGGCGAGGACGGCATCGGTGACAGCTCCGACATCTCGATCATGTTCGGCGGTCAGCGCGTGATCTTCCGCGAGGGCGGCGACAGGGTCCACCGGGGCGGGACAGGGGACCGCCCGCACACCACCTTCCGGTGGGAGACCCGGCTCGACCCGTGCGTCGGCAGCGAGGCACTCCTGGACGGCTTCACGATCGAGCATTCCAGCTCGGGTGACGACTGGGACCTGGCCAGGCTCGTGGTCACCGATCCCACCCGGGAGGAACCCGGCGTCCAACTTCCGGTCCCCCAGCCGAACTCGCCGTTCCAGTACCTGTTCATGAGCGGAACCCCGCTGCACCGTTTCGAGACCCTCGACATCCAGGGCGTGCAGCGCTGGACCGGTCATCAGGATCGCGATCTCGACACCGACGGCGACGGACTGACGGATCTGGACGAGCTGCGCGGCTTCACCACCGGTTCCCCGCCCCTGTCCGGCTTCGACTCCTGGCTCCGGCAGAACGACGCCGACCCGTGCCGCCTGACCATCGCGGTGGAGGTCGACTGGCTCGTCGACGACACCACCGGCGCGAGTGACGAGCCGACCGACAAGACACTCCTGAAGGCCCGCAGGATGTTCGAGCGGGCGCCGCTGCCGATGCGGCCGATCAGATGCCCCTACTACCGGGAGAACCGGCCGGGAGTGCAGTTGCTCACGCACAAGTCCAACGCCGTCCGGACCGACCGCGAACAGGCGCTGGGGGCCAAATGGTCGGACAACCGGACCTGGTTCGACTACTACCGCGACGGAATCCTCCCGGGCTCCGGCAACTTCACCCCGGGCCGCCAAGGGCGCTTCTTCTACAGCTTGTGGGGCCATTCGTGGATGAACGATATGGACGGCGTCGGCGGCTTCTGCTGCGGGGACCCGAACGACAACAGCTTCGTCATCACCATGGGGAGCTGGACCGGCGCGACCGAGCACATGGCCGCCGCGGCCTTCGTCCATGAGCTCGGGCACGCCCTCGACCTGCAGCACAACGGCGACAGCGGGCCGAACTACAAGCCCAACTACCTGTCGGTGATGAACTACCGATACAGCGGCTTCGGCCTGCCCAGATACCAGGACTGGGCGGAGGCGCTCACGCACATGCCGCTCGGGACCGACCTCAACCCCAGCGGCTCCGACATGCGAAAGGCGCTGGAGGACTCAAGCGACCTCGACTACTCCCGCGAGCGCCTGCCACTCCTGGTGCGGGACGCCACAACCGGCACCTGGCATCTCAACGAGGCGACCGGCATCGGCACCTCGACCGGCGCCGCGGTCTTCTGGTACGGCCCCGACGGCACGCTCCTCGCCGGCGACTCACGCCAGGGACTCGACTGGGACGGTGACGGACAGGCGAACCCGCAGAGCACAGACGTGCACACGAACGTCTTCGGTGGCCGGGAGGTCTGCGTCACCGACGGCGGGGACGGAGGGCTCTCTTGGGAGACCAAGGTCTCCATGGCCGACCAGCTGATCGGGACCACCGTCGTCGCCGGCAAGGACGGTCGCTGCGACACCGGACCGATCCATCCGTCCGACAACGGCCTCGTTCCCGACTCGTGGGACGCGCTGGCGAATCCCATCCCGTCCCGCGGCGTCGACTACCCCGCGAGGTTCGGATACACCACGGGCGTGACGGGCTTCGACGACTGGCAGGCGGTCCGGTTCAGGATCGGGGTCAATCCCGCCGCCGGACGGCCGCTGCGATCCGCCGACGGTACGGGCATCAGCGAGTCGGAATACCATCGCAACGTCACCGAGGTGATCCGGGCCTTCGTCTCCAGCCGGTTCCCGCAGGGACTGCCCGCCGAGGGCACGGTCATCGACGCCACCGCGTTGTCGGCCCCGAGGTTCAACGTCAGCGGGGTGTCCGGCGCGCTGGACACCCGCCTGCGCCAAGCGCTGCGGCTGTCCCCCGGACGGCACACGCTGTGGCATGTAGGCTCGGCGCCCCTCACCTTCACCGTCGACACCGCCGGCGTGGTCGACTACGCCCCCGACGTGCCCGGGGTCTCCGGCCGCGGCACCCACACCCTCACCGTGACCGGGCTGCCGGTCGGCCTGGACGCGACCGCCCTGGCCTATCCGTACCTCGGGCTCAGCGGGCTCGGCTGGTGGAGCACCAGCCAACACCAGGCCCTCAACCTGCTGCCTGGCACGTACTCGCTGGTCGTCGGCGGGGTCGGAGGTTGGCCGGTCAAGGTCACCGCGGCCGGCCGGTTCGAATACGGGCCGCAGTACGCCACGATGTTGTCCGGCCAGGGCACCACGGCGCTGACCGTGCGAGGCCACCCCATCACGGTCGACGCCACCGCCGTGTCCTATCCACACTTCGGGCTCGCCGGGCACGGCTGGTGGAGCACCCGCCAGCGCCAGGCCCTCAACCTGTTGCCCGGCACGCATACCTACCTCGGAGGAGCGTTCAGCCAGCCGTTCCAGGTGACCCCGGAGGGGCTGGTCAACCATGAGGACCCGCCGGACGGCCGGCTGTCCGGACGGGGGACGACGACACTCGTGGCCGAATAGGACTCGATCGGTTTCAACACAGGCGGCCCGGAAGCTCATCACAGATAGCGGCAAGGGCGGTGAGGAAGAGCGGCTGAGAAGGCTTATCGACGGCTTCTTCGCCGCCCCGGCCTCAATGCCCATCTGACGAGGCGGCGACGCTGACGTCTCGCCGCATCCGCGAGATCATCCTCTACTGCCAACTTCGATGACGCGTCCGGCGGGTGGTCACGGAGCGCCATCTGACAGTGTGCAGGTCACAGCGTCGGCCACTGTCATCTTCGCCGGCGCCAGACAGCTGTTGTCTGGAAGCGGTCTACCTCATAGCCCGCAACGGAGCTCGGCCACCAGGGGCCACAGCTCGGGCGCTTCGACGCCGTCCGGCGCGGGGTGAGCAAGAGCGGTAAGAGCGACGACGTACGTCTCAACCTGTGACGGCAGAACGATCCGGCCGTGGCGCAGGCCTTCGAGACCCCCACAAACAATGGCAGAACAGGCCAGACTCCTGACGATGTCCCTGTCCACGCCCGCAAGAGCGGGCTACGCTATCAACCACCTCCGCGTCGGTATCAACGGGCCAAGTTGCGCGTGGAGATCCTGGGCGTGCTTACGCAATTCTCCGCATATCGCACCCGCCGCAGCGTGTTTACCGTCGTCCTCATGGACGCCCCCGACATTTTGTCGCCCGAGTTCGCCGCCGACCCCTATCCGCATTACGCGGTGCTGCGTGACCACTTTCCCCTCCTGTGGCACGAGGCGACCCAGACGTATCTGGTTTCCCGATACGAAGACGTCGCCAAGGCACTCAAGGAAGCGGGCAACCGCAACTACGAATGGCAGCTCGAACCCGTGCACGGCCGCACCATCATCCAGATGGACGGCCGCGAGCACGCGACCAAACGGGCCCTGGTGACGCCGTCGTTCCGGGGCCGCGAACTCGCGACGAAGTTCGTCCCGGTCATCGAGAGGACCGCCGCCGGGCTGATCGAACCGCTGTCGGGCGTCGACGACCTCGTCTCCCGGTTCTCCACCCGCTATCCGGTCGGCGTGATCGTCGGCATGCTCGGCCTGCCGCCGCAGGACGAGCACCTGTTCCAGCGGTGGTACACCTCGGTCGTCGCCTTCATCTCCAACCTGGCCCAGGATCCGGCGGTCATCGAGGCCGGCGCGCGGACGCGGGAGGAACTGGCGGCGTACATGATCCCGATCGTCGAGGCCCGCCGGGCCGACCCCGGCGACGACCTGCTCTCCACGTTGTGCACCGCCGAGATCGACGGTGTGCGGATGACCAGCGAGGAGATCAAGGCGTTCGTCAGCATGCTGCTCGCCGCCGGCGGCGAGACCACCGACAAGGCCATCACCTGCCTGGTCCGCAACCTGCTCACCCACCCCGACCAGCTCGCCGCCGTGCGGAGCGACCCCGAACTGCTCGACCGCGCGTTCGCCGAGACCCTGCGGCACGACTCGGTGGTCCAGATGGTGATGCGCCAGCCCGAGACCGACCTCGAACTCTCCGGCGGCACCGTCCCGGCCGGTGGCACCGTGACCTGCCTGATCGCTTCGGCCAACCGCGACCCGTCCCGCTTCACCGACCCCGACGCCTTCGACCTGTTCCGCCCCGACCTCGACATGACCCGCGCCTACACCGCCGGCGCCAACCACACCGCCTTCGCCCTCGGCCGGCACTTCTGCGTGGGCGCCCAGCTCGCCCGGGCCGAGGTACGGATCGGGGTGACCATGCTGCTCGACCGCTTCCCCGGCCTGCGGCTGATGGAGGAGCCGCACGACGCCGGCGTGTTCACCCGAGCCCCGGAGAAGCTGCTCCTGGCGTTCGAATGAGCCCGAGCCGCTGGGCGCGGACGACGGCGGTGAGCCGGTCGGACGCGCCCAGCCTCCGGTAGAGCCGCTCCTGGTGCTTGTCGACGGTCCTGACGGAGATGCCCAGCCGATGCGCGATGGCGGTCGCGCCCAGCCCCTCGGCCATGAGGTTCAGCACGACCGTCTGACGCGGCGTGAGCCCCGCCTCCTGAGCCGCCTCCGGCAGCGCCCGCGCGTGCCGGTCGGCGGCGACCAGGAAGGGCTGCACCCGCGCGGCCACCGCGAGTTCCCGATCGGAGAAGCCGTCCCGCTCCCGCTGGATCGACAGGCCGCGGAACGGCCTGGCCTGGAGCGGAATGGCGATCACGCTGGTCGTCCCGAAGACCTCACGCATCCGGGCCGCCACCGGATGCCTCCGCCACTGTCGCGGCGGCACCAGATCACTGATCCGCAGCGGCTCGGGCGACTCGGTGACGGCGTAGTGGACCGACAGCGGATGCCGCTTGACGATCACCGGATCGAGCCCGCTGCCCTGGCGCAGGTCGGCGGGGTCGATGTCGAGCAGCACCGACCGGCCCGAGGTGTAGTCGATGGCGGCCCGGGTGAAGACATCGGCACCGAAAAGCGACCCGACGAACTCCCGCGCGATGAACGGCCAGACCGCCGAAGGGTCGCCGATCTCGAAGGCACCGGCGGCAAGGGCGAGGATGCGCTCGTAATCCCGGGCGGACACCATGCCGTCAGTGAAACATGGAGGTGCCTTTTTCTCATACCGCGATAAATCACCATGGGAATCGGCGCTCATTATCGTCCGCATCCATGAGGGCCTTAATACAGATGATTTCCGCACACCCCTATAGGGGAGCTCGGCGAAGCGCTCCACGTCGTCGGTTCGCCCGGAGATGAGGATCACGTCGCCGTAGGACACTTCGGTGTCGGTGGTCGCGTAGGTGAAGTCTGCCCGACGGCGAGGCGGTGGCCGCCAACCTCGCCGCACCTGACCTGCTGCTGGTGCCGTCTGCGGTAGGCCGGGTCGAACGTCGATCGACGGCGCCCGCAGCCCGGGGAAGTTGTGGCGGCGGTCCCAGATTGTGCACGGAAGTCTGCGCCGGTCGACCACCGGCTGCTTCGATATCCGTCTATTTGATAGGAGGCCTGATGCGAGGCCCTTGGTAGTGGCGAGGGCGTGAGTCTGACCTGCGGAGACAGTGCTGTGCTGGTCGGCGACGGCTGGCGGGCCGTCGAGGTCGAGCAGGGCCTGCACCACGCGCAGGAGCGTTCGGAGATCAGCGCCCTGTTCTGCCAGCCTGTTCGGATGACGACGATTCTCTGATATTCCGCTCGGCGGAGGATGGCTGGCGAGGTGGTCCTGAAGCTCGGAGTGCGCGAGAGACCTAGCCCACGTAGCTGCTCGTCGTTGGCCTGCTTTCACTTGGTCAGCGGACCCCGCGTACGCGCAGCACGCTGAGTCCTCCCAGCAGGGTGAAGGCCGCACCGGTGGGAAACAGCACGGGCGTACGAGCCGGTCCCCACGACGAGCGCTCCGGACACGGCGGGGGCGAGGATCTGCGGGGCGATGGAGGCGATGTCGAGCACGCCGATGTCCTGGGCGTAGGAGCTGGATCGGGGCAGGACCTGGGTGATGAGCGCGGTGTCGACGGACTCGAAACAGCCGAAGGCCAGCGCGATGACGACGGTCATCACCAGATAGCCCGTCAGGGTCGGCCATGCCAGCGGGATCAGCAGGCCACCGGCCATGGCCGTCGCGGCGGCGCAGATGAAGATCTTGCGGCGGCCGGTGCGGTCGGAGGCGATGCCTGCTGGGACGGTGGAGACGCAGATGCACAACGCCGCCACGCCGGCGACGACGGGCAGCAGGTCGATGGCGCGGTCGGCCAGGCCGATGTAGTCGTCCAGGAGGTAGAGGCCGTAGCCCCCTGGATCATGAAGAAGCCGGTGTAGACGAGCATCCGGCTGCCCAGGACCCACCAGAAGCCGGGGTGTCGCCTGGGGGAGATGAGCCACGCCGCACCGATGCCGCGGGAAGGGCAGGGCGCCGAGGTGTTGGCGGGGTCGGGATCGATGAGCAGGCGCGTACAGGCCAGGGCGATGGGGAAACAGCCGACGATCAGGTAGGCGAGGCGGAGGTCGGGGGAGATCAGGGAGGCCAGTACGGTTCCGCTGACCGATCCGATCATGATGCCGAGACCGAGGGCGGCGCTGAATCGTCCGCGCCGCTCGGGTGGTACCCGGTCGGGCAGCACGGCCGCCAGCGGTCCTTGTGCTGCGCTGAGGATGAATTCCGACGTCACGTAGAGGATTGCAAGGGTGGTCAGTGACTGAGTCCAGCCCATCGCCCACAGGACCGGGGCGGCCAATACGCTTCCGCCCAGGATGTAGGGGGTGCGTCCGCCGGCCCGGGTGCGGGTCCGGTCGGACAACCATCCGGCCGCGGGCTGGGCGATCAGGGCGGCGACGGCTCCGGCCAGGGTGAGCAGGCTGAGGATGCCGACCTTGTCCTCGCCCGCGAGGTTGTCGATCTGGAGGGCGAGCAGGACGCCGGGAACCGCGCCGTAGACGACGGAAATGCCGAACTGGGTGCCGCCGATCGAGAGCATGAGGCGGCGGTACAGGCGCCGTTCGCCGACGGTCTGCGGGTCCGGCAGGGCAGAAGAGTCAGCGGTGGGGCCGGGTGTGGGCATGGGGTGCTCCGGATGTGTCGGCGGTGGCCGTGGATCAGCGCGGCCAGTCGATCCAGGTGGCCAGGCCCCCGCCCATGACCAGTTCGAGGTCGTGCCCCTTGAGCCAGGGCAGTTCGTCGGTGAACATGCGCACGCACTGTCCCCAGGTGCAGCGCAGGCGGGTGATGTCGGTGCCCCAGAACATCCGGTGCGCGCCGTAGGCGTCGAACACCCGTCTCAGCAGATCGTGGGTGCTGGCGAACGGGTAGTCGTCGGTGGCGAAGCCCGGCACGGCGGTGGCCTTGACAGCGATGTTGGGCCGGTCGGCGAGGGCGATCAGGGCGTCGATGCGCGCGGCGGCGTCCTGCAGGGTGTCGAAGGGGCTGATGGCCAGGTGGTCCATCAGTAGTCGCATGCGCGGGTAGCGTGCGGCGATGCCGCCGATCAGGGGCAGGTGCTCGGGCAGCACCATGAGACCGATGGGGATATCGCGCCGGTGGGCGGCGTCCCACAACCAGTCGAGCGCCCCGGAGATGAGGCGGTCGCCGATGCCGGGATCCATCAGCACGAAACGCAGGCCCAGCATCCCCGGTCTGGCGAGCCAGGCGTCGAGGACGGCTTCGTCCGCGGTCTCGTCGAGGGGGAACCAGCCCAGGGTGGCGAACCGGTCGGGGTGGCGCACGGCCGCTTCCACGGCGTAGTCGTTGGCGGCGCCGTCCCAGATGGCGGGGCAGTTCACGGCACGGTCGACGCCGGCCTCGTCCATGTCGCGCAGGGCGGTTTCGATGGTGTAGGGCGCCCGCCAGTGGTGGGGTGGCGCCCAGTGGCCGGCCCACAGGTGGATCTGCGCGTCGATGATCTGCATGCGGCGCTTCCTTTCAGTGCGGCCGGGTCAGTGCAGGCGGGTGGTCAGCCAGTCGGCGATCAGGACGTCGCGGTCGTGCCGGTGGTTGTAGACGCAGTGCTGGCCGTCGGAGAAGACCACCATCTGCTTGTCGCCGGTGGGCGCCTGGTCCAGGAGGAGCTGCGCCAGATCCATCGACACCATCGGGTCGTGGCCGCCCTGCACGATCAGCAGGGGGTAGCCGGCGTTGGGGCCGTCGGCCGCCGGGGTGACGCTCGCCCAGGCCTTCATCGCCAGATCGGCGTCGTCGGTGCCGCAGAAGGCGACCATCTTGGAGTAGAAGGTGCCGACGCTGGGCGGCACCATCCAGGGAGCGATGATGCCGCCGTTGTCGCAGCAGGCCCTGATCCGGGGATCGTCCACGGCCAGCGCCATGGCGAAGCTGCCGCCCATGCTGTTGCCGACCACGCCGATCGGGCGGCCCGGCGCGCGCTCGTCGAGGAAGCCGACGGCGCGGCCGTAGGCGTGCCGCCACGACGGCGACAAGTAGTGCCGGTGCCGGAACCGCGTCTCGCCCTGCCCTGGGCCGTCGAGCATCAGCGCGTCGACGCCCCGCCCGGCGAGCTCGAGGCCGATGCTGTCGAAGTCCATGGCCCAGCCTTCGACGCCGCCGATCACGATGGCCGCGGGCGCGGCGGGCTGTCCGGAGGGGATGAGCCAGCCGGCCAGTTTCCCCGTGTCGGTGTCGATGCAGACGGGCTCGCGGTCGGCGGCCAGTTCGGCGGCGCGTGCGTACAGGGCGGCGGCCTGCCCGAAGATGTCCCGGCGTTCGTCGGTGTCGGTCAGCATCATCATCTGGCCCATGCGCAGCAGGGCCGAGGCCCGCCGCAGGTAGGCCACGCGGGTCAGGACGCCGGCGATCGCCGGAGCCTCCTCGACCCGGCGCAGGCACTCACGGGCGAGCGCGGTGGCGGCCGACCGCCAGTCCTGCCCGTCCAGGACGCGTGCGCGCATCTCGACGGCGTCGGCGTGGTCGATGCCGTACCCGATCATCCGCTCCAGCGAGAACTGGCGCAGCCCGGCCCGCGACTCGACCGACAGACTCTCCGTGAGGTCGTCGGTCTCGGCGCGATGGCCGACAAACTGGCGGGTCACAATCATCTCGGCTCCTATGGACAGCAAACGGTCAGGACGGGAAACGGCGGCGGCCCGGTCAGCGGGCCCAGTCCGCGCGCCCCGTCAGCATCGTGTGCGCGCTGTCGCTCAGGACGGCGCTCCAGTCGCGGTGGGCGATGGAGGCGATGTAGCCGTCGGGGCGGACCAGGATCTGCGCCGACCCCTGGAGGTCATAGCCGCGGGTGAGCCCGGCGGTGGGTGAGGGGATCGCCACGGTGACCAGCGGCGCGCCGGCGTCGGGCCAGCCGATCTCCTTGAGGCCGTCGACGGCGGCGGCGCCGACGGCGATCAGGGTGAAGTGGGGTCCCCGGAACACGTCGAAGAGCCGTCCGGCCCGGCCGTGAACATCGGTATAGGGGGCGTCGGCAGCGCGGTCGCCGACGGCGCTGCCGCTCTTCGCGGAGTCGCCGCCCTGGACAGGGGCCAGCGGCCCGCCGCGATAAGTGAGCGTGAGTTGCCGCTCCTCATCGCCGCGCCTGGTGGCGGCCAGCGGCCGGCTGCTCATGCCCGCGTAGATCTCACTGGACAGGCCGAGCACCCGGGCGGCGACCGGCTGCCGTTCGGCCTCGTAGGTGTCGAGCAGCGCCTCGGGTGCTCCGGCCAGCACCTGGCCCAGCTTCCAGCCGAGGTTGTAGGCGTCCTGGACTCCGGTGTTGAGGCCCTGCGCGCCCGTCGGCGGGTGGACGTGGGCGGCGTCGCCCGCCAGGAAGACTTTGCCCGACCGGTAGCGCTCGGCCAGCCGGGTGTTGGGCCGCCACACCGACGCCCAGTGAACCTCCCGCACCCGCACCCCGGCCGCGAACCGCCGCACGCGCCGGGCCACCGCCTCCCGGCCCAGGTCGGCGTCCTCGCCGGGACGGAGTTTGAGCATGAGCTGGAAGGTGTCTCCGCCGGGCAGCGGGCACAGGGCCATGAACCGGCCCTTCCCGCGTGGCCAGACGTGCCAGCGCTTGCGGGACAGCCCGCTGACCGTCACGTCGGCGACGATCATCCGGTCGGACTCGTCCGTCGTCCCGGCGAAGCCGATTCCCGCGCCGGCGCGCACGGTGCTCGCGCCGCCGTCGGCGCCGACCAGGAACCGGGAGCGGACGCGTTCGGTGCCGCGTGGTCCTTCCACCGTGGCGGTGACACCATCGGCGTCCTGCTCGAAGGAGACCAGCCGGGTGCCGTCCTCCACGGTGCCGCCGAGTTCCCCGAGGCGCTGCCGGAGGATCGCGTCGGTCGCGTACTGCGGCACCAGCAGGGTGTTGGGATGTGGCACGTCGTCCGTCGGCCGGTGGCGCCGGTACATCACCCACGGCAGGGTCAGCGGTCCGGCGTGCAGGCCGAGCGGCGGGTAGGCCGTGGCGCGGGCCCGCAGGCCGGGCAGGACGCCCAGGTCGTCGAAGACCTCCAGGCTTCTGGGCTGCACTCCCTTGGCGCGGGAACCCTCGAAGCCGTGCTCGGCCGCGTTGACGACGCGGTGGCGGACCCCGCGCCGCCGCAGGTCGCAGGCCAAGGTCAGGCCGGTCGGCCCGGCGCCCACCACCAGGACCTGCACGCGGTCGTTCATCTTCGCCACCCCATTTTCGGATACACTGTAGCTATAACATGGTCGACACTCCCGCCGGCGACGTCCAATACCACTTGTGACTAGCCCCTATAGGTGCGGCCTATGGAGGGAGGCGGCCATGCGGCTTCGCCAGATCGAATACTTCGTGGCCATCTGCCGGCACGGCTCCTTCAGCGCGGCGGCCGCCGCGCTCCTGGTCGCCCAGCCGTCGCTCTCCCAGCAGATCAAGGCGCTCGAACGAGAAGTGGGCGCCGAACTCCTCGAACGCGGACGGCAGGGCGTCGCCCTCACCACCGCCGGGCGGGTGTTCCTGCCCAAGGCCCAGGAGGTCCTCAGAGCGGTCGAAGCGGCCCGCAAGTCGGTGGACGACCTGATCAACGGCGAACAGGGAGAACTGCACCTGCTGACCGTCCGGTCGGTGGCATCCGGAGTGCTGCCCCCGGCTGTGGCGCGCTGGCACGACCGGCATCCCGCGACGGTCCTGCACCTGCACGACTACTCCCACCGCAAGGACCTGGAGGCGGCGATGCGCGCGGGCGACGGCGATCTGGCGATCGGTCCCCGGCCCGCCGACTGGGACGGTGAGGTGACGTCGCTCGGTTTCGAGGGCATGGTGGTGGCCGGGCGCGGCCCGTACTCCACCGAGCGGGTGACGGCGGCCGAACTGGCCGCCGCGAAGTGGGTGCACTACGAACCTGAGCAGGGCATGGCGGAGGTCCTCGACTGGACCGCCCGCTCGTTGTCCTTCACCCCGCGCGTGGTCGCCCGGGTGGGGCAGGTGGCCGCAGCGCTGCGGCTGGCCGTCGAGGGCGTGGGACTCGTGGTCATCCCCGCCAACGCCGTACCGCACGGGTGGAGCCATCACGTACGGGTGGTCGACCCGCCGCTGTTCCGGGAGCTGACCGCCTACAGCCGGGGCCGTATGGTCCACCTGACCCGCCGCTTCGCCGAGCTGCTGACCTCGGTGCGGCTGCCGTTGGTCGACGCCGCCGAGTTGCCGCCGGATGCGCTGATCCGCTGACGGATCACCCCTGACGGATCACCCCTGACGGCGATGCGCCGACAGGGGGTCCAGGCCGAAGTCCCCGACGGGATCGCGCCACACCGAGTGGGCGTGGTTGGCCTCCCGTTGCGTGTTGTCGTACTCGGCCAGCAGTCTCGGCCCGGTGAGGCGGTAGTAGTGCGGGCGGCCGCGGTCCAGGTCGCCGGCCCAGCCGAAGTGCACGGCGTCCAGGTGCTCATCGGCGGCGTAGTGGCGCCGCAGCGCCGCGGCGACCGGCGCGGGGGAGCGGTCGGTGTAGGACGCGATGAGGGTCTGGAGCACGTTGCGTTGGTCGGCCGTCAGGTCGCAGGCGGCTACGCCGGGCCCGCCGAGACCGAGCGCCATCTGCTCGTGATCGGCCTCGGTGTAACCCGAGCCGCTTTCCGCGCGTTCGTCGATGCGGTCGACCAGGGCCGAGAGCCGGGGCGTGGGCAGCGGGCCCCGGAAGAGGTCCTGCATGTGCATCATCCGGTCGCCGGGGGCGACCCGCGCGCGGTTGCCGGAGACGATGTCGGAGATCGCGCGCGGGTGCAGCAGGGCCTGGGCCCGTTCGCGTGGCCTCAGCGACGTCATCAGCGTTCTGGCCAGGTCCTCGGTGGCCGCCAGCGGCCGCGACTCGCCGCCGCCGAGCAGCGGTGCGGCCGCGGGGTCGGCTCCCAGGAACGACGGGGTGGACGCGGCGATGCGGCCGCCTCGCAGCAGCAGGTTGACCGACAGGTGATGGCCGCCGAAGCGCCAGCCCCAGACCGGGTCGCCTGGACGTCCGAAGACGCGCAGCCAGTACAGGCCCGGATCGCGTCCACGGTCGCGGCCCCAGTCGGCGCTCCATCCTTCGAGTTCGTCCAGGACGTTCTCCAGGCCCAGGATGGTGCACGCGGTGACATACGCCGGGCGGGTCAGGCCGCCGGCCAGCAGCCGCATGGCCAGGCTCTGCTGTCGTGGTGACAGCTCACGCAGCGCCACCCCGCCGTGGTCGGTCGGGGTGTAGAACCAGCGCAGCCGTTCCGCCTCGACTTCACGGTCACCGAAGGGCGTCCAGCACGCGCGTGCTCGCAATGATGGTCGCAGGGAGTCGATCAGTTCGCCCGCCACGGCGGCCATGCGGCCGACCAGCGCCCGCTCGCCGTCCGTCTCGGCGTGGGTCTCGTGGTCCATTGCTTCTCATCTCACCCGGGAACATGATCGGAGATGTCCAGCATGACCTTGAGGGCGTCGCCACGCCGCTCCGCGTAGGTGTCGAAGGCCTCCGCCACGGCCTCCAGCGGGAAGTGGTGTGTCACCAGGTCCTCGGTGGCCAGACGGCCCCGGCCCGCCAGGGACACCGCGCGGGCGAGTGAACCGGCGCCCTCACCGCGGACGGTGTGGATGGTGATGCCGTTCATGACGGCATGGTTCAGGTCGGCGGTGACGGGCTCGTCGAAGAAGCCGACCAGGACCACCCGGCCGCCGCGCCTGACCATGCGCAAGGCGTCATCGACTGCCGGGGCGGCTCCGGAGCACTCCAGGACGATGTCGGCTCCGTGTCCGCCTGAAAGGGTTCTGACCTGCGCGACGGCGTCGGGGTCGTGGACGTTGACGACGAGGTCGGAGCCGAACGCCCGGCCGAGCGCGAGCCGGGACTCACGCGTCCCGGCCAGCGCCACGAATTCGGCCCCCAGTTCCCTGGCGACCTGCACGGCCAGCAGCCCGATCGGCCCGGGTCCCAGCACGGCGACCCGTGCCCCAGCGAGCACGTCGGCCAGGACGCCGAAGGCGTGCATCACGGTGCCCGCCGTCGTCAGTACGACGCCCGCGTCGAAACTCAGCCCTTCAGGCAGGCGGCACAACGTCGAGACGTGGTTGAGAGCGTATTCGGCGAACCCGCCGTTGACCGTCATGCCTTGGGCGCGATGGCCGCGCTCGCGCCTGCCGTAGTTGAGACAGTCGGTGTAGCCGCCGCGCAGGCAGGTCACGCATCGCATGCAGCCGCGGTGGGCCTCGGTCACGACGCGGTCGCCGATCTGGAATTCCTCCACCGTCTCCCCGACCGCTGCCACGACGCCCGCGTACTCGTGGCCCGGCACGAAGCCGCCGGGAGGCGGCCCGCCGTCGGCGAAGAAGTCCCTGCTGCGGATCTTCACATCGGTGCCGCAGAGCGAGGCGCGACGTACCCGCACCAGCACGTCCTCCGGCCCGGGCCGGGGCACCGGCAGTTCGCGTACGCGGATCTGACCCGGCTCGCCGAGAACGGCGGCTTTCATCGTGTCCGGGAGCAGGGTCATCGCGACGACTCCTCACTGTCGTAACCGGCCGGCACCCTCCGGCGGCCCGGCACCGTTGGCGCCGCCGGCACCACAGTGTGGGGTTCGGCCGCTCAGCGCGTCCAAGACGATTCCCGGCTCGCCCCCATAGCCGTTTCCTATGGTCGGCGCCGGATTTTCGTCTTTGCCACCTCGCCCGGGAAACGGCTTCAGTGGGGACCGGCCGAACAAGGGAGCACAGGTGGATCTGGGTATCGCCGGACGGGTCGCGCTCGTCCACGGAGCAGGAGGCGGCCTCGGCAGCGCCGTCGCACGGACACTGGCATCCGAAGGCGTCGCCGTCGCCGTCGCAGACCTGCGGGGCACGTCTGCCGACGACACGACTCGCGAGATCCGCCGGGCCGGCGGCCGCGCCCTGGCCCTGGAATGGGATCTCGGCGACCTGGGAGCGGTCGAACCGGGCATCGCGCGCATCGAGGCGGAACTCGGCCCGGTCGACATCCTGGTCAACAACACCGGCGGGCCGCCGCTCACGCCCGTCCTGGGCATCGACGCCCAGAGGTGGGCCGATCACTTCCGCTCGATGGTGCTGTCGGTGATCACCATCACCGACCGGGTAGTCCCCGGCATGTGCGAACGCGGATGGGGACGGGTGGTGACCAGCGCCAGTTCCGGCGTCGTCGCGCCGATCGCCGGCCTGGGCCTGTCCAATTCCCTGCGCGCGAGCCTGGCAGGCTGGTCCAAGACCCTGGCCCGGGAAGTGGCAGCGGCAGGCGTCACCTGCAACGTCGTCGTCCCCGGACGGATCGGCACGGCGCGCGTCCACGAACTCGACCAGCACAAGGCCGAGCGCGAGGGCCGCCCCGTCGCCGAGGTGACCCGCAACAGCGTCGGCTCCATTCCGGTCGGCCGGTACGGGCACCCCGACGAATACGCCGCCGTCGTCGCCTTTCTCGCCAGTCGTCCGGCCTCCTACGTCACCGGGTCCCTGGTCCGCGTCGACGGCGGGCTCATCACCGCCATCTGATCCGGGAGCAGCCATGGCACTGATCAGCCGAACCACCCGTGGTGTGTACGCGATCGCCCCCACCCCGTTCCTTCCCGACGGGGCCGTCGACCTGGAGTCCCTGCGCCGCCTCGTCGACTTCTACGTCGACGCCGGCGTCGACGGCCTGACCCTGCTGGGGCAGATGGGGGAGGCGCCCAAGCTCACCCACGCCGAGGCCGTGGAGATCGTGGCCACCGTCCTCGCCAGAACGGATCTGCCCGTGGTCGTCGGCGTCTCGGCCCCGGGTTTCAGCTCCATGAAGGCGCTGACCGACGAGGTGATGGCGCTGGGCGCGGCGGGCGTGATGATCGGCCCGCCCCACACCCTGCGCACCGACGACCAGATCGTCGGCTACTACAGCGCGGCCGGGCAGGCGCTCGGTGCCGACGTGCCGATCGTCGTGCAGGACTACCCGCTCACCTTCTCCGTCGTCATGTCGGTGCCCGTGCTGGCGCGCATCGCCCGGGAGACGCCCTCGGTCGTGATGCTCAAGCACGAGGACTGGCCCGGCCTGGAGAAGATCAGCGCGCTCCGCGCGGCGCAGGCCGCGGAGGAGGCGCCCCGGCTGTCGATCCTGTGCGGCAACGGCGGCCTGTTCCTCGACCTGGAGATGCGCCGCGGCGCCGACGGCGCGATGACCGGCTACTGCTTCCCCGAACTGCTCGTCGACGTAGTGGCCCTGGCCGCCGAAGGGCGCGCCGGCGAGGCGCACGACCTGTTCGACGCCCACCTCCCGCTCATCCGCTACGAGCAGCAACCCGGCACCGGCCTGGCCGTCCGCAAACACATCCTGATGCGCCGAGGACTTCTTCGCTCCGACACCCAGCGATCACCGCAGCGCTCGCTCAGCCCGGACGAACGCGCCGAGATCGACTTGCTGCTGAACCGGCTGAGCCACCATGACGAGCGGGCGAGGCTGCCCTGAGCCCCGGTCACCCCCTTGTCAACCGACCTGGATCAGCGGCGGCGATCAGCGGCTTCGATCAGCGGCCTGGCAGGAGCCGCTCGAGTCCGCCGATGACCAAGTCGAGACCGAACTGGAATTCCGCATCAAGCGGGATGGTGGTGAGCGCTTCGGCCGCCTGAAGGGTCGCCGGGTACATCGCGGGGTCCAGACGCCGGTAGAACTCCAGCAGATGCCGGCCGTCTTCAGGCCCTGGCGACGTCGGACCGAGCTGCTGGACGGCAAAACCGACCGCATAGTGGCCGACGGCGGTGAAGGCGCGAGCGGCCAGGCCGACGGGGAGACCTCGCGCGAGAAGGAGACTCAGCACGCGTTCACGGTGAACCAGCGCGTTGGGGCCGACCGGCACCTGAGCGATCAGCAGCGGCAGCACCTGAGGATGGCGGCGCAGCGTCTCATACAAGGCCGTGGCCATGGCGGTCAGCGCCTCCTGCCAGCCCGGGGCATCCTCCAGGCCGGTGATCTCCACCTCGCCGAGAACCCGGTCGACGACCTGGACCATCAGCTCGTCCTTGCCGGCGAAGTGCCGGTAGAGGGTCGCGGTTCCCGACCCCAGGGCGGTCGCGAGCATCCGCAGTGAGAACGCCTCGGCACCCACCTCGTCCACAAGCCTCAGCGCGACCGCGACGATGTGGTTCACATCGGCAGGTGGGCGCCCCCGCCGGGGGACCGCCTGGGCTCCGCGAGCGGGGCTGTCCGATGGCCCGGACGTGGCAGGGTTCATAGCGCCTCCTTTCAGAGTCACCGTATCCATAAAGGGAGGGCTCTCCTGCTCGGGCTGCCGATCACTGCCTGCAGGCAGGAAGTCATCGCTTCCAGACCGGCCACGTGGGCGTCTGATCTCCATTGATCTCCACTGATCTCCATCGTCCCGGCGGTCGGTGTCCGGCCGAGGGGGCCATGACTTCGATCACGCGATGCCGATTCGGCCGCAGATCCGCAGCTCAGCAGGGTCGGTTCGTTTTTTTGACCTTGCCTGCTAGGTTGGGCTCACATCCGTCTGTGCGATCAGGTGCGGCAGGAGCTCAAGATGACCACGTTGCCCGATTTCGCGGATCTGGCCCGCCGGGAGCAGGGCCTTGGCGTGGTCTCGACGTTGCGCGCCGACCTGAGCATTCATTCTTCGGTGGTGAACCTCGCGGCCATGAGCGCGACCCCGCCCCCGCGCCTAGGTATGTCAGCGGGATGAGGGTGAGAACGGCAGGGCTGGCGGGTTTCTGATCACGATTGGTATTCCCGTGCTGCCGTTAGACGCGTCGGGCGGCAGCATGAGCGGGGTGAGCAAGGACGTCCAGGAACCGGCTCGGGCATGGCCGGGCGGTCAGAGCGTAAGCGGGTCAACGGTGGGCGGTCACCTCAACCAGGTGCACGCCCACGATGTGACCATCTACCAGAACCAGCAGATGACGTCGCGACCGCCACTTCCGGACGCGGCCACAGTAGACGGCCCATCTGCGGGAACGGGGCCGGTTGGTCTGCCGCGGCTGCCGGCTGTGGTGTTCGACGGGCGTCAGAACGCGCTGAAGCGGGTTCACGTCGCGCTGACCGGCCCGAAACCGGACATGGTGGCGGGTGCGGTGATCACGCAGGCGGCCGTACACGGGCTGGGCGGGATCGGCAAAAGCGAACTGGCGTTGCAGTACGCCAACGCCCACCACTCCGCCTACAGGCTGGTGTGCTGGATCGACGCCGATGCGCCGGCGCAGATCCAGACGGGTCTGGCCGCTTTGGCGCGGGCGTTGTGTGCGGGCGTCCATTCGGTCGCGGCCGCCCAGGCCACCACTGAGGAGGCGGCCGCCTGGGCGATGAGCTGGCTAGCCTCCCGGACCGGGTGGCTACTCATCTTCGACAACGTCGAACGCCCCGACGACCTCCACCCCTATCTGGGCCGGCTGAGCGGCGGGAGCGTGCTGATTACCACCCGCCGCGACATCGGCTGGCGCACCCTGGGCTGCGTCCCCATCGACCTCGGCGTCCTGGACGCCCGAGCGGCCACCGCCGTGCTGGCCGACCTGATCGGACTCACTTCGCCCTCACCATCGGAACTGGCTGATCTAGCCGCCCTGGCGGAGGATCTGGGGTTCTTACCGCTGGCGTTGAGGCAGGCGGGGGCCTTCATCGCCCACATCCCCGACGTGACCGTGCCCGCCTATCGGCACATGCTGCACACCTCCCCTGCTCGTGCCCACGCCGCAGCACCCGCCGGCCACCCGGAGCAGGCCGTAATAGCGAGAGTGTGGACACTGACCCGCCAACGCATCGCCAGCCTGGACTCGCTCGCACCCCGCCTGCTGTCGCTATTGGCCTGCTACGCCCCCGACCAGCTCCCCATCGCCGTGCTAAGTCATCTCCCCGGCACCGACAAGATGCAGATCGGGCAGGCGCTGGACCTACTGGCCTCTTACAGCATGATCACCATCAGCCCCGACCGCAGCGCGGTCAGCGTGCATCGTCTGGTCCAAGCCGTCACCCTGAACGACCTGTCCGAAGAAGAACGCCAGGCTGTCCGCGACCAGGCTGCCGCCCTGCTGACCGCCGAGCTGCCTCCTGACCCGAACGTGATCGGCAACTGGCCTGCTTACCGGCGGCTGCTAGCGCACGCCCGCGTCGTATTCTCCCCGCGCGCTGAGGTGATGTACCAGGTGATCGACTACCTGCACGCCAGCGGCGACTACACCACCGCCAAGACTCTGCAACGCCAGCGCTACCAGGCCCAGCTCGACCACCACGGACCCGAACACCCCGACACCCTGTTCGCCCAGGCAGACCTGGCCTATTGCACCGGGCAGGCGGGAGATCCGGTCGAGGCGCGCGAGCAGTTCGCCACGCTGCTGCCCATCCGCGAACGCGTCCTGGGCGCCTTACACCGCGACACGCTGACCACTCGCGCCAACCTCGCCTACTGGTCGGGGGAGGCAGGGGACGCGGACGGGGCCCGCGACCAGTACGCCGAACTGCTGTCCATCTACGAACACATCTTGGGCACCGACCACCACCCCACGCTGGCCGCCCGGCACAACCTTGGCCGCTGGTCGGGGGAAGCGGGGGACGCGAGCGGGGCGCGCGAGCAGTTCGCCGCGCTGCTGCCCATCTGCGAACGCGTCCTAGGTGCCGAAGACCCTGACACGCTCAGCACCCGACACGAACTCGCCCGTTGGACGGGGCAGGCGGGAGATCCGGTCGAGGCGCGCGAGCAGTTCGCCGCGCTGCTGCCCATCCGCAAACGCGTACTGGGTGCCAAGCACCCCGACACGCTGACCGCGAGAAGGCAGCTCGCTTATTGGGCACGACGTTGCAGGGAGACAAGCGCTCCTGGCCCGTCCTGGGAAGAGGATCACGATTCGGTGTGACGACACAAACGCGGCCATTTGCGCCCAGCCCGGATAGCAACCGCTCTGGCCGCGAACCCGGGCAACACCAGAGCCTCACCAGACCAGCGCGTTTTCAGGCCTGTCGGGCAGCGAGTAGCTGGTCGCGGTTGTAGGTCGCGTCTTCCCCCTGGGGCGTGTTCTTGATGAGTGTCCAGAGCCCGTCGGGCAGCGGAGTGTCATGGGTGGGGACACGTGCGGGGGCCAGAGCGGTGATGTCATCGAGGAGAAGGTGGATCAGGTAAGCCAGGGTGGTGGGCCCGGAGCCGCTGTACCCCCAGCTCAGGCCACAGCCTGACTGCTTGGGGGCGAGATGCAGGATGCCGTCATCGGTGCGGATCCACACCTGGTTGTCACTCAGGATGACCTCGGCGAGTGCAGCGGTGGTGTAGAGACGCTGGGGCACGGCGGCGTGCAGTTCGTCGTTGCGGTCGATGAGGGCGGGTAGCCCGGTGGTGGGGTCGGTGAAGTACGCGTGCGCCTCATGCCGTGACAGCCTGCTCATGGCGGCGGTGGGTTCGGCAGGTTGGAGTCTGGCGCGCCAGACGTCGGCCGCGGGCGAGTGCTCGGGCCGCAACACGGCGACGGTGGAGAACGGGAAGTAGCGGCCGCTGTCCCAGTCGGTGGCCAGCAGGACGCAGTCGCGGGCCAGGGCGTCGGCGCGGTCCAGGATCTCCGCCCAGCCGGCCCGCAGGGTGGCTTCGTCCGGATCGTCGAAGGCGGCGGATTCCAGCATGGTGGCGGCCAGCGCGATGGACTGCCGGTCAGCGGACTTGTCCAGCAGCTTCAGGTCGATCCTGGCCGATTGGGCGGCCTGGGCGTCGATTTGGCGCGCCATGTGCAAGACAGCGCGTCCGGCGGGGGTGTCGGGCTGGTCGCGGTGCAGCCGATCCAGCGGAGCGGTGTCCAGTTCCGGATGGCGGGGAGGCACGGCCGGTGGCGGCAGACCGGGCCGCCAGCGGGCCATCTCTTCCGGCTGGACCAGGCAATCGGGCCAGTACGGCGCCGGGGTGCCCAGGACGCGGGCGAGGTCCTCCCACCGGGGCTTGTAGACCCGCTCGGGGACGGCGCCGTCGACGGCGATCAGGTCGGGTCCCCAGTGGTTGAAGTGCCCGGCGTCTTGGCCGACCAGGATGTCGGCGCTGGCCCGGTCCATCAGTTGCTGCAGGAGGCGTTCGGGCTGGAGGCCTGGTAGCCCGCCCTGGGCGTAGACCTGGCCGATGCGGCCCACCTCGCTGTCCCACAGCACGATGGCGTAGCGGTCGACCGTTGTCAGGCCGAGCAGGGGGGCCTGCCGCCCGGAGGTGGGTCGCCACAGCAGCGGCGCTTTTGCCGCCAGATCTTTGCGGGCGGTGGCCGCCCACCGCAGGATGTCGGTTTCGCGCCAGTACTCGCGCCCGTTGTCGTCCCGTCCCGCCGACTCGGGGAAGGTCGGGTCCTTGCGCAGCTGCCACACCCGGGGGCGGGAGATCCCCAGCAGTTCGGCGATCGCGGAGGTTCCGAGGTTCATACCCACACGCTAACTTACGGTCTCCGTAAGCGAGCGCTCAAATGAGGGAATTCCTTACGGAGGCCGTAAATAGCAATGAGAGCGGAATCATGGGCACCGAGACGGTCGGCGGCGCAGCGCGCTTCTTCTGGGAGATGATCATGACGCAGCCCAGTTCCCGTACCCCTCCCACCGTTTGTCGACGATCACCTGTGAACACAGCTCGGCTCTACCGGTGCGGCCCCACTGGTCAGCCGGTTTCGATGTGAAGACACGGGGCCCGCTGGGTGTAGCCGCCGGCCACTCCGGCTCCGACCCCTTCCCAGAAGGGGACGGCCTCGCGGAAGTGGCCACCGAGCGTGTGCCAAGACAGGCCCGCGTAGTCAGAGCGCAACGCGGCCAGGGCCGCGCGGGCCAGGCCCGAGCGCTGGAACTGTGTCTCGGTGTAGGGCTCCTCCACCCAGCCCAGACCGCACATGCGGCAGACCTGGTAATCGACGGCGAAGGCGAAGGTGCCTTTCACGTAGGCGGCGCGGGTACGCCAGGTGAACCGGTTGAAGGACGGGATGTCGATCCAGGGCGCGTCCTCCGGCGATCGGGTTCGCCGGGTGCGGTAGCGGCGATACAGCCGTCGGCCGCTGAGCCGGTAGATCAGCTCATGCCACAGGTCACGATCAGGCGACCACGCCACCTGGCCGGCGCACGCCACGAGTTCGGCGACGGCCGCCCTGTCGGCAGGCGGCTCCCGTCCGGGATCAGACCATCCCGCGGCCACCTGCTGCAGGACATCGCCGGCGATGAGGGCGCTCACCGGCTCGCCGGGCGGACGCTCAGAACCGGATGCAGGTTCAGCGTCGATAGCGGCCAGCTGCTCGATGAGTTCCTGGGCGCTGCTTTCGGCGACAGCGGGGATCGCGCCCAGCGTCATCATCGTGGTCTCGTGCCGGCAGGAAGCGACCACGCGCCGGCGGGCCTGGTCGTCACGATGCCCGCCCGCGCCTTCGACCATGGCGGCCGCCAGGGTGCACAGATCGGCCGCGCGGGACCACTCCCGTGCGCGGTAGGGGCTCTCGGCGGCGCGGCGACCGGCCTCGGCCCGGCATTCGCCGGCCGCGGCCAGCAATCGAGCGTGGTCACCATCGAAGTCCACCAGGACGTTCATGGCATAGCCCTGCTGCCAGGCCACAGAACGCGGGACTAAGTGCGGTTCCTGCGCCGTCCCGACGTTGAGTTCGGCGGGACCGGGATCGTTCTCGTACAGCAGGCAGTTACTGCCATACATCCATGCCTGGAACGCGTCTTGCTCGACCGGGGTGCGCTGTCTGGTCACGGCACAAGCCCTTCAGGCCACACGGCGGGGAGATGACTTCACCGTAGCCGCCGGGCACGACAGTTCCTCTCCAGTACGTGAACCCGCCCTGGAAGCATCACAAATGGCTAGGACGGTTTCGTTTGGCTCCATTTCGAACCGTCATAGCCGCAGTGGACGCTGACGGTGTCGGAACCCGTGCCGCGGCCGGTGGCGTTATCAGGCGCCGGGCCCGGCCCGGACGAGGGCGACGCGGTCAGCCCGCCCAGGTGATCGAGTAGACCGTGACGACTTTCGTTGCGTCGTCGACCACGAAGGAGACCAGGCCGACCCCGCCGAACACCTGCTCTCGGAACGCCGCGTCTTCCGGGTGGGCGACGCCACGGTGATGCGGATCGGCGCCGATGCCGGCCAGTTCGTCGAGCAGCGCGAGGAACGCGCGCTCCGGCAGGCCCGGAATCTGGGCAGACGCGGCCGCATGAAAGTTGATCGAGTAGGTCACGACGCCTGGCGGCTCGCCCGGTCAGCCATGTACTCGGCCCACCCGGGGATGACGCTTTCGGCGGGAACGCCCGCGTTGCCGGCCGCGACGTCGGCCCGGGCCGCCTCATAGCCCGGCGCGGCATAGGTGACGGCGCGCAGGTGCCACAGGGTGAGCACCTCGGCCAGGTGCCGCCACCGCCACGTTTCGTGCGCGGCCGCGACCATGGCCGCCCGGTACTCGGCCAGGAACACGCCGTGGAGACGCTCCGGCAACCGGGACAGGATCTCATCAGGGTCATGGCCGATCGGGTGCGGTTCGACTGGCTGAGCGCTCACGATGCCCGCCCCTTTCCGTCCGGTCTGTACGTCCCTCAGCGTAACCGGGGCACAGGTCACAGCGCAGTCCCGCACCTGCTCAGTCGACGATCCACAGCCGCACCGTCTTGTCGTCGCCGGCGGTGGCGAGCAGGTCGCCGCCGGAAGAGAAGGCCACCGCCCAGACGATGTCGGTGTGTCCGGTGAGGGGGTCGCCGATCGGCTGTCCGGTGCCGGGGTCCCACAGCCGCACCGTCTTGTCGCCGCCGGCGGTGGCGAGCAGGTCGCCGCCGGAAGAGAAGGCCACCCCCCGGACGGGGCTGGTGTGTCCGGTGAGGGGGTCGCCGATCTGCTGGCCGGTGCCGGGGTCCCATAGCCGCACCGTCTTGTCGCCGCCGGCGGTGGCGAGCAGGTCGCCGTCGGGGGAGAAGGCCACCCCCCAGATGGGGCCGTCGTGTCCGGTGAGGGGGTCGCCGATCTGCTGGCCGGTGCCGGGGTCCCATAGCCGCACCGTCTTGTCGCCGCCGGCGGTGGCGAGCAGGTGGCCGTCGGGGGAGAAGGCCACCCCCCAGATGGGGCCGTCGTGTCCGGTCAGGTTCGTCCGCTTCGGCCGGCCGGTGCCGCGGTTCCACAGCCGCACCGTCTCGTCGCCACCGGCGCTGGCGAGCAGGTCGCCGCCGGGGGAGAAGGCCACCCCCCGGACGGGGCTGGTGTGTCCGGTGAGGGGGTCGCCGATCTGCTGGCCGGTGCCGGGGTTCCACAGCCGCACCGTCCTGTCGCCGCCAGCGGTGGCGAGCAGGTCGCCGTCGGGGGAGAAGGCCACCCCCCGGACGGTGCCGGTGTGTCCGGTGAGGGGGTCGCCGATCTGCTGGCCGGTGCCGGGGTCCCACAGCCGCACCGTCCTGTCGCCGCCAGCGGTGGCGAGCAGGTGGCCGCCGGGGGAGAAGGCCACCCCCCGGACGGGGCTGGTGTGTCCGGTCAGTTTCGTCCGCTTCGGCTTGATCCGCTGCGGGTTGGGTTGCTGTACCGCTGTGGCGAGGCGGGCTGCCAACTCGTCCCGTTCCTGCCGCAGCGCTTGAAAGTCCTTCGCGAGGGCATCTCGTTCCTCTCTCAGTTGGTGATGGTCGCGACGCAGCTCAACCACGACCCGGAGCAGCCGGTCAGCCCTGTCGCTGGGGGACTCCTGAAGCTCCTCGCCGCACGGCCACAGCCGCACCGTCCCGTCGCTGCCGGTGGTGGCGAGCAGGTGGCCACCAAGGGAGAAGGCCACCGCCCAGACGGGGCCGGTGTGTCCGGTGATGGGTTCGCCGACGGGTTGGCCGGTGCCGGGGTCCCACAGCCGCACCGTCCCGTCGCTGCCGGTGGTGGCGAGCAGGTGGCCGTCGGGGGAGAAGGCCACCGCGGAGAGGGTGCTGGTGTGTCCGGTGATGGGTTCGCCGACGGGTTGGCCGGTGCCGGGGTCCCACAGCCGCACCGTCCCGTCGGCGCCGGTGGTGGCGAGCAGGTGGCCGTCGGGGGAGAAGGCCACTGCCCAGACGGGGTCGGTGTGTCCAGTGAGGGGGTCGCCGATCTGCTGTCCGGTGGCGGGGTCCCACAGCCGCACCGTCCCGTCGGCGCCGGCAGTGACAAGCAGGTGGCCGTCGGGGGAGAAGGCCACCGCCGAGACGATGTCGTTGTGTCCGGTGATGGGTTCGCCGACGGGTTGGCCGGTGCCGGGGCCCCACAGCCGCACCGTCCCGTCGTCGCCAGCGGTGGCGAGCAGGTGGCCGTCGGGGGAGAAGGCCACCGCCGAGACGGCGTTGGTGTGTCCGGTGATGGGTTCGCCGACGGGTTGGCCGGTGCCGGGGCCCCACAGCCGCACCGTCCCGTCGTCGCCAGCGGTGGCGAGCAGGTGGCCGTCGGGGGAGAAGGCCACCGCCCAGACGGGGCCGGTGTGTCCGGTGATGGGGTCGCCGACGGGTTGGCCGGTGCCGGGGCCCCACAGCCGCACCGTCCCGTCGTCGCCGGCGCTGGCGAGCAGGTGGCCGCCGGGAGAGAAAGCCACCCCGTAGACGACGCCGGTGTGGCCGGTGAGGGTGAGGCCGTCCGGCGGGATGGCTTCGGTGATCACAGAAGGGGTAACGGGTGCCGGGGGGTGGGCGTCGGCGGCCAGCCACAGGGTACGGAACTCCTCCACCCGCTCGGCGTCGCCGCCGAGGGCTTCCACGATGAGTTCGAGGTTGCCCCAGCGCGGCAACTTCTCGCACTTGATCACCGCGTGTGCGGTGGTCTGGCTGATCACCCCGGTCTTTGTGGCCAGGGTGCGGAAGGACGGCTTGCCCCGGAAGCGGTGCAGCTCCTGCAACCGCGCCCGCAGCACCGCCAGCGGATCGGCCCTGGGGTCGGACGCGAGATCGGGCGCAGGCCTGGTGCCGGGCGGGGGAGGAGGAGTGGTCATGGTGATGCCGAGCATCCCAGGCCGTCAGAAAACGTAAAGCCGTTCAGCGTAACCGTCACCAACCGGTATCCATCCGTGACCACACCCGGGCCGCCGGCCGTAAGGAACCGTTCAGCGGCCAGGTCAGAGCGTCAGCATCCGTCAACTCCCGTCAGCGCCCGTCCCGATTTCTGTGATCACGTCAAGATTCGGCGCAGATCGTTCGAGGCGGCGCGGCGGGCCGGAGGCTGGAGACAGCCCGCCGCGACCTCCCGTGGCGGGCCGCGTCTTCCCGGGACCCGCGTTCCGGGCAGGTGGCGGGCGCCGGACCTTCCGACCGTGCGACGCCCCGCCACCCCGCAGGCGCTCCCACGTTCACGACAAGGAACGCCCACCCATGGCCATCATCACCCACACCGCCGCCCTCGCCATCATCTCCATCGGCCTGATCGCGATCCTGGCGGCCACCTACCTGTACTCTCGCGACACCAGCCGGCGCGCCCGCGCGCTGCGGCTGCTGCGGCTGCTGCTGCGCCGCTAACGGCCGCCGACCGATCCACCGCCCCCGGAGGGTGTTCCCGGCCCTTCAGCCGTCGGCCGTCTCCGCCCGGTTCCGCGCCGGGCGGGGACGCCCACCCTGTAAATGATCTTCCATCATCAACCGAATTATGTAGGCCCGATTCGTCCGGGTATGCGAGGGATGCACCGCGCGCCGCGTGGTTTCAAAAAACGGCCCCGAAATGAGGCCAGGACGGCCCGCCAGCGGTCAGTCGGCGCGCTGGCGGCTGAGCCGCCGCTGCAGATCCGCGATCTGGCCCGGCGTCAGGTCGACGTCGTGTTCCTCGCCCGCGTCGTCGAGCTTCAGGCCGCAGATCAGCACCGGGCCGTGGTAGTCCCGCCAGGGGTCCCCGCTCAGGTCCGCCGCCAGCGCCGAGGCCGGCCCGTTGACCGGCCGGGCAAACGAGTCGGGCGACTCCGCACCCGCCC
Source organism: Herbidospora solisilvae (assembly GCF_009901565.1). Taxonomy (GTDB): domain Bacteria; phylum Actinomycetota; class Actinomycetes; order Streptosporangiales; family Streptosporangiaceae; genus Herbidospora; species Herbidospora solisilvae. The sequence continues at coordinate 49,357 of NZ_WXEW01000016.1, forward strand.
ACAGGTCCAGGCCCCGGGCGATGGCCACCCGAATGGTCCAGGCCGCGCCGAGCAGCTCGTCGACCAGCGCGGCGTTCGGCCGGATAAGGCGGGAGGACGATCTCGCGCGAGCCGCCGTCGACGTCGATCAGCAGGCAGAGCATGACGCTCCTGTTCATGGTCAGGCGAAGGCCGGTTCCAGAAATCGGCCCGGTGGGGAGGCGCGGCGATGCCCGCACCCATTCATTCCCCGGATGACCCCGGGACGCGATCTTGTACGTGAAGGTACGTCAATCAGTGCCCACTTACTCACTCCCACCGGCGTGAGGTCGAGTCGCACCGCCCGGCCGCCGTCGACCTCTTCCCATCGGTGCGATTCGTCGTGCGCCGACGGCCGCCGCGGTGTAGGGGTACCGGTAAGAACGCTGTCACGCGCCCCAAGCCAGCTTGATCTTGTTTGTGACCTGGGTTGTTGATGCAGGAGGGCCTGTGGCGCGTGCGCGGTGGACGGCCGCTAGGGCACAGTCCGCACCCCCGGCTCTGACCTGCCCTCCAGCCCGCGAAAGGCCCTGGGCGAGCAGTACGTTGCGGGCATGCCGCCGCCAATGGCGCCGCGCTCGCCGTGAGGGACTACGGGCTCGGGCACTCCAGGGCCTCGGCAACGCTGTTGTAGATCGGGATCGTTGCCGATGGGCAGTCCGGGAAGAGTTGCCGCATGAGATCGGCGATCCGCCGTACGGGTGAGGTCGGTTCGGCGATCGACAGAGCGCCCCCGTTGGCCAGCGCCATGTGGTGCCCACGATGGACGGCGAGGCGGGCCGGTTCGCGGAACTGGTGGTGTGCGCCGAACTGATTCAGCGGGCCGAACGCGAGCACGACCGGTCGACGCTGGAGACCGTCCGCGCCCATGCTGATGGGCTGTTGCAGCGGACGTGATCCTCTGCGAAGGGCCCGCAGTGTGATCGGTGGCTCAGGCGGAGAGCGCCTTGTGCAGCGTTTCGAGTCCGTCGCGGAAGGCCGCGGTGAACACTTCCACGAGTTCGGCCTCGGCCGCTTCACCGTCGGAGGCGAACCGGACGCTCCACACGACCTCCGTGGCGCCGTGGTCGCCGGGCACCTCGTACACCCGGACGTTCGAGAGGTACCCCCCTACCGGGAAGGGTGCCTCGACGATGGAGTAGGTGTAGTGGCGCGCCGCATAGTTGAACTCCTCCATGCGCTCGACGACCACCGCGCCGTCGGGGTTGATCAGCCGGCGGACCATGCCTCCTTGGAGGGGGGTGCTCTGGATGGAGGGCATCCAGTCGGGCAGGGCGTGAAACCCGCCGACGAGCTCCCAGACGCGCTCGGGGTCGGCCGGGACGACCCGGCTGACGGATACCGTTGCCATGTGATTGTCCTGCTCTCGTGGTGACGTGCTGTGTGGTGGTCAGAAGACGAGGACGGGGCGTCCCCGTACTCCGCCGGCTTCGATGAGTGCGTGGGCTTCCTTGGCTCGCTCAGCAGCGAAGGTGGCGGCGACGCGTAGCGTCAGGACACCCGACTCCGCCTGTTCGCACAGTTCGGTCAGCGCGCTGGTGTCGTCCATGTCCGTGGTGACATTCACGATGCGCCAACGCACTCCGCGATCGGTCGTGCTGTCGGCCCACGACGACGACCCCGCAAGCGGACGCAACCCGGCGGCCACACCCCCGTCGCGCACCACGGTGGCGGCAGCCCCGGTCAACTGCGCCGTGTCGATCAGACCGTCCACTCCGTCCGGCCGCAGCCGCCGGACGGCGTCTGCGAAGTCGTCCCCGCGCGGCACCACGTGGTCGGCGCCCAGAGCGATGACGAGGTCGCGGTCCCGTTCAGCCGCGTCGGCGATCACCGTTAGTCCCGCGGCTTTGGCCAGCTGCACCGCGTACCCGCCGACCGTTCCTGCCGCGCCGATCACCGCCACCGTCGCGCCCGGCGCGACCTCCAGCAGCTTCAGGGCCTGCCGCGCGGACAGACCGCTCATCAGCAAGGTCGACGCCGCTGTCAGCTCGACACCCCGCGGTGCCCGCACCACCGACTCCGCCGGTGCCACCACGTACTCCGCCTGCGCCCCGAGCGTCAGGATCGGAACCACCAGTGCCAGGGCATCGGTCCCGACAGCCAGCTCCGCGCGCACACCATCGCCGACCTCGTCGATCACCCCCGCGGCATCCCACCCGATGACGTACGCATCTGACTGCGGGAACGAGCCGGGGCTGAGCTTGTTCACGTAGCCGGACCGGGAGACGACGTCCGCCGAGTTGACGTCCGCCGCGGCCACCTTGATCCGCACCTGTCCCGGGCCGGCGTGCGGCTCCGGCAGCTCCAGGATCCGCATCACCTCCGGGCCTCCGAACTCCGTGAACCCAACAGCTCGCACAGCGGTACCCCCAAATAGATTGATCCATCCATCAACCCGAGACAAGACCGTTCCGGGTTTGGCTCGGCCACGCTAGCACTCGATTTAACCCGAGACAAGACCGTTCCGCGTTGGGTCGAACCTCCGCTAGACTCTCGAAAGCACGGTCCGCGGAGCGGAAGAGGAGTTCTTGAGTGGACAAGGCCGACGCCACCTGGCGACGTCCGCCCGGCAGCTCGGGACCCGCGCAGGACCCGGAACGCGACGACCGGATCCTGCACGCCGCGATCGAGCTTCTGGGCGAAGGCGGATTCCCCGCTCTCACCATGGACAAGGCCGCAGCCCGGGCCGGGGTGGGCAAAGCAACCGTCTACCGTCGCTGGAAGTCCCGCCTGGAGCTCGCTGCGAACGCTCTGGAGCATGCCTCGCTGGCTGACACCCACCGGGCGATCACCATCGGCCCAGGCCGGCTCCGCCAAGAACTCGTCGAGACTTTGATGCAGGTCACGCAGTGCAGCAACAGGCAGCACAGCGAGCTCGTGACCACTCTGCTCGACATGGCCAGGCAGCATCCACGACTTTTCGCGCTCATGCGTGAGCGTTATGTCGACTCCATGCATCGGGAGGTGGTGAAAGTGCTCGCCCACGCGTTCGAGCGCGGCGACATCCCCCCTCTACCGCTCCTCGAGAAGCCGGACGGCAAACCCGCGGTCGAGATATCGGCCGCAGTCGCGTTGCTGATCCACTGGCAAACCGTCCGAGGAGATGAAGAAATCACCGAAGAACACGTTTGCTCGATCGTTGACGGGATCCTGCTGCCACTCGCTTCCAGGCCGGTCACGGCGACCTGCAACAGCGGTCAATGACCGGTTTCCAGGAACGCTGACGACCTCGAGGCGGCGGTCCTCGGGTGCGTCACTCCATGACCCAATGCACGGATCTGCCGCCGGGAACCCGCGCCGGCTTCAGAACCGGAGCCACGTCGGCGGGCTGGCCTGGCGCAAGTCAGTCGGGTTCGCCGTCGGCGTCCCTCCGGCTGGCGGCGGGGTCGGCAGCCGGGGCAGCGGTGTCGTCGGAGCGGCCGGAGTCGCCGGAAGTGGGCGCGCCGCGTCGGCGGCTGAGGGCCAGCAGGCCGCTGTAGAGGCCGACGCCGGTGCCGGCCAGTTCCAGCACGGTGGCGAGGAATTCCAAGATCGCCATGGAGACCTTCCATGCAGGGCGAGAGGCGTCGCCGCTCACCGGTTCGTGTTACCGATCTCCAGCACAGCGGCAGCGGTGGGCGTCCTGCCAGGTTATGGGCCGTCTCCAGGCCAACATCGGGCCGTCGACGAGCGCCTGGCCGTCGACGAGCGCCTGGCCGTCGACGAGCGCCTGGCCGTCGACGAGCGCCTGGCCGTCGACGAGCGTAGTCCGCGCGCCCGCGCGATCCCTGTCCCGCTAATCCCGCAACTTGGAGACATTCGGAGCCCCTTGCCGTGCGCGTAACAGCTGTTCGGCGGTGGAGGGTGGCGGGATGCGGTTACCATCACGCTGACCTTCGGGGGCTGGCGAAGGGAGAGCCTGTGATGTCGGCATTCGCCGGGCCAGGCCCGCACCACGCCTCCTCCGGGGCTGCACCAGCCCTGGACGTCGGCGGCGTGCAGGACGTCACTGGTTCCACCGTCGGACGGGACGTCATTCAGATCGGTTCCGCCAGGGACGTTGTGATCGGCGACCATCACCATCACCATCAGCATCAGCTGGCGCGTGCACCGTTGCCGGACGCCGCCACGCTCGAGGCGCCCGCAGGACTTGCCGGGCTGCCCCGCCCTCCGGCGGCGGTATTCGTCGGCCGCGAGCGTGTCCTGGCCCAGGCGCGCAAGGCGTTGAAAGCCCCGTCCTCGGCTGGGGCGGTGATCACGCAGGCGGCTGTGCACGGTCTGGGCGGGATCGGCAAAAGCGAGCTGGCGTTGCAGTACGCCGCCGCCCATCGAGATGACTACCGGCTGGTGTGGTGGATCGAGGCCGACACCCCCGCCCAAATGGAACACTCCCTGGCCGGGCTGGCGCGGGCGTTGTGCGCGGGCACCCATTCGGTCGCGGCCGCTCAGGCGAGCGTGGAGGAAGCGGCCGGGTGGGCGATGGCATGGCTAGCCGGCCACACCGGCTGGCTGCTCATCTTCGACAACCTCGAACGGCTGGAGGACGTGCGCCCGTTTCTTGGCCGGTTGTCCGGCGGGCCCGCAACGCGCGGGGCGCATCGGGGCCATGTGCTGATCACCACCCGCCGCGCGCTGGGATGGCCGGCGCTGGGCTGCGCCGCGATCGATCTGGACGTGCTGAGCCCGCAGGCGGCCGTCACCGTCCTGGCCGGCCTGATCGGTCCGGGCGCCTCTCCTGAAGATGACGATGTGGCGGGGCTGGCCGCTGATCTGGGGTGTTTGCCGCTGGCGTTGACACAGGCCGGAGCGTTCATCGCCGCCACGCCGGGGATGAGCGTGGCCGGCTACCGCGCCCTGCTGCGCCAGGACCCGCAGGAGGTGTACGCGGCCGCGGCTCCCGGCAGCGACGCCGAACGCGTCATCGCCAAGATCTGGACCATCACCCGCGACCACATCGCCGCCGCCAACCCGCTGGCACCCCGGCTGCTGGCGTTGCTTTCCTGCTACGCCCCCGACCACCTGCCCATCGACGTCCTGCACCACCTGCCCGGCGCCAGCCGGCTGCAGATCGGCACCGCCTTGGGGGTGCTGGCCTCATACAGCATGATCACCATCAGCTCCGATAACGGCACCGACCGCGGCGCGGTCAGCGTCCACCGCCTGGTCCAGGCCGTCACCTGGGCTGGCCTGCCCGGCGATCAACGCCATGCGGTCAGCGAGCAGGCTGCCGATCTGCTGGAAGCCGCCCTGCCGGACGACCCTGATCGGATCGGGAACTGGCCGCTGTTCGGGCGGCTGCTGTCGCACGCCCGCCGCGCGCTGGCTCCGGATTCGCCGGGCATGCTCAAGATCATCGAATATCTGCAGGCCGTCGGCGACCGCGCCACCGCCAAGATCCTGCAGCACCAGCTGTATGAGACCCTGCGTGACACGCTGGGGCGAGAGGACCGGCACACGCTGACCGCCCAGGCCAACCTCGCCAGCCTCACCGGGGAGACGGGCGATGCGATCGCGGCGCGCGATCAGTTCGCCGCCCTGCTGCCCGTGGTGGAGCGCGTCTTAGGGGCCGATCATCTCGGCGCGCTGACCTGCCGGTCCAACCTCGCCCGCTGGACAGGCGCCACCGGTGATCTGGCCGGAGCCCGGCATCAGTACCTGACAGCGGTGCCGCTGTTCGAGCACGCCCTGGGGGCCGAGCATCCCGACACATTGATCGTGCGGGCGGGGCTCGCCGCCTGGACAGGAGTGATGGGGGAATCGGTAGCGGCACGGGATCAGATGACGGCGCTGCTGCCGCTGATGACGCGGGTCTTCGGCGCCGAGCATCCGCACACCCTCGACGCCCACGCCCACCTCGCCCGCTGGACAGGCGAATCGGGATACACCGTCCAAGCGCGGGACCAGTTCGCCGCTCTGCTGCCTATCCGGGAACGAGTTCAAGGCCCTGAGCACCCCGACACGTTGAGCACCCGGGCCGACCTGGCCCGTTGGACCGGGCGAGCGGGAAGCCCGGTCAGGGCACGGGACCTGTACGCCGCACTGCTGCCCATCCGCAAGCAGCTGCTGGGGGCCAAGCACCCCGACACCTTGGCCACCAAAGCCGAACTCACCTACTGGCGCCGAATGGCGAAGGGATATCCATCTCAGTGAGAGGCCATCGCTTCCATGCCAGCAGCACTCCCTCTGCAGACCCAGCACATGTCTCAGACGTCCTGGCGTGTCCGGGCGGGCTGTTTCAAAAGCGGTCGTCTATGAAACACAGCTATCCGCTGGTCCTGTTTCAATCGCTAGAGAGCTGACATCGGTTCGTTGGCCGGCGGCCAGCATGTTGCCCCGCACAAGCTTTGTTATTGGGTGGCCTGTGCCTAGGACGCGTTCGCAGTCGGCCAGGGTCTGCTCGTACAGCGGGATGGCCCGGCCCAAATCCCCCGCCTTCTGGTAGGCGCTGGCGAGGTTGTTGCGGGATTGCAGGGTGTCGGAGTGATCGCCGCCCAGCACTCGTTCTCGATCGGCCAGGTTCTGTTCCAATAGGGGGATGGCCTGGCCTAGATCCCCCGCCGCGTAGTAGGCGATAGCGAGGTTGTTGCGGAAGGCCAGCGTTTTGGGGTGGTCACCGCCCTGCACCCGCTCGTAGTCGGCCAGGATCTGCTCGTGCAGCGGGATGGCCCGGCCCAGATCCCCCGCCGCCTCATATGCGTAAGCGAGGTTGTTGCGGGAGATCAGCGTGTCGGGGTGGTCGCGGCCCAGCACCCGCTCCCGCTCGCCCAAGGTCTGCTCCAACAGTGGAATGGCCCTGCCCAGATCTCCCGCCACCCGGTAGGCGTAGGCGAGGTCGCCTCGGGAGGCCAGAGTGTCGGGATGGTCTGTTCCTAGGACGCGTTCGCAGTCGGCCAGGGTCTGCTCGTACAGCGGGATGGCCCGGCCCAAATCCCCCGCCTTCCGGTAGGCGCCGGCGAGGTTGTTGCGGGATTGCAGGGTGTCGGAGTGATCGCCGCCCAGCACCCGTTCCCGATCGGCCAGGTTCTGTTCCAACAGGGGGATGGCCCGGCCCAGATCCCCCGCCTCCTGGTAGGCGCCTGCGAGGTTGTTACGGGAGGTCAAAGTGTCGGGGTGGTCCCCACCCAGCAGCCGCTCTCGATCGGCCAGCGTCTGCTCATGCAGGGGGATGGCCTGGCCCGGGTCTCCCGCCTCCTGGTAGGCGTAGGCGAGGTTGTTGCGAGAGGTCAGGGTGTGGTGGTGGTCTCCGCCCAGCAGCCGTTCACAGTTGGCCAGGTTCTGTTCGTGCAGGGAGATGGCCTGGCCCAGGTCTCCCGCCTTCTGGTAGGCGCTGGCGAGGTTGTTGCGGGAAGCCAAGGTGGAAGGGTGGTCACCGCCCAGCATTTGCCCGTAGTCGGCCAGGGTCTGCTCGAGCAAGGGGATGGCGCGGACCAGGTCAGCTAGGTTGCTGAGGTATTTCCCGCACCAAAAACGCAAAAGGAGCAGGCGTTCGGATAGACCACCGAGGGTGGCGCCCAGAGCGTGGAGGGCTGCAGTCTGTTCGACCAGCATGTCAACGGCGGGGCGGGCGGCCCAGGTGGCCGCGCCGTCGGGGATGTGGGCATTGAAGCGGTGCAGCAAATTCACAGCGCTGTTTAGTACCTGGGACAGGCCACTGCCACCGTCACCGCTGTTGTCGGCTGGGGCGGTGTGGTGGGCGCGTTCGCGCAGGACGCGGCTGGTGAGGCGATGCATGAGTACCGCGGTGCCGTCTTCGCTGAAGCTGATCAACGAGGTGTCGGCCAGATCCGCCAGCAGTTGGTCGAGCTCTTCGGTTGTGGCTGGGTCGAGGTCGGGGTCGGTGGTGCCGTACAGGATCGCGCGAGGGACGCCGGCCTCCGCCAGCACCGCCAGCAAGTCCAGCATGCCCTTCGCGTTGGGGATGGTCTGTTCGGCCTGGTCGATGGACAGCAGGATCGCTTGGGCTGTTCCGGCGGGGTATCCACCCGCAGCGTGCGACAGGTACTTGCTCAGGGGGTAGTCGCGCAGCAGGGTGAGGTAGCCAGGGTAAGTGAGCCTGCGCCGATGGATGTAGGCGCCGGCCTGCCCGACTGCCAGCGGCAGATGCCCGAGTTCCGCGGCAACCTGGTCAGCGCCCGATGTGGTGATACCAGTGCGCTGGTGCAGCAACGCTACCGACTGCTCAGGAGGGAAGACGCCGACGTCGATGGCGGGGAAGAGGGAGTGGAAGGCTCGGTTGCGGGTGGTGATGAGGATCTGGACTGAGCCGGTGGCCGGACACCACGGCCGGACATCATCCACGGTTGTGGCGTTGTCGAACACCAGCAGGCCCCGCTGGTCGGTGGCGGCCAGCCAGTGGCGCGCCTTGAGCGCGGCGGTCTGCGCGTCATCATCGGGTTCGTGCAGATTCAGGCGGCGGGCCAGCCCCGCCAGCCCGGTCAGGATTTGATCCGGCTGCTGAGCGTTGATCCACACGACCAGCGGCCAGCCATCCCGCTGACACGCCCACGCGTAGGAAGCGGCCAGCAAGCTCTTCCCCACCCCCGGCGTGCCGGTCACCGCGTCGATGACCGCCGCCCCCTCCTCACCGACCTTCGCCTTCAACTCATCTAGGAGTTCCGGCCGGGGTTGGAAGGCCAGCGGACGCTGCGGAATGTCTCCCTCCACAATCTGACCAACTGGGGGGGCAGGTGGCGGGAGGTGGAGATGGTTCACCGTTTTGTTGACGGTCAGATCACGGCCAGCCTGATTGATCACGCCGTGATCGAAGACGGTGGCCTCCAATTGGATTGACCCACCGGTGTCCTGTCCTGGTTCCTGACCGGAACCAATTCCCTCCATAGCGTCATCATCACCACAAACCCGCACTCCGGCCTTCCGGAACGCGCCAACCAGACGATCTCAATCTCGTACCGACCACCAGACGGCCCCCCACACTATGAAGAGGTCAGCGGAAGCGAGCAGTGCTCAATGATCTCGGCTCGGCGCTGCTGAGCCTCGATTTTGCTGTTTCATAGGCATCCGCCTAAGAAACAGGCGATAGCTCTCCTGCTTCCCGTGCCGGCCGCTGTGTCGCACAGACGGTCGCTTGTGAAACGCATCGACGATCGCACTGTGGGCCGCTAAACAGAGTCGGTGTCCACTTGCTGCCGAGCGGCCAGAAGGTTGCTGCGTACGATCTTGGTGGTTGGGTGGTCGGTTCCTAGGACGCGTTCGCAGTTGGCCAGGGTCTGCTCATACAGCGGGACGGCCCGTCCTAGATCGCCCGCCGCCTGGTAGCTGTGAGCGAGGTTGTTACGGGACTGCAGGGTGTGGGGGTGATCGCCGCCCAACACTCGCTCAAAAGCGGCCAGAGTCCGCTCATTGAGCGGGATGGCCCGGTCTAGAGCCCTCACTGATTGGTAGGCGCTGGCGAGGTTGTTGCGGGACTGCAGGGTGTCGGGATGGTCCCGGCCCAGCACCCGCTCCCGGTCGGCCAGGTTCTGTTCGAACAGCGGGATGGCCCGGCCCGCATCACCGGCCGAGTGGTATGCCGTGGCGAGGTTGTTGCGGGAGGTCAAGGTATTGGGGTGGTCGCCGCCCAGCACTCGTTCCCGGTCGGCCAAGGTCTGTTCGAACAGCGGAATGGCTCGGCCTAGAACCCCCGCGTCCTGGTAGGCGCCGGCGAGATTGTTGCTGGAGGTCAAGGTGTCGGGGTGCTCGCCGCCCAGCGTTCTTTGCCGGTCGGTCAGAATCTGCCGCAGCAGCGGGATAGCCCGCGCCACATCCCCAGCTGACTGGTAGGCGGAGGCGAGGTTGTTGCGAGAGAGCAGGGTGTCAGGGTGATCGCCGCCCAGCACCCGCTCCCGATCGGCCAGGTTCTGCTCGAACAGCGGAATGGCACGGCCTAGTTCCCCTGCCGTGTAGTGGACGAGAACCAGGTTGTTGCGGGATTGCAGGGTGTCGGGATGGTCCCGGCCTAGCACCCGCTCCCGATCGGCCAGGTTCTGCTCGTGCAATGTGAGGGCCCGGCCCAGATCTCCCGCCTCGTGGTAGGCGTAGGCGAGGTTGTTGCGGGATCGCAGGGTGTCGGGATGGTCGCCGCCCAGCACCCGCACATGGTCGGCCAGACTCTGCTCGTGCAATGCGAGGGCCCGGCCCAAGTCCCCCGCCGTCTCGTAGGCGCTGGCGAGGTTGTTACGGGATTGCAGGATGTCGGGATGGTCGCCGTTGAGTACGCGTTCCCGATCGGCCAGCGTTGATTCCAATATCGGGATGGCCCTGCCCAGGTCGCCGAGCGCGTGATAGGCGCACCCGAGGTTATTGCGAGAGGTCAGGGCGTGGGGATGGTCACCGCCCACCTCCCTCTCGTAGTCGGCCAGGTTCTGCTCGAGCAGGGAGATGGCACGGGCCGGGTCGGCCAGGTCCCTGAGATGTTGCCCACACCAAGCGCGTAAGGCGAGCAGACGTTCGCGAGGGACGCCGAATGCGGCGGCCCGTGTGTGGAGCGCGGTGGTCTGCTCGACCAGCATCTCGACCAGGGGACGTGCGGCCCAGATGGCAGCGTCGCCCGGAATGTGGGTGTTGAACTGATACAGAAGGTTGATGGCGCTGTCGAGCACCTGGCTCAGTCGGCCGCCGCTGCTGCCGCTGTCACCAACCGGCGTGGTTTGGTGGGCGCGTTCGAGGAGCACGCGGCTGGTGAGGCGGTGCATCAGCACCGTAGTGCCGTCCTCGCTGAAGCTGATCAGCGAGGTGTCGGCCAAGTCAGTCAGCACTCGGTCTATATCTTCGATCGCGACGGGGTCATGGTCGGTGGTGCCGTAGAGGATCGTCCGCGGGACGCCCGCCTCCGACAGCACCGCCAGCAGCTCCAGGATGTTTCGCGCGCCGGGGATGGTCTGCTCGGCCTGGTCGATCGACAGCAAGATGGCTTGGGCAGTTCCCGCCGGGTATCCGCCCGCGGCGTGCGGAAGGTGTTTGTCCAGCGGATAGTCACGCAAGAGAGCGAGGTAAGCGGGGTAGGTGAGGCGGCGGCGGTAGATGTAGGCGCTGGCCTGCCCGACCGCCAATGGCAGATGACCCAGCTCGGTGGCGACCTCATCGGCTCCTGGAGTGGTGTCGCCGGTGCGCTGGTGCAACAGCGCCACCGACTGCTCGGGCGGGAAGACACCCACGTCGATGGCCGTGAACAGGGTGTGGAAGGCCCGGTTGCGGGTGGTGATGAGAATCTGCACCTCACCGGTGGCCGGACACCACGGCCGCACATCCTCCACAGCCGTGGCGTTGTCGAACACCAGCAAACCTCGCCGGTCGGCCGCGGCCAGCCAGTCGCGCGCCTTGAGCGCCGCCGTCCGTGCGTCGTCGTCGGGGTCGTGCAGGTTCAGGCGGCGGGCCAGGCCGGCTAGCCCGGTCAGGATCTGATCGGGGTGCTGGGCGTTGATCCACACGATCAGCGGCCAGCCGGCCTGCTGGCACGCCCACGCGTACGAGGCGGCTAGCAGGCTCTTCCCGACGCCTGGCGTGCCGGTCACCGCATCGATGACCGCTGCCCCCTCCTGGCGGACCTGCGCTTTCAACGCATCCAGCAGCCCGGGCCGCGATTGGAAGGCCGGCGGACGCTGCGGGATGTCCCCCTCCACGATCTGACCGGCCGGCGGAGCCGGTGGCGGGAGGTGGATGTTCATCGTGTTCACCGTCTTATGGACGGTCAGATCACCGCCAGCCTGATTGATCTCGCCATGGCCGGAGGCGGTGGCCTCCTGGTGAATCGACTCACCAGGACCCTGACCCGGTTCTTCCTGACCGGGCGATGCCGGGCCGTTCATCACTCGTTGATGGTCTGGTCGCCGCCGGCCTGATACACCCGGCCCGACCCCGACGTCTTCGCGTTCATCTGCACATTGCGGGCACCATCGCCGGTGGAGACGATCCCGGTGTTGTCCCCGCTGACGGTGACCGAGCGTTCACCGGCGTCTTTGCCGCTGCTGCCGTCAGCGGCCGGCGCGGGCGGCGCGGGGCGGGTGAGCAGATATGCCACCCACGTCAGCACGGCCGACAACGCCACCGCGGCCAGGATCCCCCACCAGTTCCACTTCCCGTCGTTGAGGATCTGGTTGACCGCCACACCGACCCCGACCGGCAACACCGCCGACCCCGCCAGCAGCCACACCCGGAGCGCACCGGAACCGTTTCCCGCCATAGCGTCATCATCGCCACAAACCAGAGCCCCGTTTCACCGAACCCGCAAACGTCGCCGATCCGATCCCCACCCGGCCGCTTCCACCGACCTCACGCCGCAAGCCGATCTATGGAAGCGAAGCGAGCGGAGTTCGGTTTCTCGGGGACCCCGTGGCGAGCTGTCGGCTCGGCTGTTTCATAGGCGTTCGCTTATGAAACACGTCATTCGACCCTAGGCAGTGGTTGATGGCTGCTGGATTGCGTCTGGGCATCGCGGGATTGTTTCGTCGTGTCGGTGGTGGTTTGGGTTTCGGCGAGTTGGAGTCGGATGCGGCCCAGGGTGATGAGCATGGAGGCCATGGTGCGTTCGGCTTGGGGGATGGGGCGCAGGTGCTCGATGGCTTGCGCGTAGCCGGTTTCGGCTTGGCGCAGGTCGCCTTGGGCGGTGTGGATGTCGGCGATGTCTTTTAGCACGGTGGCGTAAGACAGGGGGTCGGAGTCGGGGTGGATGAGGTCGCGGACGGCCTGGTACAGCTCGAGGGCCTCAGGGTAGGCGTCGCTCATACCGCTGCCACCAAGTTCTTCGTACTGGCGGGCCAGACGGTGCAGGTGCCGCCATTGTTCAGAGGCCTCTAACCGGGAGACGACCTCGCGGGCCTGTTCCAATACGGTGCATGCTTGGGTGAGGTTCCCGGCTTCGATGAGGCAGTTGCTGTAGGCCGTCATGGTGGTGAGCAGGTCGCCGAATTCGCCATCGCGGCGGCCTTTGGCTTCGACGGCTCGCTGATAGTGGGTGATGGCGGCGGCGGTGTCGCCCAGGGCCTGGTGGGTCGAGGCGATGTCATGCAGGATCACCCCGTACAGGCCTGGTTGGTGCTCGGGGTCGGTGAGGTCGAGCGCTTCCTGGAAGCAGGTCAGTGCCTGTTCCAGCCAGGACGATTTGCCCGCATGGCCTTCCAGGGTCCCTTCGGGCATGGTGCCGTGTCCTTTCCTTATCGCTTGATTAGGTTCTTCGGCGTGGGCTGCTAGGACGTGTTTCGAAGTGTTGTGACGGGCTGGCGTGTCGTGGTCGGGAAATGAAGAAGGTCTCCGGTAAGTGGGTTGATCGACCAAGAAAAACCTGACCACCGGA
>NZ_WXEW01000017.1 GCF_009901565.1 Herbidospora solisilvae
GGAGGGGAAACACCCGGTTACATTCCGAACCCGGAAGTTAAGCCCTCCAGCGCCGATGGTACTGCACCGGGGACGGTGTGGGAGAGTAGGACACCGCCGGACAATCTTTATACCGGAGGCCCCGATCATTTGATCGGGGCCTTCGGCGTTTCACGGGACGGTGCCCGGCCATTCGGCCGGGCTTTCTGCGTTTCACCCGCTGATCGATGAGGCGTGACCGCGGCCGTTGTTTGCGGGGTTCGGCCACGTCGGCCGGCCCCCGTCGGGGGATGGCTCGGGCATCATTCGAGACCAGCCGGGTTGTCGTTGTTGGCGGAAGGGGTTGTCCACGTCGGCCGGCGTGGTGTTTCGAGGGCAGCCCGGCCACGCGGTCGGGCTTTCGCCATTTCACACACCAGCTGTTGAAGCGTGGCCGCGGTGGTCAGGCTGCGGGAGACTCATGTTCCGGGGTGTGTTGTGTAGCCCGGCCATTTCAGAAGTGAAAGCCCGCCTGCGGTTTCGCAGGAGCATCTCCGCAGCCGGGTCAGGGGGAATGGTCGAGAGTTCCTTCGAGGGCTACATTGATGCCCACGATGTCCCCCCGTCGTGTGATTCTCCCTCTCCTCGCAGCGCTGGCCCTGGCCGCCAGTGCCGTCTCGCCTGACCTCACCCTGAAGTCCGAGCCGGCCCGGCTACCGGTCAGGGCCGTCGCGGTCAAGGCCGAGCCGGTGCGGGCGGACCCCCAGTTCGTACCGAAGCCGGAACCCACCGATCCTCCCGTCGACAGACGCAAGGTCACCAGAGCGGTGAAGGCGCTGCTCAAGAGTCGGCCCGGTCGGGCCTCGATCACCGTCGAGGATCTGCACACCGGGCGGGTCTTCCGGTTCGGCGGGAAGGTAGTGCTTCCCACGGCCAGTGTCGCGAAGGTCGACATCCTCATGGCCCTGCTGCGGAAGGAGCGCTGGGATCGGCTGCCCGAGGCCGTGCAGAGGGACGCCGAGATCATGATCCGGTACTCCGACAACAAAGCGGCCGATCGGCTCTGGGAGCGGATCGGCCGCGAGGGCGGGCTCGACCGGGCGAACAGGAAGTTCGGGCTGAAGGCGACGACCGCGGTGCCCGGGAGGTGCGTCGACCTCTACTGCTGGGGGATCACCCGGACCACCACCGACGACCAGGTCCGGTTGCTGAAGTATCTGCCGAGGCTGCGCGACGGAGGTGTCGTCCGGCGGCTGATGCGCCGGGTCGTACCGGAACAGAGGTGGGGGGTGAGTGCGGGGGCCTGTGCGGGGGAGCGGGTCGCGCTCAAGAACGGCTGGTTGAAGCATGTGGCCAACGACCTTTGGGCGATCACGAGCGTGGGGCTCATCGGGGATCGGTACGCGGTGGCCGTGCTCACTGAGGACAATGCCACCAGCGAGGCCGGGATCGCCAAGGTCGAGAGGCTCGTCGAGAGGGTGCTCGACGGGTTCCGCAGTTGCCCTAAGGGGTGACGAGGCGGTAGCCGACCCCCCTCACGGTCTGGATGAGTTTGTCGTCCTCGTCGCCGAGCCGGGCGCGCAGGCGTTTCACATGGACGGCGATGGTGTTGGTGGACATCGCGTCCGAGGAGTGCCAGACGTGCCGCATGATCTGCTCGCGGGTCACGGTGCGGTCGGCGTTGCGCATGAGGTAGTGCAGCAGCTCGAACTCGCGCAGGGGGAGGTGGACGACGCGGCCGCCCACCTTCACCTGATAGGCCGTGACGTCGAGGGCGACGTCGCCGATGGTCAGGACGGTCCGCTGGATGCCCTGCCGGCGGAACGCCGCGTGCACGAGCGGCAGCAGCTCGGGGACGCGGTACGGCCGGGCGACGCATGCCGTCGCGCCGGCCGCCAGCGCCTCCATGGCCTGTTCCGCGAATCCCTCGCCGACGCCCAGCAGGACCGGTACGGCCCGTGCCAGGCGTACCGCCCGCACGAAGTCGACCGGTCCGATGATGGGCAGCGACGCGCTGATCAGGACGGCGTCCGGGCGCAGTGCTCCCGCCTGGAGCAGCGCCTGGGCGCCGTCGAACACGCCGGTGACGTCGATTCCCTCGGACCCGAGTTCGTGTGTCAGGTTCTCGACCAGGGCGCTGTCGGGGTCGGCGACCAACAGCGTCGGCGCGGATCGAGTTTCCCCGTCCACCCGGTCCTCCCCAATGTGTCGGATCAGCCGAAACGCCCGGTGATGTAGTCTTCGGTGGCTTTCTGGGACGGGCTCGTGAAGATCTTGGTGGTCTCGTCCATCTCGATCAGCTTGCCCGGTTGCCCCTGGGCGGCCAGGTTGAAGAACGCCGTCTTGTCACTCACGCGTGCGGCCTGCTGCATGTTGTGGGTGACGATGACGATCGTGAACTCCTGCTTGAGCTTGGCGATCAGGTCTTCGATCGCCAGCGTCGAGATGGGGTCGAGCGCCGAGCAGGGCTCGTCCATCAGCAGGACCTGCGGCCGGACCGCGATGGCGCGGGCGATGCACAGACGCTGCTGCTGTCCGCCCGACAGGCCGGAACCGGGCTTGGCCAGCCGGTCCTTGACCTCGTTCCACAGGTTGGCGCCCTTGAGGGAGTCCTCGACGATGCCGTCGAGCTCGCTCTTGGAGTAGCGGTGGTTCAGGCGCAGGCCCGCGGCCACGTTGTCGTAGATCGACATCGTGGGGAACGGGTTGGGGCGCTGGAACACCATGCCGATGGTGCGGCGGACCGACACCGGGTCGACGCCGGCGCCGTAGAGGTCCTGCTCCTCCATGCGGATCTTGCCCGTGACGGTGGCGCCCGGGATGACCTCGTGCATGCGGTTGAGGGTGCGGAGGAAGGTCGACTTGCCGCAGCCCGACGGGCCGATGAAGGCGGTGACGGCGCGCGCGTCGATGGTCATCGAGATGCCTTCGATGGCCTTGTGGCCACTGTAGTAGGCGTCGACGTCCGTGACCTCGATCTGTTTGGCCATGGCTATTACCTCTTCCTTGCGGGCGAGCGCCAGTACGTGATGAGACGCGCGGCCAGGTTGAGCAGCATGATGATGATGATCAGCGTGAGCGCGGCGGCCCAGGCGCGGTCGATCGCGGTGTCGTTGGGCCGGGCGGCCTGGTCGAACACGTACAGAGGAAGACCCATCTGCGGCCCGTTGAACGGGTCGTTGTTGATGGAGTCGGTGAAGAAGACCGTCAGCAGTAGCGGCGCCGTCTCACCGGCGACACGGGCGACGGCCAGCATGACGCCGGTCACGATGCCGGTGAAGGCGGTGGGCAGCACGACCTTGACGATGGTGCGCCACTTGGAGACGCCCAGCGCGTAGGAGGCCTCGCGCAGGTCGTTGGGCACCAGCAGCAGCATCTCCTCGGCGGCCCGGACGACCGTGGGCAACATCAGGATCGACAGCGCCATCGCGCCGGCGAAGCCGGAGAACGGCATGCCCAGGATCAGGATCCAGAACGCCAGGATGAACAGACCGGCGACGACCGACGGGACACCGGTCATGATGTCGACGAAGAAGCTGATGTAGCGCTTGAGGCGCCCGTTGGCGCCGTATTCGACCAGGTAGACGGCGGTGAGCAGGCCAATCGGCACGGAGATGAGCGAGGCCAGCGCGACCTGCTCCAGGGTGCCGATGATGGCGTGGTAGGCGCCGCCGCCGGCGTCCCTGGCCCCGATGTTGCGCATCGAGTGGGTCAGGAACTCCATGTCGAAGCGGGCAAGGCCGTTCGCGATCACCATCCACAGGACGGAGATCAGCGGAACGACCGCGATGGCGAACGCCAGATAGACAAGGGCCTGAACGCCCTTGTCCTTGAACCGGCGCATGCCGGAGATTCGCTGGATTTCTGGAGTGACGGCACTCACGCGGCGACCCTCGCGTATTCCTTGCGGCGGGAGATGACCCAGCGGGCGGCCATGTTCACCAGCAGGGTGATGATGAACAGCACCAGACCGGACGCGATGAGCGCGCCCCGGCCGATGTCGTTGGCCTCGCCGAAGCCGTTGGCGATGTTGGCCGCGATGCTGTTGCCGTTGGCGCTGAGGATTTCGAAGCTGATCGTGAAGGTGGCCGGGAAGATCAGGGCCACCGCGATGGTCTCGCCCATGGCGCGGCCGAGGCCGAGCATGGCGGCGCTGATGACACCGGGACGCCCGAACGGCAACACGGCCATCCGGATCATCTCCCAGCGGGTCGCGCCGAGGGCGAGGGCCGCCTCCTCCTGCATCTTGGGGGCCTGCAGGAAGACCTCACGGGAGATCGCGGCGATGATCGGCAGGATCATGATGGCCAGCACCAGCGAGCCGACGAGCATCGAGCGGCCGACGACCTGGTCGCCGCCGAAGATCGGGATCCAGCCGAGGTAGTCGTTCAGGAACTGCGAGGGC
Source organism: Herbidospora solisilvae (assembly GCF_009901565.1). GTDB lineage: Bacteria > Actinomycetota > Actinomycetes > Streptosporangiales > Streptosporangiaceae > Herbidospora > Herbidospora solisilvae. The sequence continues at coordinate 4,364 of NZ_WXEW01000017.1, forward strand.
CCGCGCATGAACGGGACCAGGAAGATGATGCCCCACAGGCCGTACACGACCGAGGGCACCGCCGCGAGCAGGTCGATGACGTAGCCCAGGAACGAGGCCAGGCGGCGGGGTGCGTAGTGGGAGATGAAGAGCGCGACCCCGATCGCGATCGGCGTGGCGATGATCAGCGCGAGGAAGGAGCTGATGACCGTGCCGAACGCGAGCGCGCCGATGCCGAACTTCGGCTCTGAGGCGTTGGCGTTCCACGTCAGCTCCGTGAGGAACGACGCGGTGTTCGCCTGGAGTGCGGGGATGGCTCGCGCGATCAGGAACACGGCGATGGCCGCCATGATCACGAGCAGCAGGATGCCCGCACCGGTCGATGCGTAACGGAAGGGGCCGTCGCCACGGCTGCGCCGGAAGGCGGACCGGCTCAGGGGAGCCGACCCGCCTTCGCGCGTCTGCGTCGAGGTCGCCATTGGCTAGGAGATGGCCTCAACCGAGGAGCGGACCTTGGTCAGCAGCGACGCGGGGAGCGGCGCGTAGCCGAGGTTGGTCAGCAACTGCTGGCCCTCGTCCGAGGCGGTGTAGGTGAGGAAGGACTTGACGAGCGGGAGCTCCTCGGCGGAGAGGCCCTTCTCGCAGGTGATCTCGTAGGTCACCAGGACGATCGGGTAGGCGCCCGCGGCCGACGTGGCGTAGTCGATCTTCATCTTGAGGTCGTTGCCGGTGCCCTCGATGGTGGCGGCCTCGACGGTCTTGCCGGCGCTCTCCGGGGTCAGCTCGACGAACTCGCCGGAGCCGTTGGCGACCTTGGACTTCTGCAGGCCGGAGTTCTCGGCGAAGGAGAGCTCGACGTAGGAGATGGCACCCTCGGTCGACTTGACCGACGCGGCGATCTGGTCGGAGCCCTTGGCGCCCTGGCCCTTGGCCTCGGCCGGCCACGCCTTGCCCGGCTCGTACGGCCACTCGGCGGTGGCGGCCAGGAACTTGGTGAAGTTGTCGCTGGTGCCCGACTCGTCCGAGCGGTGGAACGCCTGGATGTCGGTCGAGGGCAGCTGGGCGTCGGGGTTGTCAGCCTTGATCGCGGGGTCGTCCCACTTGGTGATCTGGCTGTTGAAGATGCCACCGATGGTCTTCGGCGAAAGCTGCAGGCCGTCGACACCGGGGAGGTTGTAGACCACGGCGACCGGACCCACGACCATCGGCAGGTTGATGGCCTTGCCGGTGGCGCAGCGGGCGTCGGCCTGAGCCGGCTCGTCTTCCTTCAGCGCCGAGTCGGAACCGGCGAACGCGACGGTGCCGGCGATGAACGCCTGGACACCGGCGCCCGAGCCGCTCGGCTGGTAGTTGATGCTCACACCGGGGTTGGCGCTCTGGAACGCCTTCTTCCACTCGTCGACGGCGTTGGCCTGAGCCGAGGAGCCGGCGGCGTTGATGGTGCCGCTGAGCTGGGCGTCGCCCGAGGCCGCGGGAGCGGCGGCGGTGCCCGTGTCGGTCGCGGTGGAAGGGGTGGTGTTGTCGTCAGTACCACACGCGGCGAGCGACAGCACGCCGGCGATGGCGGCTACGGCGAGCCGGCCTGCATACTTCACGGCTGAATCCTCCTGATTGTTTCTTCAACAACCGGGAGGCTAGGGATCGAAGGTGACCTGACGACTGGACGAAGGTGAACGAAGAATGAACGGGTCCGGTCCCCTTCGTGTAGGTCTCAACAGATAACGACCAGGTCACAGGCGTATCGCGGCGTTAATGAAAGCCCCGCTCCGATGGGGAGCGGGGCCGCTGGACCGATTCAGAAAGTGCTGGTCGCACGCAGTCTGTCGTCGAAATCGCGGACCAGCAGAGACGGCGGGCCCTCGTAGTCGCGACGGAACCGCCGCACCCGGTGGAGCACCCTCTCGGACGAGTAGACGACCCCCGCCTTGAGCGCCTCACCTGCGAGGGTGAAGGCCTCGTCGACCTCCCCGGCCATCCGGCGGGCCGTGGCGATCTCCAGCATGAGCAGCGCCTGCTGCTTGGCGGCGGGGCGTACGGAGACGAGGGACTCGGCGAAGGCCGAGACGGCGTCGTGGGGGCGGCCCAGGCGGACCATCACCAGGGCGCGGTATCCGGCCAGTTTGCCGGGGTCGAAGGGGAAGACCCACGGCCACGGCGGCGACGACGCCCGTTCGCTCTGGGCGACGGCGATCTCCGCCTCGCGCAGGCAGTTGAGCGCGGCCATCACGTCGCGTCTGCCCGCGTGGCCAAGCGCCTCGATGCACGCCAGCCACGCCCGCGCGGTGGCCGGCGGGTTGCTCCCGGCCTGCGCCCTGGCCTGGGCGACCATCGTCAGCCCGAGCTGGGGGTCGTCGTGGTCGATCTCGAAGGCGGCCAGGCTGCCCAGCATGTAGGCCTCCAGCAGCGGATGCTCGGCGCGACGGGCCGAGTCGACCGCGAACCGGTAGAACATGCGGGCGGTGCCGATGTCCTGCATGTCGGCGTGTAACCAGGCGGCGAACCCGGCGGCCTCGCTGACGGTCGGGCAGACCTCCACCGCGAACGGCGTCTCGGCCGACCGGGCCAGGGCCCTCTTGGTGAGCTCGACGTGGGCGACGGCGCCACGGGCGAGCTCCCGGGCGGGGGTCTCGGCCTCCAGCCGGCGCTGGGCGCCGGTGATCGCGGCGAGGGACGACGCGGTCGTCTCGTCGGCCGACCGGTAGGAGATGGACGGCGCCACGGGCATCGCGGCGAGGAAGGCTATCTTGCTGAAGTCGCGGCGTTTCGTGGGGTCCTCACCCCCGACGTCGCCGATGCGCAGCAGGTACTGCGGGATGCCGACCTGGCGCGCGAGGTCGCGGATCTGGTCGACGGTGAGTGACTGGCGCCCTCTGAGCACTTTCGACACCCAGCTCTGGGAGTATCCGAGGAAGTCGGCGAGCTGGCCCTGCGTCCATCCGCGAGCGGATCGGACCTGATCGAGAATCGTCGCCATGTCACACTCGGCGAGCGCGCTGACGACCGGCGGCCGGGCCCAGAAGTCCGGCGGCAGACCGTTTCCGTCATGACCCATGACGGTAAGTTACGCCCATTCGCGACGTCACGCAGGAATTCGCCGGACGAATATCGCGATTTCTGATCCGCATGGTGTATTCCCCGGAGTCACTCCAGGTCGTGAGTATCACGGCATGGACGCCCCCACCAAGACAGTTCCACGTGGAAAGGTCATGACCACCTATCACGGCCCGCACGTGCCGAGCCATCCCGATCCGGACGCCAGGCGGCTGACCTGGCGTCCTGGCGCGAGGTGGACCGACCGTGAGCGGGTCAGGGCGCACTCGTGCTCGTGCCGCGGAGTGGTCTACGAATTCGTCGGCGCCGCGGGTCAGTACTTCATTCGCCGTACGACATTGCAGACGCAACTCACCGAGGAGACCGAACGCATGGTGTCCTCACGCGCCGAACAGATGTGGGCCGACCTTTTCTCCGGAAAAGTCTATTAAGCGAGCTTTTTGAGCACCTCTGAGTGCAGAAGCCCGTTCGAGCACACCATGCTCCCGCTGTCGAGCGGCGGATTCCCGCCCACGCCGGTGCACGCACCGCCGGCCTCTTCGACGATCACGGTGAGCGCGGCCATGTCCCATGGCGACAGTTCCGGTTCGGCCGAGACGTCCACCGCACCCTCGGCCACCATCATGTGGGACCAGAAGTCGCCGTAGGCCCGCGTCCGCCACACACTGCGCGTCAGATCGAGGATGTTGTCGAGCTTCCCCTCCTTCTCCCAGCCGCTCAGGCTGGAGTAGGAGAAGGACGCGTCCTCCAGTTTGGCGACCGACGACACCTGGCACCGGGTGGCCTTGGTCAGACTGCGGCCGGTGAACGCACCGCCGTCACGGGCCGCCCACCAGCGCCGGTTGAGCGCGGGCGCGGAGACACATCCGACGACGACCTTGCCCTCCTCCATGAGCGCGATCAGGGTCGCCCACACGGGCACGCCACGCACGAAGTTCTTGGTCCCGTCGATGGGGTCGACGATCCAGGAACGCATGCCGTAGCCCGTCTTGCCGAACTCCTCGCCGATGACGGCGTCGCGGGGGCGAGCCCGGCGAAGGGTGCCCCTGATCGCCTCCTCGACCGCCCGGTCGGCGTCGCTGACCGGGGTCAGGTCGGGCTTGGTCTCGACCTTCAGATCCACGGCCTTGAACCGGCGCATCGTGAGGTCGTCGGCCGCGTCGGCCATCACGTGCGCGAGCCGCAGATCATCGCTGTAAGCCGTCACGGATCACACGCTAGCGGTTTCGGCCGTATTTCCATCAGACCCGGGACCGCTCCAGATCCTACCAATGAGTAACATGCCGTCCATGACCACTTTCGACACGGGGGCTCTGTTCCTGCAGAGTGTTCCCTTCGCGCGCACCCTCGGCGTGTCCTTCGACTCCGTCGACTCCGGTACGGCTGTCGCCCGTCTCGCCGACCGTCCCGACCTGCACAACCACGTCGGCGGCCCCCATGCCGGAGTGGTGTTCTCCCTGGCCGAGTCGGCCTCCGGGGCGGCCATGCTCTCGCTGTTCGGCGACACCCTCGACCGGGCGACGCCGCTGGCCACGGTGGGGCGGGTGGCGTACCGGAAACTGGCTCTTGGAGACCTGACCGCCGAGGCGGTCGTGAAAGCCGAGCGCGACGCCGTGCTCGCCGAACTCACCGCCGGAAACCGGCCCGAGTTCACGGTCGAGGTGACGGTACGCAACTCAGAGGGTGTGACGGTCGCCGAGGTCACCGTGGAGTGGACGCTGCGGCCCAACCGCTAGTCGTCGTCAGGAGCGCCTTCGCGGCTCGACAGCAGCCGCCGCAGTGACACCAGGCGGGCGGGGTCGCCGTGGCCCTCGGCCACGAACCGGTCGAGGGCGCAGCCGTCGCCCAGGTGGGTGCAGCCCTTGGGGCAGTCGACGGCGGCCTCGTTGAAGTCGGGGAAGGCGACCAGCACGTTGTCGATCTCGACGTGGCCGAGCCCGAAGCTGCGCACCCCCGGCGTGTCGATGATCCAGCCGCCGTCGGGCAACTCCAGCGCGACGGCGGAGGTGGAGGTGTGGCGGCCCCGGCCGGTTACCGCGTTGACGTGGGACACAGCCCGGCCCGCCGTCGGCACCAGCGCGTTGACCAGCGTCGACTTGCCCACGCCCGAGTGGCCGACCAGCACGCTCACCCGGTCGGTCAGATGGTCGCGCAGCTCCGACAGGTCGCCGCCCCGCTGGACGGTGATGTGCCTGACGCCGAGCGGCTCGTAGAGCGCGATCAGCTCGTCGGGCGCGGCCAGGTCGGCCTTGGTCAGGCAGAGCAGCGGGTCGATGTCGGCGTCGAAGGCGGCCACCAGCAGGCGGTCGATCATGCGCGGACGCGGCGGCGGGTCAGCCAGCGCCGTCACGATGACGAGCTGGTCGGCGTTGGCCACGACCGGACGCTCGACCTCGTCGTAGTCTTCGGCGCTGCGCCGCAACATCGAGCGGCGCTCCTCGCGGCGGACGATCCGGGCCAGGGAGTCGGGTCTGCCCGACGTGTCGCCGACGAGCGCGACCTCGTCGCCGACCACGATGCCCTTGCGGCCGAGCTCGCGGGCCTTCATGGCGGTGATCACGATCGACGGGCCGCTGTCGTGGATGCCGCGTCCGGTCAGCACCGTGTAGCGGCCCCGGTCGACGGCGACGACGAACCCCGGCACCGCCGCCTCGTGGGCAGGCCGGAGCCGGGTCCGCGGCCGGGAACCCTTGCCCGGCCGGACCCTGACGTCGTCTTCGTCGTATTCGCGCCGTCTCAGGACGCGTCTCCCCGCAGCATCGCCGCCCACATCGTGGCGAACTCGGGCAGGGTCTTGGCGGTCGTGGCGATGTTCTCCACCTCGACGCCGGGCACGGCCAGGCCGATGACGGCGCCCGCGGTGGCCATGCGGTGGTCGTCGTAGGAGTGGAAGACGCCCTCGTGGAGCTTCTTCGGGAAGATCTCCAGGCCGTCGTCGGTCTCGCGGGCGTCGCCGCCCAGGCGGTTGACCTCGGTGGCCAGCGCGGTGATGCGGTCGGTCTCGTGGCCCCGGATGTGGGCCACGCCCCGGACGCGGGTCGGCGAGTCGGCCAGCGCGGCCAGCGCCACGATCGTCGGCGTCAGCTCGGCCTCGTCACGCAGGTCGACGTCGATGCCGTGGAGGCCGCCGCCGTGGACGGTCAGGCCCTCGGCGGTCAGCTCGACCCGCGCGCCCATGCCGGTCAGCAGCTCGCGCAGCCGGTCGCCCGGCTGGGTGGTCTCGGCCGGCCAGTGGGGGATCGTCACCGAACCCCCGGTGACCATCGCCGCGGCGAAGAACGGCGCCGCGTTCGACAGGTCGGGCTCGACCGTGAAGTCGGTGGCCGCGATGGGACCGGGCAGCACCCGCCACACGTGTCTCTCGGAGTCGTCGACCTCGACCCCCCGCGCCCGCAGCATCTGGACGGTCATCGCGATGTGCGGCATCGACGGCACCGGCGGCCCGACGTGGCGCACCGTGACGCCCTTCGGGAACCGCGCCGCCGCCAGCATCAGCCCGGAGACGAACTGCGACGACCCGGACGCGTCGACGGTCACCTCGCCGCCCGAGAGCGGCCCCCGGATGGTGAACGGCAGCCGGTCGCCGTCGACGTGGGCGCCCAGGGCGCGCAGCGCGTCGAGGATGGTGCCCATCGGGCGCTTGCGGGCGTGGGGGTCGCCGTCGAAGGAGACCTCGCCGTCGGCCAGCGCCGCGATCGGCGGCAGGAAGCGCATGACGGTGCCGGCCAGGCCGCACTCGATGTGGCCGCCGCCGGTGACCGGTCCGGGCGTCATCTCCCAGTCGGAGGAGGAGACGCTCTCGTTGCTCGGGACCATCCGGGTGCCCAGCTTCCGCAGGCCCTCGGCCATCAGGTCGGCGTCGCGGCTGCGCAGCGCCAGTCGTACCCGCCCCGGACCGTCGGCGAGCGCGGCCAGCGGCAGGGCGCGGTTGGTCACGGACTTGGAGCCGGGCAGCGCCACCGTGGCGACCACCGGGCCGGACGCGACGGGCGCGGGCCACAAGGGAGCGGACATGCCCCCAAGCCTATCGGTGGCAGTCTGGAGGGATGTGTGGAAGATACGCGTCGGCGCGCAAGCGCCACGAACTGCTTGAGGAGTTCGAGGTCGAGCTCGACACCGTGGACGAGACAGGGGAGGAGCTCGCCCCCGACTACAACGTCGCCCCCACCAAGGACGTGTACGCGGTCATGAGCCGCGTTCCCCACGTCGAGGGCGCGACCAGGCCGGTCCGGCAGCTCCGCGTGGTCCGCTGGGGCCTTGTCCCGAGCTGGGCCAAGGACCCGTCGATCGGCTCCCGCATGATCAACGCCAGGATCGAGACGGTCGCCGAGAAGCCCGCCTTCCGCAAGGCCTTCGCCACCCGCCGCTGCCTGCTGCCCGCCGACGGCTACTACGAGTGGATGCCGACCGACGACAGGCGCAAGCAGCCCTTCTTCATCCGCCCCGAAGACGGCGGCGTGCTGGCGATGGCCGGCCTGTACGAGTTCTGGAAGGACCCGGAAGGCGAGTGGATCTGCACCTGCACGGTGATCACCCAGGACGCCGAAGACCGCTTGGGCCACATCCACGACCGCATGCCCATGCTGATCGCCCGGGACAAGTGGGCGGAGTGGCTCGACCCGGCGGTTTCGGATGCGTCCGAACTTCTGGTTCCGGCCACTACGGCGGGGCTGGTGGCCTATCCGGTCGATCCGGCGGTGGGGAACGTCCGCAACAACGGAGAGCAGCTCATCGTCCCACTTCAGGACAGTGGTGACACCAATCAGCTGTTCTGAATGTCCCTGGGTGTAAGGAGTGCGGCCAGCGGGCATCCGCTGAGAAAGCCGGGAGACCGGGGACTCCCGGCGGTGTCCCCCCATTCCCGGAGGTGCGGATTCGTGGAATCTGCGGCCGCGCGTATGCGCCTGGAGATGATGCTCGACGACCTGGACCGGTCCATCGGAGTCCTGACGACCGCCCCGTCAGCCGAAATCACCCTCAGCGACGCCGACCGGAACCGAGCGATGATCGAGGCGGCGAGCCGGCAGCGTCAGGCGGTGGTGGCCGCGCTGTCGCGGCTCGACGCCGGGACCTACGGCCGCTGCGTCGACTGCGGCGTCGTGGTGCCCGACGGCAGGTTGGAGGCCCGCCCCGAGGCGGCCCGCTGCATCGGGTGCCAGTCGAGGCGGGAGAGACGCCGCTAGTCAGAGGGGCTTGCGCCCGCTCGCCACCAGGTGGATGCCGACCGTGTCGTCGTCGTCGGGGTGGGCGTCGAGCTCCGTCCTGACCAGCCACGACAACGAGCGCTGGTCGCTGCCCAGCACGTGGTCGACCGTCGAGGGCGACAGGACGGTGCGCGGGCGCACCCACTCGACCTCCAGGCCCGCGCCCGTCAGCAGGTCGCGGAGCTGGGCGGCCGAGAAGCAGCGGGTGATGCTGCCGTCGGGCCAGGGCACCAGCATGACCTCGCCCGTCTGGCACAGGTGGGCCCAGTAGTTCTGCTCGGCCAGGATCGCCATGCCCAGCACCAGGGAGTCGACGCAGACCAGCACCCGGCCGCCCGGCTTGAGCACCCGGGTCACGTCGGCCAGCGCCGACTCGGCCATGATCTCGACCGACAGGGCGCGTTCCTCGGCGACCACGGCGTCGACGCTCTCGTCGGCCAGGAACGCCAGGTCGTCGCTGCGCACCTTGTGGATGCGGTCGGAGGCCTCCCTGAGCCACGGCTCGGCGGCGGGGCGGCGGAAGTCGAGCACCTCCACCACGCGGTGCCCGGCGCGGGCGGCCTGGGCGGGCCAGCGCCCCCGTCCACCGGACAGATCCAGCAGCAGAGAGGGCTTCTCGGGCAGCCAGCGGCGCAGCTGCTCGGCGACGACGGCGTGGTAGAAGGTCCAGTAAGGCCCGAGATTTCCTGTGCCGTTGAGTTCATTGGCCGGAATGGGCAGCACGAGCGGCTCCTGGACGTTGACGATCTCAGAAGGGCATGGTGGCGACGGTGTCGCTACCGGCCGGTACGTAGCTTTTTCCCCGGATAAGGCATTGCGTACCTTGTCCGGGAACAGACTCTACGCCGCCGCGGTTGACGATGGGCATGAACGCGTTGCTGGTGAGGCCGGAAACCCCGGCCTATGCCGTCCCGGTATCCTCTGATGCGATACGCATCTATGAGGGGGTGGGTCCGGTCTCCAAGACTGCCGAGGAGACTCTGGAGCAGCGCAGTGAGCGGTTCGAGCGGGATGTCATGCCCTACATCGACCAGCTCTACTCCGCCGCGCTCCGGATGACCCGCAACCCCGCCGACGCCGAAGACCTCCTCCAGGAGACCTTCGCGAAGGCCTTCGCGTCGTTCCACCAGTTCCAGGTGGGCACCAACCTGAAGGCCTGGCTCTACCGCATCCTGACCAACACCTTCATCAACAGCTACCGCAAGAAGCAGCGCGAACCGAAGCAGGCCGGCACCGAGGAGATCGAAGACTGGCAGCTCGCCCGCGCCGAGTCCCACACGTCGAGTGGGCTCAAGTCGGCCGAGCTGGAGGCGCTCGAACACCTCCCCGACAGCGACGTGAAAGACGCTCTCGCGGCGCTCCCCGAGGAATTCCGGATCGCGGTCTACCTGGCCGACGTCGAGGGGTTCCCCTACAAGGAGATCGCCGACATCATGGGGACCCCCATCGGAACCGTGATGTCGCGCCTCCACCGCGGCCGCAGGCAACTGCGTTCGCAGCTTGAGGACTACGCGCGCGAGCGCGGGCTTGTGCGATCGGAGGAGGGCGCATGAGCTGTGGTGACCACCACGACACCGACTGTAGTGAGGTGCTCGACCGGGTCTACAGCTTTCTCGACGGTGAGCTCGACGAGGACAAGTGTGGAGACATCCGGCAGCACCTCGACGAGTGCGACCCCTGCCTGCGGGAATACGGGCTCGACAAGGTCGTGAAGCAACTCGTGGCCAAACACTGCGGGTGTGACCCGGTGCCCGACGACCTGCGGGCCAAGATCCGGCTGCGGATCGAACAGGTGCGAACCGAACTGGTGGAATAGCCTGCTGGCCATGCGGATTCTGGTCACGGGCGGTGCGGGTTTCATCGGGTCCAACCTCGTCGATCGGCTGCTCGCCGACGGCCACGAGGTCGTCGTGGCCGACGACCTCTCTTCGGGGTCCAACCGGGCCCCGCGGGCGGAGTTCCACCAGCTCGACGTCCGCGACCCGGCCCTGGCCGAGGCCGCCGGCGGCGCCGAGGTGATCTGCCACCTGGCCGCGCAGATCTCGGTCCGCGCCAGCGTCGCCGATCCGCTCACCGACGCGCGCGTCAACGTCGAGGGCACCCTCAACGTCCTCGAAGCGGCCCGCGTCAACAAGGTCCGCAAGGTCGTCTTCGCGTCGTCGGTGGCCCGCTACGGGCGTCCCCAGACCATTCCGGTGCCCGGGAACACCCCGGCCCAGCCGATGTCGCCCTACGCCGCCTCGAAGGTGAGCGCCGAGGCCTATCTGTCGGCCTACCGGGCGCTCTACGGCATCGAATACACCACGCTGGTGCTCTCGAACGTCTTCGGGCCGCGTCAGTCGCCCGGCGGCGAAGCGGGTGTGGTCGCCATCTTCACCGACGCCCTGCTCGGCGGCCGGCCGACCGTCCTCTACGGCGACGGCTCCCAGACCCGCGACTACGTCTACGTCGACGACGTGGTCGACGCCTTCGCCCGCGCCTGCGGCCCCCGGGGCGACGGCGGGACCTTCAACATCGGCACCGGCGCGCAGACCTCCGACCGCGCGCTGCACTCCCTCATCGCCGCCGCGGCCGGGGTGCCCGACGAGCCCTCCCTCGCGCCCGCCCGGCTGGGCGACCTGCCCGCGATGGCGGTCGACCCGCGGCCCGCCTTCGACGGGCTGGGCTGGCGGCCGGAACACGACCTCGCCTCCGCGCTCAAACTCACCGTGGATTGGGTCCGCAACTCACAGTGATGAGTTGATTACGGTTTGGCGACAACCCAGTGAAGTGGCTGTCCGCTGGGTAGCCTGACCGTGCACATCAATGTGGAGGCGGCGCAGGTTGACAGACGCGCCTTCTTTGAGGGATGGCCGCTTTGCGCGAAATGCCGTGGCCGGCGAAGATCTACTTCGTCCTGTGCATCGGGGCGGCCGGAATTCTGCTCGTCCGTAGCGGGCAGGCCTATGACGGGCTCGACTGGTCGTCGACGCTGGTCCTCGCGCTGCTCTTCCTCGTCTGCGAGTCGGTGCCGACCCAGCTGAGCGTGCGGCAGGCGGCGATCTCGGTCAGCTTCTCGGCCGCGCTCGCCGCGGTGGTGCTGGTCGGTCCGGAGGGCGCGGCCCTCGTCGCCGCCACGGCGGTCTTCTCGGTACGTCCGGGGCTGCCCACCCACAAGCGCCTGTTCAACGGGGCGCAGTTCCTCATCTCCGGCTACGCCGCCGGGTGGGTCTACACCCTGGCCGGCGGGGTGCCGGGCCTGCCCAGGCGCACCGACTTCCCCGAGATCATCCTGCCCTACGGCGCCGCGACCTTCGTGTTCGTGGCGCTCAACTTCGTGCTGACGGCGCTGATCCTGGCGCTGGCCGAGGGCGTGGGCAAACGCCAGGTGCCGGTGCCCGACGTGGCGCAGTTCCTGCTCTCCTACCTCGGGTACGCCACCTTCGGCCTCCTCATCGCCGGGTTGTGGGCCACCGTCCAGTCGATCTCGGCTGTGCTGGTCCTGCTGCCGCTGTTCGTGGCGCGCTGGGCGTTCGGCCAGTACCACGCGCAGCACCGCTCCTACGAGGCCACCATCGCCGCCCTCTGCCAGGCCGTGGAGACCAAGGACTGGTACACGCGGGGCCACTGCACCCGCGTGTCGGCCGCCGCGTCGATGATCGCCGAGGAGATCGGCATGGGCACCGAGCGCCTCCACGCCATCCGCTACGCCGGCATGCTCCACGACGTCGGCAAGCTCGGCGTGCCGACCAAGGTCCTGCAGAAGGAGGGCGTGCTCACCGAAGAGGAGTTCGCCGCCATCCAGCTCCACCCCATGCGGGGCCTGGAGATCGTGCGCGGCATCGGCTTCCTCGACGAGGCGTTCGCCGGGATCATGCACCACCACGAGCGATACGACGGCCGGGGTTATCCGATGGGCCTGGCCGGGTCGGAGATCCCCGAGTTCGCGCGCATCATCTGCGTCGCCGACGCGTTCGACTCGATGACCTCCGACCGCTCCTACCGCAAGGCCAAACCGCAGGAGGAGGCGGTGGCCGAGCTGCGGAAGTGGTCGGGCACCCAGTTCGACCCGATCATGGTGGGAGCGTTCATCCGGGCGCTCGACCGCGACGGCTGGAACCCGCCCGCGAGCGTGCCCGCGCCCAGCGGCATGCCGGTGGTGACCGCCGCCAAAGACCACGACGACCCGACCACGCCGATCCAGGTGGTGTCCGACCGATGACGAGCGAGACCCGGGGCATCCAGGGCCTCGACTCGGGGCAACTCCTGCTGATCTGCGCCGGGGGCATGCTCGCGGTCGCCGGGATCTCCCACACGGCCGCCGTCGGGCTGGTCGACTCCCAGGTGGCGATCGGGTTCGGCGCGCTGATCGCCTGCGGCGAGCTGGCCCGGCTGACCATGCCGGGCAACCGCGAGGTGGCGCCGATCAGCACCGCCGCCGCGTTCGGCTACGCGCTGCTGCTGTACGTCGGCGGAGACCGGGCCGCCCACTCGGCGCTGCAGGTCGTCGCCGTCATGGCCGTCGGCATGATCGCCGGTGGGCTGCCGCACCTGGCCGTCGGCCGGGCGCCCCGGCTCGACGCGATCGCGCGGCGGCTCATCTGCGGCTCGCTGCTGGCCTTCGCGTTCCGGCCGTTCGCCGACGTGCTGCGCCCGCCGCCGGGCGGGGCGTGGTGGGTGGCGCTGCTGGTGATGGTGCTGCTCATCGGGGTGGCGCTGGCCGTCGACGTCGTGGTGGCCGGACTGCTGCGCGCCGAACAGGTCCGCACCGCGTTCTCGGTCGCCGTACGCGACGAGGCGCGCATGGCCGCGCCGCTCGGCGCCGCCGTGTCGGCCAGCGGCATCCTGCTCGCGCTCGCCCTGCACAGCATGGAGCTGACCGCCCTGCTGGCCTTCGCCGCGCCGCTGCTCGTCACCCAGGTCGCCTTCCGCAAGTACGCGGGCATCCGGGCGACGTACCTGCAGACCATCAGGGCGCTCGCCCGGGTCACCGAGGTCGGCGGCTACGTCGAACCGGGCCACTCGCGCCGAGTCAGCCGCCTGGCCGTCGCCATCGGCCGCGACCTCGGCATGGCCGAACCCGAACTGCTCGAACTCGAGTACGCCGCCCTCATGCACGACATCGGACAACTCAGCCTGACCGACCCGATCCCCGGCGGCGCGACCGTGCTGACCGATCCCGAGCAGGCCCGCCGCATCGCCGAACTGGGCGCCGAGGTCATCCGCAAGACGGGCGTGCTCAACCAGGTCGCCGACATCGTGCGCCGCCAGTGCGACCCCCTTGAGGAGCGTCCGCCGCTGGCCAGCCGCATCATCAGGGCCGCCAACGCCTACGACGACCTGGTGAGCGGTTCCACCAACCGCGACCGCGCGGCGGCCGCGCTCGAACGCATGCGGCTCGACGGCGGAACCCAATACGACCCGGATGTGGTCGAGGCGATGGCGACCGTCATCGACCGGCTCGTTCCGGTCAACAGGCTCTGACAATTGTGGGCTTCCTACAGTTTGAGGCGTAACGATCAGTGCTCAAGAGTGCACGGCGCGGGATGATCCGGGCCGTAAGGTTGGCTGCGTGTTCGAGTCAGTCTTGGTCGCCAATCGCGGCGAAATCGCCCGCAGGATCATCCGGACCCTCAACGAGATGGGGATCAGATCGATCGCCGTCCACTCCGAGGCCGACGCCGACCTGCCCTTCGTTCGTGAGGCCGTCGAGTCGGTGAACATCGGCCCGGCCAATCCGGCGCAGAGTTACCTCGACCAGGCCCAGGTCCTGGCCGCCGCACGCGCCACCGGCGCGCAGGCGATCCACCCCGGCTACGGCTTCTTCTCCGAGAACGCCGAGTTCGCCCGCGCCGTCATGGCCGCCGGGCTGACGTGGATCGGCCCCTCGCCCGAGGCCATCGTCCAGATGGGCGACAAGATCAACGCCCGCAACCTCATGGAGACCGCCGGTGTGCCGGTCGCCGCGGGCACCCGTGAACCGGTCACCACGATCGAGGAGGCCACCAAGGCCGCCGCGAAGATCGGCTACCCGGTCATGGTGAAGACCGCCGGTGGCGGCGGCGGCATCGGCATGGGCGTCGCCCACGACGAGGGCACCCTCGCCAAGGCCTTCGACCAGGCCTCCCGCGCGGCAGCCCGCTTCGGCGGCACGCCCGCGATCCTGCTCGAGCGTTACATCGAGCGCGCCCGCCACGTCGAGGTGCAGATCCTCGGCCTCAACGACGGCCGCGTGCTGGCCCTCGGCGAGCGCGACTGCTCGGTGCAGCGCCGCCACCAGAAGGTCGTCGAGGAGTCGCCGTCCCCGGGCATCACCCCCGAGCTGCGCGAGCGCATGCTCGCGGCGGCGGCCCGCGCGGGCGCGGCGGTCAACTACCGGGGCGCCGGCACCGTCGAATGCCTCGTCGACGCCGACGCGCAGGACTTCGTGTTCCTGGAGATGAACACCCGCCTCCAGGTCGAACACCCGGTCACCGAGCTGGTCACCGGCGTCGACCTGGTCGCCGCGCAGCTCCGCATCGCCGCCGGCGAGGACGTCGACATCGACGCCACCCCGCGCGGCCACGCCATCGAGTTCCGCGTGTACGCCGAAGACCCCAAGCGCTTCCTGCCCGGGCCCGGCCACGTCACCCAGTGGGTGGAGCCGTCGGGTGAGGGCGTGCGCGTCGACTCCGGCTACGAGGCCGGCAACACGGTCACCCCCTTCTACGACCCGCTGATGGCCAAGCTCTGCGTCTACGGCGCCACCCGCGCCGAGGCGATCGAGCGCGGCAGGGCGGCCGTCGCGGCTTTCACGATCTCCGGGCCGAAGCACAACCTGCCGTTCTGCGCCGAACTCCTCGACCACCCCGAGTTCGTCAGCGGCGACTATGACACCGGTCTGGTGTCCCGCATGAGATCGTGATCCGGAACGACAGAGGTTTGATGGGAGACAGCGGTGGCTGAGGTACGCGCGGAGATGGTGGCGAACGTCTGGAAGGTCGTCGTCGCCGAAGGTGAGACGGTGTCCGACGGAGACACCCTGGTCATCCTGGAATCCATGAAGATGGAGATCCCGGTCATCGCCGAAGACGACGGCGTGGTCGCGATCAAGGTGTCCGAGGGCGACGTCGTGCAGGAAGGCGACCTGATCGCCGTCATCGAGTAGCGCGTGAGAGGAACTTCTCGCGGTCGACCACGACCCGCTCGATCACGCCGGTGGCGACGACCGAGCCGTCGAGGTGGGCCGCGGTGAAGGCGAAGACCAGGCGGCGCCCCTCGACCTCGGTCAGCTCGGCCGAGATCTCGACGTGGGCGCCCAGCCCGCTCGCCGCGAGGTGCTTCAACTCGACCCGCGTCCCGACCGACGTCTGCTCCGGCGTGAGCTGCCCGCCGATCGCCTCGCAGGTCAGGCCCTCGGCGAGGGCCAGCAGCCTCGGCGTGCCCAGCACGGGCACGTCGCCGCTGCCGAGCCTCTCCGCGGTGTCACTCTTCTCCACCATGATCAACCGATTGGCCCGCAGTCCGGGCGTGAGCGCCATGGTGGGATGCTAGTAGTTCGACCCTCCAACTGATCGAAAGGTGTGACGTGGACCTTTACTGCGACCACTGCGGGGGCCTTTCGGACGACGGCGACCACGGGGCCTGTCAGGGCGCCCGTGAGATGGAGCCGCCTCGCTACTGCGCCAAGTGCCGCCGCCGGATGACCGTCCAGGTGACGCCGACGGGCTGGTCGGCGCGTTGTTCGCAACACGGGCTCACCGCAGCCTGAACACAACCTGAACCAAACCTGTGTTCTGACCGTTATGGTGAGGGATTCCTGGGAGATCTGGGCTTACCGGCCGATTTTGCCGGTGCCCGCTAGACTTCCGGCACGACAGTGGTCAGTGACATAGGGGGTATCCGGGGGCATGGTTGCCCAAGGGACGACGCTGGCCGGGCGCTACCGATTGGACCAGCGCATCGGCGCTGGCGGAATGGGCGAGGTCTGGCGCGGGGAAGACACGGTCCTCGCGCGTACGGTCGCCGTCAAGGTACTGCTCCCGGGCCGTCTCGACGACCCCGGTTTCGGTGCGCGCTTCCAGGGCGAGGCGCGCGCCATGGCCCTCATCAACCACCCCGGCGTGGTCGACGTCTACGACTACGGGGTGACCGACGTCCCGGGTGACGGCCCGACCGCCTACCTGGTGATGAAGTTCGTCGACGGCGAGCCGCTCGACCGGCTGCTGCTCCGGATAGGGCGCATCCGCCCCGAAGCGGTCATGGAGCTCATCGGGCAGGCCGCAGCGGCGATCCAGGCCGTCCACGACCGGGGCATCGTGCACCGCGACGTGAAGCCGGGCAACCTGCTCGTGCAGGCCGACGGCACCCTCGTCCTCACCGACTTCGGCATCGCCCGCTCCGACGCGGCGAGCCGGCTGACCGACGCCGGCATGGTGCTCGGCACCGCCGCCTACTGCGCGCCCGAGCAGGCCGAGGGCGA
Organism: Herbidospora solisilvae; assembly: GCF_009901565.1. Lineage (GTDB taxonomy): Bacteria > Actinomycetota > Actinomycetes > Streptosporangiales > Streptosporangiaceae > Herbidospora > Herbidospora solisilvae. The sequence continues at coordinate 21,038 of NZ_WXEW01000017.1, forward strand.
GCCGGTGACCCCGGCCGTCGACATCTACGCGCTCGGCGTGGTCGCCTACGAGTGCCTGGCCGGTCGCCGCCCCTTCGACGGCGACACCCCGGTCACGATCGCGCTCAAGCACATCCGCGAGCAGCCGCCGCCGCTGCCGGCCGACATCCCGCCGCACATCCGCCACGTGGTGGAGCGTGCCCTGCTGAAGTCGCCGGCCGAGCGGTGGCCGACGGCGGCCGCGATGAGCCAGGCCGCCCGCCAGGCCGCCAACCCCGGCGCGTCGCTGACCCAGCCCAACGCGGCCCAGCCCAACTCCGGCGTGTTCCCGAAGACGGGCGACTGGTACGAACCCCCGGCGACCGGCGCCTACGCCGCGACGGGCGCCTACCCGGCGACCGGCAGCTTCCGCACGACCGCGGCGACGCCCGAGACGCCGTCGGCCGGTCAGGGCGGGCGGCGCAAGCAGAACAAGAGCAAGCGCGGCCTGACGATCGTCGCCGTCGTGGCGGCGGTGTTCGCGTCGGTGGGCATCGGCTGGGCGGGCGTGAACATCATCAACAACCCCGGCGAAGCGCCTGGGGAGTCACCGGGGTCGCAGCACGTCGCGGCAGAGGCGACGAGCTCCGCACCGAGTCCCAGCCCGAGCAGGACTCGCAAGACCCCTAGGCCCACGCCGACCACCAAGCCGCCGGTGACCGAGGAACCGTCGGAGGAGCCCTCCGAGGAGCCCTCGCCGAGCCCCTCACCCAGTCCCTCGCCGAAGCCGACCCCGAAGCCGTCGCCGAGTCCGACCAAGGAGATGCGGGCCGTGCCGACGCTCTGGAAGTTGTCGGCCGACGCGGCCGAGGCGGCGCTGCTCAAGCAAGGCTTCCAGGGCTCGTTCCAGACCAAGGGCGACACCGGTCTGGGCTGCACGGAGGTCTACTCGCAGAACCCCAAGGCCTCGACGCAGGCGCCGGTCGGTTCGACGGTGACCGTCTTCGTGCGGCGGATCGCCTGCCCGGCGGCCTCCCCGTCGCCGTCGCCGACGCCCACCGCGACGTCGTCGGGCGCGGCCACGAGCCCCTGACGAAGGGGGCGGTGACGGGAGGCCCGTCACCGCCATGTCGTCAGACGCCGGTCGTGTTGCGCGGGTAGGCGATGTCGGGGTCGGTCGCGATGTTCACCATGTAGGGCACGCCCGACTCGAACGCCCGCTTCAGCGCCGGGCCGATCTCGGAGGGCTTGGTGACGAGTTCGCCGCCCCCGCCGAGCGCGGTCACGACCTGGTCGTAGCGGCACTGGGGCTGGAGGTCGGCGGCGACGTCGTAGCCGTACAACATCTGCATGGGGTGTTTCTCCAGGCCCCACATGCCATTGTTGCCGCAGATCATGACGACCGGCAGCTTGTGGCGGACCAGCGTGTCGACGTCCATCAGCGAGAAGCCGGCGGCGCCGTCGCCGAGCAGGAGCACGACCTGCGACGACGGGCGGGCCAGCCGGGCGGCGATGGAGTAGCCGAGGCCGGTGCCCAGGCAACCGTAGGGACCGGGGTCGAGCCAGTGGCCGGGGCGCTTGGGCTCGACGTACTTGCCGGCGTAGGAGACGAAGTCGCCGCCGTCGCCGATGACGACGGCGTCGTCGGCGAGCTGCCGGTTGAGCTCGCCGTAGATGCGCATCGGGTGGATCGGGTCGCTGTCGGAGGCGAGCAGTTCGGCGTCTTCGGCGATGGCCGCCTTGGCCGCCTCGGCGAGCTTGGTGGTCCATTCGTCGCGCGGCTTCACGCTCGCGGTCCGGCACGCCGCCGCCAGGCCCCAGAAGAGCAGCGACAGGTCGCCCGCCGCCGAACCGGACAGACCGGTGTGGGTGGCCAGCTGGGAGGGCGCGTCGGCGAGGTGGACGACCCGGGCCAGCGGAGCCCCCTCCTTGCCGCCGAACCAGCCGTAGTTGAGCCGGAAGTCGAGCGGGGTGCCCGCCACGATGACCAGGTCCGCCTGCGAGAACGCGAGGCCGCGGGCGCGGGTGACCAGGAGTTCGTGGCCCGAGGGCAGGATGCCGCGGCCCTGGCCGTTGGGCACCACCGGCAGGCGGAACTCCTCGGCGAAGTCGCGCGCGGCCTCTTCGGCGCGGTCCATCCACACGTCGGAGCCGACGACCAGCATCGGCCGCTCGGCCTCGGCGATCAGCGCGGCGATGGCGGCCAGGTGGTCGGTGTCGGGCTCCAGCGGCGAGGGCGCGAGCGTCTCGGTCTCGACCGCGGGGGAGGGCGCGAACAGGTGGTCCATGTAGAAGTCGAGGAACACCGGGCCGCGATGGGGGGCGAGCGCGGTGCGGTAGGCCATCTCGACGTCCTGGCCGATCGAGTCGGCGCCGGAACCGGTGAAGGCCAGCTTGGTGATCGAGTCGAACAGGGGCGGGTGGTCCATCTCCTGCAGCGCGCCCGAGCCCCAGCGTGACTGCGGGGCCCGGCCGCCGAGGATCACGACCGGGCTGCCGTTGAAGTGGGCGGTCGCCACGCCCGACACCCCGTTGGTGATGCCGGGCCCGGCCGTGAGCACCGCCAGGCCCGGTTTGCGAGTGAGCCGCGCCGTCGCCTCGGCGGCGAAAACGGCGCTCTGCTCATGGCGTACGTCGAGGATGCGCATGTCTTCGTGGACGGCGCCGTCGTAGAGGGGGAAGACGTGGCCACCCGAGAGGGTGAACATCGTCTCGACGCCGTAGGCCTTGGAGACGCCGACAGCGACGTCGCCCGCGTGCTTGCTCATTCGTGAAACCTACCAGTCGGTTAACTAGTGGACCCTACGAGCTGCCCTGGCCGCGGGCGAACGAACCCTCCTGGTCTAAAGCGTCTGGGACAGGGCCTTGATCGGCATCTTCAGGTCGGTCAGCAGAGCCAGATCTTCGGCTGGGGGGCGGCCGAGGGTGGTCAGGTAGTTGCCCACGATGATCGCGTTGATGCCACCCATCATGCCCGCACGAGTGCCCAGGTCGCCAAGGGTCAGCTCACGTCCGCCGGCGTACCGGAGGATGGTTCGCGGCAGTGCGAGGCGGAAGGTCGCGATTGTCTTCAGGGCCTCGGCGCCCTCGACGACCGGGTAGTCGGCGAAGGGCGTGCCGGGACGGGGATTGAGGAAGTTGAGCGGGACCTCGTCGGGCTGGAGCTCGCCGAGCTGGGCGGCGAACTCCGCGCGCTGCTCGATCGACTCGCCCATGCCGATGAGGCCGCCGCAGCACAACTCCATGCCGGCCTCGCGCACCATCAGGCAGGTGTCCCAGCGCTCCTCCCACGTGTGGGTGGTGACCACGTTCCCGAAGTGGGACCTGCAGGTCTCCAGGTTGTGGTTGTAGCGGTGGACGCCCATCTCGGCCAGTTCGTCGACCTGGGCCTGGGTCAGCATGCCCAGCGAGCAGGCGACGTTGATGTCGACGGCCTCCTTGATGGCCTTGACGCCCTCGCGGACCTGGTCCATCAGGCGCTTGTCGGGCCCGCGCACGGCCGCGACGATGCAGAACTCGGTGGCGCCGGTCTGGGCGGTCTCGACGGCGGCCTTCACCAGCTCGTCGATGTCCAGCCACACGGAGCGCACGGGAGAGGTGAACTGGCCCGACTGCGAGCAGAAGTGGCAGTCCTCCGGGCAGCCGCCGGTCTTCAGGGAGATGATCCCCTCGACCTCGACCTCCGGGCCGCACCACTTCATCCGCACCTCGTGGGCGAGGGCGAGGAGGTCGGGCAGGCTCTCGTCGGGCAGGTTCAGGCATTCGAGCGCCTGCTCCCGCGTCAAGCCCCTGCCCTCGTCGAGCACCTGCGTTCTGGCGATCTCCAGGATGGTCATTGGTGAATCCTAAGGGCGGTCCGGAAAGCCGACGGGTCGAACGCGCCGCCCAGCGGCGCCCCCAGCGAGGCCCGCGCGACCCGGCCGAACGCCTGCCTCTTCAGCAGCCCGGCATTCTCCGGTACGGCCCCCGCCAGCGGCCTGGCCGCCAGCATCTCCAGGTCGGCGACGTTGCACCGTTCGGCCAGCCCCGGCTCCGCCGGCCACGACCCGATGACCACTCCGGCCAGGTCGAGCCCGTGGTTGGCCATCGCCTCCAGCGTCAGCGCCGTGTGGTTCAGCGTGCCCAGCCCGGCCCGCGCCACGACCAGCACCTGCGCCTTCAGCGTGTGGGCCAGGTCGGCCAGGGTGGCGCCTTCTTCGTCGAAACGTACGAGAAGACCACCGGCGCCCTCGACCACGACGAGCGGGTGGGACTCGGCGAGTTCGGTGACGCGCCTGGCCGTCTCGGCCAGGTCGAGCGCGGGCAGCCCCGACACCCGCGCGGCGGCGGCCGGGCTCAGCGGGTCGGGGTAGCGGGCGAACTCGAAGGTGTTCGTCGCGCCGGAGAGCCGGATCACCTCGTCGAGGTCGCCCGGCTCGTCCTTCCCGACGCCGGTCTGGGCCGGTTTGACCACCGCGACGGGGCCGCCCCGCTCGATCGCCAGGGCCGTGACGGCGGCCGTGACCACGGTCTTCCCGACACCGGTGTCGGTGCCGGTCACCACAAGAACGCTCATCCGGCCAAGATTACGGAGTCGGACGCCGCAGCCGCGTGACGAACTTGTAGCGGTCGCCCCGATAGAGGGACTGCGCCCACTCGACCGGGTTGCCGTCGGCGTCGAAGGCGTGGCGGGTCAGCATCAGCATCGGCAGGCCGATGTCGACCCCGAGCACCTGCGAGTCGTAGGGCGTGGCCAGGACCGTCTCGATGATCTCCTCGGCGTCGGAGAGCCGGACGCTGTAGGCGTTGTGGAGCGTCTCGTACAGCGAGGGGTGGCCCTCCAGCTCGCGCCGCAGCCGTGGGAATCGCCGCGCCGAGAGATGGGTGGTGTCGATCGACATCGGTTCGCCGTTGGCCAGGCGGAGGCGGTGGATGCGCAGCACCCGGCCGCCGGGGTTGATGGCCAGCCGCCGGCCGAGGGCCTCGTCGGCGGTGATGTAGGAGATGTCGAGGATCTTGGTGTCGGGTTCGAGGCCGACGGTCCGCAGGTCCTGGACGTAGGAGGTGAGCTGGAGCACCTGGGCGACCTTGGGCTGGGCGACGAAGGTGCCCTTGCCCTGGATGCGGATCAGGCGGCCCTCGACGACGAGTTCGGTCAGCGCCTGGCGTACCGTCGTGCGCGAGGTCTCGAAGCGCACCGCGAGGGTGCGCTCGGGGGGCAGGGCACTCCCGGCGGGCAGGCTCTTGGTGAGCTCGAGCAGGCTACGTTTGACGTCGTAGTACTTCGGCACCCGGGGAGTGTCTTCGGTCACGCGGTCACCTTCGTTCCGGCCACGGCTGCGAGCGCGCGCCCGATCACCGCGAGATCTTCGGACCCCAGATTGGCCCGAGCGGTCAACCTTAGACAAGACCGCCCATCGGGAACCGAAGGGGGTCGGAAGCAGCCGACCTTCACACCGTGGTCCGCGCAGGTCGCGGCGGCGGCCAGGGCCCGGTGGGGGTCGCCCAGCACCACCGGCACCACGGCGGCGGCCGGCTCGGTGGTCTCGAACCCGAGTTCACGGGCGGCCGAGGCCAGTGCGAGGGCGATTTCACGGGCTCGTTTCGGCAGGTCAGGCTCCTCTTCGAGGATGTGCAGCGCGGTGAGGGCCGCTGCGGCGCTCGCGGGGGCGAGACCGGTGTCGAAGATGAACGACCGGCCGGTGTCGACGAGGGTGTCGATCACCTCCGGCGCGCCCAGCACGGCGCCGCCCTGGGAGCCGAGCGACTTCGACAACGTGACGGTTCTCACAATGTGAACATTCCCCGCAAGTCCGGCTTCGTGAACCGCCCCGCGGCCGGATTCCCCGACGACGCCGAGGGCGTGCGCCTCGTCGACGACCAGGAGCGCTCCATTCCGTACGGCCACCTCCGAGAGCGCCCCCAGCGGCGCGAGGTCGCCGTCGACGGAGAACACCGCGTCGGTGACCACCACGGCGTTCTCCTCCGCGCGGCCGGCCAGCGCCCGCTCGACGGCGCCGACGTCACCGTGGGGGGTCACCACGACGCGGGCGCGGGCGAGCCGGCACGCGTCGACGATCGAGGCGTGGTTGCCCGCGTCGGAGACGACCAGCCCGTTCCTGCCGAGCGTCGCCACGGCGGCGAGGTTGGCGAGATAGCCGGAGGAGAACACCAGCGCGCCGGGGGAGTGGGTGAAGGCCGCGAGGGCCTCCTCCAGTTCGTGGTGGAGCCGGGTGCTCCCGGTGACCAGTCGCGAGCCGGTCGCGCCGGTGCCCCACTCGCGGGTCGCCGCCACGGCCGCCTCGGTCAGCCGGGGATCGCGGCAGAGCCCCAGATAGTCGTTGGAGGCCAGGTCGAGCAGCCCGTCGAAGTCGGGCGAGCGCGGACGCAGCGCCCGGGTCAGGCCGGCGGCGGCGCGGCGCTCGGCGGCCTGGCGAAGTCGATCGATCGGCCCATGCATGGAGAGATGATGCCAGGTGCGATGTCCCGAGACGACGCCCCCGTGTGCCGCACGGGGTCCCGATTGGCGTTCGGGCCTGCTCAGCACGCATGATGCAGTGGTGCCGACTCTCAGCGACCTGGTGGCCAAGCACACCGATCTGTCCTCCGCCGACCTCGAATGGGTGCATTCGCTGGTCTCCGACTGGCAGTTGCTGGCCGACCTGTCCTTCGCCGACCTCATCCTGTGGATCCCCGCCGAAGAGGGCTGGATCGCGGTCGCCCAGATGCGGCCGACGACCGGCCCGACGGTCTACCACGACGACGTCGTCGGTTCCTTCGTGGCCCGCAACGAGCGGCCGCTGATCGAGACGGCCTGGCAGGAGCGGCGGATCTGCCGCGAGGGCGACCCCGACTGGTCGACCGGGGTGCCGGTCCGCGAGGAGACCATCCCGGTCCGCCGCGCCCTCGACGGGCCGCTCATCGGGGTCATCCAGCGCTCGACCAACCTCTCTTCGGCGCGTACGCCCTCGCGGCTGGAGCTGACCTATCTCCAGAGCGCCTCCGACCTGGCCCAGATGGTCGCCGAGGGCCGGTTCCCCTTCCACGGCGACGAGCCGATGCTGGTCCGGTCGCCGCGTGTGGGCGACGGGCTGCTGCGGCTCGACCGGGCCGGGCGGGTGACCTACGCCTCGCCCAACGCGCTGAGCGCCTACCGCCGCCTCGGGCTGCACGCCGACCTCGTCGGCTCGGAGCTCGGGAAGACGACGGCCGACCTCTGCTACCGCGACGAGCCGATCAACGAAGACCTGATGCTGGTCGCCAGCGGCAAGGTGCCGAGGGAGACCGAGGTGGAGCGCGGCGGGACGGTCGTCCAGCTCCGGGCCATCCCGCTGATCATCTCCGGGGGCCGGATAGGCGCGCTGGTGCTGGTGCGTGACGTGACCGAGCTGCGCCGCCGGGAGCGCGAGCTGCTGACGAAGGACGCCACGATCAGGGAGATCCACCACCGGGTCAAGAACAACCTCCAGACGGTGGCCGCGCTGCTGCGGCTCCAGTCGCGCCGCCTGCGGGTGCCCGAGGGACGGGCCGCGCTCGACGAGGCGGTGCGAAGGGTCGGATCAATCGCGATCGTGCACGAGACCCTGGCGCAGATGCCCGAGGAGCTGGTCGCCTTCGACGAGATCGCCGACCGGGTGATCCAGATGACGGCCGAGGTGTCGGTGGCCCAGGTCGCGCTGCGGCGCGCGGGCACGTTCGGCATCCTGCCGGCGGCGGTGGCCACGCCGATCGCGATGGTGCTCACCGAGTTGCTGCAGAACGCCGTGGAACACGGGCTCGACGGGCGGCCCGGCAACGTGCAGGTCCGGGTGGAGCGCCATCAGGACACGCTCGAAATGGTGATCGCCGACGAGGGTCAGGGGCTGCCGCCCGGATTCGACATCGAGACGAACAGCAATCTGGGCCTGCAGATCGTGCGGACCCTCGTCGTGGGAGAACTGTCCGGGCGCCTTGACATCGCCCCGCGAGAAGGCGGCGGCACGGAAGTCGTCCTCAGCATTCCGGTGAACGTTCCCACCAACGACATTCACCGGATTTGACCCGTGCGCAACAATCGCGCAATGCGGGCACGCTCTAATTCGGTTGTATGAATTCAGACGTTGGCACGGGCACGGGCCCGGGCGGTGCGGCGCTTCAGTGCGCGACGCTCGTCCTCGCTGAGGCCGCCCCAGACGCCGGCGTCCTGAGCCGACTCCAGAGCCCACTTCAGGCACAGTTCACTGACCGTGCACTGGCGGCAGACCTGCTTGGCCTCTTCAATCTGCATCAACGCGGGCCCGGTGTTGCCGATCGGGAAGAACAGCTCGGGGTCCACGTCACGGCAGGCAGCGCGGTGGCGCCAGTCCATGCGTTCCACTCCTTCGTAAGTGGAGCCTGGGCGGCTCCTGCACCTTTGTGAACAGATTCACTAGCTGACGCGAACGGCCGCCCGAAAAGTTGAGGGACGAGATTCGCGATGACGATCGCCGGGAACCTTGGCGTGAGCTGTGGCTCTCGTAAAGGTCCTACGTTCCGACGTCGCGTTCAGCTTTTCAGCCACTCCTACAGCACACAAGAGGTTTGGGGGAAGGTTTTGCGGGTCCTAGCTGTCGGATGCGTCACACTATGACCGCTTGTAACTGTCTAGACCAGAACTTGTAACGCGTCCGGGATAGAGCGAAATGTCACCCTTTCCCGTTCTCCCAGGTAGTCGCCGTCAAGCTGGAGTGCGACGGGCCGAACCGCCTCGATGGTGAAAACACTCTCGTCATGTGCTTGAACGAGGTGTTTACCCGTCGGCAATCCCTGAGGGTCGCCGACGATCTGGCGGAGCAGGTTCACCACGGCCGGCAACCGCAGTTTCGTCATCGCCAGCAGATCGAGGCCGGTGTCGAACCCGGCCCACGGCGTCGGGTTGACCGGCCGGCTTCCGACGAACGTCCAGGGCGCGGTGTTGGAGACGATCGCCAGGAAGATCCCCGGTACGTCGCGCTGCCCCGGCCGGCTCAAGGTCATCGCCGGATGCCGCCGGTCGGTCATGAGGTAGTGCCGCAGGGCCGTCTGCACGTACAGCGTCGGCGAAGCCCGGTAACCGGCGCTGCGCAGGCCTTCGACCGCCCTGATGACCTCGGCGTCCCAGCCCAGGTCGGCACAGAATGTGAAGTAGCGAGACTCTGCCACTGCCCCGGTGCCGGAATCTCTAACATCCCATTCGGCAAGTCCGAGACTGATCGTGCGTGACCGGCCCTCGCGCAGCGCCTCCAGGATCGCGCCGGTGGCCTCGACCGGGTTGTTCGGCAGCCCGAGCGCCCGCGCCAGCACGTTGGCGCTGCCCCCCGGAATGATGATCATCTTGGCCCGCTCTTCGGCCGCCATCAGCCCGTTGGCCACCTCGTTGACGGTTCCGTCGCCGCCGAGGACGGCCACCGCGTCGAAGCCCTTCTCCTTGGCGTGGGAGGCCAGGACCGACGCGTGCCCCCGGTATCCGGTCTCGGCGACCTCCAGGTCGACCGCCGCTCCGAGCGCCCGCAGCAGGACGTCGAGCGTGCGCCGGTTGGTCGAGGTCGCCTTGGGGTTGACCAGCAGAAGTGCCCGCATGCCTGAAGGTTATGCGACGGGTAGTCTCACCAACTGTGCAGAACCGTCCCTTCACCCTCCTCGTCGCGGCGGTCGCCGTCGCGATCGAGGGACTGACCGCCGTCGCGATCGGCGGCTGGGTCGCCTACGAGACCCTGATCGGCGCGGCCGACGACATCATGAGCTCACTCGTGCTGGCCGGGTTCGCGCTGGCCGTGGGCGCCGGGCTCGTGTGGGTCGCGTGGGGCATCCTCCAGCTGATGCGCTGGAGCCGGGGGCCCGCCGTGGTCACCCAGATCTTCGCCATCCCTCTGGCGATCAGCCTGATCCAGGCGGGGCAACTCGCCTGGGGGGTGCCGCTGATCGTCGCGGCCGCGGTGATTCTCGTCACTCTTCTCGCGCCGCCCACGACCCACGCCCTCATGGGCGACGGCTGAGGGCTGGAAAAGGATTCGGCCGGCGTCTCACGGCGCCGGCCGAATTCGTTCGTCAGTCTTCCGCTGTCAGGCCTTCGCGTAGTTGCGCGAGGGTCCGGGCCAGCAGACGGGACACGTGCATCTGCGAGATGCCCAGTTCGGTGGCGATCTGCGACTGGGTCATGTTGCCGAAGAACCGCAGCAGCAGGATGCGCTTCTCCCGCGGGGGCAGGCGCTCCAGCAGCGGCTTGAGCGACTCGCGGTATTCGACGCCCTCCAGCGACTCGTCGACGATGCCGAGCGAGTCGGAGACCGCCGGGGCGTCGTCGTCGCCCGAGTCGGGCGCGTCGAGCGAGACCGTCGAGTAGGCGTTGGCCGACTCGAGGCCCTCCAGCACCTCTTCCTCGGTCATCTGGAGATGGGCGGCCAGCTCGGCCACCGTGGGCGCGCGCCCCTCACGCTGTGAAAGCTCGCTGATCGCCTTGGTCAGCGACAGCTTCAGCTCCTGCAGGCGGCGCGGCACGCGGACCGCCCAGCCCTTGTCGCGGAAGTGGCGCTTGATCTCACCGACGATGGTCGGGGTGGCGTAGGTCGAGAACTCCACGCCCCGGGCCAGGTCGAACCGGTCGATCGACTTGATCAGGCCGATCGTGGCGACCTGGGTCAGGTCGTCGAGCCATTCGCCGCGGTTGCGGAACCGGCGGGCCAGGTATTCCACCAGCGGAAGGTGCAGCTCCACGAGCTCGTCGCGGATGCGCTGGCGGCGCGGGTCGTCGGCCGGCAGCTCAGCGAGCTCCCCGAAGAGGGTGCGGGCGCGCACCCGATCCGGGACTCCGGAGTCGCTGGTGGCCATGGCACGGGTCCTTTCCGTCACGCCGGCCTCGCCGCGCCTCGCCGCTTGCGCAGCACGATCGCCATGTGATCGGGGGAGGACACGGCATCGACGTCGTCGGCGAGCGCGGTGAGCACCATCCAGGCGAAGTCATCGCGTTTGGGCTCGGCGATCCCGACGGTGGTGACCTCGACCCGGATCGACATCTCCTGCCCGGTCAGCTCGAACTCCGCGATCAGGTCGGTGCCGGGGACGGCGTGGCGCAGCAACATCGCGCACGCCTCGTCGACGGCGATCCGCAGATCTTCCATCTCGTCGATGGTGAAGTCGAGCCGTGCCGCCAGACCTGCCGTCGCGGTCCGCAACACGGACAGGTAGGCGCTGGCCGCCGGAAGCCGTACGCTCACGGCGTCGCGGATCCCGGCCAGATCCCCTGTGACATCAGTTGCGTCGGTCACGATCCTCCTTGCCCTGCCGGCCACATCTCGCGGGGCCGCATGTTTGCAACCTACCGCCACTCGACCGCGATTGCTCGGCTTGGACGCGCCGATGCCGGAAATGCGCGGACCCCGCACGGAAAGGTCCAAGGATACGTGCGGGGTCCGGGGCGGAAGGCTACGCGGCCTTCGTCTCCCAGAAGATCTTCGCGATCTCGTCGATCTTGCCCAGGAGGTCGTCGGCCTTGGCGACGTCGACGGTGCCCTTGGCGCCGGCGGCGCCGGCCAGCTTGGTGGCGTCCCAGAAGAGCTGGTGGAGCTGCGGGTGGGCCTCAAGGTGCGGGGGCTTGAAGTAGTCGGTCCAGAGCACCCACAGGTGGTGCTTGACCAGTTCGGCCCGCTCCTCCTTGATCGTGAGGGCCCGCGAGCGGAACACCGGGTCGTCGTTGTCGGCGTACTTCTGCATGATCGCCTTGACCGATTCGGCCTCGATGCGAGCCTGGGCGGGGTCGTAGACGCCGCACGGCAGGTCACAATGGGCCGATGCCACGTGCTTGGCAAGCATCGGGTTTCCTTTCGTCAGAGTGGCTGCGGTTCCGACATTACTGCTCCGAGGTGGATCATGTTCACCAGCGTCCGGGTGTCCGGGGATTCCATGCTTCCGGCGCTGCGGCCCGGCGACTGCCTGTTGGTCCGCCGCACCGCGAAGATCCGTCCCGGAGACGTCGTGATCGCTCGCATACCCGGGAACCTGATCGTCAAAAGGGTGTTCCGGTGGACCGACGAGGGCTGGTGGCTGGAGAGCGACAACCAGCAGGCGCCCGGCCGCAGGGACTCGTGGGACTTCGGCGCGATTCCCCAGGACCGGATCGTCGGGAAGGTGGTCGGCCGCTACTGGCCGTCACTCGCCTTGGGGCCGCGTTTCCTGGCCCGGTAGGCGGCCACGTTGGCCCGGCTGGCGCAGCGCTCGGAGCAGTAGCGCCGCGACCTGTTCGACGAGGTGTCGAGGTAGGCGTTGCGGCAGGGCGCGGCCTGGCAGATGCCGAGCCGGTCGGCGCCGAGGCCGGTGACCACGCCGGCCAGGCCCATCACCGACCCCACCGCGACGGTGTCGCCGACCCGGCCGCCCTCGGTCAGGTGCATGTGCCAGGGCTGGCCGTCGTGCCCGGCGATCTGGGGGTGGACGGGATGGCGCACCAGCAGGCCGTTCAGGCGCTGGACCACGTCTTCCTCGTCGCCTTCCGCGGCCGACTCGAACACCTCGGTCAGCTCGTCGCGCAGTTCGATGACGTGGTCGAGGTCGCGCCGGGTCACCCGCCCGGCGGCCTCGGTCCGGCCGGTCTCGGCGAGCAGGGCGCGCAGGCCGTCGAGGGTCTTCAGATCATCCCGGCGGTTGACGAGGAGGACGGCCAGTTCGGCATAGGAGGTCAAGTCCACGGGGAACCCTGTAATAGGTGACTCTGGACATTGAGTATTACACAGGGACGGAAAGTTCCAAAGAGATTGACAGTGCATTAAAGGCCGACCGGCTGCGACGTATCTGGCCGCGAGGGGTCGTCTCAGCATGTGGCACACTAGGGCAACGGGTGACCCCCGTGCCCGAGACGGCCGTCAACGACGACGGTTCCGGTGTCTATCCATGCCGCGGGCCCTCGTCTCGTAACGGTCTGTGTTGTGTCCGTCACCAGACATCAGGGGTCAGCGTAATGACTGCTTCCCTCGAAGCCCTCGACCTCGATCCGGCCTTCGCGCTGCACCGCGGCGGAAAGCTAGAGGTCAGAGCCACCATCCCGGTCCGAAACGCCGACGATCTGTCGCTCGCCTACACGCCCGGCGTGGCCCGCGTCTGCTCGGCCATCGCCGATTCGCCCGAGCTCGCCAACGAGTACACCTGGGTCTCCAACGTGGTCGCCGTCGTCACCGACGGCACCGCCGTACTGGGGCTCGGCGACATCGGCCCCGCCGGGGCGATGCCCGTCATGGAGGGCAAGTCGCTGCTCTTCAAGGAGTTCGGCGGGGTCGACTCGGTGCCGATCTGCCTCGACTGCACGGGGGTCGACGAGATCGTCGAGACCGTCGTCCGGCTCGCGCCGTCCTTCGGCGGCATCAACCTGGAGGACATCAGCGCCCCGCGGTGCTTCGAGATCGAAGACCGGCTCCGCGAGCGCCTGTCCATCCCGGTCTTCCACGACGACCAGCACGGCACGGCGATCGTCGCCACCGCCGCGCTGACCAACGCCGCCCGGCTGATCGGCCGCCCGCTCGGCGAGCTCCGGGCCGTGGTGGCCGGGGCCGGGGCGTCCGGGGTCGCGGTGACCCGCATGCTCCTCAACGCCGGCATCGGCGACATCGCGGTCTCCGACAGCAAGGGCCTGATCTTCGAGGGCCGGGCCGGGATGAACCCTTACAAGGACGCCTTGGCCAGGGAGACCAACCGGGCCGGGCTGACCGGCTCGACCGAGGCGGCCCTCGCCGGGGCCGACGTCTTCATCGGCCTGTCGGGCGCGACCATCTCCGAGCAGGCCATCGCGTCGATGTCGCAGGACGCCGTCGTGTTCGCGCTGTCGAACCCGACGCCCGAGGTCCACCCCCAGGTCGCCGCCAGGCACGCCGCCGTGGTGGCGACCGGGCGGTCCGACTTCCCCAACCAGATCAACAACGTGCTCGCCTTCCCCGGCGTGTTCCGGGGGGCGCTCGACGTTCGGGCGACCACGATCACCGAGAACATGAAGATCGCCGCGGCGGCGGCGCTGGCCGGGGTCGTGGGCGACGAGGTGCGGGCCGACTACATCATCCCGTCGCCGTTCGACGACCGGGTCGCCCCGGCCGTCACCCGGGCGGTGGCCGACCAGGCCCGCAAGGACGGCGTGGCCCGCCGGTAACCGTGCAGACGCCGAAGGGCCCGGCCTCCCCCCGAGACCGGACCCTTCCGTCCATGTGTCACTTCTTGACTATGCTGCCGGACCAGTTGCCGGCCGCGGCCTTGTAGACGTCGTACGTCTCGCCGTCGAAGTAGGGCGAGGTGATCTTGTCGATGCGGTCGTTGCCGTTGGAGTCGGCGAAGGCGCTGGTCACGCCGTTGACGTAGCCCAGACGGCGGGCGTTGCTGTACTTCAGCAACCACGGGCCGCCGTCGGCGCCCGGCGTCATCGAGCAGGTGATCGCGATCTGCTCCTCGATCTTGAGCCCCGCGTCGGTGACCTCACGGTTCGGCTTGCCGTAGCACCACTTCGGAGTGACTCCGGTGAACGCCTTGTTGCCGTCGGGGTGACGGGCGGCGGGGTAGCCGAAGGCGTACACCGCGCCGGCGCCGACCTTCTGGTTGTAGGCCAGGCCCTGGCCGCCGACGTTGTCGCCGAGGCGGCCGGCGTCCTTGACGGTGAGGATCCACCACTTGCCCTTGTCGCGCCACTTGACGCCGCCGTGGGCCTTGTACTGCTTCTCGGAGACGGCCCTGGTCGCCTCGAACTTCACGCCGTTGTAGACCGTGACGAAGGCGTAGTCGCGGTCGTAGTCCTCGTAGACGTCGAAGTCGTAGTGGGTGAAGCCCTGCTTGGCGACGTACACACCCCAGGGGGCCTTGCCCTGGTAGTAGCCGGGGACGAAGATCCACTGGTCGAGCATGTGGTCGTTGTCGTCGGTGTCGAAGACGCAGTGCCCCGCGGTGGCGACCAGGTTCTTGTACTTGGCCTGGATGGAGCTCGCCGAGCACCAGTAGGTCTTGCCGTTCTTGCGGAAGAAGACCTTGCCCAGCGTCTTGGGGATGTTGATGTTCTTCGACTTGCCCGCCTGGCCGCCCGGCCCGGTCGGGGAGACGGTGCCCGCCTTGCCGTCGGCCGACGGGCCGCCCTTGGAGGAGAGCTTGGCCACCTTCGCGACCGTCTCGGCGTCGGGGCCCCACTGGGTGGCCGCCTTGAGCGCCTTGCTGTTGCTGCGGAACCAGAAGCCCGCGATGTTGTCGGCGTCTGCCACGGAGACCGTGGGTCCGTCGGCGGGCGAGGCGTTCGCCGGTAACGCCACCAGAACGGCGGATCCGGCTATGCCGGCGGTCACGAGACCCAGACGTGCGCGCTTGTCCACGTGAACCCTCCTTTTCCTCCCGTTGCGGATGTGGATCTCGCAGATGACTAACCGTGAGACCGAAAACAAACGGGAGGAAAAGGAATGTGACCTAAGTCACACAGGAACTACTTGGTTTCCGTGAGCCCGAGCGTGCCGTCCTTCTTGACGATCGAGCCCGACCACAGCGGGGCCGCGGTCTTGTAGACCGCGTAGGTCTCGCCGTCGAAGTAGGGCGAGGTGATCAGGTCGCTGCGGTTGTTGCCGTCGGTGTCGCCGCCGAGGCTGCTCACGCCGTTCAGGTAGCCCTTGCGAGCCGTGCTGCTGTACTTGATGATCCACGGGCCGCCGGAGGAGCCGCCGGTCATCGAGCAGCGGATGGCCTGGTGCTCCTCGGCCTTCACGCTCTTCTCCGCGACGGGGTAGACCGGCTTGCCATAGCACCACTTCATGGTGGAACCGGTGTAGGTGTAGTCGCCGTCGGGGTGGGCCGCGGTCGGGTAGCCGAACACGAAGACGTTCTGGCCGACCTTCTGGTTGTACGCGAAGCCCAGCCCGCCGACGTTGTCGCCCAGGCGCCCGAGGTCCTTCCACTTGCCCTCCGACCACGTGATGCCGTTGTAGACGGTCACGAAGGCGAAGTCGCGGTCGATGTCCTCGTAGACGCTGAAGTCGTGGTGGGTGTAGGCCGTCTTGCCGACGTACACACCCCAGGGGGCCTTGCCCTGGTAGTAGCCCGGGATGAACACCCAGTGGCCGAGGACGGAGGCGTTGCCCTCCAGGTCGTAGGCGCAGTGCCCGGCGGTCGCCACGAGGTTCTTGTACGCCGACTGGATCGACGACGCAGAACACGAGTAGAGGGAGTCTCCGACGGTGAAGAACACGCGGCCGGCGCTCTTGGGCAGGTTGACGTTCTTGGTCGTCGTCGTGGGCTTGGCCTCGTCGCCGATGGCGGGCACCACACCCGGCTTGCCGTCGGCGGCCGGACCGCCGGTGGAGACGTGCTTGGGGACCTTGGCGTGCTCCAGGCCGTAGGGGGCGGCGGCCTTGAGGTTCTTGCCGCCGTCGGCGGTCCAGAACTCCAGGGTGTCGGCGGCCGCTGCGGGCGTCGCCATCTTGGCGGACTGGCCCACCTTGGGGGCCGCGTGCGCCGGTACCGCTAAGGAGGCGGCCACGAGGCCGGCCACGCCGACGGGAAGGAGGATGCGCTTCACAGGGGGTTCGCTCCTTGCGATTGGCGTGAGACGCCTCTTGCGTCTCATGCGCCAGAAAGGGATAGCCAGAAACTTACATGACTCTGGCAACTCCGCTAAAGAACACATAAAAAACGAAAAAGCCCGGCTGGTTGCCGGGCTTTCTCATTGGTCAAGCGGATCGACTAGGCGATCGAGCCGGTCCACAGGTTCGCGGCGGCCTTGTAGACACCGTAGGTCTCACCGTCGAAGTAGGACGAGAGCGAGGTGTCGATGCGCTTGTTGCCGTCGGAGTCGGAGACGCCGATGGTCACGCCGTTCAGGTAGCCGAGACGGCGGGTGTTCTTGTACTGCGCCAGCCACGCCGAGCCGAGCGAGCCCTGGCCGGTGAAGGACGACTTGACGCCCAGCAGCTCCTCGCCCTTGATGGCCGAGGCCTTGGCGGCGAAGGTCTTGCCGTAGCTCCACTTGAGGGTCTTGCCGCTGTAGGCGGCGTTGCCGTCCGGGTGCGAGCCGCTCGGGTAGCCGAAGACGTAGACCGACTGGCCGACCTTCTGGTTGTACGCGAAGCCCTGGCCGCCGACGTTGTCACCGAGGCGACCGGCGTCCTTGAACTTCCACACGAAGTACTTCGTGACGTCCTTGCCGTCGACCTTCTCGGTCTTCGTCCGGGTGAGGAAGCCGCCACCGTTCTTCTGGTACGCGTCGTACTCGGCCTTCGTGATCTCGGCGGGCGCACCCTGGCCGAGCGCGATGCCGTTGTACACGTTGACGAACGCGTAGTTGCGGTCGCCGTCCTCGTAGACGTCGTAGTCGTAGTGGGTGAAGGCCTGCTTGCCGACGTACACGCCCCAGGGGGTCTTGCCCTGGTAGTAACCCGGCACGAACACCCAGTACTTCATGGTGGCGCTGTTGGTCTCGGTGTCGTAGACGCAGCTGCCGGCCGTGGCGACCAGGTTGCGGTAGGCCGACTGCACCGAGGTGGCGGTGCACCAGCGCGGCTTGACCGCGGTCAGCTTGCCGGTCCGCGGGTCGCGCACGACGTCGTCGGCGAAGAACACCTTGCCGGTGGTCTTGGGCAGGTTGACGTTCTTCGAGGTGCTGGTCGTCTTCTTCTCGTCGCCGATGGCGGGGACGATGCCCGGCTTGGTGTCGGCCGAGGGGCCGCCGGACGAGACGTGCTTCGCCGGGACCGTGGTCTCGACGTTGTACGGCGTGGCGTTGATCAGGTTCGCGGCGCCTTCGGTCAGCCAGAGGGCGGCGATGTTCTTGGCCGCGATGCCCGTCGTCGCCAGGGGGTCCGAGGCGACGTCGCCGGCGGCGCTGGCGGGCTGGGTGACGAGAGCGGAGGCCAGCAGACCGGCCGCCACACCACCGAGGGCGAGAGTGCGCTTCATAAGGGGGAACTCCTCTTGGTCTGTACGTGGGCCGCCTCTTGCGTCCCATGCGTCAGTAAAGGGGCAACCCGGAACTTACATGCCTGTTCGTCACACGCGGTAGCGAAACTGGGGCGTCCGAAACCACTCAGGATCCCGTGACATTTCCGTGACCTGTCAGACCCGAGGTCAGAGGTGGAGTCGGGTTGTTATCAACAGGTGATGATGTGATGTAAATCACATGGAGTCGATGGCACCGATTCGGGAACCCGTGCGTCAAAGGGAACTTCGTTGGAACGGGCAAACGAAAAGGCCCGGCCGGAGCCGGGCCTTCCCTTGGACGACCACTACGCGATCGAACCGCTCCACAGGTTCGCCGCGGCCTTGTAGACGCCGTAGGCCTCGCCGTCGAAGTACGGGGAAACCGAGGTGTCGTAGCGCTTGTTGCCGTCGGTGTCGGAGACGCCGATGGTCACGCCGTTCAGGTAGCCCAGACGGCGAGCGCTCTTGTACTGCGCGATCCACGCGGAACCCAGGGCGCCCTCACCCGTGAAGGAGGACTTGACGCCGATGAGCTCCTCGGCCTTGATGGCCGAGGCCTTGGCCGCGAAGGTCTTGCCGTAGCTCCACTTCAGGGTCTTGCCGGTGAAGGCCTGGTTCCCGTCGGGGTGCTGGCCGCTCGGGTAGCCGAACACGTAGACGTTCTGGCCGACCTTCTGGTTGTAGGCGAAGCCCTGACCGCCGACGTTGTCGCCGAGGCGACCGGCGTCGGTGTACTTCCAGACGTAGTACTTGCCGTCCTTCTTCCAGTAGTACTTGTAGGTCTTGGCGACGGCCTCCGAGACCTCCTGGAAGGACGCCAGGCCGTGGAGCTGCCACAACTTGTCGAAGTCGGCGAGGCCGTTCGCGGGCAGGGAGATGCCGTTGTAGACGGTGACGAACGCGTAGTTGCGGTCGCCGTCCTCGTAGACGTCGTAGTCGTAGTGGGTGAAGGCCTGCTTGCCGACGTACACGCCCCACGGAGCCTTGCCCTGGTAGTAACCCGGGACGAAGATCCAGTTCTCGAGCGTCGCCTTGTTGGTCTCCGTGTTGTAGACACAGCTGCCGGCGGTCGCGACGAGGTTGCGGTAGTTCGACTGGACCGACGTGGCGGTGCACCAGTGCGGGTTCTTGGCGACCCACTTCGGCCACCAGGGGGTGCCCTTGTTCTCGAAGCCGTCGGAGAAGAACACCTTGCCGGTGGTCTTGGGCAGGTTGACGTTCTTCGAGGTGCTGGTCGTCTTCTTCTCGTCGCCGATGGCGGGGACGACACCCGGCTTGGTGTCGGCCGTCGGGCCGCCGGTCGAGACGTGCTTGGAGACGACCTGGGTCTCCACGTCGTAGGGGGTCGCGTTGACCAGGTTGGCGGCGTTCTCCGCCAGCCACATGGCCGCGATGTTCTTGGCCGCGATGCCGGTCGTGGCCAGCGGGGTGCTGGCGACGTCGCCGGCGGCGGCGGCCGGCTGGGTGACGAGGGCGGAGGCCAGCAGGCCGGCCGCCACGCCACCGAGGGCGAGGGTGCGCTTCATGAGGGAACTCCTTGGTCTGTACGTGGGCCGCGTCCTGCGTCCCATACGTCAGGAAAGGGATGTTCCGGAGGTTACTCCTGCGATCTTGCGCGCCTGAAGTGGCGTCTGGGCACCTCAGGGGCCCGTGATGTGCCCGTGATCTGGGCGACTCACAGTCGGGTCACGAGTCAATGACCCGCGGACGCGGAAACTCCACGGCCACAGGGGTGCCGGGCTTGACGGTGATGGTTAACCCATGGTGAAGAAGTCGGACATAGGTCAACAAATGTGACTTAAATCACACGCGATCAATGGAACCGATGTCCGAGAACGGCAAAAGGCCCGGTCGTAAACGACCGGGCCTTCCGTCGAGCTGGTGACCGCTTAGGCGATCGAGCCGCTCCACAGGTTCGCAGCAGCCTTGTAGACGCCGAAGGTCTCACCGTCGAAGTACGGGGAAACCGAGGTGTCGTAGCGCTTGTTGCCGTCGGTGTCGGAGACGCCGATGGTCACGCCGTTCAGGTAACCCAGACGACGAGCGCTCTTGTACTGCGAGATCCACGCGGAGCCCAGCGAGCCCTCACCGGTGAAGGAGGACTTCACGCCGATGATCTCCTCGGCCTTGATGTCCGACGCCTTGGCGGCGAACGTCTTGCCGTAGGTCCACTTGAGGGTGTGACCGGAGTAGGCGTGGTTCCCGTCCGGGTGCGAGCCGCTCGGGTAGCCGAACACGTAGACGCTCTGGCCGACCTTCTGGTTGTAGGCGAGGCCCTGGCCCCCGACGTTGTCGCCCAGGCGACCAGCGTCGTTCCACCTCCAGATGTAGTACTTTCCGCCGTCGATGAAGCGGATGTCGTACTGCAGCCACAGTTCCTTCGAGACTTCGACCAGGCCGCCAAGGTCCTTGAGGGTCTTGACGTCCTTGAGGCCGCCGTGGGGCAGCTTCAGGCCGTTGTACACGGTGACGAACGCGTAGTTGCGGTCGCCGTCCTCGTACACGTCGAAGTCGTAGTGCGTGAACGCCTGCTTGCCGACGTAGATGCCCCACGGGGTCTTGCCCTGGTAGTAACCGGGGACGAAGACCCACTTGTCCAGGGTCGCCTTGTTGTTCACGACGTCGTAGACGCAGTGACCGGCGGTCGCGACGAGGTTCTTGTACGCGGCCTGGACCGAGGTGGCGGTGCACCAGTGCGACTTCTTGTCAGCGCCGATGAAGAACACCTTGCCCGTGGTCTTGGGCAGGTTGACGTTCTTCGAGGTGCTGGTGACCTTCTTCTCGTCACCGATGGCGGGGACGATGCCCGGCTTGGTGTCGGCGGTCGGGCCACCAGTCGAGACGTGCTTCCCGACGACCTGGGTCTCCACGTCGTAGGGGGTCGCGCCCTTCAGCTGGGCCATGTTCTCGGCCCACCAGAAGGCAGCGATGTTCTTGGCCGCGATGCCGGTGTTGGCCAGCGGGGTGCTGACGACGTCACCGGCGGCGGAAGCCGGCTGGGTGACGAGAGCGGAGGCCAGCAGGCCCGCCGCCACGCCACCGAGGGCGAGAGTGCGCTTCATGGGGGAACTCCTTGGTCTGTACGTGGGCCGCGTCTTGCGTCCCATGCGTCAGGAAAGGGATGAGTGGACCTTACAGCCGATCTTGGGTGTGTCCGTAGCGATACCTGAGGTTCGCGGAGGCTTCTGAGTCGCCGAGATCTTTTCGTGACTGGGATTACTCAAAGTTGACAGGCTTGTAAGGATTGACGCCCGGACAGAAGCGCAGTTCGGAATGTCCTTGACTCGCCTACTGCGGGCGCGAAGGAAACCACAGGGTTCTGTGAAGATCCTGGGAATGTGATGTAAATCACTCGCGATCAATGGAACCGATCCGCGAGTGACTCCATCCTTTGCTGGAACGCGCAAAAACGACAAAAGACCCGATCGTAACGATCGGGTCTTTCGTCGAGCTGGTGACCGCTTAGGCGATCGAGCCGCTCCACAGGTTCGCAGCAGCCTTGTAGACGCCGAAGGTCTCACCGTCGAAGTACGGGGAAACCGAGGTGTCGTAGCGCTTGTTGCCGTCGGTGTCGGAGACGCCGATGGTCACGCCGTTCAGGTAGCCCAGACGACGAGCGCTCTTGTACTGCGCGATCCACGCGGAACCGAGCGAGCCCTCACCGGTGAAGGACGACTTGATGCCGATGATCTCCTCGGCCTTGATGTCCGAGGCCTTCGCCGCGAAGGTCTTGCCGTAGCTCCACTTGAGCGTGTGGCCCGAGTAGGCGTGGTTGCCGTCCGGGTGCTTGCCGCTCGGGTAGCCGAAGACGTAGACCGACTGGCCGATCTTCTGGTTGTAGGCGAGGCCCTGGCCGCCGACGTTGTCACCGAGGCGACCGGCGTCGACGAACTTCCAGACGAAGTAGTGCCAGTTGCCCTTCCAGTCCTTGACCTTGGCCGTGTCGCCGATGAAGGTGTCGAAGCCGAAGTAGTCGTCGTAGACGTCCTTGGAGACCTCGACCCAGCCGCCCAGGTCCTCCCAGCCGTCGCCGCCGGTGTAGCCCTTGGGCACGTGCTTACCGAAAGCGGGGCCGTCGTGCGGGGCCTTCAGGCCGTTGTACACGGTGACGAACGCGTAGTTGCGGTCGCCGTCCTCGTACACGTCGAAGTCGTAGTGGGTGAAGGCCTGCTTACCCACGTAGATGCCCCACGGGGTCTTGCCCTGGTAGTAGCCCGGGACGAAGACCCACTTGTCGAGGGTCGCCTTGTTGTTCACGACGTCGTAGACGCAGTGACCGGCGGTCGCGACGAGGTTCTTGTACGCGGCCTGCACGGAGGTGGCGGTGCACCAGTGCGGCTTGTGGTCGGCGCCGATGAAGAACACCTTGCCCGTGGTCTTGGGCAGGTTGACGTTCTTCGAGACGCTGGTGACCTTCTTCTCGTCACCAATGGCGGGAACGATCCCGGGCTTGGTGTCGGCGGTGGGACCGCCGGTCGAGACGTGCTTCCCGACGACCTGGGTCTCCACGTCGTAGGGGGTCGCGCCCACGAGGTTGGCGGCCTTGTTGGCGTACCAGTAGGCGACGATGTTCTTCGCCGCGATGCCGGTCGAGGCCAGCGGGGTGCTGGCCACGTCACCGGCGGCGGCAGCCGGCTGGGTGACGATAGCGGAGGCCAGCAGGCCCGCCGCCACGCCACCGAGGGCGAGAGTGCGCTTCATGGGGGAACTCCTTGGTCTGTACGTGGGCCGCAGCTGCGTCCCATGCGTCAGGAAAGGGATGGCTGGACCCTACAGCCGTGATTTCTGCGGCTGAAGGGGCGATTGATCACTCTCGGTTACGGAGATTCCCTCGTTATGTGGTCCACTCGGCGTTGACAGAGGTGTCAATGACGCCGGAGGGACGGAAGCGCAGCTCTGGCGCCAGAGGGGTGTTTCGAGTGGATGGCGTAGCCAACCACAGGAGTCTGGGAAGACTCTGGGAATGTGATGTAAATCACATGAGATCAATGGAACCTGGCGCGAACGGCAAAGGCCCGGCCGATCGGCCGGGCCCCGCAGATGTTCGATCTTGACTAATCGATCTTGACTAGGCGATCGCACCCGACCACACGTTGGCGGCGGCCTTGTAGACGCCGTAGGTCTCGCCGTCGAAGTAGGCCGAGACACTCGTGTCGATGCGCTTGTTGCCGTCGGTGTCGGACACCCCGCTGGTCAGGCCGTTCAGGTAGCCGAGGCGGCGGCTGCTCTTGTACTGCGAGAGCCACGCAGAGCCCAGCGACCCCTGGCCGGTGAACGACGACTTCACGCCGATCAGCTCCTCGGCCTTCACGGCCGACGCCTTGGCCTTGAAGGTCTTGCCGTAGCTCCACTTGAGCGTGTGGCCCGTGTAGGCGTGGTTGCCGTCGGGGTGGGAGCCGCTCGGGTAGCCGAAGACGTAGACGTTCTGGCCGACCTTCTGGTTGTAGGCCAGGCCCTGGCCGCCGACGTTGTCGCCGAGGCGGCCGGCGTCGGTGAAGCGGATGACGTAGTACTTGCCCTTGATCGGGCCGGGCGAGCGGATGGCCTTGCTGTAGGTCTCCCATTCGGCCTTGGAGACTTCCTTGGTGTTCTCCGACCGCATCCACTTGACGAAGTCGCTGCCCTTGGCGGGCAGGCCCGACGCCGGCGCCTTGAGGCCGTTGTAGACGGTGACGAACGCGTAGTTGCGGTCGCCGTCCTCGTAGACGTCGAAGTCGTAGTGGGTGTAGGCGGTCTTGCCGACGTAGATGCCCCAGGGGGTCTTGCCCTGGTAGTAGCCGGGCACGAAGACCCAGTAGTCGAGGGTGGCCTTGTTGGTCACCGTGTCGTAGACGCAGCTTCCGGCGGTGGCGACCAGGTTCTTGTACTTCGACTGCAGCGAGGTGGCGGTGCACCAGTGGGGCTTGCCGTCGCCGCCGCGGAAGAACACCTTGCCGGTGGTGCGGGGGAGGTTGACGTTCTTGGAGGAACCGCCCGACTTGGCCTCGTCGCCGATGGCGGGGACCGTTCCAGCCTTCCCGTCGGCCGAGGGGCCGCCGGTGGAGACGTGCTTGTTGACCTTGATGGTCGTCTCGGCGTTGTAGGGGGTCGAGCCGACCAGGTTGGCGTACCGGTTGGCGAACCAGTAGGCGACGACGTTCTTGGCCGCGAGCGACGTCTTGGCCAGGGAGTCGCTCGCCACGTCACCGGCCGCCGAGGCGGGCTGGGCGACGAGGGCGGAGGCCAGGAGGCCGGCTGCCACACCGGAGAGGGCGAGGGTGCGCTTCAAGGGTGCTCCATGCGTTGGTAAAGGGACCGTCAGGACGATATGCGGGATGTTCCGCGTGTCCAAAGCGACTTCACCGGGCCTTTGGGGCCGTTGTGCACGCATCGCCGCAGGTGAGCACTTGACTCACGGCAGTCGGATCTTGAAACGAATGTGACTCGAATCACATTTTTCGATGGCACCGAAATCCAGCTATGTACGTCTAATTCCTCCACGCATGAAAAAGGCCCGGCCAAGTGCGGCCGGGCCCTCTCCGTCCTAGGCGATCGAACCGGACCACAGGTTCGCCGCGTGCTTGTAGATGCCGTAGGTCTCGCCGTCGAAGTAGGGCGAGAGGCTGACGTCGATGCGGTCGTTGCCGTCGGTGTCGGAGACCGCGGCGGTGACGCCGTTCAGGTAGCCCTTGCGGCTGGTGTTGCTGTACTTGTACATCCAGGCCGAGCCCGACGAGCCCTCGCCGGTGAAGCTGCACTTGACGCCGAGCAGCTCCTCGCCCTTGACCGCCGAGGCGGAGGCCGGGAACGTGGTCCCGTAGCACCACTTCTGGGTCTGGCCCGTGTAGGCGTGGTTGCCGTCGGGGTGTGACCCGCTCGGGTAGCCGAAGACGTAGTCCTTCACGTTCCTCTTCTGGTTGTACGCGAAGCCCTGGCCGCCCACGTTGTCACCCAGCCGGCCCGCGTCGACGAACTTCCAGATGTAGTACTTCGAGCCGACCTTCTTCGTGTACTTGCTGACGATCCACGGGTAGGTGCCGTAGGAGCGGTACTTGTCCCACTCGCTCTTGGAGACCTTCTTCCAGTCGCCGTCGAGCGGGCCGCCGTCGTGCGGGGCCTTCAGGCCGTTGTAGACGGTGACGAAGGCGTAGTTGCGGTCGAAGTCCTCGTAGACGTCGAAGTCGTAGTGGGTGAAGGCCTGCTTGCCGACGTAGATGCCGTAGGGGGTCTTGCCCTGGTAGTAGGCCGGGACGAACACCCAGTACTTCAGCGTGGCGGCGTTCGACTCGACGTCGTAGACGCAGTGCCCGGCGGTGGCGACCAGGTTCTTGTACTTCGACTGGAGCGAGGTGGCGGTGCACCAGCGGGGGTTCTTGTCGGCGTCCAGGAAGAAGACCTTGCCGGTGGTGCGGGGCAGGTTGACGTTCTTGGACGAGGTGGAGCCCGCACCGCCGATCGGGGAGACGAGACCGGGCTTGCCGTCGGCGGACGGGCCGCCCTTCGACAGGTGCTTGGCGACGACCTTGGTCTCGACGTCGTAGGGGGTGGCGGCGTTCAGGTTGGCCTTCGACTGGCCGTACCAGAAGGCGACGACGTTCCAGGCGGCGATGCCGCTGCCGGCCAGCGGGTCGGACGCCTCGTCGGGAGCGGCGCTGGCCGCGGACGGGACGGCCAGGGCGGCGCCGAGAAGGCCGGCGGTGGCGCCCAGAAGCGCGAGGTGCTTCGCTCGGGATCGCATGGTGGTGCTCCTTCATCGCAGAGGGTGTGCTGTGATGAAGGTAGGTTTCTGCGCTTTATCCCTGCTTTATCCGCGGTTGCAAGGCGCTTGCTCAGTTCGTCGCCTGCTTGGCGGCCTGCTGGTAGACCCGCGCGGTCACCGCGTTGAAGTAGGGCGAGGACGCCGCGTCGAGCTTGCCGTCGGCGTTGATGTTCCACGTCAGGCTGGTCACGCCGTTGAGGAACCCGGTCTTCTTCGCCGGATCCCAGCCGAGCACCCACGGGCCGCCGCTCGCGCCCGCCGTGAAGGGGCACGGGTTCAGCAGGACGCCGTTCTCCAGGAGATAGGTGGGGGCCGCGGCGGCGGTGGCCCTGGTCGTGCCGGAACACGACCGGACGACCTGGCCGTCGAAGGGGCGGGTGCCGTCGGGATGGGCGCCGGCCGGGTAGCCGAACACCGACACCGGGCGGGAGCGGCCCTTGGTCGAGGCGAACTGGAAGGCGCCGACCTTGTCTTCAAGCCGGCCCCCCTGCACCCTCTGGTCGCCCTTCCAGGTGAAACCCCGGTAGACGGTCACGAAGGCGTAGTCGCGGTCGTAGTCGCCCGCGCCCGAGAAGTCCTCGTGGAGGTAGAGGGTGTGGCCGACGTAGACGCCGGCGTCGGTCGAGCCGCCCGCGTAGGAGGGGATGAAGACCCAGTTCTCCACGGGCTTGTTCTGGCCGAGCGACCAGCCGCAGTGGCCGGCCGTGGCGACCAGGTTGCGGTTCTTGGAGTGGACGACCGAGCCGGAGCACCAGTACTCCTTGTCGCCCAGCTTGAAGAAGACCTTGCCGACCATCGGCTGCTGGGAGGGCGCGACGGCGCCGGCCGCGCCCGTCGCCGCGGCGGCGCGGGAGAGCTCGGCCATCGAGGGGGCCTGCGGCGCCCCGGTGGACGGCTTGGAGGCCGGGACGTAGGTGCTGGCCTCCTTCAGCCGCGCGGGCGTCCAGTAGGCGGCGACCTTCTGCATGTCCGCGCCGGTCGCGGCGAGGGGGTAGGCCATCACGCCCTTGCCGAGGTGCCGCTCCGCCGGCGGCGCGGCCTCCTTGGCCGAGACCTCCATCAGGGGCGCCGTGGGCGGGGCCGCGACGGCGGGCGCCGACGTCGGCGTCCAGATCGAGAGGAGCGCGGCGGCACCCAGCGCGGCGGCGACGCCGCCTGCGGCAAGGGTGATCCGCCTGGTCATGGGGGCCTCTCGGGGGTCTCGTGACGGAGGTATCGATCGTAAGGGGTGATTTTTCCAGATCACCAGTGATCAGGCACAGGTTCTTGGCCTTCTCGTTATGAATCCGAGGGAACCGAACGGCCCTCTGGCCCGTCCGAGTAGATCGGGCCGAAGCTACGGCCCGTGTAAAGGAAAGTGCCCGGGAGACGATGAACGTCCCCCGGGCACCGGTTCTCGCGGCAGATGGTCACGCGGTCCAGCGGTTGGCCGCGACCTTGTAGACGTCGTAGGTCTCCCCGTTGAAGTAGGGCGAGGAGAGCCGGTCGTACCGGTCGTTGCCGTCGGTGTCCCAGGCGATGCTGTTGACGCCGTAGAGGTAGCCGGAACGGGTCTTGCTCTTGTAGTTCCAGATCAGCGGGCCGCCGCTGGCGCCGGCGGTCATGCCGCACTTGATGCCGACGTGCTCCTGGACGTTGTACTTCGGCGCGGCCGGCATGGCGGCGGTCTGGCCGTAGCACCACTTCATCGTCTTGCCGCTGAACGGACGGTCGCCGTCGGGGTGCGGGCCGGCCGGGTAGCCGAACGAGAAGACGTTGGTCTTGGTGCTGCGGTTCCAGGTGAAGCCCTGGCCGCCGACGTTGTCGCCGAGGCGGCCGACGGAGGTCTTGACGAGCTTGTACTTGCCGTCGACCTTCTCCCAGCTGGCCTTGTAGCCGGAGGCGACGTTGACGAACGCGTAGTCGTAGTCGTAGTCCTCCTTGACCACGAAGTCGTCGTGCGCCTGGTACCAGGTGGCCGGGTAGATGCCGTAGGGCGCCTTGCCGTTCCACGCCTGGGTGCCGTCCCAGTACGACGGGATGAACACCCAGTTGTCGTAGAACCGGTTGCTGGCCGGGTCGTACACGCAGTGGCCGGCGGTGGCCACGACGTTGCGGAACTTGCCCTGGATCGAGGTGCCGGAGCAGTACTTCCAGCTCTTGGGGTCGAGCGGGTTCTTGCCCGGCAGGGTGAAGAACACCCGGCCGACCGTGTTGGGCAGGTTGACCTGCTTGCTGGCGGGGGTGCCCGCCTTCTCGCCGCCGATCGGCGGGACCACACCGGCCTTGCCGTCGGGCTGGGGGGTGCTCGGACGGCCCGAGCCCTTGACCGCGTTGCCCAGCTCCTCGGTGCGGTCCTTCGCGGCGCGGAGCCGGTCGGGGGTCCAGAACTGCGCCGCGGCGGCGGCCGTGGTCGGGGCCGCCTTCTGGGTCACGTCGCTGGGGGCCGTGGCCGTGGCCGACGAGGCGGTGCCCACGACGCCGAACGCGACCAGCGCGCCGGCGACGGGGATGGAGAGACGTCGTGCTCGGGAGATCATCGAAGTCCTTTCCCTTGGGACGAATTGAGGGTGCGTCCCAAATACGTGGAAACAGCTCCGAACGTTAATGACGCGATCACGGGTAACGCCGCAGATATAACGAGAGGGCTGGGTCAATTGGCCTTACCGTTATTCATGCACTGCCGTTATGAATGGCGTCTTCGCAGGTGATCCCTGGTTTGCCATTTCGGTTTACGTATTATTCGCGGCGGGTCTCAGTCCCTTTTGTCACTCTCGTAACAGGGATAGAGTAATGTTCTGCCATGATCGCAGTCACGGCTTCGCAGACCGATCCGAACGACCCGCTGAAGGGTCTGACCGTGGGCGAGCGGCCCGAGCCCGCCGTCCCCGACGGCTGGACGACGGTGACCGTCAGGGCCGCATCGCTCAACCACCACGACCTGTTCACCCTGCGCGGGATCGGCATCGGTCCCGACCGGCTGCCGATGACGCTCGGCACGGACGCGGCCGGGGTCGACGAGGCGGGCAACGAGGTGATCGTCCACTCGGTCATCGGAACGCCGGTCAACGGCGACGAGACCCTCGACCCGCGCCGGACGCTGCTCTCCGAGCTGCACCAGGGCACCTTCGCGGAGAAGGTGGTGGTGCCCACGCGGAACCTGGTGCCCAAGCCCGCGGCCCTGTCGTTCGAGCACGCCGCCTGCCTGCCGACGGCCTGGCTGACCGCCTACCGGATGTTGTTCGAGAAGTCCGGTCTTGAACCGGGATCGACGGTGCTGGTCCAGGGCGCGGGCGGGGGCGTGTCGACCGCGTTGATCACGCTGGGCCGGGCGGCCGGCTATCGCGTCTGGGCGACGAGCCGATCGGCGGCCAAGCGGGAGAAGGCCCTGGAACTGGGCGCGGACCAGGCGTTCGAGACCGGCGGGCGGCTGCCCGAGCGGGTGGACGCCGTGATGGAGAGCGTGGGGGAGGCGACCTGGGACCACTCGATCTCGTCGCTGCGGCCCGGCGGCCGGGTGGTGATCTGCGGCGCGACCAGCGGAATGGTCGCCCCCACCAAGCTGGCCCAGGTCTTCTTCCTGCAGAAGCAGATCATCGGCTCGACCATGGGCACCCGCGACCAGCTGGCCAGACTCGCGGTCTTCCTGGAGCAGACGGGCATCCGCCCGCTGGTCGACCGTGTGCTCCCGCTGACCGAGGCCCGCGAGGGCGTGGCGGCCATGGCCGGGGGCGAGGTGTTCGGGAAGATCGTCTTCACTCTCTAGGGCGGCCGGCCGACTCCCCGTGGCCGGGCGGTTCGGGCGCGGCCGGTCGGCGCCGGCCGCGGGGAGGTCCGGGGACGGCGGGCGGGGCCGGCCGGGCGGAGCCGTAACGGAAGCAGAGAAGCGACCATGAACGGCGCGACCGGCCGCACACGACGCACAGGTGAGCGCCACCCATCGTGATCAGCCGTCGGGGTCGAGGATCGACCGCAGGCGGGTGGCCGTGTCGTCGAGGACCGCCTTGCAGGCCGCCAGGTCGTCGTCGCCGATCCGGGTGTCGGCCGCCTCGGACCGGACGGCGGCCACGAAGTCGGCCAGATACTGACCGAGTTCCGCGTCGTTGGCCGTGGCCCGCTCGTCGTCGGTGGTGCCGTTGGCGGGCGTCGGGAAGCCCGTCATGGCCCACGTGTCGGTCCAGATGCGCTGCCATTCGACCTTCCAGCGCTCCGACTCGGCCTTCCACTGCTGCTTCTGGCGCGACCATTCGGCCTTCTGCCGGTCGCGCTGGCGCTTCCACTCGTCGCGGGTGTCGCGGGCGGAGCCGGTCGTCTCCTGGTTGATGGTGCGGGCCATCGTGGTCAGCTCGTGGCGCAGGGAGCGGACGGTCTGGCGCACGTCTTCCTTGACCTCACGGGCGATGTCCTGGACCGAGGCGGTGATCTCGCGTTCCAGGTCGGCGAGCTCGTCGAGGCGGGCGTTCAGCTCGGCGCGGCCCTTGTCGGTGAGGGTGAAGACCTTCTTGCCGTCGACGACCTCGTGGGTGACCAGGCCCTCCTCCTCCAGCCGCGCCAGGCGCGGGTAGATCGTGCCGGGCGAGGGGGAGTAGACGCCGAGGAAACGGTCCTGGAGCAGGCGGATGACCTCGTAGCCGTGGCGGGGGCTCTCCTCCAGCAGCTTGAGCAGGTAGAGCCGGAGCCTGCCGTGGCCGAAGACGGGACTCATTCTGATTCCTTACTGAGCAGGGTCACGCCGCCCGAGACGGTGGTCGCGCTGAGGGTGGCCATGCCACCGCCGAGGCGGCCGGTGAGTGTCTTGGTGCCGGGGTGGCCGTTGTACGTGAGACCCGGGAAGGCGGACTCCAGATTGCCCGACATCGAGCGGAAGGTCACGTCGCTGTCGGTGGCGCGCGGAAGCCGCACCCAGATCGAGCCCGAGACCGTGTTGAGGGTCACGTGGCCGGTCGGGCCGAGGGTCAGGTCGGCGGTGATGCCGCCGCTGACGGTGTTGCCGCGCAGACGCCTGGGCACCCCGTCGGCGACGGTCAGCTCGCCCGAGACGCTGGTGAACGCGAGGTCGCCGGCGAGGGCGCGGCTCTCGACCGACCCCGAGACGGTCTCGGCGTGGACGTCGCCGCTCACGCCGTCGAGGATGATGTCGCCCGTCACGCTGCGGACCCGGGTCTGACCCTCGAAGCCGGCGATCACCGCCCCCGCGGAGATCACCCCCGCCTCGACCCGGCAGGTCTTCGGGACCGTCAGGGTGATCACGCAGCTGCGCCCGCCCCCCGAGCGCAACCAGCCGAGCACGCCCTCCCAGGTGAGGTCGCCGTAGGTGACGGTGAGCCGGCCGGCCTCCTGCTCGACGACGAGGGGGACGCTGCCGATCTCGCTGATCTCCAGGCCGGGCGGGCCGTCGCTGGCCAGCACCGCCAGGTGGCCGGCCACGATGCGCACGCTCAACCGGTCGACCGGATCGAACGTGAGCTGGTCGGGTTTGTCGATGGTCCATCTCGGCATGACGCCGCCCCTTCCACGAACTGCCTACAAACACGATATGTCGCGTTCGTGGAAAGTCAAGATGTATCGCGTTCTAGTCCTCGTCGTCGTCGAGCCGGGCCAGCCAGGTCGCCAGGCGCTCGACCGGGGTCTCGAACTCGGGGTTGAGGTCGACGAACTCGCGCAGCCGCTCGGCCAGCCAGACCATCTGCACCTCCTCCTCGCCCCGGCGCTCGACCAGTTCCTCGATGCCCCTGTCGGTGAAGTACATGAAAGCTCCCGGAAACGGCGAGAGGCCCCCCGCAGTGGAGGGCCTCCCGCTGGGTGTGACGTGTCTAACCGAAGATCTCGGTGATGATGGCGTGGAGTTCGTTGTCGTGGGTGCTGTGGGAACCGGCGGCCGGCGAGGAGTTCGCCGCCCGCGAGACCCGCCGCAGCCGCCGGCCGTTGAGCACCTCGGGCCGCTCGGTCATCTTCAGCGCCAGGTAGGGCCACGGGCCCATGTTGACCGGTTCGTCCTGCGCCCACACGAGCTCGACGTCGTCGGCGTAGCGGGCCAGCTCGGCCTTCAGCGGCTGCTCGGGGAACGGGAAGAGCCGCTCCATCCGGACGACCGCCGTGTCGGTGTGGCCCCCCTTGTCGCGTGCGGCGGCCAGATCGTAGTAGATCTTGCCGGAGCACAGGACGACCTTCCGGACGCCAGCGGGGTCGACCGTGGTGTCACCGAGCACCGGCTGGAAGGTGCCGGAGGTGAACTCCGCGGTCGCCGACGCCGCCGCCTTGTGGCGCAGCAGCGACTTGGGCGTGAACACGACCAGCGGCTTGCGCCGGTCGGACAGCGCCTGCCAGCGCAGCAGGTGGAAGTAGTTCGCCGGGGTCGTCGGCTGGGCCACGGTCATGTTGTCGAGCGCGCAGATCTGCAGGAAGCGCTCGATGCGGGCCGAGGAGTGGTCGGGACCCTGACCCTCGTAGCCGTGCGGCAGCAGCAGCACGACCGACGACCGCTGGCCCCACTTCTGCTCACCGGACGAGATGAACTCGTCGATGATCGACTGGGCGCCGTTGACGAAGTCGCCGAACTGCGCCTCCCACATGACCAGCGCCTCGGGCCGGACCACGCTGTAGCCGTATTCGAAGCCCAGCGCCGCGAACTCGCTCAGCAGCGAGTCGTAGACGTAGA
Source organism: Herbidospora solisilvae (assembly GCF_009901565.1). Classification (GTDB taxonomy): domain Bacteria; phylum Actinomycetota; class Actinomycetes; order Streptosporangiales; family Streptosporangiaceae; genus Herbidospora; species Herbidospora solisilvae. The sequence goes on from NZ_WXEW01000017.1 coordinate 53,260, forward strand.
ACTTCGTGACGCCCTCGTTGAACGTCTTCAGCGGGGTGTGGTCTTCGCCGGTGACCCGGTCGACCAGCACCGCGTGGCGCTGGCCGAAGGTGCCGCGCCGCGAGTCCTGGCCCGCCAGGCGGACGGGGTGGCCGTCGAGCAGGAGCGAGCCGAACGCCAGCGTCTCGCCGGTCGCCCAGTCGATCGCGTCCTCCTCGATCATCGCGCCGCGCCGCTGGAGCACCGGGTTGAGCCTCGGGTGGACGGTGAAGCCCTCTGGCAGCGTGAGCTGCGTGTCGATGACCCGCTTGACGGTCTCCTCGGAGATGGCCGTCTTGGTGTCGTCGTGGCTCCACACGATCAGCTCGTCGGTGGGCGGCTTGACGACCGCGCCCTCTTCGAGCGGCTTCTTGGCGGCCTCGCGGGTCTCGGTGAAGGCCCGCTCCAGCTGCTCCTGGTAGTCGCGCAGCGCCTGCTCGGCCTCTTCGACCGTGATGTCGCCGCGGCCGATCAGGGCCTCGGTGTAGAGCTTGCGGGTGGAGCGCTTGGCGTCGATCAGGTCGTACATGAGCGGCTGGGTGAAGCTCGGGTTGTCGGCCTCGTTGTGGCCGCGGCGCCGGTAGCAGATCATGTCGATCACGACGTCCTTGCGGAACGCCTGGCGGTATTCGTAGGCCAGCTTGCCGACCCGGACGACCGCCTCGGGGTCGTCGCCGTTCACGTGGAAGATCGGCGCCTGGATCATGCGCGCGACGTCGGTGGCGTAGACCGACGAACGCGAGGCCTCCGGGCTGGTGGTGAAGCCGACCTGGTTGTTGACCACGATGTGGACGGTGCCGCCGGTGCGGTAGCCGCGCAGCTGCGACAGGTGCAGCGTCTCGGCCACCACGCCCTGGCCCGCGAAGGCCGCGTCGCCGTGGATCAGCACCGGCAGGACGGTGAAGCCCTCGGGGCCCATCTCCAGCAGGTCCTGCTTGGCGCGCACGACGCCTTCGAGGACGGGGTCGACCGCTTCCAGGTGGGACGGGTTGGCGACGACCGACGCCTTGATCCGCTTGCCCGACGGCGACACGAAGTCGCCGTTGGCGCCCAGGTGGTATTTCACGTCGCCCGAGCCGTGGGCGCTGCGCGGGTCGAGGTTGCCCTCGAACTCGCCGAACACCTGGGCGTAGGACTTGCCGACGATGTTGGCCAGCACGTTGAGACGGCCGCGGTGGGCCATGCCGATGACGACCTCGTCGAGCTGCTCGTCGGCCGCCGCGGCGATCACCGAGTCGAGCAGCGGGATCAGCGACTCGCCGCCTTCGAGCGAGAAGCGCTTCTGGCCGACGTACTTCGTCTGCAGGAAGGTCTCGAACGCCTCGGCGGTGTTGAGCCGCGCCAGGACGTGGAGCTGCTCGTCGCGGTCGGGCTTGGCGTGGGGCTTCTCGACCCGCGCCTGGATCCAGGCCCGCTCTTCGGGGTTCTGGATGTGCATGTACTCGATGCCGACGGTGCGGCAGTAGGAGTCGCGCAGCACGCCGAGGACCTCGCGCAGCGTCATCAGCGCCCGGCCGCCGAAACCACCGGTCGGGAACTCGCGCTCCAGGTCCCACAGGGTGAGGCCGTGCTTGGTGATGTCGAGGTCGGGGTGCTTGCGCTGGCGGTATTCCAGCGGGTCGGTGTCGGCCATCAGGTGGCCGCGCACGCGGTAGGCGTGGATCAGCTCGATGACGCGGGCCGACTTGGCGACGTCGTCGTCGTGGGAGGCCGAAACGTCGGCGGTCCAGCGGACCGGCTCGTAGGGGATCCGCAGCGACTCGAAGATGTCGTCGTAGAAGTCGTCGGCGCCCAGCAGCAGCTGGTGGATGCGCCGCAGGAAATCACCCGACTGCGCACCCTGGATGATGCGGTGGTCGTAGGTGCTGGTGAGCGTCATCACCTTGCTGATGGCCAGCCGCGAGAGCGTCTCGGCCGAGGCGCCCTGGTATTCGGCCGGGTATTCCATCGCGCCGACGCCGATGATCGTGCCCTGGCCGGGCATCAGGCGCGGCACCGAGTGGACCGTGCCGATGGTGCCGGGGTTGGTCAGCGAGATCGTGGTGCCCTGGAAGTCGTCGACGCCGAGCTTGCCGGAGCGCGCCTTGCGGACGATCTCTTCGTAGGCCATCCAGAAGTGCTGGAAGTCGAGCGTCTCAGCAGCCTTGATCGACGGCACCAGCAATTGGCGCGTTCCGTCGCTCTTCTGGACGTCGATCGCCAGCCCCAGCCCGACGTGCTCGGGCCGGACGAGAGCCGGCTTGCCGTCGATCTCGCCGTAGGCGTAGTTCATCTCCGGCATGGCCTCAAGAGCCCGCACGATGGCGTAGCCGATGAGGTGGGTGAAGGAGATCTTGCCACCGCGCCCGCGGGAGAGGTGGTTGTTGATCACGATCCGGTTGTCGATCAGCAGCTTGGCCGGAACGGCCCGCACGCTCGTCGCGGTCGGGATCGCCAGCGACGCCTCCATGTTGAGGGCGGTGCGGGCGGCGGCGCCGCGCAGCTTCTCCTCGACCGCGCCGACGGGCGGCTTCGGCGCCTCGGTCTTGGCGGCGGCCGGCTTCTCGGGAGCCTTGGCAGGAGGTGCCTTCTTCGGCTCCGCCTTCGGCTGCGGGGGAGCGGCGGGTGCGGCGGGTGCGGGAGCGGCGGCCTGCGTCGCGTCGCCCGGCGGGGCGACCTTGCCCTGCCCGTTGTAATCCGCGAAGAAGTGCCACCAGGCCTTGTCAACCGACTCGGGGTCCTGAAGGTACTTTTGGTAAAGCTCGTCGACAAGCCATTCGTTCTGTCCGAAGCTTGCCAGCGGGTCTGTCCGCGACGACTCAGACGACACGGCGGAAATCGCCCTCTTCCGCAGATCGGCGTTGATGTAAAGGAACCTGTCCAAGGCTACTCGTCCAGCCAGGTGACGAGAGCCGTCCGGCGCGTGGCTCCCGCTTATGCTCCCAGGACTGTCCGAACTGGTCACGCACGGGTAGCCCCCCAGGATGGTAGAGGCACCCTCACCGGCTGGTCAGGGCGAGGTCCCCTTTTCGTCATATTGGTCGTAATTCTAACCGATTGTGCGTGTTGAAGTTCGGACCTCAGGGCTGATCACCTGCAGCAACGTGACCAGTTCGGCGCCGGCCGAGGCCAGTTCCTCCATGGTCATCGGGGCCAGGCGTTCGAGGATGAAAATCGCGTCGACCGTGTCTTCGGTGATCCGGGTGCGCACGCCCTGGCGCCAGTTCCAGCGGCGGCAGGTCACTCCCGCGTCGTCGCGCCACACGACCTCGCCCGGGGCCGGGTCGCCCAGCACCTCGTCGGCCTTCTCGTCGCCCGCGGCCCGGACCAGCCGCGCGGGACCCTCGTAGCGGCGCAGGTCCTCGCCGCCGATGGGGAGTGTGTGGCGTACCGAGATGGAGTTGTAGGCGTCGACGACCAGGTTGATCTCGGGCAGCGGCATGCGGCGGATCAGGGCGTCGACCGAGGGGCGGGTGCGCTGGGGCTTGGCGCCGAAGGCGCGGTAGGCCTCGCGCCAGGCCTCGATCTTCGGGTGGTCGAGCGGCGCGGCCTCGGCCGACGCCTCGGCCAGCCACTTGCGCGACCGGTCGTCGGAGGGGCCGTTCACGAAGCCGACGGCCTCGACCAGGAGCACGGCGAAGTCGGGCCGGAGGGCGCGGACCGCCTCGTCGATGTGGATGTCGTTCAGCACGGAAGAAGACTAGGGGCCCGTGGCTCCCCCGGAAGAGCCACGGGCCCGGGGTGGCTAGGCGCAGGCCTTGCCGTTCAGGAGGAACAGGTCCGGCACCGGGTTGGCGCCCGGGGCGCCGACGCCGTTGAAGCCGAAGGTGATCGACGAGCCGGGGTGGATCTTCTTGTTGTGGGACAGGTTCTTCGCGGTCAGGGTCGCGCCCGACTGCGTGTAGTCGGCGTTCCAGCCGTGGTCGAGCTTCTGCCCGCCCAGGAACGACCACTTCAGGTTCCAGCCGTCGATCGCGGTGGCGCCGGTGTTCTTGATCGTCACCTGGGTCGAGAAGCCGCTCGGCCACGAGCCGTGGACCTGGTAGGTCACGTCACACGAGCCGGGGGTGGTCACCGAGCCGTCGCCCTGGTCGGCGATGAAGGCCGAGATCCACGACAGCGGGGCGTTCCAGTTGATCGTCAGCTCGTTGGTCGCCCACGACTCGATGTGGTCGATGTAGCAGAACTGGGGCTTGCAGCCCTGGAGGTTGGCCTGCGCGATCGGGTCCTGGATGGCCGAGTTCGGGCCGCCCGCCAGGGTGCCCCTGGGCGGGTTGGGCAGGTCGGGGTTGAGCTGGTTGGCGTACCAGCGGGAGTGCTGGTTGTGCGAGTTGACCTCGCCGTAGCCCGTCACGTACGAGATGTTCAGGGCGTTGCGGCCGAGGATGTAGTCGATGCCCTCCAGCACGCCGTCGAGGTACTTCTTCTGGCCGGAGATGTCGTACGCCGCCGCCATCACGACCATGTTGTTCAGGACCAGGTTGTTGGAGCCCCAGTCGAAGTCGGGCGGGTTGTAGGGCAGGCCGTACGGGTGCGCGTCCAGCGTGGCGAGGTACTTGTCGGCGCCCTCCAGGACCGAGGCGCGGACCTCCGCCCGGCCGGGCAGGTTGTTGGGCACCGTCGCGAGGTCGAGGCGGCCGAGCTGGGCCGTCGAGCCCCAGTCGAAGCCGCGCTCACGCCAGACGTCGGCCGTGTGCAGCGGCGAGTTCAGCACGGCGTCCCGGAAGGCCGCCTCGCCGGTGGTGATGTAGAGCTCGGCGGCGGCCCAGTAGAACTCGTCGGTCACGTTGTCGTCGTTGTAGGCGCCGCCGCCCACGCCGTCGTTGGGGGAGGCGTAGATCGCCGGGTTGGCCTTGGCGGCCGTCCAGGCCTTGCGGGCGGCGGCCAGGTTCTTGGCCGCGAACGCCGCGTCGTAGGGCGCGAACAGGCGGGCGGCCTGGGCGGCGGTGGCGGCGAGGTTCAGCGTGGCGGCCGTGGAGACCGGGTGGAGCTCACGGGGCTGCGGGTCGAGGTGCGGCATCAGCGGCAGGCCGGTCCACGCGGCGTCGTGGATCTTGTGGTGGGCCATGCCGTCGGGGCGCTGCATCTTGAGCAGGAACTCCTGCTCCCAGCGGGCCTCGTCGAGGATGTCGGGAACGGCGTCGCCGCTCTCCGGGATCGCCAGCGAGCCGATGGCCTTGGCGGTGGCGGCGTTCTTGGTGCGCTCGAACTCGCTCATCAGCTGCCAGGCGGAGACGCCGCCGTTGACGACGTACTTGCCGTGGTCGCCGGCGTCGTACCAGCCGCCCGAGACGTCGAGGGAGTAGTCGCACACGCCGGGCTGGCAGGGGACGTTCGTGTCGCCCTGGTTGGGCGCGACGCCGACGTGCCCGGCCGGGCGGCCGTAGCCGGGGCGCAGCGCGTCGTCGATCGCGATGCCGCTGCGCTGGGTGTAGTAGAACTTCAGCGCGTCCAGCTTGAGCTGGGCGTAGGCGCTCGCGGAGATGTCGAAGGGCCGGCTGGTGTCGCCGTCGGCGGTCAGGGTGTAGCCCTCGCCGGCGGTCGTGTACGAGCCGAAGTCGATGCTGTGCACGTTCTGGCCGGAGCTTCCGTCGACGCCGCGCGGGGTCGTCGAGCCGTTCGCCACGACCGTGCCGCCCTCGTTCTTGAGCTGCCAGGCGACGGCCTCGGTCGCGTCGGTCACGACGGTCGCGTTCTTGGGGCCGTCGGGCAGGTAGGCCACCTGGTTGACGCGCACCCGGGGGCCGGTGTCGGGCTCGTAGACCTCGGGCTCGGCGCCGCCGCGCAGCGACACGTCGTCGAGGCAGAAGCGCCACGGGGTCGCGCTGCCGCCGAGCTGGAAGGCGATCTGCGCGTTCGGCAGGCTGGTGGGCGCGGTGAAGGTGAACTCGTAGGAGTTGCCCGACACGCTCAGCTCGGGGTTGGCCGCGAAGAACTGCGTCCAGGGGTCGACCGGGAGCTGGATCAGCGCCCGGCCCACACGCGAGGGCGTGGCCGAGGCGAAGAAGCGGTAGGCGTAGGTCTCACCGGCGACCAGCGGGATGCCGTCGAGGCCGATGATCGCGTCCCACGGGTTGGTGGTCGAGCCGGGGATGTCAGCGCACAGGCGGCCGTCCTCCAGTTCGACGGTGACGTTGCCGGTGTTCCACCAGGGCGCGGTGGAGGTCTCGAACGTCCCGTTGGGGATCTGCTCGGGGCCCTCGTCGGCGTACGCGGTGGTCACCGGTAACAGGAACAGGGCCGCCGCGGCGAGCACGGCGGTGAGGCGGGAGGGTCGCGTCAAAATGCACCTCGTCAGGTATGGGAGCGCTCCCATGGCTCAGGTCCACCCGATGTTTCCAACGGGTTTCACCGAGGGTCAAGAATCGCAGGTCGGCGCAGGTGGGCGACCTGCCGTGGGTCCGGAATGTCCGATGAAAATTTCAGCCACTAGAATTATGTTCGGTACGTCGGCCACAATCGACCCGTGAGAAGACCAACCGAACCGGCCAGTCCGACGCAGCACGCCGCCTGGCTGGCCGGCCGCCTCCCCGAGGTCGAACGTGTGCGCCCCGGCCTCTGGTCGATCCCCGTGCCGCTGCCGAACACGCCGCTGCGCTACGTGCTCGTCTACGCCCTCGAACTGCCCGGCGGCGTGGCGCTGATCGACGCGGGGTGGGACACCGAGGAGGCGTACACGGCCCTGACCGCGGGACTGAAGACGGCGGGCTACGAGATCACCGACGTCAAGGCGGTCCTGGTCACCCACATGCACCCCGACCACTACGGCCTGGCCGGCCGGGTCAGGGAGGACTCCGGCGCCTGGATCGGCCTGCACCCCGCCGACGCCCGGCTGCTGCGCGGCCGGTACGAGGACACCGAGGACCTGTCGAAGCGGGAACTCGCGCTGCTGCTCCGCAGCGGGATCCCGGAGGAGCGGGCCCGCGAGCTGGCGGGCTCCTCGATGGCGATCCGCCGGTTCGTCTCGGCCGGCGCCCCCGACCGGCTCATCGAGGACGGCACGCGGCTCGACCTCCCCGGCTGGGACCTGACCGCGATCTGGACGCCGGGCCACTCGCCCGGCCACCTGTGCTTCGCCGGCGACGGGCTGCTGTTCTCGGGCGACCACGTGCTCGCGAAGATCACCCCGATGGTCGCCTTCCACCCGCAGTCGGCGCCCAACCCGCTCGCCGACTACCTCGACGCCCTGCGCGCGGTGGGCCGTCTCGACGTCGAGGAGGTGCTGCCCGCCCACGAGTACCGCTTCCCCGACCTGCCCGGCCGCGTCGACTACGTGATCTCCCACCACCACGACCGGCTGGCCGAGATCGAACGGGTGGTCGCCGCCGAGCCGGGCCTGACGTGCTGGCAGATCGCGACCCGGCTGACCTGGTCGCGGCCGTGGGAGTCGATCCAGGGGTTCCAGCTCCGGGCCGCCAACAACGAGACGCTGGCCCACCTGATCTACCTGGAGGGGAAAGGCCGGCTACGCGAGGAACATAACCTATATTACAAGTAGGGAATAAGTGCTACATTCGTGCTCATGAGCCTGGAGTATCCCGGCGACGTCTTCTGGTACGACCTCCCCGACGACGAGGCCGAAGAATACGAGGAGGACGTCTGATGGGCAGCATCGTGACCCTGGTCGGCAACCCGCGCGGCGGATCGCGCACGTTGACCGTCGCCGTCGCCGCCGCCGAGGCGGCCCTCGGCTCGACCGGCGACGTGGTCGACCTCGCGGGCCTGGCCCCCCACCTGTTCGCGCCCCAGCCCGTCGCGGCCGTCGAGGTGGCGCTCGACCTCGTCAAGGACGCCGACGTGCTGGTGGTGGCGAGCCCGACGTACAAGGGGACCTACACCGGGCTCCTCAAGGCCTTCCTCGACCGCCTGCCGCCCCGGGCGCTGGCCGGGAAGCACGCGCTGCCGCTCCTGGTGATGGGCGGCGCCCAGCACGCCCTGGCGGTGGAGGTGCACTTCCGGCCGCTGCTGGTCGAGCTGGGCGCGATCGTGCCCACGCCGGGGCTGGCGGTGCTGGAGAGCCAGCTCGCCGATCTGGACGCCGTGCTCAAGCCGTGGGCCGGGCAGCTCGCGGGCCAGCTCCCCGCCCGGGTCTAGGTGTACTCGGTCATGGACTTGGTGACAGTCGGCTGATGGGTGGTTGGCCGCCGAGGGCTGAGTGTGGGCGTGTGGTGTTGTAGTGCTCCAGCCAGGGGCCGAGGGCTTGGGTTCGGTGCTGGT
>NZ_WXEW01000018.1:0-6216 GCF_009901565.1 Herbidospora solisilvae
CGCGGCGAACTGGTCACGCGCCCCGGCCACGTCCCCCGCCATCCCGGTGTAGGAGGCCAGGTCAGCCTGGGCGAACAGGGTGTCGGGGTGTTCGGGTCCGTGGTGGTCGAGCTGGGCCTGGTAGCGCTGGTGCTGCAGGGTTTTGGCGGTGGCGTAGTCCCCGCTGGCATACAGGTAGTCGATCACCTGGGACATCGCCGGCGATCGCGGCGGCAGGGCCGCGCGGGCGTGGGCCAGCAGCCGCCGGTAGGCCGGCCAGCTGCCGATCACGTCCGGGTCCTCGGGCAGTTCGGCGGTCAGCAGGTCGGCGGCCCGGGTATGGACGGTCTGGCGTTCGTGTCCGGGGAGGTCGTTCAAGGTAACGGCCTGGATCAAGCGATGGACGCTGACGGCGTCGGAGCCGGTGCCGCTATCCGGGCTGATGGTGATCATGCTGTAGGAGGCCAGTAGCCCCAGCGCCTGGCCGATCTGGAGTTCATCGGCGTCGGGCAGATGGTGCAGGACGGTGATGGGCAGCTGGTCGGGGGCGTAGCAGGCCAGCAGCGCCAGTAGCCGGGGGGCCAGCGGGTTCTGGGCGGCGATCCGGGTGCGGGTGATCGTCCAGACCTGGGCGATGACGCGTTCGCCGTCGCCGCCGGGCGGCGCGGCCGCGTGCGCCTTGCCGGGGTTGTCGCGCAGCAGTGCGCGGTAGGTGGTGACGTTCATGCCGGGGGTGCGGGCGATGAACGCGGCGGCCTGGGTCAGGGCCAGCGGCAGAAATCCCAGATCCTCAGCCAGCCCGGCCAGCTCAGCCGACTCGGCCGGTCCGGCCTTGTGCGCGGGGGCGCCTCTGCCGGGCGGGCGGGTGGGATGCGCCTGGATGATCATCCGGGTCAGGAGTCGCTGGGCGGGTTCGGGGTCCAATACCTCCAGGCTGATGGGGGTGCAGCCCAGGTCCCTCCAGCCGGTGTCGCGCCGGGTGGTGATCAGCACGTGCCCGCCGGTCAGCCGGCCCAGGTAGGGGTGCAGGTCGCCGGAGTCTTCGACGTTGTCGAAGACGAGCAGCCAGCCGGGGTGGGCGGCCAGCCACGCCAGCGCCCAGTCGGTCGCCTCCTCCACTGTCGCCGCGGCCGCCGCCACCGAGTCGGCGCCCGCGCAGATCGCCCGGGTCAGGCCCGCCAGCGAGGTCTGAATCTGGGCCGGGCTGTCGGCCTCGATCCACCACACCAGCCGGTAGGCATCCCGGTGGCCGGCGGCGTACTGCAACGCCAGTTCGCTCTTGCCGATCCCGCCCAGCCCGTACACGGCCGCCTGCGTGATCACCACCGGCTCCACCCCCGCCGATCCCGCGGGTCTTGCCGCCGGTGGCTTGCCCGGCGTCTTGGGTGTGGTGGTCAGTGTCTTGCGCAGCCGGGTGAGCACCTGCCGGCGGCCCAGGAACACCGCCGCCGGCGGGCGGGGTAACCCGGGCAGCCCGGCCGGGACGGTGAGTGTGGCCGCGTTCGGCAACGCCCGCCGGTCGGTCGTGGCCGGTACCGCCGGGGGGTACGCGGGAGCGGCTGCGGCGGGTGAGGGAAGACCAGCGGAACCGGCCGAATCGGAAACCTGCGACCGGTCGCCCTGCTCTGGGGGATCGACGGCGAGGACATCGGCGGGGTCAACGGCCGGTGAGGAGGGCCGGGGGCCGGTGCGGGACTGCCACAGCGACACCGCCGCCACGATCAGCGAAGCCAACCCGATGGTGGCGCCGGCGGGATCGACGTCACCCTTCCAGCTGACCCACATGACCACCACAGCGGCGATCACCCCGGCCACACCGGCACCGGCCAGGACCCTGAACACCCACGTCCGCACGCGACTCCCGCCCGGCGTCATCGGCCGCCTGCCACAGCCACCGCGACGCCGATCGGCCGCGATCCGCCTGCCTGTCCCGCCACCACGCTCCCTATCGTGGCGACACTTTATGCACACGGGCAGCACATGCACACAAATCGTAATCAAGATCCATAATCAAGCACCGAAAGCAGATTATGTAGGCCCGACTTGTCCGGGTATGCGAGGGATGCACCGTGCAGACATCGGGCGCCGCGCGGTTCCAAAAAACCGCCCGGCGATGAGGCCCCGACCGGCCCGAGGAGGGCCCGGGAGCTCAGTCCGCGCCGTGGCGGCCGAGCCGCCAGCGCAGCGCCGCCAGCTGGTCGCCGGTCAGGTCCACGGCGTGTTCCTCACCCGCCTCGCTCAGCTCCACCCCGCAAACCACCACGGGCCCGTGATAGTGCCGCCACGATTCGCCGCTCAGGTCGGCGGCCAGCGCGGAAGCCGGCGCGTTGGCCGGGCTGTCGTGCTGGCCTATGCCCATCCACAGATCCAGGCCTCGATCGATGGTCTCGCGCAGGGCAAAGTCCCCGCCGGTCAGCGCGGCGAGCATGTCGTCGCGTTCAGCCGGATCGGCCGGGAGGTCGATCTCGCGCGAGCGGCCGTCGACCTCGATCAGCAGACAGATCATGACGCGCTCCCGTTCAACGGTCGGTGGGCCCGCGCCCATCCTGCCCGGAACCGCCCCGATACGGGTGATCTTGTACGTGAACGTACGTCAATCAGTACGCGCTTACTCACGTACCAGATAGAGATACATAGCGGATCGACATTCAGAGTTGCGATCAATGGCGTATCGGATTCCAATGGAATCGATACATCATCTATCGACAACCAGGGAGAGCGATGACCGCCGCCGACTTCGACACCGCCCGCCTCACCGAGGCCACCGCCCGACTGCGCGCGGCCGCCGAACTGGTCGACCACCTGGCCCCGCTGCGCCGGGTCATCACCGACGCCGATGAGGAGCTGCGCGCCGCGATGCTCCAGGCCGCCGACGCCGGCCTGTCCGAGCGTGCCATCGCCGCGCAGACCGGCCAGGCGCAGCCGACCGTGAACCGGCAGCTCGACGGCCGCCGTGGCGGTGTGACCCCGCCCCCGCCGCTGCACGAAGTCCTGTGGTCGTATCACCGCATTGCCAGTGGCCTGGCCACGCTCGTGCTGCGCTTGGAGGGCCGCCGGGACCTGCCCGATCGGGCGCCGTCGAACGCCCACGTGGAGCCGCGAGGTCGGGTCACCCAGGCCGCCACCGAGTTGGAGGGCGTGGCACAGGTGCTCGGGCACGCGGCCGCCGCCGCCGAATTCAGCGCCACCGCGCACCACAGCTAGGGCCGGCTTGCCGTGACCGAGCCCGACGTCGACCCCTTCGACCCCGTCTACTTCTGCACGATGTGCCAGTGGACCACCGAGGACCCCGGCGAGACCGAGTGCGACTGCGAGGACGGGATTCCCCGCACCTGGTAGCTCACCACCTGGTAGCTCACCACCCCAACCCATCAAAGGAGATCGAGATGACCAACCCGTCCGGAGCCGGGATCTTCGACGACGACCCGAGCTATGAACGCCTGCGGGCGATCCGCGAGTCGGGATACGACGGCCCGCTGGACCAGGACCTGCTGCCGGTGAGCCCGCTCAGATGGGAGGCCGAGGCCCTCGATGCGCTGCGCCGCCGTGGTGCCTAGGTCCGCAATGATCGTGCCCACCTGAGGCCCGCACTGTCACGGTGCGGGCCTCTCGCGTTCGCGGACGTCGGCCCCCGGCGCGATTCGTCGCGTGCCGGCGGTCGCCGCGGTGCGCGACGAATCGCGCTCTCAGGGAGCGGAGCAAGATAGTGGGTAAGGCGGACTTACCGCCGACCTGGCCGCGCCGGAGACCGCTGAAGGCCTTCGTGACGACGCATCCGACCACCGCTCAGCCTGCCGCCAGGCCGCGCCCGAGGCCCTCGAATTGGTGGCCGTCGACGGCCTGGCCGTCCCACCTACGCGGCGTTGCGGACGGGTGCCACGAAGGGTGTTCGTTTGACCGCGTATCGGCGCGAAGTGACGATACCTTAGCACTCTTAATGATCTTGAGCTGATCGTGAGCTGTTGTGGATCTGCTGGCTCACGTGCTCGATCGTCTCGTTTCATAGCTCTCCCTTCGGGTTTGGCTACTTTGTAGCCATCGCTGAAAATCCTTGGCTACTTTGTAGCCATGACTCATCAGAGTGTGGATGTGGCGGTCATGGTTCCCGCCAGGGACGTGCGCCCGACGTGGCTGTTCGAGGAGACCGGCGGCCGGCCCGTGGTCGAGCTCTTCATGTCGCTGCCGGGCGGGCCGGACATGGGCCGTCCGGTGCTGTCCTTCACCGAGGCCGACTTGGTCCGGCTGGGGTACCAGAACCGGCGGCTGCACTGGAGCATCCCGCTGCTTGTCGCGGGCGAGCCGCTGTGGGAGCTGCTGGCCAGCCTTCGGCCCTACGCCGCCCGGATCGCCGCCGGCATGTCGACGTCGCCGCGCTCGACCCGGCCCGTGCTGACGGCCGAGGCCAAGGCGGCCGTCAAGGAGCTGGCCGCCCACCTGGCGCAGGCGGTCGAGGGCATGCCGGTGGTCGAGCCGGTTGAGCCGCAGGCTGTGCCGGATGCGGCGATCGAGGAGCTGGTGACCGCCGACACCACCGACGCCGCTCTTGCCGAGGCCGTGGCCCGGCTGACGGCCCGCATCCCCGCCCAGACCCCGGGCGCCCTGGTGCATGTGCCCGGCCTGGCCGAGCGCGTGGAGCGCGCCCGGGTCCGTGCGCGCGGCATGGTCCGCTCGCGCCTGGCGATCGTCGCCGCCCTGTCGGAGGGCGGCCGCCAGGAGCGCGACGAGCTGATCCGCCGCATCTCCGCATGGCACGACCCGGCCGACACTCAGCGCTCCCTCGGGGCGGCCGCCGGCCTCACCCACCGAGCCGTGCAGCAGATCGTCAAGAAGATCGGAGAGCGGGACGACGCCCTGACCCGGGTTGCCCCGGCCGTGGAGTCCCTCGTGCAGGCGTGGGACCCGGGGATGCTGCCCCCGCTCGACGACACCGGCGAGGACGACGACGAGCGGGACGACCGCTACCCGCCGGGGTTCACCGCTGAGGACATGGAAGACGAGTACGAGTACCGCCGCCGTGAACGGGACCGCCGCCGGGCGCAGCGTGAGTGCGCGGTGGCCGGGTGCCGCAAGCCCTCGCGCCTGATCATCAAGGCCTGGCAGGTCGACACCACGGAATACTTCGGGGCCGACCGTGACGACCCCGACCGCGACGACCTGGGGAACGTGTACAACCTGTCGGTGTCGCCCCGCTACGGCGCGCCGACGTGGACCGCGTGCGGCACCACCCACGCCCGGACTCTCATTGACGCGGCCAAGGCGCAGCCACACCTCACCGCCAGTGTTCCCGGCATCGATGGCGGGCCCCCGCCCCCCGTCCACTTCCAGGTCGAGTCGTTCGCCTGGACCGCCGCTGACGACGACCTGCCCGCGCCGGTCCGCCGGCTGCGCGCCAATCTCGACTTGCTCGACTACGCCCTGAAGGAGTTCACCCGGGCCGTCAGCGTCGGCGACAACGTCGGCGCCGCGCTCTACCTGTCGATGTTGCGGCGCGACGTCGCCCGGGGCGCCCTCAGCCTGGCTGACCTGACGACCAGGGCCACCCCCGCCACCCACTACCACCACGGGGACGCTGAGCCCCACCGGGACGTGATCCAGGTCCGCGATGGCGACACCATCTTCAACCGCGAGCGCGACTACTTCGGCGCCCAGGGCGGTGATCTGTGGCGCGCGCCTGGGGAGCACCCGGCCCGTACCTGGGACGAGCTGGCGGCCGCCGTGGCGCCGCGCCCCCTGATCGCCATCCCCCGCGAGGTGCTGCACATCCCTCACCACGACGACGACCGCGACGACTACGACGACGACTGGGAGTAGAACCGGCCCATCGAACCGAGGCCCTCGCCTGTATGGCGGGGGCCTCTTGGCGTCCGGGTGATCCTCGCGGAATCAGGGTGCCGTTAACGGGTGCGTCACGAGCCGCCAATCCGCAAGGCTTCTTGTGACGCTTGGTGATCGTCTCAGCGTTTGTCTTCGTCTCAGTCTCGCGCGCGCCTGCGCGTAGGCGCTGAGACAGAGGCGTGAGACGAAGACGGAGACAATCACGGGCTGTCACGGGGGCCCTTACCCGTGGGCCGCTGGCGACCCGGCGCAGCCGCCTGGCCGTCGACGAGCGCCTGGCCGTCGACGAGCGCCTGGCCGTCGACGAGCGCCTGGCCGTCGACGAGCGCCTGGCCGTCGACGAGCGCCTGGCCGTCGACGAGCGCCTGGCCGTCGACGAGCGCCTGGCCGTCGACGAGCGCC
>NZ_WXEW01000018.1:6226-27674 GCF_009901565.1 Herbidospora solisilvae
CGACGAGCGCCTGGCCGTCGACGAGCGCCTGGCCGTCGACGAGCGCCTGGCCGTCGACGAGCGCCTGGCCGTCGACGAGCGCCTGGCCGTCGACGAGCGCCTGGCCGTCGACGAGCGCCTGGCCGTCGACGAGCGTAGTCGGACACTTTGCGGGACTTGCGGGACAGGTCTCGCGCGCGCCCGCGAGTAACGAAGAGCGTGGTTGGCCGACAACGTGAGTACGGTGTCCGCGTTCCGGATGGGACCACAGTGCGACCGCGTCCGGCTTCCCTGCGATGGCGAGCCGCCATACCGTGTGGCCATTCAAGGGTCTTCCCCTCGCAGCAACCGCGCTTTCGTAGTGGCGGCCGCCAGACGCCGGCGCGCTACGTAACTTCGCCAGCGGGGGCCCGGAAGCAAATTTTCTTTACGTCTATCAAGGCGCCCGCCAGCGGGCGCTGGCGTCCGCCTGGCCGGGCTGCGGCTCTTCGGCCGGTCCCGGCCGTGCGGCCGCCATGTCATCAGCTGCGCTCGGAACCCTTGCCCTTGACGCGCTTCTCTACCTCAGCGGCCATGGCGCGTAGCTCGGCCGCCAGGGCCCTGGCGTCGTCCGGGTCGGCAGCGGCAATGGCCTCGGTGTGCAGTCGTAGACGTCCGATCGCGGTACGGGCGCGCCGTGACTCGGTTCGCCAGAGCTGGACGGGAGGGACGGGCGCGGCGTCAGGCCCGAGGTTGTTCCCATCAAGGAAGGCATTGATCTGGCTGATTACCGCCTGCTGGTCGAACGGACCAGGCTTGAGCGCGCTGACGACGTCGTGCAGGAGAGCGGCAGTCACCTTGACGCCGTCCGTTTCCGCGAGGGTGGCGTATACCAACTCCGCGGCGTCCTGGCCGTGCTCGCTGGCCATGGGCAACAGCGCCCGAATCTGACGTTCGTTGATCTTGTCCCCCATGGGGGACATTGCGAGGCGTTCGGCCAGGGGCCACGCCTCGATCAGCCGGTAAGCCTGGGAGGTCTGCATGTCCCAGCGGTCGGAAACGTAGTCCTCGAACGTGGCGTACTCCTGGCGGTACAGCCGGGCCCGCCTGATGACGTCGAGGGCCTTGCCTGCTGCCCAGAACGCGCGGCGGAGTGCGTCCACGGCCTGTTCGCATACCGCCAGGTCGGCCCGCTCGTTGTCGTCGAGCTCGCCGGTTTCGCCACCTTCGTACGGCTCGGGGATGGAAGCCGCGGCGACAGTACCGGGAGCGCCTCCACGGCCTCGGCGGCGGAGCGCGCCCACCATGTCGCCTCCCATGGTGGGCACACCGAGATCCTTTTTCGATGCGGCGGTCATCGGGCGGCGTCCACGACCTTGGCGACGTCGCGGAACGCGGCGGCGTGCTCGCTGTTGGGGGCGTATGCGCTCACGGTCTGGCCGAACCGCCACGCCTCCGAGATTGGGATGCCGCGCGGCACCTGGGCCAGGATCGGCAGTCCTTCAGCCTCCAACTGCTTGAACGACGCCAGCACAGAGCGGGCAATGACGGTCTTGGGCTTGCCTTCTGCTCCGCGTTCGAGCATGGAGACCACCATGCCGTGAAGGGTGAGCGGCCGGCCAGGACGTAGGTCAAGGTCGACGGCCTCGACCTCGGCGAGAAGCAGGCGCATCGCCTTGACGGATGAGTCCTCAAGCTGGACGGGGATGACCGCGCCGTCAGATGCCTCCAGGGCGTTGACGGTGAGCAGGTCTAGGCTCGGGGGGCAGTCGATCAGGCAGTGGTCGTAACGGTCGGCCAGGCGGGCCAGCAGGCGAGAAAGGCGCTGTTCCCGGGCCTTGACCTGGTAGAGCTGTTCTGTCACCTGGAGCATGTCGAATGCGGTCGGAACGACGTCAACCACGCCGCCGGTATCGGTGATCGAGTGCGGTAGGACAATGCGGCCAGGGTCGTCAGGGAGGGCACCGAGCAAGGCCGCACCAAGGGGAGCGGGCGCGCCAGCCTCGGGGAGCTTCAACGCGTCGCTTAGGTGGCCTTGCGGGTCGAGGTCGACCAGGAGAACCCGAGCGCCCATCTCGGCCAGGGCGCCCCCCAGGTTGATGGTGGTCGTGGTCTTACCGACTCCGCCTTTTTGGTTGACGACGGCAGTAATGCGCATCCTCGCCTGGGGCTGGTGTGGTGCAGTCATGGCCGCACCGTAGCGTTCAGGTGTCACCCTCGCCACGGCACGAAACCGGGACCCGCCGTCGTATCTGGTAACAAATGCAAAAGCCCTGGCCAGCAGCCAGGGCTTCATGCCAGATCCCAGCTCAGAGATCCTTATTGACGTACCGGAAGGCGGGTTTGGGGTGCATCAGGAAGTCGTGGTGAGAGATGTTCCAGGCGTAGGCGCCCGCCATCAGGAACTCGACCGTGTCCCCGACTTCCAGGGCGATCGGCACACGGCGAGCCAAGGTGTCTTTTGGTGTGCAGAGCTGGCCCACGATAGTCACTGGCTCGCCAGGCTGGCCGATCATCATCGGCTGATCGTGGCCCTTGGTCGCTGGCGTACGGATGTGGTGAGTACCTCCGGCCACGATGGCGAACAGTTCGCCATGGACCCGCTTCACGTCGATGACTTGGGTCACGTACCGCCCGCAGTAGACGGTGAGAGACCGGCCAGGCTCAATCCGGATGGTCTCCCCCGGGCGACGCAGGGCGGCCAGGCCGGCACCGTACGTCTTCCAGTCGAACCGGCGGGACGGGTCGCTGTAGTCCACCGCCATCCCGCCGCCAATGTTGATCTCTGTCATGCCCAGCGATCGGGCGTAGTCCAACACCGCGCTGGCCACATCGAGCATCTGCTCAGCGCCCAAGCCGCTGGCGAGGTGGGCATGGATGCCGCGTAGGCGAAGCGACTCGTGGCCGGTGAGCAGATCCAAGCATTCGGCCACGCCCGCCGGGTCCATTCCGAAGGGCGTCGCCCCGCCGCCCATCGCGAGCGATGCCCCAGGAATGGGAATGTCGAGATTGACCCGCAGCAGGATATCCGCGTCGCTGCCGGCGGCAATCAGGCGTCGGATCTCGTTCGGGCTTTCGACGTGAAGTCGGTAGACCGTAGGAGCCAAGGCCAATTCGGAATCCGTTTTTCCGGGTCCACCGAACGCGATGCGGGCATTGGGGAACAGGTCCCTGACGTGGGCAACTTCGCCGCCTGAGGCCACTTCCAGGCCGTCGACGTACCGAACGAGCACCCGCAAGAGCTCTGGGTCTGGATTGGCTTTGACCGCGTAATACAGCTCGATGTCACCCAGCGCGGAACGGACCTCTCGAATGTGAGTGTCCAGATCCTCAAGGTCATAGACGAAAGCCGGGAAGTCGGCGCTCGACACGAGTGTGCGTCTCCGATCGTGAATGAGGTCTGTTAGGCCAGAGGGAACGTGGATTCGACTACAAGGTAGTGCGCGGGGGTCACGGTGGTCGTCACTTCGACGGCACGCCCGCTCTCGGTCCGGCCGATGTGGACCATGTCGATCACCGTGCGCTCCGGGCTGATCTCCAGATCGTCGATCTCGTGACCCTGCGGCGAGCGGATCGTGAAGCGCTCTGTTCCCTCGGTCTGTGGATAGCCAAGCTCGGCAAGCGCCGTCTTGACCCCGCCGACGATGACCGGTCCTTCCGCTTCCAGGACGGTGCCCGCCGCGATCTCCAGCGGGAACCAGCTGGCGTTCAGACGAACGGGGATTCCCGACGCGAGAAGCCGTCGGCGCCGAACCAGCGCGGATTCCTCCCCGGCATCAAGCCCGAGGATTTCGGCGATGTGCTGAGGAGGAATCGTCCTCTCCACCCTGATCTCGTGCTGAGGCTCCAGCCCGAGGGCCCGGATCTCGGCATCGAAAGCCCCCCGCGCGCCGCCGGCCTCGCGAGTGCTCCGCGCGTAGCGGGCGGCCGAATGCGTCATCGGCGGCAACCAGGTCACGATCGTCCCGCGACCCTGACGCGGCCGCACAAGGCCTTCAGCGGCCAGCACCTGCATCGCTCGATTGACCAAGCTCCGCGACGCATTGAACTCTGCGGCCAGCTCCGGCTCGGCCGGCAACGCTGTCCCCGTGGGGTAGGCCCCGCTCACGATCCCCTGACGAATGTGGTCAGCGATCTCGCGATAGCCCAGCTTGGGTGACATATCCATCCTCCTTGTCCGGTTTGTCCTGCGACACGACTAACGTTAATCGTTTGGCGACTCTTGACGTGACGCGACACAGCGGTCAACCTGAGAAAGGCGTCAAACGTTTAACGTTTCCCGCCAGCCTACTCGCCCAGCAAGACCGCCACAAAGAGGACGGCCCCAGCGCTGGATCAGAGCGCTGAGGCCGTGGACCAGGTCGCACGTCCCACGAAGGAGCCACGACCCGTGACCACTATGACGGATCACCCCGCTGAGCCCGAACTGGGCACCGAGCCCGTCTACACCACCGCCGAGGTTGCCCGAATGTTCCGGGTCGACCCCAAGACCGTGGCCCGCTGGGCCGCCGTCGGGGCGATCGCGAGCATCCGCACCCCCGGCGGCCAGCGCCGCTTCAAGCAGTCGGTCGTCCTGCACCTCATGGGGACCGGCAACGTGGCGGTGGCCCCATGACGACCACCACCCCCACTCCCGAGCCCGACGACGTCAACCGCGGCCTGGCCGAGCTGGAGCGCTACGTCGCTGCCCAGATCCCGACCACGGCTCCGGCCCCCGCCCCGGCCGCCGACGTCGAGCCGGAGGAACTGCTGCCCGCCGCGCCGTCCAAGCGCGTGCGTGCGCTGCGCGCCGAGGTCGAGGAGGCCCGCCAGCTGATCGAGCTCCAGGACGACGCCGCGCCTCTGCTGATCGACACCCCGAAGGTCCGCCGCCGCAGCAAGCAGGCTCGTGAGGCCGCGCGTCTGCACGCTCTGGCTCAGGACCCCACCATGCGCGCCTGGCAGGCCGCCCGGATGCGCAAGCTGCTGGTGATCGGCGCGATGATCTCGCTGACGCTGGCGCTGACCTGGTCCACCGCCGGTGTCCAGAAGTTCGCCGCCGCTGACGCCGACGCCTGGTCCCTGGGCTGGCTGTTCGCGTGGTTCGTCGAGCCGTTCCTGTCGATCGCGTTGCTGGTGGTCGTGGGTGCCAAGGCGTACATGGCCGCGCAGGGGCAGCCGCTGCGCTCCCGCGTCCTGGTGCGGATCGAAGTGCTGTTCCTGGGCCTGACCCTGGGCATGAACGCCTTCCCGTATCTGCCCGCTGTCGCCACCAAGTTCGACTTCCCCCAGCTGGTGCTGCACCTCTTGGGCCCGATCGTGGCGGTCGCCGTGGTGACCGCGCTCCCGCTCATCCTGGCCGGGTTCAACGAGCTCGACCACAGCCGCGGCGCCGATGACTCCGGGGCTGTACTCGGAGCTGTACTCGCAGGTGTACACCCCCGGAGTACAGGGGGAACGCGCACCGCCGGGGGCACCCGGCAGGACTACATCCAGGCCCTGACCGCCCGTGCCGAGCGCCTGATCGAGGCCGGCGAACTGCCGCCGGACGCCGGGGTCCACCGCATCCGCAAGGCCCTGGGATGCGGCACCCCCTACGCCACCGCCGTCCACCAGGTGCTGAGGGAGGAGCGGGCATGAAGGCGCCGCGCGAGTACACCCAGGGCATCACCTTGTGGCCGATCGACCGGCCCGACTACCCCATGGCCGTCGTGCTGGCCTACAAGGTCGCCGACCCCTACGCCGTGCAGCTGGCGTTCGTGGTGCCCGGCCAGGACACCCGGGTCTGGACGTTCTCCCGGGGCCTGCTGGCCGACGCCCTGTACGCGGCCGCCGGTGAGGGCGATGTGCGGATCGGCCCGCACGAGGACGAGGACGTGCAGGACTACCTGGTCATCTCGCTGGTCCGGGACGAGAACAGCCGCCGCTGGCCGGCGCAGTTCTACGTCACCCGCGAGGCGATCGAGAAGGCCGTCGACCGCATGTACGCGCTGGTCCCGATGGGCCGCGAGCACGTGGACGTCGACCAGGCGATCGACCGGATCCTGTCGGAGGTGTCGTGATGGCCGCCCCCGCTACCAGCCCGAACACCGCCGCTGTCCCGAACGCCGCTGTCCCGGGCGGGTCGACGCTGTCCACGCAGCGGTTCCCCGGCCAGGCCGAGCACGTCAGCGCCGCCCGCCGGTGGGCGCTGGAGCGTCTGCCCGCCGACTGCCCGCGCCGCGCCGACGTCGAGCTGGTGCTGTCGGAGCTGGTCACCAACGCCGTGCTGCACAGCGCCAGCGGTGCGCCCGGCGGCCTGGTCGAGGTGCGCATCGAGGTCGAGGCCGACGCGGTCGCGCTGACCGTCGTCGACCAGGGCGCCACGCTCACCCCGGCGCTGCGCGGCCCCGGCGAGTACGGCCGCGGCCTGGCCATCGTGACCGACCTGGCCGACGCCTACGAGGTCACCGGCAGCGCGACCAGCCGATGCACCTGGTGCCGCCTGGACTGGTCGCCGGTGCCCGCCCAGACCCGGTCCGAGTACTGAAGAAGAAAGGAAAGCCCTGATGAGTGAGTGGACCGGCGACAAGCTGGACAGCCCGGAAAGGGTCTCGGCTTTCGCGACCCAGCTGCGGCGGGTGCTGTCCGACCAGGCCGACTGGGTGGCGTCGATCCGCCGCGAGGCCGAGGCGATGTGGAAGAACAACCCGCCGGAAGAGTTCAGCACCTTCGAGGCGTGGTGGCGGCACCGGTGGGTGACCAGCCCGTTCGGCGAGATCCAGGAGCACCTGGAGGAAGCGGCCAAGCTGACGTTCGCGCTGGAGGCCCGCTACCGGCGCGGCCGCCACGAGATCCCCGCCCGCCGCCAGGCCGCCGCTGAGGCCCGCCAGGCCGCCCGGAGCGGGCGCATGGCCCCCCAGTTGGGACGCGACAGCCAGTCGCCCGGCCGGGCCGGTCACCAGCCGGCCCGGCCGGGCCCGGCCCGCTCGCCGCAGGACGCACCGGTCAACTTCATGGACCTGATCCGCAACGACCAGAACAGCCACAACGGTCGTAGGAGGCCCGCGTGAGCACGGGAACGATGCCCGCCCCGGTGCGCCGGCGGCTGGAGAACCTGGCCCGGTTCTGGCAGGCGCGAGTTGCGGCCGTCACCAACGACGCCGCCCTGGCCGCCGTCTGTTTCGACCGGGCCAAGGCTGCCGCCCGCCGCGCTCAGCGCGGCGGGAACGCGCGGGCGATGCACGAGCTGGCCGAGTTGCTGGCGACCTGGGCCGCTCAGCAGGAGCACGCCGAGGCGCTGCGCGAGAGCCGCCAGGCCGCCCGCCAGGGTTACGGGGCGTGATGTTCATGTTCATGTTCATCCGCCGGTTCCCGGCCCTCGCGGGGACCCAAGGCGCGACGCGCGTACGCGCGACGCGCGAGTGTGCCCGATCTGGTCACGCACTGTCAACCCCCGAGATGAGCCGATCATGAGCGACAACGACAACAACCAGGGTGGCGACGGCGGGTCGGTGCTGCCGTTCCCGGCCATGCCGCACGTCGTGCTGCCGGGGTCCATGGATGACACCGGCGATGACGCCCAGGGCGGCCGCCAGCACAGCGGCCCCGCCGCTGGCGGCCAGGAGGAGGGCGCCGGGGCCCTGACCGCTGAACTGCCGACCGTCCCCGGTCTGCCGGTGCTGGTGCCGCCGATGGAGCTGGCCGTGCCGGGCACGCCCGACCCCGGCCCGGACTACGCCGCCGTCTACGACGCCACGGGCGCGGAGGACGGCGCGCTGCTGCTGCCCGCCCCGGCAGACCCGGCCAACCCGACCGCGCGGGAGGCGGCCGCGCTGGCCATGGCGCTGGTGACGGCGCTGGGGGTGGCGGCCGCCCGGGGGATGTGGCAGCGAGGCCAGCACCGCCAGGCCCGCGCCGCCGGCGATAAGGCCGGGGGCGGCCGAGGCCGGAAGACCGAGCACGGCGGGTCGGGGCACGGCGGGGCCGGGCGCTCCAGCCGCCGGGGCGGAGGCGGGGACGGGCTGTCGTCGCTGCTGTCCCCGGCGGGTGACCGGTCCCGCCGCCGACGCAAGAACAAGGACCAGCGGCGGGGGATGGGGTGGGAGGACCACGAGAGCGGCCGCGACGCGCCCGACCGGCCGGGCGGTCGACGGGACCGTAAGGGCCCCAAGACGCCCAAGACGCCGAAGAGCCCGAAGGACCAGGTGGCGGGGCCGGAGGCGGGCGATTCCCGGGACCGGCGGCGTGGCAGGAACAAGGACGGCCGGGACAAGAAGCGTGGGTGGTTCGGCCGCTTCCGCAAGCGCCGGGCAGCCAAGCGCGGCCCGGCATCTCAGGCGCGGAAGGCCCGGCCGGTGGACGGTCCGGCCGTGATGCCCCGCCCGAAGACTCCGGAGCTGGAGTCCGGGCAGCGTCCGCAGCCGAACCGCCGGTCCCGGCGCCGCCGCGTGCTGTTCTGGCGGGCGCTCCGGGACGGCCAGGGCCGCCGCCGGTGGTCACGCGGGGAACGGTCGCGTCGGCGTCGGGAGCGCTCCGGGACGCGATGGGCGTGGGTCCGCTGGAGCACGATCCGCACCTGGTGGTTCAAGCGGTGGACCCGCCGCGGTGAACACACCGGTGAGCCGAACACGGGCCGCACCCACGGGTGGGAGCGGCACCACACCGGGTTCCAGCCGCCGCCGGGGTTTCAGTGGATGCGCCCGCCGCCAGGGCCCGGCCCGGAGGAGTGGACGGTCGAGCGCATCGACGTCGTCCCCCACCGGCCCGCAGACCCGGGGCCTGGCCGCCACCGAGCACCGGCCGTGGAGTTCGTGTCGCTGCCCGAGTTGGAGGCCGGGGACCCGGCCGGAGCTCCGCCGCCCAACCAGCACCAGGAGGAACCGACCGTGAGCATGCCCGTCCCGAGGAACGGCACTCTGCCGAACACCGTGCTGAACAACCTGCCGAACACCCAGTACGGGGACGCGGACCTGACCATCCACGACGTGATCGACGCGGACGCCGACATGGCGGTCGAGATCGCCGAAGGCGTGGTCGAGGCCCGCGCGACCGCCGATGGGTGTGAGCGGCTGGTGACCCGGCTGGAGGCCCTGCACGCCAAGATCGTCGAGCTTCGGGTGCCGGGCGTGCTGGAGGGGATGGTGCTGCTGCTCATGGACCAGGCCCTCAGCGTCAAGGCCAAGGCCGAGGCCATCGCCGAACAGCTGCCCGGCGCGGCCGAGGCCATCTCCGTGGCTGGGATGAACGCTGAGATCCGCCACAAGCCCTTGGCCGACGCGGTCCGCGACGCCGGCCACACCCGCCCAGCAGAGCGCGACTACCACAACGAGTAGGAGGAGGACCCATGAGCGAGCTGGACAGGACCGATGGAACGGGCGGCACGGTCGCCGCCGCCGGTGCCGGGGTTATGGACGTGGTGAGTTTCGGAATCGTCGTCATCCAGCTCGCTCTGGCCGGAGCCCGGCTGCGCGGGCTGAGCGGCCAGGTCCGCGCCACCTACCGCTACGTCGACGGGTGCTCGCGGCGGGTGGACCGGCTGGCCGACCAGATGGCCGGCCTGGAGGTCGACGCCGACACCGTCGGCGAGCACCACCAGGCCGCCGCGCTGATGCGGGCGGTGCTGGAAGAGGCCGACGCCCTGGCGGCCGCCACCGAGGACCTGTCCACCCTGTTCGACCAGACCGCCGCCGCCCACCAGAACGACTACGGCACGGTCGCCGATGCGGCCAGCAACATGATCGTCCCGATGGCCGACGCCTCGTTCTACAGCAACCGCTGACCACCCTGCTGACCCACCCCGAGAGGAGATGACCATGTCCCCGAAGACGCCCCCCACCCGCTCGAACCGGCCCGTCTCATCCGCCGGTCAGATGGCCGCCCTGCCGCCGTTCCCGGAGGACCTGACCCGGGCCATCCCGGCCTGGCCGGTGGTCGACCAGGCGCGCCGCCGCGTGGACACCGCCCGCAGCATCACCGGCCGCGTGGTCACCCTGGCCGGGGCCGCGGCGGCCGCTGTCGGGCTGTTCACGCCCGTCTGGACCGGTGTGAGCCTGGCCGCCGACGCCGCGCTCACCCTGACCGGCGTGGGCACGCTGCGGCTCTGGAAGCCCGAGGGCCAGCAGAAGGCGACCGCCACCGCGCTCTACCTGATGCCCGGCACGGGCCTTGCCGGGCTGCTCATCCTGGAGCGCCTGGTGCCCGGCATCCACTGGGGCGAGGCCCTCGCCCTGGCGGCCTGGACGACCGCCACGTGGGTGCTGCGTCCGGCCCGGCTGGCCCGCCACATGGTGGCCCCGCTCCCCGCGCCCCCGGAGCCGGTGGAGGTAGCGGTCGAGGAGCCCGGCCCGGAGCTGGACCCGCACCCGGTCGCGCGCTGGTGGGCCGACCGGGTCGCCATCGAGGGCGGGGCCGCCCCGGGCACTCTGCTGCGCGGGATCGAGGAGATCGGCGAATCGGCGCTGCGCGCGGTGATCTGTTCGGCCCGCGACGGCGAGCCGGTGCCGAATGTCTCCACCACCCGCCTGTCGGCCCTCATGGACGTCCCGGAGGACCAGATCACCATCACCGCCCTGCCCGGCCGGGGCACCTCGGTGAAGCGGCTGACGATCGGCACCCCCGACCAGGTCCAGCCCACCGACCCGGCGGAGATGTGGGCGCAGCGGATCGCGCCGGTGGCCATGCCCGGCACGGTGCTGATGAGTGTGCGGGTCGGCCGCCCAGCCCTGGACGACGACGCCGCTGAGGAGGAGAGCGAATGAGCGCCCTGACCTCCGCGCTGGCCGCCGGTGAGGTGGCCGAACTGATGGTGGAGGCCCCCGAAGGCCAGTCGCTTACCTACGACCTGGGGGCGCTGGCGCGAGCGCTGAAGATCGACGCGGGCCAGATCACGGTGGAGACCGACGGGCAGGGCCGGGCACTGATCACCATCTACCCGGGCCGGCCCCTGGCCACCATCCGCGCGGTCACCCTCAAGGACCTGACCATGGACGCCGACGGCCGGATCGTGGTCGGCCGCTACCACAACGGCCGCCCGGCCTACCGACGGCTGTTCGACCCACAGACCGGCTCCGCGCAACGGTTCCTGCTGTTCGGCACCACCGGGGCCGGCAAGTCCCGCGCGCTGCAACTCCAGCTGATCGCCGAGAAGCGCAACGGCATCGTCACGTGGCTGTGCGACCTCAAGGAAGGCCAGTCGGTGCCGGAGGCCCGGGGCCAGGTCGACTTCTACGGCACCACGCCAGAGGAGGCGATCCTGATGCTCCGGGCGGGGGTCGCGGTCGCCGAGGCCCGGATGCGCCGCTACAGCGCGATGGGCCGCAACGCCTTCACCCTCGGGGATGACCCGCTGCTGCACATCAACCTTGAGGAGGCCAACCGGCTGCTGGAGCGCGGCGCGCCCTACCGCAGTGAGGCCACCTACCTGGCCAAAGAGCTGAGTCGCACCGGCCGATCGGTCGGCGTCGGCCTTGGCCTGGCCGCCCAGGCCAGCCACCTGGAGGACCTCGGTGGCTCGGACACGCTGCGAGCGATGCTCAAGGAGGGTGAGGTCACGCTGCTGCGCTGGTCGTCATCCATGATGAGCCAGCTGGTCGGCGACGGGCTGCTGCCGCGTGGTGAGCAGCTCATCCCCATCGGCAAGTCGCTCGCTGGCCGCCCGCCCCTGCGCTCCCAGTTCGACCCGGTGGTCGAAGAGGACGCCGCGGCGCCGGGCACCCAGGGCATGGGTTACCTGCTGTCCAGCTCTCGCCCCACGACCCTCATGCGGCATTTCCGGATCGGGTCCATCGCGCCCCTGCCCGGCCTGGACCCCGAGATCCTCGCGCTGTACGGGGACGAGCCGCCCACCCGGCTGGAGGCCGCCTCCCATGAGGCCGCCGGCAAGGCCTACGCCGTCCGCGACGACCCCGAGGCCATGGCCGAGCTGTGCGAGGCCGTGCGCAACCCCAAGGCGTCAGCCCGAAGCGGGGGCGGGGGCGAGTGGTCCGACGACGAGGACGACGACACCCCGCCGCCGGTTCAGCACGCGGCGCTGCTGGAGGACCGCATCACCACTGTCCTGGCCGCCGCGCAGGAGCCCATGAACGCCGACGCGATCCTCGCGGCGATCAACGCCGACGGCGGCAAGGCGATTCGGATCGGCTCCGTCCGCAACGCCCTGGGGGCGCTGGCCGACGACGGCGCTGTCACCCGGACGGGACGCGGCCAGTACGCCCTGGCCCCTTGACCCGAGCACCACCCGAACCTTCCCGCAGTGGGTGGAGAACCACTGCGGGAACCCAACCGATCAAGGAGCGAACATGATCACGATCAACCGGCGGGCCCCGGTGGCCATCGCGTGGGCGGCCATCCGGTCGGCCCTGGGAGCGCTGGTGCGCTTCACGGCGGTGGCCGTTGTGCTGACCACCCCGGCCGCCACCCCCGAGGCCGCGACCCCGCCGAACGGCAGCACCCTCGCCCTGCACGCCAGCTCGATCACGCAGCCGAACTGACCACCCGCACGAAGGGCGCCATCAACGCGGACGTGTCTTGGCAGGCCAGCCCGCGCGATAGCGCCCCTCATCCCCATCAACTGGAGGTTTCCATCATGCACCAGACCATCCCCGCCGACCCCAGCGTCATCGTCGAGGCGTCCGGCTCGCCCTGCGACCACCGGTCGGTCGGCGTCATCATCCGCGACGACTTCGAACGGTTCCTGGTCTTCGACCGGGGCCGGGCCGGGGTCGCGTGCGTGGCCGGCCACGTCGACGAGCACGGTGACGGCGCGTGGGCCGCCCGCATCCAGGTCGGCGACCAGGTGGACCTGACCGTCACCGAACTGTCCCTGGTGGCCATGGGGTGGCGGCCTGACCGCTGCGACCGCACCCCCGGCCCGGACAACCCGGCCTATGACCCCAACCAGGTGGGTCACCAGTGGGAGATCTACCAGGCGCGGACGTCCAGTGACCTGGCCGTCGGCTCCGGTGAGGTCCGCAACGTCCGCTGGCTGACCGCCGCCGAGCTCGCGGGGCACGCGATCCGGACCTACCGCTACGCCGTGGGGGACATCCTCCAGCACGAGTTTGAGGCCCTGCCGGGGCTGGAGCCGGTGTGGGCGCTGTGGCTGGCCCGGCTCGGTGTCATCTACCTGGACCCGGAGGAGCTGGAGGCCATCGAGGACCTGATGGCCGAAGGCCGGCCCCGCCTGCCGGCGCGGTGGTGGTCGGCGCGTGAGCGCCTGGCTGACCTGGACGGCCACACCACCGTCGAGCTGGCGGGCGAGGTTGAGGCCGTGCGCGCCGATCTGGCCCGGGTCGACCACAAGGCCGCGCTGATGCTCACCTTCGCCGGGGGGACCTTCTCCGTGCTGGCCGCCTTGGCGGTCCTGGCGCAGCAGCTGGCCGCCCCGGCCCGGGTCGCGCTGGCGGTCGCGGTGGTGGCGCTGGTGGCCGCCACGACGGTCACGCTGCGGACGATCCGCCCCGTCCTGGCCGCACCGGCGGCCGGCACCTTCGGGCGGGTCATCACGGGGTTCATGGACCACGCCACCGCGGCCACCCCGGAGGAACTGCTGGAGCGGCTCGGGCGCGACCCTGAAGACCGGCAGGTCCGGGAGATCTGGTGCCTGTCCCAGATCGCCAAGGCCAAGTACCGGCGCCTGGCGCTGGCCCTGAACCTGACGCTGGCGGGCCTGGCGGCCGTCATCGTCGCCGTGGTCCTGGCCGTCCTGCAGATTGGCGCCTGACCCGTGCTGACCTGTTCCTCTACGCCCGCGCTCTCCACGGTTCCGGCCGTGGGGGGTGCGGGCTGTCGGCTGTCTGAAGGCGTTTCGTCGTGTCGGCCGAGCGCTGCCGGCGCGCGACGCAACCTCGCCGACGTCGTCATTCGACGTAAGGCCGGAGGGTCTGTACACCTCCACGCCATGATCCAGAGGTTCGCCGTCACCACCAGCATCCTGCTTAAACCCGCGTCACCGTGCCGGTGTGTCAGCCTCGCGGTGCGCCCCGTGATCGTGGAAGGATGCGGCGTTGAATACCCGGAACCTAAACCCCGGAGACGCCCAGGACAAAAAGAGAACGCCCCCCGTGGCGGTGGGAGGCGTTTCTACAACTTCATACACATTACGCTCTCGCGATCTTTCCCCCAGCTCGATGGTTTGACGGCCTCGGCGAGCTGGTGGAGCAGTACCGCGCGTTCTCACGTCTGGAGACGACCATAGCAGTCGGCCAGGCGGTTAGCCCAGCACGCCCTGACGACACGCCGACAGGGCGGGCAACCGCTACCCAAGACATTTCCCGGCGCGCTCCCGGCGCGCCCGCGTGGGCTTCCCCACGCAAACAGACGATCTTTCGCGCCCTACCTGACGGGTCGCGCCGCGCCGCCTCACAGGCCGCTTGGATCCGCGCGGTCCAGGCGCACCCCGCTGTCGAGCAGCTGCGTCCGCATGCCCGCCGGAACCTGATGCGCGTGGTGTGGGTGCTGGCCCGGCACGCCGACTGGACCGAGCTAGTCACCCGCCCGACGTGGGCGCTACTGATCGAGCGCACCGGCTTGGCCCGCTCGACCATGGCGGCCTGGCTGGCGTGGCTGCGCCGGGTCGGACTGCTGGGCACTGTCACCCCGGGCACCACCCCGCGCTACCGCAAGGGAACCGCGTGCGGCCTGCTGGACGACGGGCGCGGCAACGAATCGGCCGAATACGTCCTGGCCGTCCCGGCCCCGCCCGGCCCCGCCTCCGCCCCGCCCCCCGCGCCGGCCCCTGTGGATAAAACTTGGACCCCCTCATCTCCTCCGCAGGAGGAGATGAACTCACGCCCAACGCGAGCGCATGCGCGTACGCGCGAGACCGCGCCCGAAACGCCCGATTCTCCCGACACCGGCCGATGGTGGCCACGCACCGTCACGCCGGCGACACGACGAGACCAGCTCTCAGCAGCCGAACGGGCACGCCGGGAGGATGTGACGCTGCGGCGTCTGTCGGCCCGACACCTCCGTAGCCTGCTCAGGCCCGTTTTCGCCGAAGGCGGGACCCTGGCCGACGCGCTGTACTTTGTAAATCACCGTGCCGACGGCACCCTGTGGCCGTTCGCCGGATCGCCCCGCTACCTGCCCGGATGGATCCGCTACCGGCTGGCCGAGTGGTTCGACCACGACGGCCACTTGCGTGAGGGCCTTCAGCTCCCCAGCGCGGCCGATGCGGCCCGGACCGCGCAGCTGCGGGCCACGCAGGAGCGGGCCCGCCGGGAGTATCAGGCCGGCATCGCTCAGGAGAGGGACGTCACCGGCCAGGTGATGCGCGCCCGCACGATTCTGGCCGACAACCCCGAGACCGCCCGCGGCCTGGCCCGCCACCAGACGGCCCTGGCCCGCCGCGCCCGCCGCGCCGCCACCCTCGCGGGCGCCGGTCAGGCCGGGCCGGGTTCCGTCGCGGCGGCCGAGGCCCTCGCGACGAAACCCGCCCTGCGGCTGGTCGAGAGCGAGGACGTCTTCCGCCGCGAGGTCGTCGACCGCCACGCGCTGCCAACCACCCGCTGGGCCAGCGAGCCGGAATGGGACTACGCCCCCGACGACCCCGACGCCGTGGCCGCAGAGCTGGCCTGGCTCATCTCCGTGACCCGCCCGACTACCCCCGACGACGCTCCGGACGGTGCCTGATGACCACCTCACCCACCCCGGCCGCCCAGGCCCGCCAGTGCCCGGTGTGCCGAGCCTCCATCACCGCGGCCACCACCGGACGGCCCGCCCGCTACTGCGGCACCCCGTGCCGCCAGGCCGCCCACCGCGCCCGGCGCCGGGCCGCCGAGGCCGCCCGCGCCGTGGACTGGACCCGCCAGCGCCTGGCCGCCGACCTGGACCGCATCCGTCAGCTCACCGACAAGCTGGCCGCCGCCGGCACCGCCGCCCTGGAGTCCGCCGCCCTCAATGAAGACTCCGTCGACGGGCAGGCGCTCCCCGGGATCGCCACCGGCTGGGAAACCGGCCTGGCCGACCTGGCCCGCCACGCCGCCCGGGTCCTGCACGGCATCGAGAGCGCGGCCCGTGAACACGGCCGCCACGTGGCCGACTACCGCCACGCCGCCCGCCAAGGCGGTCTCACCGACCCCGAATCCCAGAGCTGATGTCAAGGAATCCTTGACGTCTCATATTTGTCATGGAAATCTTGACGCATGCAGAGCGATGACACCCCCGACGCCGCCCGCCATGACTCGCCCGCCGCGCTGGTCCGGCTCGCCCTGGCCCTGCGGGCGCGTGAGCTGGCCGAGGCCGCTGGAGGTCTGGTGAGCGCCCCCGCCGGAGCGCCGGGAGAACTGGCCGCCGACGCGGCCAGGATCGCCGCCGACGCCCGGCAGGTCCTGGAGCTCGCGGTGACGGTCGAACGGGCGCAGAGCACCACCTGGGAGGCCCTGGGATACGCGCTGGGAGGGATCAGCCGCCAGGCCGCCCAAGACCGCTACGGCACGGCCGTCAACCGGTGGAGCGAGCGGGCCCTGCACGCCTGGCTGGTCCCGGCCCGGCTGGCCGACCTCGACATCGACGACCCCGACAAGGCCATCGGGCGCCTCACCCAGTGGGCGCAGCGCCAGGCCACCGAGACCGGCCCCGGTCCGGCTGACGACCCCGTCGGCGCGGTCCTGCCGCTCACCGACACGGCCCGAACGCTCACCGCCGTCCTGGACGCGGGCCGGTTGATCCGCGCCAGACAGGACGCGATGTGGGCCCGGCAGGCCGACGGCCCTAACGAGCGGGCCGACCGCCAGGCCGTGGCCGAACTGGCCGAGCTCGAACTGGGCTACACCCGCCGCAAGGTCGAGCTCTATGAGCGCATGACCGCCCAGGGCGACCGCGAGGCCCCTCTCCTGCTGGCCGAGGCCCGCGCCCGCCTAGCCGAACTCCAAGCCCAGAGATAACAACCCGAAAGGACCCTGACCGTGACCGACTCCACCAGCCCCCGCCCCGGCGGCATCACCCCGGGCAACCTGATCGACTCAACCGGCCGCCGTGCCGAGCGCATCACGCCCGGCAACGCGCTCCAGATCATGGACATCTACCACCCGAGGACGGGCGAGTTCTTTCGCCAGATCGTCATGCGCGGCACCCCTGAGCAGGTCCGCGCGTACGGGATGCGGGAGTTCTACCACCCCAGCCAGCACGAATGGCACCGCCTGACCGTGGCCGCCAACCTGGCCCTGGCCACCCGGGAGGGCAAGCTCGCCCACATCGGCGAGTGCGGCCTGTGCGTGGTCGATGAGGAGATCGCCGGCTACCTGCCCGACGACACCGAGGAGGACCTGGCCGACTTCATCGCGGCCTCGCACTACGCCGCCCAGCCCGACAAGTACACCGACTAGAAGTGCCCGGGACCGCTGGTATCGGCCCCGGGCACCATCGAAGGATCTCAGATCAGCAGGGCCCCGGCGCCGACATGGTGCCGGGGCCCGCGCGTTCCCGGGGAACCGGCTATGCAACAACCGTGAGTCTTCCTCCGCGGCGTGGGAGCTGCCGGCGAGGGAGAAGTCCTCGGAAAGGGAGAAGCCCGCCGTTGGCGCGGCGGGCCTCAAATAGGTCATTTCGATACATCTCGCGTGGAAGGGTGGGAAGCCCCCTGCATGCTGAAGGACCGGACGGTTGTTGCCTTGTGGCAATGCAACTCCCTTTGTACGGGGATAAAACGGACATCAGGAGTGCTTTGTTCAGAAATGAACACCGCTGAACGCGCGGAAACGCTTGGAAACACTTGCGAACATTCGTAAACGTCTAGAACCCCAGGTGAGCGCGCGAAAGACGGAGATCGGTCTAGACCGTCTTCACTCGCCCTCGGCCCCGCAAGGGAATGCGCCATCATTAGATCCAACGCCTGGATCTGACCCTGTTGGCGCAGACAGATCCGAGATGACGGGCGTGTCAGGTCATTCGATTCTGAGTGAAAGGTCCCTCATGTTCTCCCTGCGTTTCCGTTTTCCCGGGCTTCGCGCCTGGCTGATCGTCATCGTGGTCATCTTCACGATGACGCTGCTCCACCTCGGGTACGAGCCGGAGATGGCGCTGATGGTCGTCGGCGGCGCCATCACGATTGCCATCAGCGCGATCAAGCGGCTCGACGCGTCCTCCTCGTCGAGGAGGGCCTAGCTCTTCGATGAGCAACTCATATGAGCATTCCGCGTCTAGCAACCGTCGGTTGCAGCGCGCCCTCACAACCGGTGTCGGACTGGACGACGAACTCATGCGTTTCCAGCTCACCGTTGAGGCCGCTCGGAGGAGGGTGACGGAGGCGCATGACGTGTACCACAGAGCCGTGGCCACGTGTGAGATGAGGCGCGGCGTGATGAACCAGGCCTCTGAGGCGCTCGGTCGCCAGCGGGAGCTTCTTCACTCCATGACCGAGAAGGCTCTTCACGAAGCTGTCTCGGAAAAGGACCTCCACGAAGCGGCCCAGATCTGCATGAGTCTGGAAGAAGCGGTGGATGCCCGCGCGCGGGAGGCTGAGGTGACGGAGAACGAACGCCTCCAAAAGAGGGCTGCCTACCGTCAGGTCGTTGAGCAGTACGAGGCTGCCCAAGCGGATCTCCAGCGCCTGGAACGGCGAGCGCAGGAACTCAAGAATCCAGGCCTGAGGCGGCAAGCCAGCCCGAGGCGGCAGGCGAGCGGTGCCCCGCCCGCTCGCCCGTTCGGCCCCGTCGAGGACGTCCCTGGATACGACCTGAAGCCTGACCCGTTGCAGGCCACTGATCCTGTCGAGTTCATCGAACTGATGAAGCAGTACCGGATCTGGTCCGGCGAATCGAGCTACCGCGAGCTGGCGCACCGGTCCCGCAGGGCATTCGCCGCGAGCACTCTCTGCAAGGCCCTGAAGGGCAGGAACCTGCCGCCGGGTCCGCTGGTGGAGAACTTCATCTGGGCCTGCTCAGGCTCGAAGGAAGACGTGCAGGTGTGGATGACGGCCTGGCGTTGTCTTCGGATGAAGCATTGCTCGGCTTCCCGGGATGTTCTTGCTCCGGTTACCCCGATCGTGGTCAAGCGAACCGGGTAGCGGGCCGTCTCGATCAGCAGCAGGGCCCCGGCGCAGTCAGAGCGCCGGGGCCTTTCCGTTACTGAGCCAGGCGGGGAGAACCACGGAGCAAGATGGATGATCAGGGGCCCTGATCTCTTCCGCGCCCCTTTCGTCGCGCGCCGCGGCGAGCGCCGGCGCGCGACGAATCTCAGCGACGGCCGGATCCCCAGCGCCATGGTCAGTCGAAGATCTGAGCCACCCTGACCTTGACCCTCCGGCCGTTGCTGTCGATGACCAGATACCAATAGCCGTCGTAGGGCACCTCCAGCTCGACCGGGCTGACGTCGTAGAAGCCGCCGTAGTACTCGTAGGCGTCACCGTCCAGGTAAGCCTGGTACTCGTCATCGTCCATCAGGCAGACCCGGGCGGCCGAGCCGCGCAGCTCCACCTCAAAGCAGGCGCCACCGGCCACAGACCCGAGGTCGAAGTAGAGATGGTCCACAACCCATTAGAACTATCGGCGCTTCCGACAGGAAGCCCAAGGCGAGGGGGCAGGATGCCAGGGGGTAGCCGGCGATGCTGGTCTCCGCATCGGTTCGATGACGTTGAACTAGGCCCGGCGGGTGGGCGGCTGGAATGAGAGACATGCCGTTACCGCGCCCGTTCCGCCGTCGCACTTCCCGTAAGCCAGCCGCGCCCGCGTTCCTCCCGCCTCCGGCGATGAGGCCGCCGGGGGCGGCGTTCTGGTGGATCTCCCTCGCAGTTCTCCTGGTCGGCGGTGCGGTCGGCGGCACCATGTGGTGGCTACTGGCCGACCTGGCCGCCCAGGCACCTCCGGCTCCTTCCGCGCTGGGGCAGCCTGCGGCGGGGAGCGCCCGCGGTGAGATGCTACGCACCGCCCTGGCCGCCGGCGCGGCCGTGGGTGCGGGCATCACCCTGGCTCTGGCCTTCCGCCGCCAGCACCACCAAGAGCTCAGCGCCGCCCACACCACCCACGACGCCACCGAACGCCGCGTCACTGACCTGTACACCAAAGCCGCCGAACAACTCGGCCACGACAAAGCCGCCGTCCGCCTGGCTGGCCTGTACGCCCTAGAGCGCCTGGCCCAGGACAACCCCGCCCACCGGCAGACCATCGTCAACGTCATCTGCGCCTACCTGCGCATGCCCTACACCCCACCCCCACCACCCGACCCAGACCAGGAACGCAAACAAGCCCTGCGACAGGCCATCGAAACCGCCCTGCTCATAGTCCCCGCCCCCGACACCCCGGACGCCGGCACCGACCCCGAGGGCGAACGCCAGGTCCGCCTCACCGCGCAAACGATCCTGGCCGACCACCTCCGCGACATCCGCACCCCCGACGACCGCAAAGCTCGACGTCCCGCCAGCCCCCGTTACTGGAAAGACATGCGCCTCGACCTGACCGGGGCCACCCTCATGGACTTCGACTTCCGCTCCGGTTGCGTCGCAGGAGTCAAGTTCGACGGGACAACCTTCACCGGGAACACCGTGTTCGACGAGGCGACCTTCACCGGCCCCGCCTGGTTCGGCGGGGCGACCTTCACCGGGCCCGCCCGCTTTATGGCAGCGACCTTCACCAGGTCCGCCTGGTTCAGCGCGGCGACCTTCACCAGGCACGCCACGTTCAACAGGGCGAACTTCACCGGGCCCGTCTGGTTCGACGGGGCGACCTTCACCGGGCCCGCCCGGTTCAGCGGGGTGACCTTCACCGGAGACGCCGGGTTCGGCGGGGTGACCTTCACCGGGGACACCATGTTCGGCGGGGTGACCTTCACCGAAGACGCCCGGTTCGTTGAGGCGAACTTCACCGGGCCCGCCTGGTTCGACGGGGCGACCTTCACCAAGGGCGCCGAGTTTCACCGGGCGACCTTCACCAGGACTTCCGAGTTTGACAAGGCCACCTTCACCGGGCCCGCCCGGTTCGACGGGGTGACCTTCACCGGGGACGCCCGGTTCGTTAAGGCGAACTTCCACGAACCCCGGTTCGTTAAGGCGAACTTCCACGAACTCGCCTACTTCAGCGGGGCGAACTTCACCGGGGACGCCGTGTTCAACGAGGCGACTTTCACCGAGTATGCGGTGTTCGACGAGGCGAACTTCACCGGGAACGCGGCGTTCGACAGGGCGGACTTCGCCGGGAGCGCCATAAGCGCCACGTTCACCGGGGCGACCTTCACCGGGGTCGCCGGCTTTGTGGGGGCGACCTTCACGGGGAAGGCTGAGTTCGACGGGGCGACTTTCACCACGCCTCCAGTGTGGCCGGCGGGCTGGTGGCTGGTGGTTGACGGGCCGGAGGCGCGTCTGGTGAAAGCATCGTAGATGATCTTCCAGCATAACTAGGCTTATGATGGAAGATCACAAGGGTGATTCATCACCTAATAACCGAATTGGGTGAACGGTCATTGAGCCCCATCGGACGGATTTCCCGTGCCCTCCTCCTCCCGGCAACGACGCACCCAGTAGGCGAGGTTGTGCCGGGTGGCCAGGGTGTCAGGGTGTTCGGCGCCCGAGACGCGTTCGATGATGGGCAGCAGCGCGGCG
>NZ_WXEW01000019.1 GCF_009901565.1 Herbidospora solisilvae
CGCCCGCCCCGCACCGCTCCACGCCGACGAGCCCGGCCACACCCGGCTCGGCGAGCACGCGTCCCTGCCGCTGCCCGAGTCGGGCCGCAACTCCTGGGCGACCGTCGACATCCCCGAGCGGCGCAACGGCCTGCTCAAGGCGGCCCTGATCGCGATCCCGGCGATCCTCGTGGTGGGCGGCGTCGCGTTGTGGCTCGGCATGAAGCAGGCCGGCGAGGGCTCCGGCACGGCCGCGACGATCAAGCCCCCGGCCACCTCCGCCGCCGCCGACCCGTCGGGCGACCCGACCGGCGACCCGACCGGGGAGGCCGGGGCCGAGGAGTCCGGCAAGCCGTCGGCGAGCCCTTCGGAGGACGAGGAGAAGGAACCCTCTCCGGAGCCCTCCGAAACCCCCTCCAAGGAGGAGGACGAGGACGAGGACAAGCTGCCGAAGGGCTGGAAGACGCACAAGAACGCCGCGGGCTTCTCCATCGCCCTTCCCCCCGGCTGGAAGCAGGTGCGCTCCAACAGCGGCAACGTCTGGTTCGAGGGCCCGCTCGACGGCGCCTACCTCCAGATCGGCCACACCAGCACTCCGGGCAAGGACGCGCTCGCCGACTGGAAGTACCAGGAGGCGACCTCGGCCCGCTACAACTTCCCGGGCTACAAGCGGCTCAGCATGAAGGAGGTCGACTACTTCCGCAACGCCGCCGACTGGGAGTGGACCTTCGAGCCGCGCGGCTTCAGGGGCCACATCCTCAACCGCGGTTTCGTCGTCGACGACAAGCACGGCTACGCGATCCTGTGGAAGACCCGCGACAAGGACTGGGACGAGTACCGCCACTACTTCGACAACTTCGCCAAGTCCTTCGAACCCGACAAGTGACCCCCGTTATGGGACGATGCCAAACGGTTCGAAGGGGGATGATGTGGAAGGGTCGCGCCGCCTCGCGGGGAGGTACCAGCTCGAGGAGCGGATAGGCCGCGGTGGGATGGGCGTCGTCTGGCGTGCCCACGACGAGCTGCTCGACCGCCCGGTCGCGGTCAAGGAGGTCCTCTACACCGCGCTCAGCGACGACGACCGCGCCGAGTTCAACCGCCGCACCATCCGCGAGGCCCGTGCGGCGGGCCGGTTGTCCCATCCGAACGTGATCGTCGTCCACGACGTCATCGAGGAGGACGGCCGCCCCTGGATCGTCATGCAGCTGGTCCGCTCGACCTCCCTGGGCGACGCGCTGCGCGAGCACGGCCCCCTCGTGCCCGACCGGGTGGCCGCGATCGGCGCGCAGGTCCTCGACGCCCTGGTGACCGCCCACGCGGCCGGCATCCTCCACCGCGACGTGAAGCCCGAGAACGTCCTGCTGACCCCCGACAACCGGGTGGTCCTCACCGACTTCGGCATCGCGTCCATGACCGAGGACCCGTCGGTGACCCTCACGGGCTCCATCACCGGCACCCCGGCCTTCCTTCCGCCGGAACGCCTCTCCGGCCACCCGGCGACCCCCGAGTCCGACCTGTGGTCCCTGGGCGCGACCCTGTGGGCGGCGGTCGAGGGCCGCTCCCCCTTCGACCGGGGCACGCCGATCGCCAGCATGGCCGCGGTCCTCCACGAGGAGACGCCGGTCTCCCACCGGGCCGGGCCGCTCGCGCCGGTCCTCGACGGCCTGATGTGCAAGGACCCCGTCCGCCGGATGGGCCCCGACGAGGCCATGGACCTGCTCCACCGGGCCGCGAGCGGCCGGTGGAACCCCCAGGGCGGACAGTCCAGGAACACCCCGCAGAACACTCCACACAACACCCCGCAGAACGCCACTCCGGCGGATCACCCCGGGGCCTTCGCCGCACATGGGACCTCCGGCAACCCGGGCGGTTTTCCAGGTCAGAGCACGCCACGGGACGGGTTCGACGGGCCCGGCCACTTCTACGGCGGGCAGCCGAACACGTTCGGCGGCCAGGGCGGGCCCGCGCCGGCCCCCCAGGCGTTCGGCGCCCCCGCCTACGGTTCGCCGGGGACGCACGGGCACCCGCCGGCCGACGTCACGGTCGTCCCGCAGGACAAGGACCGGGACAAGTTCCTGATCGTCACCCTGGCCACCCTGCTGGTCGCCCTGGTCGGCATCGGGGGCTATTTCGCGTACACGACCCTCAATCCCGCCGCCGACCCGGGCGTCGTCGCCGGCGGTCCCGACCCGGTCACCCAGCCCGCCCTCGAACCGTCGGCCGGGCCCTCGCCCGAACCGTCGGCGGCGCCCTCGCCGGAACCCACGCCCAGCGCCTCCGACGCCCCGCCGCTGCCGCAGGGCTGGAGCGAGTACCAGGACGAGGACCTGCGGTTCGCGGTGGCGCTGCCGCCCGGATGGGAGGCCTACCGGAAGGAAGGGCAGCGGGTCTACTTCAAGGGGCCGGGCATGCCGGGCTACCTGCAGGTCGACCTCACCCCGTGGGAGCGCGAGGACCCGGTCGAGGCGCTCGAGGTGGTCGAGCAGGCCTCGACCACGAAGGGGTACCTGCGCGGCTACAAGCGCATCGCGTTGAAGCGCACCGCCCTCGTCGTCGGCGGGTTCGACGCGCCGGGCGCCGACTGGGAGTTCCTGCACACCACGTCGGCCGGGGTGCAGCGGGTCTACGACCGCGCGTTCCGCATCGACAACCAGTGTTACGCCCTCTACTGGCAGGTCCCGCAGACCTCCTGGGAGAAGGCCGCCCCCTGGTTCCGGATCTTCGCCAGAACGTTCCGGCCGATCTGATGTCCGCGCGGCACGACGCGGTCCGCGCCGGTCTCGGCGTCGGGCTCGCGGTGGGGGTGTCGGGGCTGGCGTTCGGCGCGGCGGCGGTGACGGCCGGGTTGTCGGTGGCGCAGGCGTGCGCGCTGAGCCTGTTCGCGTTCACCGGCGCGTCGCAGTTCGCGCTGGCGGGGGTCGTGGCCGGGGGCGGGGCCCTCGTCCCGGGCGTCGCGGGCGCGCTGCTGCTGGGGGCGCGCAACGGCCTGTACGGCCTGCGCCTCGCCTCCGTCCTCCCGGCCCGCCTCCGCGTGCTCACCGCCCACGGCGTCATCGACGAGACCTCGGCCGTCGCCTTCGCCCACCCCGGCGCGGCCAGGGCGGGCTTCTACACCACCTTCGCCGCCCTCTACGTCACTTGGAACCTGACCACGTTCCTGGCGGCCGTGGGCGCCTCGGCGGTCGCCGACCCGTCGGTGTTCGGCCTCGACGCGGTCGGGCCGGCCACGTTCCTGGCCCTGCTCTGGCCCCGGCTGAAGGAGTCGCCGGAGGACCGGAAGGTGGCGCTGGCCGGGGTGGTCATCGCGCTGGCCGCCACCCCGTTCCTGCCGCCCGGCGTCCCGGTCCTGCTCGCGGCGGCGGGCGCGCTGGCGGTGCTGGTCAGATGAGTCTCTGGTGGGCCGTCATCGCCACGTGCGTGGGCTGCTACCTGCTGAAATACGCCGGGCTCGCGGCTCCGCGCAAGCTGCTCGACCACCCGGGCGTGCGACGGTTCGCCACGGTCGTGCCGGTGGCGCTGCTGGCGGCGCTGATCGCCGTCCAGTCGTTC
The DNA here is from genome assembly GCF_009901565.1 of Herbidospora solisilvae. Classification (GTDB taxonomy): domain Bacteria; phylum Actinomycetota; class Actinomycetes; order Streptosporangiales; family Streptosporangiaceae; genus Herbidospora; species Herbidospora solisilvae. Next base: position 3,529 of record NZ_WXEW01000019.1, read on the forward strand.
GGGCAGGGTTTCGACTGGCCCAGAACGGCGGGATTGGGCGCCGCCGTGGTGGCCCTGCTGCTGCGCGCCCCGTTCCTGCTCGTCCTCGTCGTCGCGGCCCTCGTTACGGGACTGCTGCGAATAACGGGCATGTGATTCCGCTGCCGGGGTAGCCGGGCGGCATGCCCGAGTCTCAGACGTCCGACCGTATCGTCGCCAGCCGTTATCGCCTGATCGAACCTCTCGGCCGGGGTGGCATGGGCACCGTGTGGCGTGCCCTGGACGAAACCCTGGAACGCGAAGTCGCCGTGAAAGAGCTCAACGCCGACCTGTCCGGCGCGGATCGCGAGATCTTCACGATCCGCACCCTGCGCGAGGCGCGGGCCGCCGGCAGGGTGAGCCACCCGGCGGTGGCCGCCGTCTACGACGTCTTCGAGGAAGGCGGCCATCCGTGGATCGTGATGCAGTACGTGCCGTCCACGACCCTGGGCGCACTGATCCGCGACGAGGGGCCGATGCGCCCCCACCGGGTCGCGACGATCGGCCTCCAGGTGCTGAGCGCGCTGAAGGCGGCCCATCAGGCGGGCGTGCTGCACCGGGACGTGAAACCCGACAACGTGCTGATCACCCCCGACGGCCGGGCGGTCCTGACCGACTTCGGCATCGCGGCGATGGAGGACGACAGCCCGGTGACGAGGACGGGCTCCCTCGTCGGCACGCCGGCCTTCATCAGCCCGGAGCGTGCGGCAGGGGGCCGCGCGGTCCGCGCCTCGGACCTGTGGTCGCTCGGGGTGACCCTCTTCCTGGCCGTCGAGGGCCGCTCGCCGTTCCACCGGGGCCACGCCATGGCGTCGCTGGCGGCGGTCATGTACGAGCCGTACGGCCAGCTCTACCGCGCCGGACCCCTCACCCCGGTCCTGCACGGCCTCCTGGAGAAGGACCCCGCCCGCCGCATGACGGCCGTGGAGGCCGAAAGCCATCTCCACAACATCGTCAGCGGCATCACCTCGGAGCCGACGGCCCCGTTCATCCCGGTCCCGCCGCCCCCGCCCGTCAAGGGGAGCCCCCGCCGGAGGTGGCCCTTCACGGCGGTCGTCTCGGCCGTCCTGGCGGTGGGGCTGAGCGCGGGCACCGTCGCGTACATGACGGCGGGAGACGCCCCCGTGAGCCCGGCCGACACGATCCCGGCGCAGGTCCCCGCGAAGAAGAAGGCCACGTCCACCCCCGAGCCCACGTCCGAGGCCACGGCGGAGAAGACGGCCGACGAGGAACCGGAGGCCCGGCCGACCGACCGGGCCCAGGGAGATCGGCAGCCGGAGAGGGCGCAGGCCCCCTCCCCAAAAGCCAGTCCGTCCGGCCGGTCAAGCGAGAAGTCGAGCCCACCGGACGAAAAATCCGAGGAAGAGCCGAGCCCCACCCAGGAGCCGACGGAAGAGCCCACGGAAGAGCCCCCCATGGAGGAGAACACCGGGGAGGAAACCCAGGGAAGCCAGGAAAACCAAAGCCTGGAAAGCACAGGTCAGCTTGAGGGCCGACTTCCTGACGAATGATCACCCCTAACGGGGTCCCGACCGGGCACGAGACGCACATGGACGACATCACCGGCGGAATCCTCAAACTCACCGACGACCTGGCCCTGACGAGAATGGGCTACGGCGCGATGCGCCTGACGGGCCCGGGGATCTGGGGCCCGCCGAAAGACCGGGCCGAGGCGGTCCGCGTGTTGCGGACGGTCGCCGACCTGGGCCTCCTCCACATCGACACCAGCGACTACTACGGTCCCCACGTGGTGAACGACCTCATCCGCGAGGCGCTGCACCCCTATCCGGAGGGCCTGCGCATCGTCACGAAGGTCGGCGGCAGACGCGGCCCCGACAAGTCGTGGCACCCCGCCCTGACCGAACCGGAACTGATCGAGGCCGTGTACGACAACCTCAAGCGCCTCGACGTCGAACGCCTCGACGTGGTGAACCTGAGGATGTTCGACGCCGGCGACCCGACCGTCCCCTTCAGCGTGCTGGCCGCGCTCATGGACGAGGGCCTGATCGCCCACCTGGGCGTCAGCAACGTCACCGCGGAACAACTGCTGACCTGCCGGGGCATCGCGCCGGTGGTCTGCGTCCAGAACGCCTACAACCTGGTCGACCGGAGCGACGACGCCCTGGTGGACCTCTGCGCCGAGCAGGGCATCGCCTACGTCCCCTTCTTCCCGCTGGGCGGCTTCTCCCCGCTCCAGTCGGAGGTCCTGGACGAGGTGGCGGCGGGCCTGGACGCGACCCCCCAGCAGACGGCGCTGGCGTGGCTGCTGCACCGCTCCCCGACGATCTGCGTCATCCCGGGCACCTCGTCGGTCGCCCACCTGCGGGAGAACGTGGCGGCCTCGGGCCTGCGCCTGCCGGCCGACGCGCTGGCCCGGCTCGGCTCACTCGGCTGAGGTCACGACTCGGCGATCACGTCGAGCGCGTGGGCGAGGTCGGCCGGATAGCCGGCGGTGAAGGTGACCCACTCGCCGGTCGAGGGATGCTCGAAGCCCAGCGTCACCGCGTGGAGCCACTGCCGGGACAGGCCCAGCCGGGCCGAGAGGGTCGGGTCGGCGCCGTACTGCAGGTCGCCCACGCACGGGTGGCGCATGGTCGACATGTGCACCCGGATCTGGTGGGTCCGGCCGGTCTCCAGGCGGATGTCGAGCAGGGAGGCCGAGCGGAAGGCCTCCAGGGTGTCGTAGTGGGTCACCGAGTCCTTGCCGCCGGCGACGACGGCCCAGCGTCCGTCGCCGGACGGGTGCCGGTCGATCGGCGCGTCGATGGTGCCGCGCAGCGGGTCCATGTGGCCCTGGACCAGCGCGTGGTAGCGCTTCTCGACGGTGCGCTCCTTGAACGCCCGCTTCAGCAGGGTGTAGGCCCGCTCGCTCTTGGCCACGACCATGCAGCCGGTGGTGTTGGCGTCGAGCCGGTGGACGATCCCCTGCCGCTCGGCCGCGCCGCTCGTGGAGACGCGGTGGCCCGTGCCCAGGAGGCCGCCGATGACGGTCGGGCCGGTCCAGCCGACGGAGGGGTGGGCCGCCACGCCGATGGGCTTGTTCACCACGACGACGTCGTCGTCCTCGTACAGGATCGTCATCCCGGGGACCGGCTCGGCCACCGGCATGGGCGCGGCGGCCGGCGGGGGGATGGTGACGTCGAGCCACGACCCGGCCGAGACCCGGTCGGACTTGCCGGCGGGCGAGCCGTCGACGAGCACGTCGCCGCCGACGATGAGCTCGGCCGCGCGGGTGCGCGAGAAGCCGAAGAGACGGGCGAGAGCGGCGTCGAGCCGCTCTCCCTCCAGCCCGTCGGGCACGGGCAACGACCGCTGGTCAGGCATCCTTGACCGCCCCCTCGCGGGTGCCGTCGATCTGGTAGCCGCGCCAGGCCAGGAACACGGCCAGGATCCCGCCGCACACGATCGCGGAGTCGGCCACGTTGAAGATCGGGAAGTTGGTCGCGGGGAAGACCTGGACGAAGTCGACCACGTGGCCCTGGAACGGCGCCGGCGACCGGAAGATCCGGTCGGTCAGGTTCCCCAGGGCGCCGCCGAGCAGGAGGCCGAGGTCGATCGCCCACGGCAGCGAACGGAGCTGCCGGGCGGTGCGGATGATCGCGCCGATCACCACCGCGGCGATGATCGTGAAGACGATCGTCATGCCGGTCCCGATGGAGAACGCCGCCCCGGGGTTCCGGATGACGTTGAAGACGAGCACGTCGGGGATCAGCACCGTCGGCAGCCGGTCTTCCAGATACTCGACCACGAGGAACTTGGTGATCAGGTCGAATATGTAGATGAGCACGGCCACGGCGGCGAGGAGCTTGATCCGCCGCGCCCGCGTCGCCCCGTCGTCGGTCAGCGGCGTTCCTCCCGCTGCTTGCACGCCACGCACAGCGTCGCCCTCGGGAACGCCTGCAGACGTTCCTTCCCGATCGGCCGTTGGCACGATTCGCACACCCCATATGTTCCCGCGTCGATGCGGGCGATCGCCCGCTCGTTCTGCGCGAGCAGGTCGCGCGCATTCAGGGTAAGGGCGATCTCACGTTCGCGCTCATAGGTCTTGGCTCCGGCGTCGGCCGGGTCGTCGCCGGCGCCCTCGGACGAGTTGCCGAGCGCGAGGGACGCCTCGGCCCGGGCGATGTCGACCTGCAGCTCCTCGATCTCGGTCAGCAACCGGTCGCGGACGGCCGCGAGTTCATCGGCGGACCAGACGTCCTCAGTGACGGCGGTCTTGGCCGCGCGCGTGGCCATGGGGCCTCCCAAATGCAGTGTTGGTGCAAGTCCGGGCATCGTAGGTATGCGAAAACAAGATCGGCAATCGACGCGCCGACGCTTTTACGCCATCCGTACCGGACGGCTTGCTCCTCCCCGTTTGCCGCATACCTCCGCGCCGAGTTGTGGATTCAACACCTACGCCTCGTCGCGTGTTCCGCGCTCCCTACCCCGATATCGGGAAGCCAGCACCCGTGCGCTGCGTTATCTTTGGGAATTGCACGGCATTGATGGGGACGAGTACTCACGCACCCCCTCACATGAGCGACCCGGGGACGGTGGAAGCCCGGGGTGAGGCGCGCGAGGAAGATCACCCCGGAGCCGCCGGAGGAACGGCGTCACGCTCAGTAGAACCGGCAACAAAAGAGTGGGTTCCCCGAAACGGGGGCCAAGGAGGGTGGTACCGCGGGGCCCCACGGCCTCGTCCCTCCGCGCCATTGTCCGATGAGCGTGGAGGATCCGTGTCCAGCCACCAGTTCCACCCACTGCCCGCGCAGGTCGACCTGCCGCGCCTCGAACACGAGGTGCTGGCCCGCTGGCGCGACGGCAAGGTCTTCGAACGTTCTCTCGAACAGAACTCCACGGGCCCCTCCTGGGTCTTCTACGAGGGCCCCCCGACGGCCAACGGCATGCCCGGCGTCCACCACGTCGAGGCCCGCGTCTTCAAGGACGTCTTCCCCCGCTACAAGTCGATGAACGGCTACCACGTCCCGCGCAAGGCGGGCTGGGACTGCCACGGCCTGCCCGTCGAGGTGGCCGTCGAGAAGGAGCTCGGCCTGTCGGGCAAGCCCCAGATCGAGGCCTACGGCATCGCCGAGTTCAACGCCCGCTGCCGCGAGTCCGTCCTGCGGCACGTCGACGCGTTCGAGGAGATGACCGAGCGGATGGGCTACTGGGTCGACATGTCCCAGGCCTACCGCACGATGGACCCGGCCTACGTCGAGGCCGTCTGGTGGTCGCTCAAGGTCGTCTTCGACAAGGGCCTGCTGTTCCGCGACTTCCGCATCACCCCCTACTGCCCGCGCTGCGGCACCGGCCTGTCCGACCACGAGCTCGGCCAGCCCGGCGGCTACGAGACCGTCTCCAGTCCGTCCGTGTACGTCCGGATGCCGGTCACCTCGGGCCGCTTCGAGGGCGTGGACCTGCTGATCTGGACGACCACCCCGTGGACCCTCGTGTCGAACACCGCCGTGGCGGTGCACCCCGAGGTCACCTACGTGGTCGCCGAGAAGGAGGGCGAGAAGCCGGTCATCGTGGCCGAGCCGCTCGTCGGCGCGGCGCTGGGCGAGGGCTGGTCGGTCCGGGAGTCCTTCCTCGGCACGGAGCTGGAGCACACCCCGTACCAGCGGCCCTTCGAGCTGGTCGACATCCCCGGCGCCCACTTCGTCGTGCTCGGCGACTACGTCACCGTCGAAGACGGCTCGGGCCTGGTCCACCAGGCGCCCGCGTTCGGCGCCGACGACATGCAGGTCTGCAAGAAGTACGGCCTGCCCGTCGTCAACCCGATCGGCCCCGACGGCCGGTTCCTGCCCGACGTCCCGCAGGTCGGCGGCCAGTTCTTCAAGGACGCCGACGAGGGCCTCACGGCCGACCTCGCGGCGCGCGGCCTGCTGTTCCGCGGTTCGCACTTCGAGCACAGCTACCCGCACTGCTGGCGCTGCCACACGCCGCTGCTCTACTACGCGCTCCCGTCGTGGTACATCCGCACCACCTCGGTGAAGGAGCGCCTGCTCGCCGAGAACGAGGGCACCAACTGGTTCCCCGACACGATCAAGAACGGCCGCTACGGCGAGTGGCTCCGCAACAACGTCGACTGGGCGCTGTCCCGGTCGCGTTACTGGGGCACCCCGCTGCCGTTGTGGATCTGCGATGAAGACCACGTCACCTGCGTGGGCTCGCTGAAGGAACTGGGCGAGAAGGCCGGCCAGGACCTGTCGGCCCTGGACCCCCACCGCCCCTACGTCGACGACGTCACCTTCGCCTGCGGCGAGTGCGGCGGCGAGGCCCGCCGGGTGCCCGACGTGATCGACGTCTGGTACGACTCCGGCGCGATGCCCTTCGCCCAGTGGGGCGCCCCCCACGTCAACAAGGAGGTCTTCGAGGCCGCCTACCCGGGCCAGTTCATCTGCGAGGCCATCGACCAGACGCGCGGGTGGTTCTACTCGATGATGACCGTCGGGACCCTGGTCTTCGACCGGTCGTCGTACGAGAACGTGCTGTGCCTCGGCCTCATCCTGGCCGAGGACGGCCGCAAGATGAGCAAGCACCTCGGCAACGTGCTGCGCCCCATGCCCCTGATGGAGCAGCACGGCGCCGACGCCCTGCGCTGGTACATGGCGGTCAACGGCTCCCCGTGGTCGCCGCGCCGCATCGGCCACGCGGCGCTGGAGGAGATCGTCCGCAAGGTCCTGCTGACCTACTGGAACACGGCGAGCTTCTTCACCCTGTACGCCAACGCCTCGTCGTGGACCCCCGGCGCGACGGTCACCGACCGCCCGCTGATCGACCGCTGGGCGCTGGCCGAGCTCCACCGCACGGTGGCCGAGGTGACCGCCGCCCTCGACGGCTTCGACACCGCCCGCGCGGGCCGCCGCCTGACGGAGTTCCTCGACGACCTGTCCAACTGGTACGTCCGCCGCTCCCGCCGCCGCTTCTGGAAGGGCGAGGAGTCGGCGTTCGCGACCCTGTACGAATGCCTGGAGACCGTCACCCGCCTGATGGCCCCGCTGGTCCCGTTCACCACCGACTACGTCTGGGACGCCCTGCGCACCCCCGACGCCCCGGCGTCGGTCCACCTGGCGTCCTGGCCGAAGGTCGACGCGTCCTACCTCGACCCGGCCCTGACCGAGCAGATGGCGCTGGTCCGCCGCCTGGTCGAGCTGGGCCGCTCGGCGCGCGCGTCGTCGTCGGTCAAGACCCGCCAGCCGCTCGGCCGCGCCCTCGTGGGCGCACCGGGCTGGTCGGCCCTGTCGGCGGAGCTGCGCGACCTGATCGCCGACGAGCTGAACGTCCAGGCGCTGGAAGACCTGTCGGGCTTCTCGGCCGACCTGGTCACCTTCACCGTCAAGCCCAACTTCCGGGCCCTCGGCAAGCGGTTCGGCAGCCAGACCAAGCTGGTCGCCGCAGCCGTCTCGGCCGCCGACCCGGGCGCCCTGGCCCGCGCGGTCAGGTCGGGCGGCTCGGCCACCCTGGAGGCGGGCGAACTCGGCGAGGTGACCCTGGCGGGCGACGACCTCATCATCACCGAGCAGCCCAAGTCGGGCTGGGCGGTCGAGACGGGCGCGGTCGACACCGGCACCGGCGAGACCATCGCCCTCGACCTGGCCATGACCGACGAACTGCGCCGGGCCGGCCTCGTCCGCGAGGTCATCCGCCTGGTCCAGGACGCCCGCAAGTCGACCGGCCTGTCGATCACCGACCGCATCGACCTGTGGTGGTCGGCCGACGGCGACCTGGCGACGGCCCTGCGGGAGGGCGGCTCACTGGTGGCCGAGGAGGTCCTCGCGACCGCCTTCGCGGAGGGCTCCTCCGACGGCCTGCCCACCCACGAGGACACCGACCTGGGGCTGCGCTTCCAGCTCCGCAAGGCCTGACCCCCGACGCGGGAACCGAAGCCCGGCGGAACCGATCCGCCGGGCTTCTGGGATGAGCCTCGCCGACCGGATCAAATCGCGGGCCCGACGGTCACTCCCGGAGGAGTTCTCGATGCGCTGGAGGCCGACCGTGACCACCACGCACCCGCCGACAGCCCTCAACCTCTCCTCAAAGGGACAAATCGCGGGCTCCGGCGAATAATCCGGACGCCACCGGGCAGACGCTTGCGCGGGGTGCTACATGGGGCGAAGAAAGGCCCGGCGGATCAGATCCGCCGGGCCTTCTTCTTCCGAGGTCTCAGGCTTTGTCACAGACAGTGCAGGGCGTCAGGCCCGCCTCTTCGGCGGCCGGCTGGGACATGGTCTCGATGCCGTCGTCGTCACCCTTGATCAGCGGGCAGTCGGGCGTGTGGTAGCGCCGTGTGCCCTCCATGACCTTCACCATGGGCGGCGGCAGCTTGCGCTCGACGGTGTCGCCGTCACGGTCCTCGCCGGCCTCTTCCTCTTCGGCCTCTTCCTTGGCGGCCGTAGGCGGGGCGGCGGGGCGGGAGAAGGCGTTCCAGGAGGAGGAGGCCTCGGGGATCGTGATGGCCGGCTTGACGGGCCCGTCGGCGGCCTCGGACCGCTCCTTGGCGGAGGGCGCCGACGCTTCCGGTTCGTCGGCCTCGACCTTGGCGGCCTCGGGGACGGCCTCCGGCTTCACGGGCTTGAGCTTGGCGGTCTCGGAGGCGGCTTCCGGCTTCTCGGCCTTGGGCTTGACGGCCTCGGACGCGGTTTCCGCCTCGGCGCCCACGGGCTCATCGGCCACGGGCTTGGCGGCGTCGGCGGCCTTCGGCGTGCCGGCTTCAGACTTGACGGCCTCGGGCTTGACGGGCTCGGGCCTGTCGTCGTCGGGCTTGGCGGCCTCGAAGGCGGGAACCGGGCTCGCGGCCTCGGGTTCCTTCTCGGTCTTCGCGCGGGCGGCGGAGTCGGCCTTGGCGTAGGGATTGCCCCTGGCCGGCGACTCCTTCCTGGCCACCGGTTCCGCGGGGCGGACCGGCTCGGGCCAGCCGCTCGACGCGGCGGGGCGGGGGGTCTCGGACCGGTCGGACGGGACCGGCTCCGGCCATCCGGCCGACGGCGGTTCGGCGCGGAAGACGGCGGTGGATTCGGACGACTCCAGCGAGGGAGCCGCGGGCGGCACGACCGGGACGACGGGAGGGGTGGAGGCGGCCGGAGGCACCGAACCGGCGCGCCCGGGGGTGTCGGCCGGCTCCACCCTCGCTTCCTGGACCGTGGTGGCCCAGGTGTCGTCTGCGGCTGCGTCGACGACGCAGGTCGTGCAGGGCGTGAAGCCCTCTTCCCTGGCCTCCTCGACCGTCAGTTCCTCGGTCTCGCGGCCGACGAGCTGCCGGCAGCCGGACCGGTGGAACCTCTTGCGGCCGGGGATCACCAGGACGATCGAGTCGGGCCCCAGCCCGGGAACGGGCACCGGGGCGGTCACGGTCGGGTGGGGCGGATAGGTAGGTGGAGCCGTCGGCGGCACCGGTGCCGCGGGCGCCATGACCGGCGGCGCACCGTAGACCGGCATTCCCGCGTGGGCCATCTGCGGCGCCATGTGCGGCGCCATCTGCGGCGCCACGGCGGCCTGATGGGCCTCGACGGCGGCCCGGCCTCCGGCGGGGAACAGCTCGTGACGCCTCAGCAGCGCCCCGATCAGCAGGCAGACCGCGCTCAGCACACTGATCACGATCGACCACATCACGAGGAATGCCATCCCGAGTACGACACCGGCGATCAGCAGAACGATCGCCGCGAGAACCAGGGCGGCACTGACAAGGATCACGGGGGGCGGCCTTCCGAACTACCTGTACGCGTGCGAGAAGCGGAAACCCTACCGGCGCTCGCCGTGAGAGCCGTCGGGGGCGGGGAACCCTCCGGTGTGCTGCTCGGTGGCGAACGGGTTGGGGACGGCCTGGATCTGCGGACCGGGGGCGACGGCGTGGGCCATCTGCGGCTGGCCGGGCTGGCCCTGCTGCATGGCCGGGTTGCCGACGATCGGGAAACCGCCGCTGCCCTCGGCCTGGACGTTCAGCTCGGCGAGCTGGTTCTCCAGGTAGAGCTTCAGACGGCTGCGGTATTCGCGCTCGAAGCTGCGGAGCTCGTCGACCTTGCGCTCGAGCTCGTCGCGGGTCTGCACCAGCGAGCCCATCGCCTGGCGGTGGCGCTCCTGAGCGTCACGCTCCAAAGTCTCGGCGCGGGCACGCGCGTCGCCGATGACCTGCTCGGCCTGGCGGCGGGCCTTGCCGAGGACCTCGTCGGCCTCGCGGCGGGCGCGGGTGACGGTCTCGTCGGCCTCGCGGCGGGCGTCGGCGATCGCCTGGTCGGCGGTCTGCTGGGCCAGCGCGAGCACGCGGGCCGCGGTGTCCATGTTGTCTTCGGCCGGGGGAAGGCCCATGCCGACGGGGACGGGCTCGGGGCGCACCGGCTGCGGCGGAGCCATCGGCTCCGGCTGCGGCACGGGGGCCTGGGGGGTCTCGGCGACGGGAGCGGGGGCCATCTGCATGCCGCCCATGGCCATGCCGCCCGGGACCTTGCCCCGGAGACACTCGGCCAGCTTGGCGCGCAGCTCCTCGTTCTCCTGGATGAGGCGGTCGAGTTCTGCCTCGACCTCGTCGAGGAAGGCGTCCACCTCCTCCTCGTCGTAGCCCGGTCGCAACCGGGTGGTACTGAACTGCTTGTTCCGCACGTCGGCGGGCGTCAGCGGCATTTGGGTCTCCTTGGCGCGCTTGGAGTCTGTCCGGAGGGACGGTACCCGATCAACGAAGCGCGGACACGACTTGGATCAAGACCAAGACCACAATGAACAGCACTGTGAAGCTTAGGTCAAAGGCCACCGTACCCAACCTGAGGGGAGGAATGAAACGGCGGAGAAACTTGAGAGGTGGGTCGGTGGCGGTGTATGTGGCCTCCGCCAGGACGAGCACCGGGCCTCGCGGCCGCCAGGATCTGGCGAACGCCTGGACCGTCTCGAAGATCATCCGTCCGATCAGCAGGACCAGGTAGAGGGCCAGGACAGCGACCAAGATCTCACTAACGATCCCCACGGTCGAGCCTCGCCTCCGTCCAAGTCCGCATCCTCCGGGCGTTCGGGCCGCCGGGGAGCCGCTCACTGTTCATACACGGAACTCTAGCTCTGGTTGAAGAAGCCGCGTTCCGCGATCCGTGCCTTGTCCTCAGCCGTCACCTCGACGTTGGCCGGGGACAACAGGAACACCTTGTTGGTAACACGTTCAATGCTGCCGTGTAGGCCAAAAATCAGACCTGCCGCAAAATCGACAAGCCGCTTCGCGTCACTGTCAACCATTTCGGTCAGATTCATGATGACCGGGGTGCCCTCGCGGAAGTGCTCGCCGATGGTGCGCGCCTCGTTGTAGGTGCGGGGATGGAGCGTGGTAATCCGCGCCAGATCGGTCGTACGTCGCTCGATCACGGCCGCGGAGGGTCGCGGCGCCGGGACCGGGGAGTCGTCGTTCGCGTCACGGCCCTGGGTGCCCTGCGGGTTGAAGTCGCCAGGGATGTCGTAGTCGTCGCCGAACTCGTCGGCGTACTCGCGGTATCGGTCGTAACGGTCGTCGTCCTCCACGAGACCGAGGTAGACCGCCATCTTGCGCATCGCGCCGGCCATCGCTCCGTCGTCCTCCGTCTACCGTGCCCAGGGCTGAAGGTCCGTGGCGGAACTCTGCCCGTTGTCTGAGGCAGATTCCCGCGCGAGCCACGGCCGGCCTTCGGCCGTCCGCGTCTCTCGCGGAGGCGAACCGCTGATCGTACCTACTTGTTACTCGGGGGACATTACCTGACGAAGGGCTTCCGGCGGCCGAGCAACGCCGTACCGACTCGCAGGTGTGTCGCACCGTTGGCTATCGCTTGGGGCAGATCGCCGCTCATGCCGGCCGAGATGACGTCCGCGGCAGGATGATCTTTTTGTACGGCCTGCGCCACCCCGTACAACCGGGCGAACGCGGGAGCCGGGTCCTCCCCCAGCGGCGCGACCCCCATGACGCCCCGCAGGGAGAGCCCGGGGAGCGCGGCCAGGGAGTCGGCGAGCGGAAGGACGTCGGCGGGAAGCGCGCCCCCTCGGCCGGCGCGGCCGTCGAGGGAGACCTGGATGAGGCAGCCGATCTCGCGCCCGGCGCGGACGGCCTCCCGGGACAGCGCCTCGGCGAGGCGGAGCCGGTCGACCCCGTGCACCAGGTCGGCGTAGCCGACCACGGACCGGGCCTTGTTGGTCTGCAACTGGCCGATGAAGTGCCAGGTCAGCGCCAGGTCGGCGCATTCGGCGGCCTTGGCGGCCGCCTCCTGGTCGCGGTTCTCCCCCACGTCGGCGACGCCCAGCCCGGCCAGAAGGCGGACGTCGGAGGCGGGGTAGGTCTTGGTCACCGCGATGAGCGTGATCTCGGAGCGGGACCGGCCGGCGGCGGCGCACGCGTCGGTGATGCGGCGTTCGACCTCGGCCAGCCCCGCCGCGATCTCCTCACCCCGGGGGGAGGGTGCGGCGTGGGTCATGGATGAGCGGTTACTTCAGGAAGTCGGGCACGTCGAGTTCGTCTTCCTGCTCTTCGAAGACGACCGGGCGGCGCGGCACCGGCTGGGTGACCTTGGAGGTGATCGGCGTCGGCGGCTCGGTCGGGCGCGGGATCGCGAACGGGCTGGTGCCCGACGCGCTCTGCTGCTCCGGCCGGGTCTCGGCGCTCTCGCGGGTGCCGAACGCGCCGGTCGACACGCTGGCCTCCCGCTCGGCCGCGGCGGGCTGCGCCGCCGGGGTGGCCGGGGGTGTGACCGGGGCCGGGGTGGCCGGCGCCGAGGAGACGGGCCGGGCCGGCTGGGCGGGCTGCGCC
>NZ_WXEW01000002.1 GCF_009901565.1 Herbidospora solisilvae
GGGTAAGGCCCCCGGTAGACGACCGGGTTGATAGGCCGGGAGTGGAAGCACAGTAATGTGTGGAGCTGACCGGTACTAATAGGCCGAGGACTTGACCATAAATGTTCGCGTCGACTATGCAACTCTCGAACCATAAGCAGGTTCGCTAGAGTTACGGCGGTTATGGCGGAGGGGAAACACCCGGTTACATTCCGAACCCGGAAGTTAAGCCCTCCAGCGCCGATGGTACTGCACCGGGGACGGTGTGGGAGAGTAGGACACCGCCGGACAATTTTTATACCGGAGGCCCCGATCATTTGATCGGGGCCTTCGACGTTTCACGGGGCAGGGGCCCGGCCATTCGGCCGGGCTTTCTGCGTTTTCAGAACAGGCGGTCCGTGGGGATGTCGAGGTTGTCCAGCAGGTGGCCGGTGAAATAGACCGTCCCCAGGGCCAGGACCCTGCCTCCGAGGGCCTCGACGTAGCGTGCGTCGACGTCGTCGATCGTGGTGACGTCCCAGTCGGGCGGCAGGGGCCGGGTGAAGTTCAGGTGGGTGTCGGGGAGCCGTACGAAGGTCACGGGGAGGTCCTTGAGGGCCTCGATGGCGCCGTCCAGGTCCTTGTGGTCCGGAAGGCACAGCAGGACGCGGTCGACGCCTCCCCATTCGGTCAGGGCCCGGTCGATCGACATCCGCACGCCGGCGCCGGTGATGGGGGAGTCGATGATCAGGCGTGTTCCGCCGATGTCGTGGTGGGAGAAGCGGGCCGGGAGGCGTACCGACACAGGGGTCGGCTGTGCGTCGGTCAGGTGGGCGGCGGCGGATCGGCCCAGGAGGGCGTTTCTGGTCCAGGGCGTCGCCTCGGGGGTGATCTCGCGGAGGCGGTCTCCGGCGCGGGCCTTCAGCTGGGCCCGGACGTCGGGGGACTGGGGGAGGGTCACGGCCCATTTCGTCTCCGGCGTGATGACGCCGGCCTTCTCCCGGGCGATCTCCGCCACGGTCTCCCCGAGGATGCCGATGTGCTCGGCGAAGATCTCGGTGACGGCCACCACCTCGGCGGGGAACAGGCTCACCTCGTCGGAGGCGCCGCCCATGCCCGCTTCGAGAACGAGGTAGTCGGCCTCGACGTCCTGGGCGTGCAGGACGCCGGCGAGGGTGAACAGGCCCGCCGGGGAGAGATAGCCGCCGGAGGGCGGCAGCGGGACGGAGGTCAGGCGGCTGCCCAACGCGGCCAGGTGGTCGGCGGAGATCGAGACGCCGTCGACGCGGATGCGGTCGCAGTTGCTGCGGAGTCCGGGGCTGGTCACCGTGACCACACGGGCGCCGGTCGAGGCCAGGTAGGCCGACGCGTACGTTGCCGTGGTGCCCTTGCCCTTGCTGCCGACGACGGTCAGCACCGGTACGGCGGCCACCGCGCCCACGGCCCCGGCCAGGCGCCGGGCACGGCCCAGGTCCCGGCGGGAGCCGGGGGCGCGGGTGGTCCATTCCTTGAAGAAGGCCTCGTCGGAGCTCATTCCCGACAGCTTAGGGAACGGCCCTAAGCTGAGCGGGTGACGATCCACGCTGTTGAGGCCGCGATTCGTGCCCGCGGTGTCGAATGGGACATCGATCCGACCCTCGACCGGATGGCGGCACTCGTCGATCTGCTGGGGAACCCGCAGGCGGCGTACCCGATCATTCACATCGCCGGCACCAACGGGAAGTCGAGCACGGCGCGGATGGTGGAGGCGCTGCTCAGGGAGCGGAACCTGCGGGTGGGGCGCTACACCTCGCCCGAGTTCGCCAGCATGCGCGACCGGATCTCGATCGACGGCGAGCCGATCTCCGAGGAGCGGTTCGTCGAGGTCTACGAGGAGCTGGAGCCCTACTTCGGCATCGTCGACGAGAAGTTCGGGCGGCTGAGCTTCTTCGAGGTGCTCACCGCGATGGCCTTCGCGGCCTTCGCCGACGCGCCCGTCGACGTCGCGGTGGTCGAGACGGGCATGGGCGGCACCTGGGACGCCACGAACGTCGCCGACGGCACGGTCGCGGTGATCACGCCGGTCTCGCTGGATCACACCGAATACCTGGGGCCCGACGTCGAGACGATCGCGGGGGAGAAGGCCGGCATCATCAAGCCCGGGTCGACCGTGATCCTCGCCCAGCAGCAGCTTGCGGCGGCCGAGGTGATCGTGCGACGGGCCGCCGAGGTCGGGGCCACGGTCGCGCGGGAGGGCCTCGAGTTCGGGGTGCTCGGGCGCGAGCTCGCGATGGGCGGGCAGCTGCTGCACCTGCGCGGGCTGAACGCCACCTATGAAGAGGTGCTGCTGCCGCTCTACGGCGCCCACCAGGCCGGGAACGCCGCGACCGCGCTGGCGGCCGTCGAGGCGCTCTCCACGGCGGCCGAGCCGCTCGGCGAGGAGCTCGTCAGGCAGGCGTTCGGCCAGGTGACCAGCCCGGGGCGGCTGGAGGTCGTGCGGCGCGGGCCCACGGTGCTCGTCGACGCCTCGCACAACCCCGGGGGCATGGAGGCGACCATCGACGCGATCGGGGAGTCGTTCGGGTTCACCCGGTTGATCGCGGTGCTGGCCGTCATGGCCGACAAGGACGTCGAGACGATGCTGGAACTCCTGGAGCCGATCGTCGAGGAGGTCGTGGTCACCCGGAACTCCTCGCCGCGTTCCATGGAGGTCGACGACCTGGCTGACCGCGCCAGGGGCGTGTTCGGGCCCGACCGCGTGCACGCGTCGGCGCGGCTCGACGACGCCATCGACGTGGCCGTCGGGCTGGCCGACGAGGGTGACGAGTATGGTTCCGGTGTGCTCATCACCGGCTCGGTGGTAACCGCCGGTGATGCCCGAATTCTGCTGAAGGCCGGATGATGAACTTCGATGTGACGCCGGGAATGCGGCGGCTGGGCGCCTCGGTGCTCGGCATGGAGGCGATCGTCGTCGCGCTGATGACCCCCGTCGCGATCGTGGTCGGCAAGGTCGATCCGCCGATCGCCGTCGGGGTGGGCTGCGGGCTCGCCGTCCTGTGCGTCGTCGCCGCCGGGCTGCTCAGGAAACCGGCCGGGTACGTCCTGGGCAGCGTCGTCCAGGTGCTCGCGATCGCCTCGGGATTCATGGTGACGACCATGTTCTTCCTCGGGGTGATCTTCACGGCGCTGTGGGTGACCGCGATTATCGTCGCTCGCCGTGTCGAAGGGGCGACGAAGCGCTAAAGTCGGTCGCCATGGCCGTCCCCCCATTTCAGCCAGCCCTGCCCCAGCGGGTCCGGGCGCTCGCGGTAGACGTCGTGCGTCTGGCCCGGCGGCCGGTCGTCACCGACGCCGTCGTCGCGATGCTGATCGCCGTGGCCCTGCCGCTGGCCATCGTGTCGATTCCCAACACGATCTCTCAGGTGGCGGCGCTGCTGCCGCCGGGCGTCTCCCAGATCGACATGATGCGGGCCCATGGCCTGGCGCTGCCGGTGATGCTCCTGACGGTGCCGCTGGCGGCGGTCGCCGTTCGGCGGTTCAAGGCGGCGCCGGTCCTCGTCCTGGGGCTGGCGATGCTGGCCGCCGCCGACGCCGGTGGGGGCTACGCCGACGGGCCGGCCCTCGTGGGCGTGCTGCGGGTGGTGCACGGCGTCGGGGCCGGGCTGCTGATCCCGGCGACGCTGGTCGCGGCCGGGGAACGGCGGGCCCGGCGCGGGCTGCTCGCCCTGTGGGCCGGGATGCTGGCGGTCTCGCTGGTCACCGCCCAGGCGCTGGCGCTCTGGCCGATCGACAACGTGCGGTCGTGGGCCGTGACGCTCCAGCCGTTCCCGCTGCTGACGGGATTGGCGCTCAGCCTGGCCGCGGTCTATCTGGTGCTCTGGCGGCTGGCGTGGGAGACCACGGCGGCGGCGACCGACCGGCTGCTGATCTCCACGCCGCCGGGGTCGGCGGAACGTTCCCGGTTGCTGATGGCGGCGGTCCCCTCGGCCGGGATCGCGGTGCTCGCGGTCGGCACCACCTTCGACTGGCCCTCGGGCCTGGTCGTCGCGGTGGCCGGTCTGGCGCTCGTGGCGATGCTCGGGCTGGCGGTCTCGGCGTCCACGGCGGGGGCGCGCACTCTCGGGTTCACGTGTGTGGCCGTGGGTCTGGTCGTGCTGCCGACGGCGGCGCAGGTGACCTATGTCGAGATGCCGTGGCTCGGGGGGCCGGGGCTCGACGCGATGGGCTGGCCGCTCGTGGTGTCGGTGATCGGCACGCTCGGGGCGGTCTGGGTCGCCGGGCGGGCGCCCGAGGAGAAGAGCACCAAGCTCGTGGGGGCGGGGCTGGTCGTGCTGGTCGTGGGCCTGTGCGCGATCCGGGTGCTGGTGCCCGCGGCCGACGGGCTGCTGCTGGCGGTGCCGTTCACCCTGATGGCCGCCGGTGCGGCGGTGGCGCTGGTGAGCGCGCTGCGGCTGGCCGGGCCCGTGGCGGCCCTGTTCGGGCTCGCGCTGCTCTTTCCGGCCATGCTGGCCGGGTTCCTGCTCGGTACGGGCATTCAGGTGACCTGGTTGCGGTCGGCCGCCCCATCGGGGATGGCGACCTACCAGGGCATGGTCGACGGGTTCGTCGAGGCCCTTCACGTGTGGGCGCTGGTCGGCGGGTTCGGCGTGGTGCTCGTGCTCGGGCTGTCGGCGTTGTCGGCCCGCCGGGCCAACCGGGTGGCCGCCGCCGAGGAGCCCAAGGTGGTCGTTCCCGCGCCGACGCCGTCGCCCGAAGTGATTGCCGAGGGTGACGAATCCGACCGGTAAGCTTCCCTCGGATTCCCACGAAGCCTTCACAAAGGAGTGATCCCGTGTCCGAGCGCACGCTCGTCCTCATCAAGCCGGACGGTGTCCGCCGCGGCCTCATCGGCGACGTCATCGCCCGCATCGAGCGCAAGGGCCTGACCATCGCGGCCATGGAGCTGCGTCAGCTCGACGCCGAAACCGCGAAGACCCACTACGCGGAGCACTCCGAGCGGCCGTTCTTCGGCGAGCTGGTCGACTTCATCACCTCCGCTCCGCTGGTCGCCCTGGTCGTCGAGGGCCCGCGCGCCATCGAGGCCTTCCGAGGCCTGGCCGGGCTCACCGACCCGGTGAAGTCGGCCCCCGGCACCATCCGCGGCGACCACGCCCTGGAGATCGGCGAGAACGTGGTCCACGGCTCCGACTCCCCCGAGTCCGCCGCGCGGGAGATCAAGATTTTCTTCCCCGACCGGTTCTGAGGAACCCTCCTGAAAGCCCCGGCCACGCCGGGGCTTTCTTGCGTTTTCGCCGCCTGAAAGCCCGTGACCAGCGGATTTATGCAAATGGGGTGGGGTCGGTGTGCTCGGCGTTGGGTACGACCCGTTACGATTCGAGTGCGATGCGTTACTCCCGCTAACCACCTGAAGGAAGGCCTCCTTCCCTATGGGCAGCCACTTTGCTTTCCTGGGCCGCGACATGGCGGTCGATCTCGGCACCGCCAACACCCTGGTCTACGTGCGGGGGCGCGGCATCGTGCTCAACGAGCCGTCCGTCGTGGCGATCAACACCTCGACCGGCCGCATTGTCGCGGTCGGCATCGAGGCGAAACGGATGATCGGCCGTACGCCAGGCAACATCGTCGCGGTGCGACCACTCAAAGACGGCGTCATCGCCGACTTCGACGTGACGGAGCGCATGCTCCGATACTTCATCCAGCGCGTGCACAAACGGCGGCACTTCGCCAAGCCACGCATCATCGTCGCGGTGCCGAGCGGCATCACCGGCGTCGAGCAGCGCGCCGTCAAGGAGGCCGGCTACCAGGCCGGCGCCCGGCGCGTCTACATCGTCGAGGAACCCATGGCGGCGGCCATCGGGGCGGGCCTGCCCGTCCACGAGCCGACCGGCAACATGGTCGTCGACATCGGCGGCGGCACCACCGAGGTGGCGATCATCTCGATGGGCGGCATCGTCACCAGCCAGTCGATCAGGGTCGGCGGCGACGAGCTCGACCAGGCGATCATCACGTACGCCAAGAAGGAGCACTCGCTCATGCTGGGCGAGCGCACCGCCGAGGAAGTGAAGATCGCCATCGGTTCGGCGTGCGCGTCGGCCGAGGAGCCACAGGCCGAGATCCGCGGCCGTGACCTGGTCAGCGGCCTGCCGAAGACCGTGGTCGTGTCGGCGAGGGAGATCCGCGAGGCGATCGCCGAGCAGGTCAGCTCCATCGTCGACGCGGTGAAGTCGACCCTCGACAAGTGCCCGCCCGAACTGTCCGGCGACCTCATGGACCGCGGCCTCGCCCTGACCGGCGGCGGCGGCCTGCTCAAGGGCATGGACGCCCTGCTGCGTGAGGAAACCGGCATGCCCGTCCACCTGGTAGACAACGCGCTCGACTCGGTCGCGCTCGGCTCCGGCCGGTGCGTGGAGGACTTCGACGCCCTGCAGCAGGTGCTCGTGCCCGAGGCGAGGAACTGAGAACGATGAAAGACAGCCGCCGCTCCCGTCTGTTCCTCGGCCTGCTGCTGGCCGTGGCCCTGGTCCTGATCACGGTGGACCACCGGAGCGAGAACACGCCCGTGTTCGGGCCTCTGCGCACGATCGTCACCTCGGCGTTCGGCACGGTCGAGCGTGGGGTCTCCACGATCACCGAGCCGATCGGCGGCTTCGTCGGCGCGCTCGCCGGCGCGCAGGGGTCGCGGGAGCAGATCACCAGCCTGAAGGCGCAGAACGCCGAGCTGGAGGGCGAACTGTCCTCCCAGCGGATCGACAAGCGCCGCTCGGCCGAACTGCAGGCCATGCTCGGGCTGTCCGGCCTGGGCGGTTACAAGGTCGTGCCGGCACAGGTCGTGGCGCGCCGCGCGTCGCCCGGCTTCGAAGACGCCGTGGAGATCGACGCCGGCACCGCCGACGGGATCAAGCCCGACATGACCGTGCTCAACGGTCAAGGGCTCGTCGGGCGGGTGGTCCGGGCGACCACGTCGACCGCGACCGTCGTGCTGCTGTGCGACCCGGCCTCCTCGACCGGGGCCCGGATCGAGAACAGCGGCGAGCTGGGGGTGATCAGCGGCCTGGGCGCCAACGGCAACTCGGGGCGGCGGATCATGTTCCGGCTGCTCGACTCGACCCTGCCGATCACGGTCGGCACCCGGCTGGTGAGCTTCGGCTCGCAGCAGGGCGTGCCCTATGTGGCCGGGGTGCCGATCGGCGTGATCGAGAAGGTCGAGGCGACGCCGGGTGAGCTCACCCGCACCGCCTACGCGAGGCCGTTCGCCGACCTCAGCTCGGTCGACGTCGTCGGCGTGGTGGTCGAGGGGCCGAAGCGCGATCCGCGTGACGCGCTCCTGCCGCCGGCGCCCAAACCCGCGGCCAAGCCGAAGCCCAAACCGAAACCCGCGACCACGGCGCTGCCCGGCCAGCAGGCGCCGCCGCAGGTCGCGCGGCCCGGCGTTGTCACCCCGGAGACCGGCCCGGCGAACCAGGCCCCCGCTGACCCGGGGAACACGGCGCCGGAGAACACCCAGGATGGCGACGCCGCTCCTGAGAACACCGCTCCTGACAACACCGCTCCTGACGACACCGCTCCGGGTGACACGCGGACGCCCGGCGGGCGCGACGGCGAGACGTCCATATCGGACGACGAGGCGGCGTGATCTGAATGCCCCGGATCCTGCTCACCACGCTGCTCGTGCTCACCGCCCTCGTGCTGCAGGTGACGGTGGTCAACCGGCTGCCGCTGTCGGCCATGCCCGACTTCGTGCTGCTCGTGGTGATCGCGCTGAGCGCGATCCGGGGGCCGGTCGCCGGGGCGACCATCGGGTTCTTCGCCGGCCTGGGCGCCGACCTGCTGCCGCCCGCCGACCACGCCCTGGGCCAGCACGCGCTGGTCCTGTGCCTGGTCGGCTTCACGGCGGGGCGGTGGGGCGAACGGTGGCCGCTGCTCACCGTCGCGGCGTGCGCGGTGGGGGCGCCGGCGTTCGCGCTGGCGGTGAGCGGTCTGCTGGGTGATCCGGGAATCGATATGCGGACGTTCGAGGCGGTGTGGCCCATGGCGGCGCTGGTCAACCTGCTGGCCGCGCCCGTCGTGGTGTGGGCGGTGCTGAAGGTGTGCGGGCCCCGGCCCGAGAAGGCGACGGCGGCGGCGGTGCCGGGGTGGAGGCGCTCATGACCCGGATGCGGACCCGTTTCGTGGTGCTCCACGTGGCGGTGCTGGCCCTGCTCGTCGTCCTCGGCGTGCGCCTCTACCAGGTGCAGGTCGTGCGGGGGCAGCAATACGTGGCGAAGGCGACCGAGACGCGCACCCGCGCGGTCATGGTGCCCGCGCTGCGCGGCCAGATCCTCGACTCGACCGGGCGGCCGCTGGTGCGGAACCTGACCCGGCTCGTGGTGTCGGTCGACCGCACCCAGTTGGAGCGCATGCCGCGCGGCGGGCAGGACGTGCTGGAGAAGCTCTCCGCCGTGCTCGGCACTCCGGTGACCAAGCTGCGGGAGCGGCTGCGGTCGTGCGGGCCGGGCGTCAGCCGTCCGTGCTGGACGGGCTCGCCCTACCAGCCGATCCCGGTCGACGACCGGGTGACCCAGCGCGAGGCGCTGACCATCCTGGAACGCCAGGAGGAGTTCCCCGGAGTGACCGCGGAGGTCCAGGCGCTGCGCGACTACCCGGGCGGGTCCGACGCCTCCCAGGTGCTCGGTTACCTTCAGCCGGTCACCCAGGAGGAGCTGGAGAAGCGCCAGGGCCTCAAAACGAGCTTCTCGGGTGTCGACCTCGTGGGGCGCGACGGTCTCGAGGCCGTCTACGACCACCAGCTGCGCGGCACCCCCGGCCTGCGCCGGGTCCAGGTCGACCGGATGGGCAAGGCGATCGGCGTCGAGCAGCAGGTCGCGCCGGTGGCCGGCGACACCCTGATCACCAGCATCGACGCGCGTGTCCAGTCGATCGTCGAGAAGGCGCTGGCCGACGCGATGAAGAAGGCGCCCCAGGCCGACGGCGCCGCCGGGGTCGTGCTCGACGCGCGCAACAGCCGGGTGATCGCGATGGCCAGCATGCCCAGCTACGACCCCCGGGTCTGGACGGGCGGCATCTCCGAGAAGGAATACCAGACGCTGCTGTCGGAGAAGGCGGGCAAGCCGCTGGTCTCCCGGGCGATCAAGGGCACCTTCGCGCCGGGTTCGACGTTCAAGGTCAGCTCGGTGTCGGCGATGGTCGCCGACGGCTACCCGCTCAACGGCACCTACGACTGCCCCGGCTCCTACATGGTCGGCGCGCGGGCGTTCAACAACTTCCGGGGCATCGGCCTCGGTCCCATGAACCTGCACACCGCCCTGGTGAAGTCGTGCGACACGATCTTCTACCGCGCGGCCTACGAGATGTGGCAGCGCGACGGCGGCATGCAGCCCAAGGCGACCGCCAAGGACCCGATGGCCGCGATGGCGCGCGCCTACGGCTTCGGCAAGCTCACCGGCGTCGACCTCGTCGGCGAGTCGCCGGGCCGGATCCCCGACCGCTTCTGGAAGAAGGAGTTGTGGGCGGCCACCCGCAAGACCAACTGCAACCGGGCCAAGACCGGCTACCCCGAGGTCAAGGACGCCGGCCGCGCCGCCTTCCTCAAGCAACTCGCCTACGAGAACTGCCTGGAGGGTTTCCAGTGGCGTCCCGGTGACGCCGCCAACTTCTCGATCGGCCAGGGCGACGTGCTGGTCACGCCGCTGCAGCTCGCCAACGCCTACGCCGCGCTGGTCGGCGACGGCAAGCTGCGCAGCCCGCGCATCGGCTGGGCGCTGATGCGTCCCGACGGCAGCTCGTCCAAGATCATCGACTCGCCCGTGATCGGCAAGCTGCCGATCGACAAGAAGACCCGCGACTACATCAGGAACGCCCTCAGCGAGGTCGCCTCCGACGGTACGGCCGCGGGCGCCTTCGGCGGCTTCCCGATGGACGTGGTCCGCATCGGCGGCAAGACCGGTACGGCCGAGGTCTACGGCAAGCAGGACACCTCCTGGTTCGCCTCGTTCGCGCCCACCAAGAACCCCCGTTTCGTGGTCGTCGCCATGGTCTCCCAGGGCGGCATGGGCGGTTCGGCCGCCGCCCCGGCCGTGCGGCAGATCTACGAGGGCATCTACGGCCTGAACAAGCAGCCGGCGGCCCTGCCCGCCGGACGCCCGGCCGAGCACCTGCCGGTCATCGGCCCCGACGGGACGGTGAAGCGCTGATGTCCGCGCCGATCACCCGGATCCGCAAGCGGTCGCTGGCCAGCCGGGCCATCGGGACCGACGCCGCCGTCTGGCGGATGGACGGCCTGCTGTTCGTCTCCGTGGCCGCGTTGTGCACGATCAGCACCCTGCTGGTGTGGTCGTCCACCCGCACCTGGACGGCGGTCGAGCCGACCGGCATGCTGAAGAAGCACCTGCTCATCCTGTGTGTCGGCGCCGTGTTGTGCGGTCTTGTCTCGATGGTCGACCATCGGCGGCTGCGGGCCTACGCGCCGGTCGCCTACGCGGCCGGGCTGGCCCTGCTGGCGCTGGTGATCACGCCGGTCGGGTCGACCGTCAACGGCTCCCACTCGTGGATCATGCTCGGCGGCGGCTTCGGACTGCAGCCCTCCGAGCTGGCCAAGCCCGCGCTGATCCTGCTACTGGCGATGTTGTTGTCGGAGCCCGCCGAGGGCACCGACCGGCCCCGGCCGCTCGACGTGGCGCTGTCGCTGGCGGCGGCGGCGCTGACGATGGGGCTGGTCATGCTCCAGCCCGACCTCGGCACCACGATGGTGCTGGCGGTGATCACCGGCAGCGTGCTGGTCTTCTCGGGCATCCGCAAGCGCTGGATCGCCCTCGTGCTGGTCGTCGCCGTGGTGGCGGCGGGACTGGTGTGGTTCCTGGGGCTGCTGCAGCCCTACCAGGTCGCCCGGTTCACCGCGTTCATGAACCCGGCCAGCGACCCGCGCGGCTTCGGCTACAACGCCACCCAGTCGCTGATCGCGATCGGCTCGGGCGAGATCTACGGCAAGGGGCTCTTCCAGGGCGGGCAGACCACCGGCCGGTTCGTGCCCGAGCAGCACACCGACTTCATCTTCACCGTCGCGGGCGAGGAGTTCGGCTTCCTCGGCGCGATCACGGTGGTGGTCCTGCTGGGCGTGGTGCTCGTCCGGGGGATCACGATCGCGCGGCAGTGCGACGACCGGTTCGGCGCGCTGGTCGCGGCGGCGATCGTCTGCTGGTTCGCGTTCCAGACGTTCATCAACGTCGGGATGACGATCGGCATCATGCCGATCACGGGACTGCCGCTCCCGTTCGTCTCCTACGGAGGAACCGCCACGTTGGCCAACATGATCAGCGTGGGGATGCTCCAGGCCATCCACAGCGGGCGGCGTACCTGAGAGTGGTCCGCATGAAGGTGCGGCGGGCTCTCACTGGTGCCGCCACGGTTCGGCGAACACTCTGGGAACGAACCTTGAATAGGCGGTGACTCCGCAGACGGAGGAAGCGTGACCCCGGACGACGAGGCGCGTGAGCGAATGCGCGCGTTGGACCTGCTCCGCAAGGCCTTTCCCGATTACCGGATCGTTTACGGCAACGGCCGGTGGGCCGCCGCGGCGGCCGGCAACCCGCCGATGGTGTGGTTCGCCGACACCCCGGGCAGCCTCTGCGGGCAGTTGTTCATGGCCCAGGTCCGGAGCGGCGGTGAGGTGGGCCCTTTCCGGACGGGCCGTGAGAGCGGCTCGCAGGCTGCGCGGTGACCGTTTCGTGACGATCGCGACGCTAGCGTGGCACCGTCCCCACCTGGAGAGAGCATGACCTACTCCGCCCGCGGCGCCGACCGTTCCGCCATCCAGTTCGCCTCGGCGATCCGCGACCGCACCCTCGCGGCGCTGGGTGAACCGCCCTCGACCGCGATCATCCACCAGATCGCGGAGGAGATCCACGCCGGTTCCCCGCAGACCTCACGCCTGAAGTGCATGCGGCTGGCCAACGGCTGGACCGTCGAAGAGGCGATCGAGCGGTTCCACGGCATGTGCGACCGGGCCGGCATCAAACGGCGCGGCCTGTCCGAACGCTCCTGGCGGGAGTGGGAGGCCGGGGCGCGGCCCGACCGTGAGTACACCGACCTGCTGTGCCGGCTGTTCGAGACCGGCCCGGTGCAGCTCGGCTTCGCCCGCGACTACACACCCGAGGAGGCCCGCCGGGCACACGCCGCGGCCGGCACCGCCGACCCGGTCGAGGACGCCGCGCGCGAGGCCAGCGAGCACGCCGAGGAGGTCGAGAACAGCGAGCTCGGCGCGGGCGCGCTGGAACGTTTACGCACGCAGGTGGTCTGGGTGGGCCGGCGCTACGTCTGGGAGTCGCCGCTCCCGCTGTTCATCGAGATGCGGGTGTTGCAGGAGCAGACCCGCAAGGCCCTCGACCGGCGCATCCACCCCGGACAGGCGCAGGACCTCTACTTCCTCACCGGCGCGCTCTGCGGCCTGATGGCCAACGCCAGCATGGACATGGGCCGCCGGCTGCCCGCCGACACCCTCGCCCGCGCGGCGTGGACGTACGGCCGCATCGCGGGGAACACCTCCCTCATGGGGTGGTCACGCGGGATGCAGGCGTCGGTGGCCCTGTGGGACCGGCGTTACGAGGACAGCTTCCGGTACGCCGGAGACGCGCTCACCCATCTCAACACGGGGTCGGGCGGGGCCCGGCTCTACATGCTCCGGGCCCGGTCGGCCGCGATGCTGGGCCGTACCGAAGAGGCGCGGGAGGCCCTGCTGCGGGCCGAGGAGGCGCGCGCCCGGGGCGGCCGCGACGAGCTCCACGACGAGATCGCCGGGGAGTTCGCCTTCCGGCCCGCCAAGCAGCACTACTACGCCGCCGTCACCCATCTCCATCTGGGCGACGCCTCCCGGGCGATCCAGGAGGCGGCCGAGTCGATCGCCCTCTACTCCACCGACGAGCGGGAGAACCGCTCCTACGGGTGCGAGGCCATGGCCCGCGCCCATCTGGCCATCGCCTACGTCATGGAGGACGACCAGGAGGGCGCCGAGCAGGCCGTGGCGCCACTGCTCGAACTGCCTCCCGACCGGCGCATCGACAGCCTGGGGGCCACCCTCGCGGCCAGCCGGTCGCTGGTGTCCGACCGGATGGCCCGCCAGATCGAGGGGTTCTGCTCCGTCGGCCTCACCCACACCGTGGCCGCATCCGACCAGCGGAGGCTCTCCCCGTGACCGTCCCCCTCGTCGCCGGAATCCCGGGAGCGCTGATCGAGGCCTGCCGCGAGGCCGGTCTGAGCTCCGCCGGGGCCCGGCTCCTGCGCAGCTTCGCCAACGTCGTCTACCACCTGCCGGAAGAGGGTCTGGTGGTACGCATGGCGACCGCCACCACGCCCGGCAAGTACGACCGCCTGGTCACCTCCATCAAGGTCACCCGGTGGTTGTCCGCGCAGGGCTTCCCGGCCACCCGGCCCGCCGAGGTCCGTCAGCCCATCGCGGTCGACGGCCACCTGGTGACCTTCTGGCACTACGAGGAGCAGGACGGCCCGCCCCCCGGTCCCGTCCCGCTCGGCCTGCTGCTCCGGCGGCTGCACGCGCTGCCGCCGGTGCCGTTCGACCTGCCGACCTACGACCCGTTCGGGACCATCAGGCGGGCCATCGCGGACGCCCGCGCGATCGATCCCGAAGAGCGCGAGTGGCTGACCGAACGGTGCTCGGCGCTCTCCGACGCCTATTACGAGCGGCTGGAGTTCTCCCTGCCGTACGGACTCGTTCACGGTGACGCGCACCGGGGAAACCTGCTCCGTACACCTGGGGGCCACCTGCTGTGCGACTGGGACTCGGTGAGCGCCGGGCCACGTGAGATCGACCTGGCGCCGACCATGGCCGGGGTCAGGTTCGGTCTCACCGAGGCGCAG
The DNA here is from genome assembly GCF_009901565.1 of Herbidospora solisilvae. Classification (GTDB taxonomy): domain Bacteria; phylum Actinomycetota; class Actinomycetes; order Streptosporangiales; family Streptosporangiaceae; genus Herbidospora; species Herbidospora solisilvae. The sequence goes on from NZ_WXEW01000002.1 coordinate 13,804, forward strand.
CGCGACGGATTCGTCGAGGCCTACGGCTACGACATCCGCCACTGGGCCGGTTATCCGGTGCTGCGCGACACCCGGGAGCTCCAGACCCTGACGGCGCTGCTGAGGAACGCCCACCTCGACCGCGAGGCCCTGGGAGTGCTGCGGTTCCGGCTGGCCTCGCTCCGGGCGGGCGACAACCGGACCTGGCGCGCCTTCTAGCTCCTATACCCTGGGTCACATGTCTGTCGAGTCGCTGTTTCCCCGCCTGGAAGCCCTGCTGCCCAAGGTGCAGAAGCCGATCCAGTACGTCGGGGGTGAGCTCAACTCGACGGTCAAGGACTGGGACGAGGCCACGGTTCGCTGGGCGCTGATGTATCCCGACGCCTACGAGGTCGGCCTGCCCAACCAGGGCGTCCAGATCCTCTACGAGATCCTCAACGAGCTCCCCGAGACCCTGGCCGAGCGGACCTACGCGGTCTGGCCCGACCTGGAGCGGCTGATGCGGGCCGAAGGCGTCCCGCAGTTCACCGTCGACGCCCACCGGCCGGTGCGCGCGTTCGACGTGCTGGGCCTGTCGTTCTCGACGGAGCTCGGCTACACCAACATGCTGACCGCGCTCGACCTGGCGGGCATCCCGCTCAGCGCGGCCGACCGGGGTCCCGACGACCCGATCGTGCTGGCCGGCGGCCACGCGGCGTTCAACCCCGAGCCGATCGCCGACTTCATCGACGCCGCCGTGCTCGGCGACGGCGAGCAGATCGCCATCGCGATCTCCGAGGTCATCCGCGAGTGGAAGGCCGAGGGCGAGCCCGGCGGGCGCGACGGCGTGCTGCTGCGGCTGGCCGAGACCGGCGGGGTCTACGTCCCGAGGTTCTACGACGTCGAATACCTGCCCGACGGGCGGATCAAGCGGGTCGTGCCCAACCGTTCGGGGGTTCCCTCGCGGGTGTTCAAGCACACCGTGATGGACCTCGACGAGTGGCCCTACCCGAAGAAGCCGCTGGTTCCGCTGGCCGAGACGGTCCACGAGCGGTTCAGCGTGGAGATCTTCCGGGGCTGCACCCGCGGCTGTCGGTTCTGCCAGGCGGGCATGATCACCCGTCCGGTGCGCGAACGGTCGATCACCACGATCGGCGCGATGGTCGACAACGGCATCAGGGAGTCCGGCTTCAGCGAGGTCGGGCTGCTGTCGTTGTCGAGCGCCGACCACTCGGAGATCGGCGACGTCGCCAAGGGCCTGGCCGACCGCTACGAGGGCAGCAACGTCTCGCTCTCGCTGCCGTCGACCCGGGTCGACGCGTTCAACATCGACCTGGCCAACGAGTTCTCCCGCAACGGGCGCCGGTCCGGGCTCACCTTCGCCCCCGAGGGCGGCTCGGAGCGGATGCGCAAGGTCATCAACAAGATGGTCAGCGAGGAAGACCTGATCCGCACCGTCACCACGGCCTACAGCCAGGGGTGGCGGCAGGTGAAGCTCTACTTCATGTGCGGCCTGCCGACCGAGGAGGACGTCGACGTCCTCGGCATCGCCGATCTGGCGCGGAAGGTCATCCAGGCCGGCCGTGAGGCGACCGGGTCGCGCGACGTCCGCTGCACGGTGTCGATCGGCGGGTTCGTGCCCAAGCCGCACACCCCGTTCCAGTGGGCGGCGCAGGCCGACCACGAGACCGTCGACCGGCGGCTGCGGGAGCTCCGCAACGCCCTGCGCAACGACAAGCAGTACGGCAAGGCGATCGGCATGCGCTACCACGACGGCAAGCCGTCGATCGTGGAGGGCCTGCTGTCCCGGGGCGACCGCCGCGTCGGCAAGATCATCCGAGCGGTCTGGGAAGACGGGGGCCGTTTCGACGGCTGGAGCGAGCACTTCTCGTACGACCGGTGGATGGCCTGCGCCGCCGAGGCGCTCGACGGGGAGCCGGTCGACGTCGACTGGTACACCATCCGGGAGCGCGAGGAGCACGAGGTGCTCCCGTGGGATCACCTCGACGCCGGCCTCGACCGCGAGTGGCTCTGGCAGGACTGGCAGGACGCCGTCAACGACGTCGAGGTCGAAGACTGCCGCTGGACGCCCTGCTACGACTGCGGCGTCTGCCCGACCATGGGCACGGAGATCCAGATCGGCCCGACGGGCCGCAAACTGCTCCCGCTGACGGTCGTATCCTGAGGAAGACGGCCCGGGGGAGCGGCTTCCCCCAGGCCCACGAAACGAGACTGGAAGGAACACGGACCTCTGAAACCCGCACCCGATGGGCCCCCGCCCGCGCCGGTGGCGCAGCGTCTGCGCGTGCGCTACGCGAAACGAGGGCGGCTGCGCTTCACGAGTCACCGCGACATCTCCCGTGCCGTCGAAAGGGCGGTCCGGCGGGCTGACATCCCGGTGGCCTTCAGCGCCGGGTTCAGCCCTCACCCGAGGATCTCCTACGCGGGTGCCGCCCCCACCGGGGTGGCCAGCGAGGCCGAATACCTCGAGATCGCGGTGACCCGCCCCTGCCGTCCGCAGGAGTTGCGCGCCGCCCTCGACGCCTCGCTGCCGCCGGGCCTCGACGTCCTCGACGTGGTCGAGGCACGCGCGGGCAGCCTGGCCGACCGGCTGGAGGGCTCGTTGTGGGAGGTGCGCCTGCCGGGAGCCGATCCGGCGGCGGCCGAGGGTGCGGTGAAGGAATTCATGACCGCAGGAGAGGTCGCGGTCGAACGCCTGACCAAGAAGGGGATGCGGAACTTCGACGCCCGGGGGGCCGTGGTGTCGCTGACCGCTGACCAGGACGATCACGTGGAGGGAGGGCCGAATCAGTCGTGTGTCATACTTCGCATGGTTGTTCGGCACGAAACTCCGGCCGTCCGACCCGACGACGTGCTCATGGGTCTGCGTCTCGTGGCCGACTTCGCGCCGCCGTCACCGCCTTCGGTGACCAGGCTGGCGCAGGGGCCCCTGGACGCGTCGACCGGTGAGCCCGCCGACCCGCTCGAAGCCGACCGGGTTGGTGGAGACCAATAGGACTTGCCGCCATGGCCCCGGAAGGTGGCCGGGCGGACCACGAGAGACGAGAAGAGCCCCCGCGCGGCGCGGAAACGCGCCCGGGGGCTGACGGGAGAGCGCCCGCATGCTCGACAACGAGCCCACTGTCGGCGATACGACAACTGCAGATACGACGTCCTCGGTGACAACGGCGAAGCCTGCCCGCAGACGGTCGGCCAGCCGGCCGGCGGGTCCGCCGCCGGAACCCGACGAGATCCCCCCGGCGCCCGCCATCCAGGCGTCCGTGGCCACCGCCATCGGTTCGGGGGTTTCGACGACCGACCCGGCACCTCCGGCCGCCGCGTCGGCCTCCAACGGCGCGTCCACGGAAGCCGCGCCTGCGGCTCCGGAAGCCGCCGAGAAGCCCAAGCGCACCCGTCGGCGGACCCGTTCCGCCGACGACGAGGCCGCGACCGGCGAGACGCCCGCCGCGCCCGCCGAGGCCGAGGTGAGCGAGAGCCGCCCGGCCCGTAAGCGCACGACGCGCAGCCGCGCGGCCAAGGAGGCCGCCGCTCCGGAGACCGCCGGGCAGGCCGCGGAAGCGCCGTCGGCTGTCGGCCAGGTCTCCGAGGTCGTCGTGGAGTCGGCCGCGCCCGAGGTCACGGCGGCCGTCGAGGCGGCTCAGGCCGAGGTCGCGCCCGACGCCGAGACGGCCACGCCCGTGCGGCGGAGCCGTACCAGAAAGAAGACCGAGGAGACGCCGGAGGCGGTCTCCGAAGAGGACGAGAAGCCGACCAGACGGCGCCGCACCCGCAAGAGGGACGAAGAAGGCGCCACGGAACGATCCAGTGCGCTGAACGCGGCGGAGGCCCAGGTCGCGGCCGCGATGATGTTCACGTTGCCCACCGAGGAGCCGCTCGACGACGAGCCGGCCGGTGAGGACCTCGAAGACCTCGACGAGGGCGCCAAGCCGTCGCGGCTGGCCGACCCGTTCGGCTTCCACGCGGCCGAGCAGCAGCCGCAGCAGTACACCTTCCAGCGTCCGGCCGCCGTCTTCCAGCCGCTGTTCCAGGCGCCCGACGCCGCCGCCGCGGTCCCGGCCCGGCCGCAGCAGCCGGCCCCGCAGCCTCCGGCCCAGCCGCAGCCCGAACCCGAGCCGGTCGCCGCCGAGGAGGCCGAGGAGGAGTCCGACGACGAGGGCGACGACGAGTCAGGCGACGGCTCGCGCCGTCGCCGGCGCCGCCGTGGCGGCCGTGGCCGAGGGCGGGTCCGCGATGAGAACGGCGAGGCCCAGGAGTCCGAGGAGGAGCCCCAGGCCGCCGCCGAGGAGTCCGACGAGGACGCCGACGACGAGGGCTCCGAGGGCGGTTCGCGCCGCCGTCGCCGCCGTCGCCGCCGGGGCGGCGAGGACGACGCGGTCGTCTCCGACGACCCGCCCAACACCGTCGTGCGCATCCGGGCGCCGCGGGCCGGCCGCACCACCACGTCGTCGGTCGACGAGGTGCAGGGCTTCCGCGGGTCCACGCGGCTGGAGGCCAAGAAGCAGCGCCGCCGCGAGGGGCGCGAGCTGGGCCGCCGCCGTCCGCCGATCATCACCGAGTCGGAGTTCCTGGCCCGCCGCGAGTCGGTCGAGCGCGTCATGGTCGTGCGCCGTCACGGCGGCCGCACCCAGATCGCGGTGCTCGAAGACGGCGTGCTGGTCGAGCACTACGTCGACCGCGAGGCGAGCCAGTCCTACGTCGGCAACGTCTACCTCGGCAAGGTGCAGAACGTGCTGCCCTCGATGGAGGCGGCGTTCGTCGACGTCGGCAAGGGCCGCAACGCGGTGCTCTACGCCGGTGAGGTCAACTTCGACACCGCCGGGCTCGAAGGTCAGCCGCGCCGCATCGAGGCCGCGCTGAAGTCGGGCCAGTCGGTGCTGGTGCAGGTCACCAAAGACCCCATGGGCCACAAGGGCGCCCGGCTCACCTCCCAGATCAGCCTCCCCGGCCGATACCTGGTCTACGTGCCCGACGGCTCGATGACCGGCATCTCCCGCAAGCTCCCCGACAAGGAGCGCACCCGGCTCAAGCAGATCCTGCGCAAGGTCATGCCCGAGAACGCGGGCGTGATCGTGCGCACCGCCGCCGAGGGGGCCTCGGAGGAGGAGCTGGCCCGCGACGTCGCCCGCCTGGCGGCCCAGTGGGAGAGCATCCAGAAGAAGGCCAAGTCGGCGAGCCCGCCGGAGCTGCTGTCGGCCGAGCCCGACATGACGATCCGCGTGGTCCGCGACGTCTTCAACGAGGACTTCGCCAACCTGGTCGTCTCGGGTGACGAGGTCGCCCGGACGGTCGAGGAGTACGTCGACTACGTCGCCCCCCACCTCGCCGAGCGCGTCGCCAAGTGGGACGAGGACGTCGACGTCTTCGCCGCCTACCGGGTCGACGAGCAGATCGCCAAGGCGATGGAGCGCAAGGTCTGGCTGCCCTCGGGCGGCTCGCTGGTGATCGACCGGACCGAGGCGATGACCGTCGTCGACGTCAACACCGGCAAGTTCACCGGCCAGGGCGGCAACCTGGAGGAGACGGTCACCAGGAACAACCTGGAGGCCGCCGAGGAGATCGTCCGCCAGCTCCGGCTGCGCGACGTCGGCGGCATCATCGTGATCGACTTCATCGACATGGTGCTGGAGAGCAACCGCGATCTGGTGCTGCGCCGCCTGCTCGAGTGCCTGGCGCGCGACCGCACCAAGCACCAGGTGGCCGAGGTCACCTCGCTGGGTCTCGTGCAGATGACCCGCAAGCGGGTGGGCCAGGGGCTGCTGGAGGCGTTCTCGACGCAGTGCGACTGCTGCCACGGGCGCGGGGTGATCATCTCGACCGAGCCGGTCGACGGGAAGCCCGAGCCGCGTGGCACGCAGGGCAAGATGGCGATCGAGAAGGCCGTGGCCGAGAAGCTGGAGAAGGCCGAGAACGGCGGCAACGCCGTCGCGGCCCACGACTCCCGCGACACGGTGACCGACACCGTCGACGACCAGCCGCGCTCCCGGCGCAGGTCCCGACGGTCAAGATCAGCGGATTAGTTCACCACCGGCGGGCCGCTCGGTTCGACCTCGGGACCGGAACCCGGTACCCTAGAGAACCGGCGCGCCCTGGTGGCGCGCTTGGCTTCGCGCGCCCCTCCTGGTTCGCCGGTTCATCTGTTAGCGATCGGATGTCGGGGCGCAGCATCCAGTAGACAAGAAGGGTTCCGCGGTGTACGCGATCGTTCGTTGCGGCGGCAGGCAGCAGAAGGTCTCCGTCGGAGACGTCATCGAGGTGGACGCGGGTGCGGGCGAGGTTGGTTCTTCGCTGACGCTTCCGGCTCTCCTCGTCGTCAACGACGGCGATGTCACGCATGACGCCGCCGCCCTGGCCCGTTTTGCGGTGACCGCCGAGGTTCTCGGCGAGGTCAAGGGCCCCAAGATCCGCATCCTCAAGTACAAGAACAAGACCGGTTACAAGAAGCGCCAGGGTCACCGCCAGCGGTACACCCAGGTGAAGGTCACCGGCATCGACTCCGGGAAGTAGTGAATCATGGCACACAAGAAGGGCGCCTCGTCCACCAGGAACGGCCGTGACTCGAACGCTCAGCGGCTCGGTGTCAAGCGCTTCGGTGGCCAGCTCGTGAACGCCGGCGAGATCATCGTCCGCCAGCGTGGCACGCACTTCCACCCGGGCGACAACGTCGGCCGTGGCGGCGACGACACGCTGTTCGCGCTGTCGGCGGGTCACGTGCAGTTCGGCCGCAAGCGCGGTCGCCGCGCGGTCAGCATCATCCCGGTCGCGGAGTAGATCCGCGCACACCGGTAAGGACGAGGCGGGTCGGTTATCCGATCCGCCTCGTTGTCATTAGAACCGAAAGGATCGTTGTGGCGGATTTCGTGGACCACGTCCTCCTGCACATCAAGGCGGGAGACGGCGGGAACGGCTGCGCGTCCGTCCACCGCGAGAAGTTCAAGCCGCTCGGCGGCCCCGACGGCGGAAACGGCGGGCGGGGCGGCGACGTCGTCCTGGAGGTCGACCCCAACACCTCCACGCTGCTCGAATACCACCACCGGCCGCACCGCAAGGCGCCCAACGGCAAGCAGGGCATGGGCGCCAACCGCGACGGCGCCACCGGGGAGGACGTCGTCCTGAAGGTCCCCAACGGGACGGTCGTGAAGGACGCCAAGACCGGTGAGGTGCTGGTCGACCTGGTCGGCGTCGGCACCCGCTACGTCGCCGCGCAGGGCGGGTTCGGCGGGCTCGGCAACGCCGCGCTGGCCAGCGCCAAGCGCAAGGCGCCCGGGTTCGCGCTGCTGGGCGAGCCGGGCGACGAGGGCGACATCGTCCTGGAACTCAAGACGGTCGCCGACGTGGCGCTGGTCGGGTTCCCCAACGCCGGGAAGTCGTCGCTGATCGCGGCGCTGTCGGCGGCCCGGCCGAAGATCGCCAACTACCCGTTCACCACGCTCGTGCCCAACCTCGGCGTGGTCACGGCCGGAGACGTCGTGTTCACCGTGGCCGACGTGCCGGGACTGATCCCGGGGGCGTCGGAGGGCAAGGGCCTGGGCCACGAGTTCCTCCGCCACGTCGAGCGCTGCTCGACGATCGTGCACGTCCTCGACTGCGCCACCCTGGAGCCCGGTCGCGACCCCCTGACCGACTTCGACGTCATCGAGGCCGAGCTGGAGGCCTACGGTTCGCTGCAGGACCGCCCCCGCATGGTCGTGCTGAACAAGGTCGACGTGCCCGACGGGCGTGACCTGGCCGACCTCGTCAAGGCCTCCCTGGAGGAGCGCGGCCTGCAGGTGTTCGAGATCTCCGCCGCCACCCACGAGGGCCTCAAGCCGCTCGCCTTCGCGATGGCCGAGATGGTCGAGCGCGACCGCGCCGACAAGCCCGTCGAGGAGCCGACGCGGCTGGTCATCCGGCCTAAGCAGTTCGGCGAGACCGGGTTCTCGGTCCGCCGCGTCAACGAGCGCACCTTCCAGGTCACCGGCGAGAAGCCCGAGCGCTGGATCCGGCAGACCGACTTCACCAACGACGAGGCCGTGGGCTACCTGGCCGACCGTCTCGAACGGCTGGGCGTCGAGGAGGCCCTGGTGAACGCCGGGGCCGAGCCCGGCGCCGAGGTCGTGATCGGCTCGATGGAGAACGGCTACATCTTCGACTGGCAGCCCACCATGGGCGCCAGGGTCGGCGGCCCCAGAGGCTCCGACAACCGCATCGACTAGGGGGCACCTCGAAATGGTCCGGGAGCGCATCGGCACGGCCGGTCGGATCGTCGTCAAAGTGGGCTCGTCGTCGCTGACGACCCCGCAGGGCATGATCGACGTCGACCGTGTCGACGCGCTGGTCGACGTGCTGGCGGCCCGCCGCGCGGCCGGGACCCAGATCGTGCTCGTCTCCTCCGGCGCCATCGCGGCCGGGCTCGGTCCGCTCGGGCTGAAGGCCCGGCCGAAGGACCTGGCCACCCAGCAGGCCGCCGCCTCGGTCGGCCAGGGCGTGCTCGTGGCACGTTACACCAGCTCCTTCGCCCGCTACGGGCTGCGCGTCGGCCAGGTCCTGCTGACCGCCGACGACATGATGCGGCGCTCCCACCACCGCAACGCCCAGCGCACCCTGGCGCGGCTGCTGGAGCTGGGCATCGTCCCGGTCGTCAACGAGAACGACACCGTGGCCACCGACGAGATCCGGTTCGGCGACAACGACCGCCTCGCCGCCCTGGTCGCCCACCTGACCCACGCCGACGCGATGGTCCTGCTCTCCGACGTCGACGCCCTCTACGACGGCGACCCGCGGCGTCCGGGGGGAGCCAACCGCATCACCGAGGTACGCGGCCCCGACGACCTCGAAGGCGTCGAACTCGGCACCTCGGGCCGGGTGGGCACCGGCGGCATGATCACCAAGGTCCAGGCCGCCAAGATCGCCACCGGCGCCGGGGTGCCCGTCGTGCTCACCGCCGCCGCCCACGCCGCCCACGCGCTCGCCGGAGACGACGTCGGCACCGTGTTCCACCCGGGTGGCCGCCACCCCGGCACCCGCCTGCTCTGGCTCGCCCACGCCACCACCGGCCGGGGGCGGCTGCACCTCGACGAGGGCGCGGTGAAGGCGGTGGCCGGGCGGCGGATGTCCCTGCTGCCCGCCGGTGTTCTCAAGGTCGAGGGCGAGTTCTCCGCCGGCGACCCGGTCGACCTCTGCGGGCCGTCGGGGGAACTCGTCGGGCGCGGGCTGGTCAACTTCGACTCCGGCGAGATCCCCGACCTGCTCGGCCGGTCGACCCGGGAGCTGGCCAGCGCCCTCGGGCCGGAATACGAGCGTGAACTGATCCACCGTGACGACATAGTGATTCTCTAGGAGCGGTCAATGAGCGAGTTCCTGCAGGTGGCGAACGCGGCGAAGGAAGCCGCCCGGCTCCTTGCCCCGTTGCCGCGCGCGGCCAAGGACACCGCGTTGCGGGCCATCGCCGACGCCCTGGTCGCGCGTGCGGAGGAGATCGTCGAGGCCAACGCCGCCGACGTCGCCAAGGCCCGGCAGGACGGCACGTCCGAGGCGATGATCGACCGGCTGCGTCTCGACGTGCCGCGCATCGGGAAGATCGCCGACGCCGTCCGGGAGATCGCCGAGTTGCCCGACCCGGTGGGCGAGGTCATCCGGGGCTCCACGTTGCCCAACGGCCTGGAGCTGCGGCAGATCCGGGTGCCGCTGGGCGTCGTGGGGATCATCTACGAGGGCCGGCCCAACGTGACCGTCGACGCCGCCGCCCTCTGCCTGAAGAGCGGCAACGGGGTGCTGCTGCGCGGGTCGTCCAGCGCCTACTCGTCGAACACCGCGCTGGTGAAGATCATGCAGGAGGCACTGGAGGCCACCGACGTGCCCTCCGGGGCGGTGCAGCTCGTGCCCGGCCTGACACGCGACTCCGTCAAGGAGCTCATGCGGGCGCGCGGGCTGGTCGACGTGCTGATCCCGCGCGGGGGCGCGTCCCTGATCAACAGCGTGGTCGAGGAGTCGTCGGTGCCGGTCATCGAGACGGGCGTCGGGGTCTGCCACGTGTACGTCGACGCCGCCGCCGACCAGGAGCGCGCGCTGAAGATCCTGGTGAACTCCAAGGCCCAGCGGGTGTCGGTCTGCAACTCGGCCGAGACGCTGCTCGTCCACGAGGCCATCGCCGCCGAGTTCGTGCCCAAGGCCGTCGCGGCGCTGGCCGAGGCCGGCGTGACCGTCCACGGCGACCCGGCGATCATGGCCCTGGGCGGCGACGGCGTGGTCGCGGTGACCGAGGAGGAGTACTCCAGCGAGTACCTCTCCTACGACATCGCCGCCGCCGTGGTGCCCTCGCTGGAGGCGGCCGTCGCCCACATCACCCGCTACGGCTCCGCCCACACCGACGCGATCGTGACCGACTCGCAGACGGCGGCCAAGCGGTTCGTCGCCCTGGTCGACTCGGCGGCCGTGGCGGTCAACGCCTCGACCCGGTTCACCGACGGCGGCGAGTTCGGCTTCGGCGCCGAGATCGGCATCTCCACCCAGAAGCTGCACGCGCGCGGGCCGATGGGCCTGCCCGAGCTGACCTCCACCAAGTTCGTGTACGTCGGCGAGGGGCACGTACGCGGCTGACCCGCGCTGACGGCGGTCACGTCTTCTTCTGCTTCTTGGTCTGCGGGACCACGGTGGTCTGCGCCGTGGTCGCGTCGCGCTTGTTCTTGTTCAGCGGTTCGTCGCGGCTGAGGTAGCGCTGGTAGGCGGCGGTGTGGGCGTCCGGTTCGCCGGCGCCCTCGTCGCCGCTCGACAGGTAGCCGACGTCCTCGTTGGTCACGCTGCTGAACAGCTCGAAGGCGTTCACGACCGCCGAGTGCGACCTCTCCTCCAGCTCCTCCCGGAGCCGCTTGGTGTCCTCGACGCCGAGGTAGGGCTTGTCGGTGTGGAGATCCAGGAGCCGGGCCAGGACCTCGGGCTCCTCCAGGAACTGCGGCGGGGGCCACGGATAGGAGTTCTTGTGGGTGGCCAGCGGGCGGTCGAAGAGGCCGGGCAGACCGGCGGTGAGCGCCAGCCAGCATTTGACGCAGCACAACTTCGAGATCCCGAGCTTGCCGCCCGGCATCGTTCTGGCGACGGTGGCCGCCTGCATCTCCGCGTGCATGCCCTCCACCTCGGTGGGGACGGGGACCGGGCGGATCCGGCCGTGCCGTGACTCGAGTTCGGCCAGGTAGGCGAGGGTCTTGACGAGTCGTCGGCGAGTCTGGGCGAATTCTTCCCGTGAAGCCTTCTTGTTCGGATACATGAACGTCAGGAGGTCGTCGACGGCCGCGCCCTGGGCCGGTCCGGTCAGCCGGGAGGCCTTCAGCAGCCTCTCCAGGCTCACCGCCATCGTCTTGTCGCCGTTGTTGGCGAAGAGGGCGATCTCGTTGCCTTGGTGGAGGATGGCGACGCACACGCGGGTGCGGCCCAGGCAGTAGATCATGTCGGCCAGACGGTCGCGGGCGCGGTCTTCCTTCAGGTCCTTGTTCTTGACCATGGTGGAGAGGGTTTCCTCGTAGCCCTTCAGGCCGTTCGTGCGCGCGGTGATCACGCCACGCACCCACCCGCGGGCGATGCTCCTGACCTTCTTCCAGTCCGTCTCCGTCGCGGACTGCTTCGTCCTGGCCACCTTGACATGCGGCCGGCCGAAGAAGGGGCCCCTCTTCACGAGCTCCTGCACCATCGGGACGAACTGCTTCGCGCGGAACTCCTCGCCTTTCACCTGACGCACGGCCAGGCTGATCGCGGCATGGGGCGCCGGCTCCGTCGGGGTCTTCGGGACGTAGGCCCAGGCCGCGGCGAGCTCCGCCAGCACGCCGACGGGATCGGCCCCGCCGACGCGCAGCGCCTTTCCGGCGAGCTGCCAGAACTCGGTGCCCTCCCGGCCGTCCCTGAACGGCTGCAGCGGCGGGTCGGGCACCACCGCGCGCGCCGCGGCGACCAGGCGGAGGGCGGCCTGGTGGTCGCGGGAGGAGGGGTCGTCGTGGGCGGCCAGCAGTCTCTTCACGAGGTCGCCGTGCAGGCCGGCGAACTTCCAGAGATGGTCGACGTCGAAGAAGGGGATGTTCTGGTCGAGCTCCTCATAGGTGGGCGCCGGGTCGTCGTCCGCGGAGTCGTCTTCATCGATCGACTCCTCGACGGTCACGGCGTCCCCGTCGATGGAGGACTCCTCGTCGCCGAGCGGCTCAGCGGTCGGATCGATCGGCGGCTTCGGGGACACCACGCTCGGTTCCCCGTCGCTCGATACCTCCCCCTCTTCCTCCGAATCCTCATCGAGGTTGATGAACTCCGTGTCGGAGTCCTCGGCCGTCGGGTCGACGACGGTCCCGCGAGGAGACGGTGACGGCGACGGGGATCTCTTCTTCGACTTCTTGAGCATCTGTCCCCTTCGTGAATGGACTCGCGTCATGGTCCATCACGAGGGGGCTGACTGAGGGGTGACACTTCGGCTTCGGGAAACCCGCCCTAAGCGCGCAGCAGCACCCGGGTGCCGAGGCCGGCGTCGCGGGCCCGGATGGCGGCGTCGAAGCGGCTCTCGGCCTCCAGCTTCGTCAGCACGTTGCTCACATGGTTGCGGACCGTCTTCGGCGCCAGGCACATCACCTTGGCGATCTCGGCGTTGCTCCGGCCGTCGGCCAGGTGCTCCAGCACCTCGTGCTCCCGCGTGGTCAGCTCGGGGAAGGCGGTCCGGGTCGACCGCGTGGTCAGCTTCTCGCGCAGCCCCGCCGCCACCTCACGGGCGAACACCAGGTGGCCGACGCCGACGGCGCGGATCGCGGCGGCCAGCTCGGCCGGGTGGGCGCTGGTCATGACGTAGCCGCGGGCGCCGGCCCGCATGGCGGCCATCAGGCTCAGCTCGTCGGCGTGCTGGCTGACCACGATGATCTTCACGTCGGGGCAGCGGCGGGCGATGTAGTCGACCTCGTGCAGGAGGGTCAGGTCGATCAGCAGGATGTCGGGGCCGAGCTTGACGGCGGCCTTCAGCGCGTCCGGACCGTCGTGGGCCAGTGCCAGCAGCTTGATACCAGGGGCCTCGGCCAGGGCCCAGCGGACCCCCTCGGTGTACAGGTAGGTCTCGCCGGCGGCGACGACGGTAACGGGTTCGCTCATGGGTCAAAGAGTGGCTTAAGGCTCTTGAGGATGACTTGGCGACCACTTCAGTCACTCTGCGTGATCGCCGGTGAATCATGGGACGCATGGATCTTCTCGTCACGCTGAGCTTCATCGTGGCCGTCGTCGCGGGCGCCGACCGGCTGCTGCTCGCCCTGGAGCGGTATGGGCTGGTTCGCTGGCGGCTCTCCGCACCCCGTCCGGCCGAGCGCGGCGCCCGCCTCGACCACCTGCTCCGGTGAGGCCCGCCCTGTACGACGCCGCCGCGCTGTTCGGCCGGGTCGCGCTGGGAGCCACGTTCATCCAGCACGGCTGGGCCAAGGCCCGCGGCGGCATCGACGCCACCACCCAGGCGATGACCCAGGCGGGCGTGCCCGCCCCGCGCGCGTCGGCCTGGTTCGCCACGGTCGCCGAGCTCGGCGGCGGGGTCATGCTCGTGCTCGGGCTGCTGACCGCCGTCGCCGGGGCCATGTTGTTCGCGGTGATGTCGGGCGCGTTCCTGTTCGTGCACGTCAAGGACGGCTCGTTCGAGCTCGTCACGGCCCTGGGGGCGGTGGCGGTCATGCTCGCCGTGGCCGGTCCCGGCCGGATCTCGCTGGATCGGTACGTCTTCCGACGATGACCGGCGTGCCTCCGGGGAAATGTCGTGGCGCTCCACTATCGTGACCACACCTATGGGTGGACGTCTGGGGCGGGTCGGCCCATACGCGCTCCTGGAGCGCCTGGGCCGTGGTGGCATGGGCGAGGTCTATCTCGCCGCCACCAAACGGGGCGAGCAGGTCGCCCTGAAGATGCTCCGCGAAGCCATCGAAGGCGACGCCGACGCCCGATTACGGCTTGATCGCGAGGTCCGCGCGCTGCGGCGGGTGGAGAGTCCCTACGTGGCGCGGGTCCTCGACGCCGACCTCTCCGGTGACCGGCCCTATCTGGTCATGGAGCACATCGCGGGCGACACCCTGCTCAACGCGGTGAAACGTGACGGGCCGCTGCCCGAGGTGGAGGTCATCCGCCTCGCGCGCGGCCTGGCCACCGCGCTGGCGATCATCCACGCCGCCGGGATCGTCCACCGCGACCTGAAACCGGCCAACGTGCTGATCGGCGATGAGGGCCCGGTGCTGATCGACTTCGGCATCGCCCAGGTCCTCGACGCGACCCGGATGACCCAGACCGGGACCTTCCTCGGCACTCCCGGCTACGCCGCGCCCGAACTCTTCGCCGGGGAACAGGTCGGCGAACCGGCCGACCTCCACGCCTGGGCCGCCACGGTGGCCTTCGCCGCCACCGGCCGCCCCACCTTCGGCGGCGGCTCCGCCGAGTCCCAGATGTACGCCATCCTCCACGGCAAGGCCGACCTCAAGGACGTGCCGCCCGCCCTGCTCCCGCAGATCAGGGCCGCCCTCAACCGCGACCCGGCCAAACGCCCGACGGCCGCGATCCTCGCCGACCGCATGACCCGGCTGGCCCGCGCGGCGGAGGAACACGACGCCCGCGAGAAGGAGGCCCAGACCGAGGGCGAGACGCCCCGGCGCGCCCGAGGCCGGGAAACCGCCGCCGTGGACGACTCCGGAGCCCGGGACACCGACGGCGGCCGCCGTCGCCGGGACGCGGCCGGTTCAGGCCCGGCCGAGGGCGGGCGTCGCGCTGGGGACTCCAGCGGCCCGAATCCGGCCGATGGGCGCCGCGGGCGCGAGGCGGCCGGTGCGGGGCCGGTCGACGGCGGTCGTCGAGCACGGGACATGGCCGGTCCCGGGTCCGTCGACGGTGGTCGCCGAGGCCGGGAAGCCGCCGGTGCGGGGTCGGTCGACGGTGGTCGTCGAGGCCGGGATGCGGCCGGTGCGGGGTCGGTCGATGGTGGTCGTCGGGCTCAGGAGGCCGCTGGTGCGGGTCCGGCTGAGGGTGGGCGTCGCACTTGGGATGCCGCCGATGGGGGTTCGGCCACGAGCGGTCGGAGCCGGGACGCGGCCGGTTCGGGCTCGGCCGACGGTGAGCCCCGCACCCGGGAGGCCGCAGGCACCGGTTCGGCTGATGGTGGCCGCCGGACCCGGGACTCCGCCGGCACCGGTTCCGCCGAGGGCGGTCGCCGCACCCGGGACGCGGCCGGTGCCGCTGAAGGGGGCCGCCGCGCCCGCGACGCCGCCGGGACCGGTTCGGCTGATGGTGGCCGCCGGACCCGGGACCCCGGCTCCGCCGACCCGGCCGCGCCGTCGGGCGAGGCGCGGCGTACCAAGGACAAGGCCGCCAGGGAGGAGGCCGAGTCGCGGCTCGGGGCAGAGGCGGCGGTGCGGACGCGGACGCGGAGGCGGAGCGTCAAGCCGCCGCCCGAGGCGGTTCCCACGGGCGGGACCTCGTTGCTGATGCTGGCCGCCGTGGCGGTGCCGTGTGTGATCGCGTGTGTGGTCTACCCGGTCGCCACGTTCGCGGTGACCGGGGTGTTCGTCGTGCTGGCCCGCGCCCTCTGGGTGGGGCACTGGCTGACGCGGACGCGCCGGCCCGGACGGCTGAAGAAGGCCCTGCGGATCGGGTTGTTCCCGGTGTCGTTCTCCGGTGCGCTGATCGCCGGGGTCGCCTGGCCGGGGCTGCCCGCCGGGGCGCTGGCGTTCGGGGCGATGTGGGCGACCGCGGGCGGGCGGGTGGCCCCCGTCTGGTGGGAGCAGGCCGTGCCCGTCACGGTCGCGGGGCTCGTCTTCAGCGTGGTCTGCGGCGCGATCATCGGCCGCGAGGTCGAGAAGGTCGGCGCCGAGCTGCCGGAGCTGCGCAGGGAGGGGCTGCGCGCGCTGGCGGTGCTCGGCGGGTTCGTCGCGATCTGCGCCGCCGCCGTCAGGATCGTCGGCTCGCTCTTCTAGTTCTCCCGGCGGGAGAAGCGGTTGAAGATGCGCTCCCCGGCGTTGACCGCGCCCTCGGCGACGTCGCGGAGCACGCCGATGAACGGGTCCTGCGACTGCGACCACGACTCACGGTAGGACGCCGCGGCGGCCTTGACCTCGTCGGAGATCTTGGCGTTGTGGTCGTCGGTGCGGCGGGGGTAGTCGCCGGTGAGGATGCGGTCGTAGTCGCCGCTACGGCGCCAGCGGTCGAGCTCGGCGACCCGGGTGACCGCGAACGGGTGGGTGGTGCCCAGCAGGTTGAGCACCTTGAGCAGGCCGTCGCGGACGTCGCCGGCGGTGTCGTACTCGCGGGCCTGGTCGAGGAAGGCCTCGATGTTCATCTCGTGGAGGCGGGAGCCGCCGGCCAGCTTCATCAGGGCGCGCAGCGCGGCCTCGGGGTCCTGGCCCGCGAGCAGGCCGCCGCGGTCGGCGGACATCTCGGCCTTGCGGGCCCACTCTTCGAGGGCGGCGACGATCACGCGCAGGCCGATGTAGCCGAGGGGGATCCAGGCGACCCGGGTGGCCAGCCGGGTGAGGATCTGCAGCATCGTGCCGTAGACCGCGTGCCCCGACAGGATGTGGGCCGTCTCGTGACCGATGACGAACCGCAGCTCCTCCTCGTCGAGCAGGTCGAGACAGCCGGTCGAGACGACGATGAAGGGCTCGTCGAAGCCGATCGCCATCGCGTAGACCTTGGGATCCTGCTGGACGTAGACCTCGGGGATCCGGGCCAGGTCGAGGATGTAGGCGCTGTCGCGGCCCATGTCGTACAGGCCCCGGAACTGGGTCTCCGACGTGCGGACGGCCGAGGCGAGGAACATCAGGCGCAGCCGCCGCTCGGAGAAGAGCCCGGAGGTGCGCTTGAGCACCGAGTCGAACCCGGTCAGCGAGCGCATCGCCACCAGGGCGGACCGGTCCGCGGGGTGCTCGTAGGCGCGGGAGCTGATGCCGGGCAGCGGCGTGCGGGTGCGATCGGGAGTGGTCATGCTCGGCATGCTACGTCGGTGCTCCGGCCGCCGCGCATGAACCCGGTGAGAGGCCGGACGTTATCGTCCGTGCTATGAGAAACGGGGCCGTCACCAGGCGGCTTGGCATCATGGGCGGCACCTTCGACCCCATCCACCACGGCCACCTGGTGGCCGCGAGCGAGGTCGCCCACCACTTCGACCTCGACGAGGTCGTCTTCGTCCCGACGGGCCAGCCGTGGCAGAAGGCCGACCGCACGGTCTCGGCCGCCGAGGACCGCTACCTGATGACGGTGATCGCGACCGCGTCGAACCCGCGCTTCTCGGTCAGCCGGGTCGACGTCGACCGGCCGGGGCCGACGTACACGATCGACACGCTGCGTGACATCGCGGCGGCGTACGGGCCGGAGACCGAGCTCTACTTCATCACCGGCGCCGACGCGCTGGCCCAGATACTCGGCTGGCGCGACGCCGAGGAGCTGTTCACGATCGCCCACTTCGTCGGCTGCACCCGGCCTGGCCACACCCTGCACGACCCGGGGCTGCCGACGGGCAAGGTCAGCCTGATCGAGGTGCCGGCCCTGTCGATCTCGTCGTCGGAGTGCCGGGAGCGCGTGGCCGCCGGGCAGCCCATCTGGTACCTGGTCCCCGACGGCATCGTCCAGTACATCGGCAAGCGGGGTCTTTACCGATAGGGCGGCAATAGGCTTGAAGAGCCCCCCGACGGGTGGGCACTCTGGGATCACATCCCCGTCATGGAGGAACAGACCACATCGTGACCGCATCTGAACGATCGATCCAGCTCGTTTCGGTCGCCGCCGAGGCCGCGGCCGACAAGCTCGCCGACGACATCGTCGCCTACGACGTGAGCGACCGGCTGGTGATCACCGACGCATTCGTCGTCTGCTCCGCCTCCAACGACCGCCAGGTCCGCGCCATCGTCGACGAGATCGAGGAGCGCCTGCGCGTCGACGCCGAGGCCAAGCCCGTCCGCCGTGAGGGCGAGCGGGAGGGCCGCTGGGTGCTGCTCGACTACATCGACATCGTGGTCCACGTGCAGCACGAGGAGGAGCGCCACTTCTACGGTCTGGAGCGCCTCTGGAAGGACTGCCCGGCCATCGCGCTGCCAGAGAGCGTCGCGCAGGCCGCCGCCCAGCGGGCGCGGGGTGAGGGGTGAGCCGGCGGATCGTCTGCCTCCGGCACGGCCAGACCCGCTGGAACGTCGAACACCGCTTCCAGGGGCACACCGACATCCCGCTCGACGAGACCGGGGTCGCCCAGGCGGCCCGGTCGGCCTCCCTGCTGGCCGCGCTCAGGCCCACGAAGATCGTGTCGAGCGATTTGAGCCGCGCCCACGACACCGCTCTGGCGCTCGGCCGGGTGACCGGCCTGCCGGTCACCGTCGACAAGGAGCTGCGCGAACGCGGCGGAGGCGAGTGGGAGGGCCTGACGGGCGACGTCCTGGCGGCCCGCTGGCCGGCCGAATACGCCGTCTTCGAGCCTCCGGGCGGCGAGACCGAGGTCGAGGTCGCCGCCCGGGTGTCGGCGGCGATCCTCCGCTGGTCCGAGGAGATCGACGACGACGGGCTGCTCGTGGTCGTCTCCCACGGCGCCGCGCTGCGCCTGGGCATGCTCGCCGTGCTGGGGCTCCCGCGGGAGTTGTGGCACACGCTCGGCGGGCTCGGCAACTGCTCGTGGTCGCTGCTCAAGCAGGGCCGCAAGGGCTGGCGGCTCGGCGAGCACAACGCCGGCACCCTCCCCGAACCCGTGATCAGCGACGACAAACCGGAGTTCCAGGACGACGGCACGCGATAGTGGCCTCCCGGGAAACGGGCTGAGCCTGTAGTCCTTGGGACTATGCACTTGTTGTCCCTCTGGCGACTCAAGTCCTACCTCCGGCCCTTCGCAACCGTCGTCATCGTCAGCTGGATCGCCGCCGTCGCCGGCATCGCCGCCGGGCTCGCGATCCCCATGGTCGGCAAGGAGATCATCGACGGGCCCATCGCCCGCGGTGACCTCGCCGCTCTGATCCCCCTCGGCCTGCTCGCCCTCGCGCTGGGCGTGGTCGAGGCGGTCATGATCTGGTTGCGCCGCTGGACGCAGGGCGTCGCGGTGTTCGGCGTGGAGACCGCCCTCCGCGACGACCTCTACGCCCACCTCCAGCGGCTGCCCATGAGCTTCCACGACGAGTGGCAGTCGGGACAGCTCCTCTCCCGGGCCACCACCGATCTGGGCACCATCCGCCGTTTCTTCGGGTTCGGCGCGCTGTTCCTCGTCATGAACGTCATCCAGCTCGTCGTGGTGACGGTCCTCCTGCTCAACCTCTACTGGCCGCTCGGCCTGCTGGTCGCCTTCGCGGCGGTGCCGATCATCGTGGTGTCCAACCGGTTCGAGCGGCGCTACCGGACGATCTCCCGCACGCTCCAGGACCGCCAGGGCGACCTCGCCACCCACGTCGAGGAGTCGGCGCTCGGGATCCGCACCATCAAGGCGTTCGGCCGCGGGGCCCACGTCTTCTCCCGGTACGACGACCTCGCGGTGACCGTCAAGGAGACCGCGCTGGGCAAGGTGCGGCTCTCGTCCCGGTTCTTCACCTTCCTGGAGATCGTGCCCAGTGTCACCCTGGCGCTGGTGCTGCTGCTCGGGGCGACCGCCGTCGGCGGGGGAGCGCTGACGCTGGGCGCCCTGGTGGCGTTCACCTCGTTCGTGCTGCAACTGGTCTGGCCGGTGTCCTCGCTCGGGTTCATCCTGGCCATGGGCCAAGAGGCGATGACCGCCGCCGACCGGGTGCTGGAGGTGCTCGACACCGAGCCGGCCATCGTCGGCGGGGCGCTCGTGCTCGACCGGCCGCGCGGGCACCTGCGGTTCGAAGGCGCCGGCTTCCGCTTCCCCGGGGCCGACCGGCCCGTGCTCGACGACGTCTGGCTGGAGGTCCGGCCCGGCGAGACGCTCGCCGTGGTCGGGGCGACCGGCTCGGGCAAGACCACGCTGACCGCGCTGGTGCCCCGGCTCTTGGACGTCACCTCGGGCCGGGTGACCGTCGACGGTCACGACGTCCGCGACCTGACCCTGCCGTGCCTGCGGTCGATCGTGGCGACGGCGTTCGAGGAGGCGACGCTCTTCTCCATGAGCGTGCGCGAGAACGTGACGCTCGGTCACCGCGACGCCACCGACGCCGAGGTGCGGGCCGCGCTGGAGGTGGCGCAGGCGACCTTCGCCTACGACCTGCCGTGGGGGCTCGACACCCGGATCGGCGAGCAGGGCATGTCGCTCTCGGGCGGGCAGCGGCAGCGGCTCGCGCTGGCCCGCGCGGTGCTGGGGCGGCCCCGGGTCCTGGTGCTCGACGACACCCTGTCGGCGCTCGACGTCGAGACCGAGGCGCTGGTCGAGGACGCGCTGCGCCACGTGCTGGCCGACGCGACCGGGATCGTGGTCGCCCACCGGGCCTCCACGGTGCTGCTCGCCGACCGGGTCGCCCTCCTCGACGGCGGGACGATCAGCCACGTCGGCACTCACCGGGAGTTACTGGCCCGGGTGCCGGGGTACCGGGCGCTCCTGGCGGCGGAGGAGGTGCTGAGTTGACCGACTGGCGCGGCGTCGCGGCGGAGAACCGCGACGACCTCGACGAGGCGGCCGACGTCCTGCTCCGGGCCCGGTCGCGGCGGCTGCTCGGCGATCTGCTGCGCCCGCACCGCCGGGCGATCGGGCTGCTCGTCGTGCTGATCGTGGTGGCGAACGCGGCGGGGTTGTCGATCCCCTACCTGGTGAAGGTCGGCATCGACGTCGGCATCCCACAGGGCCCCCGCACCCTGCTGCTGATCGTGGCGGCCATCCTCGGCTGCGCGCTCACCCAGGCGCTGACCCGGCAGGCGTTCCTCCGGTTCTCCGGGCAGATCGGGCAGGAGACGCTGCTGGAGCTGCGGCGGCGGGTGTTCGCGCAGTTCCAGCGGTTGTCCCCGGCCTTCCACGAGAAGTACACCTCCGGGCGGGTCATCTCGCGGCTGACCTCCGACGTGGAGGCCATCGCCGAACTGGTCGCGGGCGGCTTCGACGGGCTGATCACGGCCGTGCTGACGCTGTTCGGCACGGCCGTGATGCTGCTGGTCCTCGACGTGCGGCTCGGACTGGTCGCGCTGGCGCCGTTCCCGGTGCTGTTCCTGATGGCCCGCTGGTTCCGGCGGGCCTCCCTGGTCACCTACCGGCGCAGCCGCGAGGCGGTCGCCGGGGTGATCGTCCACTTCGTGGAGTCGATGACCGGCATCCGGGCGGCCCAGACCTTCCGCCGCGAAGACCGGAACCAGGAGATCTTCGAGGAGCTCGACGAGCGCTACCGGGCCGCCAACCTGGCCGGCATGCGGCTGATCGCGCTGTTCCAGCCGGGCGTGAAGCTGCTCGGCAACGTGACGATCGCGGCGGTGCTGGTCTACGGCGGCTGGCTGGCCGTGCACGGCGAGGTCACCGTCGGGGTGCTGGCCGCGTTCCTGCTGTACCTGCGCCAGTTCTACGAGCCGATGCAGGAGATCTCGCAGTTCTACAACACCCTCCAGTCGGCGGGGGCGGCGCTGGAGAAGTTGTCGGGCGTGCTGGAGGAGCGTCCCGGCGTGCCCGAACCCCTGGTGCCGGTGCCGCTGCCGGCTCCCCGAGGCGAGGTCAGGTTCCGGGAGGTGCGTTTCCACTACCACCCCGACGTCCCGGTGCTGCACCGGCTCGACCTCCTCATCCCCGCCGGTCAGACGGTCGCGGTCGTGGGGGCGACTGGGGCCGGGAAGACGACGCTGGCCAAGCTGATCGCCCGGTTCTACGACCCCGTCACCGGCGCGATCACCCTCGACGGCGTCGACCTGCGCGATCTCTCCGAGGAGGAGCTGCGCCGGGCGGTCGTCATGGTCACCCAGGAGAACTACCTGTTCGGCGGCAGCGTGGCCGACAACATCCGCTTCGGGCGGCCGTCGGCGTCCGAGGCCGAGGTGGAGGCGGCCGCGGCGGCGGTCGGCGTGCGGAGGTTCGTCTCCTCGCTCGACGGGGAAGCCGGGAAACGGGGCGCCCGCATGTCGGCCGGGCAGCGGCAGCTCGTCGCGTTCGCGCGGGTGTTCCTGGCCGACCCGGTCGTGCTCATCCTCGACGAGGCCACCTCCAGCCTCGACGTTCCCAGCGAACGGCTCGTCCAGCGCGCTCTGCGGACCGTGCTGACGGGCCGGACCGCCCTGATCATCGCCCACCGGCTGTCGACCGTGGAGATCGCCGACCGCGTTCTCGTGATCGACGGCGGCCGGGTGGTCGAGGACGGCCCGCCCGGCGACCTGATCGCCGCCGCGGGACGGTTCGCGGGCCTGCATCGCGCCTGGCTCGACAGCTTGACCTAGTTCGTACTCATTCACCGGATGATGGGTAGATCACGTCTTATGACTCGCTTGGTGGCGCTGGGCGTGGAAGAGGAATTCCACGTCGTCGACCTCGTCAGCCGCCGGCTGACCCCACAGGCCCATGTCGTCCTCGACGGCCTCCCCGACACGAGTTTCTCGGCCGAGCTCCAGCAGGCCGTCGTCGAGACCAACAGCACCCCGACCCCCGACCTGGCCGCCCTCCGCGCCGACCTGGTCGACCTGCGCCGTCGCCTGATCGCCAGCGCCGAACCCCACGGCCTGGGCATCGTCGGTTCCGGCACCGCGCCCCTGCACGGCACCGGCGGTTTCGCGCTCACCCCCGACGAACGTTACGAATATCTGCTCGACAGCTACCAGTTCATCGCCCGCGAGCAGTTCATCTGCGGCGGCCAGGTCCACGTGGAGATCACCGACCGCGACCTGGCCGTGCTGGTGGCGCAGCGGGTGCAGTCGTGGCTGCCGGTCCTCCTGGCCGTCTCGGCGAGTTCGCCCTACTGGTTCGAGACCGACAGCGGCTACGCCAGCAGCCGGGCCCTGGCCTGGCAGCGCTGGCCGACCGCCGGGCCGCTCGGGCCGTTCCGGTCGGCGGCCGAATACGACCAGGCCGTCGCCGACCTGGTGACCTCCGGGGTCATCGACGACCCGGGCATGGTCTACTTCGACATCCGGTTGTCGGCGCACGTGCCGACGATGGAGCTGCGGGTCTGCGACTCGGTTCCCCGGGTCGACGACATGGTCCTGCTGGCCGGGCTGTTCCGGGCCCTGGTCGTGCGGGAGACCGACGCCGTCGAGGCCGGGGCGCCGCCCCGGTTCGAGCAGCGGCCCGCGCTCCTGCGGGCGGCGACCTGGCGGGCGGCCCGCTCCGGGCTGGGCGGTGACCTCATCTCGCCGCTCACCGGAAAACCGAGCCCGGCGGGGCTGCTGGTGGAGACGCTGCTGGAGGAGCTGCGCCCGACCCTGGAGGCGCTCGGCGACTGGGAGACGGTCTCGGCGCTGGCCCTGGAGGCGGTGCGGCTCGGCGGGTCGGCGGCGCGGCAGCGGGCGGCGTACCGAAGGAACGGGCAGGCCGCCGACGTGGTCGATCTGCTGGTGCGGGAGACCGCCGAGGGCTGACCAGGTCCTGGTGCGGCCGGCGATCCTGCCGGCCGCACGGACCGGCGCAGGCCACCGGTACCCTGCTGGGCATGTTCTCCGCCTATTCCGGATGGGTGATCGGCGCGGCCCTGCTGCTGGCCGTCGTCTCCCTGGTCACGGCGATCCGGAACCGGCCCATGGGGGCGGTCGTCCTGGCCGGGCTGGTCCTGGTCGAGCTCGCCCTCGTCGTGCAGGCCGTGATCGCCTTCCCGAAGGCCGGTCAGGTGACCGAGCAGGCCACCTTCGTCGGCTACCTCATCGGCACGATCGTCATTCCGCCCGCGGCGGTGTGGTGGGGGAAGGCCGAACGCACCCGGTGGGGGCCCGCGGTGATCGCCGTGGCCGCCTTCACGGTCGGGGTCATGACCGGGCGGCTGCTGCAGCTGTGGGACATGCCGTGACCACGCGGGTGAACACCGGTCCGGGCCGCCTGCTCGTCGCGGTCTATGGGGTGTTCGCGCTGGCGGCCTCGGCTCGGGCCGGGGTGCAGATCGCCACGAAGTTCTCGGAGGCGCCGCTGGCCTACTCGTTGTCGGCGTTCGCGGCGCTCGTCTACATCGTGCTCACCGTGGCGCTGGCCAGGGGGAACGGGCGGCTGGCCCTGGCCGCCTGCCTGATCGAGCTGGCCGGGGTGCTGGTCGTCGGGACGCTGTCGATCGTCGACTCCCAGGCGTTCCCGCACGCGACCGTGTGGTCGGGCTTCGGCAGCGGCTATCTGTTCGTCCCGCTGGTGCTGCCCGTGATCGGTCTCGTCTGGTTGTTCAGAACGCGCAGACTCGGGCAGGTGTGACCGTTCCCCGACAATCCAGGAGGAACGGCTAGTGAGCACGATCGAGAACACCGTAGACGTGGATGTGCCGGTCCGGACCGCCTACAACCAGTGGACCCAGTTCGAGTCCTTCCCCGAATTCATGGAAGGCGTGGAGTCGGTCAAGCAGCTCGACGACCGGCGGACGCACTGGGTCGTCGAGATCGCCGGAGTCCGGCGCGAGTTCGAGGCCGAGATCACCGAGCAGACTCCCGACCACCGGATCGAGTGGCGGTCGCTGGAGCGTCCGCGCCAGTCCGGCACGGTGACCTTCGAGACTCTCGGGGCGGCGGCCTGCCGGGTCACCCTGCGGATGGAGTACGACCCCGAGGGGTTCACCGAGACCATGGGCGACGCCCTGCAGATCGTCCGCCTGAGGGTCAACGGCGACCTCAACCGGTTCAAGGAGTTCATCGAGTCCCGCGGCGGCGAGACCGGCGGCTGGCGCGGCGACGTCGGGGACCGGCACGAACCCGGCGGCACCCTGCCGGGCGACACGTCCCTGCCCGCGCCCGGCGCGACACCCCGGGCCCACGGCAATCCCCGGTACGACGAGGGCCCGCCGCTGACCCCGCCGATCGCCTGATCCCCGTGGGCGGCCCTGTGGGGCCGCCCACTTTTATTACAACCAGTTTGCCTAACTGGACAAAAGGGTCCTAAACTTTGTCGAATCATAGGATGATTCGATGAGTGGGGGATTGAGTTAGGCATGGCAGCGATCGCCGCCCGCCGAAGTCGTACCGGATCGATCGCCTGGCTGGTGGCCGTGGGGATCGTGCTCGCCGCGCTGAACCTGCGTACCGCGGTCAGCAGCGTCGGCCCCGTGCTCGACCAGATCAGAGACTCTCTCGGCATGTCGGCGGTGACCGCGGGGGTGCTCACCACGCTGCCGGTCCTGTGTTTCGCCGCCTTCGGCGCGGTGACCCCGGCCCTGTCCCGAAGGGCCGGGGAGCACCGGCTGCTGGTGGCCGCGCTGGTGCTCACCGGCGTGGGCCTGCTGATCCGGTCGATGGTCGACGACGTCGCGGTGTTCCTGCTGGCCAGTGCCGTCGCGCTCGCGGGGGGCGCGATCGGCAACGTGCTGATCCCGACGCTGATCAAGCGGCACTTCCCGGCCCGGCCGGGGCCGCTGACCACGCTGTACTCGGTCGGGCTCGCGTTCGGCACGATGATCTCGTCCGCCGCGACCGTGCCGATCCAGAAGGCCGCCGACGGGAACTGGCACGTCGCCCTCGGGGTGTGGGCGGCGCTGGCGGCCGTTGCGGTCATCCCGTGGCTCGCGCTGCTGCGCACCGAGCCCGAGCGCGGGACGGCCGCCGGGATCAGGCCGGGGGACCTGCTCCGCAACCGGCTCGCCTGGGCCATGGCCGGCTACTTCGGGTCGCAGAGCCTGATCGCGTACGTCATCTTCGGCTGGTTCCCGCAGTTCCTGCTGGACCACGGGTTCACCGGCGAGCAGACCGGAACGGTCATGGCGATCTTCGCGGCGGTCGGCATCCCGGTCTCGCTCGTGGTGCCCGCCCTGGCGACCCGGATGCGCGACCAGCGGCCGCTGATCCTCGGGTTCGTCGCGATCTACGTGATCGGCTTCGCCGGGCTGCTGACCGGCCAGGCCATCGTGGTGTGGACGCTGGTGCTGTCGCTGGCCATGGGATCGTTCCCGCTGGCCCTGGCGCTGCTGGGGCTGCGCACCCGGACCGCCGAGGCCACCGCCGCGTTGTCGGCGTTCGGGCAGAGCGCCGGCTACCTCTTCGCCGGGGCCGGGCCGCTCGTGGTCGGCGTGCTCTACCAGCTGTCCGGCGGCTGGACGCTGCCCTTCGCCCTGCTCTTCGTGGTGGTCGCCGCCCAGGCGGTCACCGGGTGGTACGTGGGCGGCGACCGGGTCCTGGACGCCGTGCCCGATAATGACAGTCATGGACCTTCGCGCATCGACCCAGGTCACCTATCCCAAGGGCGGGCTGACCGGGTCGTCGGAAGTGGTCGCGCGGGTGCCGCTGGGGGGCGGCCACGGAGTGATCGTGGCCCGGACCCCCTTCCACCCACTCGACCACGCCTGGCCCGACCAGCCGGCCGACACCGGTCTGCTCGCCGGGGCCCGGGTGGTCGACTGCCAGACCGGTGCGACTGACGGCCAGACCCTCTACATCGGCGACGAGATCCCCGTGAAGCGGGGCGCCGAGGGGTGGCACTGGCTGGTCGTCCACATCATGGAGGAGCCCATCGAGGGCCAGGTCGAGTTGTGGGTCGACCCCGACCGCCGGCACGGCCTGTCGGCCGGCCACACCGCCTGCCATCTGACGGCGCTGGCGCTCAACGAGGCGCTGGCGCCGCTCTGGCGCAAGGAGGCCCGCGCCGACAGCCTCGGCCACCCCGACTTCGACCAGCTCGCGATCACGTCGTCGCGGATCCTCAACCACGGCAGCCGCGACGTCTACCGGCTGGGCAAGTCGCTGCGGCGCAAGGGCTTCGACCCCGCCGGGCTGGACCTCCCCGCGCTGACCGAGCAGGTGGGCGAGCGCCTCAAGGAGTGGATCGCGGCCGACGCGCCCGTCTGGGTCGACTGCCCCGACGAAGACCTCACCGCCCGCCGGACGTGGCGCTGCCTCCTGCCGGGGGCGGAGGCCTCGATCCCCTGCGGGGGCACCCATCTGACCAGTACCGGGGAGCTCAACGCGGTCGCGGTGGAGTTCGCCCTCGACGGCGACGAACTGGCGATGACGACCCGGGTCGCCCGCTCTTAGCGGGTTTTCGGGCGGGAAATAAGGGTGGCCGCCCGAGGCGACCTGACCTCGCCTCGGGCGACCACGCATTAAGCCTAGGCCATGGGAGGTGGATCGGGCCAATCTGCCCCCATCCTTTACGTCATCTGGCGCGTTTTGCCAATCGACTCGACCGTCCGGCGGGCTGCTTCAAGGCCGCTGTTGACCGCCACCTCGCCCAGCAGACCGGGGGCCGCGACGCTGTCTCCGGCGAGCCGGACGCCCTCTCCCCGGTCGATGGCCGGACGGTCCCGCCAGGTGAATCCCGGCAGGTCAAGGGCGCCGGTGCGGCCTGTCGCGAGGGCGTCCCTGCGCCAGGTGACGCGGTCGCGCCAGCGGGGGAGACCGAGGTCGGCGAGCCGCTCCAGACGGGCGACGCCCGCCGTCTTGCCCTCTCCCGGACGCAGGGGCACTTGGAGCTGAACGAGGCTCTCGTTCTCGGGCGCGAGAGTGGGGTCGGGGGAGGAGTACCGTTCCAAGAAGCCGCCCTCGTCGAGATCGGAGATCAGGAAGACGTCGGCGGGGTCCCGCCTGAGGCCCAGGTCGAGCAGGGCCGACCGGCCGCTCTCCCACGTCAGGGCCGGGTCGCCGAGGAGGGTGCGGGCGGCGTCCAGGCCGGTGGCGACGATGACGGGGCCCGAGGGGAGTTCGGTGACCCGTGAACCGGTCTCGATCGCGACGCCGAGGTCGCGGGCCCGCGCGGCCATGCGCTCGATCATGCGGCCCCAGCCGCCGACGACGTAGCGGGGGGCCGGAAAGCCGGGCCGCGAGACGCGCCGGAAGCGGTCCCAGACGAACTTCGCCGACAGGCGGCCCGGGTCGGCCTCGTAGGTGACCACGCCCAGCAGGCCGGCCACGGCGCTCGTCGCCTCCTCGCCCAGGTGGCGGTGGCCCCAGCTTTCGAAGCTCTCGTGTACGGGAGCCTCCCGGCCCCGTTTCAGGAGGGCCCTGACCAGGGGGCGGGGCGGGCGGGCGAGCAGACGGGAGTCGTACCGGACCCGGAATCCCCGGAACTCCTTCAGGCCCAGCGATCGGCAGGGCCCGGCCAGGCCGCGCCGGTCGAGCCAGCGGAACGGCGCGCCGTCGGAGTAGAGGACGTGGGTGCCGTCGTTGGCGACGTAGGGCGCGGCGGTCGAGCGGGCCCGGCCGCCGAGGGTCCGGTGGGCCTCGTGCAGGAGGACGTCCGCGCCCTCCTCCGCGCAGGCGATGGCGGCCGTCAGCCCGGCGAGTCCGCCGCCGATGATGGTGATCTGCGTCATGCACCCGTGGACGGGCACGACCTCACAGATGTGACATCTTCTCCGGGTTGGCGATGACGTAGACCGTCTGGACCATCCCGTCGGCGACGAGCAGGGAGAAGACCGCCGCCGTCCGCCCGTCGGCGTGGACGACGACCGCCGGGCCCCCGTTCACGTCGGCGATCTCGATGCTGAGCTCGGCGGCCACGCCGTCGAGGAAACGGCTGACGCCGCGCTCGGAGGCGATGGCGATCAGGAACCTGGCCACGTTCGCGGCCCCGGCGAGGATGTTCCGCGGCGCCTTGGCCTTGCCGCCGCCGTCGCCGACCAGCGTGACGTCTCTGGCCAGCAGGGCGGTCAGCCCGTCGAGGTCGCCCCCGACGGCGGCGCTGACGAACCTCTCGGTGATCTCGCGGCGCTCGCCCCGGTCGACGTCGTAGCGGGGCCGCCGCTCCCTGACGTGCTCGCGGGCACGTTTGGCGAGCTGCCGGACCGCCGCCTCGTCGCGGCCCAGGACGGCGCCGATCTCGGCGTGGCTGTAGCCGAAGGCCTCCCTGAGGACGAAGACCGCCCTCTCCAGCGGCGAGAGCGTCTCCAGGACGACCAGGAGCGCCAGTTCGACCGTGTCGGCCAGCTCGGCCTCGTCGGCGACGTCGGGGGTGCTGACGAGCTCCGGCAGCCACGGGCCGACGTAGGACTCGCGGCGGGTCTTGACGTGCCGGAGCCGGTCGACGGCCAGGTTCGTGGTGACCCGGACGAGATAGGCGCGCTCGTCGTCGGCGTGGCCCTCGGGGACCTGTGACCAGCGCAGCCAGGCCTCCTGGACGACGTCTTCGGCGTCGGTGACGCTGCCCAGGATGCGATAGGCGACCCCGAGCAGGACCTTCCGGTGCTCAGTGAAAGTCATGACCCCGTAGACGTATCACCTGGACCGGATGTGACACGCATCGTGCGGTATCCCGGGAGCCAGTCGTCGCGGTAGGCCGTCCTGATCGGGCCGGGCAGGGAGTTCAGGACGCGGTCGGCGAGGTCGTCGGCGGCGGAGTCGAGCAGCCAGGGCAGGTACCGGGCGGTGTCGTCGCCCACCCGCCGGCGGTGGAGCGCGCCGAAGCGGGCCCACTCCTCCTCGGGGAGGGTGGCGGCGATCAGCGGCAGGGTCTCGTGCTCCTCGTGCCGCAGGTGGGCGGTGAGCCGGTCGCGCAGGACGGCCACGTTCTCGGCCAGGTCGCCGGGGCCGCTCGACTCGACGGCGGCCAGGGCGGGGTCGATGACGGAGTGTTCGGCCTCCATGGCGTCGAGGAGGGCCAGGTCGGTCTCGGGGACCACCTTGCGCAGGGCGGGCCACAGGGCGTCGTCCTCGGACGTGTGGTGGATGTGCAGGTAGGTGGTGAACAGTTCCCAGGTCACGGTGGCCTTGAGCAGGCCGTCGGGGGTCTCGGTGAGGCGGGCGACGCGGTCGAGCTCGCGTCTGAGAGCGGCGTGGAAGGCGTACATCATCGTCATGTCGATGCTCATGTCGCGGACTTTATTATCAACATGCTTAACCGTCAATGATTTAAGTGTCTTATGCTGTCGAGGTGCGGGAGTACATCGGTTATCTGCTGCGGAGCCTGTACGCCCGCCTCGCGTCCGACGGCTCGGGCCCTCGCGACCACGTGATCCTCGACACGCTCGCCGACCAGGCCGCCGGGTCGCAGCAGGAGCTGGCCGAACGCCTCGGCATCAACCGGACGATCATGGTGAAGCTGATCGACCGGCTGTCGGAGGAGGGCCTCGTCGTCCGGACGGTGAACCCCGCCAACCGGCGCTCCCACGTGATCTCGGTCACCCCCAAGGGCCGCGAGACGCTCGAAGGGCTGCGCGCCACCATGGCCGCCCGCGACGGCGAACTCACCGCCGCCCTCACCCCCGCCGAACGTGAGCGCTTCACCGAACTGCTCGGCCGGCTCGCCGGCTCCGCCGGCAGCACCGAACACCTGATCTCCCGGGCCCACTTCGAACTGCGCCGCCGGGGCGACGCCCTGCTCGCCCACACCGGGATGAAGATGCGCTTCGTCGGCCCCCTCATGACCATCGGGCGGCTCGGCCCCTGCCCGCAGCAGCGCCTGGCCGAGGCGATGGGCTACACCGAGGCCGCCGCCGCCCAGGTCGTCGACGAACTCGCCGAAGCCGGCCTCGTGGCCCGCGGGCAGGACCCGCTCGACCGGCGGCGATACGCCCTCGAACTCACCCCGCTCGGCATGGAGCGGCTCGAAACGGCCCAGGCCTCGGCGGATACGCTGCAAGGAGAGGTGATCGCCGCCCTCGGGGGCCCCGCCGAGGGCGAGGAGTTCAGGGAGCTGCTCCGGAGGCTGGTGTGACCGACCGCAAGCCCGTCGGGATGAATTTCGAGACCTGGATCGACCGGCAGATCCGCGAGGCGACCGAGCGCGGCGAGTTCGACGACCTGCCCGGCACGGGCAAACCGCTGCCCCGCCGCCGCGACGACGAAATGGGCTGGATCAAACGCAAGCTCGACGAAGAAGGCCTGGAGTTTCCGCTGCCCGGCGGCCTGGGCCTGCGCCGCGAGGCCGAGAAGGTCAGGGAGGCCGCCGTGGCGGCCCGGTCCGAAGACCAGGCCCGCACCCTGGTCGCCGAGATGAACGACCGCATCAGAGACGCGGTACGCCACCCCATGGCCGGACCGCCCGTCGTCGTCCCCCTCATCGACGAGGGGGAAGTGATCGCCGCCTGGCGGGCCGCCCACCCGCCCGCGACGCCTTCTGCGCCGCCGCCACCGCCACGTTCCCGGTGGCGCCGCCTACTCGGCCGCTGACCGCTGCACGCGGGGGTCGATGACCAGCGTCGTCGACCGCTCCGCCGCCACCTGCAGCGTCCGGAGCTGCAGCAGCGCCGGGTGCTCTTCGAGCAGCCGGGCCGTGTTCGCCAGCGAACGCAGCGCCGCCGCCTCCGCACGGGCCTCCTCCAGCACCGCCTTGCCGCGCTCCCGCGCCACGACCGCGTCCATCGCCGCCCGCCGCAGCTCACCCGGCAGCATCAGGTCCCGCATCCGGAAGTCGGTGACCTCGATGCCCAGGGGGGCGACCTCCGCGCGTACCGCCTCGACGTCGAGCGTCGCCCGGTCGCTGATCAGCGACTCCAGCTCCACCTGGCCGACTTTCGCCCGCAGGCCCTCCTGGAGCGCCGCGTAAAGGACCGGAACCGGCTTCGCCACCCCGTTCGTGAACGCGACCGGGTCGCTCACCAGCCACGACGCCGTCGCCGAAACCCGGACCGAGACGCCGTCCCGCGTCAGAACCTCCTGACCGGGGACCTGCAGGAGCTGCGGCCTGACGTCGACCGTGACGTGGGTCGTCCGGCGGGGGTTGTAGCGGTGACGGCCCGGCCCCAGGAGCCGCTCGAACCGCCCGTCGTGGAAGGCCAGCACGCGCTGCCACTCCATCACCGTGATCTTCGCCATCTGTCCGCTCACCCCTTTTCGAGACGTCTGTTCGTGAGGACGGCCTCCGGCGGGGCGTCACGGAGCCACGGGCGGGGGCGTCCCCGTCCAGGACGGGAGCCCGCAGAGCCCAGGCGACCGCATCGAACACGACCCGCCGGAGGTCGTCATAGGGAATCGAACCCAAGGCCTTGACGACCTGCCAGAGAAGGAGGTGCGACGCGATGCGGGGAACGCGACCCGGCGATACCCGGGGCGCCCCTGACCTGCCGGCACCACGATCAACGGTAGGGGGTGGGATGTCGGGTATGCGAAGGGATTTCGGGGGACGCGCTCGCGTTCACCCCTCGTTCCGGAATCCGCTATGCTGGCACAGCACTCAGGCGCCAACGAGTGCGGCGGGGCTATAGCGCAGCTGGTAGCGCACTTCCATGGCATGGAAGGGGTCTGGGGTTCGAATCCCCATAGCTCCACTCTCGGAACGGCCCGTGGTCGACGCCCCTTCGGGGCGGCTTTCACGGGCCTTTCTTCGTTTACCCCGGGGGGCGACCCCCGGACCCCCGATACGAGAGGGCTGTCGCCCCCTCGCGCTCCCCCTGGCCGCTTCGCGTCCTCGCGTCGCTTCGCTCCGGGGTCGCTATCGCTTCCTTGCGAAGGGCTCCGCCCCTCGCGCTCCTTGGAAAGGCCTCGCTTCGCTCGGAAAGCACTCGCTTCGCTCGGAAAGCACTCGCTTCGCTCGATCTTTGGACGCTGCCTTCACGCCAACCCGTCAGTCGACAGGTCTGGCGGCCAGGCCGCCGACATGTGGCTGGGTACACCCCGCCGGACCTTGGCGGGCATCCCAGCCGCAACCAAACAAAGGCTCTCGCTTACACCCACTCAGGGGAAGCCACAACGGAGGAGAGCCTTCACCTAGATACCGAGGTCTACGTCATTCAGCAGGGCGTCATCGGCGGTACGACCCTGGACCCAGCTAACGAGCCCAATTTCTGGTCGGTATGGCAGCAACTCCAGGGCGCGATCTACAACATCTCCATTGTGGGATACGTCCACATCTGGGGCGCCGGGCAAGTTAATGTGCCGCGGCCGGGTCTCACTACCAGTGAGGATCACACCCGGCAGACCCTTTCTGCAATCCGTAATGTCGTGAAGGGCGCCTGCCATGGCCAATGCCGCCAGGTTAGTGTGGCTCGCCCCGGTTTCCGTCACGTGGTGCTCGGCGGCGTCGGCATATTTCCGCTGATATACATCACGTATTTTCTCACTCAATATCCGCTAGCCGCTCTCGGCCTCACCGAACGCGAACCCACGGAAAATGACGGCATCCTCATCTCGCTGGTTGCGCTCGTGGGAGTCAGTCCGTTCTTCGTCATTTGGGCGGTCATCAACGAGGTGATCCGCAGGATCACGCGACTGCCCCACCGGAGCTACTGGTGGGCCAGCGCGATCGTCTCGCTGCTCCCCTTCGTTTTCTTCATGAACTTCCCCGACGCCTTTACGGCACTGCTCTGACTTCAATCATCAGGTAGAACGGAGCCTTGGCATGCCACCACACGCCGCTTGTTCTTGCGATCCGCCGCCGGCCTGGCCCTGACGGTCGGCGCCGGCGCGATGTTTCCAGAGATCGCCGCCGCGCAGATCGCCCGCCGGTTCGCCGGCGGAGAGCCAGCCCGTCTGGAGATCTCCAAAGGGCTGGCCGATCGATACGGCGGCCGGCGAGTGCGGGAGCGCCTGGCATTACGGCGTAGCCGTCGCTTATCCTCCTGGCCCTTCGTGAGCAGGTTGATGCGGCGTCCGCCCGCGCGACATTCCCCCATCTGAGGTAGGTCGCGCGGCCCGCAGGAGGAGTGTGGCCCTCATGTGGGGAGGCCGCGCATCTCCGCACAAGTAGCTCTGACCTGGGACATCTGCCCGTGCGACCTGCACACCCTACGGCGGTCCGGCTGCTGACTTCGCGGGGCTCAGCGCTGTTCGAACAACCTCAAGAATTCCAGTAGCTCGTCGTTGCCGAAGGAGTTCCTGCCTTTCCTGGACGTCGTCTCCCGATAGGTGGCTTCGGCGAACTGGTATGCCTGGTCGAGCGGCACGCCCTGGGCGCGTTGCAGAGCCACCAGCGCTGTGAGGAAGGCGGAGCTCTCTCCGCCGTAAAGACGTTCATTGGCCATTGCAGAATGGTATTGCCCCTGCCGAACCTCGATTACGAGGCCCTCGGTAGCGCAGCCGCTACCCGTTACGGGTCCGCCGCTGTTCTCGCGACCAGTCGCCGCGATGAATCAGGTCCGGAGGGTTCAGATCCGCTGGGTGATCGATTGCCGACTTTGCGCAGGGGATGGGTGATCTCTTCGGGGTGTAGCCGGAGCACGGCCCGTGGATGTTGCCCCTTCGGGGTACCAGCCACGGGCCTCTCTCGTTCGTGCATACGGGGACGACCCCGAACCCCCCGATACGAGAGGGCTTGGTCCTCTCGCGCTACCTGGGATGGCCTCGCTTCGCTCGAATCATGGATTCAATCGGGCCAGAAACCGGGTGGTGCGCCGATTTGATCCGCCTTTCGGGCTCCCGCTATTTTCACAGGTGGCGGGTGGACCTCCCCCTGGTCGCCTTTGGCGGCTGGCATGTTTGGGCCCTCAATCTTCCGAAGCCGATTCGTGAGGTCGCGGGGGAGCCAAAACGGGGAGCCACTTCACGCAGACCTGGGCTTTCGGCCCCTACGCACGAACGGCGTACCCCCGAGGGGATACGCCGTTCCGAAGAAATCGAGCGCGGGAGCGCCGCGGTTTTCGTCAGGGCTTGTGCTGGTCGATTCCGTAACCGTTGCACTGCCGCCCGCCGTTGATGCAGTGTTTCACCAGCTCAGCCTGCCGGTTACCCGCCCACGCCTCCATGAAGTCGTAGTGGAAGGAGTAGCTCGCGCCGGAGGAGTAGGCGAGGCCGTCGGTCTTCCCGCCGGGAAGCTTGTAGGGGACCTTGATCTCCAGCATCGGCAACGGAACCGGGAACGCCGCCGGGCAGACACCCTTCACCGGGTAGGCCATGTGGCTCTTGTGGTCGGACGAGTCCAGGTCGCGGCCGTTCCAGCAGCTCGGGGCCTTCAGGCGGACGATCAGCGAACTGCCTGACGGGCAGGACTTCGGGAAGGTGGTGAAGGTGCCGCCGCCGCAGGTCCACGTGCCCTGGAAGTCCGCGGCGGAAGCCGTGCGCATGTCGCCCACGATCAGCCGGAAACCGGCCGGGAAGGGCTGGACCGTGCGGTAGTCCTTGACGCCCGACTTGTAGTACGTCGTCACGATCGTCGGGTCCACCACCTTGCCGTTCTGGTACAGCGTGGGGATCCAGTA
Source organism: Herbidospora solisilvae (assembly GCF_009901565.1). GTDB lineage: Bacteria > Actinomycetota > Actinomycetes > Streptosporangiales > Streptosporangiaceae > Herbidospora > Herbidospora solisilvae. The sequence goes on from NZ_WXEW01000002.1 coordinate 48,798, forward strand.
GGCGGACTTGTCCAGGGTGTCCTGGCAGCTTGAGCCGCCTGCCAGTAGGGAGGCCCTGGTCGACTTGGCGTTCGTGGTCGGGTTCCCCGCGAAGGTGTGGTTGTGGGCCGCGCCCGGTAGGCCCGGATAGACGATCGGGTCGTCGGACAGGTGGTGGGTGACCTTGCAGTTCGCGTGGATCTCGCGGTACTGGGCGAACGGCGGCGGCCCGGAGAACGTCGGGACCGGGAGCGGCTTCGCGGTGGGGAACGGCGAAGCCACCGCCGCCGGGGCCGACTGGTGCGAGGCGTGCGGGCTCGCGGTGGCGGCCGAGGCCGGAATCAGGAACGGGCGCGCGGCCAGCAGCAGGCCCGCGGCGAGCAGAGTCGTCCCCGCTGCCCGGCTCCATCGGCGCCGCCGGGTGTGGTCTGACATCGATTTCCCTTCACGCTGGAACACTTGGGCGCTGCCGGCGGATGCGAATCGCGCGGCGGCGGGTCGAACGCTAGTCATCCGGCCGCCTGCGGATTTAGGCAGAAAGTCCCGTACGGGCTGAGCGTCATGGCCCAATTCCCGGGTCAGGCGCTCCCGGTCCAGACCAGGACGGCCTCGGTCCTGCTGCTCACGTTGAGCTTGCCGAAGACGCTGTTGAGGTGGTTCTTCACGGTCTTCTCCGTCAGGCCCAGACGGATGGCGATGGACGCGTTGCTCAGCCCTTGGGCCAGGAGATTCAGCACCTCGCGCTCGCGCCTGGTGATCCCGAACCTCGTCTGCACGGTGTGCCGTCGCTCGGCCCGTTCGCGTTGCTCCTGGTCCCGCTCGGCCTGCCCCCGTACCAGCGAGGTCGCGACCGACGCGGCCACCGGCGAGAGCCAGCCCCGGCCCTCGGCGACGGCCAGCACGGCGCGCAGCAGTTCCGGCGGATCGAACTGGCCGTGCACGAGATAGCCGCGCACGCCGCCGCGCAGCATCGAGGCGATCACGTCTTCGGTGTAGTCGCTGGTCAGCGCCAGCACCTTCGTGTACAGGCCCATCTCGCTCACGACCGAGAGCCCGTCGGCGATGGGCATGCGATGGTCCAGCAAGGTCACCGTGGGGCGCAGCCGGCGTGCGGCCGCGAGCCCCTCGTGCCCGTTGCTCGCCTCGCCGACCATCCGGACCCGGTCGTCGGCGTCCAGGAACGCGGACATGGCGGCGCGGACGATCGGGTTGTCGTCGACGATCAGTACGTCGATCACGTCCATCACTCCAGTGGATCGAGCGGCACGCAGACCGTGACCACGGTGCCCGCCCCGGGGTAGGACTTCACCCGCAGGTGGCCGCCGACGGCCCGGGCCCGTTCCGCCATGCCGACAAGGCCGAAATGTCCCTGCGACTGTAACCGTCCGAGCTCCTCGGGAACGACGAAGCCGATGCCGTCGTCGGCGACGATCAGCTCCAGGAGGCCACCGGACTGGATCAGGCGGATGGTGACGTGGGAGGCGAAAGCGTGCCGCTGCACGTTGGTCAGCGCCTCCTGGAGCACGCGGACGATCTCGTACCGGACGGCGACCCCGGGCTCGGCGCACGCCACCGTCACCCGCGTGGCGACGCCCGCGTCGTGCTGCCAGGATCGCGAGACCTCGTGGATGGTGTCCTCGAAGGATCGGTCCGGTACGTCCCCGCGCAGTCCCTCCAGCAGTTGCCTGGCCTCCCTCGCGGCCACCTCGGCGCCCCGGGAGACGGTCTCGGCGAGCTGTTCGGCCAGGGCGGGGTGACGGCGCAGGGACGACGGGAGCGCCAACGCGGCGAACGACACCCCGCGCAGGGTCTTGCTGACGGAGTCGTGCAGTTCGCGGGCGAGACGGGCCCGTTCGTCGGCCGCCGCGGACCGCTGCGCGGAGGCCGTCACCTCCACCGTCAGATCGACGTAGCGCACCAGCGCGGAGGCGGCCACCGCCCCGCCCATGCCCGCGAGCACGCTGAGCATCGGAAACGCCATCACGAACGCGGCGACGTCCGGCGAGTACGGCGCCGCCCGCAGAGCCCAGGCCGCGGCGGCGAACCCGAAGGCGGCCTGGACGGCCCAGATTCCCAGGGCGCGCATGCCGAGCAGCGCCCCGGCCAGCGCCGCGGACCCGGCCGCGAAGCAGAAGTACGCCATGCCGCCTTTGCTCAGCAGCAGGATGCCCGTGGCCGCCAGCCAGTCCACGCCGATGACGGGCAGCGCGCGACGGACCACGGCCGGATGCCGGGTGAGCACCGTCACCTCGGCGACCGTGGCGAGCACGGTCACGGCGATCACCGACAACACCCGCCAGAGGTCGGCCACCAGCAGCAGCCCGGCCCCCGCGGAGGTGAGCACGACCGCGGCCCTTCCCAGCATCACCGCACGGCAGATGGCGGCCGGCGCGACCAGCGGATCCACGCCCCATCTCACCTCCCCAGCGCGATGTCGTCGAGGTAGAACTCGTACGCCTGCGGGAGCTGCTCGCTGGCGATGGCGAGGTCGATCCGGCGCAGGCGGCCGGGCGACAGGGTGCCCACGTGCACCACGAAGGAAGTCCAGCGCTCCGGGGGTGCGTGGAGCGTCACGGTCGTGGCGCCCGCGCGTCCGGCCGAGGGTGAGGCGGACAACCGGAGGATGGTGCCGTACTGCCGGCCGCCGTAGACACGCAGGCGCAGCCGCGTGTTCGCGCCGATCAGCACGGGCGAGCCCGCCAGCAGTGTCACGGTCGCGGGCTGATCGCGGGTCTTCACCCGGCGCTGGATCCTGATGGCCGCTTCTTCACCGTCGGGCACCGGGCGGCCGGGGTCGACGTTCGTCCCGCTTCCGGACGCCTGCCAGCCCGTCCCGAGCGCCGACGCGTAGATCGAGCAGGCCGGGACGGGCGTGACCTCCACGACCCCCGAGCTTCCGGGGGCGGTGCAGGAGGGTACGCGCGGGCGTCCGGGCGTGGCGGTCGGACGCATCGGGGTCGGACGCGGGGTGCCCGCGCTCTTGCCGGCCTTGGGTGTCGGTGCAGGGGGTGCGGTGGTCGGGATCCGGCTGGACACCGGGCTTTCCCGCGCGCCCGACGCCTCGGCCTGGTCGTCCTGCCGGGGAATCAGCAAGGGCGGGACGGCGACGGCGACACAGATCACCACGGTGACGAGCAAGGCGTACCGTGTCCGCTGGCCGAGACGGCGCGGAGGGCCGCTGATCGGCCGTCGACCGGCGCTCATCGCCGACCTCCTGCCCCGACATCACCAGGAGTCACATCCATGTCCTTGCTGCGCAAATCAGAGTAATGACATCTTCGGCCACAATCTGGTCATCGTGTGCCGACATCCGTCCCGATTCGGCAGGTGAGCGCGCCCGTCCCGGAAACTGGGCCCACCCGCTCCCGACTTTTGGGACTTTCGGCCCAGCCCGCATCCCTCTGCCACCCGTCACGTCGGCTTGTGTTCGAGCGCGCTCGAAGACATAGCGTCCCCGCCATGACGACACAGACCTGGATCATCACTGGCGCGTCCCGTGGGTTCGGACGCGCGCTGGCGGAGTCGGCGCTCGCGGCGGGTGACCATGTGGTGGCCGCGGTGCGCCGGCCCGGGAGTGTGGCCGATCTGGCGGCCGAGTACCCGGGCAACTGCCTGATCGCGAAGTTCGACGCCCGGGACATCACCGCTGCCGCGGGCCTCGTGTGCGACACCCTCGACCGCTTCGGTCAGCTCGATGTGCTGGTCAACAACGCGGGGCGCGCCGTGGTCGGAGCGGTCGAGGAGGTCAGCGACGCGCAGTTGCGCGAGTTGATGGATCTGCACCTGTTCGGGCCCGCCGCGCTCGTGCGGGCGGCGCTGCCCGCGATGCGTGAGCGGGGCAGCGGGACGATCGTGCAGATGAGCAGCCAAGGTGGGCGGACGTCGTTTCCCGGCGTGTCGGCGTACTCCGCGTCGAAGTTCGCCCTTGAAGGCTGGTCCGAGGCGCTGGCCGGGGAGGTCGCGCCGTTCGGGATCCGGGTGATGGTCGTCGAGCCCAGCCGGTTCAGGACTGGCTTCAACGGGGGCGACGTGCTTGAGTTCGCCGAGCCGTCCGCCACCTATCGTGACCTGCTCGCCGACGTCCGTGCGGACATGGCCGGGGCCGACGGCCGCCAGGAAGGCGACCCGGCGCGGGCGGCCGAGATCATCGTGTCCCTCGTGCACAGCGACGAGGTGCCGCTGCGGCTGCCGCTCGGGCGCGAGGCGGTCGAGCGTGTCTCGCGTGCCTACCGGCGCGGCCTGGACGAGGTCGAGCGGTGGGCCGAGACCGCCCGCAGCGCCGATTTCGAGGGTGTCTCCGCATCGGTACGGCCCATCTAGGCTCGTGGTCATGGCGACCGACGATCTGATGACCAGGGCGCTCGAAGCGCTTGGAGACGACGGTCCGCTGTCGGTCGAGGCGATTCACCGGCTCGCCGACCTGGGCGACCTGCCCGAGGCGATGACGATCGCCGAGGTCGCCGACCTCCTCGACATCTCGCCCCACACGCTGCGCTATTACGAGCGGGCCGGGCTGGTCGAGGTGGCCCGTGACGGTAGTGGTCATCGCGTCTACGACGCCGCGGCGGTTCGGCGCCTGGTGTTCCTCACCCGGATGCGCCTGTCCGGTATGCCGATGCGGGACCTGCGGCACTACATCTCGCTCGTCGACGCCGGAGGGCACACGGTGCCGCAGCGGCTCGACGTGCTGGTCGAACATCGCGACACCATCCGCCGCCGGATCCGTGAGCTGACCCTTTCCCTCACGGCGGTCGAATACAAGATCGCCACGTACGGGGGCTCGACCGGGCCGGACGTCCAGGACCTCGGCACCACCACCGCTACCGACCGCACGCCGCCGCGACGGGCACTGCCGGCAGAGTGAGGGACGCCGACGCCTGCCGGGCTGCTGGCGATGGTCCGGCCTCGCTCCGATTCACGGGCCCAGCCCGTGTTGGAAACGATCTGCAGAGGCCGACTCCGGTGATCGCGTCCAGTCTCGACGAGTGTGGCGCGAACGAGGTCGCCGGGGCTGAATGTGATCGGCGTTTCGTCGGCTTCGACCGTGGCGGTGCGGCTAGCTGACGCGCTTCGCCGGGGCCGAGAACGTCTTGCAGGCTCCGGGCGAGCGAGTGTTGAACCCTCGTTCGGCCCAGTATTCGGCGTTGTCGGGCTTGCCGTTGTAAAAGCCCAGGGCGTGGTGCATGTTGACCAGCACGTACCGCACGTAGTCGGGGTTGTGGTCTTCGGCGGTGTGCCCGAGGGAATCCCAGACGCTGCCGAGGAAGGCGGCCGTGAGGCAGGTGGTCTGCATCTCCAGCCGGAGGCTCACGTCTTTCTTGCCGCGCTTCGGCGCTTTGTCGAATGCTTTCTGTGCGGCGGGAAATATGCCGGTGAGCTGCTGGATGTGATAGGCGTAGCCACGCGCCACGCTCAGCAGGAGAGTGGGCCGGTCGAGTTCGTCTTTCCGTGACCTCACCGGGGACCAGACGTAGATCGTCTTGCTTTTCGGGCAGTACACGCTCGTCGTCTCGTATGTCGTGCCGGAAACCCCGCACGCCTTCACTCGGTCGCCGTCCTTGAGCACGAGTGTGGGGCGCTTGAAGGGGATCTTGGCCTTGGCGAGTAAGGGCCGCCAGGCCTGTTCCAGGCAGGTCATGACGTTCTCGGCCTGTCGTTGCGCGGTGCCGAAGTCGGCGAAGTGTGTTTCTTCGGTGCAGGTGACCGCGGGCAGTGCGCCGGCTTTGTAGATCGGATTCTTGGTGAGCGCCCCAGGACCGGTCGGCGCCGACGCCATTAGCGAGACGGCCATCGCGACATTGAGGATCAAGGTCATATCGGCGGATCTTAGCGATCAGACGTTCCGATCACGAGATTGTGGGAGATGGGATCGGACGGTCGCCGGGCGGATATCGACGGCGGCCGAAGTCCGGAACGCGGCGTGGGTAAGCGACTGTTGGGTCCTATCGCTCGGAACGGCCCGTGGTCGTTGCCCTTTCGGGGGCGCAGTCCACGGGCCGTTCTCGTTTGTGCACATGGGGGACGGCCCTCAAATCCCCCGATACGACAGGACTACCCTTGGCCGCTTACGCGTCCCGGCGTCGCTGCGTTCCTTGCGGAGGGCTCCGCCCCGCCGAGGCCACGCTTCGTTCGGATCACGGGGTCTGAGCCGCGGGAGGGGCCGCTATCTGTCAGGTGTTCTTCCAGCCGGAACTCTTGCCCCCACGCCAGACGGCCTCGATCGCCACGATCGTCGTGCCGGCGGGCGCGTTCCCGACGCCGCACCCGTCCGCACTGCCGTTTCCGTCGGCGACGTCCTTGATCTGGCCGTTGGAGAGCCTCATGCGGCCGTACACACCCACGTTGTCGGCCAGCATGTCGCAGGCGTAGAACACCGTGTGGATGGAGTTGACCGAGGCCGATCCGGCCTTGATGTTCCGGTTGTCGTAGACGGTGGCGACCGTCACATGGGCGGACGCGGGCGCGGCGAGCGCCAGCACGCCGATGGCGCTGACGGCGGCCAGGGCAGAGGTTACCGCTCTCAACGGGATCTCCTTGTGAATTGTTCGCCGTGATTTCTGACGGGGTCAGATTCGGCTCCGGACTTTCCGGTTCGGAATTGCTGCGGATCTCGGCCGAGCCTGCCGTTGAGGGCTATATTTTTCCTACATTCGTCATATAGGTCTGCGTGTGGCCTCTCCGTCCCCTGCCCGTGACCTGCTGATTCTCGCTGTGGCTCAGTCGTTCGGTCAGGGCGCTGGTGGGTTTCTCAAGAGCTCTGAACAAAAGGACGGAGCTGCGTATTACTCGTTCGAGATGGTCGAGGGGCCGACGCGGGTAACGGCGTATCTGCCACTGGCTGGGTTACCGCGGCGTCCTTTGCGGTCATCCGCCGGCCCGACAGTGGCTGAGTGCGGAGCCCTCGCATCGCCGAGCAGGACCCCGTCCTGGCCCACACCCAGATCGACTTCCCCTGACACCAAGGCCTGGCTCACCAGCTCTTGCCGGCCTGCTCCCGCACGGTGCGGTTGATCCGGTTGAAGAAGTTGGTCAGCGCGATCTCCAGCGTGAGGGCGGACAACTGCGTGTCGTCGAAGTGGGCGGCGGCGGCGTCCCAGATCTCGTCGGTCACGCCTGGCGCGCCGTCCTGGATCCGGGTGGCGGCCTCCGTCAGCGCGAGCGCCGCCCGTTCCGCCTCGGTGAAGAACGGCGTCTCGCGCCAGGCGGCGACGTTGTGCAGCCGCTCGTCGGTCTCCCCGTGTTTCTTGGCTGACACGACCCCGGCGAAGACGCACGGGCTGCACCCGTTGATCTGGCTCGCGCGCAGATGCACCAGTCCGAGCAGGCGCGGCTCGACGCCACCGGCGTGGATCGCCTTGTAGAGGTGCTGGACGGCCGTCGTCACGTCGGCGTTCGGCCGGCTCTTCATGCGTGCTTCCATCGGTGCTGCTCCTATTTCGGTTACCTTTGCCCGTTCGGGCACGTCATGACCTATGACGGAGCAGGTCCGAGGAAGGTAACAACATGTCCGAAACGAGCCCGACGGACTCGGTGGGCGCGGCGTTCGAGGCCCAGCGCGAGCGGCTGCACGCGGTCGCCTACCGCCTGCTCGGCTCGCACGCCGACGCCGAGGACGCGGTCCAGGAGGCCTGGCTGCGGCTCTTCCGGCAGGACGCGGAGACCATCGACAATCTCGCCGGCTGGCTGACCACAGTGGTCGGCCGGATCAGTCTCGACGTCCTGCGAGCACGGCAGGCCCGCCCCGAGGCGTCCTGGGACCATCTCGTCGTGACGGTCGACGACGGCCCGGCGCCGGACGACGACATGGTGCTCGCCGACTCGGTCGGGTACGCGCTGCTGATCGTCCTGGAGTCGCTCCGGCCGAGCGAACGGCTGGCGTTCGTGCTGCACGACCTGTTCGCGGTGCCCTTCGACGAGATCGGCCGGATCCTCGGCAGGTCCACCGACGCCACCAAGATGCTGGCCAGCCGCGCGCGCCGGAAGGTGCAGGCGACCGAGCGGCCGGCGGCCGGTGGACGGGAGCAGCGCGAGGTGATCCAGACGTTCCTGGCGGCGGCCCGCCAGGGCGACTTCGAGGGACTGCTGCGTGTGCTCGACCCGGAGGTGAGGCTGACCGTCGACAGCGCCGAGGGCGTGGTGGTCGTCCTCGGGTCCACCAAGGTGGCCACCGGCGCGTCGGCGCGCGTCGCCGGCGGCGCGGCCACGCGAGCACGGGCGGTGCTCGTCAACGGGCTGCCCGGATTCATTTCCTGGCGTGCGGACGGAACCCCGCTCTCCCTCATGGCGTTCACCGTCGCCGAGGGCCGGATCGTCGCCATCAGGAGCGTCACCGACCCGGCCAAGCTGGCGTCGACGGACCTGCCGGATCCCGGCTGAGGGAGTGAGGCCAGTGCGCGCTCCCGCAGCGGAGGCCGAGCACCCGTGTCCGCCGGTTCACCCGGATGGGCGTCTGTGTTGACAGGGCTTCGAGTCTTTGGCAGCCTGTTGGCGGTTCGTCCCCGAATCGTCTTTTTGGCATAAGTGCCCATCGACACGCCTTCCGGGACCCGAACCTCTAGTGACCAGGAGACCAGACATGGTGGTTGACGACGACATCTCCGGCTGAGACCGGAACTGATCGGCCGCAGGCACGCGCGCGTTGACGCCGCCGCCGTGGCCGCTTCGTCGTTCCCCTGTTTCCTGCTGGGCGGCCCCTGCGCGCCCGCGTTCACGCATGAGGTTTTCGCATGTCCGATGCGTTCGTCGTCTGTTCCAACCTGTCCTTCTCCTGGCCCGACGACACCCCGGTGTTCCAGGATCTCTCCTTCACCGTCCCGGCCGGCCGGACCGGTCTGGTGGCGCCCAACGGCGCCGGGAAGAGCACGCTGCTCCGGCTCGTCGCCGGGGAGCTGACGCCGGCGGCCGGGTCGGTCACGGTCGGGGGAGTGCTGGGGTATCTGCCTCAGACGTTGCCGCTCGCCGCGGAGCTGACCGTCGCCGAGGTGCTCGGCATCGCTCCGGTGATCAAGGCGCTGGACGCCATCGAGTCCGGAGACGCCAGTGAGGAGCATTTCGCCACGATCGGCAACGACTGGGACATCGAGGAGCGCACCCGGGCCCAGCTCGACCGGCTGGGGCTCGGTGACGTCTCGTTCGACCGGCCGCTGCGCACCTTCAGCGGCGGGCAGGTCATCTCGCTCGGGCTGGCGGCGCAGTTGCTGAAGCGGCCCGACGTGCTGCTGCTCGACGAGCCGACCAACAATCTCGACCTTGACGCCCGGCGCCAGCTCTATGCGGTGCTCGAAGGCTGGAGCGGGTGTCTGCTGCTGGTCAGCCACGACCGGGCGCTGCTCGACCGGATGGACCGGATCGCCGAGCTCCACCAGGGCGAGGTCCAGTTCCACGGCGGGAACTTCACCGAGTACGAGGAGGCGGTGCGGGCCGCTCGGGAGGTGGCCGAGAAGAACGTGCGCAACGCCGAGCAGGAGGTGAAGCGGGAGAAGCGGGAGTTGCAGCAGGCCCGCGAGCGGGCCGAGCGCCGGGCGAGCAACGCCTCCCGGAACCTCAAGAACGCCGGACTGCCGAAGATCTTCGCCGGGACGATGAAGCGGAACGCCCAGGAGTCGGCGGGGAAGGCCAACGAGACGCACACCGCCCGGGTCAGCCAGGCCAAGGCGCGGCTGGACGAGGCGGGGCGGGCCCTGCGCGACGAGCAGAAGATCACGCTGGAGCTTCCCGGGACCAACGTGCCGGCCGGGCGCACGATGTTCGTCGGGACGAACATGCAGGTCCACTACGGTGGGCGGGCCCTGTTCGCCGGGGAGGGCGCCGACTTGACGATCCGGGGGCCCGAGCGGATCGCGCTGACCGGACCGAACGGGGTCGGCAAGTCGACCCTCCTGAGGGTGATCAGTGGGGAACTGGAGGGCGGCGAGACCCGGCGGGCCGACGGGCGGGTCGCCTACCTCTCCCAGCGGCTCGACCTGCTGGACCTCGACCGGACCGTGGCCGAGAACCTGGCGGCGTTCGCGCCGGGGATGCCGCAGGCGCAGCGCATGAACCTGCTCGCGCGCTTCCTGTTCCGGGGGTCCCGCATCCACCTCCCCGTCGGGGCGCTGTCGGGTGGCGAGCGGCTGCGGGCCACCCTCGCCTGCGTGCTGTACGCCGAACCCGCACCCCAGCTCCTTCTGCTGGACGAACCGACCAACAACCTCGACCTGGTCAGCGTCGCCCAGCTGGAGAGCGCGCTGTCCGCCTACGAAGGGGCGTTCGTGGTGGTCAGCCACGACGAGCGGTTCCTCACCGAGATCGGGGTGGACCGCTGGTTGCGGCTCTCCGATGGACGGCTGCTGGAGCTGGGGGCGGCTCCGGACCGCGAGACGACCTCGCCGTAGGGCACAGGCGGGCCGCGCCTTCCCGAGGCGCGGCCCGGACCTGCCCGTGCCCGCACGTCCGATCCCCCTGGCGGTTTCGCATGTCCCCTTCGGCTCTGCTCGCCCATGATCTCGTCCGCACGTTCGGCGCCCGGCGGATTCTCGACGGCGTCTCGCTCACCGCCGCCCCCGGTCACCGGATCGGGCTGATCGGTGAGAACGGCGCGGGGAAGTCCACCCTGCTGCGGCTGCTCGCCGGGGTGGACGAGCCCGACTCCGGCAGCGTCGTAAGGCCCGCCGACCTGGGCTTCCTGCACCAGGAGATGCCGTTCGACGCCGCGGCGACGATCGCCGACGTGCTCGACGACGCCCTGCGCGAGGCACGTGACGTCCTCGCCGAACTCGACCGGCTCGCCGCGGCGCTCGCCGACGTCCCGCCCGGCTCTCCCGGCTACGGCGACCTGCTGGGCCGGTACGGCGAGCGGCTCGACCACGCCCAGGACCACGAGGCCTGGGACGCCGACCGGCGGGCCGAGATCGTGCTGGCCGGGCTCGGCCTCGGGGGCGTGCGGCACGATCGGCTGCTCGGGTCGTTGTCGGGCGGGCAGCGGGGGCGGCTCGCGCTGGCCGCGCTGCTGGTGCGGCGGCCCTCGGCGCTGCTGCTCGACGAGCCCACCAACCATCTCGACGACGCCGCGACGGCGTTCCTGGAGGAGCAGCTCCGCGGCCTGCCCGGCGTCGTCGTGGCGGCCAGCCACGACCGGGCGTTCCTCGACGCCGTCTGCACCGACGTGCTCGACCTGGATCCGGCGATGGGCGGGCCCGTGCGGTACGGCGGGAACTACAGCGCCTACCAGGCCGAGAAGCGCGCGGAGCGGCAGCGATGGCAGCGGCGCTTCGCCGAGGAGCAGCAGGAACTCGCCGAACTGCGCCGGTCGGCCGCCGTCACGGCGCACCAGGTCGCGCCGGGACGCGTGAAGCGCGACAACGAGAAGATGGGCTACGGCCACACGAGCGGCCGGGTGCAGAACCAGATCTCCCGGCGGGTGCGCGACGCCACCCGGCGGCTGGAGGAACGGGAACGCGCCCAGGTCCCGGAGCCGCCCCAACCGCTGCGCTTCCACGCCACCGCGCTCACCGCCGTGCCCGAAAGCGCCGAGTCCGCTGGGTCCGCTGGGTCAGTGGACGGGATGTTGTTGTCGCTGCGCGACGTCCATGTGCCGGGTCGGCTCACGCTGGAGTGTCTCGACGTGCCGGTCACCGCGCGGCTGCTGGTCACGGGACCGAACGGCGCGGGGAAGTCGACCCTGCTCGCGGTGCTGGCCGGGCGGCTGGACGCCGAGGGCGAGGTGTGGCGGCGGGCCGGGTCGCGGGTCGGGCTGCTGGCTCAGGACACCGTGTTCGACCGGCCGGACCGTACCGTGCGGGAGACCTACGAGCGGGCGCTCGGCGCCGAGCGTGCCGCGGCGGTGCCGCTGGACTCGCTCGGCCTGCTCGGTCCCCGGGACCTGGGACGGCGGGTGGGGGAGTTGTCGGTCGGTCAGCGCCGGCGGCTGGCCCTGGCGCTGCTCGTGGCGGACCCGCCCGAGCTGCTGCTGCTCGACGAGCCCACCAACCACCTGTCTCCCCGGCTCTGCGACGAGCTGGAGGAGGCCATGGGCGCGGGCCCCGGCGCGATCGTGGTCGCCAGCCACGACCGGTGGTTGCGCTCCCGCTGGCCGGGCGGCGAGATCCGGTTGTGCGCGTCACCCTGAAGAAAGGCCGGACGGTGACGGCGGTGTCCTTCCCGACACCGCCGCTACTGGTCGTCGTAATCGGTCACGCGTAGAGGAAGTAGTAGCGGTAGCGGCCCTCCCACACGCACGAGTAGTCGTCCCACCAGTCCTGGGCGACGCCGTGGGCGCCGATCCGCTCGCACTCCGCCGACGTCCTGAAGACGCCGGACAGCTTGTCGGCGGCGTGGGCCGGGGTGGCGCCGATCATCACGGAGGCTCCGAGAACCACGACGGCCGAGACGAGAACTGCGCGTGCCTTTCGCATTCGTCCTCCTGGGAACGTGGAGATCATGAAGGCGGACATTATCACTCACCGCGCGTTAGGAGAATTGTCACGGTTGAATCCGGGCGCGGTGAGACGTGAAAGTTTCATCGAAAGGGCCGTTGAAGTGGCGTTTGTTCGCGCGCATTCACGGTCGGTGAAACCGATATTACTTTCCGAGGGCTGTCCCATTCTGTACTCGGCGGCCTTGGAAGGCCTCCCAGGTGCGTATCCGACGGCCCGTCCAGAGCATGCATGATCTGTACGTCTTCGCACCGTGTCGAGGTGTATGGTCCGGTTTATGCCGCTCTGAAAAACGGGTTAAGAATATTTTGACCATCGCGACATATGTGTCATATCGTCTCCCCGCCCATATCGATGGAAGCCGCGACACTCGTGCAGGACGTCGCTGCCAGGGGAGCGGCGATCATCCGACCGACCGGAGTCGCACTATGCAAGCTCGAATACATATGGCCACGGTTGTCGGCATGGCGATGACCATGCTGGCCGCTCTTGGCGTGTCGGTGGCCCTCGCGCAGCCGGCGCACGCGCAGGTGATCTCCGACATCGCCTACGCGCCCGCACAGCCGGCCGGTAGCAGGGGGCACCTGCTGGACATCTACCTTCCGTCCACCGGGATGACGCCCCGGCCGCTGCTGATCTGGCACAGCGGCTCGGCGTGGACGAGCGATGACAGCAAGCCCCTCGGGGCCGAGATCGCGGCCGTTTTCAACCCGCTGGGCTTCGCGGTGGCCGTCGTCAACGTCCGGTCGAGCGCGCAGGCGATCTTCCCGGCGCAGGTGCACGACATCAAGGCGGCCATCCGCTATCTGCGTGCCAACGCCGCCACCTACCAGCTCGACACCAACCGCTTCGCGATGGCGGGCGACTCGTCGGGCGCGTGGCTGACGCAGATGGCCGTCTTCTCGGGCGGCGTGACCGCGCTGGAGGGGACCGTCGGCACCACCGGCGTCTCCAGCGCCGTGCACGTGGGCCTGTCCTTCTACAGTCCGACCGACTTCCTGCAGATGAACGCGCAGAACCTGCCGACCGGGGGGCTCGACCACAACTCGCCGGCCTCGCCCGAGTCGCTGCTGGTCGGCTGCCCGATCCAGACCTGCCCGGCCGCGGTCGCCGCCGCCAACCCGATGACCTACGTCGACGCCGGCGACCCGCCGCTGCTGTTCCTGCACGGCCAGGCCGACTTCCTGGTGCCGCACGGGCAGAGCGTGCTGCTCTTCAACCGGATCAAGGCGCAGTGCGGCAACGCCACGTTCGTCTCGGTCCCGGCCGCCGACCACATGATGGTCCAGATCATGGACCCGGCCCAGTACGGCAACGAGACCGTCCGCACCACCGCCAACTGCGGCGAGACCGTCAGCACCGGCACGCTGAACCCGAGCTGGCCCAACTTCACGACCTGGCTGCGCAGCGGCCTCAAGCTCGGCAACGCCTGCGAGGTGACCTACTCCACCGGCGTCTGGAACGGCGCCTTCAACGGCGGCGTGGTCGTCAAGAACACCGGCGCCAGCCCCGTCCAGAACTGGACCGTGTCGTGGACGTGGTCGGGCAACCAGCAGATCACGAGCGCCTGGAACGCCACGGTGACCCAGACCGGCGCCCAGGTCACCGCGCGGGACGCCGGCCACAACTCCTACATCGGCCCCGGCTCCAGCCAGAGCTTCGGCTTCTCGGCCACCGCCACCGGCACGAACGCCATTCCGGCCCAGTTCAAGATGAACAACATCGTCTGCACGCGAGTGCCCTGACGACGACCCGCCGGGCCCGACCCGAATGGCGACGGCCCGGCGCCCTTTGATTTCGGAAAAAACCGCGCCGTGAAGTCGGAGACGCATTTCCGAAACTCAACACGTACTGTTGGGTTCACTTAACGGAATGTCGCTGACCAGAAACATTGATTTATCCGACGGTGCGCCCCTAGTGTTGCCCCTGGCGGCCCGCCGGCCCATTTCCCGCCGTTTTCTCCGAACGGCCGAGGTGCTGATATCCCGGGCCCGCGATCTAATTCGGACGCTTCCTTTCTTGAGTTAGGGGACGTGTGCGTACACCCAACATGTTCGTCAGGAGTCTCGGCGTCTACGTGCCGGAAAGCGTGAGCGTCGAGCACGCGGTCCGCGAGGGCTGGTATCCGGCCGAGGAGGCCGAGAAGTTCCGGCAGATCGGCGCGGCGGTGGCCGGTGACATGCCCGCGCCCGAGATGGCGCGGCGCGCGGTCGTGGACGCCTATGAGCGCTGGGGCGAGTCGTCCCCGAAGGAACTCGACCTGCTGCTCTATCCGTCGGTGTGGCACCAGGGCCCGAACGGCTGGCAGCCGCAGCACTACCTCCAGAAGCACCTGCTCGGCGGCCCGGTGCCCGCCTTCGAGATCCGCAGCGGCTGCGTCGGGATGATCAGCTCGCTGGAGCTCGCGGCGAGCTACCTGATGGCCGTGCCGGAACGGCAGACGGCCATGGTCGTCTCCTCCGACAACCACGGCACCCCGCTGGTGGACCGCTGGCGCATGACCCCCGGCGCGCTGATCGGCGACGCCGCCGCGGCGCTGCTGCTCGGCAAGGACCACGGCATGGCCCAGCTCCTGTCGGTGAACGCGACCGTGATCCCGGAGGCCGACGCGGTCAACGACGGCGCCTACCCCCTCTTCCCCCCGGACGCCACCGTCGGCGTCGGCCTGAGCTTCGGCGACCGGCACGAGGAGTTCCGCCAGCGGCTGCTCAAGAAGCAGGGGACCGGTATCCACCTGACCATCCAGAAGACGATGATGCAGCAGGTCGAGCAGACCCTCGACGAGGCCGGCATCGAACTGTCCGACATCACGAAGGTGGCGCTGCCGCACGGCCGCCGCGAGGACCTCGACGGCCAGATGTCCTGGCTCGGCATCGACGAGGACCAGACGACCTGGGACTACGGCAGGCGCGTCGGCCACTGCGGCGCGGTCGACCAGTTCATCGCCTTCGAGCACCTGCTCGCGACCGGCGGTCTCGTGGCCGGCGACCACCTGCTCATGGTCGGCTTCGGCTCCGGCACGTCCTGCGCCGCCGCAGTGTTCAAGGTCATCAAGGAAGGGCCGCGCGCATGACCGAGCTCAACCGCAGACTGGTCGACTTCATCCAGGAGAACCTCGTCCAGGAGGGCGACGACATCGTCGTCGACGAGACGACCCCGCTCCTCACGTCGGGCCTGCTCGACTCGCTGCGCACGGCGCGGCTGCTGAACTTCCTCCGCAAGGACGTCGGCGTGCCGATCCCCGCCGCCAAGCTCGACTCCGAGAACTTCCAGGACGTCGCGACCATCGCGGCGATGGTCAGAGAGCTCGAAACCGTCTGATGCGCTACGCCGACACGTACATCAGCGGGGTGGGCGCCTTCGTCCCCCGGACCGTCGTCAGCGTCGAGAAGGCCGTGGCCAAGGGGTGGTACCCGGCCGAAGAGGCCGAGCTGCACAACCTGGCCGGGGCGGTGGTGGCGGGTGACGTGCCGGCGCCGGAGATGGCGCTGCACGCTGCGCGGAGCGCGCTCAAGCGCAGCGGGCGCGCGCCCGCCGACCTCGACCTGCTCCTGTACGCCTCCTCCTGGCACCAGGGACCCGACGGCTGGCCCCCGCACTCCTACCTGCAGCGACAGCTCGTCGGCGGCGACGTGCTCGCCACCGAGATCCGGCAGGGCTGCAACGGCATGTTCCTCGCCCTGGAACTCGCCGCCGGCCACCTGGCCGCCGTGCCCAGCCGTCAGGCCGCCCTGCTGGTCGCCGCCGACAACTACGGCACCCCGCTGATGGACCGCTGGCGGATGGGCCCCGGCTACATCGGCGGCGACGCCGCCAGCGCGCTCGTGCTCACCAAGGAGCCGGGCTTCGCCCGGTTGACCTCGGTCTGCACGACGACCGTGACCGAGGCCGAGGAACTGCACCGGGGCAGCGAGCCCCTGTTCCCGCCGGGCGTCACGGTCGGCCGCAAGATGAGTTTCGCCGCCAGGAACGAGCAGTTCCGGCAGCAGGTCATGTCCAAGGGCGAGGCCACCGCGGCGCTGTTCAAGATCCAGCGGGCGCTGATGGAGGTCGTCGAGCGCGCCCTGGACGAGAGCGGGATCAAGCCCGCCGACCTCACGCGGGTGGCGTTCATGAACTACTCAGAAGAGATCGTCGAGCAGCGGTGCATGACCATGCTCGACCTGCCCATGTCCCGCTCGACCTGGGACTACGGCCGCACCATCGGCCACTGCGGGGCCAGCGACCAGGTCCTGTCCCTCGACCACCTGCTGCTGAACGGCCGGCTCGGTCCCGGCGACCACCTGCTGATGCTCGGGACCGGGCCGGGAGTGACCGTCTCCAGCGCCGTGATCAAGATCGTCGACAATCCTCCGTGGGTCTGAACCGAAGGGAACCAACGCAGATGGCCGAACCAGTCGCGGTGATCGGGATAGGCTGCCGCCTTCCCGGTGACGTCCACTCACCGGACGAGTTCTGGGACCTGCTGTGCGCCGGCCGGAACACGACCCGGCCGCTGCCCGCCGACCGCTGGCGCCGGGACGAGAACCGGAGCCCCGAGAACGCCGCCGCGCTGCGCGACGCCGTGCGTCACGGCAGTTTCCTGGACGACATCGAGGGCTTCGACGCGGAGTTCTTCGGCCTGTCGCCCCGCGAGGCCGAACTGATGGACCCGCAGCAGCGGATCCTGATGGAGACCGCGTGGGAGGCACTGGAGCACGCCGGCCTGCCGCCCCACGAGCTGCGCGGCACCGACACCGGCGTGTTCGTCGGCGTCTGCACCGGCGACTACGGCGCCCGCCTCCTGGAGGACCTGCCCCAGATCGAGGCGTGGACCGGCATCGGCGCGGCGACCTGCGCCGTCGCCAACCGCATCTCCTACTCCCTCGACCTGCGCGGGCCCAGCATGGCGATCGACACCGCCTGCTCGGCGTCGCTGGTCGCGCTGCACCTGGCCGCGCAGAGCCTGCGGCTCGGCGAGAACGACGTCGCCCTCGCGGGCGGCGTCAACCTGGTCGTCACCCCCGGCCAGACCCTCACGCTCGGCACGGCCGGCGCGCTGGCCCCCGACGGCCGGTCGAAGTCGTTCGACGCCGCGGCCGACGGCTACGGCCGCGGCGAGGGCGTCGGCGTGGTCGTGCTCAAGCGGCTGTCGGACGCCCAGCGCGACGGCGACCGGATCCTCGCCCTCGTCATCGGCAGCGCCGTCAACCAGGACGGCCACACCCAGGGCATCATGGCCCCCTGCGGCGAGGCCCAGGAGCACGTGATGAAGCGGGCCTGCAAACAGGCCGGCGTCGCGCCGTCCACGGTCGACTACGTCGAGGCCCACGGCACCGGCACCCGGCTCGGCGACCCCCTTGAGGCGGGCGCGCTCTCCTCGGTGTACGGAACCGGGCGGCCCGCCGACGACCCGTGCCTCATCGGCTCGGTCAAGTCGAACATCGGCCACCTCGAAGGCGCGGCCGGCATCACCGGCGTCATCAAGGCGGTGCTCGCCCTCCACCGGGGCTCGATCCCGCCGAACGTGCTGACCAGCCTCAACCCCGCCATCCCGTGGGAGACCTCCGGCCTGCGCGTGGTCACCGAGCAGTCGGCCTGGCCGGTCCGGGACCACCCCCGCCGGGCGGGCGTCTCCAGCTTCGGCTACGGCGGCACGGTCGCCCACATCGTGCTCGAAGAGGCCCCAGCGGCCCCGGCGGCACCCGCGGCCGAGACGGCGGGGGAGCGGCCGTTCCCGCTGTCGGCCGCGTCGGAGAAGGCGCTGCGGCAGTACGCCGGCGTGCTCGCCGACCACCTCGACAAGGGCGCCGACCTGGCCTCGGCCGGGCACACCCTCGCGCTGCGCCGCACCCACCTGCCCCGGCGCGCCGTCGTGCTCGGCGCCGACCGCGCCGACCTGACGGCCGCGCTGCGCCGGCTCGCCGACGACGTGCCGGCCGAGTCGGTCATCACCGGCGACGTGCTGCCCGACCTCGGCCCCGGGCCGGTCTGGGTGTTCTCCGGGCAGGGCTGCCAGTGGCGCGGGATGGGCCGCGAACTGCTCGGCGTGCCCGAGTTCGCGTCGCTGGTCGACGAGATCGACCCGATCTTCGTCGAGGAGATCGGCTTCTCGCCCCGCCAGGTCCTCACCGACGGCGACCTCGACACCATCGACCGCGTCCAGACCATGATCTTCGTGATGCAGCTCGGCCTGGCCCGGATGTGGACCGCCCACGGCGTCACGCCCACGGCCGTCATCGGCCACTCCGTCGGCGAGCTCGCGGCCGCGGTGACCGCCGGCGCGATGAGCGTCGCCGACGGCGCCCGCCTGATCTGCCGCCGCTCGGCGCTGCTGCGCCAGGCCGAGGGCAAGGGGGCCATGGTCATGGTCGACCTGTCCTTCGAGGAGGCGTGCGACCGGCTGGCCGACCGCACCGACCTGGTGGCCGCGATCTCCTCGGCGCCCGGCTCCACCGTGTTGTCGGGCGACGTCGACGCGGTCGAGGAGGTGCTCGACGACTGGCCGGCCGAGGGCATCGTGACCCGGCGGGTCGCCTCCGACGTCGCCTTCCACAGCCCGCAGATGACGCCGCTGGCCGTCGCCCTGGCGGGCGGGGTCGGCGACCTCTCGTTCGGGCCGGCGAAGATCCCGATGTACACCACCGCGCTGGCCGACCCCCGTTCGGCCCCCGTCCTCGACGGCGCGTACTGGGCGGCCAACCTCCGCGACCCCGTCCGGCTCGCCGCCGCGACCACGGCCGCCGCGCAGGACGGCTACCGCGTCTTCCTGGAGATCTCCCCCCACCCGGTGGTCGCCCACTCGGTGACCGAGACCCTCTCGGAGAACGGCTTCGAGGACGTCTTCGTCGGCACGTCCCTGCGCCGCAACCAGCCGGAGCTGCCGACCTTCCTCGCCTCGGTGGGCACCGCCCACTGCCACGGCGTCGAGGTCGACTGGACCCGCCTGCAGCCGTCGGGCGGCCTGGCCGACCTGCCGCCGTACGCGTGGCAGCACCGCCGCCACTGGCGCGAGTCGTACACGGAGACCGACAACCGCGGCCACGACGCGGACTCCTACACCCTGCTCGGCGCCGGGACCACCCTCGCGGGCAGCCGCACCCGCGTCTGGAAGACGAGCGTCCAGGACGCCAACCGCCCCTACCCGGGCAGCCACGCCCTCAACGGCGTCGAGATCGTGCCGGCCGCCGTGCTGGTCAACACGTTCCTGCACGCCGCCGAGGACGAGGACGTCACCCTCACCGACGTCGAGATGATGCACCCGCTGATGACGGCGGAACGCCGCCAGATCCAGGTCGTGCACGAACCCCCGGCCGTCCGGCTCGCGGCCCGCACCCCCGCGGGCCCCGACGAGCCCGAACCGGCCTGGCTGGTCCACGTCACCGCGAACGTGGCCGCCCCCGGCCAGGTCAAGCCCGACGTCCTCCCGGACGCCGGCGCGCTGACCCCGATGGACCCGGGTTTCGTGCACCAGCGCCTGGCCACGGTCGGCGTCCCGTCGACCGGCTTTGACTGGACGATCGAGACCCTCCTCGGCGGCGACGGCGCCCTGCGCGCCACCGTCCGCACCGGCGACGCGGACAGCTGGGCCCCCGCCCTGGACGCGGTGATGTCGGTCGCCCCCTGTGTCTTCCCGGGCGACCCGGTGCTGCGCATGGTCGTCCACATCGACGAGATGGTGCTGACCGGCACACCCCCCACGACGGTGATCATCGACGCGGCCGTGGACCCGTCGGCGGAGGACACCGCCCGAGCCGTCATCGCCGACCTCGACGGCCGGGTCGTCGGCCACCTGACGGGCCTGCGTTACCCGGTGATCGACGCCCCCCTCCAGGCGGAGGAGGACCTCGGCGGCCCCGCGGAGTCGTTCGCCGGCGTGGCCCCGGGGGACCTGCGCGAACGCGTCCTGCCGGAGATCCGGGCGGAGATCGCGACGGTGATGCGACTGGGGCCGGAGGACCTGTCGATCCGGCGCCCGCTGGTCGAGCAGGGGCTCGACTCGGTGATGACCATCATGGTCCGCCGGCGGCTGGAGAAGCGCTTCGGCTGCCGCCTGCCCACGACGTTGTTGTGGCAGCAGCCGACCATCTCGGCCATCGCCGACCACCTGGTGGAACTCCTTCTGGCGGCCGTACCGGAGGCGGAGAAGGAGCCCGAGACCGCGCCCGTGTTCGGAGGCTGAGAAGCGGCCCGGGGGATCCGATCCCCCGGGCCGCCTCAGCGGTTCACGCGGGTCGTCACCCCATGACCAGGAGACCCAGGGTCAGGTCGATGATCTGGGCGCCTTCCGGCGGCGGGCCGGTCGTGTCCCACCAGCGGATGCCGCCGATCTCTTCGTTGGGCGTGAAGTCGTCGTGGCGGGCCGGGACCTCGGCGGTGTAGACGGCGGCGTACTCGGTGCGGGGTGGGCGGGTGAGCCGGAACCGCGCATACCCGGCGAGGTGGAGTTCGGGCAGGAACAGGCCGCTCTCCTCCTGGAGTTCGCGTACGGCCGCCTCGTGTGGCCCTTCTCCGGGGTCGATCCCGCCGCCCGGGAGTTCCCACTGCCGCCGGTAGCGGTCGAAGACCAGGAGCAGGTGGTCTCCGCACCGGACCGCGACCAGAGCCGCCGGCATGGGCGCGTCATCCGGTTGGCCGAGGGCGGCCGGGACGAAGGCGGTCATCGCGTCGCCCGTCACCTCGTCGAGCGCCAGTGGCCGGTCCATCTACCGGCCTTTCCGACGGTCCGGCGGCCGCGCGTGTGTCCACGTCATCGAGCCAGCGTAAAAGGGCGGAAGCCGCACGCGCGAGCCTAGTGCGGCGTCCGATCGCCGCCGGAACCCCCGCCCGGTACGCCCCCACGATGGACGCATGAACCTCACCGTTTCGCCCATCGAGCCCTTCGTCGTCAAAGCCCTCCTCGTCACCGACGACGCCGGGCACGCGCCCCGGTTCTCCGAGGACCGTGACGGTGGGAGTCCGTTGCGCTGCTGCCTGACCCTGGCGGGGCCCGGCGAGCGGGTGGCGTTGCTCAGCTACGCCCCGGTCCGGCGGTGGGCCGCCGACCCGGGGCCCTACGACGAGCTGGGGCCGGTGTTCGTGCACGCCGGACCCTGTGCCGGGCCGGACGGCGACGGGTGGCCGGCGGCGCACCGGGGGGTGCCCCGGGTGCTGCGGGCCTACGACGGGCGGGGGCACATCGTGGGCGGCCGGACGGTGCCGGCCGAGGGTGATCCGGAGCGGGTGGCGGAGGAGCTGCTCGCCGGAGACGGCGTCGCGGTCGTTCACGTCAGGGCGGTCGTGTTCGGCTGTTTTCAGTTCTCGGTCCGCTGAGTTCTCGGGATGGATTTTGGAATGTACGATGCGGGCGACCTGATCAACGTAAGGAAACCGCATGTCGAATACGGTCGTCCCATTCGAGTTGTTCAGTCCCGACTATTTCCGTGACCCTTATCCGGCGCTCGACTGGCTGCGGGCGAACGCCCCGGTCCACCGCTACGTCTTCCCGATAGGCGACGTCCCCATGTGGGTCGTGACCAGGTACGACGACGCCATGACGATTCTCGGCGACACCCGTTTCAGCACGGCCGAATGGCGCGGCAGCGCCGAATTCCAGGCCTCCGGGCTCTCCGTCAGCGCGGGCACGGTTCTTTCCCAGACCGTGCCCAGTCTCGACCCGCCTCAGCACACCAAAGTGCGCCGCTGCGCCATGAGCGCGTTCACGCCGCGAAGCGTCGAGCGGTGGCGGGAGGACATCCGGCGAATCGTCGACGAGACGATAGAAAATTGGGCGCCGGGTCAGGAAAGGGATCTGGTCGCGGAGTTCGCGGCGCTGATCCCGTCCCAGGTGATCTCGACGCGGCTCGGGTTCACGCTGGAGCGCCGGGAGCAGCTCGCGGGCGACGTCGACCTGCTCATCTCCACCGACCCCGCCGACTTCCCGCGCATCCCCGCCGCGCGGGAGCGCATCATCGCCTACGGGCGCGAGCTGGTGGCGCTGAAGCGGGCCGAGCCGGGTGACGATCTCACCTCCGCGTTCATCCGGGCCGCCGACGAGGAGGGGCGGATCACCCAGGACGAGCTCGACGCGATGGTGATCATCATGATCATCGCAGGGGTCGGCACGACCAAGATGTTCCTCACCAACGCCGTGCTCGCGCTGCTCGACCATCCGGACCAGCTCAAGCTGGTCGTCGACGACCCGGCGATCCTGGCCGGAACGGGGATCGAGGAGCTGCTCCGCTACGAGTCGCCGGTGGCCTCGACCCCCTGGCGGTTCCCGACCGAGGACGTCCGGATCCGCGACCAGGTCATCGCCGCCGGCGAGCCGGTGATGGTCATGGTCGCGGCGGCCAACCGCGACCCCGGCGTCTTCGACGACCCCCATCGGCTCGACCTCACCCGGACCGGCGTGCGGCATCTCGGGCTCGGGCACGGCATCCACAACTGCCTCGGCGCCGCCGCTGCCCGGCTCATCAGCGAGATGGCCCTGACCACGCTCGTCGGGCGGTTCCCCGGCCTGCGGCTGGCGATCCCGCGCGAGGAGGTGCGGCGTCACGAGGTCTGGGCGCTGAACGACTACCGCGCCCTGCCGGTGATCCTCTGATGGGCCGGCGTCTGGAGGTCGACCGGGCGTCGTGCTTCGGCACGGGGCTCTGCTCGGCGACCGCGCCGAGGTTCTTCACCCTCGGGCCCGACCACGTCGCCGCCGTGACCACGGGGGAGCTCACCGATCCGGACGACATCGCCCTGGCGGAGGAGGTGGCGGAGTGTTGCCCGCGCGAGGCGATCAGCCTGCGTCCGGCGTGACCACGATCAGTCGCCGGGTGGCGCGGGTGAGGGCGACGTACAGATCCCTCGGACCCGACTCGCGGTAGGCCTCGATGGCGGCGGGGTCGACGACGAGCACCGTGTCGAACTCCAGCCCCCGGGCGTCGGGAGCGGCGACGACGATCGCGCCGCTCCCCTCCAGCGCCTCGGTCAGGCCGGGCGGGGCGATGACGCCGACGAGGCCGTCGCCCTCCTCGGCGACCAGGGCCCGGACGGTCTCCAGGTCTCCGGTGACGGTGCGCGGGGGCCGGCCGTGGCGGACCGACCGCGACGGCCGCTGGCCCGGGGCGATGCGGGCCAGCAGCGGGGTCGCGCAGGCGAGGATCTCGGCGGTGGTGCGGTAGTTCACCGTCAGCGTGTGGTGGACGAAACGCGGGCCGACGGCCTCGGGCCAGGAGCGGATCGTGGTGGCCGAACCCGACTGGGCGAAGTCGCCCACGACCGTCATCGACCGCGACGGGCAGCGGCGCATCAGCATCCGCCACTCCATCTCGGTGAGCTCCTGGGCCTCGTCGACGACGATGTGGCCGTACACCTCCTCGGGCGGGCCGTCGACCAGGGCACGGGCCTCGTCGAGCAGCGCCAGGTCGGCGCGGGTGCGGGCGGCCCCGCCGAGCAGGTCCTCCGGGCGCAGGCGCGGCCACACCGCCTCGGTCGCCTGCTCGACGGCCGGGTCGTCGAGGAGCTGCTCGCGGACGGCGTCCCAGTCGAACTCCGGTTCCGCCGCCGGGGCGTCGTCCAGGCCGAGGGACCTGAGGTCGCCGGCGACCGCCTCGTCGAGGTCGACGCCGAGCATGGCCGCGACCTCGGCGTCGAGCCGGGCCAGCGTGTCGGCGGTGCGCCGCTCCAGCAGGTCGACCAGGGCGTCGACGACGTGCTCCCGGAACACCTCGCGGGCCGGGTTGTGGGCCAGGCCCTCGAGGGTGGCGTGGCGGCGGGCCGCGTCCACCTCGGCCGGGGTCAGGACCAGCGTCTCCTGGCCGACCTTGACCTCCAGCGGGACGCCGCGCGGCTGCCGGGCGCGCACCCGCCCGGCCAGCGCCGCCGCCATGCCCGCGACGCCCTTCTCCCTCGCGGCCTCCTCCGGTTCGGTCGCGATGGGAGTCGCGCCGACGAGGTCGGTCAGCGTGGCCATCCGGACGTCGTTCTCCCCGAGCGACGGCAGCACGTCGGAGATGTAGTCGAGGAACCGGCTGTTGGGGCCGTACACGAGCACGCCGCGTGCGGCGACGGCGGGGAAGGCGTAGAGGACGTAGGCGGCGCGGTGCAGCGCGACCAGGGTCTTGCCGGTGCCGGGGCCGCCGTCCACGACCGTCACGCCCCGGTGCGGGGAGCGGACGATCGCATCCTGTTCGGCCTGGAGGGTCGAGACGGCCTCATGCATGCGGCCGGTCCTGGTCCGGCTCAGCGCGGCCGTAAGAGGGCCGTCGCCGACCATGTCGCCAGGGGCCGGGGTGGAGCCGTCGAGGATCTCGTCGCTGACGTCCACGACTCGGCGGTTCCGCAGCCGCAGGTGGCGGCGCCGGCGCAGGCCCATCGGGGCCGCGGGGGTGGCGGCGTAGAAGGGGCGGGCGGCCTCGGCGCGCCAGTCGACCAGGACCACCTCGCCGTCCGGGGAGCGCAGGCCGACCCGGCCGATGTGGAGGGAGCGCCCGGCGGGCGTGTCGATGCGGCCGAAGCACAACGCGTGCTCGGCGGCCCGGAGCTCACCGAGCCTGCGGGTGAGCCGGGACACCTCGACGTCGCGGGTGTGCGGGTCGTCGGACGTGGTCAGCACGCGCGCGCGGGCGGCCAGCGTCTCGGCGACGGCGGCGTCGAGGCGGTCGTACAGGCCGTCAACGGTCTGCTGTTCGTCGTCCACCCGCCCAAGTATGGAGACGAGGGATACGGAAGGTAAGGCTTGACTTACTTTGTGGTGTCCATCGGGACGGCTTCTAGACTCGCCGTGTGGGCGAATCACTCGTCGGAGCCGCGTACCTGGTCGCCGGGATCGTGGGATGGGTCGTCCAGCCCCGCTATCGCGCCGGGCCCCTGCTCGCCGGGGTCGGGGCGCTCTGGCTGCTCACCAAGTTCGGTCCCGCCCCGCCGGTGATCGGCAGCGCGTGGGCGGCGGTGCTGGGGCACTGGCTGATCACGTTTCCCACCGGGCGGGCCGAGACCACCGTGCGGCGGGCCGGGGTCGGCGTCGTCTACGCGGCCCTCGTGGTCGCGGCGATCGAACCGCTCGCCGGGCTGGCCGTCGGAGGCGCGGCGGTCGTCGCGGTGCAGGTGATCCGGTGGCGGGGGAGCGCGGCGGCGCGGCGGCGGGTGTTCAGCCCGGTCACCCTGACCGGGCTGGTGGCGGTCGTGACGGTGCTGGGGTTGAAGCCCGTCGCGGCCGATCCGACGGCCGAGGCCCTGTTACAGGTCGCCTTCGGGCTCGTTCCGGCCGGATATCTGGCCGGGCTGTTTCATCGCCGGATGCGGCGGGGCGCGGTGGCCGACCTCGTGGTGCGGCTGGGCGACGTCCAAGCGAACGGGATCGAGGCCGAGCTGGCCGCGACGCTGCGCGATCCCGCGCTCCGGGTCGGCTACTGGGCGGGAGACCGCTACGTCGACCTCGCCGGTCGGGAGGTCCAAGTGCCCGAGGGCGGGGCCACGCGGGTCGACCGGGCGGGGGAGCGGCTGGCGGTGCTCGTCCACGACCCCGTGCTCTTCGAGGAGCCCGAGCTGATCGAGGCCGCCTGCGCGGCGGCCGGGCTGGCGTTGTGGAACGAGCGGCTCGCCGCCGACCTTCGCCTGCGCATCCGGCAGGCGCGGGAGGCGACCGAGGCCGAACGGCGGCGGATCGAGCGCGACCTGCACGACGGCGTGCAGCAGCGGTTGTTGTCGATCCCGATGACGTTGTCGCTGGCCGAGGCGTCCCGCGACCCCGCGCCACTGATCAGAGAGGCCCGGCACGCCCTGCTCGCGGTGCTCGGCGACCTGCGGGCGCTGACCCAGGGCATCCACCCCCCAGTGCTCACCGAACGGGGGCTCGCCGGGGCGGTCGCGGAGCTGGCCGCGCTCTCGCCCGTGCCCGTGCGGGTCACGGCCCGCGTCGGCGACCTGCCGCCGGAGGTCGAGACCGTCGCTTACTACGTCGTCGCCGAAGGGCTGGCCAACGTGAGCAAACACGCCGGGGCGACCGAGGCGGTCGTGCGCGTCGTGACGGCCGGGGGAGTGTTGTCGGTCGAGATCCGCGACGACGGCGTCGGCGGGGCCGACACCACGCGCGGCACCGGGCTGCGCGGTCTGGCCGAACGCGTCGCCGTCTGCGGCGGGACCTTCCACGTGGACGATCGCGCCGGCACCGTCGTCAGGGCGGTGCTGCCGTGCGGGTGACCCTCGCCGAAGACAACACGCTGCTGCGCGAGGGCCTGGTCAGGCTGCTCGACGAGGCCGGCTTCACGGTCGTCGGAGCGCACGACGACGCCGCGGGCCTGCTGCGGTCGGTGGCCGAACACCGCCCCGACGTCGCGATCGTCGACATCCGCCTGCCGCCGACCCGCACCGACGAGGGCCTGCGGGCGGCGGGGCGGATCCGGCGGCTCCATCCCGGTACGGGGGTGCTCGTCCTCTCCCAGTACGTCCGCCTCACCTACACGGTCGAACTGCTCGACGGCGGCGCGAAGGGCGTCGGCTACCTGCTCAAAGACCGGGTGACGGACCTGGCCGAGTTGACCGCGGCGGTGCGGCAGGTCGGCGGCGGCGGGGCGGCGTTCGACCCGATCGTCATCGACCAGCTCGTCGGCCGCCGGGACAGACCCGACGACCCGCTCAACGAGCTCAGCGAACGGGAACGGGCCGTGTTGTCGCTGATGGCGGAGGGCCGCACCAACCAGGCCATCGCCACCCGCCTCGGCATCGCCGAACGCACCGTCGAGAAGCACTGCTCGGGCATCTTCGCCAAGCTCACCCTGCCCGCCCATCCCGACGACCACCGCCGCGTCCTGGCGGTCCTGCGCTACCTGAACGGGTGAGGCCAGCCGCACCCCTGATACGTGGAGGCACGCTTCCAGGCTCGTGAACCCGGCTCCAGACTCGGCCGGGTGAAGCTCAAGAGATGGGCCCTCATCGGGCTGGGCGTGCCGGCGCTGCTGGCCGGCGCCTTCCTCGTGTTCCTCCGCCCGCCGGTCGACCCCTTCGACCCGATCACCTGGGACCCCGGGCCACCATCCGAGGTCCCGCAGGACGTCCCAGCCGCCGGGGTGACCCCGATCGGCGCGTTGCGCGGGCCGGAGGACCTCGCCGTCGACGGCCGGGGCAACGTCTACACGGGCCTGATGGACGGCCGTCTGGTCAGGATCGTCCCCGGCGGCCGGCCGGAGACCTTCGCCCACGTCGGCGGGCGGCCGCTGGGGTTGGTCTTCGACGCCCAAGGGAACCTGCTGGTCGCCAACCACGGCGTCGGCCTGCAGTCCGTCGCTCCCGACGGGACCGTCACCCTGCTCACCGACACCGCCGACGGCGAGCCGATCAGGTTCGCCAACGACCTCGCCGTGGCCGCCGACGGCACCGTCTACTTCTCCGACTCCAACAGCAGGCTGAACAACTCCACCCTCCCGGGCTCCGCCTTCTCCGTGTACGACTTCCTGGAAGGCCGCCCCCGGGGCAGGCTCCTCCGCTACGACCCCGCCGCGAAGACGACGACCACCCTGGTGAGAGACCTGTACTTCCCCAACGGCGTCGTCGTGACCGACGACCAGAAGGCCCTGCTGGTGGTCGAGTCGACCCGCTACCGGGTGACCCGCGTCTCCCTCGACGACGGGACGACCTCGACCTTCCTCGACCACGTCCCCGGCATCGGCGACGGCTTCACCCGGCTGCCCGACGGCAGGCTCCTGCTGCCGGTGTACGACCGGGTGCCCCTCCTCGACGACCGCGTCCTGCCGAATGTCTGGACCCGTCGGCTCGCGGTACGGCTGCCCGCCGCCCTCCTGGCCGACGAGGACGACCCGCCCGCCGGGTCGATCCTCGTCCTCACCCCCGACGGCCGGATCGAGCGGAGACTGTCGGGCATCGACCCCGCCCCCGCCAACGTGGTGCCCTACGAGGAGGGTTGGCTGCTCGGCTCCCTCCAGGGCGGAGAACTGCGGACCATGCCGGCCGTCAGCTGGTGCGCACCAGGCGAAGGAAGGCCTTCAGCCCGGTGATCAGCTCCTGGTTGTCGCTCAGCCCGTCGACGGTCTCGTCGAACTTCCTGGTCATCGTCGTGATCCGCCGGTTCAGGTCGTGGTCGGCGTCCTCCAGGATCGACCGCGCCGCCGCCAGCTCGCTGCGCACCTGCCGCAGCTCCTCGGTCAGCGTCTCGATCGACGCCTCCAGCGTGGTCCGCGCCTCGACCAGGTCCTTGACGTCGCCGCGCAGCGTCGCCACGTCCTGGCGCGGGTAGTGCAGCTCCTCCATCAGCGTGCCGACCCGGTCCTTCAGGTGGGTCAGGTAGGCGCCGGTGGGCCGGAACAGGGTCGCCAGCAGGTAGAAGCCGGAGAAGTAGTAGCCCACGTACTCCCCGGAGAAGTACGTGACCACCGCGATCACCGCCGCCGAGACCACGTGCCCGAGCACCGCCAGCCGCAACATGCGCTTGGCGATGCCCCGGGCCTCGTCCTCACGGGCCTGCGGCACCTCGATGCCGCGCTCCCGCGACAGCGCGGTCTCGTGCACGACCCGGCGGGCCGAGAAGTACAGGTTCCACGGCACGGTCAGCAGGATCAGCAACCAGATCAGGCTCACCGCGCCGACGCCGATCGCCAGGACGGTGCTGGGGGCCACGCCGGTCGAGAAGGTCAACCAGGCGGCGAATATCGCGAAAGTCAGAGAAACCAGGAAAATCCACCATTTCATGCCCCAAAGGATCTTCCATCCGGGGCTGTCCCAGCACCGCTTTCGTACTCAGACCTAGTAGGGGATCGGCACTATCCGGGCCAGGGCACCCCGTCGTCCCACATGCGTTCCGCCTCGGCCGCGAAGCGGTGGAACCAGAGGCCGTCACCTGGCTCCAGTGCCAGGATCGGCCCGCTCTCGCCCGGCGGGCGGTGCTCGAAGCGCTGCGCGCAGACGTACACGCCGTCGATGACCTGGAGGCCCACCGTGGGGACGAAGCGGGTGAGCCGGATCTCCAGGTTGCCCCCGGTGAGTGAGCGCAGATGGTCGAGTTCGGCCAGGACGCCCCGGATGCGCCCGGCCAGCAGTGCCGGATCGGAGCCGCTGTAGCCGATCAGGGCCGCCGCCGCGATGACCGGCTCGTTGTCGGGGTCGACCATCATGACCCGGATCCGCGCGCCGCTCTCCAGCATCGCCTTCAGGTCGGCGCGCATCGTGTTGGCCGTCCGGGCCATCGACCGCCCGATGAACAGGTAGTCGCGGGCGCGGGCCCGCCGGGCCGCCAGCTCCGGCGGGAAGTCGTCGCGCAGGAGACGCCGGTCGGCGACCAGGTCGGCCACCTGGCGGCGCGACTTGATCTGCGAGAACGCCAGCAGCGCCAGCAGCGCGAGGGTCGCCGAGAGCAGCACCGGGGTCTCGGCCAGCCCGACGACACCCAAGGCGGTGAACGCCAGCGCGACCAGTCCGAGTAAGTAGAGGTCGAGGTTCTCGTCGCGGACGAGGCGGGTCAGGCGCTTCACGCGTCCATCATGGCGCGATCAGGTCCCCTTCACCGCGAGACTGAACCAGACCGTCTTCCCGCCCGCCACGCGGCTCGTGCCCCATCGGTCGGCGAGCTGGTTCACCACGAACAGCCCGCGTCCCTCCTCGTCGTGGCGGCCGGGTTCGCGGAGCCTGGGCATGCGGTGGTCGTCGTCGCTGACCTCGCACAACAGGCTGTCGGTGCGCAGGAGCCGGACCGTGATCGGGCGGGCCGTGGCCCGCACCGCGTTGGTGACCAGCTCGGAGGCCAGCAGCTCGGCCGTCGGTATGAGGCTGTGCAGGCCCCATCCGGCCAGCGTGCGCCGCACCAGCCCGCGCACCCGCGACGGGGTCTGCGTGTGCGGCTCCAGCAGCCACTGGGCGACGTCCTCGCTGGGGATGCCGGTGAACCGGATCGCCAGCATGGTCACGTCGTCGCGGGCCGGCGCGGCCGGGACCACGCTCGCGCAGACCTCCTCGATCGGCCGCACCCCGGCCAGCCCGCGCCGCAGGCGCTCGACTCCGACGCCGATGTCCTCGCCGCGCTCCTCGACCAGGCCGTCGGTGTAGAGGACGAGCACGCTGTCGTCGTCGGCCGCGATCTCCACCGTCTCGAACGCGTTGCGCCCGAGCCCGATCGGGGTGCCCGCGGGCGGCTGGAGCACCTCGGCCTTGCCCTCGGCGCTCACCAGGATCGGGGGCAGGTGGCCGGCGCTGGCGATGGTGCAGCGGCGCAGGACGGGGTCGTACACGCAGTAGACACAGGTCGTGATCGTCTGGGCGGCCAGGCGCTGCGCCATCTCGTCGAGCGACTGCAGCACCTGCTCGGCCGGCAGGTCCAGAGAGGCGAGCGTCTGTACGGCGATGCGCAACTGCCCCATGATCGCCGCCGCGTCGAGGCCGTGACCCATGACGTCGCCCACGACCAGGGCCACCCGGGAGCCGGGCAGCGGGATGACGTCGAACCAGTCGCCGCCCACACGCGCGGCGGCGGGCTGGTAGCGGAACGCGATCTCCAGACCGGGCAGAGAGGGAGGCTGCCCGGGCCGGATCCCGCGTTGCAGGATCTCCAGCGTCTCCAGCTGGCGGCGGTGCAGTCGGCCGTGGAAGATCGTCAACGCCACCGGCACCGCCAGCTGCCCGGTGACCAGCACGTCGTCCTGGTCGAACTCGCCGCGTTCACGATCCCGCGCCAGCACCGCGCACCCGATGGCCTCGCCATAGGCCCGCAGCGGCACGGTCAGCAGCCGTCCGCCCACCAGTTCGGGAACCGTGGCCGCCGGATCGCCCGACCAGCGCGAGGGCAACCGCCCCCGCGGATCGAGCCGGTGCACGGCACCCCCGTCGAGGTAGACGGCGGCGGCGTCGGCCAGCCGGGGCACGGCCGCCTCGCAGAGCAGCCGTGCGGCCTGCTCCGGGTCGAGGCAGTCACCGATCGCCCGTGCCGTGTCACCGAGAAAAGCCAGACCCTCGGTGTCGATCACTGCGCCGTCAGAACTGGTTCCGTCGGCAGTTGAGGAACAACTGGATCTCCGGCGGCGCCTGCGTGGTGGCCGGCGCGTAGGAGATGTCGGTCTCGACGGCCACGGTGAACCCGGTCTCCTCGACGAGGGCCCGCAGGTCTTCGCGCAGGTAACCGGTGACCCGGACGGGAGCGCCGAGGAACTGGAACGGCACGTCGTCGAGGTCGATCTCGACCATGCTGAGCGCCAGCAGCCCACCGGGCACGATCACGTCGTGGATCTTCTGCAACGCCGTCGCGATGTCGGCCCGCGGCAGCATCAGCAGCGAGAAGAACGCCACCACCGCGTCGAAGCGCCCAATAGAGGCGTCGATCTCGGTGACGTCGCGCTCCAGAAACGTGCCCTCGGGCACGTTCTTGCGCGCCAGGTCGAGCATGACGGGCGAGATGTCGATCCCGGTGACCTCGCAGCCCGCGTCGGCGAACTGCTTGGCGGTCGGCTCTCCGGTGCCGCATCCGACGTCGAGCACCCGGGCGCCCGGCTGGAGCTGCTTGATCAGCCACTCCACGGCCGCGATCTGCCCCTCCTTGTGGGGAAAGGCGTCGTCGTACCGTGACCCGATGCGGTTGAACGCCTCGGCCTGCATAGCCCGGTATTCGTCGCGACTTTGAGCCGAACCGGATTCAGTTGTCATCATGCCGCCATATGGGAGATCGCCGACTTCTGCCCACCAAGTGATAGGCCCTCCGGGCTCACAAGTCAAGATATATCTGCGTTAAATTGACATTTCACGCAAGCGACCTGCGATAACAACGTTGACTTGACGTGTCGGACAGGTCAATGCTGCGAGTCAGATAAATGTCGGTTTATGGTCGGCAATGCCCCTTGACGAGAAAGGACCCTTCGTGCCCCATCTGTCCTGGGAAGGCTGTCACAACACGCGAGACCTGGGAGGTCTCCCACTTCACGACGGCGGCCAAACACCGTTCGGCGCGCTGATCCGCTCGGACAATCCCGAACGCCTGACGGCGGCGGGCTGGGCGGCCGCCGTGGCCCATGGAGTGCGAACCGTGGTCGACCTCCGCGAGTCCTGCTCGGCCGACCTCCGGCCCGCCGGCCTGACGACGGTCCGCATCGACCTCGACGACATGGCCGACGAACAGGTCTGGCGGCACATCCGCGACAACGACCTCGACGGGACGCCGCTCTACTACCGCTACTTCATGGAGTCCAAGCCGGCCCAGTGCGTCGCCGTGGCGACGGCGGTGGCCCGCGCGCCGGAAGGCGGCGTGCTGGTGCACTGCGGCCTGGGACGCGACCGGACCGGCCTCATCGTCATGCTGCTGCTGTCGCTGGCCGGGGTCACCCGGGAGGCGATCGCGGCCGACTACGAGGAGAGCACGTCCCGGCTGGTCCCGCTCTACCCGGCGCTGGGAATCGACGACCAGACCGCGGAGATCGAACAGATCCTGCGCACCAAGGGAACGACCCTGAGAGCCGCCGTGTACGACGCCCTCGACGGCTTCGACGCGGAGAAGTACCTCCTGGCCGCCGGCATGGACCCCGCTGACGTGACGGCGCTGAAGACCCGCCTCACCCGGCCCTGACCCGCCGCTCCCGCGCGCCCCGCCAGGAGGCGACGATCACGAAGCTGACGGTCACCAGCAGCGCCCACGCCCCGATCTTCCCCGTGTGGACGAGCCGCCAGCCGTCCCGCTGATGCGGGTACTCCCACGCGCCGAAAAAGGTGGCGACGTTCTCCGCCACCCAGAGGAAGAACCCGGTCAGCAGCAGCGCCGGGGCCAGCGGCAGCCGGTAGCGGTGCCCGCCCACGGTGAACCACACCGCCGTCCCCCAGGTGACGACCACCAGCAGCACCGCCAGCGGCACCCGCAGGTCGACCCACCAATGGTGACTGACGAAGTTGACGTAGATCGCCACCGCGAGGAGCGTCACGGGCAGGGCCCGGTAGGCGACCAGCCGGAGCGAGAGGATCCGCCAGGCCGCGCACACGTAACTCCCGACGGCGGCGTAGAGGAACCCGCTGTAGAGCGGCACCCCGAAGAACTTGGTGTAGGCGTCCTCGGGATAACTCCACGACCCGAGCCGCACCTTGACCAGCTCGAACGCCAGCCCGACCACATGGAAGCACCCGATGACGGCGACCTCCTCGGTGGTCTCCCACCGCATGACGCGGAACACCACGGTGAGCGCGAGGGCGTACAGGAGCAGCGCGTCATAACGCGGCACGGGCAGGGGCAGCACCGACGAGAGCGCCAGCCCCGCGAACAACCCCACCGCGAACCCGCACGCCTTCGCCTCGGCCCACGCGAACCGGACCAGCTGCGCGACGAAGAACCTCACGCCGCCATTCGATCCGCCGACCGGCACGAGGTGGCGATGAACATGGGGAGATCATGTGCGAAATCGGTGGTGGTGCCGCCGTGAAAGTTTCATGAGCGGCGGCGGTTCGCCCGGCCGGGACCGCCCGGATCGCGGCTGATCCCCCGCAAGAGCGGATGAGGGGGTGCCTGCCCCCGAATTGACACCTGTTGCCAGACACCTCTCTTGATGCAACATTACCTCAGACGTCAGTCGGCATACGTCATATGTTTGGGTGTTGCGGATTCTTCGTCGACGTGGCACGGGGCGGACGACCTCGCGACAGGTGAAGAACCAGCGAAAGGAAAAGAGCGTGAAGTCAGTCTTATCCACCACCGGGAAGGTGTTGGCGGCGCTCGCGGTGTTCGCCGCCGCCGTGGTGCTCCCGAACATGGCGGGTGGGGTGGCCTCGGCGGCGACCCAGGCCACCTACTACGTCGCCCCGGACGGCAACGACTCCAACCCGGGCACGATCGCGTCGCCGTTCAAGACCCTGCAGCGCGCCAGGGACGTCGTCCGCACGGTGAACGCCAGCATGACCGGCGACATCTACGTCTACCTGCGCGGCGGGACGTACCCGGTCACCAGCACCATCGACTTCACGCCGGCCGACTCCGGCACGAACGGCTTCCGGGTCATCTATGCCGCGTACCAGAACGAGACGCCGGTCCTCAGCGGCGGCGTCCAGGTGACCGGCTGGACGCAGCACAGCGGGAACATCTGGAAGGCCCCGCTGAACCGCAACAACAAGCTCCGCGCGCTCTACGTCAACGACAAGCGCGCGTTCATGGCCTCCAAGACCATCAGCTCCGGCGGATGCACCGGCACCTACAACGTCACGGCCGGCCAGGCGTCATGGGCGTGGGAGTCGGGCTCGCAGTGCGCCGGGTCGCGGTACAGCCTGAACGACTTCCCCGCCGTCGCCGCCAACCAGGACGACATCGAGATCGAAACCGGCACGACCTGGACCACCGCCATCGTCGGCGTCCGCACGGTCACCTCCGACGGCTCGAACCGCATCGCGACGTTCCAGCAGCCGGGCGCGGCCATCGCGCAGGGCGCCTTCAACGGCAACGCGCAGGTCGGCGGCAGCCACAAGGTCATGAACGCCTACGAGTTCCTCGACCAGCCGAACGAGTTCTTCTTCGACAAGACCACCAAGACGCTGTACTACTACAAGGCCGGCTCCGACAACATGGCGACCGCGAGCGTGGTCGCGCCGAACAACGTGACGACCCTCATCAAGGTCGCCGGCACCTCCACGAGCGCCCGCGCCCGGAACATCACCTTCTCGGGCCTGACGGTGCAGCACTCCGACTGGAACCTGTTCAACGTGGCCGGCTCGGTGCTCAAGCAGGCCCAGCAGGGCAACCTCGGCGCCCTCGCCTACGCGAAGCAGAACTTCCACGCCTACTACTACCGCAACGTCGACACGGCGCCCGGCATGATCCAGATCGACAACGCCGACGGGCTGCTGCTGCAGAACAACCGCATCCAGCACACCGGCGTCGACGGCATCAGCATGGTCAACGACGTGGTGAACACGCAGCTGATCGGCAACTACACCAACGACATCGCCGGATCGGCCGTCGTCGTCGGCCATCCCCAGCACGTCTACATCGGCGACCACACCTCGTCGAACCGCGAGAAGTACCCCGCCGCGGTCGAGGGCGCGCCCAAGAACATCGAGATCAAGAACAACTACCTCTACGACAGCGCGGTGCTGTTCTACGGGCACAGCCCCGTCTCGGCCTACTTCGCCGAAGGCCTGTCCGTCCAGCGCAACCGCATCGAGAAGGCCCCGTGGTCGGGCGTCACGCTCGGCTGGGGCTGGTGGAACTTCGACGGCTCGTCAGGCTCGATCGCGCCCAACCGGCCGACCACGACGGCGAAGAACAACACCATCAGCTACAACCACTTCATCGACACGGTGCAGCGCCTGAGCGACACGGCTCCCGTCTACACGCTGGGCAACCAGCCGGGCACCACGATCACCAACAACTACATGCAGGGCGTGCCGGCGGGTCACAAGTACGGGCTCCACCCGGACGAGGGCTCGGGCAACATGGTCTTCCGCGACAACGTCCTGAGCGTCGACAAGAACATCACCTGGCTGATCAACTCCGACGACTTCGGCCGCAAGCACGACCTGAGCATCACCCAGACCTACGGGCCGATCAACAAGGTCTCCAACAAGAACCTGCCGAACAGCACGGTCCACGACATCATCGTGTCGTCCGACTACGTCTGGCCGGCCCCGGCCTACACCATCGCCGTGAACTCCGGGCTCGAAGACGCCTACCGCGGCATCATCCCGCAGAGCAACCTGTCCCTGCCCGACTACGTCCTGCCCGCCAGCACGTACACCGGCAGCGGCCAGACCTCGATCCCGATCCGCAGCACCGGCGACGCGTCCAAGAGCGTCTGGCTGGCCCCGGCGGGCACCACGACCTTCACCGCCGGTCCCACGATGACCAGGGCGGGCGGCACCGCGACGTCCATCGCCGTGCCGACCACCAACGGCGAATACCGTCTCTTCGTTGTGGACGCCCAGGGCAACCGCTCGGCGGCGTCGGCGTCGCTGGTCCGGCAGGGCAGCGGCGGAAGCAGCGGCGGCCAGCAGATCGTCGGCGCCCAGTCGAACCGCTGCCTCGACATCACCGGAGGCTCGGCCACCAACGGCGCCCAGGCCCAGCTGTGGGACTGCGGCACCGGCACCAACCAGCGGCTGACGTACACCTCGGGCAAGCAGTTGCAGGTGTTCGGCAACAAGTGCCTGGACGCCTCGGGCCAGGGCACCACGAACGGCACCCAGGTGATCATCTGGGACTGCAACAACCAGACCAACCAGCAGTGGAACGTCAACTCCAACGGGACGATCACCGGCGTCCAGTCGGGGCTCTGCCTCGACGCCTTCGGCGGCGGCACCGCCAACGGCACGAGGATCATCCTGTGGGCGTGCAACGGCGGCCCGAACCAGCAGTGGAGCCTGCGCAACTGAGGTTGTCTCCAAGACCAGGCCGCGGACGGTCACTCCCGGGCCGTCCGCGGCCTGCCGCAGGAAAAAAGGGGGCTCCGGTCAGTCCGGAGCCCCTTTGTCCTGCTGTCTAAACCGGCGTCACGTCAGGAGACCGGCTCGATCCAGACGTTGCGGAAACGGGGGTTCTCGCCCGCGTCGCCGTGGTCCTGGAGGCGGATGCCGCCCAGGGCCGCGCTTTCGGCGATGTGGTCGCCCGTGCCGCCGTCGACGGCCACGTCGTCGTGCACGACCTGGCCGTTCCAGACGACCGTCACCCGGGCGTTGTCGACCTTCGCGCCCGTGCTGGTGTAGCGGGCGGCGCGGAAGGTGATGTCGTACGTCTGCCACGTCCCCGGAGCGGTGGCCATGTTGCTGGAGGCCGCGCGCTTGTTGTAGATCGAGCCCGCGCCGTTGATGAGCGGCGCGGGGTCACCCGAGGACTCCAGGACCTGGACCTCGTAGCGTTCCTGGAGGAAGACGCCGCTGTTGCCGCGCTGCTGACCGGTCACGTTCGGCGGGTAGTCCGGCACCAGCCACTCGACGTGCAGCTTGAAGTCGCCGTAGATCTGCCGGGTGCGGATGTCGCCGCCGAGCGACTCCACCGAACCGTTGGCGATCGGCCACGTGGCCTGGCCGCCGGCCCGCTTCTCGAACGCCGCCAGGCTGGAGCCGTCGAACAGCGTGATGCGCTCGGCCCGCGACACGGTGAGGTGGTCGAGGTTGACGTTCCCGCCGTCGCCGGAGTCGAACTTGTACGTGATCTGGTTGGTGCCCCGCACCAGGTTCAGCGGCTCGGTCTGGACGGCCCAGCTGTTCCAGCCGCCCGAGGAGGCCAGGCGCGTCTGCCGGACCTTCTCGCCGTTGACGTACACGCTCAGCGACCTGGTGGTGTCGGCCGCGTAGCGGAGGCCGACGTTGTGGGGGCCGGTCGTGTCGGACCACACGGAGAACGACGTGCTCGCGCCCTGGTTCCAGTAGCCGTCGACGAAGCCCTTGTAGGTGTAGCCGGGGTGGTCCTTGTTGGCCTTCGCGCCGCCGGCCAGCGTGGCGTTCTCGGCCTCGAACACGCGCTGCGCGGCCACGGTGATGTGGTCGAGGTTGACGTGGCCGGTGTCGCCGGCGTCCACCTTGTACGTGATGAGGTTGACGCCCTCGTTGAGGGTCAGCGGTTCGACCCGGGTGGCCCACTGCTCCCACGTGACCGTGCTGGGCAGCGGAACCTGCCTGATCTTGGTCCCGTTGACGTACACGCTCACGGACTTGTTGCCGGGCGCCGGGTTCGGGCCGTTGGAGTAGCGCAGGCCGACGTGGTAGGTGCCGTCGCGGGGGACGGTCACGGCGAACTGCGTGGCCGCGCCCTGGTTGCCGTACCCGGCGACGAAGCCGCTGCCCGTGTAGCTCAGGTGGTCGGTGGCCAGGCCCGCGCCGCCGCTGTGCGAGGCGCTCTCGGCCTCGTACACGGTGTCGCTCTCCAGGCCGTCGACCAGCGTGTTCAGCGTGTACCAGGCCTCGGTGCTCCACAGCGGCCGACCCGACGCCGAGGCGAACGGGCGCGGCGAGCGCAGGTGCACCACGCGGTCGGCCTTGAGGCCCGCGATCTTCAGCGTGACCTTCTTCTTGTCGGCGGACAGGTCGGCCGAGGTGACGGTCAGCGGCTCCTCGTCGACCTTGGGGCCGCCGTAGGTGGAGGACGCGGCGTAGCGCCACTGGGTGATCTGGTACTTGGACGCCAGCGACGCGGCGGTCTCGTCCGAGAGCGGCTGCGTGTACTCGACCTCGAAGCCGCCCGCGATCGCGCGCATGCGCAGCATCTCGAAGGCGGTGTCCTCACCGGGGGTCAGCTTCTGCAGGCCGTAGTTGAGCTTGCCCGCCTGGCCCCAGTTGCCGCCGGCGCCCAGGCCGCCGGCGTAGACCGCGCCGTCGGGCCCGAGGCTGATCCGGTTGACGCCCGCTTCGAGGCCCTGGGTGAGGCGGAAGACCGCGCCCTGGTACTCGCCGTTGACCTTCTCCAGGTAGCCGCGCTGGATGCCGCCGTACGTGACGTCGCCGAACAGCATCTGCCCGGCGAACCGGCCCTCCTTCACCAGCAGCGGCGTGCTGGGGGAGTTGGCGATCTCGTTGTGCGGCAGCCACAGCACCGGCTTGGTGACGACGTTGTCGTCGAACCGGCCGTCGGGGTTGGTGTAGTGGTTGAAGAACCGGCCCGGCTTGACGTGCACGAGCTTCGAGGCGGGCAACCAGCCGCCCTGGTTGTCCATGACGAACAGGTCGTCGTTGGGACCCCACGCGAGCCCGTTCGGGGTACGCAGGCCTCCGGCGATGTACTCGACCGCGCCGGTGTCCTTGTTGACCTTGATGGTGGTGCCCCGGTCGGACGCGGGCTGCGGGTCGGTGGTCGCGCCGCCGTAGTTGATGGCGACCGACAGGTTCAGGTAGAAGTGCCCGTCCCGGTAGAGCATGCCGAACGCGAACTCGTGGAAGTTGCCGCCGAACGGCCAGGTCGCCACGGTCCTGAGGTTGTCGGCGACGTCGTCGCCGTTGGTGTCGTTCAGCTCGACCAGCCGGGACTTCTCCGACACGTAGAGCTTGCCGTCCACGTACTTGATGCCCATGGGCTCCTGCAGCCCACTGGCGATCTTCTTCGTGGTCACCTGCGCGGCCGAGGTCGCGCCGGTGACGTTGTCGAGCAGGTAGACCTCGCCGAGCTTGTTGTCCGTCCCGCCCCAGGTGGTGATCGCCAGCCGGTCGTCGGGCAGCCAGTCCATGCCGGTCACTTGCGGCTGGAACCCACTGGGCCGCAGGTCGGTGAGGGTGAAGTCGGGGTGGACGGAGGTCAGCGGCAGCCCGTCGCCGGGGGAGTCGGCACCGCTCTCGCACTCCTTGCGCCCCGGGCCGGTGACGCGGACGACGTCGGCGTCGGTGCTCAGCACCGAGTTGGGCACGAGGGTGAACTGCGCGGAACCCGGGGGCCGCCACTCCAGCTTGAGCTGCTGCCCGTACAGGTGCTCGAAGTGGTCGATGCGCAGCGCGTGGTAGCCGGTGGTCAGGTTGATCGCGCCGTCGACGGCGATCGCCCCGTGCCGCCCGTCGTTGGTGATCACGACGGTGTCGTCGATGCGCAGCCGGGAGCCGTCGTCGCTGGTGAGCCGGAACTCGTACGCGCCGGCGGTGGCGATGGAGATGTTGCCGACGACCTCGGTGACGAACATGTCGGTCAGCCCGAAGTCGGCGTCGGACGTCCAGTCGATCGTGGGCATCAGCTTGTCCACGTTGGGCGTCTGACCGGGCTTGAGCGTGCAGAGCTTGGACAGCTCGACCTGGACGTCATAGGTGCGCAGGGTGACGCCCGGCTCCTGCGGCGGCACCGCCGCCCGCGCTTGCGCGGGCACGACGAGGCACGAGAGCGCAGTGAGCACTGAGGCGGATAACAGGGGTATTTTCCGCATGGCCAGTCCCATCTCGGTGAGGGAGCCGCGGTCAGGGCGGCGCAGGGGGGTTACGGCACCGCCGATATGGCCGGCGTGACGGCGGATGCCGGTTGCTGTAACACGGGCGTATTAATGCTGCTCTGCGCCGTAATATAGAGCGTGTTCGTCGGCTTGCCCATAGTCTTTTGCCGGAATCGGCAAAAGTTGTGACCTCTTCGACAGAAGGCGTCGGGGGGGCGGCCGGTCGATGGAGCAGCCCCCTACTCATGCGCCGACACCGGTGTTCCCGCCAGTCTCGGTGCATGCCACAGCACATCCGCAAGTACTGGGGACCCCTCAAGGGACGGGTTCCGCTCAACTTCAACTGGGGTGCGATCAACGTCAACTCGATCGTGCACGTCGCCGCCAGCGAGTACATCCCCGAGTCCGACCCCGACGCCCACGGCGGCTTCGCCGACGCCAACCACCAGCGCTTCATCGGCTCCGCCAACGTGACGGTCTCCAACATCGCCCCCCACGGCCCGCCGTGGGACGCCAACCAGGGCGTGACCTTCGTGGTCAACGTCGACTGGCCCCACCCGATCCCCATCGTCACCGACATCACCGTCTTCGACGAGGGCCCGATCGAGATCCAGAACTAGCCCGTTCACAGGCTCCGGAAGAAGTCCCGAAGATCCTTTACGAGCACCTCCGGCGCCAGGTGCGCGGCGTAGTGGCCGGCGGGCTCCTCGTAGGCGTGCCACGACCGGATGTCCGTGTGGTCGCGCTCGGCGAAGGTGCGCATCGACACGAAGTCGCCCTTGAACATCGCCAGCCCGATCGGCGCCGTGGTCGGCCCGGC
Source organism: Herbidospora solisilvae (assembly GCF_009901565.1). Taxonomy (GTDB): domain Bacteria; phylum Actinomycetota; class Actinomycetes; order Streptosporangiales; family Streptosporangiaceae; genus Herbidospora; species Herbidospora solisilvae. Next base: position 89,756 of record NZ_WXEW01000002.1, read on the forward strand.
CGGCGCCTCGGCCCTGGCATCCTCGTAGTAGAAGCGGGTGGCCGAGGTCGCGGTGCCGGTCAGCCAGTAGAGCATGACGTTGGTGAGGACGAAGTCACGGTCGAGGCCCTCGCCCATGAGCTGGGCATGCCAGCCGAGCAGCCCGGCGGGGGAGTCGGTGATGGCGTACGAGAGGGTCTGCGGCTGCTGCGAGTGCAGGGTGTTGAACGACATCTTGTTGTCGCGGAACCAGGAGAGGACCTTGAGCGCCTCCTGGTCCTCCGGCGTGATCTTCGCGAACTCGGCGGGATCGCCGGACGGAAACGAGTAGATCTGCGTGACGTGCACGCCGACGACGTGCTCGGGATCGACCCGCCCCTGCTCGGGCGCGACGAGCGACCCGGCGTCGTTGCCCCCGGTGCCGTAGCGCTCATAGCCCAGCCGCCGCATCAGCTCGGCCCACGCCCTGGCCGTACGGAACCGGTTCCACCCCCGCTCCCGGGTGGGCCCGGAGAACCCGAACCCGGGCAACGAGGGCATGACCAGGTGAAAGGCCTGCTCCCCGGCCGGTGGCTCGGTGAGCGGCCCGATCACGTCGAGGAACTCCACGACGGACCCGGGCCACCCGTGGGTCAGCAGCAGCGGCAGCGCGTCCTGGCGTGCGGAGCGGACGTGTAAGAAGTGCACGTTCTGCCCGTCGATCTCGGTCGTGAACTGCGGATGGGCGTTGAGCCTCGCCTCCCAGGCGCGCCAGTCGTAGGCGTTTCGCCAGTACTCGGCCAGCTCCTTCACGTAGGCCACCGGCACCCCGTAATCCCACCCCGTGTCGGGGATCTGGTCCGGCCACCGGGTGCGGTCGAGCCGGTCGCGGAGATCGTCGAGGACGGCCTGAGGGATGTCGATCCGGAAGGGGGTGATCTCTTCGCTCATGACCGCAACGCTACGGGGCCTTGCGGGGTGGCGTCCCTGCTGGAAACCTCGGCGCGCTTAGACCGTGACTCATTTGGGTTGTGGTTGTTGGATCGTTCGTGGATGCGTTCTTTAAGCGGCTGGTGCCCGACGACCTGTGGGAGCTGTTTCATCGTGTGGTTCCGCCGGTGCCGGCCCGTCCGCAAGGTGGCGGGCGGCGGCGGGTGGAGGATCGGGTGATCCTGGCGGCGATCGTGTATGTGGCCATGACCGGCTGCGCCTGGCGGCAGCTTCCGCCCGTTGTCGGCGCCTCCTGGCAGAGGGTGCACCGCCGTTTCGCCGGATGGAGCGGCGCATGGGTGTGGGCCAAGCTGTATCGGGTCCTGCTGGATGAGCTCGGCGCCTGCGGTGAACTGGACTGGTCGCGGTGCGCGATCGACTCCGTCAGCGTGCGAGCGGTCAAAGGGGGGAGCTGACCGGTCCGGATCCTGTCGATCGCGGCAAGAACGGGTCGGAGATCCACCTCGTCACCGAACGGACCGGTCTGCCGATCTCTGTCGCGATCAGCGCCGCACGGCGACAAGGGCTATGACTACTCCCGCGTGAGGGCATTCCTGCGCGGGTGTGGCATCGTCCCGCGCATCGCCCGGCGCGGGATCGAGTCCAGTCAGCGGCTGGGCCGCCACTGCTGGGTGGTGGAGCGGACCGTCTCCTGGCTGGCCGGGTGCCGGCGATTACACCGCCACTACGAACGCCGCGCCGACCACTTCGCCTTCTTCGTCGCCATCGCCGCAGCCCTCATCTGCTATCGCCGCCTCACCAAATGAGTCACCGTCTTACTGGACCCGCGCCCTACATCGAGCGCTGCCGCCCTGCCCTGACAGGGCGCATCACCCGGGTTCCGGCCAGGTCCCGTCGGGGATGCGATACATGGTGCGGGTGGATGTGAACCACTCCTGATCGAGAAAACGTCCCGTGATCCGGCCCGCCATGCACAACATGAGGTGCAGGTTCCGTCGGTCGTCCTCGCCGAGTTCCAGCCCGTCGGCATAGGCCAGGTAATCAGGGAGATCCATGTTTCCCTCCTCGTCCGGCGGCCCGGCGTAGCCGAGTTGCCGGCCGTCGTAGTAGAGATACAGCCCCTCAAGGAGGTAGCGGTCGTCGTCGTACCGAACCTGGAAGACCCGCCGCTTCCCCAGGTTGCGGATGGCGGGGTGATAGGGATAGAGGCCGAAGGCGAGGAGGTGTGTCCAGCCCGGCGCGTGCGGGCCGAGCCAGACCGTGTCCGCCGGTCGTCCCTGGTAGAGGTCGATCAGTGTGCCGAGATCACACTCCTGCCGCGTCTTCTCGTCCACCCGGAGAAGTCTCGCCACCTTCTCCTGGTCGTCGCTTTCGACCCAGAGCCCATGGAAGTAGTAGCTCAGGTCATACTCGACGAGCAGATCCCACTGGTCGTGCACGGGAAGCATGATGCCGCCTTGTGTCGGGTTGTGAACTTGTGTCGGGTCGTGAAGGGGTTGCCGGGCGGTGACCCGGCAACCCCGCTCAGACGAGTGTCGGCGCGGCGTTCGTAGTGGCGGTGTAATCGCCGGCACCCGGCCAGCCAGGAGACGGTCCGCTCCACCACCCAGCGGTGGCGGCCCAGCCGCTGACTGGACTCGATCCCGCGCCGGGCGATGCGCGGGACGATGCCACACCCGCGCAGGAATGCCCTCACATGGGAGTAGCCGTAGCCCTTGTCGCCGTGCAGCTTGGCGGGCCTGCGTCGGCGTGGTCCACGGCGTGAGCGGATGGCCGGGATGCCGCACACCAGCGGCTCCAACGCCAGGCTGTGACCGGATCATGCCCCGTGCTCAACGGGGCTGCGGTATTCGCCCCGCGAGCCGCCTGATCGGGGCATGGGATCACGTGAAAGAGCCTTACACAGCCACTTCGACACGATCAGCCAGGTCGATGATTTGGCCCTGGAAGGAGTTTCCTCAGGTCAAGCCGGGCGTTGAAACCATTGATGCGTATCCGTCATCGTTCCCGCATCTGTGAAAAACGCCATATTCGCCTCTGCGCGGGGGCGTTTGCAATGGAGTCCCATCCCCTCCGGAAACCGGGACCTCCATGCGCATCCGATCGGCGGCCCTTGCCGCACTCCTGACATCGTCCCTGCTCATAGCCACTCCAGCGAGCGCGGCCCCGCGCGTTCCCGACGACATCAACGCCGACATGACCACCGCGATCAACGTGACGAACGCCTATTGGGCCCGCAACTGGACCAGCTTCTTCACCGGTACCTATCAGCCTCCCAAGGTCTTCGGCTCCTTCCGCCGGGGCGTGCGGCAGCCGCCGGCCTGCGGTGGTAGCCGCACCGGCTTCGGCAACGCCTTCTACTGCCTGCCCGGCGACTTCATCGCCTGGGACTTCGACCTCATGGCCGGCGGCTACCGATCCGGTGACGCCTGGGTCTACCTCGTCATCGCCCACGAGTGGGGGCACGCCGTCCAGGCCAGGATCCAGCGCTCTCTCGTGCCCCGCGCCCAGGAGTTACAGGCCGACTGTTTCGCCGGCGCCGTGCTGTTCGGCGCCGCGGCCCAGAAGACGCTCCTCTTCGAGGACGGAGACGTGGCCGAACTCCGCGCCGCCCTGCGCCGCATGGGCGACCGCACCCCGTGGACCGACGTCGGCGACCACGGCTCCGCCGAGCAACGGATCTCCTTCTTCACCCGCGGCGCCGAGGGAGGCGTCCGCGCCTGCCTGCCGACGGCGTCCCGGCTGTCGAGATAGACAATCGGGCGCGACCCGATTGTGGTGCTGCTGCGCGCGGTGAACCTCGGCGGCCATAAAAGGATCTCCCTGCCGTACCCGCGCGCAGTGTGCACCGAGTCCCTGCCTGGCGCGACGATCCCCGTCTCGATGCCTTGTACCAACAGGCAATCCACTACCCGCATCCGCCGAATACACGTATATTCCACAATAGGCATGACGTGACATCCGGCCCCAATGTGTCAGGAGGAAGCGGGGACTATTGTGAATATCTGGTGTTGACCTCTTTATCGCCGCAGGAAATCCGTGACTACTTCGGCAAGGCCAAGATCGCAGGCGCGCGGCACGACGCGATGATCTCCCTCTACTCCAGCTATCCCGACGCCGGCGAGAGCCGGTTCATTGTCGAGTTCATCGATTTCTACTGCAACCCCCTGGGGCTGGCTTTGCGGCGGCCTCTAGCCTGCTGTTCCGCCTGGGCGGGTGTCATTTCTCGGCGTCGCGGACCGCACGGCGAGAGCCTCTCCGTTGAGAGCCCTATATGTCGGGGTGTGTGAAAGAACTGTTCCGTGGAAAGGTCAAGAAAGTAATGCGTTTCCACTGGATGTAAAGACGGCTATCCCTGTCGGCCTCCTGGATATCGATGCCGGCAAGTCAATTGAGGACCCGCAGAGCAGAAGGAAGAAGGGTGAGATGATTGAATTGCGTGTGACCTATGATCGACTGGCCGATGCCGCCTATATCTATATTTCCGATGGAATATTGCCCGGGGGATCTGTTCAGACGTATGCCTGCGACCCCGGTGAAGTCGGGGGAATGATAAATCTGGATTTCGATGAATTCGGCAAACTGATCGGCATCGAAATCTTGGGGGCCAGATCGAAGTTGCCGCATCGCATCCTTGACTCTGCTGAACGCCTATGAGATATCTCCAATCCCGGCAACGCCGAAGCTCAGCTCGCAACCTTTCCGGCCCAGCGTGGGCCGATCCCTGGTCCGAAAACATAACCAGAGCGAAGCGCAGCCTGGGAGCGCGTGAGCGACGCCCTTCTCCAGGGGCGTTCCCATATGCAGGAAGGCGAATGACGTGTGGCAGGTGCCCGAAGGGCACAACCACATGAGCCGTTCATTCGCCAGAGGTGGCGGGCAGTACTCGAGCACTTCACCGCAGCTCAGCACTCTCTAGCGGATCGGCTTCTCCTCCCCGCACTCCAGCACGCTGCGCCCGGAGCTTTCTGCGCGCCGCCGCGCGGAAGTGAGTAGGTCGCTATCACGCCCGCCCTCTGTTGTGAGGATTGTGAGATCGGTAGCTTTCCCGTTCGACCTCGTGCACACCTGCGTACTTTTTCCCCGTGATCGCACCGATTGTGTTCCTTTTGATAGTGATTTTGGGCATCCCTGCAACGTTCGTCTGCGGCGCCGTGATCTTCGCGGCGCGATCGGCCCCTCGCGACCGACATGCCCATGTGGGCAGAAACCGCCTGGTCGTTGGGGCGATCTTGTCGGCGTTCGGTCTCGTGGCGATGGCCCTCATCGCGTGGTCCACCCATGAAGACCAGCACTATGACGACTTCGGGTCAGCGCTGACTGCTCTGGCGGGCGTGGTGGCTGGCGCGCTGCTCATCTTCGGATTGGGACCCTTCATTCCATGGCTGCTGCTAGTGCTCTGGCGAAACGCCTCACGGCTGCCGCCCGCGTTTCGGCCGGCAGTCCGTCCTCTGGCCGACAGACCCGCCCGGACAGCCGCCGGCGTAACGACGACGATGAGCGCGACCGCCGTCGCGATCGCCGTGGTGATCATCTCGGTTGCCGTAACGGCGAAGGCCAGGGCGGATTATCGGCCTGAGGGCCGACTGGGCGCACTCGTGGTGGAAGGGTTCTCCCCGGACCAGGCGGCCACCGTGCGGGCGGTCATCAGGCAGGAGTTGTCCGGCGCACCCATCGCAGAGAACAATGGCCAGCGCGAACTCGGCCATATTGAGGTGGAGACCTCCGGCTATTCCTACTGGGGCGAAACACACATAGGTGACCAGGCGCTGCTCCGCTACCTCACCGGCGATCCGTCAACCCCCTACGACCCGGAAACAGCCGTGGTGATCACGACAGGCGAAGAAGGAGTAGCAGACTCAGCGAAGGTCCGGTACGCCTTCTTCGAGACCAATCAATCGCCGTCCACGAAGACCATCCCGGCGATCACGGTCAGTCCACCCGAGCCCCGTCTGGGGTCGGTCTTCATCCCCGCGAAGGTTGTGCGGGATCTCGGCTTTCACCTGGAACCGGAGCAGCTGATCATCGACCCTTCTCTTCATCGAACCTCGGCGATCGAGCGGGAGCGGCTCGATCGCAGACTCGAGGAGACCACGCGGATTCACCTTGAGCAGGGTTACCAGGCCCCGACCGGCTGGCTGTACGTCGTAGCGGTACTGGTGCTCATCGCCCTCCTCGGCACACTGGCCACGATCCGTTCTGCTCGTTCGATGCGCCTCCTGCTCCGGGCCGGTGGCGGCTCAGCCGCTGCCCTACGCTTCTTCGTCGGCTGCCGAGCGGCATTCAGCGCGGCCCTCGGCACGGCGATGGGCGCCTGCGCCGGGTGCGTCATCGGCCTTCTCCTGGCGTGGCCCATGACCGCCCCGATCGACTGGGATCCGGCCCCACGGGCACCGTTCGAGACCCCCTGGGCGCTGATCGCCGCTCTGGTCGTCGGACTTCCCGCATTCGCCGCAGCCATCGCGGCCTTCGCCCCTGTCAGATGGCTCACCCGGTCGGACCGCATATCGAAACCCACGCTTCCGCCCTCTCCCGTATCTGTGCCATAAAAGGGGCCGCAGACGCGGTGGGTCGCGGAGAGAACAGCAGCAGGCGATACTCGGCGCCGTGGTGGCCATGGTGAGCCGGTAAATAGGCATCAGCCCTCGGCGAGGGCGTCCCCAACATATTCATATGAACTGGATGTATCGAAACCTCAGCCAGATCTTGTGGACATCATGACGCTAATGGATCAGTTCAATGAGTGAGATGATTCAGGTATTCGAGTTCGCTCGGACCGGCAGACTCGGTTTCGTCACCCTGGGGATGTCGTTGGATGAGGTTCTGCGACAGATGGAGCCCCCCGACGGGATGACCGACGGGGCGTGTCCCATATATGCATTCCGGGATGTGCAACTGGGATTTTCTGATGCGAATGTACTCTGGCTTATCATGGTCGAGCCCAGAGGAGATCTCACTTTGCCGTCGCCGATTGGTTCGGGCGGGGCCTTCCACACGCCGAAGCTATCGCATGTCATGGCATACATGCGAAAAGTGAACGAAGACGTGGAATGGTGTGAGCCATATGTGCCGGGGGAGGAATGGTTGAGAGTCTGCCGCTCCGGTGTTAATTTGAGTTTTGATGACGATGGCACCTTGCAGACGGCAGGACTCTCGGATAAAAGATATCTCTCCGAGGTGTGAGTCGATATATCGTCACGGTGGCGGTCGAACTGGGCGACGTCGGCCACACCCATACGAGCCGGCCCAGCCGTAGCCACGTCATCGCTTCCCGTGCCCGACTGCGATCGGCTTGGCCCGCGAACACACCCAACGCTGCCAGGCCGCAGAAGCCGCCAACGCGCTGCTCGAAGCCGAGAGGACGACATCAGACCAGCTCCGCAATCACCACACAGGCATCGAGCGGCCGCCCACGCCTGATAAAGAGGAACTTGCACAACGGATCGGCGCCTAGAGGGATCGCATCAGTACTGGCGAGACGTCGAAAAAGGAGGCCCGCTCAAAACGTGTGAGCCGCCATAGGCGACCCCGATCAGGTGCCCCGACGGGGCAATAACCACGGGCCATTCATTCACCAGTGGAGCTAACGCTCGCCTACTCGAACTCGGCCATCCGGATCGACATGCCTTATGAATGATGGCGGCTGAGACGTGCACTCTCTGCACCGAATGCACACCAACTGCGCGCCTTCCCCCCATACACGTCTGCTTTGATGGCGCCGTGACGGAACGGAGAACACCACAAGCGCCCGAGGTCCACCACTGGACCTTCGGATGCGGGCTCTCCACGCTCGTCGCCATCGCGTGCGCGACGTTCGGGACCTTGCTCGATATTCACCTGGTAGCTCGCGCGGAGTACTACTGCCTGGGCGACCTGAGCGCCGGCCAGAACTTCGCCGGTGCGGTCTGGTCTCTGAGCCGGATCGTGATCTTTCCGTTCGTCTCGGTGTTGTCGGCGCTCGCCGCGCAGGCATTCCACTTGCTGACCCGGCTGCCATGGCTGGCCGGGCGTTTATGGCCGACCTGCATACTGCTCCCTCTCACCCTTGCTGGCTCCTTCGCCGGACCCGTAGCCATGACCGTGTACGACTTGGCCACCAAGGGCACTCCAGGTGATTGTGTTCTCCCTTGGTGGCCTTCGTGGGTTCCCTCGTAACCTGGCAACGTCCTACACCCGGAGGCCTTTGCAAATGTTTGCTGACCGCGTCGCCCCCTGGTCGGCCTCCTGCCAACCCGGTGGGTCCGGTGAAGTGGGATTCGGTCGGAAACGCTACATCGATGCGGATGTGGGACCGGCGGTGGCCTCCGACGCGCCGACCTACCCCATTGCTCTGTTCCTTCACGTCACCCGACAGTCGGAAACGGCGGTGTCTCGAAAAACACCGCCGTCAATGGACCTGCTGCGCTATTCGCCGCCGCTCTGCGGAGGTTGTTCGCTTCGGTAACGTGTTGGTCGTGGCGGGCAACGACTACACCTCGGCGAAGCGAGGCCTTCCCAGGGAGCGCGAGGGGGCGAAGCCCTCTCGTATCGGGGGGCCGGGGGGTCGTCCCCCCGTGTGGCAGAAACGGTGAATGGCCCGCGGCAGGTGCCCCGAAGGGGCGACAACCACGGGCCACTCATTCACCAGTGGAGCTAACGCTCATCTACTCGAACTCATCCAACTGGCTCGCGGTGTCCCACGGATGACAGGATCTGGACGGCACCAGGGCGATCGGAACCTTCTCACGATCATGCGCTCTCCAGACAATTCCCCGTCGTCAGACGAGCGCAGTGCGGGCCATCGCCCCTTGAGGTCGCTCAGCGCGACGCGGAACTGTTGCGCCGCCTGTCCCAGTAACGGTGTACCTGACCAGGATCACGTCGTGGCCATCGCCGAGGATATTCTGCCTTCGGTCGGGCTGCGTGACGGCGGTCTCCTGCATGCAGCTGTGTCTACGCCCGCAGACTAAGGTCTTCGGCCAGGCCGCGTACGCCGATGCGTGGACCGAGGCTGCGGCCCTAATGCAGAACCTCATCATCGTCCGCCGTATGGTCAACGACAGCAAACGACTGGGCTGGACCTGCGCCATCGTATTCTTGGAATTGAATGGCGAGACCTCTTCGGCCCCAAGCCGACGCCGCTGAGGCTCGGAGAGCAAACGGACTCCTGAGAAGCCGACGAGTCCTCTGACGTTCTGGGTGAGGCGCAACGTTGACGGCAAAGCTCTGGATAAGCAAGACGGCAGATACCGACCGACAAAAATGTTGATGACTCGGCCACGCGAAGCGAGTTGTCGAGCCACCTCTCTTCGGTCGATCGTTAGCGCGCCTGCGGATCACCCGGCCAGAACTGGAAGAGGTAGGCTTCCAGTTCTTCATCGGCGTCCTCGGGGAAATGGTCCGGCGGCACGAGTGTCGTCCGATGCCCTCTCACATTCCAGTTGCTTTTCGGTGGCCCCAACTCGACGGCGAGATTTTTCGTGTCGGTGAGCATTTCGTCGATGGCGATAGATCCAGAGCTCACATAGAAACTGGTGGTGATCACTTCTGCGTCGTGACGGGGCCCTGGGTCGGATGGCCACACTTCAAAACGAATGCGCGGCCGGTGCCCATCGAATTCACTAGTGATCATGAGCATGTTGTCGGCTGCCACCAGCCATTCGGGCTCAACGCCCCGGTCATTCCAAGAACTGTCGTATGACTTCGCGTCCGGGTCGCCGGGCCCACCATGATCCGTGATGGAGAATTCATAGTACTGTACGAAGGTCGAATCTTCCACGGATCGGATCATTTCCAGCATTGAGATCCTCAAGTTTCGTCGGAGTCCCGCATCGGCCAGACGTGTCGGACAAGGATGGTTGAGGGCTTCGAATCAGAGCCCTCTATCAGGGATACGGGCCATTCGGTCAGAACTGGAAGAGATAAGACCCTCATTTCTTCAGCGGCGCGTTGACCAAGGCCGATAACCGAGCGAAGCGAGTTCGATCCGAGCGAAGCGAGGCCTGTCCAGGGAGCGCGAGGGGCGGAGCCCTTCGCAAGGAGCGCAGCGACCCGGAGCGACAGCGACGCCGGGACGCGAAGCGGCCGGGGGGAGCGCGAGGGGGCGAAGCCCTCTCGTATCGGGGGGTTCGGGGGGTCGTCCCCCCGTGTGGCAGAAATGGTGAATGGCCCGTGGCAGGTGCCCCGAAGGGGCAACAACCACGGGCCATTCATTCACCAGTGGAGCTAAGGGGATTCGAACCCCTGACCCCCTCCATGCCATGGAGGTGCGCTACCAGCTGCGCTATAGCCCCGAAGGTGTGAGACGAGTCTATCGGACCGAGAAGGGTGCCTGGGACGTGAAAGTGCCCCGACCGGCCCTCTCAGTCGTCATCAAGTCGAGGCCATCTCCCTCCCAAGCTCCGCCCTCCATCCTCTAACTGTGCCCGGCGCCGGGCAGCCAAGAGACAGCGGGAGTCGCCGACATGAAGACGTCCCCGCCGTCCCACCGCCCGTAAACCGAACCTCAGCACGTGACACCGTCAAGCCCCACGTCGCACCCCGGCCGCCGCGGGCACCTGCCTCCGCTCAACTACACGACCTTGGGAACCCCGCCATGTCCACCCTCAAAGCCCGTCTCGTCACCGCTCTCCTCCGCCCCCGCCACGTCGCGAAGGCCCCCGACCGCCCCTACGTCCCCCACTGGACGCTCGGCGACCTGAGGTGAACGCCCAGGCAAGGCACACGCGCCCACCAGCGGGTCGACCCCCCGCCTCTCCATCTTCCCGTCCCCCCGCTCCACGGGAAGCCCCTCCCGTGCCCAGTACTCGAACCCCCCAATCATCTCCTTGACCCGGTACCCGAGCCGGGCGAAAGCCGCCCCGCCCTGCTGAGCCCCGTTGCAACCAGGCCCCCAGCAGTAAACGACGACGACCTGATCGAACGGCAGCGTCGTGGCGGGAATCTCGCTGACGGGGATGTGCAGAGCCCCAGGCACATGCCCTTGGTCCCAACTCTCCAGGCTCCGCACGTCCACCACGACAACCCCGGTCACCCCGTGAGCCAGGTCACGGGCCACGTCGGCCACGTCGGTCTCGACGGCCAGCCGGGCCGCGAAGTGGGCGAACGCTACGGCGGGGGAGGCGGCTGGGGTACGCAGAATCGCTGACATGCCGCAAAGCCTGCCCCACCCACCCCACACCGCAGCAGTGGCGGAAACGCCCCCTTCCGCTAATATCCCGCCATGCCCCATCGTGTCGCCGTCCTCGCCTTCGACGGCATGGCCCCCTTCGAACTGGGCTGCGTCGTCGAGATCTTCAGCGTCGCCCGCCCCGACGGCGTCGAGTGGTACGACCTCACCGTCTGTGCCGAGACGGCAGGCCCGCTGAACGTGGTCGGCGGCTTCACGATCACGCCCTCCCACGGCCTCGACGCCTTCGGCCAGGCGGACACCGTCGTCATCCCGGGGGTCCGCGACGTCCGCCACGACGTCTCCCCGGCGCTCGTCGAGGCCGTCCGCTCCGCCCATCGTGCGGGGGCCAGGGTGGTCTCGATCTGCTCGGGCGCGTTCGTGCTGGCCGCCGCGGGGCTGCTCGACGGGCGCGCGGCGACCACCCATTGGCGGTACGCCCCCCTGCTCACGTCCCGCTTCCCCGCCGTGACCGTCACCCCCGACGTGCTCTACGTCGACCACGGGGACGTGCTCACCAGCGCGGGCAGCGCGGCGGGGCTCGATCTGCTGCTGCACGTGGTCAGGACCGACCACGGTCCCACGGTCGCCAACGCCGTGGCCCGGCGACTGGTCATCGCGCCGCACCGGGAGGGCGGGCAGGCGCAGTTCATCGAGACGCCGGTCACCCCGACCGAGGAGGACGCGGTCGGCCGGGCCATGGAATGGGCCCTGACCAGGCTGTCGGGGCCGATATCCGTGCGGGAGATGGCGCGGCAGGCGGCCATGTCGGAACGGTCGTTCCTGCGCCACTTCGCCCGTAAGTCGGGCACCAGCCCGCTCAGGTGGGTCATCGCCCAGCGGGTGGCCGCCAGCCTGCCGCTCCTGGAGGGCACCACGACGCCGGTCGAGGAGATCGCGGCCGCCTGCGGCTTCGACAGCCCGGTCACCTTCCGGCACCACTTCACCCGCGCCATGAAGACCTCGCCCTCGGGGTACAGGAGGGCGTTCCATCTCACGTCATCGGGCCTACCTGCGGGAATCCGGGGCAGGGGCGGTACACATGAAGAGAATTCTGCAGGTGTTCGTGACCCGCTGGTTGTCGAAGACCCCGCTGGGCATCGCCGTTCTGGGGGTCGGCTGGTTCCTCGGCCGGCGTCGCCGCAAGGCGCGGGAGGCCGAGGAGAGCGCCCGGGTCAGACCGGGCCGGCGGCGACAGCCTCAGCGGGCGAGTCGTAGATAGGGATGTGGTCGGCCAGGCCGACCAGTTCCATCACCTTCCGGGGTGAGGGCCGGGGGCCGGTCAGCGCGAGGCTGCCGCCCTGGGTCTGGGTGTGGTGGAAGGCGTCGAGGAGCACGCGGATGCCGGCGCTGTCCATGAAGGTCATCTCGGCCAGGTCGAGCACCAGGTGGGCCGAGATCTCCCGGGCCCGCGTGACGGCCTCGTGCAGTTGTCCTGTGGTGGTGGCGTCGACGTCCCCGGCCACGGTGATCACGGCGTAGGCCCCCGACGGAGCCACGTGAACCCGGAGGTTGTCCATGATCTCCCTCTGTTCGTAACCGCATAAGACCTACCACAGGGAGGCCTCTATTCAGAAACATGTCGCAGTACCGGCGACTTCTCTAGGGTGGGGGTCGCGAATAATGCGAATCCGGTACGACTTGGAGGGGCACATGACCTCGGAACCCTTCGGTGACCTCATCGACAGGTGCCGGGCGGCGGAGGACGATCTCGTCCGCCGCTGGCGGGCCGACGTGGCGGCGTCGTTGCGCGGACGGATCTCGGAGCTGGAGCTCGACAAGGAGTTGCGGGAGCTCCTCGACGCCGTGTTGTCGGCGGTGGCCACGGCCGACGGGGCCGACACCCGCTCCGCCGCCTACGGCGAGGTCCGGGCGCTCCTTGTCGACCTGTCCCGGGCGCGGGCCCTGCAGGGGTTCAGCCCGCGTGAGACGGCGATCAGCGTGTTCGCGCTCAAGAGGGCGGTGCGTGAGTCGGTCGAGGTGGGACCGGAGTTCACGGCCTTCTCCGACGTGATCGACGAGCTGGGGTTGTTCACCTTCGAGAGCTACGCGAAGACCCGCGAGGAGGTGATCGCCAACCAGGCCGAGCAGCTGCTCGAACTGGCCACCCCGGTGGTCAAGCTCTGGCACGGCGTCGTCGCGCTGCCGCTGGTCGGCACCCTCGACTCGGCGCGGGCCCAGGTCGTGATGGAGAAGCTGCTGCAGACGCTGGTCGACACCGGCAGCGAGTACGCGATCATCGACATCACCGGCGTCCCGGCGGTCGACACGCAGGTCGCGCAGCACCTGCTGAAGACGATCGTGGCGGCCCGCCTGATGGGCGCCGAGTGCATCATCTCCGGCATCCGCCCGCAGATCGCGCAGACGATCGTGGCGCTCGGCATCGAGTTCGGCGACATCGCCACCAAGGCCACCCTGGCCGACGCGCTGCTGCTGGCGCTGGGCCGCATCGGGGTCGACGTCACCGCCGAGATGTCCAAGCGCGGCCTGTGATGGAGCGCCTCCCGATCCTGAAGATCGGCCAGATGCTGCTGGTCTCCATCCAGGTCGACCTGCGTGACGACATGGTCGTCGCGCTCCAGGAGGACCTGGCCGAACGGATCGTCGAGACCGGGGCGCGCGGCGTGGTGATCGACATCACCGCCCTCGACATCGTCGACTCCTTCACCGGCCGCATGCTGGCCACGATCGCGGCCCTGTCGCGGGTGCTCGACGCCGAGACGGTCGTCGTGGGCATGCGCCCGGCGGTGGCGATCACGCTGGTGGAGCTGGGGCTCTCCCTCGACGGGATCAAGACCGCGCTCGACGTGGAGCGTGGCATCCGGCTGCTGAGCCCGGCCGGTGGCGCGGCGAGATGACCGCCCAGGAACTTCCCATCTCCGGCGACGCCGACGTCGTCCGGGTCCGTCAGGCGGTGAGGGCGGCGGCCGTCGAGGCCAAGTTGTCGCTCGTCGACCAGACCAAGCTCGTGACGGCGGCCAGCGAGCTGGCCCGTAACACCCTCACCTACGGCGGGGGTGGCGGCGCGGTGGTCGAACAGGTGACCAAGGGGCTGCGCAAGGGCGTGAAGGCCGTGTTCCACGACAAGGGCCCCGGGATCGCCGACGTCGCGCAGGCGCTGACCGACGGCTTCACCAGCGGTTCGGGCATGGGGCTCGGGCTCGGCGGGGCGCGCCGGCTCGTCGACGAGTTCGCCATCGAGACGGCGCCTGGTGACGGGACCACCGTGACGGTGGTCAAGTGGGCCCGCTGACCGACGTGTGGATCGACGTCACGGAGGAGAGCGCGGTCGGCGCGGTCCGCCGCGCGGCCGTCGACCGGGCGGCCGCGGCGGGGCTGCCGGAGCAGAGGGTCGCCGAGGTCGCGATCGTGGCGGCCGAGCTGGCCGCCAACGTGCACCGGCACGCGGGCAGCGGGACCATCCTGGTCCGCCGGGGCGCCGGACACGTCGAGATCGTGGCCGTCGACAGCGGGCCCGGGTTCGAAGCGCCGCCGGTCGAGGGTCTGTCGAGCCGGGGCGGGCTGGGCATCGGCCTGGGGGCCATCAGGCGCCTGTCCGACTGGTCCGACGTCTACTCGCGGCCGGGATCCGGCACCGTCTTCGCCGTCAGGATCGGGGAGGCCGGCCCGCTCGACGTCGCGGGTCTGACCCGGCCGATGCCGGGCGAGACGACGGGCGGCGACGCCTACTCCTGGCGCACCGACGACGAGACGGTCACCCTCCTGGTCTGCGACGGGCTCGGGCACGGGCCGCTGGCCGCCTCCGCGGCGGGCGCGGCGGTCCGGGCCTTCGAGGACGCCCCCGCCGGGCCGCCCGCTCAGCTCGTGAAGCACGTCCACGGTGAGATCTCCCACACCCGGGGCGTGGCCGTGGCCGTCGCCCAGGCGCGGGGCGGCACGCTCACCTTCGCCGGGCTGGGGAACATCGCGGCGACGCTCGTCCACCAGGGCGAGCACCGCGGGCTGATCTCCCTGCCGGGCATCGCCGGGCACCGCGCGGCGGCCATCAGGCAGTACGACTACCCCCTTTCTCCCGGGGCACTGATCGTCATGCACACCGACGGGCTGCGGCAGCGCTGGTCCTTCGGCGACTATCCGGGCCTGGTCACCCGCCGGCCCCTGGTGATCGCCGGCACCCTCCTGCGCGACCTCGGGGTCCGCCGCGACGACGCCGGTGTGCTGGTCGCCAGGATGCCGTCATGACATCCGGCGAGCTGTTGTCGATCGAGGTCAGAGGCGAGGGCGACGTGTTCACACTGCGGCAGCGCGCCCGCGTGGTGGCCGACGCGGCCGGGCTCGACCAGCAGGACCAGGTGCGCCTGGCCACCGCGCTGAGCGAGGTCGGCCGCGAGGTGCTCAGCCAGGCCGGGGGCGCGAGAATCGCCTTCTCCATCGACGGTCCGCTGCGGGTCCGGGTGCGTGGCTACGGCCCGATCAGCCCGTCGGCCCCCGGCTTCGCGGCGGCGTCCCGGTTGGTCGACGAAGTCTCGCGCGAGGGGGAGGACGTCATCCTGAGCAAGGGGTTGCCCCGCGTCCGCTACACCGGCGAATGGCTGCACGACCTGCGCGCCCGGCTGGCCGGGCTGGCCAAGACGAGTCCGCTCGACGAACTGCGCGCCCAGAACCAGGACCTGATGGCCGCGCTGGAGGACGTCCAGTCGCAGCGCGACGAGCTGGAGGAGACCAACCGGGGCGTGATGGCCCTCTACACCCAGCTGTCGGAGGAGCTCGAACGCACCAACCAGGGTGTGGTGGCCCTCTACGCCGAGCTGGAGGACAAGTCGGCCCGGTTGCGTGAGGCCAACGAGGCCAAGACCCGCTTCCTGGCCAACGTCAGCCACGAGCTGCGCGCCCCGGCCAGCTCCATCCTGGGCCTGGCCCGCATGCTGCTCGAACTCGGCGAACCCCTCGACGACGAGAAGCGCCGCCAGGCCGAGCTGATCCGCGAGTCGGGCCGTGACCTGCTCAACCTCGTCAACGAGCTGCTCGACCTGGCCAAGGCCGAGTCGGGCCGCCTTGAACCCGAGGTGGTCGACGTGTCGCTGCGCGGCCTGCTGCGCCGCCTCGCCGAGACGCTGCGGCCGATGGCGCGCGAAGGGGTCACGCTGGTCGTCGACGACCCCGACGGCGTGGAGATCCTGCAGACCGACGAGCTGATGCTCACTCACGTGCTGCGCAACCTGCTCACCAACGGCCTGAAGTTCACCGAGCGCGGCGAGGTCAGGGTCGGCGCCCATGCCGACGGCGACCACGTGCTGCTGCGGGTCTCCGACACCGGGATCGGCATCCCCGGCGAGGAGATCGAGCGCGTCTTCGAGGAGTTCCACCAGGTCAGAGGCGCCATCCAGGCCTCGGTGACGGGCACCGGCCTCGGCCTGCCCTACGCCCGGAGCCTGGTCGCCATCCTCGGGGGCGAGATGTCGGTCCGCAGCGTGGTGGGCGAGGGCACGGTCTTCGAGGTACGCCTCCCGCGCCTCGACCGCATCCGGCTGGGCCGGGTGGTCGTCGCCGACGACGACGCCGCCTTCCGCACCATGCTGCGCGGCCTCCTCCACGGGGTCGCCGAGGAGATCGAGGACGCCGCCGACGGCTACGCCACCCTGGCGGCCGTCCGGCGGGCCCGTCCCGACCTGCTCCTGCTCGACCTGCGCATGCCCGGCCTGACCGGCGAGGAGGTCATCGGGGAGCTGCGCGCCGACCCGGCGCTGGCCGCCACCCCCGTCATCGTGGTCACCTCGGCCGACACGGCCGGGATCGACGGCGTGGCCCTGGACAAGTCCCGCCTGACCCGGGGGGAGTTGCTCCGGGCGGTCGGCGAGATCGGAAGACGCGATGCCTGAACGAATCCTCGTGGTCGACGACATCAGCGCCAACCGCTACGTCATCGCGACCTGGCTCCAGCACTCGGGATACGCGGTCGTCGAGGCCTCCTCCGGCGGCGAGGCGCTCCGGCTCGTCAAGGAGTCGCTGCCCGACCTGGTGCTGCTCGACGTCCGCATGCCTGACATGTCGGGGTTCGAGGTGTGTGAGCGGATCAAGGCCGATCCGTACAGCGCGGCCGTGCCGGTGATCCACCTGACCGCCTCGGCGGTCGGGGTCACCGACCGGACCCAGGGCCTGGCGCGCGGCGCCGACGCCTATCTCGTCGAACCGGTCGAACCGGAGGTGCTGCTGGCGACGGTCAACGCCACCCTCCGGTACGCCCGCGCCCGCCGCCAGGCCGAACGCCTGGCCGGGCGGCTCGCCGGGCTCTCCGACGCCACCCTGGCCATCAACATGGCCGGCACCCTCGACGACCTGCTCCGCGCGGCGGCCGACGGCGCGTCCCGGATGTTCGGCGGGCCCGCGACCGTGTTCGCGCCGACCGAGGAGGGGAGCCGTTACGTCACCTGCGACCACGACGGGATGGTCGCGGGCGATTCCCCGCTGCTCGACCCCGGCGGGGTGCCGCGCGGCCCGACGATGCGCACCACCCCCGGGTCCGACTGGGCCGGGGTGCTGGCGCCGTCGGTCGCGGCGGAGGAGGTCAAGGTCGCGCTGGCCCGGGTGCAGGGCCGGCCGCCGGTCGGGGTGCTGGTGGAGGCGGCGCTCGCCTTCGGCGACGACGACGCCCACGTGCTCAGCCAGCTCTCGATGGGGGTGGCGCTGGCGGTGGAGGCGCTGCGGCTGATCGACGAGGAGCGGCGCATCGCGCTCACCCTGCAGCGGGCCCTGCTGCCCCGGTCGCTGCCCGAGGTCGAGGGGGTCGAGCTGGCCGCCCGCTACGTCCCGGCGAGCGCGAAGGCCGAGATCGGCGGCGACTTCTACGAGGTCATCGAGATCGGCGGCAAGCTCATGGTCGCGATCGGCGACGTGATGGGGCACTCGCTGCACGCCGCGACCGTGATGGCCGAGATCCGGCACGCCGTGCGCGCCTACGCCAGTGAGGGCCACCCGCTCGACGAGATCCTGCGGCAGGTCAACCTGCTGATGCTCCGGTTCCTGCCGCGTGAGCTGGCCACGGTGGCGCTGCTGCTGCTCACCCCGTCGACCGGCGAGATCGTGATGTGCAACGCGGGGCACCTGCCGCCGCTGCTGGTCTCAGACCGGCGTGCCGACTATCTGAGCATGCCGGGACCGCTGCTCGGCGCCCGGCTGCACCGGCCCGGCGAGGCGCGGTTCACGCTCGAACCGGGCCAGGCGCTGGTGCTGGTCACCGACGGGCTGGTGGAGCGCCGCGACCTGACCCTCCAAGACGGCATGGCCCGGCTCCAGGAGTTGTCGGGCACCGTCGAAGACGACCTGGAGGCCTACTGCGACCGGGTGATCGACGCGATGATGCGCCCCGATCACGAAGACGACGTCGCGCTGGTGGTGCTGCGCAGGGCGGCCTGAGGCCGGAACGTCTGGCGGTAGGCGATGGGGGAGACCCCGACCGCGGCGTGCAGGTGCTGGCGCAGCGACACCGCCGTGCCGAACCCGGCCTGCCGGGCGACCTCGTCGACCGGCAGGCCGGTGGTCTCCAGCAACTGGCGGGCGTGCTCGACGCGCTGCCGGTTGAGCCATCGGGCGGGGGACAGGCCGGTCTCCTCGCGGAAGCGGCGGGTGAAGGTGCGCACGCTCATCCGGGCGTGCGCGGCCAGCGCGTTGAGGTCGAGCGGTTCGGCCAGGCGGGACAACATCCAGGCGCGGGTCGACTCGGTCGAGGCCCCCTGGGCGGGCGGCAGCGGGCGTTCGATGAACTGGGCCTGGCCGCCCTCGCGGAACGGCGCGGTCACGCAGCGGCGGGCCACCCGGTTGGCGACCTCGGTGCCGAAGTCGGACCGGATGATGTGCAGGGCCAGATCGGTGCCGGCCGCCACGCCGGCCGAGGTGAGGATGTCGCCGTCGTCGACGAACAGCACCTCGGGGTTGAGCAGCACGCGGGGGTAGAGCCGCCGGAACCGGTTCGCGTTGCGCCAGTGGGTGGTCGCCGGACGACCGTCGAGCAGCCCGGCCGCCGCCAGCACGAAAGCGCCGGTGCAGATCGACACGATGCGCTTGCGCCCGGCCACCGCCCTCAGCGCCTCGGCCACGCCGGGGTCGAGGGAGCCCTCGAACGGGAGCCCGCCGTGGACGCCCGGGATGATCACGGTGTCGGCGTCGTCGAGGAGCGACAGGTCGTGGTCGGGCACGATGGCGTATCCGGCGGCGCAGCGGACCGGCCCGCCGTCGGGGGTGCAGGTCCGGACGTCGTACAGTTTCCGCCGATCGAAGTCTTCGGCGATGCCGAAGAACTGGCCGGGGACGCCGACGTCCATGGTGGCGAAGTCGTCGAGCACCAGCATGGCGACACGGTGAGGCATGGCCGGATTCTTTCATATGTTGGCTTTCAGGCCACTGGTGGGGTTCACGGCCCGCTCGGCAGGATGTCCGGCATGACCATCACTCGGGGGGTGACCCGGCCCGCACGCGTGCACCGGGCCTGGATCGTGGGCGGCATCGCCCTGATCGCGATCGTCGGCGCGGCCGGGTTCCGGGCCACGCCCGGCGTCCTGATCACGCCGCTGCAGGAGGAGTTCGGCTGGTCCCGGGGCACCATCGGGTTCGCGGTGTCGATCAACCTGATGTTCTTCGGCCTGACCGCCCCCTTCGCCGCCGCGCTCATGGACCGCTTCGGCATGCGCCGCGTCGTCACCTGCGCCCTCGCGCTGGTCGCCCTCGGCAGCGGCGTGACCGTCTTCATGACCGCGAGCTGGCAGCTCGTGCTCTGCTGGGGCGTGCTCGTCGGGCTGGGCACCGGCTCGATGGCGCTGGTCTTCGCCGCGACGCTGACTCAGCGGTGGTTCGTGCGCAGCCGGGGCCTGGTGACCGGCATCCTGACCGCCGGAGGCGCGACCGGGCAGCTCATCTTCCTGCCGGTGCTCGCGCTGCTGGTGGAGTCGAGCGGCTGGCGGACCGCCGCACTGGTCGTGGCGGGCTCGGCGCTGGCGGTGGTCCCGCTGGTCTTCTTCCTGCTGCGCGACCATCCCGCCGACGTCGGGCTGCTCCCGTACGGCGCCACCGAGCCCCCGCCGCCCCCCGTCCCCGCCACGGTCGGACCGGCCACGCGCGCGCTGCGCAGCCTGCGCGACGCCGCCCGCACGCGATCGTTCTGGTACCTGGCCGGCGGCTTCGCCATCTGCGGCGCCTCGACCAACGGGCTGGTCGGCACCCACTTCATCCCGGCCGCCCACGACCACGGCATGGCCGAGCCGGTCGCCGCGTCGCTGCTGGCCGTCATCGGGATCTTCGACATCGCCGGGACGATCCTGTCGGGCTGGCTGAGCGACCGCATCGACGCGCGGGTGCTGCTGGGCGTCTACTACGCCCTGCGGGGCGCGTCGCTGCTGGTCCTGCCGCAGTTGTTCGGCGACTCGGCGCACCCCAGCATGATCGTGTTCATCGTCTTCTACGGCCTCGACTGGGTGGCCACGGTCCCCCCGACGGTGGCGCTCTGCCGCAAGATCTACGGTGACGACGGCCCGATCGTGTTCGGCTGGGTCTTCGCCTCCCACCAGATCGGCGCGGCCTTCGCGGCGACCCTGGCCGGGGTGACCCGCGACCACCTCGGCACCTACGACCTCGCCTGGTACGTGTCGGGCGCGCTCTGCGCACTGGCCGCCCTCATGTCGGTACGGATCGCGCGCGGGGCTGGCAGTATTGGCCGGTGAGCCAATACGTGCTGCCGCTGGTGGTCCGGATCGAACGGGCGACCCCGCCACGGCGTACCGACGCGCTTGAAGCCGCCGCGCTGGCCGTGCTGCGCATGATCGACGACCACCGGTCGGGCGGCGAGGGCGAGTGGGCCCAGGCCGTCCGGGGCTGGGAGAGCCACGGCATCCGCAAGGTGGTCCGCCGGGCCCGCGGCGCCGAATGGACGAGGGTGCTCCAGCTCCCCGGCGAGACGGTGTCCGCCGGAACCGCGCTGGTCCGCGTCCACCCGCCGGTCCCGCTCGACGGCTGGCCGAAAGACCTGTCGCGGCTGCAGGTGTCCGGCACCGACCTCGACGACCCCGAGCCGCCGGGCCCCGCGGGCGCGCCCTGCGTGTTGTGGATCAACCCCCACCTGGAGATGACCGCCGGCAAGGCGATGGCCCAGGCCGGCCACGCGGCCCAGCTCGCGTGGTGGGCGACCGGCCCGTCCGACCGGGCGGCCTGGCGCGAGACCGGGCTCGCGGTGTCGGTCCGGACCGCCAGCCCCTACGACTGGGCCAAGCTCGCCGAGGCCGACCTGCCCGCGGTGCGCGACGCGGGCTTCACCGAGATCGCGCCGGGCTCGGTGACGGTCGTCGCCACCGCGCCGTGGCTGCGCGAAGGGGGTTTCCGCCCGGCGAGCCGGGGCCCGCTGCGCAACCCCTAGATCGTCAGGACGTCGGCCCAGACCCCCTCCGGCGTGAGCCGCAGCGGTGACGGGCTGTCGTGCACGATCATCAGCTGTCCGTTGCTCAGCAGCGCCAGCCCTTCCGGGCGGTCGTCTCTCACGCCCGTCGTCAGGTCGGCGACGTGGATGGGCGGGTCGGCGAAGCCGTTGCCGGGCGTCCAGCGCACGATCTTCACCGGGCCGTCGTGGGTCATGGTGGGGCCGGCCAGGATCAGGACCTCGTCGCCGGCCGGGCACAGGTCGCGGATGCCCAGGCCGTCGAGGTCGACGAAGTGGGTGCGGTAACGGGCGTCGCCGACCGGGGCGAAGCGCAGCCGGTTCTCGTCGTGGGGGTCGGGCTCGGGGCGGATCTCCAGGATGACGGCCCAGCCGCGCAGCACCGGCCCGCGCAGGCCGACGAACACCCGCTCGCCGATGACCGCGATGCCCTCGATGTCGACGCCGTTGTCCTTGCCCGGCAGCCGCAGGAACGGCGCCAGGTGGGGGTCGTGTTCGAGCATGTCGGCCAGGTTGCGTCCCGGGCCGCTCAGGATGGCGGCGTGCCGGGAGCCGTCTCTGCGCACCGGCTGGGGCAGGCCGTCGCGGTCGACGAGGGGGAGGCGTACCAGGATGAAGCGGTTCTCCTCGCGCAGGACGGTGGCCAGCCGCTTGCGGGCCTTGTCGCCGTTCTGGCCGGGTTTCACTCGCTTGCGCTTGAGGCTGTGGGAGCCGACGGCCCAGAGCCAGCCGTCGGCGCGGGCCAGGCCCTCGATGTCGGCCTCCTCGTCGGGGCCCGCGGGCAGGTCGACGAATTCGGCCAGCCGGAAGGTGCGGTGGTCCTGGAAGGCGCCGTCGCGCCACGTGAGGCGTTCGACCCCCGCCCACTCGTCTCCGGCGACCCAGAGACACCGACCGTCCTGGCGCACGGCGGAAAGATCGTGATGGATCGCCGATCCCGGGGCGAACCGGAGCTCTACCTGCACCACGTCATTATGGGCCGCAAACCTCGTTCCCGAAGTGTGATGGCTATCGCACCCGAATTGCCGTGATTTGCCGTACGCTCGCCGACGTGCCACCTGGGGACTATGGGACGAAGGCCACTCCTTCGTACGTTGCGGCGGAAGCGGAGACCAGCCCGTTACCGAAGATCACGATCCCGGACCCTCCACCGCCGCCCTCCACCAAAGGTCTGGGCGATCTGCCCATGCGGCTCGTCTACCGGACCGCCGCCGTCGTCACGGTCGTGGCCGCCGTGGGCGTGGTGACCGCCGCGGTGGTCGTCACCCGTGACGATCCCGGCCAGGCCGCGGCCGCGCCCGCCCCCAAGGCCGACCCGGTCACGGTCGCCGCGACGACCGCCCCTGCGCCCTCGCCCTCCCCGGTGCTCCCGAGCCCGTCGCCGTCCCCCTCGGTCAGCCCGCTCTCGACCGCGATGACCGACGCGCTCGACGACCCCCGCGTGCCCGGACTGCCCGACGGCCAGGAGAGGCTGCGGACCTTCCCGGGCAAGGCCGCCAAGATCCGCGGCTCGATCAAGGACCAGCGTTCGGGCGTGGCCTTCCCCCGCTTCGCCGGCGACTGGGATCTGGCCTCCGCCTCGCCGTTCGCCTCCCGCCAGCTGCTGCCCAAGGTCAAGGGGTCGGCCTACCGGGGCATGCTGGTCTCCTGCCCGGTGCCGATCGAGGTGCAGGACGACCTGAAGGACACCGCCTTCCTGGCGGCCCGGTGGACGCTCAACCACCACCCGGCCGGGGCCACCATCAAGTGGACCTCCGCCGACCTGACCGAGATCGACGACCAGCCGGCCTGGGTGCTCGGCTACGACGTCAACTACACGATCAAGGGCGACAAGCGGAAGTCGGCCGCCGCGATCGCGCTCGTGGAGGTGCCCGACTCCAAGCCCGCGCTGGTCTTCATCAGCGTCCCGGACAGCCAGAAGAAGAGCTACCGCGACATCAACACGGTGATGAGCAAGATCAAGGTGCTTTAGACGGGGTCCTATCTGGGGAAATATCCCCATATCTGGACTTCGGGGGGAGCTCCATCATGGCTACGTTGATCGCCATCGCGTATGACGACCTCGGTACCGCCGTCAACGTCAGGGACAAGCTGTTCCAGCTGCAGCAGGAACACCTCATCACGCTCACCGACGCCGCCATCGTCGAGCACACGGCCGAGGGCAAGATCAAGATGAAGCCCGCCGTCAACATGGCCGCGACCGGCGCGGCCGGAGGCGCGCTGTGGGGCGGCCTGATCGGCCTCATCTTCTTCATGCCGCTGGTCGGCGCGGCCGTCGGCGCAGCCACCGGCGCCCTCGTCGGCGCCAAGACCGACATCGGCGTCGACGACAAGTTCATGAAGGACGTCGCCGAGGGCCTCAAGCCGGGCGGCGCCGCCCTGTTCCTGCTCGTCGAGGACAGCACGCGGGACAAGGTGCTGCCGCAGGTCGCGCCCATGGGCGGCCGCATCATCCACACCTCCCTGTCCCAGGAGGCCGAGAACCAGCTGAAGGAGGCCATCGAGGCGGCCCGCCACCACTGACGCCTGCCATAGAGCCGAGGAGCCGACGTGGGTGAGCCGCCGAACGACTTCCGGGAGGGCGACCGCGAACGCCCGGACAGCCGTCCCGAGAAGAGCGGGGACGAGGCGAAGCCCTGGCGGTCCGAAGGACTGCCCCCGCCCAAGCCGAACCGCCCGAAGATCAACTGGTGGCGGTTCGCGCTGACCATGGCGCTCACCTACGCGGCCTTCTTCATCGTCAGCTCGTTCTTCGACGGCGAGCCCCGGCAGACGATCTCCTACACCGAGTTCGCCCGGCAGGTGAACGGCGGGAACGTCAAGGACATCTACGCCACCGGCACGTCCATCCAGGGCAATTTGAAGAAGGCGCAGCCGATCCCCGGCGACAGGCAGAAGGACACCTTCACCAAGTTCGCGACGGTGATCCCGGTCTTCGCCGACCAGGAGCAGATCTACCAGCAGCTCACTCAGCAGAACGTGACCATCCAGGCCGAACCGACGGACGACCAGCGCGGCACCTTCTGGAACCTGGTCCTCTCCCTGCTGCCCATCCTGCTGCTCGCGGGCGTGTGGGTGTGGCTGATGCGGCGGGCCGGCAACATGATGGGCGGTGGGGGCGGCCTCGGCGGGATCGGCCGAAACCGCGCGGCCAAACCGGTGGAGAGCGGCAAGGTCCGGGTCGACTTCAGCGACGTCGCCGGCATCGACGAGGTCGAGAACGAGCTCATCGAGATCGTCGACTACCTGAAGGAGCCGGGCAAGTACCGCCGCCTGGGGGCCAAGTTGCCGAAGGGTGTGCTGCTGACCGGCCCGCCCGGCACCGGCAAGACCCTGCTCGCGCGTGCGGTCGCCGGAGAGGCCAGCGTGCCGTTCTTCTCGGCCAGCGCCTCGGAGTTCATCGAGATGATCGTCGGCGTCGGCGCCTCCCGCGTGCGGGAGCTGTTCGACGAGGCCAGGAAGGTCGCCCCGTCGATCGTCTTCATCGACGAGATCGACGCCATCGGCCGGACCCGGGGGGCCTCGACCATAGGGGGCCACGACGAGCGCGAGCAGACGCTCAACCAGGTGCTGACCGAGATGGACGGCTTCACCGGCAACGAGGGCGTCATCGTCATCGCCGCCACCAACCGTCCGGAGGTGCTCGACGCGGCGCTGCTGCGGCCGGGCCGCTTCGACCGCAACATCGTCGTCGCGCCCCCCGACCAGCAGGGCCGCATCGCGATCCTGCGAGTGCACACCCGCGGCGTGCCGCTGTCGCCCGCGGTGCAGATCCCGGCCATCGCCAAGAGCACACCCGGCATGACCGGCGCCGACCTCGCCAACCTCGTCAACGAGGCCGCGCTGCTGGCCGCCCGCCGCGGCCACACCGCCGTCAGCCCGGCCGACTTCGCCGACGCGCTCGAAAAGCTCCAGCTCGGTACGGCCCGCGCCATCGTGATGCCGGAGGAGGAACGCACCCGTACCGCCTACCACGAGGCGGGCCACGCCCTCCTCGGCATGCTGCTGCCGGGCGCCGACCCCGTGCGCAAGATCTCCATCATCCCCCGTGGCCGCGCCCTCGGCGTGACCCTGTCGACCCCCGAAGACGACAGGTACGCCTACGACGAGCGCTACCTCCGGGGCCGCATCACCGGCGCGCTGGGCGGCATGGCCGCCGAGCAGGTGGTGTTCGGCATCGTGACCACGGGCGCGGAGAACGACCTCGAACAGGTCACCTCGATCGCCCGCGGCATGGTCGGCCGCTGGGGGATGTCGCCGCTGATCGGCCCGCTGACCATCCTCCCGACCGAAGGCCCGCCGCAGGCCGCCTCGGCCACCCTGGCCTCCGTCGACGACGAGGCCCGGCGCATCGTCGACGAGTGCTACGCCGACGCCCAGCGCCTCATCTCCGACAACCGCCACCGGCTGGAGGGCATCGTCGCGGCCCTGCTCGACCAGGAGACCCTCGACGAGGCCGACGCCTACGCCGCCGCGGGGCTGACCCGCGACTGACGCCACCACCGGGTGGTCACCGCCACCGCCACGGCGAGCCCGGCGGTCGTCAGCACCCCGCCCTCGCCCAGCAGCCAGGGCGACTGCGGCTGCGTCATGGCCTGCCCGACGAAGTAGGTCGCGGCGTTGAAAGTGGCGTGCACGACCAGCACCGGCCAGATCGACCGGGTCGTGAGCCGCAACCAGACCAGCGGGAACGCCAGCACGATCGTCTGCACGGTGAACCAGAGCAGCGCGTAGGCCATCGGGACGCCCGGATCCACCGCCCCCGGGACGAACACCATCAGCGGCACGTGGAACAGCGCCCACGCGACCCCGACCACGACCGCGACGACGTCGGCGGAGTGCCGCTCCCCGAGCCGCGTGACGAGGAACGAACTCCACCCGAGCTGCTCACCCAGCGCCAGCACCAGATAGGGCACCAGCCCGGGAACGAGCCCGACCACGACCGTGAGCAGCGGCGGCAGCGGCAACCCGTGGGTGCCGAACGAGGCCAGCCCGGTGAGCCATCCCGTGCCGTAGGCGAGCCCGATCCCGATGACGGGGATCGCCCAGGCCGTCAGCAGCGTCCTCGGCGGGACCCGGACGAACCCCCACGGAAACCCGCGCCCCCGGAAGGCGACGGCGGCGGCGATCGCCGGCGCGAACGCCTGCCCGTAGAGCGCGAGCTGTACGGGAACCGGCGCCTCCCCGATGTGGTCGAGGTCGACCCCCTGGGAGACGGCGTAGGCGATGGCGGGGAGCACGAGAACGGGCAGGACGAGGGCGAACGTGGAGAGTTGCCGGGATGTGTCGGTCTTCACGGGTCCAAGCAGACGCGGCCGCCGGTCCCGACCGCCTGAACGCAGGGTCCCGTCGAAGTCCCGGAGAGTCGCCGGGATCTCTCTAAACTGGCGCGATGGACGGTGAGCGGATTCCCTGGAAGCGGATCGAGGCGCTGATGCCGGTCAACGGTGAGATCGCCACCCGGCTGGCCGCCGTGGACGCACTCCAGGCCGCCTGGAAAGACGTGCAGGCTCAGGCGGCACCGGCAGAGGTGGAGGCCTCCCTCAAGCGCCGCCTGCGCAGACACGCCATCGAAACCGGCATCATCGAACGTCTGTACGACGTGAGCTGGGGCGTCACCGAGGCGCTGGTGGCCGAAGGGCTGACGACCGAGGTGGCCTTGGCCGAGGGAGAAATCACTGTCTCCACCCTGGACATCATCAGAGATCAGTTCGAGGCCCTCGCCTACCTGGTCGACTGGGTGAGAGACGGCCACGACCTCTCCATCAGCTTCATCAGGGGCCTGCACGGGATCATCGTCCAGCACCAGCACACCTATGAGGCGAGAGACCAGTTCGGCCGGCCGGTCCTGCTCCCGCTGAAGGCGGGCGTGTGGAAGGAACTGGACAACCAGATCACCCGCTCCGACGGCACCGTCCTCGAGTGCACCCCGCCGCTCTTCGTCGAAGAGGAGATGGAGCGGCTGGTGGAGATGTGGAAGGGGACGTCCGGGCAACACCCCGTGATCCGGGCGGCCTGGCTCCATCACCGGTTCATCCAGATCCACCCCTTCGCGGACGGCAACGGCCGGGTGGCCAGGGCGCTGACACTGCTCTCGCTCCAGCGCGGCCACTACGCCCCCATCACCGTCGACCGGCTCCAGCGAGGGGAGTACATCGCCGCCCTGGATGAGGCGAACGCCGGAGACCTGCGTCCGTTGGTGCGATTCTTCGCCCGGCTGGAGGAAAGGGCGCTCCGCGCCGAGATACAGGCCCCTCTTTCGCCGGTTCCCCAGGCCAGCGGCGCCCTCGCGGTCGCCAAGGCGTACGCCACCCGGCTGCGCGCCAGGGAAGTGGGCGAGCTGAAGACGAAGGCCGATCGCAGCGCCCGGCTGGCCGGGGCGGTGCACGCGCACCTGGTGCGCTACTTCGAGCCGTTCAGCATCGACCTCGGGAACGTGTTCAGGGAGTTCGACCCACGTTCGGTGACCTCGGTCGACCACGCGGCTCCTCCGGATGCCAAGTCGGGGTACTGGCACGGCCAGCTTGTGCACGCCGCCAACCTCGCCGACTTCTACACGAACCTGGCCGACGGATCATGGTGGGTCCGGCTGCACCTGCGGGTCAGGGGAAGCCTGTTGCGGTTCATCGCAGCGGTGCAGAAGGTGGGGCAGGGAGAGACCGGCGTGCTCGCGGTGACGGTCTACGGCGAGGTCCTCAGCGCTTCGTCCACCGCCGGAGAACGTCAGGAGCTGCTGTTCCGGATCTTCGAGCACGCCAACACGCCCGACAGCGCCACCCTCGTCTACACCGATGACGTCGAGGAACGATGGCCGGAAATTCAGCAACTCGTCGACGACGCGCTGGCCGACGCGATCGGCCGGTTCTCGACGCATCTGGCGTAGGGTCCCGGACTTCCGGGACTCCAGTCCCATTCCATGACCTGCGAATATCCCCGACAATTGCCGCATGCCGACCGTCCGATGGCCCTGGATCGTGCCCGTGCTCTGCGCGGTCGCCGTCGTCGTCGGTGTCGTCCTGACCGCGGGCGTCGCGCACGCCGACACCGACTACCTCGTCCTGGACGCCATCGTCGGCCTCACCTACCCCCTGACCGGCGCCCTCATCGTCACCGCCCGCCCCCGTCACCCGGTCGGCTGGCTCTTCTGCCTCGGCGGGGCGGGGCTCGCCCTCCAGGCGCTGACCGGGGGCTACGCCGCCTTCGGCGAGGCGCACGGCTGGCCAGGGACCCTCGCCGCGGGCTGGTTCGCGAACTGGGTGTTCCTGACCGGGTTCGGGTCGTTGCTGCTGCTGCCGCTCTACCTGCCCGACGGCCGGCTCCCGTCGAGCCGCTGGAGGCTCCCGGCCGGCCTCATGATCGCCGCGCTGGCGGGGCTGCACGTCGTGCTCATGCTGCGCGACCACATCTGGGTCTGGGGCGTCGAGCGCCCGAGCCCCGTCGGCCTCATCGCGACCGACCCCTACGTCAGCACCGCCTTCGCCGTCGTCGTGACGGTGCTGGGCGTCGGCGGCGCGGCGGCGCTGGCCACCCGGCTGCGGCGGGACCTGCGGCGGCTGCTGCCCGTCTTCGCGGCCGTGGTGACGCTCGCGGCGGCGGTGGTCGCCGACGCGCTGCTGGCCGCCGAGCCGCAGATCGGGGTGGCGCTGCTGGCCGTGGCGCTGCCGCTCGTGCCCGTCGCCACGGCCGTGTCGATCTTCCGCTACCGGTTGTTCGACATCGAGGTCCTGCTGCGCCGGACCGTCGTCTACACGCTCCTCACGGGCCTGCTGCTGGCCGTCTACCTCGGGGTCGTCGCCACCGCGCACGCGCTCGTGGCCTCGACCGAGACCCTCGTCGCGACCGCCGTGGTCGCGGTCGCGTTCGCGCCGCTGCGGGCCGCGTTGCAGAAGGCGGTGGGCCGGTGGTTGTTCGGCAACCGCGGCGACCCGGTCACCGCGCTCAACCAGCTGGGTGTACGCCTTGAGGCCGCCGCCGACCCCACCCGCCTCCTGGACGACGCGGCCGAGACGGTCGCCTCGACCCTGCGGTTGCCGTGGGTGGCGGTGGTGTCGGCCGACGGGGTGACCGTGTCCGAGACCGGCCGGAGGGTGGGCGGAGCCGTACAGCTCCCTCTGACGGCGAGCGGGCACCACGAGGGCGAACTGAGAGCGGCCCCGCGCTCGCCGGGGGAGCCGCTGTCCCGGGCCGACCTGGCCGTGCTCACCGACCTGGCCCGGCACCTGGCGGTCGCGCTGGCGGCGGCCCGGCTGGCGCGCGAAGTGCGCGAGTCACGCGCCGACCTGGTCAGGGCCCGCGAGGAGGAGCGCCGCCGCCTGCGCCGCGACCTGCACGACGGCCTCGGCCCCGGGCTGGCCGCGATCGGCATCGGCCTCTACCTGATCGAGGCGGCGAGCCCCGGCGAGGAGGTCCGGAACGTGCGCGAGCTGACCCAGA
Organism: Herbidospora solisilvae; assembly: GCF_009901565.1. Classification (GTDB taxonomy): domain Bacteria; phylum Actinomycetota; class Actinomycetes; order Streptosporangiales; family Streptosporangiaceae; genus Herbidospora; species Herbidospora solisilvae. The sequence goes on from NZ_WXEW01000002.1 coordinate 119,623, forward strand.
CGCTGGTCGCGGATGTCCGGCGGATCGTCCAGGGACTGCGTCCCCCGGCTCTGGACGAACTCGGGCTGGCCGGCGCCCTGGAGGACCTGGCGCTGGACGCGATCGGTCCCGAGGTCACCGTCACCGTGTCCGAGCTGCCGGAACTGTCGGCGGCGGTGGAGGTGGCGGCCTACCGGATCGTCCAGGAGGCGCTGGCGAACGCGCTGAAGCACGCGGGGGCGGGCCGCATCGACATCAGCGCGACCGCCGAGGGCGGAGAATTGACGGTGACCGTCACCGACGACGGCTGCGGCCTGCCCGATTTCCTCGTCGAGGGAGTCGGCAGCGGCAGCATGCGCGACCGGGCGGCCGAACTCGGCGGAACCCTGAGCCGGACCTCGACGAACGGCACGACAGTGAAGGCGGTGCTCCCGCTGTGAAAGTACTCCTCGCCGACGACCACCCCCTCCTCAGACACGGCCTGCGCGCCCTGCTGGAGCAGGTGGGCGGCGCCGAGGTGGTCGGCGAGGCCTCCGACGGCGAGGAGGCCGTCGCGCTGGCCCTGTCCCTGAACCCCGACGTCGTCGTCATGGACCTGGTCATGCCCGGTGTGGGCGGTCTGGAGGCCACGCGGCGCCTCGTCGACCAGCGCCCCGAGATGGGCATCCTGGTGCTGACCATGTCCGAGGACGACGCCTCGGTCTTCGCCGCGCTCCGCGCCGGCGCCCGGGGTTATGTGCTGAAGGGGACGGCCGGCGAGGACTTCCTCTCCGCCGTCGCCGCGGTCGCCAGGGGTGAGGCCGTCTACGGCCCCGGCGTGGCCCGGCGCATCCGCCGTTTCCTGACGACCGGCCCCGGCACCGGCCCCTTCCCCGAGCTGACGCAGCGGGAGCGCGAGATCCTCGACCTGCTGGCCAACGGCAAGACCAACGCCGAGATCGCCAGGGCGCTGTTCCTCAGCCTCAAGACCGTGAAGAACCACCTGACGAGCGTCTTCGCCAAGCTCCAGGTCGCCGATCGCGCCCAGGCGGTGGTCAGGGCCAGGCAGGCCGGCCTCGGTTCGTGATCACCCGATGGAGGCCGACCAGCGTCCGCGCCTCAGGTGGATCGTGCCGTCGGGGGAGACCGTGACCTCGGCTCCGTAGAGCGGCAGCGCGCCGTGCTGGAGCCAGTGGTCCCGCACGCGGTCGAGCTCCTCCCACAGGCGCCGCGGCCCGCCCTGGTGCACCGTCGCCGGCTGCCCGCCGGCCGACTCGGCGCGGGCCCACGACCCGTCGTCGTGCACCATGAGGGCCGTGCGGACGCCGTCCTCCTCGGTGTGGACGTGCTCGATGCCCGGCACGTTCACCTCCAGCATGCTGCGGATCTCCCACGCGTCCAGCAGGTTCAGGATCGGGAAGCGGGCGGTCGTCACATTGTCGCCCTCGGCCACGCGGGCCGCCGCCACCTGCGCGGCCAGGCGGGGCGGGTAGTCGGTGCCGGTGCGTGTGGTCATGAACATCGCCCAGTCGCGCTCGACCACGCCGGTCGCGCCGCCGTCGGGCGTCTTGACGCCGGTGACGATGAGGCTGGTGTCGGTGATCGTGGTCGCGAACCGGCCGCCGGTCGGCAGCGCCGCCAGCCACGCCGCCGGGATCGGCCGGACCGCGACGGTGGCGACGATCCGGTCGTACTCCCCGGGCAGCGGCGTGGTGGCGTCGGCGTTCACCATCCCCGGCCGGTGGCCCAGCTCGGCGAGGCGCTCCGCCGCCACCTCCACCAGGCGGCGTTCGACGTCGATCGTGGTGACCCGGTCGTCGCCGAGCAGCCGGCAGAGCAGCGCGGTGCCGTAGCCGCTGCCCGTGCCGACGTCGAGCACCCGGTCGCCGGTCCCGATGCGGGCGTGCCGGAACATGTTCAGGACCAGCCCCGGCAGGGTCGACGACGACGTGGGGCGGCCGGATGCCGTCTGCCCTTCGGCGGCGTCGTCGGCGTGCAGCTTCCCGATCCGGGTGACCAGGGTCTGGTCGGCGTAGGTGTGCCGGAGCCAGTTCTCTTCGTCGGACGACCCCCGGCAGGCCGTCCACCCGTCGGCGCCCGGCCGCCACCAGGCGGGGACCAGCAGGTGGCGCGGCGTCTTGGCGACCGCCTCGCGCCAGCGGGAACCGGGATGGGTCACCTGGTCGGCGAGACGGTGTGCGTGCTGACGCCAGTCCATGGATCCATCTTCTCGCGCGGCGGAAGCGGTGATTTGGTGCAAAGCAGGCATTACCCGTAAATCGGGCGGGGCAGATCACTCGCGGAACACTTCGAAACGGGGGAGAACCGACCGTGAGTCAGTCGAGTCAGTCGATGCACGAAGAGATCATCTCCAAGCTGGGCCCGCAGGGGATCCAGCAGATGGCGTCCCTGCTGGGGACCGACGCCGAGTCCGCCAAGCCGGCCATCCAGGCCTGTCTGGCCACCGTCATCTGCGGCATGGCCCGCAACTGCGGCGAACCCAAGGGGGCCCAGTCGCTGCGTGCCGCCATGGACGACCACTCGGCCGCCGAGCCCTTCCGGGACATCGCCGCCCTGGCGAACGACCAGGACGGCCAGCGCATCCTGGCCCACGTCCTCGGGGTTCCCGGCAGCCGTCAGGCCGCCGAGGGCATCGCCCAGTTCATGGGCATGAACTCGGGCGCCGTCACGAAGATGATGGCCATGGTCGCGCCGATGGCGATGGCCATGATGGCCCAGCGGATCGACGCCAACCACATGGACGCCACAGCGATGGCCCGTGAGCTCCGCCGCCAGGAGTCGGCGATGAGCACGAGCAGCTTCGGCGACATGCTCAGCGGTGTCCTCGGCAAGATCTTCGGCGGCGCTCAGGCGCAGGGTGGTGCCAAGCCGAAGAGCAAGCCGCAGCGGGGCCAGCGCGTCTAACGCTCCGCCAGCACTATCACCTTGTCACCGGCCTCGAACACGAGCTCGGCCGACTTGGCAGGGTTGAGCACGACGCCGAAATGGGGGGCCTCGCCGACGCGGGCCGCCCGCCGGTAGCCGATGGCCGTCTCGCCCCTGCGGCGGGCCGACTCGATCACCGTCGCGAACGTGACGGGACGGCCCTCGGTGACGTAGTCGCTCGCCGGCCGCGGATAGATCTCCGAGCCGCGCGAGTCGAAGAGGTAGCCGAACACCTCCGACAGGTGCCGGTTCTCGGCCAGCTGCGCGAGCAGCAGGCCGATGACGGTGTCGCTGATGACGATGTCGTCGGCCTCGGTCACCTCGGCGAGCGCGCGGTTGTTCTCGTCGTGCATCTCGCTGACGATCGAGTACCGCTCGTGCATGACGGTCTGCATGTCGCGCAGTTGCAGCAGCGACATCAGCGTGCGCGTGTCGGCGTGGTGGGGTTCGAAGCGGTCGTCCGACAGGACGATGACGTGCTGGTAGAGGCCGACGCTGAGCGATTCGAGGGCGTAGCGGTCGGTGGTCTCGCACTCCTTCACGTTCAGCGTGAGGTTGCGCAGCCCGCCCAGGCCGGCGCCCGCGTCGGGATGCCCCGCCGCCACGTCGAGCACCGACCCCGGTGCGACATAGCCGTCGAGGTAACGCACGATCGTGCCCGCGCGGCCGTTCCATCCGAGCACCAGTGTGCGCTCGGGTTCCAGCCTGGTACGGCCCGCGCGCACGATCGCCGTCTCGTCGACGGCGGCCGGTCGCGCCGCGAGGTCGATGGTGGAGTCGTCCTGGGCGATGACGATGACGTCGTCGCCTTCGGCGATGACCGTCTCGGTGGACGGGTTGAGCTCGACGCCCGTCGCCCGCCTCAGGCCGATGAGGGTGGCGTTCTCGAACGCGCTGAGCGCCTGGCCGTAGGTCCGGCCCGTGAGCGAGGGCACCCGGCGCAGGTAGATCTCGCCGTCGTCGAAGTTGAGCAGGTCCATGCAGACCACCGACATGCCCGACTGGCGCGACGACTGCACGATGAGCCGCGCGGCCGTGTCGTCGGAGTCGACCAGGTGCACGCCCGGCCCGCCCGCCAGCCGCGCGGCGGCCATGTTCCCCGAGTGGGCGATGGCGGCGACGACCGGCGGATGGTCGCCCCGGCGCTTGGCCAGCGCGAGGAGGGTCTTGATGACGTGGGCGTCGGGGTCCTCCCCCGAGGGGGACAGCACGACGATCGACCGGGCCGCCCCGAGGTTCATCAGGTCGAGGTCGGCCGACTCGGTCGGGCGGCCGGTCCGGCAGACGACGCGGACGCGGCCGGTGTCGGGGATGCGGTCGCGGAGGTCGTCCTCCATCGAGACCTTGTCCTTGTCGGCCAGGATCGCGATGACCGACTTCTGCTCCCGGGCCTTCACGAGCTCGGCGACGATCGTGAAGACCTGGTCGGACCAGCCCAGGATGACGGTGTGCTGCGACTCGATGATCCGCGACCGGCCCTTGCGCAGGTCTTCGACCTTGGTCTTGAGCCCGGCCGAGAGCAGGCCGACGAACAGCGAGACGAAGAACAACCCGCCGAGCGAGGCGGTCAGCATGATGGCCAGATAGGGCGCGGTGCCCTGGTCGGAGGCGATCTTCCCGGGGCTGAGCGTGCGCATCAGCGAGGCCCAGAGCGCACCCGGCACCCCGTTCTCGATCTCGCCCGGCGTCAGCCAGACGGCCAGCATCGCGGCCGCGACGATCAGCGCGGCGCAGAACGCGGCCAGCCAGCCGATCAGCGCCCCGGTGCCCCGCGACATGGTGTTGTCGAACCAGTACCGTGCCTTCTCGCGCACACTCGCCTTCGCCACGTGGCCTCCCCGCCGCCGATCAACCCGGACAAGGTACTCCTCATGACCATCAGCCCGCATATCGGTTGACAAACGTTGAAAACGACTTCGGGACTAAGGTGGGCTGACGTGACCGAGCTCATTCTCGCCTCCGCCTCCCCGGCCCGCCTCGGCGTTCTGCGCGCCGCCGGGCTGGAGCCCAAAGTCATCGTCAGCGGCGTGGATGAGTCGGCGATCACCGCCCCGACCCCGTCCGACCTCGCCCTCGTCCTGGCGAAAGCCAAGGCCAGAGCGGTCGCCGACACGGTTTCCGGCCCGGCCTTGGTGATCGGCTGCGACTCCGTGCTGGAGCTCGACGGGGTGGCCTACGGGAAACCCGCGTCGACCGGCGAGGCTACGGAACGGTGGCTCTCCATGCGAGGCCGAACCGGCCGCCTGCTGACCGGCCACAGCGTGATCGACGTGACCTCGGGCCGCGAGGCGGCCGAGACCTGCGCGACGACCGTACGCTTCGGCACCCCGTCCGAGGCGGAGATCGCGGCCTACGTGTCCAGCGGCGAACCCCTGCGGGTCGCGGGGGCCTTCACGCTCGACGGGCTGGGCGGCTGGTTCGTCGAGGGCATCGAGGGAGATCACGGCAACGTGCTGGGCATCTCACTCCCGCTCGTCCGCCGCCTGCTGGCCGAACTGGGCGTCGAGGTCACCTCGTTGTGGACGCGGGCCTAGCCCGGCGCAACCGTACAAGTCGGTAGATCGCGGTCAGGGCGTGGATTCGCTAGCCTCGCCCTCATGGTCGGTGGTGGGCCGGTGCGCAGGCAGGCCGGTGGGTTCTTCGATGGTGTCGGCTGCTATCTGCGGGGGATCGGGTGGATGGCCCGGCATCCCCGCTGGTGGTTGTTCGGGCTGATCCCGGCGTTGATCGCGTTCGCGGTCTTCGCGGGGTTGCTCGTGCTGCTGGCCGTCAACGCCGCCGACGTCGCGGCCTGGATGACGCCGTTCGCCGACGACTGGGGATGGCGTGACCTCTTCCGCACCCTCGTCGGGGTCCTGCTCGTCATCGTCGGGGCCGTGTTGTCGATCGTGTTGTTCACGGCGGCCTCGCTGGCGATCGGGGAGCCGTTCTACGAGAAGATCTCCGAGCAGGTCGAGGAGAGCCTCGGCGGGCCCGTCCACCACGACGACACGCCGCTCGTGCTCGGGATCCTGCGGTCGGTCAAAGACAGCCTGATCACCCTCTGCTACGTGCTGATGTTCACGCTCCCGCTGTTCGTGCTGGGGTTCGTGCCGGTCGTCGGGCAGACCGTCGTGCCGGTGATCGGGGCGCTCGTGTCGGGATACTTCCTGACCGTCGAGCTCACCGCGCTCGCCATGGAGCGCCGCGGGGTGCGGCGGAAGTACCGGTTCGCCGTGGTCAAGGCGAACCGGGCCATGTCGCTCGGGTTCGGCACCGCCGTCTTCGTGACGTTCCTCGTGCCGTTCCTCGCGATCGCGGCGATGCCGTGCGCGGTGGCGGGGGCGGCGATGATGGTGCGCGACCGGATGCTAGTTCAGGGGCCGGGGCAGCCGGCCTTCCAGCCGCCGCCGCGCGGCCTGTAGTTCCGCGATCCCCTCGTCGATCAGGCCGATCCACCTGCGGATCGCCTCGGGGGTGGGCTCGCCGTCGAGCTGGCCCATCAGGTCGCGGACGGCCGTCAGGCGCGGTTCCGGCGTGCGGCCCAGGTTGGCCATCAGGCCGGCGGTGGCGATCTGGCGGTTGGCGTGGTGGCGGGTGAAGCCCCAGCGCTGCCGGCAGTAGTCGTCGAACCCGGCGTAGGTGGCGCGGTAGAGCCGCAGGTCGCGGATGCGGGTCAGCGCCTGGCCGACCCGGCCGAGCCCGCCGACCCCGGCCGCCTCGATCTCGGCCTCGGCCTCGGCCAGCGCGGCCCGTTCGGACGGGGAGAGCGACGGCCTGGCCACCACGCCCCCGGCGAGCCGTTTGAGCACCTGGCCGTGGCACGGGCCGGGGACGCACCAGCACCCGAGGGCCTTGCCGCGCAGTTCGGGGACGCGCGCCAGCAGTTCGGGCCGCCCGGTCAGGTAGGACTCGAAGCGCCGCAGCTGCTCGCCGCGCAGCACGTCGTCCTTCTCGTGGGGGTTGGCCCACTCGCTGCGGGTGTCGATGCGGACGTACAGACCGGCGGTTCTCGCCCACGCGATCAAGTTCGGATGCCCGCGGCGGCGGTTCATGCTGACGATGACCGTCTCCCCGGCCAGCAGGCTCTCCAGCCGGGCCCGCTCGTGGCCGGACCATCCCTCGGTGACCGGAACATCTCGCATGCCCGTCAACGCTGCTCCCCTCGACGCACAACCGTCCCATGCCGCGCGGTTCCTTTTGCGGTTTCCAGAGCTATGCCCACAGCGAACACGGTTTTCCACAGCCGGATCCATGTCCGTTTCCCGCACCCGGCACGCCGCCACGATTGTCCCCATGCCCATCGCCCACCGGCTCCGCCTGTCGTCCCCGGCCGACATCCTGGCGGCCATCCCCTACCTGCTCGGCTTCCACCCCGCCGACAGTCTCGTCGTCATCGGCCTCGAACACGCCGCCGTCCGCGTCGCGACCCGCTGGGACCTGCCGCTGCTCCCCGGCGCCCTCGACGACCTGCGGCCGCTGCTCGCCCGGGAGAAGGCCGACGCGACCGTGCTCGCCGCCTTCGGCGAGGCGGCCCTGACCGCGCCCGCCCTCGACGACGCCGTGCGTCTCCTGGCGGCGGCCGGCATCGCCGTCCACGATGCGTTACGCGCGCATGAGGGCCGCTACTGGTCCCGCCTGCATCCATGTCCGCCGGGCGGGATCCGTTACGACGCCGCCTCCCATCCCGTCGCGGCCGAGGCGGTGGTGCGCGGCATGGTCGCGCTGCCCGACCGCGCCGCACTGGAGCACACGGTCGCGCCCGTGACCGGCGCCGCCCGCGCGGCGATGGACCGCGCGACCGAGCAGGCCGAGCGTGAGGTGTGGGGCTGGGTGGAGAAGGCCGACCCGGCCGCCTACCTGGCCGACGGCATTCGCCGCGTGCGGTCGGCGGTCGAGTGTCACGAACGCGGCGGGAGGTTGTCCGACGACGACGCCGCGCGGCTCGGCCTGGCGTTGTGGCTGATCCGGGTCCGCGACGAGGCCTGGACCCTCATCGACGACCACCCCGCCCACGTGACGTTGTGGCGCGACCTGACCCGCCGGTTGTCACCCGGCCTGGTCACCCCGGCGGCGTCGCTGCTGGCGGCCGCGGCCTGGCGGACGGGCGACTGCGCCCTCGCCACGATGGCGCTCGACCGGGCGCTGGCGGCCGAACCGCGCTACACGATGGCGCTCATCCTCACCGAGGCCATCGCCCGCCTGCTGACCCCCGACGACGTCGGCGAACGCATGCCGACACCGGAACAACTCGATCGTGAGATGGGACCGCCGCTGATGAGCTGGTTCACCCCGCTGCTGCGGAGGATCGCCGACTCCGGCACGGCGCATGCGACAGGGAGATGACGCGCCGCCTCAGGGAACGGCGAAGGGCCGGTTCAGACTCCGTCGGCCTGGCGGCGGCGTTCGTTGTAGGCCCTCATCCGGGCCGGATAGCCGGTGAGCTGCACGTCGTAGACGGGCAGCCGCAGGTCGCGGGCGACCTTCTTGATGACGGCGGGGGAGCCCACGCGGCGGCGGGTCCATTCGCCGTCGTGGGCGACCGCGACGGCGGTGGTGTCGGTGGCGAAGGTTTCCGGTTCGACGTAGAACTCCACGCCGATGCGGGACTTGGCGAACTCGATCAGTGACTCGATGTCCTGATCGGTGGCCTCCCGGTCGAAACGCTGCACTTTCGGACCCCGGTTACGCCGTAGTCCGTAGCGGTCACGCCATCTCATACCCCTTGTATACCGTCCGATCGGGCGGAGCGCGTCCCTCTGGGAGATCTCCGGGGCGCGTCGGGGTCATCCCCGATTCTTCGGTGTGACGGTGTCGGCCAGGATGGGAAGAGGCAGACTCGAAAAGACACGTTTCTTCGCAGAAGGGCAGGGTTTCATGGCGACGTCGTTCTCACCCGCAGCGCCGGGGCGCGGACCCGTGCCACCCGCCCATCTCCGCGTCGGCGACGCCGACCGCGAGCAGGTCGTCGAACACGTCAAGCTGGCCTACGCCGAGGGGCGACTCGACAAGGACGAGATGGACCTGCGGCTCGACCACGCCATGACCGCGCAGACCCACGCGGACCTGGCGCCGGTCATGGCCGACCTCTACAACCGCGTGCCCACGCTGACGGCCTACCCGAAGCCCCACGACGAACCGGCCCGCGCCGCCGACGGCACCGACCGCGTGGCGGGCGCCGCCGCCCACCTCATCACCCTGACCGGCCTGTTCGTCGTCGGCCCGCTCATCATGCTGCTGACCGCCGGCCGCACCTCGCCCTACGTCCGGCGGCACGCCATGGAGGCCCTCAACTTCCACCTGACGGTCTTCGGCGCCACCATCCTGCTGCCGTTCACGATCGTGGGCGTCGTCCTGGTGCCGATCTGCTGGGTCCTCGGCATCGTGTTGTCCATCGTCGGCGGCGTCTCGGCCCTGGCCGACGGCGACTTCCGCTACCCGCTGACGGTCCGGCTCATCAAGTAAGAGCTGCTGCTCCGTTACGGCTCCGCCCACCCCGGCACCCCCGCCGCCTCCGCCCCGCGCCGCACGAGACGCCACCCGGCCGCGCCCGCACCGCGCCGCGACGAGCAGGTGCCGCGACGGGCGGGTCAGGCGGGAGGCAGCAGCGCGCGGACCGCTGAGACCGTGTCGGCGTCCTCCGCGCGCTTGTCGGGCCGGTAGCGCAGCACCCGGGCGAACCGCAGCGCCATGCCCCCCTCGTAACGCGTCGACCGCTGCACCCCGTCGAAGGCGATCTCGACGACCTGTTCCGGCTTGAGCGGGACCGTCCACTCCGTGGTGGGCCCGTCGGCGAGTTCGAGGAAACGTTCGGTCTGCCACGCGAGCAGTTCGTCGGTCAGGCCCTTGAAGGTCTTGCCGAGCATCACGAACCCGCCCGTCTCCGGGTCGTAGGCCCCCAGGTGCAGGTTCGACAACTTCCCCTCGCGCCGCCCGTGACCCCACTCGGCCGCCAGCACGACCAGGTCGAGGGTGTGCCGGGGCTTGACCTTGATCCAGCCCGCCCCGCGCCGCCCCGCCGCGTAGGCCGTCGCCGGGGCCTTGACCACCACGCCCTCGTGGCCCTTGCGGACCGCCTCGGCGAAGAACTCCTCGCCCTCCTCGGCGTCGCCGGTGACCAGCCGGGGCGTGATCAGCGACGCCGGGACGGCGGCCGTCAGGGCGGCGTGGCGCTCGGCGTCGGGCAGGTCGAGCAGGTCGGCCCCGTCGACGCGCAGGGCGTCGAAGAAGAAGACGCTCAGGGGCACCTCGCGCGGCCCGACCTTGGTCGCCACCCGGCTGGCGGTCACCTGGAAGGGCAGCGGGGTGGCGTCGTCGCGCAGGGCGATGACCTCGCCGTCGAGCACGATGTCGGTCGCCGTGAGGCCGCGGACCGCCTCGACCAGTTCGGGCACCTGCTCGGTGATGTCGTCGAGGGTGCGGGTGAACACGCGCACCTCGTCGCCCGACCGGTGGGCCTGGACCCGGATCCCGTCGAGCTTCCACTCGATCGCCGCCGGGCCGCCGATCTTCTCCAGGGCCGCCGTCACGGTGGGGGCGCTCTGGGCCAGCATGGGGGCGACCGGGCGGCCGACCTCCAGGTGGAAGTCGCGCAGCGCCGTCACGCCCCCGGCCAGCGCGGCCGCCCCGACGGCGGGCAACCAGCCGCGGAGCATGAGCGCGCGGCGCACCTCGGCCGAGGGGACGTCGGCGGCCTTGGCGATGGCCTCGATCATGACGCCGTCGAGTGCGCCCTGGCGGAGCTCGCCCGTCAGCAGGCGGCTCAGGAAGGTCTGTTCCTGGCGGGTCGCGGCGCCGAACAACTCGCTGACGAGGGCACGCCGGGCGGCCTGCGAGCCGGGGCCCGACTGGGCCTTGATGCGTTCGAGGAAGGCGTCGATCTGGGTGAGGGTGGCGGTCGCGGCCAGGCGCGGTTCGGGGAGGTCCTGGAGGGAGCGCCAGCCGACGCCGATCTGGCGCTGGGGCAGCTCGCCCGACAGGTAGGCGATGGCGATCTCAGCCTCTTCCGGGCCCACCCGGGCGAGCAGTTCGGCCAGGTGGCGGATCTTCGCCAGCCGGGCCGAGTCGGCCGCGACGGCGGCGGAGGTCCTGGCAAGATCGATCAGCAACACACCGTAATCCTGCCGCACCGGCCCCGCCGACGCCACGGCCCGGTGCCCTCGCGGGGACCGGGCCGTGACGAACGGGCGAACGTCAGCTCACGCCGAGCAGGTCGACGACGAAGATCAGGGTCTCTCCGGGCTTGATGGCCCGGCCGGCGCCCCGGTTGCCGTAACCCAGGTGCGGCGGGATGGTGAGGCGGCGGCGTCCGCCCACCTTCATGCCGGCCACGCCCTGGTCCCAGCCGGCGATGACCCGGCCGCCGCCGAGGGGGAACTGGAAGGTGTCGCCGCGGTTCCACGAGGCGTCGAACTCCTCGCCGGTGGAGAAGGCGACGCCGACGTAGTGCACGCTCACGGTGTGCCCCGGCTTGGCCTCAGGACCGTCGCCGACGACCAGGTCGACGATCTCCAGGTCGGCGGGCGCCTGGCCCTCCGGAAAGTCGATCTCGGGCTTCTCGAGTGCCACGTGGGTCTCCTTGGTTCAAGGCGCGCCGTTCGGTTCGCCCGGACACGCCGGCCGGAGTGACGCGCCGCCCCCGACCGGCCGCCGACCGCTCTGCGGGCCGGACCGCACGACTCTACCGGCACCCCCGAGCGCCCCGCCGGGCGTGTCGCCCGTCCGGGTCACCGGCGCTTGGTGCCGGTGTCCGCCTCGGCGTCCTCGGGACGGCGCTGGGCCGGGATCTCGTGCTCGGCGGTCGTCCCGTCGGTGGTCGCGTCGGTGGTCGCGGGCGGCACCGGGCCGGCGCTCGGCGGGCGCTCGACGACGACGGTGTCCGCGGGGGCCAGGCCGCCCTGGAGGATGGTCTGCGCCCGCTCCCACACGCCGGCCGTCACCAGGACGTCGTAGCGTCCGGCCACGATCGAGTTGCGGGAGGTGAAGTCGCGGACGCCGCCCTGGAACATGTGGCTGGTGAAGCCGAACGCCGCCCCGGCGATCGCGCCCCACAGGATCGACCACAGGACCAGCGCGACGAACGAGGTGGTCGTGGTCGTGAACAGGCCCAGGAACAGGCCGACGACGAGGCCGAAGACCCCGCCGCTGACGGCCCCGGTTAACGCCGCGCGGCCGTTGGTGAGGCGGCCGGTGACCTTCTCCTCCATGCGGAGGTCGGTGCCGACGATGGCGAGTTCCTGGACCGGGAAACCGGCGTCCGACAGCGTGTCGACGGTCTTCTGAGCGGCGGTGTAGCGGTCGTAGCTGACGAGCAGGCGCCGGTCCGCCAGAGGCATGGCCGGGCCGTGCGTGGGCGTTTCGTACATCAGAGCCTTCTCCTCAGAGTTCGTGGTGGAAGACCCGCCCTCTACCCGCACGGCCCGTCAAATCACCAGCTCTGGTGGAGCGGCATGCCCTCGCTGTAGCCCGACGCGCTCTGCACGCCCACGACCGCCCTCTCGTGGAACTCCTGGAGGCTGGTGGCGCCGGCGTACGTACAGGAGGAGCGCAGGCCCGCCACGATGGCGTCGATCTGGTCCTCCACCCCCGGGCGGGCCGGGTCGAGGTACATGCGCGAGGTGGAGATGCCCTCCTCGAACAGCGCCTTGCGGGCCCGGTCGAACGGGGTGTCCTCGGCGGTGCGCAGCTTGACGGCGCGGGCCGAGGCCATGCCGAAGTTCTCCTTGTAGCGGCGGCCGTCGGCGGCGGTGCGGGTGTCGCCGGGCGACTCGAACGTCCCGGCGAACCACGAGCCGATCATCACATTGGACGCCCCGGCGGCCAGCGCGAGCGCGACGTCGCGCGGGTGCCGCACGCCGCCGTCGGCCCACACGTGGCGGCCCAGGCGGCGGGCCTCGCGGGAGCATTCGAGCACGGCCGAGAACTGCGGGCGGCCGACGCCGGTCATCATGCGGGTGGTGCACATCGCGCCCGGCCCGACGCCGACCTTGACGATGTCGGCCCCGGCCTCGACCAGGTCCCTGACCCCCTCGGCGGTGACCACGTTCCCGGCCGCCACCGGCACCCCCGGGTCGAGGGCACGCACCGCCTTCAGCGCGGCGAGCATCTTCTCCTGGTGGCCGTGGGCGGTGTCGACGACGAGCACGTCGGCCCCGGCGTCGACCAGTTCCTTGGCCTTCGCGGCGACGTCGCCGTTGATGCCGACCGCCGCGGCGATCCGCAGGCGGCCCGAGCCGTCGACCGCGGGCTGGTAGAGGGTGGCGCGCAGCGCGTTCGTGCGGGTCAGGACGCCTACCAGCCGGCCCTCCTCGTCGACGACCGGGGCCAGCTTGTGCCGCCGGTCGTGCAGCAGGTCGAAGGCCGTCTGCGGGTCGATGCCCTCGGGCAGCACCTGCGGCGAGGGCGTCATCACCTCGCCGAGCTGGGTGAACATGTCGACCCCCTGGCAGTCGGCCTCGGTGGCGACCCCGACGGGCCGGTTGTCGAGGTCGACCACGATGACCGCGCCGTGGGCCCGCTTGGGCAGCAGGGTCAGCGCCTCGCCGACGGTGTCGTGGGCGGTGAGGGTGATCGGGGTGTCGTGGACGAGGTCCCGGCTCTTCACCCAGGAGATCACGTCGGAGACGACGTCGATCGGGATGTCCTGCGGGATGACGGTGATGCCGCCGCGCCGGGCGACCGTCTCGGCCATGCGGCGACCGGCGACGGCGGTCATGTTGGCGACCACGATCGGGATGGTGGTGCCGGTGCCGTCAGGGGAGGACAGGTCGACGGCGAGTCGCGACCCGATGTCCGACCTCGATGGGACCATGAAGACGTCGCTGTAGGTGAGGTCGTACGGCGGGGTCATGTCGTTGAGGAATCGCACGTCTGTCCAGACTAGTAGTTCGAGGCGTTCCGTAGGATTGCGGTGATCACCATTCGTCGAGGGGAACGATCTTGATCATTGCCGACAGGCCTGAGCTGCTCGTCGTGGGTTACGCCACCCGCACGACCAACGAGGCCGAGGCCGACCCGGAGCGTGCCCGGCTGCCGGCGTTGTGGCAGCGCGCCGGGGCGCCGGGCGCCTTCGCGCACGTGCCGGGACGGGTCGACGAGAACATCTACGCCGTGCTGACCGACTACGAAAGCGATCACACCGGGGCATACACCCAGATTATCGGCATAGCGGTTCACACCGCCGCGCGGTTGCCCGAGGGCATGGTCGCGGTGCGGGTGCCCGGGGTGCCGAGCCTCCACCTGGAGGTCCGCGGCCCGCTGCCCCAGACGCTGATCGAGGCCTGGCAGTTCCTCTGGCAGCACCCCGAGCGCCGCTCGTTCACGACCGACCTGGAGGTCCACCACCAGGCCGGCGTCGACCTCTACATCGCGGCCCGGCCCACCTACTCCGAGGCCGGATAGCCCCACAGGGGCTCGTCGGCCTCGAAGCCGACCGGCTCGCCCCACTGGTTGCGGTAGCTCACCTCGTGGACCGGACGCCGGGGGGCCACGCCCCACCTGCCCGTCGGGTAGCCGAAGGTGACCGTACAGGCGAGTTCCCAGCCCTTCCCCTCCGGCACACCGAGGATCTTCATCGCCTCCGCGCCGTGGAACAGGCCCAGCACCGTGGTGAGGGCGGTGCCGACGCCGTGGCCGCGGGCGGCGAGCTGGGCGCTCCAGACCGACGGGAAGATCGAGCCGCCGCTGGGGTCGTTGCGGGTGAAGGCGAACAGCAGCAGCGGATACTCGGCGAAGTGGTCGGCGAGGTGCTGGGACGACTTCATGACGTTCAGCGACCGCTGGTCGCCGGCGGCCTCGGCGATCTCGCGCTGGCGTTTGTAGTGACCGGCGTAGAGGCGGGCCAGCGCGTCCTGGTAGAGGGGCGCGAGCCGGTCCTTGACCTGCTGGTCGTCGACCAGCAGGAAACGCCAGCCCTGCGCGTTGCCGCCGCTCGGGGCGCGGACGGCGGCGTCCATGATCTGCTTCTGGACGTCGAGGGGGATGGGGTCGGGCTTGACCCGGCGCATCGCGCGGGTCGTGTAGAGGGCCTCCAGCAGGTCCATCAGGCCAGTACTCCTTGTGCTCGCAGGCGGGTCGCCGTCTCTTCGGGCAGGCCCCACGCGGTCAGGTCGTCGAGGCGGGTGGCGGGGGCCAGGTCACCGGTCGCGGCGCCCAGCAGGCGGGGCGCGGGGGCCGCCTGCGCCACGCCGCCGACCTCGACGAAGGTGCCGCGCGCGACGTTGTGGGGGTGGTCGGGCGCCTCGGCCAGGTCCAGGACGGGGGAGACGCACGCGTCGGAGTCGGCGAAGACGGCCTCCCACTCGGCGCGGGTGCGCGTCTTGAACGCCTCGGTGAGCCGCTCCCTGATCTCCGGCCAGTTCCGCTGATCCTGGCTCGGCATGCCGGGCACGCCGAGACGGGCCACCAGTTCGCCCCAGAACTGGGGTTCCAGCGCGCCGACGGCCATGTACTTCCCGTCTTTGGTCTCGTAGGTGTCGTACATCGGCGCCCCGCCGTCGAGCAGGTTCGTGCCCCTCGGCCCCCAGAAGCCCGACTGAGTGAGGGAGTAGAACATCGAGAACAGCACGGCCGCTCCGTCGACCATGGCGGCGTCGACCACCCGGCCCCGGCCGGTGCGCTCGCGTTCGATCAGGGCGAGCAGGATGCCGTACGCGAGCATCAGCCCCCCGCCCGCGAAGTCGCCCAGGAGGTTGATCGGCGGCGTGGGCCGCTCCCCGGCCCGGCCGAGCTGGGAGAGCACCCCCGAGATGGCGACGTAGTCGATGTCGTGCCCGGCCCGGGGGGCCAGCGGGCCGTCCTGGCCCCATCCGGTCAGCCGTCCGTAGACCAGGCGCTCGTTGACGGCGTGCAGGTCGGCGGGGCCGATGCCCAGGCGTTCGGCCACGCCGGGGCGGAAGACCTCGATCACCGCGTCGGCGTGCCGGGCCAGTTCGAGGAAGGCGGCCACGCCCTCGGGCGACTTCAGGTCGAGCCCGACCGTGCGCTTCCCCCGGTCCATCACCTCGCGCCGGGGCTTGTCGGATACGGCGGAGACCCGGTCGATCCGCAACACCGAGGCGCCGTGGTCGGCGAGCATCATCCCGGCGAACGGGCCGGGGGCGAGCCCGGCCAGTTCCAGCACCCTGATCCCGGCCAAGGGGCCGCCCGTCTCCATGGTCACGAGGGTCAGTAGAACAACATTCGGCAACGACTCGCAACCCGGTCGTGGCGTGTCGGGCGCGGCATGGCAGGCTGAGCGCATGACCGACTTAGGGCGTCCCTGGCGGTTGCTGGCGCTGCCGCCGCTGCCCGCCGACGCGGTTCGCGGGCTCCTGTCGGGTCTGGGCGACCGGATCGACGTCGTCACCCCCGCGAGCAGGGACCGGGCCGCCGTGCTCGACCTGCTGCCCGAGGCCGAGATCGTCGTCGGCGACTGGAGTTCCCAGCTCGTGCTGGACGCCGAGGCGGTGGCGCGCGCGCCGAAGCTGGCGTTCGTCCAGCAGCCCGCCGTCGGGGTCGACGGGCACGACCTCGCCGCGCTCGCCGACGCCGGGGTGCCGCTGGCCAACACGGCCGGAGTGAACGCCATCGCGGTCGCCGAATGGTGCGTCGCGTCGGCGTTCGCGCTGGTCCGGCGGCTCGTTCAGGGCGACGCGGCGGTGCGGGCGGGCGACTGGCCGCAGCTCACCCTCCAGCCGAGGGAGTTGTCGTCGTGCAAGGTCGGCCTGGTCGGGTTCGGACCGATAGGCGCGGCCTGCGCCCGGATGTTCGGGGCGATGGGCTGCGAGGTGGCCTACTGGTCGCGCTCTCCCAGGCAGGAGACCTACGGTGCCGCCTACCAGGACCTCGACCAGCTCGTCGCCACCAGTGACATCGTGGTGATCGTCGTGGCGCTGACCGACGACACGCGGGGCCTGTTCGATGCAGACCGGCTGGCGGCGATGAAGCCCGGCTCGTTCCTGGTCAACGCGGCCCGGGGCGGGATCGTCGACGAGAAGGCGCTGATCGAGGCGGGCAACCTCGCCGGGGTGGCGCTCGACGTGTTCACCACCGAGCCCCTGCCGCTCGACGACCCGCTGCGGTCGGACGACCGGATCCTGCTGTCACCGCACGCCGCCGGGGTGACCCCGCAGTCGACCACCCGGCTCGTCCAGTGTGTGGTCGGGAACCTCGCGGCGGCCGTCGGCGGAGCGCCCGTCATCAACGTGGTGAACGGAGTGAATCCCGTCGTAAAACGCCGTTGACCAGGTGTGGACAGTTTTCCGGTGCTTAACGTGTCGAGTCTGGTATGCGGGGGTTTAGGGGGATATGGTGCGCTTGGGAAGATCTCTATCACGACTACATATGGGGGTGGCGTCATGCCCGAGCGCATGACCAGTATGACCACCCATAGGAGAGCGGTCGAGCAGATTCGCGACTCCTACGCGGCGATTCCCGACGGCTCGGCCCCACGACTGGCCAAAGCCACCACGAACCTCTTCCGTTTCCGTGAGCCGGCCCACGGGGCCAAGCTCTCGGCACGCGATCTCGACCAGGTCATCAGCGTCGACCCCGAGACGATGACCGCCGAGGTCCAGGGCATGACGACGTACGAGGACCTCGTCGACGCCACCCTGCCCCACGGCCTGATGCCCTTCGTGGTGCCGCAGCTCAAGACGATCACGCTGGGGGGCGCGGTCACCGGGCTCGGCATCGAGTCCACGAGCTTCAAGGACGGCCTGCCCCACGAATCCGTGGAGGAGCTGGAGATCCTCACGGGTGACGGGCGCATCCTCGTCGCGCGTGCGGACAACGAGTACGCGGACCTCTTCAACGCCTTCCCGAACTCCTACGGAACGCTCGGCTACGCCCTGCGCATCAAGATCAGGCTCGCGCCGGTCAAGCCGTACGTGAAACTCACGCACCTGCGCTTCACCGACGCGGCCAAGTGCATGCTGGCCATGCAGGAGATCTGCGACCGGCGGGAGCACGAGGGCGAGAAGGTCGACTTCGTCGACGGCACCTACCACTCGCCCGACGAGATGTACATCACCGTCGGCACCTTCGCCGACCGCGCGCCCTACGCATCCGACTACACCGGCATGCGCATCTACTGGCAGTCGATGCGCAGCCGCAGCCGCGACTGGCTGACCGTGCGCGACTACCTCTGGCGCTGGGACACCGACTGGTTCTGGTGCTCCCGCGCGTTCGGCGTCCAGCAGCCGCTGGTGCGATCCCTGATGCCCAAGCGCTGGATGCGGTCCGACGTCTACCGCAAGCTGGTCGGGCTCGACCAGCGTCATGGCATCACCGCCCGAATCGACCGCTGGCGGGGCAACCCCCCGCAGGAGTCGGTGATCCAGGACATCGAGGTGCCGATCGATCGCGGCGCCGAGTTCCTGGACTTCTATGTCAACCACGTCGGGATGACCCCCGTGTGGATGTGCCCCCTCAGGGCGACACGCGACTGGTCGCTCTATCCGCTGGAGACCGGTCGCCTCTACGTGAACTTCGGATTCTGGGGCATGGTGGCCCTGCCCCGGGGCCAGCAGGACGGCTACTACAACCGCGCGATCGAGCAGGCCGTCCACCAGCTCGAAGGGCACAAATCCCTCTACTCGTCGTCCTACTACGAACGCGAGGAGTTCTGGGAGTTCTACAACGGGGAGGCCTACTGGCCGGTCAAGCGGGCGTACGACCCCGGAGGTCGGCTGCTTGACCTGTATGAGAAGTGTGTACGGGGAAGGTGATGCACGCATGACACTCGCCGAGATCTTCGAGAAGGTCGTCGGCACGGGAGCCGGCATCGAGTTCCACGCCTACGACGGGAGCAAGGCGGGCCCGTCGTCGGCCGACATCCGGATCGAGGTCAAGTCTCCCGTCGCGGTGGCCTACCTCGCGCAGGCCCCCGGCGAAATGGGGCTGGCAAGGGCGTATGTATCCGGGCACCTCGACGTGCACGGCGACATGTATACGCTGCTCGACCGGATGTGGTCGCTCACGATCAACGATCTGCCGCTTTCGGAGAAGGTCGCCGCCATCCGGGCCCTCGGGCCCAAGCCGCTGCTCATGCGGGTGCCGCTGCCCCCGCAGGAGGTGCGGCGGTCGGCGATGGCCAAACTCGGCAGCCGGCACGCCAAACAGCGTGACGCCGAGGCCATCCACCACCACTACGACGTGTCCAACACGTTCTACGAATGGGTGCTCGGCCCTTCGATGGCGTACACCTGCGCGGTCTACCCGCGTCAGGACAGCACGCTGGAGGAGGCGCAGTTCGCCAAGTTCGACCTGGTCGCCAAGAAGCTCGACCTGAAGCCCGGCATGCGGCTGCTCGACGTGGGCTGCGGCTGGGGCAGCATGGTCCGCCACGCGGCCAAGGAGTACGGAGTGAAGGCGCTCGGCGTGACGCTGTCGAAGCAGCAGGCCGAGTGGGCGCAGAAGGCCATCGCGGAAGAAGGCCTCGGAGACCTCGCTGAGGTGCGATTCTCCGACTACCGCGACGTACCGGAAGGCGACTTCGATGTGGTCAGCTCCATCGGTCTCACGGAGCACATCGGCGCCAACCAGCTGAAGAGCTACTTCTCATTCCTGTACGGCAAACTCAAGCCGGGCGGCAGGCTGCTCAACCACTGCATCACCCGCCCGTCCGGAAAAGAACGCTCCATCAACCGCACCGGCTTCATCAACCGCTACGTCTTCCCCGACGGGGAACTCGAGTCGGTCGGCACGCTGGTCCGCGAGATGGAGGACCTCGGTTACGAGATCCGCCACGAGGAGAACCTGCGCGAGCACTACGCGCTGACCCTCCGCGACTGGTGCAGGAACCTCGACGACCACTGGGACGAGGCCGTGGCCGAGGTCGGCCAGGGCACCGCCCGCGTGTGGCGTCTCTACATGGCCGGCTGCATCGTCGGCTTCGAACGCAACAAGGTCCAGCTCCACCAGGTGCTCGGCGTCAAGCTCGGTGAGGACCGCAAGTCCCACGTGGCGCTCCGGCCCGCGCTGAACTGGCCCTGATCGTACAAACAAGAAGACCCCCGGGCTGCGACGCCCGGGGGTCTTTCCTTATCTCTAGGAGTTCAGGCTCACCTTGATGATGCGGTCGGCGCCGTCGGGCTGGCCGCCGTTGTCGTCGGCGTTGCTGGTGGTGATCCAGATCGCCTGCTCGTCGGGCACCCGCTCGACCGCGCGCAGGCGGCCGTAGGTGTCGGTGAAGTGGGCGACCGGGTCGCCCGCCTCGGTGCCGGTGAGCGGGATCGCGTAGAGCCGCTTGCCGCGCAGCGCCGCCATGTAGACGACGTCGTCGACGATCGTGATGCCGCTCGGCGACGCCTCGGACGTCGACCACGTCTTCTTCGGGTTGGTCATGCCCGGCTCGTCACACGGGCCCTCGCACGTGGGCCAGCCGTAGTTCTTGCCCGGCTCGATCAGGTTGAGCTCGTCGGTCGAGCTCGCGCCCAGCTCGGCCGACCACAGGCGGCCCTCGGAGTCCCAGGCCAGGCCCTGCGCGTTGCGGTGGCCCAGCGAGTAGACGCGGGACCCGTCGGGGTTGCCCTCGGCGGCCTCGCCGGTCTTGGTGATGCGCAGGATCTTGCCGTTCAGCGAGTTCGGGTCCTGCGACAGGCTGGTCTCCTGCGCGTCTCCGGTGGAGACGTAGAGGAACCCGTCGGGGCCGAACTTCAGCCGGCCGCCGTTGTGGTAGGTGCTCTTCTTGATCCCGGTCAGGATCGGCGTGTACGCCGACAACGACGTGCCGTCGTACTCCATCTTCGCGACGCGGTTGCCGTCGGACGAGGAGTGCATGAAGAACACCTCCTTGTCGCCGTCGCCGTTCCACCCCGGCGAGAAGGCCACGCCCATCAGGCCGCCCTCACCACCGGTCCGCACCGACTCCGGCACGGTTCCGGCCTCGGTCCGGGTGCCGTCCTTGTTCACGCGGAAGACCTTGAAGCTGTCCCGCTCGGTGACCAGCGCGAAGTCGCCGGTGGGCGACCAGGCGACGTCCCAGGGGACGGTCCACTGCTCGGAGACCACCTCGGGCGTCCCGGGCGCGCCACCGCCGCCGCCGGGGGCGGTGGGCGTGGGCGTCGGGGTGGGCTCGACGGTCGGCGTCGGGTCCACGGTCGGGGTCGGCTCAACGGTCGGGGTCGGCTCAACGGTCGGCGTCGGGTCCACGGTCGGTGTCTCGACGGGAGGGGTCGGCTCGGGCGTCGGGCTTTCCGCTGGAGGAGTGGGCTCGGGGGTCGGAGTCGCCGGAGGCGTCTCGACCGGGGGAGTGGTGCAGGTCGGCGTCGGCGTGGGGGTGACCGGCGTCGTCGGCGTCTCGGAGACGGTCGGCAGGCTGGTCGGCGTCTCGGAGGGAGTGACCGACGGGCTCGGCTCCGGCGTCGGCTCCGGCGTCGTGAACGTCGTCATGGTCTCGGCCACGGCGGTCTCCGCCGGGACGGCCGGACACGGCGGCGGCGGAGTGCAGGTGGGCGTCGCGGTCGGCGTGACCGTCAGGGACGGCGTCGGCTCCGACGGCCCGCTCGACGGGGTCGGGGTCGGGATGTCCGGCGTCGGCGCCGGGTCCTCGGGGAAGCCCGGCGGCGTCGGCTCCGGCGTCGGGACCGGCGTCGTGGGCTGCGGGAATCCGGGCGCCGTGTCAATCGGCCGGACGACCTCCAGGTCGCACGGCGGCGGCGGTGTGCAGGTCACGGTCGGCGTCGGCTCCGGGGCGGGCGGCACGCTCTCGCTCGGTGTCGGCAGCGGGCCCGTGGTCGCCTCGGTCTGCGTGCGCGCGGCCACATCCGGCATCGCGGCGGGCGTCTCAGAGGGCGTCTCAGAGGGCGTCACGGAGGGCGTCACGGAGGGGATCGCGGTCGGGGTCTCCGACGGCGGGACCGAGGGGGTGGGGTCCGGGCTCCAGGTCGGGCACGGTTCCGGGACGACGCAGCCGTCGTCGGGCGGGGTCGGCTCCGGTGCGGGAGGCGGGGTCTCGCCGCCGGGCGGCATCGGGCTGACGCACGGCGTCGGCGTGGGCTCCGGTTCCGGCGTCGGCTCAGGCGTGGGTTCCGCCGTGGGCGGGGCCGTGGGCGCCGGGGCGACCGGGAACAGGGTGATGCTGTCGAGGTGGGGATTGCCCCGCCTCGTGGTGGCCACGATCCGGATCGACGACTCGCCCTCGGGCAGGTCGACCGCCAGGGCGAGGGTGCGCCACCAGCGGGACGGCCGGAACCGCACGTCCTCGGCGACGACCTCCTCGTTCACGACGAGGTCGGCCTGGAGGGTGCGGCTGATCAGATAGCGGATGTGGACGTGGTTGTTCCCCGCCGCCAGCGGGGTGACCGTCCACTCGACGAAGTTGCCGCGGCGGTCGGCGCCGTTGACGTAACCACGCCCGGTGTATCCCCAGACGCGTTTCTGGACCACGCCACGGGATATGGCGGCCGTCTCGGCCTCGTACCGGATTCCCTTCACATAAGGTGTCGTGCGTTTCGGTGGGGTCTGCGTACTGGCCGTGGACACGGGCACCATCACCGACCCGGTGATGAGTGCGCCGGTCACGAGCAGCAGTAACGAACCGGTGAGCGCGCGCATGGAGTTGTCTCTCCCCGACATCGACTACGGCGGCACGCGCGCTCCCTACCCGCTTCGCCAGGACGGAATCATCCAAAATCCGGCACTGTACGGCCGCGCCGGAACGGAACCGGCGCGGCCCGCGGTGCGTCTCAGCGCAGCTCGCGCTTCAGGATCTTGCCCGTCGCGGTCATCGGGAGGGCGTCGCGGAACTCGACGACGCGGGGGTACTTGTACTGCGCCATCATCTCCTTCCCCCACTGGACCAGCGCCTCCTCCGTGACAGTGGCCCCGGGTTTGAGGATGACGTAGGCCTTGATCTCCTCGCCCAGCGACTCGTGGGCGACGCCGACGACGGCGGCCAGCGAGACGGCCTCGTGGGTCATCAGCACCTCCTCGATCTCCCGCGGATAGACGTTGAAACCGCCACGGATGATCATGTCCTTGGCGCGGTCGACGATGAAGTAGTAGCCGTCCTCGTCGCGGGTGGCGATGTCGCCGGTGCGGAACCAGCCGTCGTTCATCACCTCGGCGGTCGCCTCGGGCCGGTTGTAGTAGCCCTTCATGACGTTGTGGCCGCGGATGGCGATCTCGCCGATCTCCTCGGCGGTGTTCCAGGCGGCGTCGATGAGCTTCATCTCGACGCCCCAGATCGGGGTGCCGATCGAGCCGGCCTTGGCGACCTTGCCCGGCTGGTTGAACGAGGCGACGGGGGAGGTCTCCGAGAGCCCGTACCCCTCCAGGATCGGCGTCGAGAAGGTGGTCTCGAAGTCCTTCAGCACCTCGACCGGCAGCGCCGCGCCGCCCGAGCAGGCGGTCTTCAGCGTGGTGGGCACCTGCCCGCCACCGGCGTGGACGGTCGTCAGCAGCGCCCAGTACATGGTGGGCACCCCGGCGAACAGGGTGACGCCCTCGGCGTTCATCAGCCGCAGCGCCTCGACCGGCTCGAACCGGGGCAGCAGCACCAGCGTGGCCCGCCGCCGGAAGCCGCCGTTCATGACGACGGTCTGGCCGAACGAGTGGAACAGCGGCAGCGTCGCCAGATAGACGTCGTCGCCCGCCGAGGGGAACATCGTGTCGGCCACCATGGCGTTGAGCAGCATGTTCTGGTGGCTGAGCTCGGCGCCCTTGGGCTGCCCGGTGGTGCCGCTCGTGTAGAGGATGACCGCGGTGTCCGACGGGTCGGTCTGGACGGGCTCGAACTCCCCGCTCATCCCGCCGAGGGCGGCCCAGATGGTCTCGCCGAACTCCGACTCCGTGGCCAGCGGCGTCGCGGGCAGCACGAAGAACATCTCCGCGCCGGACGCCTCGAACCCGGCCCTGCCACGCTCGCCGAGGGGCAGTTCGGGGGTGCCCTCGAAGCAGAAGAACGCCTTGGCGTCCGAGTCGTCGAGGTGGTAGGCGATCTCGCGCCCCTGCAACAACACGTTCAGCGGTACGACCGTCGCCCCCGCCTTCAGGATGCCGAAGTAGACGAACGGGAAGTAGGGGGAGTTGGGGCACGCGAGGGCGACCTTGTCACCCCGCCCGACGCCACGCGACACCAGCAGGTTGGCCACCTGGTTGGCCACGGTGTTCACGAACGAATAGGACAACCGCAGGTCACCGAAGACGACGGCGGTGCGGTCGGGCGCCTCCCGGGCGCTGTCCTCCAGCACGATCGACAGGTTGAGCATGGGCCACATCCTCGTTGGGGGATCGACATACCTACCGGTACGTAGCTCACCTTAAAACCTTGTCGGGCCGGGGTGTGAGGAGTAAGTACGAGGGATGGAGTTCGACTATGTCATCGTCGGAGCGGGTTCGGCCGGGTGTGTGCTGGCCGCCCGGTTGTCGGAGCACGCGTCGGTCACCGTGGCCCTGATCGAGGCCGGCGGCAGCGACCGCAAGCTGGAGGTCCGCATGCCGGCGGGCTTCAGCAAGTTGTTCGGCACGAGCTACGACTGGAACTTCACCACCACCCCGCAACCGGGCCTGTCGGGCCGGGAGATCTACTGGCCGAGGGGCCGCATGCTCGGCGGCAGCTCGTCGATGAACGCCATGATGTGGCTGCGCGGCAACCCCCTCGACTACGACCAGTGGAACGTCCCGGGGTGGTCGTACGACGAGGTCGAGCCCTACTTCCGCCGCGCCGAGCACCGCGTCGGCTCCAACGCCGGCGGCGTCTACGGCACCAGCGGCCCGATCCACGTCTCGGAGCTGCGCTCGCCCAACGAGGCGACCGGCGCGTTCCTGCGGGCGTGCGCGGAACTCGGCATGAAGCGGCTCGACGAGCTGAACGGCCCGTCGAACGAGGGCTACGGCCCGACCCCGGTCACCCAGGACCGCGGCCACCGCTGGAGCTGCGCCGACGCCTATCTCCGCCCGGCCATGTCGCGCCCCAACCTCACCGTGCTGACCGCCGCGCAGGTGCGCCGCGTCGTGGTCGAGAACGGCCGCGCGGTCGCGGTGGAACACGGCGACGGGGAGCGGGTCGTGGCCAGGAAGGAGGTCATCCTGGCGGCCGGCGCGATCGGCTCGCCCCACTTACTGATGGTGTCGGGCATCGGCGACCCCGACGTGCTCGCGGCGAGCGGCATCCCGGTCGTGCACGCCTCGCCCGGCGTCGGCGCGAACCTGATGGACCACCTCGCCACCGGCGCCTACTTCCGCTGCCCGAAGCCCATCACGATGAGCGGCGCCGAGAGCGTGCCCAACCTGCTCAGCTACCTGGTCGGCCGCAAGGGCATGCTGACCTCGAACGTCGCCGAGGCGGTCGCGTTCATCCGGACCTCCGACGCCGAACCGGCCCCCGACGTCGAGCTCATCTTCGCGCCCGCCGTGTTCGTCGACCACGGCCGCACCCCGCCCGCCGGGCACGGCCTGACCGTCGCGGCGGTGCTGCTCCAGCCCGAGTCGCGGGGCCGGGTGACGCTCGACGGCCGCGATCCCGTCATCGACCCCGGCTACCTGACCGAACCCGCCGACCTGCGCAGGCTCGTCGACGGGCTCAAGGCCTGCCTGCGCGTCGGCGCGGCCGAGGCGTTGCGGCCCTACGTCGACGGGCCGATCGAGCCGTACACCGATCCGAAGACCGACGACGAGATGGCCCAATGGGTGCGCGACAGGTCCGAGACGCTCTACCACCCGGTCGGGACCTGCCGCATGGGCGCCGACGAGGAGTCGGTCGTCGACCCGGAGTTGCGGGTGCGCGGCGTCGAGGGGCTGCGGGTGGTCGACGCGTCGGTCATGCCGACGCTGAACCGGGGGCACACCCACGCCCCCGTTGTGATGATCGCCGAGCGCGCGGCGGAGTTGGTATGGCAGCATTGATACCGAATGTCGTTCTGGTTTTCCTCCCCCGGAGGCTCCACTCATGACGATGCCGCCGATCACCTCGGCCGCCGATGTCGACCTGTCGGACTGGGAGTTCTGGAAGCGGCCGATGGCCGACCGGGAACACTCCTTCCAGCTGCTCCGCGACCTCGACAAGCCCGCCTTCTACGCGGAACCCACGGTCTCCTTCGCCAGCCAGGGCCCCGGCTACCACGCGCTGGTGAAGCACGCGGACATCCTGGAGGCCAGCCGGACCCCCGAGGTCTTCTGCTCCGGCGACGGCGGCGCGACCAACATCGTCGACATGCCGCCGGAGTTCGTCGAGTACTTCGGCTCGATGATCAGCATGGACGACCCCCGGCACGCCCGCCTGCGCCGGATCGTGTCCCGGGCCTTCACCCCGAAGATGATCAAGCAGTTCGAGGACGACGTCGCGGTCGCCGCCACGAAGATCGTCGACAACCTGCTGGAGAAGGGCCCGGGGTGCGACTTCGTCGAGGAGGTCGCGGCCCGCCTGCCCCTTAAGATCATCTGCGACATGATGGGCATTCCGGAGAAGGACTACCGGTTCGTCTTCGACCGCTCGAACATGATCCTCGGCGCGCAGGACCCCGAATACGTCAGCGACCCCGAGGCCATCGCCACCGCCCTGCTCACCGCCGGGCTGGAGCTGCAGCAGCTCGTCCAGGACCTGGCCGCCCACCGGGAGCGCAACCCCACGGGCGACCTCATCTCGTCGCTGGTCAACGCCAACATCGACGGTGAGCGCCTCACGCTGCAGGAGCTCGGCTCGTTCTTCATCCTGCTCGTGGTGGCCGGCAACGAGACCACCAGGAACGCCATCTCGTACGGCCTGCGCCTGCTGACCGTCAACCCCGACCAGAAGGCGCGCTGGCTCACCGACGTCGACGGCCTCGCGCCCGGCGCGGTCGAGGAGATCGTGCGGCTGGCCAGCCCGGTCAACTACATGCGCCGCAAGGTCACCCGCGACCACGTGATGAACGGCAACGAGTACAAGAAGGGCGAGAAGGTCGTCCTCTACTACTGGTCGGCCAACCGCGACGCCGCCGTCTTCGACGACCCGCTGCGGTTCGACATCGGCCGCAACCCCAACCCCCACGTCGGGTTCGGCGGCCCCGGGCCCCACTTCTGCCTCGGGGCCCACCTGGCCCGGCGCGAGATCACCGTCATGTTCCGGGAGCTGCTCACCCGGGTGCCCGCCATCGAGGGCGGCTCACCCGAGCGGTTGTTCTCCAGCTTCATCAACGGGACGAAGCACATGACCTGCGAGTTCTAGGCCTTCTTGATCGACTTGAGGATCGTGTTGACGTCGGGCAGCAGGTCGTCGCGCAGGTCCGGCACCATCATGTAGACGATCGACGGGACCTCGGCGCCGGTGTTGACCGCGGCCACCACGACCAGGGTCCCGCCGCCGTCGTCGGTCACCTTGTAGGCGGCCGCCTGCCCCAGGCCGCCGGGCAGCTTCTGCGCGCCGACCTTGGCGACCTTGTTGGGCCTCGGGAAGATCGTCTGCCGGGCCTTGAACACCACGCCGTTCAGCACCGGCCGCAGGTCGGTCGGCGACTTGTACTGCGAGGCCAGGTCGGCCGGGAGCTTGCCCGTCATGACGGTGGCGAACCACGGCTTGCCCTTGGAGGTGAGCCCGGCGCTGACGAACTGGCGGGTCGAGTAGCCGTAGGTCGACATGACCGTCTGGGTGTCGGCGTCGGTCTTCCACTGGCCGCCGAGCTGCGAGATCGAGATCCCGGCCGTCTCGTCGGTGAGGGTGCCCTTGACGGCCGACTTCTCGCCGTCGTATTCGGGGATGCCGCCCGATGCGGCGGCGGCGGCCGGCTTGGTGGCCGACGGCTTGGCCGAGGGGGCGGGCTGGGCGGTGGTCTCGGCGGCCGAGCTGAGCGGCCCGGCCAGGAACGCCCACAACAACGCCACGATCAGCGCGACCAGCACCGAGCCGACGAGCGCGAACAACCAGACCGGCTTGCCCTTCTCGTCGTCGTCATCGTCGGTCGTGTGCTGACCGTCGCCCCACACGGTCTCCCACAGCTCCTGCTGCCGGGCCGCCGGGGGCGTCTTCGGGCCGCTGATCTGGCCCGCCGTGACGAACGGCTTGTAGGGGTCGTCGCCGGGGAGCTGCTGCACCAGGTGCTCGCCCGTGGTCGGACCGCCGTAGTTCTGCGGCGCGGGCGGCATCGGCGCGCCCATCGGCTGGGCCGGCTGCTGCAGTGTCTGCTGGGCCGTCTGCTGCGCCGTGTGCTGGGCCGTGTGCTGGGCCTGCGGGGGCGCGGGCTGGCCGGGCGGGCCCATCGTGACCGTGCGGTCGGTGGCGGGCGCGGCGGCCTGGGCCGGCTGGACGGGCGGGAACGGCTGCTGGTCGATCGGCGGCGCGGGCACACGCGGGTCGAACGGGCCGCGCGGGGTGCCGAACGTGGTGGCCGGCTCCTGGTAGGAGAACGACTGCTGCGGGGAGGGCTCGACCGGCCGGGGCGGGAACGAGGGGTTCCGCTCCTCGGCGCGGGGGAACACGTTGGGCGCCGAGGCCCAGGGCCCCTCCTCCGGCGGCAGCTCGGGGAAGCCGGGGCCCGTGTCGGTCCGGGCGGGCTGCCGGGCGGCCTGTGGCTCGGGGAAGCCCGGCGGGTTCATCGGCGGCGGGAACACCGGTCCGCTGCCGGCCCTGACGGGCGGGAACTCGGGAGCGGGGGACGCCGGGCGGGCCGGGGCGGGCGCGGCGCCGAAGGCGGGGTAGTCGTCGGCCGGGCCGAACGGGCTCACCGGAGGCGGCGGCGGGGGCGGCACCGGGAACGGCGGATGATCCTGGAACGGGGCCTGGGGGATCGGCGGGCTCTGCGGGCCGGTCTGGTGGTCGGGCCGCTCATGCCGGGTGTCGTGCCGCGCGGCGACCGGGCTGGGCGGGAACGAGCCGCCGGGCGAAGGGGCCGGGGGGCCGCCGAAGGGCGCGGGCTCGGGTCGGCCGTGCGGCCCGGCGACCGGATTCGGCGGGTACGAGGCGGCGGGCGGCGGCACCTCGGGCCAGGCTGGCGGGACTTCCGGCCAGGCCGGGCCGCGCCGTGGATCGCTGTGCTCCGAGGGCATGGAACCTCCCGAGATCATGCCCGAATTAGACGTGCTTGGCATGATCTCATGCGGGCTGGGGGCCGGGGCGGCGAAACTGGAAAAGCCCCCTCTGAACGTCTCGCCCGTGGGGTCGGTCGGCGGATCCTGCATCGGAAGGTCCGCCTGCGGGAAGTCCGGGCCATGCCTCGGGTCGACAGGGTTCACGAGATGAGGGTAAACGAAAGGGACAACCGAGGTCACAATGGATCTATCACCATCGGATATCACCACTTTACTCTCGGTGTAAGATCCGCGCCGGCTCGTCGGCGCCCCTCATTCTCGCCGGCGCGAGCCAGTGGCCGGAGCCGGCCGCCCGCGCCTCGTCTGCTCAAGGCGGAGGCGAAGCACAATCCGGGGCCGCTCTCCCGACGCCCGCCCCCGTCTCGTTTACGCGAGGCAGGTTCCGGGCAAGAATCACGGCCCTCCTCCGGCAGCCCCCGTCGCGCTTGCGTTCTGCGCTACCCTTGCTCTATGCGTGCCGCGAACCTGCTTCTTACCGGGCCGCGTCGAACGAGCTGACAGCAGCCTCGACGCGGCCGCCCCTCGTGCTTCAGCCGAGGGGTTTTCTTATGGGCAGGTGTCGATAAATCAGGAGATCAAACGTGGACGAGCAGGTATACGACCCCCAGGCGCTCCAGGCCAAGTGGCAGCCCCGCTGGGAGGAACTGAAGCCCTTCGCCGTCGTGGAGGACGACGCCGACCCGCGGCCGCGGCGCTACATGCTCGACATGTTCCCCTACCCCTCCGGTGACCTGCACATGGGCCACGCCGAGGTGTTCGCCATCGGCGACGTGGTGGCGCGCTACTGGTTCCTGAAGGGCTACAACGTCCTGCACCCGATCGGGTGGGACTCCTTCGGCCTGCCCGCCGAGAACGCGGCCATCAAGCGCAACGCCCACCCGGCCGAGTGGACCTACAGCAACATCGACACGCAGGCGGCCAGCTTCCAGCGCTACGCGATCTCCTTCGACTGGACCCGCCGCCTGCACACCAGCGACGCCGAGTACTACAAGTGGAACCAGTGGCTGTTCACGCGCTTCTTCGAGCGCGGCCTGGCCTACCGCAAGGGCGGCCTGGTCAACTGGTGCCCCAACGACCAGACGGTGCTGGCCAACGAGCAGGTCGTCGCGGGCAAGTGCGAGCGCTGCGGCGCCGACGTCATCCGCCGCGAGCTGACCCAGTGGTACTTCAAGATCACTGACTACGCCGACCGCCTGGTCGACGACATGGCCCGCCTGGAGGGCGGCTGGCCCGACCGCGTGCTGACCATGCAGCGCAACTGGATCGGCCGCAGCACCGGCGCCGACGTCGACTTCGAGATCGAGGGCCGCAAGGACCCGGTCACCGTCTACACCACCCGCCCCGACACCCTCTACGGCGCGACCTTCTTCGTCGTCGCCGCCGACGCCCCGCTGGCCGCCGAGATCGTCACCGAGGAGCGGCGCCCGGCTCTGGAGGCCTACCGCGCCGAGGTCGCCAAGCTGTCCGACATCGAGCGCATGTCGACCGAGAAGGAGAAGACCGGCGTCTTCCTGGGCGTGCACGCGATCAACCCGGTCAACGGCGAGCGCATCCCGGTCTGGGCCGCCGACTACGTGCTGGCCGACTACGGCCACGGCGCGATCATGGCCGTCCCGGCCCACGACCAGCGCGACCTCGACTTCGCCATGAAGTTCGACCTGCCGGTGAAGGTCGTCGTGCACACCGGCATGGCCGACCCGGGCGAGACCGGCAGGGCGACCCCGGGCGAGGGCAAGCTGGTCAACTCAGGCCCGCTCGACGGCCTGAGCAAGGCCGAGGCGATCGAGAAGATCATCGAGATCCTGGCCGAGCGCGGCACCGGCAAGGCCACGGTCAACTACCGCCTGCGCGACTGGCTGCTGTCCCGCCAGCGGTTCTGGGGCACCCCGATCCCGATCATCCACTGCGGCGAGTGCGGCGAGGTCCCCGTTCCCGACAAGGACCTGCCGGTCGTGCTGCCCGACCTGCGCGGCGAGGCCCTGGCGCCCAAGGGCGTCTCGCCGCTGGCCTCGGCCACCGACTGGGTCAACGTGCCGTGCCCGTCGTGCGGCGGCCCCGCCAAGCGCGACACCGACACGATGGACACCTTCGTCGACAGCTCGTGGTACTTCCTGCGCTACCTCGACCCGAAGTACGACGACGGCCCCTTCGACCTGGCCAAGGCCGAGAAGTGGGGCCCCATCGACCAGTACGTCGGCGGCGTCGAGCACGCGGTGCTGCACCTGCTGTACAGCCGGTTCTTCACCAAGGTCCTCCACGACATGGGCATGATCAGCTGGGACGAGCCGTTCCTGCGGCTGCTGAACCAGGGCCAGGTCATCAACGGCGGCAAGGCCATGTCCAAGACGCTGGGCAACGGCGTCGACCTGGGCGTGCAGATCGACAACTTCGGCGTCGACGCGGTCCGGCTGACCATGGTGTTCGCCGGTCCGCCGGAAGACGACATCGACTGGGCCGACGTCTCGCCAGCCGCGTCGCTGAAGTTCCTGGCCCGCGCGCTGCGCGTGATGACCGACGCGTCCGCCGCCGGAACCGACTTCGCGGCCGGTGACCTGGAGCTGCGCAAGGTCGTCCACCGGACCGTCGACGAGGTCACCAAGCTGGTCGAGACCCACCGCTTCAACGTGGCGGTCGCCCGCCTGATGGAGCTGACCTCGGCCACGCGCAAGGCGATCGACTCGGGCCCCGGCGCCACCGACCCCGCCGTGCGCGAGGCGGCCGAGGCGCTGGCCGTCATGTTGTCGATCGTGGCCCCGTACACGGCGGAGGAAGGCTGGGAGCGGCTGGGCCACCAGCCGTCGGTCGCCCGCGCCACGTGGCCGGTCGCCGACCCGGCGCTGCTGGTGCAGGACTCGGTCACCGCGGTCGTCCAGGT
This sequence comes from Herbidospora solisilvae, assembly GCF_009901565.1. Taxonomy (GTDB): domain Bacteria; phylum Actinomycetota; class Actinomycetes; order Streptosporangiales; family Streptosporangiaceae; genus Herbidospora; species Herbidospora solisilvae. The sequence continues at coordinate 151,364 of NZ_WXEW01000002.1, forward strand.
CGCCGGCAAGGTGCGCGACCGTCTGGAAGTTTCACCGGACATCTCGGACACCGATCTGGAGGCGCTGGCCCTGAACTCGGAGAAGGTCAAGGCCCACCTCGACGGCGCCCCCCGCAAGGTCATCGTGCGGGCGCCCAAGCTGGTCAACATCGTGCCGTAGGAGCAGCATTGGCGCCCGAGCCGATATCTCGAACATCGTCGGGCGTGCGGTCAGGGCATGCCTCGGCGGGGCATGCCTGAACCCGTTCCGGCTCGACGGCCAGGCGTGCCCCCGCTTTGGAGGCACTTTTGGCTAGATTCACCGCCTGGTTGGCGGGGACCGCGCTGATCGCCGGGTTACTCGTGGCGATCGGCACCCCCGCCAACGCGGCCGGCACGGGGACCGGCTACCTGCGGACCAACGGAAACAAGATCGTCGACAGCATCGGCGCGACGGTCCGCCTGACCGGCATCAACTGGTTCGGCATGGAGACCGACAACAAGACCTTCCACGGCCTGTGGGCCAGCGTGACGTGGAAGTCCCAGCTCGACCACATGGCCCAGCTCGGCTACAACACCCTGCGCATCCCGTTCTCGAACGACGCGCTCAAGCCCGGCGCGGTCGCGACCGGCATCAACGACTTCACCAACCCCGACCTCGTCGGCCTGTCTCCCCTGCAGATCCTCGACAAGGTCATCGAGTACGCCGGCTCGAAGGGCATGCGTGTCATCCTCGACCGCCACCGCCCGACCTCCGCCGGCCAGTCGGCCCTCTGGTACACCCCCACGGTCTCGGAGGCGACCTGGATCGCCGACTGGCGCATGCTCGCCCAGCGCTACGCCGGCAACACCACGGTCATCGGCGCCGACCTGCACAACGAACCCCACGCCGACGGCACCAACCCGAACGCCACCGGCGCCTGCTGGGGCTGCGGCGTCGAGACCCGCGACTGGCGGCTGGCCGCCGAACGCGCCGGCAACGCCATCCTGGCCGTCCAGCCGAACTGGCTGATCTTCGTCGAGGGCGTCTCGTGCCCCTCGGGCGGGCTCTCCAACGTGTGGGACAACGACCCCTCGAACGACGAGGACTGCGGATGGTGGGGCGGCAACCTCTCCAAGGCCGGACAGTTCCCGGTTCGGCTCAACGTGGCCAACCGGCTCGTGTACTCGCCGCATGAGTACGCGACGTCCGTGTACAACCAGTCCTGGTTCTCCGACCCGACCTACCCGGCGAACATGCCGGCCATCTGGGACCGGTACTGGGGCTACCTGTACAAGCAGAACATCGCGCCCATCATGATGGGCGAGTTCGGCACGACGATGACGTCGAACGTCGACCGAATCTGGCTGACCGAGCTGATGAAGTACACCGGGACGGGCGTGAACGGGATGTCGTTCACCTACTGGTCGTGGAACCCGAACTCGGGCGACACGGGCGGGATTGTGCTGGACGACTGGGTGACCGTGCAGACGGCCAAGCAGAACATCCTGCAGCCGTACCTGATCCCCCCGGTGCCACCGGGCACCAGCCCGTCACCGTCGCCCTCCCCGTCGGGCTCGCCCAGCCCGTCACCCTCACCGTCGCCCTCGCCCTCGCCTTCACCTTCGCCGTCGCCCAGTCCCTCACCCTCGCCGTCTCCAGGGGGATGCGTGGCGACCTACCAGGTGACCAACCAGCACCCGGGCGGATTCCAGGCCGCGGTGACGGTACGGCCGACGGCCGGGGCCATCACCCGGTGGACGGTCCGGTGGAACTTCCCCAACGGGCAGACCATCACCCAGTTGTGGAGCGGCCAGCACTCGGTGAGCGGGTCGCAGGTCACGGTGGACAACATGAGCTGGAACGGCTCGATCCCCGCCAACGGCGCCGTGACGTTCGGCTTCAACGGAACGTGGAACGGCACCAACGCGGTGCCCTCCCCGATCACGTGCAGCTGACGCCCTGACGACGACCGGCCCGCTTTGGGGTGGGCCGGTCGTTTCCTCAGTGGTCCGTCCGAATAGGCGGCAAGACGGTCGGTCCAGTACTTCATCCGCACATTGTGCGGGAAAGCCTTTGCTGTGATCGGCCGTGCACCGGCACCCTTGGCCTTATGGCACGGAAGACGCCGCAGGAGAAGAAGCGCCTGAGTTACGCGAAGGACCGCCGTAACGACTACGGCGAGAACGACAAGTCATCGCGCAAGAACATTCGCCTTGACAAACGGTTCCCTCATCGCGCCAACCGCCGCCGCGAACACCAGATCCTGCACGCGGGCGTCGAAGAGGTCCTTTATCTCAAGCGCCCCAAGCGCTGGCGGAAGTACCGGGACGCGCCGCTGGGCGAGATCGTGCAAGACCGCATCGAACGCCGGTCTTCTACTCGCGCGGACGAGGCGAACTGATCGCCCTTCTACGCGAGTTCGGCGCAGACCCCCTCAAGCGGAACCACCATGGTCAGACGCCGGTGGGTCTGGCCAGATTGATCGCCAACTATGACGTGGCCCGTTATTTCGCCGACCCTTAGCTTCAGAAGGCCCGACGAATGCGGTCAAGGAGTTCGTCCAGGATGGGACCCGACGTGCCGAAATTGAGCCTGATCCAGGTGTCGGGAGCGCCGTAGATCGTCCCCGGCGCGACCTTGACCCGGGCCTCGCGTTCCAGCACGGTCGCGGCGTCGGGGATGCCGGTGTCGATCCAGGCCAGATAGGTCGCCTCCGGAACCCGGTACGTCCACCCCGCCGGGAGCCGCTGGGCCAGGGTCTTCCGGTTGCGGTCGAGGACGGCGACGACCCCGTCGAGCCACGCGTCGCACTCCCGCCAGGCCGCCACCGTGGCCGCGACCCCGAGGACACTCGGCTGGCCGTAGAGGGCAGGCGGGCGGGTCGCCAGCGCCTCCCGGGCCCGCGCGGAACCGATGTGGGCGATCGCGCAGTGCAGCCCGCCCATGTTGAACGCCTTGCTGGCCGACGTGATCGTCACGGTCCGTTCGGGACGGAGCAGGCCGAAGGGGAGGTGCTCGTTCGGCGCGAACACGAGATCGGCGTGGATCTCGTCGGAGATCACCACCAGGTCGTGCCGATCGGCGTAGTCGGCGATCTCCTCCAGCTCGGTACGCGTGAAGCACCGCCCCGTCGGATTGTGTGGATCGACCAGAAGCAGCACCCGCGCGCCCTGCGGATCGGCCGGAAGCTCGGCCCGCCAGGTCTCCCCGTCGGGCACCAGCGGAATCGGAACCGGGGGCCGGTTCATCGCCTCCAGCGTCATCAGGAAGGCGTTGTAGGTGGGGGTGTGAACGAGCACCCCTTCGCCCGGTTCGGTCAGCACGTCGAGCAGGGCCTGCAACGACTGGTTGAGGTCGGTGAAGGGCCGCACGTGGACCGGGTCGGGGTGGAACCCGTAACGGGCGGCCATGCGCTCGGCGAAGACCTGCGGCAACGGCAGGCCGGGCTGCTCCAAGGGCCAGTCGGGGTAGCCCATGTCGGTGACGACCCGGTGCATGATCGCGTCGCGGATGGGACCGGCCACGGGGAAGTCCATGTCGGCGACCCAGGCGGGGATCAGGTCGGGCGCGGCCTGCGCCCACTTGGTGCCGTCGCGCCTGCGGGCCTGCTCCACCGTCAACTGATCAAAGTCCACGCAAACAGCGTATGACGGGGCATCACCGACCGCATCGGCGTTTACCGCCCCTAGACCGCCCATAGAGCACCGACAAGCGAAAGGCGCCTGCTCGTGGGGGAGCAGGCGCCTCAGAGGTGAGGTCAGAGCTTGCGGAGGACGGCCGTGACCTTGCCGAGGACGGTCGCCTCGTCGCCGGGGATCGGCTCGTAGTTGGGGTTGTGGGGGACCAGCCAGACGTGGCCGTCTTTGCGCTTGAAGGTCTTCACGGTGGCCTCGCCGTCGATCATCGCGGCGACGATGTCGCCGTTGTCGGCGACCGGCTGCTGGCGGACGACCACCCAGTCGCCGTCGGCGATGGCGGCCTCGATCATCGAGTCGCCGGAGACCTGGAGGAGGAAGAGGGTGCCCTCGCCGACGAGCTGCTTGGGCAGGGCGAAGACGTCTTCGAGGTTCTGCTCGGCCAGAATCGGCCCACCTGCGGCGATGCGCCCGACCAGGGGAACATAGGCCGCCGTCGGACGGTTGAAGGCGGAGTCTTCCACGGCGGCGTCGGGATCGACCCAGAGGACCGGCTCGCCGGGCAGGCGCACCTCGAGGGCGCGCGGGCGATGGGGGTCGCGACGCAGGTAGCCCTTGCGCTGAAGGGCGGTGAGCTGGTGGGACACACTCGACGTGCTCGTGAGCTGCACCGCCTCACCGATCTCGCGCATCGACGGTGGGTAGCCCCGCTGCTGGACCGAGTCGCGGATCACCTCCAGGATCTTGCGCTGCCTGGGGGTGAGCCCGAGCGAGTCGCGGCGGCGAACCGCCAGATCGCTCACGCTCTCGTCGCGCTGGCCGGCCAGCCCGTCGTTGTTCACCTGCGCACCTCCCAATCCGTGTTCCTCACGTCGCACAGAGCGACGCTACCGCGATTCAAGATCAATATCAAACAGTTGTTCGATTGCCCTCGAAAACGTCGGTGGCGTGGTGTACAACATCGTACGGGAGTTCGATCGACATCGTGTTCGATTCGCGCGATCTTTCTTCCCTTCTTGCAGGGCAGTCGAGGAGGTTCACGATGAAGCCCACGCGGAAGGACACCCCTACGACTCCACCCCCATACTCGAACATCCGGCCGCCGAAGGCCGTGGTTCCACACCCGGCGGAACACCCCCATATAAGGCGACGCCATCTCACCTTGGTCCCGCCCTTTCCGGGCCGAGACCCCCAAGCCGAGTCCGGCCCAGGCTGGGAATCCGTGGTGCAGGCATTTCCGCAGGCGCGGGCCGGGCAGGGGCGGGATGCCACGGCTCAGGCCGCTCCGCAGACGACTTCCCAGGCTCGGGATTCCATGGTGCAGCCGGTTTCGAAGCCGATGTCGAAGTCTCCAGTAAGGCCGAGTCGGGAATCGACGGCTCAAGCGGCCCCGCAGCCGATTTCACGGGCTCGGGGACGGAAGTCGGGGGCCGGAACTCATTCGAGGCGTCGTAACCCCCGACCGAACCGCGCCATTCAGGGCGCGGGAGCCGATCGTCTGGTCGCCGTGGAAACCGTTCTGTCCCGGCATGGGAACCCGTCCAAAGGATCCCTGTCGGGGTCGCGACGCTGGGGTGACGCCGAGCGTCCCTCGCATGTCGCGGTCGAAGGCCGGCGTACCGAAAAAGAGAACCCCCCGCCCCTCAGGCTCACCCGGCGCGGGCGGATCGTCCTCGTCATACTCATCGCGATCGTAAGTTTGGCTGCGCTCTGGCTGGGCACACGGGCTGCCGTGACCGCGTCCACCACGCGTCCGGTCGAGGGGTTGCCCCGTGTGACGGTCCAGGAAGGCGACACCCTCTGGGAGATCGCCGTCTCGGCCGTGGGCGCCGGCGATCCGGGGGTCGTCGTTCGCGAGATCATGGATCTCAACGGTTTACCCGATCCCCTCATCCGGCCAGGCACGACGCTCTACCTCCCCCGCGATGTCCCAGGTCAGTAGGCCCCTGAGGGACGTGGGGTTTGAGTTGCGATCTAGGGGACTCACTTCTAGGGTTGGGGAACCACAACATCTAGTGGTCGTGGTCAACTGAGCGAACCATAGATTGTGTTTCCTTTGCCGCACCTCATCACATGTGGGGGCGTGCGCGAGCGTCTGGTCAGTGAGGAGGCGACGGCGTGCATTGCCCGTTCTGCCGTCATCCCGACACCCGGGTCGTCGACAGCCGGTCGACGGAAGACGGCGGGGCGATTCGCCGCCGGCGCACCTGTTCCGAATGCGGGAGACGGTTCACCACGCAGGAGACGGTCCTGCTGATGGTGAGCAAACGCAGCGGGGTGACCGAGGCGTTCTCCAGGGAGAAGGTCATCGCCGGGGTCCGGCGGGCCTGCCAGGGGCGGCCCGTCAGTGAGGACTCGCTCGCGCAGCTCGGGCAGAGGGTCGAGGAGAGCATCCGCGCGTCCGGTGTCGCCGAGATCCCGGCCCATGAGGTGGGCGTGGCGGTCCTCGGGCCGCTGCGCGACCTCGATGAGGTGGCTTATCTACGTTTCGCCTCGGTCTACCGGGGGTTTGAGACCCTCGCCGACTTCGAGGCAGAGATCCAGCAACTCAAGGCACATGCCAAGGGGGAGTCATGACGGAGACGGTCAACGGCACATCCACGCGCGCACGGCGTGGGCGGGCCAAGGGGCTGAAGGTGAAGCGGATCTTCACCACCGAGGGCGTCCACCCCTACGACGCGGTGGAGTGGGAGCGCCGTGACGTCGTCATGACCAACTGGCGCGACGGCTCGGTCAACTTCGAGCAGCGCGGGGTCGAGTTCCCGGCGTCGTGGTCGGTCAACGCGGCCAACATCGTGACCACCAAGTACTTCCGGGGCGCGCTCGGCACGCCGCAGCGCGAGTGGAGCCTGAAGCAGCTCGTCGACCGGGTGACGGGGGTCTACACGCGGACCGGCGTCGAGAACGGCTACTTCGCCTCCGACGAAGACGCCGAGATCTTCGACCACGAGCTGAAGCACGCCCTGGTCCACCAGTTGTTCGCGTTCAACTCGCCCGTGTGGTTCAACGTCGGCACCCTGTCGCCGCAGCAGGTCAGCGCCTGTTTCATCCTGGCCGTCGACGACACCATGGAGTCGATCCTCGACTGGTACAAGGAAGAGGGCGTGATCTTCAAGGGCGGTTCCGGCTCGGGGGTGAACCTGTCCCGCATCCGCTCCTCCAAGGAGCTGCTGTCCTCGGGCGGCACGGCCAGCGGCCCCGTCTCCTTCATGCGGGGCGCCGACGCCTCGGCCGGGACCATCAAGTCGGGCGGCGCCACCCGCCGGGCGGCCAAGATGGTCGTGCTCGACGTCGACCACCCCGACATCGAGGAGTTCATCGAGACGAAGGCGCGTGAGGAGGACAAGATCCGCGCCCTCCGCGACGCCGGGTTCGACATGGACCTCGGCGGCAAGGACATCGTGTCGGTGCAGTACCAGAACGCCAACAACTCGGTCCGCGTCAGCGACGAGTTCATGCGCCAGGTCGAGACCGGCGGCAAGTTCGGCCTGCGCGCCCGCCTCACCCACGAGGTCATCGAGGAGATCGACGCGCGTGACCTCTTCCGCAAGATGGCCAAGGCGGCGTGGGAGTGCGCCGACCCGGGCGTGCAGTACGACGACACGATCAACGACTGGCACACCTGCCCCGAGACCGGCCGGATCACCGCGTCCAACCCCTGCTCGGAGTACGTCCACCTCGACAACTCCTCGTGCAACCTGGCGTCGATCAACCTGCTGAAGTTCCTCACCGACGACGACACGTTCGACATCGCCCGGTTCGTCAAGCTGACCGAGCTGATCATCACCGCGATGGACATCTCGATCACCTTCGCCGACTTCCCGACCGAGAAGATCGGCGAGACCACCCGCGCCTACCGCCAGCTCGGCATCGGCTACGCCAACCTGGGCGCCCTGCTGATGGCCACCGGCCACGCCTACGACTCCGACGGCGGCCGGGCCATCGCCGCGGCGATCACGTCGCTGATGACCGGGGTGTCCTACCGCCGCAGCGCGGAGCTGGCGGCCGTCGTGGGGGCCTACGACGGCTACGAGCGCAACGCCGAGCCGCACAAGCGGGTCATGCGCAAGCACGCCGCCGCCAACGACGCGGTCCGCACCATCGACGCGATGGACAAGGCGATCCACGCCGAGGCGACCAAGCAGTGGCAGGAGTGCCTCAAGCTGGGCGAGAAGAACGGCTGGCGCAACGCCCAGGCGTCGCTGCTCGCCCCGACCGGCACCATCGGCCTGATGATGGACTGCGACACCACCGGCATCGAGCCCGACCTGGCCCTGGTCAAGTTCAAGAAGCTCGTCGGCGGCGGCTCGATGCAGATCGTCAACCAGACCATCCCGCGGGCCCTGCGTCAGCTCGGCTACCAGGAGGAGCAGGTCGAGGCGATCGTCGAGTACATCGCGCAGAACTCCCACGTGGTCGGCGCCCCCGGCCTCAAGGAGGCCCACTACGAGGTGTTCGACTGCGCGATGGGCGAGCGGGCGATCGCGCCCATGGGCCACGTCCGGATGATGGCCGCGACCCAGCCGTTCCTGTCGGGCGCGATCTCCAAGACGGTCAACCTGCCCGAGTCGGCGACGATCGACGACATCGAGCAGGTCTACCTCGAGGGCTGGCGGCTCGGCCTGAAGGCCCTGGCCGTCTACCGCGACAACTGCAAGGTCGGCCAGCCGCTGTCGGCCGGCAACAACAAGAAGACCGAAGAGGCCGCGGTCGTCGCCGAGCCCGAGACCAAGGTCATCGAGGTCTCCCGCCCGACCCGCCGCCGCATGCCGAACAGCCGCCCGAGCATCACGACCCGCTTCACGGTCGGCGGCGCGAAGGGCTACATGACCGCCTCGTCCTACCCCGACGACGGTCTCGGCGAGGTCTTCCTGAAGATGTCCAAGCAGGGCTCGACCCTCGCGGGCGTCATGGACGCCTTCTCCGTGGCGATCTCCATCGGCCTCCAGTACGGCGTGCCGCTCGACACCTACGTGCAGAAGTTCGTCAACATGCGCTTCGAGCCGGCCGGCATGACCGACGACCCCGACGTCCGCATGGCCCAGTCGGTGATGGACTACATCTTCCGCCGCCTGGCCCTCGACCACCTGGCCTACGAGGACCGGGCCGCTCTGGGCATCTTCTCCGCCTCCGAGCGCGCCGCCCAGCAGCGCGGCGAAGACCCGGCCGCCCAGCTCGACACGGCCGCGCTGGCCCAGTCGGCCCCGATAGAGCCTCCGGTGACCAAGCCGGTCCCGGTCGCCGAGCCGGTCAGGGCCTCGCAGCAGGGCCACCTGGAGGGCCACCAGGGCTTCACGGCCGACGCGCCGCTGTGCATGACCTGCGGCACCAAGATGCGCCCGGCCGGTAGCTGCTACGTGTGCGAGGGCTGCGGCAGCACCAGCGGCTGCAGCTGACCCCCGATCCTGGGCCGACCCGACAGAGGGCCGGCCCAGGATTCTTCCGTTACGGCTCCCGCCCACCCCGGCACCGCCCGCCGCCCATGGTCCGCGCCGCATCCGGCGCTCACCGGCGGCGCGGGCGGCCCACCGTCACGACAGGGCGGCCCGCACCGCCTCGACGAGGTTGGCGGCCCTCCTGTCGTCGGCGGCGTGCTTGCCGTGGTTCATCACATAGCCGAAGGCGAGCCCCCGGGAAGGGTCCGCGAACCCCAGCGAGCCCCCGTATCCCGGGAAGCCGAAGGCCGTCGGGTCATACCAGAACTCGTCCGGGTTCGGCAGGCCGAAGCCCAGCCCGACCCTGACCGGCACCCGCAGCACCTTGTCCACCCCGCTGACCTGCTCGCTCGTCGCCATCGACAGCAGTTCAGGGCTGAGGATCCGGCCGTCGAGCAGCCCCGCGTAGAAGCCCGCGAGCCCCCGGGCGGTGCCGCAGCCGTTGGTCGAGGGGAACTCGGCCGCCAGTTCGACGGGGTCGTTGTGGTCGAGGAACGGGGTCACGGCCATCGAGGCCCGCATCGTCAGCGACGTCGGGTCGAAGTAGGGGCGTACCGCCTCGGGCAGGGTCGCCGGGTCGACCGACAGGTCGATCGCCGGGGAGACGATCCGGGCGGCGCGGTGGTGTTCCGACTCCGGCAGCCCGATCCAGAAGTCCAGCTCCAGCGGAGCGGTGATCTCCTCGCGCAGGTACGTCCCCAGCGTGCGCCCCGACACCCGGCGCACCACCTCGCCGACGAGCCAGCCGAAGGTGTGGGCGTGGTAGCCCGACTCGGTTCCGGGTTCCCACAGCGGCTGCTGCGCCGCCAGGGCGGCGACCACCGGCTCCCAGGCCACGGCCTCGGCGGGGGTGACCGGTTTGTCGAGAGCGGCCAGGCCCGCCTGGTGGGTGAGCAGCCAACGTACCGGGATCTCGGGTTTGCCGAACTCCGGCCAGTAGTCGGCGACGGGGGCGTCCAGGTCGAGCAGGCCGCGGTCGACGAGGTGCAGGGCGCAGGCGGCGGTGATCGCCTTGGTGGTGGAGAAGACCACCTGGAGGGTGTCCTCGGTCCAGGGGCGTTCGGTCTGGGGGTCGGCCACGCCGCCCCAGAGGTCCACGACCTTCTTCCCGTCGACGTAGACGCAGACGGCCGCGCCGATCTCGTCGTGGTGCTCGAAGTTGTCGGCGAACGCGTCTTGGACGGGTTCGAATCCGGGTGCGGTGGTTCCGGGCATGCGTCATCGCCTTCTGGTGGGGGTCAGCGGCGCCAGCTCTCGATGAGCCAGGCGCAGATCTCCGGCTCGGTCATCTCGGGGAACTCTTCGCCGAACGTCGCGAGGGCACGCAGCGCCTCGTCGCGGTCGAGGCCGCGCTCGGCGGCGGCCTTCAGGTAGTCCTGGCGGGCCGCCGGGGGGCGTCCGCCGCCGGCTCCTCGGCCGGGCAGGCCCTCGCGCCAGCGCACGATCTCGCCGAGACGGTCGGGACGCCAGCCGGGGGCGCCGTCGATCTCGGCGTCGGGTTCGGGGAAGGGGTGGGCGGATCCCGCGGGGTAGCGGGCCCGCCATTTGTGCACCGCGTGCCGGCTCACCCCCAGCGCCTCGCCGATGCCGAGTACGCCGAGGTATCGCTCGGTCATGGTGCCTCAACTCGTCCGTCCGCCTCCTGGTGGGTCACTTCATACCACGACCGAACATGGTCTCTTGAAGAGACAACGTAGAGTCTCGCCCGTAACGTCGTCAACGAGGGAGACGAGGTTACGTGTGGGAATGACGCCACCGGTGACCAGGTTTCCCCGGTATGGTCATCGGATTCATTGGCAGCGGGCACATCGGGTCGGCACTGGCCCGGCTGGCCGTCGACGCGGGGCACTCCGTCGTGATGAGCAACTCACGCGGGCCGGAGACCCTCGCCGACCTGGTGGAGTCGCTCGGCCCGGCGGCCTCCGCGTCGACCGCAGAGGGGGCGGCCGAGGCGGGGGACGTCGTGGTCGTCACGGTGCCGTTCCACGCGTACAGACGGGTACCGGTGCAGCCGCTCGCGGGGAAGATCGTGATCGACACGAACAATTACTACTTCGAGCGCGACGGGCGGTTCCCGCAGATCGACTCCGGCGAGAAGACGCCGTCGGGGCTGCTCCAGGAGCATCTGCCCACCTCGCGCGTGGTCAAGGGCTTCAACAACATCATGGCCGCCCACCTGCTGTCCGACGGCACCCCGCCGGGCACGCCGAACCGGCGGGCGCTGCCGATCGCGGGCGACGACCCCGAGGCGAAGCGGGTCGTCGCCGACCTGACGGACTCCTTCGGCTTCGACGTCGTGGACGTCGGCCCGCTGTCCGAAGGGTGGCGGCACGACCGGGACCGGCCCGCCTACGTCTCCCGCTTCAACGCCGAGGAACTACGCGCGGCGCTCGCCCGCGCCTGAGCCGCCGGACGGCTCCGGACCTCTGCGGTGTGATCCGGATTTTTCGGGGTGTCAACGGACCGAAATTCGGTCAGGCCGCGCTCCGGTGTGGTAACAACTGACCCATGATCGAAGTTGCGGACGGAGTCTGGATCCGCCGGCACACCGAGCTCGACCTCACCCTCGGGCTGATCGTGGGGCAGGCCGGCTGTCTCGTCGTCGACACCGGCATCGACGAGGCCTTCGGCCAGGCCTGGGCCGACGCGATCAGGGAGGTCACCGACCTGCCCTGGACGGTCGTGCTGACCCACGCCCACTTCGACCACGCCTTCGGCACGGCGGCCTTCGGGACCTGCTTCGCCACCGAGGGCTGCCGGGAGGCGCTGGTCGACACGGCCCAGAAGCAGATCGGGGAGTGGTCGGGCGAGTTCCCCGGCATCGCGACCGCCCCGGTCGTGCTGCCGCTGCGGGCGCCGTCCAGTGTCGACCTCGGCGGGAGGGAGGTCCTGCTCGGCCACCCCGGGCCCGGCCACACCGGTCACGACCTCACCGTCCACGTTCCGGACGTGGGCGTGCTGTTCGCGGGCGACCTCGTGGAGCAGGGGGCGCCGCCGCAGTTCGGCGACTCCTACCCGGGCGCGTGGCCCATGGCGCTGGAGAAGATGCTGGAGGCCGCTCCCGAGGTGATCGTGCCGGGCCACGGCGACCCGGTGACGCCCGACTTCGTGGAGCGGCAGCGAGCGGAGATCACCGAGATCGTCACGCTCTGTGAGCGGCTGCACCGTGGGGAGATCGACCTCGAAGGGGCGGTGGCACGATCGCCGTACCCGCAGAAGACCCTTGAGGAGGCGCTGGCCAGGACTATTCGGCGTCGTCCTCTTCGAAGGCCAGACGGTCGCTGAGCCAGCGGTGGAACTTGATCGCCGACCTCACCCAGTGGGCGACGATCGTCATCAGGTGTTCGTAGGTGACTCCGGCGCCGATGTAGAGCTGGGCGTCGCCGATCACGCGTATCACGCCGTTGTCGGGCGTGAAGGCGTAGACCTTGGGCCACATCGTGTCGGCGTTCCACTCGTTGAGCGCGGTGAGCAGCAGCGGCTTCTCGTCGACGGAGTAGTGGCGGTCGTAGAAGGTGCGGATCGTGAAAAGGTCGCCTTCTGACCCGAACAGGAAGAAGACCGTGAGCGCCTCGGTGGAGATCGCGAGGTCGCCGTCAGCGTCGAAGGTGAAGTCGATGTCGAGTTCGTTGAGGATCTCGATGATCAGTTCCTGGTCGGGCTGGACCACGGCCGGGGAATGGCTCACCCCCCCATCCTGACAGACCCGGGCCCCGGAATCATGAGCCTGTGGGGTGAGTTCGTTCAGCGCGTCGTGATGGGGTATGGATCCGGAAAACGCCTCAAAAGGTGGGAAACCATCATGGACGGTACGATTCTCGTCACCGGCGGCACCGGCATCCTGGGCCGTCAGGTCATCGCGGACCTCCGGCGGGCGGGCCGGGAGGTCCGCAATCTGGCCCGCAGCGCCGACGGGCCCTATCGGGGCGATCTGGTCACCGGGCAGGGGATCGCCGAGGCCGCCGACGGCGTGAGCACGGTCGTCCACCTGGCCAGCAAGCCGCCCGGCAAGACCGACGTCCAGGCGGCCCGCAACCTGCTGAAGGCGCTGGCGCCGGGCACCCACGTCGTCTACATCTCGATCGTCGGCGTCGACCGGCATCCCTACTCGTACTACCAGGTCAAACACGCCGTGGAGCAGCTCGTCGAGGCCTCCGGGCTGCCGTACACGATCCTGCGGACCACGCAGTTCCACGACTTCATGGCCTCGCTCTGCCGGACGCTGACCAGGTCGCCGATCGTGCCGGTGCCGCTCGGGTGGGCGTCGCAGCCGATCGCGATCTCGGAGGTCTCCTCGCAGCTCGCCACGCTGGCGATGGGCGACCCGGCGGGCCGGTTGGCCGACATGGGCGGGCCGCAGGTGCTCAGCTTCCGGGAGATGGTCGAGCTCTACCTGGCGGCGGAGGACAAGCGGAAACGGGTCGTCGAGGTGCTCGTGCCGGGCCGGGTCAGCAAGGCGTTCCGGTCGGGATACCAGCTCACGCCCGAGCACGCCGTCGGGCGGATCACGTTCGAGGAGTTCCTGAGGGGTGGTGTGCCGGCCTCCTCCTACTTCAAGAAGGCGTGAAAAGCATGTGACGGGGTGGCGACCGTGTTCAGGCACGGCCGGCACCCCGTCACCGTTGTGCTGTCGCGCGGCGCGCCGATTGCCGCGCGGCCCTCACGGGGTGATACGGCCGTTCAGGCGACCGTGGTCGGGCCACCGGTGCGGGGAAATCTGATGATCTTGGCGTCGCGGTACGCCCGCAGGTCGATGACCGTTGAATCGCCCCTGCTGTCACGGTGAGACGCCCGCCTGCGCAGAGCCGACGTGATGTCCCTGACCTTCGCGAGCGATGGCACCACCTTGAGCATCGTTCTCCCCCGCCGTGATGGTTCCCTTACCTCTCACCATGTGTACCGGTTCGCTAGTAAGAACGGCGTAAAAGGCAGGTCAGGAGGCATTCATAGGCTTTATCGGTCAATCGGGTGGACAAGTACCAGGTGTTACCGAATCGTGTGAGGGCGGGGCTTCCGTCCGGGTACGTCACGACGGCCTCGGCGCCCTCCAGGGCGATCTCCTCGCTCCAGAGGGAGGCCTCCGTGCCGTCCGAGAGGGTGAGCGGTTCGGCGAGGGGGCGGTGCTCCTTGATCGTGATGCCGAACGCGGGCAGCCGGCCGCCGAGCCGCACCCGGAGGTGCTCGTCGGTGACGGCGGAGAAGAAGGACATCAGGACGGCGCCCCGACGGGCGGCCAGGTTGGCCAGGGCCGCGTCGCTGATCGGGAGCAGGCTCGGGACGATGACCAGGCGATAGGGCGAGAGGTCGTGTTCCGGGTGGACGAAGGCGACGTGGTGCCCGGCCCGGTGGAGCAGCCGGTGCGGCTGCTTGACCGCTTCGAGGTAGTCGAGGTCCCGGGAGGGCAGGCCCCGGTTCTGGAGCGCCCACCACGCCTCGTCGTCCCACACGACGGAGACCTCCGGCCGGGGCGCCGGACGAGGCGGCAGGGCGGCGAGGGTCTCTCCCAGGGCGGCGATCTCCCGGAAGGTGCGGGTGTCCGGGCCCGCGTGGGGGACCATGCCGTGGTACCACTGCTCGGCACCGCCCCGGGAGGCGCGCCACTGGAAGAACATCGCGCCGATCGAGCCGCGTTCGACGTGGATGAGGGTGGTCCGGGCGAGGTCGCCCGGTGGGCGGGGGAGGGTGCGTCTCGGGGTGTACTCGACTCCCGCCGCCTGTTCCATCAGGATCCACGGCTTCCCGCCCGCCCACGACCGGGCCAGGTCGGCCACGAAGGCCGACTCCTCGGCCAGGTCGCCCGTCGGGTAGTCGTCGACGGCCACCAGATCGACCTCCCGGGCCCACTTCCAGTGGTCGACCGGCACCCACGAGCCGAAGGCGAAGTTCGTGGTGACCGGCCTGCCCGTCGGGCGCAGGAGGTCGCGCTGCTCGGTGAAGTGGGCGAGCATCTCGTCGGAGAGGAACCGGCGGAAGTCGAGCGCCTGCGACGGGTTCGGCAACCACTGGGTCGCCCGGGGCGGCTGGATCTCCTCCCAGTCGGAGTAGCCCTGCGACCAGAACGCCGTGGTCCAGCGCTCGTTCAGGGTGGCCAGGTCGCCGTGGCGGGCGCGCAGCCACCTGCGGAAGGCCCCGGCCACGTGGTCGCAGTGGCACCAGGTGCCGTACTCGTTGTGGACGTGCCACATCGCCAGCGCCGGGTGCCCGCCGTAGCGCTCGGCCAGCACCGACGCCAGTTCGCGGGAGGCGTCCCGGTACGCCGGCGCGCTCACGCAGTAGGTGTCCCGGCTGCCGTGGGTGAGCCGGGCGCCGTCGGCGGTGACCGTCAGCGTGTCGGGATGGAGCCGGCCGAACCAGGGGGGCGGCGAGGCGGTCGGCGTGGCGAGGTTCACCTGGATCCCGTTGTCGTGCAGCAGGTCGAGGACGCGGTCGAGCCAGCCGAACTCCCACCGGCCCGGCGCGGGCCGCAGGCTGCTCCACGAGAAGACGCCGAGCGTGACGAGGTTGACGCGGGCCCGCCGCATGAGGGCGACGTCGTCGTGCCAGACGTGTTCGGGCCACTGCTCGGGGTTGTAGTCGCCGCCGTAGTACATCGTCTCCCGCTCTCGTTGACGTTTGTTGGGATGGACGGCAAACTAATTATCATACTGGCCGCCATACCGTTGGAGTGCAGCGATGCCCTATCGCCCCCCGTTGATCGCGCGCGAGTACTTCGTCGCCGACCCGCCCGAGCTGCCCGTGCGGCAGCACGGCGAAGGCGGGATCGCGACGCTGGCGCGGGCCGAGGTGGTGGCCGCCGACGGGTGTGGCGTCACCCTGAAGGGGGTGACCTCGACCGACGAGTCGCTCGTCGTCCAGGTGAGCGCGGCGGGCGAGGGGATGATCCGGGTCAAGCTCAGCGAGCAGGCCGACGCCCGCACGCGGTCGGCGCGGGCCCTGCGGCTGACCCGGCCGGTGCGGTGGTCGGCCCGGGTGTCCGTCGACGACGAGACCGTCGTGGTGGACGCGGGGGCCGTACGGGCGGAGATCCGCCTGAACCCCTGGAACCTGCGCTTCACCGACCCGACCGGGCGGGTGCTCACCGAACAGGACCCCGGCCGTCCCGACATCTCCGGGCGGCTCCGGACGCTGCCCTTCGGCCGCTCCCAGAGCGACGGGGTCACCGTCGCCTACCACGAGACGTTCCTCGCCCCGGCCGACGAGGCGTTCGGCGGGTTCGGGGAGTCGTTCACGCCGCTCGACAAACGCGGGCAACGGCCGCTGATGTGGAACTTCGACGCGTTCGGGGCCGAATCGCAGCGGGCGTACAAGAACGTGCCCTTCTACCTGTCCAGCCGGGGATACGGGATCGTCGTCGACAGCGGCATGCCGGTCGAGTTCGACATGTGCCAGTCGACCCACAGCGACGTGCAGATCGTGGTGCCCGACGATCTGATCGACTACTACGTGCTGGGCGGGCCCGAGCCCGCCGACGTGCTGCGGCGGCTGCGCGCGCTGACCGGGCCGGCGGTGCTGCCGCCCAAGTGGGCCTTCGGGGCGTGGATCTCCTCGGGGTTCTTCCGCGACAGCCAGGAGCGGGTGCTGGCGCGGGCACGGAAGATCCGGGAGCGCGGCATCCCGTGTGACGTGCTGCACCTCGACACGTTCTGGCAGATCGACGGGCACTGGTCGGACCTGCGGTGGGACCGGCAGGCCTTCCCCGATCCGGAGGGCATGCTGGCGGAGCTCGCGGAGCAGGGCTTCAAGGTCTGCCTGTGGATGAACCCGTACATCTCCCACCTGAGCCCGGCCTTCGAGGAGGCGGCGAGCAGCGGGTACCTGCTGCTCACCCGCGACGGCGAGCCCTACGTGGCCGACGCCTGGCACGGCTCCTACCCGGCCTGCGGCATCGTCGACTTCACCAACCCCGCCGCCCGCACCTGGTTCCGCGGGCTCCTCAAGGGCCTGCTGGAGCAGGGCGTGCAGGTGTTCAAGACCGACTTCGCCGAAGGCGTGCCCGCCAGGGCGGTCGCCTACAACGGGATGACCGGGACCGAACTGCACAACGTCTACTCCCTGCTGTTCAACGACCTGGTCGCCGAGGTGACCCGCGAGGTCGCCGGGCACGGCCTGGTCTGGGCGCGGTCGTCCTACCTGGGCGGGCAGCGCCATCCGGCGCAGTGGAGCGGCGACGTCGACGCGACCTACCCGGCGATGGGCAGCACCATCCGGGGCGGCCTGTCCCACGGACTGTCCGGCATCCCCTTCTGGAGCCACGACGCCGGGGGTTTCACCGGCACGCCCACACCCGATCTCTTCGTCCGATGGGCGCAGTTCGGCGCGTTGTCGCCGCTGGTGCGCTTCCACGGCACCACCAGCCGCGAGCCGTGGGAGTTCCCGGAGCACGCCGAACGCGGCGCGGTCGAGGCGCTGCGGCTGCGCTACCGGCTGATGCCCTACCTCTACTCGACGGCCGTCGAGGCGGCCGAGACCGGGCTGCCGATCATGCGCGCCCTGTGCGTCGACCGGCCCGGCGACCCCGTGAGCTGGCAGGCCGACCTCCAGTACCTCCTGGGCCCCGACCTCCTCGTCGCCCCGATGACCTCGGCCGACGGCACCCGCGACGTCTACCTCCCGGCCGGGACCTGGGTCGACCACTGGACCGGCGAGCACCACGCGGGCGGGCGCTACGTCCGGGTCTGCCCGCCGCTCGACCGCATCCCGCTCTACGGACGCCTCGGCGCCCTGATCCCCACCACGACCCCCGGCCCGACCGTGACCGAGACGCCGGAGATCTCCCTTCTCGTGTACGGCCTCCCCGACGGCGAGAGCCGGACCGTGGTGCGCGACGACGACGGGGAGACGGTCGTGACGGCCGTACACGAGGAAGGCCGGCTGGTCGTGCGGGCGGCCGGGCCGAAGACCGTCGCCGGGGTGGAGATCGTGGGCGGTACGGCGGAGATCGTCGTGGAGTAGGGCCTGGCGGGCGTCCTGATATGCCAGGATGTGGCTGCCATGCGGGACCGGGGTTGACGAATGGTCAAATCGGGCCGGTTGGGTTTCGCTATTCTCCCGGTATGGCCGAATCGATCGGGGAACGACTGGCCTCCCGGTACCTCCTGCTCCGTCCCCTCGGCTCCGGTGGCATGGGCACCGTCTGGCTCGCCCGTGACGAGATGCTCGACCGCGAGGTCGCCGTCAAGGAACTGCGGGTGCCCGACGGGATGGGGGAGCGGGAGCGGGCGGAGCTCGTCACCCGGGTGATGCGCGAGGCCGAGGTGACCGCACGGTTGCGGCACCCGGCCGTCGTCAGCGTGCACGACGTCCTGGTCGAGGACGGCCGTCCCTGGATCGTCATGGAGCGCCTCAACGGGCGCCCGCTCTCCGCCGAGATCTCCGCCCACGGCGGGCTCCAGCCGGGCGCGGTGGCCGAGATCGGCGCCCGCATGGTCGACGCGCTGTCGGCTGCGCACGCCCACGGCGTGCAGCACCGCGACGTCAAGCCCGGCAACGTGTTCCTCACCGTCGACGGACGGGTGGTGCTGACCGACTTCGGCATCGCCCGGCAGGCCGACACGACCAACCTGACCGGCGACGGGATGCTGATCGGCTCCCCGGGCTTCATCGCGCCGGAACGGCTCGAAGGCCACTCCGGCGGGCCGGCCTCCGACCTGTGGTCACTTGGGGCGACCCTGTACACCGCGCTGGAGGGCGTGCCGCCGTACCGGGGAAGCCATGTGCAGGTCATCCAGGCGACGCTCACCGCGCCGGTGCCCGCGCCGAGGGTCGGCGGGCCGCTCGGCACGCTGATCACCTGGCTGATGGCGCGCGATCCGGCCGACCGGCCCGACGCCGCGACCGCCGGGCGGCTGTTCCAGGAGATCGTCCGGGGCGGGAACCCCCAGATCGCGCCGGCCGGCCGGAAGAGGAACGGCCTGTGGGTCGCGGTGGCGGCCGGGGCCGCCGCCGTCGTCGCGGCGGCCGTGGTGCTCATCGCGCCGTGGGAGTCCGGCGGCGCGGGCACCCCGGCGGGGCGGCGCCCGCCCGCCCCCGTCTTCGCGCGGGACGTCGACTTATGCAGGGTCGTCTCCGCCGGCCAGGTCAAGGCGCTGCTCGGCCAGAACGCCCGGCCGACGGAGATCGAGGGCGGCTGCCAGTGGACGGTCGAGGGCACCGGCCTGCGCCTCGAACCCACCACCGACTCCGACACCCCCGACTGGTGGGACCTGGACCTCGACGCGGCCCGCTCCCTCTACGGCGGCATCAAGCGCCACGTCGCCAACCAGCCGCGTGACTCCTCCCTCATCTGGTACGAGATCGGCACCAAACGCCGCATCCCCACCGTCATCTCGGCGATCCGCCCGCTCACCGGCGTCGGCGAGGAGGCGTTCACCTGGGACGTCACCTCCGACGAGGGCCGCATCATCGCCGTCGACGTCTACTTCCGCGTCGGCGACTTCGTCGGCCGCGTCGAGTACGCCGACCTGGGCGACCGCACCGCCGACCAGATCCGCTCGGGCGCCGAGTCCGCCGCCCGCGCCGCGGCCGACACGCTGTGGGGTCACGCGTGACCCTGCTGGCCGGCCGCTACCGGCTCGCCGAACCCCTCGGGAAGGGCGGCGCGGGCACCGTCTGGCGTGCCCACGACGAGCTGCTGCGGCGCGAGGTCGCGGTCAAGCAGATGCGCACGCCCAGCGACCTCGGGCCCGGTGAGCTGGCCGAATACACCTCCCGGGCGATCGGGGAGGCACGGGCGGCCGGGCGGCTCAACCACCCGTCGATCGTCAAGATCCACGACGTGGTGCCCCATGAGGGCGCGCCCTGGATCGTGATGGACCTCGTGCCGGGCACCTCCCTCGACAAGCTGCTGCCGCTGCCGAGCGCCCGGGTCGCCGAGATCGGCCTGGCGATCCTCGACGCCCTCGAACTCGCGCACGCCCACGGCATCCTGCACCGGGACGTGAAACCGGCCAACGTGCTGGTCGGCGACGACGGCCGGGCCATGCTGGCCGACTTCGGCATCGCCGCCCCCTTCGGGGCCGACCCGGCCGACAGTTCGGGGTCGCCGGCGTACATGGCCCCCGAACGGTTCCGCGGCCTGCCCGCCGGGCCGCCGTCGGACCTGTGGTCGCTCGGCGCGACCCTCTACGCGGCCGTGGAGGGCCGGGGCCCCTTCCACCGCAACCTGCCGGCCGCCGTCGTGGCCGCCGTCGTCATGCACGACCCGCCCCCGATGACGCAGGCGACCCCCGCCCTGGCCCGCGCGGTCGGCGCGCTGCTCGCCAAGGACCCCGCCCACCGCCCTCCGGCCGCGACCACCCGCCACCTGCTGCGGGACGCCGTCGCGGCGGTGCCCCCGCGCTCGCGCCGGACCGGCCGCTGGGCGATCGGCGCCGCCCTCACGCTCGCCCTCGGCGTCGGCGGCGGCTGGGCCGCCTCCCGGTTCGCGGCCGGCCCGGACGACGTCCCGGCCCGTTTCACCGCCGCCCCCGACGCCTGCACGTCCCTGACCACCGCGCAGATCACCCGCCTGCTCGGCGTCCAGGCCAACGCCGAACCCACACCCGACGGCGGCTGCCGCTGGATCAACCGCTCCGGCGGCGCCGAGGTCGTCGTGGGCTACCGCCTGACGACCGGGGCCGCCCCCGCCCGCCCCGACGGCGCCGAGAACCTCACCGGCGTCGCCGACGAGGCGTACGTGGCGCCCGCCGACGGCGGCGCCACCGTCTGGTTCCGGAGAAGCAACCTGTCCGCCCAGGTCACCTACAAGTCGCCCGGCGACGACACCAGGGAGCGCGCCCGCCAGGCCGCCCAGCTGGTCGCGGCCGGAATCGGCTGACCAAGGAGTCCCCCCATGCCCGAAGACCCCCAGAAGCCCCGGAACCACCTGCGTGCGGTCCCCCCGCCCCCGGAGGACACGCCCCCAGCGGACCCGCCGGGCGAGGCCTTCGGTTCTCCTGTGCGGGATTCGCGCCCCCACGCCTACGACGAGGACGACCCGGCCACGGGCGAGATCCCCAAGACGACCGGCACGAGCCTGCCGTTCGTCCGCCGGACCGGCGAATCGGGCATCCCCGTGATCGGCGACCCGACGAGAGTCGCGTCCCGGCCCGACGGCCCCACCCCGCCCGCCGACCCGGAACCCCCGGCCGAGCAGGCTCCTCCGGCTGCCCGGAACTCCGGCCCGGACGAGTCCGACCCGTTCGGCGCGATGCTCCGTGACCTGGACAAGCAGCCCCCTGCCGAGCCCGCGCCGGGAGCCGACGGCGCGGCGGCCGACCCGTCGAAGACCGGCGACCCCACGGACGTGGACCCCGCGACCACGCGGCTGCGCGAGAGCGCCTCAGAACTGCCGCGGCGGATCCCCAAATCGTCGACCAGGCAGTCGGCCACCCCGTCGTCGCCTCCCTCCGACCGGCCGGGCTGGTTCGACACCCCGTCCAGCCAGCCCCGCAAGCCGCCGACCCCGGAAGGGCCGCCCGGCCAGCTCCGCCCGCCCGCCCTGTTCGGCGCGCCCACCTCGGAGGGCCCGCCCGAGGGCCGCTCCGACTTCCGCGACTTCACCCGCCCGGACGCCCCCGGGCGCGGCGGGGGCCCGGTGCCCCACACCCCCTCCGACCGGCACGCCCCCGGCGCGAACGGCGTCTCCCCGATCGCCGACGGCCCCGCCCGGCGCCCGGACCAGGGCCCCGGCACTGGTCAGGGTTTCGACGCCTTCGGCGCGCACCGCCCCCCGCAGCCCCCGGCCAACCCGGGCCCGGCGTGGCCCGCGGCCGGCCCCGAGTGGCCCGGCATGCCGGAGCCCCCCGCCTTCGGCGGTCCGGGCCCGCAGTGGCCCGGCGCGGAATCCCCGTCGGGCCCCCAGCGCTCAGGCGCGGAGCCCTTCGGCGGTGCCCAGTGGCCCGGTGCCGAGCCCCCGGCCGCTCCGCAGCGGCCCGGCCCTGACCCGAAGAGCGGCCCGCAGTGGCCGGGTGCGGAGTCTCCGTCGGGCCCGCAGCGGCCGGGTTCCGCGCCGCCGAGCGGCCCGGCGTGGCCTGGCGCGGAGTCGTCGACCGGCCCGCAGTGGCCTGGCGTGGAGTCCACGTCGGGTCCGCAGCGGTTCGGTGCGGAGCCCTCAAGGGGCCCGCAGTGGCCGGGTGTGGAGTCGTCAGGCCCTCAGCGGTTCGGTGCCGAGCCCGGCGGCGGCGCGCAGCGGCCCGGTCCCGACCCTCAGGGCGGCCCCCAGTGGCCGGGCATGGAGTCGTCGACCGGTCCCCAGTGGCCGGGTGTGGAGTCGCCGTCGGGTCCCCAGATGCCCGGTCCGGAGGCCTCGGGCGGTCCGCAGTGGCCGGGGGCCGAGTCCAGGAGCGACGCCCCGTGGCCGGAGGCGGCGCCCACCGCCAAGTGGCCCGGCACGGAAGGGCAGCCGCCCGAGTCCCGTCAGGAGTCCTCGGGCCTGACGGCTCCGGGTTCGGCCTGGTCCACCCCGTCCGAGGGCACCGCGTGGCCCCCGAACACCCCCGAACCCCCGGGCCCGCACGGCCACGTCCCCCGGGGCAGCGAGCGGTGGCGCGGGCCCGCCGACGCGAACCAGCCCCCGCAGGGCCCCTGGAACCCGCAGGCCGCCCAGCCCCAGGAGGGGCCGGAGGGCACGGCGGTGCTGTTCCAGCCGCACGCCAACGGCGCCCCGAGCGGGGGCGGCGACCCCTGGCAGGCGCAGAGCGGCTGGCAGCAGAACTCCGGCCCATGGCAGGGCACCACCCAGCCGGGCTGGGCGCAGCCTCCCGGCCCGCCGACCAGGAACAAGTGGCTGTGGCCGCTGATCGCGGCCGTGGTGGTCCTGGTCGTGGCGGGCGGCACGTTCGTGTTCTTCCAGACGACCGGAGGCGAGGAGACCCCGCAGACGGCGCCGCCGCCGAAGACGGGGGCGTCTCCCGAGGCGTCGGGCGCCGCGCCCCCGGCGGCGGGCGACGACCCGAAGGGCACCGACTTCGACGTCTGCTCGATGCTCGACCCGGAGCAGACCGAGCGGCTGGTCCCGGCCGCCAAGATCGACATGCGGATGTCCGACGAGCGCGACTCCACCCTGGTCAGCTACGTCCGGTGGACGTGCGAGTGGACCAACCGCAACATCTCGTACGGCGAGTACAACCGCCAGCGGCAGATCACCGTCAACGTGGCCCGGTACGAGGCGATCGGCGACACCACCGCCGACAAGGCGGCCACGATCCAGTTCGACGGGGAGAAGCGCCAGTACGACTACACCGCCTCGGTCTCCAACGACGAGCGCTACTACTCCAAGCCCCAGGTGTTCACCGGCATCGGCGAGGCCGCCGTCGCCCAGTACCAGTGGACCCGCGAGGACGACTACCGCTACGCCTTCGGCACCGGCATGGGCCGGGTCGGCAACATCACCTTCGACGTCAAGTACGAGGCCAGCCAGCAGCACAAGGAAGCCGACGTCCTCACGAACGACACCAAGCAGTCGATCACCGAGGAGAACGCGATCCGCGAGGTCAAGGCGCTGCTGACCCAGCTCGCCCAGTCGGCCGAGGCCTGGTACGCCAAGAAGCCGCTGCCGTTCGCCGGCAAGGCCCGGCCGACCCCCACCCCGACGCCGAGCCCGTCGCCGGTCAAGATCGCCCTGCCGCCGAACTGCGTGACGATGAACCCGGTGGCCGCGAGGCTGGTCCCGAAGACCGAGGGCCTGGCGCAGCAGCTCACGGAGGGCAAGGCGAAGCTGACCGAGTGTCAGTGGTGGAACGACGCCATGCCGGTCGAGGGCGGCAAGGTCCGCTGGCGGAACCTGCGGATCGGCATCCGGGAGTTCCCGAACGCCGAGATGGCCCGGTTCTACCTGGTCGACGAGCGCGGCAAGAGCCGCGGCACGGCCGGTTCCAAGATCGGCGGCATCCAGTGGAGCAAGATCCAGAAGATCCCGGGCCTGGGCACCGACAACTACGGCCAGGCGATCAGGCAGCAGACCGAGACCGCCTACAGCGGCGCGTACGAGGTCAAGGTCATGCAGGACAAGTTCGTCGTGACGGTCCTGTTCGGCGGCGCCGACCGCCCGGCCGGGACCGAGATCAACAACACCGGCGCGGTGCTCATGCCGCTGCCGGAGGCCGCCGCCGGGGCCAAGGAGATGGCGGCCGGTCTGCTCGGCACGCTGTGAGCCGGGTTCCCCCTGGGTAGGTATGCGCTAACGACCTATCCGGGGGGAATCATGGCCGCTTGCGAAGTATGCGGAAACGACTACGACATGACGTTCGAGGTGCACGCCCAGGGCGCCGTCCACACCTTCGACAGCTTCGAGTGCGCGATCACCAGGATGGCGCCGATCTGCGAACACTGCGGCTGCCGCATCATCGGCCACGGCGTGGAGGCCGACCGCAGGTGGTTCTGCGGCGCCCACTGCGCCCGCTCGATGGGCGCGTCGGAGATCGTCGACCGCGTGATGGCATAACCGAAAGGCCCGAGCGATCAGCCGGAACACGGGCTGATCGCTCGGATCCCTACGAGTAGTGGATGATCAACTCCTGGTCGGAGTCGAGGTCCGCGAGGGTGCGTCGCGTGGTCCCGCCGGCCGCGTCCACCGCGAGCACCTTCCGCCCGTCCCGCACGATCAGGGTGTCCTCGTTGAACCATCCGATCACCTCGCCGGACGGTCGCAGCGGTCCGGGCCCGCAGATTCCGTAGGAGCAGGCCCCGGCGTACCGCCGCCCGGAGGGCGAGAACACCAGGGTGTCCATGCCGTCGTAGGCCCGCACCCGGCCGCCGTCGAGGCCGTAGACGATCCCGCCCGACGTGACCGCGCCCGGGGCGAACGCGAAATCCGTCTCCGCCGCGGGGACCGCGACGTGCACCGAGCGCCGTGCCCCCACGTCGACCAGCACGAACCCGGCCCGCTCGGTTCCGGAGAACACCGTCAGCAACAACCGCCCGCCGTCCGCCGACCACACCGGCGAGCGCACCGCGAGCGGCGGCGCCACCGTCGGCACGGTGAACGTCGCCCCGTCCCGCGTGAAGGTCACCACGTTCCCGTCGGCGGCCCGTAGCGGCGCCCAGTTGACCTCCGCCGTGGTCTGCCCGTCGGGCGACACGACCGGATGCCGTTGCCGTCCGGTCGGGACGAAGGAGTCACGCACCCGCACATACGACCGGATGCTCAGGATCGACGTGCTGACGCTGAAGGACGTGAGCCGCACCGGGTCGGACGCGTGCTCGTGCACGGTCCCCGGCAACTCGGGCACCCGCAGTGAGGTGAAGGCCGCCGACGGCGGACCCGACGACCGGGGAGGTTCCGGCCGCGAGGCCCACACCGCCACCCCGGCGGCCGCGGCGGCCACGGCCAGCGCCGCCCCCGCGACCAGGACCCGCCGCCCGGTCCGGCGGGAGGCCGCCGGACCCCGGCCGAGCAGCCGTAACAGCACCTCGGAGGAGGCCGGCCGGGCACGGGGGTCCTTGACCAGGCAGGCCGCGACCACCTCCCGGAGGTCCCCGGTCAGGGGCCCCAGATCGGGCTCCCCGCGCAGCAGCCGGTTCAGCACCGCGGGCACCGAATCGGCTCCGAACGGCGGTGTCCCCGACGCCGCGAACACCACGGTCGCCGCCCACGCGAACACGTCGGCCGGGGGTCCGGGCGGCGACTCCCCGAGTTGCTCCGGGGCCATATAGGTGGGAGTTCCAACCGCTCCGGTGCCGGTCGTCTCGGCGTCCACGGCCCGCGCGATGCCGAAGTCGATCACCCGGGGCCCGTCCCGGCCGAGGATCACGTTGGCCGGCTTGAAGTCGAGGTGCACCACCCCGGCCCGGTGGATCGCCGCCAGCGCCGTGATTGTGCCCACGGCCACCGACCGCAGCGTCCCCCCGCCCAACGGCCCGTGCTCCCTGACCAGGGCCTGGAGCGTGGGCCCTTCGACGTATTCGGCGGCGATGTACGGCACGCCGTCCGCCACCCCGAACCCGAGCACCCGCGCCGCGCAGAACGACGCCACCTCCGGCAGCACCTCGGCCTCCCGGAGGAACCGTTCGGCCGCCCCGTCCTCCGGCACCGCGTGCAGCACCTTGAGGGCCACCTGCCCGCCGTCGGGCCCGGTGGCGAGGTAGACGGTGCCCTGCCCGCCGGCCCCCAGAGTCCGCAGGATCGTGTAGCCGCCCAGCCGACCGCCCTCCACGGGGGTCAGCTCCGCAGGAAGAACAACTGCACGAGGGGGTCGTCGCCGGGCGGGTCGAGCTCGACCAGGGTCCGGGTCGTCTCGCCGGAGAAGTCGATCACGTCGGCGCGGTACTCGCCCTTCTTCTCCCGGGAGAACAGCAGGTGGGTCGCGTCGAACCAGCCGATCAGGCCGTCGCCCTCGGCCGAGGGCACGCCGCCCCGCCGCGCGCCGGTGGTGGTGTCCCAGACGCAGAAGACGTGCCGTTTCTCGCACTGGGTCGTCACGAACGACTGCCCGTCGGGGGAGAACCAGGCCGGTCCGGCCGGGAGCCCGACCCAGTGGAAGCTGCGCAGGACGCGCCCGGTGAGGTCGTGGAACCGCACCCCGAACCGGCCCTCGGGGGTCAGGTAGGCCGTGGCGACCGCCCGCCCGTCGGGCGTCCACCGGAAGGCGGGCAGCGCGCCGAGCCGCGCCTCCGGGTCGGCGGCCAGGAAGGCCTCCCGGTCGGCGTCGTTGGCGGTCTCCACGACGGTCGCCGCCCGGGTGGCCGGGTCGACGACCACGAACCCGAAGGGCACGATGTCGTCCGGCCCGCCGTCGGTGATCCACAACGACAGCAGCAGCCGGGTCCCGTCGGGCGACCAGGCCGGATGGTGCGCGCTGAGCGGCGCGGCGATGGTCGGCACGGTGAACCGGCGACCGCTGCCCCGGTCGGTGAACTCGACGTCGAGCCGCTCCCCGCTCGCCACGAACAGCTCGTCGATCGTCGCCGTCCAGCGGCCGTCGGGCGAGACGACCGAGACGTGGTTGTCGCCGCCGGTCCGCTCGAAGCCCGCGCCGTCGCGGCTGCGCGCGAAGGCCGCCGTCGCGTCGGCCGAGACGCTGGCCCGGTAGGAGGCCAGCCGCAGCGGGTCGCCGGGCCGCTCGTTCAGCACCCCGCCCGCGAGCGGCAGCGGCGACGGCCCCGGCGAGGGGAACGCCACCGGTCGCGGGGTCGGAGCGGGGCTCGGCGCCGCCTTCCGCGCCTGCGGGGCCGGGGCGGGCGCGAGCAGGTACCCTCCCGCGCCGGACACCAGCGCCAGCGCCAGCCCGCCCGCCGCGAGGGCGACCGCGCCGCCTCTGCTTCTCTTCTCGGGGGGTGTACGGCTCACGCCCGACCGAGGCGCCACGACGACCCGTGGCGCGGTGGCCGGCAGCATCGTGTCGAGCGCCCCCGCGTGACCGAGCAGCCGGAGCAGCGTCTCCTCGGCCCCCGGCCGGGCCCCGGGCTCGTCGGCCAGGCAGTCGGCGAGGAGGTCCCGCAGCGCCCCGGAGAGCGGACCGAGGTCCGCCGCCCCGTAGGAGACGCGCGTCGGGTTCTCCCCGAACGGCGGCCGGGCGGTCGCGGCGTACACGATCACGGCCGCCCAGGCGAACACGTCGGCGGCGGCGCTCGGCGGTTCGTCGGGGTCCTGCCAGAGCACCCGCGACTCCTCGGCCCGCCAGGCGGGCGTGACCGGCCGTTCGGCCCCGATGAGGCGGGGTCCGTCGGGCCCGAGCAGCACCCGTCCGGGCGTGATGGCGTCGTGGGTGAGCCCGGCCCGGTGGAGGGAGGCCAGGGCGGTCGCCGTGGCGACGGCGAGCCGGTGCAGCGCGGGCCCGGTCAGCGCGCCCCGCTCGACGATCTCCTCGGCCAGGCTCGGCCCCGGCACGTACTCGGACACGATGTAGTCGCGGCCGGTGTCCAGTATGTGGGGCGTGCCGACGGCCGCGGCCTCCCAGACGCGGGCCAGCGCCTCGCGTCCGGGGGCGTCGAGCGGCCGGGCCAGCCTGCGCGCGGCCACCTGTCCGCCGCCGGGGGCGGTGGCCAGGTAGACGTCGCCGCCCAGGCGGCCCACCAGGGCGTAGGGGCCGAGCGAGGCCGGGTCGTGCGGGGTGAGCGGCTCGACGGGAGGCATCAGTTCCCCGTGTAGTAGAGGAGCAGGTCGGTCGTGTCGTCCTCGGGCGGGATCTCGGCCAGCACCCGCTGCGGCCGTCCGCGCAGGTCCATGGCCACGATCCGGTGCGGATCCCCACGTGGGTCGGCGACGATCAGGTGGGCGTCGTCGTACCAGCCGTAGAGCAGGCCGTCGGGGTAGAACAGCGCGATCGACGCCTGCCGCACCCCGGTGGCGGTGTCCCACACGCAGTAGGTGCCGCCGCTCGGGCAGAACGTCACGAACGTCTTGCCGGACGGCGAGAACATGCGCCGCCCGTAGGTCTCGCCCACCCAGTGGTAGGCCTTGGCCAGGTCGCCGGTCAGGTCGCGGAACCTGACCCCGTGCTCGGTCGCGGTCCGGTAGCCGACGACGACCCCCGAACCGTCGGGCGTCCAGGCGAAGTGCCCCTCGCCGCCGGTCGTCTCGTCGTCGGTGTCGACGGTGGCGACCGCCCGGGTGGCGACGTCGACGACGACGAACCCGGCCGGGCGGCCCTCGTCGCCGGAGGTCATCGTGAGCATCAGCTTCGCGCCGTCGCGCGACCAGGTCGGGCGTGTGTAGGGGACCCCCGGCGTGACGGTGAACGGCTCCCCGGCCCCGGTGAACGTGATGCTCTCGGGGCCGACCGCGGCGAGCCACGTCCCGCCGGGGGAGCGGGCCGGTTCGACGTTCTTCCCGGGCAGCCGGGTGAAGGCGTCGCCCTCGGCGCGGACCCAGGTGCCGGCGCCCTTGCGGTAGCCGGTGAGCCGGACGGGGTCGGCCGGGTTCTCCTTCAGCGTGATGGCGGGACCGGGCGCGGTGACCTCCCCGGCGGCCGGGGGCGGGGGAGCGGGCTCGTCGGCGGCGGCCAGCGTGCTGACGGAGGTCGACGGGGTGCCGGTGGCGTCGGCGGCGGTGGTGGCCGCGACGGTGCGGTTGCCGCCGAGCGTGTAGCCGCCCAGGCCCGCGACCAGCACGATCGCGACGGCGGCGGCGATGAGGGCGCCCCGGTGCGGGCCGCGGCGGGCCGGGGGAGCCGGGACGGCGGGCTCGGTCTCCCGCTCCTCCGGTTCCGGCCGGTTCACCACGTCGAGGGCGGCCCGGTCGACGGTGAGCTGCGCCTCGCCGATCAGCCGTTCGAGCGCCTCCCGCGCGGTGGGCCGCTGCCCGGGATCCTTCGCCAGGCAGGCCGCGACGACCCCGGCGAGACCTTCGGGCACCCCGTCGAGGTCCGGGTCGTCGTGCAGGACGGCGTTCATGGTGGCGGCGGGGGAGTCCCGCTCGAAGACGTGCCGCCCGGTGACGGCGAACACCATGACGGCCGCCCAGGCGAACAGGTCGCCGGGCGGCGCGGGCGGGTGGACCTCCGGTCGCAACGCCTCGGGCGGCAGGTAGGCGAGCGTGCCGACGGGCCGCGTCTCGCCGGGGTCGCCGGTCTCGGGTGCCGGGGAAGGGGCGCCCGAGGTCAGCAGCGCGTCGAGGTCGACGAGGGCCAGCCGAGGGCCGGCGCCGGTCAGGATGACCGACCAGGGCGTGAACGATCCGTGGGCCACGCCGTCGCGGTGCAGCCCGGCGAGGCCGGTCATCGCGGCGATGGCCAGGCGCTGGGCGTCCCGTTCGGGCAAAGCCGTCTGTAAGTGGGCGCCGTCGACCTTCTCGACGACGACGTAGGGCTCGCCGCCGGAGGTTCCGGCGTCCAGCAGGGAGAGCCAGGGGTAGCCGCCGGCGCGCTGGAGCTGGTCGATCCGTTCGAGGAACGCGTCGGGGTCGGGCAGGCGGGTGTGGAACAGCGTCAGCAGGGCGCCGTCGCCCGTCTCGAAGGAGGCCGACCGGTCACCCGGCGGGTACGCGCCGGTGAGGGTGTGGCCGCCGAGCCGGCGGGGATCGCGGAGCGGCTGTGGCACTGCCAAGTGGATCCTCCGATTACGCGTCGGTGGATCATTATGGCGACCAGCCTACTGTCGATTCCCGAAATATCAGGATTCGAAAGCGACCAATCGGACAATGACCCACCCGTCCCCGTCAGCCATCGGCGGGAACGTCGTGCCGGGCACCGCGGTGAAGACGTGCGGCATCTGCTCGCGGGTCACCGTACCGAACATGTCGCCCGGCAGGGTCATGCCCAGGGCGTCGGCCCGCTTGGCGGCCGAGTAGAAGCTGCCGCCGTTGTCGAGTTCGGCCGCGATCGAGGCGGCGCCCCAGGCGTCGGCCAGCCGGATGAAGGCGACCTTGGCCCGCTCGGGCCGTTGGGACTGCGCGATGAGGTAGTCCTCGATCTCCCAGATGAGCAGTTCGCCGAGGTACTGAGGGGTGTCCTTCCACATGGGGCCCGATCGTGGCGGAGCCCGCTTGATGTCTGCTTGTCTCCCGATTGCACCGGTCCGGTGGCTGTCACGTTGCCGCCGTCGCACAAGGCGGCCAATTGTCCGGTGAAGCCGGTCAAGGTCTTCTCGTCGCTGGTCGCAGCGACCACACTGCTAGGTGTGAGCGACTTTGATGTACTCGTCCTGGGATCCGGGCCGGGTGGGCAGAAGGCCGCCATCGCGGCCGCCAAGCTGGAGCGCCGCGTAGCGATCGTCGAGCGGCGCAACATGATCGGCGGGGTGTGCATCAACACCGGCACGATCCCCTCCAAGACCATGCGCGAGGCCGTGCTCTACCTGACCGGACTCAGCCAGCGCGAGATGTACGGCCGCAACTACCGCGTCAAGGAGGAGATCGGCATCTCCGACCTGACCGCGCGCACCCAGCACGTCGTGGGCCGCGAGGTCGAGGTGGTGCACAACCAGCTCTCCCGCAACCGCGTCACCGTGCTGACCGGCTCGGGCCAGTTCCTCGACCCCCACACCATCGCCGTGATCGACGAGCACGGCCGCGAGACCAAGGTCACCGCCGACAAGATCATCATCGCCACCGGCACCCGCCCGGCGCGCCCCGACAGCGTCGAGTTCGACGGCTCCACGATCATCGACTCCGACGGCATCCTCCAGCTCGCCCAGGTGCCCGACTCCATGGTCGTGGTCGGCGCGGGCGTCATCGGCATCGAGTACGCCTCCATGTTCGCCGCCCTCGGCACCAAGGTCACCGTGGTCGAGCGCCGCGACCGCATGCTGGAGTTCTGCGACCTGGAGGTCATCGAGGCGCTCAAATACCACCTGCGCGACCTGGCCGTGACGTTTCGCTTCGGCGAGACCGTCGCCGCCGTCGAACGCCGCGAGCGCGGCGCCCTCACGATCCTCGAAAGCGGCAAGAAGATCCCGGCCGCCACGGTCATGTACTCGGCCGGCCGCCAGGGCATGACCGAGTCGCTCGCCCTGCACACCGCCGGCCTGGAGGCCGACCCGAGGGGTCGCATCACCGTCGACGAGTACTACCGCACGACCGTCCCGCACATCTACGCCGTCGGCGACGTCATCGGCTTCCCGGCGCTGGCCGCCACGTCGATGGAGCAGGGCCGGCTGGCCGCCTACCACGCGTGCGACGAACCGGCCGCCGCGATGAACGGCCTGCAGCCGATCGGCATCTACACGATCCCCGAGATCAGCTTCGTCGGCGCGACCGAAGACGAGCTGACCGACGCCCACATCCCGTTCGAGACCGGCCTGTCCCGCTACCGCGAGCTGGCCCGGGGCCAGATCATCGGCGACACCTACGGCATGCTCAAGCTGCTGGTCTCCCCCGACGACCGCAGGCTCCTGGGCGTGCACGTCTTCGGCACCCAGGCGACCGAACTGGTGCACATCGGCCAGGCCGTCATGGGCTGCGGCGGCACCATCGACTACCTGGTCGACGCGGTCTTCAACTACCCGACCCTGGCCGAGTGCTACAAGGTCGCCGCTCTCGACGCCATGAACAAGCTGAGGAGGGTGCAGCGCTTCAGCCACTGACCGGGCGATCAGAGCCCGTACGACAAAATCGCGCCGGGGTTCTCCAGGGCGCGCGTGGGCGTGCCGGCGGCGTCCCGGGTGAAGCCCGCGCCGTCGGTGGCGATGTAGAGCGTCTTCCCGGCGGGGTCCACGGCGGTGTCGCGGTAGCGGTTGACGGTGTCGGCGATCCTCGTCGCCGCGCCCGCCTTCCGGCCGCCGGAGGTGAGCGGGATGCGGTAGACGGCGCCGTCCTTGAGCGAGGTCGCCAGGAGCGTGCCGCCGGGGCCGGGTTCCAGGCTCGACAGGGCCAGGGTCGGCCAGCAGACGAACGCCGCCGAGGGGTCGCACCGGGTGTCGGCGCGGAAGTCGAAGTCGTCATCCACGGTGTCGAAGGTGACGAGCGGCGGCGTGAACGCCGGGTCGTCCCAGTCGGTCTCCTCGGTGGTCGGGACGTCCGGCGGGATCTCGTAGTCGTCGAACGTCTCGGCCGCGCAGCCGTTCACCGCCTCGGCCCACCGGGCGTGGACGTACGCCTTGCCGTCGCGGTGGCCGGCCACGTGGGGCCAGCCGTAGTTCCCTCCCGCACGCACGAGGTTGACCTCGTCGTCGGTCTTGGGGCCCTGGTCGGTGCCGTACAGGAGACCTGAGGGGGTGAAGGCCAGCCCCTGGGCGTTGCGGAAGCCCGTCGCGTAGACGTGGCTGCGGACCCCGCCGAACTCCGGGTTGTCGCCGGGGACGGAGCCGTCGAGGTCGAGCCGCAGGACCTTGCCCTGGTAGGCGCTCCAGTCGCCGGCGCGCACCTGCGCCGCGGTGGGGAGCGTCTGCGCCTCGATGGGCTCGCAGTAGCGGCCGAACTGGTTGTTCCCCTGGTCGCCGATCGTGTAGTAGAGCCTGCCGTCGGGACCGAAGCGCAGTTTGCCCGACTGGTGGTCGACGCTGGAGACCAGGCCGGTGATGACGTCGGACGGGCCGGTCAGCACCTGCCGCGACGGGTCGTAGGTGTACCGCACGATCTTGGTGCGGCGGCCGTCGCCGGCGTCGTAGGTGTGGGCGAGGTAGACCCAGTCGCGGCCCTTGCCGCCCAGCAGGTCGGGGTGGAGCGCCATGCCGAGCAGGCCGTCCTGGCCGCCCGTGGTGTGCCGGGCGTCGTCGACGGTGAGCGCCACGGCCTTGCGCCCGTTCGCCGGGTCGACGCGGGTGACCCGCCCGCCCGACTTCTCGGTGACCCACAGGAAGCCGTCGGGGCCCCACAGGATCTCGTACGGGTCGTCGAGCCCGGTGGCGACGACCCGCACCCCGCCCGGCGCCGGTTCTCCGGGGGAGGCGCACGCGGCGCCCAGCGCGAGCAGGCAGGCCGCCGTCGCCGCCGCCGATAAGCCCTTCATGCGGCCTTATGTGAGCACAGGGGAGGACGACGCGCTACCCCTTGACCGCCCCGATGATGACGCCCTTCGTGAAGTGCCGCTGGACGAACGGATAGATCAGCAGGACCGGCACCAGCGCCACCACGATGATGGCCATCTTGATGGCCAGGTTCGGCGGCAGAGCGTATCCGGCGGCCGTGTCGACGGCCCGCTGGTTCGGCACCAGGTTCATGCCCTGCTGCACGTACTGCCGCAGGATGAGCTGGAGCGGCCACTTCGTGTTGTCGTTGATGTAGAGGACGGCGTTGAAGAAGGCGTTCCAGTAGCCGACCGCGTAGAACAGCCCGATGACGGCCGTCACGCCCTTCGACATCGGCAACACGATCCGCCACAGGATCCGGAAATCGGAGGCCCCGTCGATCCGCGCGCTGTCGAGCACCTCACCCGGGATGTTCATGAAGAACGCCCGCATGACGACCAGGTTGAACGCCGACACGGCGGTGGGCAGGATCAGCGACCAGTAGCTGTCGATCAGCCCGAGCTCCCGCACGATCAGATAGCTGGGGATCATGCCCGGCGTGAACAGGAACGTCAGCAGGAACAGGAACAGCAGCGGCCGGTGCAGCACCGACCCGGGCCGCGACAACCCGTACGCCGCGAGGATCGTCAGCGCCAGGCTCAGCGCCGTCCCGACGACCGTCACCCCGGTCGAGACCAGCACCGCCCGCGTGACCACGCCGCCCCCGAACAGCTCGCGGTAGGCGTCGAGCGACAACTCCCCGGGCAGGGTCACCAGGCCGCCGGCCTCGGTGACGGCCCGCGCGGTCGACAGGCTGGTCAGCACCACGACGTAGAGCGGATAGACCATGGCCAGCACGATCAGCGTCAGCACGACGGTCTTCAGCGTCAGCCCGAAGACGGTCGGCCGTTCCTGCCAGACGGGACGGGTAGTCATGATCGTTTGTAGATTCCCTGCTCGCCGAACCGGTGGGCGACCTTGTTGGCCACCACGATGAGGATGAGCCCGACCAGGCCCTTGAACAGCCCCGCCGCCGCGCCGTAGCTCCACGCGCCGGTCATCAGGGTGCGCCAGTAGACGAACGTGTCGAGCACCTCCGCCGCCTCCGCGCCCACGGCGTCGCGCTGGAGGAAGAACTGCTCGAAGCCGACGTTCAGCGCGTCGCCCAGCCGCAGGATCAGCAGCAGCAGGATGACCGGGCGCAGGCCGGGCAGCGTGATGTGCCACAGGCGGCGCCACCGGGAGGCGCCGTCGACCGCCGCGGCCTCGTACAGGCTGGTGTTGATGGCGGCGAGGGCGGCCAGGAAGATGATCGTGCCCCAGCCGGCGTCCTTCCAGACCGACTGCGCGGTGACCAGCACGATGAACGCGTCGGGGTCGGTCATGACGTGCCACGGCTCGTGCCCGGCCTGGCGGAGGGTCTGGGCGAGCAGGCCCGCGCCGCCGAGGATCTGCTGGAACAGCGCCACGACCAGCACCCACGAGAAGAAGTGCGGCATGTAGACGACGCCCTGGATGAACAGCCGCAGCCGCCGCGACATGACGCTGTCGAGCAGGACGGCCAGTGCGATCGGGATCGGGAAGTAGAACACGAGCTGGAAGGCCGTGATGGTCACCGTGTTGCGCAGCGCGGTCCAGAACTCCGGGTCCGACAGCAGCCACTGGAAGTTGTAGAGGCCGACCCACGGGCTGCCGGTGATGCCGTCGTAGGGGGAGTAGTCCTGGAAGGCGATGACGTTGCCGAGCGTCGGGACGTAGTGGAACACCACGAGCAGCCCGACGGCCGGGATCGTCATGGCCAGCAGTTGCCAGTCGCGCCGGAGCCGCGCCCGTAACGGCGGCCTCCCGGGTTTCGGCGGCCTCGTGCCGGCGGATGAGGTCAGGGCATCCGCCGGCGGAGACTTCCTAAGCACGGCCATTCTCGGTGAGGACCTTCATGTAGAACTCGCGGCCCGCGCCGCCACCGCCCGCCTTCCACTCGGTGATCGCCTGCTGGAGGGTGTCCAGCCCGCGGCGGCCCCGGATGATGTCGACGACCTTGTCCTCGAACGGCTTGGCGGCCGCGGTGAAGTCGCCGGGCTCCTCGACGCGGATGCCGTCGAACGGGTCCTGGTGCCGCACGGTCGCCGCCTCGTTCCACCAGGTGGTGGCGGTCCGCACGTAGTCGGGATGGGCCTGCGACTCGAAGATGGGGTCGACCCGGCCGCCGAGCCACACGTAGCTGCCCACGATCTCCTTGGGGCCGAGCTCGGTGACCTGCGGAGCGCCCTTGTCGTCGCGGGTGAAGTGCACGCCCTCGACGCCGTTGTTGAACAGCAGCTGCTCCTGGCTGCCGAACGGCGCGGAGAGGTAGTCGAAGACGGCGAGCAGCTCCTCGATCTTCTCCTTCGGGGTGCCCTTCTTGATGAACGTGTACGACGGGTCCTGGTTCATCCGGTATTCAGGCTTGCCCCCGTCGGCCCCGAAGACGGGCAGGGGCTCCATCCAGAAGTCGGGCTTCTCCTTGCCGATCTGGATGAGCGTCTCGGCCCAGAACGAGAAGCCGTCGCTCTTCACCAGGATCTGGCCCGACTTGAAGAGCTCCTTGTCGTCGGCCGCCGACTTCGCCGACAGCACGTTGGGGTGCACGAGCCCGGCGTCCACGGCCTTGCGCATCCACTCGACGGCGGCGGCGTACTCGGGGGTCTCGTAGCGATGGACGAGGGAGCCGCCCTCCTTGCGCCACTTGCGGGGCGCGCGGTAGATCTCCTCGACCATCGGGAAGATGTCGCTGAACGCCCAGCGGTCCTTGGACGCGTCGGTGACGGCCTTGCCCATCGCGAGCAGGTCGTCGGCGTTCTTGGGGGCGCCCTGGCCCAGCTTCTCCCACAGGTCCTTGCGGTGGAAGAGCACCCAGCCGAACTGCGGGGCCGGCCAGGCGGGCACCGCTTTGAGCTTGCCGCCGAAGACGGAGTACTGCCAGGCCGTGGTCGGGATGGCCGACAGGTTCGGATACCTCGCGGAGACGTCGCCCGCCAGGTAGGGGGTCAGATCCTCGAACAGGCCGTCGACCGCGCGTGCGTAGTCGGGCACCGCGGCGAGGGCCCAGCCC
Organism: Herbidospora solisilvae; assembly: GCF_009901565.1. Classification (GTDB taxonomy): domain Bacteria; phylum Actinomycetota; class Actinomycetes; order Streptosporangiales; family Streptosporangiaceae; genus Herbidospora; species Herbidospora solisilvae. Next base: position 187,787 of record NZ_WXEW01000002.1, read on the forward strand.
GGCAGGGTGGTCACGTCGGCGACGTCGCCGCCGGCCAGCAGGGTGGGCAGCTTGTCGTTGATGGTCAGGCCGTCGAGGTAGTTGAACTCGATGGTCGCCCCGAGGTCCTTGTTGACGGCGTCGTAGTAGGAGTTCTGGCCGAGCGGCGACGGCAGCGGGCTCCAGGTCGGCACCATCGCCTTGTAGCTGCCGCCCTTGCCGGGCACGGCGGTGACCAGGTCGACCAGCTTCTCGCTCGGCGGATAGGTCAGGTATCCGTCGCGTCCGAAGCCGGGGATCGTGCCCGGGATGTCGGGGGTCAGCACCGTGCGGGGCACGTACTTGGGCACCAGTGCGGCGAGTTTGTCCATCGCGGCGGCGGTGGCCTTGGCGCCGGGTTTCGGACCCGGCGGGGCGGAGCAGGCGGCGAGCACGGTCAGCCCGGCGAGACCGAGGAATCCCCGTCTCGTGGTGGTTCTCACAGAGCGCCCCCTTCCTGGTAGAGTTAGTTCGTCTAACGACCAAACAAACTAGTCCAGAAGGCAGGGCACCACAAGTGGCGCCGCCTATGCGGCATGATGAGGCCGACACGGAACGGGGCTCAATTGATCACCAATACTCAGGGAAGCGCTCCGGGCACCGGCCCCCAGCCGGCCGACTTCACCGACGTGCGGGCCACCAACCTGGCGGTCGTGTTGCGGTTCGTCCGCGAGAACGCTCCCTGCTCGCGCGCCGACATCGCCGCCTCGACCGGCCTCAACAAGGCGACGGTGTCCAGCCTGGTGGCCGACCTGATCGACCGGCGGCTGCTGCGTGAGACGGGGCTGACCGAGAACCGGGTGGGCCGCCCGGCCACGATGCTCGTGCTCGACGGATCCCCCTACGCCGCCGTCGGCATCGAGGTGAACGTCGACTACCTGACGGCCGTCGCGGTCGACCTCAAGGGCGAGGCGCTCCTGTCGTGGCGGCGCGCCTTCCCGGGCGGCTCGGCCTCCTCGGGGCAGGCGGTCGCCGGGATCGCCGGCGTCGCCCGCCGTGTGGTGACCCGGATGACCAAGGAGGCCCGGCAGGTGCTCGGCCTCACCGTCGCGGTCCCCGGCCTCGTCGACCTCAACGGTTCGGTGCGCCTCGCGCCGAACATGGGCTGGCGCGACGTCGACCTGGCGGGCGACCTGGCCAAGGCGCTGCGCGACCCGGGCTTCCCGGTCCTGGCCGACAACGACGCGAACCTGGGCGCGCTGGCGGAACTGCGGTTCGGGCCTCATGTGGGCGTACGCGATCTCGTCTATCTGACCGGCGAGATCGGCGTCGGCGCCGGCCTCGTGCTCGACGGGCGGCTGCGGCGCGGAGGCGCCGGGTTCAGCGGCGAGATCGGGCACATCGAGATCGTGCCCGGCGGCCCGCCCTGCCACTGCGGGCGGCGGGGCTGCCTGGAGGTGGTGGCCGGGCTGGGCGCGCTGCTCGACCGCACGGTCCCCGGCGGGGTGTCCCCGGCGGAGCTGGAGCCCGAGATCGACGAGGTGGTGCAGCGGGCCGAGGCGGGCGACCCCGTCGTGCTCGACCTGCTCGACACCCTCGCCGGGAACCTCGGCCGGGGCGTCGGGATCGTGGCGAACCTGCTGAACCCCGAGGTCGTCGTGCTGGGCGGCTACTACGTGAAGCTCGCCCCGTGGATCCTGGCGCGGGCCGAACAGGAGATGCTCGGCCGTTCCCTCGCCCCCGCGGGAGGCGGCTGCCGGCTGGTCGTGTCGGGCCTGGGTTACGGCGCGGCGGCGCTGGGCGCGGCGGCCCGCGTCCTCGACTCGGTCGACTCCGGCCGGCTGCCCGCACCCGCCTGACCGGGCCCCGGCGGCCGAACCGATACACGGCCGAGCGGTCGCCGACGCGGTCGTGCGGCGGGCCGGACGTCTCCGGTGTCCAGGGTGGGGCGCATGCGAAAACGATCCCTCCTGGCCGGCGTGGTCCTCGCGCTGGCCGCGTCCCTCATGACCGTCACCCCGGCGCAGGCCGTCGTCGGCGGCGCCGAGTCGACCCGGGCCTACTCGTTCATGGGCTCCTTCCAGCCGTCCTATCCCGCGCCGCCGCGCCCCGACGGGCACGGGTGCGGAGTGGAGGTCCTGGCGCCGCAGTGGGTGCTGACCGCGAGCCACTGCGCCGGCAAGAACCCGACCATCGCGAAGGTGGGCGTGCCGCGCGGCTGGAAGGTCCGGGTCGGGTCACTCGACACCACCTCCGGCGGCGAGGTCGCCGAGGTCGACCACTACTACCGGTTGTCGAACTACCAGGAAGAGGGCGGCATCTGGGGCCGGGACCTCGCGCTGATGCACCTGCGGACCCCCGTCCGGGCCACGCCGGTGCGCATCGCCTCGGCCACGCCCCCGGCCGGCACGCCCGTCCGCATCATGGGCTGGGGCATGACCTGCGACGACATCGCCGACCTCGCATGCTTCCCGACCCGGCTGCGGGAGGCCGACACCGTGGTGCAGCCGCTCTCGGCGTGCCCGTCGGCCGCCAAGGCCGGGGAGTTGTGCGTCGGCAGCCGTGACGGCGGCGTCGCCGCGAGCAACATGGACTCCGGCGGGCCCGTGCTCGTGCGCGAGGGCGGTCGGTGGGCGGTGGCCGGGGTGGTCAGCGGCCCCGGCGGTGACAAGGCGCCGACGTTGTACACCGACGCCACCAGGCACGCCGCCTGGATCAACGGCATCATCTCGGGCGCCGACGTGCCGCCCGACGACCGCATCCCCAACGTGGAAGGGGCCGTGAACCTGGGCGACTGCGTGGGCTCCGTGGTCCGCGTCGCCGCCTCCCGCCCCGACGACCCGGCGCTGCTGCTCACCAACGGCCACTGCGTGCAGGGCACGCGGCCCGCGCCCGGAACCGCGCTGGTGGACCGGCCCGCCGACCGCGAGGCGCCCGTCGCCGACCGCCAGGGCTATCCCCGGGTGACCGCCCGCGCGATCCGGCTGGTGTACGCGACCATGACCGGCACCGACATCGCGCTCTACCGCCTGAACATGACCTACGCCCAGCTGGCGGCCAGGGGCGCGAAGGTCTTCCGGCTCGCCTCGGCTCCCGTGCGCGCGGGCGACCGGCTGGCCCTCGCGTACACCACCCGGCGCATGAAGTGCACCGCCGAAGCGGTGGTCGACCTGCGGGAGGGCGGCTACCGGCAGGAAAACGCGATCCGCTACGCCACCGCCGAGGACTGCGCGCCCTTCCACGGCACCTCCGGGTCGGCGCTGCTGGCCCCCGGCGGCACCACTGTCGTGGGCATCCACAACACCCACAACGAGGCGGGCGGCCGGTGCACCGACGACAACCCCTGCGAGGTCGGCCCGCACGGGAAGGTGACCTCGGTGAAAGGCCGGTCCTACGGTCAGCAGGTCTACGGGATCGCCGCCTGCCTGACCTCGGGATCGCGGCTGGACCTGACGCGCAGGGGCTGCTCTCTCAGCAGATAGACACGCCTTGTTTTAAGGTGTGGATTCCCCATTGACGGTGGTCCCGTCCGTACGGATATTCGGCCCATGGGTCGTTTATCGCGCATCATCGTCATCGCGCTGCTGGCCGTGCTCGCCACGCCGGCCGCCCCCGCGCGGGCCGCCTACGGGTCGGACCTCCCGGTCTCCATCGACGTGTACGGGCAGGGCGTCAAACTGTCCGGGGCCTACGGGTCGATCGCGTTCGACGACGGGAACGCCAAGTACCGCTACACGATCGCGGTCTGCTGGCAGTCCAGCTACAGCCGCCCCACCCTGTACGCCTCCGTCAACGGCGCCTGGCGCAGCCCGCTGCCCGTCACGCCCGGCACCTCGGTGTCGATCCCGCAGTGCACCGGCCAGGCCTCCCTGCTCTCGGGAGAGGTGACGCCCGGCGGGACCGTCGCCAACGTGACCATCACGGTCGACGGGGTGAAGTTCAACCCGCCGAACAGCACCTATCACACCAATTCCGCCTTCTACGACAACCCGTACAACTAGAAACCGGGCAGGACCAGACCGCCGGCCCACGCGGGGAAGGAGTAGGTGTGCAGCTTGCGCGTCCTTCCCGTGGTGACGTCGATCGCGTAGGTGTCCCAGCCGAGGACCTTGCCGTCGCCCTGGGCCGGGCGGGCGTCCCACTGCCTGCCCAGCACGGTGACCTCGGTGGTGTTGAGCCAGGGCCCCATGCCCATGGGGAACTGTCCTTCGGACAGGCCCCGGACCGGGGTTCCGGTCCGGGGCTCGCCGGTGACGGCGTCCACGGTGACGATCTGGGTGTCGACGACGCTCGCGTCGGCGGAGCCGCCGTTCTCGGTCAGTCCGCCGGTCTCGAGGTCGGCCAGCGTGTTGAACCCGTCCGACACGCTGACGGCCAGGTATCGCCCGTCGGCCGACAGCGTGATCTCCGCGGCGTTCCTGCGCACGTCGGCGGCCGGGACGACGGGCGGCGCGAGCAGGATCACCCCCGACTCCAGGTCGCGGACCGCGAACCGCTGGTCCTTCTCGCTGTACGACGCCGAGGCGGGGATTCGGGTTGGAGGAAAGGTGATCTCGGGTACGCCCGACGCCATGACGACATCCGGCCCGCCCTTCACCAGGGAAAGCGCGCTAGAACGGGTCCGCCTGGCGGAGGACGCGTGGAACACCCGCGACCCCGAGCGGGTCTCGCACGGCTACTCCCTCGACAGCCACTGGCGCAACCGCGCCGAGTTCCTCACCGGCCGCGAGGCGATCGTCGCGTTCCTGACCCGCAAGTGGCGCCGGGAGCTCGAATACCGCCTCATCAAGGAGTTGTGGGCGTTCACCGGCAATCGGATCGCGGTGCGGTTCGCCTACGAGTGCCACGACGACTCCGGCCAGTGGTACCGCTCCTACGGCAACGAGCAGTGGGAGTTCGCCGACGACGGCCTGATGGCGTTCCGGCACGCCTCCATCAACGACCTCCCGATCGCCGAGCCGGAGCGGAAGTTCCACTGGCCCATCGGCCGCCGTCCCGACGACCACCCCGGGCTGAGCGACCTGGGCCTGTAACCGGGGGCCAGCACCCTTCGCAGGGGCCCTCCGGAGGCGCAGAGTCGGCGGTGTGGGATTTCTGACCGCCTGGTTCGGCGTCGAGGCCCGCCGTCGCCGGCGGGACCTGTGCGTCCTGGTGCTGCTGGTCGCGGCGGGGGTGAGCGTGGTGTCGGCCGCGCTGGCGGGGGCACGGCGCGGCGAGAGCGCCCTCGACCGGCTGCGCGCGGTGACCCTGCCCGCCCACGCGCTGATCTCCAACCAGGATCCCGGCCTCGACTGGGAGCGGGTGCGCGCCCTGCCCGGCGTCGAGGCGGTCGCCCCCTACGCCATCGCCCCGTTCTACGTCGACGACATGCCGCTGAACTGGTTTTGCATTCCGCCCGTCGACGCCGCCCTGTGGCGCCACCTCGAACGGCCGGTGCTGCTGGCGGGCCGCCTGCCCGACCCGGCGCGGGCCGACGAGGTGGTCGTCCAGCACCGCTTCACGGTGCTCTACGGGAAGACCGTCGGCGACACCGTGACCATCAAGCTCAACACCCCCGAGGAGGCCGACCTCCTGGCGAACGCCGGCGGCGGCCTCGCGGGCGGCCACGGGCCCCGGATCACCGCGCGCATCGTGGGCGTCATCCGGTCGCCGCGCTTCGCCGACGGCGTCGACGGCCCCGGTGTCGTGCTGCCCTCCTCCGGGCTCTACAGGACGTACCGCGACAACCTCATGGGCACCTCGGGCCGGGGCTTCTCGATCGCGCTGGCCCGGCTCACCGACGGCGCGGCCGGGGTGCCCCGGCTGCGCGCCCAGATGGCCGCCCTGACCGGGCAGCCCATGCAGGTGGACGACCTGGGCGCGACCGACCGCCACTACGACCGGCTCACCTCCTACCAGGCCCTCACCGTGCTCGCCTTCGGCCTGGCCGCGCTGGCCGTGGCCGCGGTGTCGACCGGCCTGTACGTCGCCCGCGTCGTCGAGTCGGCGCAGGCCGACCTGAGGGTGCTGCGGGCGGGCGGGCTGACCCCCCGGCAGGAGACGGCCGCCGCCGCGCTCGGCCCGGTCGCCGCCGGTCTGGCCGGGAGCGTGCTCGGCGTGGGCGCGGCGGCGGCGGCCTCCGTCTGGACGCCGATCGGGGCCGCCGCCGGCTTCGAGCCCGCGCCCGGCCTCGACGTCGACCTGCTGGTCCTGGCCCCACCCCTCGTCGTGGTCCCGGTGCTGATCGCACTGGAGGTCGCGGTGCTCACCTGGGCCCGGCGCACCCCGCGCCCGCCCGCCGGGTCGGTCGTGGCGCCGGCCGTCGTCCGGCTGAACCTCCCGGTGCAGGTGGTCACCGGCCTGCGGCACGCCCTGAGCCGCACGGTCACCGGCACCGTGACCGGCATCTTCGGGCTGGTCGCGGCGCTGACCTTCGCGGCGGGGGTGGCCGACGCGGCGGGCGACCCGGCGCGCTTCGGCCAGACCCACCAGGCCATGGTGTTCCACGGCCAGAACGGCGAGCACGTGGAGGGGGTGCTCGGGAAGACGGCCCGGGATCCCGACGTGACCGGGGTGGCGGACGCCCGCGCCGCGATGGTCTCGGCCGGCGACGTGGTCTTCGTCGTCTACGGCGTCGCCCCGGTGTCCGGCCGGGTGCCGCCGATGGTGGTGCGGGGCAGGCCGCCGACGACCGACGGCGAGGTGCTGCTGGCCGTCGGCACCGCGAACCGGATGGGCGCGGACGTGGGCGACCGGGTCAGGCTCACCGGCCCCGACGGGGCAGGGGAGTTCCGCGTCTCGGCCGTCGGCCTGCTGCCCGTCGGGGTGTCCAACACCTACGACGACGGCGCGCTCCTCACCTCGGGCGGCTACGACCGGCTCTCCCGGTCGTTCGACCTCGGCCTCGGGCTGCTCGCCCTCCGGCCGGGGGCCGACCCGGGCGTGGTGCTGCGCCGCCTCCAGGAGGCGACGGGCCCGCGGGTCAGCGTGATCCCGGCCGTGCTGCCGCCGCAGTTCGCCGAGGTCCGGGACGTGCGGGTGCTGCCGATCGTGCTGGCGGGCTGCCTCGGGCTGCTCGCCGTGGCGACGCTGGCCCACGCGGTGAACGCGACCGCGCGGCGGCGGCGGCACGACGTGGCGGTGCTGCGCGCGCTGGGCATGACGCCGGGGCAGGCGCGGTGGATCCCCCGCACCCAGGCCCTCGCGCTGGCGGGGGCGGGCCTGCTGGCCGGCGTGCCGCTCGGCGTGGCGGCCGGTCGCGCGCTCTGGCGGCTGGTGGCCGAGAGCACCCCGCTCGTGTACGTGCCGCCGACCCCGGTGGAGGCGCTCGTGCCGGCCGTGCCCGCCGCTCTGGTGGCCGCCCTCGTGCTGGCCGCGCTGCCCGGACGCCGGGCCGCGGGGCTCCACGTGGCGGGCACGCTACGGGCGGAGTGACGTATTGGGTCTTGACCCCGAACCGGTTAAGCGGCACCCTTCGGATATGTCGGACTTAACACCGACGAAATGATTTCGAAGCGCTTCGACACCTGACCTCCAAGCGCTTCTTCCCGCGTAATTCGAAGCGCTTCGACCGAGGACGTGTCCATGAGCGAACCCTTCCGCGACCCCGCGCGCCCGGTCGCCGAACGCGTCGCCGACCTGGTGGCCCGGCTCACCGTCGACGAGAAGATCGCACTGCTGCACCAGTACCAGGCGCCCGTCGACCGCCTCGGCCTGGAGCCGTTCCGCACCGGCACCGAGGCCCTGCACGGCCTGGCCTGGCTCGGCCCGGCGACGGTGTTCCCGCAGGCCGTGGGCCTGGCCAGCACCTGGAACCCCGAGCTGGTCCGCCGGGTCGGCGCGGCCACCGCCGACGAGGTCGTCGCCTTCCACCGCAAGGACCGGTCGGGCGCAGGCCGCAACGTGTGGGCGCCGGTCGTGAACCCCTTACGCGACCCGCGCTGGGGCCGCAACGAGGAGGGCTACAGCGAGGACCCCTGGCTGACCGGCGTCATGGGCACCGCCTACGCCTCGGGCCTCAAGGGCGACGGCCGGGTGATGAAGACCGCCCCCACGCTGAAACACTTCCTCGCGTACAACAACGAGACCGACCGCTGCGCGACCAGCAGCAACCTCCCGCCGAGGGTCCTGCACGAATACGAGCTCCGCGCCTTCCGCGCCCCCATCGAGGCGGGCGCGGCCGTGGCGGTGATGCCCAGCTACAACCTGGTGAACGGCCGCCCCGCCCACCTGTCGCCGCTGATCAACGACGTGCTGCGCACCTGGGCCCGCGACGACCTGCTGGTGGTCAGCGACGCCTACGCCCCCGCGAACCTCTTCGGCGTCCAGGCCTACTACGACGACCCGGCGGAGGCCTACGCCCACGCCCTGAAAGCCGGCCTCGACAGCTTCACCCAGGACGACGCCGACCCCGCCGCGACGCTGGGCCACGTACGGGAGGCGCTGCGGCGCGGCCTGATCGACGAGTCCGACGTCGACACCGCCGTCCGGCACGCCCTCTCCATCCGGGTCCGGCTGGGGGAGTTCGACCCGAACGAGCCGTTCCTCGAGATCACCGAGGCGGTGGTCAACCGGCCCGAGCACCAGAGACTGGCCCGCGAGGCCGCCACCGAGTCGATGACGCTGCTGAAGAACGACGGCCTGCTGCCGCTGGCGGCGGCCACGAAGGTCGCCGTGGTCGGGCCGCTGTCCGACGTGCTGCTCGAAGACTGGTACAGCGGCACGCTGCCCTACCAGGTCACCGCCCGCGCGGGCCTGGCCGGGCGCACCGAGGTCCTGTGGTGCGAGGGCGTCGACCGGATCGTGCTGCGCGCCGAGGAGGGCTACGTCTCGGCCAGCGCGGAGACCACCGGCGGGCCGCTGACCACCGGCCCGTCGGCGGAGTTCGACCTGTTCGACTGGGGCGGCGGCGCGGTCGCGCTGCGCAGCGTGCCCAACGGCCGGCACGTCGGCGTCGGCGACGACGGCGTGCTCGTCAACGACCAGCCGGGGCCGAGCGGCTGGGAGGTCCGGCAGACGTTCCGGATGGAGGACCGCTTCAGGGGCGTGGTCCTCCGCCACATCTTCACCGGACGCTACGTCGGGATCAGCGACGGCGTTCTCGGACTCGCCGACGACCCCGAGAACGCCGCCGTCTTCGTCGTGGAGACGGTCGAGAGCGGCGCTGGGCGGGTCGCCCGGCTCGCCGCCGAGGCCGACGTCGCGGTCGTGGTGCTGGGCGACCATCCGCTGGTCAACGGCCGCGAGACCGAGGACCGCGCCGACCTCGCCCTCCCGCGGCTCCAGGAGGACCTGCTCAGGGCCGTGCACGCCGCCAACCCGCGAACCGTGCTCGTCGTCTCCAGCGGCTACCCGTTCGCGCTGAACTGGGCGCAGGAGCACGTGCCGGCGATCCTGTGGTCGTCGCACGGCGGCCAGGAGTACGGCCACGCCCTGGCCGACGTGGTCTTCGGCGACGCCGACCCCGGCGGGCGGCTCACCCAGACGTGGTACCGGTCGGCGTGCGAGCTCCCCGACCTGCTCGACTACGACATCATCACGACCGACGCCACCTACCTCTACTTCCGGGGCAGCCCCCTCTACCCGTTCGGCCACGGCCTCAGCTACACCACGTTCGGCTACTCCGACCTGACCGCCGTGCCGGGGGAGGAGACGCTGCGCCTGGAGGTGACAATCGCCAACACCGGCGCCCGTCCGGGCGTGGAGGTCGTGCAGTTCTACACCCACCAGTGCCGCTCGCGGGTCAAGCAGCCCGTGCGGTCGCTGCGCGGGTTCGTGAAGGTCCGGCTCGCGCCCGGCGAGTCGCGCCGGGTCGGCGTCACCGTGCCGCTGCGCGACCTCGCCTTCTGGGACGTCACCCGCGACCGCTTCGTCGTCGAGGACGCCCCCTGCAAGGCCCAGGCGGGCCCGTCGAGCGGCGCGATCAGGGTGTGCGCGCGCTTCCACCTGCCGGGGGAGACCGTCCCGCCGCGCGACCCCTCCCTGCTCGACGCCGCCGCGTGCGACGAGTACGACGGCATGACCCTCTGCGAGGCCGCCCGCGACCGGGGCGACGCGGTCAGGTCGGCGGAGCCGGGGGCCTGGGTGCGGTTCCGCGACGTGGCCCTCGCGGGGGAGACGACGGCCGTCGTCACCGCCGCCGGCGACGAGGGCGGCATGGTCACCCTCCGGCTCGGCGACCCCCTCGGCGAGATCGCCGCCACCCTCGCGGTGCCCCGCACGACCTCCCGTTTTGATCCAGTCGAGACCCGGGCGCACCTTTCGCCGGTGACCGGAGTACGCGATGTTTATCTGGTGTGCGAGAACGAGGGAGTGACCGTGACCACGCTGAGGTTCCACGCGTGAGGACGGTGACGATCGCCGACGTCGCCCGGCACGCGGGGGTGGCGGTCTCCACGGTGTCGTACGTGCTGAGCGGCAAACGCGCCATCTCGGCCACCACCCGGCAGCGGGTGCTCGACAGCGTCCGGGTGCTCGGTTACCACCCGAACGCGGGCGCCCGCGCCCTCGCCAGCAAACGCGCCAACGTGATCGCCCTGGTCCTGCCGCTGCGGGCCGGGATGAACCTGCCGGTGCTGATGCAGTTCGCCACCTCGGTGGTCGCCACCGCGCGGCAGTACGACCACGACGTCCTGCTGATGACCGCCGACGAGGGCCCCGACGGCATCCGCCGGGTGGCCGCCAGCGCCATGGTCGACGGGCTGCTGCTGATGGACGTGGAGGTCCGCGACACCCGGGTCCCGCTGCTGCGCGACCTGGCCGAACCGAGTGTGCTCATCGGCTTCCCGGCCGACGCCGAGGGCCTGACCTGCGTCGACCTCGACTTCCACCGGGCGGGCGCCATCTGCGCCGCCCACCTGGCCGAGCGCGGGCACCGCGAGATCGCGCTGCTGGGCGCACCCGGGGTCGTCTACGAACGCGGCACGGGTTTCGCCGAACGAACCAGGGCAGGGTTCCTGGCGGAGGCGACCGAACGCGACCTCCACGCGGTCGCGGTGCCGTGCGCGGAGACCTACGACGAGGTCGCCTCGGCGGTGAAGCTGCTGTTCGACGCCCACCCCGGGCTGACCGGGGTGGTCGTGCACAACGAGGCGGCCGTCGGCCACGTGCTGGGGGCGCTGCGCGCTCTGGGCCGGGCCGTGCCGGAGGACGTGTCGGTCGTCGCGATCTGCCCCGACGACATCGCCGAGCGGGCCCGGCTCACCTCGGTCCTCATCCCGGCCGAGGAACTCGGCAGGGAGGCGGTCCGGCTGCTGATGGCCAAGCTCGACGGGTTGCCGGCGGGGTCGATCCTGCTGGAACCACGTCTCACGATCAGGGAGAGCACACGTTGATCACGTTTCCGGAGGGCTTCCGCTGGGGTGCGGCCACCGCGTCGTACCAGATCGAAGGAGCGGTGGACGAGGGCGGCCGAGGACCTTCCATCTGGGACGTCTTCTCGCACACCCCCGGGAAGACCGCCGACGGCCACACGGGCGACGTCGCCTGCGACCACTACCACCGTTATCCGGAAGACGTCGCGATCATGGCCGACCTCGGCCTGAAGGCCTACCGCTTCTCGATCGCGTGGCCGCGCATCCAGCCTTCCGGAAGCGGCGACCCCAACCCGGCGGGCCTCGACTTCTACGACCGCCTCGTCGACGCCCTGCTCACCGCCGACATCGAACCGGTGGCGACGCTCTACCACTGGGACCTCCCGGCCGCCCTCGACTGGCGCGACCCGGCCACGCCCGAGCGCTTCGCCGAGTACACCGCGATCATGCACGCCCGCCTCGGCGACCGCGTCCGGACCTGGACCACCCTGAACGAGCCGTGGGTCTCCGCCTTCGTCGGCCACGGCTCCGGCCGCCACGCGCCCGGCGTCGCCGACCCGGCCGCCGCCTTCACCGTGGCCCACCACCTGCTCACGGCCCACATGCTCGGCGTGCGCGCCCTGCGCGCGGGCGGCGCGGAAGAGGTCAGCCTGACGCTCAACCTGACCCCGATGGTCGGCGACCCCGACGTGACGACGCTGCCCGACGGCCTGGCCAACCGCCTGTTCCTCGACCCCACGCTGAAGGACGGCCGCTACCCCGACGACGTTGCCGCCCACATCGCCAAGTTCACCGACCTGGGCGACCTGCCCTACGAGCCGATCGACCTGCTCGGCGTGAACTACTACACCGTCAACCGCCTGGCCGCCGACCCGGCGTCGAAGGGCCACGATGAGTTCCCCGGCTGCGAGGGCATCGCCTGGTTGCCGCCGCGCGGCGAACCGACCGAGATGAACTGGGAGGTCATCCCGCAGGGCCTGGAGGACCTGCTGGTCCGCCTGTCGGCCGACTACCCGGGCGTGCCGCTGATGATCACCGAGAACGGCGCCGCCTACCCCGACTCCGTCGACGACCAGGACCGGATCGCCTTCCTCGACGGCCACTTCCGCGCCGCCGCCAACGCCATCGAGCGCGGCGCCGACCTGCGCGGCTACCTGGTCTGGTCGCTGCTCGACAACTTCGAGTGGGCCCGCGGCTACCACAAGCGCTTCGGCCTGGTCAGGGTCGACTACGACACCCTGGAACGCACCCCGCGGTCCAGCGCTCACTGGTACCGCGAGGTGATCGCCCGCAACGGCCTCCTCTAGCTGAACGACACCGACGTCACGGTGCAGGTGGTGAGCCACGGGCCGGGGTTGACCGGCTGGGCCGAGCAGCCCCAGGTCGCCACGACGTTCGTCGTGCCGGCGGGGATGGTGAAGCCGCTCGACGACCCCGAGAAGTCGCCGTAGGGGTAGTGGCCGCTGCTGCACAGGGCGGTGACCCCGGCCGAGGTGGCCCCGGCCGGGAGGGTCTGGGTGAACGAGAAGGCCTTCGTGGCGGGCACGGCGACCAGGCCGGGCGCCGGAGTGGCCGGTGAGGTGTACAGGTTCACCGCCGAGGGATACCAGTCGCGGGTGTCCCCGTAGTTGTTGGAACTGGTGCAGTCCACCGTCCCCTGCAGGGTGACGGTGGACGCGGCGGCGGGTTGCGCCAGGCCCACGAGGGCCAGCGCGCCGGTGGTGACCAGTACGGATCCGAGTGTCATCACTCGGCGAGCCAGTGTCGCGGCAGCTATCACCGTTTCTCCTCAGCTTGGGACATCGGGCCACCGCGAATGCAGCATCCTCCGAGCGCCGAGGTCAAAGCCGGGCGGTTCCGGCGGGCCCGTAATCCGCCGGGGCGAAGGAGATCCCGGCCTGGTCCAGGGCCATCGGGCGAGGTTGCGGCCCGTCCGGGCCAGGTGAAAGGTTCAGATCACCTCGTCGCGCAGCTCCGGGAACACCTTGGACACCTTCCCCAGGAGGTAGTCGCCGTAGGTGCCGGTGAACGCCCGCAGGTCCTGCCCGTCCCACCGCCGGAAGCCCTTGGCGGTGGGCGGCAGCGGCGGCAGCTCGCTGTCCCAGCCGGGGTCGAAGAAGAAGGGGAACGACAACCGGTCGCGGCCGGTCGCGTTGTACACCCGGTGCGGCGTCGAGCGGTAGTGGCCGCCGGTGAGCCGGTCGAGCATGTCGCCGATGTTGCACACGAACGTGCCGGGGATCGGCGGCGCGTCCACCCACCCCGTCGACGTGCGCACCTGCAACCCGGCGTTGGCGTCCTGCAGCAGCAGCGTCAGCAGCCCGTAGTCGGTGTGCTCGCCGACGCCCCACGCGTCGTCGACGCCGGGCGGATAGTGGAAGATCCGGAACAGGACGGTCGGATCGGCCGTCGACCCGGCCGAGAAGTGGTCGCGGGGCAGCCCGAGGCTCAGGGCCACCCCGCCCAGCACCGCCTGCGCCACCCGTTCGAGCTCGGCGAGATAACGCAGCACCACGCCGCGCATCTCGGGGATCTCCTCGGGGAACAGGTTGCGCCCGTGCAGCGGCCGCCCGTCGGGCTCGCGCTCCGCGCCGAAGTAGAGGCCCTCCTTGAGGTCGGGCCTCCCCGAGGTCAGCTCACCGCCGACCGGGAAGAACCCCCGCCAGGCCCGGCCGCCGCGCGCCATGGCGATCTTGAGCTTGGCCTCCTCGGGCAGCGCGAAGAACCGCCGCGCACAGTCGTCGAGCTCGCCGATCAGCCCGGCGGGGACGCCGTGCCCGGAGACGTAGAAGAAGCCGCTGTCGACACAGGCCGCCTCGATCTCGGCGGCGGTGCGCTCAGCGGGCCCGCCGTCGAGCAGCGGGCGCACGTCGATCACCGGAAGCGTCGTCATTTTCTCTCCGTTACGGCTCCGCCCACCCTGGCACCGCCCGCCGCCCCCGAACCGGCCGCACCCGGCGCCGGCCGGTCGCGCCCGCCTCGCGCCGCGACGACCGGGTGACCCGAAGCCTATTCGGGCTTGCCGCTCCGGCGGCCCGCGACCAGCGTGTCGCCCGGTTCGCCGCCGGCGGCCGGCTCGCTGCGGTTCTCGGTCGTGGTGTCCCGGCGGGGCTTGCGCGGCGCGGGCTTCGGCTTGGGATGCGGCGCGGTCGGCTCGTCGGGCTGGTTGGGGAAGGTGACCGGGCCCTTGTGCGCGTCGGTGCGCTCCGAATCCGGCGACGGCTTCGACTGCGCCGGTGCACCGGGCGTCGGTTCGCTCCGTTTGGGTTCACGCAGCGCGTTGATGACGGTGTCGGCCTCCATGTCGGCCGCCATCTCGTCGGCCGCCTCGGCGTCGCGCCGCTTGATGATCACCATGTGGTCGACCGAGAGCCGTCCGCCGCCGTTCACCGACAGCAGCACCGAGGCCGCGCCCAGCGCCACGACGAGCTGCACGCTGCCGCCCGTCAGGGGCAGGCCGGTGTCGCCGGCCGCCAGGATGAACACCGCGAGCGCCTCGGCGAACAGCAGCACGCCGACGACCGGCACGGCCAGCCCGGCGATGAGAAGCGCGCCGCCCAGCAGCTCGATGAGCATGGTGGCGGCCGCCCAGAACGACGGGATCGGCGCGTCGAGCTGGAGGAACTGTGTCTCGGTGGCGTCCAGGCCGGCCCGCAGCTTGGCCCAGCCGTTGGCGAAGAAGATCCCGCCGACGCCTATGCGGGCCGCGAGCGTGGCGAGGTCGATGAAGGTTTTCTTCACGGGACTCATTCTGGGGGGTTATGGGATGGCTTTACGAGGCAATTGCCCCATAACCAACCCTCATATGTCAGACGGAGAGACGTTCCTTTTCCCGCCGGCGTTCACGTCCGGGCACCAGCACCGCCACCACGAACGCGTTGGCCAGCAGCAACACGACGCTCACCCCGACGGCGGCGTGCAGCCCCGACACGAACGCCGACCGGGCCACCTGGAGCAGGGCCGCTCCGGCCGCGCCGCCCGCCTCCCCGGCCACGTGGGCGGCCGCCGCGAGCGACCCCCTGGCCTGCGCGAGCAGCCCTTCGGGCACCCCGGCGACGGCGGTGAGCCGGGGCGCGTACACGACGGTGGTGACCGTGCCCAGGACGGCGATGCCGAGGCCCGCGCCGAGTTCGTAGGCGGTCTCCTCGATGGCGGCGGCGCCGCCGGCGCGCGACTCGGGCGCGGCCGACATGATGGCGTCGGAGGCGGCCAGCAGGGCGACCTCGATGCCGAAGCCGATGCCGACGAAGCAGAGCGTCAGCGTGACGGGGTGGTCTTCGACGCCCCAGCCGAGCGTGGGCGTGAGCGACAACGCGGTCAGCGCGAGCCCGCCGCTCATGGTGGCCCGCAGCCCGATCCGCTGCAGCACATGGGCCGCCGCCAGGCCGCCGCCGATCGCCGCGACCATCAGCGGCACCATCCGCAGCGCGGCGTCGAGCGGCCGCAGCCCCAGCACGAGCTGGAGGTACTGCGCGAGCAGCAGCTCCAGCCCCACGAGCGCGAACACCGCGAACAACACGCACGCCACCCCGGTCGCGAACCCCCGGTTGGCGAACAGCCCGAGGTCGAGCAGCGGCGCGGCCAGCGCCCGCTGGCGGGCGACGAACCACGCCAGCACCGCGATCCCGGCCAGCAGGATCAGCACGGCCGCGCCCCGGCCCACGGTGTGCCCGTAGCCGGCCTCCTTGAGCCCGAAGGCCACGGCCAGCACGCCGACGACCGACAGCAGCGCGCTCGGCCAGTCCCACGAGTGGCCGTGGCGCCCGGTGACCTCGGGGATCAGCCGGGCGGCCAGCGGCAGCGCGACCACCAGCAGCGGCACGTTGATCAGGAACACCGCGCCCCACCAGAAGTGCTCGACGAGCACCCCGCCGAGCACCGGCCCGACGGCCGCGCCCCCGGCCGCCACCGCGCTCCAGACCCCCAGGGCGATGGCGCGTTCGCGCCGGTCGGTGAAGACCTGCCGGATGATCGAGAGCGTCGCGGGCATGATCATGGCCCCGCCGACGCCGAGGAACGCCCGCGCCACGATCAAGGCCTCGGGCGTGGCCGCGAACGCCGCCGCCAGGGAGGCGATCCCGAAGACCACGTAACCGAGCAGCACCAGCCGCCGCCGCCCGAACCGGTCGCCGAGCGTGCCGAACGTGACCAGCAGCGGCGCGACCACGAGCGAGTAGACGTCGATGATCCACAGGAGCTGCACACCCGTCGGTTCGAGCGCGGACGTCAGCGCCGGCACGGCGATGTGCAGCACGGTCGCGTCGACGGCGATCAGGAGCAGGCTGAAGCACAGCAGCGCGAGGATCGCCCACCGGTCCGCTCTCGGGTCGGCCCTCGGGAACATGAGGCGCAGCTTAGGTGATCCACCGAAGATCACTCAGGCGGTTGCCAAGACTCGGTCTCCGCCCAAGTGTCCCGATAAGTCCCGTCATAGTGTGATGGGCATGCCGCCCTGGAATGCAGAAATGTCTGGACGTGTCGATCGAGTCACCGTGGTCAGCGAGGTCCTGCGGGACAACCCGCTCGGCGACCCGTACGAACGCCCCCTGTGGGTCTACCTCCCGCCCGGCTACGACGACGGCACGGCCGCCTACCCGACGATCTACGTCATCCAGGGCTACTCGGGCCAGGTCGTCATGTGGGGCAACCGCCAGCCCTGGCGGCGGACCGTACCCGAGATGCTCGACCGGGTCTTCGCCGACGGCGAGGCGCCGCCCGCGATCGTCGTCTACGTCGACGCCTGGACCCGCCTCGGCGGCGGCCAGTTCGTCGACTCCCACGGCCACGGCGCCTACCACTCCTACCTCTGCGACGAGGTCGTGCCGTACGTCGACCGGCACTACCGCACCCTCGCCGCGCCCGGGCACCGCGCCGTCACCGGCAAGTCGAGCGGCGGCTACGGCGCCATGATCACCCCGATGCTGCGCCCGGACCTGTTCGGCGCCCTGGCCACCCACGCGGGCGACGCCCTGTTCGAGGTGCTCTACCCCCGGGAGTTCGTGCCCGCCGCCCGGATCCTGCGCGAGGAGTACGACGGCTCCTGGGAGAGGTTCCTCGACCGCTTCCACGCCACCGGCGGACGCTGCCCCGGCAGCGACATCGTCATCCTCTACGGCAACGCCGCCTCCTACTCCGCCAACCCCGGCGGCTCGGTTGACATGCCCTTCGACCACCTCGGGAGATTGGTTCCCGAGGTGTGGTCGAGGTGGCTGGAATATGACCCCGTCGTCATGGCCCCCAAGCACGCCGAGGCGCTCCGCGGCCTGCACAGCGTCTGGATCGACGCCGGACGAAACGACGAATACTTCCTCGATATGGGCGCCACCGCCTTCCACGAGGAGGTGCGGAAGGCCGGAGTGCCCGCCGCGAACGTGTTCTTCGAGCTCTTCGACGGAACCCACGCCAACCTTGAACACCGCTACGTCATGGCGGTCAAGTGGCTGGCGCCGCGCTTGACTCAGGGGCGACCTCTCTAGAGAGATAGAGGTGTATTCCGGGCCCTAGCCACACCCTGTCCGGCACCAGATCATTCGGGGGTGGGGAGCGATGCCGAGGATCACCCTTCCCGTGCCCGGCGGGAACCCGGGTCCGAGGTGCCGCCCCCGAGCGACCGCGCCGATCCACGGGCCTGGTGTGGGGTCGCGGCGGCACGACTGCGCCGTGACCGGCCCGAAGAGGCGCTGGAGGCCGCTCGTCAGGCGGTGGATCGTGATCCGCACGGCGAGTGGGGGCATCGCCTGGCGAGCCTCGCTCTGGAACGTCTCGGCCGCGACTCCGAGGCGGTCGCGTCGGCCCAGGAGGCCGTTCGGCTCGCGCCGGGCTCCTGGGCCGCGCGACTCCGGCTGGCCGGCGCGCTCCGGCGGGTCCCGGCCCGCTGGCGCGAAGCGTGGGAGGAGGCCGGCCGCGCGGTCCGCTACGCCCCCGACGAACCCGGCCCCCACGCCCTGTCCGGCGATCTGGCCCTGATCAGGGGAGACCACGACACCGCCGCCGCGAGCTACCGCGCGGCGCTGCGCCGCGACCCCGCCCAGCCGGGGGCCCGCGTCAACCTGGGCCTCACCTTCCTGCGCTGGGACCGGCACCGCGACCACCACGACCCCGCCTGGGAGGCCGACCCGCGCGACACCGGCCGGGCCCGCCGCGCCCTGGAGACGTGGTCGCGCCGGATCCGGCTGCTCCTGGCCGTCGCTCTGACGGCGGTCTCGGTCGCCGGGCTCGGCTTCGACCTCTATCAGGAGGCCAGAATCGCCGGCTACGCCGTCCTCGCGGCGGTTCCGCTGATCACCTGGCGGCAGGCCGCCCGGATCACGGTGTGGCCGCTGGTCCCGGCCATGCTCGGGCGCGACCTGTGGCTGAGCGTGTCGGTGACCGTCGCGGTGATGACGGTGGCCGCCTATGTGATCGGCGTGGCCGGGATGCCCGCCCTGGAGATCACCCTGACCGGCTCGTTCCTCGCCCCGGCGGCCGGCGGAGAGTGGGCCGGGGCCCTCGGCTTCGTGCTGTTCAACGCGCCGGCCATTCTCGTGCTGCGGCTGCTGGTGGAGGCGTGGCGGGGCCGCCCGGTGCGGGCCCTCGCCGAGTTCGCCCGGGTGCCCGGCGACGCGACCGCCTGCCGCGACACCGACGTCACGCTGTGGGTGATCGCCGCACGCGCCTGGTGGACCATCCTCGCCCTCGCCGCGCTGCCGTGGCCCCGCGTGGCGCTCGCCGCCCTCGCCGTGCCGCTGTGGTTCGCCCTCGCCGGCCGATGGTCCCGGCCGGACCGCAGTGCGGGACCGGTGCTGGGGCCGGTGTTGCGGCGCGACCGTTGGCTGGGCGCCGCCTTCGTGCTGCTCGTCGTCGCGGCCGGCTGCGTCGCCGCCGGCGGGGCCGTGCCCGGCTGGACGCGGGCCTGGCAGGCCGGCTGGGCCGCGCTCGGCCTGTTCGCCGTCGCGTTCGCGGTCAGGGCGGCGACCGCCTGGTGGCGTGGGGCCCCGGGGCCGACG
Organism: Herbidospora solisilvae; assembly: GCF_009901565.1. Lineage (GTDB taxonomy): Bacteria > Actinomycetota > Actinomycetes > Streptosporangiales > Streptosporangiaceae > Herbidospora > Herbidospora solisilvae. The sequence goes on from NZ_WXEW01000002.1 coordinate 207,021, forward strand.
CGATCCTCGCTCGTGCCGCGCGACCACCCGCCCGCCGACCTCGGCCCGTCGTCGGGCCTCACCGACGAGGTGCGCCACGCCGCCACCTTCTCCCGCAGCGTCGTCCTCTCCTACGCCGGGCCGGGCGGCCCCCGCTCCGTCGCGGTCAGCGCGGTGACGTCGGTCAGCCCGTCGGGTGAGATGCGCGTCATCGCCGGGGACGAGGCGTGGGAGGCCGTCGAGCGCGACCCGCGTGTGGCCGTGTTCGTCGGCGACCCCCGGTTCTGGGCCGAGGTGCGCGGAGTGGCGATCGCCGACCACGACGTTCTGCGGATCACCCCGCGTGAGGTTCTGGTCCGGGAATATCCCGGCCGCCACCAGGCTCGCACGCGTTAGGTCCACCCATTCGTCTTTCCCGTGCGGTATAACCGGGGGCGGACCGGGGAGGCAGGATGCGGGAGGACGGCCGAGCCCGCCCCACGGGGCGAGTGGCTGCGAGAAACGCTTTCGAGCAGGCGCGACAGCGCTATTTCGCTCTTCCTCCGGTCGCCCGAAGAGTCGTTTTCATCGGGTTACTGGTCGCTTCGGTGGCACTGGCCGCCGGACTCGGCTGGGATATGCTCTATACCTTTTTCGTCACGTTGACGATCCTGGCGTTCACGGTCCTGGCCCTGCATTTCCCCAGAGCCGCCGCGACGATGATCGTGGTCGCGGTGTGGACGCCGGTCTCGACGTTCACGCTTCAGATGGCCAACAGCCAGGCCGTGGGCACCCTCCTGCTCATTCCGATGTGGCTGCTGGGCTTCATCGTGGCGGCCATCGCCCATCTCATCCGCTGGGTGCCCCCGTGGCTGACCACCGCGCTGGCGCTGACCGCCGCGGCGGTCGCCGGCATGCTGCTGCGCCTGGTCAGCGACCCGGCCGCGCTCTACGGCGCCTACGGCGCCGCCTCCGTCGTGCTCGTGTGGCGGTTCGTGCTGGCCCGCCAGGCCAAGGCCCGGCAGGCGCCGCCCGAGGTGCCCGCCCAGCAGCGGGTGCGCGCCGGCGGCCCGCCGCCCCACCCCCACGCCCACGCCGACACCCAGACCAGGCCGCCGCAGATAACGGTCGAGCAGGCCCTCGCCCAGCTCGAAGGCATGATCGGCCTCGAACCCGTCAAGGAGCAGGTGCGCTCGATCGCGGCCTCCATCGAGGCGGCCCGGCTCCGCCGCGAGGCCGGGCTGACCTCCGACGCGCCGATGCGCCACTTCGTCTTCGTCGGCCCGCCCGGCACCGGCAAGACCAGCGTCGCCCGCAGCCTCGCCTCGATCTTCTACGCCTTCGGCCTGCTGGAGACGCCCTACGTCGTCGAGGCCCAGCGGGCCGACCTGGTCGGCGAGTTCCTGGGCGCGACCGCCATCAAGACCAACGAGCTCATCGACCGCGCCCTCGGCGGGGTGCTGTTCATCGACGAGGCCTACGCGCTCATCAACTCCGGCGACGGGCAGACCGACCGGTTCGGCCACGAGGCCGTGCAGACGCTGCTGAAGCGGGCCGAAGACGACCGCGAGCGGCTCATCATCATCCTGGCCGGATACGAGAAGGAGACGAACGCGTTCCTGGCCTCCAACCCGGGCCTGTCGAGCCGGTTCTCCACCCGCGTCCGGTTCCCCAGCTACCAGCCGGCCGAGCTGCTGGAGATCACCGAGGCGCTCCAGGCCAAACGCGGCGACCGGCTCGACCCGGCCGCGCGGCCGGTGCTGCTGGGGCTGTTCGACGACGTCCACCGGCGCGGCCTGGTCGACGAACTGGGCAACGCGCGGTTCGCGCGCAGCGTCGTGGAGGCGGCGGCGCAGGCCCGCGACGTGCGGGTGATCAGCGTCGGGGGAGCCCCCCGGGGCGAAGACCTGGTGACGACGACGGCCTCCGACGTGTCCAAGGCGTTCGGCGAGATCACCGCGCGGTTCCGCGGCTACCAGGCGACCCCCACGCTGGAGGACGCCCTGGCCGACCTCGACCGCATGGCCGGGCTCGAACCGGTGAAGCGGCAGGTCAGGGCCATCACCGCGCAGCTGCGGGTGGCCCGGATGCGCGAGGAGCAAGGGCTCCCGGTGCAGTCGCAGACCCGCCACTTCGTGTTCGTCGGGCCTCCCGGGACCGGCAAGACGAGCGTGGCGCGCATCCTCGGCCGCATCTTCTCGGCGCTCGGCCTGCTGGCCCGGCCCGACGTGGTCGAGGCGTCCCGGCCCGATCTCGTGGGGCAACATCTGGGCGCGACCGCGATCAAGACCAACGAGCTGGTCGACCGGGCCCTCGGCGGGGTGCTGTTCATCGACGAGGCCTACGGGCTGGTCAACTCGGGATACTCGGGTGGTGACGCGTTCGGGGCTGAAGCCGTACAGACCCTCTTGAAGAGGGCCGAAGACGACCGCGACCGGCTCGTCATCATCCTGGCGGGCTACGAACGGGAGATGGACGCCCTGCTGGCCACCAACCCCGGGCTGGGCAGCCGGTTCAACAGCCGGGTCGTGTTCCCGAGCTACTCGCCGCAGGAGCTCTCCGCGATCGCCGAGATGACCGCCGCCGACGCCGGCGACCGGTTCGACGCCGCCGCCACGCGTGACCTCAACGACGTGTTCGGCTACGTCTGCCAGGAGCGCCTCATCGACGGCCTGGGCAACGGGCGGTTCGCCCGGTCCCTCTACGAGCGGGCGGCCATGCGGCGCGACGTCCGGCTGGCCGCGCAGGGCAGCGCGACCTCGGCCGAGCTGACCACCATCACCGGCGACGACGTGCGGTCGGCGGTCGACGAACTGTCCTGACCGACCCTTGGCACGGGTTTTGCGACTCCATCGGTGGCGTGCTCACATGATGGAGTCCCATGAGGAAACGTGCCGGACTGCTGGTCGCGGCCCTCGCCATGGTTGTCGCAGCCTGCGGGGGCGGTCAGACCACCGCGACGGGGAGCGGGCCGCAGAAGGGCGGCATGCTCAGAGTCGTCGGCTCCGGCGACGTCGACCACCTCGACCCGTCGTCGTCCTACACGGTCGTCGCCTACAACCTCGGCCGCACCTGGACCCGGCAACTGGTCACCTATCCGGCCGGGAGCGGCATCTCGGTCGCCGGGACGGTGGTCCCCGACGTCGCCGCCGCGCTGCCGAAGGTGAGCGACGACGGGAGGACGTACACCTTCACGCTCCGGCCCGACGTCATGTGGAACACCAGCCCGCCGCGCCCGGTCGTTGCCGCCGACTTCGAGCGGGGGCTGAAACGGCTGGCCAACCCGGTGCAGCCGTCGGGCGGAATCTCCTATTACACGCAGACCATCGAGGGTTTCCAGGAGTTCTTCACCGCGTTCCAGAAGCAGCCGAAGACGGCCGCCGGAATGGCGAAGTTCATGAACTCCACCCGCATCAAGGGCGTGCAGGCGGTGAATCCGACCACGCTGAAGATCCAGCTCACCGCGCCCGCCAGCGATTTCCTCAACATCATGGCCCTCGGTTTCGCCTCGGCCGCGCCGGTCGAATACGAGAAATACGTGCCCGACGGGCCGGACTTCCGGCAGAACACCATTTCCGCCGGGCCCTACCAGATCACCACCTATTTCGCCGGCCGGCAGATCATGCTGGAGCACAACCCCGTGTGGAAGCAGTCGAGTGATCCGGTACGCCACCGCTGGGTCGACCGCATCCTCGTCACCCTGGGCCAGGACAGCCCCGACGTCGTCCAGCAGCAGCTGGAGGCGGGCGTGGCCGACCTGTCGTGGGACCAGCCGGTGCCCACCTCGGCCATCCCACGCCTGACCGGCAACCCGGACTACAAGGTCTACGAGGGCTCGACCCTGAACCCGTTCCTGGCGTTCAACATGCAGAGCCCCAACAACAACCGCGCGCTGGCCAACGTGAAGGTCCGGCAGGCGATCAACTACGTCGTCAACAAGGCGGCCATCGCCCAGATCTACGGCGGTACGAAGATCAACACCGTGCTCGACGGGGCGATCCCGCCGGGTTCCATCGGGTACGACAGCGCGGTCCGCCCCTACGCCACCCCCGGTGGCCGCGGCGACGTGAACAAGTGCAAGGCGCTGCTGGCCGAGGCCGGGGTCGCCAACCTGAACCTGCAGTTCCCCTACCGCACCAACGGCAACCACCCGAAGGTGGCCCAGTCGATCGCCGGCGACCTGACCAAGTGCGGCATCAGCACCCAGCTCATCCCGACCGCCCCCGACGACTTCTACGGCCGCTACCTGTCGAGCGTCCAGAAGAGCCGCGAGGGCAAGTGGGACATCGGCGCGCCCGGCTGGATCCCCGACTGGTACGGCAACAACGCCCGCTCGATCGTGGTGCCGCTGTTCGACGGCCGGAACTACACCGAGGGCTCGACGAACTACGGCGCCTTCAACGACCCCGCCGTCAACGACCTCATCACCCGGGCACTGACCGCCCCCGGCGTCGGCGAGGCCGAGGGCCTGTGGCGGCAGACCAACGCCCGCATCATGGCCGACGCTCCGATCGTGCCGCTGACCTCGCAGAACGTGCCGATCTTCCACTCGGCGCGGGTGCGCAACGCCCTCTACACGCCGCTCACCCAGCAGTTCGACTACACCCAGCTCTGGCTGGCGTCATGAGTCTCCTGGAGGTCGCGGACCTGCGCGTGACGTTCCCGACGCCCGACGGCGACCTGCGGGCGGTGCGCGGCGTGTCGTTCGAGGTGCGGGCCGGGCAGACGCTCGGCGTCGTCGGCGAGTCGGGCTCGGGCAAGAGCGTCAGCGTCCAGGCGCTCCTGGGCCTGGTGCCCGGGGCGCGGGTCGAGGGATCGGCCCTGTTCGACGGCGAGCAGCTGATCGGCATGCCGGCCGAGCGGCTGCGGCGCATCCGCGGCGCCCGGATCGGCATGGTCTTCCAGGACCCGCTCTCCAGCCTGCACCCGATGTACTCCGTCGGCCGGCAGATCGCCGAGGCGGTCCTGGTGCACCGCCGGGTCGGCAAGGAGCAGGCCTGGTCGGTGGCCCGGGAGCGGCTCGAACAGGTCGGCATCCCCGGCGCGCGGGCCCGCGACTACCCCCACCAGTTCTCCGGCGGCATGCGCCAGCGGGTGATGATCGCCATGGCGATGGCCCTCGATCCCGAGCTGATCATCGCCGACGAGCCGACCACGGCGCTCGACGCGACGGTCCGCGCCCAGATCCTCGAACTCCTCGGGCGGCTGGGCTGCGCTCTGATCGTCATCACCCACGACCTGGGCGTCATCGCCGACATGGCCGACGACGTCATGGTCATGTACGCCGGCAAGCTCGTCGAGAAGGCCGGCCGCCGGGCGCTGTTCCGCGACCCGCGGCATCCGTACACCAGAGGCCTGCTCAACTCCCTGCCCAAGGGCAAGGAGCGCCTCACGCCCATCGAGGGCCGCCCTCCGAGCCTGCTCAGCCCGCCGGGCGGTTGTCCGTTCCACCCCCGCTGCCCGGTCCGCATCCCGCGCTGCCCGATCGAGGAGCCGCCGATGATCGGCCCCGAAGACCACCCCGACGCCTGCTGGCTGGAGGAGGGCCGATGAGCCTCCTCGAGGTCTCCGACGTGCGGAAGTACTTCCCGATCAAGTCGGGCGTCTTCTTCCGGCGTGAGGTCGGCCGGGTGCACGCCGTCGACGGTGTCAGCCTGTCGGTCGAGGCCGGGGAGACGCTCGGCGTGGTGGGGGAGTCGGGCTGCGGCAAGTCGACGCTGGCCCGGTGCATGACCGGCCTGTACGAGGTGACCTCCGGGAAGATCACCTTCGACGGCGACATGCGGCGTGACGTGCAGATGGTCTTCCAGGACCCCTACGGCTCGCTGAACCCCCGCCGCCGGATCGGCTCGATCATCGCCGACCCGCTGGTCATCCACCGCGAGGGCACCGCCGCGTCGCGGCGCGAGCGGGTCAAGGAGCTGATGGCGCTCGTGGGCCTCAACCCCGAGCACTACAACCGCTTCCCCGCCGAGTTCTCCGGCGGCCAGCGCCAGCGTGTCGGCATCGCGCGGGCGCTGGCGCTGAACCCGCGCCTGGTCGTCTGCGACGAGCCCGTCTCCGCCCTGGACGTCTCCATCCAGGCCCAGGTCGTGAACCTGCTCAAGGACCTGCAGACCGAACTCGGCCTGACCTACGTCTTCATCGCCCACGACCTGTCGGTGGTCCGGTACGTCAGCGACCGCGTGGCCGTCATGTACCTCGGCAAGATCGTCGAGATCGCCCCGGGCGAGGAACTGTACGAACGCCCCCGGCACCCCTACACGGCGGCCCTGCTGTCGGCCGCCTCGGTCGCCGACCCCGACCGGCCGAGGGACCGGGTGGTCCTGCGCGGCGACGTGCCGTCACCGATCTCGCCGCCGCGGGCCTGCCGTTTCCATCCCCGCTGCCCGAAGGCGCAGGAGAGGTGCACGGTCGAGGAGCCGCTGCTGCTGGGAGACGGCCACCAGTGGGCCTGCCACTTCCCCGTGGAACCGGGCGAACACCTGCGGAGCGCGGAGCCGGGGCTTGAGGGGAGGGCCGGGTGAGTCTCACCGACGCCGCCTTCGAGGCGGAGCCCGTCCACGTCGAGGTCGTGCACGGCAAGGGGCCGTGGCGGCTGGCCTGGGAGCGGTTGCGCCGGGACAAGGCGGCGGTCGCGTCGATGGTCGTGATCGTGCTGGTCGCCCTGCTGGCGATCCTCGCGCCGCTGTTCGCGCTGATCACCGGGCACGACCCGCTGACGCAGTACCCCTCGACCGCGCTGACGCCCGAAGGGCTGCCCGTCGGGCCGGGTGCCGACTTCTGGCTCGGGGCCGACAGCCTCGGGCGGGACCTGTTCGTCCGGCTCGCCTACGGGGCGCGGATCTCGTTGCTCGTGGGCCTGAGCGCGACCGTGCTGGCCACGGTGTTCGGGGTGGTCGTCGGGCTGCTCGCCGGGTTCTACGGCGGGTGGGTCGACGGGGTGCTCGCGCGGGTGCTCGACGTCGTGCTGAGCTTCCCCTACCTGCTGGTCGCGATCGTGCTGGTCGCCGCCGTGGGGGCGTCGGTGCCGCTGACGATCTTCGTCATCGCGTTCTTCTCGTTCGCGGCCATGGCGCGGGTGGTGCGGGGGCAGACGATCGGGTTCCGGGAGCGGGAGTTCACCGAGGCCGTCCGGTCGCTCGGCGCCTCGCCGCTGCGGATCATGGTCATCGACGTGCTGCCGAACCTGGTCGCGCCGGTCACCGTGCTCGCCTCGCTGCTCATCCCGACCTCGATCGTCTTCGAGGCCACGCTCAGCTTCCTGGGGCTCGGGGTCGACCCGCGCACCCCGAGCTGGGGCGCCATCCTGGCCGACTCGACCGACTTCTACCGGGTGGCCCCCGGGCTGCTGGTCTTCCCGGCCGTGCTGCTGCTGCTCACCACGCTCGCGTTCAACCTCCTCGGGGACGGCATCCGCGACGCACTCGACCCCAGGAGGTGACCTGTGTGGCGCTTTCTCATCCGGCGGATCGTCTTCGGGATCGTCGTGTTGTGGCTGGTCGCCACCACGGTGTTCCTGCTGTTCTTCGCCGGCCCGGCCGACAGCGTGGCGCGGCGGCTGGCCGGGCCCCGCGCGCCCATCGAGGTCGTCGAGCAGATCAAGGACACCCTCGGGCTCGACCGGCCGCTGTTCACCCAGTACGCCGGCTTCCTCGGCGGCCTGCTGCGCGGTGACCTCGGGACCTCGTTCATCAGCCAGACGCCCGTCTCCACGCTCATCCTCCAGAGCCTGCCCGGCACGTTGTGGCTGGTCTTCGGCGCGGCCGTGCTGTGGATGATCATGGGGGTGGGCGGCGGGGTGATCTCGGCGACCAAGCCGCGCAGCCTGCGCGACCGCACGCTCACCGTGCTGGTCCTGGCCGGGATCTCGTTGCCGACCTTCGTGCTCGGCATCCTGATGATCTATCTCGCCCTGTCGGTCTTCCCGGGGTCGGGGCTGCAACCCGGCCCCTACATCTCCCCGTTCATCGACGTCGGGGCGTTCCTGTCGACCATGGTCATGCCGTGGGTCTGCCTGGCGGTGGTCCAGGCGGCGGTCTACGTGCGGCTGACCCGGGGGTCGATGCTCGACACGCTGGGGGAGGACTTCATCCGTACGGCGCGGGCCAAGGGGGTGCCCGAACGGTCGGTCACCTACCGGCACGGCCTGCGGGCCGCGCTGACGCCGGTGATCACCCAGTTCGGCGTGGACGTCGGGACCCTCCTCGGCGGCGTCGTCGTCACCGAATCGGTCTTCGGTCTGCAGGGGATCGGGCAGCTCATGATCCGGTCGGTGCGCGACGGCGACCTGCCCGTCATCATCGGCGCGGCCATCCTGGCCGCCGCGTTCATCGTGCTCGCCAACATTCTCGTGGACGTGGCGTACTCGTTCCTCGATCCACGCGTTCGGCTCGCCTGATTTGATCACGCTCTGCCACTACTCTGTGACGCGAGGTGGTGGTGGGAATCATGGTGCGACTGGTGAACTACACAGCGTTGATCGTCGTCGCCTCCAGCCTGGCGTGGCTGCTGGCCGCGGTGACGCTCGACCCCAGGGCCAACTACGCCGGCCGCACCCCCGCGCCGCCGGCCGCCGTGGTCGACGCCGCCCTGTCCGAGGTCAACCTCAACGACCGCGACCCGCTGCTCGACCGCTACCTCACCTGGGCCTCCGGCCTCGTGCGCGGCGACTTCGGCCGCACCTGGGACGGCCTCAGCGTCGGCGCCGACCTGGCCGAGCGCGCCGGGGTGACGCTCCGGCTGGTGACGGCGGGGCTGGTCGCCGGAGCGCTGATCGGGCTCACCGTGGGCACGCTGGCGGCCGTCCACCACCGCCGCTGGTTCGACCGGTTGTCGGGCGGGGTGGTGTTCCTGCTGCTGGCGGTGCCGGCGGTCGTGCTCGCCAACGTGCTGATCCTCGGCGCGATCTGGGTCAACGACACGACCGGCACCCGCTTTTTGATGGTCAGCGGCGAGACCACCACCGGCGGCCTGCTCGACCGGCTCGGGCATCTGGTGCTGCCCGCCCTCACCCTCGCGCTGCCGCTGGCCGCGGTCGTCAGCCGCTACCAGCGCAACACGATGCTCGACGTGCTGAACGCCGACCACGTCCGCACCGCACGCGCCAAGGGGCTGCCCCGGCGCACGGTCATCGTCAAACACGCGCTGCGGACCGCGCTGATCCCCACGTCGGCCTACCTGACCTTCACCTTCGGCGCGCTGCTGGTCGGCTCGACCGTCACCGAGACGGTCTTCGGCCGCCACGGCCTCGGGCAGCGCCTCATCGCCGCGATCCGGACCGGCGACGTCAACACCGTCGCCGCGATCACCACCGTGGCCGCCGTGGCGCTGCTGCTGTCGGCCGTCGCGGCCGACGTGCTCCAGCGGGTGCTCAACCCCGGGAGGGCCCGATGAGCGCGACGCTCCCCGACATCGCCACACCGGTCGAGACGCCCCCGCCGGCCCGGCCGAGGATGTTCTCGGCCACCGGCGTCGCCGGGCTCGCCCTGCTCAGCTTCCTGGCCGCGCTCGCCGTGCTCGGGCCGATCCTGGTGCCCTGGACGGCCGCCGACCGCGACTTCGAGGCCTTCCTGTCGCCGCCTTCGGCCGACCACCCCTTCGGCACGACCCCCTCCGGCGGCGACATCCTCGTCCTCACCCTGCTGGGCCTGCGCAGGTCGCTGCTCATCGGGCTCGTCGTGGCCGTCGCGGCGACGACCGTGGCGGCGCTCGTGGGGGCGTTCGCGGGCTACTTCCTCGGCTGGGTCGACCGCACCCTGATGTGGGTCACCGACCTGCTGCTGGTCATCCCGGCGTTTCTCGTCGTCGCGGTCGTCTCGTCGGGGCAGGACGACTGGATCGCCCTGGTCGTGCTGCTGGCGGCGTTCATGTGGATGGTGACGGCGAAGGCGGTGCGCGGGGCCGCCATCGCGGCGCGCGACCGCGAATACGTGAAGGCGGCCCGGTTCATGGGCGTGCCGTCGCATCGCGTCGTGCTGCGCCACGTCGTGCCCAACCTCGCCTCGCTGCTGGTCGCCGACGCCACCGTGAACGTCAGCGCGGCGATCCTCGCCGAGACGTCGCTGGCCTACTTCGGGTTCGGCGTGGTGCCGCCCGACGTGTCGCTCGGGTCGCTGATCGCCGACGGGGCGCCGACCGCGCTCTACGCGCCCTGGACCTTCTGGTGGGCGGCCGGGCTGCTCATCGCCCTGATCGTCGCGGTCAACCTGGTCGGCGACGACCTGCGCGACCGGTTCGACCCCTCCCTGCGAGCGTACGCATGATCGACGTCACCGACCTGTCCATCTCGTTCGGCACGACGCCGGCCGTGCGGAACCTGAGCTTCTCCGTCGCGCGGGGCGAGGTCCTCGGGCTCATCGGGGAGTCGGGCTCCGGGAAGTCGGCGACCGCGCTGGCCGTCATGGGGCTGCTGCCGCGCACCGCGTCCACGACCGGGTCGATCCGGCTGGACGGCGAGGAGCTCACCACCGCCTCCGAGAAGCGGCTGACCGCGCTGCGCGGGCGGGCGATGGCCATCGTGTTCCAGGATCCGCTGCAGGCGTTCACGCCCGTCCACCGCGTCGGGGCGCAGATCGCCGAGGCGATCAGGGCCCACCAGCGGGTGCCCCGCAAGGTCGCCGCGCGGCGGGCGGTGGAGCTGCTCGACCTGGTCGGCATCCGCGACCCCCACCAGCGGGCCAGGTCCTACCCCCACGAGTTCTCCGGCGGCATGCGGCAGCGCGCGCTCATCGCGATGGCCATCGCCAACGGCCCCGACCTGCTCATCGCCGACGAGCCGACGACCGCGCTCGACGTGACCGTCCGGGCCCACGTGCTCGACGTGCTGAAAACCGTGCGGCGGGAGACCGGCGCGGCGCTGCTGCTCATCACCCACGACCTCTCCGTGGTCGCCCGGGCGGCCGACCGCGTCCACGTCCTGCGGCACGGCCAGACCGTCGAGACCGGCACGGTCGACGAGGTGCTGCGCGCGCCGCGGGAGGCGTACACGAAGACCCTGATCGCGGCGGCGGAGGCCGGCGACCGGCCCGCGGCCGCGCGGCCGGTCCGGACCGTCCTGGAAGTCCGCGACCTGGTCAGGCACCACCCCGGCGTCAAGGCGGTCGACGGGGTCAGCTTCGACCTGCGCTCGGGCGAGACCCTCGGGCTCGTCGGCGAGTCGGGGTCGGGCAAGACCACCCTCCTCATGGAGATCATGGCGCTGGCCCGGCCGCAGCGGGGCCGCGTCACCGTGCTCGGCCGCGACACCGCCCACCTGTCCCGGCGCGACCGCCGGCGGGTCCGGCGCGACCTGCAGATCGTCTTCCAGGACCCGTCGGCCTCGCTCGACCCGCGCATGACCGTCGGCGCGATCGTCGCCGAGCCGCTCACCACCCACGGCCGCTCACCCGACCGGGTCCCGGAGCTGCTGGAGCAGGTGGGCCTGCCGGCGGCATACGCCGCCCGCCACCCCGTCCACCTCTCCGGCGGCCAGCGCCAGCGGGTGGCCATCGCCAGGGCCATCGCGCTCGACCCCGAGGTTCTGGTGCTCGACGAACCCGTCTCGTCCCTCGACCCGACCGTCCGCGCCGAGATCGTCGCGCTGCTGGAGGACCTGCGCGCCGAACGCGGCCTGTCCTACCTGTTCGTCGCCCACGACCTGCCGCTGATCCGGCGCGTGGCCGACCGCGTGGCGGTCATGTACCGGGGCCGGATCGCCGAGATCGGCCCGGCCCACCAGGTCTTCACCGCCCCCGGCCATCCGTACACGCGGGCGCTGCTGCGCGCCTCCGCCCTGCGCGACGACGACCCCACGCCCGCCACGGGCTGCCGTTTCCGCCCCCGCTGTCCCCTGTACGCCGAGCTCCCCGCCGCCCCGAGATCCCGCTGCGTCACCGAGGAACCCGAGATCAGCGGCGAATCGGGGGCCGCCTGCCACCACCATCCAGGAGAAGCACCGTGAAACGCGCATGCGCCCTGCTACTGGCCCTGACCACCGCCGCCTGCGCGGCCCAGCCGGGGACGCCCGGCGAGCAGGCCGCCCCGGTCACCGCCGCCGACCTCAACCTGACCCCGCGCGCCGAGGTCAAGACCGGCGGCACCCTCCGCTGGGGCCTGACCGAATATCCGGCCCAGTGGAACCAGAACCACATCGACGGCAACCACACCAACGTCAAGACCGTCATGGACGCCCTGATGCCCCGCCCGTTCCGCGCCGACGAACACGGGGTGCTCGCGCTCGACCCCGACTACGTCGCCGCGGCCGACGTGACGTCGACCTCGCCGAAGCAGGTGGTGACGTACACGCTGAACCCGAAGGCCCGCTGGTCGACCGGCCAGCCGATCACGTGGGCCGACTACGACGCCCAGTGGAGGGCGCTGCGCGGCAAGGACCCGGCCTTCCACGTCGCCAACGTCACCGGCTACCAGGACATCGCGTCGGTCGCCCGGGGCCGCGACGACTTCCAGGTGGTGGTCACCTTCGCGCGGCCGTTCGGCGATTGGCGGTCGTTGTTCGCGCCGCTCTACCCGAAGAGCGCGACCGCCTCTCCGCAGGCCTTCAACGCGGGCTGGGTCGGCAAGATCCCGGTTACGGCCGGTCCGTTCCGGTTCGGCGCCTTCGACACCCGGGCCAAGACGATCACGCTCAACCGCGACGAGAAGTGGTGGGGCGAGCCCGCCAAGCTCGACTCGATCGTGTTCCGCGGCCTGGAGTCCGACGCCCGCGTCGCCGCCTTCGCCAACGGCGAGCTCGACGTGTTCGACATCGGCCCCTCGGCGGCCGACCTCTCGCGCGCCAAGTCGGCCGAGGGCGCGGTGGTGCGCCAGGCGGCCGGTCCCGACTTCCGCCACTTCACCTTCAACGGCGAGAGCCCGATCCTCTCCGACATCCGGGTCCGCCAGGCCGTCGCCCTGGGCATCGACCGGGCCGTCATCGCCAAGAGCGACCTGAAGGGCCTCAACTGGCCGGTCACGCTGCTCGACAACCACTTCCTGATGAACAGCCAGCAGGGCTACCGCCCCAACGCGGGCGAGCTCGCCGGCCCCGACGCCGCCCGCGCCGGGGCGCTGCTCGACGCGGCCGGCTGGCGGATGAACGGCGCGGTCCGCCAGAAGGCCGGCAAGCAGCTCGACCTGCGCTTCGTCATCCCCTCGGGCCTGCAGCTCGCCCGTTCGGAGGGTGAGATCACCCAGGCCATGCTGGCCAAGCTCGGCATCAAGCTGACGATCGAGACCGTCCCGAGCAACGACTTCTTCACCAAGTACGTCATCCCCGGCAACTACGACATCGCGCCCTTCTCCTACGTCGGCACCCCGTTCCCGGTCTCGGCCTCCTACGGCACCTACGCCGACGGCGTGCGCTCCCAGGGCGACGACATCTCGTGGAACGCCAACCTCGGCCGCAGCGGCAACGCCGAGATCGACACGAAGCTGCGGGCGGCCATGGCCGAGCTCGACCCCGCCAAGGCGCTCAAGCTGATCAACGAGGCCGACCGGCTGGTGTGGCGCGAGGTCAACGTCCTGCCGCTCTACCAGCGGCCGCAGACCGTGGCCGTCGACGCCAAGCTGGCCAACGTCGGGGCCCGCGGGTTCCGCGACCTCGACTACGCCGACATCGGATTCGTGTCGTAGCCGTCCGATAGCGTGCGGGCCATGGACCTGACCTGGCCCCAAGTGCTGGCCTGGCGGCTCGGCCGCCAGTTCGTGACCTCCCCCGGCCCCGGCGTGGTGGCCGTGGCCGAACGGCTCTGCGGGGTGCAGGCCCAGGTCGCGTCCTCGGCCGAGCTGGCGATCTCGCTCCGGCTCGGCCGCCCGGCCGGGCCGGAGATCGAGCAGGCCCTCTGGACCGACCAGACCCTCATCAAGACGTGGTCGATCCGGGGCACCCTCCACCTGCTGCCGACCGCCTCGTGGCCGGTCTACCGCGCGGTGCTCGGCACCCTCCGCTACTGGGACAAACCCTCCTGGCACCGCGGCAGCGGCGTGTCGGCGGGCGAGCTCGACGCCATCATCGGCGCGGTGCCCCAGGCGCTCGCCGGAGGGCCGCTGACCAGGGAGGAGCTGGTCGACGCCGTGATCATGGTGACCGGCGACGAGCACCTGCGCGAGAAGCTGGCCTCCGGCTGGGGCCAGCTCTTCAAACCGCTGAGCTTCCTCGGCGAGCTCTGCCACGGAGTGCCACGCGGCGGCAAGGTGACGTTCACCGTGCCGCCGAGAGTGGGGGAGACGTCCCCGGAGGAGGGTGGCGTCGAGCTGCTGCGGGCCTTCCTGGGCGCCCACGGCCCGGCGAGCATGGCCGCCTTCGACGGGTGGTTGTTCCGAGGGCTGACCCGGCGCGCGGTCCTCCGCCAGTGGTTCGCCGACCTCGCGCCCGCGACGATCACCGTCGAGGGCGAGGAGCTGTTCGTCCTGCCCGAACACGTCGACGACCTGAAAGCGGCCCGCCCGTCCGAGGAGACCTTCCTGCTGGCCGGTTTCGACCAATACGTGATGGGCGCGCCCCGCGATCTGGAGCCCCTCCTGCCGGCGGCGGCGAAGGCGGCGGTCAGCAGAACGGCCGGCTGGATCTCCCCGGTCGTCGTCCACGGGGGCCGCGTGGTCGGCACCTGGGACGCCCGCGACGGCGTGCTGACCGCGACCATGCTGGAGGAGGCGCCCGGCGTGGAGAAGGCGGCCGAGAAGGTCGTCGCCGTCTGGGGCCGACCCTTCGACGTGGTGGTCAGCCGCCCCGGCGCGGCCGGAAACGGAGCAGGTCGCCCGGCCTGAGCTGGGCCACCTTCGGCAGGTCCGCCGTGGTGACCACCCCGATGACCGGATAGCCCCCGGTCGGCGGATGGTCGGCGAGGAAGACGATGGGCTGGCCGTCCGGCGGCACCTGGATCGCGCCCGCGACCATGCCCTCACTCGGCAGTTCCCCGGTCCGCGCCCGCCTGAGCGCCGTCCCGGCCAGCCGCGCCCCGACCCGGTTGCTGTCCTGGCTCACCCTGTACGCCCCCGCGCACAACGTCGCGAAGGCGTCGCCGGTGAACCAGTCGTCCCGGGGCCCGCGCACGACCTCGACGACCGGGCCGGCCGAGATCGGGCGCTGCGGCGCGACGTCGGCGTGCAGCCCGGACATCGGCTCGCCCAGCTCCAGGACCGTTCCCGCCGTCAGCGGCGGCGGCCCGAGCCCGGACAACGAGTCGGTCGACATGCTGCCCAGCACCGGCGTCACCTTGATCCCGCCCCGGACCGCCACATAGGTCCGCAGCCCCTCGTAGGGCACGCCGATCTCCAGCGACCGCCCGGCGGCCACCCAGAACGGCGCCCACATCCCGCCCGGCGACGCCTGGACCGGCGCCCCGGTCAGCGCCACCCACGCGCCGCGCCCGAACCTGAGCACCGCCCCGCCGAACGTCAGCTCGATCGCGGCGGCGTCCTCCGCGTTCCCCACCAGGCGGTTGGCCAGCCGCAGACTCGGCAGGTCGGCCGCCCCAGAACGGGGGACGCCGAGATGGGCGTAACCCCGCCGTCCGAAGTCCTGGACGGTGGCGTAGGGCCCCGGAGCGATGATCTCAACGGCCGGAGCCATGCCGGAGATCTCGTGATCTGGTCGTTCGGTCACGTGGCGACCATCCTGACCCGGGTGCCCGGCTTGAGCAGGGCGGGGGAGTCGCTCGTCACGTCCCACACCGAGAGGGTGGTGTGGCCCAGCAGACGCCAGCCCCCCGGCGAGGCGGCGGGATACACCGCCGAGTAGGCCCCGGCGATCGCCACCGCCCCGGCCGGCACGGCGGTCCGGGGGCGGTCGAGCCGGGAGACGTGGAGGGTGGGATCGAGGCCCACCAGGTAGGCGAACCCCGGGGCGAAGCCCAGCCATCCGGCCACGAACTCCGAGGCCGTGTGGCGGGCGATCACCTCGTCGGCGGAGATCCCGGCCAGGGCCGCGACGTCGGCGAGGTCGGCGCCGTCGTACACGACCGGGATCTCGACCGTCTCCCCGCCCACGTCGGGCATCGGGGCGTGGTCGAGCTGCTCGATCAGGGGGATGAGCTGGTCGGCCCGGCCGCCGACCACCAGCACCGTCTCGGGCCCCGGCACGATCTCCTCCACGTCGGTGAGCAACCGCAGGCGGGCGTCGAGCCGGTGGGAGGCGGCCAGCGAGCCGGTCTCGACGAGCAGGGCGTGCTCGCCCACACGCCGGATCACGCGAACGCCTCCACCGTCACACCCACGCCGACGAGCGAGTCGTGGACGGCGCGCGCGAGGCGTACCGCACCCGGGGTGTCGCCGTGTACACAGATCGACCGGGCCTGCACCTCCACCCGCGATCCGTCGACGGCGGTCACGACGCCGTCGCGGGCCATCTGGATCGCGCGCGCGGCCACCTCGACGGGGTCGTGCAGCACCGAACCGGGTTCGCGCCGCGACACCAGGGTGCCCTCAGGGGTGTAGGCACGATCGGCGAAGTACTCGGTCACGGTCGGTATCCCCATCCCCTGTAACACCGACCCCGGCACCGTCAGCACCGGCAGCGGGCCGTAGTCGGCGACCGCGTCGGCCACGGCGCGTGCCTGGACGGGATCCCAGACCACCCGGTTGTAGAGCGCTCCATGGGGCTTCACGTAGGCGACCCGGCCGCCGACCGCCCGCGCGATCCCGTCGACCGCCGCCAGCTGGTAGAGGACCTCGGCCCGCAGTTCCTCGGCCGGCACGTCCATCTCCCGCCGCCCGAACCCCGCCAGGTCGCGGTAGGAGACCTGCGCGCCGATCGTCACGCCGCGGGCGACCGCCGCCTCGCACACCCGGCGGATCGTCAGGGGATCCCCCGCGTGGAAGCCGCAGGCCACGTTGGCGCTGGTGACGATCTCCAGGAGAGCGTCGTCGTCGCCCAGCTTCCAGGCCCCGAACCCCTCGCCGAGGTCGGCGTTCAGGTCGATCCTCATGATCCCCAGCCTAGAGGGGCGGCTCGTCGGGAATGTCGGCGATGTCGTCGAGGGCGGCGGCGAGCTCGTCGGGGTGGTCGCCGATGCGCTCGGCGATCTCGATCAGCACGTGTAAGACGTCGTGGCGGTCGTGGCCGAGGTCGATCAGGCGCTGGGCCGCCTCCCACATCTGGGGCGGGTCGCCGTCCCAGAGGCGCTTGGCGATCTCCTCGTGCCAGGCCAGGTGTTCGGCGAAGTCGGGGCGCGACAACTCCCCGGTGTGGTCCATCTCCAGCAGGATCCGCCGGTCGGCCTCGTCGGCCGGGTTGAGCCGGTCGAGCTCGACGTCGCCGTACGTGCCCTGGAGGACCGGGAACACGAACGCCCGCCGCGCCAGCGCGGACAGGTCGCCGTCGGGGAGGAGCCGTTCGACCAGCTCGCGGTCGAGCCCGAACGACGTCGGGTCGCGGTAGGCCACGCCGAACCGGGCGGTCGCCTCCCAGACGGCGTCGAGCGTCGCCCGGATCGCCTGGTCGGGCAGGCCGATGCGCGAGCCCGCGAAGCGCACCCAGGCGGCCAGCACGTGGGGCATGGCGTCCTGCTGCGCCGGGGTCAGCATGATCTTGCGGGGCAGCCAGTCGAGCAGGAACGTCTCGCACTTGGCCGGGCTGACCCGATGGGGACGGCCGAAATCCTGGTCGCAGCCGTAGTCGATGATGTGGTCGGCGCAGCGCGAGGCCGCCGACGGGTCGCTCAGGTTCTCGGCGGCGTCGCTGGCCAGGAACTCGGCCGCGAGCATGGCCCGGCGTTCCCTCGTGTAGGGCGCCTCGCTGTGGGCCGGGGCCGGGCGCTTGCGGCCGGGAGGCAGCGCCTTGATCCGGGAGCGCGCGAAGGCGTGGTAGGCGGAATAGCTGTCGCTGACGACCTTGGGCGCCTTGCGGTCGTAGGCCTCTTCCCTGGCCGCCTTCATGGCGAACTCCAGCAGCGCCCGCGCCTGCTGCGGCTCGATCTCCTCGAACCGGAGCATCGGGTTGCCCGCGGCCTCCAGGCCGGCCTGCTCCAGCAGCTTGTCGACCTGCGTGGAGACCCAGGCGTCGCGGGCCATGCCGCGCATGTTGTAGTCGACGACCAGCACCAGGGCGTGGGTGTCGTCGCCGTTGTAGGCGAAGGTGCTGACCACCGTGTCCTGGTCGCCGTAGATGTCGCGGGAGACGTAGCAGCCCTGCGGCTTCACCGCGCCGACGCGGTCGGCCCAGCCGGGGCGGGCGACGTCGGACTCCATGAGGGCCAGCGCGGCGCCCTCGGCCTTGGCGGCCTGCCGGGCGGTGCCGAGGTAGGCGACCGAGATGAGCAGCGTGAGCGCGGCGGGGGTGCCCGCCTTGGCGGCGTAGTCGACGAGGCCCTCTCCGAGGATCTGCTCCACGTCGCCGCCGCGAAGCCGCTTCCCCCACCAGGCGCCCAGCATGTCGGACACCATGAGCTCGGCGTCCAGCGGACTCCTGACGGCGAGGAGCTCGCGGGCCGCGAGGAGCATCTCCGCGAAGACGTCGTCCGGCGGATTTTCCCGGGGATCTCGTCTCCGTCTTCGACTCACTGTTCTACCTTCTCGCATTACGACGCCAAAAGGCACCGTAACGCGGCCCGGTGACTACCCCGTTATTTATCTCCTGCTCGGAGGCGCGGAGTTGACCAGGGCGAGAAGGTGCTCCCGGGCGATGCGTTCGATGCTCACGGGAGTGACGTCGACGCCGAGGTGCTCGGTGCAGGCGCAGACGTCGTCGACGCACCGTTCGACGGTGACCAGGGGGACGGTGATGAATTCCTCGGCGAGCCGTGCGGTGACGGCCTCACGTGTTCCAGCGCGTGTTCCGGCGGCTGTGGAGCTCGTGGCGAGTGTAGGCATGGAGGCAGGCATCCTCGCTGAATGTGGGAATTCCGGTGCTCGGTGGGGCACCGGTTGTCGGGCGAAAGTGCCGTCTCTCATTCCATAACTTTCCGCGCTGGTGTCAACCCTCCGCGTGGTTTTGTTACATGAGCCAAACACACCAGGGTGACGCGTGCGAAGCTGGAAACATGTACATCCGGCTAACACAGCGTCCCGAGGCCGACGAACTCCTCGGGCGCAGTGGCCTGGCCCTGCTCGTCGGCATGCTGCTCGACCAGCAGATCCCGATGGAATGGGCGTTCCAGGGTCCCTACACGATCTCCGAGCGGCTGGGCCACGACCTCGACGCCCGCGAGATCGCCGCGATGGACCCGGAGGCCTTCGCCGCGATACTTTCGGCGAAACCGGCCGTGCACCGTTATCCCGGCTCGATGGCCGGGCGGATCAGGCAACTGGCGGCCCATCTGGTGGACCACTACGATGGCGACGCCGAGCGGGTCTGGACCGACGCGGGCAGCGGAGCCGAATTGCTGCGCCGCCTGACCGGCCTTCCCGGGTTCGGCAAGCAGAAGGCGCAGATCTTCCTGGCGCTGCTGGGCAAACAGCTCGGCGTGCAGCCGCCGGGCTGGCGCGAGGCCGCGGGGGCTTACGGCGAGGAGGGGGCGTTCCGGTCGGTCGCCGACGTGGTCGACGCCGGCAGCCTCGCGAAAGTGCGGGCGACCAAGCAGGAAGCGAAGAAGGCCGCCAAAAAGTAAGTGAGATCTTGCTGCGCGAGGTGGCGCTTTTTTGACAGGATGCGTTGACCGCATGCCGGGCGGGGCTTCCGTCCGTGCGTGCCCATCGCCGATGATGTAGGGCAGAACTGCGCTACTCAATACAGTTATGGAGATGTGCCTCGTGGGAGACCCTGGCACGCGACGGAGGTGCCGACCATGAGCGCCGAAACCTCCGTGCCCCGTCCCCGGGAGTCGGGTTTGGACATCTCAGACTCTGCCCTGTTCAAGGGCCTCATGGCAGAGGCGCCGTACGCCTTCGCCTTCTTCGACACCACTGGCCGTTTTGTCCGTGTCAACTCCACCTTTACCGAGCTGACGGGGCTCGCTGTCGACCGGCATATCGACCGCCTCCCCGCCGACATCCTGTCGGCCGACCTGGCCACCGTGATCGACTCCGCCCTGCGCAGGATCAACGACGACCGTCTCCCCGTCACCGACCAGCGGCTGCGCACCCGCGCCGAGAACGGCGACGCCCGCCACTGGACCATCTCGTTCTTCCCGCTCCACGACGACGAGGGCGCCGCCATCGGCACCTCCCTGTTCGGCGTCGACCTCACCGAGCGCCAGACCACCGAAGAAGACCTGCGCCGCAGCGAGGAGCGCTACCGCTCGCTCGTCGAGTCGCAGCAGCAGCTCGTCTGGATCACCTCGCCCAGCGGCGCCGTCGTCGAAGACGCCCCGCAGTGGCGCGCCATCACCGGCCAGGGGCTGGAGGAATACCTCGCCCACGGCTGGCTCGACGCCGTCCACCCCGACGACCGCCCGGCCGCCGAGGAGGCCTGGCGCGAGGCCCTGCGCGGCCGGACGATGTTCGAGTGGAGCTACCGCGTCCGCACCCGCGCCAGCGGCTACCGCGACTTCGAGGTCCGGGCCGTGCCGATCATCCGCCACGGCCGCGTGGTCGAGTGGGTCGGCGCCAACTCCGACGTCACCGCCCAGCGTGAGGCCGAGGAGATGCGGGGCCGGCTGACCGACCAGCTCGGCGCCGCCGCCCTGCGCACCGCCCGGCTCCAGGGCGCGACGGCCATACTGGCCGAGGCGCTCACGGTCGAGCAGGTCGTCCAGGTCATCATCGACGTCGGCCGCACCGCCCTGGCCGCCGACCACTCCGCCGTCGCGCTGCTCGACCCCGACCGCGGCACCCTCAAGGTGATCAACTCCGGCGCCATCCCCGACGCGGGCGGCGCCCCCGGCGAGGACATCTCGCTGTCGCGCTCCAGCGTGATGACCATGGCCGTGAACAGCCGCCGGCCGGTCTTCGCCGAGTCGCCCGAGAGCCTGCGCGCCCAGCTCACCGACGCCGGCGGCGAGACCGATCAGATCAACGGCTTCCTCGCCCACACCCAGGAGCGGGCCTGGGTGGGCCTCCCGCTGCTGGCCGCCGGACGCGCGCTGGGAGCGCTCCGTTTCTCCTTCACCCGCCCCCAGAAGATCTCCCAGGAAGACGGGGTGTTCCTGGAGGCCCTGGCCGGTCAGTGCGCGCTGGCCGTCGAGCGGGCCACCCTGTTCGAGCGTGAGCACCGCACCGCCGAGACGCTCCAGCGCAGCCTGCTCCCCGAGCGGCTGCCGGTCGTGCGCGGCCTCGTGCTGGCCCAGCGGTTCCGCTCGGGCTCGCGCCACGTCCAGGTCGGCGGCGACTGGTACGACGCCTTCGTGCTCCAAGACGGCCGGGTGGCCGCCGTGGTCGGCGACGTCATGGGCAAGGGCGTCAAGGCCGCCGCCGGAATGGGCCGCATCCGCAACGCGATGCGCGCCCTCGCGCTGACCAACCCGCCGCCCGCGGCGGTGCTCACCGGCCTCGACCGCGTCTTCGAGGCGACCGAGGAAGAAGAGCAGGTCACAACGCTGGCCTACATGGTCGTCGAGCCGACCACGGGCGAGGGCACCCTCGCGCTGGCCGGTCACCCGCCGCCCCTGCTGGTCTCACCGCAGGGCAC
Organism: Herbidospora solisilvae; assembly: GCF_009901565.1. GTDB lineage: Bacteria > Actinomycetota > Actinomycetes > Streptosporangiales > Streptosporangiaceae > Herbidospora > Herbidospora solisilvae. The sequence goes on from NZ_WXEW01000002.1 coordinate 228,460, forward strand.
CGCGATCCTCCAGGAGAGCGACCAGCCCGGCACCCCGCTCGGGTGGGCCACCAGCCGCAAGCAGTTCCGGTTCGCCGTGCCGCCCGGCCACACGGCGGTGCTCTACTCCGACGGTCTCGTCGAAAACCGCAAGCGGGGCCTGGACGCGGGTCTGCGGGAGCTCTCCGCGGTCGTCGCCGAAGCTCCTGAGGAGATCTTGACAAGTCCCCATATGTTGCTTGATTTCCTGGTGGACCGGATGTTGTCCGGGTATGAACAGGATGATGACGTCACGGTGCTTGCGGTTCATGTCCCCGCTGCCACGAAGAGTGACTGAATGAATCAGTCATAAGGGTTGCTTTCGGGTATCGGTGACCGGCTTCCGTACGCACCAGTGTCTCGGTCGGCCTAGGGTGGAGGGCAACCGGCCGGAGGTGGCCGTACGGGGTGTCGCGGCGTGCCAGAATGGTTTGTCGCCCTCCGCGCGGCCTCGCCATCGGAAAAGAAGCAACCACCTGGGTCCATTCTCGCCATGCGTTCGTTCGAGAGGTGTTCGTGTCGCCTGCAAGTTCGACTCGCTCGAAGCCGTCGGAGCTGAACGAGCCAGTGATTCAGCAGCTCCTCGAGCGTGGGCGCTCGCAGGGTTTCCTCGAAGCCGAGGATGTCCGCCGGGCGGTCGAGGAAGCGGACATTCCGGTACCGCAAGTCGCTGGAATCCTGCGCAGCCTCAGCAAAGAGGGCATCATCGTCAGGCTCACCGCCGAAGACTCCGCGGGGCCCAAGAAGGCGAAGCCCCCCGCGAAGAGCCGTGCCAAGGCCGCGCCCGTCAAGAAGACGTCCACCAAGGCCGCCGCCGCCAAGGAGTCGCAGCCCGAGACCGTCACTGCCGTGGTGACCGATCCGGCGCCCGCTCCGGCCGCGAAGAAGCCGGCCGCCAAGAAGGCCGCCCCGGCTGCGAAGCCCGCCGCGTCCGCGAAGAAGACCGCCCCCGCCGGGAAGCCCAAGGCCGATGCGCCGGCCACGGGTCCCGCCGCCCCCGCAGGTAAGGCCGAGCCGAAGCCCAAGTCGGCCGACCTGTCCGAAGACGACGACGACATCGAAGACGTCGACATCGAAGACTTCGACATCGAGGACATCGAAGACGTCGAGGTCGACGTGGAGAGCGAGGAGTCCGAGGGCGAGGGCGACTCCGAAGAGGAGACGACCGACGAGCCCAAGGGCGCCGAGGTCGTCGCCAAGGTCGAAGAAGAGGTCCTGATCCTCACCGACGACGACGATGACGCCCCCGTGGCGCAGGTCGCCGCCGCCGGCGCCACCGCCGACCCGGTGAAGGACTATCTGAAGCAGATCGGCAAGGTCCCCCTGCTCAACGCCGAGCAGGAGGTCGAGCTCGCCAAGCGCATCGAGGCCGGCCTGTTCGCCGAGGAGCAGCTGGGCGCCGACGGTGACCAGCTCCCCGTCGACGTCCGCGCCGAGCTCGAGTGGATCGCTGAAGACGGCCGCCGGGCCAAGAACCACCTGCTGGAGGCCAACCTCCGTCTGGTGGTCTCGCTGGCCAAGCGCTACACCGGCCGTGGCATGCTGTTCCTGGACCTGATCCAGGAGGGCAACCTCGGTCTGATCCGCGCCGTCGAGAAGTTCGACTACACCAAGGGCTACAAGTTCTCGACCTACGCCACGTGGTGGATCCGGCAGGCGATCACCCGGGCCATGGCCGACCAGGCGCGGACCATCCGCATCCCGGTCCACATGGTCGAAGTGATCAACAAGCTGGCCCGCGTGCAGCGCCAGATGCTCCAGGACCTGGGCCGCGAGCCCACCCCGGAGGAGCTGGCCCGCGAGCTCGACATGACCCCCGAGAAGGTCATCGAGGTCCAGAAGTACGGCCGCGAGCCGATCTCGCTGCACACCCCCCTCGGCGAAGAGGGCGACAGCGAGTTCGGTGACCTGATCGAAGACTCCGAGGCCATCGTCCCGGCCGACGCCGTCAGCTTCACGCTGCTCCAAGAGCAGCTCCACAGCGTTCTGGACACCCTGTCCGAGCGCGAGGCGGGCGTCGTCTCGATGCGGTTCGGGCTGACCGACGGTCAGCCCAAGACCCTCGACGAGATCGGCAAGGTCTACGGCGTGACGCGTGAGCGCATCCGCCAGATCGAGTCGAAGACGATGTCGAAGCTGCGTCACCCGTCGCGTTCGCAGGTCCTGCGCGACTACCTCGACTAACGGATATCCGTAAAGACGGCCCGGTGCGCATATTGCGTGCCGGGCCGTATTTACGTTCTGTTTTTACGCGGGCGTAACATGAAAGTTGCGCCTCGCCAACTCCTCACTTCTATGCTGCCGCCCCATGGGAGTAATCGAAGTGGATCGAGCACGTGCTCGGGGGCCACGAGTGATCCCGGACCGCCCATGGGCGGACATCATGCTGGACGAGGCGGTTCTGGCCGTTCAGCGCCGTAACGTCGAGGCGGCCATCCCCCTCCTGGCCGCTACCAGAGGCGATCCCGAGGTGCGCGCCCTGCGGGTCGAGGCACTCTCGCGCGCGGCGATCGGAATGAGCCGCGGCATCGAAAGCCTCATCGCCCGCGATCAGTCGAATCCCGATTTATGGCTGTGGCTCGGCCGGACCCGAATCGAGGAAGCGTTCGAGATAAAACCCGAAGTGAAGGCGCGGGCCGTGCAGGCCCGCCGGCTGGAGGCCTACCACTCCGCCATGGAGTCGGCCCGCCAGCCGCTCGTGACCGCGGCGGGGCTGATGCCCGCCGATCCGGTCCCGTGGGAGTCGATGCTCTGGCTCGCCGTCGGCCTCGAACGGCCGCGCAGCGACAAGGACTCGGTCTGGTACGAATGCGCCCGCCGCTGGCCGACGCTCTATCCGGCCAACGTGGCCCGGCTGATCACGCTGTCGCCCGGCTGGGGCGGCACCGCGACCGAAATGCTGGAGTTCGCCCGTACGGTGGTCGCCCACGCCCCCGAGGGTAGCCCCCTCCCCGCCCTGATCCCCCTGGCCCACTTCGAGAACGTCGCCGCCGACCGCACTCCCATGTCGCGTGGCGCCTGGTTCAGTTTCGACGCGCAACGGGAGATCGTCGCCGCGGCGGGCCAGTGGTCGCAGCGCCGGATCGGGCCCGCCCACCCACGATCGATCGAGGCCCACAACGCCTTCGGGGCCGCGTTCTTCCTGTCCGATCTGCGACGTCCGGCGAGGGGACATCTCACGCGGACGGGCGGCCGGTTCAGCAGGCTGCCGTGGTCACACCTCGGCGGGGAACCGGAGAACCAGTTCCAGCGAGCCTGCCACAAACTGAACGTGATCACGAACTGAGCACCACGTCGAGCCTGCCCGGGTGGAGCTCGACGGCATGACCGAGCCGGGTCAGCAGGTGGGCGAGCTCGCCGGCGTCCTTCGCCGAGGCGGGGCTCTCCACCAGCGACCGGGCGATCTGACCCCGGGTCAGTTTGGCCATGTGGCTGACGACGGTTCCGTCGTGCCTGAGGACCCTGACCGCGACCGTCTCCCTTCTGGGCTTCCAGGCCGCCGCGTAGGTCGACGACCGGAGGTCGACCACGAGGCCCGCGCCCTCGTCGAGGACCGGGGCGAGGCTGGGCCTCCAGAACGCCGCCAGGCCGCCGACGGGCGGGAGGCGGACCCCCATCGAGAGCCGGTAGGGCGGGACCCGGTCGCCGAGCCTGAGCGCCCCCCAGAGCCCCGAGAAGACGACGATTCGCTTCGTGGCGCGGGCCCTGGCCTTGGAGTCGAGTGTGGCGAGGCTGAGGGCGTCGTAGAGGACCCCGGTGTAGAGGTCGGAGACCTTGACGGTGCGGGCTGATCGCAGGCCGCGGTTGCGGCCGACCTCGTCGGCGAGGCCGGGGGGCAGGCCGAGGACCTGGTGGGCCTGCTCGGGGGTGTGGCAGAGGTCGATGAGCGCGTCGAGGACCTTCTCGCGGGAGGAGGTCAGCTCGGGGAAGCTCAGCGAGTCGAGATCGACGGGACGACCCCGGCCGGAGGCCGCCTTGCCCTCCGAGGGCGGCAGGAGGATCAGCACGCGCCCAGCCTAGGGGGAATCCGAACGTCGTCGCGGCGGGGGAGTGGCGCGGCCGGTCGGCGCCGGATGCGGGGGGTATGGGGGCGGCGGGCGGTGCCGGGGTGGGCGGAGCCGTAACGGAGAAAAGACGACGGCGTGACCAGGGAGAGCCTGGTCACGCCGTCGCCGTCGATTTCGGCCGCCGGATCACCGCTCGTCGGGAGCGGCGGAGGCGGGGGTTGAACTGAGTCGGGCCGACTCGTCCTGGATCTCAGCGCCCTTGTCGCGCAGTGCGGCCACGTGCTGTCGGCCGTGGTGTGCGCAGAACAGGAGTTCGGCGCCTACCGGAAGAGTCGCGCGAATGTAGGCCTGAGCGCCGCATCGGTCGCAGCGGTCTAGGGCGGTCAGCGGCTTGGTGGGGGCGAGAGCTCCAGTCACGTATCGCCTTTCGGGTCACCCCGTTGACCGGGGATGTTGGCGTCACAGTCACTTGGGACAACATCTAACCGGATGCGGGCGTTCCCAATCACCTCCTGACTACGCCGAGAGCGGAATGTTCCGAAAGGTGACGTGGATCACACCGCAGGTAACGAGAAGCCCTCGACAGCTGGCAAGCTGGTAGGCGTAAAACCACGCCTAGCGCTAAGCTGCGTACGCGTGTTCGACTGTTGAGCGTGGGAGCTGGAGTGACGGTAGCGGAGACGGGTTACACGGCTCGTCATCTGTCGGTTCTGGAAGGTCTCGAAGCCGTCCGCAAGCGCCCAGGTATGTACATCGGGTCGACCGACAGCCGCGGGCTCATGCACTGCCTGTGGGAGATCGTCGACAACTGCGTCGACGAGGCGCTGGCCGGATACTGCTCCCTCATCGAGGTGGAGCTCCATCCAGACGGCTCGATCGAGGTGCGTGACGACGGCCGCGGCATCCCCGTGGACGTCGAGCCCAAGAGCGGGCTCGCGGGTGTCGAGCTGGTCTACACCAAGCTCCACGCCGGTGGGAAGTTCGGCGGCGGGTCCTACGGCGCCTCCGGCGGCCTCCACGGCGTGGGCGCCTCGGTGGTGAACGCCCTGTCCTCCCGGCTCGACGTCGAGGTCGACCGCGACGGGCGGGTCCACGAGATCAGCTTCCGGCGCGGCGTGCCCGGGATCTTCGACGGCGCGGGCCCGTCGGCCAAGTTCAAGAAGAAGTCCGGCCTGCGCGACGGCGGGCCGCTCGGCTCGCGGGTCACGGGCACGCGGGTGCGGTTCTGGGCCGACCGGCAGATCTTCCTGCCCGAGGCGGAGGTCTCGCTCGACGAGATCCACGTCCGGCTGCGGCAGACCGCGTTCCTGGTGCCCGGCCTGACGTTGTCGGTGCGCGACAGCCGTACCGAGGAGGGCTCCGAGGAGACCTTCCGGTTCGACGGCGGGATCAGCGAGTTCACCGAGTTCCTGGCCCGCGACGAGGCCGTCTGCGACGTGCTGCGCATGCAGGGCCAGGGCCACTTCCACGAGACCGTGCCGGTGCTCGACGAGCAGGGCCACATGACGCCGACCAAGGTCGAGCGCGAGATGGTCGTCGACGTCGCGGTGCGCTGGGGCAAGGGCTACGACTCGACCGTGCGGTCGTTCGTGAACGTGATCGCCACGCCCAAGGGCGGCACCCACGTGCTCGGCTTCGAGCGGGCGCTGGTCCGGACCATGAACGAGTTACTGCGTGAGTCCCGGCTGCTCAGGGCCAACGACGACGGCGTGACCAAAGAGGACATCCTCGAAGGTCTGACCGGCGTGGTGACCGTGCGGGTGGCCGAGCCGCAGTTCGAGGGCCAGACCAAGGAGGTGCTCGGCACCTCCGCGGCGACCCGCATCGTCTCGACGGTCGTCTCGCGGGAGCTCCGCGAGACCTTCACCAACCCGCCGCGCGGGGCCAAGCAGCAGCTCAGGGCCGTCCTGGAGAAGATCGTCGCGGCGGCCAAAGCGCGCATCGCGGCCCGCGAACACCGCGACAACCAGCGGCGCAAGACCGCGCTTGAGAGCTCGGCGCTGCCGGCGAAGCTGGTCGACTGCCGCAGCGACGGCGTCGACCGCAGTGAGCTGTTCATCGTCGAGGGAGACTCGGCGCTGGGCACCGCCAAGCTGGCCCGCGACTCGGAGTTCCAGGCGCTGCTGCCCATCCGCGGCAAGATCCTCAACGTGCAGAAGGCGTCGGTCAGCGACATGCTGAAGAACGCCGAGTGCGCGGCGATCATCCAGGTCGTGGGGGCCGGTTCGGGTCGTACGTTCGACATCGAGCAGGCGCGCTACGGCAAGATCATCCTGATGGCCGACGCCGACGTCGACGGCGCCCACATCCGGTGCCTGCTGCTGACGCTGTTCCACCGCTACATGCGGCCGATGGTGGAGGCCGGGCGGGTGTTCGCCGCCGTGCCGCCGCTGCACCGGGTGGAGCTGACCAATCCTGGGCGGGGGCAGGAGAAGTACATCTACTGCTACTCCGACGCCGAACTGCACAAGGTGCTGGCCGGGCTGCGCAAGCGGAACAAGAAGTGGAAGGAACCGCCCCAGCGCTACAAGGGCCTCGGCGAGATGGACGCCGACCAGCTGGCGGAGACGACCATGGACCCGCGCCACCGGGTGCTGCGGCGGATCCGGATCGAAGACGTGGAGGAGGGCGAGCGCATCTTCGACCTCCTGATGGGGAGCGATGTGGCGCCCCGGCGCGAGTTCATCGTCAGCTCGGCCTCCGACATCGACCGCGACCACATCGACGCCTGACCCCGGCTCGACGCCTGTGACGACCTGGACCACCCCGTGTCGGACGGCCAGGTCTTCGCGTTGTGCGGGCGGTCGCTTGACGTCGGGGTCCTGCGTCGAGGTGGGCAGGCCAGTGCCGACTTGATCGGGTCGCCACCGAGATCGACAGGCCGCACCGAAGCAGGCTGAGGGCTTGGCCGTCGGTGCCGTGGTGAGGGGTCGGCATCGCTTTGACGGGCTGGTCTGGGCCGCGTGCCGGCCGTCGGGATCAGCCAGGGGCCAGGCTTCGGTGGTGGGGCCGCTCCCCGGGGTGAGCGGCCCGTCGCGTTACGGCATTCGGCGGAAGTGGTGGGTTCGGCCGACCGGGGTGAAGCCCAGGCGGCCGTAGAAGTCCTTGGGCCAGTCGGTCTCGTCGGCCTCCAGGAACAGGGTCAGGTCGCCCGCTCGGCGGATCGCCTCCGTCACGACGGCTCGGGCGTGGCCCCGGCGCTGGTGGTCCGGGTGGGTCGACAGGTCCTCGAACTGGGCGGTGCCCGACGGCCGGTGGATGTAGAGGTCGCCGTGGCAGACGATGGTCCCTCCGTCCCGCACGGCCAGGAAGGTGGTCTCGTAGCCGTCCTGGAGGAGGGTGGCGCGGCGTTCGGTGAGCTGGTCGAGTTCCTCTGGGGTCAGTTGCGGGAGCTCGGCGGCCCAGCTCGCCCGTACGGGCTCGTGGAGGTCGGCCAGGGTCACGGTCTCCACGCCGGGCGCCGGAGGCGGTGGGGCGCCCTGGTGGAGCATCAGCAGGTTCGACTCGTGGTCGTAGCCCGCTTCGGCCAGTGCCCCGGCCATGGCCAGCGCCGTGGGCTCGTGGTGGATCTCCACCAGGCGGTGGGCCGCCCCGCCGAGGGTGTGGTCGGCCAGGGCCAGGATCTCCGGCGCGTCCGTCGGGCCGGTGATCACGACCTTGTTGTGGTGGTGCGAGGCGGCGTACCGGAGATTGCGGACCGCGAAACCGAAGAGGTGCTCCTGGACGTCGTCGGCCTGGGAGCGGATGTGATCCTCTTTGAACCGGAGAATCCGGTCGAGTTCCGTCATTAAGCGGCGGCGTCCCGGCGGAGCTCCTCGATCGGCGTCAGTTTCCCGGTCCGGACGTCGTAGATCGCGCCTCCGACGGACACCACGCCGTCGAGGAACGGGCTGGTGCGGATGCGGATCAGGTCGTGCCGCAGGGCGGCGTTCTGGTCGGGCACGGTGTGGAAGTCCAGGCTCCGGGTGTCGACCCCCTGGGCCAGGGCCAGGTCGTGGATGTCGTCGTCGGTGACCTTCGTCATGCCGCAGTCGGTGTGCGGCATCACCAGGACGCGGTTGACGCCGAGCACGAACACGGCGACGACGAGGGTACGCAGCACGTCGTCGGTCACGCGGGCCCCCGCGTTGCGGAGGATCTTGGCGTCGCCCGGCTTGAGGCCCAGCAGGCCGAGCGGGTCGATGCGGGAGTCCATGCACGTGACGACGGCCAGTCCGCGGGCGGCGGTACCGGTCAGGCCGGAACCCGTGAACGTGGCGGAGTAGGTCTCGTTGGCCGAGAGCAGATCATCGAAGGCACCGTTCATGTACCGAATGTTCCCGCAGACCGCATTCGTGACCTTTCCCGGGGTCTACCAATGCGATGAAGCACTCTCGAACTCGTGTCACCCTAGGTAATTATCCGTGACGTAAAGTCGCCGACCGTCTGAGGAGACCCGAGAGCATGAGCACCACCGCGCCCCTGTCCGACCATCTCCGCGCCCGCGCCCGGCACCGCCTCGACCGCGTGGAGCCGTCCGACGAGGGCCGCAACGCCCGCCTGGCCCTCGCGCTCATCGACGCCGCCTGTTATGTCGACACGCTGCCGGAGGACGACCCGTCGATCGTGGCGCTGCGCGAGACGGGGATGCTGAAGCCCGACGCGTTCGAACCGGGTGACCGCGAAGCGCAGTTGCTGGCGGAGTGGGCGGGTGGCGACCCGGCGCAACTCCTGGAGGCCCTGGCGAGGTAGCGCGGCACGCGTGGTCGAGGCGCGGGGGCGGTTCGGCGCCGGTGTCTGGTCGGCGGCTCGATTTCCCGGGCGGTGGGCATGGGGTGTGGTCCGAAGGTCGGCATGGTGGGTCCGTGTTCTCGAGTTCGGAGAGCCCCGGGGCGCTCATCGGAGCCGGCGAAGGACGCAAGAAGTCGGGCGGGGCCGGTGCGTGTCGCGAATCGACGCCTCGAAGCGGGTGACCCTTCCCGGAGTCGCTGGGCGTGGGAGCGTGCATCTGAGGTGGTGACCATCGGGGCGGTGGGGGCAGGTGGGACGGGGAACCGGCGTGGGCCTCGACGGGTGGGGTAATTGCCTGGCATATCCGGCGACACCGGTATAAGTTCTTAGCCGGTTACATTGTTACGGGAAAGCAGGAGACGTCCATGGCCATCGCCACCCTTCATTCGTTCGTGTACGACTGCCCCGACCCCAAGGCCCTCGCCGACTTCTACGCCGAACTCCTCGGCTGGGAGATCGTGAAGCAGGACGGCGACTGGGTCACCATCGGCGACGGCGGCCCGGTCCACATGGCGTTCCAGCACGCCCCGAACTACGTCCCCCCGGTCTGGCCGCAGGCCGACCACCCGCAGCAGGCCCACCTCGACGTCGTCGTCGACGACCTGGCCGAGGCCGGGAAGAAGGTCGTCGCGCTGGGGGCCGTCAAGCACCACCATCAGCCGGGGAACGAGGAGGGTTTCGTCGTCTACCTCGACCCGGCCGGCCACCTGTTCTGCCTCTGTGATTGACCGCTTATATTCCTGAATGGGAATATAAGAGGGTGGACGTGTTCGCCGTGCTCGCCGAGCCGGCCCGCCGCCGCATTCTCGACCGGCTGCGCCGGTCGGAGAGCAGCGTCGGGGAGCTCGTGCGGGAGTTGTCGATGGGCCAGCCCGCCGTCTCCAAGCACCTCAAGGTGCTCAGGGAGGCCGGGCTGGTCTCCTCGCGCACGGCCGCGCAGCAGCGCATCTACCGCGTCGAACCGCGTCCGCTGGCGGCCCTGGACGAATGGCTGGCGCCCTACCGCCGCCTCTGGGACGACCGCCTCGACGCCCTCGAAGCCCACCTCGACCGGCAGGAGTAGGCCATGGAACTCGCAGACGTCACGGCCCGCCCGGCAGACGACGGCCGCTGGACCCTCGTCTTCACCCGCGACCTCCGCCACCCGCCCGAGAAGGTCTGGGCCGCGCTGACCGAACCCGGTCAGCTCAGGGAATGGGCCCCCTTCGAGCCCGACCGCGACCTCGCCACACCCGGCGCCGCCACCCTGGTCATGGACGGCGCAGGCACCGAGGAGACCATCCTCAAGGCCGACCGCCCCCACCTGCTCGAATACACGTGGGGCGGCGACCTCCTGCGCTGGGAGCTGGAGCCGACGGAGTCGGGCACCCGCCTACGCCTCTCCCACACCATGCCGGGCCCGGACTGGGCGGCCCGAAACGCGGCCGGCTGGCACGTCTGCCTCGACACCGCCGACCTCCTCCTCGCGGGCACCCCGAAGGGCCGCGTCGTCGGCGACGACGCCCTCGCCCACGGCTGGCAGGACCTCCGCGACGCCTACGAGACCAAGCTGTCCTGACCCGCCGGTCTCGACCGCGTCCTTGACCGAGAAGCCGCCGTGAGGTGCCACAGCGGCTTCGGCCGGCCCGTCTGGTCGGCGGCCTCCAGGATCTCCCTTACAGGGCCCCGCCGATCGCCGCCACCGTGTGGGTCAGCCGCACGCCCGAACCGTCGCGCCGGCCGATCTCCTCGGGCAGGGGCACCGGCTTGCCGACCGACGAGACGGCCTTCGCGGGGCCGGGACCGGCCCAGGCCAGCAGGAGCACGTCTTCGCCCTTCAGGAAACGCTGGGCGCGGACGCCGCCCGTCGCGCGGCCCTTCGGGGGGAACTCGGCGTAGTCGGAGATCTTGCCGCCGCCGATCTGGGTGCCGGGCAGGGCGGTGGACGAGCCGGCGATGGTCACCACGCGGGACTCGCGCGCGGGGTCGATCGCGCCGAACCAGATGACCTTTGCGCCGGGCTCCACCCGGATGCCGGCCATGCCGCCCGCCGGGCGGCCCTGGGGGCGGACGTTGGTCGCGGAGTAGCGCAGCAGCTGGGCGTCGGAGGTGATGAACACCAGGTCGTGGTCTTCGGACGTCAGCTCGACCGCGCCCACGACCGTGTCGCCGTCGCGCAGGGTGATGACCTCGAACTCGTCGCGGTTGGCCGGGTAGTCGGGGACCACCCGCTTCACGACGCCCTGTTCGGTGCCCAGGGCCAGGCCGGGGCCGTCGGGGTCGAGGGAGCCGATGCCCACCACGGTCTCGTCGGCGGCCAGGGAGACGTATTCGGCCACCGGGTGGCCGCCCGCCAGGGAGGGCGGGTTGGCCGAGGCCGGGAGGGTCGGCAGGTCGACCACGCTGACCCGGATCATGCGGCCGAGCGAGGTCACCACCCCGACCTCGCCCCGGACGGTCGAGCGCACGGCCGACACGAGCACGTCGTGGACGGTGCGCTCACCCGTGGCGGGCAGCGGCGAGGCGTCGGCCGTGCGGGCCAGCAGACCGGTGGAGGAGAGCAGGACCAGGCACGGGTCGTCGGCGACCTCCAGGGGCACCGGCGCGAGCGCGGCCACCCCGCCCTCCAGCAGGAGGGTGCGCCGGGGGGTGCCGTAGGTCTTGGCGACCTGGGCCAGCTCGTCGGAGACGACCTTCCGGAGCTTCAGGTCGGAGGAGAGGATCTCGGTGAGCTCGGCGATCTCGCGGGTCAGCGTCGCCTTCTCCTTGTCGAGCTCCAGGTTGTCGTAGCGGGTCAGGCGGCGCAGCGGGGTGTCGAGGATGTAGTTGGCCTGGATCTCGCTGAGCGAGAAGCGCTCCATCAGGCCGCCGCGGGCCGCCGCCGAGTCGTCGGAGGTGCGGATGACCTGGATGACCTCGTCGATGTTCAGCAGGGCGACGATCAGGCCCTCGACCAGGTGGAGGCGCTCCTCGCGCTTGCGTCGGCGGTGGAGGGAGCGGCGGCGGACGACGTCGAGGCGGTGCTCGACGTACACGGAGAGGAGTTCGCGCAGCCCCAGGGTGCGCGGCTGGCCGTCGACGAGGGCCACGTTGTTGATGCCGAAGGTCTCCTCCATCGGCGTCAGCCGGTAGAGCTCCTCGAGCACCGCCTCGGGGTTGAAGCCGTTCTTGATCTCGATGACCAGCTGGAGGCCCTTGTGCCGGTCGGTGAGGTCTTTGAGGTCGGCGATGCCGGTCAGCTTCTTGGCCGTCACCAGTTCCTTGATCTTGGTGACGACACGCTCGGGGCCCACGTTGTAGGGGAGCGCGGTGACGACCAGGCCCTTGCGGCGCGGGGTGACGTTCTCGATCGTCGCGGTGGCCCGCATCTTGAAGGTGCCGCGGCCGGTCCGGTAGGCGTCGTGGATGCCCGACAGGCCGTTGATGTAGCCGCCCGTGGGCAGGTCGGGGCCCGGGATGAAGTTCATCAGGTCGTCGAGCGTCGCGTCGGGGTGCTTGAGCAGGTGCCGCGCGGCCGCCACGACCTCGACGAGGTTGTGGGGGGCCATGTTGGTCGCCATGCCGACGGCGATGCCCGTCGAGCCGTTGACCAGCAGGTTGGGGAACGCCGAGCCCAGGACCGAGGGCTCGGTCTCCTGGCCGTCGTAGTTGGGCTTGAAGTCGACCGTGTCCTCGTCGATCGACTGCACCATCAGCATCGCCGCGTCGGACAGGCGGGCCTCGGTGTAGCGCATGGCGGCCGGCAGGTCGTCGGGCGAGCCGAAGTTGCCGTGGCCGTCGACCAGGGGCAGCCGCATCGAGAACGGCTGGGCCTGGCGGACCAGCGCGTCGTAGATCGCGCCGTCGCCGTGGGGGTGGAGCTTGCCCATGACCTCGCCGACGACGCGGGACGACTTCACGTGGCCCCGGTCGGGGCGCAGCCCCATCTCGTTCATCGAGTAGAGGATGCGGCGCTGCACGGGCTTGAGCCCGTCGCGGGCGTCGGGGAGCGCACGCTGGTAGATGACGCTGTAGGCGTATTCCAGGAAGCTGGTGCGCATCTCCGCGGACACGTCGATGTCGACGATCCGCTCCTCGAAGTCCTCGTCGGGCGGGGGGCTGGTGGTTCGTCGGGCCATGTCGAACATTTTGCCGGTCCCCACCGACGCCCGCGACTCAGACCTTCGAGACTTCCGTCTTGTACAGGCGGAATCCCCTGGCCTCGTAGTTTCCCCGGGCCGCCGGGGAGTCGAGGGAACAGGTGTGCACCCAGACCCGCTCGGAGGCGAGCTGCCAGGCCCTTGCGACACCGGCGTGCAGGAGATGCCCGCCGATGCCCCGGCCGATGGCGAAGGGGAGAAGCCCGAAATAGGCGACCTCCACCGAGGAGCCCTGCGGCTCCAGGGCGATGTACCCCGCGGGCGTCCCGCGCAGATAGGCCACCCAGGTCTCCACGCCCAGGTCGAGCCAGGTGAGCCACTGTTCGTCGGTCCAGTCGCGGCGGTCGGTCCACTGCCAGCCGCCGCCCACGGCCGAGTAGAGGAAACGGTGGAAATCGGCGGAGGGGATCTCGGCCCGGACGACGTCGACGTCGTCGCGCGGAGGCCGGGCGGGGCGCAGATCGGAGGGGTCGGTCTGTTCGAGGTACCAGGTGGTGACGTCCACATGGGGAATTTACTGGTACTAAGGACACCGTGAGCGAAGAGGAGATGCTGCGCGAGGAGGCCGAGGAGCGCCTCCGGGCCCTCGCGGGCGACCACGCGACCCTGCGCGACGACCAGTGGACCGCCATCAAGTCGCTGGTCCTCGACCGCCGGCGCACGCTGGTGGTGCAGCGCACCGGCTGGGGCAAGTCGGCGGTCTACTTCATCGCCACCGCGCTGCTGCGCGAGCTCGGCGAGGGGCCGACGGTGATCATCTCGCCGCTGCTGGCGCTGATGCGCAACCAGATCGCCGCCGCCGAGCGGGCCGGGATCCACGCCGTCAGCGTGAACTCGGTCAACCCGGGCGAGTGGGAGAAGATCTACGGCCAGGTCGCCGAAGGGCTCGTCGACGTGCTGCTGGTCAGCCCCGAGCGGCTCAACAACCCCGAGTTCCGCGACCAGGTGCTGCCCGAGCTGGCCGAGTCGGCCGGGCTCGTGGTGGTCGACGAGGCCCACTGCATCTCCGACTGGGGCCACGACTTCCGGCCCGACTACCGCAGGCTGCGCACCCTCCTGGAGGAGCTGCCGCCCGGCGTGCCGGTGCTGGCGACGACCGCGACCGCCAACGCGCGGGTGACCCGCGACGTCGCCGAGCAGCTCGGCGACGCGCTCGTGCTCCGGGGGCCGCTCGAACGCGACAGCCTGCGCCTGTCCGTCGTGACCCCCGGCGGGCCCGAGAAGCGGCTGGCCTGGCTGGCGACCGCGCTCAAGGAGCTGCCGGGCTCGGGGATCATCTACACGCTGACCGTCGCCGCCGCCTCCGAGATCGCCGCCTACCTGCGCGAGCAGGGGTTCCCGGTGGCGGCCTACTCGGGGCAGACCGAGCCGTCGGAGCGGCTCGCCGCCGAAGACGACCTGCTCGCCAACCGGGTCAAGGCGCTCGTGGCCACCTCGGCGCTCGGGATGGGGTTCGACAAGCCCGACCTCGGGTTCGTCGTCCACGTCGGGGCGCCGCCGTCGCCGGTCGCCTACTACCAGCAGGTCGGCCGTGCCGGGCGCGGGGTGGCGCGGGCCGAGGTCATCCTGCTGCCCGGCACCGAAGACCGCGACATCTGGGCCTATTTCGGCTCGCTGGCGTTCCCGCCGGAGCACCAGGTCAGGGCCGCGCTGGCCGCGCTCGGCGACCAGACCCTCTCGACGGCCGCGCTGGAGAGCCGGGTGGACCTCAGCCGCACCCGGCTGGAGATGATGCTCAAGGTCCTCGACGTCGACGGCGCGGTCCGCCGGGTCAAGGGCGGCTGGGAGGCTACCGGCGAAGAGTGGGCCTACGACGCCGACCGCTACAAGCGGGTCGCCGCCGAGCGCACCGCCGAGCAGGAGGCCATGCTCGCCTACCTGACCACCGACGGCTGCCGCGAGATGTTCCTGCGCCGCCACCTCGACGACGACACCGCCACCCCCTGCGGCCGCTGCGACAACTGCACCGGCGCCTGGTGGGACGCCGGCGTCGCCGAGACCGCCGTGAAAAGCGCCCACGACCGGCTCGTGCGGCCCGGCGTCGACCTCGAACCCCGCCGCCAGTGGCCGACCGGCCTCGAAGAGCTCAAAGGCCGCATCAAGCCGGAACTGTCGGCCGGCACCGGCCGCGCGCTCGGCCGGCTGACCGACATCGGCTGGGGCACCCGGCTCAGGGAACTGCTCGCCGGGCCCGACCAGGATGTGCCGGACGACGTCTTCGCCGCCGTCGTCGAGGTGCTGAAGGGCTGGAGCTGGGAGCAGCGGCCGGTCGCCGTCGTCAGTGTCCCCTCGGTCTCCAAACCCCGGCTGGTACGCAGCCTCGCCGAGCGCCTCGCGCAGGTGGGCCGCCTGTCCTACCTGGGAGAACTGGGCTACCGCGACGGCGCTCCGGGCCGGCAGTTCAACAGCAACCAGCGGGTCCAGGCGATCAGGGGAACCCTGGCCATGCCCCGCGACCTCGCCGCGAAGATCGCCGAAGCCCAGGGGCCGGTCCTGTTGGTCGACGACCGGTCCGACACCGGCTGGACGCTGACGCTGGCCGCCGCACAGATCCGCCACGCGGGCGCACCGGTTGTGCTCCCCCTGGTGTTGGCGACCGCCACATAGGTATAGGGGAGGGGTGCTTCCCTCCCACCGCGTCGCGGACGCCCTCGTCACCGTCACCGCCGACCAGATCCCCGTCGCCGGGCAGGACGTTCTCGTCAGGCAGACCGATCACGAGTTCCTGTTCGGCTGCACCGGATTCGAACGCGACATCCCCTTGGCCGACCACTGGTTCGGGCTGTTCAACTTCGCCACGCTGCCCTTCTACTGGGCCCAGTTCGAAGGCGACATGGGCAACCCGCAGACCGAGAAGCTGATGGGGATGGCCTCGTTCTTCAAGGACCGCGGGGTGCCCGTGAAAGGCCACCCGCTGGCCTGGCACACCCTCGCCCCCGACTGGCTGCTCGGCCTCAACAACGGCGAGATCGCCGCCGCCCAGGTCGCCCGCATCACCCGTGAGGTCACCGACTTCGCCGGCGTGATCGACATGTGGGACGTGATCAACGAGGTCGTCATCATGCCGATCTTCGACAGGTACGACAACGGCATCACCCGCCTGTGCCGCGACATCGGCCGCATCCCCATGATCCGGATGGTGTTCGACGCCGCCCGCCACGCCAACCCCGGTGCGACCCTGCTCCTCAACGACTTCGACATGTCGGCCGCCTACGAGTGCCTCATCGAGGGCGTGCTCGAAGCGGGCGTCCGCATCGACGCGCTCGGCCTCCAGAGCCACATGCACCAGGGCTACTGGGGCGAGGAGCGCACCCTGGAGACCCTCGACCGCTTCTCCCGGTACGGCCTGCCGATCCACTTCACCGAGACGACCATCGTGTCCGGGCACCTGATGCCCCCCGAGATCGTCGACCTGAACGACTACCAGATCGACGACTGGCCCTCCACGCCCGAGGGCGAGGAGCGGCAGGCCGACGAGATCGTGCGCCACTACCGCACCCTGGTCGGCCACCCGGCCGTCCGGGCGATCACCTACTGGGGCATCCAGGACGGCGAGTGGCTGGGCGCGCCCGGCGGCTTCGTCCGGGCCGACGGCAGCCCCAAGCCCTCCTACCACGCCCTCCAGAACCTGGTCAGGGGCGAGTGGTGGCTGCCCGAGACGACCATGCGGACCGACGAGGAGGGCCGGATCCCGCTGACGGGCTTCCGGGGGACGTACACGATCGAACACCGGGGCCGGACGGGCACGGTGACCCTCGGAAACGGTAGTACTTCGGGCCGATCCGCGATCGAGTGCGAACTCGTACCATGACGGCGTGTGGAACGAGCCGCGTCCTGTTCCGCCTCCCCCCAAGCGGGTCTGGCGTGACCACGCGCTGATCGCCCTGCTGGTGCCGGCCGTGGTGCTCGAAGGGGTGCTGCGGCCGGAGCTGCCCCGGCCGGTGGTGGCGCTGACGCTCGTGCTGGTGGCGACGTTGTGGTGGCGGCGGGCCCGTCCGCTGCTCGTGGTGGTGCTCGCCTTCGGCGGCACCCTCGTGGCCGACGTGCTGATGGGCCGCCCCGACGACACCCACACGGCGGTGTTCCTGCTGATCCTGCCCTACACGCTGGGCCGGTGGGGGTCGGGGCGCGAGGTCCTGGCGGGCGCGGCCGTCATGCTCGGCAACGTCGCCCTGTCGGTCCCGGGGCCCGCCGACCTGGTCGGCGCCGCCGCCGTCGTCTCGATCGCGCTGCTCGCCGGGATCGCCGTCCGGTTCCGGGTGCGGGTCCAGCAGCGCGACCGCGAGCAGGTGAAGTTGCTCGAACGCGAACGGCTGGCCCGCGACCTGCACGACACCGTCGCCCACCACGTGTCGGCGATGGCGATCCGGGCCCAGGCCGGGCTCGCCCGCGCCCACAAGGACCCGGACGCGGCCGTGGAGGCGCTGAAGGTCATCGAGGCCGAGGCGTCGCGGGCGCTGGCCGAGATGCGGACCATGGTCCGGGTGCTGCGCCACCCCGCCGACCTCGACCCGGCCCGGGGCGTCGCCGATCTGGCGGAGCTCCAGAAGGGCTCCGGCGTCCCCGTCGACGTCGAGGTGCGCGGCGACCTCGGCACCCTCCCGCCCCCGACCGACGCCGCGATCTTCCGGCTGGCCCAGGAGTCGGTCACCAACGCCCGGCGGCACGCCCGCCGCGCCACCCGCATCCACGTGCTCGTCACGGCCGACGGCGACCGGGTCACGCTGCGGGTCACCGACGACGGAGAGGTGCCCGCGCCCGGTGCGAACGGTTATGGTCTCCTCGGCATGGCCGAACGGGCCACCCTCCTCGGCGGCACCTGCGAGGCGGGCCCCGCCCCCGGCCGTGGCTGGACCGTCACCGCCGTGCTCCCGAGGACCGCATGACCATTCGCGTGATCGTGGCCGACGACCAGGAGATCGTC
The DNA here is from genome assembly GCF_009901565.1 of Herbidospora solisilvae. Lineage (GTDB taxonomy): Bacteria > Actinomycetota > Actinomycetes > Streptosporangiales > Streptosporangiaceae > Herbidospora > Herbidospora solisilvae. The sequence goes on from NZ_WXEW01000002.1 coordinate 246,297, forward strand.
CGGACCGGCCTGGTGATGATCCTGGAGGCCCACGACGACATCGAGGTCGTCGGCCAGGCCGCCGACGGCCGCCGCGCGGTCGAGCTGGCCCGCCGGCTCAGGCCCGACGTGTGCCTGCTCGACATCCGGATGCCCGGCATGAACGGCATCGAGGCCACCCGCGAGCTGTCCCAGGAGGTCGCCGTGGTCGTCATCACCACCTTCGACCTCGACGAGTACGTCTACGCCGCGCTGCGCGCCGGGGCCAGGGGCTTCCTGCTGAAGGACGCCGGGTCGGCGCTGCTCGCGCAGGCCATCAGGGCCGCCGCCGGCGGCGACGCCCTGATCGCGCCCAGCGTCACCGCCCGCCTGCTGCGCGCCTTCGCCGGCACGGCCGACCCGGTCCAGCCGTTCGAGCCGCTGACCGACCGGGAGGAGCAGATCATCACGACCGTGGCCCGGGGCCGCACCAACCACGAGATCGCCGACGAACTCCACATCTCGGTCAGCACGGTGAAGACCCACGTCGCCAGCCTCATGGCCAAGCTCGGCGCCCGGAACCGGGTCGAGATCGCGATGTGGGCCTACGAGACGGGCCGGATCAGGAACGCCGGATGACCCACTCGGCGACCGCGACGTTGATCGCCCATCCGGCGGCCATCGCGACGAACCGCCCCGTGTCGTCGGGGGTGACCCCGGCGACGGCGAACGGCACATGGGTGAACGCCTGGGTGCCGGCGCCCATCGCCAGCGCGTAGGCGCGGATCATCCAGGCCCGGTGGGTGGTGAAATCCCGCCGGCGGACCGCCAGGACGGCGTACCCGACGGCGAAGGCCATCACCCCGCCGACGGCCACCCGCATGATCGTCATGGGCAGTCCGTCGTCGGTCTCCGGCAGGTCGTACCAGAGGGCCATCCAGATCCCGCTGAGGGCCACCGTGAGCCCGGCCACCGCCAGCACCCGCCCGGCCCGCCGGTGCCACGGGCCTCGCCGTAGTGACGGGACGAACTGGAACGCCCCCAGCAGGGCGTAGATCACCGCGCCGACGATGTGGGCCACGACGGGCAGCGGCATGTCGAAGAAACGGACATTGTCCGGCGTGACGGGCCCGCCGCCGGACAGTTCGGCCAGGCGGAGCCCACCGGCCAGTGAGGGGACGAGGGCGAGCAGCACGAGCCCGGTGGGCAACATCCACAGACGTCTGACGGTCATGCCGCAGATCATCGCGATCAGGGGCACCCGTTCACATCGCGCCAACGGCTCCGGCGTGATCGTTCCAACGGCCGGCGGTCGGGCGTACTTTCGGCTAGAGGCGGGGGCGGGCGCCCAGGTTGGCCAGGCACTTGGCGGCCAGCGTGTTGCCCGCCGCCAGGGCGTCGGCCGGCTGCTTGCCGTCGAGCCAGCTCGGCAGGAACCCGGCGGCGAACGCGTCGCCCGCGCCGGTGCCGTCGACGACCCGCTCGACCTGCTCGGCCGGGACCTTGACGGCCTCGGACCGGTTGTTGCTGTACCAGAGCGCGCCGTCGGCGTTGCACTTGATCACGACCTGCGGGAACCAGGCGGTCAGCACCTTGGCCGCCGCCTCGGGCTCGTCGCGGCCGGTCAGCACCTTGGCCTGGTCGACGTTGGCGAACAGCAGCTTCGCGCCGTGGGTCCACTCGAGGAACGGCTCGGCGCCGGTGCGCTCGACCGGCGCGGAGGAGGCGCAGTCGACCGAGATCGACATGCCCGCCCGGCGGGCCAGGTCGAGGGCGGCCAGACCGGCGTCGCGGGAGCCCTCGCAGATCAGCGTGTAACCCGACATGTGGAGGTGGCTGCCCTGCGTGAACAGGTCGCGGGGCAGGTCTTCGGGCGACAGCGCGGCGTTGGCGCCGGGGTCGGAGAGCATCGTGCGCTCACCCTTGTGGGTGACCAGGACGACGCAGGTGCCGGTGGGGCGCTCGGGATCCATGACGAGCCGGGCGTCGACGCCGTAGCCCATCAGCTCCATGTCGCGGTTTCGGCCGGTGATGTCGGCGCCGCGGCGGCCGATGAAGGCGACCTCGGAACCCTCGACGGCGAGCCATGACGCGATGTTGGCTCCGGAGCCGCCACCGTGCATGGTCACCACGGCCGGAGTGTCGCTTGCCCGGGCGAGCGGATACCTGGCGCGGGCGACCGCGTCGGTCATGAGATCGCCCACCACGACGACCCGCGTCATGATGTCACCACCTTGCTTACTGCAATTCGACGCTGACCCCGGAAACTTAACAGCTTCCGCAAGCTTCGTGGGGGGTGAGGCGGACACTCGTACACAGTCGATGCACATCCGTTGCCCAACCACCGCGTTTGTGCACAGATACCCTCGAAAGGTGGAACTCGCGTATCCGCGGCACTGGGAGGCCGACGTCGTCCTTTCCGACGGCGGCACCGCTCACCTGCGGCCCATCCGCCCCGATGACGCCGAACTGTTGCGTTCCTTCTACTCCCGCCTCTCCGCCCAGTCCATCTACTTCCGTTTCTTCGGCCCCCGTCCGCGCCTCTCGGACCGCGAGGTGACCCGCTTCACGACGGTCGACTACAACGACCGGCTCGCCCTCATCGCCACCATCGGAACGGAGATGGTGGCGGTCGTCCGTTACGACCGGGTCAAGCCCGCCGACCACGCGGAAGTGGCCTTCCTCGTCGAAGACGCCCATCAGGGGCGCGGGCTCGCCGCGGTGCTGCTCGAACACCTGCGCGCCGCCGCCCGCGAGCGCGGCATCCGGACGTTCATCGCCGACGTGCTGCCCGCCAACCACCGGATGACCCAGATGTTCCGGCAGGCCGGATACACCGCGCAGAGCACGTTCGAGGACGGCGTCGTCCGGATGACCCTCGACCTCGCGAGCACCCCCGACTCCGTCGAGGTGGTGACCGGGCGGGAGCACCGGGCCGAGGCGCGGTCGATCGCCCGGCTGCTCAAGCCCGAGTCGGTCGCCGTCATCGGGGCCAGCCGGGAGCCGGGCGGGATCGGGCAGACCGTGCTGCGCAACCTGCTCCGGGCCGAGTTCACCGGGCCGGTCTACCCGGTGCACAGGGAGGTGCGGGCGGTCGCGGGGGTGCGGGCGTACAAGAACATGGCCGCGATCGACGGGGAGGTCGACCTCGCGGTCGTGGCCGTCCCGGCCGAGAGTGTGCTGGACGTGGTCGAGGAGTGCGCCCAGAAGGGGGTGAAGGGCCTGGTCGTGGTCTCCAGCGGCTTCGCCGAGACGGGCGAGGAGGGGCTGGCGCGCGAGCAGGAGCTGGTGCGCATCTCCCGCGCCTACGGCATGCGGGTCGTCGGGCCCAACTGCCTCGGCATCGCCAACACCGACCGGTCGATCAGGCTCAACGCCACCCTGGCCGAACGGCTGCCCGCGCGCGGGCGCATCGGCTTCTTCAGCCAGTCGGGCGCCCTCGGCACCGCCCTGCTGCACCGCGTCGACCAGCGCGGCCTCGGCATCTCCACCTTCGTCTCCGCCGGGAACCGGGCCGACGTGTCCGGCAACGACCTGCTCCAGTACTGGGAGGAGGACCCCGCGACCGAGGTCGTCCTCCTCTATCTGGAGTCGATGGGCAACCCGCGCAAGTTCACCCGGCTGGCCCGGCGCATCTCCCGCACCAAGCCGATCGTGGCGGTGAAGTCGCAGGCCGCCGAGTTCGGGCTGCCCGACGGCGCGGTGTCGACGCTGTTCGAGCAGGCCGGGGTGATCCGGGTCGACGACCTCACCCAGCTCTTCGACGTCGCCCAGCTGCTCGCCTGCCAGCCCCTCCCCGAAGGGCCGCGCGTCGGGATCGTCAGCAACTCCGACGCCCTGGCCCGGCTGGCCGCCCACGCCTGCGTCAGCGCGGGCCTGGTCCCCTCGACCGCCGACCTCGGCGCCCGCGCCGGGGCCGCGGAGTTCGGCGCGGCGCTCTCCTCGGTCCTCCCGGACGTCGACGCCGCCGTGGTCGTCTACATGCCGCCCGGCCCCGGCCCCGACGCCGAGGTCGCCGCCGAGCTGGTGCGGGTCGCGGGGGAGGGCGGCAAGCCTGTGCTGGCCACCTTCCGGGGCGAGGCCGGGGTCCCGGCCGCGCTGCGCGCGCCGGGAGAGGGTCCCGCACGGGGCTCGATCCCGTCCTATCCGGCGCCCGAGGAGGCGGTGCGGGCCCTGGCCCTGGCAGTACGCCATGCGCAGTGGCGCCGCGGCGTCGAGGGCGCCGTCCCCGAACTCGGCGGGATCGACGTGGCCGGCGCCCGGGAGATCGTCTGCCGGGCCGCCGAGGAGCCGGTCGAGATCGACGCCGCCGATCTCCTGCGGGCCTACGGCGTCGAGGTCTGGCCGTCGGAGACGGTGACCTCGCCCGAGGAGGCCGTCGCGGCGGCCGGGCGGCTCGGTTATCCCGTGGTGGTCAAGTGGGACGGCACCGGCCGCGCCGGGACGGTCCGCCTGGCGCTGCCCGACGCGGGCGCGGTGGCGCGGGCGTACACGGACCTGGAAGAGGTGTTCGGGCCCCGGCTGGCGGTCCAGCGCATGGCGCCGCAGCCGGCCGTGCCGACGGTGATCACCTCGGTGCAGGACCGCGACTTCGGGGCCGTCGTGTCGTTCGGGCTCGGCGAGATCGCCGCCCGGCTGCTCGGCGACGACGCCCACCGGCTCGCTCCGCTGACAGCTGAAGACGCCGCCGCGCTGGTCCGGGCGCCCAAGGCCGCCCCGCTGCTGTTCGGCGCGCACGGTTATCCGCCCGTGGCGGTGGCCGATCTGGAGGAGCTGCTGTGCCGCATCGGGCGGCTGGCCGACGCGCATCCGCAGGTGGCGGCGCTGCGCCTGGACCCGGTCTTGGTGGGTGAGAACGGTGTCCACGTATTGGGCGCACGGGCGGTGCTGAAGGCCGTCACCGGGCCCCGGCCGGACGTGGGTCCGCGACGATTGCCATCCTGACAGCCCCGGTGAAATCAGGGTGCTTGACAGGGCAGGATGGTCCCATGAGGGATACCCGAGTCTCGGCTGCAGGTCTGCGCGAGGCCATCGACCGAAGTGGCTACTACCCCGACCTGGTCGCCGACGCCGTCGATTCCGCCCTGGGCAAGGAGAGCGTCAGCGCCTACGTCGTCCACCACGAGGCCACGTTCGACCCGGCCATGGAAGTGCGCCGGCATGTCACGGTCCTGGTGCTGTCGCCCACCCGGTTGCTCGTCTGCCACACCGACGAACACCCGCCCGCCGAGGGAAACCCCGCCTCCCACGCGTCGACGACCACCGAGGCGGTCCGGCTGAGCCGGGTCCAGTCCGTCGCGCTCACCCGGCTCGTCCCCGACCCCGCGTCCTACTCGCCCGGCGTCGCCCCCAGCGAGGTCACGCTGACCATCGGCTGGGGCGCCATCTCCCACGTCGACCTCGAACCCGCCACCTGCGGCGACGAGAACTGCGAGGCCGACCACGGCTACACCGGCTCGATCACCGCCGACGACCTCCAGCTCCGCGTCAGCGAGGCCGCCGACGGCCCCGAGGCCGTGCGCCACGTCCTGGCCTTCGCCCGCGCCCTGTCGGAGGCGACGGCGCGCACGTGATGGCCACCCTCGCCGACATCGCCGGTTCCGTCCACGCCACCTTCGACGGAGCCGGCGGCGGCACTCTGGGGCTCGACCCGGCCGAGAAGGTGTGCCTGCTCATCGTCGACGGCATGGGCGCCGACCTGCTCGCCGCCCACCCGTCCCGGGCGCCGTTCCTGTCTGCGGCGCTCTCCCGGGTCCTGACGGCCGGCCTGCCGTCGTCGACTCCGACCAGCCTGGCGACCATCGGGACCGGCGTCCTGTCGGGCAACCACGGGATGCTCGGCATCACCGTCGCGGTGCCCGGCGAGAACCGGCTGCTCAACTGCCTGCGCTGGAAGACCGACGGCCCGCCCGTCGACCCGCTGACCTGGCAGCCCGTCGACACCGTCTTCCAGCGGCTGGCCCGCCTCGACGTCGCCTCCTCCTACGTCGCCCCGGCCGCCTTCGACGGCACCGGTCTCACCGAGGCGGTCTACCGGGGCGTGCGCTACGTCCCGGCCGACACCCTCGACGAGCGGGTCGCGGGTGTGCACGCCGCCCTGCGCGCGACCCGCAGGGCCTATGTGACCTGCTATTACGGCGAGCTCGACGCGATGGGCCACATGACCGGCTGGGGCTCGCCCGAATGGCTCGACCAGCTCACGATCGTCGACGGCCTGGCCGAACGCCTCGCCGCGGCGCTGCCGCCCGGCGGGGTCCTCTACGTCACCGCCGACCACGGCATGATCAACGCCACCGACAAGGTCGACCTCGACCACCACCCCGAGCTCACCGAGGGCGTCGCCCTGGTCGGCGGCGAGGCCCGGCTGCGCCACCTCTACACGGTCCCCGGCGCGGCCGGCGCGGTCTTCCAGACGTGGCGCTCGGTGCTCGGCGACCGCGCCAGGGTCGCCACCCGCGAGGAGGCGGTCGACGCCGGCTGGTTCGGCCCGGTCGACCCCGCCCTGCTCGGCCGGGTCGGCGACGTCGTCGCCGTGGCCGACGAGGAGTGTGTGATCGCGTCGTCCGGAAAAGAACCGCTGGAGTGGTCGATGACCGGCTATCACGGGTCGCTCACTCCCGCCGAACAGAACGTGCCCTTCCTGGAGATCCGCCGATGAGCCCACTGATCACCGCCGCCGACCTCGCCGACGCGCTGGGCGGGGTCACCGTCCTCGACGTGCGCTGGCGCCTCGGCGGCCCGCCCGGCCCGGCCGAATACGCCCTCGGCCACATCCCCGGCGCGGTCTACTGCGACCTCGACACCGTCCTGGCCGCCCCCGCCGGCAAGGGCGGGCGTCACCCGCTGCCCTCCGCCGCCGCGTTCGAGGCGTCCATGCGGTCGCTCGGCGTCTCCGACGGCCGCCCGGTCGTCGTGTACGACGACTGGAACGCCCTGGCCGCCGCCCGCGCGTGGTGGTGCCTGCGCTACTTCGGGCACCGCGACGTCCGGGTGCTCGACGGCGGCCTGAAGGCGTGGACCGGAGACTTGTCCAAAGACACGCCCGACGTGGTCCCCGGCGACTTCACCGCCCGCCCCGGCGGCATGCCCTTGATCACCGCCGACCAGGCCGCGATCCTCGCCGACGACGGCGTCCTCCTCGACGCCCGCGCGCGCGAGCGCTACCGGGGCGAGGTCGAGCCCGTCGACCCCGTGGCCGGGCACATCCCCGGCGCCGTGAACGCCCCGACGACCGAGAACCTGGAGCCCGGCGGCCGCTTCCACCGTCCCGAGTTCCTGCGCGAGCGCTTCAACACCCTCGGCGTCGTCGAGGGCGTGCCGGTGGGCGCCTACTGCGGAAGCGGCGTGACGGCGGCTCACGAGGTGCTGGCCCTGGAGTCGGCCGGGATGACGGCCTCCCTGTACGCCGGATCGTGGTCCGAGTGGATCACCGACCCGGCCCGTCCGGTGGAAAGGTCCTGAGCGGCGTCTCCGACCCTGCTCGACGGCGCGGCTGGGTGACGGCGGCGATCTGGCTGATCGTCGCCGTGTTCGCCGTCTGGGCGGGGTTATGGCTCTTTCCCAGTGACGTGGCGTTCGGGTGGGTGCAACTGGTGGCGTTCACGCCTTACGTGGCGTTGTCGTCGCCGGTCGCGCTCGTTCTGGCGTTGCTGGCCCGCCGGTGGGTGGCGGGCGGGGCGGCGCTGGTCGTGTGCCTGGTGTTCGCGGTGATCGTGGGGCCGCGGATGGTGGGGGAGAGCCCTTCCGGTGGGGGAGGGCCGCGCCTTCGGGTGCTGGCGGTGAACCTGCTGGCGGGCGGGGCGCCCGCCGAGGAGGTCGTGCGGCTGGTGCGGGAGCTTCGGGTCGACGTGGTGGCCTTCCAGGAACTCACGCCTTCGGCCGTGGAGGAGATGGGGCGTGCGGGCGTCGACTCCCTGCTGCCGCACCGGGTGACGGAGGCCCGGCCGGGGACACGCGGGTCGGGGATCTACTCACGCTTTCCCGCTACGCGGGTGGGGCTGCTCGACTTCGGCGGATTCGGGCAGCTCATGGGGCTTCTTAACGTCGACGGCGTGAAGGTCGAGATTGTGTCGGTGCATCCGTGCGCGCCCTACACGGGGCGGCTGCACCGGTGCTGGGGCGACGGCCTCGACGCGCTTCCACGGCCCGGCGGGGCGGCCAAGATCCTGATCGGCGACTTCAACGCGACGGTCGACCATGCCAGAGTTCGCGACCTGCTCGACTCGGGATACCGCGACGCGGCCGAAGCTACCGGCGAGGGCCTTCTCACGACGTGGCCGGCGCTGCCTCGTGACTTCCACGGGCTGCCCATCCCGCCGGTGACCATCGACCACGTCCTGGCCGACGACCGGACGGCATTCCACGCCTTCTCGGTCCACCTTCTCTCCGACACCGACCACAAGGCCGTATTCGCAGACCTGGAGCTTCCCGGCCTGCAGTAGGGGTTGATTCCCCTTGATAGTGGGGCGGTTCGTCGCCTTGATGATCAACCGGTGCCGAAGCAGGCGAATCCCGGCACGTCGGTGGTCGTGGCCGCCGCCGCGAGGGCCTGGGCCGGGGGCTCCCCTTGGGCGAGCAGCCGGTGGAACTCCACCATCAGGCGGGCCGCCTCGTCGTCGCGGACCGGGACGATGCCCGCGATCACCGTGCTCGCTCCTCGGTCGAGGAAGGCTCCCGCCAGCCCGAACGCCGCGCCGTCGGCGGGGGCCGAGGCCATGCCGGCGTCACATGAGGACAGCACCACGAGGGGCGGCACCCGCGTCAGGCGGAAGAACTCGTGCACCAGCAGCGGGCCGTCGTCCAGGAGGATGCTGGACATCATCGGCCGCCGCCCGGAGAAGATGCCGTGGGCGGCGATGTGCACGATGCCCGCCCGCCCGAGAGCCGCCAGCAGAGCGCCCCGCGTGGCGGGCACCCGCTCTCCCTTCTCGTGTACGCCCACCACCGCCGCCACCTCCTCCTCGGCATGGGCCAGATCGGGCCCCGCGAGCGCAACCACCGGGCCGCCGGCCCTCCGGCGCGCGACGGCCAGCGCGGCCGACGGCGCGACCGACACGGCCCGGCCGCGCAGCGACGGCAACAGCGACCAGGGCAGGGAGTGCAGCGCGACGGTGGGGACCATGCTGACCGCTCCCGGCGGCAGCCCGAGCGGCCGGATCAGGGCCTCGTCGAGGGTCGACAGCTCCCGCATGAGTCCGGGTGACAGCCCTTCCTCGCCTTCCGGACGGGTGTCGCGGAGGTTCCTCCTGCGGAGGTTGTAGCGGATCCGCACCATCGCCTCGGTGACCGCCGACAACGACCCCAGGTCATGCAGCGAGACCCGGTCGCCGTGGGCGACGACGGCGTGCAGGGCGTCCTGGTCGCGTACCAGCTCGACCAGCACCTCTGGTCGCCCGGCCACCGGCTCGGCGCCGCTGACGAGAGCCCGCCACCGCTCCGACCAGAGCAGCACCTTGTCGGCGCTCTGCTGCCTGATGACCAGCTCCAGCCCGAGCGTCGCGATCTCCTCGGCCACCCGGGAGACGCGCCAGCGCTCATCGGCGAGCCGTTTCACGTGAGGGACGGCGCCGAGCGTCGACGTCCCGAAATTTCGGGACATGCGCATGGCTTGGCCCGACTCCGAGATCGGTGGCGGCGTCGTGCGGTGGAACCCCGCAGGATCCGTCCCCGTGCCATATCGCTTGGAAATTTCGTCTGGTAGCCGGATGGATTCGCCGCAAGCGGGAGTGGCGTTCCTGCCGGGATCTCCAGCCTTCGTATCCCGATGCCGACTCATCGGCAGAGGCGTCGAACCCGGCGTCTCGGTGACACTCCCCGCAGCCGTGTCCGAAGCCAGCCGTGCCATCTCCCGGAGCGATTCGGTGAACCCTCGTTGGGCCAGTTCGAGCGCCTCGCCGAGATCGCCGCCTGCCCATCGCCGCAACGCTTCGGCGTGGAACCGCGTGGCCACACAACCCGACCCGTCCCGAACCCGGTCCAGCATCCGCTGCGCCACCACCAGCCCGCCGAGCCCACGACCGCATCGGCGCACGAACGCCGACACCGCGAACAGCCGCAACTCGTCGGCCTCCGACCGCCATCCTGCAGCCTCCAACTCGTCGGCCCCGGCCGCGCACTCGCCGAGGAGCCCGTCATCGGGCCCGGTTTCGTCCGCCCGAGCACCCAACCCGGCTGACAGCCCGTCGTGGAAACCTGACGCGGCCTGTCGCAACACGTCATCGAGTCTGGTCCTGTGAGTCGGCAGCCCAGCCGACACCGTGCCTCCGAGCCCGCTCCCGTCCGCCTGGGTCGGCCGCCTCTGTGGAGGCCCGTCTTCAAGCCCGCTCTCCGCCCTCTGCGCGAGCCGCGCCCGCAGCAGCACGTCCCGTGCCCTCGGTTCCCACGTCGCCCGCCCCAGCCGACGGAACTCCGTCAGCGCCGTCGATGCCGTGTCCTCGGCTCGCCGGACGTCTCCCGTCAGCAACTCCACCGTCGCCAGCAGCAGCCGGGCATGGGCGGTAGCCGGGCGGGTCGAGGTCAGGTCGGGCAGAGCCAGTTCCAGGAGCATCCGGGCCTCGCCGGGCAGGCGTGCTCCGACGAGGGCCGCGGCGAACTCGGCGCGGGTGAGGGCCAGGCGCTCCGGGGACTCGTACAGGCGGTCCTCGGCGGTCAGATGGACGTCGAACGCCGCCAGGATGTCGGCGCGCCGGGCCGCCGCGAACGGGCCGTAGGACTCAGGCGCGGACACGCAGCCAGCGGGTGACCACCGGGGCGTCGCTCGGGCGGTGATAGGCCACGCTCACCCAGCCGGGCGGGAGGCCGGCCACGGCGAACTGACCGTCGGCCGAGGGCACCCGGACCTTCGTCAGGTGAGGGGTGCGGACCTCCACGTAGGCGCTGGGCGCGGGCGGCGGGCTCACCTGGCCGGCGATCTCCAGGCGGCCCTCGGTGATGGTCGTCTCGACGTCGAGGGTCGTGTCGCCGGCCGCGAACCGGTGCATCTGGGGCTTGCCGCCCGCCCGCGCGCCGGAGGCGGCCGTCAGGTCGGCCGGGGTGGCGACGACGCAGCCGGGCAGGCGCATCGCGAGCGCGGCCATGGCGTCGGCGGCGAGGCGTCCGGGTGCGGGGTCGGCCTGGGCCGCCAGGCGCATCGCCGCCAGCATGTACGTCTCCAGCGCGGCCTCGTCAGCACTCAAGGGGATCCTCCGCGAGTAATGTCCGGAGTTTGGCCGAACACCGCGCCCGGGTCGGCCCCACGCTCCCGACCGGGAGGTGCATTCGGGCTGCGACCTGCGCATACCGTACATCTGGATTGAGGGCGAAGAGCCGGAGCATGGTCCGGCACGGCTCGCTGAGCCGGGACACGCGCGACCAGAGGGTGCGCCCGTAGTCGGCCTCGACGATCTCCGTCGTCGGGTCGGGCGCCGCCAGGGTGGGATGTTCGTAGAGGTCCGGCGGGTCGGCCGGGAACTCCTGCCCGGCCTTGCGGCCGAGCCGCAGCGCCTCGCGCCGCGTCGTCGTCATCAGCCACGCGCCGACCGCCCGCGGGTCGCGGATGCGGTCGACGCTCTCGACCAGCCGGAGCCACGCTCCCTGTACGGCGTCGGCCGCGTCGGCCGCCCCCAGGCCCGCCGCCCGCGCCACGGCCCACATCTGACCGTTGAAGCTGGCGACCAGCTCGGACCATGCGTGGTCGTCGAGCAGATCAAGAGGGATCGATTCGTCGTGGACCTCGAAAAGCACGCGTCACTGACCCTTTCCGCACCAGCCTCACCGACTGTGCTGACAGAGGAGCGTTGCGTGAGCAACTCTAACCATGGTGTCCGGCGCGGTCCGGTGAGATCGCGGAATTCCGGAAGGATGGCCAACTTCCACGATCGCGCCGATTTACGCCTTCAGGAGAGACCGATTCGCCGGGCGGCCAAGCGGGAATCGGTATGACCCTCCTCTGGTGCCTCGCCGCGACGGACGGTAGTCTCTCCTAGAGTCACTTGTGATCATCCCAGTATGAGGCCGTTGGGGAAGGCGCACCTCGTACGAATCGGGAGGTCCGGTGGCTGCTGCTCGTGGCGTCCTGTACGTCCACTCGGCTCAGCCTGCGCTGTGCCCACACATCGAGTGGGCCGTCGCAGGCATTCTTGGCGTTCCCGTCGACCTGACGTGGACGCCCCAGCCCGCTGCGCCCGGCGCCCTGCGCGCCCAGGCCGAATGGGAGGGGCCCGCCGGCGTCGCCGCCAAGATCACCTCTTCGCTCATGGGGTGGCAGCGCATCCGCTTCGAAATCACCGAAGACCCGTCGCCGGGCTGCGACGGCTCCCGCCATGCGTACACGCCGGCCCTGGGAGCCTTCACGGCGACCATCGGCGTCAACGGCGACATCCTCATCCCGGAGGACCGCCTCCGGAACGTCATGCTGATGGCCAGCCAGGGACGCGTGGTCCTGGAGGACGAACTCGACAAACTGCTCGGCAAGCAGTGGGACGAGGAACTGGAGTCCTTCCGGTACGCCGGCGAGGGCGCTCCGGTCCGCTGGCTCCACGCGGCCGTCTAGCGGGCGAAAGGGCGCACGACATCTGGCCGCGCGCCCTGCCGTCCTTCGTCACGACCACGGGCCGGGGCCGTCTTACCCGGCCGCCACCTCTCGCCGCGATTGCCGCCGGGCGTTGAGGTGTCTGCGTGTGTCCTGCCGGCCATCGGCTGGATTGGCCTTACCTGGCCGTGGCCTCCCGCGACGTGCGCGTCAGTGTAACAACGCACGGATTTGTGCCCTCCCGCTCATCGCTACTGCGGTCTCATGTAGCGGGCATTCGTGGGTTCTCGTCGCTCGTATTGAGGTTCTTGTGGGTAGGTGGCGGTATTGCCCGTCCTTTCGAGCGGCAGTTTCAGGCGTCCCCGCATCGGGCCTGTTTCGGACTTCTCCTCGCTTAGTGGAATCGTTTCGGTTCAGGTGTCTGCCTGATTGCGGATGCACGACTGGGGACGCGGGTGACGGGAGGCTCACCCTTTCGCCACCTTCGCGGGCAGAGGGGCGTAGCCCTCAAGTGGTGCAGGTCGGGCACCCGACCCCTGTCCCGCGCGGTTGGGCGTCGTGTCGTCAGGCCGGGTACAGGATCGTCTTGCCGGGAAGCCGACCAGTGACCGCCTCGTCGTGTACGGCCGCCAGATCGGTCAGCGGGCGGCGCGCGGCGACGTGGATTCGCAAGGTCCCGGCGTCGACCCGGGCCACGAGGTCGGTGAGCTGGGCGGTGTCACTGCGGACGAACATGCGCACCGCCCGGACGCCGCGTCCCACACCCTCCGGGACGGGCCCGGTCGTGCTGATGAGCACACCCCCGTCGGCCACCAGCTCAGCCAGGGCCGCCGTCTCCTCGGAACCGGTGGGCACCAGGTTGAGGATCACGTCGAATCGGCGGCCCGCCACCGCCTCGGCGAGCGGCGTGCGGGTGTAGTCGATCACCTCGGCGGCGCCGTGGTCGCGGACGCGGGCGGCCGACCCCGGCCCGGCCGTCGCGGTCACGGTGGCGCCGTGTCCCGCGGCGAGCTGGACGGCGTATCCCCCCACGGCCCCGCCCCCGCCGTTGATGAGAACGGTGTCGCCGGCCGTGAGGGCCGCGTGCTCGAACAGCGCCTGGTACGCGGTCAGCCCCACCGCAGGGAGCGCCGCGGCGTCGGCCAGGTCGACCGAGTGGGGCGCTTTGGCCAGTAGGCCGGCGGGGACGGCCACGTACTCGGCCGCGGCGCCGCCCGACATCGGCAGGAGCGCGACGACCGGGTCGCCCACGGCCCAGCCGGTCACGTCGGCGCCGAGTTTGGCGACGGTGCCGGCCACGTCGATGCCCGGGATGCCGGGGAACACGACGGGGAACACCTCGCGCAGGTATCCGGCGCGGATCGTGGCGTCGACCGGGTTGAACGAGGTTCCGGCGACCTTGACGACGACCTGGCCGGGTCCGGCCGCCGGACGGTCGGTCTCCTCATGGGCGAGGACGTCGCTGGGGCCGTACTGGTGGAAGCGGATGGCCTTCATGGTTCCTCCGTAGCTAGTTGCTTCGAATTCGAATAACTTGCTTCGAGTTCAAAGCAATCCCGCCAGAAGTGTGAGCTCGGTCACATCGCGGAGAGGCCGGTACCGTTGGACGGGTGACGCTCGACGCCCGGCAGCTGGGCACCTACTTCGCCCTCATGGAGGCCGTCAGCCTCCTCCAGCACCACGTCGAGCAGCAGCTCCGCGAGGAGGGCGGCCTCAGCTCCGTCCAGTTCCAGCTGCTCGCCCGGCTCGCCCACGGCCCCGGCGCACTGACCATGACGGAACTCGCCGACGGCGTCGTCTACAGCCGCAGCGGCCTGACCTACCAGGCCGGGCTCCTGGAGAAGGCAGGCCTGATCGAACGCGGCCCGTCGCCCGGCGACGAACGCGCGATCCAGGTCGCCATCACCCAGAAGGGCCGCGACCTGGTCGAACACGTCCTGCCCGGCCATGCGGAGGTCGTCCGGAGCATGCTCTTCGATCCGCTGGCCGAGGCCGACGTGGAGACCTTGGGCACGCTGATGAACCGCGTTCGCGACCACATGCGCGCCCTGCCACCCCGCTCGGCCGCACCCCGCAGGAAGCGCTCCGAGTAGCGCTCCCTCAGCCCGATATCCCGAAATTCGGGCGGCGGCAACCGCCCGACTCAAGACACCGTCGTAGATTCAGCCGACCGGCGTTTCAGGGACCCCGCCCTGGCCGACGGACGTTGCAGGCAGCGCGCCGGCCGAAACGGGCGTTTCAGAGACCTTGCCCCGGCCCTCTCTCGCACGGCTGGGGAAGCTCTCCGCCCGCCCGGCCTGCCTAGAACGCCGGAACGCCGCCCCCGCCAACCGGCAGGAGCGGCGCTCACGACGTACAGAGAAACTAGAGCGGGATGTTCCCGTGGGCCCCCCGCGCCGGCGTCGCGCGGGCGATCACCTTGGCGATGGCCCCCCGCGTCTCCTCCGGCTTGATGACCTCGTCGACCACGCCCAGGTCCACCGCGCGGTCGAGGCCGCCGGCGATCTTCTCGTGCTCCTCGGCCAGGCGGTTCTCCAGGTCGGCCCGCTCCTCGTCGGGGACGGCGGCCAGTTCGCGCCGCTTCAGGATGCGGACCGCCGCGACCGCGCCCATGACCGCGATCTGGGCCGTCGGCCAGGCGAACACGCGGGTCGCGCCCAGGGCGCGGGAGTTCATCGCGATGTAGGCCCCGCCGTAGGACTTGCGGGTCACCAGCGTCACCCTCGGCACCGAGGCCTCGGCGAACGCGTGGAGGAGCTTGGCGCCGCGGCGCACGACGCCGTCGTGCTCCTGGCCGACGCCCGGCAGGTAACCGGGCACGTCGACCAGCACCACCAGGGGCACCCCGAACGCGTCGCACATGCGCACGAAACGGGCCGCCTTCTCGGCGGAGGTCGAGTCGAGGCAGCCGCCCAGGCGCATCGGGTTGTTGGCGATGACGCCGACGGTCCGGCCGCCGAGCCGGCCCAGGGTCGTCACGATGTTGGGCGCCCACTTGGGGTGGAGCTCCACGCCCGGCTCGTCGAGCAGGCCGTTGACCAGCGGCTTCACGTCGTAGGCGCGGCGCACGTTGTCGGGCAGCAGGGTCGAGAAGTCGACCTCGCCGACCTCGCCGAGCCGGACCCGGCCCTGGTGGCCGAGCAGCGTCGCGACCTGGCGGGCCTTCAGCAGGGCCTCGGGCTCCGACTTGGTCACGATGTGGACGACGCCGCTGCGCTTGCTGTGGGGCTCGGGGCCGCCCAGCGAGGCCATGTCGATCGTCTCGCCGGTCACCGAACGGACGACGTCGGGGCCGGTCACGAAGATGCGGCCCTCGTCGGCGAGGATCACGATGTCGGTCAGCGCCGGGCCGTAGGCCGCGCCGCCGGCCGCCGCGCCGACCACGACGGAGATCTGCGGCACGATGCCCGACGCCTTCGTCATGGCCGCGAAGACGCGGCCCACGGCGTGGAGGGACTCCACGCCCTCGGCGAGGCGGGCGCCGCCCGAGTGCCAGACGCCGATGATCGGCACGCGCTCGCGGACCGCCACGTCGTAGGCGTGGACGATGTGCTCGCAGCCCTCGGCGCCCATCGCGCCGCCCTGGACGCGGGCATCGCTGCAGAACGCCACGACGGGGACGCCCTCGACGCGGCCGGTGACCGCCAGGGCCCCGCTCTTGTCCTGCGGCGAGATCAGCCGCATGGAACCCTCGTCGAGCAGGTGGCCCAGCCGGACGACGGGATCGCGGGGGTCGGCCGCCTCCTGGTCGGAGGCGGCGGTCACCACCCTGTTGTCAACGACAGTCATTGCGTCCCTCTCAGAGCGCTGATCAAGCAGTGGTGAAGGCGACGGCGACGTTGTGGCCGCCGAAGCCGAAGGAGTTGTTGATCGCGGCGAGCTGCCCGTCGGGGAGCTTGCGCGGCTCGCCGCGCACGATGTCCACGTCGAGGCCGTCGGCCGGGTCGTCGAGGTTCGCGGTGGCGGGCACGATGCGCTCGCTCAGCGCCAGGATCGTGAAGACGGACTCGATGCCGCCCGCGCCGCCCAGCAGGTGACCGGTCATCGACTTGGTCGAGGTGACGAGCGGGGAGCCGGGGAGCGCCTCGCGGATCGCCCGCGCCTCGATCTCGTCGCCGACCGGCGTCGAGGTGGCGTGGGCGTTGACGTGGCGGACGTCGGCGGCGCTGATGCCCGCGTCGGCGATGGCCGTCAGCATCGCGGTCTTGCCGCCGATGCCGCTCGGCTCCGGCGCGGAGATGTGGTGGCCGTCGGAGGTGATGCCGACGCCGGCCGCGACCGCGTAGATCCTGGCGCCGCGGGCCTTCGCGTGAGCCTCCGACTCCAGGACGACGATGCCGGCGCCCTCGCCGAGCACGAACCCGTCGCGGCCCTTGTCGAAGGGGCGCGAGGCGCGGTGGGGCTCGTCGTTGCGGGTCGACATGGCGCGCATGGCCGCGAACGAGGCCATGTTCAGCGGGTGGATGGCCGCCTCGCTGCCCCCGGCGACGACGACGTCGGCGCGGCCGGAGCGGATCATCTCGATGGCCTGGCCGATCGACTCGGCGCCGGTCGCGCAGGCGCTGACCGCCGCGTGGGTGCCCGCCTGGGCGCCCAGGTCGATGGAGATCCAGCCCGCGGCGCCGTTGGGCATGAGCATCGGGACGGTGTACGGCGAGAGCCGGTTCCATCCCTTGTCACGGTAGGTGTCGTAGGCCTGGAGGATCGTGTTGATGCCGCCGATGCCGGAGCCGACGACCACGCCGAGCCGGGTCGGCTCGACC
The DNA here is from genome assembly GCF_009901565.1 of Herbidospora solisilvae. Classification (GTDB taxonomy): domain Bacteria; phylum Actinomycetota; class Actinomycetes; order Streptosporangiales; family Streptosporangiaceae; genus Herbidospora; species Herbidospora solisilvae. The sequence continues at coordinate 263,526 of NZ_WXEW01000002.1, forward strand.
TCGGGGGCGCCGGCGTCCTGCCAGGCCTGGCGGGCGGCGATCAGGGCGAACTGCTCGTAGCGGTCGAGACGCCTGGCCTCGGGCCGGGGCAGCACCTCACCGGGGTCGACCGCCGCGATGCCGGCGAACTTCGCCGGGACGGTGTCGACCCAGTCTTCGGTGAGGGTGCGGATGCCCGACCGCCCGTCGAGGAGCGCCGCCCAGGTCGAGGCGACGTCTCCACCAAGGGGCGTCGTCGTGCCGAGTCCGGTGACGACGACTCGCACCCGGTTGGTACTCACTTTGGCTGCACTCCTCTACGGTCGAACGGTTGCGCTGGGGAACTCAGTTCTGGATGAAGTTGATGACGTCCTTGACGGTCTTCAGGTGCTTGAGCTGGTCGTCGGGGATCTCCGCGCCGAACTCGTCCTGGGCCGCCACGGCGATCTCGACCATCGACAGCGAGTCGATGTCCAGGTCGTCGACGAAGCTCTTCTCCGGCGTCACCTCGGACGCGGGAATCCCGGTGATCTCGTTCACGATCTTGCCGAGGCCTGCCAGGATCTCCTGCTCGGTGGCTGCCATTTCTCTCCTTTGAGTGGTGTTTCTGGGTTTTCGTACGGCGAAGACCGTACAGGCATTAAGGGATCTCGATGACCTGGGAGGCGTAGGTCAGGCCCGCCCCGAAGCCCAGGAGGAGCGCGAGGCCGCCCGAGGGCACCTCGCCCTGTTCGATCATGCGCGACAGCGCGAGCGGGATCGACGCGGCCGAGGTGTTGCCGGCCAGCACGATGTCGCGGGCGACGACGGCCTTCTCGGCGCCGAGCTTGCGCGCGATGGCCTCGATGATGCGCAGGTTCGCCTGGTGGGGCACGAACGCCGCCAGGTCGGCGGGAGCCACGCCCGCACGCTCGCAAGCCTCCTTGGCCACCGGGTGAAGGGCCGTGGTGGCCCAGCGGAACACCGTCTGACCTTCCTGGTGGAGGGACGACGACCGGTCCTGGATCATGATGGCGTCGGCCTTGTCGCCCGCGCTGCCCCAGACGACCGGGCCGATGGCCGGGGTCTCGGACGGCACGACGACCGCCGCGCCGGCCCCGTCGGCGAAGATCACCGAGGTGGCGCGGTCGTTGATGTCGACCCACTGCGTGAGCTTCTCGGTGCCGATGACCAGCACGTTCTTGGCCGAACCCGCGCGGATCGAGTCGCTGGCCGAGGCGAGGGCGTAGCAGAAGCCCGCGCAGGCCGCGTTGAGGTCGTAGGCGCCCGGCGCCTCGATGCCGAGCCGGTGGGCGACCCGCCCGGCCAGGTTCGGGATCGGGGCCTCGGGGGTGCAGGTCGCGACGATCACCAGGTCGATGTCGGCGGCGGCCAGGCCGCTCGCGGCCAGCGCCTTGCCGCCGGCCTGCACGGCCAGGTCGATCTCGGACTCCTCGGGACCGGCGAAGCGGCGCTCCTTGATGCCGACCCGGCTCTGGATCCACTCGTCGTTCGTCTCGATGATCTTGGCGAGATCGTCGTTGGTGACCACGTTCGCCGGCTGGTAGTGGCCGAAGGCCAGCACCTTGGCGCCCGGCGCCCCCGCGGGCAGCTTCACTTGATCGCCTCCTTGGCGGCGTCGAGGGCCGGGGTCAGGTCGGCGGGGGTCTTGAGCGCGACGGTCACGGAACCGGGCAGGCCGCGCTTGGCCAGGCCGGTCAGGGTGCCGCCGGGCAGCAGTTCGATCATGGTGACGGGGGTCTCGCCGGCTTCGCGTGCCATGGTCTCCATGCACAGGTCCCAGCGGACCGGGTTGCTCACCTGGTTCACCATGCGGTCGAGGGCGTCGCGGCCCGACATGACGACCGCGCCGTCGGCGTTGGACAGCAGCCGGATCGCCGGGTCGGCGGGGGCGACGTCGGCCGCGGCGGCGCGCAGCCGCTCGACGGCCGGAGCCATGTGGTGGGTGTGGAAGGCCCCGGCGACCGCGAGGGCGCGCAGGCGGGCCCGCTGCGGCGGGTCGGCCTGGAGGGCCTCCAGCTGCTCCAGGGTGCCGCCCGCGACGATCTGACCGGCGCCGTTGTTGTTGGCGGGGGTCAGGCCGTGCTTGGCGAGGGCGTCGAGGACGTCGACGCCGCCCAGGACGGCGGTCATGCCGGTCGCGGTGACGGCGGCGGCCTCGGCCATCGCCCGGCCGCGCTCGGCGACCAGCGAGACGGCCTGGTCGGCGGTGATCACACCGGCCAGGGCGGCCGCGGCGAACTCGCCCACGCTGTGGCCGGCGACCAGGTCGGCGGTGACGCCGAGCTCCTCGAAGGCGGCCAGCGCGGCGGCCACCAGAAGGGGCTGCGCGACGGCCGTGTCGCGGATCTCCTCGGCCTCGGCGGTGGTGCCGTAGGCGACGAGATCGAGCTTCGCGATCTCGGACCATGCTGACAGACGGTCACGGAATCCGGGGAGCTCCAGCCACGGACTCAGGAAGCCTGGAGTTTGGGCGCCTTGTCCCGGCGCGACGATGACGAGCACGGTACCACCCTGCCCTGTAGCCCTTCGACACAGAGCTGGGGATCCGAACGAACTTCTGCCCGCCTCTGTTGTGGAATCCCTACAGTTCCGGTTTCTCCGCAATTAATAGACGGCGGTCAGATTACGGTCAGTCGACCGAGTATCAACCCAACCTGAAGGGTGAATGCGGACCGCCCCTCCGTCGGGGTGTAGCCGGTCAGCTCGGCGATCTTCCTGAGCCGGTAACGCACCGTGTTCGGATGGACGAACAGCAGCCGCGCCGTCGCCTCCAGCGAGGTGCCCTGTTCGAGGTAGGTCGCCAGGGTGTCGAGGAGCGGGGTGCCGGCCAGCGGTTTGAACACGTTCTCGACCAGCGCCGCGCGGGCGTCCTCGTCGCCGTCGATGGCCCGTTCGGCGAGCAGGTCGTCGGCCAGCACGGGCCGGGGCGCGTCGGGCCACCCGGCGGCGGCCCGCAACCCGGCGATGGCGGCCCGCGCCGACCGGGCGGCGGCGTGCAGGTCGGGCACCTCCGGGCCGATCACGATCGGGCCGGCGGCGAACCTCGGCACGACCAGGCGGGCGGCCTCCTTCATACTGTCGGCCCCGCCGACGATCACGATCAGCCGGTCGCCCTGGACCCCGGCGAGCAGGTCGTGGCCCGCCCGCCGGCCCCGGTCGCGCAGGCCGTCGATGACGCTCTGGGGGTCGTCGCCCGGGGCGTGCCCGGCGAAGACGACCACGGGGGCGGAGGTCCAGCCGAGGGCGGCGGCCCAGGAGTGGAGGCCGTCGTCGACCTCGCCCCGGACCAGCGCGTCGACGATCAGGGCCTCCAGCCGGGCGTCCCACGACCCCCGGGCCTCGGCCTCGCGGGCGTAGACCTGGGCGGCGGCGAAGGCGACGTCGCGGGTGTAGCGCAACATCGCGTTGCGCAGCACCTCCTCGCCGCCGGGCGCGGCGAGCTCCTCGACCTCGGCCTCGACCACCTCGACCACGATGCGGACCAGGTCGACGGTCTGCTGGAGGGAGACGCTGCGCTTGAGCTCGCGGGGCGCGGTGCCGAAGAACTCGATGCTCGGGGTCGGGCGGCCCTGCCCGGCGTGGCCGAACCACTCGACGAAGGCGGCGATCCCGGCCTGGGCGACCAGGCCGACCCAGGAACGGTCCTCGGCCGACAGGGCGCGGTACCAGGCGAGCTGCTCCTCCATGCGGGCCATCGCGGCGGTGCCCAGACTCCCCATCGCGCGGTCGAGCCGCCGCGCCGTGTCTTCACGCACCCTGTCGTTCACGGTTATAGCGTGCCAGGTCGCCTGCGCGGATTCGCCAACGGTGGGGCCGTGGCAAGCTGGGACGGTGTACCGGGAACGGCCGTCGGTGATCCCCGGCGCGGTCGTCTGGCAGACGCCTCCCGCGTCGGCCGAGGGCGAGCGCCGCATCCTCCCCGACGGCTGCATGGATCTGCTCTGGACGTCGGGCCGGCTCGTGGTGGCCGGGCCCGATGCGGTGGCCTACGTCACCTCCGTCGTCCCCGGAGCCGGTTACACCGGCCTGCGGTTCGCGCCGGGAGACCTGCCGGAGCTGCTCGGCGTGGCGGCTCATGAGCTGCGCGACCGCCGGGTTCCGCTCGACGAGATCTGGCCGGTCCGCCGGGTGCGCGCCCTGGAGAACCGGCTGAGCGGTGGCGGGGGGATCGAGGCGGTGGCGGCCGACCTGCGGCCCGATCCGCTGGTGCGGGCCGCCGTGGGGCTGATCGGCGGCGGGCTTGGCGTGGCCGCCGCGGCCGGCCGCCTCGATCTGGGCGAACGCCGCTTCCACCGGCTCTGCCTGCGCGCCTTCGGCTACGGGCCGAAGACGCTGGGCCGCATCCTGCGGATGAACCGGGCGCTGGAGAGGGTGCGGGCGGGGGGAGCGTTCGCCCAGGTGGCCCACGACGAGGGCTACGCCGACCAGGCCCACCTCGCGCGGGAGGTCCGGGCGCTGACCGGCGTCACGCTGACGGATCTAGCGGGGCGTACAGGTCGACGCTGATGCCGTCGGGGTCGGTCAGGACCGCGTAGCGCTGGCCCCAGAAGGCGTCCCACGGCGGGAGGTGGCCGAACTCGGCCATCTCGGCGTAGGTCGTGTCGACCTCGGCCGCGTCGTCGCACTGGAACGCGAGGCCCGTCCGGCCGGGGCCCGGCGTCCATTCGGGGTCGAACGACTTGATGGTCTCCTCGGTGTCCCAGCAGAGGCGGAAGCCGCCGGGCAGGGTCACCTCGACGTGGGGCTCGCCGTCGGCCTCGGCCGGGAGGTCCAGGCCGAGGCGGCGGTAGAAGGCGAGCGACCGGCCCATGTCGCTGACGACCAGGCCGATGACGTTGAACTGGATTGCCATGGTCCGACGGTACGAGACCGCGTACGGGACCGTCTTGAAGGAATCGGACGCGGGGTCAGATGACCGCGACGGCGGTGATCAGGCCGATGGCGACGTGGGTGACCGAGAGCAGGATCGCGGCGGGCTGGAGGGTCGGCTCGGCGACCAGGGCGCGGATGGAGATGCCGGCCACCTTGTCGAAGGCGAACATGCCGAGCGTCTGCACGGCGATGCCGAGCACGCCGAACACGGCGGTGGCGATCAGGCCCTCCTGGAGCCGGCCGCCGGAGGAGAAGATCGAGGCCGCCACGATCAGCCCGACAGCCGCCAGGCCCGCCGAGGTGAGGGCGGTCGCGTTGGGGTTGCGGTCTTCCCGGATCAGCTTGCTGAGCTTGCCCGGCGTGGCCATGTCGATGACGTAGAAGCCGACGATCAGCAGCAGCACACCGAGGACGGCGTAGGCGGCGATCGCCAGGGCGCCGTTGCCGAGGACCTCGCCGAAGGAAGAAGTGGTGAACATTGACCCTGCTCCTATTGGGGGGTGTTAGCCGTTGATTCTGTGGGGGACGAACGACGAGGTGTCGTCGGTGATCAGGCCGGCGGTCTCGCGGATGCCGAGCCCGGCCGACTCGTCCTCCACCACCCAGGCGCCCAGGACCGGCCGCTGGCCGTCGAAGTCGGGCAGGGCCTGGAACTCCTGGAAGACGAACCCTTCGGCGCCATAGGCGCCTCCGGTCTCCAGGGAGTGGTCGGGCGACAGGATCGTCATCGAGGCGCCCTCGCGCCCCAAGAGCGGCTTGCGGATGAATCCTGCCAGGTCACGGGGGCCGTCGAGGTAGGCCGGCAGCAGGTTGGGGTGGCCCGGGAACAGCTCCCAGAGCACCGCCAGCAGCGCCTTGTTCGACAGCAGCATCTTCCACGCCGGTTCGATCCAGGTCATCGACGGCATCAGCCGCAGCGCGTGGGCGCCGAACGGCTCGTGGACGATCCACTCCCACGGATAGAGCTTGCAGAGCGAGCGGATGACCCGTTCCTCGACGTCGACGAACCGGCGGTTGAGCGCGTCCCAGCCGATGTCCTCCATGGCGATGGAGACGGTGGCCAGCCCGGCCTGGGTGGCCGTCTCCTGGAGGTAGCCGAGGGTCATCGCCTCCTCGCCGGAGGTGTCGAGGCTCGTCCAGGCGAAGTGGGAGGGGCCCGTCGGGAGGGTCGCGGCGATGGCCTTCCAGCGGTCGACGAGGCGTTCGTGGATGGAGTTCCACTGGTCGTCGTCGGGGAAGACGTCCTGCAGCCAGTACCACTGGACGACGGAGCTCTCGAGCAGGCTGGTGGGGGTGTCGGCGTTGTATTCGAGCAGCTTCGCCGGGCCGGAGCCGTCGTAGCGGAGGTCGAAGCGGCCGAACAGGTGGGGTTCGCGGCGGTACCAGGAGTCCTTGATCGCCTGCGTCCACTCGGGCGGCACGGCGAAGTCGTGGAACCGCCCGGTGACCACGACGTGGTCGACCGCCTCCAGGCACATGCGGTGGAGCTCCTCGACCTGGGCCTCCAGCGTGAGCACCTCGTCCATCGAGAAGACGTAGTGGACGCTCTCGTCCCAGTAGGGCCGGTCGACGCCGCTCGGGTGGGCGGAGCGGTGGTAGGCCAGCCCGTGGCTCTCGACCGTGGTCTCCCAGCCGTGCCGGGGTGCGGACCGTTCCCTGCGCACGGGTCAGCTGCCGCCGCCGCTGCGCGAGCCGAAGCCGCCCCGCTGGATGACCTTGCCCGACCGGGTGGAGATCTGCGCGTTCGACGGCCGCAGCGTGGTGCCGCCGCGGATGTGCGCGCCGCTGCGGACGCCGCCGTAATACCACCCGTAGGCGCCGTGGGAGCCGTGGTAGACCCGGCCGTCGTCGTCACACAGGTCGTCGTCGACGATCGGGTAGGACCCGTCGGGCAGCGGGTTGTTCATGTCGACGCAGTCAGCGTCGACCTCTTCGTAGTCGTCGTCGACGGCCGCGCAGAAGCCGACGACCAGAACCGACAACACACCGATCGCGCCCAGCTTGACGGCGGTGGAGGCCTTCTTGTTCTTCTTCGGCGGCGGACCGCCGGCCATGGGGAACGTCGGAGGTCCCGGTGGTGGGGGTGAGGCGGCCATAAGGCTCCATGATTCCTTGAGGTCGGGCAAGCCTATCGGTGTCTGTTTGAACGGTACAAACATCAATACTGGCCGGTTGATAACGTCTTCGACATGGAGCCTGTTGACGCCCTGCGCCAAATCGCGTTCCTGCTCGAACGGGCCGGTGAACCCACCTACCGGGTCCGCGCCTTCCGGGGCGCCGCCAAGGTCGTCGAGGATCTGCCGCGCGAGGAACTGGAGGAGCGCGCCCTCGCCGAGACGCTGACCGAGCTGCCCGGCGTCGGCAAGGTGACCGCGCTGGCGATCACCGAGGCGCTGGCCGGCCAGACCCCCACCTACCTGCGCCGTCTGGAGGCGACGTCCGGCACCGACCTCTCCGAGGCCGCCGCCCGGCTCCGGCAGGCGCTGAAGGGCGATCTGCACAGCCACACGACGTGGAGCGACGGCGGGTCGCCGATCGAGGAGATGGCCGAGGCGGCGCGGGCCATCGGGCACTCCTACCTGACGATCACCGACCACTCGCCCCGGCTGACGGTGGCCCGCGGCCTGTCGGCCGAGCGGCTGGCCGAGCAGATCGAGGTGATCGAGGGGCTGCGGGAGCGGTTCGCGCCATTCGAGATCCGTACCGGCATCGAGGTCGACATTCTCGCCGACGGGTCGCTCGACCAGGACCCCGCCCTGCTGGCCCGGCTCGACTGCGTGGTCGCCTCGGTGCACTCCGCGCTGAAGATGGACGCCGAAGAGATGACCCGCCGGATGGTCGCCGCCGTCGCCAACCCCCACGTCGACGTGCTCGGGCACTGCACCGGCCGGATCGTGCAGGCCGGGGGCAGGCGCGGCGGGCTGCGCGCGGAGTCGCGCTTCGACGCCGAGATCGTCTTCGAGGCGTGCCGGCGGTTCGGGGTCGCGGTCGAGATCAACTCCCGGCCCGACCGGCTCGACCCGCCCAAACGGCTGCTGCGGCTCGCCTACGAGATGGGCTGCGTGTTCGCGATCGACAGCGACGCCCACGCTCCGGGGCAGCTCGACTGGCTCGTGTACGGATGTGAGCGCGCCGCCCTGTGTGGTGTGGAACCGGAACGGGTGGTCAATACGGGTATATGGCCGCTGAGTTAGGTGGGAAATATCAGGATTCGTCGTTCACGGCGCGTAACGTCGGCGTTATGGACCGTCGACGTGCGCTGGTAGAGGAGTTACGGAGCAACGGGCAGCTGTCGGCCAAAGACCTCGCCGACCGGCTCGGGGTGAGCAAACGGACGGTGATCCGCGACATCGCCCGGCTCCAGGGCGAGGGCGTGCCGATCCGGCTCGACCCGGGCGGCTACACCATCGACGGGGCCGAAGAGGTCAAACGGGCCATCGACCGCGCGCTGACCGACCGCCGGGTGCTGCGCATCGACTACCTCAACAGCAAGAGCGAGGTCAGCACCCGCGACCTGGAGCCCAGCATTATGCTCGGCGGACGCGGCGGCTTCTGGTATCTGGTGGCGTGGTGCCGGTTACGCGAGGACGTCCGGGTGTTCCGGGTCGACCGCATCACCCGGGCCGAGGTGCTCGACGAGCGCTACCCCGAGCCCGACCAGCAGCGGCTCTCGGAGATGACGTCGGCCCTGCCGCTCTGATCCACCCATTAGGCTGCCGCGCATGCGGACGGAACGGCTCGAACTCACCGACCAGGACCTGCGCGACTGGGAGGCCACAGTGCTCGACGCCACTCCCGACGGCATCGTGCTGAACCGCTCGGCCTTCTACTCCGGCGGCGGCGGGCAGCCCGCCGACCAGGGCACCCTCCTGTGGCAGGGCGTCGAGACCCGCATCGCCGGGGTGCGCAAGGGCGACGACCTCGTGCTCATCCCCGCCGAGGGCGATCCGCTGCCGGCGGCCGGGACGGTCGTACGGGCGGCCCTGGCCGACGAGCGGCGCAGCGCCCTGATGCGCACCCACTCCGGCCTGCACGTGCTCTGCGGCGTGGTGTTCCGCGACTACGGGTCGCTGGTGACCGGCGGCAACATGGACGTCGCCACCACGCCCGGCGTGGTCGGCACCGCGCGCATGGACTTCAACCTGCCGGAGGTGCCGCCCGGCTTCAAGGAGGCCGTCGAGGCCGCCTGCAACGCCGAGATCGAGGCCGACCGGCGCATCGACGTGCGGGTGCTGCCGAGGGCCGAGGCGTTCGCGATCCCCGACATCATCCGCACCGCGGCCAACCTGGTGCCCGACGACGTGGAAGAGGTGCGGATCGTCGACATCGTCGGGCTCGACTGCCAGGCCGACGGCGGCACCCACGTCGCCTCCACCCGGCAGATCGGCCGGGTGCGGGTCGCCAAGATCGAGAGCAAGGGCCGGGGCTTCCGGCGCGTCCGGCTGGAGGTCTCCGACTAGTTGTCCACAGGAGGCCCCGGCGCCGGTCGCGGCCGGTCGCGGCGGTGACAGGGTGCCGGGATGGACATCAGCGCGGTGCCGCTCGTCTACAACGGCGTCATGTTCCGCTCGACCCTGGAGGCCGACTGGGCGGCCACCCTCGACGCCCTGGGCGTCTACTGGCAGTACGAACCGCTCGCCATCCGGCTGCCGAGCGGGGCCGTCTACGTGCCCGACTTCTACCTGCCGGCGCTGAACGCCTGGGCCGAGGTGAAGGGCCCCCACTGGGAGCGGCTGGCCAAGCCCGTGGAGCTGCGGGCCACCCTGGCCATCGCCGGCGGCGCCGGGTGGTGGGAGCAGGTCCACGTGATCGTGCTGGAGGCGCCGGGCCCGGGTGACGCCGCGAGCTGGCACGTGCCGGTGGGGTCGTGCTGGCTGGTCGAGTGTGGCGCGCGGCAGAACCGGTTCGCCTGGTACGACGGGCGGTGCTGGGCCTGCCAGCAGGAGGAGCTCGGCGGGTCCCACTTCTTCTACCGGCCGGCCCGCGCCCCGGTCGCCGGGCCGACGTGGCGGATGACGCGGGCCGCGCGGCCCGAACCGTTGCGGCAGGCGGCCTGAAGTTTCGGCCATGGCCGTTCGGTAACCGGAAAGATGCGCAACGTAATCGCATGGCGAAAGACGACCTGCCGCCGATCTGCCGCACGTCCAGAGGTGAGGGCGGCGAAGAGGTGTGGGTGAGCTGCACTCCCTGCGGCGGCGTGGGCCGGCAGCCTCCTCAGTGAGACTCGGCGGACCGGCCCACCGCCGCGCGCACCCGCGGCACGACCTCTTCGGCCCAGCGTCGTCTCATCGTCTCGCCCGACGGGCCGCCCGGCGGGAAGTAGACGAAGCCCCCAGCGCCGTGTTCGAGCACCGCTCCGGTCAGTTCCTCGGCCCACTGGCCGGGGGAGCCGCCGATCCATCTGCCCTCGCCGTCGCGCACGGCGTCGAGCGGGCCGGGGGTGATCCGGCCGGGGAGGTTGTAGACGGTCGCGACGTCGGCGGGGATGCGTCCCGCCGCCGTCGCCGCCTCGTCGATCAACGGGCGGGAGGTCCGGAACCGTTCGCTGAGCCAGTCGGCCGCGTGGCCCGGGATCCAGCCGTCGGCGAGCCTGCCGGTCACGGCCAGTGACCGGGGGGCGCCCGAGCCCGTCCAGATCGGCGGGGTCGGCGCTTCGGCCGGGGCCAGGTCGGTGACCTGGTAGAACTCGCCGTCGAAGGTCACCCGGTCGCCGCCGCCCGACAGGGCCCGGATCAGGGTGATGGCCTCGGCCAGGGCGCGGACCGCCTCGCCGGGGCTGCGGCGCGGGCCGCCCAGGCGGGCGATGTCGTCCCAGAGGCCGCCGGCGCCCATGCCGAGGACGATCCGCCCGCCGGTCAGCGCCGACAGGGAGGTGACCGTCCGGGCCAGCATCGGGGCCGGTCTGCTCGGCAGGTTGGTGACGTTGACCAGGCCGGAGATCCGGGTGGTCGCCCCGAGGGCGGTGCCGACGACGGCGTAGGCGTCCAGGCGGTCGCCGTAGTAGGGATGGTCGGAGACGCTGAACAGGTCGAGGCCGTCGGCGTCGGCCCTGACCACCTCGCGCAACGTCGTCACGGCCGCCGGGGCCGCGCTGGAGACACCGATGCCGAACCACATGGGCTGCTTCTTTCCGTACTAGTTTGGCCCGCATGGGTGGCCAGGAAGAGAATCTCGGGGTGGTCGCGGCACTGGTGCGGGCGTCGTTCCTGATCTCCGCCGTCTACGCCGAATCGGCGCGCGACCACGGCCTGACCCCGCAACAGGGCCAGTTGTTGTGCGTCCTGATGGGCCGCCCCTACCGCATGAACGACCTGGGCGCGACCCTGCGCCTGGCGAAGTCGAGCCTGACCGAACTCGTCGACCGGACGTCGCAGCGCGGGCTCGTCAGGCGCGAGCCTGACCCGTCCGACGGCCGGGCGGTGCTGGTGGCCCTCACCGACCAGGGGGCCGCCACGGCCGAGACGTTCTACACCGAGACGTGCGACCGCGTCGCCCGGGTGCCGGGGGCGCTCGGGGCGGGGGAGCAGGGGATGCTGGCCGACCTGCTGGGGCGGGTCGTCAGGGACAACACGGTGGGCACGGTGTTCCTCGATTGGGACGACGACGTCCACCCCCCAGCCTGATAGTTCGTATCACGAACCATATTGGTTCGTACCCCGAACTTCAATCCCGCCGCCAGGCGGTGACGTCCTTTCTGGCCCAGAGGCGGCCGGAGGCCAGGTCGTACAGAGCAGGCGGGAAGTCGGGACGCGCGGCCAGCTCGCGGAACTCGCCGGGAGGCACGCCGAGGATCTCAGCCGCGCCCGCGGGCCCCACCAGGTCGGCGAGGCGTTCCAGGGCCAGCAGCAGGAGCTCGCTGTTCTCCCAGTCGAGCCGGCCTTCGGCGGCCAGCTCGACGGCGAGGAGGTTCGCGTCGGCGGGATCGTGGCCGAGCGCGCGGGCGACGGCTTTGGCGGCGGCGAGAACCTGGTAGTTGCGGCTGCGCGTCATTCGTCCGTAGTACCAGAGGGCGGGCCTGGCGCGGTGCCGTGGAATGTCGGCCGGTCTCGGGGCTTCGTGCCCGCCCTTTCGTGGTTGCTATTCGCCGATCTTCTTCGCCCACAGTGTGACGAATGTCGCCGGGTCGATTTTGCGGCCTGCGGCGGGGACCTGGCGTACGACCACCCAGTTGCGGTCGTTGACCTGGAAACGCCCCTGGCCGGTGGCGTCGCGGTCGCGGAGCAGGAAGAAGCCTGCGGCCTGCATGGTGTCTTGCGCCAGCTGGAGGTTCATGCCGACCACGCTGGGGAGCGGGAGCTTCTCCACAGCGGCGGCCTTCCGGGTCTTGGCGGCCTTGGTGGGCGCCGCCTGGTCGGCCGAGAGACTTTCGGCCGGCTCCGCGTTCTCCTCTTCGGTGATCGGGGTCGGCCGAGGGGCGGACGCACCCGGGGAACGTTCCACCCGATTGCCGTCGGTGAGGGCGTTACAGGCGACCAGGACGACGAAGAGGCCGGCGGCGATGAAGGCGAGCGGGCCCTTCCGCTTCCGCGGAGGGGGTGGCGGAGGCGGGTACATGGGCTGGCCGTAGTAGGGCGCCTGTCCAGGGGGCACAGAAGGAGACGCCGCCCAGCCGTGCGGCTGCTCCGGCACCGGGGCGCCGTAACCGTGCGGGCCGGCCTGCGCCGGCCCGAAACCAGGATGGGGATTGTGCGGGGGAGGTCCGAACTGGTTGGCCATAGCCTCACTCCGTTTCCTGGGATGCGCCAAGTTGACGTCGGGACGGATGAGGCGGTTGCCGTGCGTTACGCAATCGAGTTAGGGCCCGTTTTCCGGGCGGCCCAAACGGTCCCTGCCGGTTGGATCGACAGACGTCTCAGGCCGTGCCCCTGACCGCTCAAAGGCCTCCCATGTCTCCATGGGAGGCGACCCTATGATCCGAGTTCCACCTCGGGATAGCGGGCCGACGGGCCCTTCCAGAGGGGTTGCGGGCGTGACTTCAGGTGTTCGTCCAGGAAGGCCGCCACGTATGCGCGGGTGATCTCGGCCAGGCGGGCCGCGCTCGGTGCTCCAGGTGGTGGTTTCAGGTCGAGGGCGCCCTGGAGCTGGGGGAGGTCGGTGAACGACTGGTGGTCGGCGCCGGTCACCACCAGCCAGCGTTTCCAGCCGGTGAGCAGCGTCCAGTCGCGGTCCCACGAGGGGTCGCGGCCGCCGGGGGCGTGCTCGGGGGTGCCGACGAACAGGACGGGGCGGGCGAGGCCGCGGGGGAGGCGGGCGTAGGTCGTGCCGTCGAGGTTGACGCCGGCGTCGACACGTTTGTCGGCGGCCATGGCGGCCAGGGCGCTCGCGCCGCCGATCGAGTGGCCGGCCATGGCGATCCGGGTGGGGTCGATCAGGGCCGGCTTCCCGGCCAGGAGTTCGTCCAGGACGAAGGAGACGTCCGCGGCCCGGTTGGCGACGACGCCCGTTCCGAAGCCCGGGTCGGTGTCGCTGTCGCAGGCGAGGCACTCGGCCACCGCGCCGTCGGCGAGGGTCGTGGCGGGGCTCTCGTAGGTGTGGTCGACGCCGGCCACGACGTAGCCCCGGCTGGCCAGGTCTTCGGCCAGCGACGTCAGGCTGCTGACCGGTTTGGTGAAGCCAGGCGACAGGACCACCAGGGGGAAGCGGCCCTTCGCGGGGGCGTCGGTGGTGGCGTGCACGACCGTTCTGCTCAGGATGTCGGGCGGCACGCTCGCGGCGCGGGAGCCCGCCAGCGTGAGTTCCGACTCCCGGGGGCTCATGTACGCCGCCCGCCCGCCCTCCCCCCGCCCGCTCGGATACCACAGGGTGACCCGGAGTTCCCTGGCCTTGGCGTCGAGGTTCCACGGGTCGGGCCGGGAGGCGTCGGTCAGGTGCAGGACCGTCGTGCCGACCGGATGCTCCCCGGTGGGCGCGGCCAGCGTGGCGGGTTCGGGCGGCCGCGGCGAGGGGGCGGCCGAGCGGGGTGGGGCGGGGGTGGAGCAGGCGGTCAGGAGGAGCAGCACGGCGAGGGTTCGTCTCATCATCCGTCCAGCAGGGTCAGGGCCTTGGCGAGTGCGGCGTCGTGCCCGGCCGCCGCGTCTTCGGGGGTCGGCGGGACGAAATGGTCGGGCGCCACCCCGATCCGGTCGACGATCTCCCGGTCCGGGCCGAGATGTCGCCGGGTGGGGAAGCTCAGGACGGTGTTGTCGCGGAGCAGGAACGGCTGCGCGGGGCCGGAGATCAGGCCCGCCGTCCGGGTGCCGACCAGCGTCCCGGCCCGGTGGTCCTTGACCGCCGAGCTGAAGTGTTCGCACGCCGAGGCGCACCCTCGGTCGACGAGCACCACGACGGGCAGGCCGACCAGCGGGACCGTGTCGTCGGTCTGACCCGGCTCGCATCTATCGTCGGCCCTGCACAGGTAGGAGGTGACCTTCCCGTGGACGAACGCGCTCACCAGCCGGGTCGCCTCCAGCGGGCTGCCGCCGCCGTTCCCGCGCAGGTCGAGCACGATCCCGCTGACGCTCCGGCCGGCCCGCAATCGGTCGATCGACCGGAACACCCGGTTCGCCGCGTCGGGGGAGAAGCCGCGTACCCGCACGTAGACCGCGTCGTCGACCAGCCGCGCCTGGACCGTCCGCAGCGTGGCCCAGTCACGCGGATAGAGGCCGGGCGTGAGGGTGACGCTCCAGCGGCGGTCGCCGCGCCGCAGGCGCAGCTCGACCGGCCGGGCGTCGGGATACCTCGGCCGCAGCAGTTCGGGGTCGTCGGCGTTCTCGACCACGTCGCCCGGCCGCAGCCCGGCCTCGCGCGCCGCGCCGCCCTCCACGACCGAGACGAACACCGGGTCGTCTCCGCTCACCTGGAGGCCCAGCCCGTAGCCGTCGCCGTCGTAGTAGCCGGGCGGCCGGTCCGGGCCGTGCGCCCAGCGGGCGTGGTTGTCGTCGAGCGCCGCCACCATCGCCTCCAGGGTGACCACGGCCAGGTCCTCCCGGTCGGTGGTCTTCCGGTACGCCGCCTCGAACGCCGCCCAGTCGGCCCGCCGGTCGCCGGTCAGCGCCGGCAGCGACAGCGGCGCCTCGGGCATCGCCCGGGTCAGCGCGGCGAACCCGGCGACGAGCAGGTCACGGTGGTCCATGGCGGGCGCCCGGTAGTACCCGCCGAGGATGCAGAAGTAGGCCTGCTCGACGACGTCGATCGTGGTGGGAAGCCTTTCGCCGGGCGGGCCCTGGGGCGGCGCGCAGGCGGCGTTCTCGGGGGCGCCCGCCTCGGCGCGGGGCGGTTCGGGGGTCGTACAGGCGACCGCCAGCAGGAGCAGCAGCCCCGCCGCCACGGCCCTGGTCATGACAGCCGTCGCCGGATCAGCCAGAAGGAGAGCCAGGTCAGACCCAGGGTGAGCACGGCGTAGATGCCGGTCTCGATCCACTGGAACGGCCAGAACCGCGCGATCGGATGGTAGACCGCCTGCTGCCGGTAGCCGAGCCTGTTGAGCTCGGTCCAGCAGGGGTCGAGACCCGCCCGGCTGCCCTGCGGCGAACAGGGTCCCGACGTGCCCGACACCGCGACCGGCGCGTCCTGCCCGTCGGCCGCCACCGTTCTCCCGGAGGGATCGAGCAGGGTGCTCGACAACACCCACGCGCCGCCCTCGCCGGGCACGGCCGCCTGCACCGCGATCCGGACCTCGCCGCCGCCCTGCCGGACGTGCAGCCCGCCGACGTTGACGATGCCGAGCTCGTGCGCCGTCGTGACCGGCGCCGTGAAGTGCGGCCGGACCAGCGTCGGCATCGCGACCTGCACGGCCGCGAAGACGACCAGGGTGAGCACCATGGCGGGCAGCGTGCGCCGCACCAGCATGCCGACGGTCACCCCGAGCACGAACGCGAACGCGGCGTACCCCATCGGCACCACCCCCCGCGCGCCGAACACGACCGGGGTCATCTGCGCGAGCTCCGGCACGGCCGAGCCGTCGAGCGGCCGCGACCACCACGTGACGACCAACCCCGCCACGCAGGCCATGACCACCGCGACCAGCCCGATGAGCCCCAGCTTGACGGCCAGCCAGCGCACCCGGCTGACGCCCTGGCTCCACACCAGCAGATGGGTGCCCGTCTCCAGTTCACGGGTGATCAGCGGCGCCCCCCAGAAGAGCCCGAGGAACGCCGGCAGCGCCAGCAGCGCGAAGCCGACCAGGACGAACAGCAGTTGGTACTCGTCGAAGAAGCGGTCGAAGAAGCGGTCGCACGTGCCGTCGGTCACGCACGCCGCGACGCCCCGCGCGTAGCGGTCGGCCAGGCCGGGCCCGGTCAGCGCCAGCACCGCGGCGCCCACGGCGACCACCGCCGCCGTCAGCACGGCCGAACCGCGGAACTGCCGCCAGGTCAGCCAGATCATCGCAGCACCTCCAGCCCGGCCCTGCGGCCGGCGACGGGACGCCGTTCCATGTAGGCGAGGACGAGGTCCTCCAGCGTGAGCGGGGTGACGACCCAGGCCGGGTCGAGAATCGGTTCGCCGGTACGGACGACGTAGGTGCTCTGCCGGTCGGTGTGCCGGGCCGAGACGACGTACTGATCGGAGGGCAGCCGGTCCTGGTCGCGGCGCGGCCCGGTCAGGCGGTGGTGCGTGGCGAGCAGCTCGTCGACCTCACCGGCCACCAGCACGCGGGAGTCGACCAGCACGACGATGAAGTCGCAGACGCGCTCCAGGTCGGCGATCAGATGGGACGACAGGACCACGCCGAACTCGTCGGCCGCCGTCGCCTCCATCAGCGCCTGGAGGAACTCGCGGCGGGCGAGCGGGTCGAGCGAGGCCACCGGTTCGTCGAGGATCAGCAGCTCCGGCCGTTTGGCCAGGCCGAGCGTGAGGGCCAGCTGGGCCCGCTCGCCGCCCGACAACCTGCGGGCCTTCTGGTTCGGGTTCAGGCCGAGCTCGGCGACGCGGTCTTCGGCGAGCCGGGCGTCCCAGGCCGTGTTGAGCTTGGCGCCCAGCGTCAGATGGTCTTGGACGGTGAGACCGGCGTAGACGGGGGTGTCCTGAGCCACGAAACCGACCTTGGGAAGGGTGGTCCCCGGCCGCTCGCCCAGCACCCGCAGGTCGCCCTCCGACGGGGTGAGCTGCCCGGCGGCCAGCTTCAGGAGCGTCGTCTTGCCCGCTCCGTTGGGACCGACCAGGCCGGTGACGTGGCCTTTCGGGATCTCCAGCGTGCAGTCGCGGAGGGCCCAGCGCCTGCCGTACCTCTTCCCCAGCTGCCGGGCCTCTAAGACGGGGGTCACGCGATGTCCTCCTGGGCCGCGGAACGGAACGTGGTCATGAAGAGGGCCTCGATGGACTCGTCGTCGAGCCCGGCCTTGCGCGCTTTGGCGAGCCAGCGCCGCAGGTCCTGCCGGAGGGGCGCCTGGGCGGCCCGGCTGGAGGCGTCGGTGAGGGTCCGGGTGATGAACGTGCCGACCCCCGGCCGGGCCGCGGCGAGGCCCTGGTGTTCGAGCTCGCGGTAGGCCTTCAGGACGGTGTTGGGGTTGATGGCGAGCTGGGCGACGACCTCTTTGACGGTGGGGAGCTGGTCGCCCTCGCGGAGGAGTCCGAGGCGCATGGCCTGCCGGACCTGGTGGACGAGCTGCAGGTAGGACGAGACGCCGGACCTGCCGTCCAGGTGGAACTCGATCACTAAGCGCTCCATTTATCTAGTCTCCTAGTACTTTAGGGCTATAGATGTTAAGCGCGCATAAGGAGACGGATCGGCAAAGGCGCCGGCGCGTCGACCGCGGGTACATAGACTCAAGCCATGAGCGCGCAACCACACGAGTCGTCTCCCCTCCCGGAGAAGAACCTGCGCGCCATCCGTCATGCACTGGTCGTGCCGCAGGATCGAGAGGGTTTCGACGCCGGGCTCGATCACGTCCTCACCGAAGTACGGGCGAGCCTGGATCTCGGGCGGCTGAACGAGTTCGTCCACACGTGGTGGCTGATCGCCTGCGATTCCGTCAGAGACCCGGTGGGCCGCCGGGACATGTACGAGCGAGCCGCCCGGGCCCAGGAGCTGACGGACGCGGGTCAGGCCCCGCCGCGCGGAAACAAGACGTGGCGCGAGTTGCTCGCCGAACGAGGGGCCGGCCAGTAGGTGTACGTGATCGGCGAGCCGGACCCGACGGCCCAGGCCCAGATCGCGGCACCCCCGCAGGAAGCCTTACATCATCTCGCGGGCGTATTGGAGCTCATAGAGCTGGCGCCCTGGGCGGGCGGTCCGCAGAACCCGGGGAAGCCCGGCGGCAACATGCGGATCATGCCTTTCGGGGAACGCGGGCTGATCACGTATGTCGTTCTCGAACCGCAGCGGGAGATCTACATCGTCCGCGTTCAGTGGATCTGAGCGGCGCCCACCACGGTTGACACGATGCCGGATGGGGGTCTCCTCGACCTGTATAACCGCATATGTGATCAGTGACGCCGAACTCCTCGCCACCGCCGACGCGCTGCAGGCCGAGGGCCGGAAGGTGCTGGAGGCGCTCCGGCTCGACGTCGCGTTCGCCGGGTTCGGCCCGGCGGAGCCCGTGGGGAGCGTCGTCTCCGGGCTGATGGTCTGGCGGGACCTGGACGTCGTCTTCACCGCCCCGCACGCCACCACCGCCGGCGTCCTCACCGCCCTGGCCGGGCTGCCGGGCCTGGTCGCCGTCGACTACCGCGACGAGCGCGGCGACCGCCGGCCCACGCCGAACCCCGTGGACGAACGCCACTACGCCGTCTGCCGCCACCAGGCACCCGGCGGGATCTGGAAGGTCGACCTGACCGTCTGGCTGCACGCCGTCGACCGGCCCACCCGGGCCGAGGCCGAACGGCTCGCCCGGGAGGTCACCCCGGAGCAGCGCCTGGCGATCCTCCGGCTGAAGCACCTCTGGCACACCAGGCCGGAGTACCCCGACGTCGTCGGCGGCACGGACGTCTACGACGCCGTCATGGCGCACGGCGTCCGCGCCGCCGACGAGTTCGACCGTTATCTGGCCGCGCGTCAGCGCAGGTAGTCCTGCCAGGGGCCGGTGATGGCGAGGGTGATGCCCGGGGTCTGGATGTTCACGAACAGGACCTTGCCGTCAGGGGAGAAGGTCGGGCCGGTGAACTCCGAGTAGGTCGGGTTGCCGTTGCTGGTGCCGATCTGGAGCTGGTTGCGGGCGATCGCGTAGGTGGGGCCGCCCGGGACCGAGCTGAGCACGTGGGAGGCGCGGGCGCCGTCCTCGGCCAGGACCAGCGTGCCCCACGGCGTGACGGTCACGTTGTCGGGGCCGTCGAAGGTCATGTCGGCGTACTTCGGGTTCACGCCCTCGCCCTCGGAGAAGGGGTTGTGCGGGAAGTACGTGACGAGGGTGATGGTCTCGTCCTTGTAGTCGTAGAACCAGACCATGCCGTCGTGCTTGGCGGCGTCCGGGGGCAGGTCGGCGGTGGCGTAGGCGTAGCTGTTGACGATGTAGCAGCCGTCGCCGTTGCTCCACACGCCCTCGAACTTCTTGCCGCGGGTGACGGTGCCGTCGGCGAACTGGAGGCGGGTGGGCGTGGTCTTCGCGTCGCGGTCGGGGACCGGCACCCACGTCACGTTGAACGGGCGGCCGAGCTGCGCCGAGGTGATGTAGGCGACGTCGGGGACGATGCTGCCGTCGTCCAGGCGGATCTGCATCGCCTCAAGGGTGCCCTCGGTGTCGCCGAGCTGGTCGGCGATGCCCTTCTCCAGGCGGCCCTGGCTGGCCGTCCACCGGTAGAAGAGGCCGTTGGGGCCGCTGGCGTCCTCCGACAGGTACACGCGGCGCTGCTTCGGCTCGACCGCGAGGGCCTCGTGGTCGAAGCGGCCGAACGCCTTGATCGGCTTGGGCAGCTGCGCGCCGGAGGGGTCGGGGAAGACCTCGAAGACGTAGCCGTGGTCCTTCTGGTAGGTGCCGGTCTGGCCGCCGGCCGACCAGGTGCTGCCCGCGCGGTTCGACGACTCCTCGCAGGTCAGCCAGGTGCCCCACGGCGTGACGCCGCCGGCGCAGTTGCGGATCGTGCCGGAGATGCCGACCCACTGGCCGGTGAGGTTGCCCTCGGGGTCGGTGGTGACGACGGTGCAGCCGCCCGCGTTCGGCGCGCCCGGGTCGTAGACGGTGCCGGGGACGTGCGGGACGCCGTGCGTGACGGCGTGCGGCGCCGACTCGTGGTTCAGGATGAACGTCAGGCCGGAGTGCTTCATGCCCACGACACCGGTGCCGTCGTGCATGCCGGGCGTCTTGCCCTGGCCGAACGACATGTCGGTCAGGCCCTCACGGGTGACGATCTTGTAGGAGAAACCCTCGGGCAGCGCGAGGATGCCGTTGGGGTCGTCCTTCAGCGGCGGGAACGGACGCAGCGGCCGCCCGGCGGTCCCGGTGCTGGAGGCGGCCGACGCCGGGGTCGCGCCAAGGGTCGGCAGCACGCCCCCGACGGCGAGGCCGACGGCGGTGGCGGCGCTTCCGGTGAAGATCTGGCGACGAGAAATGCTCATTGGTAACTCCTGCGGTACGGCCAGGCGGTGTGTCCCCGACCGGTAGAGCTTTGGAGCCTCACCTGAACCCCAGGCCAACACGGCGTTGCCGCAGAATGCACCTCTCATGGTCGTCTCCGTACGATCTTGGCCCAGGCCGTTCGAGCGTCGAACGCCACTACCTGCGCTTCCTTCTCACTGAGCGGACGTCCAGCTCGCCCGCCTTCCTCGCGCGGACACCGGTCCCCCTAAGCTTGCCCAGGTCAGAGGCCTGAAGGGGGGGCAAGGTGCCGCTTTCGAACGAGGAACTGGTGCGGGCCGCCGTCGCGGGTGACGTGACCGGTCTCGGCCTGCTCCTCTCCCGCCACCGGGCCGGCATGCACGCGGTCGCGCTGAGCGTCCTGGGCCACGGCCCCGACGCCGAGGACGCCGTGCAGGACGCCATGCTCGTCGCCGTGCGCAGGATCGACGACCTGCGCGACCCGGCCGCCGCGGGCCCCTGGCTGAAGGCGATCACACGCAACGCCTGCCGCGCGCGGCTGCGGGCGGCGAGCCCCGTGCCGTTCCCGGACGGCGACCTGCCGTCACACGACCCGACCCCGGAGGAGCTGCTGGAGCGCCGGGCCCTGCGCGACTGGGTCTGGCACGCCATGGCCGGCCTCTCCGAACCCGTCCGGCTGGCCGCCCTGCTGCGCTACTTCAGCGACGTCTCCTCCTACGACCAGATCGCCGCGTTGTGCGAGGTGCCCGTCGGCACCGTCCGCAGCCGGCTGAGCCAGGCCCGGACGAAACTCGCGGCCGCCCTGGCGAACACGGCCGACCTCGCCCACGACGACGCCGCCGCGCTGACCAGGACCCGCCGCCGGGAGGCCGAGGAGATCCTGGCGGCCGCCCAGCGCGGCGCGTTCGCCGACGTGGTGCGGGAACACTGGCGGCCCGACGTCGAGTTCATCGGACCGGGCGGCGAACGGGAAGGCGACGACCGCGCCTTCGCCATCCGGGGCATGGAGGCCGATCTGGCCGCGGGGGTCCGGCAGCGCCTGGTCGAGGTGGTGGCCGGTCCGGACCTGAGCATCTGGCGGGCCGACTTGATCAGCCCGCCCGACGATCCCGCGCACTGCCCGCCCAGCCTGGTGTGGCTGCACCACCTCCGCGAGGGACGGGTCCGGCGACTGCGGCTGTTCCACCCGCGCCCCCGAGCGGCATAGGTGACATCGACCCGATGCGCGGGGAGGAGCCCGCGCCGTTCGACGTGCGCGAGGAGCTGCGCTCGCTCGCGGTGCCCACACTGATCGTCTCCGGCGTGCACGACTTCTTCGGCGGCACCCGGTGGGCACGCCTGGCCCACGAGATCATCCCGGGTTCGCGTCTGGCGGTGCTGGAGGAGAGCGGCCACATGGGCCATCTCGAACAGCCCGGGGAGTTCACCCGCGTGGTGGCCGAGTTCGCGTCTCAGTGGAGGTAGAGCCGCGCGGCGAAGGCGCCGCGCCGGGCACGTTTCGCATCCGCGACCTGCTCGACGTGCCGCCATGAATGGCCGTGGACGTCGGCGATCGCCCTGAGCACCTCCAGGAGGTCGGCGAGCTCTTCGGCGACCTCCTCACCGGCGGCCTCGGCGAGCTCGCCGGCCTCCTCGGCCAGTTTGGCCTGGAGGGCCTGCCGGTAGGCGTCGTCGTCCAGCACGGAGACCTCGGGGTCCCCGCCGGTCCGGCGGATGAGGTCGGGGATCCCGTCACGCACCAGCTTGCCCATGGTCACCGCCTCCCGGAGCCATTCTGACGGGTCCGGTAGGAGGTGCTGATCGGCGTCGCTCGGCGACGGCCCTGCAGTCCGGCGCGCCATGAAAGCACCCTGAAAACGATCACGGGCGCATGATCCGCCTGACCAGGCCCGCATGATCGGACCGGCGTCGCCTGCTTGACACGGCCCGGCCGCCAGGTGATCGTCAGGGCCCGGCATCCCCGGGTGTCGCTCGCGAACCGTCCTTCACGGCAGGGAGACCCATGCCCGTACGGAAGGCCCTTTTCGTTCTCCCGGCGGCGCTCGCCGTCGCCGTGGCGTCGGTCTGGTCCGCGGGGACCGGCACCGCTGCGGTCCGGCAGGCGCCGCCCGCCGCCCCGGACACCGTCACCGTGACGGTCGACACCCGCGCCGGGCTCGGCACCGTCCACCGGGCCGCCGTCGGCGCCAACGCCGCGATCTGGGACGCGCGCATGAACGACCCCGAGGTGGTGAGGCTGTACCGCAGGGCCGGCATCGGCGCCGTGCGGTACCCGGGCGGGTCCTACGGCGACCTGTACCACTGGGAGACCCACACCGCTCCCGGCGGATACGTGGCGCCGAACACGGAGTTCGACCGGTTCATGGGCACGGTCAAGGCCACGGGGGCGCAGGCGGTGCTCATCGCCAACTACGGCACCGGCACCCCGCAGGAGGCCGCCGCCTGGGTGCGGTACGCCAACGTGACCAAGAAGTACGGGGTGAAGTACTGGGAGATCGGCAACGAGTTGTACGGCAACGGCCACTACGGGGCCCAGTGGGAGGCCGACGACCACCCCGACAAGAGCCCCACCGCCTACGCCCGCACCACCCTGGAGTTCGTGCGGGCGATGAAGGCCGCCGATCCGCACATCAAGATCGGCGCGGTGCTCACGCTCCCCGGCAGCTGGCCGGACGGCGTGGTCGCCGAGGGCGACGCGGCGAACTGGAATCACACCGTCATCCCGATCGTCGCCCCCGAGATCGACTTCTTCACTGTGCACTGGTATCCCGGCACGAGCGTCGTCACCCCGGGCGACGACGTCCCCGGCATGCTCGCCGCGCCGCCGATGCTCGCCGAGATGCTCGCCCAGGTACGCGCCGACGTCGTCGCCCTGGCCGGACGGGACGTGCCGCTCGCGCTCACCGAGACGGCCTCCAACATCGGCCGCAACGTCCACGCCGCGGCGCTGTTCGCCACCGACACCTACCTGACCGCGCTGGAGAACGGCGTGTTCACCGTGGACTGGTGGAACACCCACAACGCCGTCGAGAAGGTGGGGACGGTCGACGGCGAGCCCGACTTCCAGGACTTCGGCCTCCTCTCCAGCGGCCAGTGCGCGCCGCCGCCCGAGAGCGGTCCGGACGCGCAGGAGGTGTGCCAGCCGCCGGCCAACACGCCCTTCCCCGCCTACCACGGCATCGAGATCCTCGGTACGGCCGTCCGCCCCGGAGACGGGCTGGTGAAGGCGGCCGGCGACCGGCCCGAGGTGGCCGCGCACGCCGTGTGGCAGGCCGACGGCGACCTGGCCGTGGTGCTGGTCAACCGGGACCCCGGCACCGCCTACCCCGTGCGCATCCGCTACGAAGGTTTCGTCCCCGACGGCCGCACCCCGGTCACCCACACGTTCACGCGGGGCGCGGGCGCGATCGTCCGGTCCGAACAGGGCCGCCCGGACGCCCAGACGCTGCCGCCGTATTCGATCATGACGGTGACCCTGAAACCCGCGAAGGGCCCCCAGGCCGGACCGCCCGCGCCGGGACCGCCGACCGCGGCCGGGACCACCGTCAGCTGGCCCTCCTCCGGGCCGCGGGCGGACAGATACGAGGTGTACCGGCAGGTGGGCGCGCAGGCCCGTCTGCTCGGCGTCACCCGCCGCACCTCACTGCCCCTGACCGGCCTCGCGCCCGGCGAGACCGTCACCGTCAACGTGCTGGCCCGCGACCACGCCGGCCGGACCTCCCGCCCCTCCGCACCGGTCACCTTCACCGTGCCCACCCCCGCCGACAGCGCCTGCGCCGTCCGCTACCGGGTGACGCAGGGATGGGGGCGCGGGTTCCGCGCCGAGGTCACCGTCACCAACCGCGCGGCCGCCGACCTCACCGGCTGGCGGCTGGCGTTCCGCTTCCCCGTGTCCGGAGAGCGGGTCGGCAGCGGGTGGGGCGGCACCTGGACGACCGGCTCCCAGGACGTGGAGTTCACCCCGGCTCCGGAGAACGCGACCATCCCGGCGGGCGGCTCGGTCACGGCCGGCTTCGTCGGCGCCAACGAGGGCGCCTACCCCTCGCCCACGGTCTTCCGGATCAACGGCACGGTCTGCACCACCCGATAGCACCGCGCGGACGTGCACGCACGAAGGACGGAGAGTGACGGCATGACGGACGACTCCACGGACGGCGCCCGCCCACCCCGGGTGACCCAGCCCCTCGCCTCCCGGGACGCCGGGGCTTCGGTGACACACCGCCGCACCGTGCCGGGCGAGGCGCGGGCACGCGGGCGGGGGCGGTTCGCGCGCCTCGTCCGTGCCGTGACGGCCGCCGCGCTCGCACCGGCCGCCGCCGCGACCCTGGCCGCCCCCGCGGTCGCCGCACCCGGCACCGCCACCGGCGGCAAGGGGCTGCGGTGGGAGGCGTGCGCCGGAGTGAGCACGCCGGACCTGCGCTGCGCACGGGTCACCGTCCCCCTCGACCACAGCCGCCGGCGCGGCCGCACCATCTCCGTCGTCATCTCCCGGCTGCCCGCCACCGACCCGGCGCGGCGCCGGGGCGTTCTGCTCACGACCGGCGGCGGACCCGGCGGCCCCGGCGTCCCGCTGCCCGTGAGCCTCGCCCCGGCGCTGTCCGCCGAGGTCCGCGCCCGGTATGACCTGATCGGGTTCGACATGAGATTCGTCGAGCGCAGCACGCCCATCGGCTGCGGGCAACCCGAGGAGGAGCCCGGCGGGTTCTGGGTACGCCCCGCGACCCCCGGACGCTTCCCCGCCGAAGCCGCCGAGGCAAGGCGGTACGCCGAAGACTGCGTACGGGCCTCCGGCTGGGCCCTGCCGCACGCCACCACCGCGAACGCCGCCCGCGACATGGACCTCATCCGCGCGGCCCTCGGCGAGGAGAAGATCTCCTACCTGGGAGGCTCGTACGCGGGCCTGCTCGGCACCGTCTACGGCACGCTGTTCCCGCACCGCGTGGACCGGTTCGTCCTGGACAGCCCGGTGAACGCGGACACGATCTGGCGGCCCTACGAGATGGGCCGCACTCCCGCGTTCGAGCAGGGAACGGTGGCCCTCGCCGCCTGGGCCGCCGCCCGGCACGCCGAATACGGCCTG
This sequence comes from Herbidospora solisilvae, assembly GCF_009901565.1. GTDB lineage: Bacteria > Actinomycetota > Actinomycetes > Streptosporangiales > Streptosporangiaceae > Herbidospora > Herbidospora solisilvae. The sequence goes on from NZ_WXEW01000002.1 coordinate 288,909, forward strand.
GGGGAGACCACCGCCGAGGTGCACGCCACGCTCACCGGGATCCTCGACCGGGCCGCCCGAGCGCCCATCGTCATCGGCGCGCACGCCTGGACCGTCGGCGAGCTGGGCGCCCTGCTGGTGGCCGGGATCTACGACGAGCGCGCCTTCGGCGTCGTCGCCGCGGCCTTCGCCGCCGTCGCGGCCGGACGGGAGCCCTTCCTGCCGTTCCCCATCCGCCCTCCGCGGCCCGAGGGCGTGCCCGGCGTGCCCGCCGACCACCACACCGCCACCAACATCGCCTACCGCTGCGCCGACGCCCCCTGGCCGCGTGACCCGCGCGTCTACCTGCGCGACATCGCCGCCGAGCGGAACCGCCACCCGCTGTTCGGCCCTGGCAACGCCAACATCAACCCCTGCGCGTTCTGGCCGCCCGCCAAGGACGAAACGGTGCGACTCGACGGCAACAGCGCGCCGGCCGCCCTGGTCGTCGCGGCCCTGCGGGACGTGGCGGTGCCGCCGTCCGTGAGCAGGGCCGTGGCCGCGCGCATTCGCGGGTCACGCCTGGTCACGATCGACGCCCACACCCACGCCCCGTTCCCGCACTACGGGAACGCCTGCCTCAACGCCACGGTCACCCACTACCTCATCACGGGTGAACTGCCGGCCACCGACACCGCCTGCTCGACCGGAAACGGGTGACTAGCGCTGCTTGAGGCGGAGTGCCTCCTTGCGGGCCTCCCTCTGGACGGCCCGCTCGTGCTCCAGCCACGCCGGGTTCTCCGCCTTCAGCGCTTCGATCTCGGCGGTGGTGAGCGGCTCGGTGATCCCGCTTCTGATCAGACCGGAGATGGAGACCCCGAGCTTCGCGGCGACGACCTGCTTGGGATGCGGCCCGTTGCGCCGAAGGTCGACCAGCCAGGCCGGAGGCGAGGACTGCAGCGCGTTCAGCTCGTCCCTGGAGACGACGCCCTCCTGGAACTCGGCGGGAGTGGCCGACAACAGGACGTCCAGTTTCTTGGCCGCGGTCTCGGGCTTCATCGTCTGGACGGTCTTCGGCTTGGACGAGGTCATGGCGTCGAGAATAGTCAGTCGGAACGGGTCTGCCGGACATCGATACCCTGAGGCGGTGACTGATGGGCAGACCGGCAGGGTGTTCCGGCTGGCGTACGCACCCGGGGTGACCCCCGCGAAATGGGTCAACGTCTGGATCGAGAGGACGCCGGACGTACCGATCACCCTGCTCGCCGCCCCCGCGGCCGAGGTGGTGCGACTCCTGCGCGACGGCGGCGCCCACGCGGGATTCGTCCGGCTCCCGGTCGACCGCGACGGCCTCAGCGTGATCCCCCTGTACGTGGAGACCACGGTGGTCGTCGTCCCCAAGGACCACGCGGTCGCCGCAGCCGACGAGGTGTCTGTCGCCGACCTGACCGACGAGGACGTCTTCCATCCTCTGGACGACACCATCGAGTGGACCGACCGCCCTGGCCTGCCCGCGTTCACCCGGCCGGCCACGACGGCGGACGCGATCGAACTGGTGGCCGCCGGCAGCGGCCTTCTCCTGGTCCCGCAGTCGCTCGCCCGCCTCCACCACCGCAGGGATCTCACCTACCGGCCGGTGACGGACGTGCCGCAGTCCCAGGTCGCCCTGGCTTGGCCGACGGACGCCACCACCGACCTGGTGGAAGACTTCATCGGCGTCGTACGGGGCCGGACGGTGAACAGCTCCCGGGGGCGTGCCGCCGCCGCTCCGGCGGAGAAACCGGCACAACGGCAGGCGCGGAAACCCGCCCAGAACGGCTCCCGCGGCAAGGCCGTGCCGGCCAGCCGTAAAGGAAAGGGCAAACGTCCCCGGTGACAGGGCCCTGTCGTTCTCCGTCTCAAGAGACGGAGCGGATCATGACGCCTGCGACTTAGGAGAGCCTCCTCAGCGGCGCTGCTGATCCGGTGGGGGTGTGGAAACGAGGACGGGACCGGGCTCGACGGTCGGTGTCGTAGAGCGGAAGATGACCCCCAATCCGGCGACCACCAAGGCCACGAGGGCCACGAGACCGATCAGGGCTATGGCGAGGAACATGATCTCAAGCCAGCGATTGGACACATGGGGGAAGACGCGGTGGACGTGCTCCCCGTTGACCGGTGTCACGTCACCGATGCGAAGTGACAGTAGATCCCCGAACTTCGTCCGTCACTGCGAGCGCCCGTCGCCCGAAGCGCAGCGACCCGGAGCGGAAGCGACGTCAGGACGCGTAGCGGCCGGGGGGAGCGCGAGGGGGCGGGAAGCAGCGTGAACGCCTCGACATGGCGCGGCCGGACCACCCTGAAGTGCCTTTGGCCGACGGTGGCGACTCCCTCAACCCGAGGCGTTCGGCGATCGTGATGACGACCGCATCACCGGGCCGAGAGCGCCTGGATCGTCGCACGGGGCAACCGGCGAACAACGCCTGGCTCCACCCCCGCGCCGCCGCGCTTCTCGCACGAGCGGGACCTGGACATCGGTCTCCGCACCCGTCTGAGGAACCGAGGTCAGCACAGGTGCAGGGCGCCACACGCCACCCAGATCTTCAGCGGTCTTCTAGCCGAGCAGGCGTTGGAGGCGGGTGATCTCGGCGCTCTGCTCGGCGACGACGTCCTGGGCCCAGGTGAGGACGCGGTCGTGGGAGCCGTTGATCAATTGGGTTTCGGCCATGGTGATGGCGCCCTTGTGGTGGGCGATCATCAGGGTGACGAAGAGGGTGTCGAAGGATTCCCCCTTGGCGTTGCGGAGGTCGGTGAGCTGGGCGGGGGTGGCCATGCCGGGCATCGTGGCGTGGTCGGCGTGGTGGTCGGGTTCGCGCAGACCCTCTTCTTCTAGCCAGGTGGTCATGGCCTTGATCTCGGGGCCCTGGGCGTCGTAGATGCGGTCGGCCAGGGACTTCAGGCGGGGGGATTGGGCGCGGTCGGGGGCCAGCGCGGCCATTTCGAGGGCTTGGCGGTGGTGGACGATCATGTCCTGGACATAGCGGACGTCGGTGGCGTTGATCGTGGGGGAGGGCAGGGGGGCGAAGGTCTGGCCGGGTGTGAGGGTGGCGGCGACCTCGCCCGGTTTGCCGGGGACGATGACCGGGGCGTCGGTGATGACCTTGGCCGGGTCGGTGGGAGACGAGCAGCCGGTCAAGAGCAGGGTGGCCCCCGCGATGCTCAGGAGAGCTTTGACCGCGGTGGTCCCGGCCTGGCGGAGCGGGAGAGCTCTGAGCACATGGGGATCGGCGCTCGGGGCGGGAACGCGGCTCGTGATGACGGCAGGAGCTCTGCGCATTTCGGTCCTTCCGGCTGTGGTCGCGGAGCGATTGTGCCTGGTCATGATGAGGGGAGATGTGCGCACCCGTCCCCCTTTCGGTCCTCCCGAGGAACCTACGGCCTGGGCTTGTGACAGTAAAGGAGACGGATCGTAGGAAATATGTGACATATTGACGACTTGCTTGAGAGCCTGAGTAAAGAAACCATAAGGGGTGTTTTCCACCTTTTACCCGGAGGTTCCCTCAATGTCCCCCCTCCGCAGAGTTGGGCGTTTACTCGCCGTGCTCGGTGCCGCCGGAGCGCTTACGCTCTCCACGACACCGGCTCAGGCCGCTGACATCCTGCCCCCTGGCGCTATCGACATGAGCGATAACGTTCAGCACGTCGCGAACCTGCCGCGACCCGACTCCCTGCTCACCACCATCAACACCGACATCGCCTTCCAGGGCGACTATGCCTACGTCGGCAACTACGGTGGCTTCTCCGTCTACGACATCAAGCACCCGAAGAAGCCGAAGCTGGTCAGCTCGGTGCTGTGTCCCGGGTCGCAGATGGACATCTCCGTCTACGGCAACCTGCTGTTCGGTTCCGTCGACTCTTCCCGCAGCGACGACTCCTGCACCAGCGTGAGCCAGTCGGCCGCGAACAAGGCGTCGTGGGAGGGCATCCGGGTCTTCGACATCAGCGACAAGGCCAACCCGCGCTACGTCAAGTCGATCGAGACCAACTGCGGTTCGCACACCCACACGCTCGTCCCCGGCACGGACAAGGCGAGCGTCTACCTGTACATCTCCAGCTACAGCCCGTCGGCGTCTTTCCCGGACTGCCAGCCGCCCCATGACCTGATCTCGATCGTCAAGGTGCCGCTGAACGACCCGACCGCCGCCTCGGTCGTCGCCACGCCGAACCTGTTCCCGGACGGTGGCAACCCGGGCGAGAACCTCCCCTACCCCTACCGCACGTCGGCCACCAGCGGCTGCCACGACATCACCGCGTACCCGGAGAAGGGCGTCGCGGCGGGCGCGTGCATGGGCGAGGGCATCCTGCTGGACATCCGCAACCCGGAGGCCCCCGCCGTTCTCGACGTCGTCCGTGACGACGAGAACTTCGCCTTCTGGCACTCGGCCACGTTCAACAACGAGGGCGACAAGGTCATCTTCACCGACGAGCTGGGCGGCGGCAGCGCCGCCACCTGCAACGAGGCGATCGGACCGAACCGCGGCGCGGACGCCATCTTCGACATCGCGGACGGTCAGATGACCTTCCGCAGCTACTTCAAGATCGCCCGCCACCAGGCCGACACCGAGAACTGCGTGGCCCACAACGGCTCGCTGATCCCGGTCAAGGGCCGCGACATCATGGTTCAGGCCTGGTACCAGGGAGGCGTCTCGATCTGGGACTTCACCGACTCCGCCAACCCGCACGAGATCGGCTACTTCGAGCGCGGTCCCGGTGAGAACCTCGGCGACGGTTACTGGTCGGCCTACTACTACAACGGTTACATCTACGGTTCCGAGTTCACCCGGGGCTTCGATGTGCTCAAGATCAACGACCCCCGTACGAACCAGGCCAACAGCGTGAAGATGGACGACTTCAACGTGCAGACGCAGCCGTCCTACAAGGACAAGAAGCACTAGTCAGCCCTGATAGCGGCCCTCGCCTCGTTGGCGAGGGCCGCATTCGCGTCCGATGGTCGTCTCCGCGAAGTCGCCTTCGGCCGGGTGCCGAGCCGAATCCGGCGGGGGAACGAGCAGCTCGCCATCTGCGTCTGGCAGTCCGTCCGGCAGAAGGGAAGACGGTGATCGGTCGGCGCTTTCACATGGCCTACACGATCCAGGGCGTGCGGAAACCGCTGGCGCGTAACGGCTGGTCCTGGCAGGTCCCGGCCCGACGGGCCATGGAGCGGGACGACGGGGTGGTGGCCGGGAGGGTCAAGAAGGTGTGGCCCTGCACGGAAGACTCGCGGCGGCCCGTGGAGCCTGGCTCGTCTTCAAGGACGAAGCCGGATTCTCCATGACGCCGCCGCACGCGACGACCTGGTCACAGCGCGGCCGGACCCCGGTGGCGCGGGTCCGCGGCCGCTCCCGCAGACGGATCTCCATCGCCGCGCTGACCTGCTACGAACCCGGTCGCCGCTCCAGGCTCATCTACCGGCCCCGCCATGACGACGGCCGTCGCGATGGGCGCAAGAACTTCTCCTGGCGCGACTACCGGGACCTGTTGATCGCAGCACACCAGCAGCTCGGTGGCCCGATCGTTCTCGTCTGGGACGACCTCAACGTCCACAAGGCCGCCGACCTGCAAAAGTTCGCCGAGGCCCGGGACTGGCTGACCATCTACTATCTGCCGCCCTACGCACCCGACCTCAACCCGGTCGAGGGGATCTGGTTCCCTCCTGCGACGCGGCCGGCTCTCCATCGTCGCTTTCAGTACCCCTGAACACCTCGTCCAGCGCATCCGGCGCGGCCTACGGCACATCCACGCAGCGAACTCATAGACGGCTGCCTCGCCGAGACCGGCCTGGCAATCAGGACCTACCTGAGCAACCCGGCCACATCACGAGTTCAACCTCAGTAATGCGGGGCGGCCGCGAGTGCCTCGGCCAGGGTCACGGGCGGGCGGCCGATCAGGCGGCGCAAGTCGCCAGAGTCGGTGTACATCTCGCCGCGGTTCATACCGCGGTCAGCGTCAGCGAGGACCTCCGCCAGCTCGGCGGGTAGGCCCGCGGCGCCCAGTACCTGGGCGAAGTCGGCCACCGGGAGGTCAGCGTAGGTAACCCGCTTTCCGGCCGCAGCGGAGATCGCGGCGGCGAGCTCGGTCGGGGTGAAGGACTCGTCGCCGCCGAGCTCGTACACGGCGCCGGTGTGGCCTTCAGTGGTGAGGACGACCGCTGCGGCCTCGGCGTAGTCGGCGCGGGACGCGGCGCTGATCCGCCCCTCGCCTGCGGCGCCGACGACCGCGCCGTTCTGCAGGATCTGCGGCAGTTGGCTGGTGTAGTTCTCCAAGTACCAGCCGTTGCGCAGCAGCACGCTGGGGATTCCGCGGTCCCGCAGATACGCCTCGGTCTCGCGGTGCGTGGCACCGATGACGGTGGTGGCCGTGTCCGCGTGCGTCGTGCTCGTGTACGCCACTAGCGACACGCCTGCGGATGCCGCGGCGTCGATCACGCGGCGGTGGTTGGCGACCCGCTCGCCCACGGGGACCGAGGCCGAGATCAGCAGCAGCCTGTCCGCTCCCGCGAATGCCTCGGCCAGGCCGTCCGTGTCCGCGAAGTCGGCGCGGCGTACGGTGATGCCTCGGTCGGCCAAATCCTTGATCCCGGCGATGTCCCGGCCGGTCGCGATGATGTCCGCGGCCGGGATCCCGCGCCGCAGCAGTGCCTCGACGGTGAGCCTGCCCAGCTGGCCGGTGGCTCCAGTGACGACGATCGGCATGATGGTCATTCCTTCCTTCCGCGCGTGCCTCGCACGCCTGCCGCGGTCCGTCCGCCACAGGATGGAACACAGAATGACCTGCACACTCTCTGTTGGGGAGTAGCCACTTCTTGGTAGGGTACTTACCGCAGCGAAAGCATTGAGGTGAGCCGTATGGCTGCTGTCGAGAATGCGACCGGGCCCATGCCGTCATTCGATCCGTACGAGCGCGGCTGCCCGTCGCGGGACCTGCTCGACCAGATCGGCAGCAAGTGGGCGGTCCTCGTACTGGGCGAACTCGGCCGGAACGGGACCTCCCGGTTCGGTCATCTCCGGCAGGCGCTGGCGGGCGTGAGCGAGAAGATGCTCACCCAGACGCTGCGCACCCTCGAACGCGACGGGCTGGTCAGCCGGACCGTCTACCCAGAGGTGCCGCCGCACGTGGAGTATGAGCTGACCGCGCTCGGCCAGACGCTACGGGAACCGCTGAAGGCGCTTACGGAGTGGTCCGTGCTGCACATCGAAGAAGTCATCACCGCCCGCGAAGAGTACGACGACCGCACTGAGCGCACCAGGTAATCAGCGGCGGCCAGCGGTGCGGTCATAGACGGCCGCCTCGCCGAGACCGGCCCGACAATCAGGCCCACCTAGGCCACCCGGCGACATCACGAGTTCAACCACATGTGGTCTAAGGGTGCGCAAAAGTGCTACCACTCTGTCGCGGGTCGTCACCCTCTTGCCCGCCGGGCCTGTTCAAACGCGCGGCGCGGTCACGCAGGTAGTAGACGACGCCACTGCTGCGACGGCACCCGCCACGTCCTGTCGACGAGCATCATGCCTGTCTCCGAGGGCGATCCGGTCGACCAGCTTGAGGCGGCGATCCGGGACCAGCGCCTTGGTGATGATCACCTACGTTGCCGGGAACGGCGACTGGACCACCCGAGTGATCGAGCCGCACGCCATCAGCTACTCCGACGCCGGGCACGCCGGCGTCCGCGCCTACGACCGGCTGCGTTCCGCGATCCGCGCATTCCGCGTCGACCGCATCGATCCTTGACGGTCCTGCCTGAGGCCTTCCGCGCCGTCCCGAGTGAGGACGCCCGGGAGCGCGCTGCTCTCGCTCGCATCAGGGCCGAGATCGCCGACATGGACGAGTCCAGCTACCACGGCAACAACGCAATGCGCTGGACCCCTGACTGTCCGGTCCTTCTCTGACTGATTCCCCGGGAGGGCGTCCGCCGCACCGCATCGTGGGACCGCGCCGAATACCGGGGCAAGGACGGCCTCGACACCACCCTGGGGCAGGCCGAGCTCTACACCTCCACCCCGGCCTGGCACGGCCTCGGGACCGTGATCCCCGGCGGCACCGACAACATCGACGACGTTCCTGATCACGGGCGGCATCCGGTTCGAGGGTCGAGAAGCGCGCAGTCCGGTACAGCTTCATGACCGACGAGGACGAGAAGCCCGAGCTGCGCACCGCCGCCGACCACTTCGTGACCGTCCGCACCGACACCGGCGACCCACCCGGCCTCACATCGAACTCCCCGCGATTCGCGGGAGCTCCCTGGTCGCGGCAGAGTACAAACGGCGAGCCCCGACCCAAGCGCGAGTTGGGACGGGGCTCGTGTCTGCAGCCAACCGACGATCGGTTCAAGTGGCGAAACGCTGGTTTGTCCGGATCGCCGGAGGCTCGGCCGTTTAGACGTCCATGCACCACATCGGCTTGCCGTCGATCGTGCAGGGGTACCACTCGCCGCGCTGGGCGTTGGCGGGGGCCGCGAGGACGGCGAAGGTGGTGAGGGTGACAGCGGCGGTGGCGGCGAGGGCGGCGGCGCGCTTGAGCGTGCGCATGGGGATCTCCTGTTGTCGAGGTGTCCTTGTTGACGGATCTCAGTAGACAGGGGGGCCCTTGGGGATCACTTCCACGCAACTTGGTGGGCGCTTGAGCCCCAATGCAGACGCAGGTCACAGAGGTAAAGGGCGCCACGTCGTTGACAGGATGTCCTTCTTCGTGGGCGTTTCCGGAGACCGGAGTTGCGCGAACCCCTGACCTGCATGCGATCCCGAACTGCACGCCGAGATGGTCGTGACCGCAGTTGTCGGACTTGTTCTCGGCTCGCAGTCTCGACGGAAGGAAGCGATGTCGGTTCCCTGGCGGCCGCGGCGTCGGAGAGGCGCATCAAATTCGATCCTCGATCGCGATGGCGTCATGGGCCTGGCGAAGACGTCCGCCCCACTCCTCGTCCGTGATAGGCGCTGGCTCGCCTCCGGAGAGGACCGCTTCGACAGATCCTTCACGCCGGCGTAGGGCGTATTCGACTCCGAGCCGGAGTTCCCGCCTGAACGACGTCGACTCGCCCTGTTCCAGTGCGCGGTACTCGGCGGGCTCTACGTGGGCATTGGCGGCGACTGACTTCTGAGTGCGACGCGCGCTGCGCGGAGCGTCTGCCCAAGTCGCTTCCACATGTCCCGTCGTATGGTCTGCGATGTCCATTCGGGCCGCGAATGCTCGCCGGCCGTTATCGCGCACATTGTGCAACGGGACAAGGTCGCGGATGGCGCGGTACTCGGCGATCTCCGCTGCCTGCCTGGTGGGGTACTGATCCCAGGCGATGCGGTGAGCGCCGTACCACCAGGCCGAATTCTGTCTGTGGCTGACCATTCGAAGAAACAGGTCGTCGGTCACGCCTACGTAGAGGATTTCCCTTACCGGTCGTAGATCCGATAGGTGTAGCTGCTGCCGCCGTGGTGGGGGAGGGGGTCGGGGGCGTAAGCAAACGATCTTGATCAGGCGGGTGGTCGCTCAGCAATGCGGCGATTGGGAAAGACAAAACCCTCCACCTGATCATGCAGGTGAAGGGCTATTTGTGGGCGGTACTGGGTTCGAACCAGTGACCCCTCGCTTGTAAGGCGAGTGCTCTACCGCTGAGCTAACCGCCCCGGACCGCTTACACCTTACGGCACTCCCCAGCCCTAAGGCACCTCGGTAACCCGCACGACCGCACGCCCGTCCCGCGTCCCCTCCCAAGCCGCCCCAACGTCATCAAGCCCGACCACATAGTGATCAACCGCCAGCTCCCCCCGAGCCGCATGCCCGAAGACCGCCCCCAGCGCAGCAGCCCTCTGCTCCCGGCTGACGGCATTGTTCGAGTACCCCAGCACCGAAACCGCCCGGCTCCGCAACACAGCCGACGACAACGTCGCCGAATCGGACGCCGACCCGCCCAGGTTCACCAGCCGCCCCCCAGGGGCAAGCACCTGCAGAGCCGCCAAGGCAGGCTCCCCGAACACCGGATCGATCACCACGTCAGCCGCCCCGACAACCTCGCGAAGCCGGCCGGCCAAGGTCGAGACAGGCTCCAGGGCGATACACCCCGGCCGAGGCGCCCGGGACACCCCCACCACGTCACCCGCACCCAGCAGCCGGGCCGCCCGCAGCGCCACCTGCCCCACCGCCCCGCCGGCTCCCAGCACCACCACCCGCTCCCCGCGCTCCAGCCGCGCCCGCCACGTCAACGCCAGCCACGCCGCCACCGCCGACAGGCCCAGGGACGCCGCCACGACGTCGTCGCACCCGTCCGGCACGCGGACAAGATCCGCAGAGGGCACCGCGCAGACCTCGGCCAGGCTTCCGTCGCCCGGAGCCATCCCGGCCGACGTGGGGAACCACACCCGCTCCCCGTCAGGCGTGACCCCGACCCCCTGCACCCCGGGCACATAGGGCAGCGCGGGCTCCCCGAAATACGACAGACCGGTCGCGCACAGCAGGTCCAGGGGAGTGATCGGCGCGCAGGTCACGGTCACGAGAACGTCCCCGGCCCCCGCAAGAGGCCGGGGGACGCTCCCCACCACCGGCGGGCGGCCGCAGGACTCGATCAGGGCCGCCCGCATCGGTGAGCTCATGTGGCGATGTCCGGATAGGGGAGGGAGAAGTGGGACAGCCGGGCGGCGTACTCCTTCTGGAACGCCAGCGGCTCCTCGTAGTCGCGTTCGAACATCGCGATGAACAGCGTCAGCGTCAGGAACGGGTGGGCGCCCAGTTCGAAAAGGCGAACGTAGTCGTGGGAGGTCAGCGCCTCACGTTCGACCGGGTCGAACGACAACCACGTGCTGGCTTCCCCGCCGTGGCAGTTCAGGATCTCGTTGGCGATCGTCGACTCCCACCACGCCACCGTCTCGTGGGGCGCGGCGCGGTAGCGCTCGACCAGGTCGGGGTCGCGGTCGACGGTGAACAGGAACTTGTTCAGCAGGTACTTGCTCATGCCGGGACCCCGTTCGGATACCAGGTGAAGTAGGCCTCCATCGTGTGGAACAGGTCGAGCGAGTCGGCGTAGTCGGCCTTGGCGCCCTCTCCGGCCACGCCCATCATGAGCATGAAGTCCATGAACCCGTGGGTGGCGTTGCCGGGCGTCCACAGGGAGTCGAGGGTGACCTCGGCCAGGGCCCGTTCGATGTCGCCGGAGGCGATCCACTCGACGGCCTTGCGGTCGAACTCCGGGTCGGGGCCGTGGGGGCCGAACTGCCTCGGGCCGCCGAGTTCGAGTGACAGGTGGCCGGTGCCGATGACCGCGACCCGCAGGTCGGAGGGCCAGGTGTCGATCAGGCGCCTGATCGCGTGGCCGAGTTCCACGAAGCGGGCCGGTCTCGGCAGGGGCGGGGCGAAGATGTTGGTGTAGATCGGCACGATCGGGAGGTCGGCCTCGGGGCGCAGCGTGATGATCGGGCACGTGATGCTGTGGTCGATCCGCAGCTCGTTGGAGAAGGCCAGGTCGAAGCCCTCGTCGAGGCCGCCGCGCAGGATGTGGGACGACAGCTCCTCGTGGCCGCGCAGCAGCATGCGGGGCAGGCCGAACTCGCGCTCCTCGTTGTACCAGTTGGCGTCGTAGAAGGGCGCCTTGCCCACCAGGAACTGCGGCATGTTGTCGAGCCACAACTGGTGGAAGTGGTCGGAGCCGACCATGACCAGCACGTCGGCGCGGGCCCGGGTCAGGGTCTCACGGAAGGCGGTGATCTTGGCGACCCACTCGTCGGCGAACGGCGGGCGCTCCTCCGGGGGCGCGGTGCTGGCCTTGTAGTAGAACGGGTGGTGCGTGGACGCGATCACGGCGGCCAGTGTTGCCATGGAACACCTTCTCTACGGTTCGTACGTCGCGTTCCGGTCGACGGTCAGGTAGACATCCATGCCGATGGGGCGGCGGCGCTCCTCGGCCAGGTGACCGAGCAGGCCGGCGGCGCGGGCCAGCAGGGCGAAGCCGCGCAGCAGGTCGACCGGGAGGCCGAGGTCGGCCAGGGCCGCCCCGCAGACCCCGGCGCCGTTCAGCGGCAGCCTGCGGCCCAGCACCTCGGGGTGCACCCGCCCGATGGCCTCGAACAGCGCCAGATGGGGGCCGAAGACCCCCTCTTCGCGGGCCAGCGCGAACAGCACCGGCGTGCGGGGGTCCTCCTCCTTGTGCACCGGGTGTCCCAGGCCGGGGATCAGCCGCTTCTCGGCCCGTGCCTCCCGTACGGCCTCCAGCGCCACGTTGTCCCAGCAGTCGTCCCCGTTGGAGAACTCGACCAGCTCGTGGAGGAACCGCCCGGCGTCCTCGGTCACGCCGAGGAACCGGGAGCCGCCGCCCAGCAGCCCGGCCGCCAGCGCCCCCTGGACGCTCTCGGGGGCGCTCAGCAGCGTCAGCCGGGCCGCGATGGCGGTCGGGGTGAAGCCGTGGTCGGCCAGGGCGACCAGGACCGCCTCGAACACCCGGGTCTCCCCGGGGGTGGGGCGGCGTCCGGCCACCAGCCAGAAGGCCAGCTCCCCGAAGCCGACCTTGCCCATCAGGTCGTGGGCCAGGTCGTGCCCGAGCAGGCTGATGGAGTCGGCGTCGGACGTGCCGATGCCGGTGGGAAAGTTCATCGCAGCCACTTCCTGATCTCGTCCCCGTGCTCGTCCAAGGCGGGCGGCGGCAGCCGGTAGCCGGCGGGAGTGCCGGAGAAGCGGATCGGGTGCCGCACCGACGGCACGCCGCCCGGTTCCACCACCGGCTCCAGGCCCAGGCTCTCGGCCAGCGCGACCCCTTCGGTCACCGTGTTGATCGGGCCGCAGGCCACCCCCGCCGCGCTGAGCTCGGCGAACAGGTCGGCTCGCGTCCGCTTCCGCAGCTCCGCGACCAGCAGCGGCTTCAGCTCGGCCCGGTTCGCGGTGCGATCTCTGGTACGCGCGAAGCGCGCGTCGTCGGCCAGTTCGGGCACGCCCAGGACCTCGCACAACCTGCGGAACTGCCCGTCGTTGCCCGCGGCGACGATCAGGTCGCCGTCGGCGCACTCCAGCGGCTCGTAGGGGAACAGCGACGGGTGGGCGTTGCCCATCCGGTGGGGGGTGACCTCCCCGGCCACCACGGCGCTCGAATGGTTCACCAGCGCCGACAGGGCCGACGACATGAGGTTGACCTCGACGCGCTGGCCGCCGCCGGCGTAGAGCGCGGCGAGGATGCCCGACACGGCGTGCAGGCCGGTGATCACGTCGAACACCGACATGCCCGCCCGGTAGGGCGGGCCGTCGGCCGAACCGGTGAGGCTCATCAGCCCCGAGACCGCCTGCACGATGAGGTCATACCCCGGCAGGTGGGCGCCGCCCTCGGCGCCGAAGCCGGTGATGGAGGCGTACACCACCTTGGGGTTGCGCTCCCGGACCGCCGGATAGTCGAGCCCGTAGGCGGCCAGGCCGCCGGGCTTGAAGTTCTCGATGAAGACGTCGGCGCGGGCCGACAGCTCGTGGGCCAGGGCCTGGTCGGCGGGGTCCTTCAGGTCGAGGGCGACCGAGCGCTTGCCCCGGTTCACCCCCAGGTAGTACGTCGAGACGCCGTCGCGCTCCGGGGGCAGCCAGTTGCGGGTGTCGTCGCCGCCGGGCGCCTCGACCTTGATGACGTCGGCGCCCATGTCGGCCAGCAGCATCGTGGCGTAGGGCCCGGCGAGCACCCGGGAGAAATCGGCCACGAGGATGCCGTCGAGTGCGCCCATGAGATCCCTTCGTCCGTTAAGCGGACAAGTGTCCGCGAGCCCGAGTCTTGTCGGGCGGCGAAGGTGGTGTCAAGCGGAGACCTGGGAGACCGACTGGGGGATGGACTCGTGGAGGGCCACGTCGGCGCCGATCGCGCCGGCCGTGCGCAGCAGCGCGGGAAGGAACTCCTCGGTCAGCGTCTCCATCGAGGTCTCGGCCGAGTGGGCGTTCACGTTGATGGCCGCGATCACCCTCCCGTGGCCGTCGCGCAGCGGCGCGGCCACCGAGCGGATGCCCGGCGCGAGCTGCTCGTCGGTCACCGCCCAGCCGCTGGCCCGGACCGCGCGCAGCACCGCGTGGCGTTCCTCGGCCGAGGGGCGCCAGCGGGGCGTGATGCCCGACTGGCTCGGCGTCTCCAGCACGGCGTCGGCCTCGGCGGTCGGCAGGGCCGCCAGCAGGACCTTGCCCAGCGACGTCTGGAGCGCGGGGAACCGGGTGCCGATGCTGACCGACAGGGTGACGATCTTGGGTACCGCGACCCGGGCGACGTAGACGATGTCGGAGCCGTCGAGCTGCGCGATCGAGCACGACTCGCGGGTCAGCGCCGAGAGTTGCTCCAGGTGGGGCCGGGCGATCTCCCACAGGCCCATGGAGTGGACGTAGGCGACCCCCAGCTCCAGCACCCGGGGCGTGAGCGCGAAGCCCCCCTCGGCGGCCCTGACGTAGCCGAGCTCCTCCAGGGTCAGCAGGATGCGGCGGGCGGTCGGGCGGGCCAGTTCGGTGGCCGTGGCGACCTCGGTGAGGGTCATCACCCGCTGGCGCGGGCCGAACGCCTTGATCACATCGAGTCCCCTGGCCAGCGCCTCGATGAAGTCGGGTCCGGTGTCCTTGCGTGGCATGGGTCGACTTTAGACCGCCCCGCGTGTCTTGACATCGGCGTAGGGGGCTCGCATTGTTGCATTCACATTTCTGCGACCGCCAGGCGGACATCGGTCCGCGACTCTGGGAGGCAGCTTTATGCCCATCGTCCTCCGCAACGGACTCGTGCTGACCATGGACGACCGGCGAACCGTGCTGGCGCGCGGCGACGTGCTGGCCGACGGGGAGGACATCGTCGCCGTCGGGCCCGATCTGGAGGTGCCCGAGGGCACCGAGGAGATCGACGCGTCCGGCGGCATCGTCATGCCGGGCATGATCGACACCCACCGCCACCTGTGGCAGACCGCCATGCGCGGCTACGGCGCCGACTGGACCCTCACCCAGTACTTCGTCTGGTACTACCTCGAATGGGGCAGGAAGTTCCGCCCCCAGGACGTCTACGCGGGCAACCTGCTGGGCGGCGTCGAGGCCCTCGACGCCGGGGTCACCACCACCGTCGACTGGTCGCACGGGCTCCAGACCGTCGACCACGCCGAGGCGGCCGTCGACGCGCTGGAGGCGGTCCCCGGGCGGTTCGTGCTCGCGTACGGCAACATCCAGCAGGCCCCCTGGGACTGGGCGCCCTCCGCCGGCCTGCGCGACTTCATAGGGCGGCGGTCATGGGGCGACATGCTGGGCCTCCAGCTCGCCTTCGACGTCACCGGCGACCCCGCCTTCCCCGAGAAGGCCGCCTTCGAGGCCGCCCGCGACCTCGGGCTCGCGGTCACCACCCACGCGGGCGTGTGGGGCGCGACCAACGACGACGGCATCCGGCTCATGTACGAGAACGGCTTCATGACGCCGGAGACGACCTACGTCCACGCGGCCACCCTCAGCCCCGACTCCTATCACCGGATCGCCGCCACCGGCGGCTCGGTGTCGGTCTCGACCGAGAGCGAGCAGAGCGCCGGGCAGGGCTACCCGCCCACGTGGCAGCTCCGGCACCACGGCATCCCCGTGTCGTTGTCGATGGACACCAGCGTGTGGTGGAGCGGCGACCTGTTCTCCGCCATGCGGGCCACCCTGGGCGCCGACCGGTCCCGGGAGCACCTGGAGGCCCACCTCAGGTCGGAGACCGTGACCCACTGCCACCTGCGGGCCGAGCAG
Organism: Herbidospora solisilvae; assembly: GCF_009901565.1. Taxonomy (GTDB): domain Bacteria; phylum Actinomycetota; class Actinomycetes; order Streptosporangiales; family Streptosporangiaceae; genus Herbidospora; species Herbidospora solisilvae. Next base: position 304,581 of record NZ_WXEW01000002.1, read on the forward strand.
GTCGTCGAGTGGGCCACCCGCGGCGGCGCGGCGGCCCTGGGCCTGTCGGACAGGATCGGCAGCCTGGAGCCCGGCAAGAAGGCCGACGTCGTCCTGATCAAGAACGACGCCTCGCCCGTCATGTTCCCGATCCTCAACCCCTACGGCCACATCGCCTTCCAGGCCCAGCGCGGCGACGTGCACACCGTGCTCGTCAACGGCCGGGTCGTGAAGCGCGACGGCCGGGTCGAGGGCGTGGACGCCGCCCGCGCGGCGGTCACCCAGACGGTCGACCACCTGATGAGCGAGCTGGGCGACGCCTGGCTCTCCGGAATGAACCCCGACATCCCGGAGACCAAGATCCTCGACAACCCGTACATGTATACGAACTACAGGTCGAGCTGAGGGGCCCAGTCGCGGACTCCCGCCGCGCGCCAGCCGAGGATGCCCGCTCCCAGCATCCCCGCGCGGACGCCGAGCGCCGTCTGGCGCAGCGGCGGGGGCTTGCGGAAGCTCAGGCGCTCGGTCATGCGGTCTCTGAGCGGGGTCAGCAGGGCCTCGCCGGCCTCGCCGAGGCCGCCGCCGATCACGATCATCGCCGGGTCCATGAGCAGCGTGTACGACGCCAGCGAGATCGCCAGCGCCTCGACGGCGTCGGCCAGGACCGCGTAGGCGTGGGGATCGGAGCCCGCCTGGGCCATGACGTCGACCGCCGTGGCGGGCTTGCCGGTCCGCTCGGTGTAGCGGCGGCCCAGCGAGGCCGCCGAGGCGTAGGTCTCCAGGCAGCCGGTCTGGCCGCAGGCGCACCGCTCGCCGTCGGGCCACACGGGGGTGTGGCCGATCTCGCCGCCCCAGCCGTTGACGCCCCCGTAGGGCTCGCCCTTGATGATCAGGGCGCCGGCGATTCCCGTACCGATGGGCAGGAAGAGGAAGTCGGTCACGTCGCGGCCGGCCCCGAAGACGCTCTCGGCCAGGCCCGCCGTCCGGACGTCGTGGCCCAGGCTCACCGGCAGCCCCTCGGGTACGAACGCGGCCGCCGGCACGTCACGCCACCCGATGTTGGCCGAGAACAGGGCCGTGTCGGCGTCGACGATCCCGGGCACCGCCAGGCCGACGCCGCGCGGCGGCCCGTCGCCCGAGGCGGCCAGTTCGGTCACGTAGGCCCGGATGTTGGCGACGACGGCCTCGGGCCCGTCTTCACGCCCGGTCGCACGCCCGGGGAAAACGGTCACCTCGCCCGATTCGCTGACGAGGCCGCCCTTCATCGATGTCCCGCCCACATCCAGGGCGACCACGTAACTCATCCGGACATCTAATCTCACGACCGGCCGAGTACGCGAGACAGGGCCGCCTCCACCTCCGCCGCCAGCTCGGCCGGCACGGAGGGCCGCCGGTGGTCGCGCCGGGGGCCGCCCTCGCCGGCGTTGCGGATGTGGCCGCAGGAGCGGCACTCCACCTCGCCCAGGCGGCAGACCAGGGTCGTGGAGCCGCACGAGAAGCAGGTGTCGAGTTCGAGATCGTGGGCCCGCTGGCAGTCCGGGCAGATCAGGACCTGGGCGTCAGAGCGCACCCCGCGCCTCCACGGGCTCGCGCCACGAACCGGGTCGGTCTGCCGGGCCCCGCATCGGTAGCAGGGCATGTCGGCCTCCCCTACAGCTCGCTGAGGACTTTCCGATAGTCGGCGACGTCGCGCGGCTGCCCGATCGCGGTCGCGACCGTCCAGCGCACCACGCCTTCGGCGTCGATGACGAAGGTCCCCCGGGAGGCGACCCCCTTCACCTCATCGAAGACACCATAAAGACGCGCGACCTGACCGTGGGGCCAGAAATCCGAGAGCAGGGTGAGGTCCCAGCCCTCGCGGTCGGCCCAGGCCCGCTGCGCGAACATCGAGTCGACGGAGACGGCCAGCACGACCGTGTCGCCGAACCCGTGCAGATCGTGAAGTTCCGCCTGGCAGACGCCGGTGAAGGCGAACGGGAAGAAGACGAGCAGCACCTTCCGGCCGCGCAGGCCCGAGAGCCGGACCGGCGTGCCGTGCTGGTCGGTCAGCTCGAAGTCGGGCGCGGGAGACCCGGCGGTCAGCATGTCCATGATCGCTCCGCCCGTAGTGAGCCTGCCGTACGGCGGCGGCCGTACGGCAGGACGGGGCCCAGCCGGCTAGCGGCGGCCCTTGAAGACGAGTCTCGTGCCCGACCAGTCTCTGGCCGCGCTGATGCTGCTGGTCTGCGCGAGGCCGGCGGTCGTGGCATCCTCGCCGATGTCGCTCGGCTCGACATGGCCGTCACGGCCCGCCTTGGGGGTCAGCAGCCAGATCTGGCCGCCGTCCGCCAGCGCCGTGGTCACACCGCTCAGGATGTCGAACAGATCGTCGTCCCCGTCGCGGTACCACAGGAGCACCACGTCGACGACCTCTTCATAGTCCTCGTCGACCATCTCGTTGCCGGTCAGCTCCTCGATGGACTGACGAAGCGCCTCGTCGCTGTCCTCGTCCCAGCCGACCTCCTGCACCACCTGACCCGGCTTGAGGCCAAGTCGTTCGGCCAGGCCGCGCTCGCCCTGCGCCTGACCCGCGGTCGCGCTCACTCTCATCCCTCCTGCTCGGATCGACCCCGCTCGGAAACCGCTGCGGGTATCGTTCGGCACAGTCCACACGCTGTGACCCATCGTCGTCAACGGTCGCCACGGTCAGTGACCCGCACCGTTATCTACGATTCGGACAAATAGGACAAACGAACACGACGTTCCATGTTGTCCACGTTGAGATCCACGATGGCGATCGACTGCCAGGTGCCCAGAGCCAGCCGCCCCCCGATGACGGGCACCGTCGCATAGGGCGGAATCAGGGCCGGCATCACGTGAGACCGCCCGTGGCCCCGGGAGCCGTGGGCGTGCCGCCAGCGGTCGTCGGCCGGGAGCAGGTCGCCCAGCGCGGCCAGCAGGTCGTCGTCACTGCCGGCGCCCAGTTCGATCAGCGCCACGCCCGCCGTCGCGTGAGGGACGAAGACGTTGAGAAGGCCGTCGCCTCCCTGGTCTCCGACGAACCTCGCGCATTCCGCGGTGATGTCGTGCACCCGTTCCCGGGAGCCCGTCCGCACCTCGATGACCTGAGATCTCACATCGGGATACTAAGGTGCGGCCTGCCCGTAAATCGGGGTCGTGCGACCAGGTGAGGGACAACCTAGGTCAAAACGTTACGCTGACGAAGTGAGCACACCCGGTGGTGGCGGGATGTGCAAGCTTGGGCGAAAATCGTCCTACCATCGGTGGTCTAGGCCAAAGACCACCCGGTTACCCCGCGGTAGAGATGCATCTTCCGCAGGGAGCAGCCAGGATGGAACCCGAACCCTAGACCGACAAAAGTCCATTCTCGGAAGGCGAGACCCAGTGGCTTCCGGACGCCAGCGTTTCTCGATCATCAGTGACGGCCTACCCAGCCAGTTCCCTGATGTCGATCCAAGCGAGACCCAGGAGTGGCTTGAGTCGCTCGACAACGTCGTCAGGACGGAGGGGCGAACCCGAGCGCGCTACCTGATGCTCCGCCTGCTCGAACGGGCGCGTGAGCACCAGGTCGGCGTCCCGGGTCTGCGCAGCACCGACTACATCAACACGATCGCCCCCGAGCGCGAGCCATGGTTCCCCGGCGACGAATACGTCGAGCGGCGGATCCGCGCCTACAGCAGGTGGAACGCCGCGATCATGGTGACCCGGGCCAACGCCCGCACCAACGTGGGCGGCCACATCGCCACCTACGCCTCCGCGGCGTCCCTCTACGAAGTGGGCTTCAACCACTTCTTCCGCGGCAAGGACCACGGCGAGTCGGGCGACCAGGTGTTCTTCCAGGGCCACGCGGCCCCGGGGATCTACGCGCGCGCCTTCCTCGAGGGCCGCCTCACCGAGAACCAGCTCGACGCCTTCCGGCAGGAGCTGTCCCACGGGTTCAAGGGGCTGCCCTCCTACCCCCACCCGCGCCTGATGCCCGACTTCTGGGAGTTCCCCACGGTCTCCATGGGCCTGGGCCCGATCGGCGCGATCTACCAGGCGCGGTTCAACCGCTACCTGCACGACCGCAAGATCAAGGACACCTCGCGCAGCCACGTGTGGGCCTTCCTCGGCGACGGCGAGATGGACGAGCCCGAGTCGCTCGGCGCCATCGGTCTGGCGGCCCGCGAGGAGCTCGACAACCTGACCTTCGTCATCAACTGCAACCTGCAGCGGCTCGACGGCCCGGTCCGGGGCAACGGCAAGATCATCCAGGAGCTGGAGTCCTACTTCCGGGGCGCCGGGTGGAACGTCATCAAGGTCGTCTGGGGCCGTGACTGGGACCCGCTGCTGGCGGCCGACGTCGACGGCGTGCTGGTCAACCAGATGAACACCACGCCCGACGGCCAGTTCCAGACCTACTCCGTCGAGAACGGCGCCTACATCCGCGACCACTTCTTCGGCGGCGACCCGCGCCTGCGCAAGATGGTCGAGCACCTGTCCGACGACGAGATCCGCAAGCTCTCGCGCGGCGGCCACGACTACCGCAAGGTCTACGCGGCGTTCAAGGCGGCCCGCGACCACGTGGGCCAGCCGACGGTCATCCTGGCCCAGACGATCAAGGGCTGGACGCTGGGCAAGGACTTCGAGGCCCGCAACGCCACCCACCAGATGAAGAAGCTGAGCAAGGCCGAGCTCAAGGAGTTCCGCGACCGGCTCTACCTTCCGATTCCGGACAAGGACCTCGAGGGCGACCTGCCGCCCTACTACCACCCGGGTCCCGACAGCGACGAGATCGCCTACATGAAGGAGCGCCGCCACGCGCTGGGCGGCTTCCTGCCCAAGCGGGTCGTGCGCGCCAAGACCCTCAAGCTGCCGGGCGACGACGCCTACAAGCAGCTCTCCAAGGGCTCGGGCAAGCAGAACGTCGCCACCACCATGGCGTTCGTCCGCCTGCTGAAAGACCTCATGCGCGACAAGGAGATCGGCCACCGCTTCGTGCCGATCATCCCCGACGAGGCCCGCACGTTCGGCATCGACGCCATGTTCCCGACCGCCAAGATCTACTCGCCCTACGGGCAGACCTACGAGGCGGTCGACCGCGACCTGCTGCTGTCCTACAAGGAGTCGACCGAGGGTCAGATCCTCCACGAGGGCATCACCGAGTCGGGCTCGATGGCCTCCACGATCGCGGTCGGGTCGTCGTACGCCACCCACGGCGAGCACATGATCCCGATCTACATCTTCTACTCGATGTTCGGCTGGCAGCGCACGGCCGACCAGATGTGGCAGCTCGCCGACCAGATGGGCCGGGGCTTCCTGCTCGGCGCCACCGCCGGCCGCACCACCCTGAACGGCGAGGGCCTCCAGCACGAAGACGGCCACACGCCGCTCATCGCCTCGACCAACCCCGCCGCGATCTCCTACGACCCGGCGTGGGCCTACGAGGTCGCCCACATCGTGCGCGACGGCCTGCGGAGGATGTACGGCGAGAACGCCGAAGACGTCTTCTACTACCTGACCGTCTACAACGAGCCCTACCAGCAGCCCGCCGAGCCGGCCGGCCTCGACGTCGAGGGCCTGCTCAAGGGTCTCTACCTCTTCGCCCCGTCGCAGGGTGACGGCCCCAAGGCCAACATCCTGGTGTCGGGCGTCGCCGGGCCGTGGGCCCTGGAGGCGCAGCGCATGCTGGCCGAGGAGTGGGGCGTGGCCGCCTCGGTGTGGTCGGCCACCTCGTGGTCGGAGCTGCGCCGCGACGCCCTCGCGTGCGAGGAGTACAACCTGCTGAACCCTGAGGCCGAGCAGAAGGTCCCCTACGTCACGACCAAGCTGTCGAACGTACCCGGGCCCTTCGTGGGCGTCAGCGACTACATGCGGGCCGTACAGGACCAGATCGCGCAGTGGGTGCCGGGCGACTGGACCTCGCTCGGGACCGACGGCTTCGGCCTCTCCGACACCCGGTCGGCGCTGCGGCGGCACTTCCACGTCGACGCCGCCTCGATCACGCTGGCGGTGCTGACCCAGCTCGCCAAGCGCGGCGAGGTCAAGCCGGAGACGCTGAAGGACGCGATCGCCCGCTATCACCTCAAGAACGGCGTCACCGAGATCGGCACCACCGCCGAGTCGAACGACACCGAGGCGATGGGCGTCTGAGCCCACCCGTCTCTCAGAAGGCCCCCGAGTGCTTCGGGGGCCTTTTCGTTTCCGGTACCCCCCAGAGCCGGGCCAGCAGGACGAGGAGCGGCCCGGCGGGGTCGGGCTCGTCCGGGTGGTCCAGGGCCCACCGGTCGACGGCCGCGAACACCCCGGCCGTGGCGGCCTCGATGCCCGGGACCACGTCGACCAGCCCGATGCGGGTCGCGTCGGCGACCAGGTCGGCGATCCAGCCGTCGCTCCCGGAGCCGCCGCCCGCCGCCAGCACGGCCCGGTCGTCGGGGTGGTCGCGCAGGTGGGCCGACAGGCGTGCCGAACCCGAGCGGAGCCGCTCCCACAGGTCGTCGGCCGATTCCGCCGGCCGCCACGGGCCGAGCACACGCAGCGCCCGTGCCGAGGCGTCGGCGACGACGGCCGACCACAGGTCGTCCTTGCCGTCGAAGTAGTGGTAGGCCGAGGTCTTGGAGATGCGGGCGTCGGCGATGATCTGGTTGAACGAGGCCGCGTCCTTTCCGTCACGGGCGAAGTGGGCGCGCGCGACCGCGAGGATCGCGGCCCGGGACCCGGCGGGCAGCCGGTCGAAGCGAGGCAGCGGCATCAGGTTCCCAGGGTGTGCCGGAGGCGGGACGTCATGATCCAGTGTGCCGCCCACAGGGGGACGGCCACGGCCCCTCCGGCGTAGCCGGGCAGGCCGGGGAGCAGCGACAGGATCTGGAAGGCGCACCAGCCGTACCCGAGGATCGACCACCACCGCAGGAACCCCGGCGTGACGCGCCCGGCCAGCGCGGCGCGGACCCTCCCGACGATGAAGAAGTCCTCGGTGAAGTTGTACGGGATCGCGAACATCCACCACACCGCCCCGGGGCGGTCGGCGCCCGCCAGGACGAGGGTGCGCTCCAGGGCCCGGCAGTAGAGGGCGACCAGGCCGAAGAAGACCGCGACGAAGGCCGTCCCGCCGACCGGCCCGGCGGCGGTGACCTCGCCGAGGATGCCCGTGCCCCAGTGGGGGGCGTAGAGCGGGTGGGCGATCAGCGCGGTGACCAGCACGGTTCCGGTGATCTTGACTAAGGCGGTCTGCATGTACTGATGGTACACACACCTGGTTCCCGTCTAGTGGAACCCGTCGTAGCGGCGGCCGAGGCGATGACGGCGGCCAGGGCGTGGCCGGTGCAGGAGGCCCCCTCCTGGGTGAGGACCCGCCGGCCGGCGCGGTCGTCGACCACGTCGGGCGGCGGCCGCAGGAGGGGGCGGTACGGGAGGCCGCGGGCGGGACGGCTCTGCCATGACCGCAACGGTAGGAACGGGACAACACGCCCGCCACGGGGTGTGCCCTGGGGTTTTCCCCCGGGTAATGGAAACCCCAAGTCACTCACAAGTGGTGGACAAGGCGGCTGTCCGACGATCAGTGCCGTGAACCTCAGAAGAATCATCGTCGCCACTGCGGCGGTGTCGGTGCTCGCCGCATCTCCCGCGTACGCGGACGAGACGCCCGACGTCCCGATCGGGACCAGGCTGGCCGCGCAGACCCACCCCGCCGTCCAGCTCACCAGCCTCACCTACACGGGCAAGGTCAGCGTGCCCACCCCGGCCGTCAACGAGGCCAACCTGTACGCCCTCGTCGACAAGATCACCGCCGACGTCGTGGCCGGCAAGGTCGCCTCCGACCAGCGGACCATCGCCAAGTACATGTTCGAGCAGATGAACGCCAACGTGGGCGCCTACCTCGTGCCCGGCACCCCGGAGCGCGTCGTGGACGCCGAGGTCGGCGGCATGTGCACCGGCTGGTGGGTCACCCCCGACGGCTACATGGTCACCGGTGCGCACTGCGTCGAGATGGGCGAGAAGGAGCTCTACGACGTCTTCGCCCAGCAGGCGCTCTCCAAGTTCTACGAGGAGGACGCCCAGGGGATCCTGGAGATGGTCAAGGACCTCTCGCCCGACGAAGAGATGATCAAGCTCGCCGAGAACCTCTTCATCAACTTCAACGCGGCCAACATGCAGGTCAACGGTCTCAAGAAGGAGATCGCGGTGCTGCAGGCCCACCCCGGCGGCGGCGTCGACAAGACCGCCAAGCCGATCGTGGCCGAGCTCGTCGACGTCGGCGAGAGCTACCCCGGCAAGGACTACGCGCTGCTCAAGGTCAACGGGCAGCAGAACCTGCCGACCGTGCCGCTGGGCGACGACGCCGACGTGCAGGTGGGTTCGACGCTGTACATCAGCGGGTTCCCCGGGCTGGTCACCAACACCCCGTTCTTCAGCCTGGAGTCGAAGCTCGACCCGGCGCTGACCGAGGGGCCGTACAACGCGCTGCGGACGACCGACAAGGGGGTGCCGTACATCCAGACGCAGGCGCCCTCCTACCACGGCAACTCCGGCGGGCCGGTGTTCTCCAAGGACGGCGACGTCATCGGCATGCTCATCGCGGGCACGGTCTCCGAGGGCGGGGAGGCGTCGGAGAACGAGTCCTTCGTGCTCCCGATCTCGGTGATCAAGGAGAAGCTGAACGAGAAGGGCATCAAGCCGACCGCGTCGGCGACCACGACACGCTGGAACACCGCGCTGGACGCCTTCTTCCTGAAGCACTACTCCGAGGCGCTGCCGATCTTCCGCGAGGTCCAGGCGCTGCACCCGACCCACCCGTGGGTCGCCGAGTACATCACCAACTCGCAGCAGGCCATCACGGCGGGCAAGGACGAGTCGCCGCAGTCGACGGGCTTCTGGGTGCTGATCGGCGCCGGGGTGCTCGTGGCGATCCTGCTCGGCCTGGTGCTGCTCCGCCTGGTGGTGCGCAGGGCCAAGCGCAAGAAGCGCCCCCAGATCCCGGTCTACAACGGCGTCCCGCCCTACCAGGCGCAGGCCCAGCAGATCCCGGCCTACCAGCCGCCGCCCGCCCACTCCCTGCCCCCGGCCGAGAGCACGACCCGCTACCGGCCCCCGTCGCAGCCCTACCAGGCCTACCAGCAGGCCCACGGCGGTCAGCACGGTAGCCAGCAGGGGCAGCAGCCGGGCAACCAGTACGGGCAGCACGGGCAGCACGGTGGTGGACCGATCCCGCAGCATCAGCCCTACGGCCAGCAGCCGCAGCCCCAGCCTCAGCAGCCGCAGGACCGGAACGTCGCCGACCTGGAGCGCGAGCTGGAGCAGCTCCGCCGCCAGCTCGGCAACCGGCCGCAGCAGTAACGAGGATCGAGAGAAAGGCCCGTCTTCCCCACGGGCCTTTTCTGTTGCATAAACATGGGATAAGCGAATTCGCTTAATGGGTGTTTAACGGGGTCTCGCTAGAAATCACGCATGACCCGATTCAGAATTGCCTTGGTCGCGGCGGTCCCGCTGTTCCTGGCCGCCTGCGGAACCGGTCAGCAGAGCGGCGTCGCGACCGCCGGAGGCGGGTCCGCCTCCGCGGCGGCGGCGCCCAGCCCGGCGGCGTCCGGAGACGCCGTCAAGTTCGCCCAGTGCATGCGGGAGCACGGCATCGACGTGCCCGACCCCGAGCCCGGCGGCAACGCCGTCCGGGTGCGGATCAAGGAGGGCGTCGACCCGGCGACCGTCGAGAAGGCCAACGCGGAGTGCGAGGAGTTCCGGCCGATCGGGGGCGGGCCGCCGATGGGCGACGCGGCGTTCGCGGACGCCGTGCAGAAGTACACCGACTGCATGCGGGACAACGGCGTCGACATGCCCGACCCGAAGGTTGACGGCGGCCGGATGCTCATCCGGGCGCCCAAGGACGTCATGGACTCCCCGGAGGCGGAGAAGGCGCAGGCGATCTGCGAGAAGCACCTGCCCGGCGGGGGCCCGAAGTGAGGAAGGGGCTGCTCGCCGGGGGAGTGGCGGTCGCCGCTCTGGCCGGGGGCGGCGTCGCGGCGGCCACGCTCGACACGCCACCGCCGCCCGCGCCGGCGGCGGTGACGACGGCCGAGATCACCCGCGGGGACCTGGCCGACGCCGAGACCGTCGGCGGCACCCTCGGCTACGAGAACCGGCGCGACCTGCCCAACGCCGCCCGGGGCACCGTCACCTGGACGCCCGAGGAGGGCGCCGTCGTCCGGCGCGGCAAGCGGCTCTACTCCGTCGACGGCAAGCCCGTCGTGCTGATGTACGGCTCCACGCCCATGTACCGCCGCCTCGACACCACCACGTCGGGGCGCGACGTCCGGCAGCTGGAGCGCAACCTGAAGGCGCTCGGCTACGACCCCGGCACGGTCGACGACGACTTCACCTGGTCCACGTATGAGGCCGTACAGGACTGGCAGGAGGACCTGAACCTCGACGAGACCGGCACGGTCGGGCCCGAGGAGGTGGTGGTCGCCTCCGGCGCGGTGCGGGTCGCCCAGGTGACCGCCGAGGCGGGCATGCCCGCCGGGCGGTCGGTCATCGCCACGACCGGCACCAAGCGGGTCGTCCACGTCGACCTCGCCGCCTCCGACCAGCAGCTCGCCCGGCTCGGTGCATCGGTGACGCTGGAGACCCCCGACGGGCGGACCGGGAAGGGGCGGATCACCTCGATCGGCACCGTCGCCCGGCCGCCCGCGCAGGAGGGCGGGGAGGCGACGATCGACGTCGAGATCACCGCCGAGGGGCGGCTCGGCCGGTTCGACCAGGCCCCGGTCGACGTCGGGCTGACCGGCGAGACCCGCGAGGACGTGCTCTCGGTGCCGGTCGAGGCGCTGCTGGCGCTGCGTGAGGGCGGCTACGGCGTGCGGATCGCGGGCACGGTCACGAAGGTCACGACCGGGCTGTTCGCCGCCGGGCGGGTCGAGATCGAGGGCGCCGGGCTGGCCGAGGGCATGAAGGTCGAGGTGCCCGCCGAATGACCGCCGTCATCGAGCTGGCCGGCGCGGCCAAGACCTATCCGGGGGGCGTGCGCGCCCTGCGCGGCGTCGACCTGCGGGTCGAGCAGGGCGAACTGGTGGCCATCGCCGGGCCGTCGGGATCGGGCAAGTCGACGATGCTGCACCTCATCGGCACCCTCGACCGGCCCTCCGAGGGCACCGTCACGATCGCCGGATACGACGTCGCCACGTTGTCGGACCGGGAGTTGTCGGCGCTGCGGGCCCGGCGCATCGGGTTCGTGTTCCAGCAGTTCCACCTGGCCGACGGCGTGACCGCGCTCGACAACGTCGCCGACGGCCTGCTGTACGCCGGGGTCGGCCGCCGCGAGCGCCGGGAGAGGGCCGCCGTCGCGCTGGCCCGGGTCGGCCTCGGCCACCGGCTGGAGCACCGCCCGAACGAGCTCTCGGGCGGCGAGCGCCAGCGGGTCGCGGTGGCCCGCGCCGTCGTGGGCGAACCGGCGCTGCTGCTCGCCGACGAGCCGACCGGCAACCTCGACTCGGTCTCCGGCACGGGGGTGCTCACCCTCCTCGGGGAGCTGAACGCGGCCGGCACCACCGTGGTGATCATCACGCACGACGCCGACGTGGCCGCCGCCGCGCCGCGCCGGATCCGGCTGCGCGACGGCCTGGTGGTGTCCGATGGCTGAGCTGCGTCCGGCCCGGCTCACCTGGGGCGACCTGGTCAGGGTCGGCGCGGCCGGGCTGCGGGTGCGGCCCGCGCGGGCGGTGTTGTCGGCGCTCGGCATCGCCATCGGCATCGCGACCATGGTCGCCGTCGTCGGGATCTCGTCGTCGTCCAAGGCGCAACTGCTGGCCGAGCTCGACCGGCTCGGCACCAACCTGCTGCGGGTCACCCCCGGCCAGAGCCTGTTCGGCGAGCAGACCGCGCTGCCGCAGACCGCGCTCGCGATGGTCGGGGCGGTCGGGCCGGTCGAGGTGGCGGGCGCGACCGGTGACACCGGGACACCCGTCTACCGCACCGACCGGATCAACCCGCAGTCGACCGGCGGGCTGACCACCCGGGCGGCCTCCCCGGAGCTGCTGCGGACGTTGCAGACCCCGGTCGCCAAGGGCGTCTGGCTGAACGAGGCCACGGACTCCCTGCGGGCCGTCGTGCTCGGCGCGGTGGCCGCCGAGCGGCTCGGGGTGCGCGCCGTGGGCGAGCAGCTCTGGATCGGGGGCCGGTGGTGGACCGTCGTCGGCATCCTCGCCCCCTCGCCGCTCGCGCCCGAGGTCGACCGGTCGGCGCTCGTCGGGTTCGACGCCGCCGGGACGTACCTGAACTTCGACGGGCACCCGACCACGATCTACACGCGGACCGACCCGGCCCAGGTCGACGCCGTGCGGGCGGTCCTCCCGGCCACCGCCTCGCCGGAGAGCCCGGAGGAGGTGGAGGTCAGCCGGCCGTCCGACGCGCTGGCGGCGCGGGCCGCCGCCGACTCGGCGTTCACCGGCCTGCTGCTGGGGATCGGCGCGGTCGCGCTGCTCGTCGGGGGCGTGGGGGTGGCCAACACGATGGTCATCTCGGTCCTGGAGCGGCGCAGGGAGATCGGCCTGCGCCGGTCTCTGGGGGCCACCCGGGGGCAGGTGCGCGGCCAGTTCCTCGCCGAGTCGCTGCTGCTGTCCGGCCTGGGCGGGGTGGCCGGGGCGGTGCTGGGCGCGGCGGTGACGGTGGCGTACGCGACCTGGATGGACTTGCCCCCGACGGTGCCGGCCTGGGCGCCGGCCGGGGCGCTCACGGCGACCCTGTTCGTCGGGACGGTCGCCGGGCTCTACCCGGCGATGCGGGCCGCCCGCATGTCGCCCACCCTCGCCCTGAGCGCATGACACAGGGCGCTTAACCGGTGTTTACCCCCGGACCGGCAGGATGCGGACCATGCGGGTGCTGGTGGCGGAGGACGAGAAGGTGCTGGCCCGGGTCGTGGCGGCCGGGCTGCGGCGGGAGACGATGGCGGTGGACGTCGTGCACGACGGCGACGCCGCCCTGGAACGGGCGCTGACCAACGACTACGACGTCATCGTGCTCGACCGCGACCTGCCGGCGGTGCACGGCGACGACGTGTGCCGCCAGCTGGTCGCCCGGCGTGTCCCGGCCCGCATCATCATGCTCACCGCCGCCGGCGACCTGCGGTCGAAGGTCGAGGGCCTGTCGATCGGCGCGGACGACTACCTGGCCAAGCCGTTCGACTTCCCCGAACTCGTCGCCCGGTTGCGGGCGCTGGCCCGGCGGGTGCCGCTCGCGCACCCGCCGGTGCTGGCGCGGGCCGGGGTGCGGCTCGACCCCGCCCGCCGCGAGGTGTTCCGCGACGGGCGGTACGTCGCGCTCAGCCCCAAGGAGTTCGCCGTGCTGGAGATCCTGCTGCGGGCCGAGGGGACCGTGGTAAGCGCCGAGGACCTGCTGGAGAAGGCCTGGGACGAGAACATCAGCTACTTCACCAACTCCGTCAGGGTCACCGTCATGACCCTGCGCAAGAAGCTCGGCGACCCGCCCGTCATCGAGACGATCACCGGCGCCGGGTACCGCCTGTGAACCGCATGCCGATCAGGGCCCGGCTCACCCTCGTCTACGGGAGCCTGTTCTTCGCGGCGGCGCTGGTCCTCGTGATGATCAACTACATCGTCGTCAGCAGGCAGCTCACGCGGCGCGTGACGATCCGGCTCCCGATCGACGACCTGCCGCCGCTCACCGGCGACAAGCAGCTGTTCTTCTTCAACAAGCAGGTGGAGGACTACCACGAGACCGTGCTGGGCTCGCTGGTGTGGTGGTCGCTGCTCGCCGCCGTGCTCGTCGGACTGGTCGGCCTGGCCGTCGGGTGGTACGTCGCCAAACGTGCCCTCGACCCCCTCCAGCACGTCACCGAGACGGCCCGCCGCCTGTCGACCGACACCCTGCACCGGCGCATCTCGATGACCGGCCCGCACGACGAGATCAAGGACCTGGCCGACACGTTCGACTCGATGCTCGAACGCCTGGACAACGCCTTCGACGGCCAGCGCCGCTTCGTCGCCAACGCCTCCCACGAACTGCGCACTCCGCTGGCCATCAACCGCGCGCTGCTCCAGGTCTCCATGCCGGACGAGCTGATCCCCGCCGCGCTCCGGCCGGTCCGCGACGAGCTGCTGGCGTCCAACTCCCGGCAGGAGCGCCTCATCGAGGGCCTGCTCACCCTGGCGCTGAGCGAACGCGACCTGTCCGGGCGGGAGCCCGGCGACCTGGCCGAACTGGCCCGGCCGTCGCTGCTGGCCCACGGCCTGACGGTGGCGCGGCAGTTCCCGGCCCCGGTGGCGGGCGACGGGGTGCTGCTGGAGCGGATGATCCGCAACCTCGTCGACAACGCGGTGACCTACAACGACGACCGCGGCGAGGTGACCGTCAGGACCGGCAGCGGCGGGGGCCATGCGTACGTGACCGTGGAGAACACCGGCCGCGAGATCGCCCCCGCCCAGGCGGGCCGGCTGTTCGACCCCTTCATCCGCCTCGACCCCGACCGGACCGGGTCGGCGGGCGGGGCCGGGCTGGGGTTGTCGATCGTGCGGGCCATCGCGCGCGCCCACGGGGGCACGGCCGAGGCCCGGCCCCGGGAGGGCGGCGGGCTCATCGTGACGGTCCGACTGCCGCTTCTCGCCGTCTGAGCCTGTTCAGCTCAGGACGGGCTGGCGCAAGATCCCGGTCTCCGAGGCGAAGGTCGCCGCCGGGCGGGCCGGGGCGCGTTCGCCCGTGGCTTCGGCGCCCGCGATGCGGTCGAGGCGGAACACCCGCACCGCCTCGCGTAACCGGCACCAGCCCACCAGATACCACTCGCCGCGCCGGTTGCCGACGAACACCCCCGGCTCGACCTCGCGTTCGGTCGGCACGCCCTTGGCGTCGGCGTAGCCGATGCGCAGCACGCCGCCCGACAGGACGGCCTGGTCGATGACGGTCGCGATCGGGTCGGCGGGGCGCTCGTCGTCGCGGATCAGCTGCACGCGCTCGGCCAGGGCCCTGGCGCGGTCGCCCTCGCCGTCGGGCATGGCCTCCATCACCTTGCGCAGGGCGCTCCTGGCCTGCTCGGCGAAGGGCAGCTCCTCGTGGCTGAGGGCGACCGCGATGGCCACCGCCTCTTCGGGGGTGAAGTTGAGCGGCGGCAGCGACATGCGCTTGTCGAGGACGTAGCCGCCGCGGCGGCCGAACTCGGCGTAGATGGGGACGCGGGCCTCCTGGAGCGCGGCGACGTCGCGCTCGATGGTGCGCACGCTCACCTCGAACCTCTCGGCCAGCTCACGGGCCGACCGGGGCCGGGGCGAGACGGCCCGCAGTTCCTCGACGAGGGCGTAAAGCCGATCCGTACGGTTCACACGGGCAGCCTAGATATCGCCACCGACAAAACCGCGCCGCAGCGCCTCGATCTGCTCGGCCGTCGAACGCCGCCCGATCGGGGTGTCCGGCAGCGCGCCCGCGAAGCCGTGGAACGCGCCCGGCCACAGGTGGAACTCGACCGGCACCCCGGCCGCCGCCAGGCGCAGCGCGTAGAGGGCGTCCTCGTCGCGGAAGACCTCCAGGTCGCCGACGTCCACGTAGGCCGGGGGGAGGCCCGACAGGTCGGTCGCGCGCGCGGGGGCGGCGTAGACCGGCACGTCGGTGAGGTCGCCCAGGTAGGCCTTCCAGGCGAACCTGTTGTTGCCGCGCGGCCACGACACGGCCTCCTCGAACTGGGCCGCCGACGCCGTGTCGTCGCGGTCGTCGAGCATCGGGCACAGCAGGAGCTGGAACCGCAGGCGGGGGCCGCCCCGGTCCCTGGCCAGCAGGGCGAGCCCGGCGGCCAGGCCGGCGCCCGCCGAGTTCCCGCCGATCGCCAGCCGGTCGGGGTCCACTCCCAGCGCGGCCGCGTTCTCGGCCGTCCACAGCAGCCCGCGGTAGCAGTCGTCCAGGGGGATGGGGTAGGGGTGCTCGGGGGCCAGCCGGTAGTCCACGGAGATCGCCATGCAGCCGAGCGCCTCGACGAACCGGGAGATCCGGGAGTCGTCCATCTCCGGCAGTCCGATGATCATGCCGCCGCCGTGGATCCAGTACAGGCACGGGAGCGGCTCGTCCCCCGCGCCGGCCGGGCGGTAGACGCGCAGCCGCAGGCCGTCGGCGTCGACGTCGCTCACCTTGGTCCCGGCGCCCGGCGGGAGGCACGCGGCGGCCCGCGCCCGGCGGATCTCCGCCAGATCGGCGGTGTTCAGGTCGTAGGAGAGCGGCGGGAGCGCTTCCAGAGCGGCGCGCAGGTCAGGGTCCAGATTGGGGTGAAGCGTCATGAACCCATGCGTATCAGGCGAGGTAGGAGCGCGCCACCCGCGAGGCCGTCTCGTCGTCGATCTTCTTGGCCAGGCCCAGGAACAGCCGGACGATGCTGGAGATCAGGCTGACCAGGGCGGGCAGGTCGCCGCGGCTCACCCGGTCGTCGAACTGGATCGCGATGCCCGGATCCGTGACGCGCGCCGAAGTGATCGTCGAGCGGATCTCGCTCTCCGTCGCGTACTGCATGCTCCCCGGCCCTCCACAGGTGACGAATATCGTCTCAATTAGACCGGGTTACAGACGCGTACCTATGACGGTCATTCGGCTGACAGCCGGACGAACCGCTTTACACTCTCAGGGCGCGGTCATGATCCGGCCTTCCGAGTGG
Organism: Herbidospora solisilvae; assembly: GCF_009901565.1. GTDB lineage: Bacteria > Actinomycetota > Actinomycetes > Streptosporangiales > Streptosporangiaceae > Herbidospora > Herbidospora solisilvae. The sequence goes on from NZ_WXEW01000002.1 coordinate 321,169, forward strand.
GGCGTCTGATGGCATTGGGTGTTCGGCTCGACGCAGGTGGCCGCATGCCCGCGACGGCCGCCCTCGACCGCGTGACCGCGCGTTGCGGGTCCGTCATCCGGGGCGTGGCGGGACTCGTCGCCGTCACGGCGGCGCTGCTGGGGCTCGCCCCGCCGGTCGACTCCACGGTGCTGGTGCCGGTCATGGCGGGGCTGCTGTGCTGGAGCGTCTTCTTCACCTGGGCGGGCTGGACCTACGGCCTGCTGCCCTGGGTGATCACGGTCGAGGTGCTCATCACCTCGGCGTTGTGCCTCTTCCAGAAAGAGCTCGTCGCGGGCACCCTCATCGGCGACAGCGCGAGCTGGGTCGGCGGGCTGGTCACCATGACGATCGTGGTGGTCAACCTGGCGTGGCGGACGGGTCCGGCCGTGCCGGCCGGGCTCGTGGTGGTCGTCGCGCACCTCTGCGGCTCCGGCGCGTTCGCGGTGGCCGGGATCCACGTGCTGCAGGTGGGCGCGACCGCCGTGCTGATGAGCCTGCTGCGCAAGAGCGCGGCCGACGCCGACCGGGAGCTCGCGGCGGCCCGCGACGCCGAGGAGAAGGCCACCGTCGAACGCGAACGCCGCCGCGACGAACGCGCCCAGAACAGCCGCATGCACGGCAGCGTGCTGGCCACCCTCATGATGATCGGCGCCGGCGGCATCGGCGCGACCTCCCCCATGCTGCGCGAGACCGCCGCCCGCCACCTGGCCGACCTCGACCGCATGTCCGAGGGCGGCGGCACCGGGCCCGACCACGTGCCGCTGCACGAGCGGCTGACCGCCGTCGCGGCCCGGTCGGGGCTGACCGTCCACACCCGGCTGACGCCCGCCTCGGTGCCGTGGGAGGTGGCCGAGGCCTTCCTCGAAGCCGTCGCCGAGGCGATCGCGAACGTCGTCAGGCACGCCAACGTCACCGTCGCGGTCGTCACGCTGACCGAGACCGACGGCGAGGTCGTGGTCGAGGTCCGCGACCGCGGGATGGGCTTCGACCTGGCCCGCGTGCCCGACCACCGCTACGGCCTGCGGGTGTCGATCCTGGCCCGGATGGAGATGGTCGGCGGCCGGGGCGTGGTCGAGTCGGGCCCGCAGGGCACCAGGGTCACCCTCCGGTGGGCGCCGTGAGCGCGTCGGAGACGAGCGTCCGCCGCAACTACAGCCTGGGCGCGCGCCGCGCCGCCGTGTCGATCGTCGCCGCCTGGCATCTCGGCTTCGACCTCGTCGGCACCGTCGGCACCTGGGAGTCCTACCGGTTCCCGTGGCTGGCCGGGCTCGCCTGGGTCCTGTACGCCGCGATCGGCGTGGTGGCCGGCGTCGCCCTGCTGCGCGAACGGCCGCTCGGCGCCGGCGTGTGGCCACTCGCGGTCGTCACGCTGGTCGTGTCGGCGATGGTGATGGCCGCCTGCGAGCCCGGCGACGTCGTCAACGCCGCCGACTGGGGGTGGGGCTCGGTGGGCTGGCTGGCCATGATCCTGTTCTGGCCCCGCCCGACCTGGCTGCGCGACCTGAGCGGGTTCCTGCTGGCCAACGTGGTCGTCACGCTGGCCGGGCTGGCGTCGGCCGGGGCGCTCGACGCGCGGTCGCTGAGCAAGTTCCTCGTCGTCAGCGTCGGCGCGATCCTCCTCCAGGCGGGCGCGAGCGCCGGCGGCCACGCCCTGGACCTGGCCGCCCGGTGGGCGGTGGAGAACTCCAACCGGACGGCCGGCGCCGAGGCCGCGCGGAAGGCGGCCGACCAGGTCCACGCCGACCGGCTGGCCCGCTACGCCGAGGTGCGCGCGGCCGTCGCGCCCGTGCTGACCCTGCTCGCCGAGGGCGCCGACCCGGCCGACCCCGACGTCCGGCACGAGAGCGCCGTCGGCGCGGCCCGCCTGCGCCGCCTGATCGCCGAGACCGACGACGCCCCCGACCCGCTCCTGCACACACTGCGGGCCTGCGCGTTCGACGTCGAACGGCGCGGTGTCGTGGTGCTCTTCCTGACCGCCGGCACGGTGCCGCCGCTGCCGCTGGAGGTCCGCCGCGCGCTGGTCGAGGCGCCCATCGAGGGCATGGCACGGGCCCGCAGCCAGGCCAGGGTCACCCTCGTCGCGACCCCGCGCGAGGTCATCGTCAGCGTCCTCACCGACGCCCCGTCGCTGCCCTCGGCCGACGGGTCCCGCGCCGCCAACGTCGCCACCCGCGTCGAGGCGGAGAACGGAGGAACCCAACTGTGGATAGAGAGCCGCTGGACCGCCCCGTGACCCTCGCGGTGGTGGAGGACACGCCGGTCGTGCTGGAGGGCATCCGGTCGTGGGTGGCCGCCGACCCCGGGAGACGGGTGGAGATCGTGGCCAGCGGCAACACCGTCGACTCCGTCCTCGGCGGCGAGGGCGCGCACGCCGACGTGATCCTGCTCGACCTCGAACTCGACGGCGTCAACTCGCTGCCGCGCATCCCCGAACTGGTCGCCGCCGGGCGCCGGGTGGTCGTCTACTCGGTGCACGAGGACGACGCGACCGTGATGGCGGTGCTCCGGGCGGGCGCGGCCACGTTCATCGCCAAGACCGAGACCAGGGAACACTGCGTCGACACCATCGTGGCCGTCGGCCGCGACCGGCCCTACGTGCCGCCGGTGATGGCCGGGGCCCTGGTCGCCGCCGACGGGCAGACCTCCCGGCCGATGTTGTCGGCCCGCGAGCGCGAGGCGCTGCTGCTCTGGTTCCAGGGCATGAACAAGCAGTCGGTCGCGCTCCGCATGGGCATCTCCGAGGCGACCGTGAAGCAGTACATCGAACGCGCGCGGGTGAAGTACGCCAGCACCGGCAGGGCCGCCCCGACGAAGACGACCCTGCTGGCCCGCGCCATCCAAGACGGCCTGATCACGGCCGACGACATCATCGAATACCAGTCACTCGCCGCCGACCATCACACGAGGGACTGAAGGGCGACCGGCTCCGGCCGCTCGCAGGTGCTCTCCACCGTCTCCGCCCGCCCCGTGGCGGCCGAGCGGAGCAGCGACTCCATGACGTCGAGCACGTGCAGGGCCAGTTCCCCGGAGGCGCGCGGGCGGGGGGCGGTGACGAGGTCGTACACGCCGATGCCGCGGCCGGTGTCCCGGTAGCCGGCGGTGACCGGGAGCGTCTCCCACGCCCCGCCGACCCGGTGGACCAGCACGTCGCCGTCGAACCGGTTGGGGTCGGGGACGATCATCGTGCCGAGCTCGCCGTGCACCTCGATGTTGGGCGCGCGGGAGGCCGCGCCGTCGAACGACATGATCAGCGTCGACAGGGCGCCGGAGGCGTGCGTGAGGACCCCGGTGACGTGCGTGTCGGTGGTGACCGGGAGCCGCTCGCCCTGCCGGTAGCCGCTGCCGATCACCCGTTCGTCCCGGGTACGGCTCGCCGCCCCGATCGCCGACACGACCGGCCCGAGCAGCGTCACCAGGGCGGTGATGTAGTAGGGCCCCATGTCGAGCAGCGGGCCGCCGCCCGGCCGGTAGTAGAAGTCGGGATCGGGGTGCCACGGCTCCGGACCGGCGGTGACCATGGTCGCCACGGCCGCCGCCGGGCGGCCGACGAGACCGGCGTCGAGGTGGTGGCGGGCGGTCTGGAAACCGGTGCCGAGCACGGTGTCGGGGGCGCAGCCGAGCCTGACCCCGGAGCCCTTCGCGACGATCGTCTTGGCCTCGTCGAGGGTGGCGGCCAGGGGTTTCTCGCCGTAGACGTCCTTGCCCCCGGCGATGGCCCGCAGCGCGATTTCGGTGTGCGCCGCCGGGATGGTGAGGTTGACGACCAGGTCGCAGGCGTCGACCAGGTCGTCGACGCTGAGCGAGCGCGCGCCCGTTTCGGTGGCGGTGGCCAGGGCGCGGGCCGGGTCGAGGTCCGCGACGGCGTACAGGACCAGCCCGGGAAGCTTCGTGAGGGTCGCGGTGTACTGCTCGGAGATCTTGCCGCAGCCGACGATCCCGACCTTCACCGGCTCGCCCATGCCAGCCCCCTCTCGATCAGGGTCCGCACGCTGTCGTGCTCGAGGGTGGCCAGGTCGTGGCCCGGCGTGGCGACGAAGACGCGGCCCTCGCCCCACTCGCGGACCCACACGGCCGGCACGGTGACCGGCCTGCTCCACGGCCCCTGCGCGGCGTGGGTGGTGGTGGCCAGAACCGTGTTGTACGGGTCGGTGAGCACCCAGTACTGCTCGGTGACCAGGTCGAAGTCGGCGATGCCCTTGGTGATCGGGTGGTCGTGGCCGGTGATCTCGATCCGGTGGGGGACGAAGGTCTCCCCGCCCGCCTCGGGATGGCAGGCGAACTGCCCGCCGGTCAGGTGGAGGTAGTCGGGCTCGGCGCGGAAGGAGTCGACGACGCCGCCGTGCCAGCCCGCGAACCCGGTGCCCGCCGCGACCGCCTGGGACAGGCCGGTGCTCTGCTCGCGCGTGATCGTGCCCATCGTGAAGCACTGGACGACCAGATCGACCCCCGCCATCAGATCGGGGTCGGCGTAGGGGGCGGGGGAGTCCTCGACCGTGAGGGAGAAGCCCTGCTCGGCGAGGTACGGGAGGAAGAGATCGGTGGCGGCGACGGGCTCATGGCCCTCCCAGCCGCCTCGGACGACTAGAGCGTGACGTAACTTCACCATCCGAATTATCCCATTTTGCGGGGCAAATGAGCAGATCTCGGGGCGCTTTCGCTACAGTTCCGGCCTCGACGGACGACCGAGGGGGACACCGATGCGATGGTGGCGGGCGGCGGCGACCGCCCTGGTGGCGGGGCTCGCGCTGGGGGTGCTGACCAACCTGGCGCAGGGCTGGCTGCCGGGGGCCTGGAACAACCTCGCCAATTCGGGGGCCGTGTGGTCGGTGGCGGCGTTCGTGGCGGGAGCGGTGGCGGCGGGGGCCCTGCCCCGGGGATTCACCATGTACGGGCCGGGAGACGGGGCTGAGGGCAGGGAGTTCACCTCGTATGGGCCGGGACCATTCGGTCAGGGCCGCGGTTCCGCCGGAACGGGTCGGGGCCTCGGGCCCTCGGAGCACGGCGCGGGGGCCGCGGGCTCGGGGCCCGGATCGTTGCCCCATGGCGACGGCATCACGCCGGCCGGGCTTCTCCGCTTGGTGCCGCCCGCTCCCTCCGCTCTGCCGCGTGCCCTTCTCGCCGGGCTCGCCGCCGAGCTGGGGCTCGTCGCCGGGTACTACGGCTTCGCCGAGTTCGGGCGCGGCGGGATGGGGAGCCTGTTCTGGCCGCTGGTCTGGGTGGTCGTCGCCTGCGTGGCCGGGCCCGTGTTCGGGGTCGCGGGACTCTGGTGGCGGCGCGGCGTGGCGCGGTGGCAGCGGGTCTGCGGCCTGGCCGCGCTGGCGGGGGTCTTCGGGATGGAGGCCGCGCACTACGCGTTCAACCTGGGGTACGCCCCGCAGGCGTGGGCCTGCCTGGCGGTGTTCCTGCTCGTGCCGCTGCTGGCCAATGCGGTGCGGGAGATCTTCTGGACGCTGGCGGTGGCCGTGCCGTTCGCCGGTCTCGCCTACGTGGTGATCAACCTGCCGCTTCAGTCGTTGTCAGGCTGAGTTCGTCGCGGTTGACCAGGGCCGCGTAGTGGCCGCCCAGGGCGAGCAGCTCCTCGTGGGTGCCGCGCTCGACGATGCGGCCCCCGTCGAGCACGATGATCTGGTCGGCGTCGCGGACCGTCGACAGCCGGTGGGCGATCGTCAGGGTGGTGCGGCCTTCGGCCAGCTCGTCGAGGGCCTCCTGGACGGCCCGCTCGGTCTGGGTGTCGAGCGCGCTGGTGGCCTCGTCGAGGATCAGCACCGGAGGGTTGCGCAGGAGGGTGCGCGCGATCGCCAGGCGCTGCTTCTCGCCGCCGGAGAAACGGTAGCCGCGCTCGCCGACGAGGGTGTCGTACCCCTCGGGCAGCGACATGAGATGGTCGTGGATGCGGGCCGCCCGCGCCGCCGCGTGCAGCTCCTCGTCGGTCGCGCCGGGCTTGGCGAAGCGCAGGTTGTCGGCCACCGAGGCGTGGAAGAGATAGGTCTCCTGCGAGACCACGCCGACCGTCTCGGCCAGTGACTCGAAGGTCAGCTCCCGCACGTCGACGCCGTCGATGGTGACCCGGCCGCCCGTGACGTCGTAGAGGCGGGGGAGCAGGTAGCTGAGGGTGGTCTTGCCCGATCCGGTCTCGCCCACGATCGCGAGCCGGGTGCCGGGCGGGACCGCGACGTCGATTCCGGTGAGGGTGGGGGCCGAGCCGTACGAGAAGTCGACGTTCTCGAACCGCACCTCGCCCTTGACCCGGTCGAGCGTGCGGTCGCCGGGGTGGACGTCGACCTTCAGGTCGAGGTATTCGAAGATCCGCCCGAACAGCGACATCGAGCTCTGCACCTCGACCCCGAGCTGCAGCAGCTGCACCGACGGCCGGAACATCGAGGTCTGCAGGGTGGTGAACGCCACCAGCGTGCCGACCGACACCGCGCCGGTCCACCCCACGGCCCAGTAGACGACGGCGGGCATGGCCGCCATCACGATCTGGATCGACGACTGCCGCCACCGCCCCGCCATCGACGACCGGACCTCCAGGTCGGCGAGGTCGTCGGAGGACGCCGCGAACCGGTCGGTGAGCGTGCCGGTACGTCCCATCGTGCGCCCCAGCAGGATCCCGCTGATCGACAGCGACTCCTGCACCATCGAGGCCATCGACGCCATCTTGACCTGCCGCTGCGTGGTGATCCGCCGCCGCTCCTTGCCGACCTTCCGGCTGATCCCCACGAACACCGGCAACAGCCCGAGCGAGATCAGCGTCAGCCGCCAGTCGAGCGCCACCATGGCCGCGATCGTGGCGAGCACCGAGGTCAGGTAGGAGATGAACGAGGTCGCGGTGGTCGTCACCACGGCCTGCATCGCGCCGATGTCGTTGGCGATCCGCGACTGGACCTCACCCGTCTTGGTCTTGGTGAAGAAGGCCAGCGACATGCGCTGGAGGTGGTTGTAGACGGACTTGCGCAGGTCGTGCATGACCCGCTGGCCGACCGTCGTCGAGATGAACGTCTGCAGCACGTCGAAGACGCTGGTCGTCACGGCGATCACGATCATGCCGAGCGCCAGCAGCGACAGCAGCCGCGCGTCGCGGTTCGGCAGGGCGACGTCGAGGATCTCCCGCAACAGGAACGGCGAGGCCAGCGACACCACCGACGACAACACGATCAGCGCCCCGACCGCGCCCAGCTTGCGGCGGTAGGGCCTGAAAAGGCGGATGACGCGCCCCAACGGCGCTCGGGGTTCATTATCCATGATGTACACTCAAACGGAGGTTAGCTCACATTCATTCCACGAGGCGAGTGCTTTGTCCGACGGAGAACTGTTCGAGCTGCTCCACCGGGTCGACCACCGCATCCGGCGGGGCTTCCGCGAACGCCTCGAACCCCTCGGCATCAACCCGGGCCAGTCGCGCGCCCTGCGCGCTCTGGTCTCCGCCGGAGAGCCGCTGCGCATGGCCCGGCTCGCCGAACTGCTCGGCATCGTCCCCCGTTCCCTGACCTCGGTCGTGGACGCCCTGGAGGAGGCCGGCCTGCTCGCCCGTTCCGTCGACCCCACCAACCGGCGCTCCACCCTCGTCTCCGTCACCCCCGCCGGCCTGGCCGTCCACGAGCAGGCGCGCGTGGCGCGACGGGAGGCCGCCGCGGAGGTCTTCTCCGTACTTTCGGACGAACAGCGCCGGCAGTTGTCGGCCCTGCTGCGCCTGCTCGACGGCTGAGAATGTCGGTGGGGTCTGGTAGGCCTAGGGGGCATGGCGGTGAGCGTGGACGAGTTCCTGAAGATGCTTGACCATCTGCCCGAGGTGAAACAGGGCTTCGGTGGCGAGTGGGTGTCGCTGAAGGTGCGCGGCAAGGGGTTCGGCTACCTGTGGGAACGCACCCAGACCGTGGGCCTCAAGTCGACCGTCGAAGAACAGGCCGCCCTGGTGGCCGAACGGCCCGACGTCTTCGAGGTGCAGTTCACCACGGAGTCGACGGGGTGGGTGGTCGTCCACCTCGACCGGATCGAGGCCGACGAGCTGTTCGAGCTGGTGACCGAGGCGTGGTGCATGACCGCCCCGAAGTCCCTGGTCGAAAGCCATGAGATCGTGTTGTGGCCGGAGCTCTACCCCTCCTCCTGAAAGGGCACGACGCGGCGGCAAGATGATTTCTCCGCCAGTGCACCGCCGGCCCGCCGGCCTACACGGTGACCGACCGGGTCAAGCGCCGGTGGGTTGTGCTCTGATACATCGACGACCGGCTCCGCGACGACGAATAGGAACCTCATCACTGTGGCATCCGCCTGGGAATCCGCGCTGACGCACGCCTTCGGGCACCTGCTCGGCCACCCGCTCGCCGACCATGACGCCACCGCGACCTACGGGGCGTTCTACGGCGGCAACTGGCTTTACGAGACGGGGCTCGACCGCCACCCCGGCTGGGTGCGCCGGGAGGCGTTGTCGGGGCAGGAGACGGTCAGCCATCCCCAGGTGCTGATCCTCCTCGACGGCTACGCCGACCTGGTGTTCGACGCGAGCGGCTCCCTCTTCGAGGTCGACCCGGCCGACTTCGACGACGGCCTGGTCGCGTCGGTGTCGGTGTTCGCCAAGCCGGGGATCGTGCGGGGGGCCGATCTGGCCACGCTGCTCGACCGGCACCCGGGGGAGCCGGAATGGCAACTGTGGCAGGCGCGCATCGCCTCCGACGGGACCCTTCTCGGGGCGCTCAAGGCCGCGACCGCGATCGGTGACTCACCCCGGAGCCTCATCCCTCCGTCTGACGAGCCTGACGAGCGGGCGGTGCTCGCGCACCTCGAGGCGTTCTCCGACCCGGTGTCCGATGACCTGGCCTACTGTCCCCAGGCGCTGAACGAGGCGGTCATCGCGATGTGGGAGGGCGCGGTCGACCAGTACGAGATCACGATCTGGAACCTCGACCAGCTCACCGCCCAGGGGGCGAGGGCCTGAGGCGACTCGCCGTCGCCTCGGTAGATCGAATACTGACGCGGCGGGTTCGCTGGGAGCAGTGCGGCGATCACCCACAGCGGCCCTGCGGCCCCACCGTGGAATCGACTCCGCTCCACCACGAGAGGTCCCGCCAGATGACCGTGGGAGGTCCGGCAGATCAGCTACGTAGCTTGCGGCAGATCCACCATGCCGGCCTCGGCAGAATGACCACACCACCTTCGGCAGATCGACCATCGAACCACCGGCAGATCCGCCACAAGATTGGCGTTTGGCCATATCATCGGCCAAGTGGACACGGATGAACTCGCCCTCTATTCGCGGCGGGCCGAAGCGATGGTCTGGGAGGCGCTCGCCGATACCCGGGTCGTGGTGATCAACGGTGCCCGGCAAGTCGGTAAGAGCACCCTGGCCCTCTCGGTCGCCCAGCGGACCCCCGGCTCCCGCGAGATCTACCTCGATCAGGCCGCCGTCCGGGCCGCCGCACGTCAGGACCCCGACGGGGTCGTCCACCATCACGGGTTGCTGGTCATCGACGAGATCCAGCGGGTGCCCGATCTCCTGCTGTCGATCAAGCGTGAGGTCGACGCCGATCCGCGTCCCGGCCGTTATCTCCTCACCGGTTCCGCCCGGCTGCTGGGGCTGCACGACCTTCCCGACGCGCTGCCCGGCAGGTCGGAGACCATCGAGTTGTGGCCGCTTTCCCAGGGAGAGATCGACGGCCGCCCCGACGGGTTCGTCGACGCCGTCTTCCGCTCAGGGGCCGACACCGTCTTCCCGCCGTCGTCGCTCCGCCGGATGGACTATCTCGACCGTGCCCTGCGCGGCGGTTATCCAGAGGCCGTCCACCGCCCCACCCACCGCAGACGGGCCCGGTTCCTGGAGTCCTACGTCTCCGACCTCATCAACCGTGACGTGAAACAGATCTCCGACATCGAGCGGCCCCTGGACATGCGGCGGCTGCTCAACGTCCTGTGCGGCCGCATGGGCGGGCTGCTCGTGCTCGACAACATCGGCCGCGATCTGGGCCTCCCGCGGAGCACCGTCAAGCGCTATGTCGACCTTCTCGACCTGGTCTATCTCGTCCGGCGTATCCCGGCCTGGTCGTCGAACGCCACCACCAGGGCCGTGGCCACGCCGAAGCTGCTCGTCGTCGACTCAGGACTGGGCGCCCACCTGGCCGGCCTGACGCCGTCGAGGGTCACCGACATCACCGCGCCCGTCGGCCCTCTCATGGAGAACTTCGTCCTCGGGGAACTGGCCCGCCAGCTCACCTGGAGCGAAGAACCGGTCCGGCTCCACCACTACCGTGACCGGGACGGCGTCGAGGTCGACGCCGTCCTCGAACGGGCGTCCGGCGAGATCGTCGGCATCGAGGTCAAAGCGGCCGAGACGGTGCGGGCAGAGGACTTCCAGGGTCTCCGCAGCCTCTCCAGGAAGGCCGGCGAACGATTCGTCGCCGGATTCGTGATGTACGCGGGCAGAGACGTGCTCCCCTTCGGCGACGGGATGAGGGCGGTGCCGATGTCGGCTCTATGGGAAACCTCGCCCTGATCGGCGGACAATGCAGAAGACGGCCGGGCGCCCCCCGAATGGGTGCCCGGCCGTTCTGCGCTTTCCCAAGAATCCTGGGTGATCGCCATGGAAATTTGCTGTTACTTCTGGCGATCTTGATGAGAATTCTGGATGATGGGGGCATGGTGAACAAGTCCCCCGAGCCGTTCCGGGCGAGGGTGCAAACGCTGAAAGCAGCCGGTATGTCCTATGTCGACATGTATCTGGGCTGCGAGCGCGTGCGATCGGATTCATGGTGGAACAGCGTCGCCCTCCACGGTGCCTGGGGTGGACCGAAGTCGGCCCGGGTGGGCCCGCCGGCGCCCGAGACATGGGAGGGCATCGCCAAGCTCTTCGGCACGTCGAAGGACGACGTGGCCGCGATGATCGCCGCGGATTGGTACGGCACCGGCGCGACGGACGTACAGCCGGAGGATTCCCGGCGCGCCGGTGCCATGACACAGCTGTCCGATGACGACCTGGCGCTGCTCGATCGGATCGCGGCCCGGCTCGGCAGCACACCACAACCCGAAGGGAGAACCCCCATGGCGGTCCTCGAGATCAAGAAGTGGAGCCCTCGCAACTACTCGGAGGGGGCGGAGAGCACCAAGCGGTGCACGTGGGGAAGCGGGAAGGTCAGCGGCGCCTGTCCTGAGACCCCCGTCTACACGGTGAGGGCTCGCGACGACAGCAGATGGTCCGCCTGCCGGACCCACGTCGTCACGTACATCGACGACCGGCTCGAGGAGCACTGAACGCCGACGGCCGGGCGCCCCCCGAATGGGTGCCCGGCCGTCCCCCTCGATCTACTCCGCGTCGAGGTCCCGTTCCAGCAGTTCGGCCAAGGTCGACAAGGCCGCCTCCGCGCCCTCTCCCTCCGCCGACAACGTCACTTCGGTTCCGTGGGTGGCGCCCAGCGACAGGACCGCGAGCATGCTGTCGGCCCTGACCGCCTTCCCCTCTCCGACGCGGATCTTCACCGGTACTCCCGTTCCGGCCGCGGCCTGGACGAAGAGTTTGGCCGGGCGGGCGTGCAGGCCCGTCGAGGAGGCCACGGTCACTGTTCTCTCTGGCATCACGGCTCCACGGTGACTTTGATGGCCTCGCCGCGCATGACGATGTCGATGCCCTCCAGGACGTCGGTGAGCGGCAGGCGGTGGGTGATCAGGTCGGCGACCGGGACCGCGCCGGTCGCGATGAGTTCGAGGGCCTGCTTGTTGTGGGCGGGGCTCGAACCGTTCGCGCCGACGATGGTCAGTTCGCGGTAGTGGACGAGGTTCGAGTCGAGGCGGATGATCGGGTTGTCCTTCGGCAGGCCGCCGAAGAAGCTGATGCGGCCCTGGCGGGCGACCATGCCGAGGGCCTGCTCCTGGGCCACGCCCGATGCCGCGGCCGTGATGACCACGTCGGCGCCGCGGCCCTCGGTCAGCTTGAGCACCGCCTCGGTCACGTCGTCGCCGTGCAGGGCGGCGTCGGGGTTGACCAGGACGGCCGCCATCTCCAGGCGGTCGGGGTTCAGGTCGGCGAGGATCACCCGCCGGGCTCCGCGCGCGCGGGCCAGGCGGACGTGCAGGCAGCCGATCGGGCCCGAGCCGATCACGACCACGTCGTCGCCGGGGCCCACCCGGGCGAGTTCCTGGCCGTTCAGCACGCAGGCCAGCGGCTCGGCGACCGACGCCTCGGCGAAGCCGACCCCGGCGGGGATGCGGTTGACGCCGTCGACGGCGAGGACCTTCGCGGGCACCACCATGTACTCGGCGAAGCCGCCGTCGTAGTGGTAGCCCATCGATTCCTGGTTGGGGCAGACGGTCATCCGGCCCCGCCTGCACTCGCCGCACTCCCCGCACGGGATCGCCGCGATCACCTGGACGCGGTCACCGGGCTCGAACGCGCCCGTCCCGGTCACGACCTCACCGGCGATCTCGTGGCCCATGACGCGCGGGGGCCGGATGTGGTGGTGGCCGAACTTCAGGATCTTGGCGTCGGTGCCGCAGGTGGAGCAGTTGCGGACCCGGATCAGGAGTTCGCCCGGACCCGCCACCGGCTCCGGGGCGTCTTCGACCCGGATGTCGCCGGGCGCGTGGAAACGCGCGACCTTCATTCTGTTCCCTCCATGAGAAGCCTTCGGACCTCCGCCTCGTCGGCCGTCTCGCGCAGAGCCTCGGCCGCGTCGGGGTCCATGAGTATCTCGGCCAGTTTGGCCAGCAGGCGGACGTGGCCGTCGCCCTTGGCGGCGATGCCGACGCACAGGTTGACCTGTTCGCCGTCCCAGTCGACGCCGGCGGGGAAGCGGAGCACGCAGACCGCGTCGCGGTGCACGACCTCCTTGGCCTGCACCGTGCCGTGCGGGATCGCGACGCCCTCGCCCACGTAGGTGGAGAGCGTGCGCTCGCGTTCCAGCATCGCCGCGATGTACGGCTCCGCCGCCGCCCCGACCGCCACGAGCGTCTCCCCGCACTGGCGGATCGCGTCGTCGCGGTCCTTCGCCACGCAGTCGAGCCTGATGGCGCTCGGGTCGAGCGGGATGTCAGCCACCGACCACGCCGCCGTTCTTGATGGCGTTCACCAGCTTCGTCACCGCCGGGTCGCCGATGAACACCTGGAACGGGATCAGTACCGCCCCTTCGGGCGTCGACTTGCGGGCGCGGGCGGCCAGGCCCGCGTGGGTGACGACGACGTCGGCGTCGGCCGGGATCTGGTCGACTGGTGAGTGGACGACCTCGATGCCGTTGCCCTTGAGCTGCTTGCGGAGCGTGGAGGCCAGCATGACGCTGCTGCCCATCCCCGCGTCGCAGGCGATGACGATCTTCTTGACTGCCGCGCTCTCGATGCCGGCCATGGGGATCACGCCTCCTGCGGAGTGGTGGTGGGCTCGGTCTCTTCCGCCGCGGTCTCCTTCTCGCCCCGGCCGAAGCCGAGCAGCGCCGAGGCGACCACGAAGGTCACGCCGGTGGCGACGAGGACGCCCGCGAGTACGCCGAAGTAGCCGCCCGCCGGGGTAACGGCCAGATAGGCGAAGATGCTTCCCGGCGCGGGGGAGGCCACCAGGCCCGACCCCGTCGCGATGAAGACCAGGATGCCGGAGGCGCCACCGGCGATCATGGCGAGGATCAGGCGGGGCTTCATCAGCACGTACGGGAAGTAGATCTCGTGGATGCCGCCGAAGAAGTGGATGATGATGGCCGCCGGGGCGCTCGGCCGCAGGGCGCGCGGACCGAAGAAGAAGTACGCCAGCAGCAGGCCCAGACCCGGTCCGGGATTGGTCTCCAGCATGAACAGGATCGACTTGCCGGCATCGGCGACCTGGGCGGCGCCGAGCGGGGTCAGCACGCCGTGGTTGATGGCGTTGTTGAGGAACAGCACCTTGGCGGGCTCGATGATGATCGAGGCCAGCGGCAGCACGTTGTGGGTGACGAGCCAGTTGGCGGCGTCGCCCGCCACCTCGGTGATCTTCTCGATGATCGGGCCGATGCCCCACACGCCCAGCAGCGCCACGGCGCCGCCGATGATGCCCGCCGAGAAGTTGTCGACGAGCATCTCGAAGCCGGCCCTGACGCGGTCCTTCACCGCGCCGTCGAACAGCTTCAGCAGGAACGCGGCCAGCGGGCCGATGATCATCGCGCCGAGGAACATCGGCACCTCGGCGCCGACCACGACGCCCATCGTGGCGACCGCGCCGACCACGGCGCCACGCTGGCCGTGCACCATGCGGCCGCCGGTGTACCCGATCAGCACCGGCAGCAGCACCTTGATCATCGGGTCGACCAGGGCGGCGAACATCTCGTTCGGGATCCACCCGGTCGGGATGAACAGGGCCGTGATCAGGCCCCACGCGATGAACGCGCCGATGTTCGGCATGATCATCCCGGCCAGGTAGCCGCCGAACCTCTGGATCGTGGCCTTTATCCCGGTGCCCTCGACGGGCGGGGTGTAGTCGGTGGTCATGTGTGCTCCTTTCCGGGGAGCTCGGGGGGTGGAAAGGGGAGAGCGAGCCGTGGCTCGCGGTGTGAACCTGCCTCCCGGAGACAGGCGAGCGGGCCGCGATCAGCCCCCCGAAAGCGGCCGCGTGGGATCGGGTTCGCTGACGGTCACCCGATCACGTCTGATGTCGCCGGGCCCCGGCATGCGGCTGCCCGGCAGCTGCACCGCCGCGGTCGCCCAGGCCAGCCCCTCGACGAGGGCCGCCTTCCCGCGGGCCCCGGCGGCGAGGAACCCGGCCAGTAACGCGTCGCCGGCCCCGACGGAGCTGCGCGGCTCCTCCGCCGCGCACTCGCCGTGCCAGACGGTTCCGTCGTCGACCAGCAGGGCGCCGTCACGTCCGAGGCTCGCCAGTACGGTCTCCGCCCCCATCGCGCGCAGTTTCGCGGCGGCCTCCATGGCGTCGCCGACCGTCTCGATGGGGGAGCCGGTGGCCTCGGCGAGCTCCTCGCGGTTGGGTTTGACCAGCCGGGGACCGGCCTGCACCGCGGCCAGCAGGGCCGGGCCGCTGGTGTCGACGGCCACGTTGATGCCGGCCTGGCGGAAGCGGCGGCAGAGGGTGGCGTACACGTCGGAGGGGACCTGGGGCGGCAGGCTGCCCGAGGCGACCACCCAGTCCGCGCTGTGCGCGGCGCCGAGCACGGCGGTGGCGATCTCCTCCAGCTCGCGCCCGCTGAGCGTGGCGCCCGGCTCGTTGACCTTGGTGACGGTGCCGTCGGGCTCGGCGAGCGTGATGTTCGACCGGGTGGTCCCGGCGACCGGCACCGTGATCATGTCGATGCCCTCGGCGTCGAGCAGCTCGATCAGCCGCCGCCCCTCCTCGCCGCCGTAGGGCACCACCGCGCACGAGCGCACGTGGTTGGCCAGCAGGGCACGCGAGACGTTGACGCCCTTGCCGCCCGGGTCGAGGTGCGCGGCGGCGGCCCGGATGACCTCGCCCCGCGCCAGCGAGGGGACGTCGACGGTGCGGTCGAGACTGGGGTTGAGGGTCAGCGTGAGGATCATGCGCGCGTCACCTCGGGTTTCGGGGGAGGTGGGGGAGTCATGCGCGGACCACTTCCGGGCCGTGGAGGGCCAGGTCGGCGGCCACCTGGGGGTCGAGGACGGTGTCGGTGATCACGACGTCGATCTCCGACAGGGCCGCGAAGCGGGCCAGGTAGGTGTCGCTGAACTTGGTGTGGTCGGCCAGCAGGACGCTGCGCTGCGCGGAGGCGATCATCGCGCGCTTGATCGCGGCCTCGGCCGGGTCGGGGGTGGTCAGGCCCTTAGCCACGGAGATGCCGTTGGTGCCCATGAACGCCACGTCGACGTGGATGTCGGCCAGGGGCCGCAGTGCCCAGTCGTCGACGGTGGCGAGGGTCCGGCCGCGGACCCGGCCGCCGAGCATGATGACGTTCAGGTTGGCCCGCGCGGCCAGGATCGTGGCCAGCGGCGGCGAGTTCACGATGACCGTCAGCTCGCGGTCGGCGGGGAGTTCCTGGGCCAGCCGCCGGGTCGTCGACCCGGCGTCGATGATGATCGCGCCGTCCTGCGGCAGCTCGCCGAGGGCGGCCTTGGCGATGCGTTCCTTCTCGGACGTCATGACCTCGTCGCGCGCCGCGAGCGCGGGCTCGAAGCCGAGCCGCTCGACGGGGATGGCCCCCCCGTGGACGCGCCGCAGCACCCCGGCCTTCTCGAGGGCGGTCAGGTCGCGGCGCACGGTCTCGGTGGTGACGGCGAACTCCTCGGCCA
Organism: Herbidospora solisilvae; assembly: GCF_009901565.1. Taxonomy (GTDB): domain Bacteria; phylum Actinomycetota; class Actinomycetes; order Streptosporangiales; family Streptosporangiaceae; genus Herbidospora; species Herbidospora solisilvae. Next base: position 337,382 of record NZ_WXEW01000002.1, read on the forward strand.
GGGTCACCACGTCGACCCGCCCGGCGGCGCGGGCCCGGCGCAGGATCTCCTGCTGTCGCTCCTCGGCGTACATGATGTTGGTTTTATCCTTGGGTGTGTTGTTTTATCTGTGATTACACCCGTTTTACGGGGAGGGTCAAGGGGTGAAACCACACCGAAACACTCATGACCACGACATGTCATGACTCGGATGCGCATGGTGATCGCTTTTCGATGTGAAGGGGCTGTGTCACGATCGAGGCGGCACGACTCGTAATTCGAATTCGGCGGCGGGGTGCCCGTGCACGAGACACGTGACCTACTCGACCCGGAGGCCAGGAGCGACAGCGTCCTCCAGGTCATCAGGGCGTTGATGTGCCGTTCCGGCCTGCGCACCGAGCTGGCCAGGCGCACCGGCCTGTCGATCGCGTCGGTCAGCACGGCGGTGCAGCGGCTGCTCGACGACGACATCGCCCACGGCGGCAAGAAGGAGCCCGTCGCGCTGCGCCCGGTGACCGGGGTGGCGGTCGGGATACAGGTCGGCGCCCGGCACGTCACCGTGGCCGCGCGGTTACCCCACTGGCCCCGGGATCAGGTGCGGCTCGTCTCGCTCGGGCGGGGGCTGCGCGACGGCGGGGCCTGGATCGACGCCGCGGCCGGCGCGGTGGCCGACCTCGCCGGGTCGATCGGGCGTGGTCCGGGCGACGTCGCGACGGTGGGGCTGGCCGTGCCCTGGCCGGTCGACCCACGCGACCTGTCGCCCTCGCCCCCCTCGCCCTGGTTCGCCGCGCCCGACCTGCACCGCCGCCTCTCGGCCCGGTTCGGCGAGGTCAAGGTGGTCGTCGACGCCGACGCCCGGCTGGGCGCGCTGAACGAGCAGACCTACCACCATCCGTACGAGACCCTGCTCTACGTCGAGCTCGCCGAGCACGTGCTCGGCGGGCTGGTCGTCGGGCCGCGCATGCTGCGCGGCGCGCTGGGCCGGGCAGGGAGCGTCGGGCACCACTCCGTCGATCCCGTGGGGCTCGACTGCTGGTGTGGCCAAAGAGGATGTTTGGAACGTTACATCAGCGTTCCGGCGGTGCTGGAGGGGGTGTACGTGAGCATCCGGGCCCGAGGGGAGGAGCCGCCCACCTCGATCGGCGCGCTCATCGACCGCGCCCGGGGCGGCGACCCCGACTGCCGGTGGGCCCTCAGCGTCGCCGCGAAGAGGCTGGCCCGCGCCCTGCGCGCGAGCGCCGTCACCCTGGAGACCCAGGCGGTCGTGCTGGGCGGCCCGCTCGCCCCCGGCCTGCGGCTGGTCGCCGCCGAGTGTGAACAGGAGCTCCGCCGCTCGGCGTGGACCCGCCACATGGAACTGCGGTTCGCCCAGCCGGACGCCGCCGCCCACGGGGCGCTGATTCTCGGGCTCATCGGCCATCTCCGCTGACTCTCGGTAGAGTCACTCTGGTCTCTTCCGTATCCCACTTCACAGGCACAGGTGGTCATTCATGTCAGCAGAGGGGCCCGAACCGCCTTCGCCGGAGCCCGACTATGAGCCGCCCACCCTCATCCGCCTCGGCCGGGTCACCGACCTGTTCGGCGGAAACTCAAGCAGCGGAAACGCCGACGCGAATTCCGACTATTACTGGTGATTTCGGAATTCTGATCAGAACGGTCGGCGGCCGTCTCGACGGAGGCGCGGCCCTCCCGGGAAGACCGGCGTGGCCCGGCGCCGACGCGGTGCGGATCTACGGCACACCCCCGTCCGGCCTGGTCAGAGCCGTCGACCGCGGCGACCGCCGGGTCGTCTTCCTCGGCCACGTCCTGGCCACCGAACGGGAACTGCGGACCGCCCCGATCCGGGAACTGCCCGGAGCTTATTCCTGCGGGATCGTCACCGCCGACGAGGTGGAGCTGCACACCGACCGCGCGGGTCAATTCCCCTTTCACATCTCGGTACGCGGCCACGAGACCCTGATCGCCCATCACGCGACCCTCCTGGCCGCGCTCCATTCCCGCACGCCCGACCCGCTCTCGGCGGCCATTCAGATCACCTGCCCGAATGTGCTCGCCCTGACAATGGGCCGTTCGTTCTTCACCGATGTCGGCCGATACGAGAATGTGCACCACGGCCCCGTGCTCCCGCTGCGTGAGGCGCTGACGGAGGCGGTCTCCCGGCGCGGCCCGGGAGTGAGCGCCGACTTCAGCGGCGGCATCGACTCGACCTCCCTCGCCTTCCTCGCCGCGGCCGACGGCCCGGTCGACGCGGTCGTCTACCACCACGAGCAGCTCCCGGCCGCCGACCTCGATGCGGCCCGGCGGGCGGCCGCCCTGAGCGACCGCATCAGGCTGAGCGTGGTCACCGGAGACCGGGAGACGCTGCCCTACCAAGGGATCGACGAAGCCCCGGCAGTGCCGGGGCTCGACCTGCCCGCGCCCGGCCTCCGGGCCCATCGCAGTGCGGCGGGACTCCATGCGAACGTGCCGGGAGGTCTGGCGGTGCCGGGGCTCGACTGGCCGGCGCCCGGCCTCCTGGCCTGCCGACGGGCGGCGCTGCGACTCGACTGGGCCCGGCGGTCCGGAGGTCCGGTGCATCTCACCGGAGAAGGCGCCGACGCGCTGTTCCAGCCGCCGCCCTCCTACCTCGCCACCCTCGTCAGACACGGCGACCTGCGGAGATGGGCCGGCCACAGCGCACGGCTGAGCCGGTTGCGGCAGGCGTCGGCGCTCGACCTCGCGCTGCGGGCGGCCCGCCTCGCCGCCACCTCCCACGGCCGGGCGCTCCGCGTGCTGGCCCGCTCCCTGACCCGCCCGCCCGCCACCACCCCGCCGCGCCCGGCCGACGCCGTCGCCTGGTGGAACGTGCCGGGCGAGACCGCCGGATGGCTGACCCCCCGGATCCGCCGCGAACTGGCCGACCTGGCCGCAGACCCCGCCACCGTCCGCGGGCTCCCGCCGGGCCTGACCCCGGCCCGGCACGCCACGCTGGCGTCCCTCCGCTCGGCCGCCGCCGCGCAGCGCTTCCTCCGCACCCTCGGCGACCACCTCGGGGTGCGGGTGCACGCCCCCTACCTGGACGACGCGGTCGTCGGCGCGGTCCTCGACGCCCCGGCCCCGACCCCCGACCCGTCGAGGGCCAAGCCGCAACTGGCCGACGCCCTGACGGGGCTGGTCCCCGAGCCGGTCCTGACCCGCCGCACCAAGGGCGCCTACCAGGCCGAGGAGTACGCGGGCGCCCGCGCGGCCCGCCGCCGGATCGCCGCCCTGCTGGCCGACTCACGCCTGGCCGACCTCGGAGTGGTGGATCCGGCCGCCGTGAGCGACACGCTGACCCGGCTGAACGCCGGGGCGCCGGTCCCCCTGAGCGCGCTCGGGCGGCTCGTGGCCCTGGAGGTGTGGCTGCGCGGATGATCTACCAACTGGCCGACGACGAGCGGGGCCTCGTCCTCGTCGACGTCCGCACGGGCGAGTGCCACGTCCTCAACCCGCCCGGCATGGTGACCTGGAGCGTCCTCAGCTCGGGCGGCAGCCGTGACGACGCGGTCAGCGCCCTGGCCTCCCGCTATCCGGCCGTCCCGGGAGAGCGGCTGCGCGCCGACGTCGACGCGCTGCTCGACGACCTCCATCAGGTCGGGCTGGTGCCGGTCGCCGCGCCCCCGACGGCGGCGACCGGCCGGGTGCGGCCCTTCGACGTGCCCATGGCGGCCGGGCCGCCGGGCCGCCCGGGTCTCCGGGCGGCCCTGTTCCTGATGGTGGCCGCGGCGGTGCTGCTGCTGTTCCCGTTCCGGGTCGCCCACCGGCTCGCCCTGCGCGCGGGCCGGAACCGGCGGCCCCTCGACCCGGCGACCGCGCGCCGGATGGCCGCCGACGTCGGCCGCGCCGCCGCCTGGTTCCCCGGCCGGGCCGCCTGCCTCCAGATCTCGCTGGCCACGGTGTTGTGGGCAGGGGCCCGGGGACGCCGGGCCGAGTGGTGCTTCGGGGTGCGGCCCGATCCCTACACCTTCCACGCCTGGATCGAGGCCGGCGGCGAGCGGGTCACCACCGGCGACGAACCGTCCTACCACCGGCTGCGGTTCCTGCCGTAGTCCATGGGCAGGGCCTGGAGGCGTTCGACCGGGATCTCCGACAACACGAAGTACTTCTCCGGGCCGTCGGGCTCGACGAGGTGGTCGGGGTCGAACAGCTCGAAGTAGGGGTCGACGCCGCCGTTGCGGGCCATGTGGGGGCGCGGGTCCTCCGCGTACGTCACCAGGGCGCCGCCCTTGTCGGTCATGATCAGGCCGTATTCCTGCATCGCCCGCGCGATGGTCCGGGCGGCGGGCGAGGTCAGGGTCGAGACGTCGAAGGCCGGGTCGAGGCGGAAACGCTGGCCCTCGCACGGGATGTCCTCGCCCTCGACGAAACCGTCGTTGCGGGTGGCGGGCCAGCTGTGGCAGTTCGCCCTGGTGCGGACCGTCACGATGTTCAGCGCGTGGTCGATGTAGCCCCGCCGGAGCTCCTCGATGCGGATCGTGAACGCGCCGAACGGCAGGCCCGTGGCGGTCGCGCCGAGCGGGTTGTCGAAGATGCCGGGGTTGCGCGAGTAGTTCTCGATCTTGCCGCCCCAGCAGGCCGACCAGTTGCCCAGGGCGTCCTTCTCGGCCCGCCAGAAGTCCCAATAGGTGTCGGTGGAGGGCTGGTAGATCGCCACGGAGGCGTCGGTGCCCTTCGAGACGATCAGGTCCCCGGGGGTGGGCACCGAGCGCAGCGAGTCGGCGATGACCGGGGCGAGGTGGGGCAGGCCCAGGCAGTCGGAGAAGCGCCACTGCCTGCGGGGGGTGTGCCTGCCGACGGTGTAGACGGGCGCCGAGTACTCGTCGGTGTTGATCGCCCAGCTTCCGTAGTTCTGCTCCTTGTCGAGCTTGATGTTGTCCACGATGGCCTGCGAGTTCGGGGCCAGCGGCACGTTCCGGGGCAGCTTCTGGTTCCACGGGCCCCACTTCGCGAAGCCGTTGGTCGGCCTGGGGTGGGCGTCGGCCGTCGCCGGGGCCATCACCAGCGCGGTCGTCAGGGCCAGGATGAGCGCTTTGCGCAGCAGCATGGCGCGAGGGTAGGCGGGGGCGCCCTCCGGAGGCTTCAGGGTGCGACCCCGGGAATTCCGGCCGCCGACCCCAGCTCGCGCAGCTCCCGCCGCGAGCTGATGTCGAGCCGCCGGAACACGTGCCCCAGGTGGAACTCGACCGTCTTCACGCTGACCACGAGCCGGTCGGCGATCTCCCGATTGGTCAGGCCGTCGCAGGCCAGCCCGGCGACGGCGCGTTCGGCGGGGGTGAGGTCGTCGAAGGGGCGGCCGGGGCCGTCGACGGCGAGGCCCGCGTCGCGGGCGGCGGCGCGCGTCAGGTCCTGGTAGGCGCGGGCGCCGATCCGCTCGAACTCCCGGTACGCCGCCCGCAACGCCCGCTCGCCCGCCTTCGACCTGCCCCGGAGCAGGTGGCAGCGGCCCGTGAGGAGGTCGACGAACGCGCGCTCCAGCGGGAACGGCGCGGCGTGCACGCGGGCCTCGGCGAAACAGGCCAGCGCCCGCTCGTGCTCGCCGCGGGCCATCGCGATCAGCCCCCGGGCCCGGGAGGCGCCCAGGCCGTCCGGGAGATCCGGGGGGTCCCCGAGATCACCGGCCCGGCCCAGCTGGGCGAGGGCCTCCTCCCGGACCGCGCCGAGCAGGTGGGTACCCGGTTCGCCGGCCGGATAGATCCCGGCCAGGTCGGTCGACGCGGCCAGCGCCCACGACGGGTCGTCGCGGGCCCGCGCGATGGCGATGGCCGCCGCGGCGGCGTAGACGCGGGCGGCCGGCACACCGGTGGCGCGGGCCCAGCGGGCCGACTCCTCGGCGTGGGCGCCCGCACGGGCCCACTCGCCCATCGCGGCCAGCGGGTAGGCGGCCTGGGCGTGCAGCATCGCGTAGTCCCAGACGCGCTCGTTGTCCTGGGCGTCGGCGACGGCGAGTTCGGTGTGCAGCACCGCCTCGGCCAGCTCGCCGCGCCGGTAGAGCGCCTCGCCGAGGAAGCCGAGCGCCTGCCCGACCCGCAGCGGTTCGCCCTCGGCGGCGCGGTGGACGGCCAGCCGCAGGTCGGCGCAGGAGCCGTCGAGGTCGCCGCGCCACAGCCGGATGACGCCGCGGGCCACCAGGCCGTCGAGCCCGGCGGGCGCGCCCGGGGTGTCGGCGGAGGCCAGCAGCTCCAGCGCCTCCGCGCCGCGTCCGGCGACGGCCAGGCCGAGCGCCCGCGCGAACCACGCGAAGGCCGCCACCCAGGGCTCCCGCGCGCCCGCGACCGCCCGCGCGCCGAAGGTGATCATGTCATGGTCCGAGACGGTGACGACGCCGATGACGGCGAGCTGGCTCGCGATCCGGGCGTCGAGGTCGGCCGGGCCCTCGTCGGCCTCCAGGTCCAGCGCGTGCAGCAGGAGGGCCCTGGCCTCGGCGACCTGGCCCATGAGGAGCGTCTGGTAGCCGTACACATAACGACCCCGCCTGCTCCGGTCGGCGGCCAGCCAGCCGCGGAACGGCAGGGTGCGGGCCAGGTCGCCGGCCACGAGCATGGCCTCGAGCGCGGCCAGCCGCAGGCCCCGGTCGCCGGTCAGCGGGAGCGACTGGGCCAGCAGCACCGCCGCCTCCTGGGTGCGGGAGTCGCGCTGCAGCCGGGTCGCCTCCCGGGCGATCTCGGCGGCCAGCGCCTCGTCCGGCGCACCCCCGGCGGCGGCGATCCGGTGCCGGAGCGAGTCGTGCCGGGCGTGCAGGGCCCTGCGGCGGGGCTCGGGGATGTCGTGGTAGAGCACGCTGCGGACCAGCGCGCTGGTGAACTCCAGCCCCTTGCCGGTCCGGCGCACCAGGCCCGTCGCCACCGCCGCGTCCGACTCGCCGCCGACTACAACGGCCCAGCGCCGCCCCTGCACGGACCCGGCATCCAGCAGGGCCCTGACCTCGGGCGCGCATCTCCTCAGCCGGTCGCGGACGGCCGTCACGACCGAGCGGGGCGCGGGCAGCGGGCCGGAGCCGTAGGCGAGGGTGTGCGGGTCGAGCTCGTCGAGCAGGTGGCGGGCGTGCAGGGGATGGCCGCCGGTGTGCTCGTGCAGGCGGGCCGCCCCGGCCGGCGACAGTTCGGGGTGCCCGCACAGGGCGGCCAGCCGGATCAGTTCCCCGGCGCTCAGGCCGGGCAGCGTGACGCGTTCGGTCATCAGGCGGCGCCAGCCGTCGCCCAGGGCGCCGAGGTCGCCGACGACCACCACGAACACGTCGGGGCGGCGCCGGACCGCCAGGCGCAGCGCGCCGAGCTGGTCGCGGTCGGCCCAGTGGGCGTCGTCGAGCACCACGACGCAGTCGCGGAACACCGGTTCGGGGCCCTCCCAGGCCAGTTCCGGTTCGTGTTCGTCGGCGGCGGCCCAGAAGACCGGCCGGTCCTGGCTCGCGGCGAAGCGGCGGGCCAGCGCCGTCTTGCCGATGCCCGGTTCGCCGTCGATCCCCACCACGTGTGCCCTGGTGGTGGCCAGCCAGGTCAGCTCGGTCTCGCGGCCGACGAAAACCTCCCGCATTCCGGCTATTCAACGGTCTGGCCGTGGATCGCCAAAGGGTTGGCGGCAGCCGTACCGGAAAAGGGCTCTTGGCCGGTGAATCTTTCACGGGCTCCCGGCCGCGCCGAGCCGGGAGCTTTTCAGCGGCGCGTCACGGAAGTTCGAAGTTCTCCGTCAGCGCCGCGCCTCGATGGGGTTTGTAGAGGTCGTAGCCGCGCGGGTTGCACTGGAGCCCGCCGTTGATGCAGTGGCGGACCAGCGCGGCCAGGATCGCCGGATCGTCCCAGGCGTTGAAGAAGTCGTAGTGCCACGAGTAGCCGCGGCCACTCGACAACCTGGCGTTCGACAGGTCTCCGCTCGCCGGGAAGGCGATCTTGAATTCCAGCATCGGCACCGCCACCGGGTGGGACGACGGGCAGTAGCCGCCGACCGGGTAGGCCATGTGGCTCTTGTGGTTGGCGCTGTCGAGGTTCACGCCGTCCCAGCAGCTCGGGGCCTGGTAACGCACGTTGACCTGGCTTCCGGCCGGGCAGTTGGCCGGGATGTCCCACTGGAAGGACAGGTCGCCGCACTCGAAGCCCTCGACCCGTCCGGGCGAGTCGCGGAACTCGGCGAGCGTGGCGGTCGGGCTGCCGACGACGAAGCGCAGGCCCTGCGGGAAGGGCACCACGCGCCAGTACTCGTGGATGCCGGACTTGTAGTAGATGACCTGGTTGCCGATCGGGGCGATGAGCTGGTCGCCCTTGTAGAAGCTCGGGAACCAGTAGGCCGACTTGTCATGCGGGTTGGTGCACGACGTCGAGCCGTTGAGCAGCGACGCCGAGGTGCTGGACGCGTTCGTCGTGGTGTTGCCGACGAAGGTGTGCATGTGGGAGGCGCCCGGCAGGTTCGGGTAGACGATGGGGTCGTCCGGGCGGTGCTGGGTGAGCGAGCAGTTGGCCTGGAACTCGCGGTGGGTGACCGGGTCGGTGAACGTCGGGCTCGGGACCGGCTGCTGGCCGGAGCCGCCCGTGCCGTAGATCTTGAACTCCCAGAGCGAGTAGCCGTAGCCGGTGCCGCGCTGGGTGCCGTAGAGGCGGACGTAGCGCCCCGAACCGGTGACGTTCAGCGTCTGCGTGCCGCCCGTGCCGGTCGTGGTGGTGTAGACGTCCGTGTACGGCCCGCCCGCGTTGGCGGAGGTCTGGATCTTGAACGACTTCCCGTAGGCGCCCTCCCACTGGAGGACCACCTGGGAGATCACGGCGTTGCCGCCCAGATCGACCTGGATCCACTGGGGGTCGCTGAAGGCGCTGGCCCAGCGGGTGCCGGTGTTGCCGTCGAACGCGGCGCCGGCGGCGTAGCCGTCGCCCTCGTTCGACGAGGCGGTGGCCGGCCGGTTCTGGGAGATGAGGGCGTCGGCGGCCATCGCGGGCGCGATGACGGCCAGCCCGGCCGTGATCGTCGCCACGATGGTGGCGACGATCAGGCTCAGGCGTATTCGTGGATGCACGGCGTCTCCTCGGCAGGAAGGGGGGTGATGGAGAGCGCTCTCCAAAGGAGAGTGGGCCGTGTCATCTCACCTTGTCAAGAGCCTGCCGGAAACACGCAGTTCACATACCGTGCTCCTGGGAACGCTCACGGCGAAGGGGACGCGACGCATTTGAGCCGCAGATCGACCACCGAGCGTCCGGCGTGCACGACGAACTCCCCGTCCTCGGTACGCCACCCGCCCGCCTCCCAGTGCTGGAAGGCCCTGCGGGGCAACTCGACGACCACGTCGACCGCCTCGCCCGGATCGGCGCGCACGACGGCGAACCCGGCCAGCCAGCGCGGCGGCCGGCCCGAGCCCGGTTTGGACAGGTAGACCTGCACGACCTCCCGTCCCGGCCGCTCGCCGGTGTTCCTGACCCGGACCCGGACCCCACCGCCGACCGGCGTGAGGCTCTCGTAGGACCACGTCGTGTAGCCGAGGCCGTGGCCGAACCAGTAGCCGGGCGACCGGTCGGCGGTCAGCCAGCCGCGATGGCCGACGTTCAGCCCCTCGGCGTAGATCACCTGCCCGTGCACCGGCGCGGCCGGGACGAGCGGGACGTCGCTCCAGGTCGTCGGCAGCCTGCCGCCCGGTTCGCGGCGCCCGGACAGCACGTCGGCGACGCCGTGCCCGCCCTGCTGCCCGGGGAACCAGCAGAGCAGCAGCGCGTCGACCTCGTCGCGCCAGGGCATCGCGACCGGCCCGCCCGAGTTGACCACGACGACCGTTCTCGCGGCGGCGGCGACGGCCTTGACGAGGTCGTCCTGGCGGCCGGGCAGCCCGAGGCCGGTCCGGTCGTGCGCCTCGCTCTCGATCTCCTCGGTGGTGCCGACCACGACGACCGCGACGTCGGCGCTCCTGGCCGCCTCGACGGCGGCCTGGATCGCGGCGTCGTCGTCGGGCCGGGGCGGGTCGGCGGCCAGCACGCAGGCCCGGCCGGTGTGGGGCTCGATCGCCCGGGTGCCCGTGACGAGCACCTCGACGCCCTCTTCGAGCCAGACGACGGCGTGCCGGAAGGGCGGTTTCAGGTGGACGGTGGCGGGGTCGTCGCTGTCGCAGGGCACGTGGGTGTCGAGCACCCGCTGACCGTCGACGCTCAGGGTGAGGCGTCCCCAGCCGGCGACGGAGAGCCGCCAGTGCCCGGAGACCTCCGGGCGCAGGAAGGAGCTGACCTCGACGGTCGTGGTGCCCTCGACCAGCGACGGCTCGGGCAACCATCCGGTCCGCCGGTCCTCGGCGAACAACTCCTCGCCGTCGTCGCCGAGCATCCGGACCCACGCCCGGTCGACCGGCGACGGCCCGGCCTGGACGTCGACGCCCGGCACGTGGACCAGTCCGGGCGCGACCTCCCGCAGCCCGTCGAGGATGGAGACGACCCCCGAGGGGTAGACGCCCCCGCTCCCGCCGCCCTGGATCCGGGTCCGCGCCGCGTGCGCCCCGATGACCACGATCCGGGGTGTGGACAGCGGCAGCACCCCGCCGTCGTTCTTCAGCAGCACGCACGAGTCGGCCACCGCCCGCCGCAGCAGCGCGAGTTCGGCGGGGTCGCCCGCGGGCCCGCCGGCGGCCGGCTCCGATCCGGCCGTCTCCGGCGCGAGCCCGCCGTTCCGGGTGAGCTGCACCCGCTCGGCCAGCGTCATCGGAACTCCGCGGGGAGCTTCGCGACCGGGGTGCGGCGTCGGCGCGGTCGCCACCTCAGGCAGGACGCGGACCCGGTCGGCCAGCAACCGCAGCCGGGCGATCTTGTCGTGGACGACCTCCTCGGGGACCGTTCCCTCGCGGACGGCCGCGCGTAACGGGTCGCCCCAGAAGTCGTTCGGCCCCGGCATCGCGAGGTCCTGGCCCGACAGGGCCGAGGCGACCGTCGACCGGACGCCACCCCAGTCGGACACCACCACCCCGTCGAAGCCCCACTCGGTCTTCAGCGGGTCGCGCAGCAGTGGACTCTCGGCCATCGGCGCCCCGTTGACCTGGTTGTACGCCGACATCACCACCCACACCCCGGCCGCCACCGCCGCCTCGAACGGCGCGAGGTAGACCTCACGCAGCACGCGGGCCGCGATGAGCGAGTCGTAGGTCATCCGCTCGGTCTCGGCCTCGTTGCCCACGTAGTGCTTGGCCGTCGCCGCCACCCCGCGCGACTGCACGCCGGCGACGTAGGCGGCCCCGATCAGGCCGGTGAGCAGGGGGTCTTCGGAGAAGCACTCGAAGTGGCGGCCCCCGAGCGGGGAACGGTGCAGGTTGAGGTTGGGGGCCAGCAGGACGTCGACCCCCTTGCGGCGGGCCTCGGAGCCCAGGAGGGCGCCGAGCTCGCCGACGAGGCCGACGTCCCAGGTCGCCGCCAGGGCGGTCGGTGAGGGCAGGACGAGCGAGGTGCGCCGCTCGTCCCAGCCGGGCCCGCGCACCCCGACCGGGCCGTCGGACATGACGAGCTCGGGCAGCCCCAGGAGAGGTTCCGAAGCGGTCCGCCATACCGACGACCCGGACAACAGCCGGACGAAGTCCACAGATCCCCCCGCGTCTGAGTGGGTTGGAGAGCGCTCTCCATTGAAGGGATCCGGGACGTGCCCTGTCAATCCACCAGCCGCGCCGCCTCCTCGTCGGTGAGGGCGTCGAACTCCTCGGCCAGCAGGTCCTCGATGGTCCTGGCCAGCTCCTCGACCGTCCGGCGGAGGAACAGATACCGGATCGGCACGTCGAGGTCGATGATGGCGCGGATGCGGGCCGCCACCCGTACCGCGATCAGGGAGTGGCCGCCGACGGCGAAGAAGTCGTCGAGCGCGCCGACCCGTTCGAGGCCGAGGACCTCCTGCCAGATGTCGGCCACCAGGCGTTCGGCGTCGGTGCGCGGCTCGACGAACGCGGCCCCGCTCTCGGCCACCGGATCGGGCAGCGCCTTGCGGTCGACCTTGCCGCTGATGGTCATCGGCATCGCGGTCAGACGGGTCCAGAGCGCCGGCATCATGTACGCCGGAAGGATCTTCTCCAGGTGGTCGCGCAGGTCGCCCAGGTCGGCGTCGCCGACGATGTAGCCGACGAGGATGTCGCCCCGCGCGGTCACCGCCGCCTGGTCGACCCCGGGGCAGGTGAGGATCGCCGCCTCGACCTCGCCGGGTTCGACCCGGAACCCCCGGACCTTGACCTGGTTGTCCATCCGGCCGAGGAACTCCAGGTTCCCGTCGAAGCCCCACCGGGCCCGGTCGCCGGTCCGGTAGACCCGCTCGCCCTCGAACTCGACGAAACGTTCGGCGGTCAGCTCGGGGCGGCCGTGGTAGCCGTCGGCCACCCCGGCCCCGCCGATGAGCAGCTCACCGGCGACGAAGGTCGGCGCGACGCCGCCCGCGCGGTTGGCGACGTAGCAGGTGGTGTTGGCGATCGGCCGCCCGATCCGGGGCTCCCCGCCGCCGGGGGGCACCTCCCAGGTGGTGGACCAGATGGTGGTTTCGGTGGGGCCGTACACGTTGACCAGGCGGCCGAGCCTCGGCCGCAGCTCGCGCGACAGCTCCTCGGGCAGCGCCTCGCCGCCGACCAGCCCGGTGATCGCCGGGTCGGAGAACCCGGCCTCGATCAGCACCCGCCAGCCCGACGGCGTCGACTGGATGTGGGTGATCCCGGCGTCCCGGATGAGCTTGATCTGCGCCGCGCCGTCGACCGCGACGTCCCGCCCGGCGATGACCGCCCTGCCCCCGCCGATCAGCGGCAGGTAGAGCTCCAGCGCCGAGATGTCGAACGACACCGACGACAGCACCAGCCAGACCTGCCCGGGGTCCGACCCGAGCAGGTCGGCCATTCCGGCCAGGAAGTTCGCCAGCGCCGAGTGCCGGATCACCACCCCCTTGGGCCGCCCGGTGGAGCCCGAGGTGTAGAGGGTGTACGCGTGGTCGTCCGGCCCCGGCGGGAACCCCTCGGACGGGTCGGCGGCGAGGGCCTCGGAGACCGTGACGACCTCGACGCCCGGCGGCAGCCGCTCGGCGGGCCCCTCGTCGGCCAGCACCAGCACCGCGCCGGAGTCCTCCAGCATGTACTGGATGCGGGCCGGCGGGTTGTCGGGGTCGATCGGCAGGTAGGCCGCCCCCGACCGCAGCACGCCGAGCAGCGCGGGCAGCACCCGCACCGACCGGTCGACGCACACCGCGACGACCGACCCGCGCCGGTCGCCGAGCCGCCCCGCGATCCGGGCCGCGGCCTGGTCGAGCTCGGCGTAGGTCAGCACGTGCTCGCCGTCGGAGAAGGCGATCGCGTCGGGCGTGCGGGCCACCTGGTCGGCGAACAGGCGGGGCAGCGGCGCCGGGATGGGCCGCTCGGTGGCGTTCCACGTGGTGACGAGCCTCTCCCGCTCGCCGTCGGTCATGAGGGGCAACCGCGAGAGCGGCAGCGCCGGGTCGTCGGCGATGCCGTGCAGCAGCACCCGCCAGCGTTCGAACAGGGCCGCGACGGTCGGCTCGTCGAACAGGTCGGTGTCGTAGCGGACCACGGTCACCAGGTCGCCGCTGTCGTCGCCGGCCCAGAAGACGTCCACCGCGACGTCGCAGCGCACCCACTTCCACCCGTGCGGGAAGGGGGTCGCGGTCAGCCCGGAGAAGTGCTGCTCGCGCTCCAGCTCGCCCGGGTGCAAGGTGAGCGTGGTCTGGTAGAACGGCGTGACGCTGAGGTCGCGGCCGATGTCGAGCTCCTCGACGAGCCGCTCGAACGGCACCCGCCGCCGCGACAGCGCCCCCAGCAGGGAGGCCATCGTGCTCCGCAGGAACTTCTGGAACGGCGGGTCGCCGGACAGGTCGCCGCGCAGCACCAGCATGCCCGACAACCCGGCCACCAGCGCCTGGGCCTCCTCGGTGTCCCGCCCGCCGTCGGGCACGCCGACGGTCACGTCGTCCTGGCCGGAGTGCCGCGACAGCAGCACCTGGTAGGCGGCCAGCAGCAGCGCGAACAGCGTGCACCGCGAGCCGCGGGCCACCTCCGAGAGCCGGGAGACCAGCGCCGCCGGGAGCCGGAACGCGATCTCGTCGCCGTGCCCGATCCGCTCGGCCGGGCGCGGCCGGTCGGAGGGCAGCTCCAGGGTCGGCGGGTTCGCCAGGCGCTCCCGCCAGTACTCCAGCTCCTTCGGGTCGATCTCCGGCGTGAGCGCGGCGTGCTCCCGGGCGGTGACCTTCAGCGGGTCGGGTTCGCCGCCGCCGTAGAAGACCACCAGGTCGTCCATGAGGACGTCCAGCGACCAGCCGTCGGCGATGATGTGGTGGGTCACCAGCACCAGCACGTGGCTCTCCGGCCCCAGGCCGATCACCGACACCCGGAACGGCAGGTCGGCGACCAGGTCGAAGGGCCGGTTGGTACGTTCGGCGACGAGCGTCTCCGCCTCCTCGGTGGACGAGGCGCGCAGCCACTCCACCTCGACCGGCGCGGCCGGTTCGACGACCAGCACCGGCCGCCCGTCGACGGCGGGGAAGCGGGTCCGCAGCGTCTCGTGCCGCCGGGCCAGCGCCGTCACCGCCCCTGCAAGCGCGGCGGGGTCGAGCCGCCCGGTCAGCAGCCGGACCCGGTGCAGGTTGAAGGCGGCGTCCTCGGGGTCGAACTGCTGGAGGAACCAGGCGCGTAACTGGGCCGGGGTCATGCCGTCTCTCCTGAGCGCAGTCGGCGGGCGAGCGCCAGGCGCTCCTCCCGGGTGAGTAGATGTCTGGCCGAATAGGGGGCCGGGTTCGCGGCCAGCCCCTCGATCGCCTCGGCCGCCGCGCCGAGCCCGCCGTCGGCGGGCACCCGGACACGCGGGCCGGTCAGCGCGGCCTTCAGCAGCGCCGCCGCCTCCTCGGGCGACCAGCGCTGCTCGGGCAACCACGACCCGAGCCCGGCCGCCGCGACGCGGGCGCCGTTCTCGGCCCGGTCGAAGCCGTGGGCCAGGACGACCTGCGGGGTGCCCGAGGTGGCCGCCCTGATCAGGGTGCCGATCCCGCCGTGGTGCAGGATCGCCCCCACCCGCGGCACGACCCGCTCGAACGGCAGGCCGGGGAACCAGCGCATCCCGTCGGGCAGCGTCGCGGGCACCAGGTCGCGGTGCCGCACGGCCAGCAGCGCGGGCCGCCCGACCGCCCGGCAGGCCTCCACGGCGACCTCGTAGAACCGCTGGTGCAACATCCGGCCGGTCCCGCCGGTGACCAGGACGGCGTCCTGGTCGAGCAGTTCCCCGGCCTCCGGCGGCAGCTCGTGGTCGCCGGCCGAGTCGCCGAGCGGCGCGCCGGTCAGGCGCACCCGCTTCGGCGCGGGAGTGCCCGCCCGGTCGAACCACGAGGGCCAGAGCGCCACGTCGAGATGGGCCGAGGCGAACCACGCCGCCCAGTCCTTGACGGGCGGCAGCCCGTTGCCCGCGCGGATGGCGTCGAGGCGGTCGGCCATCGTCCGCGCGTAGGTGTGCGCGATGCCGCGCTCGGACATGTACTGGATCGGCGTCACCGCGACCCAGGCCGCCGGGGCGTCGAGCGCCTCGGCCGCGAACAGGGTGGAGATGGCCGTGGTGTGCCGTCCCACCAGGATCGTCTCGCCGGGAACGTATCGTTCCATCGTGTGCCGGATCTCGAACACGATCTGCTCGAACAGCCCGTTGGCCTCGTAGTAGTCGCGCCAGCGCCCGAGGCCGGCGCCCAGCAGCGGGGGAGTGTCCGCCAGGTTCGCCTCGTACGCCTCCCGCGTGTCGATCGCGGTGAACTCCAGGCCGGCCCCCTCGGCCAGGTCCCGGAAGGGGCCGTGGGTGAGCAGCTCGACCTCGTGGCCGCGCTCGCGCAGCGCCCGGCCGAGGGCCACGAACGGCAGCACGTCACCATGGCTGCCGTGCGTGGACATGATCACTCGCGCCACGTGCGGTCTCCCAGGAGCGCCTTGATCTCGCCCGTCGGCAGGGCGTCGACCTCGGCGAGCAGCGCCTCGACGTCCTCGCCCTCCTCGTCGAGGATCTCCTGGATGGCCCGTGCCGCCCCGGACGCGGTCAGGTCGCCCGCGAACAGCACCTCGACCGGCAGTACCACCCCGAACTCGCTCTCCACCCGGGCTAAGAACTGCACCATCGCGAGCGACTGACCGCCGAGGTCGAAGAAGTCCTCGTCCGGTGACGTGACCGGAACCCCGAGGATCTCGCTCCAGAGCCGCATGACCCGCTCTTCGTTCACTTTTCCTCCGTGCTGTGCCTGTTCCCTGAGGCGGATTCACAGCGCGGGACACGGCCGGCCTCCGGCCGTCCGCGTCCCGCTTTCGCATCAAGCGCTGCGAACCCGATGACATCGTCGGGGATGGCGTCCGGAACCTCCAGGTCGAAGTTCCACAACCGCCGCATCCGGGTCCCGACGGCGACCGTGGCCGCCATGACCAGGGCGAACAGGACGTACATGAGAGCGATCCCACGCCCCTCCCCGGTTCCGATGATCATGCCGACCGTACTGGTCAGCGGGCCGTCCGCGGCCATCAGCGGCTCGAACAGCGCCGTTCCGTAAGGGGCGATGAGCCCATAGCCGATAGGGAGTGTCGAAAAGGCCACAAGCTGGTTGAGTGCGAAGACCCGGCCGTGGAACCGCTGGGGAACCTTGACCTGGATGATCGTGTTGTAGATGCCGTTCAGCACGGTGAGCGAGGCGAACATCCCGAAGACGCCGGCCGCGATCACGACGAGGTCCTCGCGCACCCCGACGACCAGCGCGAACGCCGACAGCGAGAGCGTGGCGAGGAGCTGGCCGCGCAGCCGGAGCCTTCGCGGACCGCCCCAGAACGTCATGGCGAGCCCGCCGAGGAACACCCCGAGCCCGCCGAAGAACGCCACCCGGCCCACGTCGGCCGTGTCGGCGAAGCTCAGCACCAGCGGCGAGACCAGCAGGAACAGCGGCGACATGAACAGGTTCACGAATGCGAAGAACAACAACATCCGCCGGATGCCCAGGTGCCCCCAGGTGTAGCGGAACCCCTCGGCCATCTCCTTGACCACGGTCTCCCGCCGCTTCCACGGCAGGGTGCGCGGGAACCTGATCGCGGCCAGCACGACGATCGCGACCGCGTAGCTGACCACGTCGATGACCAGGATCCCGCCCAGCCCGACCACCGCGAGCAGCCCGGCGGCGACCAGCGGGACCACGAGCTGCGCGACCCCGGTCGCCATCCCGACGACCCCGTTGGCGTGCCCGAGGTACCGCTTGGGCACGAGCTGGGGGATCGCCGACGCGTAGGCGACCCGCTGGAAGGTGAGCGCGACCGAGAGCCCCACGAGCAGCGGGTAGACATGCCAGATCTGTATCGTTCCGGTCCAGACGAGGAGGCCCAGCCCGAGCTGGGTGCCCCCGGCCGCCAGGTCGGCGCACAGCAGCACCGCCCGCCGGTTGAACCGGTCGACCACCGCCCCGGCGAGCGGCGCGGCGAGCAGCCCCGGCACCAGGCCCAGCACCGAGAACAGCGCGAAGTTCGCCAGCGAGCCGGTCTCCAGGTAGATCCAGAGCGGGATGGCGAACTCGGTCAGCGCCGACCCGGTCATCGAGACGAGCTGACCGGCGGCGAGCACGAGGAACCGCCGCATGCTCGGCGGGGGACCGGCCGATCCGGGCAGCCCGGCGTCCGGGACGGGGCTGTCCGTCCGGGAGACGCCCTCGACCCACCACGTGCCCGTCCCCTTCGCGGGCAGCACGTCACCGGCCGCGTCTTCCGCCAGCTCCCGGTGGACGGTGGTCACGATCGTGGCCAGCTCCTCGGCCCGGTACTTCACGAAGTAGTGCGCCGCCTCGTCCAGCACCACACAGGCCGTGACCCGCGAGAGGCAGTGCCACTCGCGGTAGCGCTCCTGGTAGAACTCCATGACGGGGTCGCGCTCCCCGGCCACCGCGATCACCGGGGCCGACAGCGGCTCCGCGCCCTCCTCGAAGAGCCGGGCGAAGTACCGTTCCGCCTCGCGGGTGCCGCGCCGCCGGTTGCGGACGATGAGTTCGAGCTCGGCCTGCTCGAACTCGGCCACGTCCAGGCCCGAGGCCACCAGGCCGTTGATGCGCGACTGGTCGCTGCCGTGGTCCTCCAGCCACTCGCCCACCCGGGCGAACAGGCCCCGGGGCCGCGTGAACGGGAAGACGCCGCCCAGGTAGACGGCCTCGGCCGGACGGCCGGCCGCCTCCAGACGGCGGGCGATGGCCGCGACGAGGGTGGTGCCCGCTCCGCAGTGGCCGTACAGGACGACCCGGCCCTCGACGGTGGCCAGGATCTCGGCGGCGACCTGGTCGGCGACCTCCTCGGCCGGGCGCGGCTCCTCGCCCAGCTCGTTGCCGGGGACGGCGATCGAGTGCAGCGCCCAGTCGGCCGGCATCGCGTCGGCCAGCGGCTTGAAGACGACGGCGCTGCCGCCGCCGTAGGGGGCGCAGACGAGGGAGGCCGTCACCGTGCGCTCGGGGGTCAGCCGGTGGAGCAGGCCGCCGGAGCCGGAATCCGACCGGGCCAGCTCGCGCACGGTCGGGTGGGTGAACAGCCGCATCAGCGTGACCGGATGACCGGCCTTGCGCATGCGGGCCACCACCTGCATGGCGAGCAGCGAGTGGCCGCCGAGGTCGAAGAAGTCGTCGGTCACCCCGACCCGTTCCAGCCC
This sequence comes from Herbidospora solisilvae, assembly GCF_009901565.1. Classification (GTDB taxonomy): domain Bacteria; phylum Actinomycetota; class Actinomycetes; order Streptosporangiales; family Streptosporangiaceae; genus Herbidospora; species Herbidospora solisilvae. Next base: position 355,987 of record NZ_WXEW01000002.1, read on the forward strand.
GAGCACCGCCGCCCAGATCGCGGCGATGGTCTCCTCGGCCTCCGTCGCGGGCGCGACCAGGCCGGTCAGCACCGGCTCGTCGGCCGACGGCAGGGCCGCGCGGTCGACCTTGCCGTGCGCCTTGAGCGGCAGGGCCTCCAGCCACACCCACCGGGCCGGGACCATGTAGTCGGGCAGCCGCTCCTTCGCCCAGGCACGCACGTCGGGGGCCGGGATCTCGTCGCCGACCAGATAGGCGACCAGCCGCTGGTCGCGCAGCTCCACCACCGCCTGCGCGACGGCGGGATGCTCGGCGAGCACCGTCTCGACCTCGCTCAGCTCGACCCGGTAGCCCCGGATCTTGACCTGGAGGTCGCGGCGGCCGAGGAACTGCAGCACCCCGTCGTTGGTCCAGCGCCCGAGGTCGCCGGTCCGGTAGACGCGGGAACCGGGCGGCCCGTAGGGGTCGGGAAGGAACTTCTCGGCGGTGAGGGCGGGCTTGCCGAGGTAGCCGCGGGCGAGCCGGTCGCCGCCCAGGTAGATCTCACCGGTCACCCCGGCCGGCACGGGCCGCATGTGCTCGTCCAGGACGTAGACCCGCGCCCCCGGCAGCGGCCGGCCGATCGGCAGCGTGGCCTGACCGGCCTGGCCCGGCTCGACCTCGAAGGTGGTCACGCCGACCGTGGCCTCGGTGGGGCCATAGTGGTTGACCACCCGGCACCGCCCGGCCAGCTCGGAGGCCCAGCCGACGGTCGAGGCCTCGCCGCCGAGGATGAGCAGTTCCTTCGGGAGCTCGACGTCGAGGGCCGCCAGGTGGGAGGGGGTCATCTTCAGATAATCGGGGCGGACCGGCCACGGGTCGGTCGACTTCGGCGGGATCAGGTGCAGGGTGCCGCCCGTCATCAGCGACAGGTAGAAGATCGTCACCCCGAAGTCGAAGGCGAGCGACTGGGGGAGGGCGAACACCTTCCCGTCCTCGATCCCGAACCGCTCCCGCACGCCGGACAGGTAGGTCAGCACCTCCCGGTGCTGCACCGCCACGCCCTTCGGGCGGCCGGTCGTGCCGGAGGTGTAGATCACGTACGCGAGGTCGTCGGGGGTCACCCCGGAGTCGGGCGGATCGGCCGCCTCGCCCGGTTCCAGGCCGAGTTCGACGGTGCCGCCGGGCAGCGGGCGTTCGGTGACCGACACCCGGGCCCCCGAGTCGCCGATCAGGTAGGCCAGCCGGTCGTCCGGCTGCTCCGGGTCGAGGGGCACGTAGGCCGCGCCCGCCTTGAGGACGCCCAGCAGGGCGGCGGCCACCCCGGCCGACTGCTCCAGGCAGACGGCCACCCGGTCGCCGGGGCGCACCCCCGACGCCCGCAGCCGGTGGGCCAGGTGGTTGGCGCGCCGGTCCAGTTCCCGGTACGTCACCACCTCGCCCCCGAACACCACGGCCGGGTCGCCGGTCACGGGCGGCAGCTCGTGCAGCAACCGGACGGGCAGCGGCCGGGCCGGGGCCGCGACCCCGAGGGCCAGCACGTCGTCGGCGTCGGGCACCCACGCCACCTGCGACAACGGCGTCTCGGGCGCGGCGCGCAGGACGGTCGTCAGCGAGTCGGTCAGCCGGGCGACGGTCTCCGGCCGGAACAGGTCGGGGTTGTAGATGACCAGGCCGTCGCCGTCCCAGAGGTAGCAGGCCAGGTCGAAGCGGCTGACCGTGACGTCGGGGTGGAAGGCCGAGACGGCCAGCCCGTGGTCCTCCCGGGGCCCGTAGTTCTGCAGCGCCAGCAGCACCTGGAACACCGCCGACCGGCTGACGTCGCGCTCCACCTTCAGCTCGCCGACCAGCTTGTCGAACGGCACCTCCTGGTGCGCGTACGCGTCCAGGCAGGAGTCGCGGATCCGGAGCAGGAACTCCCCGAAGGTGGGGTCGCCCGACAGGTCGGCCCGCATCGCGAGGGTGTTGACGAACATGCCGGCGAGGGGTTCCAGCTCGGCCAGCGGGCGTCCGCTGACCGGCGAGCCGACGGCGAAGTCGTGCTGCCCCGACCACCGGCCGAGGGTGAGCTGGAGCGCGGCCAGCATGACCATGTAGGGCGTCACCCCCTGGTCGGCGAACCGGGACAGGAGGTCGAGGTCGACGTGGAAGCGGTGGCCGCGGCCGGAGGTGGTCTGCTCGGCCGGGCGGGGGAAGTCGAGCGGCAGCTCCAGCGGCGGCACCCCGGTGAGCCGGTCGCGCCAGTAGGCGAGGTCGCGGGTGTGGTCGCGGGTGCGTTCCCACAGGGCGTAGTCGCCGTACTGGATCGGCAGCGGGTCGAGGGCGCCGCCCCCGTGCAGGGTCAGCAGCTCGCGCAGCAGGATCTCGGCCGACCAGCCGTCGGTGACCGCGTGGTGGGCGGCCATCAGCAGGACGTGGTCGTCGGCGGCCAGGCGGATCAGCAGGACGCGGAGCAGCCCCCCGGCCGACAGGTCGAAGGGGCGGACCAGCGTGGCGGTGATCAGCTCCCGGGCGGCCTCCTCCGAGGCGGCCTCCACGAAGGAGAACTCGGTGGAGGGCTCGGCGTCGACGACCACCTCCGGCAGGCCGTCGTCCGAGGCGAGGAAACGCATGCGGAGGCTCTCGTGCCGGCGCGACACCTCCGTCACCGCCGCCGCGAAGGCCGTCGCGTCGAGGGCGCCGGTGAGGCGGGTCGTGTAGGGCACCGTGTACGCCGTCGTCCCCGACCGGTACTGCTCCAGGAACCACAGGCGCTCCTGCGCGTGCGACAGCGGCGGGACGACCTCGGGAGAGCGGGGCGCGATGGTCTCCGAGACGGTCCGGCGCTGGAGCCGGCGAGCGAGAAGTGCCTGTTTGGCCGGGGAGAGACTGGTCAACAGATGCTCCGGATTCGTCGAGGCCCTCTTCGGGGCCGATTCGCAGCGTGAGCCGCGACCGGCCGGTGGCCGTCCGCGTCCCGCTCTCGCGGACAGCACGAATCCGCGCCCCCGCCGACTGATTTGGGAGCGCTCCCACGACGCCCTTCTGCGAGGCTATGGACGCGTTTTCCGCAGGGTCAAGGAAACGACGAAATTTCATTACGTTTCATGACATCGCGGTAACGGCCTGCAGTTTCAGGGCCTCTTCAGCGCCGGCTCTTGACAACCCGACGGCGGGCCGCCCGGCGTCAGATCTGGCCTTACTGCAGGTCAAAGCAGGTGTTTCGGTCAACGGGGCCAGTGCGTGGAGAGCGCTCTCCACCTGCGTCGACGCCCCCTTCCGGCCCTCCCGGGTGTTTCGCGGGTGTTTCCCCGGCGGGGATTGGGGCCTTGACACCTGTCAGCCGCCCGCGCGAGTCTCTTGATTTGGAGAGCGCTCTCCAACCGCGAAGCCCTTCACCCCCCAAGGAGCGGCCGTGTCCCGCTTAGGCCTGTTCATCGCCACCCTGGTCGCGCTCGTCGCGTCCGGGCTGGCCGTCACCTCACCGGCGGCGGCCGCCGACCCGCCGATCTCGCAGGGCAAACCCGCGACCGCCTCCTCCTCCGAAGGCGGGGCCTTCGGCCCGGCCGCCGCCTTCGACGGCGACCTCACCACCCGGTGGGCCTCCGACTTCAGCGACCCGCAGTGGATCCAGGCCGACCTCGGCTCCACCCAGCAGATCAGCCAGGTCGTCCTGCACTGGGAGGCCGCCTACGGCCGCTCCTTCGCCATCCAGACCAGCACCAACGGCACGACCTGGACCGACGTCTACACCACCACGACCGGCACGGGCGGCGTCCAGACGCTCGACGTCACCGGCTCCGGGCGCTACGTCCGCCTCTACGGCACCCAGCGCGGCACCGGCTACGGCTACTCCCTCTGGGAGTTCCAGGTCTTCGGGCCGGGCGGCGGGACCGGCGGCCCCGGAGGCGCCTGCGGGACCGCCAACGTCGCCCAGGGGAAGACCGCGACGGCCTCCAGCATCGAGAACGCCGGCACCCCGGCCAGCGCCGCCTTCGACGGCTCGGCGACCACCCGGTGGTCCAGCGCCTACAGCGACCCGCAGTGGGTGCAGGTCGACCTCGGCTCGTCCCTGCCGGTCTGCAAGGTGGTGCTGACCTGGGAGGGGGCGTACGCGACGGCGTACAAGATCCAGTCGAGTGTCAACGGCACGACCTGGACCGACCTGCACAGCACCACGACGGGCGCCGGCGGCACCCAGACGATCGACGTGAGCGGGACCGGCCGCTACATCCGCATGCACGGCACCGCCCGCAACTCCGGCTGGGGCTACAGCCTGTGGGAGATGGCGGTCTACTCGGGCGATGGAGGCACTCAGGAACCGGAACAGCCGGGAGACTGGACCGAGGTCTGGCGCGACGACTTCGCCGGCGGCTCCGGCACCTCCCCGTCGGCCGCCAACTGGCTGCTGCGCACCGGCACCTCCTACCCCGGCGGCGCCGCCAACTGGGGCACCGGCGAGGTCGAGACCATGAGCGCCTCCACGGCCAACGTGTCGCTGAACGGCCAGGGCTTCCTGGAGATCAGGGCGCTGCGGGACGGCGCCGGCAACTGGACCTCCGGCCGCGTCGAGACCCAGCGCACCGACTTCGCCCCCCAGCCCGGCCAGATGTTGCGCTTCAGCGCCCGCCTCAAGCAGCCCGACGTCGCCAACGCCCTCGGCTACTGGCCCGGCTTCCGCGCCACGGGAGCCGCCTACCGGGGCACCTACACCAACTGGCCCGGCGTCGGCGAGACCGACATCATGACCAACGTCAACGGCCGCAGCCAGCTCGCCCAGACCCTCCACTGCGGCACCGCGCCCGGCGGCGTCTGCAACGAGTACGACGGCAGGACCAGCGGTTTCGCGTCGTGCACCGGCTGCCAGACCGGCTACCACGAGTACACGCAGATCATCGACCGCACCAAGACCGACGAGGAGATCCGCTTCTACCTCGACGGCCGGCAGACCTGGGTCGTCAGGGAGTCCCAGGTCGGCGTGGCGGCCTGGCAGGCGGCCGTTCACCATGGCTTCTACCTGCGCTTCGACCTGGCCATCGGCGGCTCGCTGCCGAACGCGCTGGCCGGTCAGACCACCCCGACGGCCGCGACCACGCCGGGGGGCGTGCTGAGCGTCGACTGGGTCCAGGTCGCCCGCCAGACCGGCGCCACCCCGGCCGCGATGACCGACCCGCCCACCCCCGCCGGGCCGTCGGTCGTGCGGGTGACGGGCACCCAGGGCAACTGGCAGCTCCAGGTGAACGGCCAGCCGTGGGAGGTCAAGGGCCTCACGTACGGCCCGCCGCAGGGCGCCGGCGACGGCTACATGCGCGACCTGAAGAACATGGGCGTCAACACGATCCGCATCTGGGGTGTCGACGACAACACCCCGGCGCTGCTGGACAAGGCCGCCCAGCACGGCATCAAGGTGATCGTCGGCCACTGGCTGAACCAGGGCGCCGACTACGTGAACGACACGGCGTACAAGACCGCCGTGAAGGCCGAGATCGTGGCCCGCGTGAACGCGCTCAAGGGCCGCCAGGGCGTGCTGATGTGGGACGTCGGCAACGAGGTCATCCTGACGATGCAGGACCACGGCCTGCCCGCCGCCACCGTCGAGGCCCGGCGCGTCGCCTACGCCCAGTTCGTCAACGAGGTCGCCGTCGCCATCAAGGCGGCCGACCCGAACCACCCGGTGACCTCGACCGACGCCTACACCTTCGCCTGGACCTACTACAAGGCCCACTCGCCGGCCCTCGACCTGCTGGCGGTCAACTCCTACGGCGCGATCCACACCGTCCACACCGACTGGATCAACGGCGGCTACACCAAGCCCTACATCGTCACCGAGGCCGGGCCCGACGGCGAGTGGGAGGTGCCCAACGACGTCAACGGGGTGCCGACCGAGCCGACCGACCTGCAGAAGCGCGACATGTACACCGCCAGCTACAACGCCATCCACAACCACACCGGCGTGGCGCTGGGCGCCACCCAGTTCCACTACGGCCTGGAGAACGACTTCGGCGGCGTGTGGCTCAACACCCTCACGGGCGGCTGGCGGCGGCACGGCTACCACTCGCTGAAGCGGGCGTACACGGGCACGGCCTCGGCCAACACCCCGCCGGAGATCAACTCCATGACGGTCCAGAACCAGACGGCCGTCCCCGCGGGCTCGCAGTTCGTCGTGGAGACCGGCGTCACCGACCCGAACGGCGACCTGATCCGCTACAACCTGATGTTCTCCAACAAGCACGTCAACGGGAACCGCGGCTTCGACCACGTGCGGTTCACCGAGACCGCGCCGGGCCGCTTCTCGGTGACCGCGCCGCAGGCCATGGGCGTCTGGAAGGTGTACGTGTACGCCTACGACGGCCACGGCAACGTCGGCATCGAGACGAAGTCGTTCCGCGTCGTGCCGCCCGTCGCCCCCGGCACCAACGTGGCGGTCGGCAAGACCACGACGGCCTCGACCTTCCAGGCGACCGGCGACGGCGGCCCCTTCAACGCCGCCCGGGCCACCGACGGCAGCTACACCTCCCGCTGGGCCAGCGAGTGGGCCGACCCGCAGTGGATCCAGGTCGACCTGGGCTCCAACCAGGCGGTGAAGCACGTGCAACTGGCCTGGGAGGGCGCGTTCGGCACGTCCTACCGCGTCCTGACCAGCACCAACGGCACGACGTGGACCGAGTCCTACGCGACGACGACGGGCGACGGCGGCTTCGACAGCCTGAACCTGACGGCGACGGCCCGATACGTCCGCGTCGAGATGACCCAGCGCGGCACACCGTGGGGTTATTCGCTCTGGGAGTTCGGCGTCTACGTGTAAGCGGCGGGTTCGCCCGGTCTCGGGGCCGGGCGAACCCGCGATGAAGGAAACCGCCGGTTCGACATCCGGCGGTTTCCGCCGTTCCCGGCCGAGGCTCCACCGAAGCCGCGAGCGGGACGATATGCCGAGATATCGGGCGGACGCCCGAATGTCGCCTTCTCTGCGGCCCCGTGCTGCGTCAAATGCCTTTCCGTTACGGCTTCGCCCACCCCCGCACCGCCCGCCGCCCGGGGCGGGCCCCCGTGAGCGGCGCCGGCCGGCCGCGCGCCGGACCGCCGCGACGAGTCGTCTCGGGCGTCCCTCTCGACGCCGGACGTCTCATGACGTGGCCGGCCGCACCCGCCTCAGCCCCACGGCCACGGCGAGCATGGTCACGCCGTGCCACAACCCGCCCGTGTAGCTCCCGTGGGCGCTCACCGGCACCCAGACCGCCAGGGCCACCCCCAGCGTGGTCGTCATGACCTCGCTCGTCGCGATCAGCGCCGCCGTCCACCGGGGGAACACCCCCGCCCGCCAGGTGGCGACGCCGAACACCGCCAGCCCGGCGCAGAACACCAGCGGACCGACCGGGAACGACAGAAACGTCAGCGCCTCGGTGCCGAGCACCAGCCCCACGTTCCCGGCGATGGCGACCGCCGCCCCCGTCACGATGAGGGCGAGCCCGGCGAGGCCGCCGCGTCCGGTCCGGTCGCGCTGCGCCAGGTGCACCCCAAGTAGCGTCACGGTCAGCAGCGTCCACGGCACCAGGACCAGGGCGTCGCGGAAGTCCGCCGGTTCGGGCCGGACCACCGACTCGGCCCCCAGACCGAACCAGCCGAGCGCGCTCACCGCTCCCGCCACGGCGAACGGGGTGAGCTTCTCGGAGGACGACGTCATGCCCCCTGCCCGAAGGAGGGGGCCGGTGTTCCGCCGGAGAGGGGTCTCGTCGTCATGGGCCCACCCTGGGGCGCCCCGGCGAGCCCGCGCATGAGTCCCTGATCACGTCTGACCCGGGACTTCTCGTCCCATGACGCCGGGACGTCCCGGATGCGACGATGTGCCGGATGAACAGCAGGAACAGCAGGAACAGACGCATCCTGGGCGATTCGGGGTTCGCGGTCGCCGGGCTGATCCTGCTGTTCGTGGCGGGGGCGCTCGCCGTCGAACCCACGCTGCGGGAGCTGGGGGTGGCGGGGTTCGTCGAGCGGTTCGACGCGTTCCGGGCGGTCACGGCGGTCGCGTTCGGGGTGCCGGGGGCGTTCGTGGTCACCCGCAGGCCCGAGCTGCGGGTCGGGTGGCTGCTGCTGGCGGTCGGGTTCGCGCAGGGGTTCTCGCTGGCCGCCGGCGTCTACGGGCTCGTCGGGATCAACGACCGGGCGCTGCCGTTCGACGACGAGCTGATGTGGGTGTCGAACTGGTTGTGGGTGCCGCCCTACCTGGCCGTGCCGACGCTGTTCCCGCTGTTCCTGCCCGACGGGCGGCTGCCCTCGCGCCGCTGGTGGCCGGTGGCGGCGCTGGCGGTGGCCGCCATGGTCGCCGGCACGCTGGGCTGGGCGCTGCTCCCGGCGCGCGACGTCGACGTGCCGCACCTGTTCCCGCCCGGCTACACGGGGATCGTGCCGCCGTTCGGGCAACTGTCGCCGGTGCTCGGGACGGCCGGGCAGGTGCTCGGGCTAGCCGCCGCCGTGGCCGCGATCGGGTCGCTCGTCTGGCGTTACCGGCGGGCGTCGGGGGAGGTCAGGCGGCAGGTGCAGTGGGTGCTGGCGGGTGGTCTGCTGACGCTCGCGGTGGTCGCGGCGGCCGCGCCGCCGGTGCTGGACAGCCCCGCGCTGATCGTCCTCGCGCCGGTCCCGCTGCCGGTGGCGCTCGCCGTCGCGGTCCTGCGGCACCGGCTGTGGGACATCGACCTGCTGCTGGCCCGCACGCTCAGCGTCGCCGCCCTGGTGGTGACCCTCGTGGTGGTGTACGCCGCCGCCGCCCTCCTGCTCGGCAACCTCTCCCCGCTGGCCCTGGCCGCGGCGGCGGTGCTGGCGCATCCGGCGTACACGAGCATCCACCGGCGGGCCAACCAGGTGGTCTTCGGCGAGCGCGACGACCCGGTGGCCGCCCTGCGCCGGCTCGGCGACCGGCTGGCGGGCGCCGGGCACCCCTCCGAGCTGCTCGGACAGGTCACCGAGTCGCTGGGGCGGGCGCTGCGGGTCCGGTATGTCGCGGTCGAGGAGGACGGCGTGGTCGTCGCGGCCTGGGGGGAGCCCGGCGGACCGCTCGAACGGGTCCCGCTGCGGCACCGGGGCGCGGAGACCGGCACGCTCGTGGTCGGCGAGCCGTTGCGCCGCCGCGACCGGACGGTGCTGGCCGAGCTCGCGCCGCACATCGCGGTGACCGTGCGGGCCCACCGCCTGGCCGCCGACCTCGAACGGTCGCACCGGCGGCTGCTGGCGGCCCGCGAGGAGGAGCGCGCCCGCCTCATGCACGAGCTCCACGACGGCGTCGGCCCCACCCTGGCCGCCCTGGCGTTCCAGGCCGACCGGGGCCGCCGCCAGGTCCCCGAGGCGGCGGAGCTGCTGGCCGGGCTGGCGACCCAGATCAGGGCGACCGTGGTGAACGTCCGGGCGATCGTCAACGACCTGCGCCCGCCGCCCCTCGACGACCTCGGGCTGACCGGCGCGCTGGAGGAACTGGCCGGGCGGTTCGCCGGCGGGCTGGCCGTCGTCGTGCGGACGGGGAGCACGCCGCCGGTGCTGCCGGCCGCCGTCGAACTGGCCGCCTACCGGATCGCCGCGGAGGCGCTGAACAACGCCGCCCGCCATTCGGGCGCGTCGTGCTGCGCCATCGAGCTGGACGTCTGCGAAGGTGGCTTGCGACTCCGGATCGACGACGACGGCTCCGGACTGCCCGAGCCGGTGCGGCCCGGGGTCGGGCTGTCGTCGATGCGCCGCCGCGCCACCGACCTCGGCGGCACGTTCGACCTGGTCACCGAGCCCGGTGGCGGCACGTCCGTCCGCGTCGTCCTGCCCTGGGGGGAGCGATGAAGGTCCTCGTCGTCGAAGACCACCCGATGTTCGCCGACGGCCTGGTCGCCCTGCTCGGCGACCTCGACGGCGTGGAGGTCGCCGGGCACGCCGCGACGGGAGAGCACGCCGTCGAGTTAGCCCGCGAGACCCGGCCCGACGTCGTGCTGATGGACCTGCACCTGCCCGGCATGAGCGGGATCGAGGCGACCCGCGTCATTGTGGCGGAGCTGCCCGGCGTGGCGGTGCTCGCCCTGACGATGCTCGGCGACGACACCACCATCCACGACATGGTCCGGGCCGGGGCGCGCGGCTACCTGCTGAAGGAGGCCACCCCCGAGGAGATCGCCCGCTCGGTCGCCGCGGTCGCCGCCGGGCAGGTCGTGTTCGGCCACGGTGCCGGAACCCGCGTGCTGGCCGCGCTTTCGAAGCCATCGAAAAGGTCAAGGCCGTTCCCGGAATTGACCGAACGCGAATCGGAGGTGCTCACCCTCCTCGCGCGCGGGCTGACGAACCACGCCATCGCCAGAAAGCTCGTCCTCAGCGAGAAAACCGTCAGAAATCACGTCTCCAACATCTTCACAAAACTCGGCGTGACCGACCGCGCGGCGGCCGTTGCCCGAGCTAGAGACGCCGGTATGGGGGAATGAGGGTGATTCCTCCGGGTAACGCTCCGAGTATGAACGTTCTCGGCATCGACATCGGCGGCTCCGGAATCAAGGGCGCGCCCGTTGACACGAAAACGGGCGAACTCACGGCGGAGCGCCACCGAATTCCGACCCCGCAGCCGGCAACGCCGAAGGCGATCGCGGAGGTCGTGGCCAAACTCGTCGACCACTTCGAGTGGACCGGGCCGGTCGGCATCACGTTCCCCGGAGTGGTGGTCGACGGAGAGATCCGGACCGCCGCGAACGTCGACAAGTCGTGGATCGGCGTCAACGCCAACAAGCTGTTCGGCAGGAACCTCGACAGCGTCATGGTCATCAACGACGCCGACGCCGCCGGTCTGGCGGAGATGGCCTTCGGCGCGGGCAAGAACAACCAGGGCGTCGTCCTGGTCCTCACCATCGGCACCGGCATCGGCAGCGCCCTCTTCGTGGGCGGCAAGCTGGTGCCCAACACCGAGTTCGGCCATCTCGAGCTCAAAGGTAAGGAAGCCGAGTCGAGGGCGTCCGACGCCGCCCGCGACAAACGCGACATGTCATGGCAGAAATTCGCGAAGCGCATCGGTCAGTACCTGCGCCACATGGAAATGCTCTTCACTCCCGCCCTGATGGTCATCGGGGGCGGCATCAGCAAGAAGAGCGACAAGTACCTGCCCATGGTCGACCTGCGCACCCCGGTCGTCCCGGCCATGCTCCTGAACGAGGCCGGCATCGTCGGCGCGGCCCTGGCCGCCGAGGAGACCATGGCCCCGAAGCCGCGCACCACCACCCGCCGCACCACGTCGCGCCGCACCACCACGACCGCGGCGAAGCCCCGCGTCGCCCGCGCCACCACGGGCGCGACTCGCAGCGCCGCCCGCAGGTCCGCCGCGACCACCCCGAACCGCGGCACGTCGTCCCGGTCCGGCACCACGACCTCCCGCCGAGCCGCCACATCCGGCACGTCGAGAAGCCGCACGACCGGCACCTCCCGCACGGGCACGACCCGAGCGACCGGCGCTTCCCGCTCGACGGGCACCTCTCGCACCGGCACTTCCCGCGCGACGGGCACCTCTCGCACCGGCACTTCCCGTGCGAGCGGCACCTCTCGCACCGGCACTTCCCGCACGACCGGCGCCTCTCGCACGGGCACCTCAGGGACCACCACGTCGCGCGCGACCACCGGCCGTTCGACGACAGGGCGGGCGACCGCAGGTGCGGCCAGGACCTCGCGCACTCCCGTCGCACGCTCGACCGGGAGCTCGCGGACGTCCACGCCGCGTTCCGGCACGACCTCCCGCACCTCCACGACGCGCTCGAACGGCACGTCGTCCGGCCGCTCGAACGGAACCTCGGCCAGCCGCTCGACCTCGGGCCGCTCGACTCCGGCCGCGCGGACGTCGCGGTCGGCCGGCTCCGCCCGGAACTCGGCCGGCCGCTCGAACGGCACTCCGGCGACCGGTTCGCAGTCGGCCGCGCGCCGCACCGCGAGCTCCGCCGGGGGCACCACACGCCGGTCGGCGACGCCGAAGCGGGCGTCCGGGTCGCGCCGGACGAGGGGCTGATCCGGGGCCCCGGCCAGATGGAGCCGGCCGGGCCCTTATTACGTGAGGTGACAGCACCGGGGGTGCTGACCTGGAGGCCAGGCAGCACCCCGCAGGGTCGTCACGCGCTCTTCGCGTAGGGCGCCGCCTCCGGCACGCAGAAGGTGATCGCCTTCGGCACGACCTTGACCTTGAGCTTGTCGGCCCGCCCGCGGGCGCCGCCGTCCATCTCGTACGTCGTCGGCTCCGCGAACCGGACCGTCACCTTGCGCGCCCGGGTGATGCGCAGGAACGGCGACTCGTCCGACCGTCCGGTCGACATCTGGCCGAGGGTGCGCGCCCACTCGATCGGCCCCTTGGCCGTGGACACGCCGACCTCCAGCCACCCGTCGTCGGGCTTGGCGTCGTCGAAGGCCTCGATGCCGCCCCCGACCGTGCCGACGTTCCCGAACAGCACGCAGGACGCGTCGCCCTCGAACCACCGTTCGCCGTCGAGGTCGATGGTCGTGGCGACCACGCTCGACCCGGCGTGCCGCAGGCCCGTCCACCAGTAGGCGAGCTTGCCCATGCGCTCCTTCAGGCCCCGGTCGGCGTCGGCGATCATCTCGGCGTCGAACCCGGCCCCGGCCATCACGGCGAAGTGCTCGCCGTTGAGCCGGCCCAGGTCGAGCCGTTCGCGCCGGCCGTGGAACCCGATCCGGACCGCCTCTTCGAGGTCGGCGGGCACGCCCAGGTTGTGGGCCAGGAGGTTGGCGGTGCCGGCGGGCACGACGGCCACCGCGGCCTTCGACCCGGCCAGCACGTCGACACAACGCTGCACGGTCCCGTCGCCGCCCCACACGAAGACCAGCTCGGCGCCCTTCTTGAGAGCGTCCTTGGCGGCCTTGGGGGCCTTCTTGCTCTTCGGCACCTCGTACCAGAGCAGCTCACCGTCATGGTGCTCGGCCAGCAGCGACCGGAGGCGGTCGAGACCCCCGCCGAGCGTCTTCTTCTGATGCGCGACAACAGCGATCGTCTTCACGCGCGCAGTGCTACCCGCCAAAGTGCCGCACATGCCCGGCCCTCCAACCCTTAATTCCTACTTGTATAGGTGGTATTGTTGTCGGCAACGACGAGGAAAGGAGACGACCATGACCCATGCGACAGTCATCGATCTCATGGCTCGCCAGCGCGACACGGCCGGAGCCGACCCCGGCGAAGGCGCCGTGCTGGGCGTCATCCCCGTGCCGGAGACGGGCGCCTCCCTGGTCGTCGTCGGCTACCTGGTCGGCGACACGGGCAAGGTCCCCCGTCCCGCGCGCGAGATCGAGATCGACCGCGACAGCCGCACCGTCACCGCCGACGGCGCCGAGATCGACCTGACCTACCGGGAGTTCGAGCTGCTCGACTACCTGGCCGCCGCCCCGGGCCGCGTCTACAACCGCCGCCAGCTCCTGGCCGCCGTCTGGGACCGCTACGACGACGCCGGCGCCCGGACGGTCGACGTCCACATCCTGCGCCTGCGCCGCAAGCTGGGACGCCACGCCGGCCGGATCGTCACGGTGCGTAACGTGGGTTACAAGTACGCCGGGTAAAAACCATTGGCTGGAGGGCCGGGCAAGCTGCCTATCCTTGAGGATGGGATGAACACGCTCTCCGATCTCCAGACCCGCCTGTCCGGCCTGATGCTGCGCGACCAGCGGCGGTTGCGCCGCCGTGTCGACGGCGTGCGCAAGGTACGCGACCCCAAGGCCCGCCAGAAGATTCTCACCGAACTGTCCGGCGAAGTCGAGACCGCCGAGGCACGGGTCGCCGCCCGCCGCGAGGCGATGCCGGCGATCGGTTACCCTGCGCAACTTCCGGTCAGCCAGCGCAAAGACGACCTGCTCGACGCCATCCGCGACAACCAGGTCGTGATCGTCGCGGGGGAGACCGGGTCGGGCAAGACCACCCAGCTTCCCAAGATCTGCCTGGAGCTGGGGAGGGGCGTACAGGGGCAGATCGGGCACACCCAGCCACGCCGCCTGGCCGCCCGCACCGTCGCCGAGCGCATCGCCGAAGAGCTGAACATCGAGCTGGGCGGGGCCGTCGGCTACAAGGTCAGGTTCACCGACCAGTCGAGCGACAACACGCTGGTCAAGCTGATGACCGACGGCATCCTGCTGGCCGAGATGCAGACCGACCGCTTTCTCAGCCAGTACGACACCCTCATTATCGACGAGGCCCACGAGCGCAGCCTCAACATCGACTTCATCCTCGGCTACCTGAAGCAGCTGCTCCCCAAGCGCCCCGACCTGAAGGTCGTCATCACCTCGGCGACCATCGACCCCGAACGCTTCTCCCGCCACTTCGACGACGCCCCGATCATCGAGGTCAGCGGCCGAACCTACCCGGTCGAGGTCCGCTACCGCCCGATCGAAGACGAGCAGGACGACCAGACCCAGGCCATCGTCGACGCCGTCGACGAACTGGTCGCCGAGGGGCCGGGCGACATCCTGGTCTTCCTCAGCGGCGAACGCGAGATCCGCGACACCGCCGAGGCGCTGAAGGGCCGCCGCGAGGAGGTCCTGCCCCTCTACGCCCGCCTGTCGGCCGCCGAGCAGCACAAGGTCTTCCAGCGAGGGTCGCGCCGACGGATCGTGCTGGCGACCAACGTCGCCGAGACCTCGCTGACCGTGCCGGGCATCAAATACGTCATCGACCCCGGCACCGCCCGCATCTCCCGCTACAGCCACCGGCTGAAGGTGCAGCGGCTGCCGATCGAGCCGATCTCCCAGGCGTCGGCCAACCAGCGGAAGGGCCGCTGCGGGCGTACCAGCGACGGCATCTGCATCCGCCTCTACGGCGAGGACGACTTCACCGGACGCCCCGAGTTCACCGACCCCGAGATCCTGCGCACCAACCTGGCCAGCGTCATCCTCCAGATGACCAGCCTGGGCCTGGGCGACATCTCGGCGTTCCCGTTCGTCGAGCCGCCCGACCAGCGCCAGGTCAAAGACGGCGTCAACCTCCTCCAGGAGCTCGGCGCCCTCGACGCCAAGGGCCTCACCCCGATGGGCCGCAAGCTCGCCCAGCTCCCGGTCGACCCACGCCTGGCTCGGATGGTCCTGGAGGCCCAGACCAACGGCTGCGCCCGCGAAGTGATGATCATCACGGCGGCGTTGTCGATCCAGGACCCGCGCGAGCGCCCCGCCGACAAGCAGCAGGCCGCCGACGAGAAGCACCGCCGGTTCGCCGACAAGGAATCCGACTTCCTGACCTATCTGAACCTGTGGCGCTACCTGCGCGAACAGCAGAAGGAGCTGTCGTCGAGCGCGTTCCGGCGGTTGTGCAAGGCCGAATACCTCAACTACCTGCGCGTGCGCGAATGGCAGGACATCGACGCCCAGCTCCGCTCGGTCGCCCGCACCCTGGGCGTGGTGCTCAACACGGCCGACGCCGACCCGCAGCGGGTGCACCTGTCGCTGCTCGCCGGACTGCTCTCGCACATCGGCGTGAAGGACGTCGCGAAGAAGGACCAACCGGGCGGCCGCCGCCCGATGACCGAGTACATCGGCGCCCGCAACGCGCGCTTCGCCATCTTCCCCGGCTCGGCGCTGGCCCGGCAGCAGCCCCAGTGGGTCATGTCGGCCGAACTCGTCGAGACGAGCCGCCTGTGGGCGCGGGTGAACGCCAAGATCGAACCGTCGTGGATCGAGCCGCTGGCCCAGCACCTGGTCAAACGCACCTACAGCGAACCGCACTGGGAGAAGGACCAGGCCGCCGTGATGGCCTACGAGAAGGTCACCCTGTACGGCGTCCCGATCGTCACCGAGCGCAAGGTCAACTACGGCCGCATCGACCCCGAGCTGGCCCGCGAGCTGTTCATCCGCAACGCCCTGGTCGAGGGCGACTGGCGCACCCACCACCGCTTCTTCCACGAGAACCGCAAACTGCTCGCCGAGGCCGCCGAACTGGAGGAGAAGGCCCGCCGCCGCGACATCGTCGTCGACGACGAGACCCTCTTCGACTTCTACGACCAGCGCATTCCGAACGACGTGGTCTCCGGCGCCCACTTCGACGCGTGGTGGAAGAAGCAGCCCGACAAGTCGTCGCTGACCTTCACGCCCGAGATGCTGGTCAACGAGAACTCCGGCGTCTCCGCCCAGGACTACCCCGACGCCGTCCGCCAGGGCGGCCACCGGATGCGGCTGACCTACCAGTTCGAACCCGGCACCGAGGCCGACGGCGTGACCGTCCACGTCCCGCTGTCGGTGCTCAACCAGGTGACCGACGCGGGCCTCGACTGGCAGATCCCCGGCCTGCGCGAGGAACTGGTCACTGCCCTGATCCGGTCGCTGCCCAAGCACCTGCGCCGCAACTTCGTGCCGGCCCCCAACTACGCCAAGGCCGTGCTCGCCCAGGTGAAACCCGGTAGCGAGCCCCTGCTCGACGCCCTCGAACGGGAGCTGCTGCGGCAGACGGGCGTCGCCGTGCCCCGCGACGCGTGGAACGTCGAGGCGCTGCCCGACCACCTGCGGGTCACCTACCGGGTCGTCGACGACAACCGCCGCACGGTCGCCGAGGACAAGGACCTCCAGGGCCTGAAACGCCGCCTCGCCCCCAAGATCCGCGAGACTCTGTCGGAGGCCGCCGACACCCTCGAACGGACCGGCCTGACGTCGTGGACCATCGGCACCCTCCCGAAGGTCTTCGAACAGGGCCGCCTCAAGGCCTACCCGGCGCTGACCGACCAGACGACCAGCGTCGCGGTCCGCATGTACGAGACGGCGGCCGAACAGGAGCGCGCCATGTGGGCCGGCACCCGCCGCCTGGTGCTGCTCAACGTGGTGAACCCCGCCAAGCAGATCCTGCGCGGCCTGTCGACGGCCGAGAAGTTGTCGCTCTCCCGCAGCCCCCACGGCGGCGCCCCCGCCCTGTTCGACGACTGCGTCGCCTGCGCCGCCGACAAGCTCATCGCCGACGCCAAGGGCCCCGCCTGGGACGAACTGGCCTTCACCGCCCTGCTCGACCAGGTCCGCGCCGACCTCTACAGCGTCACCTGGGAGACGGTCACGAGGGTGGAGAAGGTGCTCGGCGTCTGGCACGCCGTCCAGAACCGGCTCCAGGGCCCGCCCGACATCGTGGCCGACGTCAACGACCAGCTCTCCTCGCTCGTCTACCCGGGCTTCGTCCTGGAGACCGGCTACCGCCGCCTCCCCGACCTGCACCGCTACCTGCGGGCCGTCGAACGGCGGCTGGAGAAGCTGCCCGACGACGTCCACCGCGACCGCACCCTGATGCACCAGCTCCACGACCTCGAAGACGACTACCGCGACCTGGTCGCGGGCCTGCCCCCGGCCCGGCGCACCGCCCCAGCGGTGGGCGAGATCAGGTGGATGTTGGAGGAACTCAGGGTCAGCTTCTTCGCCCAGCAGTTGGGCACCCCGACCCCCGTGTCGGAGAAACGCATCAGAAAGGCGATGGCCCAGCTATGACGATCCGCTCCGTGGTGCTCGACGTCGGCGAGACCCTGATCGACGAGTCGCGCATCTGGTGGCGCTGGTCCAAACGTCTCGGCGTGACGCCGCTGACCTTCATGGGCGCCCTGGGCGCGATGGCGGCCACCGGCGGGTCCTACCGCCAGGCGTTCGAACTGGTCGCCCCCGGTCGCGACATCTCCGCCGAACTGGCCGCGTGGAAGAAGGACGACCCCAACGGCCTGCGCGAGAACTTCGACGCCGACGACCTCTACCCCGACGTGAGGTCGTCGCTGGCCGCGATGCGCGACGCCGGCTACCAGGTCGTCATCGCGGGCAACCAGCCCATCCAGGCCTACGACCAGCTCGTGGCCATGGACCTGCCCCACGACGGCATCTACACGAGCGCCGGGTGGGGCGTCTCCAAGCCCGCCCCGGAGTTCTTCGGCAAGGTCCTGGCCGTGACGGGCCACGCGCCGGAGGAGATCCTCTACGTGGGCGACCGGATGGACAACGACGTCCTGCCCGCCCTGGCGGCCGGGATGAAGACGGCGCTGCTGCGGCGTGGGCCGTGGGGGTACCTGCACGCCCGCCGCGACGACGCCGCGAAGGCCGACATGATCGTCGACAGCCTGACCGAACTCGCCGAGCGGCTCGGGTGACTATCCGCGCGTCAGCGTTCCGGTGTAGGAGAGCAGGCCGAGGTCGTCGTTCCAGACGTACTCGGCCTGGTCGCCCTTCAGGGTCAGCACCACGTTCCCCGGCACGCACTGACCGCCCAGCCCGTCGAGCCGGAACTCGGCCGACTCGGCCGACGCCCTCGTGAGCGTCAGGGTGCCCTCGCACGGGTCCTCGGACCACTTGCCGGTGGTCTCGCCCGCGTCGAGGTCGATGGAGATGTCGTGCTCGCTCATGACGGGGTTGGACGGCACGATGTGCCCCTCCCACCTGCCGTCGAAGGCCTCCGGAAGGCCCGAGCCCGTCGGCGTCTCGCCGGACTGGGCCTCAGGGGTGAGCGTCGACCTGACCGTGGTCGTCTCCGGATCCTCTTGGCCGGGCGCGAGCAGCGGCGGGACGACGATGACCGCCACCGCGAACAGCGCCGCCCCGAGCGCGGCGAAGGCGAACGCGAGCGCCTTCCGGTTGCCGGGAGTCGAGGGCCGCTCGGCAGCGCCGGAGGGGACGCCATCCTGCGTCGGGTGTCCCGCCCAGGCGGGCGGCTGGGTGAACCGCCGCCTATCGGGGTCGTCGGCCCAGAGGTGGGGCGCCGGATCACTCGAACCACGGAGGTCGCCCGGCCCGCCCCCGGCCGCCGCCTCGCCCGCGCGTAGCGGGTCGGGGGCCGCGCCCACCAGCGTCAGCAGCACGTCCCGGGCCGTCGGACGTCCCGCCGGATCCTTGCTCACGCACCGCGCCACCAGCCCACGCAGCGGCGCGGGCACCCCCGACACGTCGGGGTCCACGGTCATGATGCGGTGCAGCACCGAGGCCACCGAGTCGGAGCCGAAGGCCGCGCGGCCCGTCGCAGCGTAGACGATCGTCGCCCCCCACGCGAACACGTCGGAGGCCGCCGACGCCGGGTGTCCCGCGATCTGCTCGGGGGCCAGGTAGGCGGGGGTCCCGATGGGGCCGCCGGTGATGGTCTCGCTCTCGCTCGGCCGGGCGATGCCGAAGTCGACCACCCGGGGCCCGTCGGGGCCCAGCAGCACGTTCCCCGGCTTGAAGTCCCGGTGCACCACCCCGGCCGCGTGGATGGCCGCCAGTGCGGTCGCCGTCCCCACGGCGAGCCGGTCGAGCTCCCCGCCCGTCAGGGGCCCGGAGGAGGAGACCCGCTCCTGCAGCGAGGGGCCGTCGACGTACTCCGAAACCACATAGGGCCGCCGCCCGGCCACGTCGGCGGCCAGCACCCGCGCCGTGCAGAAGGGCGCCACGTCACGCAGGGCGGCCAGTTCCCGGGCCAGCGAATGCCGGACGCCGTCGTCGGCCCCGCGCAGCAGTTTCACCGCCACGTGGGCCCCCGAGGGGGAGACCCCCAGGTAGACGACCCCCTGCCCGCCCTCCCCGAGGCGTCCGGTCAGCCGGTATTCGCCCAGGGAGTGCGGGTCGCCGGGGTCGAGCGGGGTCACCATGCCCCAAACGGTAGACCGTCAGCGGATCTCGTAGATCGCCGTCGTACCGGAAATCTCGTGACCCACCACGAGTAGCGGCCTATGGGTCGGGCTGTCGGAGGCGGGCACGAACAGCACGCCCTCGGGGCCGGAGTCGCCGCCGGTGCCGGCCTCCACGTCACCGGCGAAGTTCCGGCTGTTCACGTAGTCGGCGATCTCGGGGTGGCGGGGGTCGGTCACGTCGAAGGCGACGACGCCGCCGACGCGCTCCAGGCCGGCGAAGGCGTAGGTGCGGCCCCGGACGTCGCCGACGGCCACGCCCTCGGGCTCGGGGCCCTTGTTGTCGCTGCGGGAGTCGAAGGTCTTGTTCTCCTGGTCGGCGTTGAACTCGGCCGGGAGCTCCTTGGCGACGAGCCGCTCGATCTGGTCGCCCGAGTCCCACACGAGGCGGCCCTCGGCGTCGCGGACGGAGACGGAGCGGGCGCCGATGGCGTGCAGTTCGGTGGTGACGCCCTCGGCGTTCTTCGGCGAGGTCGAGGTGACGGTCAGGCGGCCGAGCTCGGCGTCGGCCTTGAGGGCGTCGGGGAGGGTCGTCTTGAGGTCCTTGACGCGGACCTCCTCGGCGAAGCACTCCCAGTCGCGGGCGTCGCCCTCGTTGGCGGTCACGAGGTAGGTGCGGCCGTGTGACTCGTAGGAGGCCAGCGCGTCGGGCTGGTACATGCCCTTGACCGGACGCGGCACGATGTTGATCCTGCCGTCCTTGTCGGAGGCGTCCAGGCCGCCGCCGGGGCGGTTGTGGTCCTTCAGGCCCAGCGGCACGACGTCCTCGACCCGGCCGGAGCGCAGGTCGACGATGGCGAGGGCGTTGTTCTCCTGGAGCGAGACCCAGGCGGTGCGCCCGTGCCTGTCGGTGGTGATGTACTCGGGCTCGAAGTCCTGGGCGGCGTTGGCCCTGGGGCCGTAGATTCGGATGCCCTGGGCGCGGAGCCGGTCCTCCTTGCCGATGTACGCCGTGAAGCCGGCCGTCTTCACCGACCCGCGGCGGACGTCCACGATGCTGATCGAGCCCTCGGGGTCGACGTCGCCGTCGCAGTAGCCGGACGGCTCGCCCTCGTTGGCGACGAGCACCTTCGAGCCGTCGGGGGTGAACGTCAGCATGTCGGGCAGCGCGCCGACGGTCACCGACCGGAGCTTCTTCAGGGTGGCGGCCGAGAAGAGGCCGACCGTCCCCGGCTTGGTCTTGTCGTCGGCCTGCTGGGCGACGGCGACGAGGCCGTTCTTGACGGCGACGCTGTTGGCGCCGGGGGTCTGCAGGGTGCCGGCCTTCTTGGGGGCCCTCGGGTCGCGGATGTCGAGCACGTCCACGGTGCCGTCCTGGGCGTTGACGACGAAGACCCGGCGGGTCTTCGCGTCGTACGCGGTGATCTCCGACGCGCCGGCGTCGAAGGCGCCGGTGGTGTACCGGCCGAGGAACTGCAGCGTGATGCCCTTGTGGGGGGTCGCCGCCGCGGGGGTGGCGGCGAGCAGCCCCGCGACGAGCGCGCCGGTGAGGAGGGTCCTGTTGTGCATGCGCGAAAGCGTGGCGAAACCCGGTGACGCGGCGCTGAATGCGCGGTGGCCCGATGGTGAACCGGATGTCTCAGACGATCTGGGACAACCGGATCGAATAGGCCAGTTTCCGTCGGCCCGCGTCGCTCAGGTGGATGTGGTCCCCCGAATCGTAGGAGGCGCGCAGCTGGTCCGGGTACGCCGGGTCGCGCAGCGCCGCGTCGAAGTCCACCACGGCGTCGAACGCCCCGCTGGTGCGGATCCACCGGTTCACCTGCTGCCGCACCGCCTCCCGCTCCTCGGTCCACGCGGGGTAGCCGTAGAAGGGGGTCAGCGTGGCGCCGACGACGCGCACCTTCTGCCGGTGGGCCAGCCGGATCAGGCTCTTGTACGCGTTGATCAGCGGCGCCGCCGAGGTGTAGTCGCCCTTGCAGATGTCGTTGATGCCGGAGAACACCACGACCGTCTTCACCCCCGGCTGGCCGAGGGCGTCGCGGTGGAACCGCTGCACCACACTCGCGCCGGTCACCGGCTGGAGCAGCCGGTTGCCCGAGATGCCCACGTTCAGCACCGAGGCCCGGCCCCCGAGCCGCTTGCTGAGGAAGTCGGTCCAGCGGCGGTTGGAGTCGGTGGGCTGCCCCGCGCCGTCGGTGAGCGAGTCGCCGATGGCCACGATCGCGGGCACCTTCGCGGGCGCGGTGACGGCCACGCGGTCCAGGAAGTACCACTGCGTGCTGGTGTAGCTGAACTTCCACGCGTCGTCCTTGGCGGCGTGGTCGCCCGGGTCGGACAGGAAGGTGGTCGCGTAGGCCCTCTCGTGGCCCGTCACGCGCGTGTGCGTGCCCGGCACGAACACGCTGACGACCAGGTCGCTCCCGGCCGCGTAGCGCTTGGGCAGCGGGTCGCTCCACACCGCCTTGCCGGCCGGGATGCGGACGTAGTTCCGGCGGCCGAAGAGCACCGGCTGGTTGGTGCCGGTCTCGATCTCCGCGCCGTAGGCCTGGAGGCCGGCGTGGATCGACCGCAGGACGACCGGGGCCGAACCGTACAGGTTCGAGAGCCGGATGCGCAGGCCCGAGCCGCCCGCGGAGAGCCGGACGATCATGCGCACGGTCTGCCCGCCGATCGCCGTCGGCAGCCGGTCGGTCGCGGCCGACCAGGTGCCCACCAGGTGGGTCTTCGGCGCGGCCTCGGCCTGCGCGGGGGTGACTAATCCCGCGACCAGCACCGATATCAGAACGATCACCCGGACGACCGGCCGCGACATCCCTCTCCCCTGAACGTTCGATCTCTGAGACGCCATACATTACGGCCATTTGGCCCAGGAGACGGTTGGTTGCGGATGAATGGTGACAGGCGTGCTTGAATCCTGACTAGATCACTTTCGTGAGGGGACCCCCAGGATGTCGGAAGCTCCCCGCGACGACGACGACCGCCTGCCGTCGAAGCGCCGTTCGTCCGTCGCCGCCCCCGCCGCCGTCGGCATCGTGGCCGCCGTCGCCAGCGCCATGGCGGCCGTCACCAACATCTGGGACCTCCCGGTCGCGGCCGGGCTCGGCATCACCGGGGTGGCCGCCGCGCTCGCCGGGGTGCTCGCCTGGGCCACCGCCGACCCGTCCGGCCGCCGCGAGCGCGGGGCCAAAGCGGGCGGCACGCCCGTCCCGGCCGAGCTGCCGCCGGTCATCGCCCACTTCACCGGCCGCGCCGACATCCTGGCCGAGCTGCGCGAGCTGTTCGCGCGACGCGACGGCGACTCCCCGATCGTGGCGTCCCTCTACGGCCAGGGCGGCGTCGGCAAGTCGGCGCTGGCCTCCCGGTTCGCCCACGAGATGATCGGCCGCTACCCCGACGGCCAGCTCTACTTCGACCTGCGCGGCGCCGACGGCGCGGTGCGGCCGGAGGAGGTGCTGATGGCCTTCCTGCGGGCGCTGGGCGCCCGCCTCACCACCGACGTCGGCAGCCTGCGGGAACTGCAGAAACTCTGGTGGACGTGGACCACCGGCCGGCGCCTGCTGATCTTCCTCGACAACGCCCAGGACGGCGACCAGATCAAGGACCTGATCCCGACCGAGCCGCGCTGCGCCGTCATCGTCACCTCGCGCAAGTCGCTGATGCTGCGCAACACCTACGACGCCCAGCTGCAGGCGTTCACCGAGGCCCAGGGCGTCGAGCTGCTGGCCCGCCTGGCGGGATCGGAGCGGGTGGCGGCCGACCTCGACGCCGCCCTCGGCATCGTCCGGGCCTGCGACCGGCTGCCCCTGGCCATCAGCATCTGCGGCGGCCGCCTGGCCACCCGGACCCACTGGTCCCTCTCCGACCTGCACGACCGCCTCGACGACGAACGCCGCCGCCTCGACCAGCTCGAAGTGGGCCGCGAGATCGACAAGAGCGTCCGGGCCTCGGTGCAGCTCTCCTACGACGAGTGCACCGGCACCCAGCGCCGCCTGTTACGCCTGCTGGCCCGTTTCCCCGCCCCCGACGTGCCCGGCTGGGTGGCCGGCGACCTGCTCGACGTCTCCGAGACCGACGGCGCCGACCAGATCGAGGCGCTCGTGGCCAGCCATCTCGCCGAGGTGACCGGCCGCGACCTGACCGGCCAGACCCGCTACCGCCTCCACGACCTGGTCCGCCTGTTCGCCCAGGAACAGCGCGCCGACCACGCCCCCGCCCGGCACGCCGCCATGGAACGGGTCCTGTACGGCTACCGCCGCCGCGCCGAGGCCGCCGCCGCCATCCGCTGGCCGCAGGACTGGAGCCCCCGCCCTGGTTCGCACCCCACCACCCACCCGGCTGAGGAGATCACCTGGCCCCGCATCGAGGCCTCCGGCTCGGCCATCCGCGTCCTGAAGAGCCCCGAGATCACCTCGGGCACCTGGTTCTCCGCCGAACGCCTGTCGCTGCTGTCGGCAGTGCAGACCGCCCAGGCGGAGGAGATGTGGGACCTGGCCTGGGGCATCGGCCGCGCCTTCTGCTCCCTGTGCCACTCGTTGCGGGCCTACTGGTCCGACTGGCAGGCCGTCGCCGACGTCATCTGCGAGGCCGCCGAACGGATGGACGACCCCCGCGCCCTCGGCATCGCCCTGCTCGAACGCGCGGCCGTCGCCGGGGGAGTGGGGCGCGGGGAGGAGGCGCTGAAGGACGCCCAGCGCGCCCTCGACCTGCTGACCGAGCAGAACGAGGCCTGGTGGGCGGCCCGCGCCATGCGCGCGGTCGGCATGACCCTGTTCACCAGCGGCCACCTCGACCGCGGCCAGGAGTACCTGATCGGCGCCATCACCGCCTTCAAGGCCGGGGGAGACGGCTGGTGGACCGCCCGCACCCAGCGCAACCTAGCCGAACTCCGGCTGGCCCAGCGCGGCTACACCGAGGCCCGGGAGTTGCTGGAGGAGGCGCTCGGCACCTTCCAGCGGGCCGGCAACCGCTACTCCGAGGCGCAGACCCAGCGGGCCCTGGGCGAGGTGCTGGGCGCCGAGGCCCGGATGCTGCTGACCCGGGGCGACGCCCACGCGGCCGAACGCAACTTCGTCCTGGCCGGGAACGCCCTCGGGTTCGCCATCCGCTCCTTCCGCGACCGGGGCGAGGAGTGGGAGCAGGCCCGCAGCCTGCGCGCCGCCGGGGAGATCGGCGACCCCTCGAACATGCTCACCGAGCACGCCAACGTGCGCGACGCCAAGGAGATGCTGGCCAAACTGGGCGACTCCTGGGGCGTGGCCCGGTCGGAGGTGAGCGAGGGACGGGTGCTGGAACGCCTGGGCCGGGTCGAGGAGGCGGTGGCGATGCTGCGCGGGGCCGTCCACGACTTCGAGGCCCTGGGCGACCGGTGGTGGCAGGCACGGTGCCTGCGCACCGAGGCGGAGGTGCTGATCAGGGCCGGCCGCCTGACCGAGGCCTACACGCCCGCCCGCCAGGCCCTGGACATCTACCTGCACCTGGGCAACGAGTCGGGCGCCCGCCGCGCCCAGGAGGCCCTCGACCAGGCCAGACCACCCCGCTGAGGGGGTACGGAAGGTTCATATAGGGGCCATGTGACTGACATTAGCTACCAGATAGGCTCATAAGTGATGAATGAGAATGGGCGTTGGATAGTTCTCGAAGGCGCGGTCAACGTCCGGGACCTGGGGGGCCTGCCGACCGTTGACGGCGGCGTCACCCGTTCCGGCCAGGTGCTGCGCGGCGACAACCTGCAGAGCCTCACCCCGGCCGACGTGAACCTGCTGGTGGCGGAGCTGAAGCTGCGCCACGTCATCGACCTGCGGTCGAACACCGAGGTCCGGCTGGAGGGCCCCGGCCCCCTCACCGGCGAAGCGGCCGTGGAGATCCACCACCACACGCTCTTCGCCGAGGGCGGCCTGTTCACCGACGCGGCCAGCGACGACCCCGACGAGGCCGAGATCGCGGAGCTCGACGAACGCGCCCTCCCCTGGGCCGACGCCGAGCGCCTCGACCCGGAACTGCGCGTCACCGGCCACTACTACGGCTACCTGCGCGACCGCCCCGACTCCGTGGTGGCCGCGCTCCGCGTGATGGCCCACGGCGACGGCGCCGCGCTGGTCCACTGCGCAGCCGGCAAGGACCGCACCGGCGTGCTCTGCGCCCTGGCCGAAGAGGTCGCCGGCGTGACCCGCGAGGCCATCGTGGCCGACTACGTGGCGACCGGCGAGCGCATCGCGGCGATCCTGGAGCGGCTCCGCTCGAGCGACACCTACCGCGTCGACCTCGACTCCAAGCCCGCAGACAGCCACGTCCCCCGCGCCGAGTACATCGAGCACTTCCTGGAGATCCTCGACACCCGCTACGGCGGCCCGATGGGCTGGCTCGCCGAACACGGCTGGACCGACGACGACACCGCCGCCCTCCGATCACGCCTGCGCGACTAAAAAGCTCCTCCTCCGTTACGGCTCCGCCTGGCCGGCCACCCGACCAGGTCAGGCGAGAGCGATCACTCTGCCCTCGTCGGCGGAGACCCGGGCGGCCCTGAGGACGGTCAGGGTCTCGGCCGCCGACTCCGGGGTCACGGGCGGCAGGGCCTCGCCCCACAGCGCCCGGACCACGCCCTCGTAGAAGGCGCGGTAGTTCCCCGGTTCAGTCGGCACCCGCTCGTCGCCCACGAAGCCGGGCTCGCCGTCGCCGAACCCCGGCTCGGCCGGGCTGCGGCCGGCCCTCAGGCGTTCCTCCTGCGGGTCCATGCCCCACTTGACGTACGCCGCCTCCGAGCCCAGCACGCGGAACCTGGGGCCCAGGTCGGCGGCGACCGCGCTCACCCACAGGTGGGATCGTGCGCCGTTGGCGTGGGTGAGGGCGATGAAGCTGTCGTCGTCGGCCCGCACGCCCTCGCGCCGGATGTCGGCCTCGGCGTAGACCGAGGTCACCGGGCCCAGCAGCTGAAGGGCCTGGTCGACCAGGTGGCTGCCCAGGTCGTAGAGGAGACCGGCGAGGTCTTCCGGGCCGCCCTGCTCGCGCCAGCCGCCCTTCGGGACTGGACGCCAGCGTTCGAAGCGCGACTCGAAACGCCGGATGTCGCCCAGGCGGGGGCGGAGCCGCTCGATCGTCAGGAAATCACCGTCCCAGCGCCGGTTCTGGAAGACCGTCAGCAGCAGGCCCCGCTCGCGGGCCAGCGCGGCCAGCTCCAGCGCCTCCTCGGCGGTGGCGGCCAGCGGCTTGTCGACCACGACCGGCAGGCCGGCGCGCAGCGCCTCCCCGGCGATCGGCACGTGGGTGCGGTTGGGCGAGGCGACCACGACGAGGTCGACCAGGGGATGGAGGTCGGCGGCGTGCCGGACCACGGCCACGCCGGGGCCGATGCGGGCCGCCTTCTCGGGGTCGCCCGTCACCACGGCGGCCAGCCGCAGGCCGGGGGTGGCGGCGATCAGGGGCGCGTGGAAGAACTCGCCGGCCGGGCCGTATCCGACCAGCCCGACCTTGATGTCGTCAGCCATCCCGGTCGTCGCGCTCCGCGAGGAAGGCCTCGAACTGGGCGGCCAGTTCGTCGCCGGTCGGCATGGGGGTCGACTCGGCCAGCAGGTTGTCCTTGCCGGCGGTGAAGGCGTCGTACTGCTGCTCCAGGCCCGCGATGGCGCCCGACAACTCGGCGCTGGCCTGGATCTGCTCCTCGATCTCGGCGGTGGTCTTGTCGGCGGCGTCGCGGAGGGCGTCCATCGGGAAGACCAGACCGGTGCCCCGCGTGATCGCCTCAAGGGCGGTCACGGCGGCCTGGGGATATTCCGCCTGGGCCAGGTAGTGGGGGACGTGGATCGAGTAGCCGAGGGCGTCGTGGCCCTTGGAGCCCAGGCGCAGTTCGAGCAGGGCCGCCACGCTGCCGGGGACCTGGACCTTGCCGAACGGGCTCACCTGGCCGTTGATCAGCTCGGGGCGGCTGCCGTGGGCGGTCAGGCCGATCGGGCGGGTGTGCGGGACGCCCATCGGGATGCCGTGGATCGTCACCATCTTGCTGATGTTCAGCCGGGTCGCCAGCATGCCGATGGCCTCGGTGAACAGCTCCCACTCGCGGTCGGGCTCGGGGCCGGTGAGCAGCAGGAACGGGGTGCCGGTCAGGTCGTGGGCCAGGTGGAGCGACAACTCCGGCATGTCGGCCTCGACCCAGCGGTCGGTGTCGAAGACCATGATCGGCCGCCGCGAGCGGTAGTCGATCAGGCGGTCGACGTCGAAGGTGGCCACGACCCGGTGGTCCAGCTCCGCCATCAGGTGCCCCAGAGCCAGCCGTCCGGCCCCGCCCGCGTCGACGAAGCCTTCGAAGTGGTAGAGCATCACCGGATCGGTCAGCTCGGGGACGTCACCGTCGAGCCGGTAGAGATCCGTCGGGTCGTACACGACTGGCAGCCTTTCTCACGGTCTGTCTCATCTACAGAACCTACGGCGAGGTGAATCGATTCCACGCCGTTTCGGGGACCCTACCGTTGGACAATAGGGCGCATGGAGCCGGATCAGGAACTCGTCGACTTCGCCACCCGGCTGTTCGGCTACGCCCGCGCCGGGCAGACCGCCGAACTGGTCGCCTACGTCGACGCCGGGGTGCCGGCCGACCTGCACAACGAGAACGGCGACACCCTGCTCATGCTGGCCGCCTACCACGGCCACGCCGACACGGTGCAGGCCCTGCTCGACCGCGGCGCCGACCCCGGCAGGCCCAACGACAAGGGCCAGTCGCCCATGGCCGGGGCCGTGTTCAAGAAGAACCACGACGTGGTCAGGGCCCTGTTCGAGGCGGGCGCCGACCCCCACGCGGGCCGGCCGTCGGCCGCCGACACCGCGCGGATGTTCGGCGACACGACCGCTCTGGAGATCTTCGGAGAGGCTTAGAGCGACTCGAGCTCGCCGAGGGCCACCGCGATGGTGTCCTCCAGCGACAGGGCCTGCCCGGCGGTGAACAGGCGGTCGAACTCCTCGACGCCCAGGGTCTCGCGGCACTCCTTGATGGTGCGCTTGAAGTCGTCGCTCAGGAAGGGCGAGCCGAGCTGGGCCAGCCCCGAGGCCCGCCAGTTGTGCTCCGAGGCGCCCAGCAGGTAGGCGGCGTGGGCGACCTCGCCCGACGAGGCGGCGTGGCGGGCCATCGTCTCCAGGCACAGCAGCACGCCGGGCACGTCGTGGAAGTGCCGCTTGATCCGCAGCGCCTCGCGGGCGCTGGTCTTGACCTGCTCGGGGCGGCCGGTCTCGATCTCGATCAGGGCCTGGATCCAGACCGCGTAGGAGCGGATCCACAACTCGCCCCGCTCGTTGCAGATCTTCAGGCAGTCTTGGACGAGGGTCTCGGCCTCCATGTAGTCGCCCTGGTAGGTGAGCACCAGCGCGAGCTCCGCCACCGCCGGGAGCAGGCCCGGGTTGAGCTCCCGGCCGCTCTTGTGGAACTCGATCGCCACGCCGAGCAGCGCGGTGGCCCGCTTGAAGTCGCCCTTCAGCATGGCGCTGGTGCCGAGCATCTTGGTCGCGAAGATCACCGCGCCCGAGTCGCCGACCTCCAGGGCCTCCGAGGAGCACTTCTCGGCCGCCTCGGTCGCGCCGTCGTGGTCGCCCTGCATGTTGCAGACGTACGCGAGCGTCCACAACGCCCGGCAGCGCTCCTTGCTGGCCTGCCGCGACATGCCCAGGGCACGTTCGAGGTAGTGGCGGCCCTCGCGCATGAAGCCGCAGGCCACCCACATGAACCAGAGCGACGACAGCAGTTCGAGGCCGATGCGGTGCTCGCCCGGCGCCGACAGGCAGAAGTCGACCGCCGTGCGGACGTTGTCGTGCTCCTGCCGCATGCGGACGAACCAGTGCACCTGGCGTGGGCCCGACCAGGCGTGCTCGCCGCGTTCGGCGAGCTGGAGGTAGTAGTCGCGGTGGCGGCGGCGCAGGTTGTCGGTCTCGCCGAGCTTGTCGAGCCACTCCTCGCCGTACTGGCGCAGGGTGTCGATCAGGCGGTAGCGCTGGCCCGACACGGTGTTGTAGCTGAGCAGCACCGACTTGTCGACCAGGCCGGTGATGACGTCCATGATGCGGTCGGGCGGCAGGGTGTCGCCGGCGCAGACGTAGCGCGCGGCGTCGAGCTCGAAGTCGCCCGCGAAGACCGACAACCGCGCCCACAGCAGGCGCTCGGCCGGTTCGCACAACTCGTGGCTCCAGCCGATCGCGGCCCGGAGCGTCTGGTGGCGCGGTAACGCGGTGCGGGAGGCGCCCGCCAGCAGCGAGAACCGGTCGGTCAGCAGCCCGAGGATCTGGTCGACCGACAGGGCCCGCAGCCGGACCGCCGCCAGCTCGATCGCCAGCGGGATGCCGTCGAGCCGCACGCACAACTCGGCGACCGACGTGACGTTGTTCTCCTCGACGGTGAAGTCGGGCACCACGGCGGTGGCGCGCTGCCGGAACAGCTCTACGGCGTCGTTGTTGTAGGGCGATTCGGCGGGGTCGTCACCGGGCACCGGCAGCGGCGGGATCGGGATGACCGACTCGCCGGCCGCGTTCAGCGACCGGCGGCTGGTGGCCAGCACCTTGAGGTTGGGGTTGCGGCTCTGCAGGTCTTCGATCAGCTCGGCGCACGCCTCGACCATGTGCTCGCACGTGTCGAGGATGAGCAGCACGGTCCGGTCGCCCAGCCAGTCGGCCAGGGAGTCGCCGCTGGTGCGGCTCGACTGGTCGGCCAGACCCAGTGCGGTGCGGACCGTGTGGTGGAGCATCGACGGGTCCTGGAGGCGGGCCAGGTCGACGTACCAGATGCCGTCGTCGAACTGCGGGCGCAGCTGATGGGCGACGCGCAGGGCGGTGCGGGTCTTCCCGACGCCGCCGATCCCGGTCACCGTGACCAGGCGCGACTGCTGGATGCGCTGTCTGATCTGGGTCAGTAGCCGCGACCGCCCGACGAAGCTGGTGAGCTCCGCGGGGAGATTGCCGTCTCTTCGCCAACCTGCTGGGGTCGCCATGCCGCCTCACGGGGGTGTCGCGTTCCGGCTTGCACCTGCTCCGGCATCGTACCTTTAGTAGCTTTTGGCCGTGGGGAGCGTGGTGGAGATACCTCATCCGGCTCCCGCCCTTCGCTAGGCTGGGAGCCATGTCTGAGCCGCAGCCCGATGAACTGCGCCCGGTCGACCTGTCCGACGACGGCCTGCCGGTGCTCCCCGACCAGACCATCGACGACACCGATCACGGATGGGGCGAGTGGCGGGAGTCCGACGACGACGCCCGTCTCCTCGAGGACCGTCCGCCCCACTGGTGATCACGCAAGCTGGTCCCACCACCACGTTATGGCGGGCAGCGGCAGCGGGTCGAGGCGGTCGTCGCTGGCCCGCTCCTTCCACGTACCCGGCATCGTGACGGGGTCGGCCGCGGCCGAGTCGGTCGGATTGCGCGGGTCCAGGTAGCGGCCGGTGCTCATCGCCCAGGCCAGATAGCCCCTGATCCACTCGCCCAGGCCGTAGACGTAACGGTCCAGTTCGGGTGAGGCGCCGGCGCGCACCTCGTCGCCGACCTTCAGGAACAGGGTCATCACCCGGTCGCGCATGCGCACCGCCTCGGCCGAGGCCTGCTCGACCGACAGGCCGCCCGAGGTCAGCACGCTGACCAGGTTCTGGATCTGCGGATAGCCGTAACGGTGCTGCCGGTACGACTCCTTGTTGAACGAGATCAGGTCGTTGTCCCACGCGATGATCGCGTTGGCCATCTCGGTGAGCGCCCGCACCCTCGCGTCGGCCATGTCGTCAGCGCTGACCTCGTAGCCGGCGCTGATGTCCACGAACATCACGCTGGCCCCGCACGCGCTGGCGTTGAGCCACATGGTCACGTAGTCGTCGACGGGCGGGATCCGCCCCTCCAGCCGGTTGGCCGTCTCCCAGATCAGCCCGAAGAGGTACTTGCGCTGCTCCTCGACCCAGCGGGCGAGCTGGACCGGGGTGGCGGTCTGCTCCATCCGTAAGCGGATGTCCCGCAGGCCCTCGGCCCACGGGTCGTCGGTGAGGATGCGCGCGGTGGGCGCCTCGACGATGCGGGTGAGTTTGCTGACGAACTGCACGAAGGCGTCGAGCGACATCTCATGGACACGTTCGTCGCAGTACATGTCGTCGAAGGTGAACAACCAGAAGACGTAGTCGGCCGCGAGGCGCAGCCCTTCTCCGCGTCCGTGCGGGAGCGCCAGCGCGGCGCAGTGCCCGATGCGCTGGGCGGCGAGGTACTGCCGTTGTTCGGGGGAGCGGAAGAGGCCGAAGTCGTCCATCCATTTCACCGTGGCACGGTCCACATCGTCGGCCTCGGGGGAGATGGCGTACGGGAAGGGACAGTAGAAGGAGGGGACATCCAACCGGGGCGACGAAACGACACTGGTCACGAGCAGGTCCTTCCGATTCGTCTGGCCGGGCGCGACAAAAGTGAACCGGCGATGGCACGGTCCCGGGGGCGCAGGAATTTTCGGCCCGGTGAGTTGTGTGGGCGTGATTGCGCTTAATTAAAGCGTCAGAGCTTAATTGAGCTTTTTGTCCCATCGATTCCTACACGAATTCGGAGGCCTGTCAATCAGGAAACGACGTCCTTACGACGGAACCGGCGGAACGCGAAAGCCAGCAGCACGGCCGCGTACGTGACCGCGATCGCGGTGCCCTTGATCATTCCGCTGTAGTCGGGGACCGGGGCGAGGGCGTCGAGCCAGGCGGTGTTCCAGAAGGTCGGCAGGAATTCGCGCAGGCCACCGAGGGCCTCCACCGCCTGCAGGATGGTGCTGACGATCACCAGGCCGACCGCGCCGCCGACCGCCCCCAGCGGCGAGTCGGTGCTCACCGACAGCAGGAACGCCAGCGATGCGACGACCAGGTTGGTGACCATGGCGTACAGGATGACGATTCCGAATTTGGGCAGCACGTCCAGGGCCGCGATGACCTCGCCGGTGCCGGGCACCCGCACGTCGTTCCAGCCGAACGCCAGCGTGCCCGCCAGCACCGCCATCACCGGCACGACCGTGACGGCGGCGGCCGAGTAGGTCAGCGCGACGATCAGCTTCTGGCGCAGCAGGCGGTCGCGGGGGATCGGCGCGGCCAGCAGGTAGCGCAGCGACGACCAGTTGGCCTCGCTGGCCACGGTGTCGCCGCAGAACAGCGCCACCGCGACCATCAGCAGGAAGCTCGCCGAGACCGACAGGGCGAACGCGGCGAAGTTGAGGCCGCCCTCCATGGCCAGGTCGGAGATCCGCAGGCCGTTGCCGTTCCGGTTGTTGTTCGGGCCGAACTGGAAGGCGACCACCAGGATCCACGGCAGCGCCGCGAGCAGCCCGAACATGACCATCGTGCGGCGTCGGCGGAACTGGCGGACGAACTCGACCCGCAGCGGGAGGGTGCGCCCGGGCGCGTAGCCGGTCGCGGTCATGCGTTCTCTCCGATCAGGTCGAGGAACACGTCCTCCAGGCGGGTGGAGCCGTTCAGTTCGCCCCGGCGCAGCAGCTCGGCGACCGGACCGGCCGAGACCAGGCGGCCCCGGTGCATGACGACGGCGTGGCTGCACGTCTGCTCGACCTCGCCGAGCAGGTGGCTGGACACGATGACGGTCCGGCCCTCGGTGGCGTACGCCTTCAGCACCCGCCGCATCTCGGCGATCTGGGGCGGGTCGAGCCCGTTGGTGGGCTCGTCGAGCACGAGCAGGTCGGGCAGGCCCAGCATGGCCTGGGCGATGGCCAGGCGCTGCCGCATGCCCTGGGAGTAGGTGCGCACCGCGCGTTCGACGGCGGCGCCGAGACCGGCGATCTCCAGCGCCTCCTCCAGGTGGGCGTCGCCCTCGGGACGGCCGGTGGCCTGCCAGTAGAGCTTCAGGTTGTCGCGGCCCGACAGGTGCGGCAGGAAGCCCGCGCCCTCGACGAAGGAGCCCAGCCGCGACAACACCGGTGAGCCCGGCACGACCTTCTCGCCGAAGATGCGGATCTCGCCACCGTCGGGGTGGATGAGGCCCATCATCATCCGCATCGTGGTCGTCTTGCCCGCGCCGTTGGGCCCGAGCAGGCCGAGGACCTGCCCCTTCTCGACGCGGAACGACAGCTCGTCGACGGCCTTGTGGCCGTTCTTGTAGCGCTTGGTCAGCCCGGTGATCTGGAGTGGCACCTCGGCCAGCGCCGGGTCGGGCGCGACGGCGGCGCGGCGCGGACGGCCGGTCAGCAGGATCACCGCCGCCGCCAGGACCGACACGAGCGGGAACGCCCACGTCCACCAGGCGGGGCCCTGTGCGGGCGCGGCCAGACCGGAGTCGACCGGCATCGTCAGCGTCGTGGAGGCCAGGCCCACCCTGTGCACGCTGGGCTGCGCCGGGAGCGCGTAGGCCATGTCGGTCGTGGTGATCGCCAGGCGCAGCACGTGGCCCGCCTCGACGCGCCGGTCGATGGCCGGGAGGGTGACCGTGACCGGCGTGCCGGTCGGGGTCGCGGCGACGCGCAGCGGCGCGGCCAGGCCCCCTGGGAGCACCGCGAGCTGGCCGGAGGCGGCGTCGTAGAGCTTGGCGAAGAGGGTGACCTCGCCCTCGCCGTACACCTTGATCTCGGCGGTGGGCGAACCGGTCACCGTGAGCGTGCGGTCGAGCGGGCGGGTCTGGAAGACCGCGACCTGGCCCGGCAGGTCGAGCGAGGCGCCCGCCGACCCGCCGCCTCCCGCGCCGCCGCCGAGCAGGCCGCTCAGGCCGGGCACCGAGGAGATCGCGGCGGGGCTGCCGCCGGGCGGGGTGGCCACCTCCTGGTCGGGGCCGAGCAGGTCCAGATTGGTCGTCACGGTCCCGCCGAGACCGGGGTAGGACTCGCCCTCGGCGTGCAGCAGGACGTTCTGCCGGGTGCCGGGGTCGCGGCCGCCGTCACGGGAGACGGTGAAGCCCTGACCGGTGGCCGCGCCGTCCTTCTTCAGGTGGGCGTCGAACCAGTTGAGGGTCTGGGCGAAGACGAAGTCGGCCTCGGCGTCGCCGCCGTCGTGGCCCCCGGCGATCCAGGCCACCTCGACCGGGGCGCCGGTCGCGGCGATGGCCTTGGCGTTCAGGTCGGCGTGGCCGAGCGGGAAGAGCGAGTCGCGCTGCCCCTGGATGATCAGCGACGGGACCTTGATCCGGCCCTGGACCGACACGGGGCTCGACCGGCGCAGCAGGTCGACGGCCTCGGGGGTGGCCTTCCCGGTGGCGGCGATCTGCTGGTAGACCGCGCAGATGGCCGGCAGGAACCGCCCGCACTGCGCCTGGTCGGGGGTGACCCCGGCGGGCGCGGGCTGCCCGGTGGAGCCGTTCAGCAGCCGGGCCAGCCCGTCGGCCTGCGAGGCCGGGTTGAGCCCCGACCCCCCGGCGCTGAAGAAGATCCCGGCCCACATCTTCTTGAACACGCCCGTGGCCGGACCGGCCCCCGACGCCTCGGGGAACAGGGCGTCGGCCAGGTCGTACCAGGTGATCGAGGGCGCGATGGCGTCGACGCGGGCGTCGTAGGCGGCGGTCATCAGCGCGATCGCGCCGCCGTAGGAGCCGCCCGCCATGCCGACGCGCGGGTCGCCGTCCGCGTCGAGCAGCACCTCGGGCTTCTTCGCCAGCCAGTCGATGAGCTGCCGGACGTCCTTGACCTCGTAGTCGGGCGAGTTGAGCGCGATCTCCCCGGTCGAGCGCCCGAACCCGCGCGCCGACCAGGTGAGCACCGCGTACCCCTGCTCGGCGAGCTGCCCGGCCTGCTCGCGGACGCTGGTCTTGCTCCCGCCGAACCCGTGCCCGAGCAGCACCGCGGGCGCCCTGCCCCCGCCCTCGGGCGGGAAGTAGGAGGCGTCGATCAGCACCTTCTGGTCGTCGGCCGGGCCGTCGACGACGGGGATGACCACGTCCTGGCCCTGGGGGAGCCCGTCGGACGGCCAGGCGATCCAGATGATCCCGGCGACGGCCACGAGCACGGCGGCGAGCACGGCGAGGCCGCGCCGGCCCCCGCGAAACGTCATATCGCGATGCTATCGGCGCTGACTGAGAGTCCGCTGAGGACACGGTACGCCCCGGGAACGGCCTGCCACCCGTGCTCGGTCCAGACCTCCACCGCCCGCCGGGGGATCTCCACGGTGACCGACACCGTCTCGCCCGGCCCGGCCTCGCACGTCGTGAACGCCGCCAGCCAGCGGGCCGGGCGGTCGCCCGGGTCCTCGGGGGCCAGGTAGACCTGCACGACCTCGCGTCCGGGCCGGTCGCCCGTGTTGGTCAGGGTGACGGTCACCGTCATGCCGTCGACGGCGATCCCGTCGTACGACCACGTCGTGTAGCCCAGGCCGTGGCCGAACGGGAAGGCCGGGGCGGTGTCGTGGCGGTCCCAGGCGCGGTAGCCGATGAAGCGGCCCTCGTCGTAGGTGAGGACGCCGTCGGCGGGTGTGACGTTGGTCACGGGGCAGTCGTCGAGCGTGGCGGGCCAGGTGGTCGGGAGGCGGCCGCCGGGTTCGGCGGCGCCGGTGAGGACGTCGGCCAGGGCGTGGCCGCCCTCCTGGCCCGGGAACCACGTCAGCAGGATCGCGGCGACCTCGTCGCGCCACGGCATCTCGACCGGTGACCCGGCGTTGACCACGACGACCGTGCGGGGGTTGGCGGCGGCGACCTTGGCGACGAGCTCGTCCTGGCGGCCGGGCAGCCGCAGCGACGTGCGGTCGAAGCCCTCGCTCTCGACCTCCTTCGAGGTGCCGACCACGACCACGGCCACGTCGGCCTCCGCCGCCGCCGCGACGGCCTCGGAGATCATCCGGCCGGTGGTGGGGCGGGGGCCGCGGTGGCAGAGGGCGAAGCCCACGAAGGGCGGTGAGACCGGCAGGTGGCGCACCGTGTGGACCAGGCTGACCACGACCGGGCCCGGCAGGTCGGCGAGCACCTCGTGCTGCGGGGGGAGGAAGAACGCGGCCATGGGGTCGCCGTCCGGAGGCCCCACCACCCC
The DNA here is from genome assembly GCF_009901565.1 of Herbidospora solisilvae. Classification (GTDB taxonomy): domain Bacteria; phylum Actinomycetota; class Actinomycetes; order Streptosporangiales; family Streptosporangiaceae; genus Herbidospora; species Herbidospora solisilvae. Next base: position 392,375 of record NZ_WXEW01000002.1, read on the forward strand.
GTCGAAGAGGGTCTGGCCGTCGGCCTCCAGGGTGAAGCGGCCGGTGCCCTCGACGGCCAGCGTGTTCCAGCCCGGGGCCGCGTCCAGGACCCCGCTGATCTCGACCGTGTGCAGCTCCTCGTAGGGGACGGGCAGCACGTCCAGCCAGAGGAAGGAGCCGTCGCGGAGCGGGAACTCGCCGAGCACCCGGCCGGTCGCGTCGCGGGCCGTCGCGGTGGCCGCCATCGCGGCCGGGGCGACCCGGACGCTCGCGTCGGCGCCCCGGCTGAAGACGACGTCGACCCCGGCGGCCCTGAGGCCTTCGAGGGGCGAGACGGCGTGGTCGGGGAACACCAGGGTGCTGCCGCCGCCCATGATCCGGGCGTCGGCGGCCAGGCCGCCGATCAGCGCGACCCTGGCGGCGGGCGCGAGCGGCAGCACGCCGTCGTTGGTCAGCAGCGTGAACGACCGGGCCGCGATCTCCCGGGCGAGTGCGGCCCCGTCCTCCGCGGGCCTCTCCGAGAGGTCCACGCGGGCGTGCAGGGTCCTGCGCCGGGCCAGTTTAAGATCGACGAGCTCCTCCGGTACGCGTCCCGCCCGCACCGCCGCGGCCAGCGGCTCCCCGTAGACGCTGGCCGGCCCCGGCATCGCCAGGTCGAGCCCGCCCAGCGCGCATCCGGCGGCGTCGCGGGCCGCCGTCCAGTCGGACATCACGACCCCGTCGAACCCCCACTCGCCGCGCAGCACGCCCTCGATCAGCTCGGCGTGCTCGCACATCGGCACCCCGTTCACCCGGTTGTACGCCGCCATCACCCCCCACGGCGCCGCCCTGCGCACCACCAGCTCGAAGGGCGCCAGGTAGAGCTCCCGGAGGGTGCGCTCGTCCACCCGGACGTCCACGGTCATCCGGTCGGTCTCGGAGTCGTTGGCCACGAAGTGCTTCACCGTCACGCCCACCCCGCCCGACTGCACCCCGGTCACGTACGCCGCCCCGATCTCCCCGGTCAGCAGCGGGTCCTCGGAGAAGCACTCGAAGTGGCGTCCGCCCAAGGGGGTGCGGTGCAGGTTGACCGCCGGGGCGAGCAGCACGTGCACGCCCTTGCGGCGGCACTCGGCGGCGAGCGCCTCCCCGGCCCGGCGGGCCAGTCCGACGTCCCAGGTGGCCGCGAGCGCGGTGGAGGAGGGCAGCGCCAGGGCGGGGTCGCCCGCCATCCAGGAGGCGCCCCGCACGCCGACGGGGCCGTCGGAGGTCACCAGCGAGGGCAGCCCGATCTCGGGCGCGGCGGGGAGCGTCCACATGTCCTGCCCGCCGATGAGGGCGGCTTTGCGATCGAGGTCCATTGCGATAGCTCATCCTTTGATTGCGCCGCGAGTAAAGAGAACGGCACAATTCGCGCGTGGCGACTGGAACAACGATGCTCACGCGGGTGCCCCGCCAGGTCGTGGCCTGGGGCCTGCCCCTCTGGTCGCGTGGCCTGCCGGGCCGCCCGACCCCGCCCGACCTCTTCCGGGTGCTCTACACGGCCTGGATCGCGGCGTTCTGCCTCAAGGTGCTCGGCGCGTCCTGGGACGTGTCGTGGCACTTCCGCTGGCTGCGCGACGACCTCGCGCCGCCCCATCTGATCAACACGGTCGGCACGATGATCGTGGTCGGCCTGACGATCGTGCACTGGTACACCGGCTACGGCGTCGACAGGGCGGCCCAGCGGCTGATCCTGTGGGGGACCGGCACCTTCCTGGTCGCCATCCCGCTCGACCTGATCAACCACCGGATCAACGGCCTGGACATCACCGCGTGGAGCCCGTCGCACGCGCTGCTGTTCATCGGCACCGCGTTCATGATCGCCGGGGTGATCCGGGGCTGGTACGTCGGCGCGCCCCCGGGCCGGCGGCGGACCGTCGTGCTGGCGGCGCTCTTCGGCTTCTTCCTGGAGAACGCGATCTTCCCGAGCGAGCACCAGGAGTACGGCGTGATCGGCCTGGCCGCCTGGGTGCGCGGCGAGCCGGAGGCCGAGCCGTCGCTGCTGGCCTTCGCGGCCGAGGACCTCGGACGGCCGGTCGACCTGATCGCCGTGCAGAACTTCGCGCTGCCGGTGCCCGACCAGGTCTACTCGCTCTGGGCCGGGATCGTCGGCATGGCGATCCTGGTGGCGGCGCGGGCGGCGACCGGATACCGGTTCACCGCGACGCTGGTCGCGGCGGGCTACGTCGCCTACCGGATGGTGATCTGGCCGCTGCTGGCCGGGGTCGGCTTCCCGACCTCGGCGATCCCGTTCTTCCTGCTGCTGGCCGCGCTCTGCGTCGACCTGGCGTTCCTGGTGCCGGTGCTCTACGCGCGGGTGGTCGTCGGGGCCCTGCTGGTCACGGGCGGCGTGTTCGGCGGGCTCTGGCTCCAGGACGCCTACCTCGTCGCGCCGCCCTACGCCCCCTGGGCGTGGCCCTACGCGCTCGGCGGGCTGGCGGTGGCGTGGCTCGTCGTGGAACTGGTGGGCAGACGGCTCAGCCGCCCGTCCGCGTGATGACGACGGCCACGCCGTAGGCGAGGCCCAGCACGGTCAGCTCGACCGCCGCCCAGGCCGCGAACGCGGTCGGGCGGCGGGCGACCACCCCCGGCAGCAGCCGGAACCGGATGTTGGCGCCGAGCAGGGCGATCAGCCCCGCCAGCACGGTCTTGACGACCACCAGCAGGCCGTATTCGGTCGTCACCAGTGAGGCGGGGAACGCCTCGGCAGGGGAGAGCAGCAGCTCCACGATCCCGCTGAACAGGCCGGAGGCGGCGACCACGAGCAGCGCCGTGGTGGCCAGCCGTGAGAACCTCGGCAGGGTGCGGCCCAGCAGCTCGCGGTCGGAGGCCAGCAGCAGCGCCACCGCGAGCAGCCCGCCCGTCCAGAGGGCCGCGCCGATGACGTGCAGCTCCATGGCGACCATGCTCAGGTCGTGCCAGTACCAGTTGGTGGCGTGCCCGGTCACCGGGAGCGGCAGCAGCCCGAACACGGCCGCGCCGACCCGCAGTTCGGCGGGCACCTTCTCGCCGAACCTGACGGCGAACATCCCGATGGCCGCGCTCAGCGTGGCCGCCGCCGCGCTCACCACGAGCCCCTGGCCCGAGCCGATCGCGTCGACGAAGAGCGGGACGTCGGGGAACCGGTCGGGCATCACCTCGGCGGCGCTCAGCAGCGTCGCCGCCAGCGCCGCGAACGCCCACACGATCGCCGAGTAGACCGCCCAGCGCCGGGCCCGGGACGCGGCCGGTTCGGTGGCCTCCGGGTGGTCGAACCCCAGCAGCTTCGGCAGGAGGCTGAGGCCGACGGTGACGAGCGCGGCGACGTCCAGGACCAACCGGGTCACCGGGAGCCCGAACTCGACCCAGGGGCCCGCTGCGGGCAGCCCGAAGGGCGGTTCGGGGAGGGTGGCCCACGTGGCCACCACGACCGCGGTCAGCCCGGCGCCGGCCAGCCCCGCCAGGGGCAGCGCGCCCAGCCGCCGGTCGACGGCGGCGGGGCGGGAGTCGAGAAGGGTCATGAGAGGGTCCGGTCGTGGGCGGGGGGCGTCGAGCCGGCGCGGCGCGGGCGCGACTCGTGGCGGTGCAGCACCCAGGTCGACAGCGCCAGCATCAGCAGGGCGAAGACCAGCAGGCCCCAGACCCAGCTGCCGCCGGAGGCGGCCGGGATCGGGGCCGACACCGCGCCGGGCGCGGGCGCCAGCGTCGCCGCGGCCCCCGTCGGGGTTCCTCCGCCCGAGGGGGTGTACGTGAACCGGATCGTCCCCGTCACCGGGTGGCCGTCGTTGGAGACGATCTGCCAGCCGATGACGTACACGCCCCCGGAGGGAAGGGGTTTCACCGTCGCTGTCACGATCTCGTCGCGGACCGTCAGGCCGGCCTCGTAGCGCGCACCGTCGGGGCCCGTCAGCGCCAGTTTGGCGAAGTCGGGGCGGACCGGCTGGTCGAAGGTCAGCGTCACCCGGTCGAGCCGGGAGACGGTCGCGCCGTCGGCGGGGTCGCTGCTCTTCAGGACGTTGTGGGCCGACGCCGGGAGCGGCAGCAGCAGGACCGCCAGGAGGACCAGCGGGACGGTGAGAAATCGCACGAATGGCAGGGTAAGCCCGGGCCGCGTGAGCGTCACCTTTCTCACGCGGCCCGGACGCCTCGGCGGGCAGAGTCGTTCCGCCCCGATGACCGTGAACCTAAGCCGCGTGATCAGGTGAGTCAATGTCTTCTTTTAAGAAAGTTTACTGATAGTACTACTTTAAGCCGCTCTTAAGCCCCGCTTATCCGGGATAGGTGAACAGATGCCCGCACATGCCGTCGCGCGGCTCGCCGGACGCCTCCTGGATGCGCGCCTCGCGCAGGTAGTCGTAGTCGCCCCGGCGCAGGGACGCGAGCTGCTTCTCGGTGTCCTCCACCGCCTTCAGCGGGCCCTCGCGCCACAGGTCCTCGAAGTCGTCGAGCCGGTCGCCGACGAGCCGCACGGCGTGCTCCAGGAACTTCTCGAAACCCGGCCGGCCCGCCTCCTTGAGCTGCCGGAAACCCTCCAGCGCCAGATCGCGCCGCCAGCGCGGGGCCATGCCGGCGGCCCGGTTGTAGTCGCCGCTCAGCACCGCGTTGGGGAAGGTGAACACCGCGTCGCCCGCCTCGGGCAGGCCGCTGTTCTGCATCACCACCACGATCTTCAACCCGCCGTCGTTCACTAACCGGTGGACGGTGCCGGGGGTGAACCACACCACGACCCCCGGCACGAGCGGGGTCTCGTGGTAGCCCTCCCAGGTCAGGGTCTGCACCGACCCGCTGCCCGCCACCACGACGTAGGCCTCCGCGCACAACGTGTGCAGATGCGGCGATCCGCCGCAGCGGCCGTCGGCGCCGGGCCATTCGTAGACACTCAGGGCGGTGACGCCTATGCCGAACATGCGTGCTCCTTCACGTACGCGACCAGCCGGGGCCGGTCCCAGGCCCCCGAGCAGACGACGACGCGGTAGCCAAGCCGCATGCTCTCTCCAGGCGGCAGGTTAACAATCTCGTCGAACGCGATCGAGGGGTTGACCGCCGCGAACGGCGTCGTCCGCACGAACCACGTCACCGGGACCGGGGCCTGGAAGAGCAGCGTCGACGATCGGTCGACGCCGTCGTGGCGGCCGACGTAGGCCAGCCACCGGGAGGTGCGGCCCATCATGTCAGGGCCCTCTCCGGTCTCGGCGATCACCTCGCCGTGCTCGAAGGAGCGCGGGCCGCGCCAGAAGAGGCCGCAGTAGCCCGCCATCGGGCGGCCGTTGGTCGTCGGGCTGCCGAACACCAGGCCGGCCCCCCGGACGTTGCGGAGCGTCGTGGCGAACTCCAGCGCCCACGAGTCGTCCTCGACGTCGGTCACCCGGAACTCGCGCAGCTCGTCGATCCAGTGCTCCCCGTCGCGGGTGTGCCAGCTCAGCCGCTGGACGCCCGGACGGTCGAAGCCGTCGTGCCGGATCGTGCCGGTGTTGGGCAGGTCGACGTAGCCCGCCGCCTCGCGGACGTAGGTGCCGCCGCCCCAGAAGTTCTGGCCCGACAGGTCGGAGACCGTCATCGCCAGGCCCTTGTGCCACCGGTGGTCGTGCGGCCGGAAGGCGCTTACCAGATCGCCGTCGAGGGTCCTGATCGGGTGGAAGTAGGGCTTGGGCGACTCGAAGACGTCGGTGTCGCGGTCGTCGTAGACGTAGCGCAGGATCTCCACGCCGCGTTCGTCGTAGATCAGCTCGTCCACGCGCCGCCGTCCAGCCGGTGGTAGAAGGGGTCGTCGGGGGTCAGCTCGGCGCGGGTCACGGGGCGTCTGCGGTGGGCCGAGGCGTAGATGCCGGTGGCCAGTTCCAGGGCCTGGCGGCCCTGGCGGGCGCTCATCGGCGGGCGCTCGTCCTTCTGGTAGGCGTCGAGCAGTGCCGCGAGCTGGGCCTCGTGGGAGCTGGGGCGGTCGTCGGGGGGTTGCCACAGGTCGGTCGTGGCGGTCCAGTTCTCGTTGCGGTAGCCGTACAGATGACGGAGTTCCACGGTCGCGTCGGTGAAGTCGAAGCGCAGGTAGCTCTCCTCGCGGCGGGACAGCAGGCTCGTCACGACGGAGGCCAGCGCGCCGGTGGTGAAACGGACCGTGGCCATGGCGACGTCCTCGTACTCGACGTCGCGGTCGAGGGTCGCGGTCGTCGCGCTCACCTCGGCCCAGTCGCCCAGGATCGAGAGCATGACGTCGATCTGATGGATCGCGTGGCCGACCGTCGGGCCGCCGCCCTCGGTCCGGAACCGGCCCCGCCACGGGACCGTGAAGTAGTCGTGGTCGCGGAACCAGGTCGTCACGCACTGGGCGACCAGCGGGCGGCCCAGCAGCGGCGCGATCTCCTTCAGGTGGACGGCGCCGGAGCCGAAGCGGTGCTGCGAGACCACGGAGGCGTAGCCGGGCCCTTCGGCGGCGGTGATGGCGTCCCACTCCGCAAGTGAACGACACGCGGGCTTCTCGATCCACACCCAAGCGCCCGATTTGAGACATTCGATCGCCTGGACGGCGTGCACGCCCGGCGGCGTGCACAGGTGCACCAGGTCCGGGCGCTCGCGCTGGAGCAGCTCCGCCACCGACGAGTAGGCGTGCGGGACGCCGTGCTCGCGGGCGAACCGCCAGGCCCGGCCCAGGTCCACGTCGGCGACCGCGACCACCTCGGCCCGGTGGGCCTCCGCCCGGAGCGCCGGCATGTGGCAGACGCCGGCGATCCCGCCGGTCCCGACGACGGCGACCCGGATCATCCGGCCATCCCTTCAGGTTGTGACCCGCGCGGGCGCCCACGCTCCCAGGGGCGCCCGCACGGGCGTCTCACCTCACGACGAGCGTCGTGAGCGATCAAGGGCCGGGGTTCCGTCCGGAGGACGTCGTAACATGCGGAAACCCGTTTCCCGAAAGTTTCATAAGATTACCGAGACTTTTCGTTGCGGGTAACGTAAAGGCTGCACACGGGGCGCGTCAACGCCCTGCGGTGGAAACGGTTGCCGGAAGGAGTCAGAGAACCCATCCGACGAGCCAGGCCGTGAAGACGAGCCCGGTCGCCGCGGGAAGGATCAGCACACCCGGCGCCCGCTCGCGGAACGCCGCCACCACCGACAGGGCCGTCGACACGACCGCCAGCGCGCTGGTCCAGAAGATGATCGGCGGGATGCCGACGGCGAAGGCCACCTCGTCGTCCACCGAGAGCACGCTCCATGCCACGATGGCGCAGAAGACCGTGCCGGTGATCCCGGCCAGCAGGGTCAGCAGGCCGTCGCGGCGCACCGTGAGCGCGCCCCCGGCGATCTGGAAGAGCGACAGCAGCGCGAACACGCCGAGCGGCGCCAGCACCCACGGCGCCCCTGCGGCCGTGTAGGCGGCCCCGGTGAAGTGGACCGAGGCCGGGTCGATCGTCGCCCGGGGAGGCGTGCCGGCGTCGCAGGGGGTGGGGGCGGCCGGGTCGGCCAGGAACGCGGTGATCGTGCGACGGCCGCACTCGCTGCCCAGGAACACCCCGTGGCCGACGCCCGCGAACTCCTGGAAGCGCGCGCCCGGCAGGTTCTCGGTGGCCCGGCTCGCCGCCGCCGACGGGGTGGTGGGGTCGTACTGCCCGGCCAGGATCAGGACCGGGGCCTGGGTGATGGCCCCCTCCTCGCCGGAGGGGGGCAGCCGCCACTCCGCGCACACCGTCGCGTCGTTGTCGGCGGTGAACAGGCGGCGGTCGGCGAAGGTGTTGGCGGGCGCCTCGTCCTGGCACTGCACGGCGTAGTAGAGGCCCCACTCGTGGCTGGTCAGCGCGCCGCCGACGCCGTCGACCAGCGGCTGGAGCAGGTCGGTGTGGCCGTCGGCCAGGCCGTCGACCAAGGCCGGCAGGATCGGCAGCGCCTCGGGGTCGGCGAACGACTCGGCCAGCAGGGTGGCGACGTCGTCGCCGGTCAGCCGGACCATGACGCGACGGCGGGTGAGCGGGTCGCGGGTGGCGAGGGTGACCGGGTCGGCGTTGAGGTTCCGGACCGCGAGGTCGAACCGGGCGGTCACGCCGAGGCGGTCGAGGGTGCTCCGCAGGGCGGCGGGCGCCTCGTCGTACCACTGGCTGCGCTCGGGCAGGTAGGAGTCGAGCACGAGCGACTTGGCGCCGTCGGGGTCCATCGCGGCGGCCAGCAGCATCGCGCGGGTGGAGTAGCTGACGCCGAACAGGGTCCACTTGTCGTAGCCGAGCGAGCGGCGCAGCTCGACCACGTCGGCGGCGATCTCCTGGGTGCGGTAGCCGCGCAGGTCGACCGTGAGCCGCGCCTTGCACGTGCGGGCCGCCAGCCCCATCGCCCCGTTGGGCGCGGGCGCGGGGGTGGCGGTGACCGGCATGGGGCTGGGGCTCGGGCTGGCCGTGACGGCGGTGGGCGGCGCGAGGTCCTTCAGGATGCCGTCCACGATCTCGGGGCATTCCAGGCGGGGTTCCGACCACCGCCCGCCGCGCTGTTCGATGACGACGACGTCGCGGTCGGGCGCGATCGAGGTGATCAGCTCGGTCAGCGGGATCGAGGCCGAGCCGGGGCCGCCGCTCATGAAGACCACCGGCTCACCGGCCGGGCTGGCCGCCTTCCTGATCGCGTAGCCCACCTTGATCGTGTCGCTCTGGTAGGCGTCGCGGCGCTCGGGCACCAGGAGGTAGCCGCACGTGGTGCCCTCCGGCACGGCGACCGGGCAGGGCCGCTCCTCCATGTCCGCGCGCGCCCGTGCGGACGCGGGAGCTGAAAGTCCCATGAGCGTGACGGAAGCCGCGATCAGGCTCACCGCCGTCTTCCATCCGGGCACCCGTCAACCTCACTGCCAAATCCGCACTTGATGGGGGATCGCACGCGATTTCACGTGATCTCCGCCCGGACCACGGCAGAACCCTAGCGGCAAGGGCCGAGTAACAGCTCCACAACGGCCGTTGATCCCGTGGAAAACGCGATGTAACCTCCGTGCCATCAAGGGAAACTATCGGAATTTCATCGAAAGTTTCTTGGAGTCCATTCCCGGGACGGAAGGAACCACCGATATGTCGCTGACACGACGCGCAGTGGTGACGGCGGCTGCCGCCGCGCTGCTGCTGGCGGGCTGCTCATCCCCGAGCGAGGAAGCGCCCGCAGCCGGGGGACAGGCGGCGCAGGAGAAGGTCGTCATCGACTGGTGGCACATCCAGAACATCGAGCCCATGTTGCCGGTGTGGGACGCGATGGCCAAGGAGTACATGGCCGCCCACCCGAACGTGACGATCAACATCAACCCGCTGGAGAACGAGGCCTTCAAGGCCAAGATGACCACGGTTGCGCAGTCGGGCGAAGGCCCCGACATCTACCAGACGTGGGGCGGCGGCGTGCTCCAGCAGCAGGCCGACGGCGGCATCGCCAAGGACATCACCGCCGACATCGCCGACTGGTCGGGCACCTTCAACCCGGCCGCCCTGGCGGCCTACCAGTTAGGCGGCAAGACCTACGGTGTCCCGTACGACATCGGCATGGTCGGCTTCTGGTACAACAAGGACCTCTTCAAGAAGGCCGGCATCGAGCAGCCGCCCGCGACCTGGACCGAGTTCCTCGACGCGGTCAAGAAGCTGAAGGACGCCGGCATCACCCCGATCGCCCTGGCCGGCAAGGCCAAGTGGCCGGGCCACTACTACTGGACCTACCTCGCGATGCGGATCGCCGGTCTGCCCGCGCTCCAGGAGGCGGCGACGGCGAAGTCGTTCGAGAACCCCGACTTCATCGCCGCCGGTCAGAAGCTCAAGGAACTGGCCGACCTCAAGCCGTTCCAGAACGGCTTCCTGGGCGCCCCCTACGACACCCCCGACGGCCAGGCCGCCGCGATGGGCAGCGGCAAGGCCGCCATGGAGCTGATGGGCCAGTGGGCGCCGACCGTCCAGAAGGACACCGCCGGTGACCTCGGCGAGGCGCTCGGCTTCTTCCCCTTCCCCGCGGTCGAGGGCGGCAAGGGCGCGGCCACCGAGGCGCTCGGCGGCGGCGGCGGCTTCGCCGTCGGCGTGGACGCCCCGAAGGAGGCCACCGACTTCCTGAAGTTCATCCTGTCGGCCGAGAACGCCCGCAAGGAGATCGCCACCGGCGCCCTCCTGCCCGTCGTCAAGGGCACCGAGGACGCCGTCACCGACCCGCGCGGCAAGATGGTCGTCGACGTCCTGGCCAAGGCGACCGGCTTCCAGCTCTACCTCGACCAGGCCTACCCGCCGGCCGTCGGCGCGCAGGTCAACGACAGCGTGGCCGAGCTGATCGCCGGGACCAAGTCGCCGGAAGAAGTGGTCAAGGCCATCACCGAGACCGCGCAGGCGGAGTAGTCGCGGCGTGAAGACGACAAAAGGACCGGAGAGCGCCGTCGCGGCCTCTCCGGTCCCGCGACGACTGGTCCCCCCGCCGCAGCCCCGGGCGAGCAAGAACCGGGGCAAGGCGCGGAAGCGGATCACCATCATCCTGTTCCTGCTCCCCGGCGTCATCCTGTTCTCGCTGCTGGTGCTGGCGCCGATCCTGCTGGCGATGTACTCCAGCGTCTTCAAGTGGAACGGCTTCGGCCTGCTGCCGACGAACTTCGTGGGGCTGGACAACTTCACCCGGCTGCTGGACAACGAGATCTTCCTCGGCGACCTGCGGCGCGGCGCGCTCCTGATCGTGTTGTCGCTGGTGGTGCAGCTGCCGCTGGCGCTGGCCATCGCGCTGCTGCTGAACCAGAAGATGCGCCTGCGGGCCCTCTACCGGCTGCTGTTCTTCGCGCCGTACGTGCTCAGCGAGGTCATCGCGGCCGTGCTGTTCAGCATGCTGCTGTCGCCGGAGCGCGGGCTGGCCAACGAGGTCCTCGGCTTCCTCGGACTCGGAACCTCCAGCTTCCTGTCCGAGCCCGAGACGGTCATGTTCTCGTTGTTCATCGTCATCACGTGGAAGTACTTCGGGTTCTACGTGATCCTCTACCTGGCCGGGCGGCAGAGCATCCCCAAGGAGCTCACCGAGGCGGCCCAGATCGACGGCTGCGGCCCCTGGCACGTGTTCCGCTACGTGACGCTGCCGCTGCTCGGCCCGACGATCCGGATCACGATCTTCCTGTCGGTGATCGGCACCATCCAGCTCTTCGACCTGGTGTACGTGCTGACAGGGGGCGGCCCCGTGCACGCGTCGGAGACGCTCGGCGTGACGATGTACGACATCGGCTTCAACCGCTTCCAGGTCGGTTACGCCAGCGCGATCAGCGTGGTGATGTTCCTGCTCAGCCTGGTCTTCGCCATCGGCTACCAGCGGTTCGTGCTCAAGCGCGACCTCGACGGGGCCACCACGACCATGGGAGGTGGCCGCAGATGAGCGTCCACGCGCGGGAACGCCGGACCACGCCGGCCAGGATCGCCCGGCCGATCGCCCTGCACACGATCGTCATCGTCATCGGCGTGTTCGTGCTGGTGCCGATCGTGTACGGCATCCTGGGCGGCTTCAAGGACAACCCGCAGCTCGCCAACAACCCGATCGGCCTGCCGGCACCGTGGGTACCTGAGAACTACACGAACGTGCTGGCGTCGTCGGACTTCTGGCGGCAGGTCTTCAACAGCTCCCTGATCGCGCTCAGCACGGCGCTGGTCACGGTGGCCGTCTCGGCCCTGGCGGCGTTCGTGTTCGCCCGGTTCGCCTTCCGGGGCCGGGAGTTCCTGTTCACCATCTTCGCGGCCGGGCTGATGTTCCCGTTCGCGGTGGCGATCCTGCCGCTGTTCATCATCCTTCGGTTCTTCGGCCTGCTGAACAACCCGCTCGGGGTGATCCTGCCCCAGGCCGCCTTCGGCCTGGCGCTGACGATCATCATCCTGCGGTCGTTCTTCCGGTCGATCCCGCACGAGGTGGAGGAGGCCGCCATCCTCGACGGCTGCTCGCCGTTCGGGTTCTTCTGGCGGATCCTGCTGCCGATGGCCCGCCCCGCGCTGGCCACGGTGTCGGTGCTGGCCGTCGTCAACAGCTGGAACAACTTCTTCCTGCCGCTGGTGGTCTTCAACGACAAGGTGTGGTGGACGCTCCCCGTGGGCGTGCAGCAGTTCAGCGGCCAGTATTCGGCCGACACCGCCAAGATCCTCGCGTACGTGGTCCTGGCGATGATCCCGGCGCTGGCCTTCTACGCGGTCGCCGAGCGGCAGCTCATCGGCGGCCTCACTGCGGGGGCGACGAAAGGGTGATCGGCGTCGTGCTCTCGCGGACCACCAGATCGGTGGCCAGCTCGACCCGGCGGGCCTCGGGGTGTTCCCCGCGGCCCATCGCCAGCACCATCCGGGTGGCCAGCGCGGCCATGTCCTGGAGCGGCTGGCGGACCGTGGTGAGCGGCGGCCACGCCGACTGGGCCAGCGGCAGGTCGTCGAAGCCGACCACGCTGAGGTCCTCGGGCACGCGCAGCCCGCGCTGCCGGGCCGCCTCGAACACCCCGAAGGCCTGCATGTCGCTGCCGGCGAAGATGGCCGTCGGACGGTCGGGCAGCGACAGCAGGGCATGACCGTGGTCGTGCCCGGCGTCGGCCAGGAAGCTGCCGTAGCGGATCAGGCCCGGCTCGACGGGCACCCCGGCGGTCTCCAGGGCGGCGCGGTAGCCGTCTATGCGGGCCCGGCTGCACAACATGTCGGCCGGGCCGCCGATCATCCCGATCCGGCGGTGGCCGAGCTCCAGCAGGTGCCGGGTGGCGGCCAGGCCGCCGTGCCAGTTGGTGGCGCCGACGGAGGCGACGCCACCGGCCGGCTCCCCTTCGGGGTCGACCACCACGAAGGGCATCGACCGGGCCGCGAGCTGGTTCTGGAGACCGGCCGACAGGCGCGAGGCGACGACGACGACGCCGTCGGTGCGACGGGCGGCGATGCGCTCCAGCCAGTCGCGGCCGGGGCCCGCGTGGGTGTGCAGGACCGAGATGACCACGCTGGCCTCGGCCTCGCGGGCGGCCGTCTCGGCGCCCCGCACGATCTCCATCGCCCAGGGGCTCTCGATCTCGGCGAACACGAGGTCGATCAGCCCCACGGGGCCGTCGCCGGGGCTGACGCGGCGCTGGTAGCCGTGTTTGTGCAGCAGCCGTTCCACCCGCTGCCGGGTCTCCGGCGCGACTTCGGGGCGACCGTTGATGACCTTGGACACCGTGGGGACCGACACACCCGCCTCTTGGGCGATTACGGCGATCGTCACCCGCCTTTTCGCTGGCATGGCCGGAAGTGTATCCGAAAGGTTTCGGGTACGCGTACCTGGGGCGTCATTCCCGGTGGTAGCGCTCCCAGCTCTTTGTTGACGGTGCGCGAGCTGGATATCTATGCTGCGGCTTGCGAAATATTCGGTAACAGTCCGAAACTTTCAAGGGGAAGCGATGCCCGACCTGCGCGTGTCCGGATCTCACCTCGTCGACCCGTCCGGGCGTCCGGTGCGCCTTCGTGGCGTCGGGCTCGGCGGCTGGCTCAACATGGAGAACTTCATCACCGGCTATTCGGCCAACGAGTCGACCATGCGGGCGGCCGTCCGCGAGGTGCTCGGTGAGGAGCGCTCGGAGCTGTTCTTCGACCGCCTGCTGACCTCGTTCTTCGGCCCGGAGGACGCCGACCTCTTACGGGACCTGGGCATGAACTGCGTCCGGATCCCGGTCAACTACCACCACTTCGAGTCGGACGACCGCCCGTTCGAGATCATCGAACACGGCTTCCGCCACCTCGACCGCGTCATCGGCCTGCTGGGCGAGCGCGGCATCTACAGCGTCATCGACCTGCACGCCCTGCCCGGCGCGCAGAACCAGCACTGGCACTCCGACAACCCCACCCACATCGCCTCCTTCTGGCGCTACCGCCAGTTCCAGGACCGCGCGGTGCACCTGTGGGAGGCCATGGCCGACCGCTACAAGGACAACCCGTGGGTGGCCGGCTACAACCCCATCAACGAGCCCGGCGACGTGCACGGCCGGGTCGTCGGCCCCTTCTACGACCGCCTGGTCAAGGCGATCCGCGCGGTCGACCCCGGCCACGTGCTGTTCCTCGACGGCAACACCTACTCGACCGACTTCTCGATCTTCCGCGAGGTGTACGAGAACACGGTCTTCGTCTGCCACGACTACGCCTTGGCCGGCTTCGCGCACGGCGGCCCCTACCCCGGCGAGACGCGCGGCGAATGGGTCGACCGCTCGACCCTGGAGGCCACCTTCGAGCGGCGCACGGTGTTCCAGCGGGAGACCGGCACCCCCATCTGGGTGGGCGAGTTCGGCCCCGTCTACACCGGGAACCCCGAGGTCGACGGGCAGCGCTACCAGATCCTCCGCGACCAGCTAGAGATCTTCGACGCGCATTCGGCGGGGTGGTCGCTCTGGACGTACAAGGACGTCGGCCTCCAGGGACTCGTGACGGCCGGTGAACCTTACATCGGAGTTTTCGGCGACTTCATCGCCAAGAAGGGCCGTCTCGGGGCCGACCGGTGGGGCTCGACGATGGAGGAGATGGCCGGGGAACTGGCGCCGCTGCACCAGTTCATGGAGGCGGAGTTCCCCTCCTGGGACCCCTACCCCTGGGGCGCGCGCTACCAGATCGACGACCTCATCCGGCACATCATGATCGCCCAGGCCCTCGTCCCCGAGTACGCCGAGGTCTTCCGCGGCCGCTCCGACGAGGAGCTGCTGGCCCTGGCCGACTCCTTCGCGCTCGCCTCCTGTGCCCGGCGTCAGCCCCTGCTCGACCTGCTCCACGAGAACCTGCACTAGGAGACCTCCCTCATGTTCCGAGCCGCGACGGCCTTGCTGCTCGTCCTGTTATGCCTGGCCGTCCCGGCTAGGGCGGATGTCACCACCATCGCCACCTACGACTTCTCCTCCGGCGCGCAGGGCTGGGGCCCGCGCGGCGACGGGGTCGTGCTCGACACCTCCTCCGGCGCGCTGCGCGTCACCGGGCGGACGCAGAACTGGATGGGCGCCCAGATCACCCCGCCCTTCGAGAAGGGCGTCACCTACACGGTGACCGCCCGCGTCTCCGGGGCGGTCGCGCTGACCGTCGAGCGCACCCCGGCGGGCGGCTCGACCACCTGGGAGCGGGTCGGCGCGGCGACGTCCGCCCCGGGGGAGTTCACCGAGTTGTCCGGGACGTACGGCTACTCGGCCGACTCGACCCTGAACCTCTACTTCGAGAGCGCCGACGCGACGGCCGAGTTCACGGTCGACGACATCGTCGTCACGTCGGACGGTGACCCCACGCAGTCGGGCCTGTCCACCGACTTCGAGACGGGGACCGCGCAGGGCTGGAACCCGCGCGGCGGGGCGGCGCTCACCGCGTCGGGCGCCGCGGCGCACGCCGGGGCCTTCGGGCTCGCCGTCACGAACCGCCAGGCCTCCTGGGACGGGCCGTCGCTGAACGTGCTCGGCAAGCTGGCCAAGGGCGCCAAGTACACGCTGTCGGTCTGGGTCCGCAGCGCCGAGGCGCAGTCGCTCGGCCTGTCGATCGAGCGGCGGCAGAACGGCACGCCCTCCTACGAGCGTGTCGTCGCCCCCGCCTCCGTCACCGGCTGGACCCGGCTGACCGGCACCTACACCCTCGCCCACGACGTCGACTTCCTGAGCGTCTACGTCGAGTCCGCCGAGGGCGTGCTGCCGTTCGAGATGGACGACTTCACGCTGGAGTACGTCGAGCCCAAACCCATCCAGACCGACATCCCCTCGCTCAAGGACACCGTGCCCTTCACGCTCGGCGCGGCCTTCCACCGGGGCGCCACCC
Source organism: Herbidospora solisilvae (assembly GCF_009901565.1). Taxonomy (GTDB): domain Bacteria; phylum Actinomycetota; class Actinomycetes; order Streptosporangiales; family Streptosporangiaceae; genus Herbidospora; species Herbidospora solisilvae. Next base: position 408,074 of record NZ_WXEW01000002.1, read on the forward strand.
TCGGCGAGCACGCCAAGCTGATCAACAAGCACTACGGGAGCGTCACCCCCGGCAACGCGCTGAAGTGGGACGCGACCGAGCCGGCCGAAGGTCGGTTCACCTTCGACGAGGGCGACGCCCTGGTCGACTTCGCCACCGGCAACGGCCTGGAGTTCCGCGGCCACACCCTCGTCTGGCACAGCCAGACCCCCGCGTGGGTCTTCGAGGGCGCCACCAAGGAGGTCCTGCTCCAGCGCGTCGAGAACCACATCCGCGCCGTGATGGGCCGCTACAAGGGCCGCATCGGCACCTGGGACGTCGTCAACGAGGTCATCGACGAGAACCAGCCCGACGGCCTGCGCCGCTCGCCGTGGTTCGAGATCACCGGCCTGGACTACATCCGGACCGCGTTCCGGGTCGCCCGCGAGGTCGACCCAGCCGCGACGCTGGTGTTCAACGACTACAACACCGAGTTCCCGCGCAAGCGGGAGGCGATGTACAAGGTCGTCAAGCAGCTCCGCGACGAGGGCGTGCCGATCGACGCCGTCGGCCACCAGCTCCACGTCAACATCGAGCAGCCGCCGGCGTACTTCATCGAGGACACCATCGAGCGGTTCGCGACGCTGGGCGTGGAGCAGCAGGTCACCGAGCTCGACGTGTCGGTCTACACCGACTTCGTGTCGACCTACCCGACGGTGCCCGCCGACGTGCTGGCCCGGCAGGGCCACCGCTACAAGGAGATCTTCGACGTCTTCCGCCGGCAGGCCGCGAAGTTGTCGTCGGTGACGATCTGGGGCGTGGCCGACGACGAGACCTGGTTGTCGACCTTCCCGATCAACCGCGTCAACGCGCCGCTGCCCTTCGACGACGAACTCCAGGCCAAGCCCGCGTTCTGGGGCGTCGCCGACCCGTCGAAGCTGCCCGCGTCGCGGCTCGCGTTGGTCGTGCCGGCCGGGACCGTCACCGTCGACGGCAAGCGCGACCCGCAGTGGGACCGGCAGCCGGACCGGCCCGTGGCCCGGGTCGGGGCCGTGTCGGCCGCCTTCCAGCTGCGAAAGGCCCCTTCGGGGGTGTACGTCTTCGCGGACGTCACCGACACGACCGACGACACGACCGACTCCCTGACGCTGAAGCTCGGATCGGGGACCTACAAGATCCAGCGCGGCGGCACCCACGCCCAGGGCTTCAAGGCGCACACCAGGAAGACCGACGGAGGCTGGCAGGCCGAGGCACTGCTGCCGTCCGGCTCGGCCAGCACCCTCGACCTGACCGTCGACGACGCCGCCACCGGCCCCGACGCGGTCTTCAGCGGGACCCTGACGTTCGTCCCCGAGGTGAAGGAGTTCACCGCGCCGAAGGAGACCCCCGTGGTCGACGGCGTCGCCGAGGCGGTCTGGAACAAGGCCACCCCGGTCGACACCGGCACCTGGATCCAGGGCACGTCGGGCGCCACGGCCAAGGTCCGGGCGTTGTGGTCGCCCTCGGGTGTCCTGTACGTCCTGGCGAAGGTCACCGACCCCGTCCTCAGCGAGGAGTCGCCGAACGCGTGGGAGGAGGACAGCGTCGAGATCTTCGTCGACCCCGAGAACAACAAGACCAAGGGCTATGACGACGACGACGGCCAGTACCGGATCTCCTTCACCGGCGCCGAGTCGATCGGCGGCACCTTCGACGCCTTCGCGATCCGCGGCAACCTGACGAGCGCCGTGTCGCGGACCTCCGCCGGTTACGTCGTCGAGGCCGCGATCAAGCTGCCGACGGTGACCCTGTCGCGCGACCGGGTGCTCGGCTTCGACGTGCAGATCAACGACGCCACCGGCGCGGCCCGTACCGCGGCGGTCACCTGGCACGACCCGACCGGACAGAGCTATCTGTCCACGGCGCGATGGGGAGTGCTACGGCTCGGTAAGTAGTGCATGGTCCAATAGGTTCTGGCACCGGGCCCCGCCTTCCGCAGCGTGCGGGGCCCGGCGCCACTCAGCCCGGAGGCTCCCGCCGGTGTCCACCAACCCCGTTCTGCCCGGTTTCCATCCCGACCCCTCGATCTGCCGCGTCGGCGCCGACTACTACCTGGTGACCTCGTCGTTCGAGTGGTTCCCGGGGGTGCCGATCTTCCACAGCAGGGACCTGACGCACTGGCGGCAGCTCGGCCACGTGTGCCACGACCTGGACCTCGACGGCCTCAAGCCGTCGGCGGGCATCTTCGCCCCGACCATCCGCCACCACGACGGCGTCTTCTACATGATCACGACGTTGATGGAGACGGCCGGCAACTTCCTGGTCACCGCCACCTCGCCCGAGGGGCCGTGGACCGACCCGGTCTGGTTCCCCGAGACCCGCGGCTTCGACCCCTCCCTGTTCTTCGACGACGACGGCCGCTGCTGGATGCACGGCACCCGCGAACGCGAGAACAAGGAGTACGACGGCGACACCGAGATCTGGCTCCGCGAGCTCGACCTGACGTCGCTGAAGCTGGTCGGCGACGAACACGTCATCTGGACGCCCCACCTGCGCGGCGCGATCTGGGCCGAGGGCCCCCACATCTACAAGATCGGCGGCTGGTACTACCTGCTGACCTCCGAGGGCGGCACCGCCGAGGAGCACGCGGTCATGGTGGCCCGCTCCCGCACCCTCACCGGCCCCTACGCCGGCAACCCGCGCAACCCCGTGCTGACCCACCGCCACCTGGGCCTGCGCCACCCGATCACCTCGACGGGCCACCCCGACCTGGTCGAGACCCCTGACGGCGAGTGGTGGTCGGTCCTGCTGGCCACCCGCCCCTACGGCGGCACCGACGCCACCCCCCTGGAGATGGCGGCCGTCCGGCGGGAACACGGCTACAACCTGGGCCGCGAGACCTTCCTGACCCGGGTGACCTGGGAAGACGAATGGCCCGTCTTCGACCAGGTGACCCTCGACTTCGCGGGCCCGTCCCTGCCGGTCCACCGGTGGCCGGCCGCCCCGGCGTGCGACCACTTCCACCGGCTCGACCCGGTCTGGCAGTTCCTCCGCACGCCGCGCGAGACGTTCTGGACGGTCGGCGACGGCCTGACCCTGAAGGTGCGCCCGCCCGGCCTGACCGAACACGGCAACCCCAGCCTGGTGGCCCGCCCGCAGGCCCACATCGACTTCGCCGTCCACACCGAACTGACCTTCACCCCCGGGGCGGGGGAGCACGCCGGCCTGGCCCTGATCCAGAACGACGACTTCCACATCCGCCTCTCCCTGCGCCCCGGCGGCCTCGAACTCATCCACCGCGCCGAAGGCGTCGACACCCTCGCCGGGTGGGCCGACGCCGCCGGGGGCCGCGTGTGGCTGAGCTTCGAGGCCCACGGCCAGGACTACCAGGCCCGCTACGCCCTCTCGCCCGGCGAGTGGCGCCCCCTGGGGCCGCCGCTCGACGGCCGCATCCTGAGCTCGACGGTGGCGGGCGGCTTCATCGGCACGATGATCGCCCTGTACGCGACCTCGGAGGGACGGGAGAGCTCGAATTCGGCGCGTTTTTCCTGGTTTGACTATCAGGCGCTCTGACATTCGAGCGCGTGTTCTACTGAAACGGGTGCGCGCAAAGTAATCGGTCGGTAACGTCCTGACGTGTGCCGACAACACAACACGATTCACTCAACCAGCTCTTCCGAGAACGGCCTCAGCTCGCCCTCGACCTGGTCAGGCGGGCCAAACTGCTGGAGGTGCCCGATGGTCTCCCCGTCCGGGCACACCAGCTCGAACTGAGCGACCGCGTCTCCAAGGAGCTCCGTCCCGACCTGCTGCTCACCCTCGGTCCCGAGCGTGAGCCCTACGCGGCGCTGATCGTCGAGATGCAGCTGCAGCCCTCCGAGGCCAAGGCCCGGCAACTGCCGCGCTACGCGGCCGCGGTGTGGCTGCATCTCGACTGTCCCGTCCACGTCGTGGTCGTCTGCCCGGACAGACGCACCGCCCGCTGGGCCGCCACCCGCATGCCCACCGAGCTCGAAACCCTCTACGTGGAGCCGCTGGCCATCGGGCCCGACGACATCCCCCTGGTCACCAGGGCGCAGGTCGCCGACAATCCCGAGCTCGCCACGCTCTCCCTGATGGCCCACGGCGCCGACCCGGGGGTGGCGGAGGACATCCTCGACGGATTCGACGGCCTGCCCGTCGAACACGCTGCGTATTACTATCAATACGCGTTCCACTTCGCCGCCGAGTCGGCCAAACACCGATTGGAGCAGGTCGTGAAGACCAAACCCGTGTTCAGCCCGTTCGCCAGGGAACACTTCGGCGAAGGCGTCGCCGTGGGCGAGACCCAGGGCGAGATCAAGTCACTCCTCACCATCCTCGACGCCCGCGGCCTGACCCTCGACGACCGTCAGCGCGAGACGGTGACCGCGTGCACCGACTCGGCGCAGATCCTCGAGTGGGTCAGGCGCGCCGCGGTGGTCGACGAGGCCGCTGAGCTGTTCGTCTGAGTTCTCGTCTAACGCAGGTGGCGGTTGAGCCAGTGGAGCATTCTCTCTGAGCGGTCGATGCGTCGATCCAGGCGGGCGTCGTGGGTCATCGAGTGGCCCGAGTCCGGATAGAGGACGTACTCCACCTCCCTCCTCAGCCGTCGCAAGGCGACGAACATCTGTTCCGCGTCCGAGGGCGGGCAGCGGTAGTCCTGTTCTCCCTGCAACAGCAGCAGCGGGGTCGTGATCCTCGCCACGTTGCGCAGCGGACTGATCTTCCAGAGGTGGGCCACCCCCTCTTCCGTCCAGGTGTCGCCCAGGCCCGAGTCCACGTCGTAGACGGCTCCGAGGTCGCAGGCGGCGAAGCCCGACACCTGGTTCGTCACCCCGTTCTGGCTGATGGCCGCCGCGAAGCGCTCGCTCGTGCCGATGAGCCAGTTGACCAGGAAGCCTCCGTAGGAGTTGCCGTAGCAGGCCAGTTCTCCGGCCAGGCCCGACTCCGTCAGGTGGTCGAGGACGGTGTGGCAGTCGGCGGCGTCCGGGCCGCCCCAGTCCGCGCCGAGCGCGTCGCCCCACGCGCGGCCCCGGTGGAAGGAACCCCGGATGTTGGGGCGCACGACCAGGTAGCCCGCCGACGCCAGGAGCAGCGCGTCGGAGTCGGGGGCCACCGGCCAGGCCCAGGCGGGGCCGCCGTGCAGGGCCAACACCGTGGGCAGGCCCCGGGCGGTGTCGAGGTCGGTTCCCGGCGGGGCGGTCAGGAAGACCTGCACGCCGTCGATCTCGATCTCCCGCTGGACGGGGGCCGGGTGCCGCGAGAGCCAGACCGAGCCCGAGGGCATCAGCCGCGTCAGCGGGTCGAGGCGGTAGAGGTCGGGGCGGGCGGCGCCGCCGAACGACACGATGGCGCAGACCACGCCGCCGCCTTCCGCGAGGGCGTGCACCACCGGGTCGAGTTCCCGCGGGGTCAGGTCGCGGCCGGTCCTCAGGTCGTGGGCGTACTCGCGGCCGTCGTCGCAGATCACCGTCAGGCGTTCGTCGGTGGTGGGGGCCTGGCCGGCGAACCGGTCCAGGTGGGCCGTCAGGGGCTCGGTCTCGTGCCAGACGGTTTCCGGGTCCCAGTCGGTGGGGCGGCGGACCGGGGGCGCGACCGCGACGACGTCGCCATCCTCGGTGTACGTGAAACGCAGGACCGGGCCGGTCAGATTCGTCCGCCGGGTGAGTTCGCCGGTCAGGGTGACCTCGTGGACCTGTGGGTGGGGGTCGCGGTCGTCGCCCAGGTCGGCGATGAAGCCGATCTTCTCCCCGTGGACGCGCAGGCACGACGCCCACCAGTCGCCGCTCGTCAGGCGTTCCACCGTCTCGCCCACCACGTGGACGTGGGTCGGGTACAGGCGCAGGCCGTGGCCCTCCTCGCGCCAGTCGAGGCGGCGGATCACGCGGGCGACGTCGCCGCGCGTCACGGGTGACTCGTCGTCGGCCGCCAGGACGGCGAAACGACTCTCGTCGAGCCAGGCGAACTCGGCGACGCCCCGTCTGAACGCCGTCACCGTGCGGGCGGGGCCGCCGTCGAGGGGGCGTACCCAGACCTGGTTCCCGTGCAGGTAGGCGATGGACGTACCGGACGGAGAGAACGCCGGGGCGGAGGCCTCGGCGGTGAGGACCCTGGGCGGGCCGCCGGCCGTCGGGACGAGCAGGAGGCGGTGGCGTTCGCGGCCCGCGACGACGCGGCGTTCGACGACGGCGACGTGGCGGCCGTCGGGGGAGACGGTCAGTCCGGTGAGCAGACGGTCGGTCGCCAGGTCCTTCGGTCGCATCGGATCTCCCGTTATTGCCAAGGTAAACCCTGCTGTGTTTGAGTAGCGACTCAGTAAAACAGGAGGGGAGGACCGGTGGCCAGAGCGGTGCGGTGCGCGCGGCTCGTCGACGTCGTGGGCGAGCGGGTGCTGACCGATCAGCTCGTCGTCGTCGAGGGCGACCGGATCGTCTCGACGGGTCCTGACGCCGGGTTCGACGGGGAGGTCCTCGACCTCGGCGACGTCACCGTGGCACCCGGGCTGATCGACCTGCACACCCATCTCGTCGGGGTGGCGGCGTGCGGCGACTACGCCCAGGAGCTCAAGCACAGCGCGGCCCGCCAGGCCTTCGCCTCCATCCCCAACGCCCGCGACACGCTGCTCGCCGGGTTCACCACCGTCCGCGACGTCGGCACGTTCCGGGCGTTCGTCGACGTCTCGCTGCGCGACGCCATCGAGGCCGGGCACGTGCCCGGGCCGCGCATGGCCGTCGCCGGGGCCTACGTGACCGTGCGCGGCGGCGGCGGCATGCTGACCGGGTTCGCCCACGACGTCGAGGTGCCGAAGGAGTTCCGGTTCGGCGAGACGCGGTCGGTCGACGACATCCGGGAGCGGGTCCGGGAGATCGTCTTCCACGGCGCCGACCTGATCAAGCTGATCGCCACGGGCGCGGTGCTCGCCAACGGCACCGTCCCCGGAGCGCCCGAGCTGACCGAGGCGCAGATGCGCGCCGCCGTCGAGGAGGCGTCCTGGTACGGCCGCCACGTCGCCGCGCACGCCCATGGGGCCGAGGGCATCAAGCGGGCGGTGCGCGCCGGGGTGCGGTCGATCGAGCACGCCTGCTTCCTCGACGACGAGGCCGCCGAACTCATGGCCGCCCACGGCACCTACCTGTCGGCCGACATCTGGTGGGCCGACTGGATCCGCGAGACCGGCCCGTCGCAGGGCTACGACGCCGAACAGCTCCGCAAGAACGACGAGACCGCCGAGGCGCAGCGCGAGGGCTTCCGCAAAGCCGTGCGGGCCGGGGTGAAGATCGGGTTCGGCTCCGACGCCGGCGGCTTCCCCCACGGTCTCCAAGGTCGGCAGCTCGCCACCATGGTCGAGCACGGGCTCACGCCGATCCAGGCGCTGAAGGCGGCGACGCTGACCAGCGCCGAGTGCATGGGCTGGGACGACCGGGTCGGCTCCCTCTCGCCGGGCCGGTACGCCGACCTCGTGGCCGTGCCCGGAGACCTGGACATCACGAAGTTCGCCGACGTGGCGTTCGTGATGAAGGGCGGCGAGGTCGTCAAGGACACCCTGCGGACCACCTCATGACCACCGGCGAGCAGCCCGCCGCCCCACCGGTGCCCGATGCCCGGCGCGGCCGTGCGGAGGCGGTCGACGTGTTCGCGACAGGTGGCGGCCTCCCGGCCGCATCGCCGGGGCCGTCCCCGAGACGTCACTATCACCTGGGCGTTCTGGCACTCGTCTCGGTCACCGCCATCTGGGGATCCACGTTCCCCCTGACCAAGGATCTGGTCGCGCGGCTCCCGATCGCCGACCTCTACGCCGCGAGGTTCGGGATCGCGGTGGTGGTTCTCATCGCCGTCCGGCCGCGCGTGCTCGGGAACCTGAGCCCCCGGCTGTGGGGGACCGGCGCGCTGCTGGGGCTCCTCTACGGCCTCGCGCTGACCCTCCAGACCATCGGGCTGGCCGAGTTGCCGTCGTCGGTCTCCGGGTTCGTCACCGGGTCCTACCTCGTGATGACGCCGCTGATCGCCCTGGTCTGGCTGAAGACGCGGGTCAGCCGGCCGACCTGGGCGGCCGTCGGGCTCGCCACCGTCGGCACCGCCTCGTTCAGCCTGCTCAGCGGGTCGGGCGGCGCGCCCGCGGGCGCCGTGGCGCTGACCGCCGTGTCGGCGCTGCTGTACGCCGTCCATCTGGTCGCGCTCGGGAAGTGGTCGCGGCCGGAGGAGGCGTACGCGCTGTCGGTCGTGCAGATCCTCACGCTGGCCGTCGTCATGACCGTCGCCGCCGCGCCCGGCGGCATCACGCTGCCGGAGGGCGCCGGCGACTGGACCGGCGTGCTCTACCTCGCCACCGTCGCGGGGGCCGGCACGTTCCTCGCCCAGACGTGGGCGCAGGCGCACGTGCCGCCGACCGCCGCCGCCGTCGTCATCGCGGTCGAGCCCGTGTGGGCCACCGCCTTCGCCGCCGTCCTGTACGGCGAGCCGCTCACCTGGACGGTCCTCGTCGGGGGCGGTTGCATGCTGGCCGCCATGGGGATCGTGGCCCGGCCCGTACCCGAGGAGAGACCATGCCCAGAATCCCCCGTCTCGGCCGTGAGCTGAGCCCGGAGCAGGCCGACGTCGTCGCGCTGGCGCGGCGGTTCGCCGCCGAGGAGATCCGGCCCCGGGCGCGCGAGGTCGACGAGGGCGACCACGTCTTCCCCCGCGACATCTGGGCGAAGGCGGCGAAGGCCGGGCTGACCTCGTTCATGATCCCCGAGGAGTTCGGCGGGGGCGGGGTCACCGACCTGGTCACCCAGTGCCTCGTCCAGGAGGAGTTGTGCCACGGCGACATCTCCATCGGGAACCTGATCACCTCGGGCGGCTTCTTCGCCTCGCCCGTGCTGGAACTCGGCACCCCCGCGCAGAAGGAGCGCCTGCTCGCGCCGCTGACCGGTGACGACCCGCCCCTGACCGCGCTGGCCACGACCGAGCCCGGCGTCGGCTCCGACGCGGCGTCGATCACCACCAGGGCCGGGCGCGACGGCGACCACTACGTGCTGACCGGCCAGAAGACGTGGATCTCCAACGCCCCCTTCGCCGAGTGGTTCGTGATCTTCGCGACGGTCGCGCCCGGCACCCGCTCCAAGGGGGTGACGGCCTTCGTCGTGCACCGGGACACACCCGGCTTCACGGTCGGGCCGCCGATGCCGAAGATGGGCCAGCGCGGCATCGCGTGCGCGGAGCTGTTCCTCGACGGGGTCCGCGTCCCGGTGGCCGACCGCCTCGGCGAGGAGGGCCAGGGCTTCCGCGGGCTCATGCGGACCTTCGACGCCTCCCGGGTGCTCATCGCCGCCGCCTGCACCGGTCTGTCGCGGGCCGCTCTGGACGTGTCGCTGGCGTACGCGAAGGACAGGGAGCAGTTCGGCACGCCCATCATCGGCCACCAGGCGGTGGCCTTCCGGCTCGCCGACATGGCCGCGAAGACCGACGTGTCGGCGCTGCTGACCCGCCGGGCCGCCGACCTCTACGACCTCGGCGAGACCATCACCGAGGAGGCCGCGATCGCCAAGCTGACGGCGTCGGAGAACGCCGTGTGGTGCGCGTGGGCGGCGATGCAGACGTTCGGCGGCTGGGGCTACTCGCGGGAGTTCCCGGTGGAGAAGTGGCTGCGCGACGCCAAGCTGGAGGAGCTCGAAGAGGGCACCTCCGACATCCAGCGGCTCATCATCTCCCGGTCGCTGGCCCGGTCATGACGGGCGCGACGGCGGTCGCGGCCACCCTGGCCGCCTTCGGGGCCGACACGGTGTTCGGCATCCCCGGAACCCACAACCTCGCCCTGTACGACGCCCTCGCCCGCCAGGGCACCCGGCTGGTCACCCCCCGGCACGAGCAGGGGGCCGGGTACGCCGCCGACGGCTACGCCCGGATCTCGGGGCGTCCCGGGGTCGTCCTGACCACGACCGGCCCCGGCATCCTGAACGCCGCGGCGGCGGCCGGGCAGGCCTACTCCGACTCGATCCCGCTGCTGCTGATCTCGCCCGGCGTGCCGACGACGCATCCGCGCCGGAGCACCGGCTACCTGCACGAGACGAAGAACCAGTCGGCGGCCATGGACGCGGTCTGCGCGTGGAGCCACCGCGTGACGACGGTGGCCGAGATCCCGTCGGCGCTCGCGGCGGCGTTCACCTTCTTCGCGGAGGGCCGGGCGCGACCCGTCCACATCGAGATCCCCGCCGACCTCCTCGACGCCGAGGGCGACCACACGCTGCCCGCACGGGGCGGCCTCCCCGAAGCCGCTCAGGCCCTGACCGGAGCCGGACGGGTGGGCATCGTCCTGGGCGGCGGCGCCCGCGAGGCGGGAGAGGCGGCCCTCCGGCTCGCCGACCTCGTGGACGCCCTGGTGGTCACCACCATCAACGGGACGGGCATCCTCCCTCCCACCCACCGTCGCAACCTCGGTCCCGCCCTCTTCCTGGGGGCGACCCAGGCGTGGCTGAAGTCGTGCGACGTGGTCGTGGCCGTGGGCACGGAACTGGCCCCCTCGGACCTGTGGACCGACTTCACCTACGAGGGCACCCTCATCCGCATCGACGTCGACCCGGCCCAGACGACGACCGCGACGATCCCGATCACCGCCCGCGCGGAATCGGCCCTCCCCGTTTTGGCCACCCTGGTGGCGAAGACCGTACAAGCGGATCACGCGCCCCGCACCGACCCCGACTTGCCCGCGATGACCCAAGACGCCATTGACAGGCACACGCGCCGCACCGGCCCTGACCTGCCCGCGGTCACCCGGGACGTCGCTGACGGGCGGGGTGCGGCGGTCGGGCACGCGCCCGGTACCGGTTCCGTCTGGCCCGTGATCACAGACCACCGCGGTGAGGTGTCCGGGCGTGCGGCTCTCGCCGAGGTCACCCGTCGGATCGCCGAGGAACACGCCGCCCTCGCCGAGGTGACCCGGCGGATCGCCGAGGAACGTGCTGCCCTGGCCGCCCCCTGGCGAGCCGAGCTCGACGCCATCGCCCAGGCCCTCCCCGCCGACGCCGTGGTCGCCGCCGACAACTCGATGTTCTGTTACTACGGCGCCCTGGCCATCCTCCGGCGCCGTTTCCTGTTCCCCACGGGATTCGGCACCCTCGGCTACGCCCTGCCCGCCGCGATCGGCGCCAAGGTCGCCGACCCGGACCTGCCGGTTCTGGTCCTGGCCGGTGACGGCGCGCTTCAGTTCAGCGTCCAGGAGCTGGCCACCGCCGTCGAGCTGGGGCTCAACCTGCCCGTCGTCGTCGCGGTCAACGGCGGCTACGGGGAGATCCGGGCCGAGATGACGGCCCGGCCCATGACCCCGGTGGCGGTCGACCTGCACGCCCCCGACTTCGTCCAGGTCGCCCGGGCCTTCGGCGCCCGCGGTGTCGACCATCCGGCGGACCTGACGGTCGAGATCGGCCGGGCGTTCGCCGCCGACCGTCCCACGGTGATCGTCGTCCAGGAGCACTCATGACCCCGTTCCTCCAGGTCGTCTGGACCGACGACGTCACCGGCCGCCCCGGCTACCTGGTCATCGACCGGCTGGGCCGGGGGGTCGGCAGCGGCGGCCTGCGGATGCGCGCCGGCGTCACCCTCGACGAGGTCGCCGACCTGGCGCGGGGCATGTCCCGCAAGGAGGCCATCGCCTACGAACCGGGCCTGGCCTACCAGCCGCTCGGCGGCGCGAAGGGCGGCATCGACTGCGACCCGCTCGACCCCGAGGCCACCGGCATGCTGCACCGCTACATCGCCGCGATGAAGCCCCTGCTGGCCACCTACTGGGCGACCGGCGAGGACCTGGGCCTGCGCCAGGAGTCGATCGAGGAGGCCTGTCACGCGGCCGGCCTGCGCACCTCGATCGACGCGGTCCTGCCGCTGCTCGACGACCCCGACACGGCACTCAAACGCCTCGACGCCGCCTTCGCCGTCACGGTCGACGGCATCGGCCTGGGCGACCTGGCGGGAGGATGCGGCGTGGCCGAGTCGGCGCTGACCGCGCTCGACCGCCTGGGCATCCGGGAGCCGACGGCGGTCGTCCAGGGCTTCGGCTCCATGGGCGGCGCGACGGCGCGGTTCCTGGCGCGGGCCGGGGTGCGGATCGTCGGCGTCGCCGACGCCGACGGGCTCCTGACCGACCCGGCCGGTCTGGACGTGGAGGGGCTGCTCCGCGCCCGCGACCCCTTCGGCCGCGTCCCTGGCGACAAACGGCCCCGCGAGGAGTGGCTCGACGTCGACTGCGACCTGCTGGTCCCGGCCGCCGTCTCCTACTGCATCGGGGTGGACGAGGCCCCCCGGGTGCGGGCCCGCCTGGTGGTGGAGGCGGCCAACGTCCCGGTCACCCCGGAGGCCGAACACGTGCTGACGAGCAGGGGGGTGGTGGTCGTCCCGGACGTGGTGGCGAACTCGGCGACCAACTCCTGGTGGTGGTGGACCCTGTTCGGCGACATCCCGGCCGACGCCGACGCCGCCTTCGCGAAGATCCGCTCGTGGATGCGCCGAGTGACGACCGAGGTCATGTCCGATCCGGCCCGGACACCGCGCGAGGCCGCCCACGACCTGAGCGCCCGCAACCTGGCGGCCCAGCGATGACCGAGTCCCTGTTCGACCCCCGCACGGTCGCCGTGGTCGGCGCCTCCGACGACCCCGCCAAATGGGGTTACTGGCTGGCCAGGGGCGCCCTGAGCGGCGCGTCCCGCCGCCCGGTCCACCTGGTGAACGCCCGGGGCGCCGACGTCCTCGGCCACGCCACCCACCGCTCGCTGCGCGACCTCCCCGAGACCCTCGACCTGGTCGCCATCGCGACCCCGCCGCACACCTACGAGCAGGTCGTCGGCGACGCCCTCGACGCCGGGGCCCGCCACCTCGTCGCGATCACCGCCGGGGTCGTCTACCCGGGCGGCCTGCCCGCGCTGGCCGAGCGGGTGCGCTCGGCGGGCGCCCGTCTCGTGGGTCCGACCAGCATGGGGGTGTACGACTCCGCCGCCGGCCTCGCCCTCACCTGGGGCACGCTCACGCCCGGCCCGATCGGCGTCGTCTCCCAGAGCGGCTCGGTCGGCCTGGAGCTCGGCTACCTGGCCGCGAAGGAGGGCCTGGGCCTGTCGCGGTTCGTGTCCGTCGGGGCCGCCGCCGACCTCGGCGTCAGGGAACTGGCCGAAGCGGTCGTCGCCGCCCCGCACACGCGGGTCCTCGTCCTCTACCTCGAAGACCTGTCGATCGGCCGCGACCTGATCGCCCTGGCGGGCGGCAAGCCCGTCATCCTGCTGACCGTCGGCGGCTCGGCGGCGGGCCGCCGCGCGGTCACCTCCCACACCGGCGCGCTCGCCACCCCCGACGCGGTCGTGGACGCGTTGTGCCGGGCGGCCGGGGTGATGCGCGCCCGCACTCCCCAGGAGGCGATCCACATCGCCCAGGCGTGCCTGGCCGTCTCCACGCCGGTGCGGCGGATCGCGGTGGTGGCCGACAGCGGCGGCCAGGGCGCGATCGCCGCCGAACTGGCCGAACGCCTCGGCCTGGAGGTCCCGGCGTTCACCCCGGCCACGGTCGAGGCGCTCGCGGCTCTCCTGCCGCCGGACGCGGGCCTGTCGAACCCGGTCGACCTGGCGGGCGCGGGGGAGGCCGACCTGGCGACGTACCCGAAGATCACGGAGATCGTCGCGCCCGAGGTCGACGCCGTCGTGCTGACCGGATACTTCGCCAGCTACGCCGCCGACAGCCCGGCCCTGGAGGGCGCGGAGCAGGCCGCCGCCGCCCACCTGGCCCGGACGCTCACCACGAGGCCCTGCCTGATCCACACGATGCGCCCCGAGGGCCCGACCGTGGACTTCCTGCGGGCGGCCGGCATCCCCGTCCACGGCACGATCGACGCCGTCATGACCGGCCTGAGCGCGCTGACCTCCCCGCGGGAGGTCCGGCCGCCGGTGCCGCGATCCCCGGCGCCGCCGGGCGACGTCTCCGGATTCACCGCCCTTCGCCGCACCCTCATGGCCGCCGGGGTCGCCTTCCCCGACGGCCGGCTCTACGACGGCGGCGACCCCGGTCTGTCCTATCCGCTGGTGCTCAAGGCCCTGGGACCGGCCCACAAGACCGAGTTGGGCGGCGTCGTGCTCGGCATCGGGACCCCGGAGGACCTGCACCGGGAGGCGGCCCGGATGCGGGAGAGGCTGGCGGGGCCGCCGCTCTGGGTCGAGGAGCAGCTGACGACGCCCGGAACGGAGCTGATCGTCGGCGCGCACCGCGACCCCCACGCCGGGCCGGTCGTCACGTTCGGGGCCGGGGGAGTGCTCGCCGAGCTCGTCGCCGACACCGTGACGGCCCTCGCCCCGCTCACCCACGAGCAGGCGAAAGAGCTGATCGGGAGGACGCGGGTGGCCCGGCTGCTGAACGGCTGGCGCGGCGCGCCGCCCGCCGACGTCGACGCCGTCGCCCACGTGATGGTCGTTCTGGGCGACATCCTCGAAGCCCGTCCCGAGCTCACCGAGATCGAGGTCAACCCGCTCAAGGACGGGGTCGCGCTCGACGCCTACGCGAGCTGATCGGGCTCCAGCCCGAGTTCGACGGCGGCCGCCGTGCGCACCAGCTCGAACAGCCGCGCCCGGGTCAGCATCCTCTTGTGCACGGTCACCTGGACGGTCAGCCCGTCGATCAGCGACATCAGCCGCCAGGCCGCCCCTTCAGGGTCGGGGCACTGGAAGACCCCGTCGTCGGCCCCGGCCGCCAGGATGCCTCGCAGGGCGTCCTTCCACCGCAGGTCGAGCGCGCGGGAGACGTCTTCGAGCGACGGGTTCCGCATCGACTCCGACCAGGCGTCGATCCACAACGCCCACGATTTCGATTTACCGCTCGGCGAATACAACTTGAGCATCGCCCGCAGTTTGTCGACCGGCCCCCCGGCCGATTCGAGAAGCGCCTCGAGATTGTCGAGATCGCGTTCGGCCGCGTATCCGAAGGCGGCGGCGAACAGTTTCTCCTTCGTCTCGAAATGGTAGAAGAGCAGCGCCTGGCTCACCCCCGCGGCCTGGGCGATGTCGACGGTGCGGGTGTGCCCGAAACCCTGGGCCGCGATGACCTCGCAGGCGACCTTGAGCAGATCCTCCCGGCGCATTCGGCTGATTCCCCGTGCCACATCGGAACCCTAGCGCGACACGGGGATTCGCAGTACGAACCGGGCGCCTTTCACGCTGTCCTCGATGCCGAGGGTGCCGCCGTGGCTTTCGCAGATCTGGCGGGCGATGGCGAGGCCGAGGCCGGTCCCGCCGACGTCGCGCGAGCGGGCGGCGTCGAGGCGGGTGAACCGCTGGAAGACGTGCTCCCACTTGTCGGGCGGGATGCCGGCGCCGTCGTCCACGACCTCCAGGACGCCGCACAGGTCCTCCTCGTAGACCTTGACGATGACGAGCGAGTTGGCGTGGCGTTCGGCGTTGTCGAGGAGGTTGGTCAGCACGCGGGCGAGACGCAGGCGGTCGCCCATTATGATCACACCCGGTTGCAGGTCGCGGATGATCCTGACCCGGTGCCGGCGGCGGTCGAGCTCGGTCGCGGCGAGCTGGCCGAGGTCGACGGGGTCCATCCGCCCCGGGGCGCCCGAGTCGAGGCGGGCGATCTGGAGGAGGTCGTCCACCAGGGCCTGGAGGCGGTCGATGCTGGCCAGGATGGCCTCGCCGGTCTCGGCCCAGTCGGTCGTCTCGACGTCGAGCAGGGCGCTCTCGACCTCGGCGCGCATGGCGGTGAGGGGGCTGCGCAGGTCGTGGGAGGCGTCGGAGGCGAACCGCCGCTGCTGCTCGACGGCCTCCTCCAGGCGGTCGAGGGTGGCGTTGGCGGTCTCGGCCAGACGGCGGATCTCGTCGTGGTTCTTCGGCACCGGCACCCGGTGGTCCAGCTCGCTGCCGGTGATCGTGGCGAGCTCCTCGCTGATCGCGTCGACCGGCCGCAGCGCCTTGCCCACCAGCCAGTACGTGCCGAAGGTCGTCACCGTGATGATGAGCCCGGCCCCGAGGAGCAGCAGCAGGTCGACGCGCGGGTCGACGTACCAGGGCACCACCGGGTCGGCGGCGTAGATCAGATAGTCGCCCTCCGGGCTGTAGACGCGGATGGCGACGATCACCATGCACTGGTCGGGCCACAACGCGGAGTCGCAGTAGACCATGTCCTGCCGAACGGTCGTGTCCGGCGGCTGGAAGACCGCCATCCGGGGCTTGCCCCGCAACAGCACGCTGGACGACTTGACGGACCCGTCGGGCCGGACCACCTGCAGCCCGGCGATGCCCTGGGTCGGCAGCACGGGCGGGATCTGCTCGTTCTTCAGCATGTGGATGGTCTTGAGGGTGACCCGCACGATCCGGTCGACGTTGTACTGGCTCGCCAGCCCCCGCAGGCCGATGAGGGCGGTCGCGACCACGGCCAGGCACAGAAGCGTCATGACCAGACCGGCGACCAACGTCAACCGGCCCCGCATCGACCACCGGTGCCATCCGAACAACCTGTTCCCCCTGATGTCCCAGGTGATCACAGAACGTCGGATCACGGCTACTCAAGGTGGTCAAGGCTGGGCAAACAGGTCGTCTGGCGCAATGCTCGACGTATGGACCCGAGCTTCTACCTGATCGCCCGGACCGACCCCGACCGCCTCGCGGTGATCGACGTCGACGGCACCGAGGTCCGCGCCGGGGAACTGCTCGCCCTCGCCAACCAGGTCTCCCACGGCCTGCGCGACCAGGGCCTGTCCGCCGGCGACGTCGTCGCGGGCACGCTCCGCAACGGCCTGGACGCCCTCGTCATGCTCCTGGCCACCGGCCAGACGGGCCTCTACTACGTGCCGGTCAACTGGCACCTCACCGAGGCCGAGATCGGCTACATCGTCACCGACAGCGACGCGCGACTGGTCGTCCGGACCCCGGAGGACGTCGCCGCCCTGGCCCTCGGCAACCCGGTCACCGACCCGCCCGACCGGACGTACGGCCAGGTCATGTGGTACACGAGCGGCACCACGGGCTTCCCGAAGGGCGTCCAGCGGCCCCGGACGTCCAAGACCCCGGAGGAGATCCTGCCGCTGTACCTGTGGTTCATCGACGAGGTCCTCGACCTGCGGCAGGGCGACGGCGTGCACCTGGTGACCTCGCCGATGTACCACTCGGCCCCCTGCGCGCACGCCCAGTTCGCCCTCCACCTGGGCCACACGGTCGTGATCACCCCGAGGTTCGATCCCGAGCCCGTGCTGGAACTGATCGAACGCCACCGGGTGACCGACACGATGATGGTCCCGACCATGTTCCACCGCATGCTCCGCCTCCCGGCCGAGACCAGGGAGCGCTACGACGTCTCCTCGCTGCGCCAGGTCACCCACACGGCCGCCGCCTGCCCCGTCCCGGTCAAGCAGGCGATGATGGACTGGTTCGGCCCGGTCCTCTACGAGTACTACGGCTCGACCGAGTCGGCCATCGCCTTCGCCGTTAAACCCGCCGAGTGGCTCGCCCACCCCGGCACGGTCGGCCGCCCGGTCCCCGGCATGGAGGCCCGGATCCTCGACGAGAACGGCGAGGAACTCCCGCCCGGCGTACCCGGAATGATCTACGTGAAGTCGTCGCTGGGCACCTTCGAATACCGCAAGGACCCGGAGAAGACGGCCGCCGCCAAACGCGGCGACTGGTACGCCCCCGGCGACATCGGCTACCTCGACCCCGAGGGATACCTCTACCTGCTCGACCGCCGGACCGACCTGATCGTCAGCGGCGGGGTGAACATCTACCCGGCCGAGATCGAGGCCGCCCTGCTGAGCCACCCCGGCGTGGTCGAGGCCGCGGTGATCGGGGTGCCCGACGAGGAGTGGGGGCACTCGGTGGTGGCGCTGGTCCAGACGGCGGAGAAGGTGACGGAGGAGGAGCTCAGGGAGCATCTGGAGCCCCGGCTGGCGCGGTTCAAGCATCCCCGGGTGATCGAGTTCCGCGACGAACTGCCCCGGACGCCGACCGGGAAGTTGTCGCGGACGAAGGTCCGGGAGCGCTACCTGTCCGAGGGCGACCGCAACACGTAGCCGCCGTCGCGGAACCCGGTCACCCGCCACCCGTCCCGCAGCCGCCCGCCGAGCTCCTCCCGGACGGCCATCCGCCACCGCCTCGCCGTGGCCGGGTCATCCCGCCGCAGCCGTTCGATGTCCTCCGGCAACCGGATCAGGACGACGGGCGCGGACACCGATCGTGGAGATCTCCCGCGCCAGCGCCCACGACCGCTGGTGCCGCTTGAGCGCCAGCCCGGCCCCCGGCGTGACCACCCCGGTCACGTGGGAGTGGAGCGTCGCCTCCCCGGGCGGCGAGCAGAACGCCACCGACCCTCCGGTCAGCCGTCCGTCGACGAAGGCCCCGGCCACGTAGTTGCCCGCGTGGGAGAAGGCCCGCATCAGCTCCACGGTCACCGGAGGGTTCGACGGCTCGGGCCGCCAGATCGAGTCGAACACCCCGGAGAGGGCCTCGAACTCGGCCAGGGTGGTCAGTTCCCGCACGATCACGCCAGCACCGACCGCACCAGTTCCGTCAGCAGCCGGGCCCGGACCGGCATGTGCTCCACCAGGACGTGCTCCTCGGGCGCGTGCGCCCCGCCGCCGAGGGCGCCCAGCCCGTCGAGGGTGGGGGTGCCGACCCCGGCGGTGAAGTTCCCGTCGGAGGCGCCGCCGACCGACACCCCGGTCAGCGGGGGCATGCCGAGCGACGCGGCGATCTCCACGGCCCGCTCGAACAGGGCGGCGGAGGCCGCGCCGTCGAAGGGCGGGCGGTTGGGGCCGCCCAGCAGTTCGAGCCGGGTGCCGTCGAGGACGGGCGTGAGGGCGCGCATCAGCTCGTCGACCCGCTGCTGGGAGGCCACGTCGGGCACCCGCACGTCGATCGCCACCCGCCCCAGGGCCGGGATGGTGTTCGTGGACGTCCCGGCCGACATCAGCGTCGGCGTGACCGACAGGGACCCCGGCTGGGACGACGACGACACGGAGCCGGCGATCCGGGTGATGGCGATGATCTGGTGCGCGAGCTCGATGCCGGCGTTGGCGCCCTTCTCCGGTTCGAGGCCGGCGTGGGCGGCCCGGCCGTGCACCAGGAGTTCGTACCGGGAGATGCCCTTGCGCGCCAGTTTCAGCGCCCCGCCGTCGGCGCTGGCCTCCAGGACGAACGCGGCCGACAGGCCCCGTGCCGCGTCCTCGATCAGCGGCTGCGAGGTGGGGGAGCCGAGTTCCTCGTCGCCGACGACCAGCACCGACACCCCGTCGAGGGACGGCAGGCCGGACAGGGCGTGGAAGAGCTGCACCAGGCCGGCCTTCATGTCGAAGACGCCGGGGCCGCGGGCGACGCCGTCGCGGCAGCTCCACGGCATGTCGCGCAGGGTGCCGACCGGCCAGACCGTGTCGTGGTGGCCGAGCAGCAGCACGCGCGGCCGCCCGAACGTCCACCTCAGGTGTGACACGCCCCGGATCGTCACCCGCTCGGGCGCGGCCCCGAGCCGCCGGGCCCCGACCTCGGCGACCACCTCGGCGCTCTTGGCGACTGCCGCGTGGTCGGCGGAGAACGACTCGCAGCCGACCAGTTCCTCCAGGTCGCCGACCATCTCGTCGAGGTTCACCGGCGCACCCCCAGCTCGGCGCGGAACAGGCGCAGCACGTTCTCGCCCAGGATCAGCCGGATCTCCTCGGGGGAGAAGCCGTGCTTCTCCAGCGCCTCGGTCACCAGCGGCAGGCCGCGCGGGCCGTCGAGGTCGGGGATCACCGCGTCGACGTCGAGGCCCGACGGGGCGGCCTCGCAGCAGGGCGGGGTGACGTCGTGGAGCACCTCGCGGATGAAGTCGGGGCCGAGGCCCACGTGCTCGATGCCGGCCACCGAGGCGATGTGGGCGATGTGGTCGACCAGGTCGTCGACGGTGACCTTCCGGGGGTGCTCGGTGAGGAACGCGGGCAGGAAGTTGACGCAGATCACGCCGCCCGTGGCGGCGACGCCGCGGAGCTGGTCGTCGGTCAGGTTCCGGTGGTGGTCGAGCAGCGCCCGCGCCGAGGAGTGGGTCGCCATCACCGGCCGCCGGGCCAGTTCCAGCACGTGGGCGACGCCGGAGGCGCCCAGGTGGGAGACGTCGAAGACGATCCCCAGGTCCTCCATCGTCGCCAGGGCCTCGACCCCCGCCGCGGTCAGCCGGGAGCCGGTGGCGTCCTCGCCGCTGCCGTCGGCCAGGGGCGTGCGGCCCCAGTGGGCGATCGACGCGACCCGCACGCCGAGCCGGTGGAGCGTCGGGACGAGCTCGACGCTGGAGTCGAGGCCGGGCATGCTCTCCATGGCCAGGACCAGCGCGATCCTGCCGTCGGCCAGGGCGGCGTCGATCTCGCCGCCGTCGAGGCAGAGGCGCACCTCGTCGACCTCGGCGGCGATCACGTGGGCGGCCTCGATCATGCGGAGGGTCTGCCGCAGCGCGCCCTCGGGGCGGTACCAGTCGTCGATGAACACCGGCAGCACCTGCAGGTCCACCCCGCCCTCGGTGAGCTGGGGGAGCCAGGTGTCGCGGAAGTACCGGGCCCATTGTTTCGGCGGGCGGGCGGCCACCGCCATCAGGAGGTCGTTGTGGGTGTCGGCCACCACCGCGTCGAAGTGCAGCATGGCGGGGCTCCTTCCGGGGAGGGCGTCTACCGGACGTTACCGTCCCGCCCCGAACTTGTATGCCCCTGGCCTGGGCCGCCGGGTGATCCTGCGGTATTCGCGGGCCGTGCGCGGCCAGTTGGTGGTGATCCTCCCGTCGGCGGTCTTGTACCAGCTCTGGCAGTCGCCGCTCCAGACCGTGGCCGCCAGAGCCCTGTTCAGAGCAGTCCGGTACGCCGCCAGCGCCCCTTCGGTGACCTCCATTGGGCCCCGCCGGGCGATCAGGTCGAGGCAGCCCATGACGTACCTGACCTGGGCCTCCAGCATGTAGACGATCGAGTTGTGGCCGAGGTTGGTGTTGGGGCCGTACAGGAAGAAGAGGTTGGGGAAGCCGGGGGCGGCCAGGCCCAGGTAGGCCTCGGCGCCGTCCTTCCACTGGTCGTGCAGGTCGCGGCCGCCGGCGTTGGTGACGGTCATCGGCATGAGGAACTCGGTGGAGTGGAAGCCGGTGGCGTACACGATCGTGTCGGCTCTTCTGAGCCCGGAGGGCGTCCGCACCCCTTCGGGGGCGATCCGGACGATCGGCTCGGTGACCAGGTCGACGTTCGGCCTGGTCAGCGCCGGATAGAAGAGGCTGTCGAAGACCACCCGCTTGCAGCCCGGCGGATAGTCGGGAGTCAACTTGTGGCGCAGCTCGGGGTCGGGGACCTGGCGGCGCAGGTGGCTGAGCGCGGTCCGCCGGATCAGGTCGGTGCTCCACCCGCCGATCAGGGCGGGCCAGACCGTCTTCTCGACGTAGTCGAAGAACCATCGCCGGTACGCCCGATGGGCCCCCGGCACCCATCGGAACATCGCCCTGGTCAGCGGCGCGAACTCGGCGTCGGCCTTCGGCAGCACCCAGCTGGGGGTGCGCTGGTAGACGTCCACGTGCTCGGCCGTCTCCGCGACCGGCGGGATGAGCTGGGCGGCGGAGGAGCCCGTGCCGATGACGGCGACCCGCCTGCCCGTCAGATCGCGGCCCGCCCAGCGGGCCGAGTGGAAGGCGTCGCCCGCGAACGTCCCGGCGCCCGGGATGCCGGGCACCCGGGGCCGGTTGAGCTGCCCGACGGCCGTGACCACCACGTCGAACCGCTCGACCGAGCCGGGCGTGACCACGAGCCAGCCCGCGCCGTCGTGGGCCAGTTCGCTCACCTCGGCGCCGAACCGGGGCCGGATCCCGTGCTTGGCCGCGATCATCTCCAGGTAGGCGAGGATCTCCGGCTGCCCCGGATAGCGCCGCGACCAGTCGCAGTAGGGGTCGAACGAGTAGGAGTACAGGTGCGAGGGGATGTCGCAGCCCGCCCCCGGATAGGTGTTGTCCCGCCAGGTCCCGCCGACCCCGTCGCCCTTCTCGAAGACGACATGGGGGATCCCCCTCCGGGCCAGCCGCACGGCCATGCACAGGCCGCCGAACCCGGCTCCGACGATGGCGACGCGCATGAGAACACGCTAACCCGGGGGCCGGTAACCTCCCAGGGTGACTGAGACCACCCTGCAAACGGTCATTCGCACGCTGGAGTCGGCCTACGACCCCGCCACCGCGGAGTCGTGGGACGCCGTCGGCCTCGTCTGCGGCGACCCCGCCCAGCCGGTGCGGAAGGTGCTGTTCGCCGTCGACCCGGTGACCGCCGTCGCCGAGGAGGCCCTCGACTGGGGCGCCGACCTGATCGTCACCCACCACCCCCTTTACCTCAAGGGCGTCACCTCGGTCGCCGCCACCACCGCCAAGGGCCGCATCGTCCACCGTTTGATCAGGGCGAACGTCGGCCTCTACACGGCCCACACCAACGCCGACGTCGCCGACCCCGGCGTCTCCGACGCGCTGGCCCGCGCGGTCGGCCTGAGCGGGTCGTTGCGCCCGCTCGCCCCGCTGCCCGACCGCCCCCGGCTGGGCCTCGGCCGGGTGGGCGAGCTGCCGGTGTCGATGACGCTGGCCAAGTTCGCCGCCCTGGCCGCCCACGGCCTGCCCCGGACGTCCGGCGGCCTGCGCGTCTCCGGCGACCCCGACCGGCTGGTGAAGACCGTCGCCGTCTCCGGCGGCGCCGGAGACTCCCTGCTCGGCGCGGCGAAGCGGGCCCGCGTGGACGTGTTCCTCACCGCCGACCTGCGCCACCACCCGGCGAGCGAGTACGCCGAGGACGACGGCCCCGCCCTGATCGACGCCGCCCACTGGGCGACGGAGTGGCCCTGGCTCACCGACGCCGCCGAACGGCTGACCACGGCCCTCGCGGCGACGGGCAATAATGTGGAGGCGCGCGTCTCCGAGAGGGTCACCGACGCCTGGACCACAACAGCACAGCGAGGATAGGGATGAAAGCAGCACCGGACGCACAGAAGCGCCTCCTTGACCTGGCTGAGCAGGACGCAGCCCTCGACCGGCTCCGCCACCGCCGCCGCACCCTCCCCGAACTGGCCGGCATCGACGACCTGAGCAAACGCCTGGCCCAGATCGCCACCCAGATCATCGCCGCCGAGACCGAGGCCGCCGACCTGGGCCGCGAGCAGTCGAAGGCCGAGTCCGACGTCGACGCCGTCCGCCAGCGGGCCGAGCGCGACCAGAAGCGCCTCGACTCCGGCGCCGTCTCCTCCCCCCGCGACCTGGCCGGCCTCCAGTCCGAGATCGCCTCGCTGCACCGCCGGCAGGGCGACCTCGAAGAGGTCGTCCTGGAGATCATGGAACGCCGCGAGACGGCCGACGCCCGCGTCGACGCCCTGCGCGCCGAACGCGAGACCATCACCGCCGACCTCGTCGGCGCCGAGAGCCGCCGCGACACCGCCTTCGCCGAGATCGACAAGGACGGCTCCGAGGTCACCGCCCGCCGCAAGACGATCGCCGCGGAGATCCCCGCCGACCTGCTGGCTCTGTACGAGAAGCTGCGCGAGTCCAGCGGCGTGGGCGCCGCCCTCCTCCACGGCGGCCGCTGCCTCGGCTGCCGCACGACCATGTCGATCGCCGACCTGAACGCCATCCGGGCGGCCAAGCCCGACGAGGTCGTGCGGTGTGAGGAGTGCCGCCGGATCCTCGTCCGCACCAACGAGTCGGGCCTGTGACGAGCTACTCCATCGAGGCCGACGGCGGCTCCCGGGGCAACCCGGGCCCGGCCGGTTACGGCGCCGTCGTCTACGCCCCCGACGGCGCGGTCGTCGCCGAGGCGGCCGAGTCGATCGGCGTGACCACCAACAACGTGGCCGAATACCGCGGCCTGATCGCCGGCCTCACCGCCCTGTCCGGGCTGGGCCTCGACGGCGTCCCGGTGGAAGTCCGCATGGACTCGAAGCTGGTCATCGAGCAGATGGCCGGCCGCTGGAAGATCAAGAACGAGGGCCTCAGGCCCCTGGCCACCGAGGCGGCCGCCCTGGCGCGCCGCTTCCGCGTGACGTGGACGTGGATCCCCCGCGAGCGGAACACCCACGCCGACGCCCTGGCCAACGAAGCGATGGATGCGGCGGCACGTGGCGAAAAATGGACGAGTACGAGTACGCATACGACGACGCGGCTCTTCGACCCGGATCCGGATCCGGCACGGAAAGACGAGGGTCAGGCTGCGGACGCGCCGCCGGAGCCTGCTGAGAAGGCTGGTGGCCCGCCTGCTGAGACGGATCTTCTAGACGGCCTCGGTTCCGTCTCGACGACCACCCGTTCTTCCACGACTGTTTCGCCGGGCAATCCCTGGACCGGCGCGACCCGGGTGGCCACCACGCTGATCCTGCTGCGCCACGGCCAGACCCCGCTGTCGGTGGAGAGGCGCTTCTCCGGCCTGGGCGACCCGGCCCTCACCGAACTGGGCGAGGCGCAGGCCGAGAAGGCGGCGGCCCGGCTGGCCGGGGCCAAACTCGACGCCATCGTGAGCTCCCCGCTGGCCCGCGCCCGGCAGACGGCCGAGGCCGTGGCCAAGGCGACCGGCCTGCCCGTCCACGTCGACGACGACCTCCGCGAGACCGACTTCGGCGCGTGGGAGGGCCGCACCTTCGCCGAGATCAGAGACCGCTGGCCCCACGAGATGAACGCCTGGCTGGCCGACCCGGCGGTGGCCCCGCCGGGCGGAGAGAGCTTCCAGGCGGCCGGCCACCGGGTGCAACGGGCGAGGGAACGCATCCTGGCCGGCCACCCGGGGGAGACCGTGCTGGTCGTCTCCCACGTGACCCCGATCAAGCTCCTGGTCCGCTACGCCCTCAACGCGCCCCCCGAGGCGCTCTACCGCATGCACCTCGACCTGGCCTGCCTGTCGGCGATCGACTACTACAGCGACGGCCCGTCGGTCCTGCGCGTGTTCAACGACACCGCCCACCTGACGTTCCCCCGCTGACCCGGGGCGTCTCGCCCGCTCGCGGCGCCCTTCTCCATCACCGCGCCCCCTTCGGCCTGACGACGTCGGGCTGTCAGCCGCAGGGCGCGATCTCCGCCGCGGAGGAGGGGAGCGGGAGCCGGACGTCGAGGACCATTCCGGTCATCGACGGCTTCTCGGCCCCCGCGCCCTCCAGCAGCGAGAGCATGCGGGTGTTGGTGGCGTACACACTGGCGGTGACCACCCGCGCCCGGCGAGACGGCGCGAGAGCGAGCGCATGCCGCAGCAGAACCCGCCCGAGCCCCCGCCCCTGCCAGCGGTCCTCGACGAGCAGCGCCACCTCGGCCTCCCCGGGCGCGAGATCCATCAGGTTCGTCATCGCGACGACGTCCCCCGGCTCGCCCGCGACCTGCGTGACCAGCGTGGTCCCGCGCTCCGGATCGGTGAACAACCGCATCACCGCGTCACTCAGCCGCGGCACCGGCCCGAAGTACCGCAGCCGCAGCGACTCCGGGGAACACCTCTCGTGCATCTCCCGCACGCCCTGCGCGTCGTCCGGCGTCATGGGCCGCGTGACCAGGTCGACCCCGTCGACCCGCAGCCGGGGATGGGCCTGCGGCCCGATCCGGATCGGCCGCGGTCCCCTCGGCGGCCGGTTCGTGGCGTTCATCGTCGACTACCCCCTGTTCGATTCCTGTTGTAGCCGCACGCGCGACCACGTTCTGTGACATTCGACGCGTTGGCGCTTGCCACGTGGTTGGGGTGCGCTTGAGAATCGGGCCACTTGGCGGGGGGCCACTACGCGTTTGCCCAGGTCCTCGCCCTGCTGGGTGATGGGCCACTTGGAGTGGGCCACAAGGACGGCGTGGAGAGCCGATAGGGTTGGACGTACGGCGGACGAGCCGGCCGGACGGCCGCGTCGGGACCCTTCACGGGGTTCCGCCGAGGAAGGTCCGGGCTCCACAGGGCAGGGTGGTCGGTAACGCCGACCCGGGGTGACCCGCGGGACAGTGCCACAGAGAACAGACCGCCTTTCCCATACGGGGGAGGTAAGGGTGAAACGGTGGTGTAAGAGACCACCAGCGCCTCCGGTGACGGGGGCGGCTCGGTAAACCCCACCCGGAGCAAGGTCAAGAAGGGGACCTTCGGGTTTCCGCGCGCGCCGCTTGAGGACTGCCCGTCCGATGGTGCGCGGGTAGACCGCTTGAGACCACGAGCAATCGTGGCCCTAGATGGATGGCCGTCGGTCAGCGATGACCACAGAACCCGGCCTATAGGCCGACTCGTCCGCCTTTTAGCCCTCTGACCTGCATGGGTGTGCCCTCCGAGCATGATCCAGCAGCCGGGAGGGCACAAATCGGGCACATCCTCGGTGATCTAGTACGGCGGGCGTGGAGTCGAAGGTGCCGAGCGGTTGACCGGTTGCCTTGAAGTGATTGTCGTGGTGGGGAACTCACCCGCTGTGCTGAGGCGTCTCTCGAAGATCAATACGACTCCTGTGCATGTGTCAAACGATCACGAGGCGGGAGGCCGGGGATGGCTTGCTCCGCAATGGCTCGGTGGTTGCAGCGAGTAGGGGACCTTTGGCCGGCTTATCTAGCGTGGGCTCGCGAAAGTGAGACACAGGATCCACTTCGTTCGCTTTCGCGAGGACCCTGCTGCTTGAGGGCTATACATCGGCATGCAAATTGGGAATGTGGCCTAGATAGAACTGTGGGACAGGTGAGGCTGCCTTGTCGGGCCAGGCTGCCTTGTATCTGTACTGGGAACTAATCGTGGCCCTCCACCGTTAAGCCTGCATCGATTGATTAGTTTTCGGTTCCCTTGCAAGACATGGCTAACTCGAATTTATCCCGAAGGAGTCGAATCATGTCGGCACAAGAATTTGCGGCATTAGCTGGGATAATACAGGCGCTCGCCGTAATACCGACTGTGGCCATAGGGGCATATGCATTGCTTCGAGATAGTAGAGATAGGAGAATTGATCGAGTACTGTCATTTCATCAGGAGTTAATGTCTGGAGAAATTGGGGCTGCTAGGAACCGTTTGGGGACGCATCTGCGCAATCTCGGGGTGGAAGGCAGGCCGCTTCAGATCAAGCGACTCGATCTCTTGAAAGACTCCAAGCTGGGACGTTATATCGACCACGAGGAGGCCGGTCCATTCTCTGACGCGACGTTATTGTTGCGATATTTCGAGAGAGCAAATGCGGCCAGAAGTGCTCAGTCGATATATGCTCCATTGTTCGTGGAACTCGTTGGTCGACATGCGGCCTGGTGGGATATGGTTTTTGAGGACGAAGGGGATCGCGTGCCGCGTGCACCGTTAGCGGAGCTAGCGGCATGGTCAAATCAATATGCCGCGAAGAAGCGTAATGTGTACCCGTATTTGCGAAATTGGGGCACGAACAGGACTGAAGATTTTCCCAATAGCTGATTGTGGTGGCGGCAGGCGCAAAATGGCTCGCGCACCCTGTTTGGGAGAATCGGTAGCCGCGAGCCATTGTGCTCTATTGTTTAGATTAGAGACTTGAGGAGTTCTGGCGCTTATAACGCGGTAAGGTGCGGTGCTACCTGGCAGGCAGTACAGCCTTGGCGAAGGCCGAGTCCAGCGCGTTACGTGCTCTACCGGAGGCCTCAGGAACTAGGTGCCCATAGAGATCCACGGTTGTTGTAATGGACTCATGGCCAAGCCATCTGGAGACCTCGGAGATCGGTACGCCCTCGGCGAGCGCTGTGCTCGCGAAGGTGTGGCGTAGGTCGTGGAACGTCATGTCGGCGGGGACGCCGGCGGCGAGTATCGCGGGTTTGAGGACCCTGGCGTTGAAGTAGTCGCGGCGGATGAGGTTGTCCCGGCCGGTGCGGAAGAGGACATCCTCAGGGGCGTACTTCTCGATATGGCGGGCGAGCGTGTCGGACAGGAGCTCCGGGAGCGGCACGTCTCGGATCGAGGCTCTCGTCTTGGGCACCGCCAGCGTGGGGCGCCGGTCGACGATCACGACCTGTTGGTTCACCGTGAGCATGCCCTCGACGAAGTCGATGCGGTCGAGGGCGACCCCGAAGGCTTCACCCTGGCGGAGGCCGGCCGCCGCGCCCAGGAGGATCAGCGGGGCATACTCCGGTCGCATGGCCCGGTATAGAGCCATCACTTGAGCGGGTGTCAGCAGGCGGATGGTGGTCTTGTCGGCATCGGGAAGCCGGATGTCGATGCAGGGGGAGCGGCGGATCATGCCATCCCGGACGGCGCCGCGCATGATGCTGGAGAAGATCACGTAGATGGTCTCTACGGTCCGGGGGCCGAGACCCTTGGCGTTCAGGTCCTTGACCCACCTCTGCACCGCCGTAGGGCGGATGGTCACCAGGGGCACCAGACCGAAGGTCGGATAGATGTGCTTCTTCAGATGGGCCGTGTAGGTCGTCGAGGTGCCGGGCTTGTGGAGCCGTGAGGCCAACCATGAAGCCGCGTACGCCTCGAATCGGGTGAGGCCGAGCTTGGGGTCGATCCACTCGCCGCGCGGCTCGTCGGCGCGACGGGTGGCGTCGAAGCGGTCGGCGTCGGCCTTCTTCTCGAAGTTGCGCTTGCGCTGGTGCCCCTTCTCGTCGCGGTAGCGGACCTGCCAGCGCGCTCCCTGACCGTGCAGGGCGGTCGGTACGCGCTTGTGTTCGGGACACTTCGCCTCATCCGGCTTGGGGTGGGTCTTGTGCCACTGGTCCCAGACCGTCATGACTGCTCACGCACCCAGGCGTAGACGTCTTCGGGCAGGTACTTTAGATGGCGGCCGATCTTGCGGCCGGGAGGTCCGGTCCGGCGGGTGCGCCACTGGTAGATGGTCCCGGCCGGGACGCCGAGAAAGTCGGCGAGGTCGTCCACGGACCACAGCCGATCGTTCTTCCTCATCGGCCCACCTCTTTCGCCGTGAGTCCGGCGACTAAGGCGCGTTCACCCTCGGTGAATCCCTGCCCCGCGTACGTCCAGGAGCCGAGAACGAGGGTGGTCGCCGGGTCGCGGGTGAACCTGATGCGGAAGTCGGCGCGAGCCTGGCGGAGTTCGGTCAGGGTCGTCGAGTAGAGGCGGCTCTTGGTCGAGAAATGGCCCCGGAAGCCGAGCATGTGCGCCCACTGGCGGAGCCGAAGGTGGGCGTACTCAGGGTGGACGAGATGGTTGCCGAGCCGCCACGCGGTGCGGATCAGACGGGCGGTGTGGTCGGGCACGCCCTGGGCGTAGAGCTGGGCGATGTCGTGAGCTTTGACGGGCCGGTCCAGGGTGCCGGAGGTCTCGGCTGATTTGGTGGCGTACTTGGCGACGTATCCGGCGACGGCGCGTTCGGTGATGGCGCCGGCCGCGATGGGGGAGACGTCCACCTGTCGACCCCAGAGGAGCGGTTCGCCGAGGCCCGGAACGTCGAGACTGACCGCCAGTGCCGCCGACCGGATCGCCCCGTCGAGCAGGTCGACGGAGGCCCAGCCGGGAGGCGCGGCGAGCCCACCAGGTGAGCGGCCGTCGAGTCGCATGACCGCGTGGAAGTGGACCAGGCCGCGCGCCTGGTATTCGGCGACCTTTGCGAAGGAGACGCGGGCAGTGTCGTTGAAGACGGCTCGGGTCAGCCCAGCGGCGGCGGCCAGGTGGCGGCGGAGGTAGATGGCGAAGCGCCGCCAGAGGTCTCCGGCATGGGCGTTCCACAGCACGTGACCGGTGTAGTCGTAGGTGCCGGAGTCGATAGCCTGACCGATGCGCGGGTCGTCGGCCTTGTGCCATCGGTGGCAGGACGGGCCGGTCCGTCGCGGGTGGCAGACCACGGTCTTGCCGTCCTTGCCGGGTCCGCGATGGACCGGGCCGAAGGATGGGGCGGTGAGGGTGGCCAGGACGCGCGGGTGAGTGCTGACGGTCTCGGGCACCCCCTTGTCCCCGCCGAGCAGCCCGGCCCGGATGAGGTGGAAGGTGTCGCGGCGGTAGACCTCGGCGCAGGACGGGCAGCGGGACGCGCGCCGGTTGCCGCAGCGCAAGAGGAGGTGTCCGTGGGGTTCGCCCTTGGTGTCGTACGTCGCGATGATCTGGCCGGTACGGGTGTCAACGGTTTCCGTGTGGCCGGTCAGTCGCATCGGTTCGCGACAGCCGCCGAGGCGGTCGACCTGTTCCAACCAGCGGTTGAGGTCATGTCCGGATCGTCGGGCCAGGTCACGGAGGACCGGGCCGAGGAGGTCGTTCAGCGGGGTGGGGGTCATGCGACCGCCCGAAGGCATGCGAAAGACAAGGCTTCTCCAGGTGAGCTGAGGGATGAGGACGCGAGGCGGGGAGCTGGCAGGCGTGGACCCGCCGCGCGTCGAAGGCTTCAGATGCCGTGGTTGTCGATGCCGGTGCCGAGACAGTCGAGGCAGGTGACGGCCGCGCCCTGGTCGTCGTTGACGAGTCCGGTTCCGGCGCACGTGCAGCAGCGGGAGCGGATCATGAGGTGCACTCGAAGCAGAACGCCCAGGTGTCGATCTGGGCGACGATCCGCCCACCCGCGATGGTGATCGTGGCCTCTATCTGGCCCTCACCGTTGCAGGCCGGGCAGGGAGCGGGTTTCTTCTTCAGAGGTCTGGCCATGAGGGGTCTCCCTTCGTACGCGGGTCAGCAGGTCGAAGGCGATTTCCGGGGCGACGTCGAGGCGTTCGCTGAGCACCTCCCAGGTGAGCGAGGTGCCGTGGTCCTGGGCGATGTACCGCGCCCTGCTGATCAGGTCGTCTTCAGGCGAAGGTGCTTCCGGTTGGTGCGAGGAGCGGCGTTCGAGCATCGACACCGCGACCAGGAAGGCGATGGCCGGAGTGGCGGAGGTGATCCAGCCCCAGGCGGTCGGTTCGGCCTCGGCGAGGTTGGCCGCCAGGGTGAGCACGATCCCGCCGGCCAGGACCAGGCCGGGCCACGAGACGAGCCCACGTCGAGGGCGGCCGGTGCGTTTGTCGCGCTGGAGTTCGTGGGTCGCCATGACGCACATGAGGTCGATGCAGACGGCCACGGCCCAGGACTGCCAGCCGGGCTGACCGTGCTTGGCGGCGAGCGAACTGATGTGGGTGAAGGAGCCGACCGCCGCGATGACCGCCAGGACGGCGACCGGGCCGGAGTCGAGGAGGTGCCGGCGCATGGTCAGGCCGCGTACTGGTCGAACTCGTCGTCGCCGACGGGTTCGACGTTCACGGTCGTGATGTCGGCCCACGTGGGTGTCATGTGGGCGTAGGTCACCGCGGCTTGCTCCGCCTGCTGTTCGGTGACGTACTCGGACCGGGCTCTGTACCACCGGCCGTCCGAACCGGTGACGACGGCCAGGCCGGGCGTCTCGGCGGGGATGAGCCGGGCGGCGTTGAGCGCGGCCGGGTCCATGTCGCCGAGCGTCATGTTCGCCGTCTCGGGGTCGTTGACGCGGTGGCAGACGCGGCCGGAGAGCTGGGCGCGGAGCGCGGTGACTCCAGGCCCGAGGTCGGAGCCGACCCGTTGACCGCAGATGACCAGATAGACCCCGAACGCCCGGCCGAGCTGGGCGATGCGGATGAGGTTGGTCGCCGTCGCGGCGATCTCGTCCTTCTCCGACTTGTCGGCCATCAGGAACAGTTCGGCGACCTCGTCGACGAACACAACGATCGGGATGGGCTGACCACTCTCGGGGAGCTGCCAGATGTTGCGCACCCGGAAGTCACGGCAGATCGCCATGCGGCGCCGGATCTCGTCGACGAGCCGGTTCAGCACCGCCGTCATCTGCGCGCGGTCGGTGGCGAGCGCCGTCAACCGGTCTTCGTACGGGGTGAGCTCGACCCCGCCCTTGAGGTCGCATCCGATGAGGGCGAGTCGTTGCGGCGCCAGGCCGCAGATGAGCCGGTTGATGAGCGTCGACTTGCCGGACTGGGTGGCGCCCGTGATGAGCCAGTGCGGGACGGTCAGGAAGTCGATGACCCAGGGCGCGTTGGTTTCCAACCGTCCGACGCACACCTTCAGGAACCGGTCGACGATGGGGGCGCTGACCGAGGTGAGCGGGTCGTACACGGTCGCCTGAAGCTGGACCTTGCCGGGCTTCCAGCCCAGTACCCGAACCGAGTGCACGCGCCAGGCGTGGGCGAGATGGTCGAGCTTGGCGGCGTAGTGGTCGGGGGTGTGGCCGTCCGGGAGGCGTACCCACAGCTTGAAGCCGTGCCGCAGCGGCAGGACCAGGCCGAGCCAGGGAGCCTTGTCGACGGCGACGCGATGGACTCGGCGTTTGTGGTCGCGGCCGGTCGCGATGAGGTTGAGGACTTCGACGCCGTCCAGCCGTCGCCGGAGACGACGCCGTTTGGTGGTCAGCCCGCATCCGGCGGCGACGCTGGGCCAGGTGAGGTAGACGCGCATGGCCCGTAAGGGGTAGCCGATGCCGAGCCAGAACGACGGTTGGTGCAGGTAGCGCCAGGTCACCAGGAGCGCGGCGACGAAGGCCAGGACGACCCCGATCGGGGCGAGTGAATCGAGTAGGTCGGTCATACTTGGTGCCTCTCTTCGGTGAGCGAAGGGAAGGCCCCGGGAGCAGGGAGCTGGCAGGCTTAGACCCGCTCCCGGGGCGCTGGACGTCGCCGGTCAGGCGGCCTTGACGTTGGCCGGAAGGATGGCCTCGGCGCGAAAGCCAAGCCCGGAGCGGCCGTCCATCTGCCAGTAGAAGGCGGCCAGGCCGACCGGCCGGACCTGCACGCCCTCGGGGATGCTCGGGAACGTGGCGGACGGGAAGGTCACGACGATCACGGGGTTGCGCCGGTCGTCGTTGGGCTTGGGCAGCAGCGGGATGGTGTAGAGCTCGCGGCCCTCGGCGTCCTTCTTGACCTCACCGGTGGCGCGGTCGAGGAGCTTGGGTTCGGGTTCGCCGGCCACGATGAAGGACAGGGCGGACAGGTCAACGGGGATGTTGCGCATGCTGAACTCATCTCTTGGCTGTTGGTGTTCGCCGCCGTGAGCGGCGGCCTGGAAACGCAGAAAGCGCCTGTGCTGGGGCCGTGATCCCTGGTGCTTCAGGGACCTCAGCGCCAACACAGACGCTACCTGGTACTCCGAATATTAGCTAGTACTATAAGTACTGGTTCTAGTACTTTTCCTACGCGCCGATCCGCTCTGCAAGTTCTCGCAGGTCAGAGGCGGGCGGGTCCTGCATGGTCAGGAGATCGGAGACGAGCTGCCGGGCCATGCGATGGTTGCGAAGCTGCTCGGGTGTGATCCTCTCCGCTTCGAGAAGCGCGTTCGTCGCCTCGGCGACCTGGCGGCGCTGAGCGTGCGCACGGGCCACGTCGATGTGCAGCCGGGCGCGACGCTCACTCGACAGTGAAGACGTGTCGACCGCCGTCCCGACCCGCAGAGCGTGACCGGCGTCGCCCAGCTCGACCGCCACCGCGACCTCATAGAGGGCGACGTTCGCCGGGCCGAACTCGGTGTTGTAGTCGTTGCGCCCCTCACCGAGCTTCTCGGCGATGCTCCGGGCACGGGCGAGATGGTCGTAAGCCGCATCGGCGTGGTTGAGCCGCGACGCCGCGACCGCGCGTTGCAGGGTGAGCCCACCCCACAACGACATGGCCTCGGGCTTGCCCTGGTCGGCCAGGAACCACAACGCCTCAGCAGCGGTCCGCGCGGTCTCCTCGGCCTGGTCGAAGAGACGGGCACCGAGGAACACGAAGCCGAGCCGGAAAGCGCCGGCGGCCACCATCAACGGGTCACCGCCACGTTCGGCCGCGACCATGGCGCGGTCGGCGGCGATCCACGCGGCCTCGGGTTCGCCGAGCTTGGCCAGCGCCGCCGAACAGGCTTGGTAGAGCGCGGCGAGCATCTCGAACAGTTCCGGCCGCCGTTCCTCGGGCGCCGACCGGCCCGCCCCTTCCAATACCGGAATGAGGCTGCGCAGCAGGTCTCCGAGTTCGACGTACTGGCTTTCATGGGTGAGATGCCAAGCCCGCTCGACCTGCGGCCGGATCTCATCAGTCGGCGGTACGGGGGCCGCGTGCAGCATCGCCCGCAGCGCATGTGCCCCGGAGAGCACGAGACGCAGGTTCGCCGAGCCCGGGATCTCCTCAGCGGTGGCGGCGACGATGGGCGCCTCGGCGGCCAACTCGGACAAGGGCACTTCGAGGGTCTCGGCGACCTTCTCCAACACCGACATGCGGTCGATCTTGCGAACGCCGCGCTCGACCTGGGAGACCCAGGCGACCGACCGGCCGACGAGGTTGGCCAGCTCGACTTGGGACAGACCGCGCCGCTTACGCTCCTGGGCGATCCGCCGGCCCAAGGCGCGCTGGTACTCCTCGCTCACGGGGTCGTGACCTTGCCGACCTGGAGGTCGAGCCAGTCGACTTCGACATCCGAGAGCAGGTCGTCCCGGGCGCCGAGGAAACGCTTCGTGTGCTCCTGCTCCTCGTGGAAGTCGAAGGCTGCGCGGTCACGGTAGAGCTCGTAGAAGATCCGCAGCAGCGGCTCACCCTCGACCTTGTGGACGGTGTAGACGAGCGTGCCCGGCTCGTGCGCCTTGATGCCCTCGATGGTCTCGCCGATGAGCTGGTCGAATGCCTCTGCGGTGGCCTCGTCCTTGCAGGTGAACCGGACTACTAGCCCGAACATGACACCCCTTCCCTTCGTGTGTGGGGCCGTTCGTGTGGCCCGGTTGGAGTCGCCGCTTCCCATGCGATCAGTACTTAATGTGCGTGGCAAGTACTGGAAGTGGCTTGTACTTGAAATACTGTAGCAGTACTTTAAGTACCGATCGCGAGCTGACCGTGTGTGACCTGCATGATCGTGAGGTGCGCCGAGATGAACGCCCACCCCTTTGAGTGGCGCCGCACCTTTCCCGGAATCACCAGACAGGTCAGCGAAGCCCGCCGGTTCGTGGCGGAGCATCTGCCCCCACGGGCCGAGATCGAGACCGCCCAGTTGATCGTCTCGGAACTGGCGACGAACGCCATCCGGCACACGGGCAGCGGTGAACCTGGGGGACGGTTCATGGTCACGGTCCGCTTGGAGGCGTCGCGCGTCTGGCTTGGCGTACTCGACGAAGGGGGAGCCGGACGGCCCGAGGTACGCAAGCCTGACGAT
This sequence comes from Herbidospora solisilvae, assembly GCF_009901565.1. Lineage (GTDB taxonomy): Bacteria > Actinomycetota > Actinomycetes > Streptosporangiales > Streptosporangiaceae > Herbidospora > Herbidospora solisilvae. The sequence continues at coordinate 442,995 of NZ_WXEW01000002.1, forward strand.
CGCCAGGAGTGCGGGCGTGGGCTCGATCTCGTCGACCACCTGGCGCAGACGTGGGGTGTGCACGGGGACGAGCGGAGCCGGACCGTGTGGGCGACGGTGGCGATGGGTTCGCCGCTTCCTTGCGCATGAATTCGTGCCTGAGCCCGCATCCCGCGCCAGCGCAGGAGAAGCACGTGAAGCTGACGTGGTGGCGGACGGAGACCATGGGCCGGGTTCGGTCGCTTGCATGGACATGTGATTGTCAGCCGACTGTCTATGAGCTGTGCGCGGCCGGAGGGCAGACGTTCATCCGGCGTCGGCGCCGAGGGGTGACGTGCGAGACGCCCCGGATGCCGACCGTCGCAGGGCATGACTTGTGGGTGTCATTGCTCGCCGGACTTGTTCAGTAGGACAGGCTGAAGGCTGGTTACAACCTTCTTTACGGGTTCAAGCCGCCGCCCTGCGGGCGCCGGCGGCGCGGTACGGCCTGGCGCGGCCGGGCATGCGGCCTCTTCGGGCCGACCCGGCCGCGCCACCTCCCCGCGCCCGACTTAGAGACGGCGCCTTGGTTTAGAGCGAGATGAGAACCAGACTCGGGCGGAGCGACGACCTCGTCGGCCATGCAGGAAAACAGGCTTTCTACGCCTCCGGCGGGGGATTCCGGCCCCGAGGTGATCGCCGATGCAAAACGTCATGGGTTCACCGGTGGTGGCGGGGGATCACCTCGCACACCGTCGTCCCAGGCAAGCCCAGCAGACCGGCAACTCCGGCTCAAGCTCGGCTATCTAGGTAGGGCAACCAGTCAGCGTGGAAGGTCACCGGGAACATGGACACACGAAGCCAAGCTTGCCCCTCCGCCACCGGCCCGCTGCCCCTTCGGGGTGGGACGACGGCGTACGAGGTGATGTATTGGTGTGCGCTGGTCTGGCGCCACTGGGCTCCATACGACCTAAAGTGAGAGCAGGGCTCCAGCGCAGAGGGCTAGAATTCTAAAGAGCTTCTGTTCAAAATGAGGATAGCCATCCGAGGGAGAAGCGGCATGTATATATCACGACTGGATATTTCCGGCCTTCGAGGTTTTGTTGGACCGAGATCGGTACATCTGGACTTCGCTCGTCCTGATGGCACATATTCAGGATGGACTGTATTGGCTGGAAGGAATGGCTCTGGAAAGACGTCAATATTGCAAGCGATTGCATTGAGCATCATGGGTGGAATGGGGAATATTAATAGCGAGGAAATCGAGGAATGGGGCAGGTATTCGTCAAACGGTACGGCCGATGTCGCTGTAAATGTGGTACAAATTCCGGAGCCATTCACTAGGCAATTTAACAATTTTACATACTCTGCGACTTGGGGAAATCTAAACTTTCATGGCGCACCTGGCGCGGATCCGTCGCTTCCTAGGGCAATCTTCGGCGAGGTGCCCAAAGTGCTTCCTGCATGCGGATATGGCCCCCGGCGCAGACTTACTTCTCCAAGATTGCGGCACCATATACCTGCATTCGATTCATTCAGAACTTTGTTTGACGATGAGGTTGGACTCACCGAGGGCGTTAGTTGGCTGATTCAGCAACATCTTTACCGGCTTGAAAAGCGCCCCGGTGCGGCGGAGCTCCTCAAGCACGTTGTAGGACTTATCGGCGATGGGCTATTGCCGGAAGATTACACCATTGAGGATGTCGACTCGGATGGGCTTTGGGTGCGGCGGAGATCAGATCGCGTCATTCTTCGTCATATGAGTGACGGCTACCAGACAACTGTAGCGCTGGTGCTTGATATAGTTCGTCAGATGTCGGGCGCGTACGGCGAGCTCGATTTCGGTCTACACGATGCTGTTCCCGTAATTCTAAACCCCGGCCTTGTGCTGATTGATGAAGTTGATGTGCACCTCCATATCAGCTGGCAGATGCGCATTGGAGATTGGCTTAAGAGCCATTTTCCGAACGTGCAATTTATTGTGTCTACGCATAGCCCATTCATATGCCAAAGTGCCGATCCGGGAGGGCTCATCAGGCTACCTGGGCCGGAGGAAAATGTCGGCCCGCACCAGGTAGATCAAGATCTCTATGAGCGGATTGTCTTTGGGAGTGCAGACGACGCGATCCTCACGGATTTGTTCGGTATGGATTCGCCCTATTCGGCTCAAGCGGAAAAAATGAGGGGTCGGCTGGAGTACCTCGAACGGCGTGTGCTTAACGGCGAGGCTACCGGTGAAGAGAAAAATGAGTATCGCGAACTCACTAGGAGTTTGACCAGCTCGCCGAGCGCACGCGTCGATGAAATCGCTTCTCGTCTCGGGCTGGAACCTTGATTCCTATACAGCGGATTCCTCTTGAGCAAACGCTTGCCGATCGCATGCTAAAGCGCACGGCTGAACTGGTAGCTGATAATGTCGATTCCGGCAAGGCTCGGAAAGCGTGGGAGGGTGCTACTTCAATTAAGAGGGGTATCCGATGGCATCTGGAGATAATGGCTGCAGGCATCGAGCGCTGTATGTACTGCGGCGACAGTCTTGGGACGGATATCGATCACTTTGAGCCTATAGCGCACGCGCCGGCACGCGTATTTGATTGGCTAAATCATCTGCTGGCTTGCAGCTCATGTAATAGTAATGCGAAGCGTGAAAAATTTCCATGTGATGAGAACGGGAATTGCCTTCTTGTAAATCCTACGACCGAAGATCCGTATGATCACATGAGGCTAACGCTTTCCAGTGGATCCTACTATGCCTTGTCGGACAAGGGGCGTGAAACTATCAATGCCCTTGATCTAAACCGCCGATCCTTGACTCGTGGCAGAGAAAGGGCGCTACCGCGTTGTCGGGCGATGATTATTGCTTATGACCTCTCCATGCAGGATGGAAGAGTAGATCAAGCACGCGAATTTCTAGTATCGCTCTGTGAGCAACCCTTTGCGGACGTCCTCTATGCCATGTTGAAGGTTGCGGCCGATCCGGGTGCAGCTGACGTTATAGGTGGATCGCATATTGTCAGGATAATTCTCGGTGAAGATTTTCAACGAGAGATCTTGCTTTTGGTAGGGCGACAAATGCCATCGTTCTAATCCGTTGCCTGCTACGGGCCCTTCCATGACCGCTCTGCTCGGGTGCCGTGGACAGCGACGAGCTCGCGAGCCCTGCCCGTCGGGCACTTTGAGGGCACATGGCGCTAAAAATTACTGGCAAATGATGAGAGCTAGTGGAAGCATTTCTGCAGGTAGGGTGCTGTCTTCAACGTACTCGTGCAGGTAGCGCCGCTACGGAATTAGAACCCGGCCTACAGGCCGACTCGTCCGCCCTGAGCTGGCTTTTCGCTAGCGGTTCGCCGCTCAGCACCTCTAAGGAAGATCATCGCGTAGCTGCTTGACGACGGTGCGTCGTGGTCGTCACTCGCGTTCCCGACTATTCGCTGACGGACGTCGCCCCCACCCGGGCGTGTCCTTCCCGGCCAGGCTCTACCGGAACGGGACGACGTACTCAGCCAGTTCGTTTTCAGCGATCGCAAGGAAAACCGTCGAGCCGGCGGCATCCGGCGTCCATCCCTCGTCGAGTGCCCGCCGGACGACCGACGCCACCAGTCCCGGGCGTACCGTCACGGCTCTCGCGCCGATCCAGTTGTCCGGCCGTGCCCAGGGCAGGCTGACCTGGAGCACACTCCCGGGACGCACGCCGTGTTCCACCGAGAAGGACAGCGGACTCCAGCCGAGACCCTCGCAATACGTCGGCTTGTGCCGAACCCGCCACCGATAGGCCTTGCCGTCCACGGTGATGAGCCGGGAGCCTTTGCGAGGTAGGGCCATCCTCGCACTGTAATCGCCCAGGCCTCCACCCCCCTCTCCACCCAAAGCAGGGCCAACTCCACCGCGCCCCCTCCCTACCGTCCACCACATGACAAAACGCTCAGGCATGTGGCTCGACCTGCTGCACCGCCTTCTGGACGCCAACGGGAAAAAGATGAACGGCAAGCTCCTGCTCGCGATCGTCCTCGTCGCCATCCTGGTGGTAGTCGGCTTCGTCGCCTTCCGCCTTATCTTGGTGGACATGATTCTGACCCTGAAGGACGCGCGCTGAGCCGATGAGCGAGGTGCGCGCACGGGTCATGCGCCTGCTGGCGGCCGACGACCCGGAGACGGGTCGCCTGGTCAGGCTGCTGATGACGCTCGTCCTGGCCTGGTCCCTCGCGACCGCCTCGCCCGATCGGGCCCCGGCGTTCGTCTGGTCCGCGCTCGGGGCGTCGATGGTGTGCTGGCTGGCCTTCGTCCTGCTCGACGCGCGACGTCCCCGGACGGCCGCGGCCCTGCTCGCGGCCGCTTCGGGGGCCGCCGCGGCGGTGTCGGGGTCGGCGGAGGCCGCGCCGACCGTCTTCCTGTTCGCCACGCTGCTGCTGTTCGCGGCGCACCTCACGCCGTCGATGGCGGTGATCGTCGTGGTCACCGCGGCCGATCTGGCGATCATGGCCGTGAGCATGGCGTGGTGGACGCAGCCACGGTCCGCGATCGTCGTCAGCGGGGCCGTCATGACGTGCGCGGTGCTGTTCGCCCTGCACCGCCGCCACTACCGGCGGGCCCAGCACGACCGGATGAGGGCGATGGCCCTGGCCGAGCGGGCTCGTATCGCGCGGGAGCTCCACGACGTCCTCGCGCACTCCCTCGGGGCCCTCGGGGTGCAGCTGGAGGTCGCCGAGGTCCTGCTCACCGAGAAGGGCGACGTGGACGGGGCGGCGGCGCGCATCCGGCGGTCGAGGGCGCTGGCCAGGGAAGGACTGCTGGAGGCGCGGTCGGCGGTGGCGGCGCTACGTGAGGACGTTCCTCCGCTGCCCGACGCGTTGAGCCTGCTCATCGCTGAGCATCGCCGCGATCACGACGTGGCCGCCGAGCTGCGGACCACCGGCGTGCGGCGGCCGATCACCCCGGCGGCGGAGGTCTGCCTGCTGCGCACCGCACGTGAGGCGCTGACCAACGCTGCTAAGCATGCCGCGAACGCGCCGGTGACGGTCGAGCTCGGGTACGGAGAGGACGTGGTCCGGCTGGTGGTGCGCAACCCGTGCGCCGACCTTCCCGGAACGACCGGGCACGGGCTGCGCGGCATGGAGGAGCGGCTGGCCCTAGCCGGCGGCACGCTGACCGCCGGTCCCTCCGGCGGGCAATGGACGGTCCGGGCGGAGGTGCCCGAGTGAAAGTCGTGGTGGTGGACGACCAGCAGGTCATGCGCGAGGGGCTGGTGGCCCTGCTCGGACTGGTCGACGGGGTCGAGGTCGTGGGCGACGCCGGGAACGGGGAGGAGGCCCTGCGCCTGGTGGCGCAGGCGCGTCCCGACGTCGTGCTGATGGATCTGCGCATGCCCGTCATGGACGGCGTCGAGGCGTCCCGGCGGATCTCCCGCCAGTATCCGGAGACGGCGGTCGTCGTGCTGACCACCTACGACGACGACCGGTCCGTCGACTCGGCGCTGCTGGCCGGGGCGCGCGGCTATCTCACCAAGGACGCCGGGCGGGCCGAGATCGCCGCCGCCCTCCGGTCGGCCGCGGCCGGGCAGTCGACGTTCACGGCCGCGGTGTCGCGGCGGCTGGTCGAGGCGCTGACCCGCGCCGCGCCGCCGCCACCGGCGCCCCTTCCCGACGGGCTGACCGGGCGGGAGGCAGAAGTGTTGCGGCTGGTGGCGCGGGGGCTCAGCAACACGGAGATCGGCGCGGCCCTGTTCATCGCGGAGACGACCGTCAAGACGCACATCAACAACGCCTTCGCCAAGATCGGCGTCCGGAACCGCACGGAGGCCGCGGGGTACGCGCGCGACCAACTGTGAACGCCCGCCGGGTCATGAATGGTTCAGCTCCGCTGACCGGGCTCGAACCGGCGTCCACCCGGTCCAAGAGCCAGGCGCTCTACCACTGAGCTACAGCGGAGCTCCGCCATCATCCCCTACTCGCCGCGACGCGCGCCACCGGCCCTGCCGCTGAACACACCGGCGCGGCGCAGCAGAGAGGCCCAGACCGGGTCGGCGACCGTGACGCCGTGGACCAGCTCCGGAGTGGGCTCGAACGTTGCCACCTGATGCGTGGCGGGCGCGGCCGTCCACCCCGACTCGTGCGGGTTCAGGTTCGCCGCCGCGCACGCCTGTTCGACGTCGGCCCGGGTGGACACGGCCCGTCCCGTCAGCACGTCCCACGGCGACGGGAGGGAGGCCCACACGCGTGTGTTCGGGTCGAGGCCACCGCCGGATGCCTGGTGCCACCATGCCAGGTCGGCGGCCATCAGCCGCATGACCTTTCCGGGGCAGGCCGCGTCCAGCAGGTCGAGCGCGCCCATCGATGTGAGACACGCCAACCATCCCGCCCGCGCGCCGTTGTACGCCTGGGCGACGGTGTTCCACGTGGAGGAGTCGTCTCCACGCTTGACGATCATCGACTTCCGGTCGAACGGCGTGGACGTCCAGATGCGCTCCAGCCGCTGCCCGCACTCGTGCATGACCGAGGTCCACTGCCCGAGCATCTCGCCACGCTGGGCGTCGGTCAGGCGGGCGAGGATCGACGGCCTGCCGTACACGGACGCGACCATCGGCCAGTCCGTGCCCTGGTTCGCTTCGCAGCGGGCCAGCAGGAGCTGGGCGATCTCGTCGAAGGGGTTGTCCCGGCCGTCCAGGGAGAACTCGCGGCGCAGGTTCCTCCGGGCGGCGAAATAGGCCACGAAGCACGCGGCCGCCGGGTCGGCCCGGAACCTCTCCAACGTGATCGTCGACGCGAAGCCCGACCGGCCGATCAGCAGCAGACGGCGCAGATCCTGCTCGTCGGCGAGCTTATCCGCTTTGGCCGCCAGCCGCCCCAACGCCCTGAAACGACGGTTGTACTGACGCTTGGAGACGTCCATTCCGGCTGCCGCCCGTTCCGCGCGCGACAGGCGGTCTGCCTTGAAGTCGTGTCGGTCATGAGCCCAGCCGATCCGTTCTCCCGCTGCGGACGCCACCGCGGCCAGGGCCGAAGGGCTGTCCGCGGCGGCAGCCGCGAAGGACGGCTCCTCGAACAGCCGCGCCGTCGCGGCGAGCTGGCGGGAGCCGCCCACGGGCCGGGCGAAGTCGTCGCCCATCGATGAGGCGTATCCGCGCCTGCCGTGGGAGTGGCGGGCAGCCCGCTCGATGACGGCCCGTTCCCGCGGCTCCAGCGACGGGTCGAGGACGCGCAGCACCAGTTCCGCGACGTCTTCGGGCCGGTATCGGCGGTCAAGGGTCGAGTGCAGCTCGACGAGGGGGCTGGTCATGGTTCCTTCCAGGGTTTCCGGACGGCGGCCCGTCATCCGGGAGAAAGCCCTGGCGCGGCCACTCCGTCACAGCCAGGTGCCATCATGCGCGAGTGATCGAGACAGACCCACGTTTATCGCGGGCGAAGCCCATCTGGCGAATCGCCGGTCGGGGGCACCGACGTGCATTCGGCGCTCCTGGCAGGGGTGGCCTCGCTCACCCGGCTCTACCCCAGTCCGAGTATCGCGGTGCTACCTGGTCCTGACGCGAGATGCCGGCCGCTGCTAGATCTACTTTGCGTCCGGCCCGCCCTGCCCGTGGCGGTCCTCGCCGCCCTCTTCCTGACCGCCATCTGGCAGGTCGCCCTGGCGATCTCGTCCTCATCGTCGCCGACGGAGTGATCGCGTATCCGGCGGCGGCGTGATGCACCATGCCGCACATCACCCGGAAAGCGCTCATCATCGCCGTCGTCCTCGCCTTCGCGATCTACGCTGCGCGTCCGCCTACACCTTCTGGAACGGTCCGCCCGCACTTATGGTGGAATTCCAGATCATCATGCGACCCGAACCTCACGTCCCCGGAATCCGTCTCTTCGGTTGGGAACCCGAAACGGGAGGCGTCATGCGCAGGTTCCTGGTGCTCCTCGCCGTCGTCCTCGCCGTCGCCGCGTGCACCCCCGACCCGGCGGCCCCGCCGAAGGCCCCCGGTCCGAAGGTCGCCGACCTGTGGCGTGACTTCCCGGTCACCTCGGCGCTCGACCGGCCGCTGATCGTCCTGGATCCGCTTCCGCTCACCGACGAGGCGGCCCGGGGGCGGGTGCCCGCCTCGGCCGCGCTGTCCGCGGTCGCGCCGCCGTCGAGGCAGCTCACCGTGCAGGGCCTGTCCCGGTACGTCACCCTCACCAGCGCCCGTGACGCCCTGGCGGCCATCCGTTCCCAGACCGCGCACGCGGCCCTGCCGGAGGCCCGCGTCACGGGCACGGAGCTCACCGTGTCCCCGTTCAGCACCGACCGGGGGCCGGTCGAGCTGCCGGCCTGGGAGTTCCGCCTGGCCGAGGGCGGCACGATCTGGTGGCCGGCCCTCACGGCGAGCCACTTCTGGCGGCTGGGCTCGATCGTGCCGTCCACGCTGGTCAGCGACCTGTCCGTCGACGGCCGGACGGTGTCGGCGACGTTCACGGTCAGCTGGGGCATGCCCTGCCCGGGTACGGCGGCGCCGCGGATCATCCCGACGGTCGTCGAGCATCCCTCGTTCGTCTCGATCGGGCTCAAGGCGTCGAGCACCGACATGGGGGACTGCGACCAGCGGGTGGCCGCGCCGCTCACGAAGGCGACGCTCACCCTGAAGGAACCGCTCGGCAACCGGGTCGTGGTCGACTTCGCGGGCCGGGTCGTGCCGGGTTACTGACCGGTCAGCACGAACGGCAACTCCGCCCGGGTCTCCCCGTTCACCATGATCTCCAGCCGGCGGTCTCCGACCGGTTCGCTGCGGGTGGTGACCGGGCGGAACGAATGGGCCTTGACCAGCGTGAACGTCTGCCCGGGGGCCGTCGCGACCCGTTCGCCCAGATGGAAGACGCGCCGCGAGCGCTCCCGGGTGACGGCGTAGCGCAGCACGAGCGGGCCGGGGGCGTCGGCCCGGACGGTCACCGTGAACCGCAGGTGCCCGCCGATCTGGACGGTCGCCGACTCGGCGGCCAGGGCGTCGACGGAGCCGCCGCCCGGGGTGGCCCCCACCAGCGTCAGCGCCCGCGGATGACCGGCGCGCAACAACCCGCGCAGGGCGTGGCGCAGCACGGCCCTGGTGTGTTCGCCGGGCTCGGACCGCCAGCGGTCGAGCAGGTCGAGCGCCAGGTCGGGGTGGTCTTTGGTCAGGTCGTTGACGTGGTTGGCGACCGACCGGCGCACGTATTCGCTCGGGTCGTCGCGCAGCGCGTCGAGGATCGGCACGGTCACGCCGTCGTTCAGCCACGGCACCCGCGACCCCCACGGCAGGCGGGGACGGGAGCCCTCGGACGCCAGCCGCCGCAGGTGCTCGTCGTCGGCGTCGGCCCAGGCGCGCATCACCGCGAGGGCCTCGGCCCGGTGGCGGGCCAGGAAGGGCCGTACGGCGAACTCCCCGGTCGCGAACGGGGTCAGCACGCCCAGCGTCGTCATCGCGTCGGCCAGGTGGCCGAGCCCGGCGAGCGCGACCCATTCGGTCGCGGGCCAGCCGCTCCACATGTCGAGCCGCACCCGGGTGGTGGCCTCGCGGAGCAGCGCGGCGGCTGCGGGGAAGTCGGCCGGCATCGCCGTGGCGAGCGCGGCGGCGACGGACCGGACCCGGTCTTTGAGTTCGAGGCCGTCGAGCCCCGCCAGGGCGGCGGCGACGAAACGGTCGCGGGGGAAGGCGGGGGAGCAGTCGGCGAGGCCGTCGGCGAGCAGGGTCACCGAGGCGGTGTTGATCTGGTCTTTCAGCGGTTCAGCCATAACCCGCCCATGCTGCCAGCCGCCACCGACAGAATCTCAGTCCAGCAGCGCGCATCCGTCGAACGACAGGCATCCGCATCCGGCGCACCGCGTGAACCGGTCGCGCATGCGTTCCAGCCGGTCGATGCGCGAATCGATGTCGGCGCTCCAGCATTGCGAGGCGCGCTCCCAGAACTCCCGGGTGGGCGCCCCGTCGGACGGCAGCAGGGCCAGCACCTCGCCCACCCGCGAGAGCGGGATGCCGAGGTGGTGGGCGGCGCGGATGAACGCCACCCGCCGCAGGGTGGCGCGGACGTAGCGGCGCTGGTTGCCGGCCGTCCGGCGGCTGTGGATGAGGCCCTGGCTCTCGTAGAAGCGCAGCGCGGAGTGGGGCACGCCGCTGCGGTCGGCCAGTTCGCCGATCGTGATGTCCGGGGTCATGCCCGGCACCCTAGCTTGACCTCAAGCGCGGTTGAGGTTCCAGGGTGGAGCCATGAACCTTGTCGTGATCGTCGGCAGTACCCGCCAAGGCCGGTTCGGGCCCGTCGTGGCCGAGTGGTTCACCGGCCACGCCCGGCAGCGGGCCGGCCTGACCGTGGAGGTCGTGGACCTGGTCCACGGGGAGCCCGGGGGCGAGGCGTTGCGGGCGGCGGACATGTTCGTCGTGGTGACGCCCGAGTACAACCACAGTTTCCCCGGCCCGCTGAAGACCGCCATCGACCGGCATGTGACGCCGTGGCAGGCCAAACCCGTGGGGTTCGTCTCGTACGGCGGCATCTCGGGCGGCCTGCGGGCCGTCGAGCACCTGCGGCAGGTCTTCGCCGAGCTGCACGCGGTGACGGTGCGGGAGACGGTCTCGTTCGTCTGGGCGCAGGGCCAGTTCGGCGACGACGGGCGTCCGCTCGATCCCGGCCCGTGCGGCGCCGCCGCCGACCGGCTGCTCGACCAGCTCACCTGGTGGGGGCGCGCCCTCACGTCGGCCCGCCGGGCCCACCCCTACGGAGTCCCCGTTGCCTGACCTGTTCTTCACCACCGAGTCGAACGCCGCCGACGGCTGGTCTCCCGCGCCGTGGCCGGAGGGGCTCGTCTCCTTCGAGGTGTACGAGAGCCTCGACGCGGCCACCGTCATGACGTACAGCCGATGGACCACGGACGGCGCCGCCTTCCTGAGGGAACTCACCGGAGCCGAGCCCGCCGCCTACCACCTCTACCGGCACGGAACCGACGGACGCGAGCCCGGCTGCGTGGTCGCGGTCGAGGCGGAGTTCGACGGCCCCGACCCCGACCGGCTGCGCCGCTGGATCGACACCGTCTTCGACGCCATGGCCGCCGAGGACCCGCACCCGGGCGGCATCTCGGGCCGCTTCCACACCAGCCTCGACGGCACCCGCATGCTCAACCTGGCCGGCTGGACCGGCGCCGAGGCCCACGAGGAGGCGCTCACCCTCCGCAGCCCGGCCTGGCAGCGGGTCTACGACTTCCCCGGGATGACCAGCGGTGGTTTCCGCCGGTACGCCCCATCAGGCCGCGCGCCGACATCGACCGATGACCGGGATCTTCCCCCTGACCTGCCCCTGGTGATCCTGGAGAGGACGGTCCCCGGCTGGGGGCGTTAGCCGAACCACCCCGGCACGTCGAGCCGGAACAGGTCGCCCGGGGTCATCCGCCGCAGCGCGTCCTCCAGGTCGTCGAGCCGGTCGGCGCCGAGTTCGGCGGCCCACCGGGCCCGCAGTTCGTCGAACACCTCGGCCGACCGTCGCAGGGCGTCCACCCCGTGTTCGGTCAGCACGACCGTCTTGCGACGGGAGTCGGCCGGGTCGGGGACGCGGGTGACGTAGCCGAGCCCCTCCAGCGTCTCGATGGTCTTGCCCGCCGCCTGTTTCGAGACGCCCAGCGTGCGGCCCAGCGACGCGGCGGAGTCGGCCCCCCGGGAGACCGCCTGCAGCACGAACCCGTGCATGGGCCGCATGCCGGGGTGGCCCCGCTCGGCGAGCTCCTCGTGGAGGGCGTCGATGAGCACGCGGAAGGCCATCAGCAGCCGCAGCGGCAGCTCGAACCCGTTTGACATGAAAGACAACCTGATTGACTATATGGACAACGACATTGTCTATCTTAGGGGATCCGCCATGACCGTCATCCGTGCTACCGAGGCCCGCCGCTCCGAGACCCCCGCCGGGGTCATGACCACCTTCGCCTCACCCGGCCAGGGCGGGGCGCGACAGTCCGTCTGGCAGGTGGACGCCCGGCCCGGAACCGCCGGGCCCAAGCATGACTTCGACCGCGAGCAGATCTGGGCGTTCGTCACCGGCGCCGCCACCGTCGAACTCGGCGACGCGACCTTCGAGGTCGCCGGGGGCGACACCGTGATCATGCCGCCGCACACCGCGCGCCGGGTCACCGCCGCGGCCGAGGGCTTCACCGCCGTCGTGACGGCGGCCGGCGACGCGAAGGCGATCCTGCCCGACGGGACCGTCCACGGCACCCCGCCCTGGATCGCCTAGAGCACCGGCCGGGCCCGCGCCAGCCACGCGTGCGGGTCGTCGGTGTCGACCGGGTAGACGAAGAACAGGTCGGCGTGGCCCGACGTCATGCTGTCCTCGGCCCAGTAGCGGCCGCACGACCCGCACCGAAGGATGCCGAGCCACCGCGAGTCGTCGCGCTCGACCACGTCGAGCAGGTGTTCCACCTCTCGCAGGTGCCCGGCCAGCACCAGGCCCTCGGTCTTGTCCCGCGGCGCCCGATGCCGGTCGTGCCCGCACGCGCATTCGTCCACGGGGTCACGATAGTGAGGGGGCGGTCTCGCGCAGCACGGTCGTCGTGCCCGCCGTCACCGTGACCTCTCCGGTCGGCTGCGTGCCGCCGTTCGGTCCCAGGGTGGCGATCAGGCCGCGCCCGGCCAGGACGTCTTTCACGGTCGGGCCGGTCACCGTGATGCGGGCGACGTCGCGGCTGCCCGCGACCAGGTAGTACCACTGGCCCGACGGCGCCTGCCACCAGGTCGCCGCCACCACGTGGCGCTTCAGGCGGCTGCAGTCCCACGTGCCGGCGCGGGAGCCGGTCGGGATGGTCACCGTCCGGCCGGGGGTGGCGACGGCGAGCACCGCCCTGACCGAGCTCGTCCCGTCGGCGTTGGAGAACCGGGCGCACATCCAGCGGGCCCGCGCCGACTCCGGCAGCTCACCCGACCAGAACTCCCAGGCCGTCGCCGCCTCGGCCTCGACCGGGGGGAACGGCAGCGCGCACGACAGGTGCGCCCACGCGCTGAACCCGCCCGGCGACACGTCGATCTCCTCGGGCCCCATCCGGTTGATCTCGGCGGGCGGCGGCGCCTGGTGGGTCACGTTCGCCAGCGCGAGCCGTCCCAGGTCGAGCATCGTGTACGCCATCCCGTGGGCCACCCCCGGCGCGCGCAGCCGCAGCACCGGGCCGCGCCAGCACGGACCGGCCGTGACCTGCGGCACCGGACCGGTCACCCCGCCGGCCAGGGCGACCGGACGCCACTTCGCGCCCAGCCGGCTCAAGGTGGCCGCCGACACCTCGGTCACCCACGGCGGCACCAGGTAACGGCCCCCCGACAACTTCAGCGGGGTCGACCCGTCGGCCTTCAGCCGGGGCTCGGGGAACACCTCCAGCGAGCGCGACCGCCCGGTCTCGGCGTAGCGGGCGACCCGGCCGGAGTCGCGGAGCAGCACGACCGTGGTGCCGTCGAGGCGGCCCGCGTAGAGAAGCTGCGGCGCGACCGGCGGGCTGGGCAGCGCGCCCGACACCGGTTGCGCGGTCACCTCGCCCTGCCAGGCCCGGACCGCGCGGGTCACCAGCCCGTCGTCGTCGGTCAGGTCGCCCCGGGGCTCCCAGGTGTGCAGGTCGAGGGTGGTGGTGGTCCGCCAGGTGCCGGGGGAGACCCGGCTGACCTCGGGTAACGCTGGAGCGGAGGTGGCGGCGCGGACGTCGTGCAGACCCAGCAGGTGGGGCACGCCCGCGACGGCGAGCAGGCCCGCGGCGGCGGCCAGCGTGATCAGGACCTTGGACGGGCCCCGGCCGTAGATGCGGGCCAGCGTCGGGTCGGCGGCCGGGCGGTGGTCCTCCAGGCGGCCGTGTTCGTCGTCGAGCGCGTCGATCAGCGCCAGCGCGATCGTCGGCTCGGCCACCCCGGCCGCCCCCAGCAGGCGCCGGGCCTCACCCGCGTCGAGGCCCTCGATGCGGGTGAGCGCGTAGGCGGCGCGGGCGGCCGGCGGGAGCTCCTCCAGCGCGGTGGTGAAGGCGCGCTCGTCGCTGCGGACGACCGCGGGCACCACCTCAAGGCGGCGCCCGAACCCGATCAGCGGATAGGGCCGCCGCTTCAGCACCCGTTTCAGCACGTCGAGGCGGGCCTGCTCCGGGTCGCCCGGACGCCGCAGCAGCGCCCGCGCGGCGAGACGGTGGGCAAGCAGCACCCGCCGCTCGCCGCTGTCGGGCGGCAACGTCAGATAGGCGAGCCACACGAGGTCGCGGTAGGGCCGGGCAAGGGCGGAGTTCCCCTTGATGGACCTTGCCATGGAAACGCTTCTCCCGAGTCATCACGTGGCGTAGCCGACTGAACGCGGCTCGTGAATCCTAGGGGCAGCGTTCCGCTCTCGGTGAGGATGCCGGGAAAGTCGTCAGCGCCGGCTGTCCCAGTCGGCCAGGATCGCGGCCTCCTTGTCCGGATCGATCCCATGGGTGAACCGTGCTCCGAACACCCGCTCCCCGACCGGTATCTCCCGCAGCCACTCCCACGTGTCGCGCACCGTCTCGCTCACCGGACGGCACGTCAGCCCCGCCGCACGGGCCTTCGACGAGTCGGTCAGCCACACCCCCGGCATGCTGTCGTCGGCCCACAGCGGGAACTCCGTCCACATCTGCACCCCGTGCTCGTGCAGCACCGCGTCGTCGACCCAGACCAGTTCGGCGTCCGACCCGGTCACCTCGACGCAGTCGCGCAGCCACTGGCCGTAGGTGGTGTTGGCCGGGACACCGCCGGTCAGGAACTTGCCCGTGGTGCCCTTCTCGGCCTGCGCGATCGTGAACGCGGCGATGTCGCGGGCGTCGATGAGCTGCATCTCCCGGTCGGGGTTCCCCGGCGCGACCACCCGGCCGCCGCGCTCGATGCGGGTCAGCCACCACGGCAGCCGGCCGACGTTCTCGTGGGGGCCGAGGATCAGGCCCGGCTGGACGATGAGCGTGCCGCCCTCGAAGTTCTCGCTGACGGCCAGCTCGCAGCCCGACTTGAGCGGGCCGTAGTCGCCCTCGGTCGCCTCGGGGTCGCCGGGGAACTGCTCCGACTCCTCGTTGACGCCGATCTCGCCGGGAAAGCCCTGGTAGGCGCTGATGCTGGAGATGAACGTGTAGTGGGCGGCGTGCCCGTTCAGCACGCGCACCCCGTCGAGCACCTTGGCCGGGGTGTAGCCGCACACGTCGACGACGGCGTCCCACTCGCGGCCCTCGACCAGGCGCAGCAGGTCGTCGTGGTTCTCGCGGTCGCCGTGCACCGTCTCGACGCCGGGACGGTCGGCCCGGCTCACCCCCCGGTTGAACATGGTCACGTCGTGACCCCGCGCGAGGGCCTCCTCGACGACGGCCCGGCCGAGGAACACCGAGCCGCCGATCACCAGAATTCTCATGACCCCATCCTGGGTGCCCGATGTCGGGTGGTCCGCCCTGTTTCACGGCGGGCCGATTTCACCCTGTGCGAAGTCAGAGCCCCCGCAGCTCCGGCACGGGGCGGAAGCCCTCTTCGTCGAGCACGTGCACCCGGGCGGTCGGGATGTCGAAGTAGAGCCCCGACAGCTCCAGCTTCCCGGAACGTTCCAGCCGCTCCACCATCGGGTGGGTGCGCAGGTTGTCGAGCTGCTGGATCACGTTGACCCGGCACAGGTGGTCGAGCGGCGCCTGTTCGGGCCCGTGGGGGGTGTTCTCGAACCGCTCGACCGAGTGGTGCCCGTGGCGCAGCCAGTTGCCGACCGCCGTCAGGCCCGTGGGCGCGTCGCCGAGCAGCGCCGCCATCGCGCCGCAGCCCGAGTGGCCGCACACCGTGATCGTGCTGACGCCGAGGACGCCGACGGCGTACTCGATCGACGCCGCCACCGAGTCGTCGGCCGGCACCGACTCGAACCGCGGCACCAGGTTGCCGACGTTGCGGACCATGAACAGGTCGCCCGGCCCGCTCGCGGTGATCAGCGAGGGCATCACCCGCGAGTCGGCGCAGGTGATGAACAGGTGGGACGGCGACTGCTTGCGCGCCATGCGGGTCAGCACCGGCCGGATCAGCGGCGCGGTCCGGCGCTGGTATTCGCGGGTGCCCTCCAGCAGGTCGCCCGGCTCGGCCGCCGGAGGGCGCCGGTCGGCCCACGGCAACCACGACCAGTCGAGCTTGGGCGGCGTCTTGGCCGGGAACACCCGCGTCCCGCTGGCGGCGGCCGTGTACCAGTCGTCGTGGAGCTCGTCGATGTCGACGGTGCCGCCGCCCCGTTCGTGCTCCAGCCGCCAGTTGTGCAGCGCCTCGAACGCCGCGTTGTCCATGAAGTCGACGTTGAGCAGCATGTCGACGTTGGCGCCGCGCGGGATCGTGCGCAGCGAGTCGGTCAGCCGGGGCACCCCGATGAAGATCAGCGACCCGGTCACCACCACCCGCCAGCGCCCGCCCGACGGGGTCACCTCGACCGACACCCAGGTCAGCCGTCGCAGCGCCAGCAGCGCGGCCAGGCCGAGCCCGATGACGATGCCCTCGGCCAGCCCGACCAGCACCACCGCGCCCATGGTCAGGAAGTAGATCGGCATCTCGCCGTGGCCGCGCAGCCCGCGCGCGGTGCCCAGGTTGACCATCTTCACGCCGATGAACAGCAGCAGCGCGGCCAGCGCCTCCATCGGGATCAGCCCGAGCGCCGAGGCGAAGGCGACCGTGGCGATCAGCACCCACACGCCGTGGAGCACCGTCGACCAGCGCGACCGCGCGCCCGCCCGGACGTTGGTGGTCGTCCGGACCACCACGCCCGACACCGGCAGCCCGCCCAGCCCTCCCGACACCACGTTGGCGACACCCTGCGCGCACAACTCCCGGTCGAGGTCGGCGCGCGGCCCGTCGTGCATGCGGTCGGCGGCCACGCACGTCAGCAGCGACTCGACCCCGGCGAGCACGGCCACCAGCAGGATCGAGGCGGCGATCGCGTGCCAGTCGCCCGTGGGCAGGATCGGCCCGGCGAGCTGGCTCAGCCCGTTGGCCAGGTCGACCTCGGTGAACTTCCAGCCCGCCAGCGCCGCCGTCACCGTCGCGATGGCGAGCGCCGCCAGCGGGGCGGGGACCAGCCGGACCTTGGGGATACGGTCCCAGACCAGCAGCACGCCGATCGTCAGCAGGCCGATCATCACCGCGTCGCCGTGGAGGGTGGCCACCTGGGCCGGCACCTCCAGCAGGTTGTCGAGCGCCGACCGCTGCGGGCTGCCGCCCAGCACGATGTGGAGCTGCGACAGCGCGATGACGACGCCCACCCCGGCCAGCATGCCGTGGATGACGGCGGGGGAGACCCCCAGGGCGGCCCTGGCCACCCGGAACGCGCCGAGCACGATCTGCAGCAATCCGGCCGCGAGTGTGATGGCGCAGGTCGCGCGCCAGCCGTACACCTGGACGAGATCGGCCACCACCAGCGACAACCCGGCCGCCGGACCGCTCACCTGGACGACGGACCCGCCCAGCGCGCCCGCCACGATGCCGCCGACGATCGCCGCGACCAGCCCGGCCGCGATCGGCGCCCCGGACGCCACCGCGATGCCCAGTGACAGCGGAACCGCCACCAGGAACACCACGAGTGAGGCCGGAACGTCATGCCGCAGCACCGATTGAACACGCTGCGTGGTCGAACTGTTACCCCCGGTCATGCGGCGACCTTATGCCAAGGTCAGCCGAGGGTCCTACTTGGGGCGGGGAAATCAGCGGTAATAGTCGGGTTGGTCGGTCTCGGGGGCGCCCCGGTGGGTGCCCCTGCGGCCGCCGCCGCTGCGAGTGGTCTGCTCGCCGTAGAGCTCGTCGTAGGAGGGCCAGCTGCCGCCGTTGTTCTGCGGCGGGGCGGGCGGGACGGCCCCGGGGTAGCCCTGCTGGTCGTAGCCGTAGGAGCCGGCCACCGAGTCGGAGTCGTCGATCGTCGCCCAGCCGGCGCTGACCTCGTAGGAGCCGGGCGCCGGGGTCGGCAGGTTGCCGGTCTGGTAGGCGCCGGTCGAGAAGTCGTTGTAGGACGGCGCCGGCATCTGGTAGCCCGCCGCCTCGCCGGTCGACCAGGTCGACCCGCTGCCCGGACGGGGCGGCTCGGGGTCGTCGAACACGTCGCCGCTGGTGCCGGCCCACGACGCGGGGGTGGCGGCCGGCGGCTGGTAGGCCGCGCCGCCCGCGGGCGGGGCGGGCCAGCCGGTGGGCTCGGGGTAGGCCGGCGGGATCGGTTCAGGCTGCGGCGCCGCCGGGACCGGGAAGTTCCCGCTGGTGTAGCCGGTGTCGTAACCGCCGTCGTAGGCCGGGCGGCTGGGGAACGGTCCGGTCGGGGGCTGGTCGTAGGAGCCCGGCCGTTCGAACATGCCGGTCGAGGGGCCCGAGGAGAAGGGGCCGGTCGCGGGGCCGCTCGGTTCGGGGGTGGGCGCGGAGAAGGTGACGGTCTTCTGCTCGGCGAGCTGCGAGGAGGGGGTGGCGCGCAGCCCGTCGACCATGCCGGTGTCGGGGGACAGGAAGCCGTTGGACGGGGTTCCGGTGTTCAGGGGGCCGGTGTTCAGGGGGCCGGTGCTGAGACCGGCGATCGGGGTGACCACCCCGGGGGTGAGCACGGCGGCGATCGGGGTCACGACACCCGGCGTCGGCGCGGGCTGGGCGGGCGGCTGCGCGGCGGCCGGGCGCTGAGGGAGGACGCCCTGGACGGTCGCGGCGTTGGGGTCGACGGAGCTGATGGGGGTCACCGACGCCACGGGGGCGGGACCGGCCGCGGCGGGCTCGGGCTCGACCGGGCGGGGGGTGGCCATGCGCTGCTTGATGGTGCCGCCGAACGCCCCGTCGTCGGCGCGGACCCGCGACCAGTAGTCGTCGTCGTAGTCGTCGTCGGCGCCCCACTCGTCGACCCCGCGTTTGCCGCGGGGAGCGCCGGCGGGCTGCTGCTTGACGCCCTGGCGGCTGCCGGGACGGGGGGGCGCGCCGGGGGCCTTGGCGGCCGGTTTCGGCGGCGCCTTCTTCGGCTCCTCGAAGGCGTCGAAGCCCTCGGGGAAGCTCTCGAAAAAGGTCTCTTCGGCGGGCCGGCTGCCCTTCTTCTTCGCGGCGCCCTCGGCCATCGCCTTGATGCGCTCGGAGGAGAGCGCGCTCTCTCTCCGGTTCATCGACCGCATGCCGAGTGCCACGACTATCAGCACCAACAGCACAACGGCGACAAGGCCCAAAATGACCGCGGTCATAGCACCACCCTCAAGGCCATGGCCTTCCAGCGGCGCCGGTGAGATCGCGCGGCCATCGACGCGACCTGCCCCCTGTGATCACCTGCGCTCAGCAATTCAGGATCCGATTCTGCTCGACCACAATGACCGTTGTCACACCCTAGGCGAAGATTGGTCCACCACTACTACCTGCGGTCATCAGCATGTCACTCGATGTCAGCCGCAGTGAGGCGACCTCGGGCGATCGTGTGTGACGCGATGGTGGCCAGACTCTCCGAGAGGGGGGCACCCTGCGGGAGGTCCAGTTCTTCGTTCAGGGCGTAGACGGTGAAACGGTAGCTGTCATTGGGCTGGCAGGGGGGCACATATCCGACTTTTCCACTAGTCGTCTGCCCCTGCCGTGCACCCCGGGGGGTGCCGTTCTCCGCGAGCTCGGTGGTGTTGGGGTCGATGTTGAAGACCACCCAGTGCACCATCGCCTTGTCTCCCGCGGCGTTGTCGTCGACCACGAGGGCCACCGACTTGGCGCCCGACGTACCCGACCAGCGGAGGGGCGGATTGCCCAAATCTCCCTTGCACGAGTAGCCCGACGGCAGCGGGTCGCCGTCACGGAACTGCGGGCTCGACACACTGATCACGTCGAGGTCGGCGGGCGATCCTCCGCCCACGATCCCGCAGCCCGAGGCCGATGCCGTCAGCGCCGCGACGGCCGCCGGAATGAGAGCGGCTCGGCGCGTGCGAACGGACTTCGTCAGCGACCCCATGCCCGATGATGCTACGCGGATCCCGCAGGTGCGCCGACCCGATCGCGATGATCCGCAGCGAGAAGAACCTCCACAAACGCCGGGTTCGTGCGGTGGTCCACCCCGGTCGGACCGGTGTGACCTGGGATTCCTATGATTCTGGTGGGGAAGTGGTACTCGCCGGTAGAAATCTTCAAGCGCGGGTTGGGGGGTGACCAACGGCACATCCCGACGATTTAGGGTGGGATCGTGATGCCAGATGCGTGACGCGCTGCGTGACCCTGCCAACCAGGTCTCGCCGAGGGCCAGGTCGCTCTGGTTCGCGGAGGCCGTCATCGTGACGGTGCTGCTGGTGGTCGGGCTGGTGCTGCTGTCGATGTGGATGACGGGGTGGGACTTCCTGCCCCAGTGGTTGCTCGACCGCACCTGGGTGGCCGCTCTCGCCATCGGGCTGGTGCTCGTGCCGTTCGTGCTCGCCGAGCCGGTCGTGCGGTTCGCGGTGCACCGCTGGGAACTGGCCGCCGACGTCGTCTACGCCCGCTCCGGCTGGTTGTCGCGCAAGTGGGTGTTCGTGCCGGTGTCCCGCATCCAGACCGTCGACAAGGCGCAGGGCTGGCTGGAGCGCTTCTTCGGACTCGCGACGGTCGAGATCCGGACCGCCTCCTACGCGGGGTCGTCCACGATCAGGGGGCTCGACTACGAGGTGGCCGCGCGGCTGGCCGAGGAGTTGTCGCGCCGGGCCCAGGAACTCCGGGACGACGCGACGTGAGCCTCCCCTTCCAGGAGCCGGTGCCCGAGGCCGCCCGGCTCAGCCCGCGCCTGCTGCTCATCGACCCGATCAGGGTGCTGCCCTCGCTGCTCGTGCCGCTCGCCGGGGTGCTGGTGGCCGGGGGGTTCTCGCCGCGCTCGTTCATCTGGGCCGCGCTCGGCGTCGCCGGTTCGGTCCTGTACGCCGTCGTCCGCTGGGCCACCTTCTCCTACACCATCACCGGCGGCCGTCTCGAACTGTCCCGCGCCTTCATCGGCCGTTCCACCCGCGTCATCCCGCTGGAGCGCATCCGCGGCGTCGACGTCACCACGCCCTTCCTCCACCGGCTGCTCGGGCTGGCCGTGCTCAAGCTCGACACCGGCGCCGGAGGCGACAAGCAGGAGGGCGAGCTCGACGGCATCACCGTCGAGGAGGCCGAACGCCTGCGCGGCGTGCTGCTGTCCCGCCACCACGCCGCCGCCCCCGAACTCCAGGAGCGGCCCGCCGCCCCGCGCGACCACGTGTTCCTGAAGGTCCCGCGCGCCTGGCTGCGTTACGGCCCGCTGTCCGGCGCCTACCTGTTCACCCCGTTCGCGCTGGTCGCGGGCGCGGTCGGCCTGGCCTTCCAGTGGGGCGGCGAGCTCGGCCTCGACGAAGACGACGCGGTGGCCGCCGGCGAGTGGCTCTGGGGCCACCCGCTGCTCCTCATCGGCGTGGCGGTCGTGCTGGTCGTGCTGATGCCGTTCCTGGGCGCGGCCATGTACGCCTTCTTCAACTGGAACTTCGTGCTGTTCGGCCGGGGCGACCACCTCGTGGCCGAGCGCGGCCTGATCAACCGGCGCGTGGTCTCCCTCGAACGCCGCCGCATCCGCGGCTACGAGATCGCCGAGAGCCCGCTGGAGCGCCGCGCCCGGGTGGCCCGCCTGTGGGCGGTGGTGACCGGCCTCGGCGACTCCCAGACCCGCGGCCAGCTGCTCCCCGTGGCCCCCCGCGCCGCCGTCGGCGACATCGCCGCCGAGGCCGTCGGCCCGTTCAGCGAGGCGCTGCGCCCTCACCCGCCCGCCGCGCGCCGCCGCCGCCTGTTCCGGGCGATCGCGCCGTGGGTGGCCGTGGCCCTGGTCATGTACGCCCTGGGCTACGCCCTCATCGGAGTCGCCGCCACGGTCCTGGCCGTGGCCGGAATCGCCCTCGGCCTCGACCGTTACCGGTCACTGGGCCACACCTACGACGGCACCCGGTTGTCGGTCCGCTCCGGTTCGCTGCGCCGGGCCCAGGCGGTCGTCGAACGCCGGGCGGTCGTCGGCTGGACCATCGAGCAGTCGTGGTTCCAGCGCCGCGCCGGGCTGGTGACCGTGATCGCCGGGGTCGGCGCGGGCAGCGGCGGCTACAAGGCGATCGACGCCGGAGAGACCCAGGCGGCCGCGTTCGCCGCCGAGGTCACCCCCGACTGGATGGCGCCCTTCCTCAAGCGCTAGTCCTGCTTGGGCGCCCCGAACATGATCTCGTCCCACGACGGCACCGAGGCGCGGCGGGCCCGCGACTTGCGGCGCGGGGCCGGCTTGGGCGCCGGGGCGGGCGCGGCGCCGGCGGGCACCGGCTCGGCCGGCTTCTCCTCCTTCGGCGCCGGCCGCTGCGCGGGCGGCTTCGGCTGCGGCGGCGCGGGCCGGGGCTTGACCGCCTTCGGCATGACCGCCGGAGTCGGCGGCTCCTCGACCTTGACGGGCTCCTCGGCGACCGGCTCGGGCGCGGCCTGCGGCGGCACCACGGCGGGCGCCTCCGGCGCGACGAACGCGGGCCCCTCATCGGCGGCACGCTCCACGCCCCCAGCGACGGCCCCGGCGTCGGCGGCCCGCGGTCCGGCCTGCGGGGCGGCCTTCGCCTCGTCGACCGCCGAAGCGGCCTGCGGGCCGGGCGTCGCGGCGGCGGCCTGAGAAGGGGTCGCCGGGGCGGTGACCTGCGGCGCGGCCGAAGGGGCCGGGGCGGCGTCCCCGGTCTGGGAAGCCGTGTCGGCCTGGGCGGGGGCCTGCGGCGCGGCCGAAGAGGCCTGAGCGGTGTCGACCGCCTGGGGAGCCGTGTCGGCCTGGGCAGCGGCGGCGGGGGCCTGCGCCTCGGGCGCGACCGGCCGGTTGTCGGGCGCGGCCGACTGGTCGCCGGACCCGGTCGTGGCGGTGCCCGGCTGGTCGGACGCGCCGGGGCGCGCCTCCGAGACGGGCACGCTCGGCTGGGCCTGCGGCACAGCGGGCGTGCTCGTGTGTGTTTCCGGCGCGACGGATGTGCTCGCGTGTGCATCCGGCGAGGCGGGTGCACCTGACTGCGGGCTTGGCGCGGTTGTGGGGCCGACCTCCGGCCCGGCCGATGCGACGGCATCGGCCGTCGGCTCAGGCGTGCTCGACGCTTCGGGAGCGGCGGTGGGCGAGGGCGCCTGCGCGGCCTGTCCGACCTGGGCTTCCGGGGCGGCGGGCGGCTCGGGTGCGTGCTGCCGCGTGGGCGCGACGGCCTGCGGCTCGGCCGCCGTGTGGTGCGGCTGCTGCGGCGCCGGCGCGTAGCGCGGCTCGGAGGATGCGGGCTCGGGCGTCGCGTAGCTGGTGGGCGCGCTGACCTGCGGCTCCGCGTAGCGCGGCTCCTGGTAGGAGGGCGCCGGGGCGGGCACGCGGGGCGGCTCGGGCTCGTGGAAGGCGGCGGGGGCGGCTTCGGGGGTGAAGCGGGGGGAGAAGTGGTCGGGCAGGTTGCCGGTCGGGGCGACCCTTAACGGTGGGGGCTCGGCCAGGTCGTAGTCGTAGTCGCGCGGCGGCACCGGGGCGAGCTTGCCCGCTATCCGGGGCACGAACGGCCGGACCGTCGCCTCTTCGGCCTGCGGCTCGACGTAGTCGTCGGCCGACAGGCGCATCGCCTCGTCGTCGTAGGGGGAGACGTGGCGGCGGCGCGGGTCGAAGAGCCACTCGGCGTGGCGGGTGTGGCCGTTCCAGACGTACCCGAGCTTGATGCGCCACAGGTTGTCGTCGCGCTTGCAGGAGTCCCAGTCGATCTCGTCGGTGGGCACGCCGCGCCGGGTGAGGCGCTCGGCGACGAGCTCGCCGAGCGTGGGGCGGGCGGCCGCCTCGCCGGGGAGGCGGACGGCGCAGCGCTGGGCCTGCTGGGCCATGTATTCGCGTTCCTGGAGCACCGGCCCCTCGAACCAGCGGACGCGCTCGACCGGGATGCCCGCCGTGGCGGCGATCTCCTCGGCGGTCTCACCGGCTCGGATCCGGGCCTGGATCTCCTTGGGACGCAACGGGCTCTCCACTTCGATCTCATATTGACCGAGACGGGAGAAGTTGCCGCGGACGGCAGCACGGAGCCGGTCGTCGACGGGCAGCGTGAAGCGGGTACCTCTCCCGGCCGTGGCCAGGACGAGATAGGTGCCGTCCTCACTCACCGCGACGAGACGGAGCTCCTGCAT
Organism: Herbidospora solisilvae; assembly: GCF_009901565.1. Classification (GTDB taxonomy): domain Bacteria; phylum Actinomycetota; class Actinomycetes; order Streptosporangiales; family Streptosporangiaceae; genus Herbidospora; species Herbidospora solisilvae. The sequence continues at coordinate 466,996 of NZ_WXEW01000002.1, forward strand.
GCGAGTCCCTTCGTCGTGCGAAATCTTCCCCCGGACCCTTGAGTCTCTCGCGTGAGCCGGTTGCCTTCCAAGCACCGTACCCGGCATGTCCGAACATCGCCTTCTCCAGGGGCTGCGGAGGCGACATGAAGCCGGTCACATTCTTAGGCAGAGTAATGGCGCGAGCCACGGCCGGCCGTCGGCCGTCCGCGTCTCGCCTCGTCGCGTTCACCCTGCTATAGACAGGCTGGTTGAGCAAGCGATTCAGGGTCCTCCCCGGATTCTCGCGTGAGACGTGGCGGATGGAGGTGAACTTGGGTCAACTGCGCGGAGAACTAGGCGCCCAGGACACGGTCCAGGTAGGCGTTGGCGAAGAGGCGGTCCGGGTCGACCCGGTCACGTAGTGCGACGAAATCCCTGAAACGCGGATATACCTGGGAAAGATAGGTGGCATCCGTGTTGTGCAGCTTGCCCCAGTGGGGCCGCCCGTCCAGGCCGGTCATGATCTCCTCGACGGCGGCGAAGTAGCCGGGGTTCGGCGTGCGCCGGTAGACGTGGCAGGCGATGTACGCCGAGTCGCGGTCGTAGGCGGTCGAGAGCCAGGCCGTCGAGGGCGGCGTGACCCGCACCTCCACCGGGAACGAGATCCGCCACGGCGACCGCTCCATCAGGGCGCGCACCTCACGGAGGGCGTCGGCCAGATGGCGGCGCGGGATCGCCCACTCCGTCTCCAGGAACCGCACCTCGCGCACGCTGGTGAACACCCTGTACGCCGTGTCGGAGGTCTCCGACGTGCCGAGCACCATCCCGGAGAGCCGGTTGACCGGCGGGATGATCGACGGGAACCGCGCCCCGACCCGGTTGGCCGCCCCGAACAGGGTGTTCTCCACGAAGACGTCGTCGAGCCAGGTGCGGAACCGGCCCGGCGCGTGCTGCCCGCCGGCCGCCCGGTTGTTCCGCTTCACCAGGCACAGGTCGGTGTGGGGCAGCCAGAAGAAGTCGAGGTGCTCGTTCTCCAGCGTGAGCGTGTCGAGGGCGTCGAGGATCTGCTCGAACCGCATCGGCGAGCGCTGGTTGCGCAGCAGGAACGCCGGCTCGACCCGGAACGTCACCGCCGTCACGACGCCCAGCGCCCCCAGCCCGACCCGGGCCGCGTCGAACAGGTCGCCCTCGGAGACCGTCACGGCCGAGCCGTCGGCCAGCACGAGATCGAGCGCGGTCACCTGGTCGGCCAGCCCACCGACCGACCGGCCGCTGCCGTGGGTGCCGGTCTGGACGGCGCCCGCCACCGTCTGGAGCGTGATGTCGCCCATGTTGGCCAGCGCCAGCCCGCGCCGGTCGAGCTCGACGTTCAGCACGTGGATCGGGGTGCCGGCGGCCACGGTGACGGTGCCGTCGCCGAACGACAGGATCCCGGTCAGGCCCTCGGGCCGGAGCATGATCCCGTCGGTGAGGGCCACGCCCGTGAAGGAGTGGCCCGTGCCGATCATGCGGACCGTGCGGCCCTGGCGCTTGGCGTCGGTCACCGCCTCGGCGACCTCGGCGGGTGAACGGGGCGTGCGCGTCTCAGCCGGAGTGATCGACTGGTTGCCCGCCCAGTTCGTGAACGTCATGAATGTGAACGATACTCAGAAACGACCGGCGTGCGTAGCCATCCCGAGCCCAGCAGGCCCACGAGCGCGGCCAGCAGGGCGCAGCCGAAGGCGAAGCCGTAGGCGTTGGAGGCGCCGAAGGTCTCCGCCAGGTGGCCGCCCGCCCAGGCGCCGATGGCCACGCCGAACCCGATCGACGTCGACAACCACGACATGCCCTCGTTGAGCTGCGGCGCCGGGACCAGCCGCTCGATCAGCGAGAAGCCGGTGATCAGGGTGGGCGAGATGGCCAGGCCGGCGAAGAACAGCGCGACCGCCATCGGGGCCAGCTCGCCGATCAGCACGATCGGGGTCAGGCCGACGGCGAAGACACCCAGGCCGCGCACGAACCGGCTGCGGAGGGTGATCTTCCAGGCGCGGGAGCCGTACCAGAGACCCGAGACCATCGACCCGGCGCTGAAGGAGGCCAGCAGCAGCCCGGCCACGCCCTTGTGGCCGTGCTCCTCGGCGAAGGCCACGGTGACGATGTCGACCGTGCCGAACACGGCGCCCATGCCGAGCAGGACGACCGACAGTAGCGCCACACCCGGGATCGCGATCGGCGAGCCCCGGTGCTCCCGGTGCCGCACGACCGGCGGCTGGCTCGACTTGAGCAGCGAGAACGCCAGGGTGCCCGACACCGCCAGGACGACGGCGACGATCAGACCGGCGTACACGTTCAGCGACGTGGCCACCACCGCGGTGAAGGCCGGTCCGGTGACGAAGATGACCTCGTCGGCGACCGACTCGAACGAGAAGGCGGTGTGCAGCTTCGCCGGGTCGTCGAGCAGGTGCGACCAGCGCGCCCGCACCATCGACCCGAGCTGCACCGCCGTCGTGCCCGCCAGGGCGGCGGCGGCGAACAGCGCCCAGACCGGCGCCTCGGCCTGGGCCAGCAGCATCAGCGCGACCAGCGCGCCGCCGTGGGCCAGCACCGCGGGCACGACGATCCGCGCCTGCCCGAAACGGTCGCTCAGCCGCCCCATGACGGGCGCGCCGACGGCGGTGGCGAGAGCGAAGACGGCCGCGACGGCGCCCGCCGTCGCGATGGATCCGGTGACCGCCGAGACGAGCAGCGTGATCCCGATGCCCAGCATGGACATGGGGATGCGCCCGACGAAACCGGAGATGACGAAGCCCTTCGCACCTGGCGTGCGGAACAGACCTCGATACGTACGCATGAGAGCAGTCCTCTACCCGTTCCCAAGCGTCCGGGCGAACCGAAAAGACGGCTGCGGCCATGGGGGAATGGGATGGCACGCGGACGACTACTGCTTACTCCCCTTGAAACTCTTCTGACCATGGCTCACAGCCGATATGGATGGCAAGTGAGTTTCCGGTCGATAAGGTACCAACGTGAACCAGGCTCCCCGTCATCCCCGGTTCACGCCGCTCCGCGCCCTCGTGACCGGGCTCGCCGCGACCATCGTGGTGACGGTCGCCGCCGGCGGTGTGTTCCTCCTCAACGACACCGGCCGTCCCGTCGCCGGTGAGGCCGCACCGCCCCCGCCTTCGCCGACCGTTCTGCCCGGCCCCCTCGCGCCGTCGGCGCCGCCCCGGCAGATCGGCGGGCCCGGCGTCCCGGTCACCCCGCCGCAACTGCTCGGCATCGCGCCCCGGCCGGTGCCCCAGGAGACAGTGCTGCGCATCGCCAAGGTGAAACACGTCGAGAAGGTCGCCCTGGTGGGCGGCGGCGGGGTCCGGCTGTCGGGCCACCCGCTGCAGCTGCTCGCCGTCGAACCGGCCCAGTTCCGGTCGTGGACGCCCGAACCGGTCGCCCAGCATCCGGAGGTGTGGAGCGCCATCGCGCGCGGCGAGGTGGTCGCCGACCCGGCCGTCATGAAGCGGCTCGGCATGGTGCTCGGCAAGGAGTACCAGGTCGACAACGGCCCGCGCCTGCGCATCGCCGCCTCGGCCCACCTCGGCTTCCCCAACATCGACGGCCTGATCTCCAAGGACCTCGGCGCGCGGCTCGGCTTCTCCGAGGGCGTGGTCGTGCTCGTGCACGGCGACAACGTCAGCGGGACGCGGGTGCGCAAGCTGATGGGCGACGGCTCCAGCGTCGTGCCCATCGGGAAGGTCAAGGAGGAGGCGGCGCGGCAGCCCGCCGCCCGGACCACCCTCGTCGGCCGCCCGGCCAGCTACCTGGAGCTCTACCGGAAGGCGGTCGCCGTCTGCCCGGGGTTGTCGTGGACGGTCCTGGCCGCGATCGGCCAGGTCGAGAGCGGCCACGGGCGCAACAACGGCCCCTCGTCGGCCGGGGCCCTCGGGCCGATGCAATTCATGCCGGCCACCTGGCGGGCCTACGGCGTCGACGGCGACGGCGACGGGGTGGCCGACATCTGGAACGCCTACGACGCCGTGCCCGGCGCGGCCAACTACCTCTGCGCCACCGGCGCGGCCGGTGGCGGCGAGAGCCTCAGGAAGGCCGTGTGGGCCTACAACCACTCGTGGGACTACGTGAACAAGGTGCTGGGACTGGCCGGCGCCTACGCCCGCGCCTATCCCTGAGGGCGGGGGCGCGAGGGAGCCGGGCAGCAGGTGACCGGGCAGGCCGTCGGCTCGGGCTCGTTCACCAGGTCGCGGATCATCTCGACGAACCTCGGGTGGGTGCCGGCCGTGCCCGCGCGGGCCAGCCGCAGGCCCAGTTCGCCGGCCCGGTCGCGGGCCTCCACGTCGAGGTCGTAGAGCACCTCCATGTGGTCGGAGACGAACCCGATCGGCACCAGCACGACCGACTCGACCCCCTTGGCGTGGAGGGTCTCCAGGTGGTCGCACACGTCGGGCTCCAGCCACGGGATGTGCGGCGGCCCGCTGCGGCTCTGCCAGACCAGGTCGAAGTCGCTGGCCCCGACCTCGGCGGCGACCAGCGCGGAGGCCTCCCGGAGCTGGCGCTCGTAGGCGTTGCCCTGCGGCCCGGCCGAGACGGCCATCGACACCGGGATCGAGTGGGCCGTGAACACCAGCCGCGCGTCGCCGCCGACCTCGGCCAGGGCCGCGCGGGTGCGGTCGGCCATCGCGGCCACGAACCCCGGATGGTCGTAGAAGTGGCGCATCTTGACCAGCTCGGGCCCATCGGGCACCGCCGCGGCGGCCCGCGCGATGTCCTCGCGGTACTGGCGGCAGCTCGAGTAGGACGCCGTGGCCGCCGTCGCGAACGCCGCCGCCTTCCTGATCCCGTCGGCCTTCATCTGGGCGACGGTCTCCTCCAGGAAGGGGTGCCAGTTGCGGTTGCCCCAGTAGACCGGCAGGTCGACGATCTTGCGTAGCTCCTCGACCAGCGCCCGGTTCTGCGCGTTGATCGGGCTGGCCCCGCCCATCGACTGGTAGTGGGCCTCCACCTCCAGCAGCCGCTCGCGCGGCACACCCCGTCCGCGCACCACGTTCTCCAGGAACGGGAGCACGTCTTCCGGACGCTCGGGCCCGCCGAACGACAGCACGACGATCGCGTCGTAGTTCCCCATGTGCCCAGCTTAGGGGGGTAGGTTCGACGGATGAGCTCGATCTTCCAGGATGTGCGTGACTACGTCGCCGTCCCGCGGACGGCGTCGCTGCGACTCGCCCCCGACGGCTCCCGGCTGGTGGCCGTCACGCAGTCCCTGAACCCCGACCGCAAGAGCTACGGCACGGCGATCTACGACATCCCCCTCGACCCCTCCGGCGAGCCCACCCGGCTGACCCGGTCGGCGAAGGGAGAGAGCGGCGCCGTCTTCACCCCCGACGGCGACCTGCTCTTCGTGTCCGCCCGCCCGGACCCCGCCGAGAAGGACGCGGACGACCGGCCCGCCCTGTGGCTCCTGCCGAAGACCGGCGAGGCCCGCCGCCTGGCCACCCGCCCGGGAGGCGTCTCCGGCGTGCGGGCCGGCGGCTCCTCGATCGTGTACGTCGCCGACGTCTACCCCGGCGACCCCGAGTCCGAGCGCGACCGCCGCAAGGAACGCGAGGAGGCCGGCATCACCGCGATCCTCCACGAGGGCTACCCGGTCCGCTTCTGGGACCACGACCTCGGCCCCGGCAACCCCCGGCTGTTCTCGCTGGAGCACGGCGACCTGACCCCCGACGCGGGCGCCGCCCTGCAGCGCACCTCCTTCGACGTCACCCCCGACGGCACGACCGTCGTGGCGTTGTGGCGTGACGACCTGCCGGGCGGCGACCACCGCGTCCGCGTGGTCGGGCTGACCGCAGGCGAGCGCCGGGTCCTGGCGAGCGACGACGACCACAACTTCGAGGGCCCCGTCGTGATCTCGCCCGACGGCCGCTACATCGCCTGCCACCGCGAGCGCCTCACCTCCGAGACGGTGTCGGCCAGGGGCGAGCTCTGGCTGATCGACCTGGAGACCGGCGACCAGCGCGCCCTGGGCGACTCCGGCTACTCGATCGCCTGGGCCCCCGACTCCTCGTTCCTGTACGCCGCCTGCGACGACCGCGGCCGCCGCCCGATCTTCGCGGTGTCCCTCGACGGCGAGCGCCGCAGGGTCACCCCCGACCACGGCGCGTACACCGAGATCAACGTGGCCCCCGACGGCACGGTCTACGCCCTGCGCGGCGCCGTCGACCACCCGCCGGTGCCGGTCAAGCTGGCCGACGGCGGCTACGTCGTCCTGCCGTCGCCGACCCCGGTCCCCGACCTGCCCGGCACGCTCACCGAGATCACCGCCACCGCCGAAGACGGCACCGAGATCCACGCCTGGCTGGTGCTGCCCGCCTCCGACGAGCCCGCCCCGCTGCTCCTGTGGATCCACGGCGGCCCGCTCGGCAGCTGGAACGACTGGTCGTGGCGCTGGAACCCGTGGATCATGGCCGCCCGGGGCTACGCCGTCCTGCTGCCCGACCCCGCCATGTCGACCGGCTACGGCCAGCAGATGATCGACCGTGGCTGGGGTGAGTGGGGCCCGGTCACCCACGGCGACCTGATGGCCATCACCGACGCGGCGTGCAAGCTCCCCGAGATCGACGAGACCCGCACCGCCGCCATGGGGGGCTCCTTCGGCGGCTACATGGCCAACTGGGTGGCCGGCCACACTACGCGCTTCAAGGCGATCGTCACCCACGCCTCCCTGTGGAACCTCGACCAGTTCGCCGGCACGACCGACGTCTCCTCCTACTGGCAGCGCGAATTCGGCCTGCCCGGCTCGCCCCGCTACGAGCGCCTGTCGCCCCACCACCGGCTCGACCAGATCGCCACACCGATGCTGGTCATCCACGGAGACAAGGACTACCGCGTCCCGATCGGCGAGGCCCTGCGGTTGTGGTGGGACCTCCAGCGCACGGGGGCCGAGGCCAAGTTCCTGTACTTCCCGGACGAGAACCACTGGATCCTCAAGCCCGGCAACACGATCGCCTGGTACGAGACGATCTTCGCCTTCCTGGCCCACCACGTGCGGGGAGAGGAGTGGCACCGACCCGGCTCGGTGGCTTGACCGATGTCGTCCGACAGTTCGCGGGGCCCGTTCTGAGAGCCGGGCCCCGTCTTATTCGCGACGCATCAATGGGAAGCTCATACTCATACCCGGTTTTCTTTGGCGTGAAGCGTCAATAGCGGGAACTGTCGAATACATCCCGATCTCATATGTTCTCGCCGATCGAGGCTATGCTCGTGCGGATCCCGATTTGTATGATCCAGCACATGCCGGTAGCGGTGGACATGAAAGCGTGGCCGGAAGACTGGCTTCGCCTGAATGCGGTTTGCCCCTACTACACGATGTTCCCGCTGGATTTCCCGCTCCAGCAGATGACGAAGTATTCCGACGCGAGGCGGGTCCTCGATCCTTTCTGCGGCCGGGGCACCACTCTGTACGCCGCGCGATTGGCCGGCCGGTCAGCCGTCGGGATCGATGTCAATCCCGTCGCAGGCGCCATCGCCCAGGCGAAACTCGCCCGCGTGGGACCCTCGTCAGTGGTCCGCCTGGCCCGGGATCTCATCAGGGAATACGGCGACGCTTCCGTCCCCAAGGGCGATTTCTGGGACTGGGCCTTCCACGACCAGACACTCCGGGAACTGGCCGCTCTTCGTGAGGGGCTGCTGCGGTGGCAGGACACCGCCACTTCGGTGATGCTCCGCGCCCTGATTCTCGGCGTTCTCCACGGGCCCAGAAACAAGGGGCTGCCCTCGTATCTGTCCAATCAGATGCCGAGGACGTATGCCTCGAAGCCCGCCTATGCGGTGCGGTTCTGGCGTGAGCGCGATTTGCGTCCCGTGCACATCGATCCGGTCGAAGTCGTGGCACGCAGGGCAGAGCGGATGTTACGCAACCTTCCGCCGCGCACCGGCGGACGGGTGCTGCTCGGGGACGCGGCCACGACCGTGGCCCGGTTGAGGCGGCGTTTCGACCTCGTGGTGACGTCGCCCCCCTACTACGGGATGCGGACCTACGTCCCCGATCAGTGGCTCAGGAACTGGTTCCTGGGCGGTCCGCCGAACGTGCCGTACGGAACGGAGGGCCAGCTCGCCACAAAGAGGAGCCAGGCCGCGTTCGTCTCTGCGATGGCCGAGGTCTGGCGTGCGGTCGCGGAACGCTGCTCACCTGGAGCGCATCTGGTGGTCCGGTTCGGGGCACTGCCGTCCGCCGGAGTCTCACCCGAGAAGATGCTGCTCGCCTCGTTGACGGAGGCAGGGGCCGGGTGGCTCGTGCGGGATGTGCGCCCCGCGGGTGCGGCCATAGGCTCCCGCAGGCAAGCCGAACAGTTCAACCGGAAACAGCGGATGGGACCGGCCGTCGGCGATATCGACGTCACCGCCGAATTGATTCGAAGACAGCGCGTCGGGAATTCGGCGACGTCGAGGCGCGGGTGATCGACGATGTTCGATTTCGACCGACTCCCGGTGCTGAAAGAGTTGATCCGTAACGCCACCTTCGGTGACGCCAATCTCCTCCAAGAGGTGATGGACGACGTCGCCCTGCTCAAACAGAACGTCAGCACCATCCAGCCGCGGAACACCAACCGGATCTCCCTGGTGGCCTCCGACGGGGGAAACAACAGGCTGGTGTTCAACCCCTTCTCGCTTCAGGTCGTGCGAGTCGTGGACACCTTCGGCCAGGAACTGGTCCTGGACGTCATCTCCCCGTCGAGTGACACGACCACGCTCGGACAGCGCCACCTGGATGAGGGCACACCCCTGGGCCGGCTGATGAGTGATCTGAATGTCACCTCGCTGGCCGATCTGAGCCCGATGATCCCCGCAAGACCGAAATCGCAGTCATGGCCCTTGGTATTCCGGGATCTCTGCGAGTGGGCGGCGCTGTATGACCTCATCACCAGACAGACATGGGGTGGCGACACCCTGATCGTCAGGGACGGTCTCCTCCGCGCCAAGATCTTCCGGGATGACCTCTTCGTTCAGATGTACAAGAAGATCAAGGGGGCGATAGAGGCCACGAGGAAAACGCGCAGAAGAGAGATCTTCCTCGTGGGCATCGCGAAGCGTTCGCGGGTGATCGAAAGATATCGGCTGGCAATGGCCGTTCAGAACGTCTTCAAATCCGGCTACGCCTGCTATGCCCCGGTGCCGACCTCGCTCCAGAGCAAGGTTTACGAATGGGACGAGTACGTTCGTTCTCCCGAGGACGCAGACGACGGCAAGGAGAACCCGAAGTTCAACATGGGCGCCATGCACCTGGTCAGGTTCGGCGACCGTTCCGGAGACCCGGTGTGGACCGTCGACATCCTGCACTGCGAGGCCGACCGGGCCCAGCAGGTGTTCGGCTCTCTGCTCGACGACGCGCAGAAGGGCTTTCCCGTCCCCTTCTATCCCCACTGCCTGCAGGAGGCCGATCGGCACGCGCAGGTGGTCGATCTGGATCTGGCGATCCTTCAAACCTCGCTTGAGGAGGCCGTTCGTGAGCAGATCGCCGCTGATCGGCGGCACGTCTTTGACGCACAGCGCCTCGCCGCCGTCGACCCGGCAGCGGTGAGGTATCAATGACCCTCTTCGAGAAGCAGAACGTGGTCGGAACCTTCCTCGGTTTCTCGGAGGGAGGGCTGGAGTTCCACGCCGACCTCATCCTGCCGTACCGCAATGACTTCCAGTCGTCGCCCATGCACGGTCAGTTCATCATCGTGGGATTGGAGAACGACACGGAAGCGGTCCTCGGCCGGATCACGACGATCTCCGCGCAGGGCCGCCTTGTCTCCGGAACCGGAGAGGACTACGCGTTACGGCAGCAGCGCGAAGACCGCGCCATTCCGGAGGACCTGCGGGAGCAGTACCTCAAATACCGAGTGGACATTCGTATTCTCGGCGTCCTCCGGAGCGGGGGAGCCGGGAAAGCGCCGATGTTCGTCCCCTCCCACCGCAGGCTTCCGCACGTGGGGGCGAAGGTCGCCTTCCTGTCGGAGCAACTGCTCCTTCACGTGGCCGGTGCCACCGGCGGAGGTGACGGGGCGGCCGAACTCGGGTTTCTCGCTTTCGGCGAGTTCGTCTTCGCCGGCGACGACCTGCGAGTGGGCGATGTCGAGTGGCTGGAGGTGCGCAGCCCGAAGATCATTCCCCGCTTCAACGTCAACCAGTTGGTCAGCCGGCGGTCCTTCGTCTTCGCTCGCGCGGGATTCGGCAAGTCGAACCTCGTGAAGATGCAGTTCTCGAATCTGTACGGCCGCCCCGCACCGCCCACCACGACGAAGCGTGACCGTGTGGTCCCCGTCGGCACCGTGATCTTCGATCCCGACGGGGAGTACTACTGGCCCGACGACAAGGGCAGGCCGGGTCTCTGTGACGTCCCCGGGCTTCGGGACCGACTGGTCGTCTTCACCGACAAGGAAGGCGACAGCGCCTTCTACCGGTCCTTCATCGTGGACAAGGTCAAACTCAACATCAAGGAGCTCCAGGCCGCCAAGGTCGTCTCTCTCGTAATTCCGGCCGAACGTCAGGACCAGCAGAACGTCGCCAAGCTCAGGCAGTTGCGACCAGAGGTGTGGGCGAGGCTGGTCGACCAGGTATGGCGTGAGAAGGGAGGCACCGACCTTCGCCACATCTACAGCGCTCTGGACCTCCGAGACGACGGCAGTCAAGACGCGGAGGCGCTCGCGGCACGCGCCAACATGGTGCGGATCGTCAATACGCTCCACGATCCTTCGAGCCAGCTCCTGCAGGCACTCGTCAGGGCTCTGTCCGACGGCAAGCTCTGTGTGGTCGACATCTCGCAGATGCGCGGATCGCAGGGGCTGGCGCTGGCCGGCGTCATCCTCCAGCACATCTTTGAACACAACCAGTCGGAGTTCACCAAGAAGGACTCCCGGAGCATTCCGACGATCGCGGTCATCGAAGAGGCGCAGTCGGTCTTGAGCCCCGCGGCGGCCCAGGGCGAGGGTCCCTTCGTGTCGTGGGTCAAGGAAGGACGGAAGTACGATCTCGGCGCGGTCTTGATCACGCAGCAGCCGGCCAGCATCCCGCCGGAAATCCTTTCCCAAGGGGACAACTGGTTTCTCTTCCATTTGCTCTCCGAAGGAGATCTTCGTGCGGCCAAGAAGGCGAACGCGCATTTCTCTGACGACCTGCTGTCGTCTCTGCTGAACGAGCCGATTCCCGGCCACGGGATCTTCTGGTCCAGTGCCGGAATCACGCCCTACCCGATTCCCATCCGCGCGATGCTCTTCGAGAGCATGGTGAAGCTCGCCGACCCGAACTATGACCGTGACGGGCTCGACTGCTACGCCTCCCGGCTGAGAAGGGAGCTCCAGCAGGCCGTTCACGATGCGGTCGAAGCGGTCGGCGGCACCGGAGTCACCGTCGCGAACCGGCTGGACACCATGGAGACGTTCGCGTACGCGGCCATTCGGCGACTGGCCGAAAACGCCGAATTCCAGGACCGGGTACGAACTGACCGAGGGTTTCCGTGGGGCGCCATCATGGAGATTCTCGCGGCGGCCCTCCCCACCACTTTGGGCGAAGACCGAAAGGACTACATTCGACGGCAGCGGTTGGACCAACGGGCCTTGGTGGAAATCCTCGGACCCCAGGACGTCGCGTGGATCGCCGAAAAGCGTCCCCGAGCGAACAACCCAAAAGTCCAGACGACATGGGTGAGGGCGACAGCCGACGCCCGCTCGCGCCAGGACGGGGCTCCCCGGCCGCCCGATGACTGGGTGCCGGACGACCGCTACGCGCCTCCTCCCGAGGAAACGCTCTTCTAGCGCCGGCATGGTCGAGTGATCAATCGGCCCGCGGAGGCCACCTGACGTGGCCTGGTCGTCGTCGGCTCGAAACGACCTGTCCGGCGGGCCTCGATAGCCTTGGCGCATGCCGCTCAACCCGGACAAGTTCCTCGATCTCGCCCGGAGCATCGCGATCGAGGCGGGCGACCTGCTCCTCGCCGAACGCGCCGCGCTCTCGGCCCGCCCCGAAGTGGTGGAGACCAAGTCGAGCCCCACCGACGTCGTGACCGCCCTCGACCGCGCCGCCGAGGACCTGATCCGGGCCCGGATCACAGAGAACCGCCCCGACGACGCGATCCTCGGGGAGGAGGGCGGCGACACCCCCGGCGCGGGCGACGCGCGCTGGGTCGTCGACCCCATCGACGGGACGGTCAACTTCCTCTACGGGCTGCCCGCCTGGGCGGTGTCGATCGCCGTCGAGGTCGACGGGGAGATCGTGGCCGGGGTGGTCAACGTGCCGCCGATGGGTGAGGTCTTCACCGCCGTGCGCGGCGGCGGGGCCTTCCTCAACGACCGGCCGATCACCTGCTCGACCGGGGTGCCGCTCGACCGGGCGCTGGTCGCGACCGGCTTCGGGTACGCCGCCGGGCGGCGGGCCGTCCAGGCCCAGGTGCTGGCCGAGGTGCTGCCGCGGGTGCGGGACATCCGCCGGGGCGGTTCGTGCGCGGTCGACCTGTGCTCGGTGGCGGCCGGGCGGGTGGACGCCTACTACGAGCGCGGCACCAACTACTGGGACCACGCCGCCGGCGGGCTGATCGCCCAGGAGGCGGGCGCGAAGGTCGGCGGGCTGCGCGGGACGGCGTACAACATCGAACTGGGCCTGGCCGCCGCGCCTGAGTTGTTCGGCCAGCTCCACGACCTGCTGCTGACACTCGACCCGGAACGAGACCTCTGAGAAAGACGGACCCCGCCCGGCCTGTCGGCCGGGCGGGGTCGTGTCTGTCGGGCAGATTCAAAACGCGGACCCCGCCCGGCCTGTCGGCCGGGCGGGGTCCGCTGCTGCTCGGAGTTCAGCCTGGGTCAGTCAGCGCTGAAGAGGGATGCCGTGGTCGTCGGCCAGCCTCCGAAGATCTTCGATCTCGGCGGTGAGGGTGTCGGCGAGGAAATCGTCACCGGACGACTCGGCCTCCTGGAGTCCCTTGTAGGCCTGGTCGAGCCGGGTTTCGATCGTGGTCGTGAACTCGCCCATCTCACCTTCTTTCCTAAGGGGGTTTCATCGAGCCGACGCGGAAGCGGACGCGCAGGCTCGGGGGTATGACCACCTCTACCCACCCCCCTTAAACGCCTAAACATGGAAATTCCTCCATCTCGGGATGAGGCTTACCGTGCACTTACGGTCACTGCCGCGAGAATGAACCCACCTGATGAAGGAGGAAGCCCGATGCGGGTGCTTGTGGTGGAGGACGAGCGCGTGCTCGCCGACGCGATCGCGACCGGTCTGCGCCGGGAGGCGATGGCCGTCGACGTGGCCTATGACGGCGCCGCGGCCCTCGAGAAGACGGGCTACATCGACTACGACGTGATCGTGCTCGACCGTGACCTGCCGAAGGTCCACGGCGACGAGGTGGCCCGGCGCCTGGTGGCGCAGCGCAGCGCCTCGCGGATCATCATGCTGACCGCCAGCGGCGACGTCGACGACAAGGTCGAGGGCCTGGAGCTGGGGGCCGACGACTACCTCGCCAAGCCGTTCGTGTTCATGGAGCTGGTGGCGCGGGTGCGGGCGCTCGGACGCCGGTCGGCCTCCGCCCTGCCGCCGGTGCTGGAGCGCTCGGGCATCCGGCTCGACCCCGGCAAGCGACTGGTCACCCGTGACGGCAGTGAGATCACGTTGACCAAGAAGGAGTTCGCCGTCCTGGAGGAGCTGCTGCGCGCCGAGGGGGCCGTGGTCAGCCAGGAGGACCTGCTCGACAAGGCGTGGGACGAGAACATCGACCCGTTCACCAACGTGGTCCGGGTGACGATGATGACGCTGCGGAAGAAGCTGGGCGAGCCCCAGGTGATCGAGACGGTGCCTGGAGTGGGGTACAAGCTGTGACCGACTGGACCGAACGCAAAGAAGAGGTGACCGCGGAGCGTCCCAAGCCAGGTAACCGGATGACGTCGCCGGTGGGCACCGGGCCCTACCGGAGCCAGCCGCCGCCGCCGAGCGGCCCGCCCGCCTGGGACGGCCCGCCGCCCGGCGAGGCCCGGCCGGTCAGGCAGCCGCTCGCCGAGCAGGTCAAGGAGCTGGCCGGCCGCCTCAGCATCCGCTGGCGGCTGACCATCACCTACGGCGCCATGTTCTTCGCCGCCGGGGCGCTCCTGGTGTTCGTCATGTACTCGCTGGTCGGCTGGGCCATCAAGGACGCCTGGACGCCGGTGCCGCTGGGCGGCGACGTGCCGGCGGAGATCTCCCAGATCTGGGACGACTACTGGCTCGGCCAGCGCAGCGCGACCATCGAGGCGGCCCAGACCTACGTGCTCCAGCGGTCGCTGATGGCCCTGCTCGGGGTGGGCATCCTGGCCCTCATCCTCGGCTACGTCGTGGCCGACCGGGCGCTGAAGCCGGTCATGCAGATGACCGCGACCGCCCGCAAGCTCTCGGAGACCTCGCTGGCCCACGAGCGCATCGACCTCCAGGGCCCCGACGACGAGCTGAAGGAGCTGGCCGACACCTTCGACGCCATGCTCACCCGGCTCAACAGCGCCTTCGACGCCCAGCGGCGGTTCGTCGGCAACGCCTCCCACGAGTTGCGCACGCCCCTGGCGATCAACCGGACCGTCCTGGAGGTGGCCCTCTCCGACCCGGAGGCCTCCGAGGACCTGAAGGTGCTCGGCCGGACCCTGCTCGGCACCAACGCCCGGCACGAACGTCTCATCGAGGGCCTGCTGCTGCTCGCCCGCAGCGAACGCGATCTGTCGGTGCGCAAGGCCGTCGACGTCCAGGACGTCGTGAAGACCGCCGTCGACCAGCTCGCGCCGTTCGCCGCCGAGGAGGGCGTCGACGTCGAGTACGACCTCCATCCCGCCCAGGCCACCGGCGATCCGGTGCTGCTCGAACGGTGCGTCAGCAACCTGGTAGAGAACGCGGTCAAGTACAACAACGGGTCCGGCGGAAAAGTCTGGGTGCGATCGGGAATCGTCGACGGGGCCTCCGTTGTTCAGGTCGCCAACACCGGCATTCTGGTCCCTGCCTACGAGGTCGACGCGCTCTTCGAGCCCTTCCGGCGGCTGCACGCCGACCGGATCGAGTCGGCCAAGGGGGCGGGACTGGGACTGTCCATCGTGCGCGCCATCGTGCGCGCCCACGGGGGGACGGTCACGGCGGTCCCGCGTGACGGCGGCGGCCTCGTGGTGACGGTGCGACTGCCGGGCTCGGCTCCCGCGACGACTCCCTCGGCGCGGTGATCGTGCCCTGCTGCACATCCACTCGCGCAATGTGGTTGGATGTGCCGTCGAACGCGGTGGGTCATCCCGCCAATGCTGTGGTTTCGCCATATTTGGCTAACCGGAGCCGAGGTGGGGAACACCCTCGCGAGTCGGGAGGTTCAGCGTCCATTCATCCGGGGTACCGAATGCCCGGTATGGGCGCCACCCTCCCGAAGCGTCAGAGATATAGATGAGGGGGATGGAGTACGCAAATGGCTACCGACTACGACAGCCCGCGCAAGACTGACGACGACCTGAGCGAAGACAGCCTTCAGGAACTCCAGGCGCGGCGCAGCGACAAGTCGTCGGGCAGCATCGACATCGACGAGACCGATCTGGCCGAGTCGCTCGAGCTGCCGGGGGCTGACCTGTCGAACGAGGAGCTCTCGCTCCGAGTGATCCCTCGGCAGGCCGACGAGTTCACCTGTTCACGGTGCTTCCTGGTGCACCACCGCAGCCAGCTCGCCTCCGAGAGGAACGGACAGCAGGTCTGCCGCGAGTGCGCGGCCTGATTCCGGGAAGGGTCCGTTGATGTCTTCAGAAGCGGATCAGACCAGAGATCAGAGTAGAGATCGCGAAGGCGACGACGAAGTCGCCGAGATCATCGGCAAGCTTGTCAGCCAGGATGCACCGGGGGAAACTGACGGCGCCGAGCGGCGCAGGCTGCTCGGCCGCCTCAGCGGCGTACTGGCCACGTCCGCCCGCAAGGCGGGCGCCAGCGGGGTCGGCCGCGGCCGCTGGCTGGCCGACCTGTTCATGAACGTCGCCATGCGGCTGCCGATCCGCGACCTGGCGACCCTGCAGGAACACCACTACGGTCTCACCGGCGAGCAGTTGGCCGACGACCTCGTCCGCACCGCGACGAAGGCCACGATGGCCGTCGGCGCCGTGGGCGGCGCCCTTGCCGCGGCGGAGTTCGCCGCGCCCCCTCTCCTCCTCTCCGCTCCGGCGCAACTCGTCGCCGAGACCGTCGTCGTGGCCGCCATCGAGGTCAAGCTGCTGGCCGAGCTCCACGAGGTCTACGGCGTGCAGGTGCCCGGCACCCGGCCCGCGCAGGCGGCGCAGTTCGCCATCGCCTGGTCCAAGCAGCGCGGGGTCGACCCCCTGAAGCCCGCGTCGGTCACGCTCGCCCTCGGGGCGGCGGCCAAGACCTCGCTGCGCAACCGGCTCATGCGGACCCTCGGCCGCCACCTCACCACCCTCGGCCCCTTCCTCACCGGCGCCGTCGCCGGAGGGGCGCTCAACCGGCTCGCCACCAAGCGGCTGGCCCAGGCCGTGCGCACCGATCTGCGCCGTCAGCGTGGTCTTCCCCCCGCTCCGCAGAGCTGATATCAAACCGTTACCCCCTGGTCTAAACCATTCGGTAACAGGTCACGACCTGCGGGAGATCATTCTCACACTTGACGTAATGAATTGTGCACGTCGTTGGGGGTATGGGCGGTTCCGGGGACCTTACGTATGGTTGTTCGTAAGGCGATAACTGGAGGGCTCATGCGTGGCACCAGCTCGTTCCTGATCGTCGCGAACCGGTTGCCGGTCGACCGTGTGGGCGAAAAACAATGGCGTCGCAGTCCCGGCGGCCTCGTGACCGCGATCGCTCCGGTGATGCAGCGGAGAGACGGGGCGTGGCTGGGCTGGCACGGCGCGGCCGGAGAGGAACTCAAGCCGTTCGACCACGACGGGATGCACCTCATTCCCGTGCCGTTGTCGCAGCTCGAGGTCGAGTTCTACTACGAGGGATTCTCCAACGCCACGCTGTGGCCCCTCTATCACGACGTCGTCGCCACCCCCGTCTACTCGCGGGTGCTCTGGGACGCCTACCGGGCGGTGAACGACCGGTTCGCGCGGGCGGCGGCCGACGCGGCGGCCCCCGGGGCGGTCGTGTGGATCCAGGACTACCAGCTTCAGCTCGTGCCGGCGATGTTGCGCAAGCTGCGGCCCGACCTGAAGATCGGCTTCTTCCTGCACATCCCCTTCCCGCCCGCCGAACTGTTCTGGCAGCTTCCCTGGCGCAAGGAGATCCTCGAAGGCCTGCTCGGCGCCGACCTCGTCGGCTTCCAGCGCCCCGGCGGCGCCTCCAACTTCGTCCGGCTCGCCCGGCGGGTGCTCAACCTGCCGGCCAGCCGCAACGAGATCCAGGTCGACGACCGGATCGTGCGCGCCGAGGCCTACCCGATATCGGTGGACTTCGGGTCTCTCGACCAGCTCGTCCGCGAACCCCACATCATGACGCGGGCCAAGGAGATCCGGGCCGAGCTCGGCAACCCCGACCACGTGCTGCTGGGCGTCGACCGGCTCGACTACACCAAGGGCATCGGCCAGCGCCTCAAGGCCTACGGCGAGCTGCTGGCCGAGGGCCGGATCGAGCCGGGCGAGGCGGTGTTCGTGCAGATCGCCACGCCCACCCGGGAACGGGTCGAGGAGTACATCCGGCTGCGCAACGACATCGAGCTCCAGGTCGGCCGCCTCAACGGGGAGTACGGCCTGTTCGGCTGGTCGCCGATCAACTACATGCACCAGTCGTACAACAGGGAGGAACTGGCGGCCCTGTACTGCGCGGCCGACGTGATGGTCGTGACGCCGCTGCGCGACGGCATGAACCTGGTCGCCAAGGAGTACGTCGCCTGCCGCCACGACCTGCGCGGCGCCCTGGTGCTGAGCGAGTTCGCCGGAGCCGCCGACGAGCTCAAGCACGCCTACATGGTCAACCCCTACGACATCGACGGCATGAAGCGGGCCATGATGACCGCCATGCACGAGCCGCCCCACGAGCTGGGCCGGCGGATGCGCTCCCTCCGCCGCCGCGTCGCCACCCACGACGTCGACCGCTGGGCCAGCGACTTCCTCAAGGACCTGGAGGCGTGAGCGAACCCTGGCCGGCCGGCGACCGACCAGGGTGAGCCTCAGTCCTTGATCTCCTCCGCGACGTCCCGGGCCATGTCCTTCCAGTTCTTCCAGCGCTTCGCCGCGGCCCTGGTGGCGACGATGCGGGTGACCTCCATGCCCAGGCCCATCACGACCGCGTAGGCGATGGCCTCGCCGAGGCTCACGTCGGGGGAGTCGACGCTGGCCGGGGGCTTCCTGCCGGTGGCCTTCTCCCAGGCGAAGGACAGGGCCTTCTTGGCGACGAAACCGACGGCCAGCCCCACCAGGCCGCCGACGATGCGCCACTGCATGTCCGGTTTCTCTTCCTTACCCGCCATGATCCCTCCTCGGTATCGACCTTATTCTGGTGCGTCCGCCAGGCCCGTACGCCATAACATCTGGTGGCATGACGACTCAGCGACCACTGCCCCCCGACAGGCCCTCCCTCGACGGCTTGGAGCAGGCGTGGGTAGACCGCTGGGCCGCCGACGACCTCTATCGGTTCGACCGGTCGCGTCCGCGTGAGCAGATCTTCTCGATCGACACGCCGCCTCCCACCGTCTCCGGATCACTCCACGTCGGCCACGTCTTCTCCTATACCCACACCGACACGATCGCCCGGTTCCAGCGGATGCGGGGCAAGGCCGTCTTCTACCCCATGGGGTGGGACGACAACGGCCTGCCGACCGAGCGCCGGGTCCAGATCGTCTTCGGCGTGCGATGTGACCCCTCGGTGCCCTACGACCCGGACTTCCAGCCGCCGGAGAAGC
This sequence comes from Herbidospora solisilvae, assembly GCF_009901565.1. Lineage (GTDB taxonomy): Bacteria > Actinomycetota > Actinomycetes > Streptosporangiales > Streptosporangiaceae > Herbidospora > Herbidospora solisilvae. The sequence continues at coordinate 485,801 of NZ_WXEW01000002.1, forward strand.
CGGGCAAGCAGCAGGTGCCGATCTCCCGGCGCAACTTCATCGAGCTGTGCGAGCGGCTGACGGCCGACGACGAGAAGGCGTTCGAGGAGCTGTGGCGGCGCCTCGGCCTGTCGGTCGACTGGTCGATGACCTACCAGACGATCGACGCGAACGCGCGGGCGGCGTCCCAGCGGGCGTTCCTGCGGAACCTGGAGCGCGGGCAGGCCTACCTCGCCGAGGCCCCGACGCTCTGGGACGTCACCTTCCGGACCGCCGTCGCCCAGGCCGAGCTCGAAGACCGCGAGTGGCCGGGCGCCTTCCACCGCATCGCCTTCCACCTGTCGCCCGAGCAGCAGGCGCAGGGGTTCGCCGACCGGGTCTGGATCGAGACGACCCGGCCCGAGCTGATCCCCGCCTGCGTGGCGCTGGTCGCCCACCCCGACGACGAGCGCTACCGGCCGCTGTTCGGGTCGACCGTGCGCACTCCTCTCTTCGGGGCCGAGGTGCCGGTCCTGGCCCATCACCTGGCCGAACCCGACAAGGGCTCGGGCATCGCGATGATCTGCACCTTCGGCGACGTCACCGACGTCACCTGGTGGCGGGAGCTCGAACTGCCCACCCGCGCCGTCGTCGGCTGGGACGGCCGGATGCTGCCCGACGCGCCGGAGGGCGTGAACGCGGAGCCGTACCGGGAACTGGCCGGGAAGACCGTGCACAGCGCCCGCGAGCGCATCGTCGAGATGCTCGCCGCGAGCGGCGAGCTCGAAGGGCAGCCGCGGCCGGTGAAGCGGCCGGTCAAGTTCTACGAGAAGGGCGACAGGCCCCTCGAGATCGTGACCACCCGGCAGTGGTACATCCGCAACGGCGGGCGCGACGCCAAGCTGCGCTGGGAGATGCTCGACCGGGGTCGCGAGCTCATCTGGCACCCCGCCCACATGCGGGTCCGCTACGACAACTGGGTCGAGGGGCTGGCCGGCGACTGGCTGATCTCCCGGCAGCGGTTCTTCGGCGTGCCCATCCCGGTGTGGTACCAGCTCGACAGCGAGGGCGAGGTCGTCTACGAGGCGCCGATCGTGCCGCCCGAGAGCATGTTGCCGGTCGACCCCTCCAGCGACGTGCCGCCCGGCTTCACCGAAGACCTGCGCGGCAAGCCCTTCGGCTTCGCCGGCGACCCCGACGTCATGGACACCTGGGCGACCAGCTCGCTGACGCCGCAGATCGCGGGCGGCTGGGAGCGCGACGCCGACCTGTTCCGGCGGGTCTTCCCGATGGACCTGCGGCCCCAGGCCCACGAGATCATCCGCACCTGGTTGTTCTCCACGATGGTCCGGGCCCACCAGGAGGAGGGCGTGCTGCCGTGGAAGCACGCCGCCATCTCGGGCTGGATCCTCGACCCCGACCGCAAGAAGATGTCGAAGTCCAAGGGCAACGTGGTCACGCCCATGGGCCTGCTGGAGCAGTACGGGTCCGACGCGGTCCGCTACTGGGCCGCGAACGGCCGTCCGGGCACCGACACCACTTTCGACACCGGGATGATCAAGATCGGCCGCCGTCTGGCCATCAAGATCCTCAACGCGTCGAAGTTCGTGCTCTCCTTCGACGACAACCCCGGCGAGATCACCGCGCCGCTCGACCTGTCGATGCTGGCCGCCCTCGACGAGGTGGTCCGCGACGCCACCCGCGCCTTCGAGGCCTACGACTACACCAAGGCCCTCGAACGGACCGAGCGGTTCTTCTGGGCGTTCTGCGACGACCACCTCGAACTGGTCAAGGCACGCGCCTACGACGGCGACGCCTCGGCGGTGGCCGCGCTGCGGGCCGCGCTCGACACGCTGCTGCGGCTGTTCGCGCCGTTCCTGCCGTTCGTGACCGAAGAGGTCTGGTCGTGGTGGCGCGACGGCTCGGTCCACACCGCCGCCTGGCCCGCCGTCGCCGGTCGCGGCGGCGACCCCGAGGTGCTCGAAGCGGTGGCCGACGTGCTGGCGCGGGTGCGCAAGGCCAAGTCGGCGGCCAAGGTGTCGATGCGGGCCGAGGTGACCCGGCTCGACGTGCGCGGCGAGAAGGCCGACCTGGTCAGGCTCGCCCAAGACGACCTGTGCGCGGCGGGCAACGTCGAGGAGTTCGTGCTGGAGAGGGCCGAGGGCCCGCTCGTGGTCAACACCGTCCTCGAAGAAGGCTAATCCGGTTGCGCGCCCGGCCGGTTCCCGTGCCAGGCTGGACGCGTGATCGCAGATCGTGAGCATGCCCATCCGGGGAAGGGCCGGCGGGCGAGCGTACCGCCCACACTGAACATCGTCGCGGCCTGGTCGTGGCGGGTCATCGTCATCGGCGTGGTCGTCTACTTCTTCGCCATGATCCTGGCCAGGCTGAGCTTCGTGACCCTCCCGGTCGCGATCGCGTTCCTGCTCACGGCGCTGCTCTACCCGATCACCAGCCGGCTGCGCCGGGCCGGGTTCCGGCCGATATACGCCACCTGGACGACCATGCTCGTCGCCCTGGCGTTCATCGGCGGCCTCGGCTTCCTGATCGGCAACCGGGCCAACGACGAGTTCCCCGGCCTGGTCGCGCAGATCCAGCAGACCGCGCGCGACGTGCAGGCCTGGCTGCTCACCGGGCCGCTCCACCTGCGCGAGGCGCAGATCGCCGACTTCGTCGAGGAACTGACGCGGCAGATCAACGAGCAGCGCAGCCAGATCACCGACACCGTGCTGACCGGCGCGACCGCCCTCGTCGAGGCGCTGGCCGCGATCGTGCTGCTGCTGTTCGTGACGTTCTTCCTGCTCAAGGACGGCGACCGGATCTGGGCCTGGTTCCTGCGGGCCTTCGGCGGCGCGGCCGACCGGGTCGACCGGGCCGGCCGGGCCGCCTGGCGCACCCTGTCCCACTACGTGCTGGGCACCGTCGCGGTCGCGGCCGTCCACGCCCTGGTCATCGGCATCGTGCTGGCCGGGATGCGGGTGCCGCTGTGGGCGCCGCTCGCGGTGCTGATCTTCTTCGCGTCGTTCATCCCGATCGTCGGCATCTTCTTCGCCGGCGGTGTGGCCACCCTCGTCGTCTTCGGCTCCCAGGGCTGGGTGTACGCCCTGATCTTCGTCGGCGTCCTGGTGGTCGAGCAGCAGCTGGAGAACCACGTGCTCCAGCCCCTGATCGTGGGCCGGGCGCTGGAGTTCCACCCGCTGGCCATCATCATCGTGCTGGCGGTCGGCGGCATCATCGGCGGCATCGCGGGAGCGGTGGTCGCCGTCCCGGTCACGGCGGTGATCTACCGGGCACTGCCCGAGCTGCGCCGCGACCGGCCCGTGGAACCGCCCAAGCCGGTCGAACCCAACCCGCCCGAACCAGAGCCCTCACCAGGCGCGGGAGACGCCGTCCCGGGTGGCCCCAACCGGTAGGGTTGCGATCCATGAGTGTCGAGGTGCTGATCCACCGGCTCGACCCTGAGCTGCCGCTACCCGCATACGCCCATCCGGGCGACGCGGGTGCCGATCTCTACGCGGCGGAAGACGTCGAGCTGCTCCCGGGCGAGCGGGCCATGGTCGGCACGGGCGTGGCGATCGCGCTGCCCGACGGCTACGCCGCGTTCGTCCACCCACGTTCCGGGCTGGCGGCCAAGCACGGCGTGACGCTGGTCAACGCGCCTGGAACGGTCGATGCCGGATATCGAGGCGAGATCAAGGTGACGCTGCTCAACACCGACCTCAAGGAGGCCGTCCGGCTGCGGCGCGGTGACCGCGTCGCCCAGCTGGTCATCCAGCGGGTCGAGAAGGCGGCGTTCTACGAGGTGGAGCGGCTCCCCGGATCGGCGCGCGGCGCCGGCGGCTTCGGCTCCACCGGCAGATAGGAAAGGTGACCATCGTGTTCCGACGCCGACGCGGCGCGGCCGAGACCCCGTCCGAGCCCACTCCAGACCGGCAGCCGGCCTCCGCACCCGAGGGCCCGGCCCGCGAGTCCGGCCCCTGGGACGCCGCCGACAGTTACCCCGAGGCCGACCGGGTCGACCTGGGCGGGCTCCACCTGCCCATCGGCCCCGACTTCGAGGTCCAGCTCCAGGTGGCCGGCGACCAGATCGTCGGCGCGCTGGTGCTGGCCCACGAGAGCGCCCTGCAGCTGCACGCCTTCGCCGCCCCGAAGAAGTCGGGCCTGTGGGACGACCTGCGGGTCGAGCTCACCCGCGACGTCGAGTCGGCCAAGGGCACCGTCAAGGAGGCCGAGGGCCCCTTCGGCACCGAGCTCCACGCGGTCGTGCCGCAGCAGAACGGCCCCGAGGCGTCCATCCGCTACATCGGCGTCGACGGCCCGCGCTGGTTCCTGCGTGCCGTGATCACCGGCCGGGCCGCCGTCGACCCGGCCGCCGCCGCGGTCCTGGAAGGCGTGGTGCGCGAGGTCGTGGTCGTCCGGGGCGACGAGCCGATGGCCCCCCGCGAGGGCATCCCGCTCCAGCTTCCGCCCGAGGCCCGCCAGGCCCTGGAGGAGCAGTCGGAGGACAAGGGCTACGACCCCTACGAACGAGGCCCGGAGATCACCGAGACCCGGTGAATTCCCGCTTTTGCCCGGTCGATATGGGACCGTTATGCACCTGGACGCCCATCGCCTAGGCTGAAGCATCATGAGCACACAGGAGCCCGTCAAAAAGGGCGGACTACGCGGCTTCTTCCGCCGGCTGGCCACCAGCCAGGCCGAGCTGGAGGCGGCTGAACTACGGGAAGACCTCGAAAGCCACGGGGCCACTCCCATCGCGGCGTGTGGCGAACGCCAGCGTTTCTGCGTGGCCGGTACCCTTCGTACGGTGACCCTCCGGCCACGAGGCGGCGCCCCGGCACTCGAAGCCGAGCTGTACGACGGCTCCGACGTCATCGACCTGGTCTGGCTGGGCCGACGCAAGATCGTCGGCATCGAGCCGGGCCGGGTGGTCCGGGCCGAGGGCCTCGTGAGCCTGCAAGACGGTCGCAAGGTCATGTTCAACCCGCGGTACGAACTTCGCCCAACCGGGTGACGAGGAACGGTGAACCACACGTGAGCACTGCCGAAGAGGCCGCCCCCCACCGCCGGTGAGCGCCCACGAGAGCGTCGAGGCCGTGGTGCGGGCCCAGATCGCCAAGGCGTTCGGTGGCAGGCGGGGCACCGTCGAGGCGGCCGTGCCGACGATCGCCTTCACGCTGACCTGGATCTTCACCGAAGACCTGAAGTTCTCCGTGATCCTCTCGGTCGCCCTGTCGGTGGTGCTGCTGCTGGTCCGCATCGTGCAGCGGTCGACGCCGCAGTTCGTGCTCAACAGCCTCTTCGGCATCGGCATCGGCGCGTTCTTCGCGCTGCGCAGCGGCAACGCGGAGGACGCGTTCCTGCCCGGCATGCTCTGGATCGCCGTCGTCGAGGCGCTGATGATCCTGTCGATCCTGGTGCGCTGGCCGTTCCTGGGTTTCCTGCTGGGGGCCACCAACCCCGACGACCCGATCGCCTGGCACCGCGACAAGGGCATCGTCGACCTGTGCGTGAAGCTGTCGTGGATCATGGCCCTGCCGGGCCTGATCAAGCTGGGCGTGCAGATCCCGCTCTACCTGGCGGGCAACGTCTTCTGGCTCGGCATCGCCAAGGTCGCCCTCGGCTGGCCGGTCTACCTGGCCGCGCTGGCCACGGTGGGCTGGATGCTGGCCCGCGGACGGACCACCCAGCCCACCACCTGACCCGTCAGTGGGGGGCGAGGAGCTGGCTCAGCTCCTCCTCGACCTCCTGGCTGGCCACGAACAGCAGTTCGTCGCCGGCCTCGAGCGGGTCGTCGGCCGAGGGCACCAGCACCCGGCCCTCGCGCAGGATCGCCACCAGCGCCGAATCGGTCGGCCACGGCACCGAACCGGCCCGCTGGCCCACCACGGGCGCGTCTTCCGGCAGGGTCAGCTCGACCAGGTTGGCCTGACCCTGGCGGAACGTCATCAGCCGCACCAGGTCGCCGACGCTGACCGCCTCTTCGACGAGCGCGCTGATCAGGCGCGGCGTGGAGACCGCGACGTCGACGCCCCACGACTCGTTGAACAACCACTCGTTCTTCGGGTGGTTGATGCGGGCGACCACCCGCGGCACGCCGTATTCGGTCTTGGCCAGCAGCGAGACCACCAAATTGACCTTGTCGTCGCCGGAGGCGGCGATCACGACGTGGCAGGCGTTCAGCCCGGCCTCGTCGAGCGCGGAGATCTCACACGCGTCGGCGAGCAGCCACTCGGCCCTCGGCACACTGTCGATCTTGATGGCCTTGGGGTCGATGTCGATCAGCAGCACCTCGTGGCCGTTCTCGAGGAGCTCGGCCGCGATCGAGCGGCCGACGGCGCCCGCCCCGGCGATCGTGACGCGCATCAGTTCTCCTCGGTCTCGGCCGGAGTGCCGGACAGCACCTTGTTGATGTGGTCCATGTGGGTGCCCGCGGCGACGACGTGGAGCACGTCGCCCTCCTGGAGCACGGTGTCCTGGGCCGGCACGACCGCCTCGCCCATCCGGTTGAAGAACGCGACCCGGCCGCCGACGGCGGTCTCGAGGTCGACGGCGCGGGTGCCGATCCAGGCCGGGTTGTAGGTGACCTCGGCCAGCACGACGGTGCCCGTCGGGTCGCGCCACAGCGGTTCGGCCCCCTCGGGCAGCACGCGGCGCAGGATCTGGTCGGCCGTCCACCGCACGGTGGCCACGGTCGGGATGCCCAGCCGCTGGTAGACCTCGGCGCGGCGGGGGTCGTAGATGCGGGCCACGACGTTGTCGACGCCGAAGGTCTCGCGCGCCACGCGGGCGCTGATGATGTTGGAGTTGTCGCCGCTGGACACCGCGACGTAGGCCTGGGCCGACTCGATGCCCGCCTCTTCCAGGACGTCTCGGTCGAAGCCGATCCCGGTGACCCGGCGCCCCCGGAACCCCGCGCGCAGGCGGCGGAACGCCTGGGGATCACGATCGATGATCGCGACCGAATGGCCGTTGTCCTCCAGGATGTGGGCGAGCGTGGATCCCACGCGCCCGCACCCCATGATCACGATGTGCATGCTCCCCGCCGGTGTCGAGACGTCGATGGGGACAGTATCCCGTCTATGGGCACCGCCGCGTGCCGTGTCCCTGGTCAGGGCGACTAGGCTTCTCAGTCGTGCCAAAGGTGACGGATCTCGTCAAGCGCCTCGTGGTCGGGCGCGCCTTGCGCAGCACCGAGCTGCACGGGCAGCTCCTGCCCAAGCGCGTCGCCCTGCCGGTCTTCGCCAGCGACGCGCTTTCCTCCGTGGCCTACGCGCCGCAGGAGATCCTCGTCATCCTCTCGATCGCCGGTGTCGCCGCCTACAACTTCAGCCCGTGGGTCGCCGTGGGCGTCGTCGTGATCATGCTGACGGTGGTGGCGTCGTACCGGCAGAACGTGCACGCCTACCCGTCGGGCGGCGGCGACTACGAGGTCGCCACGGTCAACCTTGGGCCCAACGCCGGGCTCACCGTGGCCAGCGCGCTGCTGGTCGACTACGTGCTCACGGTGGCCGTGTCGGTCGCCAACGGCGTCGACTACGTCGGCGCCACGATCCCGTTCGTGGCCACCCACAAGCCGCTCGTGGCGATCCTCATCGTGGTGGTCCTGACGCTGATGAACCTGCGGGGCATCCGCGAGTCGGGCATCGCGTTCGCGGTCCCCACCTATCTCTTCATGGCGTCGGTCATCGGGATGATCCTCTGGGGGCTGTTCCGGCTGATCGTCCTGGGCGACCAGCTGCGCGCCCCGACCGCCGGGTTCGACGTGGTGCCCGAGGAGATGGACCTGGCCGGGTTCGCCCTGGCGTTCCTGGTGCTGCGGGCCTTCGCGTCAGGCTGCGCCGCGCTGACCGGGGTCGAGGCGATCAGCAACGGCGTGCCGGCCTTCCGCAAGCCCAAGAGCCGCAACGCCGCCACCACGCTGCTGCTGATGGGCACGGTCGCCGTCAGCATGTTCGGCGGCATCATCTTCCTGGGCCTGAAGGCGGGCGTGACGGTCGCCGAGCCGGCCCACGTCGCGGGCGGCCTGCTGCGGCCCGACGGCACGGCGGTCGGCCCGAACTACTACCAGGAGCCGATCATCTCGCAGGTCGCCTCGGCCGTCTTCGGGCCGGGAACGCTCCTGTTCATCCTGGTCTCGGCCGTGACGGCGCTGATCCTGTTCCTGGCGGCCAACACGGCGTTCAACGGCTTCCCGGTGCTGGGCTCGATCCTGGCGCAGGACCGCTACCTGCCCCGCCAGCTCCACACCCGGGGCGACCGGCTGGCCTTCAGCAACGGCATCATCATCCTGGCCGCCGGGGCGGGCCTGCTGATCTGGGCGTTCGACGCCGACGTCAGCAAGCTGCTGAACCTCTACATCGTGGGCGTGTTCGTGTCGTTCACGCTCAGCCAGACGGGCATGGTCCGCCACTGGACCCGGATGTTGCGCACCGAGACCGACGCCAAGGTCCGGTTCCAGATGATGCGGGCCCGGGTGATCAACGGGTTCGGCGGCGTGATGACCGGCGTCGTGCTCGTGGTCGTGCTGATCACGAAGTTCACCCACGGCGCCTACATCGTCTGCATCGCCATGCCGGTGCTGTTCCTGATGATGAAGGGCATCCGGCACCACTATGACGCGGTCGCGACCGAGTTGTCCGCGCCCGAGGACGACATCGACGCCTCGATGCTCCCGGCCCGCAACCACGCGATCGTGCTGGTCTCCAAGATCCACAAGCCCACGTTGCGGGCGCTGGCCTACGCCCGCGCCACCCGCCCCTCCACCCTGGAGGCCGTCTCGGTGGGCGTCGACCCGGCCGAGTCGCAGCGCCTCCAGGAGGAGTGGGACCGGCGCGGCATCCCCGTGACGCTGAAGATCCTCGACTCGCCCTACCGCGAGATCACCCGGCCCATCCTCGAGTACGTCAAGTCGCTGCGCCGCCGCTCCCCGCGCGACGTGGTGACCGTCTACATCCCCGAGTACGTCGTCGGCCGCTGGTGGGAGCACCTGTTGCACAACCAGAGCGCGCTGCGGCTGAAGGCCAAACTGTTGTTCAAGCCCGGTGTCATGGTCACCAGCGTGCCGTGGCAGCTCCAGTCGGCCGACCGGGTCATCGGCCGGGTCGAACCGGCCGCCCCGGGATCCGTGCGACGGCCCTATGGATCTTCGTCCGGTCGGTCCGGCGGCCAGTCCAAGGCATGATGGAGGGATGCTTGAACTGACGGTGGGCCAGGTGGCCAATGGCGGATGGTGCGTCGCCCGGCACGACGGGCGGGTGGTGTTCGTCAGGCACGCGCTTCCCGGAGAGCGGGTGCGGGCCCGCGTCACCGAGGAGACGGCCCGCTTCCTCCGCGCCGACGCGGTGGAGATCCTGGAGCCCTCGCCCGACCGGGTGACCCCGCCCTGCCCCTTCAGCGGGCCGGGCCGGTGCGGCGGCTGCGACTGGCAGCACGCCTCCCTGGAGGCGCAGCGGCGCCTGAAGGCCGACGTGGTGGCCGAACAGTTGTCCCGGCTCGCGGGCATCGACCGGAAGATCACGGTCGAGGAGGTGCCCGGCGCGCCCGACGGCCTCGGCTGGCGCACCCGCGTCCAGTACGCCACCGGCCGCGACGGCCTCCTGGGCCTGCGCCGCCATCGGTCCCACGACGTCGAGCCGGTGACCGACTGCCTGATCGCCGACCCCACGATCGAGGAACTGCGCGTCGCCACCGAGGGCTGGCGCGGCGCCTCCTCGGTGGAGTTCATCGCCTCGACCGGCGGTGACCACGCGGTCGTGGTCACCCCCAAACCCCACCGCGACGTGCGGATCCCCGACATCGACGCCAGCGTCATGCTCGACGAGGGCCGGCGCGGCACCCGCGTCCTCCAGGGCCACGGCACCCTCACCGAACGGGTGGGCGAGCGCGACTTCCGCGTCTCGGCCAGCGGCTTCTGGCAGGTCCACCCGGGCGCGGCGGCGACCCTGCTCGACGCCGTCCTCGACTTCGCCCAGCCCAAGCCGGGCGAGTGGGCCCTCGACCTCTACTGCGGCGCCGGCCTGTTCGCAGCCGGCCTGGCCGAGGCGGTCGGCCCGTCGGGAGCCGTGCTGGGCATCGAGAGCGAGGCCCAGGCGGTGCAGGACGCCCGCTGGAACCTGCGCGGCGTCACCCAGGTCTCCTTCGAGCGTGGCCGCGTGGAGGAGGCCCTCGACCGGCTGGAGATCGAACGCGCCGACCTGGTGGTGACCGACCCGCCTCGGGCGGGGCTGGGGCGCGAGGTCGTGGACCGGGTGGCGGGGCTGCGGGCCTCGCGGGTCGTGTACGTGTCGTGTGATCCGGCGACGCTGGCGCGGGACATCAAGTGGTTCGGGGAGCTCGGGTACGAACTGGCGGACATCCGCGCTTTTGACCAATATCCGATGACGCACCACGTGGAGTGTGTCGCGTTGCTGGTCAGGGCCTAGTGTCCTAAGGCCGCGCTGCCGTCCGGTCGTCCGGCACCCAGCCCTGGCGCAGGAACAGCGTGTAGCCGATGACCGCAGGGACCGTCACGTTGAGCTTCCCCGGATCCGTCGTCAGGATCTCCTCGCAGGAGTTGAGGCGCCCTGACGTCGGATCGATGATGAGCACCCATCTCCTGGGGAGCCCGACCGCGGCCTCGAAGGCGATCGCCTCACCCGCGCGCCCCGCCCGGTCGACGGTCATCCCCAGGTAGGCCAAGGGCTGGCCGGCCAGCATCCGCCACAGCGCGGCCGACAGCCGCGGCGAGACGATCTGCTCGCTGTGCAGGTCGATGACGCCTCGGACAAGCCGGTATCCGTCGGGAACGTCCGCGGGAACCGGTCCGGTCCCGAGCAGGGCCCGGCGGAGGTTCCCGGCCTCCAGGGGCAGGTTCTCCGCAGCCGGCCCGGCCAGGGAGTCGGCGGGGAAGACCTCGTCGGACACGGGGGAGCCGCCGGTCACCGCGGCCGCCGTCTCGGGGCTTCCGTATCCGATGACGACCGGCTCGGCTCGGTGTTCGCGGCGTCGTGCCGTGCCGGAGCGCGAGAGCGGCGTCCACTGCTCCACGACGGTGGGAACCACCGCGGTGCCGGCCTGCCCCTGAGTCACCGCCACGTTGAGATACCACGCGTTGAACTGCAGGTATACGAACGCGGCGTCGGCCGGCACGGACGTGACAGGCTGCCGGTCGGCCGCATCGGCCAGCTTCAGCAGAACCGCGTCAGCGGCGGGCGGTGTGCCGTTCAACTCTGCCCTCCCGTTAACCAGGTCGTAGTGCAACATCGCCACGGTGGGCGTCCGGGAGACGTCCACCCGGTCGAGGGACCTGAACGTGGTGAGCCCCGCGACCGACGCCAGCGTCGCGGCCCCTGCCAGGCCGAGTGCCCGTCGCCGAGTGGGCAGGGAGGCCGCCGCTGGTTCGGATGCGGGGGCGAGGATCCGGGCGAGGAGCGCGCGCGATCGAGGGTGCCGCGCGACGCCGTCGAACATCGTGGCCGGCACGGGATCCAGCTGTGCCATGAGGTGTTTCACGTCGTCGAACTCCGTCGTCATGACCTTCTCTCCTTCGCGGAGGCCTCCGGCCGCACCTGGAGATCGTCGAGGGCGGCCAGGAACCGTCGTCGCGCTCGCTGCGCGCGGACCGCCATGGTCGCGGGTGTGCATCCCAGGACCAGAGCCGCGTGGGAGATCGACAGATCCTCCCAGCCGATGAGCCGCAGGACTTCCTGATCTTGCGGCGACAGCCGTCGTAAGGCCTGCTCCAGGCCCGACGCGGCGACGGCGTCGTCGGCGTGATCCCCGGCCGTGTCCCTCCCTGCCCACGAAACGCTCATCAGGCGTGACATGAGCCTTCGGCTGCGCCGCTCCCGGCGCTGCTCGTTGGCCACGAGGTTGCGGGCGATGCCGTAGAGCCACGGCAACGCCTCGTCGTCGCGGGCGGGGAGATCGGCGATCTTGCGCCAGGCCACCACGAACGTCTCCGCCGCTACGTCGCCCGCGGAGTCGCCGCCGACGCGGCGCGCCGCGTACCGCAGCACAGGCTCGTAGCAGTCGTCGAAGAGCCGGGTGAACCTCGCCACGTGCTCCGGCATCCCGCCTCCTTCTCGGCCTGACGCCTGCCTATGTCCGGGACGTGGATTCGGATAACAGTCAAGCCCTCCAGATGGGTGTGCGCCTGGTACGCCAACCAATCCGGTCAGTAACGGCGGTCGGCTCCCCGCGTGGGACAACCCTGAGCCTCATGAGGATCACCGCCCTACTGAGCCTCCTTCTGGCCCTGACAGCGTGCGCCGCCGCCACCGGTGAGGCCCCCGGCGACCGGCCGCGCGACCAGGTCAACGCGGCCGCCTGCCTGGAGTTCGCCCTGGCCGCAGACGACCTCCGTGCGGCCGCCCGGGTCACGAGCGGCGAACTCCGCGCCGCGCTCACCCCTGCCCTGCGCCACATGGACCGCGCCGTCCAGGCCGCCAACGGCGACGTGGCCCCCGTGATGGACGACGCCGTGCTGGCCGCCGAAGCGGGCGACACCACCGCGCTGGCGGCGGCGCTGGTGGCGGTCGAGGGGGCGTGCCGCAGAGCGGGCACCCCGATCGAGGTGCCCTTCCGCTACTGACGCGGGGCGGTCAGGATCTGGGCGACCGCTTCGGCCGGGGTCGCGCCCCTGACCGACAGTTCGCCCAGGCTGTTCTTGGTCTGGAAGGCGACCAAAGTCTTCGCGTCGGCGACCGTCAGGTCGTCGGCGCTGGCCAGGACCGGGGTCAGGCCCAGGTGGGGCCAGGCCGGACGGTTCAGCAGGCGGGTGAGCTGGCGGTTGGTGGCGTGGGCGGCGTCGGCGAGGGCGCGGAGGTTGTCGCGGGCGCCGGGGCTGAACGGCACCAGCACGTTCACCCTGCCGATCTCGGCGCCCGCCGCGCGGGTGGCCCTGAGCATCGCCCGGTCGGCGATCGACAGGCCCGACCTGGTCGCGGGGAGGGTCATCGTCACCATCAGCTCGGAGCCGACCCGGCGGGCCTCGTCCTGGAGGCGCTGGATCGCGGCGGCGCGGCGGGCCGTCGTGGCGAGGTCGGCCGAGTCGGTGACCTCGAAGTCGATCAGCTCGGGACGGTAGGCCTTCAGGACCGACCGGTAGGCGCGCAGCAGCCGGGCCGGGCCCGCGCAGGTCGCGGCCAGTTCGGCGCCCCGGGGGCCGCCGAACGACAGGCCCACGGGACGGCCGGTCTTGTGCAGGGTCGAGACCAGCGGTTTCTTCGCCGAGGCGGGCAGGCCACTCCACGTGGGGAGGCAGCCGGTGGCGTTGACGTGGCCGACCAGGTAGGACGGCGCCCGGGAGATCCCGCCCTCGGCGCGGATGGCGTCGACGAACGTCACATAGGGGACGGTCCGTTCGGGTTTGGGGGCCACCGCGACGGCCGGGGCGGCGGCCACGGGCGGGGTGACCGGCGCGGCCCATTCGGGCAGCGGCTCGGCGGGGAGCAGCACCAGGGCGGCGGCCGTGGCTCCGACGAGGGCGGTCGCCGCGGCCAGGACGAGGGCGCGCGGAGGCGTGCCCACGGGGCGGGGCCGAGGAGCGGAGTCCACCTGATTCACCACCGAGCGTCGCGTGACGACTACTATCCGCAAGGGACCCTAGCAAGGGCCGGACGGCGATAATGGCCGAATGAAGTTGAGGATCTTCACCGAGCCCCAGGAGGGCGCGACCTACGACGACCTGCTCGCGGTCGCGCAGGCGACCGAGCGGCTGGGGTTCGACGCGTTCTTCCGATCCGACCACTATCAGGCCATCGGCTCCGGAGACCCCGGGCCGGGATCCACCGACGCCTGGCTGACCCTCGCCGGGCTGGCCCGCGAGACCGCGACGATCCGGCTCGGCACCCTCGTCACGCCCGCGACCTTCCGCCTCCCCGGCCCGCTGGCGATCAGCGTCGCCCAGGCCGACCAGATGAGCGGCGGCCGGATCGAGCTCGGTCTGGGCACCGGCTGGTACGACGCCGAGCACCACTCCTACGGCATCCCCTTCCCGCCGGTGAAGGAGCGCTTCGACCGCCTGGAGGAACAGCTCGCGATCATCACCGGCCTGTGGGCGGCCGAGAAGCCGTTCTCGTACGCCGGAACGCACTACCGGCTCACCGACTCCCCGGCCCTGCCGAAGCCGGTGCAGAACCCCCTGCCGATCATCATCGGCGGCTTCGGCGCCACCCGCACCCCCAGGCTGGCGGCCACCTACGCGGCCGAGTACAACATCCCCTTCCGCTCCCTCGACGACGTCGCCGAGGGCTTCGCCCGGGTGCGGGCGGCCAGCGCGGAGACCGGCCGCTCGCTGATCTACTCCGTCGCCCAGACCGTCTGCGTCGGCGCCGACGAGGCCGAAGTGGCCCGCCGCGCCGCCGCGATCGGGGAGAGCCCGGAGCAGCTGCGGTCGGGCGGGCTCGCGGGCACGCCGGAGGAGGTCGTCGACAAGATCGGCCGATTCGGCGAACTGGGCGCCGAGCGTGTCTACCTGCAGGTCATGGACCTGTCCGACCTCGACCACCTCGACCTGATCGCCCGCGAGGTCATGCCCCACGTCTGACCGTCGAGCCGCCCGGAGCTGCATATGCCGAAATTTCGGGCGGCGTCAGCCGCCCGACCCTGCACTTGGCGCACGTGGACCCGCGAGCCGTGACCTCTGCTTGTCCACATGGGCGGCGACCAGGTCCCCGCCCGGCTCGGCATCCGAGGCTCAACTCGTACCGACAAAGCGGGAGCGGTCAGGGGAAACCCGGTCGCTCCCGCGCATTTCGGCAAGGCACACTTCTCCCTGTGCTGCTGACCATCTCCACCACCCGTGAACCGGCGACCGATCTCGGCTACCTCCTGCACAAGCATCCAGATCGAGTCCAGCGGTTCCCACGGGCGTTCGGGGTCGCGCACGTCTTCTATCCCGAGGCCACCGACCAGCGCTGCACCGCCGCGCTGCTGCTCGACGTCGATCCGGTGCGGCTCGCGCGCACCCGTGGCAAGACCACGCCCGACTTCAGTCTCGGCCAGTACGTCAACGACCGCCCCTACGCCGCCTCCTCCCTGCTCTCGACCGCCATGGCCGAGGTGTTCCGGACCGCCAGGGCGGGGCGGTGCGACGCCCGGCCGGAACTGGCCCAGGCCGCCATCCCGCTGGAGATCGTCCTGCCGGCGCTGCCGTGCCGGGGTGGCCCCGCGCTGGCGCGGCGGTTGTTCGAGCCCATGGGCTGGGAGGTCACCGCCGATCCCATCCCGCTCGACCCGGCCTTCCCCGAATGGGGCGACTCCCGCTACGTCACCCTCACGCTGAAGGGCGAGCTCCGGCTCGCGGACGCGCTCAACCACCTCTACGTCCTGCTGCCGGTCCTCGACGACGCCAAGCACTACTGGATCGCCGAGGACGAGGTCGACAAGCTGATCCGCGCAGGCGAGGGCTGGCTGGCGGCCCATCCCGACCTCACCCTCATCACCCGGCGGTTCCTCAACCGCCGGACCGCGCTGACCAGGGCCGCCTTCGCGCGGCTGGCCGAGGTGGGCGACGACGAGGAGGAGACGCTGGAGCCGCCGGCCGAGGAGGAGGTGCGCATCCCGCTCAACACCCTCCGCCGCGACGCCGTGGTGGCCACGCTCGCCGAGCTCCAGGCGCGGAGTGTCATCGACCTCGGCTGCGGGTCGGGGCAGCTCATCTCGGCCCTGCTCGACCAGGGCGTGCCGAAGATCACCGGGGTGGACGTCTCCGCCCACACGCTCATGATCGCGGCGCGCAGGCTCAAGCTCGACCGCATGGGGAGCCGGACGCGTGAGCGGGTGGACCTGTTCCAGGGGTCGGTCACCTACACCGACGCCCGGTTCGCCGGATATGACGCCGCCGTCCTGATGGAGGTCGTCGAGCACCTCGACCCGCCCCGGCTGCCGGCCATGGAGCGGGTGGTGTTCGGCACGGCCAAGCCCACGTACGTGCTGGTCACCACGCCCAACGCCGAATACAACCCGCGTTATGAGAACCTGACCGGCCTGCGCCACCCCGACCACCGCTTCGAGTGGACCCGCGCCGAGTTCCGCGACTGGGCGGGCAGCGTCGCCGGACGGTACGGCTACCAGGTCGAACACCGCCCCGTCGGCGACGACGACCCCGAGGTCGGCTCGCCCACCCAGATGGCCGTGTTCACGAAGGAGGCCCAGGTATGACCGAGATCCGTGTCCCGGCGATGTCGCTGGTCGTGCTGGTCGGGGTGTCCGGAAGCGGCAAGTCCACCTTCGCGCGCAGGCACTTCACACCCACCCAGGTCATCTCCTCCGACTTCTGCCGGGGGCTGGTCGCCGACGACGAGAACGACCAGGCCGCCACGCCCGAGGCGTTCGACCTGCTGCACCACATCGTCGGCGTGCGGCTGCGGCGCGGGCTGCTGACGGTGGTCGACGCGACCAACGTCCAGTGGAAGGCCCGGGAGGCGCTGGTCGCGCTGGCCAAGAGCCACGACGTGCTCTGCGACGCGATCGTGCTCGACGTGCCCGAGGAGGTCGCGGTGGCGCGGAACGCCGTCCGGCCCGACCGCGACTTCGGCGCCCACGTCATCCGCAGGCAGCGCAACGACCTGCGCAAGTCGCTGGCGAAGATCTCCCGCGACGGGTTCCGCCGCGTCCACGTGCTGCGCGGCGACGCGATCGACGAGGCCGTGATCGCCTACGACAAGGCGTGGACCGACAAGACCGAACTGACCGGGCCGTTCGACATCATCGGCGACGTGCACGGGTGCGCCTCGGAGCTGGAGACCCTGCTCGCCACCCTCGGCTACGAGGACGGCGTCCACCCCGGCGGCCGGACGGCCGTGTTCGTCGGCGACCTCGTCGACCGGGGGCCCGACAGCCCGGGAGTGCTGCGCCGGGTCATGGGCATGGTCGAGCGCGGCGCCGCGCTCTGCGTCTCGGGCAACCACGAGCAGAAGCTGGTACGCGCCCTCAACGGCCGCAAGGTCCGGGTCGCCCACGGCCTGGAGACGTCGCTGGAGCAGTTCGCCCGCCAGGACGACGCCTTCACCAGCCGGGCCAAGGCCTTCATGGAGGGCCTGATCAGCCACTACGTCCTCGACGGCGGCCGGCTCGTGGTCGCGCACGCCGGTCTCAAGGAGGCCTACCACGGCCGCGCCTCGGGCCGGGTGCGCTCGTTCGCCCTCTACGGCGACACCACCGGCGAGACCGACGAGTACGGCCTGCCGGTCCGCTACCCGTGGGCCGAGCAGTACCGGGGCCGGGCGATGGTCGTCTACGGCCACACCCCGACGACGCACGCCGAGTGGGTCAACAACACCATCTGCCTCGACACCGGCGCCGTCTTCGGCGGACGGCTCACCGCCCTGCGCTACCCGGAGAAGGAACTCGTCTCCGTCCCGGCCGAGCGGGTCTGGTACGAACCGGCCCGCCCGCTCACCTCGCGGGGCCGCGAGCCCGACGTGCTGGACATCGGCGACGTCACCGGCGACCGCTACGTCGAGACCTCGACCGGCACGGTCAAGATCAGGGAGGAGAACGCCACCGCCGCCCTGGAGATCATGAGCCGGTTCGCCGTCGACCCGCGCTGGCTGGTCTACCTGCCGCCGACGATGGCCCCGCCGGAGACCTCGCAGAAGGACGGCTACCTCGAACACCCCGACGAGGCCTTCGCCGAGTTCGCCGCCGCCGGGGTGACCCGGGTGGTGTGCGAGGAGAAGCACATGGGCTCCCGGGCGATCGTCGTGCTGGCCCGCACGCCGCAGGACGCCCAGGCGAAGTTCGGCGTCGAGGGCGCCGGCACGATCTTCACCCGGACCGGCCGCCCCTTCTTCGGCGACCTTCAGGAGGAGTTCGTCGCCGGGCTCCGCGAGGCCTTCGCGCCCCTGCTGGAGGACTCCCCGTGGCTGGTGCTCGACGGCGAGCTGCTGCCCTGGTCGGCCAAGGCCGGCGAGCTCATCCGCAGCCAGTACGCCTCGGTCGGCGCCGCCGCCGGGGCCGCGCTGCCCGTCGCGGTGACGGCGCTGGAGGCGGCGGCCGGGCGTGGCCTGGATGTGGGATCGATACTGGACCGCACCCGGCGCCGCGAGATCAACGCTGCCCGGTTCCGCGAGGCCTATGCCCGTTACTGCGAGCCCGTCTCGGGGGTCTCGGGGCTGCGTTTCGCGCCCTTCCAGATCCTCGCCTGCGCCCAGGGCGCCACCGCCGTGACCCGGCCGCACGACTGGCACCTCGATCGGCTCGCCGCCGTCTCCCATCCGCTGGTGACCGCGACGCGGCACACGTACGTGGACCTGGAGAAGGAAGACCAGCGCGAGGCGGCGGTCGAGTGGTGGACGGCGCTCACCGGCGACGGCGGCGAGGGCATGGTGGTCAAGCCGGTCGCCCACCCCGGTGGGCGGGTGCAGCCGGGGATCAAGGTGCGCGGGCCCGAGTACCTGCGCATCATCTACGGCCCCGACTACCTGGAGTCGCTCGACGAGCTGCGCAGGCGCTTCCTCGGCCGGAAGCGGTCGCTGGCGCTGCGGGAGCATAGCCTGGGCATTGAGGCGCTGTCGCGACTGGCGGCCGGTGAGCCGCTCCACCGCGTTCACGAGGCGGTCTTCTCCGTGCTCGCCCTGGAGTGTGAGCCCGTCGACCCCCGGTTGTGAGCGGGGCTTCACGGGAGCGACACGTTCGTCACCCCCAGGGTCCTCTAGGAGGCCCTACGATCGGGGCAGACGACAGAGCGTGAACTTGCGATCACTCATGAATGAACGTCAAACGAGACGGCCATGGTTCCACCTGCGTCATGACTGGCAGGACACCGAGCGCATCGGCAATGTCGTGGTGCAGCACTGCACTGTGTGCCTGAAAAGTAGAGTACGAATCCGGTAATGGCCCCTTAGTGTAGCCATTGCGCTACTTGCCGTAATTGTGGGGCAAGTAGGCTGCATGGGGGGTCCACCGGTAGCCGCGCGAGGGCAGGAGCGTCTCGGCTACGTCACGTTCATCGCGGCGGCCGGTGCCATCGGCGGATTCCTGTTCGGCTACGACAGCGCGGTGATCAACGGCGCCGTCGTGGGCATCCAGCGTTATTTCAACGTGGGCCCGGTCACCATCGGCGTGGTGGTGGCCGTCGCCCTGCTCGGCTCGGCCGTCGGGGCCTGGTTCGCCGGGAGCCTCGCCGACCGGTGGGGACGCACCAAGACCATGCGGCTGGCCGCGGTCCTCTTCGCCGTCAGCTCCGTCGGGCAGGCGCTGCCCTTCGCGATCTGGGATCTGGCCTTCTGGCGGGTGCTGGCCGGCGCCGCGATCGGCATGGCCTCGGTCCTCGGGCCCGCCTACATCGCCGAGGTCGCCCCGCCCGCCTACCGGGGGCGGCTGGGGTCGTTCCAGCAGCTCGCGATCGTGCTCGGCATCGCCGTCTCGCAGCTGGTGAACTTCGCCGTCAACCTGTGGGCCGGGGGAGAGGTCAACAACGACCTGGGTCCCCTGCAGGCCTGGCAGTGGATGCTCGGCGCCTGCCTGGTGCCCGCCCTGGTCTTCCTGGTCTTCGCCAGCGTCATCCCCGAATCGCCCCGCTACCTGGTCGCGGCCGGGCGCGAAGGGCAGGCCCGCGAGGTGCTGCGCGACATCGAGGGCGACCACGTCGACCTCGACGAACGGGTGGCCGAGATCAGGAGCGTGCTGCGCACCCGGCGGCGGCCCCGGCTCGGCGACCTGCGTGGGCCCCGCTTCGGGCTGCTGCCCATCGTCTGGACCGGCATCGTCCTGTCGGTCTTCCAGCAGTTCGTCGGCATCAACGTGATCTTCTACTACTCGTCGGTGCTCTGGCAGTCGGTCGGCATCACCCAGTCGGACTCGCTGCTGATCAGCTTCTCCAGCTCGATCATCAACATCGTCGGCACGTTCATCGCCATGGCCCTGGTCGACCAGGTCGGCCGCCGCCCGCTGCTGCTGGTCGGCTCGGCCGGCATGGCGATCGCGCTGGCCGTGGCGTCGTGGTCGTTCAGCTACAGCTTCAGTGTCGACGGGATCGTGCAGCTCCCCGCCGCGCAGGGCGCCGCCGCCCTGATCGCGGCCAACGCGTTCGTGTTGTTCTTCGCGTTGTCATGGGGGGTCATCGTGTGGGTGCTGCTGGGCGAGATGTTCCCCGGCCGGATCAGGGCGGCGGCGCTGTCGGTCGCGGCGGCGGCCCAGTGGCTGGCCAACTGGGTGATCACCGTGACGTTCCCGCCGCTGGCGAACTGGAACCTGGCGCTGACCTACCTCTTCTACGCCGTGTTCGCCGCGTTGTCCTACCTGTTCGTCGTCTTCATCGTGAAGGAGACGAAGGGTCGAAAACTGGAGGAGATGGGGTAGCGTCCGCCAGCCAGGGGTCGAGGTCGCCCGCCTGCCCGTAGAGGGTCTCCAGTTCCGCCAGGCAGGCCGCGATCACGTCGCGCTCGACGATCCGCCGCCCGCCGA
Source organism: Herbidospora solisilvae (assembly GCF_009901565.1). GTDB lineage: Bacteria > Actinomycetota > Actinomycetes > Streptosporangiales > Streptosporangiaceae > Herbidospora > Herbidospora solisilvae. The sequence goes on from NZ_WXEW01000002.1 coordinate 506,153, forward strand.
CATGGGCCCCGATGTCGTCGTAGCGGACCTCGTACATGAGGTCGCGGGACAGGATCAGGATCTCCGGGAGCGGCCCCGCCCGCTCCAGGTGCCGCACCGCTCCGGCGTCGAGCACGCGGGTGCGTTCACCCGCCATGGCCCGGGCCTTCAGCACCTGCAACTCCCATCGCAGGTACGCCGTCAGGGGCCGTTCGGCGATCCGCAACCGCCGCAGCTCCACCGAATCGGGCACGTCGGCGGCGAACTCCCCGGCCGACTCCTCGATCAGCTCCATCGCCCGGTCCCAGTCGCCTTCGGACCAGGCCACCCAGCTCGGGCTGTAGGGCTCGTGGAAGTGCTGGGCCCGCTCCAGCTTCCAGAGCACCCCCTCCATCTCGCGGTAGAGGCCGTAGAACTCGGTCGTGTACGCCGTCCGGTCGAGTGTGACCCCGGGTGCGCCTTGCACGATCTCCCGCACACATCCTCCTGACGGTCCGGCGACCCGCGCCGCTCGCCGGCCCGAAGTGGTGGTCAGTTCCCGTACGAGTTGCTGCAGATGGCTGTTTCGTTACGCTCCAGGCGGCGAATGGTGATCTGCCGTCTGACGGGCGTACTGGGCGTGGCGTCGTTTTGCGACTGTTTCATCCCGTTACCTTCCGTCCCGGTTCCCCGACACGAGGTGATCGTAAAGCGGCCGTCGCAGCCGTCAAGGCCCAAAGCACGTCGGGCATCCCGCGCGGGCGGGGTGGCGGGCGTAGACGTGGTGGTCGGGCGAGAGCAGATTGATCCCGTGGACGTAGCCCGGCGCCACCTCGGGCACGCCCGTGACCAGGGAGATGATCGCCTGCGCGACGAGATGGCCGGAGATGCCGGCCGACGTGCCGGTCACGCCGGGACCGCCCAGATCGGGGATGCCGCCATTGGGCCGGTGGGCCTGCTCGGCCGCGGCGACGCACTCGTAGCAGGCGCCCTTGGGCGGGTCGAAGACGCCGACGGTGACGAGCGGCCCGTTGTAGCCGCCGCCCGCCCACGGCACCCGGGCCGCCGCGCACGCCCGGCTGGCCCAGACGCGGATGCCCTCGCCCCTGGGCTCGTCGGCGCAGAGGGCGAGGGCGTCGTAGCCGTCGACCAGTGATCGCAGGTCGGCCTCGCCGGTGACGCGGTGGCGGGCCGAGGTGACCACGATGTCGCTGTTGGCCTCGCCCAGCCGGTCGCGGGCCAGGTCGGCCTTCGGCTGCCCGACGTCGGCCTCGGTGTAGAGCAGCTGCCGGTTCAAATTGGACAACTCGACCAGGTCGGGGTCGACGCAGTGGAGCCGTCCGACGCCGATCGCGGCCAGCGCCCAGGCGGCGTGACTGCCGGTGCCGCCGAGCCCCACCACGACCACCCGCGCCCGCTTCAGGGCGAGCTGGGTCTCCCACGCGCTGTGGCCGGGCACCAGGTCGACGCCCCGGAAGAAGGCCTGGTTGCGGCTGTAGCGGTCGACCTCACGCGGGGTGAGCCCGCGCGGCGGGGGAGCGGTGGCCTCCTCCAGGTAGCCGGAGCCGACCAGGTCGTCGACGACGCCGCGCGCCTCGTCGGGACTGAGCTCGGGGAACATCACGATCAGCCGGGCGGCCACCGCCTCGGGCCCGCGCCGCCCGTCGAGCAGCGACAGCGCCGCCCAGACCCAGCCCCCGGGGTCGTCGATCTCGGCGGCGAGGCCGTAGATCTCGCCGCCGATCCGGACGGTCCCCCCGGCGGTGCGGAACGGGCGGTGCTCCGCTTTGACCCGCGGGAACCGCAATCTCGATCTCCCCCGTGCGACGCCTTATCTGAACCGCGTGGGTGTACGGCGCCCGTGATGATGCCGTGTGGCCGCCCCCACGACCAGCGAGACGATCCACAGGAAGAACAGCACCTTGAACACCGTGAACACGCCACCCACAAGGATCATCGCGATCAGCGCCCCGACGATCAAGGGCACGAACGGTCCGATCCCGGGCCCGCGCCGCATCCGGGCGTGGGGAGGACGGGCCAGGTGGTATCCCCAGTTGCCCATGTCGATCCCCGGAGGCGTCTGCGCCTTGGGCGCCGGGGGCGCGCCGACGCCCTGCCCACCGGGCAGATCGGCCAGGACGGCGCCCAGGTCGCCGGCGGTCCTGGCGGCGAGCGTGACGTCGAGGCGCTCGTCGAGCTCCTCGCGGGTGAGCCGCCCCTGCGCGAACGCGTCGTGCAGGAAGACGGTCACCTCGTCGCGCTCCTTGTCGCCGATCCGCATCGCGGCGGCCGGAACCATGGGCGGGAGACGGTCAGCGGTCATGACGGGTCACTACTCCTCGTCGGTGTCGCCGTCGGCCAGGACCTGGTAGAGCTTGCGCCGGGTCTCGGCCAGGATCTTCTTGGCCTGACGCACCTGGCTCTCACTCCCAGTCTGCGCGATCTGGAACAAAGCGGACGCGGCCTGGCGTGACAAATCAAACAATTCGTGGACGTTGTCTCCGATGTCGGGAGTCATCTCCTCCCACGGGGCGCGGACCTCGTCCTGGTGCTCGGCGACGTAGGCGCGGCCGACGTCGGTGAGCGTGAAGGTCTTGCGGCCGTCGGCCTCCTCCGAGCGCACCAGCCCTTCGTCGGTGAGCTGCTGGAGCGCCGGGTAGACCGCGCCGGGGCTGGGCTTCCAGCCGCCCTGCGACCGCTCGGCGATCTCCTGGATGATCTGGTAGCCGTTGCGCGGCTCCTCCGACAGCAGGGCCAGGATGGCGGCGCGCACGTCGCCGCGCTTGGCCTTGCGCCCCCGCCCGAAGCCGCGCGGCCCGAACGGGAAGCCCGGCCCGAAGGGCCCGCCGGGACCGAATCCCGGCCCGCCGCCCCAGGGACCGCCCCGGCCTCGGTGGCCTCGATGGCGGTGGTCGTGGGGGCCACCGCCGGGCGTCTCCCACGTGGCGGCGAAGCCGCGCAGGTTCTCCTTGAGCGCGGCCTTGAGGTTGCGGATCTCCCGGTGGAACTCGTGGGGGTGGGCCCAGGGGCCACCCGCGGCGTGTGCGTTGCTCATGTCATCCTCCAGAGTGTTACGCGATGCCTCAACGATATATCGAGAACATGTCGATGCCAAGCAAAAGCCGCAAGTGACTCAAGTCACGAAAAAAGATGGGATCTGAGGGAACAGGTGCTGAGACCGCTCCGTTACATTGGGCAGAGACGGGATTGTTCCGCGCTGAGAGGGCTGGGGGGTGCTCTTGGAGCGGAGCGATCCCGTCTTGTTTTGTCGAGGCGGATCCCCGGGCATCGGGCACATTCACCGCCCGGGCCACCGCTGACTTTCGGATGTCGGCGTCTCGCGCGCCCGAGGCCTGTCGCCTCGGGTGGTCGTGCCCGATCTCAAAAGCCCAAGTACCGCTGACTTCTGGATGTCGGCGTCTCGCGCGCCCGAGGTCTGTCCCCTCGGGTGGTCGCGCCCGATCTCAAAAGCCGAAGTGCCGCCGACCTTCGGGCGTCGGCGTCTCGGGCCCCGAGGGGCCGTCCGCCCTCCGGCGGCCGCACTCGGTCTCAGGTGTCTGGTTCCCCCTGGAACGGGGCAAAGCGGTCCTGCGAGCCGCACTGAATTTGTCGGTCCTTTGCCGTACGCTGCCGTGTCGTGATCTCGACATGATGGGCCATTCCCACGCGCTGACCGGGGCGATCGTCTGGCTGGGCATCGCGCCCGGGTTGTCCGCGCTTCCCTCGGTGTTCGACTTCCAGCCCTCGCTGGCGTTCGCCACCGCGATGTCGCCGGCCGAGCTGATCGCCGGGGCGATCATCTGCGCGGGGGCGGCCATGCTGCCCGACCTCGATCACCCCAGCGCCACGATCGCGCAGACGTTCGGCCCGGTCACGTGGCTGCTCAGCAAGGGCGTGAACTTCGTCAGCGGGGGGCATCGCAAGGCGACCCACTCGCTGCTGTTCGCGATCCTCATGGGGGTGGGGGCCCACCTGCTGGCCGAGCGGTTCACCGTGGGACAGGACATCCTCGTCGTGTTGTCGATCGGGCTGGCCTTACGCGCGGTCGGCATCGGCGTGCCGGGGAACAAGATCGCTTCGGCGGTGGTCAACATCGTGCTGACCGGGGGCATCTTCGCGGCGTTCTGGGGGCTGGGGGTGACCTACGCCTGGCTGGGGTTCGCGATCGGCATCGGCTGCTTCGTCCACGTCCTCGGCGACTGCCTGACCGAGCGGGGGTGTCCGGTGTTGTGGCCGCTCAAGCACAAGTGGCTGCTGCCGTGGGACTGGGGGCTGAAGACCGGGCGGAAGTTCGAGACCAAGATCCTCGCGCCGACGTTGTCGGTCGCCGTGTTCGCGCTGCTGTTCCTGCGGCTCATGCCGATGTGAGATCCCGCGTGAGAATGCGATATCTTGACATCAAGAGATATTCGCCCAAGGTTAGGCGAGCCTGACCGATCAACCCCTCCCGTGCGTACGGGAGGATGGCCGGGCGAGTTGTCAACAGAGAACCTTTGGGGAGGCGAGACTTCGTGTCCGCGAACAGCTTCGGCGCCCGTGACACACTGCGCGTGGGTGACGCGTCGTACGAGATCTACCGGCTGGACAGGGTCGAAGGGTCGGCGCGCCTCCCGTACAGCCTGAAGATCCTGCTGGAGAACCTGCTGCGCACCGAAGACGGCGCGAACATCACCGAGGCCCACATCAACGCCCTCGGCCAGTGGGACCCGTCGGCCGCGCCGAGCGTGGAGATCCAGTTCACCCCGGCCCGCGTCATCATGCAGGACTTCACCGGCGTCCCCTGCGTGGTCGACCTGGCCACCATGCGCGAGGCCGTGCGCGACCTCGGCGGCGACCCGGCCCGCATCAACCCGCTCGCCCCGGCCGAGATGGTCATCGACCACTCGGTCATCGTCGACTTCTTCGGCGGCCCCGACTCCTTCCAGCGCAACGTCGAGAAGGAGTACGAGCGCAACCACGAGCGCTACCAGTTCCTGCGCTGGGGCCAGACCGCCTTCGACGAGTTCAAGGTCGTGCCCCCGGGCACCGGCATCGTCCACCAGGTCAACATCGAGCACCTCGCCCGCGTGGTCATGATCCGCGACGGCAAGGCCTACCCCGACACCTGCGTCGGCACCGACTCCCACACCACGATGGAGAACGGCATCGGCGTCCTCGGCTGGGGCGTCGGCGGCATCGAGGCCGAGGCCGCGATGCTCGGCCAGCCGATCTCCATGCTCATCCCGCGGGTGGTCGGCTTCAAGCTCACCGGCAAGCTCCCGGCCGGCGCGACCGCCACCGACCTGGTGCTCGTCATCACCGAGATGCTGCGCAAGCACGGCGTGGTCGGCAAGTTCGTCGAGTTCTACGGCGAGGGCGTCTCCTCGGTGCCCCTGGCCAACCGGGCCACGATCGGCAACATGAGCCCCGAGTTCGGCTCCACCTGCGCGATCTTCCCGATCGACCAGGAGACGATCAACTACCTGACCCTGACCGGCCGCAGCGAGGAGCAGACCGCCCTCGTCGAGGCCTACGCCAAGGCGCAGGGCCTCTGGCTCGACCCGCACGCCGAGCCGGAGTTCTCCGAGTACATCGAGCTCGACCTGTCCACCGTGGTGCCGTCGATCGCCGGGCCCAAGCGCCCGCAGGACCGCATCTCGCTGAGCGAGTCGAAGGAGATCTGGCGCCGCGACGTGCGCAACTACGTCACCGACTTCGACGGCGACGGCGTCGACGAGGCCGTCGAGGAGTCGTTCCCCGCCTCCGACGCGCCCGCCTCCAACGCCCGCGCCGGCGCGCCCCGCCCCCACAAGGCGGTGCCGGTCACCCTGGCCGACGGCACCAGCTTCGAGATCGACCACGGCGTCGTCACCATCGCCGCGATCACCTCGTGCACCAACACCTCCAACCCCTACGTGATGCTCGGCGCGGCGCTGCTCGCCCGCAACGCGGTCGAGAAGGGGCTGACCCGCAAGCCGTGGGTGAAGACCTCGCTGGCCCCCGGCTCCCAGGTCGTCACCGGCTACTTCGAGCGGTCGGGCCTCCAGCCCTACCTCGACAAGATCGGCTTCAACCTGGTCGGCTACGGCTGCACCACCTGCATCGGCAACTCGGGCCCGCTGCCCGAGGAGATCTCGGCCGCGATCCAGGCCAACGACCTCGCCGTCACCGCCGTGCTCTCGGGCAACCGCAACTTCGAGGGCCGCATCAACCCCGACGTGAAGATGAACTACCTGGCCTCGCCGCCGCTGGTGGTCGCCTACGCGCTCGCGGGCACCATGGACCTCGACCTCAACAACGAGCCGCTGGGCACCGGCGCCGACGGGCAGCCCGTCTTCCTGAAGGACATCTGGCCCGAGCCCGAAGAAGTCTCGCGGGTCGTCGCCGAGTCGATCGGCCAGGACATGTTCCTGCGCGACTACGCCGACGTCTTCAAGGGCGACGAGCACTGGCAGTCGCTGCCGATCCCGACCGGCGACACCTTCGAGTGGGACCCGGCCTCGACCTACGTGCGCAAGGCCCCCTACTTCGAGGGCATGCCCGCCAAGCCCGAGCCGGTCACCGACATCACCGGCGCCCGCGTGCTGGCGGTGCTCGGCGACTCGGTCACCACCGACCACATCTCGCCCGCGGGCTCGATCAAGCCGGGCACCCCGGCGGCCGACTACCTCAAGGAGAACGGCGTCGAGGTCAAGGACTTCAACAGCTACGGCTCCCGCCGCGGCAACCACGAGGTCATGATCCGCGGCACCTTCGCCAACATCCGGCTGAAGAACCTCCTGCTCGACGGCGTCGAGGGCGGCTACACCCGCGACTTCACCCAGGAGGGCGGCCCGCAGTCGTTCATCTACGACGCCTCGGTCAACTACCAGGCGGCGGGCACCCCGCTCGTCGTCCTGGCGGGCAAGGAGTACGGTTCGGGCTCCTCGCGCGACTGGGCGGCCAAGGGCACCGCGCTCCTGGGCGTGCGCGCCGTCATCGCCGAGTCCTACGAGCGCATCCACCGCTCCAACCTGATCGGCATGGGCGTGCTCCCGCTCCAGTTCCCCGAGGGCGAGACCGCCACGTCCCTGGGCCTGACGGGCGAGGAGACCTTCGAGATCACCGGCGTCGAGGAACTCAACCAGGGCCACACCCCGGCGACCGTGACCGTCCGCGCGGGCGACAAGCAGTTCGAGGCGATCGTCCGCATCGACACCCCCGGCGAGGCCGACTACTACCGCCACGGGGGCATCATGCAGTACGTCCTCCGCTCCCTCCTGGCCAAGTAGCGGCCAACGAGGAAGCCGCCCGGTCCGTGTCCGGGCGGCCCACCTCTCACTCGCGAAGCCGCCCGGTTCAATCCGGGCGGCCCATGTCTCACCTAGGAAGCCGCCCGGTTCAATCCGGGCGGCTTCCGCCGTTCAAAGCCTTCTTTCCGTTACGGCTCCGCCCGCCCTGACCCCACTCGCCGCTCCCGCACCCCGCCGCCCGTGGCGCCGACCATCCGCTCCCGCCTCGCGCCGCAACGCCGGGGGAGCTCTGGCCAACACTCGGACTTCGACGTCCGAGCCGACCGCGGCCGCCTCCAACAAACGTGCGCGACATTTGCATATCTGCGGCCCGGCCACTGCCACGGCGAGCGCTCCGGATCCGCCTGAATGAATTCGCCGGGGTGAGTGCCGCCGTCATATTTCGGTGGACAGCGAAATCGTGTCCTGGCGTCCTTCCTCCACGGCGTGTCGAAGTGATGCGGTCGGCCCTGTTTCGGTGTCGGCCGAATTGGCAGGCCGGTTTTTAGGCTTTCGGTGCATATCACAACGCATGATTTTTCACCGGCCGTTGTTACTCTCCGCAACCTCGTTCGCCGGAAGTCGATGACTCTACCTGCGGCTTCGGCCTGTCGCACCAGATCTCTGTAACCTGCGGTAGCTTGCGACCGAAACAACTCGGCACGCACAAGCGATTCCCGCACACACTCGGCCGAGCGAACCCCATTGGGCACCGGAGAAGAGGAATGACACGTACCGTAATGGGGCATCCATGTGCCGCCGAGTGCCGTCTTGTTCAGTTCATCCGAAGCCCCGGTAAAGGGTCCCAGGGCGGTGCGCGTGAAACTCCGATCGCCTCTTCTTTGATGACTCCCACACCGGGCGGTCCGAGGAGGCTGCTCCGGACGGCTGGGTAACCGGGCGTAAGGGGCTGGCGGCGTCTGCCTCGCCAGCACCGTGAGCCTCGTCGTCTGCATGTGACGTGACGTGACGACAGCGTGAGCCGGGGAGACCGTAACACCCCGGCTCCCGCTGCTTACCGGAGGACATCTCATCATGCCGCGCACCCCTGCCGACTGGCTGCTGACCGAGACGATGACGGCCGATCCGGCCTGGAGCGTCGTGCTGCCGCTCGACGTGAGCCGTTCGGCCGCCGCACTCGCCCAGACCACCGGGGGTGATCTCGGCACCGTCGGCCGACCGGACTGGTCACCGTCCTGATCCTCCTTGACCTCGCCGGCCTCCTCCTGTCGCCATGGCATCTCAACACGCTCGTACTGGGCCTGCGCCGTGACCTGCTCGGACACGTCCTGCGACTCGGGGTGCGCGAGCGGGCGACGTTCTCGACCGGCCCCGGCTCCTGACCGGCACGGGCGAGGTCGCCTCGGTGGTGTCCCTGGCGGCCGGGTGGATCGGGTCGCTGCTGGTATCGGGCGGCGCGCCGGCTCTGCTCGACTGGCGGCTCTGCGTCGCCTTCGCGGTCGGCGCCGATCGCCTGGTGGCCGCCCCCGGCGCGCGGGTTCGCACCATGAACACGCTGCTGCCGCTGTTCCCCCTCGTGGCGGGCGGCCGCCGTCGTCTTCGGGGTGATGCTGCTGCGGGCGGCGGTCCGGACGCGCTGACGCGCCGGGCGTGACCGGCTCACCGGACGCCGCTCAGGTCTGTGACCTGGGTGGCTTTCCGGTTTTTACCCGGCCTTGGTGGGGAGGTCGGCTTCTTTGCGGGTACGTTTCTCCATTGTTACCCCGGGCAACAAACGTTACCGTCCCGTGTCTTTCCCCCAAGTTCCCTTGGGCTTACGTTGTCTCAAACAACATTCACCCATTAGGTGAGTCACACCCCCCGATAGACCCCCGGCCAGAAAGGACCCACGCATCATGCGCAAGGGGATCCTCAGCATCGGCGCCGCCTTCGCGGCCCTTTCCCTCGGTCTCACCGCGTGTGGCGGGGGTGACGAGGGCACCGGCGCAGCTCCCGAGACGACCGGCGCCGCCCCCGCGACGTCCGCCGCCGCCCCCGCTGGCAAGATCGGCGTCATCCTCCCCGACAGCAAGTCCTCCGCCCGGTGGGAGACCGCCGACCGCAAGTACCTCGAAGAGGCGTTCAAGGCCGCGGGTGTCGCCTACGACATCCAGAACGCCCAGGGTGACAAGACCCAGTTCCAGACCATCGCCGACCAGATGATCACTGGCGGCGTGACCGTGCTCGCGATCGTCAACCTCGACTCGGGCACCGGCAAGGCCGTCCTCGACAAGGCGAAGGCCCAGGGCATCGCCACCATCGACTACGACCGCCTCACCCTCGGCGGCAACGCCGACTACTACGTCTCCTTCGACAACACCGCCGTGGGCAAGCTCCAGGGCGAGGGCCTGTCGAAGTGCCTCGACGACGCCAAGGCCGAGAAGCCGATCATCTCCTACCTGAACGGCTCGCCGACCGACAACAACGCCACCCTCTTCAAGGAGGGTTACGACAGCGTCCTCAAGCCGAAGTTCGACTCGGGCGACTACGTCAAGGGCCCGGAGGACTCGGTTCCCGACTGGGACAACGCCCAGGCCGGCACCCTCTTCGAGCAGCAGCTCACCAAGGAGCCGAAGATCGCCGGCGTGCTCGCCGCGAACGACGGCCTCGGCAACGCCGCCATCGCGGTGCTGAAGAAGAACAACCTCAACGGCAAGGTCCCGGTCACCGGCCAGGACGCCACCGCGCAGGGCCTGCAGAACATCCTCGCCGGCGACCAGTGCATGACCGTCTACAAGGCCGTCAAGCAGGAGGCCGACGCCACCGCGCAGCTGGCCATCGCGCTGGCCAAGGGTGAGAAGCCCGCCGCCACCGGCACCGTCAAGGACAGCGAGACCGGCGCCGACGTGCCGGCCGTCCTGCTGACCCCGGTCGCCATCTACAAGGACAACGTGAAGGACGTCGTCGCCGACGGCTACGTCACGAAGGAAGAGCTCTGCACGGGCGACTTCGCCGCCCTGTGCACCGAGGCCGGCATCAGCTAAGTCACTCCGCGGGTACGGTCCACGCACGCTCCCCCCGGCACAGGGCGTGGGCCGTACCCCTTTCTGGAACCAGGAGTAGCCCATCGTGTCCACGGCACCCGTTCTGGAACTGCGCGGAATCGACAAGAGCTTCGGCCCCGTGCAGGTCCTCCACGATGTCGCCTTTTCCGTTTACCCCGGAGAGGTGACCGCCCTTGTCGGCGACAACGGCGCCGGTAAGTCCACCCTCGTCAAGTGCATCGGGGGCATCCACCCGTTCGACTCGGGCGAGTACTACTTCGAGGGCAGGCAGGTCCACGTCAGCGGTCCCCGCGACGCGGCCGCGCTCGGCGTCGAGATCGTCTACCAGGACCTCGCGCTCTGCGACAACCTCGACATCGTCCAGAACATGTTCCTCGGCCGGGAGCGCAAGCGCGGCCTGGTCCTCGACGAGGACACGATGGAGGAGATGGCGGCCAAGACCCTCGTGGGCCTCTCGGTCCGGACGGTCAAGTCCCTCCGCCAGCACGTCTCCAGCCTGTCGGGCGGACAGCGGCAGACCGTCGCCATCGCCAAGGCCGTCCTGTGGAACAGCAAGGTCGTCATCCTCGACGAACCGACCGCCGCTCTGGGCGTCGCGCAGACCGCGCAGGTCCTCGAGCTGGTCCGCCGCCTGGCCGACAAAGGCCTGGCGGTCGTGCTCATCTCCCACAACATGAACGACGTCTTCGCGGTCTCCGACCGGATCGCCGCGTTGTACCTCGGCCGCATGGCCGCCCAGGTGAAGACCTCCGACGTCACCCACTCCCAGATCGTGGAGCTCATCACGGCCGGGCGCAGCGGGGAGCTCGGCCTGCAGAACGGCAAGGAAGCGACCGCATGACCACCACAACCGCCCCGGAGGAGAAGGCCGTCGCGCCATCCGCCGGGCTGAACCAGCAGGTCCGCGACTACGTGGAGCGGGTGCGCGGAGGTGAACTCGGCGCCCTCCCGGCGGTCATCGGCCTCATCGTGCTGTGCACGGTCTTCGCGATCCTGTCGCCGGTCTTCCTGTCGCCGGTCAACTTCGCCAACCTGTTCACCCAGGGAGCGGGCGTCACCGTCATCGCGATGGGCCTGGTCTTCGTCCTGCTGCTGGGCGAGATCGACCTGTCGGCGGGCTTCGCCTCGGGCGTCTGCGCGGCCTTCCTCGGCGTGCTCCTCACCAACGAGGGCTGGCCCTGGTACGCCGCCGTGCTGGCCGCGATGGTGGTCGGCGTCGTGATCGGTCTGATCATCGGCTGGCTGGTGGCCAAGCTCGGCATCCCGTCGTTCGTCGTGACGCTGGCGGCGTTCCTGGCCTTCCAGGGCGTCGTGCTGATCCTGCTCGACGAGGGCACCAACATCTCGATCCGCGACTCGGTCATCCTGGCCATCGCCAACGAGAACATGTACCCGTGGCTCGGCTGGGCGCTCGTGGTCGTCGGCGTGGTCGCCTACGCCGGTCTCCAGCTCGTCAACAACCGCCGCAGGTCGGCCCGGGGCCTGGTCGCCGACCCGCTGTCGCTGATCGCCGTCCGCGTCGGCGCCCTCGCCGTCGCGTCGGGTTTCGCGGTGTACGTGCTGAACCTGGAGCGCAGCCGCAACCCGGGCGTCATCTCCCTGACGGGCGTGCCGGTCGTGGTGCCGATCATCCTGGTGCTGCTGCTGGTCTGGACGTTCGTGCTGCGCCGCACCCGTTTCGGCCGGCACATCTACGCCGTCGGCGGCAACGCCGAGGCGGCCCGCCGGGCCGGTATCAACGTCGACCGCATCAAGATCTCCGCGTTCGTCATCTGTTCCTTCATGGCCTCCGTCGGCGGCATCATCGCGGCCTCCCGGGCCAACTCCGTCGACCCCAACACGGGCGGCAGCAACGTGCTGCTGTTCGCCGTCGGCGCGGCGGTCATCGGCGGCACGTCGTTGTTCGGCGGCAAGGGCCGGGCCCTCGACGCCATCCTCGGCGGCGCGGTGGTCGCGGTCGTCATCAACGGCATGGGCCTGATGGGCTACAGCTCCAGCGTGAAGTACGTGGTCACCGGCGCGGTGCTGCTGCTCGCGGCGGGTGTGGACGCCCTCTCCCGTAAGCGGGCGTCGGCATCCGGCCGCCGATAGGGTGGGCGCGAACGACGACCCCCCGGCACCAGAGGCAGGACGCATGTTGCGCGCAGGTCCCTCTCAGGAGGAGATCCGCCGTCACAACCTCGGAACCCTCCTGCGCCACGTCCACCTCGGCGGCCCGACCTCGCGTGCCGAACTGACCAGCCGCATGGGGCTGAACCGCAGCACCATCATGGCGCTGACGGCCGACCTCACCGCCGCCGGTCTGGTGCGCGAGGAACTGCCGAAGGAGACCGGCCGGGCCGGCCGCCCCTCACTGGTGGTCCGGCCCGAGTCCTCGCGGGTCTACGTCCTCGCCTTCGACGTGGGCGTCGACCGGCTGGTCGCCGCCCGCGTCGGGCTGGGCGGGGTCATCCTCGACCGCCGCTGGGCGGTGCGCCCGCGTGGCGCCTTCGACCTCAACGAGTCGGTCGCCACGCTGGCCGGGTTCGCCCGCCAGATGCACCGCAAGACCAGGGCCGACACCGTCTGCGTCGGCGCGGCGGCGGCGTTCTGCGGCGCGGTCCGCAAGAGCGACGGCCTGGTCCGCTTCAGCCCCAACCTGGAGATGGAGGACGGCCCGTTCGGCGAGGAGCTGTCCAAGCGCCTGGCCATGGGCCTGCCGGTGACCGTCGGCAACGACGCCAACCTGGGCGCGCTCGCCGAGCACACCCGCGGCACCGGGGCGGGCTGCCGCGACCTCGTCTACCTGCACGGCGACGTCGGCATCGGCGGCGGCATCGTGGTCAACGGCCAGCTGCTCGGCGGCGCGGCCGGCTACGGCGGCGAGGTCGGCCACATGGTGGTCAACCCCGGCGGCCGGGCCTGCGGCTGCGGCTCCCACGGCTGCCTGGAGGCCGAGGTGGGGGAGCGGGCGCTGCTCGAACACGCCGGCAGCTCCGGCATCCACCGCCTGGCGGCGGGCCGGGGTCGCGACGGCATCCACGCGGTCGTCGAGGCGGCCGACCGCGGCGACATAATCGCTCAGGACGCGCTCCACCGGGTGGGCGACTGGCTCGGCATCGGCGTCGCCAACCTGGTGAACGTCTTCAACCCCGAGGTCGTCATCTTCGGCGGCACCCTGCGCGAGATCTATCTCGGCTCGGCCGCGCAGGTCCGCAGCCGCCTCAACCTGGCGACCCATCCCGCGCTGCGGGAGACGCTGCGGCTGCGCACCTCGGAGCTCGGCGACGACGCGACGCTGGTGGGGGCCGCCGAACTGGCCTTCACGAGGGTACTCGCCGACCCGCTCGAGGTGCTCGCGCGGATGAGCGTCTGACCGGACGGAGCACCGCCAGGGCCACCGCGAACGCGACCGCGAGCAGTCCCGCCGACACGGTGAACGCCAGCCGGTAGCCCTCGGTCAACGCGACCGCCGTCGGCGAGCCCCCGCCCAGCAGGCTCTCGGTGCGGCCCGCCGCCAGCGTCGACAGCACCGCCACGCCGAGCGCCATGCCGATCTGCTGGGTGGTGTTGAACAGGCCCGAGGCCAGCCCGGCGTCGTCGTCGCGGGCGTCCGACATGCCGAGGTTCGTCAGGGCGGGCAGCACCAGCCCGCCCCCGGCGATCAGCAGCATCACCGGCAGCAGGTCGGTGACGTAGACGGCGTCCACCGGCACGCGGGTCAGCCAGCCCATCGCGGCCACCAGCAGCACCAAACCCGCGAGCAGCACCGTGCGCGCGCCGTAGCGGTCGTTGAGCCGGGCCGAGACGAACAGCGACACGCCGCCGATGGCCGCGGCGGCGGGCAGCATGGCCAGGCCCGTCGCCAGGGCGCCGTAGCCGAGGACCCGCTGCATGAACAGGGCGACCAGGATCTGGAACGAGAACATGGCCGACAACGCCAGGATCTGCACCGCGTTCGCGCCCGACACGTTCCTCGACCGGAACACCCGCAGCGGCATCAGCGGGGTGCGCGCGGTCGCCTGGCGCACGAAGAACCCGGCCAGCAGCACGACCGACAACCCGCCGTAGGCGAGGCTCTGCCCGGCGCCGTGCTGCTCGATCCCGACCACGGTGTAGACGCCCAGCATCAGCCCTGCGGTGACCAGCGCCGCGCCGGCGACGTCGGCCCCGGCCGACAGGCCCGTGCCGCGCTCGGCGGGCAGCGCCCGGACCGCGAGCAGGATCGTGACCAGCCCGATCGGCACGTTGATGAAGAAGATCCAGTGCCAGTCGAGGGCGTCGGTGAGCACCCCGCCGAGCACCTGGCCGATCGAGGCGCCGGCCGCGCCGGTGAAGCTGAACACCCCGATCGCCCTCGCCCGCTCGGCAGGCTCGGTGAACAGCGTCACCAGGATGCCGAGCACGACCGAGGAGGCCAGCGCGCTGCCCACGCCCTGCAGGAACCGGGCGGCGACCAGCAGTTCCGGGGTGCCGGCCAGCCCAGCCAGCAGCGAGGCCGCGACGAAGACGGCGTTCCCGGCGAGGAACACGCGTTTGCGGCCGATCAGGTCGCCGAGCCGTCCGGACAGCAGCAGCAGGCCGCCGAAGGGGATCAGGTAGGCGTTGACCGTCCAGCTGAGGGCGGCCGAGGTGAAGCCGAGGTCGTGCTGGATGGCGGGCAGCGCCACGGTCACGATGCTGCCGTCGAGGATGGTCATCAGCATGGCGGTCGACAGGACCGCCAACGCGAGCCAACGGGACATGGTCGTCTCCTGTTCGGGGGGAACAGAAGCGACCGTAGCAGATAGTTTTGTTATAGACGATTATCGGATGCGCTGCCGGGCCCGCCGGGCGCCCTGCGGCGCTTCGACGGGGGTGGCCAGATGTCCTTCGGTGAGCCGGGTCAGCAGCCCGACGAGGGTCTTCCCCTCCTCGGCGGAGAGGGCGTCGAGGGCCTCGCGGTGGACGCGGTCGGCGATGCGCTGACTTCGGGCCGCGACCTCGGCGCCCTTCTCGGTGACCGCGATGATCCGGGCCCGGCGGTCGGTGCTCGACGGCCGGCGCTCGGCCAGGCCCGCCTGCTCCAGGGCGTCGACGGTGACCACCATCGTGGTCTTGTCCATGTCGCCGATCTCGGCGAGCTGGATCTGGGTGCGCTCCTCTTCGAGTGCGTGCACCAGCACGCAGTGCATGCGGGCGGTCAGCCCGATCTCGGCCAGCGCCGCCGCCATCCGGGTCCGCAGCACGTGGCTGGTGTGGTCGAGCAGGAAGGACAGGTCCGGTTCGGTACGGGAGGGCGCCATCGCGGTCATCTCCCCAGGATAGGCAACCCTGTTGTGGAGGCAGATTCACAACGCGAGACGCGGCCGGCCTGCGGCCGTCCGCGTCTCGCTCTCCGTACCGGATGATTCGTGACGGGAGGACTAGGCGACCCGCGCGTTGGGCGCGGTCCAGGTGTTGCACGACAGGAACGACTGCGAGTCGTAGCCCCGCTCCAGCCAGAAGGCCTGGTTGCGGCCCTTGCCGTGGACGGTGTCGGAGGCGTGCTTGGCGGCCCAGTCGACGACCTGGTCCCACTCCTCGAAGACGACCGGCAGGCTCTCCTGCACCGACCCGAGGAACACCCCGGCCATGCACTCGGCCTGCTGCTCGACCCGGTGGCTCAGGTAGTTGCGGGCGGTCTTGGTGCGCGCCTGCGCGTAGAGCCGGTTGAACGCCGGCACGATCCCCGCGCGCTGCTGGGCGTGGTGGCCGATCTCGTGGGCCATGGTCTTGGCCAGCGTCAGGCCCCACGGGTTGCGGATCGTGGCCTTCGGGAGGAACTGGTAGATGGTCTGCGACGACGGGCAGTAGTGGGCGGTGTAGGTGTTGCTGAGCTTGCCGCACGGCGTCTTGGTGCCGCTGGCCCGGATGATGATCTTCGGTACCCGGTAGGCGCCCAGTCCGGCCGCCCTGAACTGGCGGGCGTACATGCCGTTGACGCAGCGGGCGACCTTGAGCAGGTAGGCCTTGAGCGAGTTGGCGCTGCCCGCGCGTGGTTCGCCCGGCGAGCAGGTGAACGAGTCGACGGCGCCCGACCGGTAGAGCCGGTTCTTCGTCAGCACCGTGGGGAACACGCGCTTCGCGGCGGCCGGCGCGGCCATCGGCGCCGGTGTGGTCGCGGCCGGATCCGCGGCCGACGGGGCGGCGGCGAGGGGCGGGGGAGAGAAGGTGGCCTGGGCGGCGGAGCCCGTCACGACGAGGACGGAGAGAGCGCCGGAGGCCAGTGCGATCAGGGGAATTCGCATGGTGGGGAAGACCATATTGCAGGTCTTATTGGCGAGTAAAGTCGGGTAAATACGGATATTTACGGCGGCCACCCCCCGTGGATGACCGCCGCACCGCAGGTCAGGCCACCTGTGAGGCCGGAGCCTTGTAGGTGTTGCACACACTCGGCGAGCCCGCCTTGAAGCCGCGGTCGGTCCACGCCGCCCGGCTCTTGCCGCCGCCGTGGGTCGGGTCGCCCATGTCCTCCTTGATGTAGGTCAGGAGCTGCTGCCAGTCATGGGAGTCGCGCCCCGTGGAGGCCCAGATGCTGCGCAGGAACGCCCCGGAGAGGCAGTCGGCCTGCAGCTCCAGGCGGGCGTGCCACTTGTAGGCCGCCTTGGTGCTCTTCGGCATCAGCTTGTAGTGGGCCTTGATGATGCCCGCCCGCTGCTGGACGTGGTGGCCGTACTCGTGCGCCAGCACATAGAAGAGGAAGGGCGTGCCCTCGTACTCGAGCATCCAGCCGTCGACCAGGACGACCAGGCCCTGCGTGTCGTGGCAGTAGGCGCCGCCCCAGAAGCCGTCCATGTTCCCGCACGCGCGGGTCTTGGTCGGCTTGCTGATGAACTCCATGCCCGGCTTGCGGAACGGGAGCTTCGCCTTCTTGAAGAAGGACGTCCAGGTGGCGTCGAGGCACTCCGCGCCCTCACGCAGGTAGTTCTGCGCGGTCAGGAAGTCCTCGATCGTCACGGAGTATTCGGGACACGACCGGACCGGCAGCTTGCCGGAGGTGTAGATAGGGTTCTTCGTGAGAGCGGACAGACCGGTCGGAACAGGCCGTGCGTGGACCGTTCCGGGCGCCAGCAGGGGCGCCACCAGACCTGCCACCAGTAAGGGGATGATTTTTCGCACGAATCCAGGAGAGTAGGGGACAAGTCAACCGCCCGTAAAGGGATTCCCCAGGCCTCGGAGCCGGAAGCCGGGCATTGTCGAACTACACTCCTACTGTTCGACGGCGAACGGGAAAGGAATCGCAGTGGGCCTTCTGGAGTCCCTGAGCGGACCGACCGACCTCAAAGCACTCGACGCGAGCGAGCTGCCCCGGCTCGCCGAGGAGATCCGTGACCTTCTGGTCCGCTCCGTCGCGAACTCGAAGGCGGGTGGTCACCTGGGTCCGAACCTTGGGGTGGTCGAGCTGACCATCGCGATCCACCGGGTCTTCGACTCCCCCCACGACCGCATCGTCTGGGACACCGGCCACCAGTCCTACGTCCACAAGATGCTGACCGGCCGCGCCGACCAGTTCGACGGCCTGCGCCAGGAGGGCGGCCTGTCGGGCTACCCGAGCCAGGCCGAGTCGCCCCACGACATCGTCGAGAACTCCCACGCCTCCACCGCCCTCTCGTGGGGCGACGGCATCGCCAAGGGCTTCCGCCTGTCCGGCAGCGACCGCCACGTCGTGGCGGTCATCGGCGACGGCGCGCTCACCGGCGGCATGGCCTGGGAGGCGCTCAACAACATCGCGCTGACCAAAGACCTGCCGCTGGTCATCGTGGTCAACGACAACGGCCGCTCCTACTCCCCGACGATCGGCGGCCTGGCCACCCACCTGGCCAAGCTGCGCGTCACCCAGAGCTACGAGCAGGTGCTGGAGTTCGTCAAAGACAAGTTCGGCAACGTGCCGGTCCTCTACGACACCCTCCACGGCATCAAGAAGGGCCTCAAAGACGTCCTGGCCCCGCAGGTCATGTTCGAAGACCTCGGCATCAAATACGTCGGCCCGATCGACGGCCACGACGAGCCCGCGATGGAGACCGCGCTCCGCAAGGCCAAGTCCTACGGCGGCCCGGTCATCGTCCACGTCGTGACGAAGAAGGGCCAGGGCTACGAGCCGGCCGAGAACCACGACGAAGACTGCTTCCACGCGCCGCAGCCCTTCGACATCGTCACCGGTGAGGAGCGGCCCAAGCAGCTCGGCTGGACCGACGTGTTCAGCGAGGAGATGGTGCGCGTCGGCGCCGAGCGTCCCGACGTGGTCGCCATCACCGCCGCGATGCTCCACCCGACCGGCCTGGCCGACTTCGCCGCCCTCTACCCCGACCGCATCTTCGACGTCGGCATCGCCGAGCAACACGCGCTGACCAGCGCGGCCGGCCTGTGCGTCGGCGGCCTGAAGCCGGTCGTCGCGGTCTACGCGACCTTCCTCAACCGCGCCTTCGACCAGCTGCTCATGGACGTCGCCCTCCACCGGCTCCCGGTGACCGTGGTGCTCGACCGGGCCGGCGTGACCGGCGACGACGGCGCCAGCCACAACGGCATGTGGGACCTGTCGATCCTCCAGGTCGTGCCCGGTCTCCAGGTCGCGGTGCCGCGCGACGCCACCCGGCTGCGCGAGCTGCTCGGCGAGGCGCTGCGGGTCACCGACGGCCCGACCGTGGTGCGTTTCCCCAAGGGGGCCCTGGTCAAAGAGGTCGAGGCGATCGGCGAGATCGGCTCGATGGAGCTGCTGCGCGAGGGCGAGGGCGAGCCCGACGTGCTCATCGTCGCGGTGGGCCCGATGGCCGAGGTCAGCCTCGACGCCGCCGGGCTGCTGGCCGCGCAGGGCATCTCCGTCACGGTCGTCGATCCGCGCTGGGTCAAGCCGCTCGACGAGTCGCTGACGCTGCTGGCCGCCGCCCACAAGCTGGTCGCGGTGGTCGAGGACAACGGCCGCGTGGGCGCGGTCGGCGACGCCGTGTCGCGGCTGCTGCGCGACCACGACATCGACGTGCCGGTCCGCAACTTCGGGCTGGCCCAGGAGTTCCTCGACCACGCCAAGCGGCCGAAGATCCTGGCCGACGCCGGGCTGACCGCGATCGACCTGGCGGGCGAGCTCGCCGACACGCTGCGCCGCCGCGCCGCCGTCGAGTTCTAACGCCTTTCGACGATCCGTCTGACGACGAAGCCGATCGTGGCCGCGACCACCGCGACCCCGGCCGCGATCGGCATGATCAGCCCCTCGTTGTGGCGGGCCGCCTCACCGGCGAGCGCGCCGAGGGTGACGTAGCCGACGACCCAGATCGCGCCGCCGATCAGGGCCCAGAAGCCGAACCGGCGGCGCGGCATGTCCAGGATCCCGGCCAGGACCGGGGTCAGCGCGTTCAGCCCCGGCACGAAATAGGTCAGCGCGATCAGCCAGCCGCTGCCGTGCAGCACCTCTCCGGCCTGTTTCCACTTCTCGTCGCCGACCCACCGGCCCAGCCTGCTCGTCCGCACCCGCGGGCCGAAGTGACCGCCGATCCAGTGGCCCGAGAACGCGCTCACCGCGACCCCGCCCAGGCCGCCCGCGACCACCAGCGGGCCCTCGGCGACGGTGTCGACGGTGGTCCCCGCGATGATCAACGACAGGTCGCCGGGCACGATGACGCCGATGAGCAGCATGCCTTCGAGGGCGACGTACAGCAGGGTGACGGTGGCGACGAGGATCGGGCTCTGGTCGGTCAGCCATTCGAGGAGCTGGTCCACGGCATCGAACATCGTCGTCCTCTGCCCGGCGGCTACCCGGTCACGCCCTGGACCACCAGCCACAGCCCGGCCCCGGCCAGCAGCAGCCCGCTCGCGGCCAGGGTCGCGCGGTAGGCGCGCGGGCCGAGCCGGTGCCGCCCGGCCGCGACGAGCCCGGCCAGGACGACCTTCGCGCCGACGAGGAGCGTGTAGAAACCGACCATGAAGGCCGCCGCCTGCGCGACCCCGTCGGACCAGGCGGCCACGACGAGCGGCCCGCCCACGGTGATCCAGAACAACCACGGGTGCGGGTTCGTCAGGTTGACCAGCACGCCCTTGCCGACCTGCGAGGGCACCCGTTCGCCGGGCGCCGGGAGGACGGCCGTACGGGCCGCCATGACGGCCTCGGCGCCGAGGTAGACGACGTACAGGCCCCCGGCGATCGACAGACCCCGCAGCAGACCGGACGGGAGCGCGCCCGCGAGCACGATCGAGAGCACCACGACGGGCAGGTCCGACAGCAGCGGCACGCACGCCATGCGCAGCCCGGCCGGGAAACCCCCGCGAAGGCTCGCGGTGATGACCAGGCCGAGCAGCGCGCCCGGAGCGACCCCGGCGCCGAGGCCGAGGCCGATTCCGAGCATCAGTTCCCGCACATCACGGGAGCCTAGGGGAGGAACCGGGCTCCGTTGACCGCCTCGGAGACGCCCGTCCGGTCGAGGTAGGGCGTGATGCCCCCCAGGTGGAACGGCCAGCCCGCGCCCAGGATCAGGCACAGGTCGATGTCCTGCGGCGCGGAGACCACACCCTCGTCGAGCATGATGCGGATCTCCTCCGCCAGCCCGCGCAGCGCGCGCTCCCGCACCTCCTGCTCGTTCGAGACGAACCCCCGGCCGGGGTGGAGCGTGTCGCCGCCGGTGGACACCATCGTGGCCAGCGCGGCCGAGACCGGGAACCGGTCGGGGTAGGCGGTGTTCATCGTCTCGGCGACGTGCAGCGCGACCGCCGGGCCGACCAGCTTGAGCAGTGTGAACGGCGTCATCGGCAGGCCGAGCCCGTCGAGCGCGTGGTCGGCGACGTCGGCGGAGGTGCCGGAGTCGACCGAGGCCAGCACCTCGCCCATGAAGCGGGTGAGCAGCCGGTTGACCACGAACGCGGGCGCGTCCTTGACCAGCACCGCCGACTTGCGCAGCTGCTTGGCCGCGGTGAACGCGGTCGCGACGGTCACGTCGTCGGTCCGGTCGCCGCGCACGATCTCCAGCAGCGGCATGACCGCGACCGGGTTGAAGAAGTGGAAGCCGACGAGCCGCTCGGGGTGCCGGAGCTGCGAGGCCATCTCGGTGACCGACAGGGAAGAGGTGTTGGTCGCCAGCACGCAGGTGTCGGAGACGACCTCCTCGACCTCGGCGAACACCTTCTGCTTGACGGCCAGGTCCTCGAACACCGCCTCGATGACGAAGTCGGCGTCGGCGAACGCCTCCTTGGTCAGCGAACCGGTGACCAGCTTCTTCAGCCGGGTGGCCTGGTCGGCGGTGACGCGGCCCTTGGCCAGGAGCGTGTCGATCTCCTGGTGGACGTGGCCGACGCCCTTGTCGACGCGTTCCTGGTCGAGGTCGGTCAGCACGACCGGCACCTGCAGCCGCCGCGCGAACAGCAGCGCGAACTGCGAGGCCATCAGCCCCGCGCCGACCACGCCGATCTTGGTGATGGCGCGGCCCGGCACCTCGGGCACCCCGGCCGGCTTCTTGGCCCGCCGCTGCGTCAGGTCGAAGGCGTAGAGCCCGGCGCGCAGCTCGTCGCTCATGATGAGATCGGCCAGCACGTCGTCCTCGGCCGCGAACCCGGTGTCGCGGTCGCTCGTGCGGGCCTTCTCGATGAGCTCCAGGGCCCGGTAGGGAGCCGGCGCCGCGCCATGGACCTTCAGGTCGACCAGCTGACGGGCCTGCTCGACGACGGGCGCCCAGTCGACGGACTCGTGCCCCGGCCGCTCGACCACGACGTCGCCGTTGACCACCCGGGCGGCCCAGCGCAGCGACTCCTCCAGGAAGTCGGCCGGCTCGAACAGCGCGTCGGCGAGCCCCAGCCCGTAGGCCTCCGGCCCCTTGACCATGCGGTTCTGCGACAGCGGGTTCTCGACGATCAGCTTGATCGCCTTCTCCGGCCCGATCAGCCGGGGCGTCAGGTAGGTCCCGCCCCAGCCCGGCACCAGCCCGAGGAAACACTCGGGGAAGGCGACCGCCGGGACGCCGGCGGAGATCGTCCGGTACGTGCAGTGCAGCGCCAGCTCCAGGCCGCCGCCCATCGCGGCGCCGTTCACGAACGCGAACGACGGGATGGCCAGTTCCCCGAGCCGCCGGAACACGGCGTGGCCGAGCTGACCCACGAGGTGGGCCTGCTCCCGGTTGGAGATGGTGGCGGCCTCCTTGAGGTCGGCCCCCACCGCGAAGATGAACGGCTTGCCGGTGACGCCGACGGCCGTCAGGTCGGTGCGCTTCTCGATCGCGTCGAGGGCGTTCTTCAGCTCGTTGAGCCCGCCCTCGCCGAAGGTGTTCGGCTTGGTGTGGTCTTCGCCGTTGTCCAGGGTGATCAGCGCCATGGTGCCCGCGCCGTAGGGAAGTTCGACGTCGCGGACGAGGGCGTGCGTTACCAGCTCGCTCATGCCAGGTTCTCCCAGATGACGGTGCCGCCCATGCCGAGGCCGACGCACATGGTGGTGATGCCGTAACGGACCTCGGGGTGCTCGGCCATGCTGCGCGACAGCTGCGTCATCAGCCGCACGCCGCTGGAGGCCAGCGGGTGGCCGTAGGCGATGGCGCCGCCGTAGGGGTTCACCCGGGGGTCGTCGTCGGCGATGCCGAAGTGGTCGAGGAAGGCCAGCACCTGGACGGCGAACGCCTCGTTGATCTCGAACAGCCCGATGTCGCCGATGGACAGCCCCGCCAGCCGCAGCGCCCGCTCGGTCGAGGGGATCGGCCCGACGCCCATCAGCTCGGGATCGACGCCCGCGAAGGCGTAGGAGACCAGCCGCATCCGCCCGGTCAGCCCGAGTTCGGCCGCGACGTCCTCGGCGGCGACGATGCAGCCGGTGGCGCCGTCGTTGATGCCGGAGGCGTTGCCCGCCGTCACGTTGCCGTGCGGCCGGAAGGGCGTCTTGAGGTTGCGCAGCCCCTCCATGGAGGTGCCGGGCCGCATGGCCTCGTCTGCCGTGGCCAGCCCCCAGCCCTCGGCGGCCTTGCGGGTGGCCATCGGCACCAGGTCGGGCTGGATCACCCCGTCGGCGTAGGCCTTGGCGGCGCGCTCCTGCGAGAGCACGGCGTAGGCGTCGGCCCGCTCCTTGGTGATCGCGGGGTAGCGGTCGTGCAGGTTCTCCGCCGTCATGCCCATGACCAGGGCGGAGCCGTCGACCAGTTTCTCGGACAGGAAACGCGGGTTGGGGTCGACCCCCTCGCCCATCGGGTGGCGGCCCATGTGCTCGACCCCGCCGGCGATGGCGACGTCGTAGGCGCCGAAGGAGATCCCGCCCGCCACCGTGGTCACGGCGGTCATCGCGCCCGCGCACATGCGGTCGATGGCGTAACCGGGCACGGTCTTGGGCAGGCCCGCCAGGATCGCGGCCGACCGCCCGATCGTGAGGCCCTGGTCGCCGATCTGGGTGGTGGCCGCGACGGCGACCTCGTCGACCCGCTCGGGCGGCAACGACGGGTTGCGGCGCAGCAGCTCGCGGATGACGCGGACGACCAGATCGTCCGCCCTGGTCTCGGCGTAGAGGCCCTTGGGCCCCGACTTGCCGAACGGCGTGCGAACGCCGTCGACGAAGACGACTTCACGTGACGCGGGCACGGTATCTCCCTATCTGCGTGGGCTGACACCCTAATGCTACTCGTGAGTAACCAACGGGATGTGCGGCATACTGGGAAATCGCTTTCCGGGAGGATGTCGTGGTCACGCTCGAAGACGTCGCACGCCATGCCGGGGTGTCCCTCGCGACCGCCTCACGGGTGCTGAACGGCAGCGCCCGCCAGGTCGGGGCGGGGCTCCGGGCCAAGGTCGAACAGGCCGCGGCCGAGCTCGGCTACCGCACCAACGTGGCCGCCCAGACCCTCGCGCGGGGGGCCGGGAACGTGATCGGCCTGGTCGTCCACGACCTGGTCGACCCCTACTTCGCCGCGATCGCCGACGGCGCCGTGCGGGCGGCCGAGGCCCACGGGATGGTCGTCATGGTCGGCACCACCCACCGCGACCCCGCAAAGGAGATCGCCTACGTCTCCTCCCTGGGGGCGCAGCGGGCCCGCGCGGTGATCCTGGCCGGGTCGCGGACCGACGACCCCTCGGCCGCGGCGCTGCGGGCCGAGCTCGACCGTTACCGGAACGGCGGCGGGCGGGTCGCGGTCATCGGCCAGGATCTTCTCGGCACCGACACCGTCGCCGTCGCCAACCGCGCGGGGGCGGCCGCGCTGGCGGAGGCGCTTACCGCCATGGGGCACCGCGACTTCGCCGTCCTGGCCGGGCCGCCCGGGCTGATCACGGCCGTCGACCGGTGCGAGGGGTTCGCGGGGGCGCTTCCCGGGCCGGCCCCGCAGATCGTCCACGGGCCGTTCGACCGCGACGGCGGTTACGCCGCCGCCCGCTCGATCGGGCCCGGCGTGACGTGTGTGTTCGCGGTCAACGACGTCATGGCGGTGGGGGCGCTGGCGGCCTTCCGCGAGCGCGGCGTCCGGGTGCCCGACGACGTCTCGCTCGCGGGCTTCGACGACATCGCGACCCTGCGCGACCTCGTCCCGGCCCTCACCACGGTCCGGCTGCCGCTGGCCGAGCTGGGAGCGCGGGCGGTGGAGCTGGCCCTGGGCGACGGCGAGGAACCCTCGGTGGTGCACGTCGAGGGCGAGGTCGTGATCAGGGAGAGTGTGCGGGCCCGATGAGATTCGCGTTCAGCACGCTCGGTCTGCCGGGCGCGTCCCTCGCCGAGGCCGTCGAGCTGGCCGTCCGGCACGCGGTCGGGGGCCTGGAGGTGCGGCTTCATGAGGACATGCCGCTGGACGTCGATCCGCGTGACGCCGGGCTGGAGGTCGTCTCGCTGTGCGGATACGTCCGCATCGCCGAGACCGGTCCCGACGAGCCGGTGATCGCCGCGCTGAGAGGACAACTCGCCCTGGCCGACCGGTTCGGGGCGCTCGGCGTCCGGGTGTTCCCCGGCGGGAACGACGTCGAGGCCGCGCTCAGACGACTGGAGGCGGTCGCGGGGGAGACGCGGGCGCGCGTGCTGGTCGAGACGCACGACCACATGGCGACCGGGGCCGCAGTGGGAGCGCTGCTCGACCGGTTCGGGCGGCCCGAGGCCGCCGGGGCGATCTGGGACGTCCTCCACCCCTGGCGGAACGGCGAGGACCCCGCCGCCACGTTGGAGGCGCTCGCGCCGCATCTCGCCTACGTCCAGGTCAAAGACGCCACCGGCACCACGCCCCGGCCGATGGGGCTCGGGGAGGTGCCGCTGGACGTCTTCGCCGACCTGCTCCGGGGCTATCCCGGGTGGTTCTCCCTGGAGTGGGAGAAGGCCTGGCACCCCGAGGTCGAGCCCCTCGGCGAGGTCATCCCCGGGGCCCGGGAGTGGGTGCGATCAGTCGTTCGAAGCGGGTGATCATCTCGGCCACCACCTCGTCGGGGTCCCGTGCCCAGACCTCGGCGTTGAAGATCTCGACCTCGACGTCGCCGTCGTAACCGGCCTTGCGGACCGCCTCGGTCAGCGGCCCGAAGTCGATCACGCCGTCGCCCATCATGCCCCGGCCCAGCAGCACGTCGGCGGGGAGCGGGACCAGGAAGTCGCACACCTGGTAGCTGAAGATCTTGGCGCGGGCGATCTCGGTGAAGACCTCCGGGTCCCACCACACGTGGAAGGTGTCGACCACCACCCCCACGTTCTCGTAGGGCTCGGCCAGGTCGTTGGCCTGCTTCAGGGTCGACAACACGGCCCGGTCGGCGCAGTACACCGGATGGAGGGGTTCGAGCGCCAGGCGCACCCCCGCCTCGGCCGCGTAGGGGGCGAGCACCCCCAGCGACTCCGCGACCCTCGCCCGCGCGGCGGGCAGGTCGCGGGAGAGGCGGCCCAGGGGTTCGCCGGGGACCACGCCCGGGAGGCCGCCGACCACCATGACCAGGCACGACGCGTTCAAGGCCGCCGCCTCATCGATGGCACGGCGGTTGTCGTCGAGGGCGTCGTCGCCGGTCAGGAAACCGCCCCGGCACAGGGAGGAGACCCGCAGGCCCGCGTCGCGGACCAGCTTGACCGACTCGGCCAGGCCCTGGTCGGCGACGTTCTGCCGCCACAGGCCGATGGCCTCGAGGCCGTGCCGGGCGCAGCCCTCGACGGCCTCCCGCACGGTCCAGCGTCTGGTCGTCCACTGGTTGAGGGACAGGCTCATCGGCCGTACACCGCCTCCAGGGAGCGCATGCGGGCGGCGGCCAGGTCGGGGTCGGCGATCAGCCCGGCCACGGCGGCCAGGCGGTACACCTCGCGCAGGTGGGGGAGCGAGCGGGCCGACTGGGCGCCGTTGACCATGACGAAGGCGTCCTGGTGGCCGTTGAGCCAGGCCAGGAAGACGATGCCCGTCTTGTAGTGGAAGGTGGGCGCCTCGAAGATCTTCCGCGACAGGTCGACCGTGGGGGCCAGGACACGGTCGTACTCGTCGAGGTCGCCGGCGTCCAGGGCGGTCAGCGCCTTCGAGGCCACGGGGGCGATGGCGTCGAAGATGCCCAGCAGCGCGTGGGAGCCCGACTTGATCAGGGACGGGTAGTTGAAGTCGTCGCCCGTGTAGAGGCGGACCCCCTCCGGCAGTGCCGCGCGCAGGGCCACCTCGTGGGCCTCGTCGAGCAGCGAGACCTTCACGCCCTCGATCTTCGCGGCGTTCTCCCCGACCAGGGTCAGGAACTCGGCCGTCGCCTTCTCGACGTCCCGGGAGCCCCAGTAGCCCGCCAGGTTGGGGTCGAACATCTCGCCGAGCCAGTGCAGGATCGCCGGCCGCTCGACCTCGGCCAGCAGGCGGCCGTAGATCTCGTGGTAGTCCTCCGGGTGCCGGGCCGCCGCCGCAAGCTGCCGCGACGCCATGATGATCACGCCCGCCCCGGCCTCCTGGACGGTGGCGATCTGCTCCAGGTAGGCGTCGAGCACGTCTTTCAGGTCGGCCGGGCCGGTGAGCTGGTCGGTGCCGGCGCCGCAGGCCACCAGATCGGGGGCCTCGGCCGCGCTGAGCCGGATCAGCTCCTTCGTCGCCGCCCAGTCGAGGCCGGCGTTGCGCTGGGCGGTGTCCATCGCGTCGGCGACCCGGAAGCCGTGGGACCACAGGTGCCGCCGGTAGCGGAGGGTGGCCTCCCAGTCGACGACGGCGGGGCGGCCCGGCGTGTTGTCGGCGAGGGGATCGGCCACGACGTGCGCGGCGGCGTACACGACCCGGCTCTTGAAGCTTTTCACGACGTCACCGCCATGCGGCGGCCCTCGGCCGCCGACTTCAGGCCCAGCTCGGCCAGCAGCACCCCGCGCGCCCCGGAGCGCAGCGTGTAGGGGAACGGCGCGTCGTCGGCCACGTGGCGGACGAACTGCTCCCACTGGACCTTGAAGCCGTTGTCGAACTCGGCGTTGTCGGGCACCTCCTGCCAGTCGTCGCGGAACCTGGCCGTGGCGGGCAGGTCGGGGTTCCAGACCGGCTTGGGCGTGGCGCTGCGGTGCTGGACGCGGCAGTTGCGCAGCCCGGCGACCGCGCTGCCGTGGGTGCCGTCGACCTGGAACTCGACCAGTTCGTCGCGGTTCACCCGGACCGCCCACGACGAGTTGATCTGCGCGACCGCGCCGCCGTCGAGCTCGAACACCGCGTAGGCGGCGTCGTCGGCGGTGGCCGGGTAGGCCTGCCCGCGCTCGTCCCACCGCTCGGGGATGTGGGTCGTGACGTGGGCGTAGACAGAGGTCACCGAGCCGAACAGGTTCTCCAGCACGTAGGCCCAGTGGGGGAACATGTCGAGCACGATGCCGCCGCCGTCCTCGGCGCGGTAGTTCCACGACGGGCGCTGCGCGGCCTGCCAGTCGCCCTCGAACACCCAGTAGCCGAACTCGCCCCGGATCGACAGGACGCGCCCGAAGAAGCCGCCGTCGATCAGCCGCTTCAGCTTCAGCAGGCCCGGCAGGAACAGCTTGTCCTGGACGACGCCGTTCTTCACCCCGGCGGTCTCGGCCGTGGCGGCCAGTTCCAGCGCCTCGGCCGAGGTCTCGGCGGTCGGCTTCTCGCAGTAGACGTGCTTGCCGGCCGCGATGGCCTTCTTCGTCGCCTCGACCCGGGCCCGGGTGATCTGGGCGTCGAAGTAGATCGTGTTCGCGGGATCGGCCAGTGCGGCGTCGAGGTCGGTGGTGTAGTCGGCGACGTCGTGCCTGGCGGCCAGCTCCTTGAGCTTGGCCTCACTCCGCCCGACCAGGACCGGCCGCAGCCTGACCTTCGATCCGTCGGCGAGCACGACCCCGCCCTCGGCGTTGATCGCCAAGACCGATCGCACCAGGTGCTGCCGGTATCCCATCCGCCCGGTGACCCCGTTCATCACCACGCCGAGCTCGGCCATACGGTCCTCCTTAGGTGGAAAGCGCTTTCCGCACGGTACGTCGGCTCTCTCCCGAAGCGCAAGGGGTCTGGTTAACTAGGCAAACGACCAGCAAAAAGGGAGTGTGTGTTGAGTCAGTGGTGGCGTGACGCCGTCGTCTACCAGGTCTACCCCCGCAGCTTCGCCGACGGCAGCGGCGACGGCACCGGCGACTTCGCCGGAGCGCTGGCCCGGCTGCCCTATCTGGCCGATCTGGGCGTCGAGGCCGTCTGGTTCTCGCCCTTCTACCCCTCGCCGCTGGCCGACGGCGGCTACGACGTGGCCGACTACTGCGACGTCGACCCCCGCTTCGGCACCCTCGCCGACTTCGACGCCTTCGTCGCCGCGGCGGCCGGGCACGGCATCCGGGTGATCGTCGACATCGTGCCCAACCACTGCTCGTCGGCCCACCCGGCGTTCCAGGCGGCCCTGGAGGCCGGTCCCGGCAGCCCCGAGCGCGACCTGTTCATGTTCCGCGACGAGCCCAACAACTGGCAGTCGATCTTCGGCGGCCCGGCCTGGACGCAGGTCGCCGACGGCCAGTGGTACCTGCACCTGTTCGACTCCTCCCAGCCCGACTGGAACTGGCGCAACCCGGCCGTCCCGGCGATGTTCGAGAAGGTCATCCGCTTCTGGCTCGACCGGGGCGTGGCCGGCCTGCGCGTCGACGTGGCCCACGGCCTGTTCAAGGACCCCGGCCTGCCGGACGTGCCCGACCCGGCGCCCTCCGACCGCCCCTCGCCGTGGTTCCACCGCCCCGAGCTCATCGGCCACTACGCGTCGTGGCGGGCCATCCTCGACTCCTACTCACCTGACGTCTTCCCGGGGGAGCGCACGGCCGTCGGCGAGTTCTGGGGCACCGAGATCACCCACCTGGAGCCCTACTTCCGCCCCGGCGGCATGCCCCAGGCCTTCAACTTCTTCCTGTTCCAGACCGCCTGGGACGCCGCCGCCCTCAAGCACACCATCACCACCTCGATCGGCCTGGCCGCCGAGTCCGACGTGGTCGCGCCGTGGGTGATCAGCAACCACGACGTCGTGCGACCGGTGACCCGCTACGGCGGCGGCCCGCTGGCCGCGCGTGATCTCGACGTGGACGTCGCCCTCGGCACCCGCCGCGCCCGCGCCGCCGCCCTGCTGCTGCTCGCGCTGCCCGGGTCGGCCTACGTCTACCAGGGCGAGGAACTCGGCCTCCCCGAGGTCATCGACATCCCCGACGCCTTCCGCGACGACCCGGTCTTCCACCGCACGGCCGGCGCGCGTCTGGGCCGCGACGGCTGCCGCGTGCCCATCCCGTGGTCCGGCACGTCCAAGCCCTACGGCTTCACCGAAGCGGAGTCGACCTGGCTGCCCCAGCCCGCGAACTGGGCCCCGCTGACCGTCGAGGCCCAGCAGGCCGACCCCGGCTCGACGCTGAACCTCTACAAGCGCGCCATCGCGGTCCGTCCGCGCGGCGGCGGCTTCGCCTGGCTCGACAGGGGCGACGACGTGATCGCCTTCACCCGCGGCGACGGCTTCACCTGTGTGGTCAACCTGTCGGCGCGGACCCTGCCGCTGGAGGGCGAGGTCATCCTGGCGAGCGGTCCGCTGGAGGGCGGCCTGCCGCAGGACACGGCGGTGTGGTTGCGGTCGTAGGTCGTCAGGGACGCCAGCTCCGCCCGGTGGCCCATTCGCGGAGTGTCGTCGTCCCGGTCGTGATCACGGCCGGGTCCGGCGCCGCGGGCGGCGGTGATCCGGGCGGGGGAGGGGCGTAGGCGGCGGCGATGCCCGCGGCGATCGCGGCGCCGGTGAACGGGGCCAGCATCCGTTCGTACTCCTCCGGCTCGACCGTCCGCCACCGCACCTCGCGGCCCAGCGCGGCGGTCAGCTCCGCGGCGACCTGGTGACCGGTCAGGGCCTGAGGGCCGGCCACGATCCGCGCCGGCGGCGGAGCGGGGTCGGTGACGAGGTCGGCGACGACGCCGGCGAGATCGTCGAGCGCCAGCCAGGGAACCGGGAGGCCGGCCGGCAGCGGGTAGGCGGCCTCCCCCTCGCCCACCCGGGGGAGCGACCAGGGGGCCGCGAGATTCTCCATGTACGTGAACGCCGGCGCCACGACGGTCGCGGCGTCCACCACGCCCGGCAGTTCGGCGGCCAGCAGCACCCGGGCGTCCACGAAGGGCACGCCGACGGGCCCGCCGGGCGTCGGGCCGCCGGTGTTGAACACCACTCGGGGCACCGCGCCGCCCTTGAGCGCAGCCAGCACCGCCTCGGCCTGCGGCACGGCCGCATCGGCGGCGAAGACGAGCGGCAGTTGCACGATGACCGCATCCGCCCCGGCGTAGGCGTGCGTCAGGGACTCGGGTACGGACAGGTCGGCGTAGACGGGTTCGGCCCCCGCGGGCACGGGCGTGGACAGGTCGCGTACGGCCGCGCGGACGCGGTGGCCGGCGGCCAGCAGCCGCCGCACGACGGGGGCTCCCTGGACGCCGGCCGCTCCGTGGACGACCACGATCGATGTGTTCATGGACCGGCACGTTAGTTTCCGCCGGGAAGCAGTCCCTAGAACGGAATATGGTTTCCCAATGGGAACTAATGGGTCAGACGACATCGCCCGCCTGACCGCGGCCCCCACGAGTGAGTGCGGTGTCGAGCGCACGCTCCGGGTCCTCGACGGCAAGTGGTCGACCCTGGTCATCCGTGAACTGCTGAGCGGCCCCCGACGATTCGGCGAACTGCGCTCGGCCTTGGGCGACCCCAGCCCCAAGACGCTCACCGAACGGCTCCGCATGCTGGAGAACCAGCAGATCCTCACCCGCACGGTGCACGCCGAAGTGCCGCCCCGGGTGGTCTACGAGCTCACCGAACAGGGCCGGAGCCTCAGCGGCATCCTGCACGCCATGCTGGTGTGGGGCCAGGAGCACCCCCTCGTCGAGGAGTCCCCGGCCGCGCCGGTCAGATCTCGCCCTTGATCTCCAGGCGCTGGAGCGCCCGTGACATCGGATGGGCCGTCAGGCCGATCTGCCACTCGCGGGCGCCCAGCGCCCGCAGCCGTTCCGCGATCGCCTCTTCGTCGAGATCGGCCGGGGGTTCCCAGGTCAGCCGCCGCACCGCGTCGGGCTGGAGGAGGTTCTCGGTCGGCATGCGGTGTTCGTCGGCCAGGGCGGCGACCACCGCGCGGGCGGCGGCGAGGCGTTTGGCGGCGGCGGGGTCGCGGTCGGCCCAGCGGTTGGCCGGGGGAGGGCCGTCGCCGGGGCCGAGGGGCTGGGGCAGCTCCGACTCGGGCATGGTGCGGCCGCGGGTGATGGCGGCCAGCCATTCGCGCAGGTGGCGGCGGGCGCTGCGGCCGGTGAAGGGGGCGATCTCGGTCAGCGCCTTGGTTGTTCGGGGCAGGTCGAGGGCGGCCTGGACGATCGCCGAGTCGGGCAGGACGCGGCCCGGGGCCAGGTCGGTCTCGCGGGCCAGGGCGTCGCGGATGGTCCACAACTCGCGGACGACCGCGAGGCCGCGCAGGGCGCGGACCCGGTGGATGCCGCTGGTGCGGCGCCACGGGTCGGTGCGCGGGGGAGCCGTGGGGGCGGCCAGGATGGCCGCGAACTCCTCCATCGCCCAGTCGAGTTTGCCCGTCTCGATCAGCTCGGCGTGGAGGGCGTCGCGCAGCTCGATCAGGACCTCGACGTCGAGGGCGGCGTAGCGGAGCCAGTCTTCGGGCAGGGGGCGGGTCGACCAGTCGGCGGCCGAGTGGCCCTTCACCAGGCCGAAGCCCAGGACGACCTCGACCATGGTGCCGAGGCCGACGCGTTCGTAGCCGAGCAGCCGGCCGGCCAGCTCGGTGTCGAACAAGCGCCGCGGCCGGAAGCCGATCTCGGCCAGGCACGGCAGGTCCTGCGTCGCGGCGTGGAGCACGACCTCGGCGCCGGACAGGGCGGCGTCGAGCTGCGAGAGGTCGGGGCAGGCGATCGGGTCGATGAGCGCGCTCCCACTGCCCGCCCGCCGGAGTTGCACGAGGTAGGCCCGGCCGCTGTAGCGGTAGCCGGAGGCCCGCTCGGCGTCGACGGCCACGGGGCCGGTCCCGCCCGCGAAAGCGTTCACCGCCGCCGCGAGGTCGGCGGCCTCCGCTATGACGGGCGGGATCCCTTCGCGAGGTTCCAGCAGAGGCTGAACGGTTGTCTCATCGGTCACGTACTGGTCTTCCGGTCTGTCTCTTCATCGGTGCGTCTCGGCCGCAGGGCCGTGACATCGGGCGGCAGGGGAGGTATCCCGGCGGCGATGCACATCAGGTCGCACCAGGCGGCGACGTGCGCGGAAAGATCCTCGTCGAGAGGGGACCATGACGCGCGCAGTTCCAGCTCGGTCGTGACGGGATCGTTGTCCTTGTTCCCGAAACCCTCGGACACCGCTCTGGTAACCGTACCTCCCGCGGCGGCGAACCCGGCGCCGTGGGTCTCCAGCGCGTCGGTGAGCCAGCTCCACGCCACCGGGCCGAGCAGGGGGTCGGAGGTGATCTCGGGCTCCATGTCGGCGCGCACGTAGGCGACCAGCCGGAAGGGGCCCTCCCAGCCGCGCTGGCCGTCGGGGTCGAACAGGACGATGAGCCGGCCCACGGCCAGTTCGTCGTCGTCGCGGTAGACCGACGCGCCCACGGCGCCCGAATAGGGGGCCAGCCGCTGCGGCGCCGGGATGTCTTCGAGCTCGATCTCGGGGCGCACGGTCGCCGGGCGCAGCGTCGCCATGGCACGGACGAACGCCTCCGGCGGCCCCGGGCGGTCACCGATCGACATGACGGGCGCGGAGGCGGGTCGCGGGACGAGACGGAGCAGGGGGGTGGTCGTCGCGATCATCGGTGGTGATCAAGCCGCCGCCAGGAACAGGAACAGGGCGCTCCCGCAGATCACGCACGACCACTCGGGGCACACCTCGTGACCCTCCTCGCAGGGCGGCTGCGTGAACTCTCGCTCGGTGTCGCAGGAGGCACAGCGCTCAGTGCGGTGTTCGGGGGAACTCCACATCGAAGTCATCGCCCTTTCATCGGAACCGGTCCGTCCGACGGTGGCACGTCGCGCCGACAAAACCCCGCATCGCGCTCGGCGTGTCTCGAAAGTGGTATTGGAATCGATGCCGGAGCACCATTTGGCGAACACTTTGCCTAGAGCGGCGCTCGCGGGGCGTTTGACCGGGGTGTCGCGAGGGCCCAACGATACCGATCATTGGGTGGTCCTGTACCCGGGGTCCTGGCACGGACCGGCGCCTGGGCGTGGGACTCTGGTGGGGTGAATCCCCAGCTGGCCGAGTCGCCCTTCCTGCTGGCCTGCCGCCGCCGGCCCGTGCCCCACACGCCCGTCTGGTTCATGCGTCAGGCGGGGCGTTCGCTGCCCGAATACCGCAAGGTCCGCGAGGGCACCGAGATGCTGGCCGCGTGCGCGACCCCCGACCTGGTCGTCGAGATCACGATGCAGCCGGTCCGCCGCTACGGCGTCGACGCGGCCATCTTCTTCAGCGACATCGTGGTGCCGCTCAAGGCCATCGGGATCGACATCGACATCAAGCCCGGCGTGGGCCCGGTCGTCGCCGACCCGATCCGCGACCTGGCCGGGATCGGGCGGCTGCGCCCGCTCGCGCCCGACGACGTCCCCTACATCACCGAGGCCGTGACCGAACTGGTCAGGGAGCTCGGCGCGACCCCGCTGATCGGGTTCGCCGGCGGGCCGTTCACCCTCGCGTCCTACCTGATCGAGGGCGGGCCCTCCAAGAACCACGACTACACCAAGGCCATGATGTACGGCGCCCCCGCGCTCTGGCACGCGCTCATGGACCGGCTGACGACCATCACGCTGGCCTGGCTGAAGGTCCAGGCCGACGCGGGCGCCTCGGCGCTGCAGCTGTTCGACTCGTGGGTCGGGGCGGTCGCGCCGCGCGACTACCGGGAGTTCGTGCTGCCGTACACCTCGAAGATCTTCGCCGGGATCGAAGAGCTCGGCGTCCCGCGCATCCACTTCGGGGTCGGCACCGGCGAGCTGCTGCCCGTCATGGGCGAGGCCGGGGCCGACGTCGTCGGGGTCGACTGGCGGGTGCCGCTCGACGAGGCGGCCACCCGCGTCGGCGCGGGCAAGGCGCTGCAGGGCAACCTCGACCCGGCGATCCTGCTGGCGCCGTGGGAGGTCGTCGAGCAGCGGGCCCGCGCGGTGATCGAGGCCGGGCGGGTGGCCGAGGGCCACGTGTTCAATCTCGGCCACGGCGTGCTCCCGTCGACCGACCCCAACCAGGTGGCCCGGCTGACCGACTTCGTCCACGAGTTCAGCGCCCGCTGATGGAGATCGTGGTCGACGACCTCTCGGGACCGGAGATCGCGGCCTTCCTGGAGGAGCACATCCGGGAGATGCGCGCGACCACCCCGCCCGAGAGCAAGCACGCCCTCGACCTCGACGGCCTGCGCCGCCCCGAGGTGACCTTCTGGTCGGTCCGCGACCAGGGCGTGATCGTCGGATGCGGCGCGATCAAGGCGCTCGACGACGTCCACGCCGAGGTGAAGTCGATGCGGACCGCCGCGGCGCGCAAGCGCAGCGGGGTCGCGTCGCTGCTCCTCGGCCACCTCATCACCGAGGCGGCGCGCATGGGCTTCACCCGGCTGAGCCTGGAGACCGGTTCGGCCGCGTTCTTCGCCCCGGCGAGGTCCCTGTACGAGAAGTTCGGCTTCACCTACTGTGAGCCGTTCGCCGACTACCGGCCCGACCCGCTGAGCGTCTTCATGACGAGGACGCTGAGCTGACAGGCTGACGCCATGCGGGTCGTCTTGCTCTCGGCGTTACTGCTCCTGCTCATCGCCTCGCCCTTCCTGCCCGGCGGCTACGACCCCCTGGCGCTGCCCCTCTCGACGCTGGTGCAGATCTTCGGGGCGGTGGGCCTGCTCACCGTGGTCACCTCGGCGCCGCTGCTGATCTGGCCGCGCAACCGGTTCTGGCAGATCGCCCAGACCGTCACCCTGACCGTCACCGCCCTGGCGGTCTCGGCCGCCGCGGCGGCCGAGTCGGGCCCGCTCCTGGGGCTGGCGGCGCTCGCCTTGTGGGTGACGGTGCTCGCGCGACGGCCCTCGCCCGTCTGTTTCGTGGTGCTGCCGCTCGTCGCGCTGGCCGGGCAGGCCGTGCTCAACCACCCGCTGACGGCCTACGCCCGCGACACCGCGATCGCCGACGCCGCCGAGCTGATCGCGGCCGTGGAGAAGCGGCACGCCGACCACGGCGGCTACCCCGACGCGCTCACCGCCGTCTGGCCCGACTACCGGCCGGGGGTGCGGGGGGTCCGGCAGTATCACTACGCCCGGAACGGGGAGTCGTACGACGTCTCCTTCGAACTCCCCAGGTTCTTCTTCGACGCGTTCGGGACCAGGGAGTTCGTCGTCTACAACCCCAGCGACCGGCACCTGATGCCGGGCCACGCCTCCTGGGTGCTGCTGTGGTCCGACGCCCGGATCCGCAACCAGCAGGGCTGGTACGAGTCCCGGGACGCCGGACCACCGCACTGGAGGTCATTCCTTTTCGACTAGCTCCTCTTCCCGCGCCTCCGCGGCCGGGACGGGAGCCGGGAGCGGCTGGCGGCGCCGCATCCGCCGCCACCACGGCAGCGCGAGCAGGGCCAGCACCGCCAGCACGACCAGCCACGGCAGCAACGCGCCCACGACCGTCGACAGGGCCTCCGCGAAGTTCTTCAGGCCGGTCCAACCCGCCTTCAGACCGGCCAGGAAGCCCGTCTCCTCCACCACCGGCTTGACCGGGGGCGCCGACGGGCCGACGAGGGTGATCGTCACCGTCGCCATGCCGGTCTGCTCGGCCAGCGACTTCTGCCGGGCCTGGAGGGCCTCGAGATCCGCGGTGCGGGACTGGATCTCCCGCTCGATGTCCATGATCTCGCCGATCTTCTCGGCCTTGGTGAGCAGCGTGCGGAACTGCGCCACCGCGGCCTCGGCCGACTTCACCCGGGCCGCGACGTCGGCGACCTCGCCGGTGACGTCCTGGGTGCCCTGGTGCAGCTGCTCGGTCTCGCCGAGTTCCCTGCCCAGGCGGCTCAGCGTCCCGGGGTACTGGCCCGGCGGGATCTTGAACGTGATCGTCGACTCCTGGCGGGACGAGAAGGAGTTGGAACGCTCCTCCGCGACGTAGCCGCCGGCCTCGGTGACCATGCGCTTGGCCGATTCGGCGGCGGCGGCCACGTCCTTGGCCCGGACCGTCATCTCGGCCTTGTAGATGATCGCCCGGTCGACGGGGGCGACCGTCACGTTGGAGGCGGTGTCGGCCGCCTTGGCCTCCTCGCCGGCCGCGTCTTCGGCTTGGGGCTCGGCGGCGGGAGCGGCCGCCTCCCTGCTGAGTGAGGGCGCGTCGGCCGCGCCGCCCACCGCGGGGGCGCTCGTCGACTCGACGCCGCCGCCCGCACACGCCGTCAGGAGGAACGCCGCCACCACAAGCGGCAGTACCGCGCGTGAGCGCAAAGTGTTCATGACCCATTGACGTTCTCCGAGCGTGAACGGTTTTGGGCGGCGCGTCACGACTCAGTCACGGCCTTAGGGTGATGGTCATGGAGCGCTTTCACGTCGTCGTCGTGGGCGGCGGCATCGCCGGGCTCGCCGCCGCATGGCACCTGAGGAACGACCGGATCAGGGTGACCGTGCTCGACGGCGCGGGCCGCATCGGGGGCAAGCTGGTCGCCACCGAGGTGGCCGGGGTGCCGGTCGACGCGGGCGCCGAGGCGCTGCTGGCCCGCCGTCCCGAGGGCGTCGAGCTCGCCCGCCTGGCCGGGCTCGGCGGCGACCTGGTCGACCCCGGCACGACCAGCGCCTCCGTCCTGTCCCGGGGCGAGTTGCGGCCGATGCCGAAGGGCCAGGTCATGGGGGTGCCGTCCGATCTGGTGGCGCTGGCCCGCTCGGGCGTGTTGTCGGCCGCCGGGCTGGCCCGGGTGCCGCTCGACCAGGTGCTGCCCGCGACCCTCGTGACGACCGACGTGTCGGTCGGCTCCTACGTCCGGGCCCGGATGGGCGACGAGGTGGTCGACCGGCTGGTCGAGCCGCTGCTCGGCGGCGTCTACGCCGGGTTCGCCGACCGGCTCTCGCTGGAGGCGACCATGCCGGCGGTGGCCGCGGCGGCCCGGTCCGAGTCGTCGCTGCTGCGGGCCGTGCGCGAGATCGCCGGGGCCGCGCCCAAGAACGCCGGTCACGTGTTCACGTCGCTGAAGAACGGGATGGGCAGCCTGCCGCCCGCGCTGGCCGCCGCGTCCGGCGCCGAGGTCCGCACCGGGGTGATGGTGCGCGAGCTGGCCCGTACGCCCACCGGCTGGCGCCTGACCACCGGCCCCACCCGCGACGAGCACACCCTCGACGCCGACGCGGTCGTGGTGGCCGTGCCGGCGACCCCGGCCGCCCGGCTCCTCGAACGCGAGGTCCCCAAGGCCGCCGCCGAACTGGCCCGCATCGAGTACGCCAGCATGGCGATCGTCACCCTCGCCTACCCGATCGAGGCCTTCCCGCAGCTGCCGAGCGGCAGCGGCTACCTGACCCCGCCCGTCGAGGGCCGCGCCGTCAAGGCGGTCACCTTCTCCAGCGTGAAGTGGCCCCACCTGGCCGGTCACGGCTACGTCTTCGCCCGCTGCTCGCTCGGCCGCCTGGGCGAGGAGCGCCTGCTCCAGCGCGACGACACCGAGCTGGTCGCCCTGGCCATGAACGAGATGACCGAGATCATGGGGGTACGCGGCCTCCCGGCCGACACCCGGGTCACCCGCTGGGGCGGCGCCCTGCCGCAGTACGACGTCGGCCACAACGACCGGGTCGCCCGCGTCCGCGCGGCCGTGGCCGCGGTCCCCGGCCTGGCCGTCTGCGGGGCGGCCTACGACGGCGTCGGCATCCCCGCCACGGCCGCGACCGCCCGCGCGGCGGCCGCCCGGATTCTCGACCACCTGGATCCCCGGGCAGAATGGCGGCATGACGGACGGCACCCCGCGGCTCAAGGCGCGTGACCTCAACAATGTGATCCGCTACACCATGTGGTCGGTCTTCCGGCTGCGCGAGGGCCTCCCGGCCGAACGCGACGCCGTGGCCGAAGAGGTGGCCGAGCTGCTCGACCAGCTCGGGCAGAAAGACGTGGTGACCCGCGGCGCCTACGACGTGGCCGGGTTCCGCGCCGACGCCGACTACATGTTCTGGTGGCACGCCCCGACCCCCGAAGACCTCCAGGAGGTCTACGCCCGGTTCCGCCGCACCGCCCTCGGGCGGGCCAGCGAGCCGGTCTGGTCGGCGATGGCGCTGCACCGCCCGGCCGAGTTCAACAAGTCCCACATCCCGGCCTTCCTGGCCGAGGAGGAGCCGCGCGGCTTCGTGTGCGTCTACCCGTTCGTGCGGTCGCTGGAGTGGTATCTGCTGGAGGACTCCGAGCGCCGGGCGATGCTGGCCGAGCACGGCCAGATGGCCCGCGACTACCCCGACGTGCGCGCCAACACGGTCGCCTGCTTCGCGCTGAACGACTACGAGTGGATGCTCGCCTTCGAGGCCGACGAGCTGCACCGCATCGTCGACCTGATGCGTCACCTGCGGGGCGCGAAGGCCCGTGAGCACACCCGGGTGGAGATCCCCTTCTACACGGGATCGCGCAAACCCGTCACCGAACTGGTCAACGCCCTGCCTTAACCAGGCAGTTGTTGGCATACTCGTGGGCAAATGATGAAAATGGCACGATCCACCGGGAAACGTCGTAGGTCGCGATCGCGCACGGCCGAAGTGGTCGTCGGCGTCTCGTGCCTGGGGCTCGGAGTGACGGCCGTCGTGGTGCCGCTCCTGGCGGCGCGGGGGGAACAGGCCCCCGTACGCACCGCCTCGATCGAGGAGCCCACGGCGGCGGCGCTCGCCCCGGCGGCGCAGGCCCCGCCGCCTGCGGAGAAAACGGAGAAGAAGGCGAAGCGCAAGGAGTCGAAGTACTCCGACAAGGAGGCGCTGGCCTACTTCGACGAACGCTGGGACGACGCGACCCACCGCCACATCACCGACATCCGCACCACCGGCAGCTACCTGCGCATCTACACCGACTTACCGGAGACGTCCGACAACTCCCCGGCCTCGCTGCGGCTCTGCGAGCGCGGGATGCGCTATCTGGCCGAGCTCGGCGTCAAGAAGCGGGTGGTGTTCGTGCAGGCCCGCACCGGGGGCAACGGCAACCCGGTGCTGGCCAACGTGCTCGGCCCGAAGGACGACGACTGCCGGGTCACTTATCCGAAGCCGAAGTCCTGAGCGTGAGCGCGACGGAGTTGATGCAGTAGCGGTCGTCG
Organism: Herbidospora solisilvae; assembly: GCF_009901565.1. Classification (GTDB taxonomy): domain Bacteria; phylum Actinomycetota; class Actinomycetes; order Streptosporangiales; family Streptosporangiaceae; genus Herbidospora; species Herbidospora solisilvae. Next base: position 545,946 of record NZ_WXEW01000002.1, read on the forward strand.
GTGGGCGTCGGGTAGCCCTCGCCGTGGAAGACGTGGCCCAGGTGGGAGTCGCAGGAGGCGCAGCGCACCTCGACCCGCACCATGCCGAGGCTGCGGTCCTCGATCAGGGTCACGTGGTCGCCCGCGCTGGGCTCGTAGAACGAGGGCCAGCCGCAGTGCGACTCGAACTTGGCGTCCGAGGTGAACAACTCCGCGCCGCAGGCGCGGCAGGAGTAGACGCCCTCGGTCTTGGTGTCGACGTACTCCCCGGTGAAGGGCCGCTCGGTGCCGGCCTGGCGCAGCACCCGATACTCCTCGGGGCTGAGCTGGGCGCGCCACTCGGCGTCCGTCTTCATGACCTTGTTCATCAGCCACCAGCCTTCTCTGGACGGGATTCCACCTGATCCAACCCACAGGAGAGGTGGAAGCTTCCCGATGGGTAGGGTTCGAACATGCCTTCGCCGTTCATCGAAATCGAGGCCGGGGGACGGACCGTCAAGGTCACCAACCCCGACAAGGTCTACTTCCCGGGCATCGGCGCCACCAAGCGCGACCTCGTCGAGTACTACCTGAGCGTCGGCGACGGCATCATGCGCGCGGTCCGCGACCGGCCGACGTACATCAAGCGGCATCCCGACGGGGTGCAGACCGATGCGATCTACCAGAAGCGCATGCCCAAGCACCCCGACTGGCTGGAGACCGCCGAGGTCCACTTTCCCAGCGGGCGCACCGCCGACGCGTTCCGCCCGACCGAGGTGGCCGGCATCGCCTGGTGCGCCAATTTGGGCACGATCGACTTCCACCCGTGGGCGGCCCGCGTCCCCGACCTCCACCACCCCGACGAGCTGCGCATCGACATCGACCCGCAGCCCGGCACCGGCTTCGACGAGGCCAGGAAGGTCGCCTTCACGGCCCGCGAGGTGCTGGCCGACCTGGGGCTGACCGGCTTCCCGAAGACGTCGGGCAACCGGGGCGTGCACATCTCGGTCCGAATCCAGCCGCGCTGGACGTTCACCGAGGTCAGATATGCCGGAATCGGGTTCGCCCGCGAGGTAGAGAAGCGCGTCCCCGCCCTCGCCACCACCGCGTGGTGGAAGGAGGAGCGCGGCGAGCGCGTCTTCATCGACTTCAACCAGAACGCCCTCGACCGGACCGTCGTGGCGGCATACTCGGTGCGGGCCCGGCCCGACGGGCAGGTCTCGGCCCCGGTGACGTGGGAGGAACTGGAGTCGTGCGACCCCGCCGACTTCACGCTCCGCACCATGCCGGCGCGGTTCGCCGAGATCGGCGACCCCCACGAGGCGATCGACGAGGTGGCCTGCGACCTGACGGGCCTCCTGGAGCTCTACGAAAAGGACGGCCGGGGCGACCTGCCCTATCCGCCCAACTACCCGAAGATGCCGGGCGAGCCCAAACGGGTGCAGCCGTCCAAGGACCGCGACCGATGATCCGCTCTTGTGACCTTCCCGGCTCCTTTTGGGCTGGGCTCCCACCTGTGTTAAATCGGATGAACGGGTAGGGAAAATCCCGGGAAGCGAGAATGGGACCTGCATGCGCGACGTCTGGCCAGGAGAGCCTTATCCGCTCGGCGCCACCTGGGATGGTGTGGGCACCAATTTCTCGGTGTTCAGCGAAGTGGCCGAGCGGGTCGAGCTGTGCCTCTTCGACGACGCGGGCGAGGAGTCCCGTGTCGACCTCCCCGAGATGGACGGCTTCGTCTGGCACGGCTACCTGCCCGGAGTCACCCCAGGCCAGCGCTACGGCTACCGGGTCCACGGCCCCTACAGCCCGCGCCAGGGCCACCGGAGCAACGCCGCCAAACTCCTCCTCGACCCCTACGCCAAGGCGATCGAGGGCGAGGTCAAATGGAACGAGGCGCTTTTCTCCTACGACTTCGCCGACCCCCGCCGGCTGAATCTCGGCGATTCGGCGCCCTACATGCCGAAGAACGTCGTCGTGTCGCCCTTCTTCGACTGGGGCAACGACCGGCCGCCGCGTATTCCCTACCACCAGACGGTCATCTACGAGGCCCACGTGAAGGGGCTGACCCGGCTCCACCCCGACGTGCCCGAAGACCAGCGGGGCACCTACGCGGGGCTGGCCCATCCGGCCGTCGTCGACCACCTGAAGTCGATCGGGGTCACCGCGGTCGAACTGCTGCCCATCCACCAGTACGTGCCGGAACACTTCCTGGTCGCCCGGGGGCTGACCAACTACTGGGGCTACAACACGATGGCCTACCTGGCCCCCCACAACACCTACTCCTCCTCGGGGCAGCGCGGGGAGCAGGTGCTGGAGTTCAAGGCGATGGTCAAGTCGCTCCACGAGGCGGGCATCGAGGTGATCCTCGACGTGGTCTACAACCACACCGCCGAGGGCGACCACATGGGCCCCACGCTGGGCTTCCGCGGCATCGACAACAGCTCCTACTACCGGCTGCAGGACGCCGACCGCCGCTACCACCTCGACTACACCGGCTGCGGCAACTCGCTCAACGTCCGAAGCCCCCACGCCCTCCAGCTGATCATGGACTCGCTGCGCTACTGGGTGCTGGAGATGCACGTCGACGGCTTCCGCTTCGACCTGGCCGCCGCGCTGGCCCGCGAGCTCCACGACGTCGACCGGCTCTCGGCCTTCTTCGACCTGATCCAGCAGGACCCGGTGATCTCCCAGGTCAAGCTGATCGCCGAGCCGTGGGACGTCGGCCCCGGCGGCTACCAGGTCGGCAACTTCCCGCCCCTGTGGACCGAGTGGAACGGCAAGTACCGCGACACGGTCCGCGACTTCTGGCGCGGCTCCTCCGCCACGCTGCCCGACTTCGCCTCCCGGCTGACCGGCTCCTCCGACCTGTACGCCACCTCCGGCCGCCGCCCCATCGCCAGCATCAACTTCGTGACCGCCCACGACGGCTTCACCCTCACCGACCTGGTCTCCTACGACCGCAAGCACAACGACGACAACCTCGAGGGCAACCGCGACGGCTCCGACGACAACCGCTCCTGGAACTGCGGGGTCGAGGGGCCCACCGACGACCCCGACATCACCGCGCTGCGCCACCGCCAGCGCCGCAACTTCCTGGCCACCCTGTTCCTGTCGCAGGGCGTGCCGATGCTGACCGCCGGCGACGAGTTCGGCCGCACCCAGGGCGGCAACAACAACGCCTACTGCCAGGACAACGAGGTCTCCTGGATCGACTGGTCGCTGGCCGAGACCGAGTCGGAGCTGCTGGGCTTCGTGCGGGAGATCGCCGCCTTCCGGCGCGACCACCCGGTGTTCCGGCGCCGCCGCTTCTTCTCGGGGCGGGAGCAGTCCGACGGGGTCCGCGACATCGTCTGGCTCACCCCGGCGGGCAAGGAGATGGACGACTCCGACTGGCACGCCGGCTACTCCAAGGCCGTGGCCGTGTTCGTCAACGGCGACGCGATCAGCGAGCCCGGCCCGCGCGGCGAGCGCATCACCGACGACTCGTTCCTGCTGCTGATCAACGCCCACCACGAGAGCCTGACGTTCACCCTCCCGGGGCGCGACTTCGCGGTGAGCTGGAAGTCCCTGTTCGACACCGCCGTGGCCTCGGGCGGCACCGCGCAGCCCCCGGCCGACGTCCGGCACACGGGGGCCGACATCGAGGTCGCGGCGCGGTCGTTCCGGGTGCTGCGGGCGGTCCGCCGCTAGCGGGTCAGCTCGGCCGCGGTCAGCAGGGCCAGCACGAACGTGCAGACCCCCGCCAGGCCGTGCAGCCCCACCGCCACGGCCGGGAAGTGGGTCTCGGCGCCGCGGGCGTGCCGGCCGCCCCCGAGCCAGCGGGTGAACATCACGAACCCCAGGAACGCCACCACGCAGAGCGCGCCGAACGACCCCCAGGCGTACGCGCCGGCGCCCGTGACCATGAAGGCGGCCCACAAGCCCAGCCCGGTCACCGCCAGGAGCGGATGGCTGAAGATCAGCGCCTTGGGGAAGCGGGTCACCTTGGTGGCCTGCTGGCGCAGCCCGCCGCCGCGTAACCACAGGTAGAGCAGATAGACCCCGACGGATGCGGCGATCAACCACACGATCAACACGACAAGCGGCACGAAAACCCCCTCCGACCACATCTGGTTCGATCCAACACCGAACCTGACAATCGGCGACCGCATGACATCAAACCGTTACTCCCCGGGATGCGCTGCTTACTTGTCGGACCGCTGTGACAGGGTGGGGTCGTGCGCCAGATACATCCCGAGCCGGCCGACGACCCCGACCTCCCGTCGGTCTACGCCTATCCTCAGGCCGAGTGGCTGCGCCTCAACATGGTGGCCAGCGCCGACGGCGGGGCCTGGCTGAAGGGCCTGTCCAAGGGGTTGTCCTCGCCGGGCGACCGGCGGATCTTCATGGTCCTGCGCGGGCTCGCCGACGTCGTGGTGGCGGGCGGCGCGACCGTCCGGATCGAGGGCTACGGCCCCTCCAAGCCCCGCGACACGTGGCGTCCGCTGCGCGAGGGCCGATCGGCCGCCCCGCCCGTGGCCGTGATCACCCGCAAGATCGACCTCGACCTCGGCGGCGCCCTGTTCACCGAGTGCGCCCCCGAGTCCCGCACCATCGTGATCACCACCGAGTCGGCCCCCGCCGACCGCAGGGCCGAGGCGGCCCGCCGCGCCGACGTGATCGTGGCCGGGGAGCAGCGGGTCGACCTGGCCGAGGCGGTCGCCCAGCTGCGCGCCCGGGGGCTCGGCCGCATCCTCTGCGAGGGCGGCCCGCGCCTCAACGCCCACCTCGCGGCGGCCTCCCTCGTCGACGAGCTCTGCCTGACCGTCTCCCCCCTGATGATCGGCGGCGACGCCGCCCGCGTGCTCAACGGCACCGCCTCCCACACCCGGTTCACGCTGGCCGGGGTGCTGGAAGAGGAGGGCTCGCTGTTCTGCCGCTATGTCCGCGACCCACACCAGGAGGAGGCTCGATGACCACGCGCGAGCCCAAAGAAGCCAAGGCGGCCGAGCCCGATCCCGCCGCGCTCGACCTGCCCGTCCGGCCGCCCGTCTCGCCCATGCTGGCCAAGGCGGTCAAGAAGATGCCGGAGCAGGACGGCACCCTGTTCTACGAGCCCAAATGGGACGGCTTCCGCTGCATCGTGTTCCGCGACGGCGACAAGGTGTTCCTCGGCAGCCGCAACGAGCGCCCGTTCACCCGCTACTTCCCCGAGGTCATCGAGGCGGTCAGGCGCGAGCTGCCCGAGCGGTGCGTGCTCGACGGCGAGATCGTGGTCATGCGCGGCCCCGCCCTCGACTTCGACCAGCTCCAGCAGCGCATCCACCCCGCCGCCTCCCGGGTCAAGCTGCTGTCGGAGACCACGCCCGCCTCGTTCATCGCCTTCGACCTGCTGGCCCTGGGCGACGAGAGCCTGATCGACCGGCCGTTCTCCGAGCGGCGGCGGCTGCTCGTCGAAGCGACCGCCAAGGCCGGTGACTCGATCCGGCTCACGCCGATCACGACCAACCAGGAGCAGGCGCTCGAATGGTTCGAGATGTTCGAGGGCGCCGGGCTCGACGGCATCATCGTCAAACCCGGCGGGCTCCCCTATGAGCAGGACAAACGCGTCATGTTCAAGGTCAAGCACGAACGCACCTGCGACGTGGTGGTGGCCGGCTACCGCGAGCACAAGTCGGGCCCGATCGTGGGGTCGCTCCTGCTGGGCCTCTACGGCGACGACGGCAAGCTCCACCACGTGGGGGTGTCGGCGTCGTTCCCGATGAAGCGGCGCGAGGAACTGGTGGCCGAACTGGCGCCCTACCGGGTGACCGACCCCGCCGACCATCCATGGGGCGAGTGGGCGTCGTGGGCCTCGGCCGGGGTCGGCGGCGGCCCCGAGGGGCAGCGGCTGCCCGGGGCGATCTCCCGGTGGAACGCGAAGAAGGACCTGTCGTTCATCCCGCTGCGGCCCGAGCTGGTGATCGAGGTGGCCTACGACCACATGGAGGGCGTGCGCTTCCGGCACACCGCCCAGTTCCGCCGCTGGCGGCCCGACCGCACCCCCGAGTCGTGCACCTATGAGCAGCTCGACGTCCCGGTGGCCTACAACCTCGACGACATCCTGGCCCGATGAGACCCTTCCTATCTCGTCTACGGGGTGGACGAGAGGAGGGGCGATGGCGGAGTTGATCGCCGGGTTGTCGGACGTCTGCGACCGGGACGATCTCTACGGCCTGACGGATATCAGCGCGGCCAAGGGTGAGGTTTCGCACGAGCCCAGCGTCTGGAACATCCAGTGGCGTGAGGACGTCGGCCCCCGCTGATCCCCGGACGAAACGGCCTGCTGCTTCTTTCCACGGTCTCGGCCCCTTCTATCTGCGTTACTTCGCCGACGGATACAAGGCCACGATGGAAGCGGAGAACCCCGCCCCCACCTTCCGCCGCGATGCCGGCGGCGGCCCAGGCCAGAGTCGAGGCCGCCGGGGACATCGGCTGGCTGGTGGCGGTCGACTCCACCATCGTCCGGGCCCACCAGCCACGCGGGCGGAGCCCGAAGATAGGGCACCGGCCGGGTGCCGGTCCGGCGGATCACGCCCTGGGACGATCCCGTGGCGGACTGACCACCAAGATCCATCTCGCCTGCGACGGATACGGCCGCCCGCTGTCAGCGCTGATCACCGACGGCCGTGGAAGGCTCGTCGCCGTCGCTCAGGCGCCCAGCCACTCCCGGGCCCCCGCAAGTATCTCAGGGGGCGTCGTACGGTTGACGTCGGCGATCAGGTCGGCAATGGTGACTGCGCGTAGCGACTCCCGCCAGGCGCGGTCGGCGGAATCCATCGCGCGGGCGATCGGGCAGGGAGTGTCACACCGCTCCGGCGGAACGGCCATCGGGCCCCGCTGACGCACTTCCGTACACCGGAACGCCGGCTGGACGCCGTCGATCGCCTCGACCACGTCCAGCACCGTGATCTCATTCGCGGCCCGAGTCAGCACATAGCCGCCGGACTGGCCAAGCGTCGAGCGCACAAGGCCTGCGCGGGACAACAGTTGCAGCTGTTTGGCCAGATAGCTCTGCGAGACGTCGTGCAGCTCGGCGAGCTTGGCCGCCGTCACCGGCGCGCCCGCCTCACTGAGCGCGACGCAGCAGTGCAAGGCCCACTCGACCCCGCCTGACATCTTCATTCGCCCAGCCTACTTGACTCGGATAACTCTTGTCCGAATAGAATCTCGGACAAGAGTTATCCGAATTGGGGGGGGTGGGGCATGCGCATCGTCGTTGCCGGGGGAACTGGACTCATCGGGTCGAAAGTCGTCGAGTCGCTGCGGCGGCTCGGCCGCGACGTGGTGTCGGCCGCGCCGGGAACCGGCCTGAACACGATCACTGGCCGCGGCGTCGCCGACGCGCTGAAGGGCGCGGACATGGTCGTCGACGTGACCAACAAAGTGATCTTCGCAACCGAGCCGATCCTCGACTTCTTCCCCACCTCGACCCACACCCTGCTGGACGCCGGGCGGGAAGCCGGGGCGCGACACCATGCGGTGTTGTCGATCGTCGGTGTAGACCGGCTCTCGCACCCGGGGTACCTGGACGCCAAGGCCGCGCAGGAAAGGCTCGTCGCCGAGTCGGGCACCCCTTTCACCATCGTGCGGGCGACACAGTTCTTTTCAGCCGCGCACTCCTCGTGATCCCCGCCTGCGCCCGCCTGGCTCGACAACGCGATATCCACGCCTGAAGGAGAAATCATGACCACCCACGTGCACGCCGGTAAGCCCCGCCTCGACCTGCGGACGGCCGCCCCCAAGGCCGCCAAGGCGCTCTACGCCGCGGACCAGGCCATTCTCACCTCGCCCCTCGATCCGACCATCCGCGAGCTGGTCAAGCTGCGCACCTCGCAGGTCAACCACTGCCTGCACTGCATCGACCTGCACAGCCACGAGGCACTGGAGCAGGGCGAATCGCTGAACCGCATCATCCAGCTGTCCGCGTGGCGCGAATCGGCGCTGTTCACCCCGGCGGAGCGGGCGGCGCTCGAGTACACCGAGGCCGCGACGACGCTGACCCCGCACGGCGTCAGCGACGAGGTCTGGGCCGGCGTCCGCGACCTCATGACCGACGAGGAACTCGGCGCGCTGGTCGTCCAGGTGGCTCTGATGAACGCCTTCAACCGGTTCGGTGTCCCGCTGCAGATGCCGGCGCAGCCTCGCAATTGACGATCTGTTCTGCCCGGTATCCAGTGACGCCTCAGCACCTCGGGGTGTGACTTGGGCCCGAGGTTACGGTGACGGCATGAGAGTGTCGACGTCCAGCTGCCGCTGGTAGATCGCCGAGAGATCCGGACGGCCTGTTACGAACACTGGACCGCGGATCCTGGGCCCCTTCAGGACGTAGCTGGACCGGACGTGTGCATTTCGCCGCAGATCGGGTCGCGGCCTACGCCCTGGAAGTCGATGACGAATTCTTCCACGAGTTCGATCTCGGCCGGGCCGGGGCCGAGTGGAACGTCGGGGTCGACTGGTGGTCGCTGCGGGAGGCTCTCCGGCCGGAGTTCGCGATGCACGAGGGGGAAGGCCGGATCCTGCGGTTCCGGTTCTGGCCCTGAGTAGTCCGGCGTCGCGGTCCGCGGTGGGAGCGGGGGGCGGCGCCGGGTGCGGCGCGGTGGGGAGACGGCGGGCGGGGCCGGGGTGGGCGGAGCCGTAACGGGAAGAAAAAAGGCCTCCGCCTGGTGGGGGAGGCCTTCGTTCTCGAACGGTCTAGCTGAGGAGCTCGGCGTTCAGGGTGATCTCGGTGCCGGTGAGGGCCTTGCTGACCGGGCAGTTGGCCTTGGCGTTCTCGGCCGCGGCCTGGAACTCCTCGGCGGTGATGCCGGGGACCTGGGCCTTGACCGACAGGACGATGCCGGTGATGCCCTGGCCGGGCTGGAAGGTCACGTCGGCCTTGGTCTCGACCGTCTGCGGCGGGGTGCCCGCCTGGGCGAGGCCGTGCGAGAGGGCCATCGAGAAGCACGAGGAGTGCGCGGCCGCGATGAGCTCTTCGGGGCTGGTCTTACCGTTGGCCGCCTCGGCGCGCGACGGCCAGCTGACGTCGAACGTGCCGACGCCGGACGTGTCCAGCGACACCGAGCCGGAGCCGTCGAGGAGCGCGCCCTTCCACTGGGTCGTCGCGGTACGAGTGGTCGCCATAGCGATATCCCTTCGATAACGGTGATGCCACCGACGAACATAACGCCTCAGGCGCGCGCGGCTGCCAGGTGGGCACGGTGTTCGCGCCGGACCAGGTCTTCGACCTGCGCCCGGACCGCCAGGAACTCGGGGGTGCGCTTCACCTCCAGGCCGTCGCCGAGCGGCTCGACCCGCAGGTCACGGGCCACCCGGCCGGGGTCGCTGGCCAGCACCAGCACCCGCCGCCCCAGGAACACCGCCTCCTCGACGTCGTGGGTGACCATGACGACCGTGGTGCCGAGATCCTGCCAGACCTGGCGGATGAACAGCTGCATGTCCTCCTTCGTCTGGACGTCCAGGGCCCCGAACGGCTCGTCGAGGAGCAGGACCTTGGGGGAGCGGGCCAGCGCCCGCGCGATCGAGACCCGCTGCTGCTGGCCGCCGGACAGGCTGCCGGGCAGTTTCGCGGCGTGCTCGGTGAGGCCGACCTCCTCCAGCAGCCAGGCGACGCGCTCCTGCCTGGCCTGGCGGGAGAAACCCCGCGTCTCCAGGGCGAACGCGACGTTCCGCGCCACCGTGCGCCACGGGTAGAGGCTGGGCGTCTGGAAGGCCATGCCCCGGTCGGGGCCCGGCCCCTCGACGGTCCGGCCGTCGAGGACGATCCGGCCCTTCGTGGCTCTGGTCAGGCCCGCGACCAGCGACAACAGGGTCGACTTGCCCGAGCCGCTGGCTCCGACGATCGTGACGAACTCGCCGGGCGGGATCTCCAGGTCGATGTCCTCCAGGACGGGGGTGCCGGGCGTGTAGGCCATGGACACGCCCTCGAAGCGCAGGCTCACACCGACCACCTGCCGACCCGGGCCCGGACGACTCTGAGCGTGACGTCGATGGTCAGGCCGATGAGGCCGATGACGATGAGGATGGCGAAGATCTTGTCGGTCTGGAGGAACCGCTGGGCCCGGGTGATCCGGTAGCCCAGGCCGGAGGTCGCCGCGATCAGCTCGGCCACGACGACGAGGTTGTAGGCCACGGCGGCGTTGACGCGGAGGGCGTCCAGGATGCCGGGGAGCGAGTGGGGAAACACCACCCGCGCGGCGACGCGCGCCCGCCCGGCGCCGAGCGTGGCCGAGACGTCGAGCAGCCTCCGCGGGACCTGCCGGACGACGTCGGCGGTCATGAGCGTGTTGAAGAACACCACGCCCAGCACCAGCAGCGCGATCTTGGACGTCTCCCCGATGCCCAGCCAGATGATCAGCAACGGGATGAACGCCGAGGCCGGCAGGTAGCGCAGGATCCCGATGATCGGCTCGAACAGCGGCTGCGCCCAGCCGACCGTGCCCATCAGGAACCCCAGCGGGACGGAGATCAGGATCGCCAGCCCGAACCCGGCCCCGATCCGGCCGAGGCTGGCCAGGAGGTCGTTCTGCAGGTCGCCGCTGGCGACCATGTCGGTGAACGCGGCCCAGACCTGCGGCGGCGCGGGCAGGAACCGGTCGGGCACGATCCCGGAGCCGCTGACCGCCCACCAGATCGCGAACGGCACCGCGACCGAGGCGACCCGCAGGATCCAGGCGGTCCGGCGCGAGACCTCGGTCTTGAGCAGCTTCACACGGGGGGCGGGAGCGGCGGCCCGCTCGACCGGAGGCGACTCCACGCTCACCATGACCGACCTCCCGCCGAGAGGGGCCGCCTCGTGCTCCACGGCGGCTGGGCGGCGGGTGCGCTCCCACGGCCGCTCCGTCCCGTCGTCGGGTCAGCCATCGTTCACCCCGCCCGACGGCTCGACCTGCCACGACCCGTCGGTCACGGCCACGACCACCCGGCGGGCCGCGTTGGCGACCGGGCCTGCGGGCAGGGCGTCGGCGAACTCGTGGACGACGGCCGGAGCCTCGGCCGGGGTGGTCAACCGGCTGCGGTCCCGGCCCGCGAGGGTGGTCGTGCCGTGGTTCCGGTCGGCCTCGGGGGCTTCACCGCGGGTGCGGGCGGTCGTCCCGGACGAGGTCACGCGGACGCGGTGGCGGTTGGCGAGGGTCATGGCTGGACGGCCTCCACGAATTTGGATATGAACAGGCCCTCGAGCGGCGGGGCCGCGTCGACGAGTTCGGTCGAGACCAGGAAGTCGGAGATGCGCTTGGCCTGCTGGTCGAGCGCGCCGGTGAAGGCGGTCCGGTTCTGGTCAAGGGTGAAGATCGTGGTGCCCTTGTCGTACGTCTCGTACTCCGCCGGCGTCACCCCGCCCCGCTTGGCCATGATCTCCACGGCCTTCGCGCGGTTGGCCCCGATCCACTCGATCGTGTCGAACCACGTGTTCACCAGGGCCTGGACCGCCTTCTCGTCGCGCGACAGCAGGTCGCGGGTGACCACCAGGTGGTCGGGGATCGCGCCGGGGAAGTCGGCCGAGGTCGCGATGGCCGTGCTGCCCTCGCGCTCCAGCGCCGTCGAGGTGAAGGGCGCGAACGCGCCGACCGCGTCGACCTGGCCCGCGACGAAGGCCGCGGCGGCGGCGTCGGTGAGCATCGGGGTGAACTTCACGTCGGCCTCCGACAGGCCGGCCTTCTCCAGGGCGAGCAGCAGCAGGTAGTGGTCGACCGTGCCCTGCTCGGCGGCGACCGTCCTGCCCTTGAGGTCGGCCAGGGTCTTTATGCCGGGGGCGGCGATGATCTGGTCGTTGCCGGTCGAGTTGTCGTTGACCAGGACGATGCTCTGCTGCGCGCCGCCCGCCACCGAGGCCAGCGTGTCGTTGAGGGTCTGGCTGTTGGCGTCGATCGTCCCGGTCGCCAGGGCGTTCAGGGAGTCGGTGTAGCTGTCGAAGTACTTCAGCTCGACCGTCACCCCGTTCTTCTCGAACAGGCCCTGCTCCTGGGCCACCTGCCAGGGGAACCAGCCGGGCCAGGCGCTGAAGCCGAGGGTGATGGGCGCGGCCGCCGGGGTGGCCGGTCCTCCGGCCGGGGCGGCGGCGCAGGCCGTACAGAGCAACAGGACCAAGAGCACGCGACGGAACATCACGCCGCTCCCTTCTTCTTGGGGAGGTGACCCGCGCGGACCAGGCACCCGAGGGTGTCGCAGATCACGCGGGTGGCGATGAGGGAGGTGATCTCGGCGTTGTCGTAGGGCGGCGCGCACTCGACCACCTCGATGCCGGCCAGCGGCCGGGCGTCGGCGATGAGCTGGATGAACTTCAGCACCTCACGCGGCAGGAAGCCGCCCGGCTCGGGCCAGCCGGTGCCGGGCACGAACGCGGCGTCCAGGCAGTCGACGTCGAACGACAACCACACGGCCTCGGCCCCGTCCCAGGCCACCTCCAGGGCCCGCTCGGCCGCCGCCTCGATGCCCATCTCCACGCAGTCGGTGACGGTCATGATCGTGGTGCCGCGCTCGCGGCCGACCTTCACACCCGGCCTCGGCGCCTGCCAGCCGCCGATCCCGATCTGGACGAGGTTCTTCGGCGGCACGTTCGGCAGATCGGTGGCGTGGAACCAGGGTGTGGTGTGCATGCGCTCGTCGAGGTCGGTCTCCTGGGTGTCGACGTGGCGGTCGAAGTGGATGATCCCGACGTTCCCCGTGTGGTGCTCGGCCACCGCCCGGACGGTCGGGTAGCCGATCGAGTGGTCCCCGCCCAGCACGACCGGGAACGCCCCCGACGCGTAGACGTGGGAGACGCCCTTGCTGATCTGGTCGAAGGTCTTCTCGATGTTGGCCGGGATGGTGAAGATGTCGCCCAGGTCGCAGATGGTGATCGACTCGCGCAGGTCGACGCCCAGCTCGAAGCTGTAGGGGCCGTAGAGGGCGCTGATCTTGCGGATGCCCTGGGGGCCGAACCGGGTCCCCGACCGGTAGGTGGTGCCGCCGTCGAAGGGCGCGCCGATCACCGCCACGTCGTAGTCGCCGCAGGTGCGCACGTCCTCGACGTACGGGGCCTTGAGGAAGGTGTTGATCCCGGCGAAGTGCGGCAGCTCGCCGCGGGAGAAGGTGGGGATGGTCCGGTCGACGATCGAGTCGGCGCCCGGCAGCCCGAGTTCCAGGCCGCGTGCGATCTCGCGCTGGTGCATGGTCGTGGGCAGCGCGGCCTCGCGCTCCACGGCCGACCGGGCCTCGGGGCCGTAGTTGTTGTGGAGGTGTCCCACGGGCACTCCTTTTCGGGGAAAAGCCTCAGGTGGAGAGGCAGCCGTTGTGACTGTCTCCCGGGCTTTTCCCCCGCCGTGGAACGGCCTTTCGGCCGCCTGCACCTCTCGGACCAGGCCTCACGAAGAGCGGAACCCTAGGTGCGCCTCACCCTCCGGTGAGTCCCCTTCATGAGAGCGCCGGGCCGTTTCCTCCGTGTTTCCGGCCGGTAGCGGTCCGGTGACTCAGATCCGGGCCAGGATGCCGTCGAGGTCCGGGCCCGGCCCCAGGGCGCCGTAGGCGCGGCCCGAGCCGCCGCCGAGGCGGGAGGCGCAGAACGCGTCGGACACGCTCGCCGGGGCGAACCTGATCAGCAGCGAGGCCTGCAGCACCAGCGCCATCTCTTCGGCGAGCCGCCGCGCGTCGGCCTCGGTGGCGTGGGCGAGCGTCTTGCGCACCCGGCTCACCGACTCGGAGATCCGCGGGTCGGTGGCGAGCTCGACCTCGGTGAAGTAGGCCTCCGCCGCCTCGGGTTCGCGGGTGAGCGCCCGCATCAGGTCGAGCGCGGCGACGTTGCCCGAGCCCTCCCAGATGCCGTTCAGCGGCGACTCGCGGAACAGCCGCGGCAGGCCCGACTCCTCGACGTAGCCGTTGCCGCCCAGGCATTCGAGCGCCTCGGCGGCGTGCCCGGCGGCGCGCTTGCAGACCCAGTACTTCCCGGCCGCCAGCGCCACCCGCCGGAACAGCCCCTCCTGCGCCTGACCGGTGACGGCCCGGTCGGTGGCCCCGGCGAGGCGCATCATCAGCACCGTCGCCGCCTCGGACTCCAGGGCCAAGTCGGCCAGCACGTTCCGCATGAGCGGCTGGTCGAAGAGCGCTCTGCCGAAGGCCCTGCGGTGCCGGGTGTGGTGGACGGCCTGGGTCAGCCCCAGCCGCATGCCCGCCGCCGACCCGATCACGCAGTCGAGCCGGGTCATGTTGACCATCTCGATGATCGTCCGGACGCCGCGCCCCTCCTCGCCGACCAGCCAGGCGACCGCGTTCTCGTACTCGACCTCGGCCGAGGCGTTCGACCGGTTGCCGAGCTTGTCCTTCAGCCGCATGAGCCGGACGGCGTTGCGGGTCCCGTCGGGGAGCACCCGGGGGAGCAGGAAGCAGGAGAGCCCGCCCGGCGCCTGGGCCAGCACCAGGAACACGTCGCACATGGGCGCGGAGTTGAACCACTTGTGGCCGTTCAGGGCATAGGTCCCGTCGCCGAGCGGCTCGGCGGTCGTCGCGTTGGCCCGGACGTCGCTCCCGCCCTGCTTCTCGGTCATGGCCATCCCGGCGAGCACCCCGCGCTTGTCGGCCAGGGGACGCAGGCCGGGGTCATAGGTGCGGGAGGCGAGCGCCGGCTCCCACTCGGCCGCGAGCGCCGGGGCGTGCCGCAGCGCCGCCACCGAGGCGTATGTCATCGAGATCGGGCACCCGTGCCCCGCCTCGACCTGCGACCACACGTAGAACTTGGCCGCCCGCGCGACGTGGGCGCCCGGCCGGGCCTGCGTCCAGGGCGCGGCGTGCAGGCCGTGCTCCACGGCGACGGTCATCAGCTCGTGCCACGCCGGGTGGAACTCGACCTCGTCGATCCGGTGGCCGTAGCGGTCGTGCGTCCGCAGGACCGGCTCGTGCTCGTTGGCCAGCCGCCCCCACTCCTGCGCCTTCGCGGTGCCCGCCAGCGTGCCGAGCTGCCGCAACTCGCCCTCGGCCCAGTCGGCGCCCTCCCGGGCCAGCGCCGCCGCCAGCGCCGGGTCGGCCGCCACGTCGTGACCGGACAGCGGCGGCACCTGGTTCATCACTTCATGGCTCATGTCATCCATCTGACCATCCCAGGCGAATAATGCGATGCTCGGGTCGACGAGTGGGGAGCCGCCGTGGACGACCACCTGTTCCACCGCCGGGTCGTGAGCGGCGACGAGTCGGCGCTGGGGGAGCTGTACGACCGCTTCTCCGCCCTCCTCTACGGTCTGGCGCTCAAGGTGACCCGGGACCGGGTCGCCGCCGAGGACATCACCCAGGAGGTCTTCGCCACCTTCTGGGAGCGTCCGCTGGGCTTCGACCCGTCCCGGGGCAGCCTGCGCACCTTCCTGGCGACCGTCGCCCACCGCCGCTCGGTCGACCACGTCAGGTCGGAGGAGCGCCGCCGCGTCGGCGCGCTCGCGCCCCGCCTGTTCGAACGCCCCCACGACCTCGAAGAGGGCGTCGTCGCCGCCGACGAGGTCGAACGGGTCAGGGAGGCCGTCGTGGGATTGCCCGAGTCGCTGCGCCAGGTGATCGAGCTGGCCTACTACGGGGGCCGCACCTACCGCGAGGTGGCGGTGGAGATCGGCGTACCGGAGGGCACCGCCAAGTCCCGCATCAGGCTGGCCCTGCGCCGCCTGGCCGAGACGCTGAACGAGGAGGCGCCGTGAGCCTCGACCGCCTCTACCTCGACCTGCTCGACGAGGCCCCCGTCGCCCCGCCCCCGGGCGGCCGGGCCCGCCTGCTCGCCACGGCCGCCGCCCGCCGCCGTCCGGCCGCGGACTGCGTCTCCTGGGCCCGTCCCTACGCCGGCCGGGTCGCCGCCATGGACGCCGTCTTCGCCTCGGCGACCGCGTGGGACGTGGAGATCGTCGAAGGCTGGCACCTCCAAGAGTTGCTGGGCCATCTGACGGCCAAGGACGGCCTGGTCGCGGCGGCCGTCGGCGCCCCCGTCCACGGCCCCCCGATCACCGACGACGAGGCCATGGCCCGGACCGCCGCCCTGCACGCCCACGAACGCTCCCGCTCCCTGCTGGAGACCCGCCGGTCGTGGCGCGACCAGGCCGACGCCCTCTGCCATGCCCTGGCGGGCGCGGACCCCGCCCGGGTGATCACCGCCGGCGGCCTCCGCCTGCCCGTCGGCGACCAGATCCTCGGCCGCGCGCTGGAGACCTGGATCCACACCCACGACACCGCCGTGTCCGAGGGCCTGAACCTGCCGAGGCCGACGGCGGCCGAACTCCGCCCGATGGCCGACCTGTGCGCCCGGCTCCTGCCGATGACGGCGCTGCTGAGCGGTCTCGACGCGGGCGACCGGTCCGTCCGCCTGACGCTGACCGGCGACGGGGGAGGGGACTGGCACATCCCCCTGCTCCCCACGAAACGCGCCGCCGGGTACGAGGGCCAGGAGGTCGCCCTGTCCATCCGCGCCGACGCGGCCGAGTACTGCTTCGTGCTCGGCGGCCGGGGAGCCGGCCACGAATGGGAGGCCGAGGGCGACCCGGCCCTGGCGGCCGACCTGAGGGCGGCGGCCCCGGTGTTGTCCGGGCCGTGAGCTACAGGTCCAGGCCGAGTGTGCCCGCCGCCTGCAGCGCCAGGTCGCGCGCGTAGGGGTCGGCGCTCTCCGACAACACCCGGTGCACCCCCCGCACCGCCCGGTCGTCTCCCCGGATCGCCAGCCCGCGGGTCGCCTCGGCCGCCGTGACCAGGTCGGGGTCGGTCAGCCGGTCGAGCAGGGCCGCGCGGAGGTCGTCGTTGTCCGCGTCGAGGGCCGCCAGGCCGAACGTCGCGTAGTCGCGCACGTCGGCCGAAGGGTCGCGCGACAGCGTGATCAGCGTGGCCAGGCCGTCCTTGTCCTCGCCGGGCAGCACCGCCGACAACGCGACCGGGTCGCGCATCGTGTGCACCCGTCCCGGCCGCTCGATCAGGGCCAGCACGTCGGGCAGCGCCCGGGGGTCGCCCTGCTGCCCGAGGGCACGCAGGATCGAGTCGATCACCCGGGGGTCCTCCTCCCGTTCGGCCAGGTCGCGCAGGACGGGCAGGGTCCGGTCGAGGTAGGGGCGGGCGCCGGCGGTGAAGCCGAACTGCGACAGGACGTCCACGCCGAAGTCGCGCTCCATCGGGTCGTCCCGTTCGACCAGGGCGACCGCCGAGGCGAAGGTCTCGTCGTCGGCGCGGCGCTGGATGGCGTGCACGGCCGCCCACCAGGTCTCCCCGTCCTCGTCCACGTCGCGGTAGGGCACCGCGCGCCGCATCAGCTCCTCGACCGGGGGGCGCTCGCCGAGGGCGTCCTCCAGGAGGGTCGCGATGGCGGCGTGGCCGCGCTGTGAGACCTCCCGGCCCTCGGAGGAGGGCGTGCACACCACGGTCGTGCCGTCGGCCGCGAGTGACACCTCGGCCGGGGGGTCGCACCCCTCGGCCAGTTCGGCCAGGTCCCGGGCGGCGAGGGTGCGGGCGACCTCCAGGGCCTCGTACAGGGGGGTGGCGCCGTGTTCCAGGAGGCTCCAGACCACTCCGTAGGCCCCGAACCGGGCGGCGGCGATCAGGGGGGAGCACAGGTCGGGGTCGGCGCCGAAGTCGAGCAGCAGGTCGGCGGTCTCCAGATGGCCGAGGGTGGCGGCCCACATCAGCGGGGTCCACTCGTCGCACTCGATCAGGTCGGGGTCGGCGCCGCCCTCCAGCAGGGCGCGGAGCGCCTCCTCGTGGTTCCAGCAGGCCGCGGCGCACAGGGGCAGGCCCTCCTCCTCGCCGTGGGAGGCCTGGTTCGGGTCGGCGCCGTGTTCGAGCAGCAGCGTCACCATGGCGGCGTTGCCCTTCTGGGCCGCGCGGTAGAGCGGCAGGGTGCCCCGGCCGCGGTTCAGGTCGGGCCCGTGCCGCAGGGCCGCGCGGGCGCGCTCCAGGTCGTCGTGCGCCACGGCGAGCATCAGCTCACTGATCGTCACCTCTCCAGGGTACTTTATGGTGATATGTCCAGAATGGGGGCTGGCGGGATGGGGCTGTCCCCCGGTCGAAACGGTGGCTTTCCGGCTCAATCGGGCGAACGGATCTCCCTAGCGTGATCGCCATGGAGAAACTTGACGGAATCGCCGGCTGGGTCGTCGGTCTGATGGAGACCCTGGGCGCGCCCGGCGCGGGCCTGGCCACCGCGATCGAGAACCTGGCGCCGCCGATCCCCAGCGAGCTCATCCTGCCGCTGGCCGGATTCACCGCCAGTCAGGGGAACATGAGCCTGGTCGCCGCCATCGCCTGGACCACGGCCGGATCGGTGGCGGGGGCTCTGGTCCTGTACGGCCTGGGCGCCCTCCTCGGCCGGAACCGCACCGTCGCCCTGCTGGGCAGAGTCCCGTTCGTCACGGCCGACGACGTCGAGAGGACCGAGGCCTGGTTCGCCCGCCACGGGCGCAAGACCGTCTTCTTCGGCCGGATGGTCCCGGTCTTCCGCAGCCTCATCTCCATCCCGGCCGGGGTCGAGCGCATGCCGATCGGCACGTTCACCGTGCTCACCGCGCTGGGCAGCCTCATCTGGAACTCCATATTCGTGCTGGCGGGCTATGCCCTCGGGGAGAACTGGGAGATCGTCCAGCGCTACTCCGGCTGGTTCACGAACGGGGTGATCGTGGTCTGCGCCGTCGCCGTGGTGGTCTTCGTGGCCAGGAGGATGAGGGCCAGGGTGAGGTAGGAATCGTCCCCAGGGAGGATCGAGCGGGAGCTCCCGGAGCGTTAGATTCTTAGCCATGACCGAACCAGCCGGCATGCGCGCGTCCGACAGCGAGCGCGAGGCCGTCGTCGAGCGCCTGCGGGTCGCCTCCACCGAAGGCCGGCTGACGCTCGCCGAACTGACCGACCGCACCGAGGCCGCCTACCTGGCCCAGACGCAGGGCGAGCTGGCCCAGCTGACGGCCGACCTCCCCGGCGGCGCCGCCGCCCCCTCCTACGCCCCCGCCAAGCCGCCGGGCAAGGCCCGGCAGTGGTTCGTCGCCGTGATGGGCGACACCAAGCGCAAGGGCAAGTGGCGCGTCGACAACGAGATCGGCGCGGTGGCCGTCATGGGCGACGTGACCATCGACCTGCGCGAGGCCGAGGTGCGCTCCAACGAGATCGACATCGTGGCGACCTGCGTGATGGGCGACATCAAGATCATCGTCCCCGACGGCGTCGACGTGCAGCTCAGCGGTGTGACGATCATGGGCGACAAGAAGGTCAAGGTGGTCGAGGCGCCGGTCGGCCAGCACGCCCCGATCGTCCGCGTGCGCGGCTACGTCGTCATGGGCGACATCAAGATCCTCGGCGACTCCCACGCCGCGCCCATCCGGCGCAACGCCCTGGCCTGGACCGAGTGGTGGCTCCACCGCCGCGGCCTCGGCCACGGCTCCGTGCACCGGGCCGTCAACCAGGCGGTCAACGACTCGATCCGGGAGACCAACCGGATGGTCAACGAGTCGATCCGCGAGGCCGTCCACGAGTCCAAGAGGGCCTGGAAGCACAGAGACCGCTGAGATCCGGTGCAACGGATCGGCGCTGCCGTCGCGTCATCGTCGGTGACATGATTTCTCCGACGGTGAGGACCCCGACATGCGCGACCGGGCCGACTTCGAGCGGTACGTCGAGCAGCGGTCGGCCCGGTTGCTGCGCATGGCCTACCTGCTGTGCCGCGACTGGGCCACGGCCGAGGACCTGACGCAGACCGCCCTGGCCAAGGCCTGGCTCGCCTGGCGACGGGTCGGCGACAACCCCGACGCGTACGTCTACCGCATCCTCGTCAACACCCACAACTCCTGGTGGCGCCGCATGTGGCGGCGCGAGGTGGCCACGGGTGAGCTGCCCGACCTGACCGACCCCGGCATCGAGGAGACCCTCGACGACCGCGACGTGCTGCGGGCCGCGCTGGCCACGCTGCCGCCGAAGATGCGGGCGGTGCTGGTGCTGCGCTACTTCGAGGACCTGTCCGACGCCGGGATCGCCGCGATCCTCGGCTGCTCGGAGGTCACCGTCCGGAGCCAGGCAAGTCGCGCCCTGGCGAAACTGCGCGTCGACCCCGCCATGGACTGGAGCAGGCGATGATCCGTGAGCTCTTCGAGGACGACACCCGCGAGGCGCCCGTACACAGAATCTCCCTGACGGAGATCGACCGGCGAGCCGGGCGCATCCGGCGGCGCCGGACCGCGCTGGGCGCGGCGGCGCTGGCGACCGCCGTCGCGGCGGGAGGGTTCGTCGTGCTTTCGGGCGCGCTCCCCGCGACCGACCACACCCTGGCCCAGCCGGCTGCGCCCACCCCGACCGCGCAGGTCGTCTACCTGATGGACGAGGACTCGGCGCAGTCGCCCGGCCAGCTGGAGGACGTGTTCTACCCGGCGGGTGAGGGGCCCGTGGAGATCTTCGTCCACTGCACCGGCACCCAGGCCTACGCCGGGTTGTGGGTCGGCGGCGAACTGGTCACCCAGGCGCCCTGCGGACCGATCACCGAGTTGCGCTGGGACGACCACGCCGACCCCGACCGGCCGGCCTGGAACGAGGGCATGGTCAGGGTGCAGACCCGCGTCTTCCCCTACACCGAGGACCCCGGCACGCTCACCGCCGCCGAGATCGAGGACCGCGCCGAGCAGGCCCGTGACGAGAAGATGTTCGCCACGATCCACGTCTACCGCTACCCCGGCCTGTTCGTCCCGCCCACGACCTGCGCGCAGCCTCTCGTGGTCGACCGGGCGGGTTCGGGCCGCGAGACGCTCCAGCCGGTCCGCTGCGACATCGACTGAGTCAGGCGCGCAGGCACTCCAGCCGCCCGGCCGCCGCCGCGGCCGCGTCGTAGCGGTCGAGCACGATCCGGACCAGCTCCGGCGCCGGTCCGAGGCTGTCGGCCACCAGGTCGGCGCCGGCCGCCAGGGCCTCGCGGGCCACCTTGTCGGCGAAGAAGCCGGGCGCCAGCAGGTAGGGCGCGACCACCACCCGGGGCGCCCCGGCCGCGCGGAGCATCGCCACCGCCTCCGCCGGACGGGGGCGCGAGGCGCTGGCGAACGCCGTCGTGACCGCCCACCACGGCCGGGCACGCGCCCAGTCGCGGGCGATCCTGCGGACCGTCGTGTTGGCGGTCGGGTCGCTCGACCCGGCCGAGACCAGCACCACGGCCGTGCCCGGGTCGCCGACGGCGGTCCCGGCCTCGGCCAGGCGGCGTTCCAGGGCGGCCGTCAGCAGCGGGTCGGGGCCCAGCGTGGGGCTGACCTCGACCCGGGCGCCGATCCCGGCCAGCGCGCCCGGGATGTCGACCTTGCTGTGGTAGGCCGCCGTCAGCAGCAGCGGCACCACGACCGCCTCGGCGAGCGGGGCCAGGGCCTCGGTCAGCGCGGGTCTCACGTGGTCGAGATAGCTGACCCGGACGTCCAGGCCGGGACGCGCCAGGCGTACCCGATGGAGCAGGGCCTCGGCCACGGCGGCGGCGCGCGGGTCGCGGGACCCGTGCGCCACGGCCACCAGAGACGTCAAAGGTGGATACCGCACTCGATCTTGCCCAGTCCGGCCCAGCGGCCCGACCGCGCGTCTTCGCCGTCGGCGACCCTGCGGGTGCAGGGGGCGCAGCCGATCGAGGGGTAGTTGTCGTAGTGGAGCGGGTTGATCAGCACGCCGTTGTCGGCGATGTAGTTGTCGACGTCCTCCTGGGTCCACCGCGCGATCGGGTTGACCTTGACCATCTGGCGCTTGGCGTCCCACTCGACGACCTTCGTGCCGGTCCGGGTCGGCGACTCGTCGCGGCGGATGCCGGAGATCCACGCCAGGTAGGGCTCCAGCGCCCGGTTCAGCGGCTCGACCTTGCGCAGGAAGCAGCACAGGTCGGGGTTGCGGCCGTGCAGGCGCGGACCGAGGTCGCGGTCCTGCTCGGCGACGGTCCGCGACGGGGTGATGTTGATCAGGTTGACGTCGTAGACGGCCTCGACCGCGTCGCGGGTGCCGATCGTCTCGGCGAAGTGGTAGCCGGTGTCGATGAACAGCACGTCGACGCCCGGCTTGACCCGGCTCACCAGGTCGATCAGCAGCGCGTCGGACATCGAGGAGGTGAGACACATTCGGTCGCCGAAGGTCGCCGCCGCCCAGCGGATGATCTCTCGGGCGGGGGCGTCCTCAAGGAACTCGGCCGCCGACTCGACGATGCTCTGGAGGTCGAGCACGCCGCGCCGGCGCTCTAGCTCAACCTCGATGTCCACCAGGGTCATCACGCTCTCCTCACGGGGGGTCACGATCGAACGCCTATCCCCAGGAACTTCACCCGGAAGGCCCGGGCGCAGCTCCGGCAGTACCATCCGTACGGCTCCTCTTCGGAGACGTACGGCTCAAGATCTTCTTCACCGCAGTACGGGCAGTAGTACGGAGCAGCCCGTTCACTCATCACTTCAGGTCCGCCTCGTCGGCTCGTTGCACCCAGGCGGCGAAGGACTCGTCGTCGCTGCGCTGCTTGGCGTAGTTGGAGGCGACGCGCTCGACGTAGTCGGGCAGGTCTTCGGCGGTGGTCTTCAGGCCGCGGACCTTGCGGCCGAAGCCCGGAGTCGCGCCCAGGGAGCCGCCCAGGTGGATCTGGAAGCCCTCGACCTGCTCGCCCTTCTCGTTGACGACGAGCTGGCCCTTGAGGCCGATGTCGGCCACCTGGATGCGGGCGCACGAGTTCGGGCAGCCGTTCACGTTGATCGTGAGGGGGTGCTCGAAATCGGGGAGGCGGTTCTCCAGCTCGTGGATCAGCGTCGTCGCGGTCGCCTTGGTCTCGACGATCGCGAGCTTGCAGTACTCGATGCCGGTGCAGGCCATCGTCTGCCGCCGGAACGTCGAGGGGCGCACCTTCAGGCCGATCGCGTCGAGCCCGTCGACCAGCGACTCGACCCGGTCCTCCGGCACGTCGAGGATGACCATCTTCTGCTCGACCGTCATCGCGACCCGGTTCGACCCGTGGGCCTCGGCCAGGTCGGCGATCCTGGCGAGGGTGTCGCCGTCGACCCGCCCGACCTTCGGCGCGAAGCCGACGTAGAACTTCCCGTCGCGCTGGCGGCGCACGCCCACATGGTCGCGGCGGGTGCCGTCGGCCAGCGCGGGGGCGGGGCCGTCGGGCAGCGCGTAGCCCAGGTATTCGTCCTGGAGGACCTGCCGGAACTTCTCCGCGCCCCAGTCGTTCACCAGGAACTTGATGCGGGCCCGGTGGCGCAGCCGCCGGTAGCCGTAGTCGCGGAAGATGCCGATGACGCCGCCGTAGACGTCGCCCACCTGGTCGGGCCGGACGAACGCGCCGAGCCGCTTGCCGATCATCGGGTTGGTCGACAGGCCGCCGCCCACCCAGACGTCGAACCCGGCCTCGCCGGCCTCGTTGACCACGCCCACGAACGCCACGTCGTTGATCTCGTGGACGGTGCAGTGGGCGGCGCAGCCGCTGATGGCCGACTTGAACTTGCGGGGCAGGTTCGAGAACGCCTTGTCGCCGATGAACCGGTCGTACACCTCGCGGATCTGCTCACGGCCGTCGATGACCTCGTCGGCGTCGACGCCCGCCAGGGGGCAGCCCAGGATCACGCGCGGGGTGTCGCCGCAGGCCTCGGTCGTGGACAGGCCGACCGCCTCAAGACGCTCCCAGATCTCCGGGACCGACTCGATCTCGACCCAGTGGAGCTGCACGTTCTGCCGGTCGGTGATGTCGGCGGTGCCCCGGCCGAAGTCGTTGGAGATGCCCGCGATCACCCGGAGCTGCTCCAGGTCGAGCTGGCCGCCGTCGATGCGGATGCGGAGCATGAAGTAGCGGTCGTCGAGCTCCTCGGGCTCCAGGATCGCGGTCTTGCCGCCGTCGATCCCGGGCTTGCGCTGCGTGTAGAGGCCGTACCAGCGCATACGTCCGCGCAGGTCGGCGGGGTCGATCGAGTCGAAGCCGCGCTTGGAGTAGATGTCGATGATCCGCTGACGGACGTTGAGCCCGTCGTCGTTCTTCTTGTTCTCCTCGTTCTTGTTCAGGGGCTCGCGATAGCCGAGAGCCCACTGACCTTCGCCGCGAGGGCGCTTGTGGTGGCGGTTCGCCGGGCGGGCCGGGGTGCTCATGCGGGACCTTTCCAGTGGTGGTCGCGCGCTTCCAGGCTTCCCCTCCCGCCTCGGCGCTGAGTGCGGGGGCATGAAAAAAGACGCCTGTCACGCGCCCTTAACAGAAAGAAGGGGCGGCGATCAACGGGCGTCGATACAGATGGCGCTGCGGACGCGCTGAAGGTCGACGTGACGGCGCACGACGAGCATCGGGTCCACTGGCATGTCCGTAACAATACCTTGCGGGTACTTGATGTCCAAGTTTGCGTCCACAGTGTGGACCCCTTCGCGAGACACGTAATGTTAACGCCGATGACCTCAGCGAACGCGCCCCGGCGCCGGTCCCGCCGACACTGGTTCGGGCATCACTCCCGCGCCGGCATGGCGCGCGCCCGCGTGGGGATGGAGCGACTGGCCGGCAGCGGCTTCTGGGCGCTGGTCAAGGCCACGACGATGGCCGGGGTCAACTACCGGGTCACCGGTCTTGCCGGGGAGGCGGCGTTCTTCGCCCTGCTGTCGCTGCCGCCGTTCGTGCTCGGGCTCCTGGGTGTCCTCGGTCACCTCTCCAGCCTGCTGGGCCCGTCGACCATCACCGAGATCAAGGCCTCGGTGATCGAGCACGCCGACCTGCTGTTCACCCCCGACGCCGTCCAGCGTGTGGTCGAGCCGCTGATCGACAACGTCTTCAACGGCGGCGAGGTCTCGCTGATCTCGGTCGGCTTCCTGCTCTCGTTGTGGTCGGGGTCCCGGGCCCTGTTCGTGTACGTCGACCTGATCTCGATCGCCTACGGCATGGGCGAGACCCGCGGCATCATCCGCACCCGGATCTTCAGCTTCGGCCTCTACCTCGCGGCCCTGCTGATCGGCCTGGTCGTCATGCCGATCCTGGTGGTCGGACCGACCCTGCTGGCCACCGCCCTGCCCGACTACGAACCGCTCATCTCGATCTTCTACTGGCCCGTCGTGGTGGCCGGCTCGGTGCTCATGCTCACGCTGCTCTACCACGTGAGCGTGCCGATGCGGACGAGATGGTGGCGCGAGGTGCCCGGCGCGCTGCTGGCCCTGGTGATCTGGATCATCTGCGCGGCCGTGCTGCGCGAGGTGCTGGCCGCCTGGTTCGACCCGCTGTCGATCTACGGCTCGCTGGCCGCGCCGATCGCGGTGCTGCTCTGGCTCTACATCACCGCCCTCGCGGTGCTCATCGGGGCCACCCTCAACGCCGAAGTCGACCGCCTGTGGCCGCTGGCGGGTAACACCCGGCAGCACTGACAGCCGATAAGGTGGGGTTCTCGCTACTGGCGCTATGAGGTGGGTCACCACCGGGGAGCGGAAACCGCGTCGGCCGTGCGCCTGGGTCGACGCAGTCGTCGAGTTCCGAGGAAGGCGCTCAATGTCTGAGAAAACGCTCAACGCCGTCGACCCAGAGATCGCCGAACTGATCACGGCCGAAGAACGCCGCCAGACCGACACCATCAAGCTCATCGCCTCGGAGAACTACGTCTCCAAGGCGGTCCTCCAGGCCACCGGCACCGTCCTCACCAACAAGTACTCCGAGGGCTACCCCGGCAAGCGCTACTACGAGGGCCAGCAGGTCATCGACCAGATCGAGACCCTGGCGATCGAGCGGGCCAAGTCGCTGTTCGGCGTCAACCACGCCAACGTCCAGCCCTACTCGGGCTCGCCCGCCAACCTGGCGGTCTACCTGGCGTTCGTGCAGCCCGGCGACACCGTCATGGGCATGGGCCTGCCGTTCGGCGGCCACCTCACCCACGGCTGGTCGGTCAGCGCGACCGGCAAGTGGTTCAACCCGGTCCGCTACGGCGTGCGCCGCGACACCGGCATGGTCGACATGGACGAGGTCCGTGAGATCGCCCTCAAGGAACGCCCCAAGCTGATCTTCTGCGGCGGCACCGCCATCCCCCGCACGATCGACTTCCCGGCCTTCGCCGAGATCGCCAAGGAGGTCGGCGCGGTCCTGGCCGCCGACATCGCCCACATCGCGGGCCTGGTCGCCGGCGGCGCCCACCCCTCGCCGGTCGGCCACGCCGACGTGATCTCCACCACCACCCACAAGACCCTGCGCGGCCCGCGCGGCGCGATGCTCATGGCGACCTCCGACGAGCACGCCACCGCGCTCAACAAGGCCGTCTTCCCGGGTCTGCAGGGCGGCCCCCACAACCACACCACCGCCGCCATCGCCGTGGCGCTGCGCGAGGCCGCGACCGACGACTTCAAGGACTACGCGCGCCAGGTCGTCGTCAACAGCCGGGCCCTCGCCGAGGAACTGCTCGGCCGGGGCTTCGACCTCGTCTCGGGCGGCACCGACAACCACCTGATCCTGATGGACCTCACGCCCAAGGGCGTCGGCGGCAAGCCGGCCGCCCAGGCGCTCGACAAGGCCGGCCTGGAGACCAACTACAACTCCGTGCCGTTCGACACCCGCAAGCCGTTCGACCCGTCGGGCATCCGCATCGGCACCGCCGGCGTCACCAGCCGGGGCATGGGCGTCGCCGAGATGCGCCAGATCGGCGCCTGGATCGACCAGGTCGTCAGCGCCCTGGCCAAGGGCGAAGACGAGGCCAAGCACACGATCGTGCGCGTCCACGCCGAGGTCCGCGAACTGACCACCCACTTCCCGGCCCCCGGCCTGAGCTAGTCCCACCGAAACGAAAGCCCCGGCCCACTCAGATGTGGGACCGGGGCTTTCGCATGTCGGCCCCGCATCCGGGGCGAGGCAGTGGCGCGAGCTTCGGGGCGGCACGGAACGGAAGCGGGGGCGTTGGAGCGGTGAAGGCGGAAGAGCGGATGGGGAGAAGGGCGGCCACAGGGCTGCGGCGGGCAGGGGGCGGGCAGGTCGAGGCGTGGCGGGGGCGGGCAAGGGCGCGAGCTTTGGGCGGCACGGAACGGAAGCGGGGGCGTTGGAGCGGTGAAGGCGGAAGAGCGGACGGGGAGAAGGCGGCCACAAGGCTGCGGCGGGCAGGGGGCGGGCAGGTCGAGGCGTGGCGCGCGGCGTGGCGCGGGCGGGCAGGGGACGCGCAAGTCGGGGGCGGGGCGGGCGACGTAAATGCGTTGCGGGGTCCTTCGCGGCTGTCCTATGGTTCTGCGTGGCCGGAACGAGCCGGTCCTTTTCCTTCAGGGAGGTGGCGACACATGCGGGTCTTTCTCCTGAGCCTGCCGTCCATCCACCTCCGGGCCGCCCGCTGACCGACGCGGGGCCTGTTTCATCCTGAAGGGTTCCACCCCAGTGTTCTTCAACCCGCTGGTTTTCGATCTTTCTCTCCTCGGCTGGGACGACACGCGCCCGCTTCCCGCGGACACCATCCCGGGCCGGGTCTCCCGCGTGCACCGCGGGGCCGCCGAGGTCATCACCGAACAGGGCCAGATCCAGGCCCACTACGGCGCCCGGGTGCGCCGTGAGTCCGCCGCCGACCCGACCAGGCTCCCGTGCGTGGGCGACTGGGTGGCGCTGCGGCTGCTCGCCGAGGGCCGGTACGAGCTCGACGAGGTGCTGCCCAGGGCGACCGCGTTCGTCCGGGGCGGGGTGTCCCGCGACTCGCGCGGGGGCCTGTCGGGCGACGGGCAGGGCCAGGTGCTGGCCGCCAACGTCGACATCGTGTTCGTGGCCGAACCGGCCATGCACGCAACCGACTTCGCCGACCTCGGCCGCATCGAGCGGCTGACGGCGCTGGCCTGGGAGAGCGGCGGCACGCCCGTCGTCGTCGTCACCAAGGCCGACCTCTTCGAGCAGGGCCTCGACGACCTCCTGAACGACGTCAGGGCCGCCGCGCCGGGCGTCGACGTGCACGCCGTCTCGTCGTTCACCGGCGACGGGGTGGACGTCGTCCGCTCCTACCTGATGGGTTCCCGGACCGCCGTGATCCTGGGCGCCTCCGGCGCGGGCAAGTCGAGCCTCGTCAACGCTCTGGCGGGCGGCGAGGTCATGGAGACCCAGCAGGTCCGGGCCGGCGACGGCCGGGGCCGGCACACCACCGTCCACCGGGAGCTGATCCCGCTGCCGGGCGGCGGCATCGTCATCGACACCCCGGGCATCCGGCGGGTCGGCCTGTACGACATGTCCGACGGCGTCGACCGGGTCTTCTCCGAGATCGAGGACCTGGCCGAACAGTGCCGTTTCGGCGACTGCTCCCACGAGTCGGAGCCGGGCTGCGCGGTGCTGGCGGCGCTGGAGAGCGGCGAACTGCCCGAACGGCGGCTGGAGAGCTGGCGCAAGCTCCAGCGGGAGGCGGCCTGGATGGCGCGGCGCAGCGACGCCCGGCTCCAGGCCGAGGAGACCCGGAAGTGGAAAATCATCCACAAGGGCATGAGGGGCCGTAACCGTCCCTGACCGGGTGGGTAGGACCGGAAAGGTGCACAGCTTTCCGGACCGGGCGACCGCCGGCGCGCTCCTCGCGGAGGCGCTGGCGGGCACGCCCGCCGACATCGTGCTCGCCCTGCCGCGCGGCGGGGTGGCCGTCGGCGCCGTGGTCGCCCAGGCGCTCGGCGTGCCGCTCGACGTCCTGGTGACCCGCAAACTCGGCCACCCCCTCCAGCCCGAGCTGGGCCTGGGCGCCATCGCCGAGGGCGGCGAACCGGTCTTCGACCACACGATGTTGCGCCGGACCGGCTACGACGAGCACGACCTGGCCGACGTCGTGGCGGCCGAACGCGCCGAGCTGGCCCGCCGGGTCGGCGTCTACCGTGAGGGCCGTCCACCCCCCGACCTGCGCGGCCGCGACGTGATCGTGGTCGACGACGGCCTGGCCACCGGCGGCACGGCCCGCGCGGCCCTGCGGGCGGTGCGGGCGAAGCGCCCGCGCCGCCTCACCCTGGCCGTGCCGGTCGGCGCCGCCGCAGCGGTCAGATCGCTCGAAAGCGAGGCCGACGAAGTCGTCGTGGTCATGGCGCCCGAGGCGTTCGGTTCCGTCGGAGGCTGGTACGAACGGTTCGAGCAGCTCACCGACGACGAAACCCGGGCGTGCCTCCGCTCCGTGTGATCAATGGTCACTTAAGGTGACGGGGTGGACGTCGTGGACCCGGCTCGGTGGCAGTTCGCCGTCACCACCCTCTCCCACTTCCCGGTCGCCCTCCTGGAGACGGCTCGGGTCCGGACCCTCCCGCTGCTGCCGATCCGGCCGGCGCTGGTCGTGCGCGGAGTGGCCTTCGCATACCGGGGCAAACGCCACGGCAGGCGGTGGTGGCGCAACGGGGACCGCTGCCTTTTCTGGGGTTCGCTGGTGCCCGCTTTTCTGTGGGGCGTGGTGTTCGGCACCATCGTGCGCGGAATCGCCCTGGATGAGAATCGCGAATTCGCCGGCACGTTCTGGGATCCGCTGAACCCGTTCGCCCTACTCGGCGGATTGACGACGCCGGCCCTTTTCGTCACGCACGGCGTGGTATTCCCGGCGCTGAAAACGCGGGGGAGGATCCGCCGGAAGGCGAAGGGCGCGGCGGAGAAAAGGGGGGTGGTCGCGGCGGTTCTGGTCGTCGCCTTCCTGACCTGGGCAGAGGCGGCGGAAGGGTCGATCGCCGGCGCGGGGATGGTGGCCGACTTCTTCGGCCGGGAGGGCTGGGCGTTCCTCGGGTCGGCCGTGATCGGCCTGTTCGCGGCGCTCCATCCCGAGGCGCTGCCGTCGACGGCCGGTTCGGAGAACGGTCTGAACATAGAAAACGCCGCGTCCACCTCGAAGATCGTGCAGATCATGACGTGGGCCGCGGTCGTGTTCCTGCCGCTGATGCTGGTGTACCAGTCGTGGACCTACTGGGTGTTCCGCCGCCGCATCGGTGTGCGGAACATCCCAGCGGGTCACAACTAGGGAGATCTGGCGAATGCCTAAGGCAGGTTCACCGCACGAGCCGCGGACGGCTTGGGGCCGTCCGTGTCTCGCTTCGCCGGGGAGGGTGGTGCTAGGCGACGGCGCTGATGCCGGCGCTCGCGGCGCGCCGCATCCGACGGCGACGCTCGGAGGCGCGCTCGTCCTCGTTCAGGCCACCCCAGGTGCCGTACTTCTCAGGGCGGGAAAGCGCGTAGTCAAGACACTCCGCGCGGACCGGGCAACCGGCGCAGATCGCCTTCGCCTTCCGCTCGCGGATGTCGCGCTCAGGCTGGCGCTCCCCGTCAGGGCCGAAGAACAGCACAAGGTCCTCTCCCCGGCACGCGGCATCATCCTGCCAACCCCAACTGGGGCGGGGGCGGGCGAGCTGCCGACGTACCTGAGACATGAGAAACCACCTTTGGTGAGAAGAGGTATTTCAGTGTTTGTGCCGCATTGGACGCTTATGGTGTCCTCTTTTGCAACGCGAGGAGCGTCCGTGGTGTTCCCGGCTTCTTGCGAAGCCTCAGGTCAAAGCCGGGGTGAGCTGCTTGAGCTCGGCCAACCTGTAGGTCGTGATCTCTTCGGCGCAGGCGAGACCGCACGGTGCCGCGAACACCGAAGGCTCGACCACTACCCGAAAACGGGACGTTCCACCACGCGCGTTGGTTTGCACAACGCACACGGTGGAGTCACCTTCCGACCGGGAGGATTCCACGGCCACTCCGCCGACCGAGAGCTCGCCCGTGTGTGACCGGACAAAATGCTCGGCGGCTTGCGATGGCTCAGGGAGACCCGCGCGCCCCCGGAAACGGTCAAGAACGATCTTGCCGTCACGGTAGGCGTGTGCCGCCGCGATCGCGGCAGCCTCAGACATGCTGCCGTAGTAAAGCCCGTGTGGCAAGCACACGAGGTTGGCGGCGTATCGATCGCCGCCGACATGTGTGGTTTCCCACACATTCCCGGGGTGGTTCCGGGATAGTGATCTCGCGATCGGGAGACCAAAGCGGGCGCAGCACGCGTTGCGCTTGGCGTGCGTGCAGACCAGAAATACCGGCTCACTGACAAGTATGCAGGACTCCGGAAGCGCTCCGTCCACAAGTGCGCCCAGGTCAAGATCGTCAGGGTGGTCGAGCCAGGCCTCTGCCAGCCAGGGGTCGTTCCCGGTGGACGATCCGACGAAAACGTGCAGCGCACGCGGCCCCGGAGTGGTCTCGCGGTCGGGACGGCGGATCAGCTGCGAACGGATGCCGAGGGCGGTGGCGCGATCGATGAGGGCCAGCACGCTCTCGGGCAGGCGGCATTCGGGCAGGTACGCGGCCCATGGGCCGTTGTGCTCGATGAGCAGCCAGCGGCGGGCGCCGACCGTGGCGCTGGCGAGCACCGGCGCGTCGCCGGTGTGCAGGCCCGCGGCGTGGTCGCAACCCTTGCTCATGTGCCCGATCCGTCCTTGTGATCAGCTTCGGTTAGGTAATCCTAACCTTAGACGATGGTGTCAAACGCTCAGGGCTGAAGTGACAGAACGTGCCTCGCGACCGTGAGCGCCGCCTCGCGGTCTTCCGGCACCAGCCCGATCCTGGTACGGCGGTCGAGCAGGTCGTCCTCGTCGAGCGCGCCCTCGTGGCGGACCGCCCAGACCAGCTCGGCCCAGGTGGTCGGCTCGCCCGGGAGCACCTTCGCGCCGAGCGCCCGGTTCGAGGCGATGAGGGCGGCGATGTCCTCGGCCTCCGAGCCGTAGCGCTCGATCAGCCGCCACGGCGCCCTGACCCCGCGCGTCGTGGCGCCGACCAGCGGCAGCCGCGCGGTCGTGCTCCGCCGGGCCCGCGGGCAGGCGGCGTCGACCGCGTCCTCGGCCATGCGGCGGTAGGTGGTGAGCTTGCCGCCGACGACGGTCACGACGCCGTCCTTCCCCTTCAGCACCGCGTGGCGGCGCGACAGGTCGGCGGTGCGGCCGGTTCCGGTGTCGAGGAGCGGGCGCAGCCCGGCGTAGGAGCCGGCGACCTGGTCACGGGTGACCGGCACGCCCAGCACGCCGTTGAGGGTGGCCAGCAGGAACTCCACGTCACCCTCCGGCACGTCGGGCACGTCCGGCACCGGCCCCTCGACCGGCTCGTCGGTCAGCCCCACCAGGACGTGGCCGTCGCTCTGCGGCAGCACCAGCAGGAACCGGCTCGACTCACCCGGCATCGGCACGTGCAGCCCCGCCCGCAGCGGCCCCAGCACCCCCTCCCGGAGCACCAGGTGGGTGCCGCGCGAGGGCCGCAGCGTGATCTCGGGGGCGAGCCCGCCCGCCCACACCCCCGTGGCGTTCACGACCGCTTCGGCCCTGATCGTGAACGTGTCACCCGACAGCTCGTCGCGCACCTCGGCGCCGTCGCCGGCCAGGCCGAGGGCCCGGCAGCGGGTCAGCACCCGCGCGCCGTGCCCGGCGGCCGTTCGGGCCAGCGCGACCACGAGGCGCGCGTCGTCGACCACCCGGCCGTCGTAGGACCGCAGCGCGCCCCGCAGCCCGTCGGCGGCCAGCGCCGGGACCAGGTCGAGCGCCTCGGCCGCGCCCAGCCGCGCCGGGCCCGGGATCAGCTTCCGCGGCGTGCCCGCCGCGGCCCGCAGCACGTCGCCGAGCCGGTAGCCGGTCATCAGCTTGCGGGCCGTCGCCGCCGGCACGGCCGGGGTCAGCGGCAGCAGGTAGGGCTGCGCCTTGACCAGGTGGGGCGCGGTGTGCCGGATCAGCACGTGGCGTTCGGCGGCGCTCTCCCTGGCCAGCCCGATCTGGCCGGACGCGAGGTAGCGCAGCCCCCCGTGGATGAGCTTGGAACTCCAGCGAGAGGTCCCGAAGGCCAGGTCGTGGGCGTCGATCGCGACCACCGACAACCCGCGGGCGGCGGCGTCGAGCGCCACGCCCGCTCCGGTGGCGCCCAGGCCCACGACGAGGAGGTCGGCGACCTCGTCGCGGGCGTCGTGGAGATCGCGGGCGCGGCGGGCCGCGTTGAGGGAAGACTCCATGCGGTTCCTTGATCGGGACGGGCATTACCCTTGGGTAACCTATCGAGAGGCCGGCATCCTGTGGAGACTCCGCGTACCCCCGTGCAGCCCATGCTCTGGTCGGGCTGGGGTGACCCCGGCAGGGCGACCGGGCTCGCTCCTGACGTGCTGGAGCTGCTCGCGGAGGCACTGGGCGTCACGCCGCCCACCGGTGAACCGGCGGGGTTCGGCGACGTCCGGCTCCCCGAAGCCGATCTGTCACCCTTCGTGCTTGCCTCGCTGCGGTCCATCGTAGGCGCGGAGAGCGTGCGTACCGATGCCGATGCCCGCATTCGCCACACGAGGGGCAAATCCACGCCCGACCTGCTGAGGATGCGGATGGGGGACGGTTCCGACGCCCCGGACGCCGTCGTGTTGCCGGGCTCCCACCACGAGGTCTCCGAGGTGCTGCGGGTCTGCTCCGCCGAGAGGGTCGCGGTGGTGCCGTTCGGCGGCGGGACGTCCGTCGTCGGCGGCGTCACCCCGCTCCGCGAGGGCTTCGCCGGAGTGGTCGCGCTCGACGTGCGGCGGCTCGACCGGCTGGTGTCGGTCGACGAGGAGTCGATGCTGGCCGAGCTCCAGCCGGGGCTGCGCGGGCCGCAGGCCGAGGAACTGCTCAACGCGCGCGGGCTGACCCTGGGGCACTTCCCGCAGTCGTGGGAGTACGCCACCCTCGGCGGGTTCGCCGCCGCCCGCTCGTCGGGGCAGGCCTCGGCCGGTTACGGGCGGTTCGACGACATGGTCGAGGGGCTGACCGTGGCCACGCCGGTGGGCGACTGGGAGCTCGGCCGGGCGCCACGCTCGGCCGCCGGGCCCGACCTGCGGCACGTCGTCCTGGGCTCCGAGGGCGCGTTCGGGGTGATCACCTCGATGCGGCTGCGGGTGCGCCGGCTGCCCGCGCGGCGGAACTGGGACGCCTGGCGGTTCCCGTCGTTCGCGGCGGGCCGCGACGCGATGCGCGTGCTGGCCCAGGAGCGCCGGCTCCCGGCGGTGCTCCGCCTGTCCGACGAGACCGAGACCATGATCGGCGGGGGTTCGGGCTGCCTGATGGTCGTCGGCTGGGAAGGGGGCGAGCCGCCGACGTTCGCCGACGCCGGCCACCTGGGGCCGGAGCCCGCCGAACGCTGGGCCGAGGGCCGGTTCGGCGGCCCCTACCTGCGCGACGCGCTCATCGCCGCCGGGGCGACCGTGGAGACCCTGGAGACCGCCGCCCACTGGTCGGGCCTGCCCCGGCTCTACGAGGCCGTCAGGCTCGCCCTGGAGGCCGCGCTCGGCCGGGTGATCGTGATGTGCCACGTCTCCCACCTCTACGAGACCGGCGCGTCGCTCTACTTCACCGTCGTCACCGCCGCCGGAGACGACCCGCTGGCCCGCTGGGAGGCCGCCAAGGCCAAGGCCAGCGAGGCGATCGGGCTGGCCGGGGGCACCATCTCGCACCACCACGGCGTCGGCCGCGACCACCGCGCCGCCTACGCCGCCGAGATCGGTCCCGTGGGCGTCGGCGTCATGCGGGCGATCAAGAAAAGTCTCGATCCGATGGGGATTCTCAACCCCGGTGTCCTCGTCCCCTGAAACCGAGCAAGATTGACCGTATGGCGGACATCGGCGTCGAGGCTGCGGCCGCGCGCGGGAAGC
This sequence comes from Herbidospora solisilvae, assembly GCF_009901565.1. Classification (GTDB taxonomy): domain Bacteria; phylum Actinomycetota; class Actinomycetes; order Streptosporangiales; family Streptosporangiaceae; genus Herbidospora; species Herbidospora solisilvae. The sequence goes on from NZ_WXEW01000002.1 coordinate 580,406, forward strand.
TGGTCTCCTCCCGGGTCTCCGAACACGGCGCCGGGTGGCACTGCCAGGAGATCGGGACCTTCCAGGCGCTGCGCCCCAACAAGACCACCTTCACGTGGTTACATCCGAAGACCCTGTGGCGGTCGCGCAACGAGATCCTCGCCGGGTTGTTCGGCGACCCGTCCGCGGAGGTCCGCCGCCGCTGGGTGGCCTCCATGCGGGAGAACGGCGCAGACCCCGACTTCCGGATGACCCGCCCGACCGGCCCCGAGTACTCGTTCCTCGTCATTGGCGACACCGGCGAGGGCGACGCCTCCCAGTACGCCGTGATCCCCGGCCTGCTGAAAGTGGGCGGGAAGACCGACTTCGCGATCATCGCCAGCGACGTGATCTACCCCACGGGCGCCGCGAGCGACTACTGCGACAAGTTCTTCCGCCCGTTCAAGGACTACGACGCCCCCATCTACGCCATCCCCGGCAACCACGACTGGTACGACGGCCTCGGCGGCTTCATGCGGGTGTTCTGCGGCGCCAAGCCGCTCAAGGTCGAGAAGGAGGGCTTCCGGCTCTCCCCGGCCGGGCTGCGCGGCCTGCTCTGGAAGAAACCCGAGGCGATCGACGAGACCGCGCTCGCCGAGGCCTGGAAGCTGCGCGGCCGACCGGCGCAGCAGGCCCGGCAGCCGGCCCCCTACTGGGTGCTCGACCTGGGCGAACTCGTCGTGGTCGGCATCGACACCGGCATCACCGGCTCGCTCGACCGCGAGCAGGGCGAGTGGCTGCGCCACGTCTCGACGGCCGACACCCGGCCCAAGGTGCTCATCACCGGCAAGCCGATCTACGTGCGCAACGACTACAAACCCTGCCCGATCGAGGGCGGCGGCACGGTCGACGAGATCGTGCGCGACCCCGCCTGCAACTACGTCGCGGCGATCGGCGGCGACGTGCACAACTACCAGCGTTTCCCGGTCAACGTCGACGGGCGGGTGATCCAGTACCTCGTGTCGGGCGGCGGCGGCGCGTTCATGCACGCCACCCACACCATCCCGCGCGTCGACAAGGTCCACGAGGACGACTTCCGCTGCTACCCGCTGCGCGGCGACTCGCTCTCGTTCTACAGCCTGCTCTACTCGCGCAAGCTGCGGATGAAGTGGCTCTACCTGACGCCGGAGCAGGCCGTGGCGCTGATGTCGCGGCGGATCGGCAACGAGCCGGTCCGCGACACCCCGCCCGTGCGGATCACCGCCCGGATGAAGTGGGCGGCCCGCTTCCTCGGCGGCTGGCCGATGCCGTTCCACCTGCCGGTGGGCCGCTTCTTCCACCGCTGGATCTCCGAGCTGACCGACTGGGACACCCCGCCGTTCTTCAAGAGCTTCCTGCACGTCTCGGTCTCCTCGGGCGAACTGCGCATCCGCTGCTTCGCCGCGACCGGGTGCCTGGCCCAGGAGCTCGAACCGCCGGTCGAGGACGAGGTGGTCATCCCGCTGGCCTGAGCGTGGTGACGGCGCGGGTCCGCACGGCCGCCGAGGTCCCGCTCATGCCGGTTTTCTGTACGGCTCCCGCCCGCCCTCCGGCGCCACGACGGAACTGTCGGTGCGGCCTGGCAGGCTGGAACCGTGCAGGTTGCGGTTTCCGGGGCGAAGGACGGCAGCGGTGAGCTGCGGCCCGGCGGCCCGGTGGCCGACCTCGCCGCGGCGGTGGGCCAGGCCGAGGCGCGTGCGGCGCCCCGCTGGGTGTGGGCCGACACACGGCGGATCTACCCCGGGTTGCTGGCCCGGGGCGTGCGGGTGGCGCGCTGCCACGACGTCGCGCTGACCGAGAACCTGCTGCTGGCCGCCGAGGGCCGCTACGGCGAGCCGCGGTCGGCCGAGGCGGCTCACGCCCGCCTCCACGGCCTGCCGGTGCCCGACGACCGCCACGAGACCTCCGAGGCCGCCCAGGGGTCGTTGTTCGACCCCGAGCCCGCGCCGGCCGAGCCGGGGGCCGCCCTCGTCGAGGAGGTGGCCGCCGCGCAGGCCGCCCGGATCGCGGCGCTGCCCGAGCCGGGCCGGTTCCGGCTGCTGGTCGCGGCCGAGTCGGCCGGCGGGCTGATCGCGGCCGAGATGGGCCACGACGGCATGCCGTGGCGCGAGTCGGTGCACCAGGCGCTGCTGACCGACCTGCTCGGGCCCCGCCCCGCCCACGGCATGCGGCCCGCCAAGCTGCAGGCGCTGGCCGACCAGGTGTCGGCGGCGTTCGGCAGGCCGCTCAACCCCGACTCGCCGCAGCAGATCGTCAAGGCGTTCAAGGCGGCCGGGGTGCCGGTGCCGTCGACCCGTTCCCACGTGCTGAAGGAGGTCGACCATCCGGGGGTGGCGCCGTTGCTGGCGTACAAGGAACTGGCCCGGCTGTTCAGCTTCCACGGCTGGGTGTGGGCCGACCAGTGGGTGCGCGACGACCGCTTCCGGGCCGAATACGTCGTGGGCGGCGTCGTCAGCGGCCGGTGGGCGACCAGCGGGGGCGGGGCGCTGCAGATCCCGAAGGTGATGCGGAAGGCGGTGGTGGCCGACGAGGGGTGGACGCTCGTCGTCGCCGACGCCGCCCAGCTCGAGCCGCGGGTGCTGGCCGCGATGGCCGGGGACCGGGGGCTGGCCCGCGCCGCCGGGGAGATCGACCTCTACGCCGCGCTGGCCCAGGCGTTCGGCGGCCAGCGCGACGCCGCCAAGATCGCCATGCTGTCGGCCATGTACGGCGGCACCAGCGGCGACGCCCCCAAACTGCTGGCCGTGATGCGCAACCGCTTCCCCCAGGCCTACGCGTTCGTCGAAGACGCCGCCCGCGCGGGGGAGGAGGGGCGGGTGGTGCGCTCGTGGCTGGGCCGCACCAGCCCGCCGCCGTCCGACCGCTGGCGGGCCGTCGTCTCCGGGCCCGACGGGGGCAGGGCGGCCCGCGACCGGGGGCGGTTCACCCGCAACTTCGTCGTCCAGGCCACCGCCGCCGAATGGGCGCTCACCCTGATGGCCGTGCTGCGCGGCCGTCTCAGGGAACCCGCGAGGCTGGTGTTCTTCCAGCACGACGAGGTCATGATCCACTGCCCGGAAGACCAGGCCGGAGAGGTGGCCGCCGCGGTCGCGGCGAGCGCGGAGGAGGCCACCCGCCTGCTGTTCGGCGCGACCCCGGTCAGGTTCCCCATGGAGGCGATACCGGTGACCTGCTACGCCGACGCCAAGTGAGACCGGCGCCGGATGACCACCCCGGTGAGCCCGCTCAGGGCCGCGGTGATCAGGCCGAGGACCGGGTAGGAGAGCGTGCCGACGATCGCGCCGGCCAGCAGGGCGCCGACCGCGCCGCAGACGTTCATCGTGAGGTCCGACAGGCCCTGGACGGCGGGCCGCCGCTCCAGGTCGACCGCCTCGGTCAGCATCGCCGACCCCGCCACGAGCGAGCACGACCAGCCCAGGCCCAGCAGGACCAGGCCCGCCGTGATCACCGGCACGTCGTGACCGCCGAACGCGGCCAGCAGACCGGCGGCGACCAGCACGCCCATGCCGGCCGTGGCGACGACGGCCCGGCCGAGGCGGTCGGCCGCCCAGCCGACCAGCGGGGAGAACATGAACATCCCGGCGATGTGCAGGCTCAGCACCATCCCGATGACCGCGATGCCGGCGTGCCCGTGGTCGAGGTGGACGGGTGTCATCGACATCACCGACACCATCGCGGTGTGCCCGGCCGCGATCGTGAGCAGCCCGGTCCGGGCCGCCGGGGTGGCCTTCACCGTCGCGACGGCCTCCCGCAGCGGCTGCCGCCTCCGGGCCGCCGCCACCTCACGGCCCTGCCGGGCGAGCAGCAGGGGGTCGGGGCGCAGGCCGCCGTTGACGATGAGCAGGGAGAGCGCGAACGCGACGGCCGACAGCGCGAACGGCCCGGCGGCGGGCGCGAGGCCCAGGTCGACGCCGAGCGCGTCGGCGGGATGGGCCAGGTTGGGGCCCGCGACGCTGCCGATCGTGGCCGCCCAGACGACGAGTGACAGGTGGCGGGCGGTCCGGCCGGGCGGGGCGAGGTCGGTGGCGGCGTACCGGGCGGAGAGGTTGCCGGCGCTGCCGGTGCCGACCATGACGAGCGCGAGCAGCAGCAGCGGCCACGACCCGAGCTGGATCGAGGCGGCGGCGGCCACGCAGCCGAGGAAGGCGACGCCGTGGGCGAGCGTCAGGCCCGCCCTGCGGCCGCCGCCGTCGGCGGCCCTGGCGGCGGGGAGCGCCATCAGGGCCGCGCCCGTGACGGTGGCCGTGCCGGCCAGGCCGCTGATCGCCTCGGAGCCGGAGAGTTCGTACACCATCAGGGAGCTCAGCGCGGAGCCGACCGCGATCCCCACACCCGAGACGATCTGGACGGCGGACAGGACACCGAGTGTCCGGCGTTGCACCTTCTGATGGGATGCGAGGGGGATCGCTGTCATGAGCGAAGTCTGGCATGGCTCATGACAGCGGTTGAAGCGGATTTATGCCGGGCTGAAGGAGTTCCACAAGGTCGCGCGGACGTTGGCGGCGCTCTCGGTCCAGTCGTAGTCGGGCGCCGTGAAGGTGATCGCGTAGGAGCGGCCGTCGACCGTGACGTAGCGGACCGCCGTGTGGACGGTCACGTTCGCGGCGTCGCGGTGGGTGTACTCCCACTCGGCGGCCGGCCAGCGGTAGTCGACCTGGGCCAGCGCGAGCTGGGTGTACTCCTCGAACGAGGCCTTGGCCTCGGTCGCCTTCAGCGCGTCGAGGCCGCCGGCGGGGATCTCCTCGATCAGGCCGCTCTGGCCGCTGTCCTTCGGGCCGGTCAGCACGACCGCGCCGTCCTGGGCGGTGACCTTCCAGGTGTCGGGGACCGCGACGGTGATGTTGCCGACGGTGTGGTTGCGGAAGCCCTCGGGCAGCTCGCCCTCGGGCGAGGCGGGTACGGCGGGCACGCCCGCGTCGGCCGTCGGGCCGGTCGCCACCGGCTGGTTCTGCGGGTCGGCGGGGGGGTTGTCACCCGGTACCATGATCAACAGCACCAGCACCACGACGGCGATCACGGCGATGGCCGCGACCACGGCGAGCAGGCTGCTGCGCCCGCCCCGGTCGTCGTCGGGGTCCTTGCGGCGGCGCGAGGCGCGCGGCCCGGCGGGCTTGCGCTCGACGGCCGGTGTGTCGGCGGGCCTCCCGGCGCGCGGCTCCCTGCCCAGGTCGCCGAACTCGGGCAGGTCCTTCTGCTCGGGCGCCGGCCAGCCGCCCGAGGTCTGCCCCGGCGCGGGGACCGGACGGCTCGGGCCGCCGGGCTTCGACGGCGTGATCGGCGCGAAGAACGACACGCCGCCGGTCGAGGTGATGTCGCCGGTGGGGCTGCTCAGCGGGTCGGGCTTGGGGGCGCCCATGCTGTAGCCGCCCGACGGGTGGTTGGGGTCGTAGGGCACCCGGACCGGGCCCGACGGGGTCTCGATGATGCGCGAGGGCATCGGCCCTGCGGGCGGGTCGAGCGGCGGCAGCATCTGGACCGGGGTCTGGTCGGCGGGGGTCGGCGCCGGCGAGGGCGCCTGGTTGTGGGGCGCCGTCTGGGCCGGGGTCTGCGGCGGGGCGGTCGGGCGCACGCCGAGGCCGTGCTGGCGCAGCACGTGTTCCAGCATGTCGGACACCTGCGCCGCGGGCAGCCGGTCGGCCGGGTTCTTGCGCAGCAGCCCCTCGATGACGGGCATCAGCGCGCCCGCGCGGCCGGGCCGGTTGGGCTCCTGGGTCAGCACCGCGCCCAGCACGGCGACCGCGTCGGGCCCCTCGTAGGGAGGCCGGCCCTCCACGGCCGCGTAGAGGGTGGCGCCGAACGACCACAGGTCGGCCGCGAACGTGATCGGGCGGCCCTGGAGCCGCTCCGGCGGGATGTAGGCCGGGGAGCCCATCAGCAGGCCCGGGTGGGTGATCGAGACGTCGCCCTCGATGGCGGCGATGCCGAAGTCGGTGAGCACCACGCGGTCGGCCGTCAGCAGCACGTTGCCCGGCTTCACGTCGCGGTGGAGGATGCCGGCGGCGTGCGCGTGGCGCAGCGCGTCGAGCACCCTTATCCCGATCTCGGCGGCCTGGACGACCGGCAGCGGCCCGCTCTGGCGCACCGCCTGCTCCAGCGACCAGGCCCGGACCAGCTCCATCACGATCCACGGGCGGCCGTCCTCCTCGACGACGTCGTGGACGGTCACGATGCCCGGGTGGCTCAGCCGCGCGGCCGAACGGGCCTCGCGCAGCATGCGGGTGTGGGCGGTCTGACGGCCCTGCTGGTCGAGGCCGTAGGGGAGGATCAGCTCCTTGACCGCGACGTCGCGGTCGAGCAGCACGTCGTGCGCGTGCCACACCATTCCCATGCCGCCCCGGCCGACCGGCGACAGCAGCCGGTAGCGGCGGCCGACGAGCCTGCCCTGCCCCTCGGGGGTCCCGCCCTGACCATCGGGGACCATACCGAGCAGGCGATCGGTCGTCATAGGCGGGGTCCCCAATTCTCCTCGTCCGGGCCGCGCGAGATACCCGCGCGATTTTCTGAGGTTGGCCACCGATATTAGGGTCAAACCAGGGTCAAAGGGAATTAAACCTGGGCCAAAGCGGCCAGCGCGGCGGTGAAAGCCTCCATCGGAGGACTCACCAGACCCGCTCCCACCTGCCCCGTTCCGGCCACGCGCCCGGCGATACCCGTATTGACTACCGGCAGCACCGAGGTCCGGGTGACCAGTGTGACATCGATTCCGGCGGGCGTGCCGCGGAACCCGAGACCCGGGATCTGGTAAACGGGGTGCTCGGCGAGCGTGATCTCGTACATGGCCGTGGTGGCGGCCACCGCGTCCGCGACGTCGCCGCCCACGAACCGGACGATGGCCGGCGCGGCGGCCATGGAGAAGCCGCCCAGGCCGACCGTCTCGGTGATGGTCGAGTCGCCGATGTCGGGGTTGGCGTCGGCGGGGCTGTAGGCGCCCAGATAGAGGCCGTCGGGCACGCCCGCCGGGCCGGTGAACCAGCGGTCGCCCAGGCCGGAGACCTGGATGCCGAAGTCGGTGCCGTTGCGGGCCATCGCGACGACCATCGAGGAGCCCTCGACGTTCCGCGCCGCGTCGGCCGAGACCTTGGCGGCCGCCATGCCGGCGTTGAGGAAGAAGTGGTCGTTGCCGTTGACGAACCGGAGGACCTCCGCCGCCTGGTTCGGGACGGCGTCCACGATGGCCGGGGCGAGCTCCCTGACCATGAGGGAGGTCGCGGCGCGGTTGCGGTTGTGCAGCTCGTCGCCCATCTGGAGGGCCTGCGCGACCAGGTTGCGCAGGTCGAGCGGCCCGACGACCTTCATGACCTCGGCCAGCGCCGGGCCGAGCACGTCGCCCATCCAGCGCAGCCGCTCGATCACCTCGGGCCCGTAGGCGCCGTAGCGGAGCACCTTGCCCAGGCCCTCGTTGAGCGAGCAGAAGGCGGTGCCGCCGTTCTCGGCGTCGTGCACCTCCAGCATCCACATGGACGGGGACACGACGCCCGCCATGGGCCCGACGGTCCGGTGGTGGTGACAGGAGTCCAGCTTGACCTCGCCGCTCGCGAGCTTGCGCTCGGCCTCCTCGGCGTCGGCCGCGAGCCCCTCGAACAACATCCCGCCGATGAGCGCGCCCCGCATGGGCCCCGAGGCCCGTTCCCACTCGATGGGCGGCCCGGCGTGGAAGAAGGTGCCCTTCGGGAGGTCCAGTACGTCTCCGGCCCGCTTCACCCCGACGAGATGCGGCCGCGCGCCCAGCAGCCGGGCGACGGCCTTCTCGTTGGCGGGCTTGCGACGGGGATCGGCCATGACGGCCGCCAGATCGGCGGCCACCCCTGTCACCGGAGGTCGCCAGTCGACGGGTGTGTGCGCGACGGCCTGCTGGTCGAGGGCCTCGGCCAGGATGGACGCGCCCACCGAGATGACGGAGGGCTCCGCCGAGAGCATGGCCAGAGGACGACCCACCCACCCGTCCGGAGAGGCTGACGCCTCTCCGGACGTCTCGGCTCCGCCGCCGGGGCCGGGTTCCGTGGGCCTCGCGCCGGCCAGGGTCGCGGCTTTGCGTGCGGCCTGGGCGTTCGAGGTGTAGACCTCCGCGCCCGACTCGAACAACCGGGCGGCCTGGGCCTGGAGGTTCTGGGGATCGCCCTCCGTGCCGACCAGCGCGACCACCACGGCCACGCCGCGCGACTTGGCGGCGGCGATGGCCGCGGACAACGAACCGGCGGGGTCGGGGTCGGAGCCGTGGCCGAGCACGACGTCGAGGAGGGCGACGCCCTCGGTGACCGCGTCGAGGGCCTCCAGGCGCAGGGCAGGGTCGATCATGGGGTGGGCGCGGCCCACCGTGTACTCGTCGTCGCCGAAGTCGGTGAACTCGCCGGTGCCGGCGATCAGGCGGGCCTCGGTGCAGAGGGTGCCGCCCGAGTAGAGGCCGCGCAGCGGGCCGCCGCCGGGCTCGGTGTTCCCGGGCCAGCTCGGCCAGACGGGGACCTCCGCCCCGACGGCCCGCAGGACCGACTCGGCGGCGGTCGTCAGGTCGGCCTGGCCCTCGCCGAGGAGGGCCGTGATCACGGGCTTCGGGCTCCGGGCGATCGCCTCGCCCAGGCGGGCCGCCACGTCGGGGTCCGGGGGCTTGGAGACGACGACGATCAGCTCGGTCGCCGGGTCGGCGTTCAGGGCGTCCAGGGCCTGAAGCGTGGACCGGCCGCCGACCTCGGCGCCCAGGTCGCGCCCGCCGACGCCGAGCACGTGGCTGACGCCCACCCCGGCCAGGTCGAGCAGGGCGGTGAGCTGCTGCGCGCCCGTCCCGGAGGCGGCGACCACGCCGACCTTCCCGGGGCGCACCACGTTGGCGAAGCCCAGGCCGGCGCCGCCGACGATCGCGGTGCCGCAGTCGGGGCCCATGACCAGGACGCCCCGCTCACGGGCGAGGTCCTTCAGGGCCACCTCCCGCGCCACCGGCACGTTGTCGCTGAAGATCATCACGGAGTGGCCGCCGTCGACCGCCTCCATCGCCTCGGTGAAGGCGTGCTCGCCCGGCACGCTGACCAGCACCACCGCCGACGGGTCGGCCAGGCGCGTCGCGGCGCGGATCGTGCGGGGGAGGGCCTCCTCCCGGCTGCGCGTCTCGGTCCGGGCCGACAACTGTCTCTCCAGGTCGGCCGCGGCGTCGTGGAGGTCGGCGTCCGTCGCCGCCCGGATCGCCACCAGCAGGTCGCCGGAGGTCGCGGCCGGGACGTCGAAGCCCGCGTCCACGGCGAGTTCGACGTTCAGGGCCGTCGCCATCGCCACGATCGCCAGCTCGACACCCGGGCGGCCGGTCAGCGCCTGGCTGACCCTCATCAGGCTGACCGAGTCGTGATAGATCCCGGGACGGATCTCCACCAGGTTCACTCAGCGTCCCTCTCACCAAGTCCGAGGACGGCCGACACTCCCGTCCTGATGCCCCACGCCAGGTCGGCGCCCGAGGTGTGACCCAGGCGGAGCAGGCGGTGCGCCGCCGGTTCCAGCGGCTGGCGGCCGGTGAGGCCGCGCAGCACCGCGAGGGTCTCCAGGCCCGCCTCGCCGCGCGCCGCGCAGTGCAGCAGCGTCGCGGAGATCGGTGTGGTCCGGGTGCGGGCGTCGAAGGTCACCGCGGCGGCGAGCCAGTCGGCCAGCCACACGGCCCGGCCGACCCCGGCCGCCGTGCCGACGGAGCGCAGGGTGACCAGGAGCCCGGCCAGCATGTCGTCGCCGCTGGGGGTGAGGCCCGGTCCCAGGCCCATGAGCTGCTCGGCCGCGGTGATCGCGTCGACGAGCGAGCCCCGGTGGCAACCGGCCGACAGCAGCGCGGACGCGCCGCCGCTCTCCAGGCCGGGCTGCCTCGGGGAGGAGACGCAGATGTCGTGGAGGACGGGGAGGGCGGTGGCGAGGGCCGTACCGGAGACGGCACCCAGCGGCGGAGCGGGGTCCCACCAGCGGCGGACCCGGACGGCCCGGCCTCCGGCCTCGACGACGCCGTCGCCGACCCAGGCGTCGTCACCAGGCGAGAAGCCGTCGAGCGGGCCGGTCAGCACAACGGCGTTGGGCAGGCGGGTGGCCTCGCCCGTGACGAGCGCGAGCACCCGCGGCTCGGTCTCGGTCCGCACCTCCAGGTAGACCGCCAGCGGGAAGGCGGCCAGCACCCGGGCGGGGCGGCGCGGGGCCTCCAGAAGCGGCCGGAGACTGGTGGCGGCGGCCCCGGACAGGTACGTGACCTCGGGCTGCGCCGTCTGCACCGGGCGGCGGCTTCGAGGGCGTGTACCTACAGCCACGAGTCCTCCCTCATCCGAACCCCCATTAGAAGGGACGCTAGAACGGGACCCCCGGGGTCCGTACGGGGAAATCTGCCAACAGTCGGCCAAATGCTTGGCTCTTCCTGACAGTCGCCCGGTCAGGCACAATTTGCGGAGAACGTTCAAATCCCCCCGGAGCGCACCATGACGACGGATCCCGCTGCACCCGCCATGCGGCTCGCCAGCACCGGAACGATCATCCACGGGGTGGCCGTCGGCGAGGTCCTGGGAGTCTCGACCCTCGCCGGGGCGCGGCTCATCGCCGGCAAATCCGGGCTCGACCGCATCGTCCAGCGCCTCAACGTCATGGAGGTGCCCGACATCCTGGCGTGGGTGAAACCCAACGAGCTGCTGCTCACGACCGGTTACCCGCTCAGGAACACTCCCCAGTCGCTGGGCCGCCTTGTGGCGGATCTTGACGAACGCGGGTTGTCGGCCCTCGCCATCAAGCTGGGCCGATACCTCGACGAACTGCCCGCCGAGATGATCGAGCAGGCCGATCGGCTGGGCTTCCCGCTCATCATCCTGCCGAACGACGTTGGGTTCGACGACATCCTCAACCAGGTGCTGACCGACATCCTCAACCGGCAGGCCGCCATCCTCGCCCGCGCCGAGGACGCCCACCGGGGGCTCGTCCAGATCGTGCTCGCGGGCGGCGGCATGCGCGAGGTGACCGCCGAGGTCGCCGGGCTGCTGGAGGTCGCGGTCGCCGCCATGGACGTCTCGGGCGCCACCCTGGCCGCCGCCGGAGGCGCGGAGCAGGTGGCGATGCTGCGAGACGCGTACATGATCAGCGGGCCGGGCCGCGACCAGCCCGAGCCGATGGTGCGCGCCGACGGTCACTACGCCGTCGTGCCGATCGTCGCCGGGGGCCACCACCACGGCCGGATCGTCGCCTTCAGCCAGGCCGGGACGCTGCGCGAGAGCGACATCCGCATCCTGGAGCGGGCCGCCACCGTCGCCGCCCTCGTCATCACCAAGCAGGAGGCCGTCAACGCGGTCGAGAGCAAGTACCGCGCCGACTTCCTGCGCGACGTGCTCACCGGCCGGGGCGGCGGGCGCATCGCCGAACGCGCCAAGGCCTTCGGCTGGGACCTGGAACGCCCCGTCAGCGTCATGGTCGCCGAACTCGACCCCGAGAGCGACGAGCGCACCGCCCAGGACCGGCTGCTGGCCGTCTGGCAGGCCGCCGTCCGCCGCCACGACCCCCGCGGCGCGGTCGCCGGGTTCTCCCACGAGGTCGTCGTCATCGTCGGCGCCGGGGCCGACACCGCCCGGCTCGCCGCCGCCGCGCAGTCGGCCTTCGCCGAGTGCACCTTCTCCACCGGCATGAGCCGCATCGCCTCCGGCGCCGAAGGGCTCGCCGACGCCTACGCCCAGGCCCTCAAGGCCGCCCGGGTGGGCCGCCAGCTGCACGGCAACGGCGCGGTCGCCCACTTCGACCAGCTCGGCGTCTACCGCCTGCTGTCCCTCGTCAACGACACCGCCGAACTGCACGCCTTCGTCCGCGAGACCCTCGGCGCGCTGGCCGGCGACGACGACGCCGAGAACGCCGACCTGCGGCGCACCCTCCACGTGCTGCTGGAGACCAACCTCAACGTGGCCGAGACCGCCCGCCGCCTGCACTTCCACTACAACACCCTGCGCTACCGCATCGGCAAGCTCGAACGCCTGCTGGGCAACTTCACCGAGGACGCCCACCTGCGCCTCAACCTGACCCTCGCTCTTCACGTGCTCAACATGCGGGGTATCTAGCGCCCGTCTATTGGGAAAGCTCGAACGCCTGCTGGGCAACTTCACCGAGGACGCCCACCTGCGCCTCAACCTCACGCTGGCGCTCCATGTCCTCAACATGCGCGGCATCTGAGGCCGGTTGTTTGGCACATGCTGCCCGTGTGCTAGAGAGATCACAGGCCTAATGTGCCCGCAACAGCCCTGGTAGAAGGGCTGATGAACGATTTGCCGCGCTGGGAAGCCTGCGGGGTGGCCACCAGGTGTCGGCCCATTGCGAAGGGGCTCACATGGCTTTCGGGTGGAAGGTACACGGAGAAAAGGGCACGCTCGCACCGGGCGAGGTGGTCAAACCCGACGAGCGGTTGTCGTGGCCGCGCATGATCGGGTTCGGCGCCCAGCACGTCATCGCGATGTTCGGCGCCACGTTCGTCTTCCCCGTGGTGATGGGGCTCGACCCCAACGTCGCGGTGATGATGAGCGGCGTCGCGACGATCATCTTCCTGCTCATCGTGAACGGGAAGATCCCCAGCTACCTCGGCACGTCGGCGTCGTTCGTCGGCGGCGCCGCGGCCATCGCCGCCGACGGCGGCGGCCCGGCCACGATCACGGGCGCCATCCTGGTGGCGGGCGTCGTGCTCGCGCTGTGCGGCGTGGTCATCCACTTCCTCGGCATCGGGATCATCAACCGCGTCTTCCCGCCGGTCGTGACCGGCGCGGTGGTCATGCTCATCGGCTTCGGCCTCGCCTACGTCGTCGCCGACATCTACTGGCCGCAGGACCAGTGGATCGCCCTCATCACGATGCTCGTCACCTTCGTGACCATCGCCCTGTTCCGCGGCTTCATCGGCCGGCTGGGCATCCTCATCGGCCTCGTCGCCGGCTTCGTCCTCTCGTGGCTGGCCGACCTGGTCTTCGGCCAGATCACCGCCCCCGACGGCGCCGGGCAGGTCACCTCCCACTTCCGGGTCAACTTCGGCGGCGTGGAACAGGCCGCCTGGTTCGGCCTGCCGAACTTCCACGCCCCCGACTTCAAGCTCTCGGCCATCATCGTGGTGCTCCCGGCGGTCATCGCTCTCATCGCCGAGAACATCGGTCACGTCAAGGCCGTCGGCGAGATGACCGGCACCGACGTCGACCCGGTCATGGGCAAGGCCATCATCGGCGACGGCGTCGCCACCGTGGTCACCTCGGCTGTCGGCGGCTCGCCCACCACCACCTACGCCGAGAACATCGGCGTCATGGCCGCCACGCGCGTCTACTCCACGCTGGCCTACTACATCGCCGCCGTCATCGCGATCCTCCTGGGCCTGGTGCCCAAGTTCGGCGCGCTCGTCTATGCCATCCCGGGTGGCGTGCTCGGTGGCGTGACCGTGATCCTTTACGGCATGATCGGCCTCCTCGGCGCCAAGATCTGGATCGAGAACCGGGTCGACTTCGCCGATCCGGTCAACATGGTCCCGATCGGCGCGGGCATCATCCTGGCCATCGGCCCGGTCAACATGCAGATCGTCGAGGGCTTCGACCTCGGCGGCATCGCCCTGGGCACCGTGGTCGTACTGGGCGGGTACCACCTGCTCCGAGCCCTTTCCAGGAGTAGAACGGTTTAAGTGAAGCCTCCTTCGTTCGTCTACCACGCTCCCGCCACGGTGGCTGAGGCCGTCGAGGCGCTCGCCGCGGCGGGAGCCGACGGGAAGGTGCTGGCCGGCGGCCAGAGCCTCATCCCGCTCATGAACATGCGGCTGGCCGCGCCCGGGCAGCTCGTCGACATCAACCACGTGGCCGGGCTCGGGGAGATCACCGCCGAGGCCGGGGGAGTGCGGGTGGGCGCGCTGGCGCGGCACGCCGAGGTCGAGGCCAGTGAGACCGCCTTCGCGGCGCAGCCGCTGGTGCGCCGGGCGCTGCGGCTGGTTGCCCATCCGGCGGTCCGCAACCGGGGGACCACGGTGGGCAGCATCGTGCACGCCGACCCCGCCGCCGAGATGCCGGCCGTGCTGGCGCTGCTCGGCGGGTCGGTCCGGGCGCGCGGGCCCGAGGGGGAACGTGACATCCCGGCCGCGGAGTTCTTCACCGGGCCGATGGAGTCGTCGCTGCGTACCGGGGAACTGGCGGTGTCGGCCTTCTTCCCGTCCACCGCAGGGGGGACGGCGATCGTCGAGGTGGCGCGGCGGCACGGCGACTACGCCATGGCGGGGGTCGCCGCGCTGGTCGGGCCCGATCACGCCCGGGTCGCCTGCCTGAGCGTCGGGGCGGTGCCCGTGGTCGTGGACGTCACCGAGGCGCAGGGTGACTGGGCGCGGGCGGCGCGACTCGTACAAGAACGGATCGAACCGGAGGCCGACATCCACGCCACCGCCGACTACCGGCGGCACCTGACCGGGGTGCTGGCCGAGCGCGCGCTGAAGGAGGCCGCCGATGCATGACGTCACGCTGGTCGTCAACGGGGTGCCGCGGCACGCGCGGGTGCCCGCGCGGCGGCTGCTCAGCGACTTCCTCCGGCACGACATCGGGCTGACCGGCACCCACGTCGGGTGTGAGCACGGGGTGTGCGGGGCCTGCACCGTGCTGCTCGACGGGCGGCCGGTGCGGGCCTGCCTGACCTTCGCGGTGTCGGTCGCCGGGCACGAGGTCACCACGGTCGAGGGGCTGGCCGACGGCGATCGGCTGTCGCCGGTGCAGCGGGCCTTCGCCGAGTGCCACGGGCTCCAGTGCGGGTTCTGCACGCCCGGGTTCCTGACGACGGTGACCGCGTTCCTGCGGGAGAACCCCGCGCCGGCCGACGACGAGGTGGTCGAGGCGGTGGCGGGGAACCTGTGCCGGTGCACCGGTTACCAGAACATCGTGAAGTCGGTGCACCGCGCCGCCGAGCTGATGGCCGAGGAGGGCCCGTGACCACCCGACTGTTCGGCGAGCCGGTCCGCCGCAGGGAGGACGCCCGGCTGGTCGCCGGGAACGGCCGCTACCTCGACGACCTGGGCGCGGACGCGCTGGCCGTGGCGTTCGTGCGGTCGCCGCACGCGCACGCCCGCATCACCGGCATCGACGTCGACGACGCGGTCGACGTCGAGGGCCTGGTCGCGATCTACACGTGGGAGGACCTGCCCGAAGGGGTGCGGGAGCCGCTGCCGCTGCTGATCCCCCATCCGGCGCTGACCCACGGGCGCACCGCCTACTGCCTGGCCAAGGACGTCGTGCGGCACGTCGGCGAGCCGATCGTCATGGTCGTCGCGGCCGATCGGTACATCGCCGAGGACGTCTGCGAGCGGATCCACGTCTCCTACGAGTTCCTCAAGCCCGTCGTCGGGCTGGAGAACGCCGTCGAGGGGCCCAACCTGGTCCACGACGACGTGCCGGGCAACGTCGGCGCGCACATGGTGCAGGAGGTCGCCCACCGCGACGGCCGCGCCGCCCGTGACGTCATCGCCGCCGCGCCCCACACGCTGGAGTTCCGGCTCGACATCGAGCGGTCGGCGTGCATGCCGATGGAGGGCAAGGGGGTGTACGCCCGCTGGGACGCCGACGACCGTTCGCTGCGGGTCTACAGCTCCACCCAGACGTCCACGAGCGTGCGGATGGCCATCGCGGCCAAGCTCGGGCTGCCGCTGCCGAAGGTCGAGGTGATCGCGCCCGACGTCGGCGGCGGGTTCGGCGTGAAGATCGTGCACCCGTGGCCGGAGGAGATCCTCGTGCCGTGGGCGGCCCGGCTGCTGAACCGCGAGGTCAAGTGGACCGAGGACCGGCGGGAGCACTTCGTCTCCTCGGCGCACGAGCGCGCGCAGGTGCAGCACGTGAAGGTCGGGTTCGACGACGAGGGGCGCGTGCTCGGGCTCGACGTCGAGATCCTGCACGACCACGGCGCGTACACGCCCTACGGCATCATCGTGCCGATCATCACCTCGACGCAGCTGCTGGGGCCGTACAAGATCGGCTCCTACCGGGTCGAGTTCTTCTCCGTCTACACCAACACCGTGCAGGTCACCCCCTACCGGGGGGCCGGGCGTCCGCAGGGCGTGTTCTGCATGGAGCGCACGATGGACAAGATCGCCCAGTACCTCGGCAAGGACCGCACCGACGTGCGGGCGGCGAACTTCATCCAGCCCGACGAGTTCCCCTACGACCAGCAGATGATCTTCCAGGACGGCCGCCCGCTGATCTACGACAGCGGCGACTATCCCGCGTCGCTGCGGAAGCTGAAGGACCTGATCGGCTGGGACGACTTCCCCGCGATGCAGGCCGAGGCCGCCGCCGAGGGCAGGCGGATCGGCATCGGGGTCGGCTGTTACGTCGAGGGCACCGGCGTCGGCCCCTACGAGGGCGGCCACGTCCAGGTGACCTCCGACGGGCGGGTGCACGTCTCCACCGGCCTCACCTCACAGGGGCAGGGGCACGAGACGGTGTTCGCACAGATCGCCGCGACCGAGCTCGGCGTGCCGATCGAGAAGGTGTCGGTGGTCACGGGGGACACCCGGCGGTTCGGCTACGCCGTCGGCACGTTCGCCTCGCGGGCCGCCGTGATGAGCGGCAACGCCATCGCCCTGGCGTGCCGGAAGGTCAAGGAGAAGGCGCTGCGGATCGCCGCCGACGCGCTGGAGGCCGACCCGGCCGACCTGGAGATCACCGACGGCATGGTGCACGTCGTGGGCGCGCCGAGCGCCTCGATCCCGCTCGCCACCGTCGCGGTGCTCTCCAACCCGCTGCGGTACGCCTTCGACGAGGAGGCCAAGCGCGCCACCCAGTTCGCCACCAGCGGCAGCATGGACCGGCCCCCGGTCGCCGAGGGCCAGGAGCCGGGCCTGGAGGGCAAGGACTACTACTCGCCGGTGCGCTCGACGTTCGCGTCGGGCATGCACGCCGCCATCGTCGAGACCGACCCCGACACGGCCGAGATCAGGATCCTCCGGTACGCCGTCGTCCACGACTGCGGCAAGATGATCAACCCGATGCTGGTCGAGGGGCAGATCCACGGCGGCGTCGCCCAGGGCGTCGGCGGGGCGCTCTACGAGAAGATGGCCTACGACGAGTACGGCCAGCTCCTCAACGCCTCTTTCATGGACTTCCTGATGCCCTACGTCACCGAGATCCCCCGCATCGAGACCGACCATCTGGAGACCCCGTCCCCGCTCAACCCCCTGGGCATCAAGGGGGCCGGCGAGGCCGGGGTCATCCCGGTCTCCGCCGTCATCGCCGGCGCGGTGGAGGACGCCGAGAAGATCGTCATCGACCGGATGCCGATCTCCCCGTCCGACCTCTACGCGCTGCGCGACTCCAGCAGGACCTCCGGCGCGGTCAGCCTCCTGCGGAACACCCAGTAGGTCCACGCCTGGTAGGCGATGACCCCCGGGAGCGCGATGAGGCCGATCCACGTCAGGACCGTGAGGGTGTAGGGGGCCGAGGCGGCCGACTCGACCGTGAGACCCGGCAGGGGCTCGGGGTGCAGCGTGAGGAACGTCGCGGCGGTGGTCAGGGCGATCGTGACCGCCGTGCACGCGAACGCCAGGCCCTCCCGCCCGGCCCAGACGAGCGCCACCCCGGCCGCGTACGCCGCCATCGCGGCGTACGCCGGCCAGGCGTCCAAGCGCCACAGGGCGAAGGCGACCACCGGCACGAGCACCACGCCCGCGACCCAGGCGGTCTCCCGGGCGCGGGCCCGGACCGGGCCCCTGGTCTTCAACGCGACGAACACGGCGCCGTGCACCAGCGCGAGTCCGAGCGACAGCAGCCCGCCCATGACGGTGGCGAACGCCGAGCCGAACAGCACGTTGCCGAAGATCGCCCCCCACAGGAAGGCGGGCAGCACGCTGCCGGTGACGATCGCGGCGTCGACCAGCGGGGTCTCCTTGGCGCGCACCTTGCCGCGCCATTCGAGCCCGACGCCGCGCACGATCAGCCCCAGGACGACCATGACGGCCGCCAGGTAGAACTGGCTGAGGAACCCGGCATACCAGGCGGGGAAGGCGGCGAACATGGCGCCGATCGCGGTGATCAGCCACACCTCGTTGCCGTCCCAGACCGGGCCGATGGTGCGCAGCACCTGGCGGCGCTCGGCCTCGCCGCGGGCCAGGACCGGCATCAGCGCGCCGACCCCGAAGTCGAAGCCCTCCAGGACGAAGTAGCCGGTCCAGAGAAAGGCGATCACGATGAACCAGAACGTGGTCATGTCAGGGCACCTCAGTACATCAGGGTCGGGACGCGGCGTTCGGTGTCGTCGGTCACGACGGCCGGCATCGGCTCGTCGGGGCCCGCCTTGACGTGCCGGATCAGCAGCACCGCCTCGGCGACCGCGAGGACGCCGTACACGAGGGTGAACAGGCCCAGCGAGATCGCGACCTCGGTCAGGCTCACCCCGGGCGACACGCTCGCCGCGGTGAGCAGCTCACCCTGGACGGTCCAGGGCTGGCGGCCGATCTCGCTCAGCAGCCACCCGGAGATGATCGCGGCGATCGGCAGCGGCAGCGCCAGCACGCACAGCCGCGCGAACCAGGTCGGCACGGGCCGGGCCCGCCGCCCCCGGCCCCGGGTCAGGAACAGCCCCAGGAAGGCCAGCCCGACCGTGGCCATGCCGAACACGATCATCACCCGGAAGGACAGGTAGACGATCGGCAGGTTCGGCACGTAGTCGCCGGGGCCGAACTGGGCCACCAGGCGCTGCTGGATGTCGTCGATGCCCTGGATGGTGGCGTTGGGATCATGCGCGGCCAGCAGGCTCAGCATGTTGGGGACCTCGATGCCCGGCACCGGCGAGAACGGCGCCCCGGCGGTGTCCTGCCGCAGCCCTTCGGCGGCGGCCAGTTTCATCGGCTGCTGCGTGTGCAGCAGTTGTCCCGACATGTCCCCGGTCAGCGCGACGATCGCCCCCGCGACGGCCGTCATCACCAGCGCGCCGCGCAGCGCCGCCCGCCACATGTCCACCTCGCGGCGCATCGGCGTGGTGACGTCGCCGAAGTCCTTCCGGCGGGGGATCAGTCCCGTGGCGTTGCGGTCCCGCAGGATCCGGTATCCGGCCACCGCGAGCACGAACCCGCCCGCCACCACGAACGACCCGGCCACCACGTGGGGGACCTGCGCGAGCGCGGTCGAGTTGGTCAGCACCGCCCACAGGTCGGTCATCCGGGCCTTGCCGTCGACCACCTCGTAGCCGACCGGGTGCTTCATCCACGCGTTCGCGGCCAGGATGAAGTAGGCCGACAGGTTCGAACCGATGACGGCCGCCCAGATGGTGGCCAGGTGGAGCTTCTTGGGCAGCTTGTCCCAACCGAAGATCCACAGTCCCAGGAACGTCGACTCCAGGAAGAACGCCAGCAGCGCCTCCATGGCCAGCGGCGCTCCGAAGACGTCGCCGACGAAGATGGAGTACTCGCTCCAGTTCATGCCGAACTGGAACTCCTGCACGATGCCGGTGACCACACCCATCGCGAAGTTGATCAGGAACAGCTTGCCGAAGAACTTCGTCAGCGTCAGGTAGTGCTCTTTGCCCGTGCGGTACCAGGCGGTCTGCAGGCCGGCGACGAACACGCCCAGCCCGATGGTCAGCGGTACGAAAAGAAAGTGGTAGACGGTGGTCACCCCGAACTGCCACCGTGCCAGGTCCAAAGCGTCCATGGTCGGTCCCCCTCCGGATGCTCTACGGGGCGTAGTGCTACCTCAAGTAGTACTACGGCTTGTAGAGCAAAGTCTCCGGTGTCTGCTGCGATCTTCGTCACATGCGTGGCATGACCGGGATCCGGAGCTCTCCCAACCCCCGGATCCCGGTGCGCACAACCCCCGTTGCGATATCCACGATGTCGCCCCGGGTGTCCCGGCCGACAGGGACGAGCGCCCTGTCCGCACGGGATTTCCTATGCCACCGAATGTCCCGCACCCGGGTCCGCGGGGGCGTCCGCCGGGAGGCTGATTGGGGGGTACACCGCGCGGATGAGATGTCCCAGGCATCGCGGCGGCGGCGGTCATGGGCGACTCGGCGGCCCGCATCCTCGACGCCGCGCCGGCGCGAGACCAGGACACCGGACCGGCGGCCGACCTCACGGAGACGCCGGCCTACCGCACCGAACTCGCGGTCCGGACCGGCGAGCCGGACCGCGCCCGCGCCTCCCGACCTCCGCGGACCTGGACTAGTGGGGCCCGACCGGCGCCGTCATCGAACACCGCCGACAGCCGCGCCGCCCGGACCGACCGCCTCGAAGCAGGCGCCTAGTCATGACGTGGTGGGGAGGAGCTGGTCCAGGTAGGCGCCCAGGTCGCCGAACGAGAAGCCGCGCCTTTCCACCTTCCGGACCAGCCGGGCGAAGTCCTTCGCCAGGGGCGGCCGGAAGTGCAGGAGCAGGATGTCGCCCGGATGGAGCTGTTTGTCGGTGGCCTGGTACGCGATCCGCGCGTTCGTCTGGACCGAGGCCGTCCACAGGACCATCGCCCGCATGCCGCACTTCTCGGCGGCGGTCAGGGTGGTGCTGTTCCACGAGCCGAACGGCGGCCGGAACAGTTCCGGCGCCCGGCCGATGTGCCTGCCGATGACCTTCGCCGCGCCGCAGATTTCCGCCTTCTGCGCCTCCAGGCCGAGGGTGCGCAGGTCGGGGTGGGTG
Organism: Herbidospora solisilvae; assembly: GCF_009901565.1. Classification (GTDB taxonomy): domain Bacteria; phylum Actinomycetota; class Actinomycetes; order Streptosporangiales; family Streptosporangiaceae; genus Herbidospora; species Herbidospora solisilvae. The sequence continues at coordinate 600,993 of NZ_WXEW01000002.1, forward strand.
AGGGTGTGGTTCTCGATCGGCACGCCCAGGTCCTTGAAGTAGGGCCAGCCGCCCGCCCCGACGTACGTCCAGCCCTCCCCGGCCTCCTGGCCCCCCTTGGCCTCGACGGCGTCCCGGGTCGGGAAGACGGTGATCGGGATCCCGCGCTCCCTGATGATCCGGGCGAACCCCGGATCCTGCTCCCACCCGTCGTCGATGGTGAGGAAGACGACTTTGCGCTCGGTCGGGACGCTGCTGATGACGGGGAACCCGTCCTGCTTCATCCGGCGTACCTCACCGGGGCGCGGCAACCCGCTGGGCGTGGGCGACGGGGACGGCGACGCGGCCGCTTCCAGCGGCGGGGCGGCCGGCCGCGAGGGAGCCGACTGCGAGGGAGCCGCCTCCGGGGGAGGACCCGCCACGGGCGCCGAACAGGCGCTCAGCACGAGGGCCGACAGGATGATCGCGAAGCCCCGGCGCATGACCCGCCATCCTAGCCGCGAGCGGCGACGGGCATGGGACACCACGGTCGCAGTGCAGCGGGCACCACGATGGGGCACCACAACGGAGGCGAGTGGCCGGGCGAAGCGGTGGGGCGAAGTGGGTGCTGTGCGTCGGCGGCGCATGGCTCACATGCGCGCCTGGTGCGGGGCCGGGTTCGTCGGCGTGCTCGGGGACGTGTCCGGTGGGGGCGGGTCTACGCTGGTGATCGTCGACCTGTGGGGGTTGGTGAACATCTGCAGGGTGTGCGGGCTCCCCGGCGGCAGATGTTGCCGTACTCGCCGGTCGCCTGGATTCTCTAGTGTGCTCGGCAACCGAGGGAGGTGGCCGTGAAGGTCGTCGGCAGTGCCCTGATCGGGGCGGAACGGTCGAAGGTCTGGGACGCTCTGCAGGATCCCGCCGTGCTGGTGCGCACGATCCCCGGCTGCCAGCGCCTGGAGGCGGTCGGCAGCGACGTCTACACCATGACCGTCTCGGCGGGGGTGGCGTCCATCAAGGGGATCTACCAGGGGCAGGTCGCGCTCACCGATCCCGAGGAGCCGGAGGCCTTCGTGCTGAAGGCGCGGGGGCAGGGGGCGCCCGGCACGGTCGACGCGACCGTGCGGGTGCGGCTCACCGAGGAGGACGGCGGCACCCGGATCGACTACGACGCCGACGCCGTCGTGGGCGGCATGGTCGGCGGGGTCGGGCAGCGGATGCTCACCTCCGTCGCCAAGAAGATGGCGGGGGAGTTCTTCACCGCCGTCGAGAAGGACATCCTCGCGGTGCCCGCGATCTTCCCCGGTGCGCCGGTCGCCGTCGAGGGGCAGCCGGTGGGGGAGGCGGCCGTCTTCACCCGTGCCGAGACCCCGGTGACCGGCGGCGGGCGTGACCGCGGGCCGCGCGCGTGGCCCGTTCTGGCGGCTTTCGGGATGGGCGCCGGGATCGCCCTGGGAAGCGCCGTCATCGGCTGGCTTCTCGGTCGTGCCGGGAAACGGTAGCGATCGGGCGATCTTTCGGCGTAACTTGTCCGCATGCGGGAGTCGCACGCGGAGGACGCTCGGGCAGAGGCACGACGGCTGACCACCGACCTGCTGGGGGAGGACCGCCCAACGGCGGCCACCCTCCTGAGGGAGGCGCAGGCCGTGCTCGGCCGTGAACGCACCCGCCGCGTGGCGGACCTGGTCCGTCTCGCCCCACTGACTCGGCGTTCAGCCGAACTGGCGGCCGTCGCCGCGCTCCTCGTCGGGACCGATGAGCTCGGCGGCGGTTGGTGGACCGTCAGCCGCGACGGAAAACTGCCCGCGCCAGAAGAGGCGCTGGTCAAGGCGCAGCCGATCGAGCCGTGGGGTGACCTGACCGTTCTCGAGACGCTGGCCGCGTGGGTCTCCGACGACGTCGCCGACACCCTGTGGGGCACGCCCGTCGGCACCGCCGACCTCAACTCCTGGCAGGCCGAAGACCGGGTCCCGGTGCCGCCCGGCGCCAAGGCCGGGGCCAGGCTGGTCGTCTCGTTCGACGCGGGCGGGCGGCTCGACGCCGTCGTGGTCCGGCGGCTCGACGACGAACTCGGCACCAACCTCGACTTCAACTCCCTCCGCTACGCCCGCCCGGCCGAGGCCCAGTGGTCGTGGGGCGTCGCGGCCGGCCTGGGGCCGCACCCGCTACCGGGGGAGGAGCCCAGCCCGTACGGCCGGGAGATCGACCCGAAGACCGGCCACGTGCTGCGCGAGTGGACTCTCCGCCACGGCGCCACCACCGAGGAGACCGGCCCCGCCTGGCAGACCGTCGGCGACGTCGTGGCGGCCGTGGAGCGGCTCGACTGGATGTGGCGCAGCGCCGAGTGGTTCGCCTGGTGGCGGGCGGTGTCGGCGCTCATCGACGGCCACGACGACCAACTGACCGAACGGCTCCACGATCTGGCCCGGTGACGGGAATTCGGTTGTGGCCCCTCCGGGTTGCAAGCCGGTGTGAAGGTTGAGATCTTTTCCGACGTCGTCTGCCCCTGGTGCTACATCGGGCACACGCGGTTCCGCGCGGCCGTCCGCGCCTACGGCAAGCCCGTTCAGGTCGCCTACCGGCCGTTCCAGCTCTCTCCGGAGTCCGTCAGCGACGGCACCCCGCTCACGACGTGGCTGGAGGGCAGGTTCGGGCGCCAGGCCCTCCAGATGATCGACCGGGTGGTCGGCGTGGCCGCCGAGGACGGTCTCGACCTCAAGTACGACAAGGCCATCGGCGCCAACACGCTGGAGGCCCACCGGCTGATCTGGCTCGCCCAGCGCGACGGCAGGGCCCCCGAGATGGCCGACCGCCTGTTCCGGGCGCACTTCACCGACGGCCTCGACGTCGGCGACGCGGCCGTGCTGGCCAAGCTCGCCGCCGAGGTGGGGGTGGACGACACCGGCGAGGGCGCCCCGGAGGTCCGGGCCGAGATCGACCGGGCCCGTGAGCTCGGCATCGGCGGCGTGCCGCTGTTCCTGTTCGAGGACAAGTACGCCGTCTCCGGCGCGCAGCCCGTCGACCTGCTGGTCGGGGCGCTGCGGGAGGTCGAGGAGCGCGAGCCGCTCTCGGTGCCGCAGGGCGACGCGTGCGCCGACGGCTACTGCCTCATCTGAGCCGAAACACCGATTGCGCCCCGACCGTATCCGAGTCCGGCTCAGGTCTTCGAGCTGAGCCGGAACCTGGATTTCGGAGAACCGAAAATAATCCAACGACGTGAACACCCATGTGAACGTCTTCCCTGGAGAGCCCGTGCCGGAACGCCGGCCCCGTCGGCCTCATGGCCGCTGACCTGGGGCCCCACGGACCCGGGCGGGCGGCGGTTCACCACCTCGCCGGGCAGGCTGTGACGAGTATTTTGGGATTCTTCGGCACAACCCGCTGATTCCCCACGTCGGGCAGGTCGGTAGAAACGGGGCATGTACAGCGTCCGAATCGGTGTCGACACGGGTGGCACGTTCACCGACGTGGTGCTCGTCGACGAGCGCACCGGGCAGATCGTGACGACCAAGACCCCGTCGACGCCGTCGAACCCGGCCGACGGGTTCCTCGCCGGCGTCGCCAAGGTCCTGGAGCTCCACGGCGGCGGGGTCGACCTGGCGAGCGTCTCGGCGCTGGTCCACGGCACCACGGTGGCCACCAACCAGCTCCTGGAAGACCGTCCCGACCGGTCGGACCATCTTGGCTTCATCACCACCGAGGGCTTCGAGTTCATCCTGGAGATCGCCCGCCAGAGCGTCCCGGACGGCTACGGCAACTCCTACTTCTGGGTGAAACCACCCCGGATCGTGCCGGTGCACCGGGTGAAGACCGTGCCGGGCCGCCTCGACCACACCGGCGCCGAGGTCCGGCCCTTCTCCGAGGACGACGCGACGGCCGTGGCCCGCTGGTTCCGCGACCAGGGCGTCACCGCGATCGGGGTGTGCTTCCTGCACGCTTACGCCAACCCCGCGCACGAACGCCTCATGCGCGACGTGCTGGCCCGCGAGCACCCCGAGGCCGTGGTCTCGGTGTCGAGCGACGTGCTGCGGGAGTACCGCGAGTACGAGCGCTCGGTCACCACGCTGGTCGACGCCGCCGTGAAGCCGATCATGCGGACGTACATCGGCAACCTGTCCGAGCGGCTCGGCCGGGGCTTCTCGGTGATGAAGAGCAACGGCGGGGTGCTGTCGGCGGCCGAGGTCGTCAACCAGCCCATCACCACCGTCCTGTCCGGGCCGGCGGCGGGCGCGCTCGGCGCGGCCCTGATCGCCGGCACGGCGGGCCGGCCCAGCGTGATCACCCTGGACGGCGGCGGCACCAGCACCGACGTCGCCGTCATCGTCGACGGGGAGCCCTCCCAGACCACGGAGGGCTCCATCGGGCGTTACCCCTGCAAGATCCCCATGATCGACATCGTCACCGTCGGGGCGGGCGGCGGTTCGGTGGCGTGGATCTCGCCCGAGGGGACGTTGAAGGTCGGCCCCCGCTCGGCGGGGGCCGACCCCGGCCCGATCTGCTACGGCAGGGGCGGCACCGAGGTCACCGTCACCGACGCCCACGTCTTCCTGGGCCGGGTCCCGCCCCACCTGCTCGGCGGCGAGATCCCGCTCGACGCGGCGGCGGCGCGGGCCGGGATCGAGGGCTTGGCCGCCAAGCTCGGCCTCACCCCCGAGCGCTGCGCGACCGGCATCCTGGAGATCAGCGCCTTCAACCAGTCGAACGCGATCCGCCAGATCACCGTGAAGCGCGGCCTGGACGTGCGCGACTTCCCCATGGTCGCCTTCGGCGGATCCGGCCCGCTGCTGGTCTGCCGGCTGCTCGACGTGCTGGGCCTGAAGAGCGCGATCGTGCCGCCCGACCCGGGCAACGTGTCGGCCTTCGGCCTGCTGACGGTGGACGTGAAGAACGACTACGTCCGCACCCACGTGACGACCGACCCCGACCCGGACGAGATCGAGGCGGTCTTCCGCGATTTGGAGGCCCAGGCCGCCGAGGCGCTGACCCGCGAGGGCTTCACCGACCACGTGTACGTCCGCACCGCCGACCTGCGCTACTACGGCCAGGCCTACGAGGTGCGGGTGCCCGCCGACGGCGACGTCGAGGCCCGCTTCCACGAGGCGCACCAGAGGCTCTACGGGTACGGCTACCGCGACGACCCCCGCCACGCCGTCGAATGGGTCAACCTCCGCGTGAGCGGGATCGGCCCGATCACCCGCCCGGCGCTGGCCCGCCGCCCCGAGCAGTTCGAGGAGCCCACCCCGATCTGCACCCGCGACGTCCACTTCGACGGCTGGGCCCGGACGGTGATCTACCGCCGCCGCGACCTCGGCGCCGGGGCCGTGGTGCACGGCCCGGCGGTCATCGAGGAGTACGGCTCCACGCTCCCGGTGCACCCCGGCTTCACCGCGACCATGGACGACTACGGCAACCTGGAGGTGCGCCGTGAGCTTGGCTGACCCGATCCTGATCGAGATCGTCGAGGGGACGCTGGCGTCGGTCGAGATGGAGGTGGAGACCGCCATCGCCCGGACCGCCCGCTCGCCCATGATCCGCGACGCGCACGACTTCCGGGCCGGCATCCACGACGTCCGGCTGCGCAAGCTGACCGGGCGCTCCTACAGCGCGCTCGTGCAGCCGATCGTGCGCGACTTCCCGATCGAGACGATGAACCCCGGCGACGTCTTCTTCCACAACGACGTCTACCTGTCCGAGGGCGGCATCGGCCACCTGCCCGACCTGTGCGTGACCGTGCCGGTCTTCCATGAGGGCCAGGTGGTGGCGTTCGTGCAGGCCTTCGGCCACCACGACGACATCGGCGGCGCCTGCCCCGGCTCGATGCCCTCCGGGGCCCGCAGCGTGTTCGAGGAGGGCCTGATGGTGCCCCCGATCAGGCTCTGGGACCGGGGCGTGCCCAACGACGCCGCGCTGCGGATCATGACGCGCAACTCCCGCATGCCCGACTCCCTGGCCGGCGACCTCGACGCGGAGTGCTCGGCCTGCCTGATGGGCGCCCGGCGGCTGGGCGAGCTGTTCGACCGCTACGGCCGCGCGGCCGTCGAGACGTGCTTCGACGCGATCCTGGCCAAGACGACCGAGACCTTCCGCCGCGAACTGCTGGCGAAGATCCCCGAGGGCGTGCACGTCTGGGAGGACTACGCCGAGCACGACGGCGTCGACGAGCCCCGCCTGCACGCCCAGCGCATCACCCTGACCGTCGACCACAGCGCCCCCGAACCGCTGGTGATCGACTTCACCGGCACGTCACCGCAGGCCAAGGGCCCCATCAACCACGCCGGCGACTACGCCGACGGGGTGTTCCTGAAGAAGTGGCTGGCCCCGATCCTGCGCAACCTGGCCGACACCCCGGAGCGCATGGCCGAGCTCGACGTCAACGAGGGCGTCGTCCCGCTGATCAAGATGGTCTTCCCGGAGAAGGGCACCCTGCTCACGCCGATCTTCCCCGCGCCCACCAACGCCCGCACCTTCGTGATCCTGCGGTTGCTGGGCGTGCTGGCCGGGGTGCTGGCCAAGGCCACCGGCGGCCGGATGCCCGCCGACCAGGAGACCATCCGCTACACCGGCGTCTACGGCCTCGACGCCAACGGCGACGACTACCTGATGCGCGAGGTCCTCGGCGGCGGCTCCGGCGGCCGCTGGTACGCCGACGGCGAGGACACCATCCACGTGGTCCCCGACTCCCGCAACATCCCCGTGGAGTTCGCCGAGGCCCGCTGGCCGCTGCGGGTCGAACGCCTGGGCCTGGCCGTCGACAGCGGCGGCCCCGGCCGCTACCGGGGCGGCCTCGGCTACGACAAGCACATCCGGCTGCTGCGCGACGCGTCGTTCATGAGCATCGCCGACCGCTCGATCCTGAGCTGCTGGGGCGTCAACGGCGGCCGGGCCGGGCGGCCGTTCGTGGTGACGGTCAACGGCGTCGAGATGGACGGGCTGGTCGACGACTTCCCGGTGCGGGAGGGCGAGATCGTGCGCGTCCGCACGACGGGCGGCGGCGGGTGGGGCTCCCCCTTCGACCGCGAACCGTCCCGGGTCGCCGACGACGTGCGGGACGGGAAGGTGTCCCTCGACGCCGCCCGGGAGGACTACGGCGTGGTGTTCTCCGACGGCCTGACGGTCGACGAGGCGGCCACCGAGGCGCTGCGGGCGCAGCTGCGGGCGCCGAGGGAGGCGTTCTTCGACCGGGGGCCGGGCTTCCCGAAGTTGTCGGGCGGCCTGCCGCACGCGGAGGTCGACGTCCGGCCGTAGGGGCTCAGCGTTTCAGCCAGCGGAAGCGGCCGGTGGCCGGGTAGCGGATGCGCAGTCGTCCGTAGCCCAGGCGGCCCGTCACCCGGAGGTGCGGGCGGCCGGGCACGGGCGCGCCCGGGACCTTGGAGAACACGCCGCCCCAGTCGGTCTGGACGCCGTCGGCGTCGGCGGTCGCGCCGGGCGGCAGGACGATCGTGGCGCTGCCGTAGGCGAGGTCGAGCTCCACGTCGATCCGGTCGTGTTCGATCACCGCCTCGGACAGGTCGAAGTGGGGGTGGGCGTATTCGGCCTCGACGCGCAGCGTGCGGGGGACCCGCCAGGCGCCCTTGCGGACGACGCGGCCCGACCGCGTGCGGATCGTCACCACCTCGCCCGGACGTTCGGGCAGGTCGGCGGTGAGCGCGGCCAGGTCGCCGTGGGAGACGGCGGTCAGGGCGCGTTCGACGCGCTGCTCCATCTCGCCGGGGGCGAGGCGGCCGTCGGCGTACGCCGTCTTGAGGCGGGCGACGGTCGATTCCCGGTCCTGGTCGGAGGCGCGGGCTTCCTGGTCCATGACCGTCAACCTAAGCCCAGACGACCTCGAACGTGACGCCGTCGACCCGGGCGTCCGGCACGACCGGGTTCCGGGCGAACCAGGCGTCCTCGGCGGCGGTCCACGTCACCCAGTCGGCGGTGTGCTCCGCGCCGTCGCGGGCCAGCACCCGCGCCCGCCGGAGATCAGAGGGCACCTCCACCCACACCCGGATGGCCGCCGGACAGGAGGCACGCCCCACGCTCACCCCCTCGACGATCACCACTGCCGCCGCCGGCACCTCGACCCGTTCGGCATAGACGCCGCGACGCCAGTCGTACCGGCGGAAAGAGGCCTTGGAGCCGTTTTGCAGTGGTTTGAGCACGTCGCGGGTGAGATGCGAAAACCAGGATTCGGGGCCCTGGTCCCAGGGGATGGGGAAGTCGTCGCTGTGCACCACGGGTGCGCCGTTCAGCGCCCCGGAGAGCAGGCCGGCGAAGGTCGTCTTGCCGGAGCCTCCCGGGCCGTCGACGGCCACCAGCCGGGACGGGCCGCACGACGGCTCCAGAAGGGCGATCCGGGCGGCCAGGTCGGCGATGGTCGGCATGCCCCGATCGTGCCAGCCCCCGTTGGTACGGGTAGCCTGCGGGCTCCCATCGGAATCGGAGGACGATCGTGCAGGGACCCCTCACCGGTGTCGTGGTGCTCGACCTGTCCCGGGCGCTGGCCGGGCCCCACGCGGCCCAGATGCTCGGTGACCTCGGCGCTGACGTGATCAAGGTCGAGCATCCGCAGGGCGGGGACGAGTCGCGCGGCTGGGGGCCGCCCTTCGTCGGCGACGTGTCGACCTACTTCCTGTCGGCCAACCGCAACAAGCGGTCGATCACGCTCGACCTCAAGGACCCCGGCGACAAGGACGTGCTGACCCGGCTGATCCGGCAGGCCGACGTCCTGATCGAGAACTTCCGCACCGGGGTGCTCGCCCGGCTCGGCTTCTCCACCGACATGATCGCCGAGCTCAACCCGCGCATGGTGGTGTTGTCGATCACCGGGTTCGGGCACGACGGGCCCGAGGGCGGCCGTCCCGGCTACGACCAGATCGCCCAGGGCGAGGCGGGGCTGATGTCGATCACCGGGCCGCCCGGTCAGCCCCACCGCGCCGGGCCGTCGATCGCCGACCTGCTGGCCGGCATCCACGGCGCCTACGGCGTCGCCGCCGCCCTCTACGAGCGCGAGCGCACCGGCAGGGGCGGGGTGGTCCGGACCTCGCTGCTGGCCTCGGTCGTCGGCGTGCACGCCTACCACGGCACCCAGTGGACGGTCGCGGGCCAGGTCCCCAAGGCCAACGGCAACCACCACTCCTCGATCGCGCCCTTCGGGGCCTTCCGCTGCTCCGACGGCATGATCCAGATCGCGGCCGGCAACGAGGGCCAGTGGCGGAAGGTGGCCGCGCTGCTCGGCGTCGACCCCGACCGGCCCGAATACGCCACCAACCGCGACCGCTTCGCCCACCGCGACGAACTCGTCGCCGAGATGGAGAAGACGCTGACCACCGAGACCCGCGACCACTGGCTCGGCCGGCTCGCCGACGCCGGGGTGCCCGCCGGGTCGATCCGCACCATCGACGAGGTCTACGCCTGGGACCAGACCCTCTCGCAAGGGCTGCTCGTCGAGGTCGACCACCCGGACCTCGGCCCGATCGGGCTGCCCGGCCCGGTCCTGCGCTTCGACCACCACCCGCCCGGCGAGCACACCGCCCCGCCCGCGCTGGGCGCCGACAACGAGGCGGTGCTCGACTGGCTCAAGGGGAAAGAGGCGCGGTGAACCCCGAGAGACCCGACGCGCGCACTCTGATCGGGATCGTGCTCGACCCCGGCTCGTGGGTCTCCTGGGACCGGTCGCCCCGTCAGACGGCCCCGCCCGGCTCCGACTACGCCGGCGAACTGGCCGCCGCCCGGACCGCGTCGGGCTACGACGAGTCGGTGATCACCGGTGAGGGGCGGCTCGACGGCCGCCGGGTGGCCGTGGTCGCCGGGGAGTTCTCCTTCCTCGCCGGTTCGATCGGCGTCGCGGCGGCCGAACGCCTCGTCGCCGCCGTCGAGCGCGCCACCGCCGAACGGCTGCCGCTGCTGGCCGCGCCCGCCAGCGGGGGCACCCGCATGCAGGAGGGCGCGCTGGCGTTCGTCCAGATGATCAAGATCACCGCCGCGGTGACGGCGCACAAGGAGGCCGGCCTCCCCTACGTCGTCTACCTGCGCCACCCGACCACCGGGGGCGTGTTCGCGTCATGGGGGTCGCTGGGCCACGTCACCGCCGCCGAACCGGGCGCGATGATCGGCTTTCTCGGACCGCGCGTCTTCGAGTCCCTGTACGGCTACCGCTTCCCCAAGGGCGTGCAGGAGTCGGAGAACCTGTTCGCCCACGGCCTGGTCGACGCGGTGGTCCCGGCGGCGCAGGCGCGCGAGATCGCGATCCGGGCGCTCAGCGTGTTGTGCGCCTCGAAGGACCTCCCGCCGCTGCCGCCGGCCGCCGAACCCGCGCCCAGAACCGACGTCCCGGCCTGGGACGCCATCGTCAGCTCCCGGCGCGACGACCGCCCCGGCGTCCGGGCCCTGCTGAAACTGGCCGCCGCCGACGTCACCCCGCTGAACGGCACCGGCGCGGGCGAGAGCGACCCCGGCCTCCTGCTGGCCCTGGCCCGTTTCGGCGAGGCGCCCGCGGTGGTGCTCGGCCAGGACCGGCGCGGCGCGCGGGCCGGCCTGAAGATCGGCCCGGCCGGGCTGCGGGTGGCCCGCCGGGGGATGAAGCTCGCCGAGGAGCTCGGCCTGCCCCTAGTGACGGTCATCGACACGGCGGGTGCCGAGTTGTCGAAGGCGGCCGAGGAGGGCGGCCTGGCGGGGGAGATCGCCCGCTCGCTGGCCGACCTGGTCATGCTCGACGCCCCGACGGTCTGCCTGCTGCTCGGCCAGGGCTCGGGCGGCGCGGCCCTGGCCCTCCTGCCGGCCGACCGCGTGCTCGCCGCCCAGCACGCCTGGCTCTCGCCGCTGCCCCCCGAGGGCGCCTCGGCGATCCTCTACCGCACGGTCGACTTCGCCCCCGAGATCGCCCAGGCCCAGGGGGTGAGGGCGGCCGACCTGAAACGGGACGGCATCGTCGACCGCATCATCGCCGAGTGCCCCGACGCGGTCTACGAGCAACCGGCCTTCACGAAGAGGGTCGCCCGAGCACTGGAAGAGGAGATCGCCGCCCTCCTGGCCGAACCGGCCCACGACCGGGTGGACCGGCGGATCGCCCGATACCGAGCCGTCGGAACGACCTGACCTCGGCCCGCCCCCGGTCTAGCCGGAGGTGAGGGGGATGGAGATGCGCTCGACCCTGATCGAGTGCACCTCCTCGCGGGGCACCACGACCTCGTAGGCGCCGTGGTCGACCAGCCAGTAGCCGAGGGCCTCGGCCTTCATGCCGCTGTGGCCGGTGTAGGCGATGTGCAGCCCGCCCTCCTCGCCGTCGTCCTCGTCGAGGACCAGGCAGGGCTCGCCGCCGAACTCGCCGACGGTGCGCAGCAGCACGAGGCGGTCGAGCTCCTTGGTCGTCACGGCCAGGCGGTGGTAGCCGCGGCCGCGTTCGAAGCCGGGCTCGGCCGTCTCGCTGAACAGGACGACGTCGTCGCCGCCGGGGCCGATGGCGGCCGGGTAGTTGCGGCCCCGGTAGGTCGCCATGAACCCGAGGCCGACCGGTTCGACGTCGCCGCTCATGCGGCCGGCCGCCACGAGAGGCCGTCGAAGGCCGCGAACAGGCGCTCGCCCTGCCGGGTGAGGTGGACGATCTCGGCGCCCGCCGGGATCGGCATGGGCATGGTGTGGAACTGCGGCACGACGTGCTCCCGCGAGGCGGTGAAGCCGTTTCCGGCGAAGGGGGGCGAATCGCTCCAGTCGCCGCCCATGTGGGGGCCGTAGGGAACGACATAGGTGTCGATCTCCCGCGCCAGCCAGCGCAGGATGTAGAGCTCCGGTACGCCCGGGACCAGCTCCGACCCCTCGAAGGAGAGGTCGAGCGCGTCGACGATCGCCCGGGGGGTGGTCAGCCGCTCGCAGTCCTGCACCCGGTAGACGTACCCGGAGATGACGGTACGCCGTCCGGCCAGGTATGGCACGAGCAGGCGCGGTGGGATCACCTTCTGCATGCGTGTGCTCTGCCCTGGCTCACTCATGGGGGACAGTTTACGAGCGATTGACTTCCTCACCTCCCGTTAGGAGGGATTCACCCGCCAATGTCCCCGATTGTGAATCGTCGATGCAGCAGGGCGGGCAGCGCCGTCCTGACCGCTTCGGTCCGGGCCGGGTCGACCGCTCCGGAGCCCACGCCGGGCGCGGGGCCGAGAGCCCTGGTCACCACGCCCATCGGGTCGACGAGCATGCTGTGCCCGATCCCGAAGCCGTCGGCGTGGGGCGGCTGGCCGACGGCGACGGTCCAGGTGGTGTTCTCGATCGCGCGGGCCCGGACCATGGTGGTCCAGTGGTCCTCCTTCAGCGGCCCGGCGGCCCAGGCCGCGATCACCGCGAAGACGTCGGCGCCCTGGTCGACCAGCTTCCGGAACAACTCGGGGAACCGCACGTCGTAGCAGGTCGCCAGGCCCACCCTCAGCCCGGCCACCTCGGCCACGACCGGCTCGGGCCCGGGGCTGACGAACTCCGACTCCCGCGACCCGAACGAGTCGAACAGGTGGATCTTCCGGTACGCCGCCTTCAGCGCCCCGTCGGCGTCGACGGCGACCGCGGTGTTGGCGACCCGGTCGCCGTCGGGCTCCCAGACCCCGGCGATCACGGCGGTGCCGGTGTCGCGGGCGGCCTCGCGGAGACCGGTCACGAACGGCCCGTCGAGGGGTTCGGCGACCTCGCCGATGTGGCGGCCGAACCGGCTCAGCGTGGCTTCGGGGAAGACGACGAGGTCGGCCTCCGCGGCGGCCAGCGCCTCACGCACGGTCTCCAGGTTCTTCTTCGGCTCGTGGTCGATCGGGATCTGCCCCAGCGCTACTACGGTCACCCGCAACAGTCTGCCCGTTGGGGACCGCCTTCATCCAGGTGAGGCACCGCCAGATCCACTCCAGGGGCCCGTAGCGGAACCGCGAGAGCCACCACGCCGAGAACCACCCCTGGACGACCAGGGTCACCACCGTGACCACGACCACGGAGAAGAACGACTCCGCCCCGGCCGCGATGATCACGAAGGAGCTGGTGACGTAGTTGGTCAGCGCCATCCGCCCGAGCGGCTCGAACAGCCGGGGGCTCAGCAGCAGGAACCCCGACGCGTAGACCGCCGCCCCGGCCAGCGCCGAGGGGAAACCCCCGACGGGGAAGAACACGACCGCCGCGCCCACGCTGATCAGGAACACCGTCAGGCTCGGCTTCGGCCCGCCGTGGTCGACGCAGGCCAGGCCCAGCAGGAACAGGCCGCCGATGAGGATCCACGGGCTGCCCTGCACCACCGCCCAGGCCACCACGGCGGCCCCGAGCATCGGGTTGAGCCACTTCGGCAGGTAGCTGGCGGGCAGCAGCACGCCCACGCCGAGCAGGGCGTAGGGGAGCAGCACCTCGCCGGGCATCAGCCACCAGTGGCCCGCGCCGAACAGGGCCAGCACGGCCAGCCGCCGCAGCATGATCAGCCGGTCGTCGTGGGAGCGCAGGAACAGGGCGAAGCTGACGCCGAACAGGAACGAGAAGATCGGGTAGAACCGGCCCTCGGCGAAGGCCATGAACGCCGCGCCCTCTTCGGGACGCGGGTCGACGTGCTGCCAGGTGTTCACGAGCATGATGCCGCAGACCGCGAACCCCCGTAGAGAGTCGAGCTCGCGGATCCTGGCCATGCGAACAGAGTAAATTGTGCGGGTGCTAGTTGGACGTATGAGGGAATTCGGCCCGACGATTTTCGCCGAGATGACGGCGTTGGCCGTCAGAACGGGCGCGATCAACCTCGGCCAGGGGTTCCCCGACGAAGACGGCCCCGCCGCGATGCTCGACGTGGCGACCCAGGCCATCCTGAGCGGCCGCAACCAGTACGCCCCCGGCATCGGCGTGCCCGAGCTGCGCCAGGCGGTCTCCGAGCACGCCAAGGAGACCCAGGGCCTCTCCTACGACCCCGACACCGAGATCCTGGTCACCGTCGGGGCGACCGAGGCCATCGCGGCGGCGGTGCTGGCCCTGGTCGAGCCCGGCGACGAGGTGATCGTCTTCGAGCCCTACTACGACTCCTACCCGGCCGCGATCGCGCTGGCCGGGGGCACCCGCCGGGCGGTGCCGCTGCGGCCGGTCGACGGCCGCTTCACCTTCGACCCGGCCGACCTGCGGGCCACGCCGAAGACCCGGGCGATCATCGTCAACTCGCCCCACAACCCGACCGGCACCGTCTTCACGCCCGCCGAGCTGGAGACCATCGCCGCGTTCTGCCGCGACCACGACCTGATCGCCATCACCGACGAGGTCTACGAACACCTGACCTTCGACGGCGTCCCGCACGTCTCGCTGGCCACCCTCCCCGGCATGCGCGAGCGCACGGTCCGGATCTCCAGCGCCGGGAAGTCGTTCTCGGTGACCGGCTGGAAGACCGGGTGGATCTGCTCGACGCCCGAGCTGGTCACGGCGGTGACGGCGGTGAAGCAGTTCCTGACCTTCACTTCGGCCGTGCCCTGGCAGCTCGCCGTCGCCCACGCGCTGCGCCACGAGCTCGGCTGGGTGGCCCGTCTGCGCGACACCCTCCAGGCCAAGCGCGACCGCCTGTCGGCGGGGCTGGCCGGGGCCGGGTTCGAGGTGCTGAAAACGGCCGGAACCTATTTCGTGCAGACCGACATCCGGCCGCTGGGGCTGACCGACGGGCTGGAGCTGACCCGCCGGCTGCCCGAGCTGGCCGGGGTGGTGGCGATCCCGACGCAGGTCTTCTACGACCACGCCGAGACCGGGCGCCACTACGTCAGGTTCGCGTTCTGCAAGCGTGACGAGGTCATCGACGAGGCGGTCGACCGGCTGACGTCGCGGCGGCTGGGCTGAGCGGCCGGTGAGCGCCGGGCCGCCGGCCGCCGGTCCGGCGGCGGTCGGGGCGGGGAGGGCGGAGCCGTAACGGAGCATGATCGGCTGTTAACAGGTGATGAGGATCACATTTCAGAGCCAGTTGGAACGATCCACAAATGAGATGCTCAATAGTGTGACCCGCGCCTATACCTCTACCGTCAGTGATCCCTTCGACCGCGGCCATGAATTCGGGCAGGCGCACAGCGCCGACATCGCCCGCACCGTCGCCACCTACACCGAGGTCTTCCGGCGCAAGGCAGGGGGGCGGCAGCCCGACCTGACCGAGCTCGGCAAGCTCGGCATGAAGGCGATCGAGGCGTGGGCGCCCGACCTCGCCGAGGAGATCACCGGAATGGCGGAAGGCGCCCGTCTGCCCGTGACCGACCTCGCCGCGATCAACGCCCGGACCGAGATCCTGTCCTACCTGGGCGGCGCGCGGGAGAGCGAGTGCTCCGCGGTCGTCCTGCTCGGCGACGACGAGGACGCCCCGCCCGTGGCGGTGCAGACGTGGGACTGGATGCGCCAGATGGCGGCCGGCTGGCTCGTCTGGACCATCCCGTTCCCCGACGGACGCGTCACCACGACCCTCACCGAATACGGCGTCGTCGGCAAGATCGGCGTCAACAGCAGCGGCCTGGGCCTGCTCTTCACCCGCCTCCACCACGACGACGACGGCGCCGACGGGATCGGCCTGCCGGTGCACGTGGCCGCCCGCCGGGTCCTCGACGAGTGCGACTCGGTGACCTCGGCCGCCTACACCCTCACCACGGCCCCGGTCACGGCGTCCTCGTCGCTGAACCTGGTCTCCCACGGCCCCGGCGGAAACGCGGCGGTGACCTGCGAACTTCACCCGGGCGGACCCGGGTGGAGCGTTCCGGAGGACGACGGCATGCTCGTCCACACCAACCACTTCCTCGACCCGCGCGTGGTGCCCAGCGACCCCTATCCGCGCCTGCACCCCGGCACCCTCATCCGGCGCGACCAGTTGCGGCGCGGCCTGCGGCGGCACACCGCCAGGCCCGACGCGGCGACGGTCCGAAAGGTGATGGCCCGGCATGCCGGCGGCGTCTGCCACCACACCGAGCCCGGCCACGACGACGACCACATCACCCTGGCGACGGTCGAGCTCGACCTGAAGAACGGCGAGGTGCTCGCCACCGAGGGCGGGCCGTGCGGACGGCGCACTTGGTGAATCTTGCCCAGGGTCATGACCTTCGACGGCGAGAGTCGCCAATGCCGGGGAGATGGGCGGCGGATAGTTTCGCCGTGTGACGGGTGAGCGTGTCCTGATCGCCCTCGGCGGCAACGCGATGACCGCGCCGGACGGCTCCGCCGCCCCGGCCGACCAGAAGCGCGCGATCGAGCGCGCCATGACCCACGTCGCCGACCTGATCGGCCACGGCCACCGGGTGGCGATCACCCACGGCAACGGCCCGCAGGTGGGCAACATCCTGCTGAAGAACCAGCTCACCGCCCATGTGGTCCCCCCGGTGCCGCTCGACTGGTGCGGCGCCCAGACCCAGGGCACCCTCGGCGCCCTGATCATGAACGCCCTCGACCCGATCCCGGCGGCGACCGTGGTCACCCGCACCCTCGTCGACCCCGGCGACCCGGCCTTCCACGACCCCGTCAAGCCGATCGGCCAGTACTTCTCGGTCGTGGAGGCCCGGCGCTTCCAGGCGCTCGGCCAGACGTGGCGGGAGTTCGAGCGCGGCTGGCGCCGGGTGGTCGCCTCGCCGCGCCCGGTGCAGATCCTGGACGCGGCCCCGGCCGTGGCGCTGATGGAGGCCGGTTACACGGTCGTGGCGGCGGGCGGCGGGGGAGTGCCGGTCGTGCGCGACGCCGACGGCCGGCTCCACGGCGTGGAGGCCGTGATCGACAAGGACCACGCGGCCTGCGCCCTGGCCCAGGCGGTCGGGGCGGACATCCTGGTCATCGCGACCGACGTCCCCCACGCCATCGCCGGATACGGCACCCCCGAGGCCCGCCCCATCGGGAGCGTGACGCCGAAGGAGATGCGGGTACTCCAGGCCGAAGGACATTTCGCCAGCGGCAGCATGGGCCCGAAGGTCGAGGCCGCGCTGCGTTTCGTCGAGGAGGGCGGCGCCAAGGCAGTGATCACGTCACTGGACAACATTGCCGCCGCCATTTCAGGAAATATCGGTACAACGGTTAACCGGGAGAGTTAGATGCCGGACCCCATCGAGGTACGCAAGGTCGCCATCGAGAGCGTGACCGACGCGTCCGGGCTCGCCAAGCTGATCGACGACGGCGTGATCGAGGCCGCCCGCGTGCTGGCCGTCATCGGCAAGACCGAGGGCAACGGCGGCGTCAACGACTACACCCGCATCCTGGCCGACCGCGCCTTCCGCGAGGTCCTGGCGAGCAAGGGCCACCCGTCCCCCGAGAGCGTGCCGCTGGTCTGGTCGGGCGGCACCGACGGCGTCCTGTCGCCGCACGCGACCATCTTCGCCACGGTCGACCCGGCGTCCGCGCCACAGAGCGACGAGCCGAGGCTGAGCGTGGGCATCGCGATGAGCGAGGTCATCCTCCCCGAGGACATCGGTCGCCCGGCCATGGTCGAGAAGGTCGCGGCCGGCGTCCGCGAGGCGATGAAGATCGCCGGCATCGACGACCCGCGCGATGTCCACTACGTGCAGACCAAGACCCCGCTGCTCACCCTGTCGACCATCAACGACGCCAAGTCCCGCGGCCACGACGTGATCACCGAGGACACCGGCCCGTCGATGGACATCTCCAACTCCACGACCGCCCTCGGCATCGCCGTGGCCCTGGGCGAGATCGAGATGCCCACCGCCGACCAGATCCACCGCGACCTGTCGCTGTACTCGTCGGTCGCGTCGTGTTCCAGCGGCGTCGAACTCGACGTGGCCCAGATCGTGGTCGTCGGCAACGTCCGCGGCATCGGCGGCCGCTACCGCGCCGGCCACTCGGTCATGAAGGACGCCCTCGACACCGACGGCATCTGGGCGGCCATCCGCGACGCCGGCATCGACCTGCCCGACCGCCCCCACCCCAGCGACCTGGGCGGCCGCCTGGTCAACCTGTTCATGAAGTGCGAGGCCGACCCGACGGGCAGCGTGCGCGGGCGGCGCAACATCATGCTCGACGACAGCGACGTCCACTGGCACCGCCAGATCAAGGCGACGGTCGGCGGCGTCGCGGCCAGCGTGACGGGCGACCCGGCGGTCTTCGTCAGCGTCGCGGCCGTCCACCAAGGGCCCAGCGGCGGCGGCCCGGTCATCGCCATCGCCGACCTGGGCTGAGCGCCGTCACTTTCCCGACGGCCCCGTCACGGCTCGGTTTTCACGACGGCTCCGTTACGGCTCCGCCGACAGCGGCACCGCCCGCCGCCCACAGCGGCGGGCGGTCACCCGGCGCTCCGCACCCGCTCGGCCTGAGCGCCGCCACGGCACGGCGGGTATCCTCGCCCTTCGTGCCTTCGATTCCGCAGCCCCTGGTGCCCGACGACGACGGGCGCGCCGACGCCGCGCTGGCCGCGACGCTGGCCGGCTTCCAGACTGGGGCCGCCACGGTCGCCGACGTGCTGACCGCCCTGGGGCCCGCGCGGCTGCTCGTGCCCGTCGTGGCGCTCCTCACCGAGGCCGAGGTCGGCGAAGACGGGCTCAAGCGCGAGAAGGAGAGCGAGATGGCCCTGCCCAAGCTCGTCGGGCAGGACGGGCGGATGGCCGTGCTCGCGTTCACCGGGGTCGAGGCGCTCACCCGGTGGCGGGCCGACGCGCGGCCCATCCAGGCCTCCGCGTCGCAGGTCTGCAAGGCGGCCGTGCACGAGCAGGCCGCGGCCGTGGTCATCGACGTCGCGGGCCCGGCGCCGTTCGCGGTCGAGGGCTCCATGCTGCACGCCATGGCCGCCATCGAGGACGCCGCCGCCCGCAGGAGCCTCGACGTCGACGTGCCGGGGGTGACGGTGGCCCGCTTCGAGGCCGAGCCGCCGAAGAAGAAGAGCTGGTGGCGCCGCAAGGGCTCTCCACAGTCGTGAGACGCAGGGGTTTCCACACTCGTAACGCGCCTCGGGACCGCGCACGCCGATGAGGGGTTAGGGTCGGCCGCGTGTCGTCTTGGGGGCTGCTCGTGCTGCTCGGCGTGGTCGCCGGGCGTTACGCGCGTGAGCTCGCCGGAGGGTTCACGCCCGAGCCCGACGACACCCGCAAAGAGGCGCGGGCGGCGTTACGCCACACCGTCGGCGTCGTGCCGGTCCCGCGGCGGCCCTTCGTCGTCGAGGGGGTCACGGGGCTGCTGTTCGGGGTCCTCGCCTGGCGCTACGCCGCGACGCCCGAGCTGGTCCCCGCGCTGCTGCTGGCGGCCTGGGCCGGAGTGGTGCTCACGGTCACCGACCTGCGCACATGGCGGCTGCCCGACGTCGTTACGCTGCCCGCCTATCCGGTCCTGCTGGCCGCCCTCGCCCCCACCGGGCGGCTGATGGTCGCCACGGCCTGCGGGCTGGCGATGGCCGGGATCTATCTCGTCCTGTGGTTCGGGCGGCCCTCGGGGATCGGGTTCGGCGACGTGAAGCTCGCGGGGCTGGTCGGGCTCGTCTCCGGAGCGGTCAGCGTCGACGCCGCCATCGTCGCCGGAGTGGGCGGGCAACTGCTCGGCGGGCTCTGGGCATTAGGGCTGCTTATCACCCGGAAAGGCACCCGGACCAGCGAGTTCCCCTTCGGTCCCGCTATGATCGCGGGCGCGCTGGCGGCTCTGCTGGCGGGAGCTTAACCGCACATCTGAAAGACTTGGTCCCATGCTGCGCTGGTTGACCGCCGGGGAGTCCCACGGCCCCGAACTCATCGCGATCCTCGAGGGCCTGCCCGCCGGGGTCGAGATCACCACATCCGAGCTCGAAGAGGCGCTGCGCCGCCGGCGTCTCGGCTACGGGCGCGGCGCCCGCATGAAGTTCGAGCAAGACGAACTGACCATCTCGGGCGGCGTCCGCCACGGCCGCACGCTCGGGTCGCCGGTCGCCATCCGCGTCGGCAACACCGAGTGGCCCAAGTGGGAGCAGGTGATGGCGGCCGACCCGGTCGACCCCGCCGTCCTCGAAGGGCTCGCCCGCAACGCCCCCCGGTCGCGCCCCCGCCCCGGCCACGCCGACCTGGCCGGCATGCAGAAATACGGCTTCGACGACGCCCGGCCCGTCCTCGACCGGGCCAGCGCCCGTGAGACGGCCGCCCGGGTGGCGCTCGGCCAGGTCGCCAAGAACTTCCTCAAGCAGGCCCTCGGCGTCGAGATCGTCAGCCACGTCCTGTCGATCGGGTCGGCCGCGACCCCGTCGATCGAGCTGCCCACCCCCGCCGACCTGGCCCGCATCGACGACGACCCGGTCCGCTGCTTCGACCCCGAGGGCAGCGCGGCGATGGTCGCCGAGATCGACAAGGCCCACAAGGAGGGCGACACCCTCGGCGGCGTCGTCGAGGTCGTCGTCTACGGCCTGCCGCCGGGCCTCGGCAGCTACACCCACTGGGACCGCCGCCTCGACGCGCGCCTCGCCGCCGCCCTCATGGGCATCCAGGCGATCAAGGGCGTCGGCGTCGGCGACGGCTTCGAGACCGCCCGCCGTCCCGGCTCACGGGCCCACGACGAGATCGAGAACACCGAGAACGGCGTCCGGCGCATCACCAACCGGGCCGGCGGCGTCGAGGGCGGCATGACCAACGGCGAGCCGCTGCGGGTCAGCGCCGCCATGAAGCCGATCTCGACCGTGCCGCGGGCGCTGGCCACCATCGACGTCGTGACCGGCGAGGCCGCCAAGGCCCACCACGAGCGCTCCGACGTGTGCGCCGTGCCGGCCGCCGCGATCGTCGCCGAGGCCATGGTCGCGCTGGTGCTGGCCGACGCCGCCGTCGAGAAGTTCGGCGGCGACTCCGTCGAGGAGGTGGCCCGCAACGTCTCCGGCTACCTGTCCTCGCTGATCATCAAGTAGGGGAGCGTCCATGCCTGTCGTGGTGTTGATCGGCCCGCCGGGATCCGGCAAGTCGACCACCGGCGAACTGCTGGCCGAGCGCCTCGGCGTCGCCTTCCGCGACACCGACGCCGACGTCGAGCAGGTCGCGGGCAAGCCCATCGGCGAGATCTTCTTCGACGACGGCGAAGAGGCCTTCCGCGCCCTCGAGGCGGCGGCGGTCGGGAAGGCGCTGGCCGAACACGAGGGGGTGCTGTCGCTCGGCGGCGGCTCGATCCTCGACGCCGCGACCCGCGAACTGCTGGCCGGCCACACCGTGGTCTACCTGAAGGTCGGCCTCGACCAGGCGGTCAAGCGCGTCGGCCTCGCCTCCGCGCGCCCGCTGCTGGTGCTCAACCCCCGCAGCCAGCTCCGCAAGCTGATGGAGGAGCGCAGGCCCCTGTACGAAGGCCTCGCGGTCCTCACCGTCCCCACCGACGACCTGGAGCCCGGCGAGGTGGCCGACCAGATCCGGGCCGAGCTCAAGCTGGAGAGCGAGTGACCGTCACCCGCATCCCCGTCTTCGGCGACAGCCCCTACGACGTCGTCGTCGGCGCCGGCGTCCTGGGCGAGCTGCCCGGCCTGGTCGGCGAGAAGGCCCGCACGGTCGCCGTCGTCCACCCGGTCACCCTGCCCGAGCTGGCGGGCCCGGTGACGGGCGTGCTGGAGAAGGCCGGATACGACGTGCTGGCCCTCCCGGTGCCCGACGCCGAGGCGGCCAAAGACGTCCACGTGCTCGCCTCGCTCTGGTCGGCGTTCGGGCGTCACGGCATGACCCGGACCGACGTCGTCGTGGGCGTCGGCGGCGGGGCCACCACCGACCTGGCCGGGTTCGCGGCCGCCACGTGGCTGCGCGGCGTGCGGGTCGTCCAGGTCCCGACCACGCTGCTGGCCATGGTCGACGCCGCCGTCGGCGGCAAGACCGGCATCAACACACCCGAGGGCAAGAACCTCGTCGGCTCCTTCCACCCCCCGGCGGGCGTCCTGTGCGACCTCGCGACCCTGGTGGGCGTGCCGCGCGACGACTACGTCGCCGGGCTGGCCGAGACGATCAAGGGCGGGTTCATCGCCGACCCCGAGATCCTCCGGCTGATCGAAGACGACCCCGAGGCCGCCCGCCACCCCGAGGGCGCCCACACCCGCGAGCTGATCGAACGCAAGATCCAGGTCAAGGCCGACGTCGTCGGCGCCGACCTGAAGGAGAGCGGGCTGCGCGAGATCCTCAACTACGGCCACACCCTGGCCCACGCCATCGAGCGGGTGGAGAACTACACCATCCGCCACGGCGAGGCGGTCGCGATCGGCCTCGTCTACGCCGCCGAACTCGGCCGTCTCTCGGGCCGGGCCGACCTGGTGGCGCGCACCCGTTCGATTCTGACCTCGGTCGGTCTGCCCACGGTTTACCGTGAAGACGCCTGGCCCCGGTTGCGTGAGCACATGAAGATCGACAAGAAGGCCCGGGGGGCCAAGCTCCGGTTCGTCGTGCTCGACGCGCTGGCCGAGCCGTCCCGGCTCGAAGACCCGTCCGAGGAGTTGCTGGAGGCCGCCTACCAGGCGGTGAGCGGAGGCCCCCATGCGTGACGTCCTGGTGCTGAACGGCCCCAACCTGGGCCGGCTGGGCACCCGCGAACCCGACGTCTACGGCGCCACCACGTTCAAGGACCTGGTGCTGATCTGCGAGAGCGCCGGTCGCGAACTGGGCCTTTCGGTCGAGGTCCGGCAGACCGACGACGAGGCCGAGATGGTGCGCTGGATCCACGGCGCGGCCGACTCCCGCACCCCCGTGATCCTCAACCCGGCGGCGTTCACCCACTACAGCTACGCGCTGCGCGACGCGCTCGCCCAGCGCACCGCGCCGCTGATCGAGGTGCACATCTCCAACCCGGCCGCCCGGGAGGAGTTCCGCCACACCTCGGTCGTGGCGGCCGTCGCCAACGGCACGATCGCCGGTTTCGGCGTGCAGTCCTATGTCCTGGCCTTGCGAGCCATCGCGGAGATGTGAGATGTACGGGTCGTTCGTCGCCCTCGGCGACAGTTTCACCGAGGGCCTCAACGACCCGGGCGTGAACGGTTCCTATCGCGGCTGGGCCGACCGGGTCGCCGAGACCCTGGCCGCCCAGAACCCCTCCTTCGTGTACGCCAACCTCGCGGTCCGCGGCCGCCTGCTCGACCAGGTGGTGGCCGAGCAGGTGCCGAGGGCGATCGAGATGCGCCCCGACCTGGTCAGCTTCTGCGCCGGCGGCAACGACCTGCTGCGCCCCGGCAGCGACCCCGACAAGATGGCCAAGACCTTCGCCGGCGCGGTCAGGGCGTTGCGGGAGACCGGCGCCGACGTGCTCGTCTTCACCGGCGTCGACCCGCGCGACACCCCGATCATGCGCCGCGCCCGCGGCACGTTCGCGACCTACTACCTGCACGTCCGCTCGATCGCCGACCTCTACGGTTGCCGCCTGGTCGACCAGTGGTCGATGCAGGGCCTGCGCGACTGGCGCGCGTGGAGCGACGACCGCCTTCACATGAACGAGCACGGCCACCGTCTGGTCGCGGCCAGGGTGCTCGACGTGCTGGGCGTACCGGGGCAGGAGTGGCGGTTCACCTGGCCGCCCCGCGACAAGGTCGACCCCCGGGCCAAGCGCCGGGAAGACGTGGAGTGGCTGCGCGAACACCTGGGCCCGTGGGTGCTGCGGCGGCTGCGCGGGACGTCGTCCGGAGACAACGTCACCCCCAAACGTCCAGATTTGTCGCCTTTCGACTAATTTGATCCGCTCTTGAGGTGCACTGTCCGCTTTCCGGGGAGGGGGATTCCGGAAGGGGGACAGTGATGAAGCCAAGTCAGGCCAAACTCGCGGTGGGCATCGCCCTCGGCTACTACTTCGGCCGCAACCACAAGCTCGCGATGGCGACCGCCGTCGCCGTCGGAGGCCTCGCCGGAGCGCTCCGGCCCAAGAGCCTGCTGGGCAAGGGCCTCAAGAGCCTCGGCTCGCCCGAACTGGAAGAGCTCGCCGGGAAGCTGCAGACCGACCTCATGGAGGCCGGCCGCGCCGCCGCCACCGCGGCGACCACCGGCCCGATCAACCAGCTCAGCGACCGCATCCACGACAAGGCGGAGCGGCTGCGCAGCCCGCTCGGCACCAAGACCGCCGAGAAGACGTCCGAGCAGACCTCCGACACGACCTCCACCGGGGAGGACTCATGACGGAAACCAAGACGCCGTCCCCGCTCGGCAGACTCGGCAGGGAGGTCGGCGGCATCATCGGCGCGGCCGGCAAACGCGGCGCCACCAAGCTGACCGGCAAGGTGACCGGCAAGATCAAGGGCAAGGTCGGCGACCTCACCGACCGCCTCACCGAGTACGCCACCGGAGAGAAGAGCGGCCTCAGCGACCTGGGCTTCGGGGAACAGCGCAAGGACCAGGGCAAGGAGCAGGGCGGCGAGGAGAAGAAGGAGGGCTTCTTCAAGCGCCTCGGCCACGGGGTGAAGGGTGTCACCGAACTGTTCAAGGCCTTCACCGGCAAGGGCGGCAAGGGCAAGGGCAACCGGAAGGTCGTCAACATCGTCGAGTCGATCGACATCGGCGCGCCCCTCCAGGTCGTCTACAACCAGTGGACGCAGTTCGAGGAGTTCCCGTCCTTCATGAAGAAGGTCGAACGCGTCAGCCAGGACGAGGACACCAAGCTGACGTGGAAGGCCCAGGTCTTCTGGTCGCACCGCACGTGGCAGGCCGACATCGTCGAACAGGTCCCCGACAGGCACATCATCTGGCGCTCCCATGGGGCGAAGGGCCACGTCGACGGCACGGTCACCTTCAGCGAGCTGGCGCCGAACCTGACCCGGGTCCTGGTCGTGCTGGAGTATCACCCGCAGGGCCTGTTCGAGAAGACGGGCAACATCTGGCGCGCCCAGGGCCGCCGGGCACGGCTGGAACTCAAGCACTTCCGCCGCCAGGTGATGACCCAGACGCTGCTGCGCGCCGACGACGTCCCGGGCTGGCGCGGCGAGATCCACGACGGCGAGGTCACCTCCCAGCCCGACGAGGAGCAGACCACCAGTTCGGAGGAGCAGGCGACGGAGGCCCCCGAGGCGCCCCCGCCCGGTTCGGGGGAGGAACCCGAGGCGCCGAAGGAGGGAGAAGAGACAGCGGAACCAGAGGAGGAGACCGAGGGCCAGGAGGAAGAGGAGAGAGTCCCCGAGGGCCAGGTGAGCGCACGTGGCTGACGAGGACCCCGACGTCTACCTCGACGTACCGAACCTCAGCGTCGACGAGATCACCCTCCGCGTCGCCGACCTCAAGGCCCGCGTCAGCGTCAGCGCCGAGGTGCTGGACCTGCTGAAACTCAACGTCGGCGCCGACGTGTCCCTGGGCGAGGTCGACCTGGGCATCAAGGGCGTGCAGGCCCAGGCCCTGCTCAAGGTGCGACTCGACAACGTGGCGAGAATCGTCGGCGACGTCCTGCAGACCCTCGACCACAACCCGCAGATCCTCGAAAACCTGACCAGAGGCCTGGGCAACGCCACCGAGGCCATCGGCGGCGGCGCAGGCCAGGCCGTCGGCGAGATCGGCAGGGGCGCCAGCAGCGCCGTCAGCGACGTGGGCGCAGGCGCGGGCGAGGCGGTCCGTGACGTGGGTTCAGGCGCGGGCGAAGCGGTCAGCGACGTGGGCGCGGGCGCGGGCCACGCGGTGGGCGAGGTCGGCGAAGGCGCCGGTCACGCGGTCGGTGAGGTCGGTGAAGGCGCCGGTCACGCGGTGGGCGAGGTCGGCGAGGGCGCTGGCGAGACTGTCAGCGACGTAGGCGAAGGCGCTGGCCAGGCGGTCGGCGAGGTCGGCGAGGGGGCCGGGAAGGCCGCCGAAAACGTGGGCCGGGGAGCAGGCCAGGCTGCAGGCCAGGTCGGTGAAGGTGCCGGAAGGGCCGCCGGAGAGGCAGGTCAGGCCGCAGGCGAGGGTGCCGGGAAGGCCGCCGGGACCTTGGGCGCCGAAGCGGGAGAGGTCGGCGAGGTGGCCGGTAAGGCGGAGGGAAGTGCCGGTCGGGCTGCCGAACATGGGGATTCGGATGGTGGCCCGGCTCCTGGTGTGGCCGACGAGGCCGAACGCCGACGCGACGAAGAAGCATCTGGGCAACGTGGCCAGAGGGTTGGAGAGGGTGCCGATCGAACAGGTCGGCCCGACCAGACCTCCGGCGACGGCGAGGACGTGCTCACTGGCACGGTGGTCGAGGAGCAGCAGCGGCCTGCCGGCGCCCGGGCCGATCAAGAAAAAGGCACTGGCGAAGAGAGCGTTTCCCGCCCGCCAGTGAGGCGCGCGAGCAGCGCGGATCACGACCGTGATGACGGCGCGGGTGGAGAAACTCGACGAACCGACTCCCAGGCCGAAGCGGACCAGGCAAGAGAGGGCGAGGATCAGTCCGGCCAAACGACCGAAGTTGAGCAGCCGGAAACCGGTGACGGTGCCGAGAGCCTGGGCGGTGAACGGTCTGAGGAGTCGGCAGGAGCGAGGTCGGCCGCAGAGCCGGAAGGCCGTGGTGAAGCCGATGGGCCAAGCGCTGAAGTCCACGGGTCTGCAGAGGACGGCCGCGTCGAGGACGGCGGCCAGACGAAGAGTTCCGACGCTCAGCTAGAGGAGCGAAGCCCCGCCGAGGAGTCGACAAGCGAGGGCCAAGTCGAGAAGCCAAGTGCGGCAGGTGCGCGGGAGGCCTCAGGAGAAGAGGTCAGCGCTCAAGATTCCAAAAGCCGCGGCCAGACAGAGGATCCAGGCGCAGAAGGCCGACCTGCGACGGCAGAAGGAGCAGGCGGAGCCGAGGGGCGGCAAGGCGGAGGCCCGGCGGGTGAGCCAACAGCACAAGGCGTGGATGAGACGCCACGACCAGGAGGCCAGGTTGCGAAGACGCCAGATGAAGGCCAGGCCGAAAGACTGAGAGCTGAGGGCACAGCCAGCACACCGGAGGGCAACGGCCGATCCGGGCGACCGGAAGCCGCGCGCGAGGGCGGGCAACCGCAAGGCGATGGTGAGGCCGAGGGGCCACAGGGCAAGGGCGCGGCCGGGGAGCCGTGGGCTGAGGGCCAGGCGGGGAGGCCGTCAGGTGACGGCCGATCTCCAAGACCGGAGGGTGACGAGCAAGGCGGGAGCCCCCTGCGCGAAGCGCGAGTCGCAGAGTCGGAGGGCACCAGCGAAGCCGGCGAGCCCGAAGTATCAGGCCAAGCCGAGACGCCGCAGGGTGAGGCGCCAGCCCCGAAGTCGGAGGCTGAGGGCGACACCGGCGATGCGAGAGCTGCGGGAGAGGCCGGAAAGCCGCGCGAGCAGGGTCAGACTCCGAAGTCGGAAGGTCAAGAAGGGAAGCCGGAGGGCGGAACACCGCAGGCCAAGGGCCAGGCCGGGCAACCGGAAGTCGAGCGCCAGACGGAGAAACCTCAAGCTGAGGGCGGCTCTCCCGCAACAGAAGGAGCAGGCCACGCTCGGGCACCGGATAGTGAGCGCCAGACGGAGAAGCCGCAAGTCGGTGGCCGAACTCCGACCCCGGAAGCTGCAGGCCAAACCGGCCAGCCGGATGGCGAGCGCCAGACGGAGAAGCCACAAGCCGGTGGCCGAGCTCCGACACCAGAAGGTGCGGGACAAGCCCAGAAACGGGAAGGTGGCCAAACTCGCCCCGAGGGCAAGGAGCACGCCGACCAGAAAGCCGACCACTGGCGGCGGGAGCGACCGGATCGGGCCGGTCAGACGCTCGGTGGGGCGTTGAAGGAATTGCGGCACGCCGCCGTGCTGGCCGGCCTGCGCAGGCTCGGCAAGCTGGGGAGGCCCCCGTGAGCGGCCGGCCCACCGATGAGGACATCGCGCGGGCCGACATCGTCATCGCCGCCGACGTCGCGGCCGACGACCTGGAGGTCAGGGTCGCGCCCGATCACAAGGTCGAGTTCCACGGCCACGACCAAGCCGCGTCTGGCACCAACCGGGAGAATCTCCCCGAAAGCGTCACGGAGGGTCAGCGATATCGTTCCGTCCGTATCAGCTACGCGCTGGAGGCCCGCGCGGCCGGCCACGCCGAGCCCGACTGAATCCCGCGTGATTGAGAGAGCGCTTTCTCGTACAGTCGACTGATGAAGCTCTCCGACATCCGGATCTACCCCGTCAAGTCGGTGACGGGGATCCGGCTCGACCACGCCAAGGTCCTTCCGTGGGGCCTCGAAGGCGACCGCCGGTGGGCCGTCGTCGACGACAAGGGAGACGGCTACTGGTCAGGTGAGAACCCGGAGTATCTCTCCGTCCGGGCCGTCAACGCCCCGGAGGGCGGGCTGGTCCTCAATGCGCCGGGGCTCGAGGAGCTCACGGTCCCGCCCGCCGACGGGCCGCTGGTGCCCGTCTACTTCCACGGGCTCGACGAGGCCATGCTCGCGCACGACGACGCCCATGAATGGTTCACCCGGCTCCTGGGCAAACCGGCCAGACTTGTCTACCTCGACGATCCCAACCGCCGGCACATCGTCGACTACCACGGCGGGCTCCCCGGCGAGGTGGTCAGCTTCGCCTGGGACGCCCCGCTGCTGCTCGTCACCCGCGACTCCCTGGCGCGTCTCGACGACTGGATCGCCGAGGGCGCCATCGAGCGGCAGGAGGCCACGCCCCGGCCGCTCGACGTCGCCCGTTTCCGGCCGAGTGTGGTCGTCGAGGGGTTCGCGCCGTTCGAGGAGGACACCTGGACGTCGGTGCGCATCGGCGAGGTCGACTTCCGCGTCTCCGAGCTCTGCGACCGCTGCTTGGTCACCCTCTGGGACCCGCAGACGCGGGAGCGCGGCAAGGAACCCCTCCGCACGCTGGCCAAACACCGCAGATGGGACGGCAAGACCTGGTTCGGCATCCGGCTGGTCCCGAAGAACCTGGGCGAACTCAGGGTCGGCGACCCGGTGGTGCCGGTCGTCAGGACGTGAGCCGCTTCAGCGCCGCCCGGACCACCGCGGGGTCGGTCGTGCGCCAGTAGGGCGGCAGCGAGTTCAGCAGGAAGCCGCTGTAACGGGCCGTCGCCAGGCGGGGGTCGAGGACGGCGATCACGCCCCGGTCGTCCATCGACCGCAGCAGGCGGCCGGCGCCCTGCGCCAGCAGCAGCGCGGCGTGGGTGGCCGCGACCGACATGAAGCCGTTGCCGCCCTTGGCGGCCACGTGGCGCTGCCGCGCGGAGGTCAGCGGGTCGTCGGGGCGGGGGAACGGGATGCGGTCGATGATGACGCAGGTCAGCGACGGGCCGGGGACGTCGACGCCCTGCCAGAGCGACAGGGTGCCGAACAGGCAGGTCTCGGGGTCGGCGGCGAACTGCTTCACCAGGAGCGACGTCGAGTCGTCGCCCTGGCACAGCAGCGGCACCGACAGCCGGTCGCGCAGCGCCTCGGTCGCCGCCTTGGCGGCGCGCATCGAGGAGAACAACCCGAGGGTCCGGCCGCCGGCCGCCTCGACCAGCTCGACCATCTCCTGGATGTAGGCCTCGGGCAGGCCGTCGCGGCCCGGCTGGGGGAGGTGCTTGGCGACGTAGAGGATGCCGGAGCGCCCGTGGTCGAACGGGGAGCCGACGTCGAGGCCGCTCCAGTCGTCGTTCTTGCCCAGGCCCCACTGGGCTGCCATGCCGTCGAAGGTGCCGCCGAGCGCCAGGGTGGCGGAGGTCAGCACGACGGTCCGGTCGCCGAACAGCTTGTCGCGGAGCATGCCGCCCACCGACAGGGGCGCGACCCGCAGCGTCGGGGGGACCCGGCCGGAACCCTCCTCCAGCCACACCACCTCGGCCCGGTCGACCTCGGAGTCGCCGCCGAACGCGTCGAGCATGCGCTGCGCGGTGTCGTGGACCTCGTCGAGCGCCGTGAACGCCGCCTTCTTCGCCCCGGCGCCCTCGGGGTCGTCCTTGTCGGCGGTGCGGGAGCCGAGGGCGGTGATGCAGGCGAAGGCCGCGTCGCGCACGAGCGCCAGGGTCAGCCCGAGCGACTGGGGCAGGTCGTCGACGCGGCCGGCGGGAGCGGCTGCGAGGAGGGAGCCGAGGTCTTCGGCCGCCTCCTGGAGGCGGTCGGCGAGGCCCTGCTCGATCAGCCGGCCGGCGCGGCGGGCCGCCAGCCCCACCGTGGATTCGGACAACTCGTCGGTGACCACGGATGTGACCCGGTCGACCAGCTCGTGGGCCTCGTCGACGACCACGACCTGGTGTTCGGGGAGGACCTGGAAGTCCTCCATCGCGTCGATGGCCAGAAGCGCGTGGTTGGTCACCACCACGTCGGACATCCCGGCCCGTTCGCGGGCCAGCTCGGCGAAGCACTCGGACCCGCTGGGGCAGCGCTGGGCGCCCAGGCACTCGCGCGCCGACACCGAGAACTGGCGCCAGGCGATCTCGCTCACGCCCGGGACGAGTTCGTCGCGGTCGCCGGTCTCGGTCTCCTCGGCCCATTCCTGGATGCGCTGGACCATGCGGCCCGTGGCGCTCACTTCGCGGGGGTCGAAAAGCTGATCCTGTTCGTCTTCGGGCATGCCGACGGTTGACTTGTATCGGCACAGATAGTTGCGACGGCCCTTAAGAATGGCGAATTCCGGTCGATGTGGGAGTTCTTTTTCTAGGGCGTCGGCGAGCCTGGGAAGATCGCGGTCGACGAGCTGGCGCTGCAGGGCGATGGTCGCCGTGGAGACGACGACGGCGCTGTCGGAGATCGCCGCGTGCCGGATCGCCGGCACCAGATAGGCCAGCGACTTGCCGGTGCCGGTGCCCGCCTGAACTGCGAGATGGTCGCCCTTGTCGAGCGACTTCTGGACCGCCGCGGCCATGGTGACCTGCCCGGGTCTCTCGGCGCCGCCGAGCTCCCTGACGGCGATCGTGAGCAGCTCTTCTACAGTTGGCAGGTCGGATTTCGGCACCCCGAAAGGCTAGCGCCCGCCACCGACAACGGCGTGCTGTTATCGGACCGTGACCGCCGGACCACATCCCGGAGTTCGGGGGTGCGAAGGGGAGTTCCCGTGGCACACTGGCCACACGGGGCGCTGGGTCAAAGACGATCTACCTCGGGCGGAAACGGGGTGACCCGACCAATCCGAGACGGGCGTTTCTGTAGGGTTTCATGAGGTCGAGTGGACGGATAAGGGCAGGTAAAGGCACTATGTCTGTCATGTCGGAAGTCGTCCCGCTGCCATCCTTCGGCGAGGTTTTCTTTGACGCCCGAGGTCAGGACCGCGTTCTGCGGGTGACCTGGCACGAGGGGACCCTCGTTCTCAGTCTGTGGCGGGGCGAGATGTGCACCGCCAGTTTCCGCATGCCCATGGACGACGTCGGCCGCCTCCTGGAGACCCTCCAGATCGGCTACGCCGAGGCCACGGGGCAGACGACGCCGGGCCCCGACCAGCCCGGCACGGGTCCCTTCCCGGCGCCCGACCTGGCCGACTACCCGGGTGAATATCCCGGCACGGGGCAATACTCGCGCCCGCCGGCCCCCGAGCAGCAGCCCCAGCAGCCCATGGCGCCGCAGCAGCCGCCGTTCCCGCCCTTCCCGCAGGAACAGCAGCCCATGCCGGTCGGCTACGACCCGAACCCCTACCCCGAGGCCACCCCCGCCTACGGCCAGCCCGCCCCGGCCCCGGCCGCGCTCGGCCCCAACGACGTGCTGGTCGCCCGGGGCGCCCCCACGCGCGACCGCCTCGTCGCCGTCGACCAGCAGGCCCCGCCGCGTGAGCGGCCGCGCCGCCAGGCCCCGCAGCCCGACTTCCCGCCGTTCGACGGACAGGTCCCGGCCGAGCCGGTCTACCAGTTCCCCTCGCCCATCCCGGGACGCCCGGCCTACCAGTTCGACGCCGAGCCCGACGCCGAGGCGGCCCAGCACCAGCAGCAGCCCTTCCCCGGCGACGTCTACCAGGCCGACGCAACGGTCTACCAGACCGGCAGCTACCAGCCCCCGCAGGTCCAGCAGCCGCCGATGCCGCCGCAGATGCCCCCGCAGCAGATGCCGCCCCAGCAGCCCTACCAGCAGTTCCCGCCGGAGCAGCGCCCCCACCTGGTGCAGGCGGCCCCGCCGTTCCCGCCGGAGCCGTACGCCCCCGACCCCCAGGCCTACCCGCCGGGCTACGCCCAGGGGGCGGTCTACTCCACCGACCCGTCGTTCCAGGTCCCGCCGGGGCAGCAGCAGTATCCGCCGCAGCAGTACGCCGACCCCCGCTACCAGCAGCAGCCGCCGCAGCAGGGCGTCGACCCCAACGACCCGCTGGGTCTCGGCCCGGTCTCGCGGCCCTATGTCGAGGGGCAGCCGCCCATGTACTCCACGGGTGAGCGGGTCCGTCCCGAGGGCGCCGACGAGAGGCGTGACTGGAGCTAGTCGTTGAGGGACATACGATGACCGCTTGATGGAAGCGATCACAATTCTCCAGTTGCTGGCCCTCCCCGCCGGTGCGCTCGCGGTCTCCGCGCTGGCCCGGCGGATGGACTGGAATGTCCCTCTGCTTCTCGTACTCACCGGGTTGATCGCGTCGATCCTCCCGTTCGTGCCGGAATACGAACTGAGCTCGGAGATCGTGCTCTTCGTGTTCCTGCCGCCGCTGCTCTACTCGGCCGCCCTCGACAGCTCCTACCTGCGGCTGCGCGACGTGAAGCGGCCGGTCATGCTGCTGTCGATCGGGCTGGTGCTGTTCAGCACCGCCGTGGTCGCCACGGTGACCTACCTGCTGGTGCCCGAGCTCACCATCCCGGCGGCGATCGCCTTCGGCGCGATCGTGGCGCCGCCCGACGCCGTCGCGGCCGTGGCCGTCGGACGCAAGCTGGGCCTGCCGCGCCGGGTCATGACCGTCTTGATCGGTGAGAGCCTGTTCAACGACGCGACCGCGCTGACCGCCTACCGGGTCGCGGTCGGGGCCATCGCGGGCGGCAGCGTGAGCTTCCTGGCGGCGGGCGGGGAGTTCCTGTTCGCGGCGGGGGTCGGGCTGGCCATCGGGCTGGCCATCGCCTGGGTCGTGGGCCGCATCCTGACCCGGATCTCCGACGCCCTGGTGGCCAACTCGATCTCGCTGCTGGTGCCCTGGGGCGCCTACCTGGCGGCGGAGGTCGTGCACGCCTCGGGCGTGATCTCCGTGGTCGTGGTGGGCATCTACCTCGGCCACCAGATGAGCCGCACCTCCTACGGCACCCGCTTGTTGTCGGCCGCCGTGTGGCAGGTGATGGACTTCCTGCTTGAGGGCATCGTCTTCGCCCTGATCGGGCTGCAGCTGCTCCCGCTGATCGCCGGGCTGCAGGGTTACGAGCCCGCCACGGTCGGCATGTACGCCCTGGTGCTGTTCCTGGTGACGGTGCTGAGCCGGGTGGTCTGGATGGTGCCCAGCGCCTACCTGCCGAGGATCCTGTCCAAGAAGGTCCGGGCCAGGGAGCCCAAGGTGCCCTGGCAGAACGTGGCGACGCTGAGCTGGGCGGGAATGCGCGGCGTGGTGTCACTGGCGGCGGCGTTCGCGCTGCCCGCCGACGTGCCGCAGCGCGATCTGCTGCTGTTCCTGACCTTCGCCGTGGTGATCGGCACCCTGGTCGTCCAGGGGCTGTCGTTCCCGTGGCTGATCCGCAAGCTGGGGATCTCCAACGAGCGCGAGCGGTTCGAAGACGACCTGTCGGAGGCGGCCGCGCAGCAGGCCGCGGCGGCGGCGGCCACGAAACGGCTCGACGAGCTGGTGGCCGAAGGGGTGCTCGACATCCACGAGGAGGTCGTGCAGGGGCTCCGCGACCGTTCGGAGCGGGTGGCGCGGATGGCCTGGGAGCGGCTCGGCGGCGGCACCGGGCCCGAGGGCGAGGAGACGCCCGCGACCGTCTACCGGCGGTTGCGCCGGGAGATGCTCGCCGCCGAGCGGGCGGTCTTCATCAGGCTCCGCGACCAGCGCAGGATCGACGACGAGGTGCTGCGCCGGATCATGTCGGAACTCGACTTCGAAGAGGCCACCCTGGAGCGCGACTAACCCATCACGTTGTCGATGAAGCACCACTTCCACGCCTCACCCGGTTCGAACGACTGCATGACCGGGTGATCGGAGTTCTTGTAGTGGGCGGTGGCATGCCGGCGGGGCGAGGAGTCGCAGCAGCCGATATGCCCGCAGTCAAGACACTTACGCAGGTGGACCCACCGGGTGCCCTCGCGCAGGCACTCCTCGCACCCCTGCGGGGAGGTCGGCTTCGGGTCCCCGGCGACCTGCAGATGTTCGCACATTCCCATGCTTTTGATCGTACGACGCCGCGTCCGGCACAATCCGACCTGCCCCTTTGTGATGGGGCGCTTGGGGCAGGTTCGCGTGCATTAGGCTCCAGGCCATGCGACTCCTCCCTCTTGCCGCGGTCCCGCTTACGCTCGTGCTGCTCACCGGTTGCGGCGAGCTCAACGAGATCACCGGGGCGATCGACAAGACGCAGCAGTGTATCCAGGCCGCCGGAATCGTGACCGAGACCGTGCAGAAGGTGACCGGCCTCGCGAGCGACCCGCAGGCCGTCGAGACGGCCCTCGCCGACGGCGCGAACAAGCTGGAGAACCTGGCCAACGACGCGGCCAACACGACCCTCGCCGACGCGGCCAACGACGTCGCCGCCAAGCTCAACTCCTTCGACATCCAGGATGCCAACGACGCCGTCGACGCCCTCCAGAAACTCGCCGCCGACTCCGTCCAGTGGGCCGAGACGCTCACCTCCGCCTGCGCCGGGGAATGACGAATTCCGGCAAGCCATGCCGGAATTGCGGTGAAATATCCTTTTCGGTATGGACGGTAAAGAACCGGACCCCCGGTTCACCCTGGCGAACGAACGCACCTATCTGACGTGGTTGAGCACCTCCCTCGCGCTGTGCGCCGGGGGAGTCGCCATGGCCGCCGTGCCGCCCGACCTCTTCGTCCCCTGGGTCCGCACCGCGCTCGCCGTCGTCCTCGTGCTGCTCTCGGCCCTGGCGGCGGCGTTCGCCTATCCGCGCTGGCGCAAGGTGCAGACGGCCCTGCGCCGCGCCGAACCCCTCCCGCCGCCGAGGCTGGCGCCCCTCTTCGGGTACGGCGTGGCGGGTGTCGCCGTGCTGGCGCTGGTGCTGATCCTTGTCGGCTGAGAGCTGGGATCCCGGCCTGCAGAGTGAACGCACCCGCCTGGCGTGGGTCCGCACCGCCACCGCGCTGGCGACCCTGGGGCTCGGCGGGGCGGGCGTGACGGCCCGGTCCTCGGGCCATCCCGTGGCGATCGTGTTCTTCGGGGTCGCGGCGCTGCTGGGGGCGGTCACGCTGCTCCGTACGGGACGGCGGTTCCGGCAGGTGCAGGAGGCGCTGCACCAGGAGCGCCCGTTCGAGCACGGCGGCGACGCGCTGACCCTGTGGTTCGGGGTGCTGGCGGCGGTGGTGGGAGGCTTGGTTTTCGTGGTCTTCTGACCCCTTTTGCCGGGTGGTGACCGTCGGCTCCATAGCCTGCTGGGTATGCGTGCCATCGCCACCAGCGGCGGGGGCCTCGTCGACGTCGAGGTGCCCGAGCCCACACTCCGCCCGCATGACCTGCTCGTCCGGGTCGAGGCCGTCTCGGTCAACCCGGCCGACGTGAAGATCGCCGCGGGCGCGGGGGACGAGCGGCGCATCCTGGGGTTCGACGCCGCCGGGACCGTCGTCAGGACCGGCCCGGAAGCCACCGGGTTCGAGCCCGGCGACGAGGTCTACTACGCCGGCGACGTCACCCGCCAGGGCGCCAACGCCGCGTTGCACGCCGTCGACGCGCGGATCGTCGGCCACCGGCCCAGGACCCTGTCGGTGGCGCAGTCGGCCGCCGTGCCGCTGACCACGATCACGGCCTGGGAGTCGCTCTTCACCCACCTCGGGGCGCACAAGGAGACCACGGGCACGCTGCTCGTCGTCGGGGCGCCCGGCGGGGTCGGCTCGATGCTCGTGCAGCTCGCCAAGCAGCTGACGTCACTGCGGGTGATCGGCACGGCCGCGCGCGGCGAGACCCACGACTGGGTGACCCGGCTGGGCGCCGACGCGACCGTCGACCGCCACACGCTCGTCGAGTCGGTCAAGGCTCTGGCGCCCGACGGGGTCGAGGCGGTGTTCTCGCCGTTCTCCGAGGGCAACATCGAGGCCTACGCCGAGCTCGTCAAGCCGTTCGGGCACGTCGTGGCCATCGACGACCACCACCCCGACCTCTACCCGCTCAAGTCGAAGAGCATCGCCTGGCACTGGGAGTTCATGTTCACCCACGCCATGTACGAGACCCCCGACATGGGCTCCCAGGGACGTCTCCTCGACGAGGCCGCCGC
Source organism: Herbidospora solisilvae (assembly GCF_009901565.1). GTDB lineage: Bacteria > Actinomycetota > Actinomycetes > Streptosporangiales > Streptosporangiaceae > Herbidospora > Herbidospora solisilvae. The sequence continues at coordinate 636,979 of NZ_WXEW01000002.1, forward strand.
CCACTTCGACGCGGGCCGCCTGCGCTCGACGCTGACCACCGAGATCGACGACTTCACCGCGGCCGGGCTGCGCCGGGCGCACGAACTCGTCGGCGCCGGGTCGTCGATCGGCAAGGTGGTCGTGCGGCGTTAGCCGGCCCGTGTCACTCGGCCGTGGCGGCGGCGATGGTCTCAGCGACCTCGACGGCGCGTTCGGCCTCCTCCTTGGCGAAGCGCTCGGCGTCGAGCCTCTCGGCGATCTCCTCGTCCTGGCGCATGAGGTCGTCGAGGTTCTGGCCCGCCATGTCGAGCACGCCCATGTCGACGTAGGCCTGCTGGAGCCGGGGGCTCCACAATCCGATGTCCTTCACGCACGGCACGATGCGGCTGAACAGCAACGAGCGGAACAGTTGCAGGTAGCGCGACTGGTCGACCAGCTGGTGGGCCTCTTCGACCTCGGTCTTCGACAGGCCCAGGGCCTCCCACTGCTCCCGGCCGCGCAGCCGGTCGCGCATCAGCCAGCAGCCCTCGATCACGAAGTCCTCGCGCTCGCGGCGCTCGGCCTCGGACAGGCCGGCGTAGTAGTCGCGCAGCGCCATGCGGCCGAAGGCGACGTGGCGGGCCTCGTCCTGCATGACGTAGGCGAGGATCTGCTTGGGCAGGGGCTTGGTGGTGATGTCGCGCATGACGCCGAAGGCGGCCAGGGCCAGGCCCTCGATGAGGACCTGCATGCCCAGGTAGGGCATGTCCCAGCGGGAGTCGCTCAGGGTCGAGTCGAGCAGCGACTTCAGGTAGGGGTTGATCGGGTAGGCCAGGCCCACCTTCTCCTGGAGGAAACGGGCGTAGGTCTCGGCGTGGCGGGCCTCGTCCATGGTCTGGGTGGCCGCGTAGAACTTCGAGTCGAGGTCGGGCACCGACTCCACGATGCGCGCCGAGCAGATCATCGCGCCCTGCTCGCCGTGGAGGAACTGGGAGAACTGCCAGGCGGCCCCGTGGCGGCGGACCTCCTTGCGGGTCTGGTCGTCCATGCGGTGCCACAGCGGCGAGTCGTAGATCGCGATGGTCTCGTCGGGGATGCCGAGCACGTCGTAGGGGTCGACCTCCAGGCCCCAGTCGACACGCTTCACCGAGTCCCACTGCTTGTCCTTGCCCTTCTGGTAAAGGGCCAGCATGCGGTCGCGGCCGTCGTCGTACTCCCAGGTGAACCGGGCCGATCCGGCCATCTGGACGTCCCAGGTCCGCATGTCCGCGGGGATGGTGTAGAGCTCGTGCGTGGACACGTGTGGGCCTCCCGTACGTACGCTGTACGTCTCGACAGTGACACGCAGCTTACCGCCGGTCAATACTGGTCGCGTGCCACCGTTGAACCGCACCCGGATCGTCGCCGCCGCCATCGACCTGATCGAGCGCGAGGGCGCCGACGCCGTCTCCATGCGGCGCATCGCTGCCGATCTGGAGGTCGGCGTGATGTCGCTCTACAACCACGTGCCGAACAAGTCGGCCCTGCTCGACGCGGTGTCCGAGACGATTCTGTCGGAGGTCGAGTTCACCGACGACCCCGCCGCGCCCTGGACCGACCGGGTCCGCATGCAGGCCCGCGCGTTCCGGCAGATCGCGCACAGCCACCCCCGCTCGACCATGGTCGTGGTGAGCCGCCAGCTCAAGTCGGCGGCGGGCATGCTGCCGGTGGAGCGCGCGTTGTCGACGCTGCGCGAGGCGGGGTTCGGCGAGCGCGAGGCCGTGCAGATCTTCCGGGTCTTCATCGCGTACGTCATCGGCTCGCTCCTGCGCGAGGTCGGGGTCACCCCGACGTTCGCCCCCGTCCACGGCGCCATCCGGGCCGACGACGTCGACGCGGAGCTGTTCCCCCAGATCGGCGCGCTGGCCCCGCACCTGTCGGAGTGCGACCACGAGGCCGAGTTCGACTTCGGCCTCGACCTCCTCATCGAGGCCATCGCCGGGCGGCTGGCCCAGCGCACCACCTGATCATTCGGCTCGCAGCGCCGCGCCGAGCCCGATCCGGGCGGCGCGGCGGCCCGGTGAGAGCGCCAGCACGACCACCGCCAGCAGCGCCGCCGGCCCGAGCCACACCAGCGGCGCCGACGGCGGGACGTACTGCAGCGGCATGATGCCGGCCGCCGCCCGCCAGAGCACCCGGCCCAGCGCCAGCCCCAGCGGCACCCCCGTGACCAGGCCGATCACCGCGGTGACCACCGCCTGGACGACCACGACGCCGCGCGTCTGCCCCGGCGTCAGGCCCAGCGCCCGCAGCACCGCCAGGTCCCGGCCCCGGCGGCGGACGGCCGTGGACAGGGCGTGGGCCGTCGCGCCCAGCGCCAGCGCCGTCAGGAACACGCCGAGCGCGACCGGCAGCACCGCGACGTTGCGGATCTCGGCCCGCTGCGGCGGCGTGAACGGCGGGAAGACCAGCAACCGGCCGCCCGGGCCGCCGGTGATGCGGCGGGCCACCGCCGAGGGGTCGCCACCCGGGTCGAGCACGACCAGGCCGCCGTGTTCCTTGAACCCGGTGAAGATCGCGTCGTAGGCCGCCGGGGTGATCCACGCGCCGGTGTCGTATCCGGTCGTGGTGCTCTCGACCGCGAAGCCGAGGCCGCTGACGCGCATCTCCCGGGTGCCCGCCTCGCCGGTCAGCGGGATCCGGTCGCCGACGCCGACGCCGAGTTCGCGGGCCGTCGTCAGGGCGAGCACCACGTCGTGGCCGGAGGCGGGCTCGGCCCCCTCGGTCAGCACCAGCGGCACCGGCGCCTCCACGGGGTCGTAGGTGTGGGCCACCACGCTGACCTGCCCCGACCGGCCGGACGCGATCCGCAGGTCGAGCACCCCGGCGACCCCCGGCAACGCCGCGATCGACTCCAGCGCGGGCCGCGCCGGCGTGGACACGCGGCCGTCGAAGCCGAACACCGCCATCAGGGCGTAGTGCTGGCCGAACCGCTCGGGCCGCGCCGCGGCGTCGGCCACCCCGGCGGCGAAGACGGCCGCCGCCACCACGCCGAGCACGCCCGTCACCGCGCCGGAGAGGGCGACCCCGTTGCCCGGTTCGAGCGCGAACCGCAGGCCGGTCGTCACCGGCACCGGCAGGGCCAGCCGGGTCACCGCCGACCGCCGGGGCGCCGGACGTGCCCGGGGCAGCAGCGCCGTGACCGCCGCACCCGCCGCGACCAGCACGACGGCCGCCGGCCAGCCCAGCAGCAGCACCGGCAGGTCGGCGTCGACGCCGGGTGAGGGCTCGTAGAGGGCGGCGGTGCCGTAGGGCAACCACGCCGAGGCGAGCACCGCGCCCAGCACGCCCACGCCGCCGCCGAGGACCGCGGACGGGAGCACCGCCGCCGCCGTCGCCGTGGCGGCCTGCCGCCGGGTCATCCCCACCAGGGTCAGCGGGCGCAGGTCGGCGGCCGACGCGGTTGCGTACCGGAAGACGGCCTGGCCGACCAGCACCACTGCGGTGAGGAACGCCGCGACGGCGAAGACCAGCAGGCAGCCGGTCTCGAACCCGATCACCTGGCGCACGTGGGCCAGTTCGTCGGCGCGGTCGGCGACCTCGACGTCGCCGCGCCCGGCCAGCCAGGCGCGGAGCGCGGGCAGCCCGCCCTCGGCCACCCTGACCAGCCCGTTCAGGGGCGCCTGGCGGTCAGGTCCCAAAATCTCGTCGGGATAGGCCGCCACCAGGCCCGGAGAGGGGATGAAGTGGCCGCGCCCGTCGGGTTCGTCGGCGTACCAGGCCGAGCGCACCACCCCGACGATCGTGACGGGCACCCTGGGCCCGCGCGGCGGGCCGGTGCGCCCCCCGCCGATGCCGGCCGCCGCGTCGTCCGGCGTCGGCAGCAGCACGGTGACCCGCCGGCCCACGCCGAAGCCCCGCGCCGCGTAGGCCGGGGTCACCACCGCCTCGTGGGCGCTCGCCGGGTCGGGCAGCCGCCCGGCCAGCACGACCGGGCGCTCGACGGTGGTCATGGCTTCGGTGTCGGCGGCGACGAACGGCGACGGTGTGTCGTCGCCCGGGTCCTCCGCGACCACCGTCGAGATGTAGCCGGGAAACGTCGTCACCGCCTCGACCTGCGGCAACGCGCGCAGGGCGGCCCAGTCGAACCCGGCCTGGTTGGGCAGCACGACGGCGGTCGCCGGGGCCGTGACGGCCAGCAGGCGGTCGACCGCCCCGCCGCCCCGCCGGGCCCCGGCCACCGCGGTCAGCACGGTGGCGGTCCCGAACGCCACGAGGAGGGCCAGGACGAGGAGCGACCGGCCGCGCCGCCGTGCCTCCAGGCGCAGCCACGCCGCGACGATCCCGTCCATGCCCGGCAGTCTGCGCCGTCACCGCGCCGCGCTGCCAGGGGGCTTCCCCCCGGTACCTCAGTACCAGTTGTGGGCCAGGAAGTGTCCCCACGCCCCGCACGGCGAGCCGTACCGGCCCCTGATGTAGCCGATGCCCCAGCGGATCTGCGTCCGGGGGTTCACCCGCCAGTCCCAGCCGGCCCGGGCCATCTTGTCGCCGGGGTAGGCCTGCGGGATCCCGTAGGCGCCCGACCAGCGGTTGCGCGCCTTGTGGTTCCAGTTGCTCTCGCGCGTCCACAGGCTGTCGAGGCAGCGGAACTCCCGGCGTGCCCAGTCGCGGCGGATGATCAGGCGGTGGGCGTACATCTTGCTGCTCGCCTTGATCGTGGGCGCGGCCCGCCGTTTCCAGGTGTGGCCGTCATGCTCGGTCACGCAGGCGGAGGCGGGGGTGGCCCCGGCGAGCGCGGCGAACGCGAGCATGGCCGCGACGGTGCCGCGACGTGCGCTGATGCTGTCCAAATCGGTCCTTGTCGTCGGGTCGCGTGCGGTCGTCAGGGGCCGAACCCCTGTGTCCGGCACGCCCATGGCTCGCGCGCACCGGTCCGCGCGGCCGAACCGGGACAACAGACCAACTCCCCGGAGGCACCGCGACGTTTGTTCACGGCAGATTCAAGACACGAGCCACGACCGGCCTGCGGCCGTCCGCGTCTCGCTCTCTAGCGCGGATTGAAGTACGCCGGGCGACCACGCCGCCGCGTCTTCGGCCCCCCGAGAACGGTTGTTTGCCGACCCCGTGCCAAGCCGGGGTGATCACACGGCCCGGCGCTGGCCTGGCGGTCCTCACAGCAGAGGTCCCGATGGCGGGGAAATGCCCCCAGCCTGGGGTTTCAGCTCGTCCCAACGGGGTGAGCGGGACGAAAGTGACGCTGGGTAGAGTCGGCCCCATGACGAATCTCGACATCCCCGTGACCACCCTCGACGGCCGGGAGACGACGCTCGGCGACCTCCTCCAGGGGCGTTCGGCACTGGTCGTGAACGTGGCCTCCAAGTGCGGCCTGACTCCGCAGTACACCGGCCTGGTCCGCCTCCAGGACACCTTCGCGCCGCGTGGCTTCACCGTCATCGGCGTGCCGTGCAACCAGTTCATGGGCCAGGAGCCCGGCACCGCCGACGAGATCCAGGAGTTCTGCTCGGTCACCTACGGCGTCGACTTCCCGCTGCTGGAGAAGGCCGACGTGAACGGCGACGGCCGCCACCCCCTCTACCGCGCGCTGGTCGGCGACGGCGAGGACATCAAGTGGAACTTCGAGAAGTTCACCGTCAACGCCGCCGGCGAGGTGACCGCCCGCTTCGCCCCGCAGATCGAGCCCGAGTCGGCCGAGGTCGTGGCGGCGATCGAGAAGAACCTGTAGCGCCGGCGGCAAGTTTCGGTCATGCGGGCGCGTCGCTGGGCGGGCCCGCGCGACCGCCCTCGTAGGAAGGGAGCACCGGCCCGATTCCGGCCGGGGTCCGCTGCTCTCCGGGGGAGGCCATGCTCGCAGTGCGTGCCCTCGCCTGCGTGGGGCTGATGTGGACCTGCCTGGCCGCCGCCGTGCCCATCGCAGGCCCGATCGCGGGGCCCATCGCAAGGTCGGGCTCCCACGACGTGGCCGACGCCTTCGTCACCGGGGAGCAGGCCACCGTCGGGTTCTTCGACGGGTGGGATTCGCCCGCCGTCGATCCGCGCCGTCCGGTCACCGAGGACCTGCCGTTCACCGGGGCTCCGCTCGAGGCGCTGGCCGTGGCCGCGTCGGGGCTGGCGCTCACCGGGGTGCTGCTGGCCGTCGGGGCCCGGCGGCGCAGACGGGCCGGCGTCAGGCGCCTGACGTGAGGGTGCGGTGGGCGCGGGTCGGCTGGGCGCGCGTCGCCTGGAAGCGCAAGGGCTGGTTGCGGACCGTCGTCGCGGCCTCCGCGCTGACGGCGACCACGCTGGGCGTGGCGTGGCCCGTCTACCTGGGCGTCTCGGCCGCGCGGCATCTGTCCGACGCGCGAGACGCGCTCAAGGAGCTGGCCGGGTCGACCCGGCTGATCCCGCCCGGCCCGGAGATCGCGGCGCGTATCGGCGAGGCCCGCGCCGGCGCCGAGGCCGCCATGCGCTACACCTCGGGCCGCGACTGGGCGCTGCTGGCCCGTCTCCCGTTCGCCGGTGCACGGGCCAGGACGGTCCGCGACTACGCGCGGGCCGCGCTCGACCTGGCCACCGGTCTGGAACTGCTGCTGCGCCAGAACCCGGCCGAGATCCCGCGGGCGGTCGGCCATCTGCAGGCCGCGCGGGCGGTGCTGCCCCAGGTCGAGGCGCTGCGGCGGCTCGACACGCTGGCCGCGCTGGCGGGATTGCGCGGCCGGTTCCTGGTCGCCGTGCAGAGTCCCGACCGGGCACGGGCGACCGGGGGAGTGGTGCGCGGGTTCGGGGTGGTGACGATCGCGCCGACCGGCTGGACCGTCGAACCGGTCCGCCGGGTGCCCGACGCGCCGGGCCCCGTCCTCGACCTCGGCCCCGGCTACGCCGCCCGCTACGGCGCCGACGCCACCCGCACCCTGTCGGCGTCGAACCGCTCGCCGCACTTCCCGTACGCCGCCCGCGTCTGGGCCGCCCTCCACGGGCAGCCGGTCGACGGGGTGATCGGCGCCGAGGCGGCCACGCTGGCGCGGTTGTCGGGCCTGGCCGGGCTGCCCGGCCTGATGAAGGTCATCGACCAGGGGCACATCCGGATCTGGTCGGCCGACCCGGAGGAGCAGCGGCTGCTGGAGCGCACCCCGCTGGCGGGTGTGCTGACGCCCGCGCCGGGGCCGTTCGCGCACGTGGTCGTCAACGACGCGGGCGGGGACGGGATCGGGCGCAACCTCGACCGTACGGTCGAATACCGCCTGTCCCCGGAGTGCGGCAGCACGGTGTCGGCGACGCTGCGCAACGGCGACCGCGACGGGAGGGTGTGGGTGTCGGTGTTCACCGCCGTCGGGTCGCGGCTGGAGAAGGCCTACCTCGACGGGAAGGTGGCCGAGCTGAAGCAGGAGACCGAGCACGGCCACCCGGTGTTCTCCACGACGCTCGACCTGCCCGCGGGGGAGACCCGGACCCTGGAGCTGCGACTGGTGGAGCCCCCGTCCTCGGCCGCGCCGGTCGTGCCGGAGCAGCCCATGGCCAAGCCGCAGCGGACCGTGGTCACCGCCGGGGAGCGCAGCTGCTCCTGACGATCAGCTCGGTCGGCAGCGACACCGTCCGCGGCCGCCGCCCGTGGCGCAGGACCAGTTCGGCCGCGCGGTAACCCACGTCGGAGGCGGGCTGCGCGATCACCGTCAGCGGGGGCGAGCACAGTTCGGCCCACGGCACGTCGTCGAACATGATGAGCGACAGGTCGCGCGGGATGCGCACATAGAGCTCGCGGGCGGCCAGCACGGCCGCCTCGCCGAGCATGTTGCCCCCGGCGATGACGGCCGTCAGGTCGGCCCGCCGCTGGAACAGCCCGGCCGCGGCGGCGTAGGCGGAGTCGCGGCTGGCCCGCGCGAACACCACGAGATCCTCGTCGAGCAGGTCGCCCATGGCCTCGCGGAACGCGGCGACCCGGTGGGACATGCCCTGGCGGGCCAGGAAGCCGATCTTGCGGTGGCCGAGCCCGGTCAGGTATTCGATCGCGGTACGCAGCCCCGACCGGTCGTCGGTCAGCACGGCCGGCACCTCGTCGAGCGCGCGGGCGTGCTGGCCGGGCGACCACACGCGCCGGTCGGCGAACACGACGTTCAGCCCGGCCCGCACCGCGCTCGCCCACATCTCGCCGTCGCCGCTCGGCACCGCGATGATGCGGTCCATGCTCTGCTCCAGCAGCCCGCCGACCAGGTCGGCCTCCTGCTCGGCGTCGTCGCCGGTCACGCCGATGGTGACCGGCTCGCGGTAGGACCGGGCGCACGACAACACCCCGTCGCAGAGCCGCGCGTAGAACCCGTCGGTGATGTCGGGCACGAGCAGGGCGACCCCGCCGCTGCGCTGCTGACGTAGATTGCGACCGAGGGCGCTCGGCCGGTAGTCGAGCTTGGTCGCCGCGTCGAGCACCCGCTCCCGGGTCTCCGCGCTCGCCGAGCCGCCCGACAACACCCGCGACACCGTGGCCACCCCGACTCCGGCCAGTTCGGCGACGTCTTTGATGGTGGTGCGGCGTGGTCCAGGAGTGCTCATGGAAACGATTCCATCATCATTCCATCATCACCGCCAGTCTCGGCACGATAACGCGACATACGATGACAAGCCCAAACCGGGCGAGTCGCTTGACACGCATGTCCGGTTCGGGTGAGATGCATGAAAACGTATCCACTTTTCCCTCAATGGGAAGGCGGCGCCGGGGTCCGCGCGTGCCTTCCGGAGCGCGAAGGACTGGCATGGCATCTATCGTTCTGAACAACGTCGACAAGATCTACGCGGGCGGGGTCAAGGCCGTGAACGGCCTCAACCTGGAGATCAAGGACGGCGAGTTCATGGTTCTCGTCGGCCCCTCGGGCTGCGGCAAGTCGACCGCCCTGCGCATGATCGCCGGGCTTGAGGACATCAGCGGCGGCGAGATCGTCATCGGCGACCGGGTGGTCAACCACCTCCCGCCGAAGGACCGCGACATCGCCATGGTGTTCCAGAACTACGCCCTGTACCCCCACATGACGGTCGAGGAGAACCTCGCCTTCGGCCTCAAGCTCCGCAAGATGAGCAAGCCCGAGATCGCCAAGCGCGTGAACGAGGCCGCCAAGATGCTCGGCCTGGAGCAGTACCTCAAGCGCAAGCCGGCCGCCCTCTCCGGTGGTCAGCGCCAGCGTGTCGCGATGGGCCGCGCCATCGTGCGCGAGCCGCAGGCCTTCCTCATGGACGAGCCGCTGTCCAACCTCGACGCCAAGCTCCGCGTCTCGATGCGCGCCTCGCTGAACCAGCTCCACGAGCGCCTCGGCGTCACCACCGTCTACGTCACCCACGACCAGGTCGAGGCCATGACCCTCGGCGACCGCGTCTGCGTGCTCCGCGACGGCATCCTCCAGCAGGTCGACACCCCGCAGAACCTGTTCGACAAGCCGGTCAACCTCTTCGTCGCGGGCTTCATGGGCTCGCCGTCGATGAACTTCACCTACGCCGAGCTGGTCCGCGACGGCGCCGGCGCGGCCGTGGCCTTCGCCGGCTACCGCCTCCCGGTCCCCGACACCGCGTTCGCCGAGAAGGCCGGCCTCGAGCGCTACATCGGCAAGCGCATCATCCTGGGCATCCGCCCCTCCGACTTCGAGGACGCGGTCGCCGCCAACGGCGCCTCCGCCGGCTGGGCCCGCGTCCCGGTCAAGGCCAACGTGACCGAGGAGCTCGGCTCCGAGATCAACGTCCTTTTCACGATCGACGCCCCGCCGGTCGAGCACAAGGACACCGTCGCCGCCGCCAACGACGGTGACGAGGAAGAGGCCGCCGCCCTGCCGCTCACGGGCGACAAGTCGTTGTGGACCGCCCGCGTGAACGCCCGCAGCCACGTCCGCCCCGGCCAGAACATCGAGCTGGTCGTGGACACGCACAACCTGCACTTCTTCGACGTCGACAGCGGCCTGTCCATCGGCCACCCGGCCAACGTCGGCCGCTGACGGCATCCCCTTCACGGCAGAGCCCGCCCCGCCGGCTTCCCCCCTCCGTTCGGCCGGGCGGGCTCTGTCCTTTCACTCGTCCGCGCAGGTCGCGTACGACCGGACGCTCCAGTCCCGGCTGGTGCCGCTCAGCTCGTTCGCGTACGTGATGACCGTCCCGTCGGTCGGGATGAAGTAGGTGAGCACGGTCTCACCGGCGGCTCCGGGGATCGAGAAGCCCGCGCTCAGCGTCCGCGTCCCGGCGGGGCACTCCCTGATGGCGCCCTTGTCGTCCGAGTCCTCCTCGCTCTCCTCCGACAGGACCCGCAGCCCCGCCGGGGCGTCCTCGGCGCAGATCGCGAACACCCTCAGGTAGTAGTTGCCGGCATAGCCCCGGTGGTTCTCCTTGGTCTCCACGAAGACGTCGTCGAGGGTGGGGATGAGCGCGGTGACGCTCACGTTGCCCCGGGCACCCTCCAGCTGGTAGCCCGAGCCGAGCAGCCAGTCGCCTTCGTGGCAGGCGAGCCCGAGCGTCTTCGGATTGGGGTGCGACGCGGTCGTCTGGTAGCGGATGTAGGTGCTCGTGCGGGGGGTGCCGCACACCGCCCACACCCGGATCGTCCACGCCGCGGTCGTGCCGGTCGGCGTCTCGACGCCGTAGGCGCTGACCGTGAAGGCGGTCGGGATGACCTCGTCGATGACGACCGAGCCGCCGCCACGGGTGATCTCGGCGCCGGTGCCGAGCACGCGGGTGCCGTCGGGGCAGCGTACCTCGGCGCCCTTGTCGTCGGAGTTGCTCTCGCTGACCTCGGCGACGATGACGTGCCCCGGGACGTCGGCCGACGACGGACCGGCCGAGGCCGTGACGAACCCGGCGGCCAGGGCGAGGGTGAGTAAGACGGTTCTGAATCGGGTGTTCAACGGTCTCTCCTTGCGGGGAGCCGACACCGGTTCTCCGACGACCGGAGAGGGGCGCCCCCCTTCCCGCACTGTCGGCCCGGCGGCGTGCGGGCACCGCGCCGTTTTACCCGCCGGCTCCGCGTCGTCGTCCGTGGACGGTCAGCGGAAGCCGCCTGTCCGGGCCCGCTCCTCGGGGTAGGGCGAGCGGGGCCGTACCGGAGCGAAGTTCAGCACGCCGCCGACCAGCCGCGCGTCGACCCGCGTGAGCCGGGCCACCGCCTGGGCGAGCGACTCCCGGCGGGTGCGGCCCGCGCGGGCCACCAGCAGCACCCCGTCGCACGCCGTCGCCAGCACCACCGCGTCGCTGACCGGGAGCAGCGGGGGCGCGTCGACGACGACCAGGTCGTGGTCGGCGGCCAGGTCCGCGATCACCCGCCGCATCCCGGGCGAACCCGCGAGCTCGCCCGGGTCGGCCGGGATCGGGCCGCCGGGCAGCACGTCGAGGTCCGGCCGGCGCTGGAGGGCCTCCGCGAGGCGGGCAGAGCCGGCCAGCACGTCGGTCAGGCCCATCGAGCGGGTCTCCAGCCCCAGCTGCCGCGCGACCGACGGACGCCGCAGGTCGGCGTCCACGAGCGCGACCCGCCGGCCCGTCCCGGCGACGGCGAGGGCCAGGTTGATCGCCAGGGTCGACTTGCCCTCACCGGGACCGCAGCTCGTGACGAGCAGCGAGCGCGGCCCGCCGTCCTCGCCCACGAACCGCAGGTTGGTCCGCAGGGCGCGGAAGGCCTCGGCCTGGCCGCCCGCGACGATCAGGGGGCGTCGCCGGTCCCGCCCGACGACCCCCAGCGTGGGCGCCCCGGTCGCCGCGGCGAGGTCGTCGCTGTCGGCGATCGTGGTGTCGAGGCGGGAGCGCAGCATCAGCAGGCCGTAGGCGAAGACCAGGCCCAGCAGGATCCCGGCCGCCACGTTGAGCGGGGGACGCGGCGAGACCGGGTTCGCCGGCGGGGTGGCCCGGTCGATCACGGTGACGCTGATCGCGGTGCGCCTCTCCAGGGTGTGGATCAGGCCGCTGAGCTCGCCGCCGATGCGGTTGGCGACACGGGCCGCCCGGTCGGGGTCGCCGTCGGTGACGATGGCGCGCAGCAGCACCGTGCCGGGCACGACCTCCGACCGCACGTCGAGCGTGGCCGGGTCGAGCCGCTCGGCCGTGGCGACCTCCTGGAGCACGCGGCGGCTGGTGACCAGGCGGGCGTACGACTTCACCCGCTGCTGCGACAGCGGGTCGGCCGAGCCCCGCTGGTCGACCATAAGGGACACGGCCGCCGCGTACCTGACCGGCATCTGCCCGGTCACCAGCAGCGCGCACGCCGCGCCGCCGACGGCGGCCAGCAGGAGGATCCACCAGCCCCGGCGGACCAGCCGGAGATGTTCCGTCATACCGTCACCGCCATCCGATGGACCGGGGCGGGCACGCGCGGGTCGGCACGATCGCGGGGTTCACCGGACGCGGGCCTCGCTGATCGTGTCGAGCAGGATCTCGTCGAGGTCCCGCCGGGGCCGCCATCCGGTCAGCGCGCGCAGCCGCGACGCGTCGGCCACCCGGAAGCCGGGTTCGGGGGCGCCGCCGTGGAAGGTGATGCCCGACGGGCTCCCGGCCAGTTCGACGATCGCCTTGGCCAGCTCCAGCACGCTGACCCCGTCGTCGGCGCCCACGTCGAAGATGCCCCCGAGGGCGAACGGCTCGTCGAGCAGCAGCGTCAGGGCCTCGACGACGTCGCGGACGTGGGTCAGGCACCGCGTCTGCGACCCGTCGCCGGGCAGCACCAGGTCCGCCCCGGCCAGCGCCTGCCGGATCAGCCGGGGCACCAGGTGCTCGTCGCGCTGCCTCGGCCCGGCCACGTCGAACAGCCGGGCCACCACGACGAGCAGGTCCTTCTCCGTCCGGTACGTCTCCCCGCGCGGCGTCTCCCCGGCGGAGAAGGCCGCGGCGTGGTCGTCGGTGCCCACCAGCACCTTGCGGCCGTGCCGCCGGGCCGCGTCGAGCACCGTCTCGCCGCCGGCCAGGTGCACGACCGCGTCGCACCCGCCGACCAGGTCGCCGACCAGCGGGGCGTCCAGCGCCGAACCCTGGACGAACCGCAACGACGGATGCCCGCGCAGGTGCCGGAGGTTGGCGGGGGAGCCGGTGGACAGATCGTCCAGCACGGTGACCGTGTCGCCCCGGGCCAGCAGGGCCCCGGTCAGGTGCGAGCCGACGAAGCCGCCGCCCCCGGTGATCAGATGGTGCGCCACGGTGCTCCTCGCTGTCAGTGGGCGAGAGAGACGGTAGAGACGCCGTCGGCGCGGGCCGGCACAGCCACGCGCGGGCTTGCGCCGCCTTTTGCGGATTATTGGCGACCCGCGCACGTACTCGATGGAGACGCCGCCGGGTCGAGCGCCCTCCCCATAACGGGGCAAACCGGCCCACCATGGCAAACGAGCCGCTAATCCTTCGCAAGCGCATGACAGGCCAGCCGGTAAAAGCCCCATCAACGCCCCGCGCTGGGCGAGACTGCCCGCCGGGCAGACATACCGCAACAGGTCGAAACGGGGGCCAGTGATGGGCGAGCGCATCAGGGTCATGCGGGTGATCACGGGACTGGACACGGGGTGGCCCGCGCTCCAGGCCGTCACGCTGCTCGACCACCTCGATCCCGGCCGGTTCGAGCAGCGTCTCTACACCACCACGATGCACGAACGCGCGCGCACCATCCCCGACGACGGCCCGCGCGCGCTGGCCCGGCTGGTGGCCGAGATGCGCAGGTTCCGGCCGGACATCGTGCACACCCACACCGGCAGGGCGGGCGCGCTCGGCCGGACGGCCGCCACGATGGCCCGGGTCCCGGCGCGGGTGCACACCTTCGACGTCCACCCGCGCCGGACCGTGATCGAGCGGCGGCTGGCCCGGATCAGCGAACGGCTGGTCGCCGACTGCGCCCTGGTCCGCGACGACCTGCTCGCCGCCGGGATCGGCACCCCGCGTCAGTACGCCGTCGTCCGGCCCGGCGTGCGGATGGCCCCCCGGCCGGACCGGGAGGTCGCGCGGGCCCGGCTGGGGCTGCCGGCCGACGTCCCCGTCGTGGCGTTCGTCGGGAAGGTCACCAGGAACCGCAGGCCCGACCGGTTCCTGGACACCGTCGCGCTGGTGCTGCGCGGCCTGCCGATGACCAAGGTCCTCGTCTGCGGCGGCGGCGATCTGGCCGCCGACCTGCGGGCCAAGGCGGTCAGGTTCGGCGACGCCGTCGCCTGGCTCAGCCGCCGCACCGACCTGGAGATCATCCACGCCGCCGCCGACGTCATGCTGCTGACGAGCGACTACGAGGGCATCCCGCTGGACCTCCTCAAGGCGGCCGCGTCAGGGGTCCCGGCGGTCGCCACGCGGGTCGGCGGGGTGCCGGAGGTCGTCGAGGACCGGGTGACCGGTCTGCTCACCGACCCCGACCCGGGGCTGCTGGCCGCCTCGGTCGTGCGCATCCTGCGCGACCCGGGCTACGCGGGCCGCCTGGGCGACGCCGCCGCCCAGCGGGCCGGGCTCTACTTCGGGCAGTCGCGGTTCGTCGACGAGGTCTCGGCCCTCTACGTGCGGCTGCACGAGGAGGGCCGGGCCTGAGACCGCGCTATTTGAACCGGCGGCCGATCCGGGTGGAGATGCGGGCGGTCAGGTTCTGCGGCAGCAGCCGCCCCACGCCGACGACCAGCTTGTAGCGCAGGTCGGGCACGCTGACGACCTTGCCGAGGGCCAGGTCGCGCATCGCCGCCTTCACGACGGGGTCGGCCTCCAGCCAGAGGAACTCGGGGATGCTGGTGGTGTCCATCCCGGCCCGCTGGTGGAACTCGGTGTGCACGAAGCCGGGGCACAACGCCATCACCCGCACGCCGTCGTCGGAGGTCTCGGCGGCGACGGCGCCGCTGAAGTTGACCACCCACGCCTTGGACGCGCCGTAGGTGCCCCGCGTGAAGAACGCCGCCACCGAGGCCACGTTGATCACCCCGCCCCGGCCCTTCGCCCGCATGTGGGGCAGGGCGGCGTAGGTGAGCCGCAGCACCGCCTCGCAGTGCACCTTCATCATGGTGAGCTCGTCGTCGACCGGCGCGCTGAGGAACATCGCCCGGTTGCCGAAGCCGGCGTTGTTGACCAGCAGGTCGACCCCCTCGCGCAGCCGCTCCTCGACGATCTTCAGGCCGTCGTCGGACGACAGGTCGGCGGGCAGCACCTCGGCGTGCACGCCGTAGCGGCGGCCGAGGAACGCGGCCTGCTCAGCCAGCCGGTCACGGTCGCGGGCGACCAGCACGAGAGAGAAGCCGTCGGCGGCCAGGCGGCGGGTGAACGCCGCGCCGATCCCGGCGGTCGCGCCGGTGACGAGTGCGGTGGGCATGGCCCGCAGCCTAGCCCCCTGCCGATCGGCCCGCCCCGGCTCGCCGGGCGCACGGCCATGCCGAGAATCCGGTACGCCATGATTCATCCCTTTCGATGGGACCGATATCGCCTTTCCCGGAATACATAAGCGGCGATGTCGCAGGTCAGGGCCGTCCCGATTCGTCCCCACGGCTCAGGTCACATAAGCTTCGCCAGTTCGTGTATCAATGGTCGATCTGGGGGAAAGTGCCGCTTACGCCTGGCTTATGCCATGCGGCCTACGCTGCCGCGCAAAGTTGACGTTTGGAACCAGCGGTCCCCCGCCGCCCTTTGATCACGTCACAAGTGCAGCTAAGCTTCGGGCAAGATTTGGTCAAGTTTTCCAAGATGTAACAACAGTCCCGGTAAGGGGATACTTGGAAAACGGGCACTACTACCTCGTAGACCCGCAAAGCGGAGGTATGGCCCTGTGAAGAGATGGCGGGCGGGGTCCGGCGCGGCGGCGGCCTTCGGGGTCGCCGCGATGATCGCCGGATTGGCCGGATGCGGCGGCTCGCAATACACATTCGTCCGTGACTCGGGCGGCAGCACCTACTTCAAAGTCCCCGCCACCTGGCACAAGGTCGACCAGGACGCGGTGGACGCCGCGCTCCTCGGGGATCCGTCCTCGGCGACCGCCCAGGTGCTGAAACAGAAGATCTGGACCGCCGCCTACGACGGCCACACCCAGCCGTCGATCGACCACATCATGACCGCCGGGCCGGGCGGCGCCGACGAACCGTTCGCGTTCGCGATGGTGAACACCCTCTCCGAGGAGCAGCAGCAGGACGTCTCGCTGAACGCCCTGCGCAACGTGATGGGCTTCCCCGTCGCGGCCACCGCCGAAGAACGCGCCAAGAACGAAGAGAACAAGGAATATCCGTTCAAGAACTTCGAGCTCACCCGTGACGAGGTGCTCGAGGGCGACAACGGCGCGAAGGGCGTGCGGGTGCAGTTCAGCCTCCGTTACATGGGCGGCCCGCTGCAGACGTTCCAGCAGACGGGCTACCTGTCGGCCGACGGCGGCACCATGTCGACGTTCCTGATCCGCTGCTCCGCGACCTGCTTCCAGCAGCGCCAGGCCGAGCTCGACTCCATCGCGCAGTCGTTCAAGGTGAAGAACAACCTCGGGTAAGGAGCCCATATGAAGACGGCTTCCCCGCCGCAATACGAGGGACTCCGGCCACCCGGTTCGGGTCCCGACGACAGGGATCCGCGCACCCGCAAGAAGATGGCGTTCTGGGATCGCTCCAAGATCATCATTTTCCTCGTCGCGGCGTTCCTCATCCTCACCGTCAAGACGATGGGTGAGTTCGAAGGTGTCATGACCTTCTGGGACGCGGTGGTCTACCAGGCCGAGGCGACCGGCTGGATCCTCTGGCTGATCGGCATCGACCTGATCCGCCAGATCCACTTCCTGATCTCCGAACGCTCCGCCGGCTACCACCGCCTGTGGACCAAGGGCATCTTCGGCGGCTTCGACCGCTGGGTGCACCGCAGGTTCAGCGACTGGACCCGCTACCGGTTGTCCCGCGCGATCAAGGTCGTTTTCTGGATCACGCTCATCGCCTTCATCCTCGCCGAGGTCCTGCCCGGGGACGTGTCGCCCGTCATGGCGCTGTTCCAGGCCCCGGCGCTGCTGTGGCAGGCGATGCCGATGATCGCGCAGCTCGCCTTCGCGTTCTTCTTCATCGTGTTCCAGTTCATCGGCCTGTTCTGGTTCCTCTCCCGGGGCGGCGTCGAGACCTACTTCCCCGACGACATCAAGACGCGCTTCGACGACGTCTGGGGCCAGGACCACGTGGTCGAGCGGGTCAAGGAGAACATCGTCTTCCTGGAGCGGCCCGACGAGATCGAGCAGCGCGGCGGCTACGTGCCCAGCGGCCTCCTGCTGTGGGGCCCGCCCGGCACCGGCAAGACCCTGATGGCCGAGGCCGTCGCGGGCGAGACCGGCAAGCCGTACGTGTTCGTCGACCCCGGCGCCTTCACGAACATGTTCATGGGCATCGGCATCCTGAAGGTGAAGTCGCTGTTCCGCAAGCTGCGCAAGCTGGCGCTGCGGTACGGCGGCGTCATCGTCTTCTTCGACGAGGCCGACTCACTCGGGCGGCGAGGTTCACTGGCCCAGCAGGGCCCGCAGACCGGCCGCGGCTTCAGCCCCGCCTTCGGCGACGCCTGCCACGGCTTCTCCTACCTGTCCGAAGGCGCGCAGAGCACGCTGTTCCACCAGTCGTTCGCCGCCTCCCGCGCGGTCGAGGCGCCCGACACGGGCCGCCGCAGCCGCTTCATGATGGGCGGCAACATGATGGGCGGCGGCGGTGACATGGGCACCCTCCAGGCCCTGCTCACCGAGCTGTCGGGCCTGAAGAAGCCACGCGGCATCGTCAACCGCCACGTCCGGCGACTGCTGGGCATGCGCCCCAAGCCGCCGCCCAAGTACCGCATCCTCGTCATGATGGCGACAAACATGCCCAACGCGCTCGACGAGGCGCTCCTGCGGCCCGGCCGTATCGACCGGATCTACAAGGTGGGCTATCCGTCCAAGCCCGGACGCATCCGCACCTACCAGGGCTACTTCGGCAAGGTGCGGCACGAGCTGACCGACGAGCAGATCGACAAGCTCGCCACGATCACCCCCTACGCCACCGGCGCGACGATCAAGGACCTGGTGAACGAGTCCCTCATCACCGCGATCCGCGACGGGCGCGAGGTGATCACCTGGGCCGACGTCACCAAGGCCAAGCGGCTCAAGCAGCTCGGCCCGCCCGAGGACGTCGAGTACATCGAGCGCGAGCGCCACGCGGTGGCCGTCCACGAGGCCTGCCACGCGGTGGTCGCCTACCGCACCCGCCAGCACCTCGAGATCGACATCGCGACGATCGAGAAGGGCGCCGACTACCTGGGCATGGTCTCCAGCATCAAGCCGGAGGACCAGTTCACCCGGTGGAGGTCGGAGCACGAGTCCGACATCATGGTGTCGGTCGCCTCGCTGGCCGGTGAGCGCATGTTCTTCGGCGACGACAACTCCTCGGGCGTCTCGGGCGACCTCATGAGCGCGACCTACGTCGCGGGCCTCATGGAGACCCACTGGGGCATGGGCGCCGGCGTCTCCGCGCTGCCCGCGCTCCAGGAACTCGGCCTGGGCATGGGCAGCCCCGACCAGCGGCGCAAGTCGCCGGGCGGGACGATCGGGTTCCTCGCGCCCAACCTGTCCGACCGGCAGAACGAGATCGAGCCCGGCGGCGCCTCGACCCGGATCGAGTTCCTGCTCACCCGGATGCTGGAGAAGACCGAGGAACTGCTCAAGGAGAACCGCGCCGAGGTCCTGGCCGTCGCCCACGCGCTGGAGACGCACAAGACCCTCAACGGCGAAGACGTCATGGCCGTCATCGAGCGCACCAGCGGTCCGCTCGTCGACGGCAGCGTCTACGCCGACGAGGACTTCCAGCGGGAACTCGAGGACTATCACGAGGCGGCCGTCGAGGCGCACCGCGGGCACACGAAGGTGACGGCTCCGATGCCGATGCCGCGTGTGCGTCAGCTGTCGCTGCAGCCGGCCGGCGTCGCCGGCGGCAACGGCGTGGTGCCCGCCTTCGCCCCGGCCGGGACGATCACCGGTGAGATCATCCCTGCCAATGGGAACGGGTCGGTCGACTTCGTCCCGTGGGCGAACACGAAGGGCAACGGCTCCCCGCTGCCGCCCCCGCCGCCGCCCGAGGCGACGGCGGTCAAGTCAGAGGGCTCGCGCTCGCGCGGTCTGCTCTGGGGCCTGTTCGGGGCGGCGCTCGCGCTGGCCGCGCTGGTGCTCGTGGTGATCGCCGCCTCCGGCGGGACCATGACCGGCGCGACCGAGGTGGTGCCGGGGCTGCCGACGGGCACGGTCATCGTGTTCTTCCTGATCCTGCTCGGGATCGTCGCCGTCCTGGCCATCGTGGTCGGGGTGATCCGCGCCCAGCAGGCCAACCGGCGGCGGGCCGAGGAGGCCAGGGACCGGGCGAACGAGCGCGCCCAGCTCCTCGCCGCCGCGATGGACCCCGAAGTCGCCATGAGGCTGCTCGGGTACGACGGCCGGGAGAAGTAGAAAACACAGAATTGAACCAAGCGTGCGCCGTCCTGAGCACTCCGGACGACGGACTTGACGGAAGATCGTGAGTCGGCCTTGCCTCCGTGGCGGGGCCGATTCACTTTTGTCGAATGAAGCAGCGCCTGACAGTTGTTCTCACACTGATCGTCCTGGTCCTGACCACGGGACTGACGAGCGCCGGAGCCGGGGCCGAACCCCCGCCCAACCGCCAGTACACCGTCGAGGGTGTGAGCACCCAGGAGCAGCGCACCGCCGTCGCCCAGACGGGTGCCGCCATCGACGAGGTCGCCGCCGACCGGATCGTCGTCACCGCGACGAGCGAGGAGCTCGCGGCGATCCGGGCCCTCGGCCACACCGTCAAGGCCGCGCCGAACCGGCTCGCCCCGGCCGTGCCCCAGCCGCTCGACTTCCCGCCCGCCGACAGCGCCTACCACAACTTCGCCGAGCTGAACACGGTGGTGAACGCCGCCCTGTCGGCCCACCCGTCGATCATCCGCAAGGTCTCGATCGGCACGTCGTACCAGGGCCGGGAGCTGTTCGCGCTCAAGATCAGCGACAACGTCGCGACCGACGAGAACGAGCCCGAGGTGCTGTTCACCCACAGCCAGCACGCCCGTGAGCACCTGACCGTCGAGATGGCGGTCTACCTGCTGAACCTGCTCACCGACTCCTACGGCTCCGACTCCCGCATCACCGACATCGTGAACTCGCGGGAGATCTGGATCGTCCCCAACATGAACCCCGACGGCAGCGAGTACGACATCGCCACCGGCTCCTACCGGAGCTGGCGCAAGAACCGGCAGCCCAACAGCGGGTCGAGCGCGATCGGCACCGACCTGAACCGCAACTGGGCCTACAACTGGGGCTGCTGCGGCGGGTCGTCCGGCACCACGTCGTCGGACACCTACCGGGGCCCGTCGGCCGAGTCGGCGCCCGAGGTCAAGGCCGTGGCCGACTTCGTCCGCGGCCGGGTCGTGGGCGGCGTGCAGCAGATCAAGGCGCACATCGACTGGCACTCCTACGGCGAGCTGATCCTGTGGCCCTACGGCTACACCACCGCGAACACCGCCCCGGGCCTGACCCAGGACGACCGCGACGCGCACGCCGTGCTCGGCCAGCAGATGGCCGCCACCAACGGCTACACGCCCGAGCAGGCCAGCGACCTCTACATCACCGACGGCTCGATCGACGACTGGATGTGGGGGGCGTACAAGATCTTCTCCTACACCTTCGAGATGTACCCGGTGGCGTCCAACCCCGGCTTCTACCCGCCCGACGAGGCGATCGTGCCGCAGACCACCCGCAACCGCGAGGCCACGCTGCAGTTCCTGGAGGCGGCCGACTGCGTCTACAAGGTGATCGGCAAGCAGGCGCAGTACTGCGGCGGCGGCCCGCCGGCCGTCACCGTCTACAACGACGACTTCGAGACCGCCACCGGCTGGACCGCCAACCCGCTCGGCACCGACACCGCCACCCTCGGCCAGTTCACCCGGGCCAACCCCGAGGACACCACCTCCAGCGGCGCCAAGCAGCTCGGCACCACCGTCAGCGGCTCCTTCGACCTGGTCACCGGCCCGCTCGCGGGAGCCGCCGCGGGTGACCACGACGTCGACGGCGGCGTCACCTCGATCCGCTCCCCGCAGATCACGCTGCCGGCCACCGGCACCCTGACGTTGTCGTTCTCGTGGTACTTAGCCCACGGCAGCAACTCCTCCAACACCGACTACCTGCGCGTCTCGGTCAACGGCACCCAGGTGTTCCAGCAGCTCGGCGCGGCCAGCAACCGCAACGGCGCGTGGGCGACGGCGTCGGTGAACCTGTCGGCGTTCGCGGGCCAGAACGTGCAGATCACGGTCAGCGCCGCCGACACCGGCACCGCCTCACTGGTCGAGGCCGCCGTGGATGATGTGAAGATCACTCAGCAGTAATGGACTACCTACCCTTACCGGTGTAAACGTGGCATGTGTGATTAACGACCGGTCGCGGGGCCCCGAACGGGAGCTCGCCGTCCTGCTCCGCACCGGACCGTTCGAACGCGCGCTCCGGGCCGCCATCGCGGCCCGGGGCCTGTCGCTGGAGCGCCTGCACGTCCGCCTCGCCGAGCGGGGCGCCCACGTCAGCCTGGCCAGCCTCAGCAACTGGCAGCGCGGCCGCTCCCGTCCGGAGCGGTCGCGGTCGCTGGCGGCGGTGCGGGAACTGGAGTCGATCCTCGGCCTGCCCGCCGACTCGCTCGTCGCGCTGCTCGGGCCGCGGCGGCCCCGGGGGAGATGGCTGGCGCACGATCCGGGCGCGATCCGGCAGCAGCTGCGCGACCTCGTCGAGTCGCTCGGCGACGACGAACTGCCGACTGTACTCGCAGTCGTGCGTGCCCTCAGGGCATCAGACCGGAAATGATATACCGCCGGTTTTGACCGGAAATTTCCTGGAAGCTCAGCACAGGCGATTGATTCCGCCCTATCTGACCTGGCGTTTCGTCATGCCCTCATTCGGGCCTTTCGTATGCGTGCGCCACCCAGGAAAGGACCCCCGATGCACCGAATCCCCCGGGTCGCGGCGCTGCTTGCGGCCACCGCGCTCGCGGGCGCGTCGCTCGCCGCCCCCGCCCAGGCCCGCACGGCCATGGTCGTGGGGACGGACAACCCCGGCGCGATCCCCGGCAGCTACATCGTCGTGCTGAAGCCGACGGCGGACGTCCGCGCCCAGTCCCGCGACCTCGCCGCCGAGAACGGCGGCCAGGTGAAGAACGTGTACAACCGGGCCATCAAGGGCTTCTCCATCAACGCCACCGCGAAAGAGGCCCGCGCCCTGGCCGCCGACCCCGACGTCGCCTACGTCGAGCAGGACGCCGTGGTGACCGTCGACGCCGAGCAGGCCAACCCGCCGTCGTGGGGTCTGGACCGCATCGACCAGCGTGCTCTCCCGCTGAACTCCCGCTACACCTACACCGGGACGGGGGCGGGGGTGACGGCGTACATCATCGACACCGGCATCCTCACCACGCACCAGGACTTCGGCGGCCGGGCCGTCTCCGGCAAGGACTTCGTCTCGAACGACAACGACGCGACCGACTGCAACGGCCACGGCACCCACGTCGCCGGCACCGTCGGCGGCACCGCCTACGGCGTCGCCAAGCAGGTCAAACTGGTCGGCGTGCGGGTGCTCGACTGCGCCGGGCGCGGCAGCAACTCCGGCGTCATCGCCGGCATCGACTGGGTGACCGCCAACGCGGCCAAGCCCGCCGTCGCCAACATGTCACTGGGCGGCTCGGCCTCCACCGCCGTCGACACGGCCGTGAAGAACTCCATCAAGTCGGGCGTGACCTACGGCCTGGCGGCCGGCAACAGCAGCGTGAACGCCTGCTCGTCGTCGCCGTCGCGGGTGCCCGAGGGCATCACCGTCGGCGCCACGGCCAAGAACGACGCCCGCGCGTCCTACTCCAACTACGGCGACTGCCTCGACGTCTTCGCCCCCGGCACCGACATCACCTCGGCCTGGCACACCTCCCCGACCGCCAAGAACACGATCAGCGGCACGAGCATGGCGACGCCCCACGTCGTGGGGGCGGCCGCGCTGATCCTCTCCGGTACGCCGACCGCGACGCCCGCGCGGATCAGGGACACCCTCGTGAAGAACGGCGTGACCGGCGTGGTGACCAACCCGGGCAGCGGCTCCCCGAACGTCCTGCTGAACACCTCGGGCGGAACGACCTCCCCGTCCCCGTCGCCCTCCCCGTCGCCCTCCGCCACCCCGACGCCCACGTCGTCGCCCTCTCCGTCGGCCTCGGCCTCGCCTTCGCCGAGCCCCACCACCTCTCCGCGCCCGTCGGCGTCCCCGACCCCGACCGCGCCCGCGAAGAAGTGCGTGACCGCGACGAACAACGCGCACGTCTCGGCCGGCCGGGCCTACGTGGAGTTCTTCTTCCTCGTGTACGCCGAGGGCTCCAACGACTACCTCGGCCTCACCGGCAGCACCCAGCGCAGCCTCCAGGAGACCCGTTCGGGCTACTGGGACCTGGTCTCGCGCTGCGCGTGACCCCCTGAGGTGAAAAGGTCCGGCTCCGGCGTGGGGGCCGGACCTCTTCATCGCTCCCGTGCCGGTCG
Organism: Herbidospora solisilvae; assembly: GCF_009901565.1. Classification (GTDB taxonomy): domain Bacteria; phylum Actinomycetota; class Actinomycetes; order Streptosporangiales; family Streptosporangiaceae; genus Herbidospora; species Herbidospora solisilvae. Next base: position 660,380 of record NZ_WXEW01000002.1, read on the forward strand.
GCACCGGGTCTTTGCGCAGGATGTGGCACGCCGGTTGACGGCGGAGACGGGCCTCCGGACCCTGGATCGGGTCGTCGCGCGCTCATTCGTCGGCCGGACGTTCGTCGTTGCGGTGGTGTGCCGGAGCGGGTGGTCGCCGCCGGGTGCGGCGCCGGGCCGGACGGCGGGCGGTGCCGGGGTGGGCGGGAGCCGTAACGGATGGAAGTCTTTCAGATTCGGTATTCCAGGTCGGGGATGATCTCTGTGACGTCCATCTGGGCCTTCTGCAGATGGCCCGAATAGTCCCAGTTCATCGCCTGCCAGCGGGTGAACTGGTCGAGCACCCACATGCCCGACTGGCGGCTGCCGTTGCCCGACTTCCCGTTCCCGCCGAACGGCAGGTGCGCCTCCGCGCCCGAGGTCGAGTTGTTGACGCTGACCATTCCGGCCGACACCCCCGCCCGGAAGCGGAACGCCGCCCGCGGGTCGCGGGTGTAGATCGACGACGACAGGCCGTAGCCCGGCAGGTTGGCCAGTTCGATGGCCTCGTCGAGGGTGGAGAAGGTCGTCACGCCGACGATCGGGCCGAACGTCTCCTCCAGGAACAGCCGGTCGGTCGGCCGCACGCCGTCGACGATCACCGGGTGGTAGAAGAGGCCCTCGTTCGGGTCGTCGCCGAGGAAGTGGCCGCACGGGTTCGACTCGGTGATGCGCCCGACCGGGCCGGTGACCGTGTGGTGGTCGCCGATCCAGGTCAGGTACTCCTCGTAGCGGTCGGCGAACTTCTGGTCGAGCATCGGTCCCATCAGCACCTTGCGGGCCGGGTCGCCGACGTAGGCCGACTGCGCGGCGGCGGTGAACCGGGCCACGAAGTCGTTGTGGATCGACTCATGGACGATCACCGTGCCCAGCGAGGTGCAGCGCTGACCGGCGGTGCCGAACCCGGCGAACAGCGCGCCCTCGGTGGCGAGGGTCAGGTCGGCGTCGGGCATGACCACCATCGGGTTCTTGCCGCCCAGCTCCAGGCACGGCGACTGAAGATGCCGCCCGCACAACTCGCCGATCCTGCGCCCGACCTCGGAGGAGCCGGTGAAGCCGACCTTGTGGACGGTCCCCTCGGTGAGCGCGCTCTCCAGCCCGGCGAACGTCTGCTCCCCGTCGGCGAACACGACGTTGAACACCCCGTCGGGCAGCCCGGCGGCCGAGAAGATACGGTGCAGCGCGGCGGCGGAGGCGGCGGCGTACTCGGCCGGCTTCCACACCACCGCGTTCCCGCACAGCAGGGCCGGCACCAGATACCACGACGGCACCGCCACCGGGAAGTTCCCCGCCGTGATCACCGCCGCGACCCCGACCGGGGTCCGGAACGTGAACAGGTTCTTGTCCGGCATCTCCGACGGCACGGTCTGCCCGTAGAGGCGCCGCCCCTCGCCGATGAAGAAGTCGCAGGTGTCGACGATCTCCCGCACCTCGCCCAGCGCCTCGGCGTGGGGTTTGCCGATCTCCTCGCTGACCAGCCGCGCCAGCGCCTCGGCGTTGGCCTCCACGAGCCGCCCGATCGAGGCGATCACCCGTCCGCGCACCGGCGCCGGCACCGCCGCCCAGTCGCGCTGCGCGGAGGCGGCGCTCCGGCACGCCGCCGCGAACGTCGCCGCGTCGGCCAGGGCGACCTCGGCGACGACCTCCTTCAGCCGGGCCGGGTTCCGGGACAGATAGGGCGTGCCGGACGGCTCGTCCTTCCCTCCGATGACGGAAACGATCTGCCGGGTCATCGTGCGACCTCCTCGTCGTGCGCGTGCTGTTCACCCTATTCCGGGCGGCAGGATGGGCGGGTGTACGTCATCCCCGAGGTCGTCCCCGCCGGTTCCATGCGCGATCGCCCCCAGCCGTCGCTGACGACCGGAGACCTGCTGCTGCGCCCCTTCCGCGAGTCCGGCGACGAGCCGATCGTCATGGCCGCCTTCGCCGACCCCGACATCCGCCTGTGGAACCTGGAACACGAGGCCGACACCGCCAGGGCCGCGACCGTCATCGCCCGGTGGCGGGCCCGCTGGACCCTGGAGACCGGCGCGTCGTGGGTGGTCGAACGTGACGGCCTCGTCGTGGGCCGGGTGGCCCTCCGCAGCGTCGACCTGGAACTGGGCCTGGGCGAGATCGCCTACTGGACCCTCCCCGAGGGCCGCGGCCGGGGCGGCACCACAGCGGCGGTGTCGGAGGTGACCCGCTGGGCCTTCGACGACCTGGGCCTCCACCGCCTCGAACTCCGCCACGCCATCGCCAATCCGGCGTCGTGCCGGGTGGCGGAACGGTCGGGATTCGCCCTGGAGGGCATCCTGCGCAGCTCACTGCTCCACGCGGACGGCTGGCACGACATGCACCTCCACGCCCGGATCACCACCAGGCCGTCCTGACGCGCCGGCGAGTGCCGGCGGCCCAAATTAGAGAACTGCTCCAACTCATCCACCATTCGGCCGCAAGCCGGCCTCCTCAAGATGATCTCGATCCCTTCTGGAAGGACGAGACATGCGGTTATGGAGTGTCCTGGTGTCGCTGACGGCCGTGCTGGCGGCCGGCGCGCCTCCCGCCCACGCGGAAACCCCGCTTCCGAACGCCACGGTGGCGGCCGTAGGAGCACAGCCGTCCTCGCACACCGGCTCCTGCTACCCGGAGCCCGCGCAGATCACCCTGAGCGCCACGATCACGGCCGACGGCCCCCGCCCCGTCTACTACCAGTGGGGCACCGGCCGTATTGAGCGGGTGGACTTCACCGAGGCCGGATCCAGGACCGTGACCACCACGAAAACGCACTACTGGGGGTTCGGGCCGAAATCCGCGACCGTCCGTCTGCTCGGCATCGGGAGGACGGCGACGATCGCGTACACCCTGGCCTGCGACGAGCCCATCCCGCACACGCCGGAGATCCAGCCGGCGGCCTACCACCTCGGCCCGTGCGGTGCCAGTGTCGTGCACACGGCCACCGCGCAGATCACCTCACCGATCGCGCAGACCGTGCGCTACCGGTGGATCACCTTCGACGGCGCGGACCTGCGGGGCGCCGAGGGAGTGCACGAGGTGGTCTTCACCGAACCGGGCACCAGGACCGTGAGCACTCCCTTCCATCGGCTGCCGGTCGCCAGTCCATCGTGGAACGACTTGATCTCGTTGCGGATCGTCGGCCCCGAGACACACGCCGACCTGGCGTATTGGCAGGAGTACTCCACGAGGTGCGGGGGCGACCACCGCATCGGCGCCGACTTCGCCTCCCTGACCCGCACCGCCGGCACGTGCAACCCTTGGACGCCGTTCAAATACCAGCTGGAGGGCTACGTCGAGAGCAACACCTCCGGACTGCTCACCTATGCCTGGTCCCGCTTCACCGAGGACGCCGTGTGGGTGCGTGAGCCGTGGAAGACCGTCATGATCACCTCCCCGACGGGCGGCCGCGCACCTGTGCACAAGGTGGTCGGTTCGACCATGGGCGACTCGGCCGATTGGCGTCTGGAGGTCGTCGGCGTCAACGGCGTCATCACGTCGGTGAGTCGCGGCTACCGCACCTGCGTCGTCGACTGACGATCAGCCCGCCCGCATGATGATCATGCTCGGCGACGTTCTTACGCCCCGGGCGGCCATCGCGCGTGCCGCCCGGGGCGGGTGTGCTACTCGGCCAGCTTGAAGTCGGTGAACTCGAAGCCGGGGGAGACGACGCAGCTGACCAGCACGCCCTCGTCGCCCGCCGGCCGGGCCGCCTGCCAGACGCCCGGCGGGATCAGCACCTGGGGCCGGTGGCCCTGCTCGACGTCGGGGCCCAGGATGACGGTTTCGCCCGCTTCGGGGTGGTCGCCGTCGCCGCCGAAGGTGAGGGCCAGCGGGCCGCCGCGGTGCCAGAACCACAACTCGGCGGAGGCGACGACGTGCCAGGCCGACTCCTCGCCGGGTTCGAGGAGGAAGTAGATGGCGGTCGCGCTGTGCCTCGGGCCGTCATAGCCGTCGGGGGAGAACATCACGGGTGACCGCCAGGTCTCCCTGAACCAGCCACCTTCGGGGTGGGGCTCCAGCCCGAGTTCCTCGGCCAGCGGCGGCTTCTGCATGTCGGCTCCCTCAGTGGCAGTTGCCTGCCGAGCGTATCGATCTTCCCCGTGGCCGGTGGCGCGGCGCCCGCGCCCATGACGGCGGTGCGGTCAGTCGGGGGGTGTCACGCCCTCCTGGTGGGCGATGGCGGCGGCCTGGGTGCGGGTGGCGGCGCCCAGTTTGGCCAGGATGTTGGAGACGTGGACGCTCGCCGTCTTCTGGCTGATGAACAGGCGTTCGCCGATCTCGCGGTTGGAGCGGCCCGCCGCCACCTGGGCGAGGACCTCGCGTTCGCGGCCGGTCAGGCTGTCGAGCACGCTCGCCCGGACGGGTTCGGTCGAGCCCGGGACGGTGAAGCGGGCCCGGCGGCCGAGCAGGTCGAGGGCGTGGCGCAGGGGGGCGGCGCCCAGGTGGTCGGCCACCTCGACGGCCCGCTCCCACTCGGCGCGGGCCCGGTCGCGGTCGCCGCTCTCAAGGAGGGTCTCGGCCAGCCGCCAGCGGATGCGGGCCTGTTCGTAGGGGAAGCCGCCGTCGAACGCGGCCAGCGCCCGCTCCCACACCTCGGGGGTGGCGGTGCCCGACAGGCGGTGCCATTCGGCCTCGGCGCGGGCCGCCCACCCCTGGCCTTCGGGGCCGAGGGTGTTCCACGGGCCGGTGGGACCGTGGGTGGCGGCGTAGCGGGCCCGCTCGACGAACTCGGTGCCGCGCGCCCGGTCGGGATCGCCGGGCGGCAGGTCGGCGAGGGCGGCCAGGCCGATCGCGGAGACGCGGATCAGGCCCGAGTCGTAGGGCTGCTGCACCGCCACGACCGCGTCGACGTGGCCGAGCGCCTCCTTCGGGTCGCCGCGCCACAGGGCGAGCTCGGCGGCCATGCCGCGGGTCATGTAGGTCACCAGGTCGTCGGCGCCCCAGAACGGCTCCAGCCAGCGCAGCCGCTCGGCCGCCACCGCGCGCCCCCGGCCGACCTCGACGAACAGCGCGAACGACGAGAGCAGCGCCTCGGGAGGGGTGCCGACCCGGACGCCGAACATGGCGGCCCTCTTCTCCGCGGCGTCCCAGTCGCCGGCCGCGTAGGAGATCAGGTAGCGCAGGAACCGCAGGTCGGTGCCGAACGTGCTCCACATCAGGCCGTTGTCGCGGGCCACCTGCAACCCCGTCTCGGCCGACTCCGCCGCCGCGTCGAGGTCGCCCCGCTCGTATTGCAGCCGGGCCAGGCTGAACAGGGCCCGCAGGTCCATCGACAACGAACCCGACGTCTTGGCCGCCGCCATCGACAGCAGCTCCTCGGCCATGTCGGGATCGCCGAGCGACTCCTGCTGGATGCCCAGCGACACCAGCGCCGCCGACTCGGCCTCGATCGAACCGGTGCGCCGGGCCACCTCCAGCGCGCGGGCGGCGGCCTCCTGCGCGTCGGTCACCCGCTCGACGATCCACAACGTGCGGGCGTGGGTCGCCAGGGCGCGGGCCAGCATCGGCGTCTCGGGACCGTCGTCGACGGCGTTCACCGCCGCCTCGGCCGCCTCGGCCATGCCGTGGAAGTCGTCGCCGTCGGCCTGGTACCAGGCCAGCCGCTCGTTCGTCTCGGCCACCAGCTGCGGCTCGGTGACGAGCTGGCGCAGCCGCCGCAGATGGGCGATGGCCCGGTGGTTGTCGCCGCTGTCGGCCGCCGCCGCGGCGCTGTCGAGGATCAGCCGCGCCCGGGTCGTGCCGGTGATCGCCTCGGCGCCGGGAACCTGCTCCCACACCTCCAGCGCCCGGTCGAAATGCCGGTTGGCCTCGGCCGGGGCGCCCATCTGGGTGGCCCGCACCCCCGCCTCCAGCGACGTGATCAGCGCGCCCCGCACGTCGTGGGCGGCCGAATAGTGGTGGGCCAGCTCGGCCGCCCGGCCCCCCGACTCGGCCAGCAGCGACGCGAACGTCATGTGCAGGCGGGTGCGCTCGCCCGGCAGCAGGTCGTCGTAGACGGCCTCCTGGAGGAGGGCGTGGCGGAAGTCGTAGCCGATGTGCTGGTCGACGGTCAGCAGCCCGCGCGAGACGATCTCGCGCAGCGCCTCTTCGAGCGGCCGGTCGGCCAGCCCGGCCGCCGCGCGCAGCATGTCGTGGTCGACCCGCCGCCCGGCCACGGCCGCCACCCGGAGCACCTGCTGGGCCGTGTCGGACAACCCCTCGACCCGGGCCATCAGCAGGTCGGCCAGCGTCGCGGGCAGCCGCTCGCCACTCGCGGCCGCCTGGAGCAGCTCCTCGGCGAAGAAGGGATTGCCCCCGGCCCGCCCGACGACCCCGCCGATCAGGCCCGCGTTCCCGCCGCCCAGGGCGGTCAGGTGGGTCGCCATCGCCTCGTCGTCGAGCGGCGGCAGCTCGACCGGCACGACCAGCGGCAGCCGCTGCAGCTCGGCGAGCACCGGGCGCAGCGGATGTCGGCGGTGCAGGTCGTCGGTCCGGTAGGTGCCGACCAGGACCACCCGCTCGCGCTGGAGCATGCGCGTGAGGAAGACCAGCAGGTCACGTGTCGAGTGATCGGCCCAGTGGAGGTCTTCGAACACCATGAGCACCGGCCGCTCGTCGGCCAGCTCGCCCAGCAGGCTCAACGTCGCCCCGAAGAGCCGCTGCTGCGCCAGCGCCCCGGTGAGCGCGTCGGACCCGTCGGGGTCGGCCCCCGGCAGCAGCCGCCGGAGCACGGGCCGCGACTCCAGGGCCGACCGGAGGTCGGCGCTGCGCAGCGCGTCGGCGAGCGGCAGATAGGGCAGCGCGTTGCCCAGCTCGGCGCACTGCCCGACCAGGACGGTGAAACCGCGCTCCCGCGCGATCTCGCACAACTCGCACACGATCCGCGTCTTCCCGATGCCGGCGTCGCCGCCGACGAGCGCCACCCCGGCCATCCGCCCGGTCGCGGCGTCGAGCACACGGGACAACCGGTCGAGCTGGGACCCCCGCCCGACAAGCCCGGTTTGTGTCTTTCGGCCCACCACGCTGCGAGTATGGCACGTCACCCCGACAGAACCCGGAGCCCTCTTCACGATCTTGCGCGTTTTGTCGCCCGGCGCGGCTAGGGTGCGGCGCGTGACCGAACGTTGGAGTCGTGACCAGGTGCTGGCGCTCGCGCCCGACGCCGCCTCGCAGAAGGCGGCCGGAGGGGTGAGCGCGCCCAGGAAGTGGTCCGCCACGGGGGTGCTCGGATCGGCGCTGTGGGGCGAGTGCGCCGGGTCCGGGTCGAAGCCCTACCAGGCGTGCGTCGACCTGTCCGAGCCCGCCTACCGGTGCAGCTGCCCCAGCCGGAAGTTCCCCTGCAAACACGCTTTGGGCCTGCTCCTGCTGTGGTCGGCCGACGGGGTGCCGCCCGCTGCCGAGATGGCCCCCTGGGCGGCCGAGTGGTTCGCCCAGCGGGCCGCGCGGGCCGAGAAGGCGGCGGAGAAGAAGGCCGAGCCCTCGGCGGCCAAGCCCGACGAGGGGCGGGCCCGGCAGCGCGAAGAGCGGGTCACGGCCGGGCTGGCCGAGCTTGAGCGCTGGTTGTCCGACCAGGTCGCGAGCGGGCTGTCCGACGCGCGCCAGACGGGGCTGGCCGAGTGGAGCGACCTGGCCAAGCGGCTCGTCGACGCCCAGGCGCCCGGCCTGGCCGGCACCTTCTCGGGCCTCACCCGCGTCTTCCGCGACGAGAACTGGCCGGGCCGGCTGCTCGGCGAATACGCCATGGTCCACCTGCTGGCCGTGGCCCACCGCCGGGCCGCCGAGCTGCCCGGCGACCTGCGCGAGACGGTGCGCCAGCGGGTCGGCTACCAGGTCGCCAAGGAGACCGTGCTCGCCCTGCCGCCGATCCGCGACGAGTGGCAGGTCATCGCCCTGCGCGACGAGGAACGCGACCGGCTGCTGTCGCGGCGGGTCTGGCTCCACGGCCGGGCGACCGGCCGGGTGGCCCTGGTGTTGTCGTTCGCGCCGCCCGGTCAGCCGCTCGACGCCTCCCTGGTGCTCGGCACGCGGGTCGACGCCGACGTCTCCTACTATCCGGGTGCGGCGCCGCTGCGCGCCCTGATCGCCGACCGCTACGGCGCGGCCGTGCCCGCCAGGGCGCCCGCCTCGGGGGTGACCGTCGAGGGCGTGCCGCGGGTGATCGCCGACGTGCTGACCCGCGACCCGTGGACCGAGTCGTGGCCGCTAATGATCACCGGCGCCCGGGTCGGGCGCGACGGCGGAGAGTGGCGTCTGCTGGGCGACTCGGGCCAGGGGCTGCGGCTGCACCCGTCGGCGGGCGATCCGTGGAAGCTGGTCGCGGTCTCGGGCGGCCGTCCGGTGACGGTCGCCGTGGAATGGACTCCTGACGGCCTGCGTCCCCTCACCACGTGGGACGAGAACGACGAGGTGGTGGTCCTGTGAGGCTCGATCGGCGCACCGGGTGGAACGAGCTGGTCTCCACCGCCCTCGTCGGGACCGAACGCCGGGGCCTCGGCACCCCCTTCGACCTGCTGGAGCAGGCCGCCGCGCAGGTGGTCGCCCGCCGGGCGGGGGAGCAGCCGGGCGGCGCGATCCCACTGGCCGAGGCGCCCGCCGACGACGCGCCGCCGGTCTCCGCCCAGGCCGCCGACCGGCTGGCCCGGCTGCTGGGCGGTGAGTTCGCCCGGGTGCTGCCCGAATGGCTGGGGCTGGCCGCCCGCCGGTCGTCGCGCGTCCCGGCGCGGCTGCTGCCGCAGCTGCTCGCGGCGGGGGCGCGCGACCGGTCGATCCGGGCCGACCTCGCCGTCGTGGCGGGGGCCCGGGGGCGCTGGCTCGCCGGGCTCAACCCCGACTGGGGCTACCTCCTCCAAGAGAGCTCGGGCGGGGCCCCGGCCCAGGCGGGTCTCGACCACGGCCCGTGGGAGTTCGGCACCCGCGGCGACCGGCAGGCGTTCCTGGCCGCGTTGCGCGCGGCCTCACCCGACGAGGCCAGAGACCTCCTGGAGGTCACCTGGCCGAAGGAGAACCCCGACGACCGGGCCGTCTTCGTGGCGGTCCTGGCCGACGGGCTGACCATGGCCGACGAGCCCTTCCTGGAGAAGGCGCTCGACGACCGCCGCCGCGAGGTCCGGCAGGCCGCCGCCGACCTGCTCACCAAGCTGCCCGACTCGCGGCTCGGGCAGCGCATGGCCGTGCGGGCCGCGGCGCTGCTCACCCGCGACGGCGCCCGGCTCACCGCGGTCGCGCCGACGGCCTGCGACTCCGTCATGGAGCGCGACGGCGTCCGGTCCCGGCCGCCGGCGGGCACCGGGCCGCGCAGCTGGTGGCTGCAGCAGGTCGTCGCGCACACCCCGCTCCGGTTCTGGCCCGGCCACCTCGGCGCCGAACCCGCCGAGCTCGTCCGCATGACGATCGGCGACTGGGCCCGGGAGATCCACATGGGCTGGATCCGGGCCGCGATCCTCCAGGACGACCCCGTCTGGGCCCGCGCCCTGTTCGACGTCGAACCGCTGACCGACCTGCTGGCCGTGCTGCCGCCCGACGAACGGTCGTGGCGGGCGGCCGAGATCGTCCGGGCCGGCAACGTCGACGGGCAGCTCATCATGATGCTCGGCGGGGTGCCCGGTCCGTGGAGCGGCCCGCTCGCGGCGGCCGTGCTCCAGCGGGTCGCCGACATCGCCTCCAGCCAGCCGTGGAACGCGGGCGAGCTGGCCCGGCTGGCGGGCGAACGGCTCGACCCGACCGGCACCTACGACCTCGACCAGCTGCCCGACATCGGCGAACTGCGGACCGCCGCCGCCCTGCTCCGCTTCCGTTCCGACATGATCAAGGAGTTCTCGTGACGACCCCCACCGTCCTGCGGCCCCACGCGGAAGACCAGTACGCCGACGAACTGGCCGTCCTGGCCAAGCACGACGACCGGCCCCGCCCGCCGGGCTGGCGGTTGTCGCCGTGGGCGGTGACCACCTACATCCTGGGCGACGCGAGCCACCCCGGCGGGCTGATCACCCCCAAGTACATCGGCCCGCGCCGCATCGTCGAGGTCGCCGTCGCCACCCTTGCCACCGACCGGGCGCTGCTGCTGCTCGGCGTGCCCGGCACCGCCAAGACGTGGTTGTCGGAACACCTGGCCGCCGCCGTCTCCGGCGACTCGACCCTGCTGGTCCAGGGCACCGCCGGAACCGCCGAAGAGGCCGTCCGCTACGGCTGGAACTACGCCCGCCTGCTCGCCGAGGGTCCCTCACGCGAGGCGCTGACCCCGAGCCCCGTGATGCGGGCCATGTCCGAGGGCCGGCTGGCCCGGGTCGAGGAGCTGACCCGCATGCCCTCCGACGTGCAGGACGCGCTGATCACCGTGCTGTCGGAGAAGACGCTGCCGATCCCCGAGCTCAACGAGGAGGTCCAGGCGGCCAAGGGCTTCAACGTGATCGCCACCGCCAACGACCGCGACCGCGGCGTCAACGAGTTGTCGAGCGCGCTGCGCCGCCGGTTCAACACGGTGGTGCTGCCCGTCCCGGCCTCGGCCGAGGAGGAGGTGGAGATCGTCTCCCGCCGGGTCGCCCAGCTCGGCCGGTCGCTCGAACTGCCGGAGACCCCGGCGGGCCTGGAGGAGATCCGGCGGGTCGTCACGGTCTTCCGCGAGCTGCGCTCGGGAGTGACCTCCGACGGCCGCACCAAGGTCAAGTCGCCCAGCGGCACCCTGTCGACCGCCGAGGCGATCTCGGTCCTGACCAGCGGGATCGCCCTGGCCGCCCACTTCGGCGACGGAGTGCTGCGGCCCTCCGACGTCGCGGCCGGGATCGTCGGGGCGGTCGTCCAGGATCCGGTGTCCGACCGGGTGGTCTGGCACGAATACCTGGAGACGGTCGTCCGGGAACGCGAGGAGTGGCGTGACTTCTACCGCGCCTGCCGGGACGCCGGCTGAGCGATGACCATCACCCTGCTGGGCGTCCGCCACCACGGCCCCGGTTCCGCGCGCGCCGTGGTGGCCGAACTGGCCCGCCTGAAACCCGACATCGTGCTGATCGAGGGCCCGCCGGAGGCCGACGGCCTCGTCGGCCTGGCCGCCGATCCCGGCATGGAACCGCCGGTGGCGCTGCTGGCCCACGTGCCGGGCGACCCGGCCAAGGCGGCCTTCTGGCCGTTCGCGACGTTCTCACCCGAGTGGCAGGCGCTGACGTACGCGGCGGAGACCGGCATTCCGGCCCGCTTCTGCGACCTCCCGGCGGCGCATTCGCTGGCGGAGAAGCCGGCGGAGAAGGACGAGGCCGGTCCAGACGGCGACGACGTGACCCCGGCCCAGGTCGTCCGCGTCGACCCCATCGCCTCGCTCGCCGCCGCCGCCGGTTACGACGACCCCGAGCGCTGGTGGGAGGACGCCGTCGAGCACCGCGGCGACACCCCCTTCGAGGTCATCGCCGAGGCCATGGCCGCCGTCCGCGAGGGCTACACCCCCGACGAGCGGGAGGCCCGGCGGGAGGCCTACATGCGCCGGACCGTCCGGGTCGCGGTCAAAGAGGGCTTCACGAACATCGCGGTCGTGTGCGGCGCGTGGCACGTCCCCGCCCTGACCGTGATCGGCCCGGCCGCCGCCGACGACCGGATCCTCAAGGGCCTGCCGAAGGTCAAGGCCGAGATGACGTGGGTGCCGTGGACCCACGGCCGGCTCGCCCACTGGAGCGGCTACGGCGCGGGCGTCTCCTCGCCGGGCTGGTACGCCCACCTGTTCGCCACCCCCGACCGCCCGGTCGAGCGGTGGCTGGCCGCCGCCGCCGGAGTGCTGCGCGAGGAGGGGCTGCCGGTCTCGTCCGCCCACGTCATCGAGTCGGTGCGGCTGGCGCAGAGCCTGGCGGTCATCCGCAACCGGCCCCTGGCCGGGCTGGCCGAGGTCACCGAGGCGGCGCGGGCCGTGTTGTGCGAGGGCGACGAGCTGCCCGTCGAGCTGATCCAGCGGCGCATGGTCGTGGGGGAGCGGCTCGGCCACGTCCCCGACTCGACGCCGATGGTCCCGCTGCAGCGCCACCTGCGCGAGGAGCAGCGGCGGCTCCGGCTCAAGCCCGAGGCGCTCGACCGCGAACTCGAACTCGACCTGCGCAAGCCGCTCGACCTCGACCGCAGCCGCCTGCTGCACCGGCTCCGGCTGCTCAACGTCCCATGGGGCGAGCCCCGCCAGACGCGTGGCAAGGGCACCTTCAAAGAGGCCTGGGCGCTCCAGTGGCGGCCCGAGTTCGACATCTCGCTCATCGAGGCCGCGCCGCTCGGGGTGACCGTCCCGGCCGCCGCGACCGCGAAGATCGCCGAAGTGGCCGCCCGTGAGGGCGCGGCGCTGGCCGACCTCACCGGTCTGGTCGAGCGGGCGCTGCTCGCCGACCTGCCGGGGTCGCTGCCGGCAGTGCTGGCCGCGATCGGCGACCGGGCCGCCGTCGACACCGACATCCGCCACCTCATGGCCGCGCTGCCCGCCCTGGTCAGGGCCCAGCGCTACGGCGACGTCCGGGGCACCCCGGCCGAGGGGCTGGCCGTGATCGCCACGTCGCTGCTGGCCCGGATCTGCGCCGGGTTGTCGGCCGCCGTGTCGGGGCTCGACGACGACAACGCGCGCGGTATGGTGGCCCACATCGACGCCGTGACCAGCGCGTCCGCGCTGCTCGACGAGGGCCGCGAGCGCTGGCTGGGGGCGCTGCGGGCGCTCGCCGACCGGACCGGCCTGCCCGGCGTCGTCGAGGGCCGGATCGTCCGGATCCTGTTCGACGCCGACCGGCTGGGCGACGCCGACGCGCGCATGTCGCGGGCCGTGTCGCCGGCCCATCCGCCCGCGCGGGCGGCGGCGTGGATCGAGGGGTTCCTGTCCGGCGGCGGGCTCCTGCTCATCCACGACCCCCGCCTGCTGGCCATGGTCGACGACTGGCTCGTGGGTCTGCGCGGCGACGCGTTCGTGGAGGTCCTGCCGCTGCTGCGGCGGACCTTCGGCTCTTTCGCGCCGCCCGAGCGGCGCTCGATCGCGGGCCGCGTCCGCTCGGGCTCGGCCACCGAGAACGACATCGAATACGACGACGAGCGCGCCGCCCCGGCCGTGCGCACCGTCATGGGCATCCTGGGGAGCGGCTGATGGACGTGCACGACGACGAGCGGGCCCGCCGCTGGCGGCTGGTCCTGGGCGGCGAGGCCGCGAACGCGCCCGGCGGCGGCCTGGGCGACCTGTCGGGCGCCGACGCCGGCATGGACGCCGCCCTGGCCGCCCTCTACGACCTCGACGGCGACGGCGGGCCGGCCTCCCGCTCGGCCGGGCTGGGCGGTTCGGCGCCCCGGGTGTCCCGCTGGCTGGGCGACATCCGCACCTACTTCCCGTCGACGGTCGTCCAGGTCATGCAGAAGGACGCCATCGACCGCCTCGACCTGAGCCGTCTCCTGCTGGAGCCGGAGATGCTCGAGGCCGTGGAGCCCGACGTCCACCTGGTCGGCACCCTGCTGTCGCTGAACCGGGTGATGCCCGAGCAGGCCCGCGAGTCGGCCCGGGTGGTGGTCCGGAAGGTCGTCCACGAGCTGGAGCGGAAGCTCCAGCACCGCACCCGGGCGGCGGTGACCGGCGCGCTGAACCGGGCCGCCCGCACCAATCGCCCCAGACGCCCGGCCGACATCGACTGGGACCGGACCATCCGGGCGAATCTCAAGAACTACCTCCCCGAGCGCAACACGGTCGTGCCGTCGCGCCTGGTCGGCTACGCCCGCAAGCAGCAGTCGGTGCAGCGCGAGGTCGTGCTCTGCATCGACCAGAGCGGCTCGATGGCCGCCTCGGTGGTCTATTCGAGCGTCTTCGGGGCCGTGCTGGCCTCGATGCGGTCGCTGAAGACGTCCCTGGTCGTCTTCGACACCGCCGTCGTCGACCTCACCGACCAGCTCCACGACCCGGTCGAGCTGCTGTTCGGCACCCAGCTCGGCGGCGGCACCGACATCAACCGCGCCATCGCCTACTCCCAGGGCCTCATCACCCGCCCCGCCAACTCGATCTTCATCCTGATCAGCGACCTCTACGAGGGCGGCGTCCGCGCCGAGATGCTGAAGCGCGTGGCGGCGATGACGGCGGCGGGCGTCCAGGTGATCGTCCTGCTGGCCCTGTCCGACGAGGGCGCCCCGTTCTACGACCACGAGAACGCCGCGGCCCTGGCGGCGATGGGCGTCCCGGCCTTCGCCTGCACCCCTGACGCCTTCCCCGACCTCATGGCGGCGGCGATCGAACGCCGCGACATCACCGCCTGGGCCGAACGCAACCTCGGCGAGGGCAGACAGACCAGCTGAAGTCGGCGCGGGCCGATCCCGCCCTTTCCGTTACGGCTCCGCCCACCCCGGCCCCGCCCGCCGCCTCCGCATCCCGCCGCATCCGGCGCCGGCCACCCGCTCCCGCCCTCGCGCCGCGACGGCGGACCCGAAGACCTAGGACCATCGGACACGGAGGACGATCGACATGCGAAGCCCACGTGAGGGGCCCACCGACGGGCCCCAGGGCATCGGACCAAGGTCCCACGCCCTCCTCGGGCCATGGCCCGATGCCCGCTACGCTCTCCTTTCGTAATGTCCGAAACATGGCTTCCCTCATGACATCCACCTCACCGCCGCCGGCGGTCTTCTCGTCGCGCTACCGCGCCCTGAGCACCGGTATCACCGCCCTCATGGTCCTGGTCGCGTTCGAATACCTGGCGGTCGCGACCGCCATGCCCGAGATCGGCAAGGAGCTGCAGGGCTTCGGCCTCTACAGCCTCGCCTTCAGCGGCGCGGTCGCCGCGGCCCTCGTCGGCACGGTCGCCGGCGGCCGGTGGGGCGACGTCTCCGGTCCCGACAAGCCGCTCTGGACCGGCCTCGGCATGTTCGTGACCGGCCTGGTGATCGCCGGGCTGGCCCCCACGATGGAGGTCTTCATCGCGGGGCGGCTGCTCCAGGGCCTGGGCGGCGGTTTGTTCAACGTGGCGATCTACGTCCTGGTGGCGCGGGTCTACCCGGGCGCGATGCACCCGAAGGTCTTCTCGTTGCTGGCCGCCGCCTGGGTGCTGCCCTCGGTGGTCGGGCCGGCCATCACCGGCACCGTCACCGAGACGTGGACCTGGCGGGCCGTCTTCCTGGGCGTCGCGGTGATCGCGCTCCCGGCCGTGGCGATCTTCTGGCGCGGGCTGGCCTCCCGGGAGCCCTACGCCGACGACGAGGAGCGGGCCGACACCGGCCCCTTCGCCGCGCGGCTCGCCTGGGGCGGCGGTGCGGCCGTGGGCGCGGCGGTCCTCCAGTACGGGTCGGGCGAGTCCAACTACGTGCTGATGGCGGCCGGCCTGGCGGTGCTGCTGGTCGCGCTGCCGATGCTGGTCCCGGGCGGGACCCTGCGGGCGGCCCGCGGCCTGCCGACCGTGGTCGCGCTGCGCGGGCTGAGCATGGCCGCGTTCTTCGCCGCCGAGGTGCTCGTGCCGCTGATGCTGGTCAGGGAGCGCGGCCTGACGCTGACCGAGGCGGGCATCGCGCTCACCGGCGGCGCGCTGGCCTGGTCGGCCGGCTCGTGGCTGCAGGGCAAGTACCCGGGCGGGCGCGTGCTGCGGCTCTGGGGCGGCCACCTGCTGGTCGTCGCCGGGATCTCGGTGACCGCCTTGGCGATCCTGCCCGCCGTCCCGATCTGGGTCGCGTTCATCGGCTGGGTGGTCTGCGGGCTCGGCATCGGGATGATCTATCCGACGCTGTCGGTGCTGGTCCTGGAGTTGTCCAAGCCCGGCGAGGAGGGCAAGAACAGCGCCTCGCTCAGCGTCGGCGAGTCGGGCGTGACCGTGGTCGCGGTGGCCGTCACGGGGGCGATCCTCACCTCGACCGGGGCATATGCTGTCTGCTTCGCCCTGCTCGTGGCGATGGCGTTGGCGGGGGCGTTGCTGTCCCGGCGTGTCACCATGGAGGTCTGAGAGCGAGACGCCTCAAGAACAGGAGGGGGAGCCGTCCGTGCCGCGTGTCCGTGAGGTCGATGTGTTCCGGCTGGTCCTGCCCTACGGCAGGCGACCGGAGAGCATCCTGGTCAAGCTCACCGACCATGGCGGGATGGCCGGGTGGGGCGAGGTCGTCCACCCCGATCCCAAGGTGTGGGGCACTCTTGAGGAGACCCTCGCCCAGATCCTCATCGGGGTCGACTGGGAGACCCCCCACGACCTGCCCGAGCTGGGCACCGCGGCCGACATGGCCTGCTGGGACCTGGCGACCAGGATGACGGGCGTGCCGCTGGCCCACGCGCTCGGCGGCACCCGCACCTCCCTCATGGCCACCGTCCGGCTGCCCGCCGTACGGTCGCTGCAGTCGGCGGTCGACGGCGTCAACCGGTTCGTCGGAGCCGGATACGCCCACGTCACCGTGGAGATCCACCCGGGGTGGGACGTCGAGCCGCTGCGCGCGATCCGGGCCGCCTACCCGGCGCTGGCGATCACGGTCGACGCGCGGCGGGCCTACACGGAGATCGGCCAGCTCGAATCGCTGGCCGGCTACGACCTGTCGGGCATCGAGCGGCCCTGCGACGACCTCGATCTGAGCGCCGAGCTCCAGTCGCGGCTGAGCATCCCGGTCGTCGTCGAGGCCCGCTCGCTGGCCGAGCTCGACGAGGCCGTCGCCGCGCGGGCCGGGCGGGCCCTCATGCTCCGGCCGTCGTTGTTCGGCTCGCTGGCCGCCGTGAAGACCGCCCACGACCGCGCCCGCCGGGCCGGCTGGGACATCACCTGCGCCGACGGCCGGGGCACCGGCCTCGCCCGCGCGGCCACCGTCGCCGTGGCCGCCCTGCCGGGCTGCACCCTCCCGAGCGACGTGACCGAACCGCCGAGGAACGCCCAGATCGTCGAGCCGCCGGTCGGCGCGTCGGGGGGAGTGGTGGCCATCCCGCTCACCCAGCCGGGGCTCGGCCACACGGTCGACGAGGAGCGGGTCAGGCGGATGGCCCGCGACAGCTTCGCTCTGCGTTAGGACTCGACGGGCGCGCAGCCCTCGGCCAGCTTCGGCGCCTTCGGCGCACTGCTCGACGCGCCGCCCCCGCCCGTCAGGGCCCGCGCGGCGGTGTTCCTGATCAGGGTCCAGTCGGGCGCCGCGGTGCTGATCATCGGGGGGACGAACTGGACGCTCGTCACCCCCGCCCGCTTGACCTTGGCCGCGAGCGGCACCAGGTGCTCCAGCATCGGGCTCGGGATGTCGGTCTCCAGCAGCCCCTCGGTCGCCGCGGCGATCTCGGTGAAGCGGGTCAGCACGGTCGCCGGGTCGGCCTGGTCGAGAAGCGCCGCGAAGACGCACTTCTGCCGCTTCATCCGCGCGTAGTCGTCGGAGAAGGTCCGCGACCGGGCGAACCACAACGCCTGCTCGCCGGTCAGCCTGCGGGTGCCGGCGGGGATGAGGCCCTCGTTGCGGCGGCCGTACACCACGTCGCGGTCGACGGTGAGGTGCAGGCCGCCGATCGCGTCGACGATCTTGGCGAAGCCGCCGATGTTGACCAGCGTGTACCAATCGACGCGCAGCCCCAGGATCTCCCCGACGGCCTCCTTCAGGGCCGTCGCGCCCATGCCGGTGCGCCCGCCGAAGACCTCGGGGTGCTGGTCGGCGTACTCCCAGACCGAGAACAGCAGGTCCTCGCGCGCCCCGTCGGGGCCGCTCGGCAGCCGGAAGCCGAAGGGGAAGTGGTTGTACATCGGGCTGCCCTCGGGGAACCGGACCCCTTCGAGGTTGCGCGGCAGCCCGAACATGACGGTGCGCCCGGTGCGCACGTCGACGCTGGCCACGTTGATGCTGTCGGTCCGCACGCCGACCCGGTTCCCGGCCAGGTCACCGCCGAGAAGCAGGATGTTGACCCGGTCGCGGCCGCCGAACGGCTCGCCCGCGGGCATCTCGGCCGACCCCTTGAACAGGCCGTCGATCGTGCGCTGCGAGACCGCCGCGTAGTGGGCGGTCAGCCCGAACGGCAGCGCCGACCCGACCGCCAGCACGCCGGTCAACACCCCCGAGACCATCTGGCCCGGCATCGACAACCGCCCGGGCCGCAGGACGACGTAGGAGTGCACCACGAGCACGAACCACGCGACGCCGAGCGTGCCCGACATGACCGCCAGCAGCCCGAGACGGCCGATCAGCCGCCCGGCCAGGTCGGCCCCCGCGAGCGCCGCCACCGTGATGACCACCGCGACGCCCGACAGATAGACCGCCAGCACCGAGGCGCCGGTACGCCGCCAGCCCGCCCGCAGGTGCGCCACCCCCGGGAACAGCACCGACAACGCGACCCATCCGATCACCTGACCTGGTTTCCGCACGCCCATCCCCGAAGATGCTCGATTACGTGGTCACGGACCGTGTCGCCACGATTACATTGAACCGTCCGAGGGGGCCGAACGCCTTTACCTTCCAGACACCGG
The DNA here is from genome assembly GCF_009901565.1 of Herbidospora solisilvae. Classification (GTDB taxonomy): domain Bacteria; phylum Actinomycetota; class Actinomycetes; order Streptosporangiales; family Streptosporangiaceae; genus Herbidospora; species Herbidospora solisilvae. Next base: position 678,748 of record NZ_WXEW01000002.1, read on the forward strand.
CGAGTTCGTGGCCGATTCACCCGGTTCGCGTACTCTGACCCCATGTCGGAGGACATCCTGGGCGCGGACTACGACGTCGTCACCATCCCCCTCCCGCCCGACGACGAGGGCGAGGTCGTCGCGACGCTGGTCCGCCGCGTCGTGCCGGGCGCCCGCCGCGCGGTCCTCTACCTGCACGGCTTCACCGACTACTTCTTCCAGGCCCACCTGGCCGACCACTACGTGCAGCAGGGCGTCTCGTTCTTCGCGCTGGACCTGCGCAAGTACGGGCGGTCGCTGCTGCCCTACCAGACGCGCGGATTCGTCCGGAGCGTCACCGAGTACTTCCCGGAGATCGACGCCGCCGTCCGGATCATCCGGGCCGACCACGACGAACTGGTGGTCAACGGCCACTCGACCGGCGGCCTGGTCGCCGCGTTGTGGGCCGACCGGGTGCGCGGCCGGGGGCTCGTGCAGGCGCTCATGCTGAACAGCCCGTTCCTCGACCTGAACGTCCCGGTGCTGGTGAAGGGGCTCGCCGACGCGCTGAAGGGGGTGTTCGCCCGGCTGCCCGCCCGCACGGTGCTGCCGGTGGGTGTCTCGACGGTCTACGGCGACAGCATCCACCTGTCCCGCGAGGGCGAATGGGACTACGACCTCGAATGGAAGCCCTTGGGCGGCTTCCCCGTGCACGCCGCCTGGCTGGCCGCGATCCGCCGCGCCCACCACCGGTTGCAGGGCGGCCTCAGGGTCGACGTGCCGGTGCTGGTGCTCTGCTCCGACCAGAGCCTGCGGGTCAAGGACTTCGCGCCGGAGGTGCGCAACAGCGACACCGTGCTCGACGTGGAGCAGATCGCCCGGCACGCCACCCGCATCGGGCCCCGCGTGACGGTGGTCCGGGTGGCGGGCGGCGTGCACGACCTGGTGCTGTCGGCCGAACCGGTGCGCAAGCAGGTGTTCGACGAGATGGACCGCTGGCTGGCCTATGCGCTACCAGGGGAAGCCGAACAACCCGTAGTAGGCGGCGGTGACGAGCATCAGGGCGGTGCCCCCCAGCACGCCGGTCAGTGACACCTGCTGCGACCGGCTCATCTCCCAGCCGTCGCGCAGTCCCACGAGCACCGCCCCCGTGGCGCCCACCACCTGCGCGAGCATCACCACCGCCAGCACCCGCACCACCAGCCAGCCCGCCTGCACGGCCGGCCAGGCCCCGGCCTGGTTCACCGAGAACAACACGATCAGCATGATGAACGCCAGCACCGAGACGAGCAGCGCCAGGCTGGTCCAGATCATCCGCCAAAGCCGCCGCCGGATCGGCGGCCAGACGTGGGTGTTGGTCTGGTGCCGCAGGTCACGACCGCGCAGCCGGACGAACATCTCGGTCACCGGCGCCGCGACGTAGCCGAACGCGGCCAGGGTCAGGGTGAGGCCGAGGAAGCTGCTGGCGCCGTACCAGGGGGCGGCGGGCACGTCGCTGGCCTCATAGCGCTGGACCGGTTTGGCTCCCGCGATCTTGACCGGCGACTCGTGGGGCAGGCCGGTGATCCAGTTGGACAACGTCGGCAGGTAGCCGGGCACGAACGGCCCGCCGTGCCGCCGCATCGCGTGGTCGGCCCCGGCGAGGAACCGGATCGTGTAGTTGTCGGCGGGCTTGGCGTCGATCAGCGTCTGGGTGCTCTCGACGAACGGGATCGACGGGTCGCCGGTGCCGTAGAGGGCGAGGGTGGGCTGCCGCATGCCGTGGAGGGCGGGCGCGCTGTCGTACCGGAGGAAGTCGAAACCGACCCCGCCCATGGCCCGGGTGAGCAGGTCGCGCACCCCGGTCGGCGCGTGCAGCCGCAGGAGCTGCTCGTTGAGCGCCCACGCGACCTGCCGCATCGGCGACACGTTGGGGGAGGAGACCAGCACCGTGTAGGCGATGGCGGAGCTCCTGGACGCCGCGATCGGGACCACCCAGCCGCCCTCGCTGACCCCCCACAGGCCGGTCCGCGCCGGGTCGGTGGACGGTCGCTGCCGCAGCAGGTCGATCATGGTCACCGCGTCGTCGGCGAGCAGGGCGAAGTCGCGGCTGCGGAAGGAGTAGCCGTGGGTGCGCTTGTCGTAGGCGAGCGTCACGATGCCGTGCTGGGCCAGCCACTCGGCCTGCGAGGAGAACTCGCCCCGGTCGCCGGAGCCCGAGCCCTGCACGAAGACCATCGCCGGGAACGGGCCGGGGCCCTGGGGGGTGCGGATCGTGGTGACCAGGTTGTCGCCCCGGACCGGGACGGTGATCGTCTCGGTGGTGACCGGGTAGACCGTCGCCGGAGGACGCGTCTCGGAGGCGGGCTGGGCCGGCAGGTCGCGGAAGGCGGCCGGCGGCTCCAGCGGCGGCGGATCGAACGCGGGCGGCGGCAGGAGGTAGCCGATCACTCCGAGCAGCGCCACGAGGACGCCGGCGAGAATCGTCAGCGTGCCCCGCCCAATGGTCATCAGGCCGCTCCCCGATGGGTGGTCCATATTCCGAGTCGTGCCTTCCTCCTTACGATGCCCCCTGGTCGCCAGGTTAAGTCATTACGTGATGCCGTTGTCTCAGGGGAGGCGCAATTTGTCGGTGAGACCTGTTAGCTTCGTGCGCCATGCGGCTGCTGCACACGTCCGACTGGCACCTGGGCCGGTCCTTCCACCGCGAGAGCCTGCTCCCGGCCCAGGCCGCGTTCGCCGACCACCTGGTCGAGACGGTCGCCGCGGAGCGGGTCGACGTCGTGCTGGTGGCCGGTGACGTCTACGACCGGGCGCTCCCGCCGGTCGACGCGGTGGCCCTGTTCGACGAGACGCTGCGCCGCTTACGCGGTCTCGGCGTCCACACCGTGATCATCAGCGGCAACCACGACTCGCCCGTCCGGCTCGGCTTCGGCGCCGGCCTGATGGACCGCATCCACCTGCGCACCGACCCCCACCGGGCCTGGTCCCCAATCGTCGTGAACGACGTCGCCTTCTACGGGATTCCCTACCTGGAGCCCGAGCTGGTCCGCACCCCGTGGAACCTCCCCGAGCGCACCCACACGGCCGCCATGACCCATGTCATGGACCGCGTCCGCCGTGACGACGCCGCCCCGGCGAAGGTGGTGCTGGCCCACGCCTTCGTCACCGGCGGCGCGGCCAGCGACAGCGAGCGCGACATCACCGTCGGCGGGGTGGCCCACGTGCCGCTGCGGGTCTTCGACGGGGCCGGCTACGTCGCCCTCGGCCACCTCCACGGCCGCCAGACCATGAGCGAGACGGTCCGCTACTCCGGCTCCCCGATCGCCTACTCCTTCTCCGAGACCGACCACGTGAAGGGGTCGTGGCTGGTCGAACTGGGCGGCCCGATCGAGTTCGTGCCCGCGCCGGTGCCCCGCCGGCTGGCCCGGCTGCGGGGGCGCATCGACGACCTGCTCGCGCTGCCGCCGTCCGGCGACTGGATCCAGGCGACGCTGACCGATCCGGTCCGCCCCAAGGCCGCGATGGAGCGGCTGCGGTCCCGGTTCCCCCACACCGTCGACCTCCAGTTCGCCCCCGACGACGTGCCCGAGGCGGCGCCCGCGCGCCCCCGCCTGGCCGGGCGGCCCGAGATCGACGTCGCGCTCGACTTCGTCCGCGAGGTCCGCGGCGAGGCGGCCGACCCCGACGAGCGCCGGATCCTCGAAGAGGCCGCGATGGCCTGCCGCATCAAGGAGAGCACCGCCTGATGCGCCTCCACCGGCTGACGATCTCGGCCTTCGGGTCCTTCCCCGGCACGGAGGAGGTCGACTTCGACCGGCTCGGCGCGGCCGGGCTGTTCCTGATCCACGGCCCGACCGGGGCGGGCAAAACCACCATCCTCGACGCCGTCTGCTGCGCGTTGTTCGGCGTCGTCCCCGGCCAGCGCAACGACGCCCGGTCGCTGCGCTGCGACCACGCGCCCCCCGGCAAGGGGCCCCAGGTCGTGCTGGAGACCACGATCCGGGGCCGGACCCTGCGCATCACCCGCTCGCCCGCGTGGGCCCGCCCGAAGCTGCGGGGGCAGGGCACCACCCAGGAGCAGGCCAAGGTGATCGTCCAGGAGCTCCGCGACGGCGACTGGGCTCCGGTGACGACCCGGATCGACGAGGCGGGCGACTTCGTCGGCGGGCTGCTCGGCATGAACGCCGACCAGTTCGGCCAGGTGGTGATGTTGCCGCAGGGCGAGTTCGCCAAGTTCCTGCGCAGCTCCGGCGACGACCGGCGCAGGCTGCTGGAGCGCCTGTTCAGCGTGCGGGTGTTCACCGACATGGAGAAGTGGCTCGCCGACCACCGCCGGGAGACCGGCCGCATCGCCGACCAGCTCGCCGAGGAGGTCCGCGCCCGCGCCGACCGCATGCGCGGCGCCGCCGGGGCAGGGCTGCTGGCGCACGCCGGCGACCCCGACGACCCCCTCGAATGGTCGTCGGCCCTGCTCGCCGCCGCCTCGGCCGCCGCCGCCTCGGCCGAGGCGGCGGTCTCCGACGAGGCGCTCCGGCAGGCCCGCGATCGGCTGGCCGAAGGCCGCGACCTGGCCGACCGGCAGCGCCGCCACACGGCGGCCCGCATCCGCCACGACGAGCTGGAGGCGCGCGCCGACGAACGCGCCGACCTGGAGACGATCCTGGCCGAGGCCGCGTCGGCGGCCCGCGTGGTCCCCCTGCTCGACCAGCTCAGGTCCCGCGAACAGACGGCGTCGGCCGCGTCGGCGGCATTCGAGACGGCCACGTCGGGCCTCGCCGAGACCGACCACCGCCGGGCCGAACGCAGCCGCCGCGACGAACTGGTCCGCCTGGAGGAGGCCCTCGCCGACGAGGCCCGCCTCCACGGCGTGATCCGCGAACAGGAACACCTCAACGACGAGATCGCGACCCTGGAGAAGGGCCTGCGCGAGACGGCCGACCGCTTGGAGGCCGCCACCGCCGAACTCTCCGAGGCCGAGGAGCGCCGCGCCGCCGCCGCGGTCGCCGAAGCCGCCCTGCCCGGCGCCGAGGCCGCCCGCGACCGGGCGGCCGACCTGCTCGAAGCCGTCCGCCGCCGCGACACGATCACCGCCGACCTGTCCGACGCCGTGGCGGCCCGCGCGGCGGCCGGCCATCCGGGCCTGGCCGAGCCGGAGCTCACCGCCCTCGAACGCGACCGCCGCGACGAACTCGCCCGCCTCGACGCCCTCGACGGCGAGGAGTCGCGCCTGACCGCGCTCAGAGCCGACCGCGAGGCCGCCGAAACCGAAGCCGCCCGCCTGGCGGGCGTCGAGGCCGAACTCGCCGACCGCCTGACCACCCTGCCCGGCCTCCTGGCCGAGGCCGCCGCCCGCCTGGCCACCTGCCGCGAACAGGCCGCCGCCCTGCCCGCGGCCCGATCCCGCCTGGTCGCCGCCGAGGAGCGGCTCGAAGCGGTGATCCGCCGCGACGAGCTCGCCGCCGAACTGGCCGGGGCCGAAGACGCCCGCCGGATCGCCGTCGACGCCGCGCAGGCCGCCGTTGACCGCCTCCACGAGATCCGCCAGGCCAGAATCGACGGCATGGCCGCCGAACTGGCCGCCCGCCTGGCCGAGGGCGACCCGTGCGCCGTCTGCGGCTCGCCCGACCACCCCGCCCCGGCCGAGCCCCTGTCCGAGATGGCCACCGCCGACGACGAGGAGGCCGCCCAGGCCGAGGCCGACGCCGCGCAGTCGGCCAGGGAGGCGGCCGAGTCGACGGTCGCCGCCCTCGACGGCCGGCACGAACGCGCCGCCGACACCGCCGACGGCCTGTCCCAGGCCGAAGCCGAACAGGCCCGCGAGGAGGCCCGAACCGACCTCGCGGCCCTGGAGGCCGCCGCCGCCCGCGAACCCGCCCACCGCGACGAGGTCACCCGCCTGGAGACGGCCCTCGGCGACGTCCGCGAAGCGGAGGCCGAGACCGCCCTCGCCCTACGGGAACTCCAGACGAGGCAGCAGACCTCCCGCGCGGAGGAGGAACGCATCGAGGTCCGCCTGTCCGCCGCGCTCGACCCGGGCGAGACGGTCTCCTCCCGCCGCACCCGCCTGACGGCCGAAGCGGCGGCGATCGGCGCGGCCTTGGTGGCAGAGGCGAGGACGACCGCTCTGACGGGCCTTCTCGCGGATGCGCGCCACCAGGTGGCGGCGATGACCAGAGGCACCGGCCTGGAGTTCCCCGATCTGGGTGGGGCGGGTACGGCCGGTTCTGACGGTGGCGGCGCGGGCCTGAGCGTGGATGCGAAGCGGCTGCCGCCTGACCCGGCGGTCTGGCCTGATGTGCCGGCCGCGCACGCCCTGCTCGCCAGGGCACGGCAGGCCGTCGAGGAGCTCACCGGCGTTCTCGACGGCCGTCTCGCCGCCCGCCAGGCCGTCGAGCACCTGACCCGGGAGGTCGGTGACCTGAAGGTCAGGGAGGGCGCCGACACCAAAATGCTCATGGAGACCCGGGCCGCCCGGGGCCGGTTCGCCTACGAGGAGTCCGAGCTCAGGGCCCGCCTCGACCGCCTGCGCGGCGACGACGCCTCCATCCACGACCGGGTCGAACGCCTCCGCGCCGAGACCGAGGCCCACCGCCACGCCGCCGAGGTGTCCGAAGCCCTCCAGGAGGCCAGAAGGGAACTCGCCGCCGCCGCGGACGCCGCGCTGGCCGCCGCCGTCGAGGCGGGGTTCACCGGCCTCGACGACCTGGCCGCCGCCCGCCGCACCCCGGCCGAGATCGACGAGATGGGCCGCCGCCTGCGCGAACTGGGCGACGAACTGGCCGCCGTGGTCCGCACCCTCGCCGACCCCGAACTGAAGGCCGCCGCCGCCCAGCCGCCGCCCGACCTGCCCGCCCTCCAGCAGGCCCACGACGAGGCCGACGCGGCCCGGTCGGTCCAGGTCTCCGCGCGTGACAGCGCCGTCGCCCGGCTCGCCCAGCTCACCGCGCTGGCGGCCGAACTCGCCGAGGCGCAGGCCCGCCGCGCCCCCGCCGAGCGCCGTCACCGGCTGGCCCGCCGGATGGCCGAACTCGCCAACGGCACCTCCTCCGACAACCAGTGGGACATGCCCCTGTCGTCCTACGTCCTGGGCGAGCGCCTCCGCCAGGTCGCCGACGCCGCCAACGAACGCCTCACCCACATGTCCGACGGCCGCTACCTGCTGCAGTACGACGTGAAGAAGACGGCCGGGCACCGCGGCCGCTCGGGCGGCGGGCTGGGCCTGCGCGTGCTCGACGCGTGGACCGGCGTCGACCGCGACCCGGCCACCCTCTCGGGCGGCGAGAGCTTCATCACGTCACTGGCGCTCGCGCTGGGCCTGGCCGACGTGGTCGCGGCCGAGGCGGGCGGCGCCGAGATCGGCACCCTCTTCGTCGACGAGGGCTTCGGCACCCTCGACGAGGAGACCCTCGACGACGTCCTCGACATCCTCGACTCCCTGCGCGAGGGCGGGCGCGCGGTCGGCGTGGTCAGCCACGTCGCCGAACTGCGGGTCCGGATCCCGGCCCAGCTCCGCGTCCACAAGGGCAGGGCGGGCTCGACCCTGCGCTGAATCAGGAGAGCAGTTTGTGCGCGGCGTGCTCGATCTCCTGCTCGCTTAGCAACACCTGGTCGGCGGCCGCTCCCAGGGGCACGAAGCTGTCCTGTGACGTCACCCGCGCGATGCGTCCGGTGAAGCCGTTGTCGACGAGCGCCGTCACGACGGCCTCCGACACGCCGCCGGTCCGGCGGGTCTCGTCGGCGATCAGCACGTTGCCCGTCAGCTCGGCCGAGCGCATCAGGTCGTCGATCGGCAGCGGGGAGAGCCAGCGCAGGTCGAGGACGCGGCAGCTCATCTCCTCCTGGGTCAGCCGGACCGCGGCCCGCAGGCTCATCCGCAGGCCGTTGCCGAAGGTCACGATCGTCAGGTCGCGGCCGTCGCCATAGGAGCGGGCGCGGCCCACCGGGACGTGGGTCTCGGCCCACCGCGACGGCGGGGCGTAGGGGGCGGTCCAGCCGTTGTCGCCGTCGTCGAACAGGTCGCGGGTGTGGTAGAGCGCGATCGGTTCGAGGAACACGCAGACCGTGCCCTGGGCGCGGGCGGTGGCCAGGCAGGTGCGCAACATCGCGGCGGCGTCGTCGGGGCGGGCCGGGGCGGCGACCACCAGGCCGGGGATGTCGCGGAGGGCGGCGACGGAGTTGTCGTTGTGGAAGTGGCCGCCGAAGCCCTTCTGGTAGGAGAGGCCGGGGACGCGGACGACCAGCGGGTTCCGGTAGGCGCCCTGGGAGAAGAAGCTCAGCGACGACGCCTCGCCGCGGATCTGGTCGAGCGCGTTGTGGAGGTAGGCCAGGTACTGGATCTCCGGGACCGGGGTCAGGCCCGAGACGCCGGAGCCGAGGGCCAGGCCGAGGATCGCCTGCTCGTCGAGGAGGGTGTCGAAGACGCGCTCGGTGCCGAACTGGCGGACCAGCCCGCGGGTGACGCCGTAGACGCCGCCCTTGCGGGCGACGTCCTCGCCGAAGACGATCAGGCCGGGGTCGTCGAGCATCTGGTCGGCGAGGGTCCGGTTGATCGCCTGGGCCAGGGTGAGGCGTCCCTCGTCCTCGGGGAGGGTGCGGAAGACGCTCTCCCGTCCTTTCGGCGGCCGGGCCGACTCCGTCGCGACGCGCTGCGGGTCGCGGGGGGAGATGGGCGCCATGATGTCGCGGGCGCTGGTCAGCTTCGGGCGGCGGGCGGCCTCCATGGCGAGCTTGAGCACGTGGTCGCGCTCGGCCTCGTACTGGGAGAGCAGGCCGTCGGGGGTCTCCAGGCCGGCCTCGACCAGGAGTCTCGCGGTCGCCACCAGCGGGTCGTGGGCCAGGTCGGCGGCGATCTCGCGGCGGGTGCGGTAGCCGATCTCGACGTCGGAGCCCGCGTGGCCCATCAGGCGGACCGTCTTCAGGTGGAGATAGGCGGGCGCCCGGTTCTCCCGGGCGTGGGCGGCGGCGCGCAGCGCCACTTCATAGGTCTCGGCGATGTCGGAGCCGTCGGCGGCGAAGTACTCGATCAGGGGCTGGCGGGAGGCCTCGACCCAGCCGGGAGGGGTCCGGACGCTGATGCCGATGCCGTTGTCCTCGCAGACGAACAGGATCGGCAGCGACAACCCCCGGTAGGCGCCGTAGGCGGCGGTGTTGAAGCCCGACAGGGCGCTCGCGTGGTTGACCGACGCGTCGCCGAAGCTGCAGACCGCGATGGCGTCCGGGGCCCATGGGCCTGGCGCGCCGAGTTGCCGGCCGCGTTCGATGGCGAACGCCACGCCGACCGCGCGCGGCAGGTGGCTGGCGATCGTGGAGGTCTGCGGGATCACCGCCAGCGACGGGTGGCCGAAGACCTTGTGCCGCCCGCCCGCGATGGGCTCCTCGGCCGAGGCGGCCACGCCGAGCAGGATGTCGCGCAGGCCCTCGTTGGCCACCCGGCCCGCCTGGGAGGACCGGGCCAGGTAGAAGGCCCCCGACCGGTAGTGCAGCAGCGCCGGGTCGGTGGCCCGCAGCGCCAGGGCGACGGCCGCGTTGCCCTCGTGGCCGGCCGAGCCGATCGTGTAGTAGCCCAGGTCGTTCTCGCGCATCCAGCGCGCGGCCACATCGCAGAGGCGGCTGGCGAGCTGGGCCTCGTACACCTTCCTGGCCTGCCTGCCGGTCAGTGGTGAACCGGGACGGATCGCACGCTCCGGGTCTCCCTTCTCAGTCGGGGGGCGAAGCGCCCCGACGACCTCGGCGAAATGCGTCTCAACAGTGTCCCGCGCCACATGCCCGATTATGTCGTCACCTCGTGCGTGCCGTCCCGCCCCTTGCGCAGTCCGGCCCGATTTGACAAGTTTTCATCACAACATGTCAGGCGATCAAACCATTCCGCCGCAAAAGCCGTCTACTAGAAAGGCAAATGCGCGGCACCCTCATGTCGCGTTCGACACACACGGGGAAGGAAAAAACCCGCATGTTGAAACGCCTCAGCGCCGTGATTCTCGCGGCGGCCGTGGCCTCGGTGGGATTAGCCACCGGCGGCGCGGCGAACGCCTCCACGGCGGAGAAGCCGACCGTGTCCGACCTCACGATCAACCCCAGTCCCGTGGTCGTGACCAGCCGTGACAAGGTCACCGCGACGTTCTCCTTCGTCGTGGGCAAGGAAGCGGACAAGGTCGAGGCGACGATCGCGCCCCGGCACGGCGACGCCAAGTCGCTGACCCTGACCGCTCCGACGGGTACCCCGGACGGCAAGTACACGGGGACCTTCTCGTTCGGTCGCGGCGAGCCCGCCGGCGAGTGGAAGCTCTCCGTCAAGGCGAGCAACGAGACCGGCACCACCGAAGCCTCCAAGGACTTCAGGGTGTTCCAGGTCTGGTCGACCGACATCGTCAGGTTCGGCGCCGGCCCCGAGCCGGCGAAGTTCGGTTCCACGCTGACCGTGTCGGGCCGGCTGGTCATCTTCGGCGCCAAGGGCCCCGACGGCCTGAAGAACCAGCGGGTCAAGATCCTCTTCAAGGAGAGGGGCTCCTTCCGCTGGAAGACCGTCGCCTGGGATCGCACCAACTGGCGCGGTGACTTCGCGGTCCACGTCAAGGCCCTGAAGTCGGGCTGGTGGAAGGCCGAGTACGACGGCGTCAGGGGCTTCACTCACGGTTCGAGCAGCGACAGCGACCAGGTCACCGTCTTCCGCCCGAGGCCGCCGAAGCCCGACGCCGCCAGCCGCGTCGTCGACTTCAACGCCTCCCCCGAACCGGTGAAGAAGGGCAAGAAGCTCTCCCTCGTCGGTGAGCTGCAGACCTGGGACCACGGTCGCTGGGACGGCTACGAGGGCAAGGTCAGCGTCTGGTTCAAGGCGAAGTTCGGCAAGTGGACCTACGTCAAGACCGCGTGGACCGACGGCTCGGGCGAGTTCTCGACCACGGCCACGGCCAAGAAGTCGGGTGACTGGAGGGTCGTCTTCGCGGGCGACAAGGACACCAAGCCCAGCACCAGCAAGTCCGACTGGGTGCCCGTCAAGTAGTACCCGTAGGTGAGAATGCCCGGGACACCCCACGCGTCCCGGGCATTTTCCATCGGGTTCCTATTCGGTACGCCGGAACCGCGCGATCGCGAGCTGGAGCAGCACGAACCCCATCACCGCCACGATGACCAGCTCGAACCAGACCGGCAGCCGCCAGCCGAACCAGCTGATGCCCGGGTTCAGCAGGGCCATGACCTGCGGCGCCACGGTCAGGTGGCCGAAGACGGCCTCGCGCATCGGGTCGACGGCGTAGGTCAGCGGGTTGACCACCGTCAGGACGTGCAGCCAGGCCGGCAGGTTGGCCAGCGGGTACATCGCGCCGGACAGGAAGATCATCGGCATGATCGCCATCTGCATGATGCCGAAGAACGTCTGCATGTTCTTCATCCCGGCCGCCAGCAGCGTGCCGAACGCGGTGATCGTGAACGCCGCCAGCAGCATCTCGGCCAGCAGCGTGACGATCAGGACGGGGTCGTAGGGCACCCCGACCAGCCCGGCCATGGCCAGGATGATGACACCCTGCGCGGTGGCCACGATCGCCCCGCCCAGGCACTTGCCGAGCACGATCGCCCCCCGGCTGACCGGCGCGACCAGCATCTCGCGCAGGAAGCCGAACTCGCGGTCCCACACGATCGACGCGGCCGAGAACATGGCCGTCGTGATCACCGTCATGGCGAGCACGCCGGGGTAGATGAAGGTGCGGTAGTCCAGGCCCGGGATGGCGTTCCTGACGATGGAGCCCAGGCCCGTACCGAGGATGAAGAGGAAGAGGATCGGCTGGGCCAGCGAGGACACCAGCCGCGTGTGGTCGTTGACGAACCGCAGCATCTCCCGGTGCAGCACGACCTTCACCGCGCGCACGTCGTGGGCCAGGCCGCCGGTGGGCAGCCGTACCGCGGCGATCTCGGTCGTCGTCATCGGCGCAGCCTCGCTCTCATCATCTGGTTCATCCCGCCGGACTCCTCGGCGTCGCGGATGGTCGAGCCGGTGTAGTTCATGAACACGTCGTCGAGCGTCGGACGGTGCACGCTGACCCCGGTGATCGGCAGCCCGAGTTCGGCGAACAGTCTCGGCACGAACTCCTCTCCTGAGGCCACCGCGAAGGTCACCGCGCCGTCGTGGACGCCGGCGTCGACGTCGAAGCGCTCTTTCAGGGCCGCGATGGCGGCCTGGTCGTCGGAGGTGTGGATCTGCACCCGGTCCTTGCCGACGCCCGCCTTCAGCGCCTCGGGCGAGTCGATGACGACGATCTCACCGTGGTCGATGATCGCGATGCGGTCGCAGTACTCGGCCTCGTCCATGTAGTGGGTGGTCATGAAGATCGTGATGTCCTCGGTCCGGCGCAGCTCGTTGATGTAGCCCCAGATCGCCGAGCGGGTCTGCGGGTCGAGCCCGACCGTGGGCTCGTCGAGGAACAACACGCGGGGGGAGTGGAGCAGCCCGCGGGCGATCTCCAGGCGGCGCTTCATGCCGCCGGAGAAGGTTTGGACCTTGCCGTCGCGGCGGTCCCACAGGGCCACCATCTCCATGACCTGCCGGAGCCGCTCGTCGACGACCGACTTCGGCACGCCGTAGAGCTCGGCGTGGAAGCGGAGGTTCTGCTCGGCGGTGAGATAGGAGTCGAGCGTGGGGTCCTGGAAGACCAGGCCGATGTTGCGGCGGACCTCGTCGCGCTCCTTCACCACGTCGTGACCGGCCACCCGGGCCGATCCGCCGGTGGGATTGACCAGGGTGCAGAGCATGCTGATCGTGGTCGACTTGCCGGCGCCGTTGGGCCCGAGGAAGCCGAAGACCTCGCCGTGCGCGACCGCGAAGTCGACGCCCTTGACCGCGTCGACCTTGCCGTAGGACTTGCGCAGTCCGGTGACCTCGACGGCGTTCATCGATCCCCTTCCTCGTCGTCGTCGCCGGCCAGGATGCGGAACATCTCGCGGCGGGTGGTCTTCAGCAGCTTCTTGGCCTGGGCCACCTGCTCGTCGGTGGCGACCTGGGTGAGGTGGATGAACGCCTCGGCGAGCTGCCCCCAGAGCAGCCGCATCTCGTGGCGGTCCTCGGTCATCCCCTGGGCCACCTCGGTCCAGGGTTCGGGTCCGGTACGGCTGCCGGCGACCTCGCGGCCGTTCTCGGTCAGCCGGTAGACGCGGGCGCCCGCCGACTCCTCGGCCGCGACCAGGCCCTCGTCCTCCAGTTGCTGGAGCGACGGGTAGACCGAGCCGGGGGAGGGCCGCCAGAGGCCGCCGCTGCGGCGGGCGATCTCCTCGATCATCTGGTGGCCGTTGCGGGGCTCCTCGGCGAGCAGCGCGAGCAGCGCCGCCCGGACGTTGCCGCGCCTGATCTGCAGGAGCGACGGTATGGGGGGAGCGGGCATGACTCAACCTCCGACTATCTAGATATGTTCAAAGATATATCTAGATAGTCGGACGTGTCGACGGATTCACAACCAGTCCCGGCGTTTGAACACCACGTAGAGCGTCAGGCAGACACACCCCATGAGCAGCACCGCGAACGGGTAGCCGAGGGCCCAGTGCAGCTCGGGCATGTGGTCGAAATTCATCCCGTAGATCGTGCCGACCAGGGTGGGCGCGAACAGGATGGCCGCCCACGCCGAGATCTTCTTGACCTCGTCACCCTGGGCGATGCTGGCGCTGGTGAGCTTGGTCATCTCCTCGTTCTGGGCCTGGCTGACCAGGGTGGAGTTGACGATCAGGATGTCCTGGAGCATCTGCCGGAACCCGGCCACCCGCTCGGTGACGGTGATCGCGTGGTCGGCCACGTCGCGCAGGTAGCTCTGCAGCTCCTCGTCGACGCCGAACTTGGGGGCGTGCTCGATGAAGCCGTCGAGCATCTGGGTGAGCGGCAGGGTGGCCCGCTGGAACTCGATGACCTCGCGCGACAACTCGTAGATGCGCCGGGGGGCCGCCGGGTCGCCGCCGAAGACCTGCACCTCGATCTCGTCGATGTCGTTCTGCAGGCCGGCGACCACGGGGGCGTAGGCGTCGACGACGGCGTCGAGGATGGCGTACAGCACCGCCTGCGGGCCCTGGCGGAGCAGGTCGGGGTCGTTCTCCATGCGCTTGCGGACCAGCGACAGGTCGGGGGCCTCGCTGTGGCGGACGGTGATCACGAAGTCGGGGCCGAGGAAGATGTGCAGCTCCCCGAACGCGACCTCCTCCTCGGCGTCGAGGTAGTTGGCGGCCCGCAGCACCATGAACAGGGTGTCGCCGTAGCGGTCGGCCTTGGGCCGCTGGTGGGCCACGATGGCGTCCTCGATGGCGAGGTCGTGCAGCCCGAACTCCTCGGCGACCTTGAGTAGTTCGGTGTCCTCGGGGCGATAGAGGCCTATCCACGCCATCGACCCCGGGTTGGCGCGCAGTGAGGCGAACGCGCCCGCGAGGGACAGGGGTGAGTCGATCCGGTGCCCGTTCAGGTAGATCGCGTTGTCGATGACGCTCTGTCTGACCAGGACGTCTTCAGGCTTACGGGGGTCCATGGACGCCTCGGGGGAGGCGTCTCGCCTCATCCAGGTCCGCATGCGCAGCTTTGCCACAGGGTGACGTTATCCCTCCATACCCGGATCAATCCTCTGGGGCGCGGAAGCCCCTAGGCTTTGCCCCAAGCGAGACGCTGACGGCCGAAGGCCGGCTGTGGCCCGCGTTGTGAACCTGCCTGGAAAAAGGTGGCCCCCTGAAAGCCCTCTGGAACCAGCTCATCGACACCCACCCGGCGCCGCCGCTGTGGGTGATCGCGGTCGCGGGAGTCGTGGCCTTCCTGATCGTGGCCTACCCGCAGACCTGGCATCTGTCGCGCGGTCTGATCACGATCGCCCACGAGGGCGGGCACGCCCTGATGGCGGTGCTGACCCGGCGCAAGCTGCGCGGCATCCGGCTCCACTCCGACACCTCGGGGGTGACGCTGACGCGCGGCCGCCCGACGGGTCCCGGCATGGTGCTGACGGCGGCGGCCGGATACATCGCCCCCTCGCTCGTCGGGCTGGGGGCCGCGTGGCTGACCGACTCCGGCCATGTGACGCTGCTGCTCTGGCTGGTGCTGCTGCTGCTCGCGTGCATGCTCCTGCTGATCAGGAACGTGTTCGGGGTGGTCTCCCTGCTGGCGGTCGGCGGCGCGGTGTTCTGCGTGTCGTGGCTGGCCAAGCCCGACGTGCAGGCCGTGGTGGCCTACGGTGCGGCCTGGTTCCTCATGCTGGGCGGGGTGCGGCCCATCCTGGAGCTGCAGCGCAAGCGGCGGCGCGGCCGGGCCCCCGACTCCGACGCCGACCAGCTCGCCCGGCTGACGCGGGTCCCCGGCGCATTGTGGGTGTTTCTGTTTTTCGTGGTGTCAGTGGTGGCATTGGGATATGGCGGCTATTTGCTGGTGATGTGAAGGAAATTCGCGATGTCGGCGATTTCCTCGCCGTCGGGAATTTCCCGATCGTTTGCGCCGAGCGACCACGTTCCGACGATCATCCCGTCCTTGACAACGGCCGGACGGATCATTCCCCCACCGGGGACGATGGTGGCGGTTGGAACGGTCATCGGGGCACGTTCCTTCCAGCCGAGCAGAAACTCATCGAAGGCGGGCAAGAGGCGCAGTCCGTGCCAGGGTTCTTTCTCCGGTACGTCGTGATGCGCCCGCCGCGCCTCTCTCAGGCTCACCCCCGACCAGTACGCGAGGTCCTCGGGCGTGGCGGGGGCGTGGGCCCGGGCGTACCGCACGCCGAGCTCTTTCAGGGCCTTCTCGCGGTCGGGCTCGAAGGCGATCGGCGCGCCGAGCCAGTCGGCGGCGTGGACGTAGGTCGCCCTGCCGCCACGATCGGGACCCAGCACCAGCCGCCCGCGCTCGGCGGCGAGCGCGGCCAGGTGGACGATCGCCTGCCCTTCGGCCCCGAGCCGCTCCCCGAGTTCGGCCTTGGTGAGCGGGCCCTGGCCGAAGGTGGCCCTCTCGACCCGTCCGGCCAGGTCGTCGCCGGTGACCCCGAGCTGGGCGAGCCGCCGGGCGATGGTGGCCGTCGAGGGCCGGGTGAGCGACAACAACCAGGGCAGGTCGTCGGTCCTGATCAGGTGCAGCGTGCCGCGCGGGCCCCAGGCCCGGGTGATCTCCCTGGTGCGGATCGCCTCCTCGACGTCCCGCCTGGTGAACCCGGTGCCCCGGGCGCGCAGGGCCAGCGCCGCCGCCTTCGGATCCTGCGCCTGTACGGCCAGGAGCCCGCGCACCAGCTCCGGCACGCTCGTGCGGGGCCGGTCGAGGAACTGCGCGGCGGCCCGCCTCGGCCATGGATCGTTCACGGAACGATCCTAGGAACACGGAATGTCGGAGCGGTGCCCTACGGTGGGGCGCGTGCTACCCGAGACGCTCGACTCGGCGCTGTCCGACGAGGCGGTGCTGGTCACCTACCGCCGGATGTTCGCCGCCCTGGCCCGTGACAGCGGCGCGGTCGTCGACGACCCCGCCCTGGTCGACATCGCCGAGACGCTGTTCGCGGCGTTCGCCGAGGCGGGCGAAGAGTGGCTGACCCACGAGCAGATGCGCCACGCGTGCCGTGCCCATCCGGTCGAGCAGTTCGAGAACCGGCTGCGCGTGCTGCGCGGCCTCGGCGCGATCCGCGAGGTGTTCCCCAAGCCCAACCAGCTCCGCTACCGGGCGTCGTTCACCTCGGTGGTCGGCCTGATGTTCATCCGCCGCATGATGGACGACGGCGGCCAGAGCGAGATGCACCGCCTGCTGGCCCTCGAAGACCTGACCGTCGCGGGGCCGCGCACGACGATGGAGCAGGCCCGCCGCTCGGCCGACATGCTGGCCCGCGCCTTCCGCCTGTGGGCCCTCGAACTCGTCACCCTCACGACCGGCACCATCGAGGAGTTGCGCGAGCAGGCCCCCAAGTTGTGGGGCACCGAGGAGATCGCCCGCCGCGCCCAGAGCCTCCACACCACGATCCTGACCCGCTGGCCCGAGCTCGACCGCGTCTGCACCGACCTGCGCTCGGCCATCTACGCCTACAGCGACGCCTCCCGCCGCGCGGCCGGCCGCCTGGCCGACTCGGCCGGCACGACCCGCAACCTGACCCTGCTCCCGGCCGAGACGTGGCGCACCTTCGCCCAGACGGCCTCCCGCGAACGCCTCGCCGCCGTCCTCGACGGCTTCGTCTTCGACGCCGCCGCCCCGTGGCACGACCCGGGCGCGATCGTCCGCGCGGTCGACGAGGCGCCCCGCCCGGTCCCGGTCCGCCCAGCGCCGCCCCGCTCCGCGCTGCCCGACGAGGGCGCGTCCTCCGCCTTGGCGGCCTCGGCTCCCGGCCGGTTCACGGAGGTGGCCGAGTCGCTGCTCGGCGATCGCGACGCGGTGGCGCTGGAAGAGGTGCTGACGGGCGACTGGTCGACGATCCGCCGCGTGCTGGCCGACCTCGCCTCGGCCGACCTGCATCCCGAGGCGCCCTACCGGCTGGCCTGGTCCGACACCCTGTCGGCCGACCCGTCGGGGCATCCGAGCTGGTTGTCCCACGGCAGGCTGGAGCGGACGGATGGCTGACGGGTGGGCGAGTCCGATTAGGCGGTCCGCGTGCCGGGGCGCGGCGGTGGTCGGTCGAACCAGACCCGTGGGCGAACGGGTCGGCGACGGGAGCGGTGTGACGGGCCGGTTCCATGGGTGAGGCGCATGCCGAGGCGCGTTCCTCGGGCCTGGTGAAGCTGGCCGGTTCCGTGCCGCCCGGATTCGTCCGGGTGGGCGAGGTCGGGGTGCCCGTGTGGCCCGATGGGGCGTCGCCCTCGTTGCTGGAGGAGTACCAGGTCGCCGGCGCGCCCGTGGAGCGGGCGGGGGAGACCCGGCGGGTGCTGGCCTGCTGCCTGCGCATGTGCTGGGCCGACCTCGACGCCGAGCCGTGGCCGGGGGTGTGGGCGGCGGTCGACGACGTGCTCGCCTGCTACCGCACCATGGTCGGGCGGACCGACGACTCGGTGCGGAGCTGGGCCGTGGGCGCGTTGCGGCGGCTCCACGACACCGGCTGGATCGTGTTGTCCGGGTTCGGCACCCTTCGGCTCGGCCCGCGCTGCGTGCTCTGGACCGCCGACGGTCACGTCCAGTTGCGGGAGCTGATGCGGCGTATCGCCGCGCCCCCGCCGTCGGGCGAGGTGACGCCCGTCGTGGAGGCGCGCGACGAGGGGCCCGAGGAGTTCGGCGACCTGCTCGGGGCGTTCGACGAGCGGCGGCGGGCCGAGCTGGTGGCCGCGTTCGTCGCGGTCGAGACGGCGGCCGAGCCGGTCCACGAGGCACGCTTCGCCGCGCTGCGCGACCCGGCCCTGCGGCGGGCACTGATGGAGATGCTGGCCCGCCGGGGGCGGGTGCTGCAGCAGCGGCGCGACGCCTGGATCTCCGGCTACACCGACGCCTACCGGGTCACCTCCCTGCCCGAGGCCGAGCGGGCGGTGCTGGCGCTGGTGCTCGTCCACTCGGTGGCGATCCCGCGTGCCGAGGGGCTGCTGGGCGAGGACACCTGGTTGTCGCAGTATCCCGTCGCGACCGAGGAGCTGCGGCGGCGCACCCTGCTGCCCATCGGCGAGCTGGAGGCCGCGTTGCGGTCGCTCCGGCAGGCCGGGCTGATCGTCCAGCAGAAGACCAGCGAAGAGGGCGCGGGCGGCTATGTGCCCGGGCCGCAGTTCCACCGGCTGACGCGGGCGGCGCGGGCGCGGCTCCAGGAGGAGCTCATCCTCGCGGCCGGGCCGCAGACGCCCCTCGCCGTGGCCATCCGGGCCAAACGCCGCCGCCATGAGCCGGCGGGTCCGGACGGGGAAACATGATGCGCGGTCTCCCGGCCGGTGGAGCGCCACGCGCGGGCGGCCCTGGCAGCGAGCTTGACGCGCGATGTTCCGGTGCGGACGGCGCGTTCGCGTGGAGCCTCCGGCGAGGCGCCGCCGAGGCATGTCCGTCGACGGCGCGGTCGTAGGGAGGTCTTCGGGTTGTTCGGTCTGGGAAGGGCATGGGATGACTGAGGTCGTCGATCTGAGCGGAGACAAGCCGGGAGAGCCGGGGGCCTCCGGGTTGTTCCAGGTCGTCGTACCGATCGACGACGTGCGGCCGGTGCGGGCGCCGCAGGACAACGTCGTCGGCGACCGGGTGCTGGTCGCGGTGCAGGCGGTCAACATCTCGCGGTTGTCGACCCACACGGTCCCGATCGTGCCGGGCACGCTCGTCGTCGTCGCGGGGGCCGGGCCGAAAGACTCCAACGGGGCCGGGAAGTCGTCGTTCATCGCGGCCGTCACGGCGCTGCTCGGCGACGAGCAGTGGCGGTTCGCCTCGGGCGCGAAGGCCGTCTCCGAGCTGCTGTTCAACGCCGAACTGGCGGCCCACGGCGACCAGCAGTGGGCCAGCGCCGACCACGGCTACATCGTCGGCGTCTTCGACGTGCCGTCGGCCGGGCTGCCGGTGACCGTGTGGGTGCGGGTCAACCAGGAGGCGCCTCATCTGGAGGTGCGGTGGGCCGAGGGCGTCCACCTCGCCACCGCCGCCTCCGAGGCCGAACGGGTCACCCACGCCGACGTCATCTGGTCGGGGCTGCCCAAGAGCGCCGGGCGGCGCGACGTCGTCGCCCGCGACCTGACCCGGGTCCTCTACGGCGACCGGGTCAGGTGCGTGTCGTTCCTCTCGACGTCGGTCCGCAGCAAGGTCGCCACCAACCTGCTCTCGCAGCCGCTGAACGAGATCTCGCCCGACCGCATCTTCGAGGCCATCGCCGCCCTGACCGGCCTCGACGCCGAGCTCGACCAGGAACGCGAGGCCCGCCGCGACGAACACGCCAAACGGGTGCGCGCCGAAGACGCCCAGCAGCGCCTGGCCGACTTCGAAGACGAGTCCCGCCACCTGCTGGCCGCCTTCGACCGCCGCGACCGGGCCCGCGAACGGCTGGCCGACGCCCTGAAACACTGGCGCGGCCGGCTCGCCCGCCGGGTCGCCGACGCCGCCGAGGCCGAGGGCACCTTGGCCGCGCAGCGTGCCGAGTTCGACGCCGCCGCCGAGACGGCCGAGTCGGCGATCGACGAGGTCAAGGCCGAGATCGCCGCCCTGCGTGACGACTCGCTCGACCGGGCGCTGGCCACCGCGCGCCGGGAACTGGCCGCCGTCCAGGCGAGCGCCGCCCGCGTCGAGGCCGAACGCGCGGTCGCCCAGAACACCGCCGACCAGCTCCGCGCCCAGATCCCCGCCCTGGAGGAGCAGCGCCGCCGCGCCGACGGCCGCGACGCCACCCGGGCCCGCGCCGAACTGGCCGAGGCCCGCACGGTCCACGCCGAGGCCCTCAAAGCCTTGGGCGTCGCCGACCGCGAACACGAGACCGCCGAGGCCGCCCTCCGCGACGCCGAGAACGGCCCGGCCGCTGCCCAGCTCACGGCGCTGGGCCTGGCCGGCATCCCCGCCGCCGGCCTCCTCGACGCCCTCGACGTGGCGGAACAGGCCGGCGTCGCCAAGGACGCCCGCGATGCCGTGGTGGTCGACGCCGCCGACCTGGACGCCGCCACGAAGGCACTCGCCGCCTTCCCCGGTTCCGTCGTGGTCTCCTCGTCCGGGGTGGCCGTGGTAGGGATGGCCGAAGCGCAGGTCACCGGGCGGGACGCGCGTGTGAAGGCCGCCGCCAAAAGGGTCGAGCGGGCCGTCGCCGCGCAGGAGGCCGCCGCCGCGGCCGTGCGGAAGGCCGAAGACGGCGTCGCCGCGGCCGAGCGCCGGGTCGAGGGCGCCGAGGCCGCCGACCGGCTGGCCGAACTCGCCACCCGCCTCGACGCCCAGCGCGACCGCCTCACCGAGCTGACGGCCGCCGCCGGCGAGCTCACCCCGGCGCTCGACGCCGCAGAGGAGCAGGTCGCCGCGCTCGACTTCCGGGCCCGCACCCGCGACGTCGAGGCCGACCGTCTGGAGGGCCGCCGCCACGCCCTGACCGCCCGCCGCGACGAGGCCCGCGCGGGCGCCGCCCGCATCGAGGCCCAGCGGACCGCCCTCGGCCTCGACCGGCTGGTCAGAGACTGGGGCGGCACCGTCGAGGGCGCCCGCGAGTGGCTCGCCGCCGACGAGCTGACCGCCGACGAGTGGTGGCGGGCCGCCGAGCGCCACCTCGACGCCGCCCTGCGTGGCACCTTCGACGACGGCGACGAGATGCCCGAGGAGCTCGCCTACCTCATCGCCGCCCGGAAAGACGGCCGCGCCGCCGAGGAACTGGCCACCTTCCAGGCGGTGTGCAACGCGCTGGGCTCTTACCTGCGCGCCCAGGAGGAGTACGAACGCCACCAGCGCCGCCAGATCGAGACCCAGATCACCACCCGCCGCCGCGACCTCGCCGCCGCCACGCGGGGCGCCGAGGAGGCGGCCCAGTCGACCGCCGTGCACCGCGCGACCCTCACCGAGGCCATCCGCGCCCGCCTGACCCGCGTGGCCGAGGAGTTCGACCGCCTCGACACCGGCTACGGCGGCTACGGCGCGTCCCTCGACTTCCCCGTCCCGGCCGCCCCGGCCGACCCGGAGCAGCGCTGGTCGTGGCGGGTGGTCCCGAAGTGGAAGCGCGGCGAGGGCCAGGGCTACGTGCCCTACAACCGCCGGGCCAACACGGCGCTGATGGACGAGAAGGCGGTCAAACTGGTCTGCGCGGCGGCCATCGCGTCGAGCGGCGGCAAGCACCTGACGCTGGTCCTCGACGAGCTCGGCCGCAACCTGGGCAAGGAACACCGCCGCGAGGCGGTCGCCCTGTTCCGGCGTATCGGCGAGACCTACGGCATCACCGTGATCGGCGCCCTCCAGGACGACATGGAGCCCTACGCCATCGACGCCTGCGGGCAGTACGTGAAGCTGCGGCGCTCGTCCGACGCGATGGCCTACAACGAGCCGCCCATCATCATCGCCCACGACAAGCACGCCGACCGGGTGAGGATGCTGGCCGACCACGTGATCCGCGCCTGACCGGGGAGAGCTGGAGCTTCACGCGTCCATGCGAACTGGCGCTACGACGGGCGGGCCGGTCGGTGGCCGTCCAGGGCGGCGGCCACCGACCGGTTCGCGACCAGGATTCACCAGGGACGGCCGTTGGCCCACGGGGAGATGGCGCGTGGGGTGACGGGTCTAGACGAAAGCCGAGGTGAAGACGCTCAGATCGACGGTCTGCCCAGGCCGGTGATTCGGCCTGCCGAACTAGATCCCCCTTAGGCTTCGGCGAGCAGCGTTTTCCATTCCGTCTCCAGAGCCAGATTGATGCGATGGTCGCGGGCGATGGCTTCTTTGAACCAGGCGATGATGGCGGGAGCCATGGCGAGAATCTGGTTGTAGTTGAGGGCGGCAGGGTTCATGCCGAACAGCAGCCCGGTCTTCAGAAGCGTGCCTGAGGTGGCGATGGTGTGCCCGAGGAGCAGCATGGAGGTGAGTTTGGCGTGCTCCAGCTTTCGTTGCGCCGCGGTACCGCCGGTGGCATAGCTCTTGAGTAGCCAATATCCACGGATGATCGCGGACACGACGCCGGGAGTGATGCCCATGGTGAAGAAATGGCGCAGGTCGTAGCCGTTCGTATACATGTAGCGGGCGACGTCGGTCCAGGGCACCTTGACACCTGAGGGGCCCAGTGCAAAGGGGGAGTGAACCTGGCCGAGCTGCAACAGGCTGAACAACGGGGGTTGCAGGCCGGCTGGGGTGTATACGTCTGAGAGCAGATGGCGCACCTGGGTGATGAGAGCGCTGATCAGGTCGATGGGGTCGGCGTCGGTCGCGACCTGTACCAGTTGCCCTGCCTTGTCGATGTAGGTGCCGGTGCCGTGCATGAGATCTGCCACGCCGAAGAAGAAGCCCAGCGCCGGATCGTGGCCGAGGCTCTGGAGCCGATGGGTACGTGGCCGCATTCCGCTGACCAGGCCACCGGTGGCCTTTGTGGTAGGGGCGTCGTAGGGCACTTTGGCCAGCTTCTCGAACTTCTTGAAAAAATGGTGGTGGATGTCTTCTGCGCGGTTACCGTCCTGGAGCCACTTGGTGAGAGGTGATCCCGAGTATCGCTCCCCTAGGAAGGTGGAATCCTTGGGGATGCTGACGAGGATGATGTCAAGAAAGGTCGCGACGACTCCGGCGACCAACACGACCGTCCAGTCGGTCTTGTCCCAACTGATGTCGCCGTGTTCGGCGGCGTAGCTGCGCAGGCTGCGAGTTACCTGACTGGTCGGAAGAACCTGCTGGAGCGGGTCTCCGGTCAGATCTATACCCAGCCGATCCAACCGGGCTTCGGCGAGTTTGACGAGCCCGTCGAAGTCGCCATCGGTCGGAACGACCGGAACGCAGTAACGAAGACGCCTCGTTGTCTCGTCGCTCACCATGGGCACTGCGGCCGACGGTGATTCCTGGGTGCTCATCAGCACACCCATTGCTTGAAGGCGAGCGCGCACTACGTCGAACTCGGATTCGACCGAGTCCAAGCTGTCGCTGACACGATGCTCGCGTTCGAGGACATCCTTGAGGTCGAATTCCACCTGCTCGAACAAATTCCGCAGTTCGGTCAGCGTGACGGCTTGGTAGGCCACGACCGCAGCGGCAGCCGCTAACGGGTCACCCGGCACGGAGCGGCTCCCGCCGATCGAAGGTCTCCTGACTGGTCTGCAAATTCACCAGGGCCAACTGAAAGGCGGCCAGCTCAGCCCTCAGTGTGGCAAGGCGCTCCTCGTTCCTTGTGGTCTGGGTGAGGTGAGCCTCCATCCGGTGAGCCAGCCCTGCGATGTCGTCGGTGAGTTCGGCCATCGCCTGCTGGTGATTCTTGATGACTTGCTGAATCAGATGCTCGCGCTGGTTCTCCCTTTCTCGCTCGTTGGCGGCCAGCATGAAACGTGCGCCTTGGTGGACTGCCACGCCGAGAATCACCACGGTGCCGATTCCGGTGACCATCGCGCTGAGGCCCAGCAGGCCGCCGAAGCCCAGCGCGGCCAGGCCCGAGGTGATGCCCGCTCCGCCGAGGCCGGAGACGCTGCCGACAAGACTGACCGCGGCGATCGGGACGCCGAACGCAGCCGCCTTGGCGGCGATGTCCTTGCTGGTGGTCTCCAGCTGGCTGGTCGTGATCTTGCTGGATGCGAAATCCTCTTCGGTGATCACCAGCCGTTCGGTCGCCTGCACGACCTTGTCGGCCGACTCGGGAAACACGAGTCCTGCGACGAGCACGATTCGTTCACGCTCGATCTCCGCGGTATGCCTGTCGGCGCGCGAGATTCGCACCAGATCGCGTACCAGCATCGTGAACACCGGCTCGCGCTGATTTTCCTCAAGGAGGTCGTGCAATCTCCTGGACAGCTCCACCGTGGCGTCGGGCGACCCGACACCGTTCGCCGCATCGCGTTGGGCGCCGGTTATCTCGCCGCGCAGCTCCGATCGCGCGTCGCCATCGAGGCCGATCGTCGATGCGAACAAGTACAGATTCGCGATCTCGCGGGGATCGAGAAGGGAGTCGACCAGTGCCAGGCTCACCAAGACCCGGCAATAAAGCAACTTCGCCTCGATGCTGAGAGCGGACAAGTCAACAGAATCTGCATTGTCGGGGGACGACCGCCCCGACAGGTTGTCCGTTACTTCGGCGACCTTCGCCTTCACCTGCTCGGCGGACTGCCTTGCCATCTCCTCGGCATCGCCGGCGGCGTTGATGACAAGCCGCCTCGCGGCGCTTGTGCGGTCGGCGACCATCCGTCCAGCCGTGTCGGCAGCGCTCTTCAGCCGTCCAAACCCAACTTCACGAGGGTCCATCGCCATCCCTTTCCCATCCGCTGGCGGAAGGCTATCGGTAGGCGCCGATAAAACAATGCTTTTCCGGCGATTCATCGCGTCGGGGGCGAACGTCTAACCGGATTTCGGACGGCAGAAATCGACTTATGGTCGCGTGTGGGGTATCCAGTAGGCCTGTTGCTGCATCAGTGCGTTATGGACCGGGATAGTTGATTATTCTTACCGGCGCGGGTGATCGCGTGGCAGAAGCCGACTCGCTGGAGATGCATGCCGGGAAGCCCGCCGGTCGACCCATCGATTTCGACGTGCCGAGGGGGCGAGAACAGATCGCTCGGTCGACTAAGGGGATGACGGCATTGAGATGTGCGGGAAAGTGGTGGCTGACAGAATCCCGAACATGGGTGAATTAGCGCAAGGCGACATCACCGAGCAGCGGGTCGACGTCATCGTCAACGCCGCGAACTCCTCACTTCTCAACGGAGGCGGGGTCAACGGTGCGATTCACCGCCGGGGCGGACCGGCGATCTTGGAGGAGTGCCGCGAACTTCGTGCCGCCCGATACGTCGAGGGACTGCCGACCGGAGAGGTGGTGGCCACGACTGCGGGGAAACTGCCGGCCCGCTGGGTGATCCACACCGTGGGGCCGGTCTATTCGCAGACGGAAGACCGCTCCGATCTGCTCGCCTCCTGTTACCTGAGGTCGCTTGTCCTCGCCGAGGATCTGGGTGCCGAGAGTCTTCGGTTGGCCGGTCGCCGACTCCGCCCGCCTTGTCTCCCGCCTGTTGAGGTCTACACACTTCGACCTCGATATACGCCTCGTTCTGTTCTCGGCGTCCGACTTGCGCGCATACAAGGAGGCGATGGGGACAGAAGGTCCTAGAGTCACCGATGCCGAGATCGTCCGCGTCCTCGCCGCCGTACCCGCGGACCGGTGGCAAGACCTGTTCGCGGCCGCCGACCGCATCACGTCCGCCGACCTGGAGACCATCGGCAGTGAGGCGGTCGGAAACCTGTTCCGGCACCTGTTCCGCGCCCCTCTGGTCGTGAGGTGCGACTACTCGAATCTGCTTCGAGAAGGGCGAAAGCCCGAGAATCTCACGGTGGCGGAAGCCGTTCGGCTGATCACTTACATCTGGCGCGAGGACTACTGGAGCGGCGGCGGCATGGGCGTACGGGAGCGCCGCATCCGTGACGGCAGCCTGCCGGCGGCACTCGACGGTTTGCGGCGCTGGGTCGAGCGGTCATAGCCCGTCGCGGGTACACGAAGGTCGTGGCGCGGAACTGGAAGTAGCAGTCGTGCGAAGCCATCACACATGAGACGCCCAGTAAGTCGTAACCCTGACGTGTGGGGCAGGTCACCCCCAGACTTTCGGCGCACGGCCTACACCATCTCCACAAGAGGGGCCGAACGCGCGCAAGACGCATCGCTGAATCTACTTTGTAAAGGCATCGGCCCGGCACACGTTAACGGCCGTTAACAGCGGCCCGCAACGACGCCCGGGCCATCGCCTCCAGCGTCGACGCCATCTCCTCGCGCCCCAGTTCCCCCACGCTCCGGGGCGTCGAGTTCAGCAGCCCGAACACGGCGTGCACCGCCGCCCGCACCCGGGCCACCGCGCAGCCCGGATGGAGGTCGCGCACCACGCCCACCCACTCTTCGACGTAGAGGCGCTGGAGTCGGCGGATGGCCCGCTGGTCGGTCTCGGGCACGTTGTGCAGCTCGCGCTCGTGGACGCGGATCAGCTCCGGGTGGCCGAGCGCGAACTCGATATGCCCCCTGAGCAGCACATCCAGTGCCTCGGCGGGATGCAGGGCCGCTGCGGAGGCGCCGGCGGACGACAGGCGGCCCGAGATGTCGAGCAGGATCTCGGTCAGCAGCGCCTCCTTGCCCCGGAAGTGGCGATAGAGCGCGGGCCCGGAGACGCCGACCGCCGCGCCGATCTCCTCGATGGACACCCCGTGGAAGCCGCGTTCGGCGAAGAGGGCCGCCGCCGCGTCGAGGATCTCGGCCCGCCGGTTCCGGGTAGGTGTGGTCACAAGCCCCCATGGTAGACGTTGATGTTAATGGCGACTAACGTGAGGCGCGGAGTACACGGAGGAGGTGGCCGACAGGTGTGGCCGGTTCTGTCCAGTTCGGGTGATCCGGGCGGGGCACCGTACAAGAAGAACGCCGAGGTCAACGAGCGGCTGGTGGCCGAGTTGCGGGAGCGGCTCGACACGGCCGCCAGGGGCGGGCCCGAGCGGTCGCGGATCCGGCATGTCGAGCGCGGCAAGCTCCTGCCCAGAGACCGGGTCGACACGCTGCTCGACCCCGGCGCGCGGTTCCTTGAGCTGTCGCCCCTGGCGGCGACGGGGCTCTACGACGACGCCGCCCCGGCGGCCGGGATCATCACCGGCGTCGGACGGGTCAGCGGGCGCGAGGTCGTGATCGTCGCCAACGACGCGACGGTCAAGGGCGGCACCTATTACCCGATGACGGTCAAGAAGCACCTCCGCGCCCAGGAGGTCGCGCTCGACAACCGTCTTCCGTGCGTCTACCTGGTCGACTCCGGCGGGGCGTTCCTGCCGAAGCAGGACGAGGTCTTCCCCGACCGTGAACACTTCGGGCGCATCTTCTACAACCAGGCGACGATGTCGGCGAAGGGCATCCCGCAGGTCGCGGCGGTCCTCGGGTCGTGCACGGCCGGCGGCGCCTACGTCCCGGCGATGAGCGACGAGGCGGTGATCGTCCGGAACCAGGGCACGATCTTCCTCGGCGGGCCGCCCCTGGTGAAGGCGGCGACCGGTGAGGAGGTCACCGCCGAGGAGCTGGGCGGGGGAGAGGTGCACTCGCGGATCAGCGGGGTCACCGACCACCTGGCCGACGACGACGCCCACGCCCTGCGCATCGTCCGCGACATCGTGGCCACCTTCGCCCCCGGCAGGAAGGCGTGGGAGCGCGGCGAGACCGAGGCGCCGAAATACGACCCCCGGGAGCTCTACGGCATCGTGCCCCCCGACCCGCGCACCCCCTACGACGTGCGCGAGGTCATCGCCCGGATCGTCGACGGCAGCCGGTTCCTGGAGTTCAAGCAGGAGTACGGCCCGACGCTCGTCACCGGCTTCGCCCGCGTCCACGGGCATCCGGTCGGGATCGTCGCCAACAACGGCATCCTGTTCGCCGAGTCGGCGCTCAAGGGGGCCCACTTCATCGAGCTCTGCGACCGGCGGGAGATCCCGCTGGTGTTCCTGCAGAACATCAGCGGGTTCATGGTCGGCAAGGCCTACGAGCAGGGCGGCATCGCCAAACACGGCGCCAAGATGGTCACCGCCGTGGCCTGCGCGCGGGTGCCGAAGCTGACGGTCGTCGTCGGCGGCTCGTTCGGCGCGGGCAACTACGCGATGGCCGGGCGGGCCTACTCGCCGCGATTCCTGTGGATGTGGCCGAACGCCCGCATCTCGGTCATGGGCGGCGAACAGGCCGCGACCGTGTTGTCGATGGTCGGCGACGCCGATCCGGAGGCGATCCGGGCCCAGTACGAATCGCAGGGCAACCCCTACTACTCGACCGCGCGCCTGTGGGACGACGGCGTCATCGACCCCGCCGACACCCGGACCGTCCTCGGCCTGGCCCTCGGGGCCTGCGCGAACGCGCCGCTGGAGCCGGTCGGCTACGGCGTCTTCCGGATGTGAGGCCCATGTTCGACACCGTTCTGGTCGCCAACCGGGGCGAGATCGCCCTCCGTGTCATCAAGACGCTGCGCCGCCTGGGCATCCGGTCGGTGGCCGTCCACACCGAGGGCGACACGACTCACGCCGACGAAGCCGACATCGCGGTGCAGATCGGTAGCTACCTCGACGCCGACGAGGTGATCCGGGCGGCTCGCAGGGTGAACGCCCAGGCCGTCCACCCCGGCTACGGGTTCCTCTCCGAGAACACGCGCTTCTCCCAGGCCTGCGCCGACAACGGCATCGTGTTCGTCGGCCCGCCCGCCGGGGCGATCGAGGCCATGGGCGACAAGATCCGCGCCAAGGAGACCGTCGCGGCCGCGGGCGTCCCGGTCGTGCCGGGCGCGTCCACCGGCCTGGAGGACTTCGCGGAGTTCCCCGCTCTGATCAAGCCGTCGGCGGGTGGCGGCGGCAAGGGCATGGTGCTGGTGCGTGCCAAGGAGGAGCTGCCCGACGCCCTGGCCTCGGCCAGGCGGACCGCGCTGGCCGCCTTCGGCGACGACACCCTGCTCATCGAGCGTTACGTCGAGAGCCCGCGCCACATCGAGATCCAGGTCCTGGCCGACGGCCACGGCAACGTGATCCACCTGGGGGAGCGCGAGTGCAGCCTGCAGCGCCGCCACCAGAAGATCATCGAAGAGGCGCCCTCGCCGCTGCTCGACGAGGCCACCCGCGCCAAGATGGGCGCCGCCGCCGTGGAGGCCGCGCGCAGCGTCGGCTACGTCAACGCGGGCACGATCGAGTTCATCGTCCACGGCACGACCGGCGAGTTCTTCTTCATGGAGATGAACACCCGCCTCCAGGTCGAACACCCCGTGACCGAACTCGTCACGGGCCTCGACCTGGTCGAGCTCCAGCTCAGGGTGGCGGCGGGCGAGGAGTTGCCGCTGACCCAGGACGACGTGCGGCTGGAGGGCCACGCGGTGGAGGCCCGCGTCTACGCCGAGGACCCCGCGCGGGGTTTCCTCCCGAGCACCGGCCGCATCCTCAAGCTCACCGAGCCCGGGGTCCGCTTCGACGCGGGCATCGCCGAGGGCGGCGTGGTCGGCACGGGCTACGACCCGATGCTCGCCAAGGTGGTCGCGTGGGCCCCCACGAGGGAGGAGGCCCTGACGAAACTCCGGCGGGCCCTCCACGACACGGTCGTCCTCGGCGTGACCACCAATCTGGGCTTCCTCCAGCGGCTCATCGACAACCCCCTGGTCCGGCGGGGGGTGCTCGACACCGGGCTGGTCGAGCGCGAGGTCGACCCGGCCGAACCGGAGATCCCCGGCTACGTGCTCGCCGAGGCGGCCCGCCTCTTCGCCCCGGTCGCCGCCTCCGACGACCCCTGGGACATCCCCGACGGCTGGCGGCTGGGCCGGCACCGCCCGCCGGCCCACCTGCTGGAGGTCGGCGGGGAGATCGTCGAGGCGCCCGGAGACGACGGGGTGACCCGGCGGTTCACGACCGCCCGCGACGGCGGAACCCTCTGGCTCCACGCCGAGGGGCGGACGTACAAGGTCGCCCGGCATGAGCCCATCGAGGAGCGGTCGAAGGCCGCCCAGGCGGGTGACGGCGCGGTGCGCAGCCCGATGCCGGGGACGGTCCTGGTCGTCAAGGCCGCGCAGGGCGAGCAGGTGGCCGAGGGGCAGCCGCTGCTGATTGTGGAGGCCATGAAGATGGAGCACACCGTCACGGCGCCCGTCGGCGGGACCGTCACCCTTCAGGTGCGGGCCGGTCAGCAGGTCTCCCTCGACGAGGTTCTCGCGATCGTGGAGGCCACGGAATGACGTACAAGATCGAGAATCTGCCCGACGAGGTCACGATCTACGAGGTCGGGCCGCGCGACGGGCTGCAGAACGAGAAGACGGTCGTGCCGGTCGAGGTCAAGGCCGAGTTCGTCACCCGGCTGGCGGCGGCGGGCCTGAAGGTCATCGAGACCACCAGTTTCGTGCATCCCGAATGGGTGCCGCAGCTCGCCGACGCCGAAGACCTGCTCAAGGCCGTCCACCGGGACAACCAGGTGCGTTATCCGGTGCTGGTGCCGAACGAGCGCGGCCTCGACCGCGCGCTCGAACTGGGCTGCACCGAGATCGCGATCTTCGGCAGCGCGACCGAGACCTTCGCGCAGCGCAACCTCAACCGGTCGCTGAAGACCCAGTTCGACATGTTCGCCCCCGTGGTGCGGCGGGCGCGGGAGAACGGGCTCAGGGTCCGCGCCTACGTGTCGATGTGCTTCGGCGACCCGTGGGAGGGGCCGGTCCCGATCGCCCAGGTCGTCGACGTCGGCAGCCGGCTGCTCGACCTCGGCTGCGCCGAGTTGTCGCTCGGCGACACGATCGGCGTCGCCACCGCCGGGCACGTCGGCGCGCTGCTCGACGCCTTCCCCCGGGAGCGGCCGCTCGCGGTCCACTTCCACGACACCTACGGTCAGGCCCTGGCCAACGTCGTCGAGGCGCTCCGCCACGGCATCACCGTGATCGACGCCAGCGCGGGCGGCATCGGCGGCTGCCCCTACGCCAAGTCGGCCACCGGCAACCTCGCCACCGAAGACCTGGTCTGGCTCCTCGACGGCCTCGGCATCCGCCACGGCGTCGACCTCCACGCCCTCGCCGCCACCAGCCACTGGCTGGCGGGCCGGCTCGGCCGCCCCAGCCCCAGCGCGGTGGTCCGCGCGCTCACGAAGGAGTGAGAATGCTCACCGAAGACCACGAAGACCTGCGCAAGACCGTCGAGGCGTTCGCCCGCGACGAGGTCGCCCCGGTCATCGGCGACCTCTACGAGAAGGGCGAGTTCCCCTACGAGATCGTCCGCAAGATGGGCGCGATGGGCCTGTTCGGCCTGCCCATCCCCGAGGAACACGGCGGCATGGGCGGCGACTACTTCGCGCTGTGCCTGGCGCTCGAAGAGCTGGCCCGGGTCGAC
This sequence comes from Herbidospora solisilvae, assembly GCF_009901565.1. GTDB lineage: Bacteria > Actinomycetota > Actinomycetes > Streptosporangiales > Streptosporangiaceae > Herbidospora > Herbidospora solisilvae. The sequence goes on from NZ_WXEW01000002.1 coordinate 710,009, forward strand.
TCCAGCGTCGCCATCACCCTGGAGGCCGCCGTCTCGCTGGGCGCGATGCCGCTGTACCGCTTCGGCACCCCCGAGCAGAAGGCCGAGTGGCTGCCCAAGCTGGCGGCCGGGGAGCTGCTGGGCGCGTTCGGGCTGACCGAGCCCGGCGGCGGCTCCGACGTGCCCGGCGGCATGCGGACCACCGCGGTCCTCGACGGCGACGAGTGGGTGATCAACGGGTCGAAGGCGTTCATCACCAACTCCGGCACCGCCATCACCGGTTTCGTCGGGGTCGCCGCCATCACCGGGCGGCGGGCCGACGGCAGGCCCGAGATCTCCACGATCATCGTCCCGGCGGGCACGCCCGGCCTGGGCGTCTCCGAGAAGTACTCGAAGGTCGGCTGGTCGTCGAGCGACACCCGCGAGTTGTCGTTCACGGACTGCCGGGTCCCGGCGGCCAACCTTCTCGGAGAGCGCGGCCGGGGCTACGCCCAGTTCCTCCAGACGCTCGACGAGGGCCGGATCGCCATCGCCGCCCTCTCGGTCGGCCTGGCCCAGGGCTGCGTCGACGAGTCGGTCCGGTACGTCGCCCAGCGCCACGCCTTCGGCCACCCCATCGGCCACTACCAGGCGATGCAGTTCAAGGTCGCCGACATGGAGGTGCGCGCCCACACCGCCCGCCTGGCCTACTACCACGCGGCCGACCGGATGCTGCGCGGCCTGCCGTTCAAGAAGGAGGCCGCCATCGCCAAGCTGGTCGCCTCGAACGCGGCGATGGACAACTCCCGCGACGCCACCCAGGTCTTCGGCGGCTACGGCTTCATGAACGAGTACCCCGTCGGACGCTTCTACCGCGACGCCAAGATTCTGGAGATCGGTGAGGGCACGAGCGAGATCCAGCGCCTCCTCATCGCCCGTGAACTGGGCCTCGGAGGGCTCTGACCACGATTAATTAATCCTTAGAAAGCCGATCAAGCGTGCGGGTCCACTCCCGGCGGCTGGTTGTCTGTGTACGACAACCCCCGTAACCCAGATGAAGGGCATCACAGTGGACCTGAACGTCACTCGTCGTCGCGTCATGGGCACGGCCGCGCTGGCCGGGGTCGGCGTCGCGGTCGCGGCGTGTTCGGGAGAGCAGGCCCCCACCAGCGCCGAACCGGCTCCGGCCGACAGCGCTGCCGCGCCCCCGGCCGCGACCGACGCCCCCGCGGCCGGCGGCAACGCGCTCGCCGCGACGGCCGACGTGCCGGTCGGCGGCGGCGTGATCACCGAGCAGGCCGTGATCACGCAGCCGGAGGCCGGCACCTACAAGGCCTTCAGCCCCGTCTGCACCCACCAGGGCTGCAAGGTCAAGAGCGTCGACGCGGGCAAGATCGTGTGCCCGTGCCACAACTCGCAGTTCTCCATCGCCGACGGATCGGTCCAGGGCGGCCCCGCCGCCACCCCGCTCCCCGAGGTCCCGATCAAGGTCGAGGGCGACCAGATCCTCCTCGGATAAGTGCGAAAGTTTGGCACCATTACCATCAGTGGTACGTGGCCGGACGTACCACTTCCCACCTGCTTAAACTTCTGTTAAGCCGGATGTTTCGGACGGACTCCGTAGCCGTGTGACCGCATCCCGGTGATGGACGCGCAGGTCGGAGGGATCCTAGAGTCCTCTCATGACGTCCGGTGATCTCCAGCTTCGCAGAGCAGAGAAGACCGACGCGGAGCAGATCTTCGCGTTGGCTCGCGAATTCGCCGTGTCGTTCCGACCAGAGCGGGCCGCCTTCGACGCCGCCTTCCCCCAGCTCCTGGAGAACGAGGAGGCGCTCCTCCTCGTGGCCACCGTCGACGGCGTCGTCCGGGGCTACCTGCTGGGCTTCACCCACCTGACCCTGTTCGCCAACGGCCGGGTCGCGTGGGTGGAAGAGGCGATCATCGAGAGCGGCTTCCGCCGCCACGGCCTCGGCCGCCACCTGCTCGCCGAGTTCGAGCTCTGGGCGCGCAGCCGCGACGCGGGATACGTCGCGCTGGCCACGCGCCGGGCGGCCGAGTTCTACAAGGCGACCGGCTACGAGGTGTCGGCCACCTACTACCGCAAGCTGCTACGCCCCAAGAACCCCTAGGACGTGAGCTGGGCGTCGAGCCGGTAGCCGTCGACGGTCACGTAGACCGAGTCGCCCGGACGCGCGTTCAACCGCATCAGCACCGGCTGCAGCGAGTCGAAGACCGGCTGCCGGTCGCGCCACACCAGCACCACGGCGTTGTCGCCGGGACCGGTCACCGACAGCAGGGTGCCGGGGCGCATGCCGAGCTGGGCCGCGTAGTTCTCCGGCACCGCCACCGGCTCACCGCGCAGGTGCCCGCTGGTGACGTCGATGCGCTGCCAGCGGCGCGGGTCGGACGCCGGGCTCGGCGTGCTGCGCGGGCTGGGCACCAGGTGAGGGCGCGGCGCGCCGCCGGTGAGGGCGTTGAGCGCGGCCAGCGCGGTCGCCGGGTCGGGACCGCTGTGGGCCATCTTCGGTATCGGCACGCCCGCCGGCCGGGCCGGGTGGCCGTTGGCGCCGGGGGTGCGGCGCGGCAGCGGGGCGTCGCCCACGGGGGCGCCGTTGGCGGGGGACGTCGCGTTCGAGGGAGTCTTCGGCAGGGCTTCCATCCAGGCCTTGGCGGAGTGGGAACGGATGCCGAGCTGGCCGAGCAGTTCGATCACGTCGGCGTCGGCCGGATGGGCCGACAGCAGCTGGCGGGTGCGGTCGCGCAGGCCGCCCAGGTCGCCCACGACGAGCCAGCCGTCCTGCAGCCGGCGGTCGGGCATGAGCGTCACCAGGACCCGCCACAGAGGCGTACGCAGCGCCGGGACCTCGATGGGGTGGGACGGGTCGGCGCCGATCAGCTGCTCCTGGGTGGCGGCGGTGCCGAGCCACTCGGTGAGGCCGAACAGGTGACCCGTCAGGGCGGCGGAGTCGGGGGAGCGCAGCCACATCAGCACCCGCTCCTCGGCGGTGCGCTGGGCCTGCGACAGCAGCTCGCGGTCGACGTTGAGCTCGTGGGCGAGGGTGCGGAGGCTGATCGGCTCGGCGGCGAACAGGCGCTGCGCGGCGACCGCGCGCTCCAGCGGGTTCCACTCGCGGAACAGGTGCTCGACCAGGCCGACCATCGGGTGTTCGGCGATGTTGACCGGCGCGGGCTTCTCGGGCTCCTTGGCCGGGGCCGGCACCACGGGGGTGCCGTTGACGGCCGGTTTCGCGCCGTTGGCCTGACCGTTGACCGGACCGTTGGCCTGGCCGTTGACGGGGCCGCGCGCCGGGGCGGCGGGGATCGCGGCCATCATGCCGGTCTCCTCGACGGTCGGCACGGGCGCCGCCAGCGGCGCCGACTTGGCCGGCTGCTGGACCTGCGCCGGGGTCGGGGCCTGGGGCGCGGCGGCGGCCGGGGCGGCGGTCTCGGCGGGGATCTCGATGCGGATGTGCGTGAAGATCTCCTTGAACACCGCCGTCAGCACCACCTCGGGCGTCGCCGCCGCCGACGGGGTGTCGAGGTCGCCGGCGGTGAGGCGGCGCAGGCGCTGCCAGCCGCCCAGCCCGATGATCACCGAGCGGACGGGGTCGGGCCAGCCGGGCAGCTGACGGTCGACCGTGTGCACCTGCACGGCCGGCATGAAGTCGGTCAGCGGCAGATGGTCGAGATGGGTCACGGCGAGCCGGGCGAGCCGCTCGCAGACCCAGTCAACTCCGGTCGTGCCGAGGGCACGGCCCAGTGCGACGGAGCCCCACCAGCCGCCGGGGAGACGTGGATCTCCCAGTACATCGGCCACCTGCTGGGGGCGGCTCCAGCGAAGAGCGGGAACCAGATCGCTCAGGCAGATCGTTGACTCGGCGTCCATCGGTTTGACCGCACCCTCCCGAGAGTGACGCTTGTTGCTAATGGTGCAGCTTACGCCGCAAGCTATCAATTGGTGTCAATAGGGTAAAGCTCTGTTGCGTTCTTGACGGCCGGAGGACGGCCGCCGATCAGCCCAACGGCCCGCCGGCCTGCGCGGCAGCCCGCTTCGAGACATTCGGAACGGGTGGAACCCGCGAGTCGGGCCGTGAGGAACCCGGCCGCGAACGCGTCTCCCGCGCCGGTGGAGTCGACGACGCGGTCGGCCGGCCCCGCCGTGGCGGCACCGGCCCGAGCAACGATACGCCCGTCTTGGGCGAGAAGCGCGCCCGCCGGGCCGAGCTTCACGACCGCGGTTCCGTAGATGTCGCCGAGGAGTTCGGCCGCCCGCTCGGGATCGGCGGCTCCGGTCAGCACGAGCGCCTCGTCGCGGTTGGGGATGATCACATCCGCCTCCCGGGTCTCGGCGAGGAAACGTTCGGCGCCGAACTCGTGCAGGAACCGCGTCGAGGCGGGGTCGACGCTGACCGTGACGCCCTTCGCGGCCCGCATGGCGATCCGGGCCAGCTCCAGCCCCTCCGGCGTCCACATCAGGTAGCCGGACAGGTGGAGGCAGCCCACGCCGTCGAGCAGCGCGTCGGTCCAGTCGCCGGGGCCCAGACGACGCGCCGCGCCCCGGTTGGTCAGGAACGACCGCTCGCCCGCGTCGTCGACCATGGCGATCACGACGGCGGTCGGGCGGTCGGGGTCGACGGTCACATGGGTTTTGACGCCGCTCAGCGCGTTCAGGTGCCACGCCGCCGTGTCGGCGCCGACGCGGGCCAGCAACCGGGCGTCGCCGCCCAGGTGGGCGGCCCACGCGGCGGTGTTGGCGCCCGAGCCGCCCGGCCGCAGCGTGATGTCGGCCTCGGTGTCGGTGCCCGTGGCCACCGGCTCCGAATGGAGCGCGACGACGTCGGTCACGACATCGCCGATCACCAGCAGCCCCCTCATGTCCCGCGTCACGGGGCCTCGGATCCGGTGTCGGTCACGACAACGCCGATCACCGGCCGCGCCCGCATCCCCGATCCCATGTCCCTCAGTTCTCCGGCGTCCAGGATGACGCGATTTCCGCCGCGAGGCGGGTGTTTCCGCGTACTGCCGCGAGGTTGGCCGCAAGTGAGGCGCCTTGGGTGGCCTCGACCAGGTATTCCAGCAAGTACGGGGTGATGGCCTGACCTGTCACTCCGCTCGTCTCGGCGGCCTGGAGGGCCTCGGCGAGGACGCGGTCGTGCAGGGCCGGGTCGAGCTGCTCGTCCTGCGGCACGGGGTTGGCGACGATCAGGGCGGTCTCGGGACCGCCGAGGGCGTCCTGGGCGCGCATGATGCCGGCGGCCTCCGCGGCCGACTCGATGCGCCAGTCGACCGGCTCGCCGGAGGTGTGCAGGTAGAAGCCGGGGAAGGTGTCCGTGCGGAAGCCGACCACGGTGACCTGGCGGGTCTCCAGGCGCTGGAGCGTGGCGGGCACGTCCAGGATCGACTTCACGCCGGCGCAGACGACGGTGATGCGCGTGCGGCTCAGGGTGTCGATGTCGGCCGACTCGTCCTGCACGGAGGTGTAGCCGCGGTGCACGCCGCCCAGGCCGCCGGTGGCGAACACCCGGATGCCGGCCCGCGCGGCCAGGAACGAGGTCGCCGAGACCGTCGTCGCGCCGCTGAGCTTGAGCGTCGCGCACGGCGCGAGGTCGCGGAAGCCGAGCTTGCGCAGTCCCGGCTCGGTGGCGACCCGCACCAGCTCCTCGTCGGTCAGCCCGGCCCGGGGCACGCCGTCGAGCACCGCGATCGTGGCCGGGACCGCGCCGCCCGCCCGGACCAGTCCTTCCAGCTCACGGGCCACTTCGAGGTTCCTGGGCTGCGGCAGGCCGTGGGAGATGATGGTCGACTCCAGTGCCACCACCGGGCGGCCCTCCGCGAGCGCGGTCGCCACTTCCTCGGAACGCTTGATCATTGAAATATCCCCATACGTCGCAGGTGGTCCCAGAGCACTCATAAATGTAAGGTGCGGGCATGGTGTCCCCGCCGCAGCCCCATTGGCAGACCGGTCTCTAGTCCCGCTCCCGCTTTCGTCACGCCACGAGAACGAGGGGACTCACCATGTTCGACGTCGTCATCGCCGGCGCCGGCCACAACGGCCTGGTCGCCGCCGCCTATCTCGCCCGCGCGGGCAGAAGCGTGCTCCTGCTGGAGCGGTTCGGCCACGTGGGCGGCCTGGCCGTCTCGGCCCAGGCCTTCCCGGGCGTCGAGGCCCGGGTCTCGCGCTACTCCTACCTCGTCAGCCTGCTGCCCTCCAAGGTCGTGACCGACCTGGGGCTGCCGCTCGACCTGCGGCGGCGGCGCTACTCGTCGTACACGCCGGTCGGGAACGGCGGGCTGCTGGTCGACGGCGGCGACGAGGACCGCACGGCCGCGTCGTTCGCGAGCATCACCGGCAGCGGCCACGAGATCGTCGCCTGGCGCCGCTTCTACGCCATGACGGCCGCCGCCGCGACCGCGATCGCGCCCACCCTGATCGAGCCGCTGATGCCGCGCGAGCGCCTTCGCGACCTGGTGGGCGAGCCGTGGACCGATCTGTTCGAACGCCCCATCGGCCAGGTGGTGAACGAGTGGTTCGCCGACGACGTCGTGCGCGGGGTGGTGCTGACCGACGCCCTGATCGGCACCTTCGCCGATCCGGACGCCGACCTGCTGGCCAACCGGTGTTTTCTCTATCACGTCATCGGCGACGGCACGGGTGACTGGAACGTCCCGGTGGGCGGCATGGGCGCCGTCACGGGAGGCCTCGCCGACATCGCCCGCGGGGCGGGCGCGCAGATCCGGCTGAACGCCGAGGTGGTCGCGATCGACCCGGCGACCGGCGAGGTGACGTACCGGGACGAGACCGGCGAGCACACCGTGACCGGCGGGAAGGTCCTCGCGAACGTGCCTCCGTTCACGCTCGCGCGCCTGCTGGGCGAGGAGGAACCGGAGCGGCCCGAAGGGGCCCAGCTGAAGATCAACATGGTGCTGCGGCGGCTGCCCCGGCTGAAGGACCACTCGGTCGACCCGCGCGAGGCCTTCAGCGGCACCTTCCACATCAACGAGAGCCGCGACCAGCTCGCCGCCGCCTTCCGGCAGGCGTCGGCGGGGCGGATCCCCGACCTGCCGCCCGCCGAGGTCTACTGCCACTCGCTGACCGACCCGTCGATCCTCGGCGCGGACCTGCGCGAGTCGGGCGCGCAGACGATGACGCTGTTCGGCCTGCACATGCCCGCGCGGCTGTTCGACCGCCCGGGGGCCAAGGAGGAGGCGGTCCGCCGGACCCTCGCCTCGATCGACTCGGTCCTGGCCGAACCCATCGAGGACGTGCTGCTGCCCGGCTGCCTGGAGGCCAAGACCCCCCTCGACCTGGAGAAGGACGCCGCCCTCCCCGGAGGCCACATCTTCCACCAGGACCTGTCCTGGCCCTACGCCGAAGGGGAGGGCCGCTGGGGCGTGGAGACCGCCCACGAACGGCTGCTGCTGTGCGGCGCGGGCGCGCGGCGCGGCGGCGGGGTGAGCGGGATCCCGGGCCACAACGCGGCGATGGCCGTCCTCGGACGTTAAGGGTCCTCTCAGAGGCGGTCGTTACCGTGTGAACGTGACGGACGAGACACCCCGGCTGCTGGTCGTCGACGACGAACCCGCCCTGCGTGAGGCGCTGCGGCGCAGCCTGGAGTTCGAGGGATACCGGGTCGCGACGGCCTCCGACGGGCTGGGCGCGCTCGCCGAGCTCCAGCGCGAGACCTACGACGCGGTGCTGCTCGACGTCATGATGCCGCGCCTGGACGGGCTCACCACCTGCCGCCGCCTCCGGGCGGCCGGCGACCAGGTGCCGATCCTGATGCTGACCGCCCGGGACGCCGTCGGCGACCGCGTTTCGGGCCTGGACGCCGGAGCCGACGACTACCTGGTCAAGCCGTTCGAGCTCGACGAGCTGCTGGCCCGGGTCCGGGCGCTGCTGCGGCGCGGCGCATTGGCCGCCCAGGACGGCGACGAACTGGTCTTCGAGGGCCTGCGGATGAACCCGGCCACCCGGGAGGTCCGGCGCGGCCGGCGGCCCCTCGACCTGACCCGGACCGAGTTCCTGCTGCTGGAGCTGTTCCTGGCCCACCCCCGGCAGGTGCTCGGCCGGGAGCAGATCCTCAGCGCGGTGTGGGGCTTCGACTTCGAGCCCTCGTCCAACTCCCTGGACGTCTACGTCATGTACCTGCGCCGCAAGACCGAGGCCGGCGGCGAACCGCGGCTGATCCACACCGTGCGCGGGGTCGGCTACGTGCTGAGGGCCGCGCCGTGAGCCTGCGGCGGCGGGTCACGTTCGTGATCGCGGTGGCGGTGGCCGTCGCCATCGCCGTGTGCGCCGGGGTGAGCTGGCTGATCGTCCGCGACCGGCTCCGCGACCAGGTCGTGGAGTCGCTGGAGCAGTTCCCCGTGCTCGACGTGCAGGTCGCGCAGGCGCTGGCCCGCTGCGGCCAGGACCACCGCGACCAGCCGTGGGACCCCTCGGGGCGCGGCTGGCAGCTCGTCAGGGCCGACGGGTCGATCTGCCAGGAGGGCTCCTCGGCGCTCGACCCGCTGCCCGCCGAACTCGCCCTCACCACCGCCGAGGGATCGCCGGTGGTGCGCGACGGCGTGCTGCGCGGCAAGTACCGCACGCCCGTCATCGCCTACACCGAGTGGTTCAAGCCCGGCACGGCGCTGACCGTGTTCCGCTCGACGCGCGAGATGGACGCCTCGCTGCGCACGCTCGGCCTGGTGCTCGCCGGGGTCTGCGCCGTCGGGGTGCTCGGCGCCTGCGTCACCGGCCTCTACCTGGCCCGTACGGCCCTGCGCCCCGTCGCGTCGCTGACGGGCGCGGTCGAACACGTGGCCAGGACCGAGGACCTGGAGGTCCGCATCCCCGTCGACGGCAAGGACGAGATCGCCCGCCTGGGCGCCGCCTTCAACACGATGACCGCCGCGCTGGCCGCCTCGCGGGACCGCCAGCGGCAGCTGGTCTCCGACGCCGGCCACGAGCTGCGCACCCCGCTCACCTCGCTGCGCACCAACATCGACCTGCTGCTCCGCAGCGAGAACACCGGCCGCCCGCTGGCGCCCGAGGCCAAGAGGCTGCTGCTGGTCAGCGTGAAGGAACAGTTCGAGGAGATGTCGTCCCTCATCGCCGACCTGCTGGAACTGTCACGGAACGCCGAGACGGGCGGCTCGTCGGCCGACGTGGAGCTCCAGGACATCGTCTCGGCGGCGGTCGACCGGGCCCGGCGGCGCGGCCCCGGGCTCGTCTTCGACGTGGAGTTGTCCCCGTGGCGGGTGCGCGGGGACGTGCGCGGGTTGCAGCGCGCGGCCGTTAACATCCTGGACAACGCGGTCAAGTTCAGCCCGGAGGGGGGCACCGTGACGGTCCGCCTGCGGGACGGCGAGCTGACCGTCCGCGACGAGGGGCCGGGCATCGCCGACGAGGAGCTCCCGCACGTCTTCGAACGCTTCTGGCGCTCTCCCGCCGCCCGCAGCCTGCCCGGTTCGGGCCTGGGACTGGCCATCGTCGCCCAGGCGGTCAGGGCCGCCGACGGAGAGGTGGGCCTGGAGAGCGGCCCGTCGGGCGGGACGACGGTGACCGTGCGGCTGCCCGGATCCGCCACGTGATCGAGATCGTGCTGCCCGTCTACAACGAGGAACGGGTGCTGGCGTCGAGCGTGGCCACGCTCCTCGACTTCCTCAAACGGGAATGCCCGTTCCCGGCCCAGGTGACCGTGGCCGACAACGGCTCGACGGACGCCACCTGGCGGGTCGCCCGGTCTCTGGACGGCGTCCGGACGATCCGCCTGGAGTCCAAGGGCCGTGGGCGCGCCCTGCGGGAGGCCTGGTCGTGGAGCCAGGCCGACGTGGTGGCGTACATGGACGTCGACCTGTCCACCGACCTGGCCGCCTTCGTGCCGCTCGTCGGCCCGCTGCTGGCCGGGGAGCGCGACGTCGCGGTCGGCTCGCGGCTGGCCCCCGGATCCTCGGTGGTCCGCAGTCCCCGGCGCGACTTCATCTCCCGCGCCTACAACGGGCTGCTGCGCTCGCTCGGCGCGGAGTTCACCGACGCCCAGTGCGGGTTCAAGGCGATGCGCACCCCGGTCGCCCGGGAGTTGCTCCCGCACGTGACCGACGACGCCTGGTTCTTCGACACCGAACTGCTGCTCAAGGCGCAGTGGCGCGGCCTTCGCCTCCACGAGGTGCCGGTGCGGTGGGTCGACGATCCCGACAGCAGCGTGGACGTCGTGCGCACCGCGATCGCCCAGCTGCGCGGCCTCGCCCGGGTGGTGTCGGAACGCGATCGCGGGGTAGCCGCAGCCGCATGGACAAACAGGCATTCATCGCGCTCCTGAACGAGGACCTCGAGAGCGAATACCGCTCGATCGTCCAGTACACCCAGCACGCGGCGACCATCAAGGGCGCCGAATACCAGCCCATCGTCGAAGAGATGCGCGCCCACCTGTCGCAGGAACTCGAACACGCCTCCGCCCTGGCGGAGCAGATCGACTTCCTCGGCGGCGTCCCCTCGGTCAAGGTCCCGCACATCCCCGACGCCCACGACGGCGCGGCCGCCCTCCGGCTGGACCTGGAGCTGGAGGAGACCCAGCTCGTCCGCTACCGGGAACGGGTCGAGCAGGCCATCGCCCTGGGCCTCCCCGACGTGGCCGAGGCGCTGCGCCCCCTGCTGCAGCAGACGCAGGACCACGTCATGGACCTGCAGGGCGCCCTCGGCAGATGACGGCGTCGACCGCCGTCGCGGTCCGGCCCCGCAGGATGACGGGGTTGACCTCGACCAGCGCGAAGCCCTCCCGACGGGTCATGTCGGCGATCGCGACGGCGGTCCGGGCGAGTGTCCTGACGTCCGGAACGAGCCTGGCGGCTCTCAGGTGGTGGACGGCCTCCGCGACGCGTTCCGCCGTGACGGGCAGGGGGACGACGGCGGCGTCGTCGAAGACCTCCACCCAGGCCCCGCCGAGGGCGACGACGACGACCGGGGTGACGGCGTCGTACCTGACCGAGATCATCACCTCGACCCCCTGGGGGACCATCTCCTCGATCAGGACCGGCGGGGGCACCTGCCGCAGCGCCCTGTCGAGGTCTTCCCGGGTCGAGACGCCCAGGATGACGCCGCCTTCCGCGGCCTTGTGGCGGACGTCGGCGGAGTCCACCTTGACCACGACGGTGCCCAGTTCCTCCAGCAGCGCCGCGGCCTCTTCCGGGTCGGCGGCCACGGCGCCCCGGGGCACGGCGACGCCGTGGGCCCTGAGGCAGGCCTTGCCCTCGACCTCTCTGAGCCAGGGACCTTGGGGGGCTCTCCCAGGTGCGCCTCCGGGTCCGCTCGGCCGCTGCGAGGCGCCCCGGCTTGGATGCGGCAGGCCTTGATCTGCCCCGACGACGAGGTGCGCCGCCTGCCAGTCGGCGATCTCGCGAAGACGACCCAGGTCGGGGCGGGCCGTCATGGCGTGTGCGCAGACCAGGCCCTCGGTGAGGCCCGCGACCGGGACCACGCCCAGGTCGATGAGGTGTTCGGCCGTGGCCTCCGGCATGAGTTCGGGCAGCGTGGCGGCCACGACGATCGGGACGTCCAGATCCGCCGCCGCAGCGGTGATCCCGTCGAGGGCGGCGTCCCAGGCCTCCGTCTGCGCGGCGTCCATCTCCTCCGGACGGTCGTAGCAAACCAGGACGACGCCGACCGACGGGTCGTCTCCGGCCGTGGTGATGACGTCGGCCGTTCTGCGTGTCTCGCCGAAGATGACGGCGGTGTAGTCGAGGGGGTTGGCGGCGGTGGCCGTACCGGGGAGCAGGCCGTTGAGCTTGTCCACCGTGACGGCGCCCAGCGCCGGAAGCGGGACCTTGAGCCGGGCGGCCTCGTCGGCGGCGATGGCCGCGTCTCCACCGGAACACGTCACCACCAGCACCCCCGCTCCACGCGGGCGCGGCCTTCGCCGGACGCTTCCGTCCCAGCTCAGGGCTTTGGCCAGCTCCAGGAGTTCGTGCGGATTGCGCGCCCACGCCCCGCCAGCCTCCTCGACCAGGGCCCTGAGCACGCGGTGGTCGCCCGCGACCGCGCCGGTGTGGGCGGACGCGGCGGCGGCGCCCCGTTCGCTGGAGCCCGCCTTCAGCACGGCCACGCGGATGCCGTGCCCGGCGGCCAGGGCCAGGGCGGCGGGCAGGCCGGGGTCCTCGGTCTCCAGGTAGAGCGCGACCGACCGCACGCCGTCGAGTTCCGCCAGGGCGGCGAGGTAGTCGGAGGCGGATAGGACCGCCTGGTTGCCGCAGGAGACGACGGTGTGCAGTCGCAGCGCACGCCTGCTGAGCAGGGCGTTGACCGCCACGTTGCCGCTCTGCGAGACCAGCGCCACCGGGCCGGGGCGTTTGGGCGCGTAGGCGTCGCCCCACATGGGGGCCCGGCCGACGACCGAGACGACGCCGTTGCCGTTGGGGCCGCAGACGGGCAGGTCGTGCGCGAGGGCGATCCGGCGGAGGTCGTCCTGGAGCGCCCGGCCCTCGGGGATCTCGGCGAAACCGGCCGCCAGTACGACCGCGCCGCCACATCCTCGTTCCCCCGCCTGCCGCAGCAGGTCCGGCACGGTGGCCGCCGGGGTCGCGATCACGAGCGCGTCCGGGGCGATCGGCAGGTCGCCGATGGTCGGCACGCAGGACACGCCGTGCACCTCGCGGGCGGTGGGGTGCACCCCGTACACGGGCCCCGGAAAACCGGCGGTGACCAGGTTGGCGACCGCCTGGTTGCCGTAGGAGCCGGGGCGGGGCGAAGCGCCGACGACGGCGACCGAACGGGGAGCGAGCAGGCGCGCGGGTCTCACCCTTCCCACACTGGTTGGTCAACCAGTCAGTAGTCAAGGAGTGTCGTCAACGCGAGGCGGCGCTGGGGTAGGCTTGCCGGGTGCGCAGCGCGGAGGGCGCCCGGAGCAGCCGGGCCGATCAGGCAGATCAGCGCCGGGCCGAACTGCTGGACGCCGCCCGGCGTGTGGTGCTGGAGCGAGGTCTCGCCAGCACCCGGGTCTCCGACATCGCGAAAGCGACCAACGTCAGTGGCGGGTTGATCCACTACCATTTCGCCACCAAAGACGACCTGATCACCGCCATGCTGCGGGCCACCTCCGAGAGCGAGGTCCGGCGGCTTCGCGAGATCATCGCCGGTCCGGGCACCGCCATCCAGCGGCTCGACCGCGTGTTGCGCTTCTACATCCCGTCGTCGCGCTCCGACCAGAGCTGGATCCTGTGGCTCGACGCGTGGGCGCTGGGGGTGCGCGAGCCCCACGTACGCGAGATCCTGCTCGAACTCGAAGGCGGCTGGATCGAGATCCTGTCCGAGGTGATCTCCCAGGGCATGGAGGCCGGCGAGTTCACCTGCGACGATCCCCAGGGGGCCGCCGAGCGGCTCGACGGCATGCTCGACGGGCTCGTGGTGCGCTACACGCTCCACTCGGGGGCGATGTCGCGCAAGCGCCTGCTGGAGCACGCCCGGATCGCGGCGGCCCGCGAGGTGGGCGTCGACCGGGCGTCGTTCCCTGCTTGACACGGTGATCGCTCTCCGATTTGACTGGGTCGCCAGTCAGGATCGTTGGGGAGAGCGACATGTCGCTGATACGGCTGTCGGACGAACAGATCGCGTTGCGTGACCGGGCGAAGACCTTCGTCGACGACGTGCTGATTCCACGGGAGGAGTCGGCCGAACGGGCCGGCGGACGACTGCCCTCCTCCGACGTCGGCGAGATCATGAAGGCCGCCCTGGCGGCCCGGCTCAACGGCGGCCGCCACTCCGCCCAGCACGGCGGTCAGGGGTGGTCGGCCACCGACTACGTCGTGGTGCACGAGCAGTTCGGCCGCAACACCAACGGCCTGTGGTGGTGGGTCCCCGACGCCTACAACGTCCTGTCCGCCGGCACGCCCGACCAGATCTCCCGCTACCTGCGCCCCGCCCTGCGCGGCGAGGGATGGGTCTCCTACGCGGTCACCGAGGAATACGCCGGGTCCGACCCGTCGGGCATCTCGACCGTCGCCGAACGGGTGGGGGACCGCTGGCGGCTCGACGGCGAGAAGTGGTTCGTGACCAGCGGCGACGTGGCGGCCGTCCACATCGTGGTGGCCCTGGCCGAGGGGTATGGGCCGACGTTGTTCCTCGTGGACGCCGAGGCCGACGGGGTCGAATACCTGGACGATCCGCCCTTCACCCACTCCTTCCCGCACGGGCACCCGACCCTCCACCTGAACGGGGTCCTCGTGGGCGACGACGCCGTGCTCGGCGGGCTCGGCCAGGCCGACGCGCTCCAGCAGAACTGGTTCGTCGAGGAACGGCTGGGCATCGCCGCCCACTGCGTCGGGGCGATGACGCGGCTGCTGGACGAGGCCGTGGCCTGGGCCTGCGAGCGGGAACAGGGCGGTTCGCGGCTGATCGACCACCAGGGGGTGGCCTTCCCGCTGGCCGACTCGGCGGCCGACGCCGCCGCCGCGCGGCTTCTCGTGTACGAGGTGGCGGCGCTTGCCGATTCGGGGGCCGACCGGAAGGTTGTGCACGCGAAGGCGTCGCTGGCGAAGCTGTTCGCGTCGGAGGCGGCGTGGCGGTGCGCCGACCGGGCGGTGCAGACGTTCGGCGGGCGAGGCTACATGCGGACGAACGTGGCCGAACGGTTCCTGAGGGAACTGCGAGTCGACCGCATCTGGGAGGGGACGAGCGAGATCCAGCGGCTGATCATCACGCGGTCGATGACCCGGCGAGGAGTCCGCCAGGTCATCTCATGATCCCAGACGATCGCGTCGTGCGGACGCTCGAATCTTGTCGGGGTTATTTCGTGGAATCCATGAATCTTCACCTCATGGAGGATTCCGATGCCCTCGACGTGAATCTCCGGGCCCAGCCGGGAAAGCCCGACGTGGCCATCTCGGTTCGCGAGATATATGGGTTTCAGGTGGATCGGATGCCTGATACCGTTCCGCTCGTCGATTCCATCGCGGCCCGGTGGGTTCGTCCGTGGGCCGAAGAGTGGCCTACTGAGCTGGGGAAACCTCCGATCGGCGGTCATCGGCGGATGTTGTGGATCGAGGTCGGCGGGCCGATCCGAATGCGCATCGTCGCGGCGGTGGTCACAGTTCTCGTCGAGGTGTGAAATGGCAACGGAAGCGTCTTTCATCGGGCTTTCGCCATGGTCAGGCAATGATTACCGGATTGATTTCGAGACCCCGGTTGGGGCATTCGATCTCCACAACAACGCCCACTTCGAGAGCATCAGCTTTTTCGCGGAACTCGCCGAGGTCGTGCTGGCGTTCCGGTATGCGGCGAATTGGGAAGAGATCGATGACAACGACGTCAACGTATGGCTGAAGTTCACGGGCGTGCGAATGCTCCGGCTGAACCAGGCGGCGGATTTCGATCCTCAGGCGGCGATCACGCTTGAGGGGATCACGCACCGGGTGGCGTCGGCGGGGTCCGAATTCGAAATAGACGCAGGTGACTGGACCTGCGGATTCATGGCGTCGTCGCTGGAACTGGAGACCACAGTTGGTGAGGCTGGTCATCGACGGTGAGGCCGACGCGGCCTATCTCTGTCTCGCAGACTCCATCGCGGACGGCGAGGCGGTGAGTCAGATAGCAGTGAATGCCCCCGATCTCAACGGAACCATTGTCGTCGACCTCGACGAGAACGGCCGCATCCTCGGTTTCGAAATCATCGGCGCCCGTGCTCTGCTTCCTCGATCGGCACAATAACGGCCTGCCTCGGAAAGGCTGAGAGTGGCAGGGAGCTGCGCACCTGATCACGTTCACCAAAATCAATGGCGAAGTACTGCATTCCGTTCCGGCAGTCGTCGTTGCACCAGCCAGCCGAGGAATATCGCCAGCAGCGATGCGAACACCAGCAAGGTCGCCAGTGCGTTGAGCGCGGGTGTCGGCGCATTGCGTACCGAGCTGTAGAGCTTGATGGGGACCGTCACCGACGAGGCGTCGGGGGACAGGAAAGCCGAGATGACGAAGTCGTCCATCGACGAGGCGAAGACGATCATCGCCCCGGCGAACACGGCCGGCGTGAGCAGGGGGAGCAGAATCAGGCGGACGGCTGACAGGCGTCCGCAGCCCAGGTCGCGTGCCGCCTCCTCGTAGTCGGTGCCGATGGAGGCGAGCCGCGAGCGGACGATCACCACCACGTACGAGACCGAGAACGTCACGTGCCCGAGGACCTGCGCGGGCTGGCCCAGGGGCACGAACAGGAACAGGTTCGTGAAGACCAGATAGAGCGCCGAGCCCATCACGATCTCCGGGGTGGCCAGCGGCAGCAGCGTCAGCCCGCCGACGACCCGCCCGGCCCGTCCCCGCCACCGGGCGAGGCCGAGGGCCGTCGCCACGCCCAGCGGGGTGGCGATGAGCGTGGTCAGCCCGGCCACGACCAGGCTGTTCACCAGCGCCAGCCGCAGCGAGGGGTCCTCCGCGACCGAGCCGGACGAGCCGAAGTACCACTGCAGGGAGAACCCCTGCCAGGTGCTCCGGGACCGGCCGTCGTTGAAGGAGAACTGGATCGCCACCAGAATCGGCACCAGCGACCACACGATGTACGCCCACGTCACCGACGCGAGCACCCACGGGCGTCGTCTCACGCCACACCCTCCTCGGCTCGCGGGGCGGGGAGGGCGAACGACCGGCCGATTCGACGACGGGAGGTGCCACGGGTGGTGGATAGCCTGGACGAGGTGATCGATCGCCTGGCCGCGCTCATCGGTGTGGACATGGGCGCCGAGAGGGACGACGAGCACAAGCGGTGGGAGTTGTACTGCCGGGCGCTGGACGACCTGGATGAGTCGCGAGCGGAGCTGCTCCATGAGGTCGTCCGGTTGGAGGGCGAGGGTGAGATCGCTCTGGCGGTCGCCCTGCGGGTTCTGCCGGTCGTGCCGTCGGAGCGGCGGCCTGGCTGGGTGAACCAGCTCGCGGACGAGCGGAACCGTCGATACGCCGACAACAGGCGCGCGGACCTGGATCTGCTCGACCGGTTTCGGGAGCTCCCCGATGGGGCGGACGTGGAGTGCGACGTCACCTCGTGGTCCCAATGGCTGCAGTTGCGCATGGCCCTGAACGTCGAACACGCCGGCGTTCTCGAACAGCTGGCGAGTTCCGGCAGCACGAAGCGGATCCGGCGCACGGCCGGCGAACGGCTGAGCAGGCAGGACGTCGATCCGCCCGGTGGCGGCTGGGATGTCATGACAACCCCTCCTCGGCTCGCCGGCTGGAGATCAGGTAGTACACCATCACCACCATGAGCAGCGCCGACAGCAGCAGGACGAGCGAGGCCCCCAGTTCCTTGCGGGTCCCGCCGAGCAGGTAGAACTCGATCTGGTTGGCGATCATCGTCGTGGTGGGCGACCCCGATACCAGCGTGTTCGTGTAGTAGTCGCCGAACATCGGCAGCGCCGTGATGGCCGACGCCGTCAGCAGGCCCGGCCGTGACAGCGGCAGCGTCACGTGCCAGAACGCGCTCCGGCTCGAACAGCCCAGGTCCCGGGCCGCCTCCAGGAGCAGCGGGTCGATGCGGTCGAGGGTCGAGAACAGCGGCACGATGAAGAACGGGATGTACCCGTAGACCAGCGCCAGCACGACCGTCACCGGGTTGCCCGACAACCAGCGCACCGGCTCGTCGACGATCCGGGTGAACATCAGCAGGTCGTTGACGTAGCCGTCGTCCTGGAGCAGGTTGAGCCAGGCCAGCATCCGGGTCAGGTAGTTCACCCACCACGGCGCGAGGATCAGGCCGAGCAGCAGGGCCCGGCGCCGGCCGGCGTGCCGGGCGACGTAGTAGGCCACCGGATAGCCGATGGCCACGCACAGTCCCAGGGCGAGGGCGACGTAGAGGAGCGTGCGGAGGAAGACCGGCCGCAGGTCGCCGGTGACCGAGCGGGTGAGGATCTCGGAGAACGCGGTGAAGTCCCAGTAGCGGGGGTCCCATTCCGGTACGGGCGCGTTGAAGACCGGGTCGGTGGAGCCGAAGGCCACGGCGGCGATGGCGTAGAAGGGCACCGCGAACAGCACCACCAGCCAGAACGTGCCGGGCGCGGCGAGCAGGACCCACAGGCCACCGCCACGCGTTCCGCCGCGCCGCCGGTAGGGCTTAGACGACCCCTGGAGGCCGGCCGAGCGGCTCGACGCGGTGACCGGAGCCGCGTGCTCGCCGCGCGCCACCTCGCCGGGTGGTTCCGGAGGTTCCGTGGAACCGCCGCCGTCCCCGCTCACTGGCCTGCCTTGAACTGCGACCACGTGTCCAGCCAGACCGCCTCCGCCGCCGGGGAGATCTGGAAGATCTGCTGGCTGCGGGCGTAGACCTCCGGCGTCACGATCGCCGATTTCAGGCCCTCGGTCACGAACTCGTCGGTCACCATCTTCTCGGGCGTGATCGCCGACAGGGCCGGCTGGTAGCCCGTGAAGGAGAAGTTCTCCTGCGCCACGGCAGGATCCAGCAGGTGGTTGAGCAGCAGGTGCGCCAGCACGGGTTTGGTCGCCGAGGCCGGCACGGCGATGGAGTCGGTGCCGACCACGCCGAGGTCGTCGGACGGATACCAGTAGCCGAGCACGTCCGCGTCCACCCCCTTGGGCAGGTACGACTGCGCGTTGATCATGTCGCCCGACCAGCAGTGGTGCACCGTCGCCTGGCCCTCGGCGACCAGTTGGTAGGCCGCGATCCCGGTCTTGATGTTCATCAGCGGCACCAGCTCCGACAGCCACGTCCCGGCCTGCTTGATCTTCACCGGGTCCTCGGTGTTGATCTCGCGGGACCCGTTCTTGAGCATCGCCAGGGCCAGGCCTTCGCGATGGTCGTCGATCAGGTAGGCCTTGCCCTTGTAGGCCGGATCCCACAGCAGCCCGTACCCGAACCCGGCCGTCACCTCGTCGGCCCGGTATCCGACGCCCGACGTGTAGGCGCAGTAGGGGACCGAATAGCGCGATCCCTCGTCGTAGAAGGGGGACTGGAGCTGGGGCCACGCGTTGGCCAGGTTGCCCAGATAGGTCTTGTTCAGGGGCCGGAGCAGCTTTCCGACGGCCGCCTTCCCGATCACGTCGGGGGTCGGGAACCACACGTCGAACGACGCCCCGGGCGTGCGGAGTTTGGAGATCGCGTCTTCCATCGTGTTGAAGGTCGTCACCTCGACCTCGACCCCATGGGTCTTGCCGAAGGCCTTCAGCACGTCGGGTGACACGTACTCGGGATAGTTCAAGATCTTCAACACCCCGCCGGACTCCGGGGAGAGCCCGTCCGCGACCTGCGGGATGTCGTCGTGCAGCGGCAGGGCGCCGGGTGAATCCGTTCGGGTCAGCGGCACTGCGGAGGACCCCGTCGAGCGGCCGGGCCGCTCGCCTCCACATGCCGCCGTCGCAGCTAAGGCGCTGACCAGCAGAAACCTGCGTCGATCCATGCTGTTTCCTTTTCCGGTACCGAATCTCCTCTTGCCAGACTGACTGGTTGCCCAGTTAGTCTGACGGTGTGGCCCCCAGGGGCCGCAAGGCGTGCGGGCATAAGTTTTCCGGGTCGTAACGCCATGCAGAAGGGGTACAGCCGGTGAAACACGCATACGACGCGATCATCGTCGGGGGCGGGCACAACGGGCTCGTCGCCGCGGCCTACCTCGCCCGTGCCGGACTGTCCACCCTCGTCGCCGAAGCCCGTCCGGTCACCGGCGGCGCGGCCACGACCGAGACCCCCTGGGGCCCCGACTTCAAGGTCACGGCTCTCTCGTACGTCATGAGCCTGATGCCCCCCACGATCCTGCGTGACCTGCGGCTCAGGGAGCACGGCTATGACGTCATCCCCATGGGACCCAGCTTCGTCCCCTTCCCCGACGGCCGTTCCCTGCAGACCGAGACGGGCGATCCGGCCCGCGACCACGCCCAGCTCGCCGCGTTCTCCGCGAAGGACGCCGACGCCATGCCCCGCTACGAGGCCTGGCTCCAGGGCATCGGCGACGTGTTGTCCCCGCTCCTCATGCGCACCCCGCCCAACGTCGGCTCGCTCAGGACGAGGGACCTGATCGACCAGCTGCGGCTGGCCTGGGGGCTGCGGGGGCTGCGGACCCGGGGCGTCGCCGACGCGGTCCGCCTGTTCACCATGTCGGTCGAAGACCTGCTGAACGAGTGGTTCGAGTCGCCCGAGGTCAAGGGCGTGATGTCGATCAACGGCGTCATCGGCACCTGGGCCGGTCCGGCCGAGCCGGGCACCGCCTACGTGATGATGCACCACACGATCGGCGACGTCGGCGACGGCCGGATGGGGTCGTGGGGCTACCCGATCGGCGGCATGGGCGCGGTCGGCGACGCGATCCGCCGGTCGGCCGAGGCCTTCGGCGCGACGGTCATCACCGAGGCCCCTGTCCGAAAAATCCTCATAAAAGGTGGCAGGGTCGCCGGTGTGGCCCTCGACGACGGGCGCGAGTTCACCGCCCCGACCGTCGTCGCCGCCACCCACCCCAAGACCACGTTCCTCAAGCACGTGGGCCGCGACCACCTGCCCGACGACTTCGTGCGCGACATCGAACGCTGGCGCTCCCGTTCGGGCGTCGTGAAGATCAACGTCGCTCTGTCGGAGCTGCCGATCTTCCCGTCCGACCCCGAGGCCGACCTGACCGGCTCGGTCGAGCTCTGCCACTCCATCGAGTACGTCGAACAGGCCTTCCAGGACGCGAGGTCGGGCGTCGCCGCGCGCAGGCCGTTCGCCGACTCGGTCATCCCCTCGACGGTCGACCGCACGCTCTGCCCCGAGGGCACCCACATCATGTCGATGTTCACCCAGTGGGTCCCGCACACCTGGAACGAGGAGCCCCGCACCGAGGAGCTCGACGCCTACGCCGACCGCGTCATCGACGGCTACGACCAGCTGGCCCCCGGTTTCAAGGCCTCGGTCATCCACCGCCAGGTCATCGGCCCCCACCAGATGGAACACGAGTACGGCCTGCTCGGCGGCAACATCTTCCACGGCGAACTCTCCCCGGACCAGCTCTTCCACCTGCGCCCGGCCCCCGGCTACGCCGACTTCACCACCCCGGTGAGGGGCCTCTACCAGTGCGGCTCGGCGACCCACGGCGGCGGCGGAGTGACGGGCATCGCCGGCTACCTGGCCACCCGCCGCATCCTCAAGGACCGCAAGAGAGGTTGGAGAAAGTGAACTCCGCTCCGCTGGACCTCGACGAGGTCCGTGAGTGTCTCAAAGCCCCAGGTCAGATGCTTCCGCAGGCCGCCTACACCGCCGACGACGTCCTCGCCTGGGAGCGCAGGGTCATCTTCGCGGGGGGCTGGGTCTGCGCCGGGCGCTCGGCCGACATCCCGAAGCGGGGCAGGAAGGCCGTCGCCGTCGGCGACGACTCGGTGCTGCTGGTACGCGACGACGACGCCGTCCTGCGCGGCTTCTACAACGTGTGCCGGCACCGCGCCCACGAACTGCTGCCGGGTGGGTCGAGCGCGACCGGCAGGTTCATCGCCTGCCCGTACCACAATTGGGTCTACACCCTGAAGGGCGACCTGCACCGCATCCCCGGGGAGCCCGCGCCGAAGCTGGGGCTCGTCGAGGTGCCGGTCACCGAATGGCACGGGTTCGTGTTCGTCAACGCCGACGGCCAGGCGCCGCCCGTCCACGACTACCTCCACGGCCTGGAGGAGATCGTCAGCCCGTACACGCTGAAGGAGCTCGACGTCGCCGCGTCGCACGAGTACGAGCTGGACGCCAACTGGAAACTCGCCGTCGAGAACTACCACGAGTGTTACCACTGCCCCGCGATCCACCCGGAGCTCTGCGCCGTGAGCCCTCCCGACAGCGGCGACAACTACGTGCCGACGGGCCTGTGGGCGGGTGGCCGCATGGACCTGGTCGACGGCGCGGAGACCATGTCGATGGACGGCAACTCGGCGGCCGGGCCCCTCCCGGGCATCACCGGCGAGCGGCTCCGGATCGTCGAGTACCTCCACCTGTTCCCCAACCTGCTGCTCAGCCTCCATCCCGACTACGTCATGACGCACGTCCTCGAACCCCTGTCCGCCACCCGGACCAAGGTCACCTGCCAGTGGCTGTTCCCCCGGGGCACCACCGACGTCGGCTACGCCGTCGACTTCTGGGACCTCACCAACCGCCAGGACTGGCAGGCCTGCGAGGGCGTGCAGCGGGGCGTGAGCTCGCGCGGCTACCGGCCGGGGCCGTTCTCCGCCGACGAGGACGTCACCTTCCAGTGGATCGCCACCGTGGCGACCGCTTATCTCACGGGCCGCGCGCCGGCCCTGCCCGAAAGGATCTGACGATGACCGTCGTCAGCGAGCGGACACCGGCTCGCGTACTGGACGACCTGATCGCCCTTCAAGAAGGCGCGTTCCTCGCCCGGACCGTCGAGTCGCGGCGAGTGCGCACCGAATGCTCCGATGTCTTGCCCGGGGGAGTGGCCTCCAACTGGCAGGACGCACCCCCCGGCGCCGTGTGGATCTCGCACGGCCAGGGCTCCCGGGTCGTCGACCTCGACGGCACCTCGTACGTTGACCTGCACGGCGGGTTCGGGGTCAACCTCGTCGGGCACGCCCACCCGGCCGTCGTCGAGACCATCGACGAACGGGTCAGGAAGGGCACCCACTTCGCCCAGCCGACCCGGGACGCCGTCGTCGTCGCCCGGCTGCTGGCCGAGCGGTTCGGGCTGCCGATGTGGCGGTTCGGGAACTCCGGCACCGAGGCCACGATGGACGCCGTCCACCTCATGCGGGCCGCCACCGGGCGCATGAAGATCATCAAGGTCGAGGGCAGCTACCACGGCCACCACGACTCCGTGCAGGTCAGCGTCTATCCGTCCATCGAGGAGGCCGGCCCGCCGCTGCGGCCCCGCTCGGTGCGCTACAGCGTCTCGGTGCCGCCGGACCTGGCCCGGCTGACGGTCGTGGTGCCCTTCGGCGACCTGGAGGCCGTCGAGCGGGCGCTGATCGAGAACGCCGGTGAGATCGCCGGGATGATCCTCGAACCCGTCATGATGAACATCGGGCTCATCCCGCCGCCCGACGGCTACCTGGCCCAGCTCAAGGACCTGCTGCACCGCCACGGCGCCTACCTCGCCTTCGACGAGGTCAAGACCGGGTTGTCGGTGGCGCCCGGCGGCGCGTCCGAGCTACTGGGCGTGACGCCCGACCTCATCTGCCTGGCCAAGGCGCTCGGCGGCGGCCTGCCGTGCGGGGCGATCGGCGGCACGCCAGACCTGATGAGGCTGATCTCCGAGGGCGTGTACGAGCAGGTCGGCACCTTCAACGGCAATCCGCTCACCATGGCGGTCGCGGCGGTCGTGCTGCGGGACGTGCTGAATTCGGACGCTTATCGTCACTTTGATCGGTTGCGCACCGTGATGACGGACGAGGCCACCGCCATTCTCCGCAAATGGGGCATGCCAGGATATGTCCAGTCATATGGCGCGAAAGGCTCGGTAATATTTCACCAGAAACTCCGCGACTATCGCGACTTTCTGGACTATCCCGACGAGTGGGGACACGCGCACTGGCTTTACCAGCACAACGGCGGGGTCTTCCTGCCGCCCTGGGGAAAGACCGAGCAGTGGACGTTGTCGGTCCAGCATAGCGACGACGACGTGCGCAGATTCCTGACCAACCTCGACACCATGGGGCGTGACTACGCCGGAAGCGCCGCCATCAGGTAGGCGAGGCGGGCGGCGGCGTCTTCGACCGACTCGACCGTGCCGAGGCGGTAGCCCCACGAGGTCACGAAGGCGCCGCAGTCGGTGCAGGTCACCGTTTCCGCGAGGGTGTCGGAGAAGCGGTTCCGGACGTGTACCGCCGGCGGATTGGCGCTGAGCAGGCGCACCGAAAGGTCGATGTGTTCACGTGTCGCATCGGCGAATCGCTCAAGACACCACAAAGTGTCAAGCATCGCACAATCACCTCCCGGCTGAGAGGAAAGGATTGCACGCTCCCGTCACATGAGGCAAGCAATTGCTCTTACGAATCAGCGGATTGTTTCCCCAATTCGTCGATGACCCGGACGATCACCGCGCGGGCGTCGTCGCGATAGGCGGCGGCCCCCGCGAAGTCGTCGTAGGCGCGGGCGTAGAAGGCGATGTCGTCGGGGTCTCTGAGCAGCAGGTCCTTGGTGAACGTGGCCACGCCGACGAGCGCCTCGTTGTAGATCGCGAAGCTGTGCAGCGGGGTGGCCGGCAACATCGTCTCGAACGGGATCACGCCGAACTCGACGTTGGGCAGCGTCGTGATGGCCAGCAGCCGGTCCATCTGGCCGCGCATCACGTCGAGCGGCGCCAGCCGCACGTGCAGCACCGACTCGGGCACCACGAAGCGGAACTGGCGCTGCGGGTCGTAGAGGATCTCCTGCCGCTGCATCCGCACCCGGATCGCCGCGTCGACGTCGTCGACCGCCTCGTAGACCCGGCGCACCTTCTGGAAGATGTGCCGGGAGTACTCCGCGGTCTGCAGCAGACCGGGCACCAGCCCGGCCTCGAAGATCCGCAGCGTCCGGATGCGGGCCTCGAGATCGCGCACGTCCTCCTGGAGCGCCGCCAGCCCGCCCTTGTGCCGGGCCTTCCACGAGTCGTGGCGTTCGCTCAGGCCGACCGCCTGCTGGATCAGGTTGTCGACCATGCCGGGGTCGGCGGAGACGGCCTGGGCCCAGACGACCACGTCGTCCTCGGTCGGCGTCTGGCGGGCGTTCTCGATGCGGGAGACCTTCGAGGGTTGCCAGTTGAGGCGCTCGGCGAGGTCCTTGCCCGACAGGTGAGCGACCTCCCGGAGCTGCCTGAGCTGGATGCCCAGGTCGATGCGCGCCTGCTGGAAACCGCTCACTCGATCCCTCCCGCCATGGTGCGGACCAAGGTAGACCTCAGTTCGCCGCCCAGGCCATAGGGAGCTCCCTAATCGTGATCAGGTCAAGACCTTGCGTGCGATCTCGACCAGGAGTTCCCGGGGGACCTCGACGGCGGTCTCGTAGTCGGCGAGGTGCCGGAGATCGGCTCTGGCCTCCGGATCCACCACCTCCGTGCCCTGGACGACGATGGTGCCGCGGTCGGTCTCGTACAGGGCGGGGCACGACGTGGCCTCGGAGGTGGTGCCGAGGAAGCGGAGGCGCATGAGGGGGTGTCCTTCCGTACAGTCGCAATTGCGAGCAATTGTAGGAGGGCTCACGTTTCGCTGGGATTTCGGTATGGACTCAGGGCAGCGGCACCAGGACCGCCCGCAGGCGTTCGCCGAGGGCCTTGGCCTGGGCGTCCATCAGCGGGCTGGCGGCGACCCCCCGGCCGAGCAGGCCGTGGACGACGAAGTTGACGGCGAGCAGGTTCGGGAACGTGTGGCGGTCGATGCGCAATCCGGTCACTTCGGGCAGCAACTCGGGCAGCCGTTCGGCCGTGAGATAGCTCCGCAACCACGCGTAGTGGTCGGCCGACCGCACCCACACGCCGAGGTTGGCGTTGCCGCCCTTGTCGCCCGACCGCGCCCCGGCGATGAGGCCCAGAGGTCGGAGCTCTTCCTCGCCGTTCAGCGGGATCGGCATCGGCGGGGAGAACCACGGCCCGGGGGTCTCGGACCCCTCGGGGACCACCGGAGCGGCCTCGCCCGCCTCCGGCACGGCCTCCTCGAACGGCACCTCCGCGCCGTCGAGGGTGACCGACGCGGTGACCCGCGGCACCGCCACCGGCCAGTAGACCCCGTAGGGAGAGGCGTCGCCCGGCGGCGTCAGGCCGTAGAAGCCCGGGTAGCTGGCCAGCCCCGTCTCCACCACGGCCGAGGAGAACAGGCGTCCCGCCTTGCGCCGGTCGGGGTCCATGACCGTGATCCGGAGCAGGTCGCCGTTCCGTTCGGTGTACGTCTGCTCGAAGGTCTCCCTGGGCACCCGCGCCCAGACGGCCTCCTCGGCGACCTGCGCCTTGCGGTCGGCGTCGAGACCGGTCACCACCAGCGTCATCGTGTTCCGGTATCCGCCGAGCAGGTTGACCGCGGCCTTGAGCGTCGGCGGGGGCGCCTCGCCGCGCACGCCGCTCACCGACACGCGGTCGGGGCCCTCCTGCATGAGGCGGATCGTGTCGAACCGGGCCGTCACGTCGGGGCCGGGGTAGCGGGGGCCGGCGATCTCGTACAGGAGCTGGGCGGTGACGGTGCCCACGGTGACCGCGCCGCCCGTGCCGGGGTGTTTGGTGATGACGGAGGAGCCGTCGTCGTGCAGTTCGGCGATGGGGAAGCCGCAGTGGGCCAGGTCGGGGATCTCGTCGAAGAAGGCGTAGTTGCCGCCGGTGGCCTGGCAGCCGCACTCGATGACGTGCCCGGCCACGACCGAGCCGGCGAGCGCGTCGAGGTCGGCCGGGCCCCAGCCGTACCGCCAGATGCCGGGACCGGTGACCAGGGCCGCGTCGGTGACGCGGCCGGTCACCACGACGTCGGCGCCCGCCGAGAGCGCGGCGGCGATGGGGAAGCCGCCCAGGTAGGCGTTGGCGGTGACCGGTTTCTCCGTCAGGGTCTCGCCGGTGTCGAGGTTGACCAGCGGCCCGAGTTCCGGCAGCCGCGGCATGAGGTCGTCGCCGGTGACGGTCGCCACCTTGGCCGGCAGGCCGAGGTCCCTGATCGCCTGCGCGCAGGCCTCAGGGTCGAGGCCGCCCGCGTTCGACACGACCTTGATGCCGCGGTCGAGGCAGGTCGCCAGGACGTCGGAGAGCTGCGTCACGAACGTCGTGGCGTAGCCGGGGCGGCCCTTCGTCCGGTTCCCGGCCAGGATGAGCATGGTCAGCTCGGCCAGCCAGTCGCCGGTGAGCACGTCGATCGGGCCGCCCTCGACCTGCTCCCGCGCGGCCGACAGGCGGTCGCCGTAGAAGCCCGAGCAGTTGGCGATGCGCACCATCAGACGGCCCAGGCGGGCGGGCGCTTCTGCAGGAAGGCGCTCATGCCCTCGCGCGCCTCGGCCGAGGAGAACAACTTGGCCGACAGGGTCGCCATCTCGTCGCCGCGTTCGGCCAGCAGCCGCCGGACCGGCTCGGTGACCAGCCGCTTCGACTCCGCGAGGCCCTGCGGCGAGGCCGCGCGCAGGCCGTCGAGCACACTCTCGACCGCGTCGTCGAGCTGCGGCAGCGGAACCGCCCGGGTCAGCAGGCCGATGCGCTCGGCCTCCATCGCGCCGAACGTCTCGCCGGTGATGAAGTAGCGTCCGGCGGCCCGGCCGTCGAGGCGCGGCAGCAGGGTCAGCGAGATCATCGCGGGCGCGAGGCCGAGGCGGGCCTCGGTGAACGCGTAGTCGCCGCCGTCGTCGGCCACGACGACGTCGCACGCGCCGAGCAGCCCCAGGCCGCCCGCCCGCGCCTTGCCCGCGACCCGGCAGACCACCGGCTTGGGCAGCTCGACGACCAGCGTGAACAGGTCGATCATGCGGCGGGTGCCGGCCTCCATGCCCTCGGCCGCCGCCTCCGACAGGTCGGCCCCGGCGCAGAACACCGGGCCGGTGTGGGTGAGCAGCACCGCCCGGACGCCGTCGTCGGACCCGGCCGCCTCCAGGTGGGCCGACAGCTCCTCGACGAGCTGCCGCGACAGGGCGTTGCGGTTGCGCGGCGAGTCGAGAGTTACCGTGGCCACCCCGCGCTCGACGGCCATGTGTACGACCTCGGTCACTGTGTCACTTCCTTGATCACGGCCAGTGGTGTGCCCGCGTCGACCTGCCGCCCGGCGACGGCGGTCAGCTCGGCCACCACCCCCTCGGCGGGGGCCGTGATGCGATGCTCCATCTTCATGGCCTCCAGCACCACGACCGTCTGCCCCGGTTTCACCGTGTCACCCACGCCGACCTCCACCCGGAGCACGGTCCCGGGCATCGGGGCGGGCAACGAACCAGGAGGAGTCTGCACCACCGGTTCCGGCAGCCGGGGCAGCGGGGTCAGCCGGACGGGGCCGAGCGAGGAGTCGACGTACACGGCGTCGTCGTAGGAGGCCACCGCGAAGACCCGGCGCACGCCGGCGATCTCCAGGACCACCTCCTCCGGCGCGGCCGACACGAGGACCGCCTCGGGCGAGGAGCGCAGGCCGTCGCGGGTGTGCAGGTAGGTGACCTCCCCGGCCTCGGCGAAGGACACCCGGTGAGGTTGCGACACGACGTTGCGCCAGCCCGGCGGCAGGTCGCCGAGCGTCTTCCTCGGCCGGGCCGCCTGGGCGAGGGCCGCCGCCAGCGCCGAGAACCGCACCGCCTCGGGGCCGGCGAGCGGCCCCAGGTCGTGGCGGGTCAGGAAGCCGGTGTCGGTCTGGCCCTGGAGGAACTCCGGGTGGCGCAGGACGCGCACGAGCAGGTCGCGGTTGGTCGCCGGGCCGTGCAGCTTCGCGCCGGCCAGCGCCGTGGCCAGCCTTCGCGCCGCCGCCTCGCGGGTGGGGGCGTAGGCGATGACCTTGGCCAGCATCGGGTCGTAGAAGGTGCCGATCTCGTCGCCGGACACCACGCCCGAGTCGAGCCGCAGGCCGCCCTGGGCGAACTCGGCCTCCACGCCGGGCACCTCGAAGCGGTGCAGGCGGCCGCTCTGCGGCGTCCAGCCGTCGGCCGGGTCCTCGGCGTACAGGCGCACCTCGATGGCGTGGCCGACCGGGCTCGGCGGCAGGCCGGGCAGGGCGGCGCCCTCGGCGATCTCGATCTGCAGGCGGACCAGGTCGACGCCGTAGACGGCCTCGGTGACCGGGTGTTCGACCTGGATGCGGGTGTTCATCTCCAGGAAGTGGAACTGGTCGCCGGACAGCAGGAACTCGACGGTCCCGGCGCCGGTGTAGCCGATGGCGCGGGCCGCGTTCACCGCCGCGTCGGCCAGCGCGCGCCGCAGGTCGGGGGTCACGCCGGGGGAGGGCGCCTCCTCCAGGACCTTCTGGTGGCGGCGCTGGATCGAGCACTCGCGCTCGCCGAGTGCCCAGACGGTGCCGTGGGTGTCGGCGAGGATCTGCACCTCGATGTGCCGGGCCCGCTCCAGCAGCGGCTCGGCGAACACGGTGCCGTCGCCGAACGCCGCCGCGGCCTCGCGCCCCGCCGACTCGACCGCCTCGGCGAGCTCGTCGGCCGACCGCACGACCCGCATCCCGCGCCCGCCGCCCCCGGCCGACGCCTTCAGCAGCAAGGGATAGACGAGGTCGGCGGGCGGCTCCTCGACCCCGCCCGCGAACGTCACGGTGGGCAGCAACGGCACCCCGGCCTCGGCCATCAGCGCCTTGGACTCGATCTTGTCGCCCATCGCCGCGATGGCCTCGGGGGAGGGCCCGATCCAGGTCAGCCCCGCCTCGACCACCGCCCGCGCGAACCCGGCGTCCTCGGAGAGGAACCCGTAGCCCGGGTGCACCGCGTCGGCGCCCGCCGCCCGCGCCGCCGCGACCAGCTTCCCGGCGTCCGTGTACGCCTTCACGTCGCCCAGGCCGACCGCCGCCCCGGCCTCGGCGACGTGCCGCGACCCGGCGTCGGCGTGGCTGAACACCGCGACCGTCTCGATCCCCAGCGCGTCGCACGCGCGGATCACCCGGCGCGCGATCTCGCCCCGGTTGGCCACCAGAACCCGACTGATCATCTGACTCACATCCGGAAGACGCCGAAACCGGCGGCGGGCGGCTCGGGTGCCGAGCCGATGGCGGACAGGCACAACCCGAGGACGGTCCGGGTGTCGCGCGGGTCGATCACCCCGTCGTCGTAGAGACGGCCGGACAGGAAGAACGGCAGCGACTCGGCCTCGACCTGCGCCTCGACCATCGCGCGCATGGCCGCGTCGCCCTCCTCGTCGAACGCCTGCCCGCGCGCCTCGGCGGCGGCCCGGCCGACGATCGACAACACCCCGGCGAGCTGGGCCGGGCCCATCACCGCCGACTTCGCGCTCGGCCAGGTGAACAGGAACCGGGGGTCGTAGGCCCGCCCGCACATGCCGTAGTTGCCCGCGCCGTAGCTGGCCCCCATGACGACCGTCAGGTGGGGGACCGTCGAGTTGGCCACCGCGTTGATCATCATCGAGCCGTGCTTGATGATGCCGGACCGCTCGTAGTCCTTGCCGACCATGTAGCCGGTGGTGTTCTGCAGGAACAGCAGCGGCGTGCGCGACTGGTTGGCGAGCTGGATGAACTGGGCGGCCTTCTGCGCCTCCTGGCCGAACAGCACGCCCCGCGCGTTGGCCAGGACGCCGACGTCGTAGCCGTGGATCACGGCCCAGCCGGTCACCAGGCTCGGGCCGTAGAGCGGCTTGAACTCGTCGAACTCGCTCGCGTCGACGATCCGGCGGATCACCTCGCGCGGGTCGAACGGGACGCGCAGGTCTTCGGGGACGACGCCGAGCAGTCCGTCCTCGTCGAGCAGCGGCGGGCGGCTCGGCCTGGCGGCCCGGCCCAGCTTGCGCCAGTTGAGCCGTTTGACGATGTCGCGCCCGATGCGCAGGGCGTCGTGCTCCGACTCGGCCAGGTAGTCGGCCAGGCCCGAGTCGCGGGCGTGCATCTCGGCGCCGCCGAGCGACTCGTCGTCGGCGTCCTCGCCGGTCGCGACCTTGACCAGCGGCGGGCCGCCGAGGAACACCTTGGCGCGTTCCCGGACCATGACGACGTGGTCGGACAACCCCGGCACGTAGGCGCCGCCGGCGGTGGAGTTGCCGAAGACCAGGGCGATCGTCGGGATGCCGGCCGCCGACAACCGGGTCAGGTCGCGGAACACGCGCCCGCCCGGGATGAAGATCTCCTTCTGCGTCGGCAGGTCGGCGCCGCCCGACTCGACCAGGTTGACGAGCGGGAGCCGGTTCTCCAGGGCGATCTGGGTGGCCCGCAGCGTCTTGCGCAGCGTCCACGGGTTCGACGCGCCGCCCCGGACGGTCGGGTCGTTGGCGACGATCACGCACTCGACGCCCTCGACCACGCCGATGCCGGTGACCACGCTGGCGCCGACGGGGAAGTCGGACCCCCAGGCGGCCAGCGGGGACAGTTCGAGGAAGGGGGCGCCGGGGTCGAGCAGCAGCTCCACGCGCTCACGGGCCAGGAGCTTGCCCCGGGCATGATGCCGGTCGACGTACTTCTGCCCGCCGCCTTCGACCGCTTTGGCGTGCTCGGCGGTCAGTTCGGCGATCCTGTCGAGCATCGCCGCACGCCGCCGCTGCGTTTCCGCCGAGTCGGGAGGTTCGATCACGTTCGGTGAGTTTAATCTTCCGCGCGGGCGGACGACCCCCGAACCCCCTGACATGCGGCTTTCAGCCTAATTTCAGGCGAAGTAAGCCTTGACCTGTTCATCGGCGCAGCTCAACGTGGCCCCGCTTGACTCCCTTACGTGGAAACTCCTGTCCGGCCTTGTCCGGCCATGGCGACCTCATCAGACTCATTGAGTCTTCAACTATCTGCACGGATGAGGAGAGGCATGAAGCGCATCATCTTCGTTGTCGTCGGCGTCATCGGCGCCATGCTCACCGGCATCACTCCCGCGTCCGCGGCGACCTCCCCGGTCGACTGCTCCACGGGCACGTACACGCGGGTCTACACCAGCTACATGCCCACCAACATGGAGCGGGGGGCCGTCGACGGGCGCAGCTACAACATCGGCGCCAACCTGGCGTACGACTACGAGATCTGCCTCGACATCCCCGACAACGAGACGTTCTCGATCGAGGTGCGGATCTACAACAACGGAAGCTGGAGCACGTTCACGGACAACCGGCCCGGCGACAAGATCTTCCGCTACTCGCTCGCCCCCAACAGCTTCTGGCAGGTCTACGGCACGCTGACCGGCCCCGGCAGCACGTACCTCTACTACACCTGGAACGAGAAGCGGCTCTAGCCGCAGTGGGTCCAGCCGCTCTGCCAGGTGGCCTTCGCGAAGCCGCCGCCCCAGACGACGCACTTCTTCTTCGCCAGGAGGCGGATCGGGCCGGCGTAGGCGGTGTAGCGGCCCCAGTCGTTGCCGTGGGCGCCCTTCTGCACGCGCAGGAGGGCGCCCATCTTGATGGTGCCGGGGATGACGTTCTTCGACAGGGTGACCACGCAGTTGAGGCCGGTCGCCTGTTCGTACAGGAGATAGGTGGTGGCCCGGCCGTTCTGCCAGCGGTGCCGGTCGACGATCGTGAACCCGGCCCCGCACAGGCCCTCGGGCGTGTTGGGGTTGGGCTCCCTGGCCTTCGTCGGGCTCGGGCTGGGGGAGGGGGACGGCGACGGGGACGGCGAGGGGCTGGGCGACGGCGAGGGCGTCGGGGTCAGGCTCGGGCGCGGCTTGTCGACCACGTCGGGGCGCTCGGTCGGGGCCTCCGTCGTCGGCGCGGGCGGCTCGGGCTGGGCCGCGACCGGGGAGAGCGACGGGCGGGGGGCGCGCTTGGTCGGGGTGAGCTGCGCGATGACCGGGGCGGCCGTCGGCGCGGCCATCGCGGTGCGCGGCTCGGGCCGGGTCAGGACATAGGCGGCGGCGCCCAGGAGGACCACGGCCGTCGCGGCGGCCAGGACCGTCCGGCCGCGTCTCCCGGGGGCCGCCTTGATCACGCCGTGGTCGCCGCGCAGGTAGGCGATCAGCTGCTCGGGGGTCGGGCGGTCGGCCGGGTTCTTGGCCAGGCAGCGCGCGACCAGGGTGCGCATCGGCTCCTCGACCCCGCCGAGGTCGGGCTCGGAGTGCAGGATGCGGTTCAGCACGACCGGGATCGAGTCGGCGCCGAACGCCGGGCGGCCGGTGGCCGCGAAGACCATGGTGACGCCCCACGCGAACACGTCGGAGGCGGGGCTCGCGGTGGCCTCGCTCAGTAACTCGGGGGCCAGGTAGGCGGGGGTGCCCATGGTGGTGCCGCTCATCGTGGCCTGCGGGGCGTCGAGCGCCTTGGCCACGCCGAAGTCGATCACGACCGGGCCCTCGGGGCCCATCAGCACGTTGGCCGGCTTCAGGTCGCGGTGGGTGATCCCGGCCTGGTGGATGGCCGCCAGGGCGGTCGCGGTCGCGATGCCCAGCCGTTCGAGCGCCGCGCCGCGGCGCGGGCCCTCCCGCTCGACGAGGTCTTTCAGGGACGGGCCCGGGACGTACTCGCTGACGATGTAGGGCTGGTTTCCGGCGAGGTCGGCGTACAGGACCGGAGCGGTGCTGAACCGGGCCACCCGCTGGGCCAGGCTGACCTCGCGCAGGAAGCGGGCGCGGGCCGCCGGATCGGCGCTGAGCCGGGTGTGCAGCAGTTTCACGGCCACGGTCGCGCCGTCGGGGGTCACGCCCCTGTAGACGACGCCCTGGCCACCCTCGCCCAGCCGGCCGACGATCTCGAACGGCCCCAGCCGTGAGGGGTCGCCTTCCACCATGGGGAGCACGCTACCAGTGGGTCAGATGGCCTTGCCCGGGTTAAGGATGTTGTGGGGGTCGAAGACCTGCTTTATCCCGGTCTGGAGGGATGCCACGACGGGCCCGCTCTCCAGCTCCAGCCACCGCTTCTTCAGCAGGCCCACGCCGTGCTCCCCGGTGAGGGTGCCGCCGAGGCGCAGCGCGGCCCGGAAGATCTCGTCGGCCGCCGCCCACACGTGCGGCGGCGGCTCGGGCAGGCCGCGCTCGAAGATGAACACCGGGTGCAGGTTGCCGTCGCCGGCGTGGGCGACGGTGCAGATCCGCACGTCGTGCCGCCGGGCGACGGCCTCGATCTCGGCGATCATGTCGGGCAGCTTCGACCTCGGCACGCAGACGTCCTCGGTCAGGCACTCGCCGAGGCGCTCCTTGGCCTGGTAGGCCATCCGCCGGACCGCGATCAGCTCGTCGGCCTCCTCGGGGGTGGTCGACCGGGCCGCGAACGTGGCGCCGTGCTCCTCGCAGATCGCCGTCATGCGGTCGGCGGACTCCTCGCCGTCGGTGGCGTCCGACTGGGCCAGCAGCATGCCCTGGGTCGAGGGTTCGAGGCCGATGTGCCGCCAGTCGTCGATCGCCACGAGGGTGTTGCGGTCGATGAGCTCCAGCATCGAGGGCCGGCAGCCCGCCGCGATGATCGCGGCCACCGCGGCGGCGGCGTCGCGCAACGAGGTGAACTCGGCCGCCATCGTCACCGGCGGCGTGGCCGGGGCGCGGCGCAGCCGGACCGTGGCCTCGGTGATGATCCCGAGGGTGCCCTCCGAGCCGACGAACAGGCCGGTCAGGTCGTAGCCGGTGACGCCCTTCATGGTGCGGCGGCCGGTGTTGATCACCTGGCCGTCGGCCAGCACGACCTCCAGGCCCAGGGCCGAGTCGCGGGTGACGCCGTATTTCACGCAGCGCAGGCCCCCGGCGTTGGTGGCCAGGTTGCCGCCGATCGTGGAGATCTCGTAGGACGACGGGTCGGGGGCGTACATCAGCCCGTGGGCGCGGGCGGCGCGGTCGAGGTCGGCGGTGATCACGCCGGGCTGGACGACCGCGATCTCGTCGGCGGGGGAGAGTTCCACAATCCGAGTCATGCGGGCCAGTGACAGGACGATTGACCCGTCGCCCGCGACCGCCCCTCCGGCCAGCCCGGTGCCGGCGCCGCGCGGCACCACCGGGACCCCGTTGGCGGTGGCCCATTTCATCGTCGCCACGACGTCGTCGCGCGACTCCGCCAGGACCACCGCACGAACCGCTCCGGCCTGCAGGAACGTGCGGTCACGGGCGTAGGAGGCGGTCACGTCGGGGTCGGTCAGCACCCGTCCGGGAGCCAGCGCTGAGATGAGGTCGTCCACATCCCGAAACAGTACCAACGGGTCTGACATGCACGGTAAGGCGATCAATCGATATCGGTTTCGCAACATCCCCCATTCACTTTACTTTTCCTTTACCGAGTGATCTAACGTCCCGTTGCGGCGGATGTGGCGGTTTCGCCACGACCGCACGGTGGCGCGCACCACCCCCGCGCGCCTCGACAAGCCCGGCTGACTACCGGGTGAGGGAGGAATCACTTGTCAGCCTTTGCAGCATCCCCTCGCAGGGCGCGGCGGTTGGCCGCCATCGTGCCCGCGCTCGGGCTGCTGGCCGCGGGGCTCACCGCGGCCACGGTCCCGGCTTCGGCGGACACCACGGTGGCCCGCTGGACCCCGTCGCTCAGCGACCACTACATCAACTACACGCCCCCGCGCGCGCAGTCGGACACCTCCGACCGCTCGGCCGAGAAGCTGAGCGAGGCGGCCAAGGCGAGCCGGCAGGCCACCCAGGCCATCGCCGAGGAGATCGACCACAAGTACGCCGGCGGCAACCCCGTCGCCGCCCGGACGCTCGCCAACAACGAGCGCCGCGCCATCCGCACCGGGCAGAACCCGTTCGACTTCATCTACAAGAAGGCGGGCACGAAGCGTACGGCCAAACTGCTGACGCTTCTCGTGGAGTTCAACGAGAACGCCAACGACGACTTCTCCGGTTTCGTCCGCCCGGTGTCGACCGCCGACATCAACACGTGCGTCACCGAGCCGGCCGGCACGAAGATGAACGGCCCGCTGCACAACAACATCCCCGACCCGGCCACGGCCGCGGGCGGCGGGAAGGACAACAACTCCTTCTGGGTGCCGAACTTCAGCACCGACCACTTCAACAAGATGCTCTACTCCGACGCCGGGATCACCGAGCGGGTCCGCAAGGACCTCAAGGACCCCCGCGACGGTAAGAAGGGCATCGACATCTCCGGCTTCACCATGAAGAAGATGTACGAGGAGATGTCCAAGGGTGCCTACACCGTCTCGGGCGCGGCGATCGGCTGGCTGAAGGTCCCCCACTCCGAGGCCTGGTACGGCGCCGGCCAGTGCGGCACCTACCCGCAGCAGATGGCCGGCCACCCCGACAACCCGGCGGGCCCGGCCCAGCTCGGCATCGACGCGGTGAACGTGCTCGCGCAGCAGCAGCCGAGCTTCCCGTGGGCCGACTACGACATCGAGGACACCGCCGACGCCGACGGCGACGGCAACGTCCTGGAGCCCGACGGCGTCATCGACCACCTCGTGCTCGTGCACGCCGGTGAGGACAAGTCGGGCGGCGGCGGCGCCGAGGGCACGTACGCCATCTGGGCGCACTCCTCGACCATCCCCGGCGGCTACACCGTCCCCGGCACCAACAAGAAGATCGCCAACTACATCGTGCAGCCGGAGGACTCCGGCGTCGGCGTCTTCGCCCACGAGTACGGCCACGACCTCGGCCTGCCCGACCTGTACGACGCCTCCGGCGCCGGCGACAGCTCGGTGGAGTTCTGGGACCTGATGTCGACCGGCTCCCACTCGGGCCCGATCTTCCAGTCCATGCCGACCCACATGGGCCTCTGGGACAAGTGGGTGCTCGGCTGGGTGGACCCCGAGGTCGTCAACCCCGGTGACAAGAGCAAGCTCGTCACCATCGGCCAGACCTCGCGCACGCCCAAGCTGACCGAGGACGGCCTGCGCATCAACCTGCCGTCCAAGCACGTCGTCATGGCCACGCCCCACTCGGGCGCGAACATGTGGTGGTCGAACAACGACCAGATGTGGGCCGACAGCAAGCTGACCCGGACCGTCCAGGTCCCGGCGACCGGCAGCCCCCGCTTCTGGATGTGGAACGACTACACCATCGAGGAGGAGTGGGACTTCGGCTTCGTCGAGGTCTCGACCGACGGCGGTGCCACCTGGGCCCAGCAGAAGGTCTACTCCGAGGACGGCACGCTCGTCACCACCGACGACGGCTACGCCGACCCGAACGGCCGCATGCACGACTTCGGCAACAAGAAGTACGGCCTGACCGGCGACACCCACGGCTGGCGGCACGACTACGTCGACCTGACGCCGTTCGCGGGCGCCACCATCCAGATCCGCCTGGCGTACAACACCGACGAGGCCGCCATCGAGCGCGGCTGGTTCTCCGACGACTTCGCCGTCACCGCGGGTGGCGCGACCGTCTGGAGCGACGACGTCGAGGGCGGCGCCAACGGCTGGACCGCCACCACCGGCACGTTCACCGACACGACCGGCGCGGGCTGGAACATCCACGGCGGCTCGATCAACTCCGAGCAGTACTACCTGGCCGAGTGGCGCAACTACGACGGCTTCGACCAGGGCCTCAAGTACACCTACGACACCACCTGGCAGCGCGACGGCGCCTGGAAGGTCGAGAAGGTCGCCTACAACGCCCCCGGCCTCCTCGTGTGGCTGCGCGACGCGTCGTACGGCATGAACAACCCGGCCGCCAACCAGTTCAACCTGCCGTCGGTGGGGTCGAAGGGCCAGCTCCTGCTGGTCGACTCGCACTTCGAGCCGCTGCGCCGTTCCGGCGTCGCCGCGACGAAGGACACCAGCGCCCTGAAGAACATCCCGATGCGTCCGCAGGCCTCCAACGCCGCCTTCGGCTTCGGCAAGACGTATCCGTTCAAGGAGTGCCTGGAGCCGGCGGCCGAGCCGTTCGTCGAGTACTGCACCAGCTTCCCGGCGCAGAACCCGGTCAAGGAGTTCACCGACGCCAAGACCTGGTACCCGGGCCTGGAGAACCGTCCCGACGGGCTCTACTTCCGCCTGCGCGACGCCTCGGCGGTCGTGCCGTCGAAGGACAACCAGGCCTACACCGCCCGGATCGTCAACCCCGACGGCAGCCCGGCCACCGACCTGTACGGCGAGAACGTCAACGGGTTCGTGCTCGGCTCCGGCAACCCCGGTGACGAGGGCAAGGAGCTCGGCGTGAAGCTGAAGCTCGTCAGCCCGCTGCCGCTGAACCTCGGTGTCATCGTCCAGGTGACCCCGCCGAAGAAGTAGCCGTTAAGATCGCGTTCGGCTGACCGGTGCCCGGCGGGAGACCGCCGGGCACTACCATGTGCAGGGTGCGGAGCAAGCTCGACCATACGGCGGCCATCCGGGAGCATCGCCGGGCCGCCGTCGTCGTGAACACCAAATCGCGCCGGGGCCGCAAACACTTCGCCGAAGTCGTGCGGCTCATCCGCGAAGCCGGCTTCTCGCCGCTCGGCGTGTTCCCCGTCGACGATCCGCGCCGGTTGCGCGCCCGCCTCGACGAAGCCCTCGGCCTCGGTCCCGACCTGCTCATCGTCGGCGGCGGCGACGGCACCCTGTCCAGCTCGATCAAGCACATCGCCCACCGCGACGTCGCGCTCGGCGTGCTGCCGCTGGGCACCACCAACAACTTCGCCCGCAGCCTCGGCCTGCCGCTGACCCGCGCGGGCGCGGTGCGGGTCTTCACCGAGGGCAAGGTCGCCGACATCGACCTCGGCCTGTGCGGCGACCGCCCGTTCGCCAACCTGGCCAGCTTCGGGGTCTCGGTCGAGGTCGCCGGAACCGTCAAACCGTGGCTGAAGCGGCTGGCCGGCCGGGCCGCCTACCCGCTCACCGCGCTGACGATCCTGCCCGGCCACACGCCCTTCCGGGCCTTCATCACCGTCGAGGGCCGCCGCCACGAGCTGCTCACCCACCAGCTCAACATCGCCAACGGCCGCTTCCACGGCGGCTGGCAGATCGCCAGCGACATCTCCATCGACAACCGCAACCTGGTCGCCTACCAGCTCGGCTCCGGCAAGCGGCTGCGGCTGCTGGGCGAGACGTTCCTGCGGGCCACCACCGGCAAGTGGCGCAGCCTCGCGGGCGGCCCGTTCGTGGTCGGCAAGGAGATGCTCCTCGAAACCGACCCGCCGATGGCCGCCGACATCGACGGTGAGGTGCGGCTGATGACCCCGCTGGTGATCAAGACGATCCCCAACGGGGTGCGCGTCATGGTGCCGCAGGGCTTCGTCGACACCTGAGCCCCCGAAGCGGCCGCGGTCAAGCGTCGCCCGGCGGTTCCTCCGGCCCGGTGAAGCTTCGATAGGCCGGTCGCAGCAGGTCGAGCAGCGGGATGTGCCTGACCTTCACCTTCGGCGGTTCCAGCGCCCGGAGCAGCAGGTCGGGCAGGGTGTCCGGGGTCCGCGGGCCCTTCAACCGGGCGGCCGAGACGTTGAGCGCGTAGAAGTCGGCGAGCCGGTCTTCCAGCGGTTCGTCGGCGGGGGTGCGGAGTTCGTCCAAGAGCTGCTCCCTGGGCTTGCCGCGCCAGGCCAGCACCAGGAACGGGTCGTCGTCGAACGCCTCGGCCAGCAGGTAGAGCACCGCCGAGACGTGTTTGCACGGGTTGCCCCAGTCGGGGCAACCGCAGGTCATCTCCAGTTCGCCCTGCTCGGGGAAGAGCGGGTAACCGGCGCCTGCGAACAGCGCGTCGAGCTCCTTCGGCATCTCACCCGCCAGCAGCCGGGCCCGATGACCGGCCTGCCCCGC
The DNA here is from genome assembly GCF_009901565.1 of Herbidospora solisilvae. Taxonomy (GTDB): domain Bacteria; phylum Actinomycetota; class Actinomycetes; order Streptosporangiales; family Streptosporangiaceae; genus Herbidospora; species Herbidospora solisilvae. The sequence continues at coordinate 749,058 of NZ_WXEW01000002.1, forward strand.
GACGACCCGTTCGAGCTCCGCCCACTCCTCCTGGCCGTAGGCCTCGATCTCGATCTCGACCCTGTACGGCTCGGGGCGCGACCCCTGGACCACCGCTTCGACCGACCCGGCCCTGACGGTCATCGAGACCACCTGGCCCTGGCGGGCATAGGCGCGGCCCCGTGCGAGCCGCCCGGGGTCGCAGACCCGTTCGAGGATGTCGACGAACCGCCGCGACCACCACTTCTCGCCGATGGTGCCGCGCCGGCCCCGCGCTCTGATGCCGCCCTCGACCTTGATGGGCGTGCCGGCCTCGAACCAGCCGTCTTTCCCGACGGGACTCATCGGACCACCTCGAATCGTCGGGGCCGGCCTGCTTCGCCGAGGCGCGAGCGGGTCATGCCACCGCCTCCGGCCCCAGCGTGAACAGGTCGCGGAGCTGCTCCGTCGACAGCGACGTGAGCCAGTCTTCGCCGGTGCCGACCACCCGCTCGGCCAGGGCCTGTTTGCGTTCGATCATCTCGTCGACGCGCTCCTCGATGGTGCCCGTGCAAATGAACTTCCTGACCTGCACGTTCTTCGTCTGGCCGATGCGGAAGGCCCGGTCGGTGGCCTGGTTCTCCACCGCCGGGTTCCACCACCGGTCGACGTGGATCACGTGGTTGGCGGCCGTCAGGTTGAGGCCGGTGCCGGCCGCCTTCAGCGACAGCAGGAAGATCATCGGCTCGTCGTCGGTCTGGAAACGGTCGACCAGTTCGTCGCGCCGCCGCTTGGTCAGGCCGCCGTGCAGCCACAACACCGGCCGGTCGAGCCGGGCCTCCAGATGAGGCAGGATCAGTGAGCCGAACTCGGCGTACTGGGTGAAGACCAGGGCCTTCTCGCCCTCGGCCAGGATCTCCTCGCAGAGCTCCTCCAGGCGGGCCAGCTTGCCCGACCGCCCGGCCAGCCGGGAGCCGTCTTTCAGCAGGTGGGCGGGGTGGTTGCAGACCTGCTTGAGCCGGGTCATCGCGGCCAGCACGTTGCCGCGCCGTTCGATGCCCTCGCTGCCCTCGATGCGGCCCATCACGTCGTCGACGACCGCGCGGTAGAGGGTGGCCTGCTCAGGGGTGAGCGTGCACCACACCTTCATCTCCAGCTTGTCGGGCAGGTCGGAGATGATCGTCTTGTCGGTCTTCAGCCGCCGCAACACGAACGGGCCGGTCGCGCGCTTCAGCGCGGCCACGGCGTTCTCGTCGCGGCGCACCTCGATCGGCTCCTGGAAGCGGTCGCGGAACGCGCGGGCCGAACCGAGCAGGCCAGGGTTGCAGAACTCCATGATCGACCAGAGCTCGGCGAGGTGGTTCTCGACCGGGGTGCCGGTGAGGGCGAGCCGGGTCCGGGCCGGGATCGACCTGACCGCCTGCGCCTGCCGGGCCGCGCTGTTCTTGATCGCCTGCGCCTCGTCGCAGACCACCCGCTCCCACTCCCGCGCCGCCAGGTGGCCGACGTCGCGCAGCGCGGTGCCGTAGGTGGTGAGCACGAGGTCGGCGTCGGCCAGCTCGCGGCCGGAGCCGTGGTAGACGTGCACCCGCAGACCGGGGGCGAACCGTGCCGCCTCCTTCTGCCAGTTGCTGAGCAGCGACATCGGGCAGACCAGCAACGTCGGCGCGGGGGTGCGCGTCTCCGAGCCGGATTCACCGCGTCCCGCCTTCCCGGAAGCCGATGCCGAGCGCTCGGCGAGCAGCAGCGACAGGGTCGTGATCGTCTTTCCGAGGCCCATGTCGTCGGCCAGCACCCCGCCCAGCCCCAGGTCCGACAGGAAGCTCAGCCAGGCCAGCCCTCTCTGCTGGTAGGGCCGCAGCGCACCCGTCAGCCCCTCGGGAGCGGGGACCGGCTCCAGCCGCCGGTCGGCCTCGCCCGACAGCAGGTCGCCGAGCAGACCGTCGGCGTCGACCGTCGTGATCGGGAGGTCGTCGTCGCCGCCGAGCACGACCTCGTTGATGACCTCCCGCGCCGTTCTCGTGCCGTCTCTGCGCTGCTCCAGGATCTTCAGCGCGGCCTTGAGCTGCCGGTCGTCGAGCTCGACCCACTGGCCGCGCACCCGGACCAGCGGCACCTTCAGCCGGGCCAGCTCGGCCAGCTCCTCCTCGGTGACGACGTGCTCGCCGACGGCGAGATCGACCCGGAAGTCGACGATCTGGTCGAGCCCGAAGCCCTGGCCGCCGACCGCCTTCGGCCCCTGCCGGCTGCGGGTGGTGAGCTTGAGCCCCAGCTTCGTCTTCCCCGCCCACGCGGGCAGGCGCACCCCGAACCCGGCCGCGCTCAGCAGCGGCGCGGCGTTCTTGAGGAACGCGAACGCGCCCCGGGTGTCGAGCGTGAGCCCTTCGGGCCGGGGGTCGCGGAGCGCCCGGTCGAGCTCCGGATAGAGCCGGACCGCCCGGCCCAGCCCCGCGAGCAGCTCGTTCTCCGCGACGACCCCCGGCAGCCGCGCCCCCCGCCACACCTCGGCGGCCGGCAGGTCGAGGCTCGGGTCGTCGGCCGACTGCAACGAGAAGCCGACCTCCCAGCCGTCGTCGCCGGTCTCGCCCAGCCGGAAGGCCACCCTGACCGGCCCGTCGAAGGCGTGCGCGGCGTCGTGCCAGCGGTCGAGCTCCGCGCGCAGCTCACCGAGGTCGCCGTCGAGGTGGACGTCGTCGCCGATCAGCTTCACCGCCCACTGGTCGGCGACCGGGCTGCGTTTGCCCGGCCGGTGGCCCATGAGGATGCGGTCGGGCAGGGCGGCCCGGACGGCCCGGTCGGCCAGCCGTGTCAGCGCGTCGTGCAGCACCTCGCGGGCGGGCCGCGCGTCGGCCGCCCGGAACACCGGCGGCATCGCGGCGGCCAGTTCCGCGGCCCGGCTCGCGTCGGCGCCCGTCAGCACCGGCCGCCAGCGGGCCTCCCGGCCGACCAGGCCGGGCAGGACCCGGCCTCTTCTCACCAGGTCACGCGCGAACTCGTCGAGGGCGGCGAGGAAGCGTACCGACCCCGAAGGCTCCTCCAGTTCGGGCGGCTCGCCCGGGAAGACCGCGGACAGGGCCCACTCGCGCAGGTGGGTCGCCGTGGTGAACGACGAGTGCACCGGCCCGTCGGCGTCGGACGGCAACCGCAACACGACCTCCTCGGGCCGGCCGTCGACCTCCTCCGGCGGCCCGGCGAACGGATGACGTTCCGACGTCGCGGGGCTTGGCGAACCTTCCGCCCAGAATCCGGCCCGCCCCCCGGCCCAGACCGCGTGCACTGGCATCCCGACAAGCTACCGCCGTTTTTGTCGGAAGCCGTTGCTATGAATTGGGGCCAACACATGATCTTCCCCCACGAGGACGGGTGCCCCCATGGCATTGGTGACGTTCCGCGACGAGACCGCGACCGGCCGCGCGCTGGCCGAGTTCTCCCTGCCCGACCTGCCCGAACGCATCACCGCCCGGGAACTGGTCCGGCTGCGGGTGCGCGAGGAGGTGGCCCGCCACAACGCCGCGCCGTCCCACCACTACCGGGGCCTGGTGAAGCCGACCGACGCCGAGGCCGACCTCAACGGCTACCGCATGCGCACGGCCCGGCGGCTTGACTGGGAGAAGCAGGCCGACGCGGCCGAGGCGGCGTTCCTCCGCAATGGATTCCTGCTGCTGGTCGGCGACCGCCAGATCCTCGACCTCGACGCCGAGATCGACCTGCTCGTCGACCCGGTCGTGTCGTTCGTCAAGCTGGTGCCGCTGGTGGGCGGCTGAGATGGGCGTGCTCGACGGGCTCCCGGCGGAGTCACGCGGCTGGCTCGACGAGCTCGACCCCGGGACGCTGCGGATGTTCGACCGCCTCGACGGCGTCGTCAGCCCGCGTGCCCCCTACGGCTACATCGACAACCCGCGCTTCAAGGAGCTGAGCGGCGGGTGGGGCGAGGCCGAATGGCGCGCGACGGCACTGTGGGCGCAACTGCTCACGCTGACCGACGACGTCTTCGACTGGCCGTTCCTCGTCCAGGTGGCCAGGCGCAGGCTGAACTGGACGCCCCGGGAGCGAGAGCTGCTGTGGCGCACCACGGGCAGCGTCTCGGAGCGCTACGCCGACACCGTCCTGGAGATCCCCGTCTCCGCCGTGCGCCGGGTGCCGGTCGCCGAGCGCGAACCCCTGCTGGCGCTCATGACCCACGCCCGGCGCCAGATGGAGAGGCTTCCCGGGGTCATCGCGTCGCCGGTCGTGCGGCGGCTCGACGACCTCCTCGCCGAGCACCTGGCCGGCGATCCCGGCGCGGCCGTGCGCGCGCTCCTGCCCGCCGACGACGCCTTCGCCGACCTGCTGCACGACGAATACGGCGAGCGGCTGGGCCGGGTCCTCCCGATGGCGCGCCACTGGGCGACCGCGACCGCCGCCAACCCGTCGAGGCGGTGGACGCAGGTCGCCGCCGAACGCCTCACCCCCGAGGCGGCCGAGCTGGTCCGCGAGATCCTGGGCCGCGTACCGGCCTACCGGGAGGGGCTCCGGCACAACGGTTACGTCGAGGTCCTCGTCTACCTGGAGCACCGCACCGCCGACCTGCTGCGCGGGATGATCTGGACCTGCGAGCCGCTCGACGAGCCCTGGGTGACCGGCCTGCTGGGTGACGTCGCCCTCGCCACCGGCATCGGGATGGGCGGCTCCGGTCCGAACGCGCGCAACGAACGGGTCGCCAACGCCGCCCTGGGCGTGCTCGACCGGCGCGGCGGGCTCGACGCGGTGCCATGGCTCGCCCGAGTGCAGGCGAGGGTCCGCAGGAGGAACATCCTGGCCAAGGTCGCCGGGATCCTGGCGTCGATCGCCGCGCGGGAGGGGCTGACCTCCGACCAGCTTCTCGAACGCACCGTGCCCACCTTCGGCCTGGGCTTCGACGGCTCCCGCACCGAAGACGGGCTCACCCTGTCGGTGACCGGCGCGATCACCCACCACGGCCGCACGACCATCCCCAAGAGCGTCGACCGCGGGCTGCTGGCCGAGTTCCGGGCCACCGCCAAGGAGCTCAAGAAGGCGCTGCCCGCCGAGCGGTTCCGCGTCGAGCGGGCCATGGCCACCGAGCGCGTCTGGCACTGGGAAGCGGTCCGGGAGTTCTACCTCGACCACCCGGTCACCGGTTCCCACGCCCGCGCCCTCATCTGGGAGGTCCTCCACGGCCCGGCCGCGCAGCGGGTCCGGCCCGGCATGTTGTCGGTCATCCTCTCGAAGGCGTTCCTGCTGGCCGCCGACACCGAGATCACCGACCCCACCATCACCCGCCAGCTCCGCCCCTGACCGAAATGACGCACATGTTCTCCATGGAACTCTCCCCCCTCGCCAAGCGCCTCTACGACGTGCTCGGCGCAACCGCCCGCGACACGACCACCCTGGCCGGGGCCAACATCCCCGACCTGCGGGTGATGGCGGCCGGGGCGCGTGAACTGGTCGAGAACACGATTCACGACCGGCATCCGAGCCTGGGCACGTGGTCCACCGTGGTCGCGGCCGGGATCGGGGGCATGGACGCCCGGCTGGCGGCCTGGCTCGCCGAGAAACAGGGGGTCATCGCGGTCGCCGAGAACACGGTGGTGTTCGGCTGGGAGGTCGAACGGCGGGCGTTGTTCAGCGAGCTGCTGCGGAGCGTCGCCTGGACGGTGCCCCGCAGGCCGATGCCAATCGACGGGCTCGACTGGCTGGCCGAGCAGCCCGGCTACCTCGGCTTCACCCGCACCGCGCTGGAGTCGGCCGAGGCAAGGGTCGCCCGGCTGCAGGCGGGCGAGATCCCGTACACGACCAGGCTCTTCGACGACGCGGAGGTCGCGGCGCTCGGCCGGGCCGTCCGGCTGGCGCTCCACCGCGACGAGACCTGGTTGCCCGACCTGCTCGACGGTCTTGTACGGGGCATCGCCGTCGCGCCCACCAACGCCAAGACCCTGCCCTCTCAGGCGCTGCTGTACGAGATCGCCCGCGCGACCGAAGACCGGCCGACGCCCGAGGCGATCGCCTCGTTGCGCACCGCCGCCCGGATCACCCGGCACGCCGGGGTACCCAAGGAGCTGGCCAAGAAGTTCAAGCGCATCGAGCCCACGCTCGCCGACCGGCTCGACGTCGCGTTCCGGATGCCCGACGGGCGGCTCCGCGAGACCTTCGGCGAGCACACCGCGGTCATCTCCACCGACGGGGCCGTCGAGTTGTCGTGGTGGCACGGCGACCGGAAGCTCAAGTCGGTGCCCGCGGCGGTCCGGCGCGACCACCCCGACGACGTCAAACGGCTGAAAGACGCGGCCAGGCAGGCCGCACAGCGGCAGCTCACGCTGGCCAGGGCGCTGGAGGCCGGATACACGAGCCCGGCCCCGCCGCCCTACCGCCAGCTGGAGGGCAACCCGGTCGCCGACCGCCTGATCTGGGAGTTCGAGGTCACGCCCGGCGTGTGGGAGGCGCGGCTCGGGCTGACCGTCCCCGACGTGCCGGTGCGGTTGTGGCACCCGGCGCGGGCGTCGGTCGAGGAGGTGCGGGCCTGGCGGGAGGTCGTCCAGGACAAGGAGATCCGCCAGCCGTTCAAGCAGGCGTTCCGCGAGGTCTATCTGCTGACCCCGGCCGAGGAGGCGAGCGGGGTCGGTTCCCGCCGGTTCGAGGGGCACATCGTGCACTACTCACGGATCCGCGCGCTGTTCAAGGACCGTGGCTGGGCCTCCCGCTACATGGGCTTCTGGGACGGCGGACACGACGACGGCCAGGCCCGGCGCGTGCTGGCGGGCGGGCAGTGGCGGGCCACCCTGAGCCACCACCTCTACGAGGAGGGCTACGCCCAGACCTCCGTCGTCACCTTCGACCGGCACATCGGAGACCGGTGGCGGGAGGCGCCGCTCACGGAGGTCCCGCCGCTGGTCTTCAGCGAGGCCATGCGCGACGCCGACCTGTTCGTCGGGGTCAGCTCGATCATGTCCGAGCCGCAGTGGGCCGACCGCGAACCGGGGGAGCTGCGCCACTACTGGGAGAGCTGCTCCTTCGCCGAGTTGTCCTCGTCGGCCGAGGTGCGCCGCGACGCCCTGGCCCGCCTGCTGCCCCGCCTCACCATCGCCGACCGCTGCACCCTGACGGGCCGCTACCTGGTCGTCAGGGGTGACCTGCGGACCTACCGGATCCACCTCAACTCGGCGAACATCCTGATGGAGCCAAACGACGCCTACCTGTGCATCGTCGCCAAGACCACCGCGTCGAGCGGCCTGTTCCTGCCGTTCGAGGAGGACGGCCGCCTGTCGCTGATCCTCAGCAAGGCCTTCCTCCTGGCCGACGACACCGCGATCACCGACCCGACCATCGTGCGCCAGATCAGAGCGGCCTAGAGGAACGACGTGACCAGGTTCACCGCCGACAACAACGCCGCGCCGGCGAGGCTCACGACCAGGACGAGACAGACGACTTTCACCCAGGGCTTCACCCGGCCATGCTGGGGCGCGATGGCAGGTAAATCAAATCACCCGCGCCTCAGCCCAGCAGCAGCCTGACGAGTTCCCCGACGCCCAGGGCGGCGCCGACCGAGACGACGGCCAGCAGAATCGAGTACAGGCAGCCGGTGCCGCCGCTGATCGGCCTGCCGTGAGCGGGCCGCTCACCGGGCCCCTGCCACAGCGGTCTCGGTTCCAGCACCAGGAACAGCAGCGCGCCGATCTCCCCGACGGTGAACAACCAGAACCACGCCCACCGGTTGCCCAGCCTCGGCCGCGACCACAGCATGAGCAGGAACGTGAGGATCCAGGCGGTCGCCAGCCACCACAGGTTCGTGCCGCCGGGGAACCGGAACGGCCATGAGGGCGCGAACGACCCGCCCCGTCGATCGTCGAGCTGCACGATCGAGGGCACGACCGGGTTGCGCGAGGCGTCGGCGTTGAGCCGCTTGATCGTGTACGGCCCCTTGGCATCCCGCAGCCCGTCACTCTGGACCTCGTGCCAGACCAGCGGCGACTCCGACCACGTCAGCAGCCATATCTCGCCGCCGTTGCCCCGCCACGTCACCCGGTCGACCTCACCGGACGAAAGGGCGAACCGGAACTGGTCGAGGGTGCGGATCGACGGCCGGAACGTGGCGCTGACGAGCACGGCCCCACCGAGCAGGACGAGCAGCAGCAGGATGCGCACCGCGAAATGGAACCAGTGCAGGAGACGCCGGGCTGAATCCGATTCCACATTTCGGTTCTACCGCGTCTGTTTCGGCGCGGATGTTCTCATCGCGCCAAGGAATTTCACCATCCGTCCCAGGTCTTGCACGACCACCACGGGCCGGACAGATGCCGGAACGTCTCGCACTCCGTATCGTCGGGCGGTTGAGTTCCGCCCGGAAGCCAGAGGAATCCTCGGGACTGCGCGATGGGCGGATCGGTGACCATGAGCTGGGCCCCGCCGGCGATGGGCTGCGCGTCGCAGACGTTATAGAGGCCGACCATTCGGCAATCGGTCCTGGCGCGGTCGCCGGCGACATCGCGCGCATACGCCTCCAGGCTGCTCTCCGACAACGCGAAACGCGCCTTGTGGGGAAGGTCGAGCGCCATTCCGAGCAGGCAGACCGCGAAGACCACCAGCACCAGCAGCGACGGGACCGGTGAGGATCCGCCACCGGGCTTGGCCAGCACCAGCTTGACGACGAACGTCGGAAGAATCACGCACCAGGCCAGGAAGCCGAAGACCCACGCCTCCGAATAGGGGTGGGGAACGGAGGTCAGGTAGAAAGCCATCAGCGTCACCAGGATCGTGCAGGAAAGAAACATCTTCCCCGGCGGCTCACCCGTTCGCCGTGCGGCGGGCGAAATCGCTTGATCGTCCAGATCGGTCACGCGAGCAGAATGCCGCACATCAAATCGGGCGTCCAGGAAACGCATGTGGAAAGCCCCGCCCCCCTGCGGAATGAGGGGCGGGGCCGTTTGGGGGCCCGCCTCCCCCAGAGGGGTCCGTCTGGGGAAGGCGGGCGGCTCGGGTCAGGCCGGGGTGCAGGTCACCGCCGGCACTCCGTTGGTGCCGTTCCAGCTCGCGTTGAAGCCGAAGCCGGTCGAGGCGTTGGGGGACAGGTTGCCGTTGTAGTTCATGTTCCGGACGGTCACGGCCGAGCCCGACTGGGTGTGCTGGCCGTTCCAGAGCTGGGAGATGCTCTGGCCGTTGGGCCACGTCCAGTTCACGGTCCACCCGGTGATGGCGACGCTGCCGGAGTTCCGCACCGACACCTCCCCGCCGAACGCGCCGCCCCACTGGCTGCTGATCGTGTAGGTCGCCGTGCAGGCCTTACCGGTCGGGGAAGGCGACGGGCTGGGGCTCGGCGAGGGCGAGGGCGACGGCGAAGGTGAAGGCGACGGGCTGGGCGAGGGGGAAGGCGAAGGCGAGGGCGAGGGCGACGGGGACGGGCTGGGGGAGGGCGACGGGTCGTTGCCCGGGGTGTTGCCCCAGATCTTGGTCGTCCCCGCGTACAGCGGGATGTTGGTGACCCGCACCGGGGTCGAGCCCGGCGTCGTCGACACGCCCACGTACGACCAGTCGTTGGCCGCGCTCCACTGCTTCGAGCTGGCCACCCGGAACTGCACCTCGCGCCGGTGCTGGGACTGGCCCGCCGGGGCGATGTTCTGGCCGGTGCAGTTGATCGTCACGTAGTAGACCGCCCCGGAGTGCTGGGTGGGACCGGTCGGCGCGCTGCACTGGTTGTAGTTGGCCGTGATCGTGATGTCGGCCGGGGTGGTGTCGCCGTCGAGGGTGAAGTAGTAGCGGAACGAGCCGTTGGTCAGGTTCCGGGCCGGCCAGCCCGACTGGTTCCGGACCATGACCTTGACCTCGGTGAAGTTGGGTCCGGTCGCGTTCACCGACGCCTCGGTGAAGATCTCCGGTTCCGGGGCCGTCTCGGGCTGCGGGAAGTTGGCCAGCGGGGTGCCGCCGTACTCGCCGTAGAGGCGGGCCAGGGCGCTGGTGAAGCCGGCGTTGTAGTCGGTCGCGACCTCGTTCATCACGTAGTCGTCGCGCTTGTCGGTGTAGGCGTCGTTCGGGTCCGGGGGGCCGCCGACGAGGGCGCCGTACAGGACGTGGCGGGTCTCGACCGGGTTGGTCATCTGGTCGGTCCACGAGCCGTGCGCCGTGCGGTGGTGCGGGTTCTTCGGGGGGTTGGCGCCGAAGCCGATCACGTACGACGAGTTGCGCGGGTTGTCGCCGAGCGCGTAGTCGATCTGGCGCTTCGCGAAGTCGTGGTAGCGGGCCTTGCGCGTCGCGTCGGTGATGGAGTCGCTGTGGACGAGCGCCGCGAAGGAGGTGTTGGCGGCGTACCGGAGCGAGCCCCAGCGGTCGAGGACGGCCTGGCCGCCCGGCGAGTAGGCCACCCGCTGCCCGTTGACGCCGACGGTCCAGTAGTCGAGCCAGCGGTTGGCGTCGTCGAGGTACTGCTGCTTGCCGGTCAGCTTCGCCAGCAGCACGTAGGCGCCGTAGGACTTGTCGTCCCAGGCGATCGTCCACTTGTACGACTTGGTCGTCGACTGCGGCTCGGTGCCCAGGTTGGCGTACGCCGCCTCGGCCTTGGCCAGGTAGGACGCCTCACCGGTGGCCCGGTGCAGCCAGATGGCGCCCCACACGAGCTCGTCGTTGAAGCCGCTCCACGAGCGGTAGTAGCCCGCCGCGTCGGTGATGCAGTCGCTGTAGGCGCGCTTCACGTTCTCGGCGAAGGTGTAGAGCTGGCGCGCGTGGGTCACCAGCGTGTTCGCGTACGTCGGGTCGGTCGGCCGGAACACGATCGAGGAGGCCGCCATCGCCGCGGCCGTCTCCCCGGCCAGGTCGGCGCCGCCGCAGCTCGCGTCGATCTTGTACGACGGCCGGTTCATCTGCATCGCCTCGGCCGGACCCCACCAGGCGTGGTCGAGCCCGCCGTTGCCGACCTGCCCGTAGAGCACGTTGGCCGACGGGTGCGCCTTGATGAAGTAGTCGTTGACGAACCGCAGGTTGTTCATCAGGTGCGTGAGCTGGGTGCCGTACGACGAGCGGTACTCGACCGCCCCCCACGCCAGCATCGTGGTGGCCGCCGCCATCGGCAGGCCGAACTTGACGTGGTCGCCGGCGTCGTACCAGCCGCCGGTCAGGTCGAGCCCGACGTCCGAACCGTCGGTCAGCCCGGACGGGCCGCGCCACGAGACGCGGTTCCAGGAGGGCAGCGGGCCCGACTGCTGGGCCTCGTAGAACAGGATCGACTTCTGCAGCGCCTCGCCGTAGTTGAAGACGGCTGCGGAGGCCTGCTGCGGTTGCAGGGTGACGGCGGCGACCAGTGCCACGGCCGCGATGCGGAGCGTACGGCGCATAGGAGCGTCCTTACGGAGGGGGGTGTCGGGGGCGCGGCAGCGGGTCAGGCGCTGTCGCGCCCCTCGCCATCTGGGGCGTGGGAGCGCTCCCAAGGCGAATTTCGTGGACGACGGTTGAGATGTCAATCAAGGGGCCCCGGCCAGGCCCTTGACCTGGGCTTCCGTCGTCTGAATGTTTCACTTCGGGGCCCGCGCAAAAGGGAAGGAGCCCTCCGGAGAGGGCTCCTCATGGGTGTTCTTCAGGGGCGTGACGGCGGGTCCGGCACCGCCACGCCCCCGTCTTCGGGGATCAGCCGTTCGGGAAGAGGCGGCCGAACTCGCCCATGGCGACGGCTACGTCGACCTGGGCCCAGAAGCGGTGGTAGTTGAAGGTCGGGGCCGGGCCGGTCCCGTCCAGGTAGGCCTTCACCTTCGGCCAGTCGGGGTCGTTCTTGTAGAACGACCGGATCGAGATGAAGGTCGAGCTGGAGTTGATCGCGTCGCCGTTCGGCATGGTGCCGGTCCAGCCCGCGGGCACGTAGACCGGGTCGTCGATGCGGTTGTAGTCGGCCTTGGTCTCCGGCACCGAGACGCCCTTGGCGTCCTGGTTGAGCCAGACGCCGTCCAGCAGCGCCTTGGCCATGTTCTTCGCGCCCGTGTGGTTCGCGCGGGCGGCGTAGTACATGAGGACCTTCGCGTACGAACCTGCGACGCCCACGTCGGTGGTGTGGTCGGCCACGGTGACGTGCAGGCCCGGGTTGGCCGGGGGCATGCCGGTGGTGGAGCTCCAGTTACCGGCGGGCGCGCCGGACCAGCGCAGCGTCGACGGGATCTGGTAGGTCCCGTTGGCGTTGATGGTCGTGTTCGCCATCGCCCAGGCGACCCACTTGTCGAGGATCGTCTTGGCGTCGGCGTTGCCGCTGGCGTAGTACAACGAGGCCACGCGCTCCATCGACCACGCCTGGAAGCCGAACCACTGGTTCGACGGCGGGTCGTGGTAGACCGGCTGCCAGTCGTAGGTCATGCCGTGGAACTTGGGCAGGTTCGACGGCGGGATGGCGTAGTGACCCTGCCACGAGTTGGTCGCGCCGCCGGCGATGGCGCCCTCGTCCGACTGCAGCCACTTGTAGAACTGGAGCTGGCGGGTGAGCGAGGTCGCCCAGTCCGAGGCGCCGGTGGTGCTGCGCGGACGCAGGTCCGACTGGGTCGACAGGGCCCAGGCCGCGAGCGGGTTCTGGTAGCCGCCGTGGTTGTGCGACGAACCGATGCGCCAGGCCCATCCGGCCGACGAGTCGGTCGCGCCGCCCCACGCGTAGTACCAGCTCAGCAGGTAGCTGGCGCTGTTCTTGCCGGTACCGGCCGGGCACGAGGTGCTGGTGCAGCCGGGCTGCTTGAAGTACTTGTCGTACATCGCGTAGCGCAGGTAGTCGCCCATCTTCGCGGCCTTGGCCACGGTCGAGGCGATCTGCGACTGCTTGCCCTGGGCCTTGGCCCACTCGTTGGCGTAGTAGGCCACCTGCACGGCGCGGGCGTCGGCGTCGGGGGCGTTGGTGTACTTCCACTGGCGGGCGTAGCTGCTGTCCTTGATGAACAGGTCGAGGAAGCCGTTGCGGCCACCGTGCGCGAAGGTGTCGCACGAGGGCTGCGGGATGGTCTCGAAGACCGACTCCTCGGGGCCGCGCTGGTAGGTGTTGATGTACGCCGGCTTGGTCGTGCCGTCGCCGCAGCGGCCGAAGCCGTAGGTGTTGTCGACGTCCAGCAGCCAGTGCATGCCGTAGATGTCGCTGGTGTTGTACGCCGTCCGCAGCTCGGCCGCGATCGGGTCGGTGCCCACGGAGACGCCCGAGTTGATCTGCGACGGGTAGGAGCTGATGTCGTCGAACTCACCGGCGTAGGTGGCCGGGGAGTTGGCGTTGTAGAAGGAGTTGGTCGGCTGGTCCTGCGTGGAGGGGATGATGTACCTCTCCATCGACGCCCACGCGGTGTTGAACTTGGACCAGTCGCCGGTCACCTGGCCGTAGACCGCTTCCAGCCACAGGTAGTAGCTGTAGGCCTCGGAGGTGGTCTCGTGCCCGTGGTCGGGCGCCTCGACCATGAAGGTCTCGACCGAGTGGTAGGGCACGCCTTCTGGCGAGAAGTAGCCGTTCGCCGGGTCGTGGATCTTGTTGTAGAGCGTGGTGAAGCGCTGGATGTACTCGTTGCCCGGGGTGGTCCCGTCGTCGTCGGCCTCGGTGGCGTCCAGGGCCGAGGAGAAGTAGAAGACCCCGCCCCCGCTCGTCGACAGGTTGAACCGGGCGGTGCCGCTGGTCGAGTCGGCGTCCTGCGCGGCGCTCACCGTGACGTTCTGCGTGACGTTCCAGTTGGCCGGCGTGAAGGTCAGCGTCGTGGGCGCCGCGGTCAGGTCGGCGTCACCGCCGCTCTGCTTCGACACGGTGACCGTGACGTTCGAGGTCGGCTGCAGCGACAACGACACCGCCGCCGTGGCCGAACCGCCCTCGGCGACCAGCACCGACGTCGGCGCGACGCGGACGAACCCGTCCGGCTGCGGCGACGGGCTCGGCGACGGGCTCGGCGACGGAGACGGCGAGGGGCTGGGTGAAGGACTGGGGGAAGGACTCGGGGAGGGCGAGGGAGAGGGCGACGGGGACGGGGACGGCGAGGGGCTGCCGCCGCAGACCACGTTGTTCACCCGGAAGGACGTCGGCTTGGGGTTGCTGCCGCTCCAGGTCCCGTTGAAGCCCAGGGAGAGGGTCGCGCCGCTCGCCAGCGAGCCGTTCCACGGCATGTTGGTGGCGGTGACGTTGGCGCCCGACTGGGTCCAGTTCGCCGACCAGCCCTGCTGGACGCGCTGGCCGGAGTTGGGGAAGGTGAAGCCCAGGTTCCAGCTGCTCAGGGCGTCGCCGGTGTTCCGCACCGTGATGTTCGCGGTGAAGCCGCCGTTGCCGGGGCTGGTCGTCCAGTCGTTCGTCACGTACGTCACGTCGCAGGTCACGGCGGCGGAGGCCGGTTGTGCGACCAATGTGACGGCGGCCGTGCAGACGGCCAGCGCGGCCGCCCACAGGGTGCGTTTGCGATAAGCACGTATCGCCATTGTCGGGGGGTCTCCAAGCTCTCAGGGACACAGGGGGATGGGAGCGCTCCCACCGGTAGCATGCCCGGATCGCCCGAATCCCTGTCAATCGACGTGCGGATTCGCCGCTCTTTCACCTGCGCGGAGGTGAAACTTTCACCTCCTCAGGCGTCACGTGTGAGGCCGTCACCTGCGGGTAGTCGCGCGCGCATGGCCAACGACAGAGTGAACGAGATGACCGACGCCGCGAAGACGGCCGCCGCCAAGATCGAAGGGGCGTTCCACGAGACCGCCGCCAAGGTCGCCGCGACCGTCGAGGAGAAGATGCCCGAGGTCCGCGAGGCCGCCCAGAAGGCGGTCGCCACCATGGACCAGCACATCCCCGACGTCGTGAAGGACAAGGTCAGGGGTGCCGGGGAGACCGTGTCGGCCAAGGCGGCCGAAGTCACGCCCGCGCAGTTCAAGGACGCCACCGACCGGCTGACCGCCGAGGCGAAGAAGCGCCCGATGCTGGCGGTCGCGGCGGGGGTCGCCGCGCTGCTGGTGTTCCGCCGGATGTTGCGCCGCAAGAGGTGATCAGGGTGCCGTGCTCGCCGGGCGCAGCACGCGGGTGCCGCCCGCGATGAGCGCGGTGGCCAGGATCCAGCCCGATGCGATGAGCGCGTTGGCCACCCAGATCGTCCAGCCGGTGGGCTCCCAGGCGGCCCGCTGCTCGAACAGGCTCACCGGCACCAGATGGTCGAGGGTGTAGACGAAAGGGTTGAAGTGGCGGGGACGTTCGTCCAGTCCGATCTGGACCGGGGGAACCAGGGAGAAGACGACCGTCCCCGCCGTGAGCACGGCCGACAACCAGGCCGCGGCCAGCCAGGGACGGAAGCCGTAGCCGACGACGGCGTCCAGCAACACGCCCCAGGCGCGTCCGGCCACGGTCAGCGTGCGCCGCCGGGCCCGCTGTTTGGCCAGCAGGACCCGCCGGGAGTCGTGCTCGTGCCCGATCCGGCGGTAGTAGGCGGCCAGCTGCTCGTAGGGTTGCGGGCGGTAGCCGTCGGGGTGCCTGGTCAGCCACGACAGGCGGTCGCGCAGCGTCGCGGGGCTGCGGAGGGATTCGTACACGAGCCCGTTGAGCCGCACCGCGCCCGGGTAGCTCTCCGGACGGTCGGCGAGCAGCCCGACCCGGGTGTATCCGAGATCGACCCCGCCCTCGATCGACTCGGGGGTGAGCAGGAACTCACCGACATCGAGGTGGCGGGTGTGAACCGCCAGCTCCTCGGATCTCAGCGTCGCTCCGTCGAGCGAGAGGGTGCCGCTGATTCGACCGCCACGCAGACTGATCTCACCCTTGGCGGAGAACCCTGAACCCATGTTCACGACCGTCGCCTGCAGGTAGTCGCCGTGGACGGCGTAGCGGCCGGTCGCCGTGATCTCGGTGTGTTGCAGCCACAACCCGCCGTTGAACCGGGCGCCGTGCAGGCGCAGGCCGCCGGTCACCGTCATCCCGCGCAGGAACGCGCCGCCCTCCACCACCAGGCCGCCCGCCCAGAGCGCGGTGTGCTGCTGCTCCTGTTCGCGGGGGTCGCCGCTGTAGCGGGCGCCGGCCCAGCCCGCCTCCTTCAGCGTCCAGTGGGCCGGGCTGCCGATCTCGCAGCCCGACATCCGCAACTGCCCGCTGACGTGGGCGTTGTCGAGCCGGATGCCGTCGTGGACGACGCAGCCGCCGATGTCGAGCACACCGTCGACCCGCACCCGCCCGGCCCGTAATCGCAGCAGGTCGCAGTCGCGGAGGCGCAGCGCCCTGGTCTGCGCCTCGACCAGGTCGATCACCCCGCCCACCTGGCACTCGATCAGGTGGAGCGTGGTGGTCAGCTCGGCCCCCGCCAGGTCGAGATCGCCCACCACCCGGGCGCCGATGAGCCGGATCGCGGCCACCTGGCCGGGCAGGCCGGGCCGGGCGCCGAGCAGCAGCGCCCGGATCACCTCGGCCCGCACGACCCGCTCGCGATCGGCCGGACCGTTCCGGTTCACGTAGGCCCAGGCCTCGCGGACCCGGCGGGCCGGTCTGTCGCCGTTCACTTCGGCTCGCCTGTTTTCGCTCAGCCGGGCCCAAGCCTCTCGGACCCGCCCGGCTCGCCGGTTCTCCTCATGGTCGGTGGTCTGGTCGTCGTCGGGCGGGGACGCGTCCCTGGGGCGGGTGACGCGGTCGGGGCGGACGTCGACCCATTCGCCCGTCGGGTAGGCGGCGACGAGTCGCTTCTCCGCCGGTGTGAGGCGCCGGAAGGGGAGTGATCTTCGCATGGCCCCGACTGTAGTCACCGCTTCATCGCGCCGTCGGCGATGGCGTCGGCGGCCTCGCCGATCGCGGTGCCCACGATCTCCAGGCGGCGGACCAGCTCGCGTTCGCGCAGCGCCTCGGCGGTGACGTCCGAGGAGAGGATGCGGGCGATCTCGTACTGGTACATCCGCCGGATCGTGCCGCCGGCCTTCTTGGCCTCCAGGGCGTCGTGGCCGACCGCCGAGGAGCGGGTGGCCAGGTCGCGGACCGACTTCTCCAGCGCGTCGACGCCCACGATCACCTGGTCGAGCATCGGCGCGAACCGCTGGCGACCGCGCACCCGGTAGAGGTGGGACTCCCGGACGAAGTCGCGCAGCGAGTCGAGGATGTCGTCGATCGACCGCGACAACCGGAACAGGTCCTCCCGGTCGATCGGGGTGACCAGGGCACCGGCGAGCTCGGCGACCAGGCGGGCGCGGCAGGTGTCGCCGCGGTGCTCGATCTCGCGCATCGCCTGGTGGGCCTTGGTGCGGCCGATCTCGCCGCCGCTCATCGCGATGGCCAGCCACGCGCCCTCCCGGGTCGCGTCGAGCTGGCCGATGAGCGCGTCGGCCAGGGTGGTGTCCATGCGGCCCCGCATCATGCCGAACACCCGCCGGAGCCGTCTCACCCCGCCACCCCCTTGATCATCAGCCCGGCCGTCAGGCCGAGCAGGCCGCTGACCGGCAGGGTCAGCGTCCAGGCGAGCACGATCTTCGACGTCGCCGCCCACCGCACCCGCCGGACGCTGTCGGCCACCCCCGCCCCGACGAAACCGCCCGCGATGGCCTGCGTCATGCTCACCGGCGCCCCGGCCGCCGCGCAGCCGATCACCGACAGGCCGCTGCCCAGCCCCGCGGCCACGGCATGGAGCGGACGCGCGGGCAGCAACTGCCGGCTGAGGGTCCGCCCGGCGCGCGGCAGCCCGTAGACGGCGCCGACGGCGAACAGCGCCGCGACCAGCAGGCAGACCAGGGGAGGTGCGCCGCCCACCCCGAGCCCGACGAGGAAGACGGCCAGCATCTTCTGGCCGTCGTTGGCGGCGTACGCGAGGCACTGCACCGCGAACCCGCCCCAGTGGAGCCGCGGCAGCGACTGCGCCCGGCCCAGCCCCGACACCACGCGGCTGGCCAGCACCGCCACCGTGGCCCCGACGAAGGGCGCCGCGACCCCCGCGACCAGGACCAGGCCGACCGCGCCCGCCGAGACGGGCAGCCCGAGCCCGACGGCCGCGCCGGTCAGCCCTCCGACGATGGCCAGGGTGAGGCTGGTCGGCCACCCCCTACTGCTGAGGGCCAGCACGACGACGAGCGCGCAGACCACCGCGACGGTCATCGCGACCTGCCCGGCGGCGCCCGGCAGCGACGCCAGCCGGGTCGTGAAGGTCGCGGCCACCCGCGACGTCACCATCGGGACCGCCGCGACCGCGGCGACCAGGACGAACAGCGCCACCAGCGGGCGCACCCCCGGGACCCGGAGCCCGGCGCCCAGCAGGGCGCCTCCGTCATTGACCCCCGAGACCACCGCGAACACTCCGGCGAGAACAGCCAGTGAGGCGGACAACAATCTCCCCTCGTTTGCCTTTTGTTCACCATTTGTTTACCAAGACATTCCCGGCCGACGGGGTGATCACTCGGGAGACGATCTGGGGACGATAGGGGAGTGACCGTACACGCAGCCCATCTCGGCCGTTACTACGAGGATTACGTCGTCGGCGACGTGTTCCAGCACCCCCTCGGGCGCACGATCTCCGAGGCGGACAACACCTGGTTCACCCTGCTGACGATGAACACCAACCAGAACCACTTCAACGCCCACTTCGCCGCCAGGGCCCCGGTCGGGAAGATCATCGTGAACTCGGGGCTGTCGGTCGCGATCGTGCTCGGCCTGTCGGTGATCGACGTCAGCCAGAACGCCTCGATGAACCTCGGCTGGGACGAGATCCGGCTCACCCACCCCGTCTTCATCGGCGACACCCTCTACGCCGAGTCGCTGGTCGAGGCCGTGCGCGAGTCGCGGTCGCGCCCCTACGCCGGCATCGTCACCTGCCGCACCCGCGGCCTGAACCAGGACGGCGACGAGGTCATGTCGTGGCGGCGCTCCGTCATGGTCTACAAACGCGACGCCCCCCACGACAAGGGCTTCTTCCCCGTCGCGAAGAACGGCCCGCTGGCATGAACTTCGACCTCACCGACGACCAGCGGCTCTTCCGGCAGACGCTGCGCGCCTTCGTCGACGCCGAGATCGTCCCGGTCGCGGCCGAGTGGGAACGCTCGGGCCGCTACCCGGCCGAGATCGTCGAGTCGTTCAGGGAACTCGGCCTCTTCGGCATGACGGTTCCGGAGGTGTACGGGGGCCTCGACCTCGACCGGGTGTCCTTCGCCCTCGTCTTCGAGGAGATCGCGCGCGGCTGGATGGGCGTGGCCGGCATCCTCGGCTCCCACTCGCTCGCGACGTGGATGGTGGCCCGTTACGGGACCGCGGAGCAGAAGGAGGAGTTCCTGCCGGGGTGGGCGTCGGGCGAGCGGCGTACCGGCATCGCGCTGACCGAGCCCGGCGCCGGGACCGACCTCCAGGGCATCACCACCCGCGCCGTCAGGGACGGCGACCACTACGTGGTCACCGGCACCAAGACGTGGATCACCAACGCCCGGCACGCCGACCCGCTGCCCGTGTTGGTGAAGACGTCGGCGGAGACCCCGGCGCACCGGGGCATGTCCGTCCTCCTGGTCGACCAGGACGACCTCCAGGTCAGCCGCGACCTGCCGAAACTCGGCTACAAGGGCACCGAGACGTGCGAGGTCGTCCTGGACGAGGTCAGGGTCCCGGCCGGGCGGCTGCTGGGCGGGGCCGAGGGCCGGGGCATGCAGCAGGTGCTCGCGGCGCTCGAACTCGGGCGGATCAACATCGCGGCCCGCGCGGTCGGGGTGGCCCAGTGCGCCTACGACGCCGCGCTGGCCTACTCGAAGGAGCGCACGGCCTTCGGGCAGCCCATCTCCGAGTTCCAGGCGATCCAGCTCAAGCTCGCCGACATGGCGACCGAGATCCAGGCCGCCCGGCTGATGACGTACTGGGCGGCGACCCGGTCGGAGCAGGGCGCGGTGACCGGCGAGGCGGCCATGGCCAAGTACTTCGCCTCCGAGACGGCGCTGACCACGACGATGGAGGCGATGCGGGTGCACGGGGGGTACGGGTACTCGCAGGAGTTCGTGCTCGAACGCCTCTACCGCGACGCGCCGCTGATGGCCATCGGCGAAGGCACGAACGACGTCCAGCGGATGGTCATCGCCCGAGCCCTGCTGAAGGGTGCGCTGAAGGTCGGCTGGTAGCCGGACGTCAACTAGGGTCGCGAAGGTGAGTGACTGCCTGTTCTGCGCGATGATCGCCGGGGAGACCGAGACCGTCGCGGTCTACGACGACGACGTCGTGTTCGCCTTCCTCGACCATCGCCCCGTCTTCAAAGGCCACGTCCTGGTCGTGCCGAAGACCCACGTCGTCACCCTGCTCGATCTCGACGAGGTCGGCCCCTACTTCGAGCGGGTCCAGGCCCTCACCCGGGCCGTCATGACCGGGCTCGACGCCAAGGGCAGCTTCGTCGCGCTCAACAACGTCGTCTCGCAGTCGGTCGCGCATCTGCACACCCACGTCGTGCCGCGGAACCCGAAAGACGGTCTCAAGGGCTTCTTCTGGCCGCGCACCAAATACGCCTCCGACGAGGAGGCGCGCGAGTACGCCGCCAAGATCCGCGCTCAGATGAGCTGATAGACCAGCTCGGGCCGGCCGATCCCGCCGTATTGGGGCAGTCGGCGGGCGACGCCGCTCTCGGTGAGGTGCTCCAGGTAGCGGCGGGCGGTCACCCGTGAGACGCCGACCGAGGCCGCGACCGCCGTCGCCGACAGGCCGCCCGCCGCGCTCCGCAGCTCGGCCACCACCGCCTCCAGCGTCGGCTGGGTCAGGCCCTTCGGCAGGTGGGAGCGGGCCGGGCCGCGCAGGGCGGCGAGCATGTCGTCGACCTCGCCCTGGCCGCTGGCCTCACCCGGGGCGTCGACCGTCGAGCGGAACCTCGCGTACTGCCGCAGTTTCTCGTTGAGCGCGGCGAAGGTGAACGGCTTCAGGACGTACTGGGCCACGCCCGCCGACACCGCCGACCGGACCATCGACAGGTCGCGGGCCGAGGTGATGACGATGACGTCGCACAGGACGCCCGCGCCCCGGATGGCCCGGCACACCTCCAGGCCGTGCATGTCGGGCAGGTAGAGGTCGAGCAGCACCAGGTCGACCGGCCGCCGCCGGAGGAAACGCAGCGCCTCGCCGCCCGACCTGACCACCCCGGCGACCTCGAAGCCGGGGATGCGCTCCACGTAGACGCGGTTGGCCTCGGCGGTGATCTCCTCGTCCTCGACCACGAGCACCGAGATCACGACGGCGTCCTCTCGGGCAGGGGCAGGCGGACGGTGAAGACCGCGCCCTGGTCGGCGGAGACGTCGATCGTGCCGCCCAGCCGCCGCACCGCCTGGGCCGCCAGGGGCAGGCCGAGGCCCCGGCCGTCGCCCTTGGTCGTCCAGCCGCGCTGGTAGGCCTGCTCCACGCGGGCCGGGTCGAGGCCGGGGCCGCTGTCGGCGACCCGGATCTCGCACACCGGGCCGGACGTGCCCACGTGCACCTCCACCCGCGCCGGGGGCATGCCCGACTTGGCGGCGTCGACCGCGTTGTCGATGAGGTTCCCCAGGACGGCCACCAGGTCGTGGGGGTCGAGGCCGATGTCGTCGAGGTCGCTCTCGGGGCTGATCGACAACTCCACGCCGCGCTCGGCCGCCTGGGCCGACTTGCCGAGCAGCAGCGCCGCCAGGACCGGTTCGCGGACCGCCGCGACCACCCGGTCGGTGAGCTCCTGGGCCGCCCGGAGCTCCTCGGTCGCGAAGGCCACCGCCTGCTCCGGGCGGCCCAGCTCGACCAGGCTGATCACCGTGTGGAGGCGGTTGGCCGCCTCGTGGGCGGCCGAGCGGAGGGCGTCGGCGAAGCCGCGTTCGGCGTCGAGCCGGCCCGTCACGTCCTGCAGTTCGGTGTGGTCGCGCAGCGTGACGACCGTGCCGAGGGAACGGGAGCCCGAGCGTACGGCGGCGACGCTGACCAGCAGCACCCGGTCGCCGGTCAGGTGGATCTCGTCGGTCCGGTCTCCGCCTGAGGACAGCAGCTCGGTGAGGGAGGGCGGCAGGCCCAGCTCGGTGATGCCCAGGCCCTCGGCGTCGGCGGGGAGGCCGAGCAGCTCGCGGGCGCCGTCGTTGCACAGTGTGAGCACGCCCCGGCCGTCGACCAGCAGCAGGCCTTCGCGGACGGCGTGCAGGATCGCCTCGTGGTACTCGTACATGCGGGTCAGCTCGTGGGTTCCCAGGTCGTGGGTGTGGCGGCGGAGGCGGCGGCCGGCCAGATAGGTGCCCGCGGTTCCGGCCGCGAGCCCGAGCAGGCCCGCGAGCACGCCGGCCTCCAACTGCTCGCGCAGCCGCCCGCCGATGTTCTCCACCGTTATACCGGCGCTCACCAGCGCCCTGACCCGCCCTGCGGCGTCCTCGACGGGGGTGATGGTGCGGATCGACGGGCCCAGCGTGCCGGTGTAGGTCTCGCTGTAGGGCCGTCCGGCCAGAGCGGGGGCGATGGTGCCCAGGTAGGGCTTGCCGATCTCCTCGCGGGTCGGGTGGGTGTAGCGGATGCCGGCCGGAGTCATGATCGTGATGAAGTTGACCCCGGTCTCGGCCCGCACCTTCTCGGCGTAGGGCTGGAGCAGGGCCGTCGGGTCGGGCTCCTCCAGCGCCGCCAGCACCGACGGCGCCGACGCCACGCTCACCGCGACCGCGTGGGTCACCGCCGTCGCGTCCTCCGCGACCAGCTCACGGGTCTGGAGCACGGCCATCACGGTGCCGGCCGCAACGGTCGCCACCACGACGACGATCTGCAGCACGAGCATCTGCCGCGCGAGGCTCCACCGCCGCATCGGCCTCACCCCTTCTGACTCGGTCCGGTGAACGAAATGTACGCAATAGTGACCCAGGTCACTCCCCGGGCAGATAGTCGCCCCACCGACACCCCCCAGGGAGAGTGAACCTGATGTCCGAACCCCAGGTGAGGCGCGACAAGACCCGCTACCTCTACCTCGCCGTCATCGTGGCGGCCGTCGCCGGTGTCGCCGTCGGCTTCCTCGCCCCCGACCTCGGGGTGGCGCTGAAGCCGCTGGGCACCGCGTTCGTGGCGCTGATCAAGATGATGATCAGCCCGATCATCTTCTGCACCATCGTGCTCGGCATCGGCTCGGTGGCCAAAGCGGCCAAGGTCGGCCGGGTCGGCGGGCTCGCCCTCGGTTACTTCCTGGTCATGTCGACCGTGGCGCTCGCGATCGGCCTGGTCGTGGGGAACCTGGTCGACCCCGGTCAGGGGCTGCAGCTTACCGACTCCGCGAGGGAGGCCGCCGCGGCCGAGGCCGCCAAGGGCGGCGAGAGCGACACCACGGCGTTCCTGCTCGGCATCATCCCGGCCACGCTCGTCTCGGCGTTCACCGAGGGCTCGGTGCTCCAGACGCTGCTGGTCGCGCTGCTCGCCGGGTTCGCGCTCCAGGCGATGGGGCCGCGCGCGACGCCCATCCTCACCGGCGTCGAGCACATCCAGCGGCTCGTCTTCCGCATCCTGGCCATGATCATGTGGGCCGCGCCGGTCGGCGCGTTCGGCGCGATGGCGGCGGTGGTCGGCGCCACCGGCGTCGACGCCCTCACCAGCCTCGGCGTCATCATGCTCAGCTTCTACGCGACCTGCCTGCTGTTCGTGTTCGTCGTCCTCGGCCCGCTGCTGCACCTGGTGGCCCGCGTCAACGTGCTCTCGCTGTTCTCCTACCTGCGGCGCGAGTTCCTGCTGATCCTGTCGACCTCGTCGTCGGAGTCGGCGCTGCCGCGGCTGATCGCCAAGATGGAGCACCTCGGCGTGAGCCGCCCGGTCGTCGGCATCACCGTGCCGACCGGCTACTCCTTCAACCTCGACGGGACCGCGATCTACCTGACGATGGCCACCCTCTTCGTGGCCAGCGCGACCGGGGCCCCGCTGTCGTTCGGCGAGCAGGTCTCGCTGCTGGTCTTCATGATGATCGCGTCCAAGGGCGCGGCCGGGGTCACCGGCGCGGGCCTGGCCACCCTCGCCTCCGGCCTCCAGTCGCACCGGCCCGAGCTGGTCGACGGCGTCGGCCTCATCGTCGGCATCGACCGCTTCATGTCCGAGGCCCGCGCGCTGACCAACTTCGCCGGCAACGCGGTGGCGACCGTCGTGATCGGAAGCTGGACCGGCGAGTTCGACCGGGAGCGCGCCCAGGAGGTGCTGTCGGGCCGCGACCCGTTCGACGAGACCACGCTGCTGGACGAGGAGCACGAAACCGTCTCAGAAGACAAGGTTCCCGAATCGGTCCGGTAGGCTCCGCGACGTGGAGCCCCTGGTCGCCGTCCTGGTGGTCGCAGCCCTGGTCGGCGTACCGGCGGTCGTGTTGTGGCGCGTGCTGAGTGGACGGCGTGAACTCGGCAGCGGACCGGCCGAGCGGGCCACGTTCGAGACCCTGCACACCGCCAGCCTCGCCGCGCCCCCGCTCCGCGCCGGGCTCACCCAGGCGGGCGTCCTGAAGGCCTCACGTCACCTGCGGCAACTCCTCGGCTCGCCGGCGATAGCGATCACCAACGCCGAGGAGTTGCTCGTCTACGACGGGACCGGCGACCACCACGCCCGCGAGGCCTTCGACCACGCCAGGAGCACCCTCAAGGACGGCCGCATCCAGGTGCTCCAGCTCTCCTGCACGCAGCCCGAGTGCCCGATCAGGCACGCGGTGGTCGTCCCGCTCACCACCGACGACCGGGTGGTCGGCTCGCTGGCCGCCTACGGCGACCACACCTCGGCCGGGCTGGTGCGGGCCGTGCAGGAGGTCGCGCGGTGGGTGGACTCCCAGCTCGAACTCGCCGAGCTCGACCGGTCGCGCACCCTGCTCATGGAGGCGGAGGTACGTGCCCTCCGGGCGCAGATCTCGCCCCACTTCATCTACAACTCCCTCACGACCATCGCCTCGTTCGTGCGCACCGACCCCGAACGGGCCCGGGAGCTTCTGATCGACTTCGCCGACTTCACCCGCTACTCGTTCCGGCGGCACGGCGACTTCACCACCCTGGCCGAGGAACTGCGCTCGATCGACCGCTACCTCACCCTGGAGCGGGCCCGGTTCGGCGACCAGCTCCAGGTCACCCTGCGCATCGCGCCCGAGGTGCTGGCCGTGGCGGTGCCGTTCCTGTGCATCCAGCCGCTCGTCGAGAACGCGGTCAGGCACGGGCTGGAGAGCAAGCCCGGGGTGGGCCGCATCTCGATCGTGGCCGAGGACGCCGGGTCGGAGTGCTCCATCACCGTCGAGGACGACGGGCTCGGCATGGACCCGGAGCACCTGCGGCGGGTGCTCGCGGGGGAGGAGCGGGCGACGGGAGTGGGCCTCGCCAACGTCGACGAACGGCTCCGGCAGGTCTACGGCGACGAGTTCGGTCTGGTCGTGGAGACCGGCAAGGGCGCGGGCACGAAGGTCAGCATGCGGATGCCCAAGTACCGGCCGGGGGTGACGGTCCGATAGCCGGTGGCATGGCGTGGAACGCGGCCACACCTGATGGCCACAGATCGCTCGTCGCCGGGCGTTCCGGGCGCGGGCGGTCGGCGCCGGGTGCGGCGCGGGCCGGGGGCGGGCGTCGGCGCCGGGGTGGGCGGAGCCGTAACGGAAGAGCTTCGTAGTTAACGATTCCGAACGAGCGTTGACTTCCAAATGGCGATTTATCACGCTCTAGGGACTCATCAAGGGAAGGGGTAGGACGTGAGCGGGTTGCGGGTGCTGGCTGTGGACGACGAGCAGCCTGCGCTCGAAGACCTCGCCTATCTCCTGCGCGCCGACCCCCGCATCGGCGAGGTGCAGACCGCCCGCGACGGCGCCGCCGCGCTGAAGCTCCTCGACCGCGCCATGGCCGACGGGCGGCCGATCGACGCGGTCTTCCTCGACATCCGCATGCGCGGGCTCGACGGCGTGGTGCTCGGCCGGCTGCTCACCCAGTTCTCGCGGCCCCCGAAGGTCGTCTTCGTCACCGCCTACGAGGACCACGCCGTCGACGCCTTCGAGCTGAAGGCCGAGGACTACCTGCTCAAGCCGGTGCGCCCCGACCGCCTGGCCGAGGCGATCCGCCGGGTCTGCGCCGGGAGCGAGTCCTACACCGAGCCCGAGACCAGCGACACCATCCCGGTCGAACTCGGCGGCGTCACCCGGTTCGTCGCCTCGACCGAGGTGCGTTACGTGGAGGCCCGCGGCGACTACGCCCGCCTCCACACCGCGACCGGCAGCCATCTGGTCCGCATCCCGCTCGCCGCCCTCGAAGAACGCTGGGCCTCGGCGGGTTTCCTGCGGGTGCACCGCAGCCACCTGGTCGCGGTCAAGCACATCGACGAGCTGCACATCGACTCGGGCCGCTGCGTGGTGCGCATCGGCGACACCGAGATCCCGGTCAGCCGCCGCCACACGCGTGAACTCCGTGATCTGCTGGTTCGACGGGCCCGCCGTGCCAAGCCGGAGCAGTGACCCGCCCCCGGCCCAGCGCCGCCGCCGCACGCCGGCCCGCCAGCCGCGCGCCGGAGACGACCCGGACCCGAGCAGACCGCGCCGCGAGACGGTGACGAGCCCCCGCACGAGCGCCGCCCGCCGACCGCGTTACCCCGCCACGCGGGAGATCGACGAGCAGACGCGGCTCGGCGAGGTCTACATGCGGTCGCTCATCCGCACCCAGCTCCGCCTGGCCCTGTTCGTCTGCACGCTGCTGGCCTGCGTCATCGGCGGGCTGCCCTTACTGTTCATGCTGGTCCCGTCGATGCGGGAGGTGGTCGTCCTCGGGCTGCCGCTGCCGTGGCTGGTGCTCGCCGGGCTCATCTATCCGGCGTTCGTCGTCGGGGCCTGGTTGTACGTCCGGGCGGCCGAGCGCAACGAACGGCGGTTCGCCGAGCTGGTGGAGGGCGATTGAGCTCGCTCGTCGCGATCGTGCTCGTGGTGCTCGCGGCGGTCCTCATCGGGGCGTTCGGCGTCCGGGTGTCGCGGACCACCTCCGACTTCTACGTCGCCTCGCGGACCGTCACCCCGTTGTGGAACGCCTCGGCGATCGGCGGGGAGTACCTGTCGGCGGCCTCGTTCCTGGGCATCGCCGGGCTCATCCTCACCTACGGCGCCGACATGTTGTGGTTGCCCGTCGGGTGGACCGGCGGCTACCTCGTGCTGCTGGTGCTGGTGTCGGCGCCGCTGCGGCGGTCGGGGGCCTACACGCTGCCCGACTTCGCCGAGGCGCGGCTGGAGTCGATGGCCGTGCGGCGGGTGTCGAGCGTGCTCGTCGTGCTCATCGGGTGGCTCTACCTGATGCCGCAGTTCCAGAGCGCCGGGATGGTGTTCCGGGCGATCACCGGGGCGCCCGCGTGGGCGGGCGGGCTGCTGGTCGCCGGGGTGGTGGCGGTGAACGTGCTCTCGGGCGGGATGAAGTCGATCACGTTCGTGCAGGCGTTCCAGTACTGGCTGAAGCTGACCGCGCTGGCCGTGCCGCTGGTGTTCATGCTGCTGGCCTGGCGGGCCGACGGCGCTCCAGGGCTCCAGGCGGGCGACCCGTGGGCGCTGCCGCTGCACGGGCGCGAGCATCCGGTCTACGCGACGTACTCGCTCATCCTGGCCACGTTCCTGGGCACCATGGGGCTGCCGCACGTGCTCGTGCGGTTCTACACCAACCCCGACGGGCGGGCCGCGCGGCGCACGACGCTGGTGGTGTTGTCGCTGCTGGGCGCCTTCTACCTGCTGCCGTCGATCTACGGCTATCTCGGCCGGGTCTACTCCCTGTCGCTCGACGGGCCCGACTCCGTCGTGCTGGCCCTGCCGGGGCACCTGGTGCCCGGGGTCGCGGGGGAGCTGCTGACCGCGCTGGTCACCGGCGGGGCGTTCGCGGCGTTCCTGTCGACGTCGTCGGGGCTGGCGGTGTCGGTGGCGGGCGTGCTCGGGCAGGACATCCTGCGGTTCACCGACGGCGTGCGGTCGTTCCGGGTCGCCACGGTCATCGGGGTCGCGGTGCCGTTCGGGCTGGCCGTCGTCGCACGGGCGCTGCCGGTCGCCGACGTCGTCGGGCTCGCGTTCGCCGTCGCCGCCTCGTCGTTCTGCCCGCTGCTCGTGCTCGGCATCTGGTGGCGGAGGCTGACCACGTCGGGGGCGATCGCCGGGCTGCTCGCCGGGGGCGGGCTGGCCGCGGTGGCCGGGCTGGTCACCGTCGTCGGCGGGCCCCACGGCGGCTGGGCCGGGGCGCTGCTGGCCCAGCCGGCCGCCTGGACGGTGCCGATCTCGTTCTCCGTCATGGTCGTCGTCTCGCTGCTCACCCCCGGGCGGACGCCGCCGAACGTGGCACGCACGATGGTACGTCTCCACACACCCGAGACACTTGACGTGGACCGGGGCGATTGGCGTCCACGGTCGTCATAACGGACTGTTGAGGCCGGCCGAAAAGGGTGCCGTTCGTCGCGGATAGCGGACCATTCGGCGCAAGCCGTACAACATTGAGCGCCTTTGCCCGTCTGCTCGGCGAAGGACGGGTCTCCGTATCTCCTCCCGGGGTAGCGTCCACTCCTACCGTGTGGGTGATCCAGATCACAGCGTGGGAGGTCTCGTGACGACGGAGCAACATGACTCCTCGGTATATGAGCAGATAAGGGCGACGGACCGGTTCCAGGAGCTGCGCCGCCGCTACCGCTCGTGGGCGTTCCCGATGACGGTCGCCTTCTTGGTCTGGTACCTCCTGTACGTCGTGTTGTCGGCGTTCGCGCGCGACTTCATGGCCATCAAGGTGCTGGGCAACATCAACGTCGCGTTGATCTTCGGACTGCTCCAGTTCGTGTCCACCTTCTACATTTCGTGGGCCTACTCGCGCCATTCGGCGGCCAAGCTCGACCCCCTGGCCGACGAGCTGCGCGGTGAGATCGAGAAGGCGGACAGGTAAATGAGCCACACGACACTCGCCACCGTCCTGTTCCTGCTGTTCGTCATCGGGACGCTGGCGATCACCTTCTGGGCCAGCCGGCAGAACAAGACCGCCGCCGACTACTACGCGGGCGGGCGCGCCTTCAGCGCGGCGCAGAACGGCCTGGCCATCGGCGGCGACTACATGTCGGCCGCCTCGTTCCTCGGCATCGCGGGCCTCATCGCCCTCTACGGATACGACGGCTTCCTCTACTCCATCGGCTTCCTGGTGGCGTGGCTGGTCGCGCTGCTGCTGGTCGCCGAGCTGATGCGGAACTCCGGCAAGTACACGATGGCCGACGTGCTCGCCTTCCGGATGAGCCCGCGCCCGGTCCGCACCGCGGCCGGCGTCTCGACGATCGTGGTCTCGATCTTCTACCTGCTCGCGCAGATGGTCGGCGCGGGCGCGCTGGTCGGCCTGCTGCTCGGCATCACCTCCGACTCCGGCAAGGCGCTGACCATCGTCGGCGTCGGCATCCTGATGATCGTGTACGTCGTCGTCGGCGGCATGAAGGGCACGACCTGGGTCCAGATCGTCAAGGCCGTCCTGTTGATGGGCGGCGCGACCCTGGTCACCCTGCTGGTCCTCGGCAAGTACGGCTTCAACGTCTCCGGCCTGCTCGGCGAGGCCGCCGCGCAGAGCGGCAAGGGCGCGGCCTTCCTTGAGCCGAACCTGCGCTACGCCACCGAGGCCCAGGGCATCTGGGGCAAGTTCGACCTGATCAGCTTGGGCCTTGCCCTGGTTCTCGGCACCGCCGGTCTGCCGCACATCCTGATCCGCTTCTACACCGTGCCCACCGCCAAGGACGCCCGGAAGTCGGTCCTGTGGGGCATCGGCATCATCGGCACCTTCTACCTGCTCACCCTGGTCCTGGGCTTCGGCGCGGCGGCCATGGTCGGCAGCGAGGCGATCCGGGCCGAGAACGCGGCCGGCAACACGGCGGCGCCCCAGCTCGCGCTGGCGATCGGCGAGGCCATCTTCGGCGACGTCGGCGGCACGATCCTGCTGGCCATCATCGCGGCCGTGGCCTTCGCCACGATCCTGGCGGTGGTCGCCGGTCTGACCCTCGCCAGCTCCTCCAGCTTCGCCCACGACCTCTACGCGCACGTCTTCAAGCGCGGCAACGTCACGGAGAAGCAGGAGATCCTGGTCGCCCGCGTCTCGGCCTTCGTCATCGGTGCGGTCGCGATCGGGCTGGGCATCCTGGCCCAGGCGCAAAACGTGGCGTTCCTGGTCGCCCTGGCCTTCGCCATCGCGGCCTCGGGCAACCTGCCCGCGATCCTCTACAGCCTGTTCTGGAAGAGGTTCAACACCGCCGGCGCGGTCGCCTCGATCTACGGCGGTCTGGTCTCCGCCCTGGTCCTGGTGATCTTCTCGCCGGTCGTGTCGGGCCGCCCGACCTCGCTGATCAAGGACATGGACTTCCACTGGTTCCCAATGGAGAACCCGGGCCTGTTCTCGATCCCGATCGGCTTCCTGTGCGGCTACATCGCCACGCGGATGAGCAAGGAGTACAACGAGTCGAAGTACGCCGAGATGGAGGTCCGCTCCCTTACCGGCGTCGGCGCCGAGAAGGCGTCCACCCACTGATCGCCACCCAGTAACCCCTCCAGAGAGAAGCCCCCGGGACCCGCCCCCGGGGGCTTCTCGCTTGGAAGGCTGGTGTCCCTTTTCCGGCATGTCGGGGCGGTACGGACAGCGGTTAAGGTCGGCGCGTGGACAGCCCATCGGACGCGCGCAGCCGGATCCTCGACGCCGCCGAGGAACTGTTCGCGGGCGGCGGCTACGACGCCACCCCGACCGCACGGATCGCCGCGGTCGCCGGGGTGCCCAAAGGACTCGTCTTCCACTACTTCCCCCGCAAGATCGACGTGCTGGTGTCCCTGGTCGACGAACGCACCCTGGTGACCGAGGAGGACCCCGAACCGGGGGATCCCGCGCGTGCGCTCTCCACACTGGCCCGGCGTCTGCCGCTCACCGCGTCGCCCTCCATGCGGCGCATCCTCTTCCGCGAGGCCGACACCCACCGATCGGTCAAAGACCGTATTCACGGGTTGAACAGCGAGCTCATCCGGCGGGCGCGGTTCGCCCTCGAACTGGCGCTGCCGGGCGGGCGGGGAGACGCGGCGCGGCTGGAGGCGGCGGCGGCCACGTTCGCGGCGGTGCTGCTCTACCAGGAGAGCATCGCCCACCTGACGGGGCACACGATCGACGCCGACGTGGTGGCCGACCTGATCGCGACGGCGCTGTTCGGCTGAACCCACAGCCGTCCGTCGGGCATCACCGGGAAATTCTCCGGGGCGGCGGTAGAAAACCGTCGTCCCCGTTCGAGGAGTAGGCATGAACCGACTCATGCCGCTCCTCGGCGCTCTCGCCGGCCCCGTCTACGTCGTCGTCTCCCTGCTCGAGATCGCCTTCCGCGACGGCTTCGACCCCCTGACGCACCCGTGGAGCGCCCTGTCCCTGGGCGACCTCGGCTGGATCCACGTCACCACCCTCGAACTCTCCGGCCTGGCCGTCATCGCGGGCGCGACCGCGTTCACCGGTCTGGTCAGAACGCTCTTCTGCCTGTACGGCCTGAGCCTGATGGGCGCCGGCATCTTCACGATCGACCCGGTGGGCGGCGAGGTGAGCCCGTCCGGCATCCTCCACTTCGTCTGCGGCGCCGTCGGCTTCACCGCCATCACCGTCGCGGCCCTGGTCCTGGCCCGGCGCCACCGGCACGCGGGCGACCGGGGCTGGTCCCTCGCCTCGGCGTTGTGCGGTGTCTTCTTCTTCGCGAGTTTCGGCGCGATGGCCGCGGCCGGCGGCGCGGGCTGGAGCCTCCTCCTCTTCACCGCCGGAGTCATCGTGATCTCCATCTGGTACACGGCGATCTGCCTGCGGAGACTCCGGCCGGAGGGCTAACCCCATGGCGGCCCGATCCGCCGGCGGGGTGCGATGACCCCATGTGGACGTGGATCCGGCTGGACGCGCGGCGTCGCCTGCGCCCGCTGGTGGCGCTCGCCCTGCTGGTCGCGGTGGGCTCGGCCGCGGTGACGGCCGCCGCCGCGGGCGCCCGCCGGGGGGCCTCGGCCGTCGACCGGCTCAGCGCCGTCACGCTGCCCGCGACCGTGCTCGTCCAGCCCAACCAGCCGGGGTTCGACTGGGACGCCGTCCGGCGGCTGCCGGGGGTCGTCGCCGTGGCGACGTACCTGATCAGTGACATCCGGTTCGAGGGGCTGCCCGAGCCGGGCATCCAGTACGTCGCGCCCGGCGGCGATCTTCTGCACACCGTCGAGCGGGCCGTGGTCGTGGCAGGCCGGGCCGCCGACGAGGACCGGGCCGACGAGGCCGTCGCGACGACGGACTTCCTCACGGCCAACGGCCTGCGGGTCGGTGACGTGGTGGTCGCCGGATCGGCGCGGGCGCGGCACCCGGTCACGATCGTCGGGGTGGTCCGCTACCCGTTCGCCGTGATGGTCCCGGCGTTCACCACGACACGGGCGTTCGCCGAGCGCCACCGCGCCGACCTGGAAGGGACGACCGGGGACGCCATCCACAACGCGATCGTCCGGCTGAGCGGCGGACCCGCCTCGATCCCGGAGTTCCAGCGTGCGTTCGCCGCGCTGACCGGCCGCAACGACATCGAGATCCGCGACCTCACCCGGCTCCTGGGCAAGGTCGACCAGGCGAACGAGTTCGAGGCGGTCATTCTGGCCGCCCTCGCCCTGGCCGCGCTGGTGACCGCGCTCGCGCTCCTCGGCCAGGCGGTGGCCCGCCAGGCCGCCGGTTCGGCCGGCGACCTGCGCGTCCTGCGGACCCTGGGCATGCGGCCCCGGCAGGCGCTGGCCGCCGCCGTCTGCGGGCCCGCGGCGTCGGTGGGGGCCGGTGCGCTGCTGGGCGCCGGGCTCGCGGTCGCCGCCTCGCCCCTTTTCCCGATCGGCTCGGCGGCGTCGGCGGAGCCGGCCCCCGGCGTGTACGCCGACCTGCCGGTCCTCGCCGGGGTCGCGGGCGTCGTGGTGGCCGTCCTGACCGTGACCGCCGCCCTCGCCGCGTGGCCGTCACCCGGGCGGGAGGCCGCCGTGACGCGCAGGTCGGCCGTGGCGGCGGCCGCCCATCGGATGGGCCTGCCGGTCCCGGCCGTCATGGGGGTGCGGCTGGCCCTCGAACCGGGCACGGGACGCCGGCCGGCCTCCGTACGCCCCGTGCTCGCCGGGGTCGTGGCCGGCACGGCCGGGGTGCTGGCCGCGCTGACCTTCCAGGCCGGGGCGGCCGACGCCGTCGTCGCGCCCTCCCGGTTCGGGCAGACGTTCCAGCTGTGGGCCATGACCGGCTTCGACGGCGACGAGGTCATCCCGGCCGGTTCGGTCCGCGCGTGGGCGGCCGACCCCGCGGTGGCCTCGGCGACCGAGACCACGGTCGGCGTCGTCACCGTCGGCTCCACCCCGGTCACCGTCTTCACCCGCCCCGGATCGCTTCCCCTCGTCGCGATTGAAGGCCGCCCGCCCAGCGGGCCGGGGGAGATCGCGCTGGCCCCCGACTCGGCGCACACGATCGGCGCCGGCGTGGGGGACACGCTGACCGTCAAGGCCTACGCCACGGCCGACCTGACGGTGACCGGGATCGTGTTCGTCCCGGAGAACCCGCACAACGGCTACGCCGACGGCGCCTGGCTGAGCGGCGACGGCTACGCCCGGCTGTTCCCCAACGGCTACTTCAAGTTCCGTGAGACCCTGCTCGCGCTGCGCCCCGGCGCCGACCCGGCCGAGGTGTCGGCCCGGCTCGGCGCGGGGACTCTGCCGCCGATGGAACCCGGGGCCCTCGACCGGCTCCGCAACGTGCAGGCCCTGCCGCCGGTCCTCGCCGGGTTCCTCGGGCTGCTCGCCGTCGGCGCCGTCGGCCACGCGCTCGGCACCGCGGCCAGACGCCGCCGCCACACGGTCGCCGTCCTGCGCGCGATCGGCATGACGCCGCGCCAAGGCGCCGCGATGGTGTTCACTCAGGTCGGCACGCTCGCCGCCGTCGGTCTCCTGGTGGGCGTGCCGCTGGGGGTGGCCGCGGGGCGCGCCGCCTGGCGGGCCGTCGCCGGGCTCACCCCGCTTTTGTACGTGCCGCCGCTCGCCCCGCTGGCCCTCGGGCTCGCCGTGCCGGTCGCGCTGCTGGCCGGGGGCGTGCTCGCGGTCGGGCCCGCCCGCCGCGTGGCCCGGTCGCGGCCGGGCGACGTGCTGCGCGGGGAGTAGGTGCTACTCGGGGTCGGTGGCGTCGGCGAGCTTGACGAGCTCGGCCATCGCCTCGCGCAGATGGTCCATGATCCGCCATACGTCCGGCACTCTGGCCGGGCACGCGACGACGCCGAAGTCGAGGCTGCCGTCGTAGGACAGGCACGTGATGGACAACCCGCCCGTCACGTCGCTCAGTACCGACATCGGGTAGTAGGCCAGCAGCCGGGCCCCGCACAGATAGAGCGGCAACTGCGGGCCCGGCACGTTCGACACGATCAGGTTCACCCCGGGCGTCACCTTCCCGGCCAGCCGGAACAGGTGGGGCGTCGCGAAGGTGGCGATCGGGGCAGGCAGGACGGAGCACAGGTCGTTCAGCCAGTTCGTGCGCGACACCGCGAAGCGGCGCTTGGCGGTGGCCATCAGGCCCCTGACCGCCGACAGGCGCTCCTCGGGGTCGGCCACGTCGGTGGCCAGCGGGGTGATCATCGCGGAGATCTGGTTGCCGATGGTCTCGTGCCCCTTGGTGGTGCGCACCGCCACCGGGACCGCCGCCACCAAGGGCTGGCCCGGCAGGGCGGCGTGCTCCTCCAGCCACGACCGCAGCGCGCCCGACACGACCGTCATCACGACGTCGTTGACGCTCATGCCGAACGTCCGGCCGACGTGCTTCACATCGCTGAGCGCGATCGACCCGTAGGCGAAGGTGCGCATGCGGGTGATCGGGCCGTTGAACGGGGTGCGCGGCGCGGCCAGCGAGGGCAGCGGCGGCAGTGGCTTCTCGCCGAGCAGGCGGCGGGCGGCGCTGGCCAGGCGGTGGGCGCCGGGCAGGCCGCCGGAGACCGGCATGGCGTCGAGGTCGGCGACCGCGCGGGTCAGCGACCGCACCGTGTCGCCGGGCTGGGTCAGCAGCCGGCCGAACGCCTCGGCGAGCATCTCGGCCGGGTTGGGCGCCTTGGCGCGCGGCGTGTCGGCCGAGGGCGGCTCGACCTGCCGCTGCTCGGGCGTGAGGTCGAGGAAGGCGCCGAGGATCTCCGAGCCCGACACGCCGTCGATGGCGGCGTGGTGGACCTTGGTGTAGACGGCGACGCGGCCCTCGCCCAGGCCGTGGATCAGGTGCATCTCCCAGAGCGGGCGGCTCCGGTCGAGCTTGCGGGCGTGCAGGCGGGCCACGTGGACGGCGAGTTCGTCTTCGTGGCGCAGCGTCGACTCGTGCACGTGGTCGGCGACGTCGAAGTCGTCGTCTTCGGTCCAGTAGGGCCGGTCGAGCCCGAAGGGCACGTCGGCGAGCCGCATCCGCAGCGGCGGCGCGAGATGGACCCGGTCGCGCAACAGCGCGACCAGGCGGTCGCGGGTGACGCTGCCGTCGAGGACGGCCACACCGGCGACGTGGGTGACCGTCGTGTCGGACTCCGTGCTGAGGAACTGCGCGTCGAGTGCCGTGAGCTGGCCCATGGGCAACCTCCCCCTGTCGTTCTCCGCCGGGTTCCGCCCCCATCCTCCTGAGGAGCGGTTACCGGGGCGTTACCAAGACGTCTCCAAGGAGCGATTCTGGCAGCGCGGAATCGTCTCCCCGTACTTCCCCCATAGGCGGCCAGCCCTTCGCGAACCCCCCCGAGCTGCGCGAAAGCCAGCGAACCTTCCGTAAAGGTAACACTTGGCTACTCGACGATCACCGGGTGCGCCACGATGGCGTCGAACAAATACCCCATCTTGTCGTACGCAGTGAATTCCGGCTGCCTGTACCCATTGTGATCTACCGCCCTGGCGAGCAGCACGCCGGGGCCCTTCTCCCTCGGACACCACTCCAGGTGCCACGGCGTCCAGGCGCGGGTTCCCCTGCGGTGGAAGGCCTTCCGCCACGACCGGCCTCCGTCGGTGCTGACCTCGATCTTCGCGATCGCGCCCGCGCCCGACCAGGAGCGCCCGCGCAGGACGTGCCGCCGCCCGAACGGAATCCGGGCGGGTCGCGGCAGCTCGAAGGCGCTCTTCACCGACGGCGTGGTGACGCCCGTGCCGAACGGGTTGTCCAGGGGCCGCGTCGACACCTCGACGTCTCCGAGCCACTTGACCGACGCGATCCCCACCCACCCCGGCACCACCAGCCGGGCCGGATAGCCGTGGTCGGGCGGGAGAGTGACGCCGTTCATCTCGTACGCGACCAGCACGTCGTCGAGGGCCTTCGCGAGCGGGACCACATGCCGGACGTGCCCCCGGTCGCCGACCGGGTCGTCGAGGCCGGTGGCCAGCACGTCGACCGCGTCGGGCCGGATCCCGGCGAGTTCGAGCACGCTCCGGAGCGGCGCGCCGCGCCAGCGGGCCACCCCGATGCCGCCCAGTCCCCACCCGTCGTCCCGGTGGCCGAACAGCGACCGGCCGTTGTCGGCGCACTCGATGGCGACGTCCATCGTGCGGGCGGGCAGTCCGCGCAGGTCGGCGTAGGTGAGCACGCGCGGCCCCGTGAGGCCGTCGCCGTGCAGGCGCAGCCGCCAGGAGTGGGCGTCGATGAAGGGGGTGGTGGTGTGGTTGCCGACGAAGAAGCGGTCGTTGGGGGTGTGGTAGCCCTGGCCGGCCATGGCCTCCCAGCGGGTCTCGGCGCTGGAGCCACGGGTGGTGAACAGGTCGGCGGGGAGTGGCTTGACGATGGGGCCGCGGTGGGCGGAGAGAGGCGGGATGTCGCCCAGGGTGCACAGAGCCGTCCGGTCCATGAGGAACCCCTTTCCCTTGTAGGTATTTCCTACCAGGAAAGCGGCAAATCTGTCAGCCGCTGGTCCGGGTGTTCTTCCGGCGTTCGTAGTGGCGGCGCGCCTTCATGCGGTTGCCGCAACCGGCCATCGAGCACCATCGGGCGCTGTTGCTCTTGGAGTGGTCGATGAGGAAGAGCGTGCACTCGTCCGCGTTCTCGCACGGGCGGACCCGGCCGGGGGCGGTGCGCCGGAGGGTGTCCCAGGCGACGGCGGCCCGGGCGGCCAGGGTGTGCTCGCGAGGCGTCGAGAGCCGCCATTCGATGCCGGTGTCGCCGATGACCGGCCGGTAGCCGACGCCGTCGAGCGCCGGGGCGAGCGCCGCCGGGGCCGCCTGGCCGTGGACCAGCGCCTGCAGCGTGTCGCGGGTCGAGCGCAGGAGCGTGAGGTCTTCGTCGGCGTGCTGGTCGCCGGCGTGCTCGACGATCCAGGCGCGGGCCGCCGCCGGGTCGGCGAGCCGGTCGTCCACCTCTCCGCCGACGGTCGGGGTGGTGTTCAGCAGGGCCAGGAGGAGCGCCTCGTCGGGTTCTGCCGCCTTCATTCGGTCTAACCTCCATTCGCCTGTTGACAAGGTTACACGTCGCAGGCCTACGATCTAACCGTCATCAATGACGAAAGGTGGTTAGATCAATGAGCGTGAGGGTGCACCACCGGTATGCGACGGTCGACGGGCACCGTCTCTTCTACCGCGAGGCCGGGTCGGCGGGCCAGCCGACGGTCGTGCTGCTGCACGGCTTTCCGACCAGCTCGTTCATGTTCCGCAACCTGATCCCCGCGCTGGAGGGATATCGGGTCATCGCCCCCGACCACCTCGGGTTCGGATTGTCGGACGCGCCGTCGGTCGCCGAGTTCGGCTACAGCTTCGACGCGCTGGCCGGCCTCACCGCCGGGCTGCTCGACCAGTTGGGCGTGACCCGCTACGCGATCGGCGTCCAGGACTACGGCGCTCCGATCGGCTGGCGGCTGGCGCTCCGCGACCCCGAGGCGGTCGTCGCGGTGATCAGCCAGAACGGGAACGGCTACGACGAGGGTTTCGTCCCCGCGGGCTGGCAGGGCGTGTGGGACTACCAGCGGGACCAGAGCCCGGAAAACGAGGCGGCGCTGCGCGAGGCCTTCACGCTGGAGGCGATCCGAAGCCAGTACGTGACCGGCGTCGCGGACGAGAGCGTCCTCAGCCCGGACACCTGGCACCTCGACCACGCCTCCATCTCACGACCCGGGAACGCGGAGGTCCAGTTGCAGCTGTTCCTCGACTACGCCACGAACCCGCCGCTCTACCCGGCGCTGCACGAGTGGCTGCGGGCCAGGCGGGTGCCGGTGCTGGCGGCGTGGGGCAGGCACGACCCCTTCTTCGGCCCCGACGGGGCCCGCGCCTTCGCCCGCGACAGCCCGCACGCGGAGATCCACCTGTTCGACGGCGGCCACTTCCTGCTGGAGAGCGCCGGAGACGAGGTCGCGGCCCTGATCCGCACGTTCCTCTCCAAGCACCTCCCGACGGCATGAGCCCGGCCACGGGATCGGTGGTGGCGCTGCGGCGCTACCCGGTCAAGTCGATGCTCGGGGAGGACGTCGAAGCGGCGGCCGTGACCGAGCAGGGCGTCGAGGGCGACCGGGTGGCCGCGCTGCTGGACGTGGCGACCGGGACGGTGGCCAGCGCCAAGCATCCCCGGTTGTGGCGGGACCTGCTCGGCTTCGCCGCCCGATGGGACGACGGGACGACCCTGATCCGGCTCCCGGGCGGCCGGACGGTGCGGGCCGACCACGCCGACGACGCCGTCTCACGGGCGCTGGGCCGCGAGGTCCGCCTGCTGACCACCCGGCCGGAGCAGGCGACGGTGGTCCGGCCGGACCCCGAAGCGGTCATGGACGCCGGGGTCGACGCGGACGTGCCCTATATCCACCTCCAGATCGGCCAGGGCACGCCGGGCCGCAATTTCGTCGACTACGCCGCGATCCACCTGGTGACGACCGCCACCCTCGCCCAGGCCCGGGCGGAGATGGTGCGCTACCGGCCGAACCTGGTCGTGGACCTGCCCGGTGCGACGCCCTACGCCGAGAACGGCTGGACCGGCCGCGAGCTCACCGTCGGTCCGGTGGTGCTGCGGATCCTCGGCCCCACCCCGCGCTGCGCGGTCCCGACGCTCGCCCACGGGAACCTGCCGCGCCGGACCGACGCGGTCAGGACCCTGCTGCGCGACAACCACGTCGGGGGATATCCCTGCCTGGGGGCCTACGCCGAGGTCGTCCGGCCCGGCGGTGTCACGGTCGGTGATCGGGTGGTGTGCTGAGTCGTGACGGCGGGTCGCCGGGAGCGGTGCGGGGCGCCGGATGCGGCGCCCGGCCGGGGGCGGTGGTCGGCGCCGGCCGGGCGGGAGCCGTAACGGAAGAAGGCTTTCTCAGCGGCCCAGGAAGCGCAGCAGTTTCTCGATCGGCCAGGTGTTGATCACGTCGTCGGGGGTCAGCCAGCCGCGCTGGGCGATGCCGACGCCGAACTTCTGGTTGTCGAGGTGGGGGATGGCGTGGGAGTCGCTGTCGATGGAGAACTTGACGCCGTGGTGGCGGGCCAGGCGGACCAGGTCGGAGGGCAGGTCGGCGCGGTCGGGGTAGGCGTCGATCTCCAGCGCGGTGCCGGTGCGGGCGGCGGCGCGGAAGATCGCGTCCCAGTCGGCGTCGACGCCCGGACGCCTGCCGATCTTCCGGGTGGTCGGGTGGCCAATGATGTCGACCTGGGGGTTCTCGCAGGCGGCGATGAACCGGCGGGTCATCTCGTCGCGCGACTGGTTGAAGTGGGAGTGGACGCTGGCCACGCACACGTCGAAGCCCGCGAGGATCTCCTCGGGCCAGTCGACGCTCCCGTCGGGCCCGATGTTGAGCTCGCTGCCGTGCAGCAGCCGCATGCCGGGATAGCTCTTCTGGAGCTCGTCGAGCCGGGCCCGCTGCGCCAGGGCCTTCTCCAGCGTCATGCGCTGCATGACCAGGTCGGGGGCGTGGTCGGTGACGGCGTAGTAGGCGTAGCCGCGCTTGGCGGCGGCGGCCACCATGTCCTCCAGCGTGGCGATGCCGTCGGTCAGGTCGGTGTGGGTGTGCAGGTCGCCCTTCAGGTCGTCGAGCGTGACCAGCCGGGGCAGCTCATGCTTGAGCGCCGCCTGGATCTCGCCGCCGTCCTCACGGAGGGTCGGGGGGATCCACTCCATCCCGAGCGCGGCGTAGATGTCCTCCTCGGTCGCGGCGGCGATGACGTTGTCGTCGGCGTCGAAGAGCCCGTATTCGGAGAGCTTCCACCCCTTCTTCACGCACATCTCGCGAAGGTGGACGTTGTGCTCCTTCGACCCGGTGAAGTAGATGAGCGCGGCCCCCCACGACTCCTCCGGGACCAGCCGCAGGTCAACCTGGAGCCCCCGGTCGGTGCGCACCGACGTCTTCTTCTCGCCGCGGGCGATGACCTCGGTGACGTAGGGCTGCCCGGCGAAGCGCTCCATCAGCTCGGGCGAGCCCACGGCCAGGATGTCGATGTCGCCGACCGTGTCGCGCATCCTGCGGAGCGAACCGGCGAAGGTGATCTGGTCGGCGTCGAGCGAGGCGATGACCCGGTCGGCCAGCTCGGCCGCGACGCCCAGGTGGACGCGGGTCTCGGCCATCTGCGCGATGCCCTTGAGGATGTTCTCCTCGGTCTTCGGCCCGAAGCCCTTCAGCCCCTTGAGCCGTCCCTCGCCGATCGCGGCGGCCAGCGCGTCGGGGGAGTCGATGCCGAGCTCCTGGAACAGGAACAGCGCCTTCTTCGGCCCGAGGGTCGGGATCCTCGTCAGCCGCCGCACGCCGTCGGGCACCTTCGACCGCAGGTCGTCGAGCTGGCGGAAGCTCCCCCGTTCGAGGAACTCCTCCATCTTCTTCGCGATCGCCTCGCCGACGCCCGGGATCTGGCGGACCGGGATCTCGCGCAGGTCGTCGGGGTAACCGGCGATCGACTTGGCCGCCTTCTGGTAGCTGCGCACCCGGAAGGCGTCGCCGCCGTTCAGCGCGAACAGTTCGGCGTACTCTTCCAGGGCCGCAGCGGCCTCGTCATTCGCCCGTGCCATGCCGATCAGCGTACATAGCGGTGCTTGACGCCGGGCGGGAAGTCCACCGGGTCGGCGTAGGGCCGCAGCGTGACCAGCGGGAGCTGCCTGTGCTCCGGCACGTAGTGGGCGAACTCGCTGTTCAGCCGCCGGAGGTGGGCGACGATCTGCGCCGCGACCTCCTTCGCCAGGTCGTCGGACGGCTCCCGGCCGGGGGCGAGCTCGACGGTGACGTGCAGCCCGTCGGCGCCCTCCGGGGCCGCCAGCACGAACTTGCCGGTCACCGCCCTGTTGACCTCCGGCTGCTCCAGGCCGACCGAGATGTTCTCGGCGTAGACGTTGGCGCCGTAGAAGGAGACGGCGAAGCGGCTGCGGCCGAAGACGTACACGAACGGAAGCTCGGGCCCCTCGCCCGTCGGCCGGAAGCCGATCCGGTCCAGCATCTCCCGGTAGGGGATCAGGCCGCCCTCGTCGGCGATGTGGTAGCGGATCAGCGGGATGCCGTTGTCGCCGCTGAACAGCAGCGTTCCGCCGGACTCCTCGAAGAAGCGGACCGCCGGGTCGTACTGGACGAGCGTCGGCAGCCGGTCGGCCCCGAAGATCTCCCTGGCCTTATCGGGACGGGCGGCCAGATGCCGCCTGATCTCGATGGACAGCGGCGTCTCGTTGCCCAGGACGCCAGCGTCTGCGGTGCCGTACAACGACGCGAACGACCTGACCGGTTCGGCGATCCCGGCCCGCTCGGCGACCAGCGTGCGCCACTCCTCGGAGAAGACCTCACCCGCGGTGACGATCTTGATGTTGTACGACGCCCAGGGGAGGTCGAGGGTGTCGATGACATCCTTGACGAAGGGCGGATAGCCGAACAGGACCGTCTGCTCGGCCAGCGGGGCCAGCTGCGGCACGACCCGCGCGATCTCCGCCGGATTGTTCCCCGGGGCGACGACGGTGATCGGGTAGCCACGGTCCTGGAGGTGCCTGACACAGGCGAGGGTGAACAGGCCGCCCACCCAGGTGCCGAGGGAGAAACACACGACCGCCAGCGTGGGCCTGCGGCCGAAATTATCCATGACCTGGGCGAACCGGTCGGCGATGACCTTCTCGTCATCGGCGGTCCGCGCCCAGAACGACGGCTCGCCGGTCGAGCCGGAGGAGACGGCGATCATGCCCTGGAGGACGCCGTCACGGCAGAGGTCGTTGAGCGGGTGGCGCCGGGTGTAGTTGTCCTTGGTCGTGAAGGGGAGGGTGGCGAAGTCGGCGTCCGTCCTGATGCGGGCCGGGTCGACGTCGTGCTCCCGGAGGAACGCGGCGTAGGCGGGGACGGTGGCCGCGACACGGTGGAACAACTCGATGGGCGCCATGGGGGCGACTGTATCGTCCGGATATGGGCGTTCGAGGGGTGGTGCGGGAGTGGCACGCCGACGAGGGGTGGGGGGTCATCGACTCTCCGGAGACGCCGGGCGGGTGCTGGACGCACTTCAGCCATATCCGGGCTGTGGGGT
Source organism: Herbidospora solisilvae (assembly GCF_009901565.1). Taxonomy (GTDB): domain Bacteria; phylum Actinomycetota; class Actinomycetes; order Streptosporangiales; family Streptosporangiaceae; genus Herbidospora; species Herbidospora solisilvae. The sequence continues at coordinate 791,264 of NZ_WXEW01000002.1, forward strand.
ATCGGGTGTTGACTGCGGGGCAGCCTGTCGACCTGGAGTGGGAGGCTCCGGGGCAGGACGGGTATGCGTTCCGGGCGGTGTCGGTGTCGGCGTGACCCGGCGGGGCATGGTCTGTTCCGGGGTCGCCGGTGCTGGTCGGCGGCTCCGGGTTGGCGTGAAGTGGCCCGGCTGCGGAAGGGGGAGCGCCGGACCACCGGCCTCAAGGGGTCGGCTCAGTAGAGGCCTTCTTCGGTGTTGGACTGGGCGCTGATGGTCGCGCCGTCGCCGTCGATGAACTTCGCGACGATGTAGACCTCGTCGCCGTTGTTGGCGAAGCCGCTGTCCTCGTTGAGGAACGAGCCCTGGGGGACCTCCCAGCCGTAGTCGAGGTGGATGCCGTCCGGGCCGGCGGTCAGGCCGTAGTCGTCCTTGTACCAGGTGACCGGGCCGTAGAGCAGCGGGTCGGTGCCCGGGTCGCTGCCGTAGAAACGGACCTGGATCCGGGCGCCGTGGATGAGGTATCCGTTGGCGTCGTACTCGTTCATGGGGACGTGCACGCTCAGGTTGATGGTCCGGGCGGCCGGCACGCCGTTGTTGAAGCCGATTTCGAGGTGGGCGGTGATCTCGGTCGCGGCCTGGGCGGGGGCCGTGGTCAGGCCGATGACGCCGACGGTGGCGACGAGGGTTGCGGCCAGCCGGGTGAGAACGCTTTTCATGGGTCTGTCCTTCTCGGGTTCTGTATCAAGTTCGAGACGCGGCCGGTGGCCGGTGTCTCACCCATAAGGCGTTCCACGCCGTTCCGCCGGAGGGACACGTGGTGGAACCGATCGCCTTTCGCCGGCCGGGACGGTGAACTGGACAGGCACCCGGGCGGCCGAGATGCCGATGGCGGCGATCCGCCCGAAGTCGCGCGCCCACCTGCGCACATTCTGATCGGCCCGTGCCGGACCAGAGGGTTTCGCAGCCTTACTCGTTTCGCGGGATCGGAGACGCGCTTCGGCCGCATCCAGGCCGACGGGTACCGCGCGCCCGTCGGCCTGGATCGGGCGCCTGTCTCAGAAGTGGGCGGACCGGGGCTGGTAGGGCTCCTGGAGAGAGGCCAGTTCCTTGTCCGACAGATCGAGACCGACGGCGGCCAGGGCGTCGCCGATGTGGCCGTCCTTGGTCGCGCCGATGATGGGTGCGACCATGCCGGGCTGGTGGAGCAGCCAGGCCAGCGCGAGAGTCGCGGGGGCGACGCCTCTTTCTCCGGCGAGTTCGGCCACCTTCGCCAGGACGTCTCCGTCTCCCGGTCCGCCGTACAGGAAGCGCTGGCGGTCGCCGTCGCCCTCCTGGCGGGTGGTGTGCTGCTCCTGCCCGGCGCGGGCCAGCAGGCCCCTCGCCAGCGGGGACCACGGGATGAGGCCCACGCCCTGGTCGGCGCAGAGCGGGATCATCTCGCGCTCCTCCTCGCGGTAGAGGAGGTTGTAGTGGTTCTGCATCGACACGAACCTGGTCCAGCCGTTGACCTCGGCGACGTGCTGGGCCTTGGCGAACTGCCATGCGCGCATGGAGCTCGCGCCGATGTATCTCGCCTTGCCTGCCTTCACGACGTCGTGCAGGGCCTCCATCGTTTCTTCGATGGGGGTTTCGTCGTCCCAGCGGTGGATCTGGTAGAGGTCGACGAAGTCGGTGCCCAGGCGGGTGAGGGAGTCGTCGATGGCGGCCATGATGTGCTTGCGCGACAGGCCCTTGTCGTTGTGGCCCTGGCGGACGGGGAAGAACACCTTCGTCGCGAGGACGTAGTCGTCGCGGCGGTCGAAGAACTTCCTGAGCAGATTGCCGGTGACGACTTCGGAGGCGCCGGCTGAGTAGACGTCGGCGGTGTCGAAGAAGGTGATGCCCGCTTCGACGGCCTGGCGGACGAGGGGTTCGGCCTGGTCTTCGGGGAGGATCCAGCTCGCGGCTTCGCTCGGTTGGCCGTAGCTCATCATGCCGAGGCAGATGCGGCTGACCTTGAGTCCTGTTCGTCCCAAACGTACGTATTCCATAAGTGCGACCCTAGATCGTGATCAGGGCCGGGATGCCAGGGGTCCATGGCCTCATCTCTGGCCTGCCTGCCGAATGACGGCTTATCCGGGATCGCCAGAGCTTGACGGACGAAGCCCCTGGAGGACCTGTGCATGCCGAGCAAGGACAGGCATTCATCCGCCGGACGGTGCGACTCGACGGCAAGCCGCTGGAAATACCGACTACCGGGAAGACGGCGACGACTTCTGCGCCCGCCACGCCCAGCACCTGGCCGCCCGTCATCAAAAGGCGCTGGAACGCCATTACTTAATGGGCAGGCCCGCTATCTGCGCCAGGATGATCACTGCGTCGCCTTGTGCCGCCATTCCGTGACCATTGAAGGATTCGGCCGATAGAGACCGCGGAGGAGCATTATTGCCACGCGGGAGATCCCGCTTCGTAGCGACCTGGACGCTCTCATGATTGATGCCAGGCCCTCCTGATTCCCTTGGAAATCGGCCATTGAAAACGCGGCTGATGCGTCGCGGGCAAGCGTGCGGCCCGACGTCCTTCGAACACCGCCTGCCGATGACCGGGTCTGTCTCGACGAGCGGCGTTACCTCGCGGTCCCCATCGTTATGGCCCTCGACCGTCGACGGCCCACGCCGGTGTCGGGATGAACCGTCGATTCGACATTCTCGAATGCCCGGTCGATCGGCCGGGAAGTCCGCGAATCGAAACCCTTGACAAGGTGTCTCGCATTTATCGAGGCTGTGGTGAGGTAGCAAATCGAAGAGGATTCGAGTTATTCGAATGGTGGCGACAGGAATGACGGCGACGAGGAAGTCGTCGAATACGATTAAGGTGTTCGAGCTGCTGGAGACGGGTGCGAGCGCGTGCGATCCGGCAGCCGCGTGCCATCGCTCCGCCGCATCCCTGCTCGAGCTCGGCGTCCTGGAGAAGGACCCGACCGGCCCAGCCGATATGCGTACACGGTGTTCCAGGACACACGGCACGGCCAAGAGCTACGAGTACCGGTCTCGCACGGACTCCCGGCACCTGTCGCGACGCTCGTGCTCACCGATGGTGGCGGGAAGGAGTTGCCGCGCGCGAGCGCGACCGACGAGTGAATCGAACCAGCGCACATCGGCACCCGTGACGGGGGCCGCGCCGCGGGCGCGGTCCCGAGGCCCGGAGCGGCACGAACGGACGCCTTGCTCAACCGAAAAGGAAGTGCATTGAAAGCAACAACTCGCAATCGTGGACGTCGCTCGACCGTGGCGGCCCTGAGCGTGGTCACCCTGGGGGCGTCTCTGCTCCTCAACGCGACGCCGACCGCCGCGACGTCGGCCGCCGCGGAGGGGACCGTCGCCTCGATCGTCTTAGGCGAGGTCAACGAGGAGAACGGTCTTCGCCAGATCGAGCAGGGTGACGGCACGACCGCGCCCGTGACGGTCGGCGGGCGGAACGCCCGCAAGACCGTGCAGACCTCGGCGCCGGCGCAGCACATGTACTTCCAGGTCGACGACGCGGTCGCCTTCGACGGCGCGTACGTCGCGTGCCTGCAGGTCGAGTACTTCGACGAGGGCGGTGCCACCTTCCGCGTCCAGTACGACTCGACCAGCAGCGCCTACGGCTCGACGGGTTCGGTCAACCGCACCGGGTCGAACACGTGGAAGACGGCGGGCTTCGAGCTGATGGACGCCCGGTTCGCCAACCGCGAGAACGGCGGCGCCGACTTCCGCGTCGAGGCGGGCACGACCGGGGTGACCTTGCAGAACGTGAAGTTGACGATCATCCAGGACGACGACGGCGTGACCCCGCCGTGCGCGGCCGCCGAGCCCGAGCCGGAGCCCACCCCCATCCGCTGGCGGCTCAAGTATGACGAGCCGTTCAACAAGAAGATCCGCACCGAGGCCAGCCCGTGGGTGCTCGACGACTACAGCGACCCGGTCGACGACTACAACGACGACAACGGCGACCTCTACCGACTTCAGCTCGGTCCCGAGTTCGACGCGTCGATGGCGACCATGCGGACCTACCGGCAGGAGACCGAGTTCGGCAAGGACGGCTGGCTCACGGCGTCCCTCTCCACGCGTGAGAGCGGCGGGCGGGTCGACGACAGCTACACCGACACCGCCGAACGTCCGTCGATCAAGACGGAGAAGCTGGACACCGTGGGCGCCGTCGCCAACATCACGGTGCCTCACTACACGGGTGGCGCGATCATCCGCAACACCGAGCCGCTGCCGAAGTACTACCGCATCGAGTACGAGCTCAAGACGCTCGACTTCGGCGGCCTGCGCAACGGGTCGCTGTTCTACGACGGCAAGTACAACGGCTACAAGCTCGGGGAGTGCAAGACGTTCTACCCCTGGGTCAGCAACCCCAACGACATCGACCCGAACGACCCCTGCGCCACCCGCTCGGTGCGGGAGGACAGCAACGAGGCGTACAACGCCTTCCACTTCATGTCGATCCTCGACTTCCCGGCGATGCCCCGGAACCTGGCGATGTACCACTGGCACCGCAAGGTGCTGATGGACCAGTTCAGCCCGGCCCCGTCCCGGAACACCACCGGCTACGACGTCTGCAACTCGCTGACCGGTCAGAAGTACCCCTGGGACCAGAGCAACAAGACCACGGTCAACATGCTCTACTTCACGGGTTCGCTCGGTCAGTCGCAGACGTTCGTGACGAGCTGCGACCGCCGCCCGGTCTCCGGCGTGCAGAAGTCGGCCGTGGAACTGCAGCCCGAGCTGATGCCCCACAAGGACTACTCCTTCGCCATCGAGCGCACCCCGGCGGGTTACACGATGGAGGTCAGCGGCGTCTTCAAGCACGTCGGCAAGCAGACCTACCGGTTCACCCGGGGCTTCATCGACGACGACGCCGGCGTGATCGGGGCCAACGTCCCGATCTTCCACTACAACGTGGACGCCTCGGAGTACAACGGCCAGTTCAACACCTCGCACACCGCGGGGGGCGCCTTCGGCTCCAAGACGTGGGACAACCAGTGGCCGGCCGGCTCGGCCTACCCTGACTACTTCGTCATCGGTGAGCCGTACACGAACGTCGGCGAGGGCCAGGCCCGCATCGACAACATCCGGCTGTACGTGCCGAAGGACTAGGCACGGGAGAACCGACGCGGCCGCGCCCCTGTGACCTCAGACCGCACCCAGGGGCGCGGCCCGTGCTCCGGATCAGGCGATCCTTCATTCGAGTCTTCGATCAGTTAGCAGCCGATGCTGGCCCGAGCCATGGACCACCTCCCTGACGGACGGGGGGCGGTACATCTTCGAACCGAAGGGGCACGGCTTCCGAGCGATGGCCCTGGTGGGCGATCGTGGTGAGGTCGACCTGCGGTCGCGCGGCGCTGACCCTGCCGGGACCCAGGCTTCCCCGAGGTCGTGCAGGCGGTCGGCGCGTTCTTGCCGCGAAGAACTTCCTGAGCAGGTTGCCCATGACGATCTACGAGGCGCCGGCGAGTAGATGTTGGCGGGGTCGAAGAAGGTGACGTGCACTTCCAGGGCCTGGCGGACCAGGGCTTCGGACTGGTCTTCGGGGAGCATCCACTCCGCGCCTTCGCTGGGGCGACCGTATCTCATCATGCCGTGACAGATACGGCTGATGTTCAGGCCCGTGGTGCCCAGACGTGCACAATCCATGGGTTCGACCCTAGACCGTGAGCTTGGGCACGGGTGGTCGAGGGGGTCAGCCCTCTGGCGCCTCCTCCTGGTCCTGCTCCGGGGGCGACTGATCGAAGACCGTGCCTGATGCCTCTGCGAGCTGGGTCACCTTCTTCATTTCCCGGACCCGCTCATTGTCTATCCACTTCTTCCCCTCGGTCGCGATCCCTTCCAGCAGGTGCAGCGTGTTCCCCATTCCGGCCGTGTCGAGCGTCAACTCGGATACTTCAAGCAGGCCCTCCTCTTCGCCCGTCACCGTGATCTTGTACGGATCACCGTTCATCAGAGTGAGCTCGAAGGTCTTCCGGCCCAAGCCGGAATCCACCTTCACGGCCACCACCTTCTCGTACTGGTAGCCGAAACGCGTCCCGGCCGGATGTCGGTGGTGAGGAAGTCGAGGGTCATGGCCATCTGCCTGACTCCCTCGCGGGTCAGCAGAATCACCTGGATTCGATAGCACGAGAACCGCCGCGGCCCGTTCTTGACGCGACCTCTCTTGTAGCCCTTGGCCGGCCGTTCGATGAAGGCGTGGGCGACGATGTCTCGCGCGGTGAGTTTGTAGCGGGTCATAGCCCTGGCCATCAAGGCCTTGCGGTCGTGGTCTAGCCACCCGGCCATTTCGACGTCCTGAGGTCGGTCGGCCAGCCCCTCTCGCCACTTCTCGAAGGCGATCAGACGCTCGGCCAGTACGACGGCGCGCTCCTGCTCGTCGGTCTCGAACCTCCGGTGCTCGGACCGGATGTGCGACCACCTTCCGGCGGCACCCCAGCCGCCAAGGAGGAGAGCGAAGGTGATGAGTGGGCTGATCGCGGCGTACCCGTCGAGGGCGCTCCATGTCATGATCCCAGTGCTGGCGAGCAGCACGGCGATCCCTGCGTAAACCGGCACTTTTATGGTCCTGGGTACGTGAGGCACCTTGTGGCGATCCGACAGAGTGCCGTCGAGCCAGCGTTTCTGGACGTCTTTGACCATGTGCCGGATGAGCCAGGCGACCTGATCGGCGGTGACCTTGTCCTCTCGGTAAATTTCGACGATCTCGTCCCGGAGGTCGTGCCGCACGCCTTCTGTCTGGCTCAGCCAGACCTCCCGGGCGGTGTTCGCCGGGACGTACTTACCGAAGTAGTAGTCGAACTTTTGGTCGACCTTGTCCGCGAAACCCTTCGGCGGGGGAGCCGGTCGATAGCTGAGTGAGCGCCATTCCGGACGGCCGCGCCATCGTCGCGTCACCCGGTAGTGCCATTCGAGACCGTTCCGGACCGCAAGACGGGCTCCGGTGGCGAAGAGCAGGAGCCCGATGATCACCGACGGCCCGTTGCCCGGCCAGGCGAGCACCGCGAGCCAGCCCAGTGACCCCGCGCCGAAGGCGGCGCACGCACACAGGCGCGCCCGGTCTCCGAACGTGACCCGGGGCGGAACCGGGTGTCGGGCTCGTGGGCCGGCGGGGTCGGGGTGGAAGAACTTCCAGGCTCGGCCGAGCCGGTCGTTTTCGTATCGGTTCTCGTTCGCCGAGTCGAATGCCCGTGCCCAGAGGCCGTCGAGGATAGGGCCGTTCAGGAACATGTCAAGGTGACGGAGAATCTCCTCTCTTCGCTCGGGAGGGATCCCTTTCAGCCGTTCGTCGACGGCCTCCGCGTTCAGGTCTTCCTTGACCAGGGCGGCCAGGAGATCGTTGACCGCGCGGATCGCCCGTGACCAGGAATCGTCGGCCTGGGAGTCGAGACGGCTCTGCGTGGAGCGCAGCAGGTCGAATTCCGCTTTCGGGACTGCTGGAGCGTGCGCCCGCTCAGCAGGGCGAGGAGCAGATAGAAATAGGAGCGGCTGGAGACGTGGTCACGCGCCACCGCGTCGCTGATGTACTCCCTCGCCTTGTCGGGCATTCCGCCGCGCAGATAGGCGACGCCCAGTTCGAAGCGCTCCCGAGGAGAGGCCGTCGGGGGAAGCTGGTAAGAGGTCTGGTAGAGCCTTGGCGTCGTTGTAGGTCTGCCGCACCCATTTGGCGTGCGCGGAGATGGCCGAGTCCTGCACGACCTCACCCGCCGCGATCGGTCCGAAGTGGACTTTCGGGGCCTCTTCTCCGGGCGCCAGATATCTGGTCCAGGTGTTGCCGCGAACCAGATGATGGGCGATCTGCTCGGCCCAGTGGGAGGTCTGCCAAGCTCGGGGACGTGCCTTGTCGCCGTCGTCCTCGCTGGTCAGGCCGTGATAGGCGTACACCCGGTTGGCGACCACGACATCGCCGAGTTTGATGTGGGGCCACAGCGCTCCGGCCACGCCGACGAACAGCACGGCCGACGGGTCGAAGTCGGTGATGGCTCGCTCGGTGATGATCGCGGCTGCCTGGTTACCGGTGCCGACCAGGCCGAGTACGACTCGGCAGGCGCCGAGGCGGCCGGTCTCGAAGAGGGTGTCGGCCCGGTGGCGGTGCGTCTGTCTCGATGCCGGTGAGGTGTGCCTTGACCGCCTCGTACTCCAGGTCGAGGGCGGTGAGGATGACCGTGGAGGGCTTGGTCACGTGCGTCTCCTTATTGGGCGGAGCGGACCATGGGGGGATTGAGGGAGTCCGTGGGACCGGCCCTGAAGAGCCGGGCCGGGCGGCCGTTGCCGGGGCGGCGTTCATCGCCTGCGGGCACGATGAACCCCGGCGCGGCCTGGACCTTGCGGTAGAAGTTCCGGGGGTCGAGCTGGGCCCCCCAGACCGCTTCGTAGACCTGTTGCAGTTCGGCGATGGTGAAGGTGTCGCCACAGAACGCGGTGGCGAGAGCCGAATGCTCCAGTTTCGCCCTGGCCCGCTCGACGCCGTCGGCGACGATGCGCCGATGGTCGAAGGCCAGTTCCAGCCGGCCGGACAAGACGTCGTCCACCGGTTTCCACCACGCTTGAGCCGCGTCGGTGCCCGCCACCGGCTCCGGCAGACGCGGCGCGATCGCCAGATGGGCCACCGAGATAACCCGACCGCGTGGGTCGCGTCCCGGTTCGCCGTAGACGCCGAGTGGTTCGAGGTGCGGCTCGTCGGCCAGCCCGGCCTCTTCTTCGAGTTCCCGCCGGGCGGCCGCCGGGATGTCTTCTTCAACGTCCCGGAGGAATCCGCCGGGCAGGGCGAGCGCACCCTCGAACGGCTCGACACCGCGCTCCACGAGCAGGACCTGCAGCGAAGAGCCGCGGACGGTAAGGATCACCAGATCCACCGCCAGTAGTACACGAGGTGCCTCCCAGTCGCTCACCCGGCCTACCGTAGCTTCTTGTCAAACTGACACAAAATTGGATGGCATAGGTAGTGACGATGTGGCTGTTTGGCAGGTGCCGTGACGAAACGTTTAATCGGCCACGCTATAAGGGCTGGGCTTGATCATGCTGTCCGCGCCCGCCCTGATCGCCTCCTCGGCGTCGCGGGGCCGCCATCGCAGCACACTGCGGGCCCGCTCGCTGGAGACCTTCTTCGCGGGGCCGGAGTCGTCTTCGCCCGGCGGGAAGAGGGTCGCGAGCCCGGGAACGGAGTCCGCGAGGTGGGCGCTCAGGACGGCGGCGATCTGCCGCACCGTAAGGGCCGGGCCGCTGGACAGGAGGAACCGCCGGCCCGCCGCCGCGGGCTCGGTCATGGCCAGGACATGGGCGCTCGCGACGTCGCGCACGTCCACGATCGGGATCCACATGCCGGGCGGCGCGGCCGGCTCGCCGTCGAGCAGCCGCTGGACGATGTGGTTGGCGCCCGAGACGTCGGCGCCCATGATCGGCCCCATCACCGCGACCGGCAGGAGGGTGACCAGTTCCATCGGGCCGTCCGCCGCGAAGTCCCAGGCCGCCCGCTCTGCGAGCGTCTTGGCCCGGCCGTAGGCGTCCATGCCGGGGCCGTCCAGGACGGACCAGTCCTCCTCGGTGAAGGTGTGGTCGCTGGGCGGGTGGCCGAAGCCGACGGCGTGGAAGGCCGACGTGAGCACGACCCGCCGGACACTGGCGTCGCGGGCGGCCCGCAACACGCGCAGGGTGCCCTCCCGCGCGGGGGCGATCACCTCGTTCTCGTCGTCGACCGGTCCGAGGCGCACGGGAGAGGCCACGTGGAGCACGAAGTCGACGCCCTCGACGGCGTCGGCCCATCCCTCGTCCGTCATGAGGTCGGCCGCGACGAAACTCAGGTCGCCGTCGGCCATGCCGGCGTCGGCGAGCACCGCCCGGACGGCGGCCTCCCCCGTCAGGGACCGGACGGTGGTGCGGACGGAGTAGCCCCGGTCGAGAAGCTGAAGGATGCAGTGTCCGGCGATGAAGCCGGATCCGCCGGTCACGAGAACACGTTGGCGAGTCATGGCCGCATCGTCCGCCGCCCGGCTCCGGCCGAGCCAGGTCCCTCCCGACACTGGTAGTGACGGGGACAGGCAGGCATCCGGCCACCCCGCATACCGTGAAGGCATGACCGTCGAGCCGAACCTGCTGGGCGAGTACCTCCGTGCCCGGCGCGAACTCGTGACCCCGGAGCAGGTGGGCATCCCGTCCCTGGGCACCCGGCGGGTGCCGGGGCTGCGGCGCGAGGAGGTCGCGATGCTCGCGGGGATCAGCGCCGAGTACTACCTGCGGCTGGAGCAGGGCCGCGACCGCCACCCCTCGGTGCAGGTGCTGCGGTCGATCGCCCGGGTGCTGCGGCTCGACGACGACTCCTACCTGCTCGGGCTCGCCGAGGAGAGGCCCCGCCGGGCCCGGCGGCGGCCCCGGAGGGAGGTCGTGCCGCCGAGCACCGCCCGGCTGGTGGCGTCACTGCCGTATCCTGCCTTCGTCGAGGGGCGCTACCTCGACGTACTGGCCGCCAACGCCCTCGCCACCGCACTGTCGCCGCGGCTGCGGGTGGGCGGCAACCGGCTGCGCGACGTCTTCCTCGATCCGGCCGAGCAGGCGCTGTTCCCCGACTGGGAGCGGGCCTCGGCGGTGCTGCTCGCGGGGTTCCGGCAGTCGGTCGGCGGCGACATCGACGATCCACGGTTCATCGAGCTCGTGGGGGAGCTCTCCCTGGCCAGTGAGCACTTCCGCCGGTTGTGGGGACGCCACGACGTCGCCGGGCGGCTCGGCGCCACGCTCACCTTCAACCATCCCCAGGTGGGGGAGCTCAGGCTCGACCGCGAGAAGCTGGCCATCAGCGGGACGGACGGTCAGATGCTCGTCGTCTACCATCCCGAGCCGGGCACCGAGGGCGCGGAGAAGCTCGCCCTGCTGGCCTCGGCCACGGTCACGCCGGTCAGATCGTCGGCTCCAGGATGTCGTACTGGCGGTACGGCAGCGGAGTGATCACCGTCAGCGACCCCTTCTCCTTGTGCTTGGCCGCCTTCCACAACGCCCCGAACGTCGCCTTCAGGTCACGCAGCGGCTCCGGGTCGAGCCCGTTGGCGATCGCCAGCCGGTGACACACCACCACGAACGTGTGGATGAACCGCCAGTCGGGCAGCACGTCGCGCCGTCCCGACAGGTAGTCGGACAGGGTCGAGTCGGGTAACCGCACCCAGCCCGCGTTCTCCTCCTCCGCGCACAGGGCGGCGGCGGCCTTCTCGACCTCTTTGAGTGACGGGTTGCCGGCGTCGACGCGCAGGCCGACCGACGTGTCGCGGAGCAGGTCTCGTGAGGCCTTGCCGGCGAGCTCATCACGCATTGGGGGGATCCGTTTCTGGACGCGGTGATAACCGTGGCAATTGTGAGAGTAATACCTGTCGTGATGGCATGCACCATTGATTACTGATTTTCGATCGGTGAGCCGATGTGCGGATATGGCGAGGAAATTCCGGTGATATCCGTGAACGTCCGGGGTCATCCGGCCACGTCCGGGCGTGCGGAAAATCCCAGGTCCGACGGTATCCGGCGGAGGGTGTGTATAAGTGGAGCCGGAAGGGCGTCCGCCTGGGAAAGGGGAAGCCGACTGTGCGAAGCATCGTGCCGATCGTGGTGGTCTGTCTGCTGGGGGCCGCGAGTCCGGCGTACGCCGACCACACCACCGACATCCGCGTCTACAACCGGATGGACGGCAGCCGCCTCGCGGTGGCCGACAACGGCACCGCCGAGGGCGCCCGGGTGATCAGCCTGCGGTCGCCCGCCTGGCAGTACACGACCGCGCGCTGGACGGTCGACGAACGGTCCGACGGCTACACCGTCTTCAAGAACGAACTGGCCAACAAGTGCCTCCAGCCGGGCACCGCGAACCCGGTGGCCGGCGACGCCCTGGTCATCCGCACCTGCGACGGGTCGAAGCTGCAGGACTGGTCGCGCCGGGCCGAGGAGACCTACGCCGACACGCCGACCGGGTGGGGGACCTTCCGGCCCCGGCTCAACCCGGGCCTGGCGATCACGATCGCGACGTGGGAGGCCGGGGGGAGCCGGGACTCGCTCTACCTCGACGCCGACCAGAACTCCACCGACCGGCTCTGGCGGCTCGCCAGGGGGAACAACACCTGGTGGTAGACGGTTCCGGCGTGGAACGTGCCGTTTCACGCCGGAACGCCCCAGGAGTAACGTTCGCCGAATGCGTCTCCTGTTACCCGCCGTCCTGCTCGCCTCCGTGCTCCCGGCGGCGCCGGCCCAGGCGGCGGCCGTCCAGGTCATCGGCAAGGGAACCCCCGAGAGCTGCACCTCCCAGGCGGTCGTGAACGCCGTGGCGAAGGGCGGCACCATCCGGTTCGCGTGCGGGCCGAAGCCGGTCACGATCAAGATGACCGCCACCGCGAAGGTCCGCAACACCAGCCGCGACGTCGTCATCGACGGCGGCGGCAAGGTCACCCTCAGCGGCATGGGCAAACGCCGCATCCTCTACATGAACACCTGCGACCGGGCCCAGGTGTGGACCACCTCCCACTGCCAGGACCAGGCCACCCCGCGCCTGACCATCAAGAACATCGGCTTCGCCGACGGGAACTCCATCGGACAGCGCGCCGAGGGCGGCGGCGGTGGCGCGGTCTTCGTCCGGGGCGGCCGCCTGTCGGTCAGCAACGCCACCTTCACCCGCAACCGCTGCGAGGCGAGCGGCCCCGACCTGGGCGGCGCGGCCATCCGCGTGCTCGACCAGTACCGGGACCTGCCCGTCACCGTCAGGAAGAGCCGGTTCACCGACGGCACGTGCGCCAACGGCGGCGCGCTGAGCAGCATCGGCGTCTCGTGGGTGGTCGTCGACAGCGTCTTCACCGGCAACCGCGCGACCGGCACGGGCGCGAACCCGGCCCGCAGCGGCAAACCGGGCGGCGGCAGCGGCGGCGCCCTCTACATGGACGGCAACCTCTTCACCGTCAAGATCAGCGGCTCCACCATCCAGAACAACCGCGCCAACGAGGGCGGCGGCGCGATCTTCTTCGTCAGCAACGACAACACCGGCACCCTGCACATCACGAAGTCGAAGCTCCGCAACAACCCGAGCCTCGGCTTCGAGACCTCCGGCTTCCCCGGCATCTTCTTCAAGGGCAAGGGCAAACCGATCGTTAGTTGACCCCCTAAAACCGCTTTTCTCCGTTACGGCTCCCGCCCACCCCGGCACCGCCCGCCGCCCGGCCTCCCGCCGCACCCGGCGCGAACCGGCCGCGCGGTGAGCGGCCGTCGACGAGCAACTCAGACCACCCGAAAAAGCAGGGGCTTCACCCGCCAGACCCGGTCATGAACAGCCGAGACGACCGACCGGAACACGAAGATGGCCGGACCCCCCGAGGTCCGGCCACCCCTTCACTCCCCATTCAGATGGCTATGCGTTCCATTTCTGGTTGGCCGCGCCCGTGCAGGTCCAGATCTGGAGCCTGGTCCCGTCGGCGCTGGAGTTGCCCGTCGCGTCGGCGCACTTGCCGGACACAGGGTTCACCAGGTCCTGGCCCGAGGTGTACGTCCACTGCTGGTTGGCCGTCCCGCCGCACGTCCACAACTGGAGTTGCGCGCCGTTGGCGGTGCTCTGGCCGGTCACGTCGAGGCACTTGCCGAAGGCGCGGATGGTGCCGTCGCCGGGGCGGGTCCACTGCTGGGCGGCGGTGCCGTTGCAGGTGTAGAGCTGCACGGCCGCGCCGTTGGCCGTGCTGGCCCCGGCCACGTCGATGCACTTGCCGCCCAGTCCGGTGATCTGACCCGTCGTGCCGCCTCCGCCGCCGCTCTGGGTGCCGGTCCAGGTAAAGGTCGCGGTGGTCCGGGCAGGGAGGGTGTAGGTGAAGGCCTGGCCGCCCCAGTTGACGCGGACCGACTGCGCCGACGTGGTGCCGTTGTGGGCGATCAGGGCCTTGGAGCCGTCGGTGTTCTTCCAGGCGACGTTCTGGACGGTGCCGTTGGCGGTCGAGTCGATGCGGGCCGCGCCGGGCTTGACGAACTTGGTCAGGTGGCCGGTCGTGTAGTACTCGATCGTGTTGTCCACCTGCCCGGCGCGGGCGCCGCCCTCCTGGACGGTGACCAGGCCGGTGCAGACGTCGCAGCCGCCGTTGTGCGGGCCCATCGACTGGTTGAGGGCGAGCGACCACTTCACGATGCTCTTCGACCAGTTGCGGGTGTAGTTCACGATGTCGGACATGTCTTCGTTGTGCTGGTTGCCGATCCAGGTGCCGCCCGAGTGCTCGGTCGAGAACTGGTTCACGTTCGGGTACTGGTTGTGCACCTGCGTGCCGACGTTGGGGTCGCCGAAGTAGCCGTGCCAGGCGATGCCGGCGAAGAGGGGGTCGTTGCGGACCGCCGGGTCGGCCAGCAGGCCGGCGCCGATCTGGTTGTAGTCGCCGTAGTTCCAGTCGTGCACCATCACCTTGGTGGTGATGCCGGCCGCGCGGAAGGCCGGGTAGATGTGGTTCTTGGTCAGCTCGACCAGGCCGGAGGAGTTCCAACTCATGCCGGGGTAGTTCATCGCGGTCGGGTTGCCCGCCTGGCAGCAGTTGGGCTCGTTCTGCACCGAGACGTAGTCGACCGGCACGCCGATGGCCTGGTAGCTCTGGATGTACTTGACGAAGTACTGGGCGTACATCGAGTAGTACTCCGAGCGGAGCCAGCCCATCTGGTCCATCCGGCCGTTGTCCTTCATCCACCCGGGGGCGCTCCACGGCACGCCCTTCACCCGGAGTTGCGGGTTGAGCTGCTTGGCCTGCTGGGTGAGCAGGCGCACGTTGGTGTCGTAGCCGTTGGCGCCGAAGTCGTTGAGGTTGCAGCAGGTGTCGTCGAGCGAGACGTTGCCGGGCCTGGACAGGTCGGAGGCCCCGATCGGGTTGCGCACGAACGACAGGCCGATGCCGTCGACCGGGTGGAACAGGCGGCGCATCACCGCGTCGCGGGTGGCCGCGCTGATCGCGCCGCCGCGGAACAGGTGGGCGGTGGTGTCGGTGATCGACGCGCCGCCGCCCTCGAAGGTCTGGTAGGTCGTGTTCTCGTTGACCGTGATCGTGTGGGTGGCCCCACCGGCGGTGGTGCCGAAGGTGACGGGCGACTGCTGCTGGAGGCCGCGGGTGACGTTCCGGCCGCCGCCGTCGGAGGTGGTGGTGAGCCAGATGTTGACGGTCTCGTTGGCGGCGTACGCGGCGGGAGTGGCCGTCATCAGGGCCGCGGTGGTGACGAGGGCGGCGCCGATCGCGACGGCCCGGCGAAGGGGAGGTAACACCGTGATTCCTTTCGCGGTCCGCGGGACGCCGGCTGGCGGACCATGTAACAAATGAAACAGGAAAGAAACCTTGCTGTGCGCCACAGCACAACACGCACGGGAAAACCTGTCAAGGTCAGTGTGAAACAGATGGAACAGACGGGACCGGTCCAGTGGATCCCCGCACCACCAGCTCGGCGCCCAGCGAGACGTGCAGCGCCTCGACGGCCTGCCGGCCGAGGATCCGCATGAGCAGGGTGACCGCCGTTCGGCCCATCTCTTGCAGCGGCTGACGCACGGTCGTCAGCGCCGGGGTCGTCGCGCGGCTGACGTCGATGTCGTCGAACCCGGCGATCGACAGGTCGCCGGGGATCGACAGGCCGCGCTCGGCGGCGGCCCACATGGCGCCGACGGCCATCTTGTCGTTGAACGCCACCAGCGCCGTCGGCCGCTCGGGCAGGTCGAGCAGTTCGGCCGCGGCGCGGTGGCCGTTGCGCGTGTTGGGCTCGACGACCGCCCGGGTCAGTTCAGGCGCGGGCAGCACGCCCGCCCCGGCCAGCGCGGCGGTGTAGCCGGCCAGGCGGGCCTCGGAGGCCAGCCACTCGACCGGGCCGCCGATGATGCCGACCCGGCGGTGCCCCAGGCCCACCAGGTGGGACGTCACGGCCCGGCCCCCGGCGAAGTGGGCGGCCGACACGGCGGCCATGTCCTTGGCGGGCGGGGTGCGGGGGTCGACGACGACGAAGGGGAAGCCGCGATCGCGAAGCCGTACAAGAACCGACGGCTCCTCCGGAGGCAGGATCAGGATCGCGCCCGCGATCCCTGAGCGGCCCGGCAGGGTGCCCAGCGTCTCGGCCGGCTGGGCGGCCTCGCCCGCGTTGAGGATCATCTGGCGGCCGTGCAGGTCGATGGTCTCGGCGACCGACGACACGATCAGGCCGAAGTAGTCGGTCAGCAGGTAGGGGCAGCGCACGAACACCGCCCCGGCGGCCTGCTCGGCGCGCGGCCGGGGCGCCTGGTCGCCGAGGCGGCCGACGGCGGCCAGCACCAGCTCACGGGTGTGCGGCGCGACGTTGGCCTGCCCGTTGAGCACGCGGGAGACGGTGGCGATGGACAACCCGGTCGCCGCCGCGACGTCGCGGACCGTCGCCCTGTCTCTGGCCATACCGTCTCCAATGAATTCGCAAGCCACCGACAAGCGGGCAATCCTATAAAAGAGCCATGGAACTCACGCGGCCCAAACCGGCGGACGCCCAGGCGATCCACGCCCTGATCGCCGAACTCGACACGATCGTGGTCGGGCGGCCCGACTCCACCCTCGACGACATCGCCGACCTGCTCGTCGACCCCGACTTCGACCCGGCGACCGACGGCTGGCTCTGCTACGAGGACGGCCGCCTGACCGGCTTCGGCCAGGCGATGCGCAAGGGCCGCAGCGACGAGGTCATGCTCGACGTCCGCGCCCGCACCACCGCCGCGGCCGAGGCGTTGTGGGAGCGGGTCCTGGGCCGCTTCACCGGCGTCACCGCCGAGATCGGGGTGTACGCCCAGGACGCCGCCCAGCGGGAGGCCGTCGAGTCGCGCGGTTTCACCTACGCGACGACCTTCCACCGCATGCGCATCGACCACCACGAGCAGCCCGAAGTGGTCTTCCTGCCCGGCGTGACCGTGGAGGCCGGCGCCTGGGACAAGGAGAGCATGCTCCGCGACGTCCACGACGTACTGGAACGCGGCTTCGCCGAGCACTTCGGCGCCTACGAGCGCACCTACGACGAGTGGTACGAGTCGCGCGCGGCGTCCAGCTCCACCGACTGGGGCCAGATGCTGCTGGCCCGCCTGCATGGGAAACCGGCCGCAGCCCTCATGGGGACCGACAACTTCGTCCCCGACGAGAACTGCGGCTACGTCCAGCGGCTGGCCGTGCTGCCCGAACACCGCGGCCGTGGCCTCGGGAAACTGCTGCTCAGTCGGGCCTTCGCCGCCGACTTCCGGCGCGGGCGGGTCGGCACCATCCTCGACGTCGACACCAACAACGTGACGCCCGCGCTGGGGCTGTACACGTCGATGGGCATGCGGCCCTACATGGCCCTCGACATCTGGCGGGCCCGCCTCTAGTCCTGAAGCCACCTGGCCGCGACGGCGGACGCGAACGCGGTCGCGGCCAGGCATACCATCGTGACCGAGATCGACCCGGTCGACAGGAACAGCGTCCCGAACGCGGCCACCCCCACGACCTGCCCGAGCTGCAGCATCATCGCGAGCAGGCCGCTGGCGTCCGGCGCGTCGGCGGGCGCCACCCGAGCCAGCGCGACCGTCATGAGCGGGCTGAACGCCCCCGCCATCCCGGCCCCGATCACCGCCAGCACGATCAGCAGGTACGGCAGCCCGTGCCCGCCTCCGGAGAACACCCCGGCCAGCGCGACCAGCCCGAGCCCCACCACCACGGAGGCCGACACGATCAGCCGCCGGTGCAGCCTGGCGGGGATGCGCTTCCAGTTGATGCTCACCAGCCCGAACGCCCCCGCCATCGGCACGAAGGTCAGCCCCGCCCGGAGCGGGCTGTCGTGGAGGTCGTGCTGCAGGTGCAGGGCGTTGGAGAACAGGAATCCGCCGTACACGGCCATCACCCCGAAGATCGCGACCCCTGCCGCCACGAGCCCGGGCACCCTGAGCAGCCGGCCGGGGATGAGCGGATGCGCGACCCGGCGCTGGATCACCACGAACCCGGCGAAGACCAGCAAGCCCGCGATCATGACCGCCCAGCCGCGCTCCAGCACGAGCGGCACCACGACGAGGCTCGTCGCCAGCGACAGGGTGAGCAGCCCCGGCAGGTCGAGCCCCCGGCCGGGCTGGGGCTCGTCGGCGGGCAGATTCCTGGCCCCGAGCCAGAGCAGCGCCAACCCGATGGGCACGTTGACCAGGAAGATCGGCCGCCACGAGGTGCCGAACAGGTCGAGCGTGACGAGCAGGCCGCCGAGGATCTGCCCGCCGACCGCCGCGAGAGAGATGACGGCCGCGTAGACGCCCAGCGCCCGCGCGCGGCCCGCCTGCGGAACGCCGACCTGGATGAGACTGAGCACCTGCGGCACCATCAGGGCGGCTCCCGCGCCCTGGAGCAGCCGGAAGGCGATGAGGGTGGCCGCCCCGGGCGCGATCCCGCACAGCAGCGACGCCACGGTGAACACGGCGAGCCCGGCGAGGAACCACCGGCGATACCCCGACCGCCCGCCGAGACGGGCGCCGGTGATGAGCAGCATCGCGTACGCGATCGTGTATCCGGCGACGATCAACTGGAGCTCGGCTCCGGACGCCGCGAGATCGGCCTGGATGGTGGGGGCGGCGACGTTGACGATCGACACGTCGAGGATCGCCATGAACTGACCGGTCAGGATGAGCCCCAGCAGAGGGCGCGACCGGGTTTCTACGAGGGACATGCCCTGTATGGTGGCTCTGCGCTTATCCAGTTACTAAGAGCCTGCTTATCCTGGTATTGGGGCTACCACCTATGGTCCGCCACGAACTCGCCGCCTTCCTGAAGAACCGCCGCTCCCGCATCTCCCCGGCCGACGTCGGCCTTCCGCCCGGCACCCGCCGCCGCACCCCCGGCCTGCGCCGCGAGGAGGTCGCCCAGCTGGCCGGGGTGGGCGTGACCTGGTACACGTGGCTCGAACAGGGCCGCCCGATCAACGTCTCGGGCCAGGTCCTCGACGCCGTCGCCCGCACCCTGAAGCTCGACGCGGACGAGCGCGAGCACCTCTACCGCCTGGCCGACGTGCCCGGGGGAGTGGCCGGCGGCCCCGCCGACGACGAGCTCGACCAGGCCGTCCGCGACATCCTCGCCGGGCTCGACCCACTGCCCGCCGCCGTCTACAACGCCCGCTACGACGTGCTGGCCTGGAACCAGGCGTACGCGGCGATCTTCTGCCGTATGGTGACGGTCCCCCGGTGCGAGCGCAACGCGCTCTGGCAGATGCTCATCGGGCCGTCGTGCTGCGCAGTGATGATGAACCGCGAGGAGGAACTGCCTCAGATGGTGGCGACCTTCCGCGCGGCCTACGCCCGCCACCTCGGCGAACCGGCGTGGACGACCTTCATCGACCGGCTGACGGTGGAGAGCGCCGAGTTCGCCCGGATGTGGGCGACCCACGACGTGACCCGGTCGTGGCGGCGGACGAAGATCCTCAAGCATCCGGCGGTGGGCCTGCTGAACCTGGCCAGCACGAGCCTGGCACTGGGTTCCCCGGCCGAGTCGAGGGTCGTGGTGTACACGCCGGCCGACGACGCGAGCCGGGCCAACGTCCAGTGGCTCTACGAGCACAAACCGGGCCTCGACCACGACCACTGAGCGAGGCGGACGAGAAAAGGGCGGCCCCTGGGGAGAGGGGCCGCCCTGGTCTCACGTGAGCGGGATGACTACCGGCCGACGGCCAGGCAGGTCGCCGTGGCCTTCTTCGTCGGGTCGCTCTCCGACGTCGCGGTCAGCTTGATCGTGCCCAGCAGGCTGCCGCCCTTGGCGCGGATCGCGTGGACCGGCACCGTCACCTTCTTGCCGAACTCGGCCGAGGTTAGGAAGTTCGGCACGTTGACCGACCAGCCCTTCCCGTCGACCGTGGTCGAGAGGCGGTACACGTCGCTCTTGGTGTAGGCCGAGACGTCCTCGGGGTGCGCGGCGGTCGAGGCCGCCGCCTTGCCCGTGTTCATCAGCTGGAACTTGCAGGTCGCCATGCCGTCGCCCAGGGTCACCCCGGCGGCGGGGAGCACGCGCACGCCGCGCTTCTGCGGGCCCGAGCCGTCCAGCGAGCGCACGGCCACCTTGTAGGACAGGGTGCCGTCCTCGGCGCGCTTGAGGTCCAGGACGTAGAAGTGCAGGCGGTTGGCCTCGTCCTTGAACTCGTACTCCGAGCCCGAGTCGGCGCCGGCCTTGAACAGGGCGTCCGAGAGCTGGCGGTAGTCGCCGATCGTGATCGGGACGGCGGTGCCGTCGGGCAGGACGTAGTCGGTCATGCCGATGTCCTGCGGGTTGGCGTCGACGACCCACTCGAACGGCGCGGAGTCCTGGTCCTTGGTCTTGGCGATCAGGACGCCCGAGTCGGGCGTGAACGAGTCGGCGCCCATGCGGTCGACGACCTCGACCGTGTAGTTGTTGTAGTTGCCGCCGTCGCACAGCGGGTCGGTCTGCCACTGGCAGGCGGGGGACTTGTCGCCGCTCTGGAAGGCGATGTTGACGCCCGACAGGCCCGTGGGGCCGGGCTGGACGACACGGGCGGTCACGTCGGCCACCACGAGGCCCGACTCGTCGAGCTGGTCACGGTTGAGGCGCAGCACGTTCTGCTCGTCGACCATGTTCAGCTTGATCTTGTTGCGCAGCATGTGCTGGGCGCCCATCGAGCCGCCGCCGGTCGGCGGGATCAGCCAGCGGCTGTGCGGGCCGCCGGGGCCGTTGAAGCTGCCGCGGCTGAGCATCTCCCAGATGCCGGTGTACGCCCGGCGTACCGGAACCCCATAGGGGTTGTTGTAGTTGTCGGCGATGCCGAAGATGTGCGACAGCTCGTGGGCGTACACGCCCATGCCCGAGCTCTCGGCCTGGACCGAGTCGACGCCGAAGCGGGCGTTCGGCCAGAAGGTCGAGCCGGCCTGCCAGGAGGTCCAGTCGACGTAGCGGGTGGCCGACCAGTTGGGCAGGGCCGGGTCGTCGGGACCGAACTCGTCGGTCACGTCCTCCTTGGTCGGGAACTTCATCATCCCGAACTCCTGCCAGGTCGACGACTCGTCCTGACCGGCGCTCAGGTAGAAGACGAAGTCGAACTGGTCGGCGACCTCCTGGCCGACGGCGTTCAGCCACGCCGTGTTGCCGTCGGTGCGCAGGTTCTTGTTGCAGGTGTCGCCGGCCGGGCACGCGGCCCGCTGGTACTCCAGCGCGTACTCGTGGTCCTTGCCCGGCATCTGGTAAGGCCCGAAGCCGGTGAGCTCGACGCCGATGCGGCCGCCCGAGTCCTCCATCCAGTACTCGTGGATGGTGTGGCCCTTGTTCAGGTCGTTCGGGGTGTTCAGGAAGTCCTGGTAGAACTTGGCGACCTGCTCGCGCGGGATGTCGTGGGCCTGCGCCGACGGGTTCTTGAACACCGTCGAGCCCTGCGGCTGCGTCACGACGAACGGCTGGTTCGGGTAGTCGAGCAGGACCAGGGCGCCCTTGAAGGTGCGGTCGCTGCCCTTCACGCTCGGGTCGTTCCAGTTGGTGCCGGGAGGCTTCTTGTAGTCCGACCACGTCATGTGGTCGGGGTTCTCCCAGTTCTGCGGGTCGATCGGCTTCGGCATCTCCGCGTGACCGCCGAGCTTGCGCGTCATGGCGGCCGGCTCGTCCTGCTGCCAGGGCTGGGTCTGGGGCCAGTGGTCGTACCGCCACGGGGTCTCCGTGTCGGGGAGGGGTTCAGCGGCGAACGCTTGGGTGGCGTTCGCTAAGGCGAGGGGTGCGAGCAGCGCTGCCGCGACCAGCAGCCTGAGGGGGCGTTTCATAAAATGTCACGTTATATAAGCGCGTTTGGGGGATCAACCGTCACTCTGTTAGTACTCAAGTCATGCTCACGCCTCCCCGGGAACTCCCAGCCGATCTTCTCCGGACTGTGATCCAGCGGTCATGGAATCTGGACACGACGGGGCTCGGCTACCTTCCCGTGGGCTTCGGCAGCCACCACTGGACGATCGGCGACGAGTGGTTCGTGACCGCCGACGACAAGCCCCACGACGCGCTGGCGGCGGCGCTCAGCGCCGTCCCGCCCTCCGTCGGGGTCGCGCCGGCCGCTCCTCTGGTGACCGTCGGGCGGTGGACGCTCCAGCTCTACCCGTACCTGAAGGGAGAGAGCTTCGAATGGGGGGAGTTCCGCTCGCCCGAACACCGCGCCGCGACCCTCCGCATGGTCCGCGAGGTGCACCGCTCGCCCGTCTGTCAGGCCCGCTTTGACACGTTCCACATCCCCGGGCGCGCCGCCGCCCTGGCCTTCACCCCTGGAGAGGGCCCGTTCGGCGCCCGCGCCGCCGACCTGCTCGCCGGGTGCGCCGAGGTGCTCAGATCCCACTTCGGCCGGTACGACGCCCTCGTGCGCGACGCCCTGAAGCTGCGTGACCGGATGGTGCTCACACACGGCGAGCCCCATCCGGGCAACACGATGCGCACCCGCGACGGCTGGCGGCTCATCGACTGGGACACCGCCCTGATCAGCCATCCCGAGCGCGACCTGTGGCTGCTGGAGGAGACCGAGGGCGCGCTCCCGTGGCTGCTCGACCTCTACCGGCTGCGCTGGCGGCTCAACGACGTCGCTGAGGAGGCGCGGAGGTTC
Source organism: Herbidospora solisilvae (assembly GCF_009901565.1). Lineage (GTDB taxonomy): Bacteria > Actinomycetota > Actinomycetes > Streptosporangiales > Streptosporangiaceae > Herbidospora > Herbidospora solisilvae. The sequence goes on from NZ_WXEW01000002.1 coordinate 813,799, forward strand.
ACCCTGCCCCACACGGGCAGCGACGACGACGCGTTCGGCTGGACGATCCTCCGCGACACCGTGAATGATCTCTGATATGGATCGAACCTTCGACCTCGACGAGGCCGACGCCCTGATGCCCGAGGTGCTGGCCCGCGCCATCGTTCTCGTGGACCTGCGGGCCGACCTGGCCGAGCTGACCCTCGACCTGCGCGCCTCCGGCCACTCCCGGCTGGGCGGGCTGGCCGAGTCGAAGGCCTTGGAGGCGCGGCTGGCCGAGACGATCGGCTGGTTCACCGAGACCGGCATCGAGGTGAAGGGCCTGGCCCCGTTCCTCATCGACTTCCCGTCGGTCCTCGACGGCGAGTCGGTCCGGTTGTGCTGGCTGGAGGGCGAGTCGTCGTTGTCGTGGTACCACCTGACGGCGCTGGGTTTCGCCGGCCGCCGCCGCCTGCCTGTCTCTTAGGCAGATTCACAAAGCGAGACGCGGACGGCCGAAGGCCGTCCGCGTCTCGCTATCCGCCTTGGGTCCAGATCGTCTTCCACTTCGAGCACTTGTTCACGGGCTTCTTGGCGGTGCCGCGGCAGACCTGGGCGCGGATCTGGAGGACGCCGCCCAGGTTCTTGGTGAACGTGCCGGTGCCGGCGACGCAGTTGTAGATCCCGTGCGTCCGCCACCTGCCGTTGGTGGCGCTCATCGACTTGATCAGCAACCAGGAGCACGTCCTGCCGCGCGAGTCGTCGAGGTTCCCCGAGATGCGGTGGCCCGACTGGCCGACGGTGATCTTCCCCCAGGCGGTCGCCCAGCCGTCGGTGGAGTGGATGCCGCCCCACTTCCAGGTGGTCGGGGCGGCGTGGGCGGGGGTGGCGGTCAGGGTCAGCGCGGCGGCCGCGACGGCCGTGAGGATGCGTCGTTTCACGTCCCCATTGGTAGCCGGGCCGACTTGTGACCGGCTTGCGGTCTAGTGGGGGTCGTCTTCGACGAACTCCTCGTCGTAGTCGGGGTCGAGGCTGCCCCAGACGGTGCCGTAGCGCAGGGTCACCAGGCGGCCGACGGCCTCGTGGGCGCCTAGGGGGGCGGCGCAGTTGAAGTTCTCCGTGAGAGCGCTCACCCGCTCGGCGTCGGCTTCCGGGCCGATGATGAACGGGGCCAGGGCGATGCGGGAGGCGCCGATGTTGCGCAGCCGCTCGGCCGCGTCGGCCACCGTCGGGCGGCCGTCGAAGGCGGCCGGGACGACCGGCAGGGCCAGGCGGGCGGCCAGCAGGACCGCCGTCGCGTCGGCGCCGCGGGCCGACTCGTCGCCCCCGGCCGTGGCCACGATGATGCCGTCGACCGGAGAGGTCACGTTGAACAGCCGGATGCGGTCGGCGCGGGCCAGGCCCTTCTCGGCGAGGCGGACGTGCAGGGCCTCGGCCAGCAGTGGGTGAGGGCCGAGCGGGTCGGTGACGACCACGTCGGCCTCGCTCTCGCGGGCGGCCTCGCGGACGGAGCGCATGACGCGCGGGTGGGGCCCGGTGACGAGGGGTACCGTGATGGCGGCGTGGCCGTCGGCGGTGCGGGCGTTGCCGATGGCGGCGAACTCCTTGGCGAGGTCGGCCCCGCCGTCGCTGAGCGAGATCAGGCGCAGGTCCAGGGTCGGGTTGTCGACCCGGATCATGGTCGCCAGTTCCGTCACGACGTCGTCGACCGCGCCCGGGACCGCGAGCACCAGAACCGGCGCGTCGGCGGGCAGCGTGACGGGCAGCGGGCGCCGGTGGCGGCCGCCTCCACCCGGGCGGGACGAGCGCTCCCGTGTGGGGAGCTTCGCCGGAACGTCATGACCTTCGTTCACACCGGCGGATTCTAGGACCAAGCGGGCGATTTCGTGGAGTCGACGGGCCGAGTCGTTCGTAGAGAGGACGATGGAATCCATGATCACTGTGTTCGGCAGCGCCAATATGGATCTTGTGGCGTACGTTGAAAGGGCCCCTGAGCTGGGCGAAACCGTCTCGGGACGGGAATTCCGGACGATTTGTGGCGGAAAAGGAGCCAACCAAGCAATTGCATCGGCACTTGCGGGCGGAGATGTGCGATTCGTCGGCGCGGTGGGCTCCGACGGGTTCGGCGCCGATCTCCGCGAGGCGCTCGACCGGTCGGGAGTGGACACCCGCGCGCTCCGGACCGTCGACGGGCCGTCGGGGATCGCGCACATCGTCGTCGAGGACGGCGGAGCCAATTCGATCATCGTCGTCCCGGGCGCCAACGGAGAAGTGTCCGAGGAGGACGCCCGGACCGTCTCCGCGGACGCTCCGCAGGGCCGCTCCGCCGCGGGCCGCACGACGGACGCCCTTCTGCTCCAGCTGGAACTGCCCATGCCCGCCGTCGTCGCGGCGGCCCGGGCCTTCTCCGGGCTGGTGGTGCTGACGCCCGCGCCGGTCGTGCCGCTGCCGCGGGAGCTTCTGGACGCCGTGGGGCTTCTCCTGCCCAATGAGCACGAAGCTGCCGCCATCACCGGTCTCCCAGCGCCTGAGGAGGCGCTGGAAGCCCTTCTGGCGCTGGTTCCCGAGGCGGTGGTCACTCTTGGTGCCGACGGGGCGATCTACGGCTCACGGGACGGCTCACGCCTCCGGGTGCCCGGCCGCCCGGTCGAGGCCGTCGACACGACCGCCGCCGGCGACACCTTCGCGGGGGCGTTCACGGTCGCGCGGACGGAGGGCCGTACCGCCCAGGAGGCTCTGGAGTTCGCCACCGCGGCCGCCGCGTTGTCGGTCCAGCGGCCCGGCGCGTCGACCTCGATGCCGACAAGAGAGGAGATCGACGCCGAAGTAAGGTGAGAACCATGCCCGGCGCGGAGATCGTGGAGGCCGGCGGGCGCGAGGTGACGATCACCAATCCCGATCGGGTGGTCTTCCCGCGCACCGGCCACACCAAGCTCGACCTGGTCCGTTACTACCTGTCGGTCGGCGGGGGAGCCCTGCGCGGCGTCGCCGACCGGCCGACCGTGCTCAAACGCTTCGTGCACGGCGTCGACGAGGAGCCGTTCTTCCAGAAGCGGGCGCCCGCCAAGCGGCCCGGCTGGATCGACGTCGCCGAGTTCCGCTACCCGAGCGGGCGCAGCGCCGAAGAGGTGGTCGGGCGCGACCTGGCGACCGTCGTGTGGTGCGTCAACCTCGGCTGCGTCGACCTCAACCCCCATTCGGTGCGCTTCCCGGACATCGACCACCCCGACGAACTGCGCGTCGACCTCGACCCGGTCCCGGGCGTGCCGTGGCCCGACATCATCGAGGTCGCGCTGACCGCCCGCGACGTCCTGGAGGAGCACGGCCTGACGCCGTTCCCGAAGACGTCGGGCTCACGCGGCTTCCACGTCTACGCGCCGATCGCGCCCGAATGGACCTACCCGCAGGTGCGCAAGGCCGCCGAGGCGGTGGCCCGCGAGGTCGAGCGCCGCGCCCCCGAGATCGCCACCTCCCACTGGTGGAAGGAGGAGCGGCAGGGCGTCTTCGTCGACTTCAACCAGAACGCCCGCGACCGCACCACCGTCAGCGCCTACTCCGTCCGCCCCACGGGCTGGGTGTCGACCCCGCTGACCTGGGACGAAGTGCCGTCATGCGACCCCACGGAGTTCACGATGGAGGCGGTCACCGCCCGCTTCGAGGAACGCGGCGACCCGTGGGCCGCCATGGACGGCGTGGCGGGCTCACTCGACTCGCTGCTCGCGCTGGCCAAGGCGCAGGGGCCCCGGCCGAAGAACCCCAAGAAGTTCCCGGTCATCGAGATCGCCCGCTCCGAGAAGAAGGAACCGGCTCTCCAGGCCCTGGAGAACTGGAAGAGGCGTCACCCGGAAGCGGCCGCGCGGCTGGAGCCCGCCGACGTCCTCGTCGACTCCATGCGCGGCCGCTCGTCCACCTGGACCCGCATCCGGGTCAACCTCCAGCACGTGCCGGAAGACGAGAGGCCCCCGCAGGAGCCCCTCGAAGTCGACTTCGACCCGTGGGCCGCCTACCGCCCCGGGCCGTAGATGTCCCAGAGCTCGCCAAGGAAGAAGGTGCCGAACCGGGCCAGCGCCGCCAGCCCGTTCGGCCCCGTCGTCGTGAACGTGGTCAGCATGCGCGCCAGGTCGGACGGCGAGATGTGCATGGTCCCCGAACCGAGCGGCTTCGCCGGGTCGTCGTCCTGCACGTGGCCTTCGAGCAGCCGCGTGTGCAGCGTCGAGGTGTCGAGCCAGAGCCGCGTGGGCGGGCCGTGCTCGACGTTCTTGACCCCCGCCAGAGTGCGGGGCCGGCCCTCGCCGTCGCGGAAGTGCAGCAGGTAGCGCATCTCCCGGCGATCGGGCGCCTCTCCGGGTGCGAAGAGGTTGAACCAGCCCCGCTCGATGGGACGCCGGCCCCCGCAGACAGCGGCGTCTATCCATCCCTCGGCCCGCGCCGTGTGCTCGGGCTCGGCGAGGAAGCGGTCGACGTCGTCGGCCGTGATGGTGATCCGGAAGCTGATCGGATCGCTTCCGTCGAGCGAACCGCGCATTTCCTCGGTGAAGGAGAGCGAGGTGACCGTGCGGATTCCCATCAGACGTGCCTTCTTCGTCGTGATCATTCGGTCGGCCAGCCGGGTGGCCAGCCGGTCGGCCATGGCCGCGATGGTCAGGGCCGGATTGGCCCCGACCGGGCCGGGCATGGCCGCGCCGTCGGCGACGTACAGGCCCTCGTGGCCGAAGACCTGGCCGTCGGCGTCGACGACGCCCTCGCCGACGTGGCGGCCCATCGGCGCGCCGCCGAGCGGGTGGACGGTGACCACCCGCTTCAGCGGCGCGTCGGAGTAGTCGGCGCCCAGCACGTCGCCGATCCGGCGGATCGTGCCGCGCACCCGGTCGAAATATGCGTCGCTGGTCTCGGCCGTCCAGTCGAGAACCAGCCGGTCGCCCGACAGACGCAGGATGCCGTCGGGCACGTCACGGCCCATGGCCAGCATCGGCAGCGACCGGTCCGAGAGCTCGCCTCTCCCCATGAGGCGGGCGAACTCGGCCGACAGGTTGTGGTCGCGGGTGACCAGTCCCCGTACGCGCTCCAGCGCGAACCTGACCGCCCGCTTGAACTCGTCGCCGACGTCGGCGGCCTCCGCGATCCAGTCGATGAAGGCGGGGAACCCGCCCTCCTGGATGTACGCCGACCCCGGCAACCTGACCACACTCGTGATAACCGGTCCCTTCGACGCCGCGACGGGCCGGTCCTTGGCCCGCAGCAGGAACGCGATCAGATCGCCGTTGCCGGAGAACCGGGTGCCCAGCATGTGGCTCATGCCGGGCAGCGCGTGCCGGTTCGACAACAGCAGCTTCACCGTGCCGTACGTCCCCGCGGCCAGCACCAGCGCGTCGCAGCTGATGGTGTGCGGGCCCGTGAGGGGGTCGTGCTGCACGTAGCCGATGTCGTAGCCGCCGCCGGTGCGCGGGGTGATCGACTTCACCTCGTGCAGGGTCCGGATGTCGGCGCCCATGTGGCGGGCGGCGGCCAGGTAGTTGTGGTCGAGGCTGTTCTTGGCGCCCTCGTTGCAGCCGATGTTGCACTCGCCGCAGAGCCGGCAGGTGCGGCGGCCGGTGGCGTGCAGGCTGCCGTATTCGGGCTCGACGATCGGCAGGCCGAGGCCCGGTTCGGCGCCCGGCTTGGGGGCGAACGCGACCGCCAGCGGCGGCAGCGAGAAGTCGAGGCCCAGCTCGGCCGCGGCGTCCTGGACGACCCGCGTCTTCAACGTGTCGCGGTAGGCCGGGCGGTCGATCGGGTAGGTGGTGGCGCCGAGCATGCGCTCGACCTCGTCGTAGTGGGGGTCGAGGTCGGCCCGGCCGATCGGCCAGTGCTCGTGGCCGCCGCCGGGCAGCGGCGACTCGGTGACGAACGCCTCCTCGTCCTTGCGCAGCAGCACGTTGGCGTAGATGAGCGAGCCGCCGCCGAGGCCGCTGGAGACGATCGAGTCGCACGAGCCGAAGCTCCACACGTCGTACATGCCGTGCAGGCCCTCGGACGGGTCCCAGAACGCGCGGCCCATCTGGGCGGGGCTGCGCGGGAAACTGCCGGGCGGGTAGGGACGGCCGCGTTCGAGCACGACGACCGACAGGCCGGCCTCGGCGAGCCGGTAGGCCGCCACGGCTCCGCCGAAGCCGGAGCCGACGACCACCGCGTCAACGTGCTCCACTGCCGCTCCTCGTGATGAAGTCGAGGATGTGCGGGAAGACGTCGACGTGGGCGTTCTTGCCGATGATGGGGTCGACGTGGCCGTAGCCGGGGAGGACCCGGAGTTCGTGCAGGCCCGGGTTGTGCCGCGACATGATCTCGTGACAGACGATGTTGGAGTCGGTGAAGACGTGGTTGCGGTCGCCGGTGAGGAACAGCACCGGCACGTCGATGTCGGAGGCCGCCTCCAGGTAGTCGGCGGGCAGGTCGCGGAACCGGTCGTCGTGCCGGACGGCGTGCCCGGCGCGCACCATCTTCCGCATGTGCCGGTAGTAGTGGACGCCGTTCGCGCCGAACAGGTCGGCCACCCGCTGATGGGTCTCCTCGGCCAGGTTCTCGTGGCTCCACAGGCCCGGGTTTCCGGCGCCCCACATGAAGCTGATCATGTGGCACGACCGCACGTCGCACTCGCGGTGGAACAGCGACACCATGCGCGAGATCATCCAGCCGCGCGTCATGACCGGCGCGTCGCCGAACCTCGGGTCGAGGAACGGCACCCCGGCGACGTAGTCGAAGAAGCCCGGCCCGAACGCCAGCTTGAGCTTCGACCAGGTCGGCACGTGGGTGACCAGGGCGACGCTGTTGGAGGTGACGCTGGCGATCCCGTCGACCAGGCCGGCGGCCAGGCTCATCATGAACGACACCGACCCGAGGCACTGCGCGATCACGTGGATGCGCTTGTGCGGCCCGATGTGGCGGCGCAGCTCGGCCAGGCCGGCCGGGTGGTCGAACAGCGCGATGTCGTCGAGGGTGAAACGGTGGGTCTCGGTGTCGTACGGATGGCGGCAGCTCATCCGGAAGTCGAGCGACCAGACGTCGGTGAGCCCGTTGTTGAGCAGGAAGGTCACCAGGTTGACGTGCTCCGGCATGATGAACATGTCGGTGGAGGCGGGCAGGCCGTGCAGCAGCAGCACGACGTCGTCGGAGTCGGCCCGGAAGAACCGCGTCAGTTCCAGTCCCAGCCCGTCGTCGGTGGGGAACGGGTACATCGTGATCTCGGCGTCGCTGACGCCGTCGTTGGTGAACCGGGCGATGCGCATGAGTCCGCCTCCTCTCGGGTCCCACAATGCCAAGGCGCGGCCCACCCCTACATCGTGGAAAACTCGTACATTCAGCCGAGCTGGCCGAGCGCGGCCGTCATGCCGCCGCGAGAGGTCACCCCGAGCTTCTCGAACGCCCTGGTCAGGTGGGTCTCGACGGTGCGCACCGAGATGTGCAGGCGGGCCGCGATCTGCTGGTTGCTGCACCCCTCGGCGACCAGCCGGGCGATCTCCAGCTCGCGCCCGGTCAGCCCGTGGGCCCCGGTGGCCCGCGCCGCCGCCACCCGCTTGCCGGCCCGGCGCTGCTCCCGCACCGCGGCGGCGGCCATGCCGCGGGCGCCGCAGGCGGTGAAGATCTCGTGGGCCGCCTCCAGGTGCGGCAGGGCGGCCCGTTTGCGTCCCCCGTCGACGCACGCCACGCCCGCCCGCAGCAGCGCGCGCCCGGCGTCGAGCCGGTGGCCGGCCTTGGTGAGGATCTCGGCGGCGGTCAGGGCCAGTTCCTCGGCCTCCGGGCCGATGGTCGCGTGGGCGCGGGCCAGCCGGGCCAGCCCGTCGGTCAGCTCCAGCTCCGGACGGATCATCGTGGCCGCCCGCTCGGCCCAGGCGGCCGACTCCTTCGGCTCGTTCCTGGCGGCGTGGGCGCAGGCCATGGTCTCGCAGAAGGCGAGCATGCTGAACTCCTCCAGCCGGTCGCCCGCGAAGTCCTCCTCGACGGCGGCGATCGCCTCCTCGTCGATGCGGCCGGAGTTGGCCAGCGCGGTGGCGTAGGCGAAGCGGGCCTGCGCGCCCGGCCACTCGCTGACGCTGACGCCGGAGGTGGCGGCCTCGTGGCCCAGGCGGATGGCGTCCTCGTCGTCGCCCGCCGCGCCGGCCAGGAGGCTCTGCTGGGCCATGGCGACCACGCGGGCGTACCCGGAGTTGAGCAGCAGGGCGATCTCGGCCGACTCCTCGGCGGCGATCTGGCCCTCGGGGATGCGCCCGAGCACGCCGTTGAGGCGGGCCAGCCCGGCCAGCATGTTGGTCAGGATGAAGGTCTGCCCGGTCGCCTTCACCGCCGCGATGGCCTGCTCGAACCGGGCCAGCGCCGGGCGGTGCTGGCCGAGCCAGATCTCCGACCAGCACATCCAGGCGACCGTGTCCATCCAGGCGAGCTGGTGGATCTCCGGGGTGGCGTCAGCCAGCGCCTGCGCGGCGGCGACGTGGCGCAGCGCCTCCTCGACGCGGTGTCCGGCGTAGGCGGTCATCGGGCGCAACATCGCGATGGCCAGCCGCAGGCCCGGGTCGTCGCCGTCGTCGGGCATGAAGTCGAGCACCGCCTGGGCGGCGCGGTGGTCGCCGCGCATCAGGCTCTCGGCCACCAGGCGCAACCGCATCGGCAGCGCCGCCGGGAGGCGCGGCTCGGGGATCTCCCGCAGCTCGGACACCAGCACGGCCCGGCCCTCGCCCGGCCGGTCGAGCAGCCGTTCGACGAGGGCGCAGAAGCGGGCGGCCTGGGCCCGGCGGCCGTAGTCGTCGCGGGGGAGCAGCCGCAGCACCTCGTAGGCGGTGTTCCTGGCTTCGGTGAGGCGTCCGCTGACGGTCTGGTTGCGGGCCAGTTCCAGCAGCAGGTCGAGCCGGTCGGTGGTGTCGGGCAGCAGCCCGAGCGCGGCCTGGAGCCAGTGGGCCGAGGTCGCCGGGGCGGTGGTGGCCACCTGGCGGGCGGCCGTGACCAGCACGTCGACCGCGTCACGGTCGCCGAACGCCGCCGAACGTTCCACGTGGACGGCGCGCAGCGGGGCCGGGGCGTCGACCTCGGCCAGCCGTTCGGCGATCCGGCGGTGGGCCGAGAGCCGCCACCCGGCCTTGGCCGATTCGTACGCCGCCTGCCGCACCAGCGGATGACGGAACCGGAACCGCCCGCCCGCGCCCGGCCGCACCAGGTCGCGGTCGACCAGTTCGTCGAGCGCGTCGAGGGCGGTGGACAGCGGCACCTTGGCGGCCACGGCGGCCAGACCGGCCTCGAACTCGTCGGCGGCCACCGCCGCGCCCTGGGCGACGATCAGCGCGTCGCCCGACAGGTCGCGCAGCTCCAGGGCGAGCGCGTCGTTCTTGGAGCCGGGTAAGTCGCCCGCCTCGACCCTCGCCAGGGCCTGCAGATAGAAGGGGTAGCCTTCGCTGGCGTCGTACAGGGCCTTCTTGCGGCTCCTGCTCACGTTCGGTCCGAGCAGCTCCCCGGCCTCCTCCTCCGAGAGCGGCCCGATCGTCACGCGCGACCCGCCGAGCGCCAGCCGCGGCGGGGCCTGCTTCGGCCGGTAGGCCACCACGACCAGCAGCGGCGCCTTGGGGGAGTGGCGGCTGACGTGGTCGAGGAACTCGATCGTGGCGTCGTCGGCCCAGTGGACGTCGTCGAGCACCAGCACCAACCCATTCGGGCGGGCGATCCGCGCGAGCAACTGGGCGACGGCCCGGTAGAGGCGATAGCGGGCGAGCGCCGACACGTCGTCGGAGGGCTCGGCGGTGGCGCCCAGGGCGGGGAAGACGGAGGCGAGCAACTGGGCGTCATGCCCGGCTTGGGGAGACGCGCCCTGGTCGTGCGGACCGGGCGTGTCCTGGTGGCCCAGGTGCTCGTGGCGGGTGTCGTCGAGGTGGCCGTCGAGGGCGTCGACCAGCGCGGAGAACGGCATGACCTGCTCGAACTCGGCGGCCCTGCCCCACAGGGTGAGACAGCCGCGTTCCCCGGCGAGCCGTTCGAGCTCGGCCAGCAGCCGGGTCTTCCCGGCTCCGGGCTCACCGACGAGCGCGAGCAGCCGGAACTCTCCGCTCACGATCGCGTCCAGCGACCCCCGAAGATCATTCAGCACGTCCCGCCGGCCGACCAGGGGGGCAGAATGATCATTCATCGGCGGCACCATGATCACTTGCCTGGTATCTCACAGCGACTTTACAGCGACGGCGAAAACGATGCCCGGCATTAACCCGCATCACCGCCGCATTCAACGCATAGTCATGCAAATCGTGACGGGCACCCGCCTGATTCTTGCGCGACGCCGTTGCTTCTGGCGCGAACGGGCAACCAGGGGCATGCCCGATTCCCGGATTTCGGCCGCTGGAGTCTGCGGCTGCCCGGGTCTGCGGATGTGGGCCAACGGACGCGGCCCCTCCGCGCTGATGCGCGGAGGGGCCGAAGTCGTGGCCTTGGGTTAGACGAGGCCCTTGGTCTCGAGGACCGAGCAGCAGGTGTTCACCAGCAGGCGGGTGACCTCGTAGGGGTCGGCGTTGGCGTTGGGGCGACGGTCTTCGATGTAGCCCTTCTTGTCGACCTCGACCTGCCACGGGATGCGGACCGAGGCGCCGCGGTTGGAGACGCCGTAGCTGTAGACGCTGTAGGGCGCGGTCTCGTGGTGGCCGGTGAGGCGCTGCTCGATGCCGAAGCCGTAGCCGGCGATGTGCTCCTCGACCTTGCCCTCGCCGCCGAGCGCCTCGCAGGCCGCGATGATCGCGTCGTAGCCCTCGCGCATGGCCTTGGTGGAGAAGTTGGTGTGGGCGCCGGCGCCGTTCCAGTCGCCCTTGGCGGGCTTGGCGTCGAGGGTGGCGGACACGCCGTAGTCTTCGGCGATCCGGTAGAGCAGGTAGCGGGCCATCCACAGGTGGTCGGAGACCTCGAGGGGACCGGCCGGGCCGATCTGGAACTCCCACTGGCCGGGCATGACCTCGGCGTTGATGCCGGAGATCGCCAGGCCCGCCTCGATGCAGGCGTCCATGTGGGCCTCGACGATGTCACGACCGACGACCTCGTCGGCGCCGATGCCGCAGTAGTAGGGGCCCTGCGGGCCGGGGAAGCCGCCGACCGGGAAGCCGTAGGGGCGGCCGTCCTTGAAGAACGTGTACTCCTGCTCGATGCCGAACCACGACTCCTGGTCGGCGAACCGCTCGGCGATCGGGGTCAGCAGCGCGCGGGTGTTGGTTGGGTGGGCCGAGCCGTCGACGTTGTAGACCTCGCACAGCACCAGGACGTTGTCGCCGCCCCGGATGGGGTCGGGACACGAGAAGACCGGCTTGAGCACGCAGTCGGAGGCGTGACCCTCGGCCTGGTTCGTGCTCGAACCGTCGAAGCCCCAGGTGGGGAGCTCGGCACCGTCCGCCAGCACCTTGGTCTTGGACCGGAGCTTCGGGGTCGGCTCAGTGCCGTCAATCCAGATGTACTCGGCCTTGAACGCCAACGTCTTTCCCTTCCTCGGAGGCGGACCGCGTTGATTGGCCGCCACGCCGAGATTGCCAAGAAGCCATTTCGGGTCCGTTGCCCGTTTGTGAACACGATGTGAAACGGGAGGTCCCAGTGTTAAATCGTCCGGTTCAGCTGCTGGTGATCACCGCGAAGCGGGCGCCGAACTGGTCGGCCAGGACCGCGAACCGGCCCACGGTCTCGACCGAGACGGGCGGGTCGAGGATGGTGCCGCCCTCGGTGACGGTCGCCTCGACCGCGGCGTCGACGTCTCTGACCTCGAAGTAGGGCAGCCAGAACGGCTTGGTGCCGGGGTTGAGGGTGATCACGCCGCCGATCGTCGGGCGGTCGCCGCCCGGCAGCCGGATCGTGGTGTAACCGACGCCGGCGACGGTGGCCTCGATCGACTGGTGGTCGAGGGCCGCCGCGTAGAAGGGCGCGACGGCGGGCGGGCTGGCGACGTAGAGTTCCGTCCAGCCCAGGCTGCCCGGCTCGGTCACGGCGTCGAGGCCCTTGCGGGCCCGGCCCTGCCAGATCGCGAAGTCGGCGCCGGCCGGGTCGGTCAGCGCGGCGGTGCGGCCCTGGTCGAACACGTCGTAGGGGGCGACCCTGATCGTGCCGCCGGCCTTCTCGGCGCGGGCCACGGTCTCGTCGGCGTCGGGGGTGGCGAAGTAGATCGTCCAGGCCGAGCTGGTGCTCTCTTCGGTCAGCGGGCCGACCGCGGCGACGATCTTGCGGTCGTGGAGGAAGAAGCCGTAGCCGCCCGAGCCGGGGCCGGCCGACTGGAAGTCCCAGTCGAGCACGGCGGCGTAGAACGTGGTCGAGGCGTCGGTGTCGGGCGAGCCGAGGTCGACCCAGCAGGGGGCGCCCGGCAGGTAGTCGGTCGTGAGCATGCGAGCTCCTTCGAACAGGTTTTCGGATGACGACACTCTGTCACGTCCTGCCGACAGTTTTTCCAAGATCGCTCCCGAAGCCTCCTGGAAAGAGGAGTATTTCCGGCGAAATGGGGCGCCCGTGACTCCACTCGATAGGGTCCGCTCATGCCGACCCAGATCATCCGCTACCGCGTCGCCGACCAGGAGAAGGCGGAGGAGAACGTGCGCCTCCTTCAGGAGGTCTTCGCCGAACTGGCCCGGGAGCGGCCCGGCGGGATCACCTACCAGTCCTACCGGCTCGACGACGGCCTGACCTTCGTCCACGTCGTCACGACCGACGACCTCCAGATCCTGATGCGCTTCGAGAGCTTCCTCGCCTTCACCCAGACCCTGGGCGGGCGGCTCGACGGCGTCCCCCACCGCGAACAGGCCACCCCCGTCGGCTTCTTCGACGGCCACCTGCGATCATGAGAAATCTCCCCCTCCACAGATGAGGGGGGTGGCCGTGGCCCTGCGGGGGTGGCTCCTGAACGGGCTCACGGCCGACCGGAGCCACGTAGAGCAGGGCCCGGCGGAGAAGCACGCCTGGTGGCGGGTCATGTGCCTGACCGGCGTCGACTACTTCTCCACCCTGGGCTACCAGCCGGGCATCGCCGCCCTCGCGGCGGGCGCGTTGTCGCCGGTCGCGACGCTGTTCCTGGTCGTGCTCACCCTGTTCGGGGCGCTGCCCGTCTATCGGTACGTCGCCGGGGAGAGCCCCCGCGGCGCCGGGTCCATCGCGATGCTCGAACGGCTCATCCCGGCCTGGCAGGGCAAGCTCTTCGTGCTCTGCCTGCTCGGCTTCGCCGCCACCGACTTCGTCATCACCATGACCCTGTCGGCGGCCGACGCCACCGCCCACATCGTGGAGAACCCCTTCGCGCCCCGCTGGCTCGACGGCCAGGAGATCCCGATCACGCTCGTGCTGCTGGCCGCCCTGGGGGCGATCTTCCTGGCCGGGTTCACCGAGGCCGTCGGGGTGGCGACCGTCCTCGTGGCGCTCTACCTGGCGCTGAACGCCGTGGTCGTGGCGGTGGCCGTCGAGCACGTCGTGGCCAATCCGGCCGTGTTCGCCCAGTGGGAACGGCTGCTGGAGGCCCGGCACGCCTCCCCGCTGGCCATGATCGGGGTGGCGCTGCTGGTCATGCCCCGGCTGGCGCTGGGCCTGTCGGGGTTCGAGACCGGGGTCGCGGTGATGCCCGTGATCCGGGGCGACATCCCGCAGCGGATCAGGTCGGCCCGCAAGATGCTCACCGCCGCGGCCCTCATCATGAGCGTGTTCCTGATCCTGAGCAGCTTCGTGACCACCCTGCTGATCCCGGCGCACGAGTTCCAGCCCGGCGGCACGGCCAACGGCCGGGCCCTGGCCTACCTCGCGCACGCCTACCTGGGCGAGTGGTTCGGCACCCTGTACGACGTCAGCACCATCGCCATCCTCTGGTTCGCCGGAGCCTCGGCGATGGCCGGCCTGATCAACCTGGTGCCCCGGTTCCTGCCGCGTTACGGCATGGCCCCCGAGTGGACCTCGGCGGTCCGGCCGCTGGTGCTGATCCTCACCGTCATCGCGTTCGTGATCACCTTCATCTTCGACGCCGACGTCGACCAGCAGGCGGGCGCGTACGCCACCGGCGTGCTGGTGCTGATGTTGTCGGCGGCCGTCGCGAGCTGCCTGTCGACCCGGGCCAAGGGACGGCGCGGGGCCGCGCGGGCCTTCGGGTTGATCAGCGCCGTGCTGACGTACACGCTGGTCGACAACGTGATCGAGCGGCCCGACGGGGTCAAGATCGCCGGGTTCTTCATCGTGGCCATCGTGGTCACGTCGCTGATCTCGCGGGCCACCCGGTCGACCGAGCTGCGGGTGACGCGGGTGCGGCTCGACCCGCTGGCCGAGGAGTTCGTCAACGAGTGCTGCGCCGGCGAGCTGCACCTCATCGCCAACGAACCGCAGCGCCGCGACCAGGCCGAGTACAACGACAAGCTGCGCGAGAACTGGTTCATGCACCGGCTGCGCAGCTCCGAGCAGGCGATGTTCGTCGAGGTCACCGTCAACGACGCCTCGGAGTTCGAGACCGAGCTCTACGTCCGGGGCGAGGAGCGGTTCGGGCACAAGGTGCTGAACGTCGAGAGCTCGACCGTCGCCAACGCGCTGGCCGCGCTGCTGCTCTACCTGCGCGACCGGACCGGCCGGGTGCCCAACATCTACTTCCACTGGACCGAGGGCAACCCGATCAACGCGATGCTCCGCTACCTGATCTTCGGCGGCGGCGACGTGCCGCCGCTGACCCGCGAGGTGCTGCGGCTCGCCGAGCCCGATCCACTGAGGAGGCCGCACGTCCATGTGGGGTGACCTCGTCCTCGTCGTGCTGACGGCCTTCGTCGTGAACGAAGCGTGCCCGGCGGTGCCCTTCATGACCGAATATCAGGGAGTGAACGTCGAATGCGCCCAAATGGGACAGAACTATGCGGCCGGCTGGACGATCCCGCCGGACGCGGTGACGGCCGGTGGGCCTGGCCTCGACCCGCACATCTCGGTCAGGTACGCCGGCCTCCCGGCCGCCCGCGTCGCGAGGGAACGCGGCCGCCCGGTCGAGGAGGTCCGCTCCCTCATCCGCCGCCCTACCGACGTCCCCGCTCTCGGCTTCATGGGTGACGCCCTGGCACGCGATCTGGACCTCGGCGGATGACGGTCCGGGGCCGCCTGCGCGTCTACCTGGGCGCCGCCCCGGGTGTCGGCAAGACCTACGCCATGCTCGGCGAGGGGCGCCGCGCCGCCGAACGCGGTCGCGACGTCGTGGTCGGCCTGGTCGAGACGCACGGCCGCGCCAAGACGGCCGCGCTGCTGGCCGGTCTGGAGGAGGTGCCGCGCCGGGAGCTGGCGTACCGGGGGACCCGGTTCACCGAGATGGACGTCGACGCCGTGCTCGCCCGCCGCCCGAAGGTCGCCCTGGTCGACGAGCTCGCGCACACCAACGTGCCGGGGTCGCGCAACGCCAAACGCTGGCAGGACGTCGAGGAGCTGCTCGACGCGGGGATCGACGTCGTCACCACGGTGAACGTGCAGCACCTGGAGTCGCTCAACGACGTCGTCGAGGAGATCACCGGCGTGCCCCAGCGGGAGACGGTGCCCGACGAGGTGGTCCGCCGGGCCGACCAGATCGAGCTGGTCGACATGTCGCCCGAGGCGCTGCGCCGCCGCATGGCCCACGGCAACGTCTACTCCCCGGAGAAGGTCGACGCGGCGCTGTCCAACTACTTCCGGGTCGGCAACCTGACCGCGCTGCGCGAACTGGCGCTGCTCTGGGTGGCCGGGCGGGTCGACGACCAGCTCGACCGCTACCGCGCCGAACACGGCATCGCCACCACGTGGGAGGCCCGCGAACGGGTCGTCGTGGCGCTGACCGGCGGGCCCGAGGGCGACACCCTGATCCGCCGCGCGGCCCGGGTGACCGCCCGCACCAAGGGCGCCGACCTGCTGGCCGTTCACGTCACCCAGGGCGACGGCCTGGTCGGGGGAGACCCCGCCCACCTGGCCCGGCAGCGGGCCCTGGTCGAGGCGCTCGGCGGCACCTACCACCAGGTCGTCGGCGACGACGTGCCCCGGGCGCTGCTCGACTTCGCGCGCGGGGTGAACGCCACCCAGCTCGTGCTGGGCGCCTCGCGGCGCGGGCGGCTGGCCCAGATCCTCTTCCGCGGGGTGGGGGCCGAGACGATCGCGCGGTCGGGGTCGATCGACGTCCACATGATCACCCATCAGCAGGCCCGCAGGGGCCTGCCCCGGCCCGGCTCGCGGGCCGCGCTGACCCGCACCCGCCGCCTCGCCGGATGGGCCACCGCGCTGGTCGGCATGCCCGTGCTGACCGCCGTCGTCTACCCGCTGCGCGACCTGCTCGCTCTGCCCAGCGAGATCCTGCTGTTCCTGCTGCTGGTCGTGATGGTCGCCCTGGTCGGCGGCATGTCCCCGGCGATCACGGCCGCCGTCGTCGGCTTCCTGCTGCTGAACTACTTCTTCACCCCGCCGGTCGACAAGATCACCGTCGCCGACCCGCAGAACCTGCTCGCGCTCTTCGTGTACGTCCTGGTCGCCGTCATGGTGAGCCTGGTCGTCGACCTGGCGGCCCGCCGCACCCGCGAGGCCGCCATGGCGGGCGCCGACGCCGAGGTGCTGTCGACCCTGGCGGGCCACGTGCTGCGCGGCGAGGCGGCGCTGCCCTCCCTGCTGGCCCGCCTCCGCGAGACCTACGGCCTGACCTCGGTGACTTTGCTCGAACGCGCCGCCGCCCCGGCCCTCGACGACCGCGCCGACCCCGAGGCGTGGCGCATCGTCGCCACCTCCGGAGGGGTGC
Source organism: Herbidospora solisilvae (assembly GCF_009901565.1). Taxonomy (GTDB): domain Bacteria; phylum Actinomycetota; class Actinomycetes; order Streptosporangiales; family Streptosporangiaceae; genus Herbidospora; species Herbidospora solisilvae. The sequence goes on from NZ_WXEW01000002.1 coordinate 830,477, forward strand.
CGTGCACGAGTCCGGGGGCCGCCGACACCGACGTGGTGATCGACGACAACCTGGTGCTGGCGGTCAGGGGCCGCCTGCTGGGCGCCTCCGACCGCCGCGTCCTGGAGGCCTTCGCCGCCGAGACGGCCGTCGCGCTGCGCCAGCGCCGGCTGGAGGAGGAGGCCGAACAGGCCAAGCCGCTCGCGGAGGCCGACCGGATGCGCACCGCCCTGCTCGCCGCCGTCAGCCACGACCTGCGCACCCCGCTCGCCTCGGCGAAGGCGGCGGTCGAGGGCCTGCGCAGCACCGACGTGACCTGGTCGGCCGCCGACCAGGCCGAACTACTCGCCACCGCCGACGAGTCGCTGGTGAAGCTGACCCGGCTGGTGGAGAACCTCCTCGACATGAGCCGGTTGCAGGCCGGAGTGCTCGGGGTGGCCCTCCAGCCGGTCGCGCTGGCGGAGGTGCTGCCGAGGGCGGTCGAGGACACCCGGGTGCGGATCGACGTGCCTGACGACCTGCCCGAGGTGACCGCCGACCCGGCGCTGCTGGAACGGGTGCTGGCGAACCTGGTCTCCAATGCGCTCCGCTACAGCCCCGAGTATGTGCTGGTGACGGCCAGCTCCCACGACAACAAGGTGGAGATCCGCGTGGTCGACCGGGGCCCCGGCATCCCGCCCGAGGCCCACGACCAGGTCTTCCAGCCGTTCCAGCGCCTCGGCGACCGCGACAACCACGCGGGCGTCGGGCTCGGGCTCGCGTTGTCGCGCGGGCTGGCGGAGGCGATGGGCGGCACGCTCACCCCGGACGAGACGCCGGGCGGCGGGCTGACGATGACGGTCACCCTTCCGTCAGCCGATCCCGGGCCTCCATCAGGGCGAAGCCGAGCAGGTTGAGCCCCTGCCACGTCGCCGGCGAGGCGGCCCGCTCGTCGGCGGCGGTCAGGCCGATGCCCCACACGCGGTCGTAGGGGCTGGCCTCCACCAGCACGCGGTCGCGGGTGCCGAGCAGGTATGCGCGCAGGTCGGGGTGGGCGGCGAACTTGGCGGTGCTGCCCCGCACGACGATGGCGTAGCGGTGCTTGGTCCAGGCGTCGTCGTCGAAGCCGCGGACCTTGCGGCCCAGTTTCTTCGCCTCGCCCGGATGGGCCGCCGCGAGGATCTCGGCGGCGGTCTCGGCGTCGTCGAACAACCAGGCCTTGTGGGCCATCATGTAGTGCTCGGCCGAGCGGAACACGTGGCCGTCTTCGGTGAAGTCGGCCTCCCACCACTGGCTCAGGCAGCCCGCGCCCACCCCGCCGTCGCGGGGTGGGCGGTGGCCCCAGAAGAAGAGGTAACGGAGCGCCTGGCCGGAGGCCTCGGCGTGGACGGCTTCTTCGACGGAGCGGGGTAACGTCACCGGGTCAACCTAACGGGCACCGCCGACGTTCTTCGGCTTCGGCGGCGGCTTCGGGCGGCGCTGGTCGTTCCGGGGCGGCGGGGCCGTCCGGCTCGTCACGGACACGGTCCGTCCGGGGCGACGGCGACGGTGATGTCCACCTCGTGGCCGCGCGGCACGACGACGCCGGGGGCCGGATCCTGGGCGGTCACCTGGTCGACCTCGTTGCAGAGGCGGTCGACCCAGTAGGTCACCGCGCCGACGGTCAGGCCGTTCTCGGTGATGCGGGTGATCGCGGTGTCCTCGAACAGGCCGGTCACGTCGGGGACGGGCACGGTCGCCGGTGGGGCCGTCGGGGTCGGGTCGGGCTGGGCGCCGACGAGGGCCAGGGTGGTCGAGCGGCCGACCGAGATCGTGCTCACCCGGGAGGTGAGCCCGGCGACGGGGTGGGCGGTCGTCTCGTAGGGGGCCGTCGAACCAGTGCCGAGTGCGCCGTGGGTGTTGTCGCCCCAGGTCAGCACGGTCCCGTCGGCCGTGACGCCGGCCGAGGTGCCGCCGGTGCCGGGATCGGCCCACGTCAGGTTCGCGATCGGGGTGACGACGGGGGTGCGCCGGGGCAGGGTCGTGCCGTCGCCGAGGCGGCCGGAGGTGTTGTCGCCCCAGGCGTACAGGCGGCCCCCGGCGACGGCGAAGGTCGACCGCTCGCCGGGCAGCACCATCTGGGCGTCCACGACGCCGGGCACCCGGACGGGCACGTACGACCTCGGGGCCGCCCCGATGCCGAGCTGGCCCGAGGTGTTGGAGCCCCACGTCCAGACCGTGCCGTCGGACCTCAGCGCGGCCGAGTGCACGCCGCTGCGGGAGGCGTGCGCGGTCAGCACACCGGAGATGCCGGTGAGCCGGACCGGCGTCGGCCGGTTGACGGTCGTGCCGTCGCCCAGCTCGGCGAAGCCGTTGTGGCCCCAGGCCCAGACCGCCCCGTCGGCCGTGACGGCCAGGCTGTACCGGTATCCGGCCGAGACGCTGCGCACGCCGGTCAGGCCGGGGACCTGGATCGGGGTGGGCCTGCCGACGGTCGTCCCGTCGCCGAGGTGCCGGTAGGTGTTGTCGCCCCACGCCCAGACGGCGCCGTCGGAGTCCAGGGCCAGGATGTGCCGGTCGCCCACGGACAGGGAGCTGATGAAGGGCAGGCCGGTCACCTCACGGGGGGTGGTGGAGGAGACCACGCCGGGGAGGTCGCCCCAGACGTACACGACCCCGCGGTCGTTGATCCCCGCGCTGAACGTGCCGCCGGTCGCCACCTGGCGGATGCGGGCCGCGTGGGGACGGCCGGGCAACCGGCCCACCAGCGTCGGGACGGGACTGTCCTCGGTGGACGCGTCGCCGAACTGCCCGCTTGAGTTGAGCCCCCAGGCCCAGAACTTGGCGCCCGTCCACTGGGATTCGGGCGTGAACGCGGCGAGCGCCGCGACGACCGCCAGCACGGCGGCCAGAAACCTCGTCGTCCTCACACCCGGTCAGGCGTTCCCTCGCCGGTTCACTTGGGTGGAACACCCGTGTCACACGGCAGATCGCACCATAATCGGAACCTTCCGGGGCGATGGAGGCAGCTCGTGTGGGCAGTCGTGATCGCGGCGGTGCTGGCGGGCGGCATGGGAGCGGCCTCGGCCGGTGAGGCGTCGCCCTGGCGGCACGCCCCCCTCCCGCCGAAGAAGGGGCACGACAGCTTCAGCTCGGTCGCGGCCGTCGGCCCGAGGAACATCTGGGCCGCCGGATCGCAACCCGCCCTGCTCGAACGCTTCGACGGCAGTCGGTGGCGGCCGATGCCGATGCCCGGCGCGATCACCGCGCTGTCCGCCTCGCCCTCCGGCGACGTGTGGGCGCTCACGTCCGGTCGGGCGCACCGCTGGGACGGCACGAGGTGGCGGGCGATGCGGTCGGTCTCGAAGCAGGCCTACGTGCTGCTCGCCGCCGTGCCCGGCGGGGCCTGGGTGTCGGAGAAGGACCGGCTGAGCCGGTACGACGGCAAGCGGTGGCACCCGGTGCCCACTCCGGCCGACCTCAAGGTCAGCGGCGTCCGCTTCCAGGGGGGAACGGTCTGGGTGCTCGGCCGCTTCGAGACCGGCACCGCCGACCACGCCCCGGTCGGCCGCAGCACGCCCGCCGTGCTGCGCTGGAACGGCCGCGCCCTCGAACGGGTGCCGGTCCCCGTGCGGGCGGACGTCCGCGGCCACCTCAACATCGACGACGTCGTGGTGGGCAGGGGCGGCGACCTGTGGCTCGCCGGATACTCGGTGCTCGGTGGAGACCGCATGCCCGTCCTGCAGCGCCGCGGCGGGAAGTGGACGACCCTGACCCCGCCGCGCACCCACGCGCCGGACGCCATCGAACCCGACGGGGCGGGCGGCGTGTGGTTCGACTACGGCCTCGACCAGCCGCTCTGGCGCAACCGCACCGGGAAATGGACGAAGGTTGCCGCGCCGAAGCCGCCGCCGGGCCGCGCGCTCGGTCTGTTCACCCACTCGGGCAGCGGCGTCACGGCGCACATCCCGGGCACGACGCTGCTGGTCAGGGCGGGGGCGACGCACATCCCGCAGGGCCGGCTGATCAATCCGGAAACGAGCGAACGCGCATACGTGTCGACCGACCGGTTCCTGGTGACCGGCCCGTACCGGTGATTAATAGACGGGGTTTGTCGGTCCTTTCGAATTTCATTTCCTGAATGTCAATATTTCGATTGTTCAGGGATTTTGTTAGCGTCCTTGCGCGATGCCAAAGATCATCTCCGCATCCCAAGGAGCTCGATGATGTCTGCACCATCCCTCCTGCGGAGGAGGGCGTTCGGCGTGCTGATCGCCGCCCTGACCGTGGCCGGACCGGCCGTCGCGCCGGCTCCGGCGGGACGGCCGACACGCCGACGCTCGTCGTCGTGAAGACCCTCGCGCCGGTCGACGACGTCCACGTCATGACTCTCCACAACCACGACTCGCCGGCGCCGCCGTCCCGGCTCAGGGCACCGGATTGATCTGGAGCGCCATGTCGTCCCTGACGTCCAACACCCCCAAGCCGGTGGTCCGGGTTCCGGCCGGCCTGCTGGAGTTCGGCTGGCAGATCCGCCTGCGGGTGCGCGCTCACAACGTGACGGCGGGCACGGTCTCCGCCTGGTCGCCGTGGCAGTCCGCCACCCTGTCCGACGTCGTCCCCGAGATCACCGGACCCGAGATGACCCCGGCCCAGGAGTCCGGCGGCGTGACGGTGACCACGAGCCTCACCCCGACGTTCAGCGCCACCGCAAGCCACCCGTTCGTCGACTCGTTGTACGTGGCGTTCGAGATCGAGCACGACCCGGACGCGCCGGAGCAGGGCACCGGCCACATCTGGTCGGGCGCCGAGCCGGACGACCCGGCCTCGGGGGCGCGAACGCAGGTCACCGTGCCCGCCGGGGTGCTGCAGGACGGCTGGCGGCTGCGTTGGCGGGTGCGCGCGAACGGGGGGCCGTTCGCGTCGCAGTCGGAGTGGCGGACGTTCACGGTCGACCTGGACCAGTGATCCGGTCAAGCCCGGCGGCCGTCGGCGGATGCCCTGCGGGGGCGCACCCGTCCGGCGGTCGCCGCGGCGGCCGACCTCTTCGCGGTCGGGTTCATGACCGCGGTGCCGGGCCATTCGATTGTGATTCCGGAATGTCAATCGTCTCCCCGTTCAAGGAGTTCGCTGATGTCACGCCGGTCCCTGCTGCGCAGGAGGGCACTCCCTCTGCTGACCGCCGTCGAGGACGTCAGCGTGGCGTCGCACAGCGACGAGACCATGCCGGCCCCGCCGGACCACGAACTCCTCTTCCTCGGCGCCTTTCCCGACAGCACGAGAGGCCGGGCCTATCTGAGGTTCGACACGTCCGGGCTACCGGCCGGCGTCGTCACGTCGGCCACGCTCCGGCTCGCCAGCTACTCCGCGCCGTCGTGCGGCTCCCAGACCGGTGAGGGGATCGAGGTCCGGCGGGTCGTCGAGCCCTGGACCGACGGCTTCCTCCACTGGGGCAACAAGCCGGGCTCCACGGCGGATGACGCGTACATCGCCGCCGCCGGATGCGACGTGCCGGCCGAGCAGGTGGAATGGCCGGTCACCGGCATCGTGCAGGAGTGGGTCGACGGCACGTCCAACTACGGGTTCGTCCTCCAGCACCCTGACGAGACTCTCGACGACGGCTACTCGCGCCTCGCGTCGGCGCAGAACACCGAGCTGGCGCAGCCGCGACTGACGGTCACGATGACCGTCTCGTCGGCGCCCGCGTTCCGGCGGGTCGTCATGCAACCCCTCTGGACGGACGAGAGCACCCTCATCGCGACGGCACCCCGGTTCGTGATGGTCATGGACGACCCCGTCGGCGGCTGGCTGTCGGGGGAGTTCGAGATCGAGCACGATCCGGACGCACCCGACCAGGGGACCGGGCCCATCTGGGGCGGTGGTTACAAACCGGGGACCATGGCGAACGGGGTCAAGAAGGCGGTGGTGCCGGCCGGTCTGCTGGCCGACGGCTGGAAGATCCGCTGGCGGGTCACGGCCACGTCGAAGGCGCTCGTCACGGTGTCGTCCGGCTGGCGGAAGGCGACCGTCGACGCGGCGTCATGATCCAGATACCACCGGCCGGAGCGTTTCCGGGGTCAGGTCGGCGACGGTCGGGTAGCCGTCCACGGCCATGATGAGATCGGCCTCGGCGAGGATCGTCCGCAGCACGTGGACGATCCCGTCGGCGCCCCCCAGCGCCAGCCCGTAGGCGTAAGGGCGGCCGATGCCCACGGCGGTCGCGCCGAAGGCCAGGGCCTTCACCACGTCGGCTCCCGAGCGGACGCCCGAGTCGAACAGCACCGGCAGGCCCCCGGCGGCCTCGACCACCTCGGGGAGCACGTCCAGGGCCGGCAGGCCTCCGTTGGCCTGCCGGCCGCCGTGGTTGGAGCAGTAGACGCCGTCGATCCCGGCGTCCGCGGCGCGGCGGGCGTCGTCGGGGTGGCAGATGCCCTTCAGCAGCAGCGGCAGGTCGGTGGTCGAGCGCAACCACGGGAGGTCGTCCCAGGTCAGCGGGTTGCCGAAGATTCTCGCCCAGTACGCCGTGGCGGCCTGGGGGTCGTCCTCGGGGGTGTGGGCCAGGCGGGACCGGAAGACCGGGTCGGTGGTGTAGTTGGCCAGGCAGTGGCCCCGGAGCTGGGGGAAGTTGGCGGTGCTCAGGTCGCGGGGGCGCCAGCCGGTCACCCACGTGTCGAGGGTGACGACCAGGGCGCGGAAGCCGGCCGCCTCGGCGCGGTGGATCAGGCTCTCGGCGACGTCGCGGTCGGCCGGGGTGTAGAGCTGGAAGAAGCCCGGCGCCGGGGCCAGTTCCCCGGCCACGTCCTCCAGAGGGTCGACGGAGAACGTCGAGGCGATCATCGGGACGCCCGTGCGGGCCGCCGCCCGGGCGGTGGCGAGGTCCCCGTGGCCGTCCTGGGCGCACAGGCCGACCACCCCGATCGGGGCGAGGAAGATCGGGGTGGGCAACCGCATGCCGTACAGGTCGACATGGAGGTCGCGCTCGACGGCGCCGGCCAGCATGCGGGGGAGCAGGCCCCAGCGGCGGAAGGCGGCGACGTTGGCGCGCTGGGTGTGCTCGTCGCCGGCGCCGCCCGCGACGTACGACCAGATCGACGGCGGCAGTGCGGCCTCGGCCCTGGCCTCCAGCTCGGCGAAGGCCATCGGCAGCGGGGGGACCCGCCCGTGCAGGCCGCCCGAGTAGATGTCGTTCTGGTAGTCGCCGAAGCGCGGGTTCATGCCCGTGTTCTCTGGTAGACGCGCAGGTTGAGGGTGACCAGGCTGAGCAGCGGAACCGGCGCGCCGAGCAGGCGGGCGCGCCGCACCAGGTCGCCGAAGATCTCCTCGACCTCCACGGGGCGGCCGCGGACCAGGTCGCGGTAGGCCGACGACGTCAGCGACGAATGGGGGGCGGTGACCGTCTTGCGGGTGCCGTCGAGCGACTCCTTCGGCACCGGGTGGCCGGCGGCCTCGGCGACGGCGGCGCACTCGTCCACGACCGCGTGGGCGAACTCCGTCCCGCCGGGGGTGGAGGCGACCTCGCCGATCGTCGCGCGCATGAGGCACGTCACCGCGCCGGTCGCGGCGATGAACACCCATTTGGCCCACATCTCGCCGACGATGTCCGCCGTGAGACGGGTCTCGAAGCCCGCGCCCCCGAGCACGCCGACCAGTTCGTCGGGCGGGGGGCCGGTGCGGGAGCCGTAGGTCAGGCTCTGCACGTCGGCGAGCCGGAGGATGTCGCCGTCGGCGTCGACGGTGGTGCTGACCATCACGACCCCGCCGAGGATCCGCCGCTCGCCGAAACGCCCGGCCAGCTCGTCGAGGTGCCGCATCCCGTTGAGCACGGGCAGGATCAGCGTGTCCGGCCCCACGGCGGGGGCGAAGTCGTCCATGGCCGATCGCAGCGCGGCGGCCTTGACCGAGACCAGGACCAGGTCGAACGTCGAGGTGATCTCGTCGGCCAGGATCGTGCGGGGATGGAGCGTCGTGTCCTCGCCCAGGCCCACGATCCGCAACCCGCGTTCGCCGATCAGCCGGGCCCGTTTGGGACGGACCAGGAAGGTGACGTCTCGGCCCGCCTGAACGAGGCGGCCGCCGAAGTAGCCGCCGACCGCTCCTGCCCCCACGACCAGGATCTTCATCACAAAAACGTATGCAGAATACGTTTTTCCCCACAATCCAGGAATGGTCAAAACCTCGGCGTGTACGCCGCGACCGCCTCGTCGTCCCAGGCGATGCCCAGGCCCGGCCCTCTCGCGGTGATCCGGCCGTCGACCGGCCGGTGGGGCTCCCGCACGACCGCCCCGGCGAGGTCGAGGTGCTCCACCCAGTCGGCCGACGGGGTGACGGTCATGGCGTGCGCGCTCGCCTCGACGAACAGGTGGCTGGAGACGGGCAGCGAGGCCGCCTCGGCCTGGCCCGCCGCGAGGGTCCAGCCGGTGAAGCCGCCGATCTTCATGATGTCGAACATGGCGAAGTCGCAGGCCCCCGCCGCGATGGCGGCGTGGCAGCCGGCCGGGAACCACCAGTTCTCGCCGGTCTGGACGCGGATGTTCGTGGTGCGGCGCACATAGGCGTGCCCGGCGAGGTCCTCCGCCTGGACGGGCTCCTCGACCCAGTAGAGGCCGAACCCGTCGAGCCGGGCGAGGCGGCGGCGGGCCTCCTGCGGGGTGAGCGACTGGTTGTAGTCGACCATGAGCTCGACGTCGGGGCCGATGATCTCGCGGACCCGCGCCACCACCTCGACGTCGCGGGCGGCGTCGGGATGGCCGAGCTTGATCTTGACCGCCTGGAACCCGCTCTCGACCGAGCCCCGGAGGGCCTGCTCCTCCCGGACGGGGTCGATCATCCCGTAGCTGTCATAGGCCCTCAGCGGCGTGGGCTCCCCGCCGAGCAGCGTGGCGACGGGCAGGCCGGTGAGGTGGCCGAGGGCGTCCCACAGGGCCATCTCGACGCCGGACACCACCATGCCGGCGACGCCCTGCAGGCCGGGCAGCCGGAACCTGGCCTGGAACTCCCGCATCCGGGCGCCGGGCGCGAGCGCCTTCCCGGCCAGCCCGGGGGCCAGCTCCCCGGCCACGGAGGCGAGTGCGGGCAGCAGCGCCGCATCGTAGGCGAACACGTAGGAGCGGCCGGTCACGCCGCCGTCGGTGACCACGTCGAACAGGAGCAGCGGGGCGGCCGTGATCGAGCCCGACGCGGTGCGCAACGGCCGCGCCATCGGGACGACCACCGGACGCGCCCGCACCCGCGAGATCGTCTCGGCTCCCACAGTCCAACCCCATCACGGGAATCCTCTGCTGCCGTTAAAGCGCGGCTGAATTCAGCGCGACTTCAGCGCCGCCGTCCATGCTCCGTCGCACCACCGACCGAGCCACCAACCGACACTGTGCGAGGAACGGATGAGTGAGATCCCCGACTTCCCCATGAACCGCGGTTGCCCCTATCACCCGCCCGCCGGGTACGAGCGGCTGCGGGCCACCGGCGTCGCCGCGCCCGTCCGCCTGTACGACGGGCGGACCGCCTGGGTGATCACCGGGCACCCCGAGACGCGGGCGCTCCTGCTGGACCCCCGCCTGTCGTCGGACCGGTCGCGGGCCGACTTCCCGGTGCTGGTGCCCCGGATGGCCGCCTCGAAGCTGGTCGCCCTCGTCGGCATGGACCCGCCCGAGCACGACGTGCAGCGGCGCATGCTCGCCCCGAGCTTCACCGTCAACGGGCTCAAGAAGCTGCGGCCGGTGATCCTGCGCATCGTCACCGAGCGCATCGACGCGATCCTCGACAAGGGGCCGGGGGCCGACCTGGTGCCCGAGTTCGCGCTCGCGGTGCCGTCGACCGTGATCTGCGAGCTGCTCGGGGTGCCGTACGGCGACCACGACTTCTTCGAGGCGCAGACCAGGAAGATGCTGATGGCGACCAGCAGCGCCCAGGACGCGGCCGACGCGGCCGTGGCGCTCACCGCCTACTTCGACGAACTGATCGACCTGAAGCTCGCCGAGCCCGGCGAGGGCGTCGTCGACACCCTCATCCGGGAGCGGCTGGCGACCGGGCAGCTCACCCGCGCCGAGGTCGCGTCGATCTCGATGTTCCTGCTGGTCGCGGGGCACGAGACGACCGCCAACATGATGGCGCTCAGCATCCTGACGCTGCTGGAGCACCCCGACCAGCTCGCCGTGCTGCGCGACCATCCCGACCGGGCCAAGGACCACGTCGAGGAGCTGCTGCGGTTCCTGTCGGTCGCCGACGAGCTGCAGCGGGTCGCCGCCGCCGACATCGAGGTCGGCGGGGCGACCATCCGCGCGGGGGACGCCGTCTACCTGCCCAACGCCGCCGCCAACCGCGACGAACGCGTCTACACCGATCCCGACACGCTCGACCTGAACCGCGACGCGCGTGGTCACCTGGCCTTCGGGCACGGCGTGCACCAGTGCATCGGGCAGAACCTGGCCCGCGCCGAACTGGAGATCGGGCTGCGCGAGCTGGTCACCCGGGTGCCCGGCCTGCGCCTCACCGAGCCCGTCGAGGCGCTCGGGGTCAAGCCGGGCGGTTCGGTTCAGGGCATCCACCGGCTGCCCGTCACGTGGTGAGCCGCTCTTCCAGGAAACCCGCGACGGCGGCGGGGGTCGGGTAGTCGTACAGCAGCACGGGCGGCAGGGTCAGGCCGGTCGCCTCGCACAGCCGGTTGCGCACCTCCAGGGCGCTGAAGGAGGAGAAGCCGATGTGCAGGAAGTTGTCCTCGGGGCCGATCTGGTCGGGCGCGGCGTGGCCGAGCACCTCGGCGGCGTGCACCCGCACCAGGTCGAGCAGGGTCGTCTCGGCCGGTCGCTCCTCCGGGCGGCCGGTCCCCGGGTCCGAGCCCCACCAGTAGTGCTCCCGTTCGAACGGGTAGGGCGGCAGGTCGGCGGGCGGGCCCGCGGGATGCCAGGCCGACCAGTCGACCTCGCCGCCCGCCGCGTGCAGCCGGGCGACCAGCGACGCCACCGCCTCCGGTTCCGGCCGGTCCCGGGTCAGCGCCGGGAGCACGAGCGCGTCGTCGGGCAGCGCGCGCGCCGCCATCGGGGTGAGCACGGCGTCGGGGCCGACCTCGACGAAGGTGCTCACCCCGGCGGCGCGCAACGAGGCGACCACGTCGCCGAACCGGACCGTGTCGCGCAGGTGGCGCACCCAGTAGTCAGGGTCCTTCAGTTCCTCGTACGCCGCCTCGCGGCCGGTCACCTCCGACACGAGCGGGATGACCGGTGCGTGGAAGGTCACCCGGGCCGCCGCCGCGCGGAAGGCGGCCAGGGCCCCGTCCATGTGCGGCGAGTGGAAGGCGTGGCCGACCCGGAGCCTGCGGGTGCGGTGGCCCCGCGTGGTGAACCCGGCGGCGATCTCGGTGACCGCGTCCGCGTCGCCCGAGACGACCACGGCGGCCGGGCCGTTGACGGCGGCCAGGCCGACCCGTCCCCGGTAGGCCTCCAGCACCTCGGCGACCTCGGCCTCGGTCGCCTCGACGGCCGTCATCGCGCCGCCCTCCGGCTGGGCCTGCATCAGCCGGGCCCGCGCGGCGACCAGGGCGCAGGCGTCCTCCAGCGACAGCACCCCGGCGGCGTGCGCGGCGGCCAGCCCGCCGAGCGAGTGCCCGGCCACCCGCGTGGGCGGCGGGGCGAGCCGCTCCAGCAGCCGGAACAGGGCGACCTCCAGGGCGAAGAGGGCGGGCTGGGCGTACTCGGTCCGGTCGAGGGCGGCGGGGTCGCCGCCGAACAGCAGGTCCTTGAGCGGACGGTCGAGGTGGGGGGCGAACGCGGCGGCGACCTCGTCCAGCGCCGCCGCGAAGGCCGGCCACTCCTCGTAGAGGCCGCGGCCCATGCCGGGGCGCTGGCTGCCCTGGCCGGTGAACAGGTACGCCGTGCCGGCGCGTTCGGCGGCCACCGCGCGGACCAGGTGCCGCGACGGGCGGCCCGCCGCGAGGTCGGCCAGCGCGCGCAGGCGCTGGTCGCGGTCGCCGGGCAGCACGACCGCCCGGTGCCTGAGCGGGGTGCGGCCCAGCGCCAGGGTGCGGCCGACGCCGGTGTCGTCCAGGCCGGGGTGGGCGGTCAGGTGGTCGAGCAGGCGGGCCGCCTGGGCCTGGAGGGCGGTCTCGGTGCGGCCGGACAGCGGCCACGGCGCGGCGGGCGAACCGGCTTCGGCCCCATCGGGCGAGGACGGGGGCGCGGGCGCCTCCTCGATGATGACGTGGGCGTTGGTGCCGCTGATGCCGAACGACGAGACCCCGGCCCGGCGCGGCCGTTCGCCCCGGGGCCACGGCACCGGCTCGGTGAGGAGGCGGACCGCGCCGCTCTCCCAGTCGACGTGCGGGGTCGGCTCGTCGACGTGGAGGGTGCGGGGCAGGGTCTCGTGCCGCAGCGCTTCGATGACCTTGATGACCCCGGCCACCCCGGCGGCGGCCTGCGTGTGGCCGATGTTCGACTTCACCGACCCCAGCCACAGGGGCTCGGCCCGGTCCCGCCCGTACGTCGCCAGGATCGCCCCCGCCTCGATCGGGTCGCCCAGGCGGGTGCCGGTCCCGTGGGCCTCGACGGCGTCGACCTGCTCGGGGGTGAGCCGGGCGTCGGCGAGCGCGGCCCGGATCACCCGCTCCTGCGTCGGGCCGTTGGGCGCCGTCAGGCCGTTGGACGCGCCGTCCTGGTTGACGGCCGAGCCGCGCAGCACGGCGAGGATGGTCCGGTCGTTGCGCCGGGCGTCCGAGAGGCGTTCCAGCAGGAGCAGGCCGACCCCCTCGGCGAAGCCGGTGCCGTCGGCGGCGGCGGCGAACGCCTTGCAGCGGGCGTCGGGGGCCAGCCCGCGCTGGCGGCTGAACTCCACCAGCAGCACCGGGGTGGCCATCACCGTGACCCCGCCCGCCAGCGCCAGGTCGCACTCGCCGCTCCGCAGCGACCGGGCGGCCAGGTGCATGGCCACCAGCGACGACGAGCAGGCTGTGTCGACGGTCACCGCCGGGCCCTCCAGGCCCAGGTGGTAGGCGATCCGCCCGGTCGCCACGCTGGTCGCGTTGCCGGTCATCAGATGGCCCTCGTAGCCGTCCGGCACCCGGTCGGGCGGCGGCACGTAGGCCTGCGACACCACGCCGGCGAACACGCCGGTCCGGCTCCCGCGCAGGGATCCGGGCGCGATCCCGGCCCGTTCGAAGGTCTCCCAGGCCGTCTCCAGCAGCAGCCGCTGCTGCGGATCGGTGGCGGTCGCCTCGCGCGGGCCCATGCCGAAGAACGCGGCGTCGAACCGGGCGGCGTCGGACAGGAAACCGCCTTCCTTCGTGTACGCCGTCCCGGCGTGGTCCGGGTCGGGGTCGTACAACGAATCGAGGTCCCAGCCCCGGTCGGCGGGGAGGCCGCCGACGGCGTCGGCGCCCGCGTCGAGCAGCCGCCACAACGCCTCGGGGTCGTCGGCGCCGCCGGGCAGGCGGCAGGCGGCGGCCACGATCGCGATGGGTTCGTGCTGCCGGTCCTCCAGTTCGCGGACGCGGCGCCGGGCCTGGCGCAGGTCGGTCGTGGTCCGCTTGAGGTACTCGCGCAGCCGGTCCTCGTTGCTGGTCATGTCGTCTCCAGGGGTCACAGCGGGTCGAGCTCCTCGTCCAGGGCGCGGAACAGCTCCTCGTCGGTCGCCGCGGCGAGGTCGTCGTCGGGCTCCTCGGCGGGGCGGGAGCCCTCCTCCCAGCGCCACAACGCCGCGCGCAGCCGGTCCTTGATCTTCGTGAAGCCGGGTCCGTCGGTGGTCACGGCGGCCAGCAGCCGGTCGAGTTCGGCCGCCATGCCGTCGGAGGTGTCGTCGGTGGCGTCGGCGGGGGCGAGCAGGCCGCGCAGGTGGGCGGCGAGCGCGGCCGGGGTCGGGAAGTCGAAGGCGAGCGTGGTGGGCAGCCGCAGCCCCGTCGCCGCCGCCACCCGGTTGCGCAGCTCGACCGAGGTCAGCGAGTCGAAGCCGATCTCCTTGAACGCCTGGTCGGCGGCGACCCCGTCGGCTCCGGCGTGCCCGAGCACGGCCGCCACCTGCTCCCTGACCAGGGTCAGCAGCGCCTGCTCCCGGTCGGGCCCCGGCAGCGCGGCCAGCCGCTCGGCCAGGCCGGCGGGGGAGACCGGCGCGTGGCGGGCGGCCCGCCGCACCGACGGCGCGCGCACCAGCCCGCGCAGGACCGGCGGCACCTCCCCGGCCTCGGCCCGCGCCCGCAGCGCGGCCTCGTCGAGCACGGCCGGGACCAGCAGCGGCCGGTCGGCCCGCAGGGCGGCGTCGAACAGCGCCAGCCCCTCCTCGGCCGACATCGGGGTGAGCCCGCCCCGGGCGATGCGGGCCAGGTCGGCCGCGCCCAGGTGACCGGTCATGCCGCTGGCCTCCCGCCACATGCCCCAGGCGAGCGAGGTCGCGGGCAGCCCGCGCTCCCTGCGGTGCGCGGCGAGGGCGTCGAGGAAGACGTTGGCGGCGGCGTAGTTGGCCTGCCCCGCGCCGCCGAGCTGGCCCGACGCGGAGGAGAACAACACGAACGCGTCGAGGTCGCCGGTGAGCTCGTGCAGGTGCCAGGCGGCGTCGACCTTGGGACGCAGCGCCGCCTCGATCTTCTCCGGGGTCAGCGAGGCGAGCACGCCGTCGTCCAGGACCCCGGCCGTGTGGACCACGGCGCGCAGCGGCCGGTCGTCCGGGACGCTTGCCAGCAGGTCGGCCAGCGCGGCCCGGTCGGCCGCGTCGCAGGCCGCGATCCGCACCTCGGCCCCGGCCGCGGTCAGCTCGGCGGCCAGGCCGGCCGCGCCCGGCGCGTCCGGGCCGCGCCGGCTCGTCAGCAGCAGGTGCCGCACGCCGTGCGCGGCCACCAGGTGCCGGGCCAGCGCCGCCCCGATCGTGCCGGTCCCGCCGGTGACCAGCACGGTCCCCTCCCGTACGGGCGGCAGCGTCAGCACCAGCTTGCCCACGTGGGCCGCCTGGGCGAAGTGCCGGAAGGCGGCCGGAGCCTGCCGCACGTCCCAGGTGGCGACCCGCGACGGGCGCAGGGCCCCCGAGGCGAACAGCGCCAGCACACCCTTGAAGGCGTCGGCCACCTCCTCGACCGGCATGTCCAGCAGCTCGAACGGCAGGTACGCCACCCCCTCCTCGGCCAGCGCGCAGGGGTCGCGGGGATCGGCGATGCCCATCTCGACGAACCGGCCGCCCGGGGGCAGCAGGCCGAGCGAGGCGTCCAGGAGGTCGCCGGTCAGCGAGTTCAGCACGACGTCGACCTCGCCGAAGCTCGCGGCGAACGCGTCGGTGCGGGAGGAGGCGATGCGCTCCGGCGGCAGGCCCAGGGCACGCAGCGCGGCCCACTTCGCGGGGCTCGCCGTGGCGTAGACCTCCGCGCCCAGATGCCGGGCGAGCTGGAGGGCGGCCAGCCCCACCCCGCCGGCGGCGGCGTGCACGAGCACCCGTTCCCCCGGCCGGACCTGGGCCAGGGTGACCAGACCGTGGTAGGCGGTGGTGAAGACGGCCGGCACGCTCGCCGCCTCGGCGAAAGACCAGCCCTCGGGGATCCGGGCGAGCAGCCGGTGGTCGGCGACCGCGACCGGCCCGACCGCGCCCGGCGCCAGCCCGAAGACGCGGTCGCCGACGGCCAGACCGGCGACCGCCGACCCGGTCTCCAGCACGACGCCCGCCGCCTCCGCGCCCAGCGGGGTCGCGGAGGGCACCATGCCGAGCGCGGTGAGGACGTCGCGGAAGTTCAGCCCGGCGGCGCGGACCTCGATCCTGACCTGGTGCGGGGCCAGCGGGGCCAGGGCCTCGGGGAAGGGCGCGGCGTGCAGGTCGTCGGGCGAACCGCCCGGGGTCGCCAGCCGCCAGGCCCCGTCGGGCAGGTCGAGCGGGGCGGACCGGCTCACGCGGGTCAGCCGGGGGACCAGCGCGACGCCGTCGCGGAGGGCGATCTGCGGTTCGCCACCGGCCAGGGCCGCCGGGAGGGCGGCGGCCGAGGCGTCGTCGACGTCGACGACGACGATCCGGCCGGGGTTCTCGGTCGCGGCCGACCTCGCCACCCCCCACAGGGGAACCGCCGCCAGGTCGACGTGGTCGCCGGGGCGCACGGCCACCGCGTTCCTGGTCACGATCGCCAGGCGCGACGCGGGGTCGGGCTGCTCCGCCAGCCAGGCGGTCAGCCGGTCGACCAGGGCCCGCACGTTCGCGGCCACGGCCTGGGGGAGCCCGCCGTCGGCGGAGGAGGCGGGCCACTCGATCACGGTCACGTCCGGGGTCTCCGCCGGCACCAAGGGAATCTCGGTCCAGGTCGGTTCGTACAGCGACGTGGGTTCGGTGGTCCGCGCCGTGGGGGCCGCGCGGAGGGTCAGGGACTCCACCCGGGCGACCGGCGCGCCCGCCGGGTCGGCGAGCGTGATGGTGACGGTGTCGTCGCCGGCGGGGGTCAGGGTGGCGCGGAGGGCGGTGGCCCCGGTGGCGAACAGGTCGACGCCCGACCAGGCGAACGGCAGCCGCACCCCCTCGCCGAGGAAACCGCCCAGGGCCATGGCGTGCATGGCCGCGTCGAACAGCGCCGGGTGGAGGGCGAAGCGGGCGGCGTCGTCGTCGTGGCCGTCGGGCAGGTGGACCTCCGCGTGGACGGTGTCGCCCGCCCGCCAGGCGGCGGTGAGGTTGCGGAAGGCGGGACCGTACTCGTAACCGAGGTCGGCCAGCCGGTCGTAGAGGTCGTCGACCACCAGGGGGACGGCGCCGGGCGGGGGCCAGGCGGTCGCCCCGTCCGGTTCGCCGGGCGTGGCCGGGGTCAGGGTTCCGGCGGCGTGCCGGGTCCACTCCTCGTCGCCGCCCCGCCGGGAGTGCACGGTCACCCGGCGGCGGCCGGACCCGTCGGCGGCGCTCACCTCCGCCTGGAGGCGCACACTGCCGTGTTCGGGCAGGAGGAGCGGGGCTTCGAGGGTGAGTTCGTCGACGCGGAGCGCGGCCCCGGAGAGCTGCCCGGCCTGGAGGGCGAGTTCGAGCAGCGCCGTCGCCGGGAGCAGCGCCGTGCCGCGCACGGCGTGGTCGGCCAGCCAGCCGTGGGAGTCGCGCGAGACCCGGCCGGTGACCACCAGCGCGCCCGTCTCGGCCAGCACCGTGACCGCGCTCAGGAAGGGGTGCTCGGCGGCGTCCAGGCCGAGGCCCCCGGCGTCACCGCCCACCGAGGGGCCGGTCAGCCAGTAGCGCTCGCGCTGGAAGGCGTAGGTCGGCAGGTCGGTGACGCCCTGCTCCGGCAGGTGCCAGGTGACGGGGTGGCCGTCGGCGTGGAGGGCGGCCAGGTTCAGGTGGAACTGGTCGAGGGTGCCCTTGTGGCGTCGGAGAGTGCCCGTGACCAGCAGCGACGGGTGTTCGAGGGTGTCCTGGACGGCCGTTGTGAGGACCGGGTGGGGGCTGGCCTCGACGAAGGTGGTGTGGCCGTCGTCCAGGAGCTTGGTGAGGGTCTCGTGGAAGCGGACGGGGTTGGCGAGGTTGTCGAACCAGTACTCGGGGGTGAAGTCGGCGGTCCCGGTGGTGACCGTGGAGTAGAAGGGGATGGCGGCGGGTTGGGGGCGGATGCCGTCGAGGAGGGTGCGGAGTTCGTCGCGGAGCCGGTGGACGTGGGGGCTGTGGGAGGCGTAGTCGACCGGGATCCTCCGGGCGTCGAGCGTGGCGAGCAGGTCGTCGAGCTGGGCGGCGTCCCCGGCGATGACGGTCGCGTTGGGGCTGTTGGTGGCGGCGATGTGCAGATCGTCGTAGGACGCCAGGTAAACGGCCACGTCGGCCGCGCTCAGCGAGACGGAGGCCATCCCGCCGGTTCCGGCGAGGGCGAGTAGTGCCTTGGAGCGGAGGGTGACGATCTTGGCGGCGTCGTCGAGGGTGAGGGCTCCGGCGATGTGGGCGGCGGCGATCTCCCCTTGGGAGTGGCCGATGACGGCGTCGGGGCGCACGCCGTGGTGTTCCCACAGGCGGGCCAGGCTGGTCATGACGGCGAACAGGGCGGGCTGGATGACGTCGACCCGATCTGGCGACGGGCCGTCGAGCACGTCGATCAGGTTCCAGCCCGCGTACTTCTCGATCGCGTCGGCGGCGGCGTGCAGGTGGTCGGCGAAGACGGGGGAGGTGGCGAGCAGGTCGCGGGCCATCCCGTCCCACTGGGAGCCCTGGCCGGGGAAGACGAAGACCGTCTTGCCCAGCGGCCTGACCTGCCCCCGCACCAGCAACGGGTCCGGCCGGTCGTCGGCCAGGGCGGTGAGGGCGGCGAGCAGCGCCTCGCGGTCGCCGGTGACGACCGCGGCCCGGTGGGCGAGCGCGGCGCGGCCGGTGGCGAGGGTGCGGGTCAGGTCCGACGGCAGCAGGCCGGGGCGGGTGGCCAGGTGGTCGCGCAGCCGGACGGCCTGCTCCCTCAGCGCCTGCGGGTTGTGCGCCGACAGCAGCACCGGCGCATCCCCGAAGGACGCCTCGGCCTGGGGGCGCGGGGCGGGGGCCTCCTCGATGACGACGTGGGCGTTGGTGCCGCTCATGCCGAAACCCGAGATGCCCGCGCGGCGGGTCCGGCCGGTCTCCCGGGTCCAGGGGCGGGCCTCGGTGAGGAGGCGCACGTCGCCCGCCGTCCAGTCGACGTGGGGGGTGGGCTCGTCGACGTGCAGCGTACGGGGCAGCACCCCGTGCTGGAGGGCCTGGACCATCTTGATGACGCCGCCGACCCCGGCCGCCGCCTGGGTGTGGCCGATGTTCGACTTCAGCGAGCCCAGCCAGGCCGGTTCGTCCCGGTCCTGCCCATAGGTCGCGAGGATGGCCTGCGCCTCGATCGGGTCGCCGAGGCGGGTGCCCGTGCCGTGCGCCTCGATCGCGTCCACGTCGGCGGGGGCCAGGCCCGCGTCGGCCAGGGCCGCGCGGATGACCGCCTGCTGCGACGGGCCGTTGGGCGCGGTCAGGCCGTTCGACGCGCCGTCCTGGTTGATCGCCGTCCCCCGGATGACCGCCAGGACGGGGTGGCCGTTGCGGACGGCGTCCGACAGGCGCTCCACCAGCAGCAGGCCCACCCCCTCGCCGAAGGCGGTGCCGTCGGCGGCGGCGGCGAACGCCTTGCACCGGCTGTCGGCCGACAGGCCACGCTGGCGGCTGAAGCCGATGAAGATGTCCGGATGCGACAGGACGGTGGCGCCGCCCGCCAGCGCCAGGTCGCACTCCCCGTCGCGCAGCGCGCGGACCGCCAGGTGCAGGGCCACCAGCGAGGCCGAGCAGGCGGTGTCCACGGTGACGGCCGGTCCGCGCAAACCGAGGGTGTACGCGATCCGCCCCGACGCGATGCTGCCCGCGCTGCCGATGCCGAGATAGCCCTCCATGTCCGGCGGGAGCCGTACCCGCGAGCCGTAGTCGGTGTAGACCACGCCCGCGTAGACGCCGGTGGCCGAGCCGTGCAGCGAGGCCGGGTCGATGCCGGCCCGTTCGAACGCCTCCCAGGCGGTCTCCAGCAGCAGCCGCTGCTGCGGGTCCATGCTGACCGCCTCGCGGGGGCTGATGCCGAAGAAGGCGGGGTCGAACCCGGCGGCGTCGTGCAGGAAACCGCCCTCGCGGGCGTAGGAGGTGCCCGCGTGGGAGGGGTCGGGGTCGAACAGGCGCTCCAGATCCCAGCCCCGGTCGGCCGGGAACGGCGAGATGACGTCGCGCTCGCCCGACACGACCGACCACAAATCCTCGGGGGTGCGCACGTCGCCCGGATAACGGCAGGCCATCGCCACGATCGCGATCGGCTCGTCGGCCCGGCGCGGCGTGGCGGCGACCGGGGCGGCGGGGGCGTCCGCGCCCAGCAGTTCCGAGCGCAGGAAATCGGCCAGGGCACGCGGTGACGGATGGTCGAAGACCAGCGTCGTGGGCAGCGTGAGGCCGGTGGCCGTGGCCAGCCGGTTGCGGAACTCGACCGCCGTCAGGGAGTCGAAGCCCAGGTCCTTGAACGCGCGGGTGACGTCGATGCCGCTCTGGTCCGCGAAGCCCAGCACGGCGGCGGCCTGGGTGCCGATGACGTCCAGGAGCAGCCGTTCCTGGTCGGCGGGCGAGCGTCCGGCCAGGGTGGCGAGCACCGGCGTGCCCGCGACCGCCGTGACCGGACCGGCGAAGGGCCGCAGCGGCGGCGGCAGCAGACCGGCGGCGGCCAGCGCCCGCAGCGCGGCGGTCGCCGGGCGGGCCGCCACCAGCGCG
>NZ_WXEW01000020.1 GCF_009901565.1 Herbidospora solisilvae
CCGGGCGTTAGCGTGACCCATCAAGACCTCCGTGCGTGGGTGAAGCGGCAAACTCCACTACGCCCGGAGGTCTTCTTCATGATCAATCACCGATCGCCATGTGTCACCAAGATCTCGGCCAAGTACAGCTAGGCTCGTCGGATGCCGGCCAGAAGGGACATACTGCTCGCCGCGCTCCTCACGCTGCTGGCGTTCGTGCCGACCGTGTCGGTCATCGGGGCCGAGATCGGCGACCTGCCCAAGCGCCCGCCCGACGCCCTGTCCGTGGCCGTGACCCTGGCGCTGACCGTCCCGCTGACCGTCCGCACCCGATGGCCCGGCACCTGCCTGGTGGTCGTCGGCGGCGCGTTCGCGCTGCACCAGGCGCTGGCCCTCCCCTCGACGTTCGGCACGGTCGGCCTCTACGTGGCGTTGTACAGCGCCGGGGCCCACCAGGCGCGGCTGCGCCGGACGACGCCGGTCGCGGCGACCGCCGCCTACGTCCTTCTGGCGGTGGTGCTCCACCTGCTGGGCTCGCCGCAGCGGATCCCCGACTTCGTCGCGTTCTCCCTGGTGCTGGCGGTGACCTGGACGGCCGGAGCGGAAGTGCGCCGGCGGCGGGCCGAGGAGGCCGAACGGCGGCGCCTGTCGGCGGAGGCGGCCGCGGTCGCCGAACGCACCCGGATCGCCCGCGAACTGCACGACGTGGTCACCCACCACGTGACCGCGATGGTGGTCCAGGCCGACGCCGCCCAGTACCTGCTGCGGGGCGCACCCGACCGGGCCGGCGAGTCGCTCACGGCGATCAGCGGCACCGGCCGCCGCGCGCTGACCGAGCTCCGTGCCCTGCTCGGCGTCCTGGAGGCCACCGGCGGGCCGGCGGCCGACCGCACCCCGGCCCTCGGCACGGTGGGCGACCTGGTGGAACGGGCCCGGTTGTCCGGCCAGCCCGTCGAGTGGACCGAGCACGGCCACCCGCTCGCGCGGAGTGTGGACGTCGAACTGGCCGTCTACCGGGTCGTCCAGGAGGCGCTCACCAACGCGCTCAAGCACGCGGCCGGGCACCTGACCGCCGTGCTGGTCCGCCACGGCGACACCCACATCGAGATCGAGGTCACGACGGAGGGCCCCGTCGCGGCGGGTGGCCAAGGCGGTGGACGCGGCCTGGCGGGGCTGCGTGAGCGGCTGCGGCTACTCGGCGGCGAACTGGCCGCCGGGCCACGCCCCGGAGGCGGGTTCACCGTCCACGCGCTCATCCCGTCGAGGAGTGACACGTGATCCGGCTGCTCGTGTGTGAGGACCAGGCGCTGGTGCGCGCCGGATACGTGACCATCTTCGACGCCCAGCCCGACATGGAGGTCGTCGGCGAGGCGGCCGACGGCCGCGCGGCCGTGGAGGCCGCCCGGCGGCTGAACCCGGACGTGATCGTGATGGACATCCGGATGCCGGTCGTGGACGGCATCGAGGCCACCCGGCGGCTGGCCGGCCCCGGCGCCGCGAACCCGGCGAAGATCCTCGTCGTCACCACCTTCCACGTCGACGAATACGTCTACGAGGCCCTCCGCGCGGGGGCGAGCGGCTTCCTGCTGAAGGACGCCCACCCGGCCGCGCTGATCGACGGCGTGCGCACGGTCGCCGCGGGCGACTCCCTGTTGGCCCCCGCCGTCACCCGCGCCCTCATCGGCCACTACGCCGAACGGGTGCGCCCCGCCTCCCCGCCCGGCGCGCAGGTGGTGGACGTCCTGACGCGTCGCGAGCTGGAGGTGCTCAGGCAGCTCGCCGCCGGGTTGTCCAACGCGGAGATCGCCACCCGGTTGTCCATCACGACGGAGACCGTGAAGACCTACGTGTCCCGGATTCTGACCAAGCTCGACCTGCGCGATCGGGTCCAGGCCGTCGTCCTGGCGTACCGGACCGGGCTGGTCTCCGACTCACGGTGATCCTGGCGATCAGGCCGTGACCGGGCGTCTCCGCAGCGCCGCCCCGGCCAGGGCGAGGCCGATCAGGAACGGATAGACGACGCCGCGTTCGACCAGTCCGATGAGGAGGCCCACGCCCGATTCGAGCAGGGCCATGTAGCCCGCCAGCGAGACCAGGCCGATCACCCCCGCCGCGACCAGGACCCGGCCGCGCCTGCGGGACAGCCCGAGGAGCCGGTGCGCCGTGCCGAGGAGCACGGCCAGGACGTTGCCGCCGACGAACGCCGAGAAGGCGCCAAGCCCGTGGAAGTCGGTCGCGGTGCTCGTCGTGTCGCCCGACCCGGGGAAGAACGCCAGGACGACGCCCCCGGCCGCCAGCAGCACCCCCATCGCGACGATCGGCAGGCGGCGGCGGCCGGGCAGCCCCCTCAGCAGGACCACGCCGGCCAGCGCGGCGAGGCCGAACAGGAAGAAGCCGGTGTTCATCACCCAGGCGAGCGGCGAGTACATGTACTGCCCGAACGCCGTCGTGGGGCCGTGCACCCCGAGGTTGCTGATGAAGTGGTGCGTGTAGCTGTAGGGCGGGTCCGTCCAGGCCGCCGCCGCGACGAACTCGGCGGTGAAGTAGACGCCGGCACTGGCCATGAGCGCCGCCCCGGCCGCGCGGCTCTGTACGTCGGACACGGTTCCTCCTGAGGTCCGGAAGTGGTCTGCGAAGACTGGGGCCGGCCGCTCACACGGCGCTGTCACGGCGCTCGTACGGCCGCCGCCCGGTTTGGGACCTGCGGAAGAGCACGCGAAGATGGGCCGATGGACGAGGGTGCGCGACTTCGTGTCACACTGCTGGGCACGCCGCGGGTGTCGCGCGGCGGGGCCGTCCTGGCCGTGCCGGGCGCGCGGTTGCGGGGCCTGTTCGTCCGGCTGGCGCTCGCCGGGGGCCGCGCGGTCGAGCCCGGCGTCCTGGTCGACGCCGTCTGGGGAGCGGAGCCGCCGGCCGTCCCCGCCCACGCCCTGCAGACGCTCGTCTCCCGGCTGCGCCGCGCCCTCGGTCCCGCCGACGTCGTCGTGTGGGCGGCGGGCGGCTACCGGCTGGTGGTCGACCCCGACGACGTGGACGTGGTGCGCTTCGAGCGGCTCGTCGCCACCGGCCGGGAGAGGTTGTGGGCCGGTGAGCCGCAGGCCGCCCGCGCCGCCCTCGCCGAGGCCGTGGCGTTGTGGGGCGAGCGTCCCGGCGCGGAACCCGCCGTCGTCGCGTCGGTCGCGCCCGCGGTCGCGACCCGGTTGGCCCAGATGTCGATCGAGGCGGTCGCCGACCTCGCCGACGCCGAGACCTCACTGGGGCGGCCCGAGCCGGCCGCCGCCCGGCTGACCGCGCTGCTGGCCGAGCAGCCGGTGCACGAGCGGGTGGCCGCGTCGCTGCTGGACGCGCTCGCCGCCCAGGGACGGCAGGCCGAGGCGCTGACCGTCTACGAGCGCACCCGCCGGGCCCTCGCCGACGTCCTGGGCGCCGATCCAGGCACCGCCCTGCGGGAGCGCCACCTGCGGCTGCTGCGCCCCGGCCGGCCGGCTCCGAAGCCGTCCGCGACCACCTTGCCCGCGCCTCTGACCAGCTTCGTCGGCCGTGACGACGAGTTGGCCCGCCTCGACGCCCTGCTCGGTGGCGGGCGCCTGGTCACGGTCGTCGGGCCAGGCGGCAGCGGGAAGACCCGGCTCGCGCTGGAGGCCGCCCGCCGCCGCGAAGAACCCTGCTGGCTCGTCGACCTGGCGTCCGTGACCGAACCCGCGGAGACCACCGCGGCCGTGCTGGCCGCCGTCGGACCGCGCGGCCCGATGTTCGACGCGCGCACGCGCGTCGAGGGCGACGAGCTCGACGTCCTCGTCGGCGAACTCGGCCGCCGCGAAGGCCTGCTGCTGGTCGACAACTGCGAGCACGTGATCGACGCCGCGGCGCACCTGGTCGTGGCGCTGCTGTCGCGCTGCCTGCGACTGCGGGTGCTCGCCACCAGCCGCGAACCCCTCGCGGTCGACGGCGAGACGCTCCTGCCGCTGGCCCAGCTCGCGCTGCCCGCCCCCGAAGACGACGTCGGACGGGCCAAGGAGACGGCCTCGGTGCGCCTGTTCACCGAGCGGGCGGCCGCCGTGCGGCCCGGATTCGACGTCGACGAGACCACGCTCCCCGACGTCGTGCGCGTGGTGCGCGGCCTCGACGGGCTGCCGCTGGCCCTCGAACTGGCCGCCGCCCGGCTGCGGACGCTGGCACTGCCCGACCTGGCCGACGGGCTCACCGACCGGTTCCGGCTGCTCACCACCGGCAGCCGCACCGCGCCGCCCCGGCACCGCACGCTGCGTGCGGTCATCGCCTGGAGCTGGGACCTCCTCGACGACCACGAACGCACGGTCGCCGAACGGATCTCCATCCTGCCCGGCGGTGTCACCGCCGCCTCGGCGACCGCCGTCTGCGCCGGCACCGCCGTGCCCCCCGCCGAGATCCCCGGCCTGCTCGCCGCCCTCGTCGACCGGTCGCTGCTCCAGCTCGCCACCGGCCCCGGCCG
The DNA here is from genome assembly GCF_009901565.1 of Herbidospora solisilvae. GTDB lineage: Bacteria > Actinomycetota > Actinomycetes > Streptosporangiales > Streptosporangiaceae > Herbidospora > Herbidospora solisilvae. Next base: position 4,451 of record NZ_WXEW01000020.1, read on the forward strand.
CCACCGCATGCTGGAGACCATCCGCGAGTACGGCGCCGACCGGCTGGCCGCCACCGGCGACCTCGACACCGTCCGCGACCTGGCCGCCGCCCACTTCACCGAGCTGACGGCCCGCCACGACCCCCTGTTGCGCGGGCCCGGCCAGCTCACGGCCATGCGGGTCATCGGCGCCGACTACGACAACACCCTGGCCGCCCTGCGCCACCGGTGTGCCGCCCCCGACTCCCCCGGCGCGATCGCCCTCGCCCTCAACCTGGTCTGGTACTGGCAGATGTTCGCCCGCCACTCCGACGCCGCCCACTGGCTGGGCGAGGCGCTGGCCGTGCCGGGCGGCGGGCCGTCCGCCGAACGCGACTGCGCCCGCGCCGCCTACCTGCTCAACCGGGCCGACGTCCTTCCGGAGGTCACCGGCGAGGAGGCCGCCGACCCGGCGGAGACGCGGGAACTGGCCGGCCGGCTGCTCGCGCACGCCGGGCTGGCGGGTCACCACCGCGTGTTCGGCGCGGTCCTGCTGTTCCTGCACGACGCCGAGGCCGCGCTGCCGGTCTTCCGGCGTCTGGCCGAGGGCGACGACGTGTGGCTGGCCGGGCTGGCCCACATGTTCCAGGCCGAGATCACCGAGAACGCGGGCGCGCTCGACCGCGTGCGCGTCCACGTGGAGGCGGCCCTGGCCCGCTTCCGGCAGGCCGGCGACCGCTGGGGCCAGGCCGCCACCCTGCCGATGCGGGCCCGGCTCCGCCGCTACGACGACCTCGACGGCGCCTTCGCCGACCTGCGCGAGGCCGGGAGGCTGGCCGGCGAGTTCGGCTCGCTCAACCTCGGCGACCGGATCCGCGGCGACCTGCGCTGGATCGACCTGCACCTGCGGCGCGGCGACGCCGACGCGGCGCTGGCGCTGATCGGCGCCGCCAGGGAGCGCGCGTCGTCGACGGAGCCGCTGGTCATGATCGACGCGTGTGAGGCCGGCCTCCGGATCCGGCTCGGCGACCTCGACCGGGCGGACGCCCTGCTCGGCACCACCGCCCTCCTCTCGGACCACGCCCGGACGTCCGTCGAGAACACGCGGGCCGCCCTCCGCCTGGCGCGGGGCGACCCGGACGGTGCGGCCGAGGCGCTGCGAGAGGCGCGGGCGGCGGCCCTGGCGACCGGTGAACTGCCCGTCCTGTCGCTCGTGGTGGTGACCACGGCCGCGCTCGCCGAGGCGCGCGGGCGGCGGCACGAGTCGGCAGTGCTGCTGGGCGCCGCCGCCCGGCTGCGGGGCGCCCACGACCACACCGATCCCCGGGTCCGCGAACTCACCGACCGGGGCCGCGCCGCACTGGGCGAAGAGGAGTTCGCCTCGGCGTACACGCGCGGCTGGGCGATGGACGCGGGAACGGCCGCCACCGCCGCCGCGCGGGTGATCCGGGAGGAGGTCAGACCACGGTGCAGGGAACGCCGTTGAGGGTGAACGCGCCCGGTTCGGCGGTGTTGCCGGTGTGGGTGGCCTGGAAGCCGACGTCGATGGTCGCGCCGGGGGCGAGGGTGGCGTTGTGGCCGACGTTGACCGCGCTGACCTGGCCGCTGGAGGGCGAGTAGGTCGCGTTCCAGCCCGACGTGATCGCCTGCCCGGAGGGCAGGGTGAAGACCAGCGTCCAGCCGTTGACCGTGGACGAGCCCGTGTTGGTGATGCTGATGTTCGCGGTGAACCCGTTGTTCCAGGCGTTCATCGTGTACGCCACCCGGAACTGCCCGGTGCCGCTGGGGCTCGGCGTCGGCGTGGGGGTCGGGGTGGGGGTGGGCGAGGGTAGGGGGCCGCTGCTGGTCACGAAGGTCGTCACGCTGCGGGCGGGCAGGGTGACCGTGAGGGAGCCGTTCGTCATGGCCGTCGCCCCCTGGGGCGCGACGTTCCGGCTCGCGTCGGTCACCCACGACGACGCGCTGGTGGCGGTGCTGCCCGCGATGGTGAACTGCTGGCTCACCGCCGAGGTGTTCTTGTTGATCGCCACGATGACGACCGTGCTCCCGTTCCGGTACGCCGACACGTAGACGTTCGACGCGGGGGTGGCCGTGGCGCCGATGCGCACGTAGCCGGGGCGGACGAACCGGGCGTAGTGCGCCATCATCGCGCCGCGCTTGCTGATCTGGCCGTCTTCACGCATGGGGCCGTAGCTACGCCGGATGTACCACCAGACGTACATCTGGAACTCCGCGTCGACCATGGCGCGGTGGATGTGCTCTCCCACGTCCAGGGCCTGCGGCCACAGGTCGGCCGAGTCGCTGCTGTTGGGGTAGTAGACCTCGGTCATCCACAACTCCTTGCCCGCGCCCCGCTGCTGGAACAGCGGGTAGGGGAAGTTGGAGTAGGACGTGCCGTAGAGGTGGGCGCCGATGACGTCCACGTTCGCGAGCGCGGCGGCGTCGTTCAGGATCGGGTCGGACATGCTCTTGACGTACTGGAACGACTCGGGCGCGATGACCCGGGTGGAGATCGAGCCGGCGTTCTCCCGCAGGAAGCGCAGCATCTCGGCCGAGGTCCACCACGTCCAGTCGTGGGCGTAGTCGGGCTCGTTCTGCACCGAGATGGCGTACAGGTTCACGCCGTTGTTGCGCATGTGGGTGGTGAAGTCGTTCAGGTGCTGGGCGTAGGCGGCGTAGGCGTTGTACCGCAGGCGCTTGGCGTTGGTCTGGCTGCCCCGGGTGAAGGTCTCGATCATCGAGGCCGGCGGGTTCCACGGCGAGGCGAAGACCAGCACGCCCAGTTCGGCCGCGCGCCGGGCGGTGGCCAGGTCGCGGCTGAAGTCGGCCGAGCTCTCCGGGACGGGGATGCGCAGCACCGAGAACCCCAGGCGGCCCTCGCCGGTGCCGAACGCCGTCTCCCGCTGGGCGGCCGTCAGGTCGCCGATCCAGGCGGCGTGGGCCATGCCGCCGAAGCCCCGGATCGTCTGCCGCTGCGTCGAGGGGTCGATGACGGCCGTGGCGGCCGCCGCCTCCGACGCCCCCACGACCGTCGCCGCCGCCGTGATCACCGGCAGGGTTCCCATCGTGGTCAGGAGGGTTCTGCGGCTCAGCAGGCTCCGCCCGCTGCTCTCCGGGTCGTGCTGATCGTCCATCATCTCGTCTCCGGCGTCGTGCTGGGGGTCGTGTTCCCGCACACACGAACGCCCGATGACGAGAAGCGTCAAACCGGACATCGAGCGACCGGCCGACACGCTGTGCGAATCTTCGGGGGGTCCTGAAAATTTCACCTGCACGCGCAGGTGGACGACCGAAAATTCAGCCTCTCGGCACCGCCGTGCTGCCCCGGACCATCAGCTCGGTGCCCAGTTCCACCCGCCGCTGCGGCAGCGGCTCCCCGGTGGCCAGCTTGACCAGCATCTCGGCGGCCGTGGCCCCCATCTCCATCAGCGGCTGCCGGACGGTCGTGAGCGGCGGGTTGGCCCACCTCCACGTGGCCACGTCGTCGAAACCGACCACGCTGAGGTCGTCGGGGACACGCAACCCGAGCTCGTGGGCGGCCCGGTAGACGCCGATCGCCATGCCGTCGTTGGCCGTGAAGACCGCGGTCGGCGGGTCGGCCAGCTCCATCAGCGCGCGGGCGTGCACGACCCCGTCCTCGATGTGGAAGGACCCCCGGCGGATCAGGGCCGAGTCGACCGGTATGCCGGCGGCGTCGAGGGCGGTGCGGTAGCCGTCGAGGCGGGCCCGGCTGGAGAAGGCGAGATCGGGGCCGGTGATCATCGCGATCCGGCGATGGCCGAGTTCGAGCAGGTGACGGGTGGCCTCCAGGCCGCCGCTCCAGTTGGTCGCCCCGACCGACGGCACCCCCCGGCCCGGGTCGCCCGCCGGATCGAGCACGACCAGGGGCATGTCCCGCGTGGCCAGCAGCAGGCGCTGCTCCTCGGTCGGGCCGGAGAACACCGTGATGATCCCGGCCGGACGACGGCCGAGCACCTCCTTGATCCACCGCTGACCGGGAATGTGCCGTCCGCCCAGCTCGGAGACGATCACGTTCACGCCGTGGTGCTCCGCCGCCGTCCTGACGCCCTTGACGATCTCCATCGGGTATTCACCGGCCAGTTCGTGGAAGACGACCTCCAGCAGGCCGGCCGGCTTGATGCGCCGCCGCTGCCGCCGCAGCCCCCGCTCCTGGATGAGCCCCTCGACCAGGGCCCGGGTCCGGGAACCGACCTCGGAACGGCCGTTGACGACCTTGGAGACGGTGGCCACCGAGACTCCGGCCAGCCCGGCGATCTCGGCGAGGGTCAGAGCGTCGGCGGAGGGCTCGGTCGAGGTCATGCCGGAAAGTTTACGGGTTGTGTTTCGGCCGTTGATGCCTTCGTTTCCGCTGATGTCCCGCCCTGCGCGGCATCTGCCAGCGGCCGTTGATGGAACAATGTTCTGAAAATTATCGAGTTGGATCAGAAACGTTTCGCTGACCAGGCACACTCTCCTGCGCCGAGGGGCGGTGCGAGCCGGGAGACAGTCCTGGGTCCCGCCGAAAGCAAAGGTCGCCAGCAGGTGGTTTCGGTGAAATTTTCACCTGCACGGACGATCTACGTCCGGGTCGATTGCCCAGGCCGGGCCCACCTCCCCGGCGATCGCTCGGGGAGGTGGGCGGCGACGCCTCGTTGACCGGGTTCGGACCACCGGGGTGTACTGCGCGACAACGCACCTCGCCAGGGCGTCACGGAGAAATGTTTGCGATAACACGGCTTCGTGGCCACGCCTTCGAACCCCCTCCAAGGAAGCGGCATGCTCCCACCTGCGATCCTGACCATCGCTCCGTCAGTCCGCCGAACGCTCGTCGTCGCCGTCGCCGCGGCCCTCGGGGCCGGCGTCCTGGCGGTCACACCCCCGTCCGCCTCGGCCGCGGCCGACACCCTGGGGGCCGCCGCCGCCCAGTCGGGCCGCTACTTCGGCGCCGCCATCGCGGCGGGCCGGCTCAGCAACACGACCTACGTGAACATCCTCAACCGGGAGTTCAACCAGGTCACCGCCGAGAACGAGATGAAGTGGGACGCCACCGAACCCTCGCGCAACAGCTTCAACTTCAGCAATGGCGACCGGATCGCCAACCACGCGATCGCGCGCGGCATGAAGATCCGCGGCCACGCCCTGCTCTGGCACCAGCAGCAGCCGACCTGGGCGCGCGGGATGGAGGGCTCCGACCTGCGCAGCGCGATGATCAACCACGTCACGCGGGTCGCCACCTACTACCGGGGCAAGATCCACTCCTGGGACGTCGTCAACGAGGCCTTCGCCGACGGCGGCAGCGGCGGACGCCGCGACTCCAACCTCCAGCGCACCGGGAACGACTGGATCGAGGCGGCCTTCCGGGCCGCGCGGGCGGCCGACCCCGGGGCCAAGCTCTGCTACAACGACTACAACACCGACGGGATCAACGCCAAGAGCACCGGCATCTACAACATGGTGCGCGACTTCAAGCAGCGCGGCGTCCCGATCGACTGCGTCGGCTTCCAGTCCCACCTGGGCACCTCGATCTCCGGTGACTACCAGGCCAACCTCCAGCGCTTCGCCTACCTGGGCGTGGACGTGGAGATCACCGAACTGGACGTCGCGCAGGGCTCCAACCAGGCCAACATCTTCGCGACGGTCACCCGCGCGTGCATGAACGTGCGGCGGTGCAACGGCATCACGGTGTGGGGCATCCGCGACAGCGACTCTTGGCGAACCGGCGAGAACCCGCTGCTGTTCGACTCCTCGGGCAACAAGAAGGCCGCGTACACCTCGGTGCTCAACGCCCTCAACGCGGCGACCCCCACCCCGAGCCCGACGCCCACGCCGACCCCCACGCCGAGTCCGACCCCCACGCCGACGCCCACCCCGACGCCCACCCCGACGCCGACGCCGACCCCCGGCGGGCCCTGCCGGGTGAGCTACGCGGTCAACGCGTGGAACACCGGCTACACCGCGGCGATCACCATCACCAACACCGGCTCCGCCGCGCTCAACGGCTGGTCGCTCGTGTTCACCCTGCCGTCCGGACAGGCCATCACCGGCGGCTGGAACGCGACCTACTCGCCGTCGACCGGTCAGGTCACGGCCAGGAACCTGAACTACAACGGCTCCATCCCGGCCGGCGGCTCGGTGGACATCGGCTTCCAGGCCACCCACACCGGCAACACGGCCGCCCCCTCCGCCTTCACCCTCAACGGGAGCACCTGCTCCCGCGCCTGACCTCCCGGCGGGGAGACGCCGTCCGCCCGGGATCGGGCCGGGCGGACGGCGACCCGGGGGCACGCAGCCCCCTCGGCAAGACCACCGACGGCCAGCCGGGCCCGCCACTGCAGCCCGCATTCGCCCCCCGCCGACCTTCACGGCCGTGCCGCAGCCCTCGGACGCCCGCCGCCCTCATGGCGAGAGAATTCCGCACGTCGGCTATGTCCTGGGAACGACGACAAGCCGTTTCGGGGCTTCGAACAGCCAGGCTTCCTCCACCTGGACTCCGGTCAGCAGGGTCCCAAGCGCCAGCCCCTTGCTTCCGCCGGTCGCCGAGTCGTCAGAGCTGTCGTAGAAGCGGCACAACCACTCCTCGGTCGTGGTCTCGTCATCAGGGTCCTGGAGAGACTGGAAGAGCCGGGTATTGCCGCCGTCACGCCAGATCTCGATGCACGTGTCGACGTTCACATTGGTGGAGACCGCCACCACCGGCCCGGGCGAGCTGAGTGGCCCCCACATGTGCCCACTACCCGGCCAGGTCCCGACAAGGTTGAGCAGCGCGACACCGGATCCGCCGGGCGGTGTGCCCAGCCAGTACGCCTCGTAGCCGACCCCGGGGAGCGCGCGGCGGTAGTCACCGCCGTCGGTGATCGGGCAGTCCGCCGGGTCGAGCCCCAATCGGCGGATGGCCGTGTCCTCATCGATGCCGGCGACGAACGCGTAGCTCTCGCCTTGTGCCCGGTATTTCGACCAGGTCGCGTAATGCGCGACCACCTCATCGGCCCGCCGCTGGCGACGCATCCACGCGGGATCGACGGGAGGCGCACCGGGGATATCGGCGAACAGGTCGGCCAGGGGCCCGGTGAGCGCGACCGAACCCGCCGAGCGACCCCCGATGACCGACCGCCACGGATCGACTCCGGCACGCAGCAACACGCTGACGATGTCCCGGTTTCCACGCCGTACCGCCAGCCAGAGCGGCGTATGGTCCAGGAAGAGCGACTCGGCGTCCGCCCCGCGCTTGAGGAGAACCTCCACGTCGTCGGAATCGCCGTCGAAGATCGCGTCATGGAGGTCCTCGTTGAGGGAATCTCCGGACCGGTTCGATTCGGAATCATTCATCACGTGGACCATCCTGGATCAGGTCAGGCCGACGATGACCGAAACGTCGATCGCACGCGGGTCAGCCGCACTCGCTGTGCGAGGACGGACGCGGTCAGGTCGTCAGGTCGTCGCCAGACTGACTGCCCGGGGTAGTTCGGCGAGTCTGGGGGTCGTAGATCAAGGTGCCCCGAGGAGCACGACTGACCTCGCCCGTGGGCACCTTCTCACGGGCGATCATCTCGATGAACCCTCTCCCGTCGATCGCATCGCGTCGGCAGCGCCGGACAGGGCACGTTCCGTGAGCAGCCTGACGGCCGGCAGATCCGCGATCTGCCGGCCGTCGTGGTCGTATCGGTGGTGGGAGCGTCCCAGCCGGACCCGCCGCCGTACGAGAAGGAGGTCAGCGCTGGAGGGTCAGCAGGCCCGGCCGGTAGGGCAGCAGGCCGTATTCGACGCCGTTGGAGCTGGGGCTGCGGCCCTGGTAGAGCAGCTGCAGGTTGCACGGGTCGACCGTCATGGTCTGGTCGGCGCTGGTGCGCAGGAGCTCACCGTGGCTGATGTCGTTGGTCCAGGTCG
>NZ_WXEW01000021.1 GCF_009901565.1 Herbidospora solisilvae
CCCCGGGCCTTCTGGTCCGGGGCTTTTCCGTGCCCGCCGTTCATGTGGGGCCGGTTATGGCGCATATAACAAGCCCGCCTCGGCGCGGCGGCCGCGCGAGTGGGTTCCGGGGGTTCGGGCCGGTGGCCGGCGCCGCCACCCCAGGGGGGCCCCGGCCCCGCCGGCCACCGGCCGCGCCGGAGGCGCGCGGGTCTGTCGATTGGTTAAAGGCATGCCCTCGCCGGGCGGGCAGGCTCCGGGATGGGGGGCAGCCGCGGATTCAGTGACGGGGGTGCGTTGAGGGTCGGGGGGTCGTGATCATCCCGCCTACCTGACCCGGTGGGTGCCACAGAACCCAAGATCCCCAATAGCCCTCGGGCTTCGCCCGACCCTTCGGGCAAGGGGCTATCGCGGCTCTTGGAACCTACGACATGCGCAGCATCAGGCAGACGGGATGATCACTCGGGCCCCCTTGTGTAGAAGGACAGCGGTGGCTGAGGTCGGAGCAGTCCGGCGTTAAGAACGCTGAAGGGGCTCCGCTATATGACGGAGCCCCTTGGTTTCACCGCGGAATGGTTAGCCGGTCAGCCGGAGGCGGGAGGAACCGGGCTTGTCCTTTTTCTCCGTTTCGGCGGCGGGTCCGGGCACCTGGAAATGGCGCCATGCTGTTGCCCATCGCCGAAGATCTTCCTCGTCACCACCCAGGGCGGTGATCAGAGTGAGAAGGTGGGAGAGCTTCTTGGGCACCTTCTTGGAGGAGAGCAGGTTGCCCAGGGTCGCGTGAGAAACGTTGTTACCGGTGAGAGCCGACAGTTCCCGAAGGGACTTGTTCCCGGCCCATACCCGGTAGCGCCGTAGCTCGTCCATGACCATAGCCTCGCTGGTGGCGGCAAGGGGGTCGGGCTTGGAGTCGTGGCCGGCATAGTCGGGGATCGCCTTCTCCAGGACAGGGGCCTTGAATCGGCCGAGCCGTTCCGCGGCTTCAGCCGCCGCCCTTCGGCGTGCTTCCTCCGCTGCCTCTGCTTCCCTTCTGCTCTGCCGAAGTAGGTGCTCGTGGCGGATGCGCAAACGCGAAATTCGATGATAGATGCCGTCGATGATTGAGAAGGCGACGAAAACCCAGCCAGCGGTTTCCGTCGGCTTGTTAGCGATGCCCAGAAGATTTTGAAGGGCTTGCGGAGTCAGGCTTTCCCGTGCTTTTCCGCCCGACATACCGTTGGCGAGTGTCTCCAAGAGAGCATCTATGGGCAGGTTCAAAGCAGCAGCGCCCAAATGGATATCCACCACGGACACCGCGCCAGCGATGTGCAGATTCAGAAGTCCCTCGTACCGAGTGTGGGGGGCCCCCAGTGGAAAGAGGATGGATCTGAGCGTTTCGGAGGGGGGGACTGGAGTCGAGAATTCCAGGTTGTCGATGTATTTTTGAATCCCTGACTGCTTCATAAGCGTGTAAGGGCTGACGGCGTGCTTGAAGCGCGCGGCATCTTCAGAGCTCACGTCGGCGAGCGTCTCGCCAACAAAGCGCAGCACTCGAGACAGCGCCGATTTCGCCTGCTCATCGTCGTGGAAGACGGCGGCGAGCACGAAGCGCGGGTTGATGATCTGCTCAGCTAGGCCCATCGAGGGCCCCCGGGACGCTCGTTGTTCTCCCTGTGACGTCGGAGAATCTCAGCGGCGCCGATGCAGATGATGAGGGCGAGAGTGAACGCCTCGGCAGGCGTGTACCCCTGCCCGATCAGCTCCACGAAGATGGCGCTGAACCCTGAGAAGGCGATGGCGAGGGGAACATCGCGGCGGCCCGGATTGTTTCCGGGGACGGCGAGATCGTTGCTCACGAACAATGAGACTCTCCAGGTTTGACGGGTTGCAGGTTGATGGGTAGGTGGGGTCGCCTCTAGCTAGAAGGCGACCCCGTGACACGGACGGGACTCGCGGTAACGCTGGGTAACGAGAGGGAGTGGAGCCCTCCTGCACTCTGCGCCGTAGAGGTCATTGTGCCCTACGAGAACGGGCGACGCCACGCAAGGGCAAAGGGTTTACGCCAATCCGGTCAAACCAAGGACCGACACACCCCGAACAGATATTAGAACGGCGTCTAATCGCGTCTCGATATGTGAAGAAGTGTCTTGATGCGTAAAAAACTGTCTAAGAACGTCAATTCTCGTCTAGTCGGTTCGCCAAAACTCGATTTCATCAGCTCTAATTGCTCTCACCTTGATTTCCCAATCGAGGTTCTCTCCAGGCTTGATCGGTGACACGGACGGGCGGCGAGAGAGTTGGAGTCCAGATCCCGTGGAGGGGATCGGGCTCAGATTAAATAGAGGACCCGGGCATTTTGAGCCCGGGTCCTCTTCTTTGTACGGCCATCCGAAGCCCTTGAGTCAGGCTCTCCATCCGGTTCCACTGATCCCCTGAGACCAGCTGAGATCTCTGATGATCTCCGTTGAAGAGAGGCGACAGATGACCGACCTGACGATCATGTGTCGGTTCCCAGGGTGTGATCAGATGCCCGCGACGGCGACAGGAGTCGGCCGGCCACTCGTCTACTGCGCGAACCCCGACCACAACTCGGCAGCGGCCTTCCGCGAGCGAGCGCGTCTCAAACGCGCAGGGCACCGGACCGCAAGCGATGCCGTGGACAGCGAAAGGTCCCCGGACCTCGAGGTTCCGGGGACCTACTGACATACTGAGTCACTGATGTACTGACACACTGATCTACTGAGATTTGCTCAGATCAGTGATGATCTGATCAGCCAACGTCGAGTCTGCGAACATCCGCGCCAGCAGCGCCTTCATGATGTCCTGGTTGGTGACCCGAGCCCGGCCCAGCTCTTCAGCGGCCGCAGCCGCCCATGCCTTCAATTCACGATGCTGCGTAGGTGGCAGATCCACCGTGACCCGCACGGTATCTGCGAGGACGACCTTCTTTCGCTGCTCGACCGGCGCGGCCGGGGCCGCCGCAGCGCCCGCCTGCTTCGCCTTGAGCCGGGCCGCCTTCGCAGCGAGGTCGTCCGCGCGGCTCATGCCTTCACCGCCGCTTCGAGGTCGAGCAGCTCCATGGCCGCCTCACCGTACGAGGTGTCCAGGACACCAGTCATGGGGTCGCCCCAGCTCTGGGCGAAGCGCTCCAGGGCACCGACTTGGGCCTTGAGGACCGTCACCCCGTCGTTGGTCACGAGCTGGCGGTAAACGGTGGTGGAGGCCGCCCGCGGCTTGACCCGGGTGAGCAGCACGGCGTGTATGGGTGGCTGGCCGTCCTCGCGGTCGCCGGCCACTTCGTCGATGAGCTCGCGCACCGCCGCCAGGCGGTCGTACTCGACCGGCGTGGGCGCCATCGGAATCACGACGTGAGTGGCGATGCGCAGCACCGAATAGACCGTCCCACGCTGGGCTTTCATCGGCGGCGTGTCGATGACCACGACGTCATACTTATCGCCGACGATGCCGGGGAGCTGCTTGTGGACGTTGGACACGGCCAGCGTAATGACGGGCCACGGGAGGTCGGCGGCTTCCTGCCAGCTCTGGAGAGACTCGTTCTCGCCGTCCGCGTCGACGCCGAGGACCTTCATGCCCGCCTCATGGAACGCGGCCGCCAGGTGGCCCGCAGTTGTTGTCTTGGTGGACCCGCCCTTGAGGTTCACCACAGCTATGACCAGCACATTTCCGCCCTTCCTACGACTTCTACTGATATCAGTATATCCGTACGTACTGAGCTACTGAAGTACTGATTCGCCCCGGGCATGGCACCTTACTAAGTAAGGGACGTCCCGCTTACTGATGTCAGTACTTCAGTACGTACTGATCTACTTATGTACTGAGTGATGCCCGGAAGGCTCAGCGCGCGGGCAACTGCGATGGCGAACGTCTGGCCGTTGTTGACCGAGACGAAGCCCCGGCCCGCGCCGAACCGTCGCACACGCCTTCGTACCTTCCGCCGTCGCGGTGCCGCAACGGGTTCCAGTATCTGGGCCCCGGCCAGTCCGATGATGTCGGGTCTCTGCGGGAGGACCTGCCCGCCGCGATGCCTGATGACCGTCACCTGACGTGTGGTGCGCTGGGCGTGGGCCCACCGCCGAGCGATGCGCGCGGCCTGGACCGATTGCTCCGGCGTGACCTCGACTTGGGCGGTGACTCGTTCGAGGTTCCAATAGCCCCAGAACCGGCCGGGGCCGAGGCCGGGGCCGACCCAGGACTCAGGCACACAGTGTTGGTACTCCTTGGCTTGGGCCCCGCCGTGCTTGGTGAAGTAGACCGCGACCCGCTTGGGGTCGCTGGCCTTAAGCCCGTCCGAGTAGTCGACGCCCGTTCCCGCCAGCAGGTGACGCGCCCTCTCCTCCGGGTCGGGATGGCCGACGATCGCCGCCCATACGGCCGAGAGCCACTCGCGGAAGGGTCGGCCGGCACCTACTTTCGCGGCCGAGGTCGCGCGAGCTCCCGGCATCTTGGACAGGCCATGTGGAGGGACCAGGAGCAGGTGAAAGTGCGGCGCCCCCCGCCTCTGAAACTCCAGCTTCCAGATCGCCTTCAGCGGTTCGTCCCACGCCTTCTCATACCGGCGTCGAAAGGCCGCGAGATGCCGCTTCACCGTCTTCCCGTCAGGGGCGACCGTGAGCCAGTCACCCGGGTACGTCAGCGTGACCATGGCCGGGATGCGCGTCCGGTCCGAGAGCATCGGCCGATAGTCAATTTCGCACAGCGCCCGCACCATCCGCGCCCGGCTCTTACGGGACCACCCGGTGATCTCCCGGATCGGGATGCGCTCGGGCAGCTCTTCCCCGGCCGCGATGTAGGTCGCGGCCATGTCGACGGCCGCCTGGCGGCGTTTCTCGGTGCGCTCGTGCGTGCGGTCTTTGCGTGCGAGGTCGGGCCACTCGATTGCGAAGGCTCCCGCAGCGATGATGATGCGCGGCCGAGGGCCTTCTTCTCCCGCCCACGTGGGCCGCGCGTCGAACATCGAGGCGGCCATGTCCAGCCCGCGCGGACTGGGAAATTTGGGCTCCCATAGGAGCATTTCCGGCGTGTCGGACGCCGGAGGCGCATGCACGACGGCATGACCATCAGATACCGTGGTCACAGGCGTTGGTTCCGATCCTGGAGCGAGGAGCGGACCACTCCGAGGGCCTGGTGCTACCAACACCGGGCCCTCAGCTTTTTCTGTGGTCTTGAGCCTGACACCCTCTCGTGTCGGCGGGATCACGTCACGCCGACACGCGGGATCACGCTGCAACTTCCGGCTTTCGGCCCGACCCGCCCCACCCGTCCAGCTCGATCACGTTCTGTCGCGCCTGGACGTAGGCGATCAGTTCGTCAATGGCCGCGTCGTCGACCCAGCCCAGCCGCGCCCGCGTCGTCGACCGCGCGCCGTCCTGGAGGCTGTAGAGCACGCCCGGAGTCGACTCGCTGATCTGGTGGCACAGCGCGCCGTACTTGACCGCGTCCTCGGTCAGAGCCGCCTCAGTGTGGCTCTCCTTGGGCAGCCGCAACGCAAGCCGCCGGGTGAACAGGTCCCGCATCTGGAACACGTCTTTGGTCGGCTCCTGGATCGCGCCGAGCACTGAGAACCCCGCCGCGCGGCCTTGCGTGAGCAGCAGCCCCAATGCGTCTTCGATCTTGTCTCGGATGCGGCGCGGCCAGTACTTGAACAGCGGGGCCATCTCATCGAGCAGGATCAGCGTCAGCGGCCGACCCGGGCCGGGCCGGAAGTCACGCTCGCCCGCCTCGCCTTCCCTCTCGTTCGTCTCGTTCATCTCGGCGACGAGCCGTTCGAGCAGCGCCAGCACGGCCTCATCCTTCGCGGCGTAGTTCTCCGGCGAGAACAGCGTTCCGAGGCCGCGCCGCAGCTCCTTTTGCTTGGGATCGATGGCCACCACGCGCACCCACCCGGCCGCGATCGCCGGGCCGAGGTGGCGCAGGACGTTCCACTCCAGGCCCGCCTTACCGGCGCCGGTCGAGCCGGATACGGCGGTGTGCCCTCCGGTCAGGCTGACGGTGTACGGGTCTCCGAACTCGTCGACCCCGACCGGCACACGCTTCCAGTCGATGTCTTCCACCCGGGCCGGGATGGCAGTCGCCGGCACCACCTCGACGAGCGGGTCTCGACGCATCAGCGAGACCGACAGCAGCCGCGGAGTCATCTCCTTGAGCACTATCCGTTGCCCCTTGAAGCCCAGCCGCAGCTCATCGCTTACCGACTCGAACTGTCGCGGTGCCTGGCCCACCCGCATCTCGATCAGCAGGAAGTCCCAGTACGCCGACGACCTCACGCCCTTGAGCTTGGGCAGGACCACCTCTTTGTCGGCCTGGACGGCCAGGCCGCAGGCGGTGAACACCTCCGCCCACGTACGCCGGTAAAGCCACCAGCGCCGCCACCACGACCGCGACCAGGTCGCCACCGTCGCAGAGAAACTCTCTGGATGGGCCGCCTTCCACGTCGACAGGGTGACGAGCACCGACCCGCCAATCAGAAGGCACAGCTTCCAGCCCAGCAGGGAGACCGCCCCGGCCGCAGCGGCGACCGTCAGCGAGGTACGCGGGTGTAGAAACGCCTGCACGGCCAGCCACGCGATCAGCCGCGCGAGCTGCTTCGCCAGCCAGACCAGCAGGCGGCCGGTGATGCTGAATAGCCAGTTCGCCATGGGATGTCTCCTCTCTTGGGCATGCGAAGGGGGAGCCGCCGACCACGCGGGATCGGTAGTGGTGGCTCCCCCGGGGAGTGATCTACGACCGGGTACGGGTCGTCCGGGGCTTGTCCCTCTCCTCGCTCCACTTCTTGAAGTCGGTCGACAGCGCCTCCACGGCCGCCGAGGCCCGGTCGATGTCGGTCTGGACCGAGGGGATCGAGATGGAGACGCCGAGCCCGGCCGCCAACTCCCGGTCGAGTTCCGCGCCCTTGGAGATGAGGCGCGAGAGCCGCTCGATCTCGACGTCCATCCGGTCGACGTGCGTGGTCAGGTAGACGTCAGCCATCACAGGTCCTTGATGTAGGTGGGTCGGGTCCGAGCGAAGAGGGCGTACTCGTCGGCGCACGTCGCCGTCGACGAGACAGCCCGCTTGACCAGTCCCTGCGCCTCGTAGAGGCTGCGCTCCTTGAAGGCCGGGTACCGGTTTTCGATGCGCCGCAGATCCGACATCAGCTCCTCGACGATCTGAGCCAGCGAGCCCATACGCCGGGCGATCAGCGTCCGCCGCATCCGGATCTGGCTGATGTTCCGGCGGAACTGCCGGCGGTTCTCCCGCTCCGCCTGGGTCTCGAAGACCCGGTTCGCGAGCGAGTCACGCCACCCGCCGCGCCGCTTGAGCAGCACCCGACGCCGGGCCTTGCGCTCCTTCTGGGGGTCGAAGTTCACGACCGTCGAGGGTCGTTCGGGCGTAGCCATATGGCCCTTCCTCTCTTCGGGGGATCACACTTGGGGCACTTGCCGGTCCTTCTGTAGAGCCAGCCGCCGCAGGTGCCGCAGCGGCGAGGGCTCACCGGGCCGCCCGTCGCGGGCGGTTGTGCGCCGGGCAGGTCTGGACCCTGACGCCGTCGTTCCAGACGCAGCCGCAGGAGATGAACAGTTCGCCTCTCATCGCCGCCGACCGTTCGTCTGGGTGCTGCACTGGGCGCACGTCGTCCGGTGGATCTGGAGTTCGGCCGGGGTAGCCGAGATGAGGAGCAGCGCGAGAGCCGCGCACCTCACGGTGGTGACGAGACCAGCCGCCGCAGCAGCGGCAGCGTTCGAGCCGCGTCCCATCACCGGCCCCGGTTCTTCTCGCGCCGCTCCTGCTCCCGCTGCTGCCGCCTCTCGGCCTCGATGCGGTCGTACTCGTCCCTGATGTTCAGGGCCGGGTTCGTGCCCGGCCAGCCCGAGGGCTGCTCGCCGTTGGGCCTCTGGTGCGTGTTGCGGGCCTGCGCCATGATGGAACTCCTCTGTTGAGGACCCGGGGGCGCGAGACTTTGGACGGTTGCGCGTCCCCGGATCAGTTCTGAACTGCTGATGCGTGTTTCAGTAACTACTGATCTACTGACTCTCCTGATCCCGCTCCCGGTCCATCCGCACCATGAGCACGGCCGGGCCGGAGAGCAGAGCGATCACCAGGTAGACGACGACACATCCGGCCAGCACGACCGCCATGGCGCTGTACCAGCTCAGCGCCGCGAAGAGCAGAAGAACCGCTAAGACGATCGCGCTGGCCCACATCACGCGGCCTGCTTGCCGGTCGCGGTGGTCGGGCGGATCTCCTCAGCGCGGTACCAGACCGTGGTACCGATGATCTTCTCTTCGCCCGTCGACGGGTTCCGCTTGGTCTTCTCCATCACGCCGACCTCGAAGCCGACGAGCTGAACGGGCGTGTACGGCATGACCCCCTGACCCGGGTCCTTCAGGGACGCGACACCGATCTTCAGCACCTCGTTGCCGATCTTGCCGAACTGGTCCCTGACCGTCCCCACCACCTGGACCTCCCACTTGGGGACTCCGTCCTTGGTCGTGTCCTGCGTGGCCGACTGGAACGCGGTCTTGGGCTGACATGCCAGGAAGGCGACACCGAGGAACGTTGCCGCCTGATCGATCTTGAAGTTCGTGATTCCCATATCGAGTCCTCCTCTGTCGGGGGGGGCATCTCCGGCCCCGGGCATCTGCCAGTGGGCACTCAGGCCCGTCGGTTGGTCTGCCAGAGCAGTAGCGGTACTGTCTCTGTATGTTCACATACTAACTTTGCCCTCACATGAGAACATACGAACATACGAAGTTGCAACCCAGAAGGGAGAGAAAGCTATGAGCCCGAGGTCGAGCTATGTCCCGGCGTACGTAGAGATCGCTGACGACATCCGGCACAAGATCAGCACCGGGGTTCTCGTGGGAGGCGACAAGATCCCGAGCGAACGCGAGCTGTGCGAGCAGTGGAGCGTGTCATCGATCACCGCCCGTAAGGCGATCGAGTCCCTGCGCTCGGAAGGCCTTGTCTACGGCCTACGCGGCAGGGGGACGTTCGTCCGTAAGCACCAGCCGCTCCGCCGTATCGCACCTCAGCGCTATTGGCGACCACACTCGAAGGCGACCTACAAGCACGAGGCAGAAAGCGCCGGCCGATCCGTCTCCGTGGAGCACTCCAGCTCCCCCGTGGAGGCGTCAGCCGAGGTCGCCGAGCGTCTGGCCGTGAGCTCCGGAGCCCCGGTCATGGAGATCAGGTACCTGATCCGCATGGACGATCAGCCCGTCAGTTCGAGCGTCTGTTGGGAGCCTCTGGGAATCACTGGCGGGACCGAGATCGAAGATCCTCACAGCGGCCCGCACGCTGGCGCTGGCATCGTCCCGCGCTTCGACGCCATCGGGTACAGGGTGGACAGGGTGAAGGAAGTTCTCACTATCCGCATGCCCGACCCCGAGGAGGTCGCCGCCCTCGACATCCCCCCGGGCGTGCCCGTAGTCCAGATCCAGCAGACCTTCACCGCTGACGGCGTGCCCGTTGAGACTGCTGACATCGTGTTCCCCGCCGACCGGTACACCTTGGAGTACGACATGGAGATTCGATGACGGATCAGTGTCCTGAGTGTCAGTCCGCCGAGCTCCTGGTCGAAGACGGCCCCCCGGAATTCGGCGAGCCCATCCCCTACTTTCGGTGCCCAGGATGTAGTCACACCTGGCCCGTCCCCTTCGACCTCATCGCCACGTTGAGCAGGCACGACGCCAGCTAGCCGAGAGAGCCCCGGGCCTTCTGGTCCGGGGCTTTTCCGTGCCCGCCGTTCATGTGGGGCCGGTTATGGCGCATATAACAAGCCCGCCTCGGCGCGGCGGCCGCGCGAGTGGGTTCCGGGGGTTCGGGCCGGTGGC
>NZ_WXEW01000022.1 GCF_009901565.1 Herbidospora solisilvae
CGACCTGGACCAACGACATCAGCCACGGTGAGCTCCTGCGCACCAGCGCCGACCAGACCATGACGGTCGACCCGTGCAACCTGCAGCTGCTCTACCAGGGCCGCAGCCCCAGCTCCAACGGCGTCGACTACGGCCTGCTGCCCTACCGGCCGGGCCTGCTGACCCTCCAGCGCTGACGACGTGACCACGGTGGGCCCGGCGCACGGCCGGGCCCACCGTCCTAACGTGGAAAGGAGCACCATGAGAGCCCGGCTGGCCTGGATCACGGGCCTGCTCTGCCTGACGGCCCTGCTACCCGCCACGTCGGCCAGGGCCGACAACCCGATCGTGCAGACGATCTACACCGCCGACCCCGCGCCGCTCGTCCACAACGGCCGCGTCTACCTCTACACCGGCCACGACGAGGACGGCTCGACCTACTTCACGATGCGCGACTGGCGCGTCTACTCCTCCTCGGACATGGCGAACTGGACCGACCACGGTTCGCCGATGAGCCTGGCCACCTTCTCCTGGGCCGACGCCAACGCCTGGGCCGGCCACGTGGCCTATCGCAACAACAAGTTCTACTGGTACGTCCCGGTCCGCCAGCGCTCCACCGGGCGCATGGTCATCGGCGTGGGCGTCTCGAACAGTCCCACCGGGCCCTTCACCGACGCGCTGGGCCGTCCGCTGGTCGACAACAACGAGATCGACCCCAACGTCATCATCGACGACGACGGCCAGGCCTACCTGTACTGGGGCAACCCCCGGCTGGCCTACGTCCGGCTGAACAGCGACATGATCTCCTACTCCGGCGGGATCAACTACGTCTCGCTGACCGCCGCCGGGTTCGGCGCGCGCAGCGGCAACGCCCAGCGGCCGACCCTCTACGAGGAGGGGCCCTGGGTCTACAAGCGGAACGGCCTCTACTACAACGTGTTCGCGGCCGAGTGTTGCTCGGAGTTCATCGCGTACTCGACGGCTCCGAGTGCCACCGGGCCGTGGACGTACCGGGGAACGGTCATGCCGCGGCAGGGGGCGAGCTTCACCAACCACGCCGGGGTCGTCGACTTCGCGGGCGGGTCGTACTTCTTCTACCACAACGGCGCGCTGCCGGGCGGCAGCGGTTACACCAGGTCGGTGGCGGTGGAGAAGTTCACCTACAACGGCGACGGCACCATCCCGACCATCAACATGACCACCGCCGGGCCTCCCCAGGTGGGCACCCTCAACCCCTACGTGCGCCAGGAGGCCGAGACGATCGCCTGGTCGTCGGGTGTGGAGACGGAGGTCTCCTCCGAGGGCGGGATGAACGTCGGGTTCATCGAGAACGGCGACTACATCAAGGTCAAGGGTGTGGCCTTCGGCACCGGGGCGTCCTCCTTCACCGCCCGGGTCGCCTCGGGCACCAGCGGCGGCCGGATCGAGGTCCGGCTCGGCTCCGCCACCGGCACGCTCGTGGGCACCTGCAACGTCGCCGGGACCGGCGGCTGGCAGAACTGGAGCACGGTCACCTGCCCCATCTCGGGCGCGACCGGCACGCGTGACCTCTACCTGCGCTTCGCCGGCAACAGCGGCTACCTGTTCAACCTCAACTGGTGGCAGTTCACCGGCGGAGGCGGCAGCGGCGGCAACTTGCTGATCAACGGCGCCATGGAAGACGGCACCACGGGCTGGACCTCCTCCGGCGGTTCTCTCTCCTCCGCGACCAACGTGGCCCACGCCGGCAGCCGGTCGCTGCTCAACTCCGGGCGTACCGCCTCCTGGCAGGGCCCGCACCAGAACGTGACCGCGCAGCTCACCAACGGCAAGAGCTACACCACCAGCGTCTGGGTGCGCTCGCAGAGCGGGACCCCGAGCGGGAAGGCGACGCTGACGCTCACCGCCAACGGCACGACGAGCTACCTCCAGCTCACCCCCGCCCAGACGGTCAACGCCAACGGCTGGACCCAGCTCACCGGCACCGCGACCGTCTCGTGGACCGGCACGCTGACCAACGCCTCCTTCTATGTCGAGACGGCCGCCGGCACCGACGGCCTCTACGTCGACGACGCCTCCTTCCAGTGACAGGAGCTCCCATGAGCAGGAAAACCACCCGCGCGCTGCTGGCACTGACGGTCGTGGCCGTGGCGCTGACCCCCGTGAGCCAGGCGCAGGCGTTGAACAACGGAGTAGGCCGCACCCCGCCGATGGGGTGGAACACCTGGAACACCTTCGGGTGCAACATCAACGAGACGCTGATCAAGCAGACCACCGACGCGATGGTGGCCAACGGCATGCGCGACCTCGGTTATCAGTACGTCGTCGTGGACGACTGCTGGATGGACCCCAACCGCGACTCCGCCGGGAACCTCCAGCCCAACCTGTCGCGCTTCCCCAGCGGCATGAAGGCGCTGGGTGACTACATCCACGCCCGGGGCATGAAGTTCGGCATCTACCAGGCGCCGCTCGACAAGACCTGCGCGCAGTACTTCAACTCCTACCCGGGCGCGACCGGCGCCCTGAACCACGAGGTCCAGGACGCCCGCCAGTTCGCCGCCTGGGGCGTCGACTACCTCAAGTACGACTGGTGCTCCCCCACCGGCACCATGGACGACCAGGTCAGGGCCTTCGCCAAGATGCGCGACGCGCTCGCCGCCACCGGCCGCCCGATCCTGTACAGCATCAACCCGAACAGCATCCACGACAAGACGGGGCCGCGCCGCAACTGGGGCGACGTCGCCAACATCTGGCGCACCACCGAGGACATCACCAACACCTGGAACTCGGGCCAGACCAACGGCTACCCGATGGGCATCCAGAACATCGTCAACGTGAACGCGCCGCTGTCGGGCTACGCCGCGCCCGGCTCGTTCAACGACCCCGACATGATGGTGGTCGGCCGGGGCGGGATGACCGACACCGAGATGCGCAGCCACTTCGCCCTGTGGGCGATCATGGCCGCGCCGCTGATCGCGGGCAACGACGTCCGGAACATGGACAACGCCACCTCCACGATCATGAAGAACGCGAACCTGATCGCCATCAACCAGGACACCCTGGGCCTGCAGGCGCTCCAGATCAGCAACGACGGCACCCGCCGCATCCTGGCCAAGCGCCTCAGCAACGGCGACGTCGCGGTGGCCCTGTTCAACCAGGGCGGCAGCACCACCACGATCAGCACCAGCGCCGCCGCCATCGGCCTGTCGGGCACCTCGTTCAACCTGCGCGACGCCTGGACCAACGCGGTCACGAGCACGTCGGGCACCATCTCGGCCAGCGTGCCCGCCCACGGCACGGTCGTCTACCGCGTCAGCGGCGGCACGCCCACCTCGCCGTCGCCCTCGCCGACGCCCACGGCCTCGACCAGCCCGCTGCGGGGCGTGGCCTCGAACCGGTGCGTGGACGTCACCGGCGCCTCCCAGAACAACGGCACCGCCGTGGTGCTCTGGGACTGCAACGGCCAGAGCAACCAGCAGTGGACCTCCACCGCCGCCGGTGAGCTGCGCGTCTACGGCAACAAGTGCCTCGACGTGAACAACAACGGCACCGCTGACGGCACCGGCGTCCTCATCTGGGACTGCAACGGCCAGAACAATCAGAAGTGGCGCTTCAACGGCGACGGCAGCATCACCGCCATCGGCGCGAACAAGTGCCTGGACGTGTCCGGCGCCTCCACCGCCAACAACGCCCGGATCCAGATCTGGACCTGCACCGGCGCCTCGAACCAGCGCTGGACCAGGGGGTAGGAGGAATGTCCGACATCTCCCGCAGGCAGGTGCTGCGCTTCGGCGCCGCGGGCGCCGGAGCGGCGATCCTGCCTCTCCAGTGGACGGCGGTCGCCAGGGCGGCCGCCGCGCCGCCGGCCGAGGCCGGTGACCTGGCCCTGTGGTACGACGAGAGCGCCGGCACCGACTGGCTGCGCGCGTTGCCGATCGGCAACGGCCGATTGG
>NZ_WXEW01000023.1 GCF_009901565.1 Herbidospora solisilvae
GAGAGTTGCATAGTCGACGCGAACATTTATGGTCAAGTCCTCGGCCTATTAGTACCGGTCAGCTCCACACATTACTGTGCTTCCACTCCCGGCCTATCAACCCGGTCGTCTACCGGGGGCCTTACCCCATCACTGGGTGGGAGACCTCATCTCAAGACGAGCTTCCCGCTTAGATGCTTTCAGCGGTTATCCCTTCCGAACGTAGCCAACCAGCCGTGCCCTTGGCAGAACAACTGGCACACCAGAGGTTCGTCCGTCCCGGTCCTCTCGTACTAGGGACAGCCTCTCTCAAGTCTCCTGCGCGCGCAGCGGATAGGGACCGAACTGTCTCGCGACGTTCTAAACCCAGCTCGCGTACCGCTTTAATGGGCGAACAGCCCAACCCTTGGGACCTACTCCAGCCCCAGGATGCGACGAGCCGACATCGAGGTGCCAAACCATCCCGTCGATATGGACTCTTGGGGAAGATCAGCCTGTTATCCCCGGGGTACCTTTTAGCCGTTGAGCGACACCACTTCCACACGTCGGTGCCGGATCACTAGTCCCAGCTTTCGCTCCTGCTCGACCCGTCGGTCTCACAGTCAAGCTCCCTTGTGCACTTACACTCGACACCTGATTGCCAACCAGGCTGAGGGAACCTTTGGGCGCCTCCGTTACTCTTTAGGAGGCAACCGCCCCAGTTAAACTACCCACCAGACACTGTCCCCCACCCGGATCCACGGGCGCGGGTTAGACATCCAAAACGATCAGAGTGGTATTTCACCAATGACTCCACCTGAACTAGCGTCCAAGCTTCCCAGTCTCCCACCTATC
Organism: Herbidospora solisilvae; assembly: GCF_009901565.1. Lineage (GTDB taxonomy): Bacteria > Actinomycetota > Actinomycetes > Streptosporangiales > Streptosporangiaceae > Herbidospora > Herbidospora solisilvae. Next base: position 814 of record NZ_WXEW01000023.1, read on the forward strand.
CTACACAAACCGTTCCAAACACCAATGTCAAGCTGTAGTGAAGGTCCCGGGGTCTTTCCGTCCTGCTGCGCGAAACGAGCATCTTTACTCGTAGTGCAATTTCACCGGGTCTGTGGTTGAGACAGCGGGGAAGTCGTTACGCCATTCGTGCAGGTCGGAACTTACCCGACAAGGAATTTCGCTACCTTAGGATGGTTATAGTTACCACCGCCGTTTACCGGCGCTTAAGTTCTCACCTTCGCCCATTGCTGGGCTAAGCGGTCCCCTTAACGTTCCGGCACCGGGCAGGCGTCAGTCCGTATACATCGTCTTACGACTTAGCACGGACCTGTGTTTTTAGTAAACAGTCGCTTCCCCCTGGCCACTGCGACCCCCACCAGCTCACGGAGCAAGTCCGATCACCAGCAGAGGCCCCCCTTCTCCCGAAGTTACGGGGGCAATTTGCCGAGTTCCTTAACCACAGTTCACCCGAACGCCTTAGTATTCTCTACCTGACCACCTGAGTCGGTTTAGGGTACGGGCCGCCATGACACTCACTAGAGGCTTTTCTCGGCAGCATAGGATCACCCACTTCGCCACAATCGGCTCGGCATCACACCTCAGGATACATACGAGACGGATTTGCCTATCTCGCTCCCTACATGCTTACCCCGGGACTACCATCGCCCGGGCTGGGCTACCTTCCTGCGTCACCCCATCGTTTACCTACTACCAGATCAGGTCCAGCGTTCCCCAATCCAAAACCCCGAAGGGTTTCAGGTGGGTAAGGACTGTTAGTATCACTGGCCTCGATATGGGCGCATCACAGCGGGTACGGGAATATCAACCCGTTATCCATCGACTACGCCTGTCGGCCTCGCCTTAGGCCCCGACTTACCCTGGGCGGATTAGCCTGCCCCAGGAACCCTTGGTCATCCGGCGCAGAAGTTTCTCACTTCTGATTCGCTACTCATGCCTGCATTCTCACTCGCGTCGCCTCCACAACTCGATCACTCGGCTGCTTCGCCGGCGACACGACGCTCCCCTACCCACCAACAGCTCACGCTGTCAGTGCCACGACTTCGGCGGTGTACTTGAGCCCCGCTACATTGTCGGCGCGGAATCACTTGACCAGTGAGCTATTACGCACTCTTTCAAGGGTGGCTGCTTCTAAGCCAACCTCCTGGTTGTCTCTGCGACTCCACATCCTTTCCCACTTAGCACACGCTTAGGGGCCTTAGTCGGTGATCTGGGCTGTTTCCCTCTCGACTACGAACCTTATCGCCCGCAGTCTCACTGCCACGCTCTCACTTACCGGCATTCGGAGTTTGGCTGACGTCAGTAACCTTGTCGGGCCCATCGGCCATCCAGTGCTCTACCTCCGGCAAGAAACACGCGACGCTGCACCTAAATGCATTTCGGGGAGAACCAGCTATCACGGAGTTTGATTGGCCTTTCACCCCTACACACAGATCATCCCCCAGGTTTTCAACCCTGGTGGGTTCGGTCCTCCACGCGGTCTTACCCGCGCTTCAACCTGCCCATGCGTAGATCACCCCGCTTCGGGTCTACAGCATGCGACTCAACGCCCTATTCAGACTCGCTTTCGCTACGGCTCCCCCACACGGGTTAACCTCGCCACACACCATAACTCGCAGGCTCATTCTTCAAAAGGCACGCAGTCACATCACAGACGTCCGAAAACGTCTACGCTCCTACGGCTTGTAGGCACACGGTTTCAGGTACTATTTCACGACCCCTCACCGGGGCGCTTTTCACCTTTCCCTCACGGTACTAGTTCACTATCGGTCATCAGGGAGTATTTAGGCTTACCAGGTGGTCCTGGCAGATTCACACAGGATTTCTCGGGCCCCGTGCTACTTGGGATCCCCTCAAACAGTCAGCGAAGTTTCGCCTACCCGGCTCTCACGGTCTACGGCGCAATTTCCCAAAAGCTTCGACTACCACGCTGATTTCTTACTGTCCGGGAGACCGGCAGATCTCCCCAGAGGGTCCCACAACCCCGCATACGCAACGCCCGCCGGCTATCACACGCATACGGTTTGGCCTCATCCGCTTTCGCTCACCACTACTCACGGAATCACTCTTGTTTTCTCTTCCTACGGGTACTGAGATGTTTCACTTCCCCGCGTTACCACCAACCGCCCTATACATTCAGGCGGAGGCAACACCACATGACTGGTGCTAGGTTTCCCCATTCGGACATCCCCGGATCAACGTCTGGTTGGCGACTCCCCGAGGCTTAACGCAGCCTCCCACGTCCTTCATCGGCTCCTGATGCCAAGGCATCCACCGTGTGCCCTAAAAAACTTGGCCACAAGATGCTCGCGTCCACTATGCAATTCACAAACAACAAACAGC
>NZ_WXEW01000024.1 GCF_009901565.1 Herbidospora solisilvae
CAGTGGACGGCGGTCGCCAGGGCGGCCGCCGCGCCGCCGGCCGAGGCCGGTGACCTGGCCCTGTGGTACGACGAGAGCGCCGGCACCGACTGGCTGCGCGCGTTGCCGATCGGCAACGGCCGATTGGGCGCGATGGTCTACGGCAACGTCGACGTCGAGCGGTTGCAGCTCAACGAGGACACCGTGTGGGCGGGTGGCCCCTACGACCAGAGCAGCGGCCGTAATTCGGGCTCGCTGAGCCAGATCCGGAATCTGGTGTTCCAGAACCAGTGGAGCCAGGCCCAGAGCCTGATCGACCAGAACATGCTCGGCCGCCCGGCCGGGCAGCTGGCCTACCAGACCGTCGGCAACCTGCGGTTGTCCATCGGCAACACCAGCGGCGTGTCGGAGTACAACCGCTATCTGGACCTGACCACGGCCACCACCGTGACCACCTACGCCCAGAACGGCGTCCGCTACCGGCGTGAGATCCTCGCCAGCGCGCCCGACCAGGTCATCGCGATCCGGCTGACCGCCGACCGCGCCAACTCGATCAGCTTCTCGGCGACCTTCGACAGCCCGCAGCGGGTCACCCGCTCCAGCCCCGACAGCACCACCGTCGCGCTGGACGGGCTCTCGGGGGACTTCGAGGGCATCCCGGGCCAGGTGCGCTTCCTCGCCCTGGCCAGGGTGGTGGCCGACGGCGGGACCGTGACCAGCTCGGGCGGGACCGTGCAGGTCCGCCAGGCCAACAGCGTGACCGTGCTGGTCTCCATCGGGTCCAGCTACAAGAACTACCGCGACGTGACCGGCGACTACCAGGGCATCGCCCGCGGGCACCTGACCGCCGCCGCGGGCCGCTCCTGGACCGACCTGCGTAGCCGGCACATCGCCGACTACCAGACGCTGTTCAACCGGGCCACCCTGGAACTGGGCCGCACCTCGGCCGCCGACCAGCCCACCGACGTGCGCATCGCCCAGCACAACAGCGTCAACGACCCCCAGTTCGCGGCGTTGTTGTTCCAGTTCGGGCGTTACCTGCTCATCTCCTCCTCCCGGCCCGGCACCCAGCCGGCCAACCTGCAGGGCATCTGGAACGACTCCCTGACCCCGTCGTGGGATTCGAAGTACACGATCAACGCCAACCTGCCGATGAACTACTGGCACGCCGACACCACCAACCTGGCCGAATGCTTCGACCCCGTCTTCAAGATGATCAGCGACCTGACGGTCACCGGCGCCCGCACCGCCCAGGCGCAGTACAACGCCGGCGGCTGGGTCACCCACCACAACACCGACGCCTGGCGTGCCACCTCCGTCGTCGACGGCGCCTTCTGGGGCATGTGGCAGACCGGCGGCGCCTGGCTGGCGACGCTGATCTGGGAGCACTACACCTTCACCGGCGACCTGGACTTCCTGCGCACCTACTACCCCGCCATGAAGGGCGCCGCCCAGTTCTTCCTCGACACCCTCGTCACCGAGCCCAGCCTCGGCTACCTGGTCACCAACCCCTCCAACTCACCGGAGCTGGGCCACCACAACGGCGTCAGCGTGTGTGCCGGGCCGACGATGGACAACCAGATCCTGCGGGACCTGTTCAACGGCTGCGCCCAGGCGAGTCAGACCCTGGGCGTGGACGCCACCTTCCGCACCCAGGTGCTGGCCGCCCGCGACCGGCTCGCCCCGATGAAGACCGGCTCCCGCGGCAACATCCAGGAATGGCTGTATGACTGGATCGAGCCGGAGACCAACCACCGCCACATCTCCCACCTGTACGGGCTGCACCCCAGCAACCAGATCACCAAACGCGGCACCCCCGCCCTCTACACCGCCGCCCGGCGCACCCTGGAACTGCGCGGCGACGACGGCACCGGCTGGTCCCTCGCCTGGAAGATCAACTACTGGGCGCGGATGGAAGAGGGCGCCCGCGCCCACACCCTGCTGCGCCTGCTGGTCACCACCGCCCGCCTGGCGCCGAACATGTTCGACCTGCACCCGCCCTTCCAGATCGACGGCAACTTCGGCGCCACCTCCGGCATCGCCGAAATGCTCCTCCA
>NZ_WXEW01000026.1 GCF_009901565.1 Herbidospora solisilvae
CTAGGTGTACTCGGTCATGGACTTGGTGACAGTCGGCTGATGGGTGGTTGGCCGCCGAGGGCTGAGTGTGGGCGTGTGGTGTTGTAGTGCTCCAGCCAGGGGCCGAGGGCTTGGGTTCGGTGCTGGTTGCTGGCATAGGGCTGGCGGTAGGCCCATTCGGTTGCCATGGTGCGGTTGAGGCGCTCAGCCTTGCCGTTGGTCCAAGGGCAGTGCGGGCGGGTGAACTTCTGGCGGGCGCCCAAAGCGGCGCAGGCCTGCTGGAAGGCGTGACTGATGCGGTAGTTCTTGGCGTTGTCGGTCAGCACGCGGTGGATGCGGGTGATGCCGTGGGTGGCGAAGAAGGCCGCGGCGCGGGTCAGGAAGGCGGCGCAGGTGGTGCCTTTCTCATCGTTCAGGACTTCGATGTAGGCCAGGCGGGTGTGGTCGTCGATGGCGGTGTGCAGGTAGTCGTAGCCGATGCCGCGTCCGCGTGCGGAGCCGGCGCGGCCGTGGACGCGGTGGCCGCCGCCGTCGGGGATGCGGCCGAGTTTCTTGACGTCCAGGTGGATCATGTCGCCGGGCGCCACGTGCTCGTAGCGGCGGGCGCTTTTGCGGCTGGCGCGGATCGGCGTGCCGGTCAGAGGGTCACACATGGCCAGGCGTGCGACGCCGTGGCGGCGCAGAATTCGGGTGATGGTCCGGGCCGGCACCGCGGTGGCCGCCGCGAGCCGGTCGGGTCCGGCCCGCAGCTCGGCACGCGCGGCGAGCACGCGCTGCTCTACCTCGGGCGGGGTGCGGCGGGGGCTGGTGCGGGGGCCGCTGCGCCGTTCCCGTAGTCCGGGCCAGCCTTCTTGCTGGTAGCGGCGGACCCACCGGTGCCCGCATTGGCGCGAGACGCCCAGTTCGGCGGCCACGTGTGCGACGGGGCGGCCGTCGAACACGACACGGCGAACCAGCAGGCATCTGCCGTGAAACGTCAGCCGGGCGTTAGCGTGACCCATCAAGACCTCCGTGCGTGGGTGAAGCGGCAAACTCCACTACGCCCGGAGGTCTTCTTCATGATCAATCACCGATCGCCATGTGTCACCAAGATCTCGGCCAAGTACA
>NZ_WXEW01000027.1 GCF_009901565.1 Herbidospora solisilvae
CTAGGACGTGTTTCGAAGTGTTGTGACGGGCTGGCGTGTCGTGGTCGGGAAATGAAGAAGGTCTCCGGTAAGTGGGTTGATCGACCAAGAAAAACCTGACCACCGGAGACCTCGTGGCCACCTTAGCGGTGACGCGGCGGTTCGACCTGAGCGATGCGCAGTGGGCCCGGCTCAAAGCCGTGCTCCCCATGCCCGTGAAGCCAGGCAGGCCCGCGCAGTGGACCAAACGCCAGCTCATTGACGGCATCCGCTGGCGGGTGCGGGTCGGGGCGCCTTGGCGGGACGTCCCTGACTGCTACGGCTCCTGGCAGGCGGTGTACGCGCTGTTCCGCCGCTGGCAACGCGCCGGTGTCTGGCGGCAGATCATGACCGCCTTGCAGACGGGAGCCGACGCCGCCGGGTTGATCGGATGGGAGATCGGCGTGGACTCCACCGTCTGCCGGGCTCACCAGCACGCGGCGGGAGCCCGCAGGTCAGGCGATCGGCAGGCCGAACCACCCGGCGGTGTCACCACCGAGCCGACCGATCACGCCCTGGGCCGCTCCCGCGGCGGCTGGTCGACCAAGCTCCACCTGGCCTGCGACAGCGGCCAAGGCCTGCTCGCGTTGGTGTTGACCGCCGGACAGCGAGGCGACGCACCTCAGTTCATCCCGGTGATGACCGCCATCAAGGTTCCCCGACCAGGGCCGGGACGCCCTCGCACCCGGCCGGAGGTGGTCCGGGCGGACAAGGCCTACTCCTCCCGCGCCATCCGCGCGCACTTACGCGCCCGCAGGATCAAGGCCACGATTCCCGAACCCGCCGACCGCATCGCCGGCCGCCTCCGGCGCGGCAGCCGAGGCGGACGCCCACCCGCATTCGACCAGGCCGACTACCAGGCCCGATCAGCAGTCGAATGCGGGATCAACCGGCTCAAACGCCACCGCGCCATCGCCACTCGCTACGACAAACTCGCCGTCCGCTACGAAGCCGCCGTCCAGATCGCCGCCATCAACGACTGGTTAACCCGACTTCGAAACACGACC
>NZ_WXEW01000003.1:0-1301 GCF_009901565.1 Herbidospora solisilvae
TGCACTGTTTCCTCCGTGTGTTGGTCGTCCGTGTTTCGGACGACGCTCACGCTAGGACCGGGGTAAGGGGCCGTTCTGCGCACAAAACCACACAAGGCGTCTAGTGCGTACTACTGCACATACGTCGCCTTCCGGGCGCTGACCAGCAGGTGGGCGGCGGGGGTCAGTGTCGCTCCCAGCGGCTTCCACTCGGACTCCTCCAGGCCCCCCAGATCGTCACTGAGATCGGCCAGCAGGTCGTTGACGAGCTCAGAGGTGAGATCTGCCGCGCTCGCCCCCGGACCAAGCTTGCTCCATGCCGCGTCGGCCCTCGGTGGGGTCAGGCGTTCCACGGCGGCGGCCAGCAACCAGCCGGGCAACCCGTCGGAGGGCGGGATGAACGGGCGGGATCCGTCATAGCGGGCGTCTTCGGCGAAGCCGGGCTGCTTCACCTTCAGCGCCGGCCTTGGCCCGCGTACGGCGGTGTCCCACGGTCCTGAGGGCTTCACCACGTAGCCCTCGGCTCGGTTGTCGGTGACCTCCGGGAGGCCGAGCATCTGCGGAACCAGAGACGGGAAGTCAGCGGGCAAGTCCAAGAGGTCCTGTCGCCGACCCCTGCCCAGCACGGGCACGCACGACAGGCCGACCGGCTCGACCAGTGAGACCAGCTCATCCCGGCCGAGCCAGCGCGTGCCGGAGCCGCTTCGCACTGCGCCGTCGAAGGCGAGCCAGAGGAGGTCTGGGCCGTACCAGACGCCGGTCTGGACGGGGTTCAGCTCCGAGATCGGCGCCACCTCTGGGTGCGAGTAGCCGCCGCCGGCGAGTTCGCCGTACAGGATCAGCTCGGCACCCACCATGCGGGCGGCCGCTGCCGCGGCGGTGGCGAGGAAGGGCCAGAGCCGGGTCACGCCGAAGAAGGCTTCGAAGCGCTCCTCTTGCAGCACTCCGCGCCGTCCGGCGGGGCGGGTGGTGGTCCCGTCGCTGACGAGGGCGAAGTGTGCTCCGTGCACCTTCTCTTCCGCCACCCAGATGCCGCCGGGGAGCGGACCGTCGCCGAAGCGCTGCTCGATCTTGGGATACCACATGGCGGCAGCCTCCTCAGGAAGGGGGAAGCCGATCAACCGCTTTTCGCGCCTGAGGTGTGGGTTTGTGTACTAATGCACGCTCGATGGCTTGTGTGGTTTTGTGAGCAGAACGGCCCCTTGCCCCGGTCCTAGCGTGAGCGTCGTCCGAAACACGGACGACCAACACACGGAGGAAACAGTGCACACGATCGGCAAGCTGCTCGCCGGGACCGTTCTGGCCGGCGTCGTGGCCACGGG